>JASGIQ010000003.1:0-346603 GCA_047601765.1 Aquabacterium sp.
GCATGCCGGCAGCCTCTTGCCCACCGGGCTTCACGCTTGGCAGGAGCTGCCCGAGCTGCTGGAAGACGCCGGGCTGGTCAACCCATGGCGATGGCACGGGCCCCTGGTCCAACGGTTGACTGCCGCGCAACTGGCCAGCGGCGCCTGGCAGGCCTTTGCGCCCGAGCAGCCGCGGGCCCGCTATCACATTCCCGTTCACCGACCGGCCGGCCCGGATGCGGCGCCGGCCTTCAGCCCATCGTCCCTGCGTGCCCCTGTGGCGGAGGCCCCGTCTGCCCCGCCACCTGCGGGGGAGGATGAGCCTTTCGATCAGGATGCCCAGGCTGCCGCGCTGGTGCAGGCCGCATCGACCGGCACGCCTTTTTGCGAAGTGTGCGAGCAGCAGGCGCGCCAGCGCCAGGCCCAGGGTGCAGGCGCGCAGACGGAGCCCGCATGATGGATGAGGCATTGCTGGCGCAACAGCTGTGGCCCTCGGGCAGCGGCCCCGAGTCGCCCCAGGCCTATGTGCTGCTTGACGGCGCACGGGATCCGCGCATTGCATCCATGGTGTCGCGCGGCAGCCTGCCGCATGTCTGCCTGTATGCGGGACCGCTGTCGCCCGCCTTGAGCCGGGCCGCGCCCTACCTGGTGCAAATCGCCCCCGAATCCCGCTTCTTCAAAGAACTGGTTGCGCAGAGCTGGGGCCAGTCCTGGGGCATCTTCATCGTGGCCGATCCTCATGTCACGCTGCAGGCCTTGCGTCGCCATCTGCGCACCTTGCTTCGCGTGCGCGACGAGCATGGCCGCACGCTGGTGTTCCGCTTCTACGATCCACGCGTGCTGCGGGTGTACCTGCCGACGTGCACGGCCGATGAGCGCCGGCAGGTGTTCGGGCCGATCCGGACGCTGGCCTGCGAGACGCGGGACGGCAGTGCCTTGCTGCGTTTCGGCGCGGTTGACTTTGTCCCCGCCCCTGTCTGACACCGCCATCGCCAAGCCATGCTCGTCATCCGCAACCCACAGATGCGCGCCTTCGAGGAAGCCGCCTTCGCCGAATGGCTGATGCGGCATCTGCATCGACACTTCCCCCAACAGTGCCAGGCCATGGGGCCGGCACGCCTGCAGCAGCACGTCGAGGCGAGCCTGGAGCGGGCACGAAGCTTCGGCTTCGACCGGCCTGCCGACCTGTGCCGCTTCGTCGACCTGACCATGACTTTCGGGGCTGACTTCGCCCACGATGCCGCCTTGCCGTGGGCGGCCGAACTGCTCTCGGCGGCCGACATCCCCGACCCTGGCACGCGCATGGATCTGCTGGTGGCCGCCGCCGCCCGCCATCTGAACGCCCACGCCGAAGACCCACTGGGAGAACGTTGATGCCTGGTTTTCTCGGCGCGGTGACCGATGCGGTGGCCAATGCGGCACAGAACGTCGTCCAGCAATGTCAGGCAGCCCTGAACCCCTTGCCCACGCCCGTGGCGCCCACGCTGGCGATCCCCGCGCCCAAGATCATCCTGGTCAAGAAAAGCCATCAGGCGCAGGGGCACCGGCTCCGCGTGCAGTTGGGCACCACAGGCGCCTTCACCGGCACCGGCACGCTCACGGGTGACGCAGCCCGCATCCGGCTCTTCGACTCGCATGGCACTGCGCTGCCGCTGCCTTACGCCAACATCCCGGGCGGCGCGCTGAGCAACGGCGTGAGCGTGTACGTCGAAGCGATCGCCCCCAGCGCCGCGCTGTCAGATGTGACGCTGACCCTGACGCTGACGCAGGGAGGCGAGCCGCTGATGCAAAACCCCGCCCAGGACACGCTGACCTGTGTCGAGGTGCACATGGACCTGTGCCAGTACAAGCCACAGCCTGGCGGGGCGGACCCGGCCCCCTTGGGCGGCGACGCACGCGTGACCACCGGTCGCAATCTGCATCTGCAGGGCGATGGGTTCTATGCGGGGCGTGCGCTGCTGATCGTGCGCCAGGCGGTGCCCGCTGCCTATGCCGGATCCGTGGTGCTGCGGGGGCTGTCGAGGCGCCTTCGCGCCTTCGCGTATGCCCACGAGGTGGCGGCCAACGGGCAGGCCGAGCAGGCACTGCCGCTGTCCACCCCCAACGCCAACATCCCCGGTGGCGGTCTCAAGCTCTGGCTGGAGGGGGCGGCAGCCAGCCATGCGCTGCGCGATGCGGAGCTGCGCCTGGAGATCAGCGACCTGCCCCAGCAGGAAGGCGACAGAGCCGTGGCCACCGTGGTCGAATGCACCCTGGACGTGGGGCAAAGCCGCGTCAAGCCGACGACCGACCCCAAGATGATGCCCAAGGCCCGCAAGCTGATGCCTGGGAGGTTCCTGCATGTGCAGGACGCACTGCAGCAGTTCGCGCGGGCCAAGGTGGTGGTCAAGCGGGCCAAGCCGTCGGCCTTCGTGGACCAGATGGAGCTGGTCGAGATCGACGTGGCCACGGGGCAGCCGGCCGGTGCGCCCAAGTTGTCCCTCTTCAACGCGGAGACCGCCGGCGCCGCACATGCGACGCAGTTCAACCAGACCGGCGCCTACCCACCTGCCGGCGGCACGACCGATCTCTGGCTGGAAGGCACCACCGTCAGCACCAACCTGCGCGACATCGAGGTGCGTCTGCGCGTCACCGATGCAGAAGGCTATGCCGACAAGGTGCTGTTCACCGTGGCCTCGATGACGCAGATCCAGGCCACCATCAATGCCACGCCGCCCAACACGCCGCGGCCGGGCGTGGCCCTGCCTGCGGTGCACCAGTTCACCTGCAACAGCCTGGACCCAGACTTCGCCAACAACCTGCCGCTGGTGCTGATGAAGAACGCCCAGCCCGACATCGCGCTGGTGCTCACCGCGCAGCCGGCCAACCTGCCGATCTCATGGGCCGCCGTGCGCAACGAGGATGACCACAAGGACCTGGGCGGCAAGGACGACGTGCCCGATGTGACGGCCGGCGCAAACGTCTACAACGCCACGCTCGATGTCAAGGCCAGCGGTTCCTTCCGCATCCGCGCCTACATCGACAACAACGACGACGACAAGTACAGCCCGGGCGAGCCGTCGATGCCCTTGAACCTGGTGCTGGCACGCGTGCACATCGTGCGGGACAACAGCGCCGGCATCAACGGCAACCTCACGGCCGCCGTCAATGGCGGCGCCGTGGACGTGCGAAATGGCACCTGGCCCAACAGCTGGGCGGCCTGCACGGCGGCCGGCGGCGCAGGCATGACGATGGAGATCGTCGCTGACATCACCGGCGGCGGCGCCAACGGCCGGCTCGGCCTGGACAAGGTCTTTGGCGGCCTGGTGAACATGCTCACGGGCAACAACATCGTGCTGACCTACACCGACAACACGCCCGTCGCGCCCAACCCACCCGTGACACTGACCGTACGCAACCGCTACGTGACCAACCGTGCCGCAGCCACCGGCGCCTACAACGGCACCCCCATGTTCCAGCCCGGTGACCCGGCCCCCGCACTGCTGGCCTTCCCCGTGCTCGATACGGGGCGCAATCCAGGAGGCCAGGGCGGTGAGACGGCCGTGATGGGGCGCAGCGGGGTATGGGATCTTTCCGTCGATCGCACCGTGGGGCAACGCCGCACCTTGCGCTGCATCGACTCGCCGGGGCGCGGCTTCGCGCTCACCCACCCCAACAATGCGAACGCCCGCCTGACCAAGATCCAGTACGTGCAGCAGTTCCGCGCGCACTTCTGCTTCTGGACGAATGCCTCCGGCGCACGCGGGGCGACGGGCCACGTGGCCGATCGGGTGTACAACGTCAAGCAACTGATGGACTGGGCGGCCACCGGCGAATGGAATGTGACGCATGCCGGCGGTGCGGCGCTCACCGTCGTGCACAAGCACCGCATCCGCGTCAGCGGTCGCCGAACGGTCAAACCCATCGGTCGCGCGCAGGACAACGGCATCGAAGTGCGCCCGCCCTCGGGCATCACGTCGGCCATCGCCTGGGAGACCACATGAACCGCCTGGAGGCCCATCCATGCACCATCGCGCCCGCTGTCTGGCTCCAGTGCTGGCCCTCTCGCTGGCCTTGCTTGCACAGCCAGCCCCTACCCAAACCGCACGGAGTTCCCGCCAGATGAGCGATGCAGGCCACCCCACCGCCGCCCCCGATCTGCCGTGGGAGCCCGGCTCCCCCTCTGAAGTGCTGGCCGCCTCGCACGTTCTCGTGCTGACGGTGGTGCACGTTGGCGACACGCCGTGGGTGCCGCAAGCCAGCGGCCTGCTGCAACGCGATGTGCCGCTGCGGCTGCGGCTGGACGAGATGCTCAAAGGTCGCGTGCGGCAGGCCGTGTCATCGGAATCGACCATCACCGTGCCGCAGGTGCAAGAACCTGGTGGCGTCGTGTCGGACTACCAGGGCTTCTGGTCCACCCGCACACCGCGGGCCGGCAGCCAGCATCTGCTGCTGGCATCCAGCGCGTCCGACGACTTGGCCGTGCTGATGCAGGAGGCGGCCATCCGCGCCTGGCTGCCAGCGACCCAGCGCAGCGATGTGATCTTCGTGCGCAATGCGGAATCCCGGCTGGGCGCGGCACTGCGGGATCACCACCACGTCCAGGCCACGCTGCCGCTGCTGCTGCAAGGCACAGAGCGCGTACGCGCCCAACTCGGGCCACTGGCCGCCGGCTATGTCCAGGCCCGCCTTGGACAGGGCAGCATGCGCGACAGCACCCTTGTGCAGGCCGCACTGAAGCTGATGCTGGCGCCGGACACATCCGTCGCCCTGAGGACCTCGCTGGCCACCGGTCTGAGCGAAGCCACGCTCGACCAGGACCTTGCACCGGCCGAACGCGTCGGGATGGTGCGGGGCCTTCTGGCTCTGTCGGACGTGGCTGGTGCGGCCGATCTGTTCGAACAGATGGCTGCCACAGGCCTCTACAACCTGGTCTTCCTCGATGACAAGCCAGTGATCAAGGCGGCCCAGGTCATCGCTGACAAGGCCACCCGCGTGCATGTGGCCGCGCGGCTCAGAAGCCTGGACGAAGAGCGCGCCGACGCACTGGCCCACTGGCTCGAAAAAGGCTGAAACGACACCGTCAGCCGACACCTGCGCGCACCGTGCAGGACCCATGCTGCGCGCCTTGTCGCAATATCTGACAATCCGGATTTGCAATTAACCCGGAAGGCGTAACCGCACGCGAATCACCCCCTTCCCGCCCCCCTTGCACAGGGGGTTCCGTGGCTGTTCTTGGGTTTGCACTTGGTCAATCTATCAAACCGAATGCACAGAATGACAACACCAGATGCCAGCTTCCATGCACGACGCATCGGTTCACAACCTGGAGATAGCCATGATTCACGCACTTTCACGCAAAGCCGCTTTCGCGGTTCCCCTGGCCGCCCTGACGCTGGCCGTTTCGTCGGCCTTCGCCGCGCCTGTGCCCGGCCCTTCGGGCTCGGCTTTCTACAACGCACCCGCCACCATTCCCGCCGGTGAGCACGGCGACCTGATCCAGTACCTGCCCACCACGCTGAACCTGGGTGCCGACACGCCCCAGCACAATGCCTGGACGGTGATGTACCAGTCCCGCGACGTCAACAACAAGGCCACCGTCTCGACCGGCACCGTGATCGTGCCCAAGAACGCCGCACCCGTTGGCGTGATCATGTACGCCATGGGCACCCACGGCCTGGGCAATGACTGCGCCCCGTCCAAGCAGATGGTCAGCGGCAATGACTACGAAGCCGCCAACGTGGCCGCGGCACTGAAGGCCGGCTACGCCGTGCTGGTTTCGGACTACGTCGGCTACACCAACGGCGCCACGCCGCGCTACATGGCCGGCGCCTCGCAAGGCCGCAACACGCTGGACATGTTCCGCGCCGCCACGCAGATCCCGAGCGTGGGCATCGATGCGGCCTCCAAGGTCGCCATCTGGGGCTACTCGCAAGGCGGTCAGACCGCTGCCTTCGCCGCTGAACTGGCTCCCACCTACACGCCCACGCTGAACGTGGTCGGCGTGGCCCACGGTGGCACGCCTTCGGACTTCTTCGCCGTCTCGCGCTACCTGAACAAGGCCAACGGCATGGCCTTCTTCCTTAAGGCCATGAGCGGCCTGGCAACGGAATACGGCCCGGTGCGCATGCCCGTGACGCTGGCCCTGAACCCGGCCGGTCAGCAGATGCTCAAGGAAATCCGCACCGAGTGCGTGTTCAAGGCCCTGTTCAAGTACCAGAACAAGGACGTGGCGGAGTACATGAACAACGGTCTGACCCTGGATGACCTGATCGGTGGCGGCCTCAACGGCGTGCCTCAGGTGCTGGAAGAGCAGGCCGTGGGCAAGACCAAGGTCAACGTGCCGATGTACCAGTTCCACGGCAAGGCTGACGAGTTCATCCCCCTGGATCAGGCCTTCAAGGTCAAGCAGGCCTACTGCGCCAAGGGCACGACCGTGTCGTTCGACGCCTACCCCAGCGAGCACATCGCCACGCTGTTCCAGGCTGGCCCCGCTGTGCTGAGCTGGATCAACGACCGCTTCGCCGGCAAGCAAGCCCCCAACAGCTGCAGCAACAACACGGCGCCGGTGTCGACGGCCTTCAGCAACACCGGCAACCTGACGGTGCGCATGGACAAGTGGCCCCTGGCTGCCAAGGTCGACCTCAAGACCCTGAAGCAGACCGTGGTGCTGCCGCAAGGCACGACGTTCTCGGCCGACGCCGACGTGACGGCCCAGCAGCTGGTCAACGGTTCGCTGTATGTGCCCAAGTTCAGCCAGTCGCTCAAGCTGCTGGGCATCGGTGCACAGATCGCCCTGGTCATCGAGCCCACCGGCCCGATCACCGGCAAGGTCTCGCTGGATGACCAAGGCATCCTGCGCATCAAGGATGGCATGGCTCAGACCAACATCACGGTCGCATCGGTGTGGGGCATCCCCTTCGGCCAGTGCAAGACCGAGAAGCCTGTGGACTTCCCGCTGAACTTCGAAGGCCCGATCTCCTCGCTGGGCAACGGCCAGATCACGTTCACGGGCACCACCAGCTTCCCGATGATCAAGGGTTGCATCATCTCGGCGATCGTCTCGGCCTTCATGACCGGCAGCGGCCAGGCCTACACCTTCAACCTGCAACTGCCGCCCGCCACCCCGAACTGATCGGGCATCGATTGGCGATCTCCGGCGCTGCCAAGGCCTCCTGACGAGGCCGGCCGCAGCGACCTGAGCCAGGCGCGCATGAGCCCCAGGGCCATGCGCGCCTTTTTCGTTTTTCCGGCTGTTCCGATGTGTCAGTCGCTGTCAATCAGACGCATCTTCACCCCATCTCTCGTGCAGACAAACCCTGCCTCTGGGTAAGCACCCATCCATCTGTCAATACAGATTGGCAAAATGTCAAAAGCAGTGTGTGGAGACGCATTGCGACGTTCCCAACGGCGCGCAAGCGCTGCAAGAACGCTTTCTCGCTCCCTTTGGTTGGGGCTGTTTGCCCTGTTGCGACGCTGGCTCTCACGAGCCGGCGTCTTTTTTTTCACGCCTGGCGCGGCTTCAACCGTCCTCGTTGCCTTCGTTGAAGGCCTTGCGCACCCACGCACGGCGTTCGGCCTGCGCAGCCTTGGTGTGACCACCCTTGTGCGCATTGCGGGCCCAGTAACCCAGCCCTGCCCAGGCATACATGTTGTGCTTGAGGACCTCTTCGAGCGTCATGGCGAAGTCGCCGCGCGCCCAATCGATGGCCGTGTGGATGGCCATGCCGATGAGGCCGCTGGCTGCCATCTCGACATTGATCTGGCGGGCCAGATCGGGATGGAAGCCCTGCGTGAGATTGCGGATGACGCGGCCGTAGCCGACGATCTCCGACTTGCCTTCGCGGGCACGCATCTGGTCCATCCAGACACCGTCGATCAGGACGATCTGCACGCGCCGCGGATCTTCGCGCACGAACTCCAGGAAGGCGCGCACGCCCGACTCGATGAAGTCCTTGTCCATCACCGGCGACTGGGCCAGCGCCTCGCCGATGCGGTGGATCATCTGGTCGATCTGGGCGCGGCAGACGGTCTCGAAGATCGTCTTGGTGCTGTCGAACGATTCATAAAAATACCGTTCGGCCAGACGCGCCTCGACGCAAATGTTGCGCATGGTCGCCTGTGCATATCCCACACGGCCAAATACCTCGGTGGCCGCCTCGATCAGGCGCTCGCGACGGATCCGGGTGCGCTCTTCGGCGGGCACGCCCGAATAGGTTCTCGACTTCACGGACTGAGAAGCTTCCGACGACTTCGACATGGCTCGACTTTAGGTGATTGGCACACAACAACTGCCCCGGATCGCACCCGGACCACCGCCAGATCGCTGGTCGGCCTGCACTGCATTAAATTGCCATTATCCAACCCGCAGGTGGTAGCAATCGTCTGCCGCTCGTCCGGTCTCCACAGGCCTTCCGGGCAGACAGTCTCTGCCACGGCCTCCTTCGGCCTGTCCGGGAGAACCGTCAACCATAACCTGAATTGGGCGTGCCGGAGCGCCCTCCCGACCGATGTTTTGGGACTCAGGCAACGTTTGATGTCACTTCGGCGTACTTTGCAAAAAGCAGGCCTTGTGAGGAATGCACGATTTTGCACATTCTGATGTGCCGCCATCTAGATATTCTGCCAATCCTTATTTACAGATATACCTCAAGCGGCGATATATGGGCATCCGGCGCACGTCTGACAAGCGTCGGCACCGCTACCATGTCCAAATTGGGAACGATAATGCTCCCGCCATTTGCGACCTCGCTCTTCGTCACGCCGATCAGGCCCGTCAGGTCATGCCCCGCACTTCCGAATCCCCTCCGCAGGACACCAGCAAGAACTCCGAACGCCGCTACGGCGGCATGTCCGCGCAGGAACGCAGCCAGCAGCGCCGCGAGAAGCTGCTGGAAGCGGCCATCCAGGTCTTCGGCACCCTCGGCTTGCGCAAGGCCACGATGCGCGACATCTGCAACGAGGCCCGCATCGCTGAGCGCTACTTCTCGGAGCACTTCGCCACCGCTTCGGATGCCTACGAGGCCGCCTTCAAGCAGATCAGCGAGCAGGCCGTGGCTGCCACGGGCGCCGCGATGGTGGCCGCCCCACTGACCACGCACGACATGGCCATTGCCGGCCTGACCGCCTTCTTCCGCTTCGTCAAGGAAGACCCGCGACGCGCGCAGATCCTGCTGATCGACGCATCAAGCTACTGGCGCCATGTGACGGTCAAGACCAATCCCGAACTGAACCGGCATGCGCTGCTGATGAAGCGGTTTGCGGAACTGATCTACCCGGGTCTGCCGGAAAACATCCGCCTGGACATCATCGGTGCGGCGCTCATCGGCGCTTCGCTGCAGCCGTGTCTGACCTGGGTGCAAAGCGGCTTCAAGCAGCCGATCGAGAACGTCGTCTCGCACCTGATGTTCGTATGGGACGGCCTCGATCAGTGGCTGCGTTCCCAGATCGAGGCGGAAAAATCCGCCAAGGCCGCCGCACCGGCTGCCGTCCAGGCACTTCCCGCTGCGGGCAAACAGCCGGCCCGCAAGACAGCCGCCGCCAAAACCACCGCCGTCAAGGCGGCATCGACCGGCGCGCGCGCACGCAAGGCTTGAGGCCGGCACCTCATTTGTGAGAGAGAAGACGCAATCTGGGTGATTCCTCACTCAGGCTGGGCCGTCTTTGGCCGAAAACACGATGCGGCTCCTGGCGATCGAGCGCCTGGGATGGCCCGCGCGTTTTCGCTCACGCAAAGGTGTACGCCGATGGCACTTTCCGAACTCGAAGCCACTCTGGCGCCTGCCCAGCCGCTCCCGACGCCGCAAGGCGACGAGGTGCTCTACAAGAATGAGCGCACGCTGGTGATGCGCCGGCGGCAACCGGATGGGCGATGCGTGATCGTCAAGCAGGCCTTTGGCGCGGATGCGCAGGCGCGCTTGCGCCATGAGGCTTCGATCCTGGCACGTCTGTCCAAGGTGCCGGGGGTCGTGCGCCAGGCCAGCGAACTCGCCGACGGGGCACTGGTCTTCGAAGACGGCGGCGGCACGTCGCTGTCGCAACAGCTGTCACGTGAACGACCGAGTCTGGACCGCGCCATCGAATTGGGCATTGCCCTGGCCGAGACCGTGTCCGCCATCCACCGCGCCGGCATCATCCACAAGGACATCAACCCCTCCAACATCCTGCTGGCGGGCCCTGATCAACGACCGCTGCTGATCGACTTCAACATTGCCACCTGCTTTGCGCAAGAGCGGCTGGCCTTCACGCACCAGCACCACATCATCGGCACGCTGGCCTACATGCCGCCCGAGCAGACCGGACGCACAGGCCGGGCCATCGATCAGCGCTCCGACCTGTATTCGCTGGGTGTGACGCTCTACGAGATGGCGGCCGGCCGCAAGCCCTTCGAGAGCGAAGACCTGCTGGAGATGATCCACGATCACCTCGCGCGCGAACCGGTGGCACCCATGGTGCTGGACGCCGCCATCCCGGCCCCCTTGTCCGAGATGATCATGCGCCTGCTCGAAAAGGAGGCAGACCGCCGCTACCAGAGCGCCGAGGGCCTGGCCAGGGACCTGATCCGCCTGCGCGATCGTCGCCAGCGCGGCGATGACAGCGCCTTTCCTTTGGGCCTGGACGACTTCCCCATGCGCTTGACACCGCCCAGCACCCTCATCGGGCGCAAGGACGAGATGCGGGCCTTGCAAGAAGCCATGGACCGTACCGGGCGGGAGAAGGCCGCGCCCTGCTGATCTCAGGTGCGCCAGGGGTGGGCAAGAGCGCCCTCATCAACGAACTGCAGCCCATGGTGACGGCGCGCCGCGGCTGGTTCGTGGCCGGCAAGTTCGAACAGTACCAGCGCGATACCACATCGGCTTTCGTGCAGGCACTGCGGGCGCTGGGGCGCCTGCTGCTGGCCGAGCCGGAGGCCCGCCTTGCACAGCACCGCCAGCGCATCAAACAGGCCTTGGGCGCCAACCTGGGTCTGGGGCCCTCGCTCCTGCCGGAGTTCGCGTTGCTGCTGGACCATCCCACGCCCATCCGCGTGGACGATCCCGTCGAGGCCGAAACCCGCATGATCCAGGCCACGGTGGACATGCTCAAGAGCATCGTGTCGCCAGAGCAGCCGCTGGTGATGGTGGTGGACGACGTTCAGTGGGCACCGGGCATCTCACTGCGCTTCATGGACGCGCTCATGACGCAAGAGCAGGAGCTGCAAGGCCTGCTGCTGGTCGGTGCCTACCGTGGCAATGAGGTCGACAGCGCACACCCCTTGAGCGCGATGCTGCAGCGCTGGGAATCCCTTGGCGTGAGCCCACCCACATTGCAGCTGCAGAACCTGCCACCCGCCGACATGGGCGCCCTGATCGCCGAGATGCTGCGCATGCCGGCACGCGATGGCGCCAGGCTGGCTGCCGGCCTCATCGAGCGCACCGAAGGCAACCCCTACGACACCGTCGAGCTGATCAATGCGCTGCGCCACGATGGCCTGCTGGCGCCGCACAACGGCCTGTGGCAGTGGGACGATGCGCAGATCCGCCAATACGTCGGTGACTGCGACGTGGTGGGCCTGCTGGGCCGCCGCATCGACAGGCTCCCGCAGAACTCGCAGAGCCTGCTGGAGCTCATGGCCTGCCTCGGTGGCGACGTCACGATGCCCTTGCTGGAGATCGCCGCCGATCTGCCTCGCGAGACCCTGGAATCGCACCTGGCTGCGGCCCTGGAAGATGGTCTGATCTCCACCCTCAACGGCCATGAAACGGAGGTTCGCTTCCGCCATGACCGCGTCCAGCAGGCCATGCACGAACGCATGCAGGCCCAGCAGCGCGCCGAGCCGGTGCAACTGGCGCTGGCCAGACGCCTGGCCGCCCACGACCTGCTGCGCCCCATGGCGGCCAAGCAATACCTGCCCACGCACGCCTTGCTCAGCGACGAAGCCGAGTGCCGCAGCGTCATCCAGCTCTTCGAGGCCGCGGCCGTGATCAACCGCGTCATCAACTACGACCTGTGCGAGCGCTTCCTGGCCGCAGCCATCGACCTGATGTCGCGCGTCACGATGAACGATGAGGACCAGGCCAGACACTTCAAGCTCCAGGTCGATCGCCATGCCGCGCTTTACGGCCTGGGTCGCCTGGAAGAAGCCGATGCGGTCTATGAAGGGCTGGCGGCCGCACAACCCGATCCGATGCAGATGGTCGACCCTGCCGCCGTGCAGATTGCCAGCCTCGGCAACCGCAGCCGTCACAAGGATGGCGTGGCCATCGGGCTGGATCTGCTCAAGGCCCTGGGCATGCCCCAGCCCGACGACCTGAAGATGGCCATCGGCATGGCCTTGTTCAAGATGGCCGGCTGGATCGCAGGGCCCGACAAGGCACAGGATCTCCGTCGTGCAGAGGTATCGGACCCGCGCGTGCAGGCCATCGCCAAGGTGCTGAGCAAGACGCAGGTGGCCGCCTTCTTCTGCGCCGCCAAGACCGGTTCGTGGCTGACCATGGAAAGCCATGGCCTGTGGGTCGAACATGGCCCCAGTCCGCTGCTGATGGCCACCTTGTGCTCCACCCCCATGCAATTGATCGCCATCGGCGAGGATTACCAGGGCGCCTACACACTGGCGCGGCATCTGCTGGCCGTGGGCGAGGCCCGCAAGTACGAGCCGGCCACATCGGTGGCGCGCTTCCTGTATGCCTTCTGCGCGGCCCACTGGTACGAGCCGCTGGAAGACAAGCTGCCCCACTACCGCAAGGCCCGCGAAGGCCTGCTGCAGGCCGGGGACCTGCAATACGCCATCTTCACGCACGATGCATGGACGGTGCTGTTCGACACGGCGCCCAATCTGGACAGCTGCCTGGACGAGATCCAGGGCGCCTTCGCCATGTCGGCCCGCAGCGGCGACAAGAATTTCCTGCACATCCATTCGCCTTCGCGCCAGCTCTACCGCACCCTGCACGGCGACATGGCCCCCGAGTTGCCCGCCGGCAGCTTCGACGATGCGGACTTCAATGAAGCATCCCACGAGGGCTCGCTGACCTCTCCCTCGATCTCCGGGGCCTACTATCACAACAGCCGCGCGCTGGCTGCTGCGCTGTTCAACGACGAAGCGGGCCTGGCGCGGCATGCAGCCGCCGGCATGCCGCTGCTCAACCGCATCCCCGGCAACTACCTTGTCTTCCGATCGCACATGCTGCACGCGCTGGCCTTGGCCCAGCGGCTGCGCACGCCGGACATCAAAGACCGGGCCGCAGCGCTGGCCGAACTCGACAAGAGCCTCAAATGGATGAGCCGGCGCGCCAAGGATGCGCCGGCGAACTTCCAGCATCTGGTGACATGGATCGAGGCCGAGAGGGCCTGGTCCGTGGGCGAGATGTGGACCGCTGCCCAGCACTTTCACAACGCGATGAAGGCCTCGACGCAACGCAGCCGTCCATGGCACCGAGCGCTGATCACGGAGCGGGCGGCGCGCTTTCATCTTCAACAAGGCATGGAGGAAACCGGCCTGCCCCTGATGCGTCAGGCCCTGGTCCTGTATGACACCTGGGGCGCACGCGCCAAGGTGGCACGCTTGCACGACGAGTTCCCCGCCCTCCGCCAGCGCAGCACCCGCAAGAGTGGCGCCAATGCGCGCAGCACCATCGTGTCGACCGACATGGTGGATGTGCTGTCGGTGCTGCGTGCCTCGCAGGCTTTGAGCTCGGAAACCAGTCTGGACCGGCTGACCTCCCGCGTGAGCAAAGTGCTGGGTGCCATGACCGGCGCGGCCACAGTGCGCATGGTGGTCAAGGATGCGGACCAATGGCGCGTGCACTTCAGCGACGATGCCCCGACGCAGACTTTGACGCTGGAAGAGGCCAGCCTGGCCCGGCTGCTGCCCTTGACGCCCTTCCGCTATGCCGAGCGCACGCGCGAGCCCCTGCTGCTGACCGAAGCCACGAAGGACGAACGCTTCAGCCGTGACCCGTACTTTGACGGCGTGGCGCAGTGTTCGATGCTGCTGCTGCCCATCCTGAGCAAGGCGGAGCTGCGCGCGGTGCTGGTGCTGGAGAACCGCCTGAGCCGCGGCGCTTTCTCATCCGACCGGCTGGATGCCGTCTCCCTGATCGCGGGCCAGTTGTCCGTCTCGCTGGACAACGCGATGCTGTATGCCTCGCTGGAGCAAAAGGTGGCTGCCCGCACCGCCGAGCTGGAAGAAGCGAACCGGCGGCTGGAGCTGTTGAGCAGCACCGATGCACTGACCGGCGTGGCCAACCGCCGCAAATTCAACGAGGCGCTGGAGGCCGAATGGCTGCGGGCGCGGCGCAGCCGTTCACCCATCGGCCTGGTGCTGGTCGACATCGACCACTTCAAGCTCTACAACGATCACTATGGCCACCTGGGCGGCGATGCCTGCCTGGCCGCCGTGGCGGGTGCCATGAGGACCGGCCTGCGCGCCGGCTCCGATCTGATCGCCCGCTATGGCGGGGAGGAGTTCGTGCTGCTGCTGCCCAACACCGATCTGGCGGGCACGCGTGTGGTGGCGGAGCGGGTGCGGGCGGCCATCGAAGCCTTGCGTGAGCCGCATGTGCGCTCGACCTACGGCATCGTGACCATCAGCGTGGGCATCACCTCGTTCGTGCCCACGCTCGAAGCAAAACCCACCGAGTTCATCGAGGCCGCCGACCAGGCGCTGTATGAGGCCAAAAGGGCGGGCCGCAATCGCGTCTGCGAAGGTTGAACCAGCGCGAACAAGCAAAAAAAAACCGACCGGTCCAGCAACCGATCGGTCGATCCTTGCGACGGGTTCGCTGCCCGCTGCGCCTCTCTCCACCTGCCTCATTCATCACGAAGCGATGACAGTGTCGAACACTCTCCCTGAGGCTTATTGTTTTTCCTCCCTGACCGGATCTGTCTTTCTTTATTCCCTTCGGCTTGCATTCGGCGTTTTTTGTCAAGCCGCGTGTCAGGAAATGGACTATACGCACCGTCCTCTTGCATGCCCTCCCCCCGCAGGGGGGTAAGGTGTAAGCAAAGGAAAGCCGAAGGTCTGAAGTGCGACAGTCGGCTAGCATGTCGGCTGCTCGTGCCCTCCTGGCACGGCACGTCGCTCGGACGGTTCCGGGCGCCTACGTGAAAGAGCACCACACATGTCCACCATGTCGGGCAAGCGCCGCTTTGCGCGCATCGATCGTCTCCCTCCCTACGTCTTCAACATCACGGGCGAACTGAAACTGGCTGCGCGCCGCCGTGGCGAAGACATCATCGACATGAGCATGGGGAACCCCGATGGGGCCACCCCGCCGCACATCGTCGCCAAACTCACCGAAGTGGCCCAGCGGCCCGACACCCACGGATATTCCGCCTCCAAGGGCATCCCGCGGCTGCGCCGGGCCATCTCGCACTGGTATCAGGACCGCTACGGCGTCGAGATCGATGCGGACAAGGAAGCCATCGTCACGATCGGCTCCAAGGAAGGGCTGGCCCACCTGATGCTGGCCACGCTGGACCGCGGCGACACCGTGCTGGTGCCCGACCCGTCCTACCCCATCCACATCTACGGCGCCGTGATCGCGGGGGCCGACATCCGCTCGGTGCCGCTGGTGCCCGGCGTCGACTTCTTTGCCGAGCTGGAAAAGGCCATCCGCGGCAGCTACCCCAAGCCCAAGATGATGATCCTGGGCTTCCCGTCCAATCCGACGGCGCAGTGCGTGGAGCTGGACTTCTTCGAGCGCGTGATCGCGCTGGCCAAGAAGCACGACATCTTCGTGGTGCATGACCTGGCCTATGCCGACATCGTGTACGACGGCTGGAAGGCGCCCTCGATCATGCAGGTGCCGGGCGCCAAGGACGTGGCCGTCGAGTTCTTCACGCTCAGCAAGAGCTACAACATGGCCGGCTGGCGCGTGGCCTTCATGGTGGGCAACCCCGATCTGGTGGCGGCCCTCGCACGCATCAAGAGCTACCACGACTACGGCACGTTCACACCGCTGCAGGTCGCGGCCATCGCGGCGCTGGAAGGCGATCAGCAATGCGTCAAGGACATCGCTGCCAAGTACCAGGCGCGGCGCGATGTGCTGGTCAAGGGCTTGCGCGAGGCCGGCTGGATGGTCGAGTGCCCCAAGGCCTCGATGTACATCTGGGCCAAGATCCCCGATCACTACGCACACATGGGCTCATTGGAGTTCGCGCGACAGCTGCTGGACAAGGCCAAGGTCTGCGTGTCGCCCGGCATCGGCTTTGGCGACCATGGCGACGACCACGTGCGCTTTGCCCTGATCGAGAACGAGGCCCGCATTCGCCAGGCCATCCGCGGCATCAAGGCGATGTTCAAGGCCGATGGGGTGACGCAGCCGGTGGCCGCTGCGGGCTGATCGCACCCGGCGCATCCAGCGGGTGGGGCGTGCCGTCGCGGTCCATGCGGGCGCGCTCCACATGCCAGCGCTGCACGCCCTGTTTCGTCACGTCCATCCACAGCACCCAGCCGGTGTTGTTCTCGGTAGATGAAAACCCATCGAACACGAAATTGCCCAGGCTGTAGACGATGGGCTTGCCGCGGTAGGTCTCCGTGTCCTGCACGACGTGCGGGTGCGTGCCGACCACGGCATCGGCGCCCGCATCGATCATCAGGCGGGCCAGTTCGCGTTGGCGGTCGTTGGCACGCGGCTCATGCTCCTGGCCCCAGTGCATGAACGGGATGACGACATCGGCTTGCCGACGGGCCTGACGGATGTCGTAGGCCACCTGTTCGTCTTCGGACCAGGCCACGCCGGGCAGGCCTTCGCCCGCCTCGAAGATGCGGGGGAAGAACTCGTCGTAGCCCAGCAGCGCGATCTTCACGCCCTTGCGTTCGATGATGCGGGGCTGGTGTGCCTGGCGCCAGTCCAGGCCGCCACCGAAGTAGGGCAGGCCGGCCTTGTCCAGGCGCTGCAGCATCTCGGCGAAGGCCGCCTTGCCGTAATCGCCGGCGTGGTTGTTGGCCACCGACACCACGTCCACATGGCGCTGCAACAGAGGCAGCACGCGCGGTGCGGCGCGGAAGGTCCAGGGCTTGTCCAGGGCCTGGCCGCCTTGGGCGATCACGCATTCGAGGTTGGCGATGCGCAGGTCGGCCTGCGCCAGGCGCGAGGCGAACGGTGCGAAGGGGTTGCCACCGCGGGCGATGAGCCGGCCCGGGCCATCGGCCAGCATCACGTCGCCCATCCAGGCGATGCGCACGGTATCGGCTGCGGCAGATGCCAATGCGACCGGCTCGTCAGGCGCAGCGGGAAGGGCCTGATCCGGCGGCGCCACAGGTGGCGGTGGCAAAGGCGCGGCGACCGTGGGCAGCAAGGCACAGCCATAGCGCATCTCACGGCCGAGGCCGGGGGCGTACACGTGCTGCCAGCCCGTCATATCGGGCACGTCGTGGTTCGGCGAGAAACTGCCGTGCAGGCGAAGTTGATGGAGGATCTGCGGCGGCTCGCCATCTTCCAGTGCGTAAGCGCTCAAGGTAACGTGGTCGATCTGCGTGGGCGTGCCGAGCACCACCGCGCGTACACGGAACCGTCCACCCACATCCACGGAGGCCGCGGCATAAGGATCGGGCCCGGCGGCTTGACGCAGCACGCGGTTTTCGCCGGCGTAGCGAACCTGGCAGACCAGCTCTCTGGGCTCAAGGGTGGGAGAAGCACTCGCAGCCGCGGCCTCTGCACCATGGGCCACGCCCTGTGACAGCAGCACGGCCACGACGCCCCAGGACACCACGGTACGGATGGGATGGCAAGGCATGGCGCCCATCGTGCCATACGCGGGCGTCGGCCTTCTGTCGTGCCGAGGCCGTGGGCTGACATCCATCGCCCCCCGGCTGTCCCTCAGGCTTCCGGCATAACGCGCTACATTACGCGTCGCTCCAAGGCTTTCGTCTCCATCCGTCCTTCCGAGGTGTCTGCATGTCCCACCCATCGTCATCCACCCCGCCGGATCTGCGCGGCAAGACCATCGCCGTGACCGGTGCCAGCGGCATGATCGGCGCCTACATCTGCCGCAGCCTGCTCAAGGCCGGGGCGCAGGTGATCGGCGTGGTGCGCAACCCGCAGAAAGCCGCGTTTCTGGCCGATGAAGGCGTGGTGTTCCGGCGCGCAGATCTGGCCGATCCCGATGCGTTGGCGAGGGCCTTCGAAGGCTGCGATGCGGTGGTGTCGAATGCAGCCATGTACGTCGTGGCCAAGAGCTTCAGCGCCTGGCAGGACCATGAGAAGGCCAACATCGACGGCACGCGCCACGTGTTCGAAGCCGCACACCGTGCCGGCGTCCAGCGCGTGGTGCACATCAGCACCTTCGGCATCTACAAGTGGTCGATCTTTCGCACGCTGCATGAGCAATCACCGCAGCTCAATGGCCAGCGCAAACAAGGCGGCCCGTACCGCGCCACCAAGCAGCTCAGCGAGGTCATCGCGTGGGAGCGCGCCAAGGCCTTGGGCATCGGCCTGACGACGCTGCGGCCGGCGGGCGTGTATGGCGCGCGGGATGGCAACCTGATGCGGCCTGTCCGCCGTCTGCTGCGCCTGCCCCTTCTGGTGCTGCCCAGCATCCACTTCCCCTTCGTGTATGCGGGCGATGTGGCCGACGCCGTGCGCGGTGCCATCGCCAACGATGCGAGCATCGGCCATGCGTACAACGTGTGTGGCGATTCGCACCAGTTCGCCAGCTTCATCCAGGCCGCCGCCCATGCCAGTGGCCAGCGCAAGCTGATCCTGCCTTTGCCGATGCCCTTCGGCTTTCGGGTCAACAACGAAAAGGCGGCGCGCGATCTGGGTTTTCGCAATCAGCCCATGCCGCAAGCCATGGCGGAGATCCACAAGGAAGACCAGGCGCACAAGGCCTGGAAGGCCCGTCGCTAAACCGGAGACACGGCCGGGCCGCCGGCGAACCGCGCCTCGATGGCCTTGGACCAGCGCAGATCGTGCATGTGCGCAAAGCCGGCCGCGGGCCATCCGGCCAAAGCCAGCAAACCGGTGGCGCCCTCCACATGGCGCAGCCGCGTGCGCCCCGGCCCTGCGGGCGTGAGTTCCATGTAGTGGCGGATGGTCGAGCCCATGGCGCCGCCACCCCATTCGATGCGATCCACGCCATTGCGGTACATGACGCAAGGCAGGAAGAGGCGCTTGAGCACAGGCACCTCGATGGACATCATGAAGAAGGTGCCCGGTGTGGCCAGGCCCTTGTCCCGCCCGCCGAAACGCCAGATGGCCTTGAGCCCGGGCGTCCACTGCGGCCACCGATCGATGTCGCACAGCAGCGCATACAAGGTATCCCGATCCGTCTCGATCACGTTGGTGTGATCGATCCAGATGTGCCTGGGCGGCAGTGTGAAGACGGGCTGGGTGGCGGACATGGTTGAAGCGGCGATAACGCAATTCATTATGCCGAGGCACGGTGGGCGGCATGCACCGGTTCAACAAAAAAGCCCCGCCGGTGAGGGCGGGGCTCCAAAAAGCCGCTGATCAAGGAGATGACGACAGATCAGCGGCGTGCCCGACATGTGCCGTCCGTGCCATGGCCTGGCCACCGGCCAGATCGCCCAAGGCCGAGACGTTGGAGGCTTGCGCATGGCCCGACGACGTCGCGCCAGCGCATTTCACGAAGTTGTAGTCCGCCTCGTTGACCGAGCGGGTCTCCAGCCAGTAGCGCCAGGTCGACTTCGGCCAGATCGCGAAGTTGATGCCATCGGCCGTCTGGTACCAGCTCTTGCAGCCCGAGCTCCACACCGTGCCTTGCAGTGCCTGCGTGACTTCACCCAGGAAGCGCGTCATGGCCTGCGGCTTGACATCGATGTAGTCCACGCCCTTTTCCTTGACCTTCTTCATGCACTGCAGGATGTAGTTCACCTGCGCTTCGATCATGAAGATGATCGAGTTGTGGCCCAGGCCGGTGTGCGGGCCCACCAGTTGGTACATGTTCGGGTAGTTGGCGGTGGTGATGCCGTAATAGCTGGTGGGGCTGACCTTCCAGTCTTCCTGCACCGTGTGGCCACCCAGCCCACGCAGCTCGAAGCTCTTCATGTAGATGCGCGGATCGACGATGAAGCCCGTGCCCAGGATGATGCAGTCGAGCTTGCGCTCCTTGCCGTCCTTGGTGACGATGCCGTCCGGCGTGATCTCGCGGATGTCGTCGGTCACCAGCTCCACGTTCTGGCGGTTGAAGGTGGGGAACCACTTGTTGGAGATCAGGATGCGCTTGCAGCCCAGCGTGTAATCCGGCGTGAGCTTCTCGCGCAGCTTGGGATCGTGCACCTGATAGGCGATGAACTTCTTCAGGAAGAATTCGCCCGTCTTGGCCAGCACCGGGTTGAGGATGGGCCACAGGCGCGATTCGTTCGTCCAGTAGCAGCGCCAGCGGTGCAGCGTGCGCGTGAAGGGCAGGGCCTTGAAGGTCCACTTGCGGAAGGCCGAGTAGCTGCGCTCGTCACGCGGGATGACCCACGCAGCCGTGCGCTGGAACACATGCAACTGGCCCACCTTGGGCGCGATCTCGGGCACGTACTGGATGGCAGAGCCACCCGTGCCGATGGAGGCCACCTTCTTGCCGGCCAGGTCGTAGCTGTGATCCCAATCGGCCGAGTGCATCACCTTGCCTTTGAAGGTGTCCAGGCCCTTGATGTTGGGGATGGCCGGCACGTGCAGCGGGCCCGAAGCCAGCACCCAGTGGCGCGCCATGATGGTCTCGCCACCGGCCGTCTTGATGACCCACTTGCCGATGCCTTCGTTGAAGACGGCGCTGACGACTTCCTGGTTGAAGTGGATCTTGGGGCGCAGCTTGTACTTCTTGACCGTGTCCAGGATGTACTGCTGGATCTCGTTCCAGGGCGCATAGCGCTTGGACCAGTCGGACTTGGTCTCGAACGAGAACGAGTACATGTGCGACTGCACATCGCAGGCAGCGCCGGGGTAATGGTTGTCACGCCAGGCGCCGCCGACCTCGCCTTTCTTTTCCAGGATGAGGAAATCGTCGATCCCGTTCTTCTGCAACTGGATGGCCATGCACAGGCCACCGAAGCCGGCTCCGGCGATCGCGACCTCGACTTCGCGAACCGGGGAAGAGGAAGAGCTGTCTGCTTGCGTCATGTGCGGCACCTTTGGTTTGGGTTTGTCGGCTCCCGGCGGTCTTGTCGCCGCCGGGTTGTCTCCGTACGCATCCCCATGGTGCTCGCGCAGCCGTCAGCCGGCCATGTTCGAGCGCAACGAGAAATTGATCGTTTCGGCCATCTGCGGCCACGGCATCGATCCATCCGTGAAAGAGTTGACACAGGTCAACCCGTTTCTTCTTGTGCAACGAGGACGGCGCCCGACACCCGTGCGCTGTACCTCTCCCTGAACGCTGGAGCGAGTCGCCTGCTCAGAGAGACTGGCCGGCCAACTGGCCGCCTTGTGGCGCCACCTCGTTGCCATGCTGGCGCACCCCCTTGGTTGTGCAGGTCACGAACTCGTAGTCCGACTCGCGCACGCGCAGCGTCTCCAGCCAGAACTTCCACGTGGACTTCGGCCAGATGGCGAAGTTGATGCCGTCGGCCGTCTGGTACCAGCTCTTGCAACCCGAGGTCCACACCGTGCCCTTCAGGGCCTCGGTCATCTCCTGTAGGAAACGCTGCTGTGCGGCGGGCTTGACGTCGATGAAATCGGCGCCGCGCTTTTGCACCAGCTTCATGCACTTGACGATGTACTTGGCCTGCGCCTCGATCATGAAGATGATGCTGTTGTGGCCCAGCCCCGTGTGCGGCCCCACCAACTGGAACAGATTGGGGTAGTTGGCCGTGGTCATGCCGTAGTAGCTGGTGGGGCTGGTCTTCCAGTCTTCGGCCAGCGAGTGGCCGCCGCGGCCGATCAGCTCGAAGTCCTTCATGTAGATGCGCGGGTCGACCACGAAGCCGGTGCCCAGCACGATGCAGTCGGCCTTGCGCTCCTTGCCATCCTGGGTGACGATGCCCGTGGGCGTGATCTCCCGGATGGCATCGGTCACCAGCTCCACATTGGGCCGGTTGAACATCGGGTACCACTTGTTGGAGATGAGGATGCGCTTGCAGCCCAGTGTGTAGTCGGGCTTGAGCTTCTCGCGCACGGCCGGGTCCTTGACCACGCGATCAATGAACTTGGTCTTGAGCAGATGCTCCACCTTGTGCGCCAGATTGGGCTTGAAGATGGGCCACACGCGCATCTCGTTGGTCCAGTACAGCTGCCAGCGGTGCAGCCGGCGCACGAAGGGCAGGTATTTGAAGACGGTCTTGGCCAGCTCGGTGTAGGTGCGGTCATCGCGCGGCACCACCCAGGCGGGAGAGCGCTGGAAGATGTGCAGTTGCTTGACCTTCCTGGCGATCTCGGGTGCGTACTGGATGGCGCTGCCTCCCGTGCCGATGGACACCACCGTCTTGCCCGTCATGTCGTAGCCGTGCTCCCATTGGGCCGAGTGCATGATCTTGCCCTGGAAGGTGTCCATGCCCTGGATGTCGGGGATGGCCGGCACGTGCAGCGGGCCCGAGGCCAGCACCCAGTACTTGGCGGACCAGGTGTCGCCGGCTGCCGTCTGCAGCGTCCAGCGGCCCTGCGTTTCATCGAAGACGGCGCTGACCACTTCCTGACCGCACTTGATCTGCGTGCCTAGGCGGAACTGGCGGATCACATCCAGGATGTACTGCTTGATCTCATGCCAGGGGGCATAGCGCTGGGTCCAGTCCGACTTGGTGGCAAACGAGTACGAGTACATGTGCGATTGCACATCGCAGGCGGCCCCAGGGTAGTGGTTGTCTCGCCAGGCGCCGCCCGGCTCCGCGGCCTTTTCCAGGATGACGACATCCTTGATGCCAGCCTTCTTCAACTGGACGGCCATGCACACGCCGCCGAAACCGGCTCCGGTGATGGCAACTTCAACTTTGCGGGCGAACTTGGGATCTGCGGAAGCAACAACAGGCATGCGGCACCTTGGAAAAATTCAAGAGGTTGGTCAGGTGCTGCGGATGGTGCGGATGGCCGCTCGAAGAGGCCATGCTAAATTCGGCATGCGATTGATTTTTTCGGCCAAGGCCTGCTGCCCTGGCTCCCAGCCCCCGCGATGAGGGGCGCCACGCCGACGCCTTTGACCTCCATCAATTCGAGATGAGCACCCGTTCGATCCTGGGTTTGATCTACATGATCCAGGGCCTCAAGCAGTTGGGCGAAGACCCGGAACCGGTGCTGCGTCGCCATGGCCTGTCGAGCGATCAGCTCGACCCGACCACCCGCATCGAACGCTCACGCGAGCTGCGCATCTACGCCGATGCGGCCGAGATCATCCAGGATCCGCTCGCCGGCTTGAAGATGGGGAACTTCTTCGGTCTCGCCGGCTACGGGCCGCTGGTCATGCTGCTGATGACCTGCTCGACCGCGTATGAAGCCATCCAGACAGGCATCCGTTATCAACGCCTGACCTATCTTTACGGCACGCTGCGACTGGAGCCGGGCGAGCGCCTGAGCGCGCTCATCCTCGATCCGATGATGATGCCGCACAAGGCTTTCCGCTTCCGGGTGGATGGCGAGGTCTCGGGCACGTACAAGATGATCCGCGACATGCAGGCCACCATGGGCATGAACATCAAGCCCGAGCGCGTGGACATGCCCTATCCCAAGCCGCCCGAGGCCGCGGCCTACGAAGAACACTTCGGCTGCCCGGTGCGCTGGGGTGAACACGAGGCGCGCTTCTGGCTGCGCAACGAATACCTGCAGATCAAGCTGCCCACGGCCGACCCGAACGCGCATGCGATGTACCGCACCATGTGCGACCAGCAGCTCAAACAGCAGGAGGCCTCCAACGACACGTTGGCCGACCGCGTGCTGGCCCACCTCGGCCTGTTCAACGGGCACTTCCCGTCGGCCGAGGATGTGGCCAAGTCCTTCGACATGTCCGAGCGCAGCCTGCGCCGCCAGCTCAGCGAGGACGGCCGCAGCTTCCGCGATCTGCTGGCCGATGCGCGCTATGCCAAGGCACGCTATCTGCTCAAGAACACCACCTTGCCCATCGACGACATCGCCACCCAGATCGGCTATGCCGAATCGGCCGCCTTCATCCATGCGTTCAAGCGCTGGGCAGGGGTGACGCCGGGCGAATACCGGGATCGCTGACCATCACCGGCCGGCTCGCCCCTTTTCTTTCTTTTTGTTTGTTTGTTTGAGTACCGTGACCCGGATGACCTCCAGCGCCACCCGCCCTGCCACCGCCGCCGCCTCCTTCTGTGCCATCGACTTCGGCACGTCCAACTCGGCCATCGCCATTCCCGCGCCGGTCACACCCGACACCACCGCAGGCATGCGCCTCGTGCCGCTCGAAGGCACGCACCTGACCATGCCCACGGCCGTCTTCTACTGCACGGATGCGGACGATCTGCCGGCAGGCGTGCTGCCTGGCCCCAGCCTGGACGATCACCTGCCGCGCATCTTCGGCCGCGCCGCGGTGCAGGCCTACATCGACGGCTATGAAGGCCGCCTGATGCGCTCGATGAAGAGCATCCTGGGCACGCCGCTGGTCGACCAGACCACCGAGGTCGGTCATGGCTACGGCGTGAAGTACCTGGACGTGATCACCGGCTACCTGCGGCATCTGCGCGAGCTGGCACAGCGCGCCGGTGGCCAGCCGCTGGACAGCGTCGTGATGGGCCGGCCGGTGTTCTTCGTGGACGACGATGCCGAGCGCGATGCGGCGGCCCAGGCCTCATTGGAAGCGGCCGCGCGGGCCGTGGGCTTTCGCGAGGTGTCCTTCCAGTTCGAGCCGATCGCAGCGGCCTTCGACTATGAACAGCAGACCACGCGCGAAGAACTCGTGCTGGTGGCCGACATCGGCGGCGGCACCTCGGACTTCTCGGTGGTGCGTGTGGGCCCGCAGCGGGCCGGCAATCTGGATCGCCGCAGCGACATCCTCGCCAGCCACGGCATCCACATCGCCGGCACCGATTTCGATCGGCATGTCTCGCTGGCCGCGGTGATGCCACCGCTGGGCTATGGCGGCTTCGGCCCCAGCGTGCTGGGCCAGCCACCGCGCCCCGTGCCCAGCCGCGTGTACTTTGATCTGACGACCTGGCACCTGATCAACACGGTGTACCAGCCACAGCGTGTGGCCGAGCTGCGTGCGATGGTGGATTTCTATGGCGACGTGCGCCAGCACCAGCGCCTGATGAAGGTGGTCACCGAACGCCTGGGACATGCGCTTGGTGGGGGAGGCGGAGGCCGCCAAGATCGCCGTCTCTCAAGGTGGCCAGACAGACATCGATCTCTCGCGCATTGAAAAAGGCCTGCACAGCCCGCTGACCGATGCGCAGATGCGCCAGGCGCTGGAGGCCGATGTGGGCCGCATCGTGGCCTGTGCGCGCGAAACGGTGAACCTGGCCGGTGTGACGCCCGGCGACATCCGGGCGCTGTACTTCACCGGCGGCTCGACGGGGCTGCAGTTGCTCACCGACAGCCTTCAAGCGGCCTTCCCGGAGGCCCTGCCGGTGCGAGGCGACCGGCTGGCCTCCGTGGCCACCGGCCTGGGCCTGCATGCCCGTCGCCTGTTCGGCAAGGCCTGAAGGCTCAGCGCGCAGCCGGTTTGCCGCCGCCAGAGCGCCCGAACATCACCCACACGGCGCCGTGTGCCGCCACGCCGATGCCCCAGGCCCAGGCCACGATGCCGGCCCAGTTGAACTGGCTGCTGGTGGATTGATTGATCTGCCACAGGCCCAGCATGACGAGCGCGTAGGCCATGAAGTGGATGATGAAGCTCAACTGCAAACCTTTGCGACCAGCGGACATGATGTGACTCCTCAGACAGGCAACGAACGATGACCGCATGTTGCGGCGCGAGACCCGACCTTGACTTGTCCGGCTGCGCCACGCAATTGACCTGGATCACTCACCCCCGCGATCGAGGGAGAGCCAGGGGTCATTTCCACTCTTCTTCCGATTTGGTGCTGCATTCCGGATCTGTCGGGTTCACGTGGCAGCGGATGCGCTTGAGCACCTTCAGGCCCCGCTTGTCATACAGGCCTTTTTGCGCCATGTCCAGGCGGGCCTCACGCAGCAGCAGGGTGTACTTGTAGGCGTCCTCCGGGCTGATGTCGATCCAGGCCATGGGCGGGATGGACGAATCGCCCGTGCGGATGAGTTGCAGCAGCCGGTCGAACTGCGCCATCCAGAAGCTGCGCGACTGCTCGCCAAAGCCCTCCGGGAAGCGGGCATGCCGCACCACCATCTGGTACGTCACGATCATCAGCGGAAAGCGCACCACGCCGCCCTTGGTACCGATGCCGCGGCTCAACTCCAGCGGTTTGTAGGCCAGCGTGGGCAGCGAGATCATGTCCACCTGCCCGTTGATGAACTTGGTGTGCAGGTTGGACACATCGGCCGAGACGGGGATGGCGCCGATGCGCTGGATCATCGCGGCCTGGGCCTTGTCGTAATCGAAGGCGGCGATGCGCTTGCCCGCCAGGGCCTCGATCGAAAAACCCAGCCTGCGGTCGTTGACGAAGGGATAGGCCGGCCCGATGGGGATGATGCCGCCCACCTCGAATTCACCCTGCACCATCAGCTTGCTCACCAGCGGCGACGGCGTGGAATACGTCTGCACCAGCTTGCGCAACACCTCGTAGGTGCCCGTCATGTCGATGGCGCCCTTCTTGAGGATGGTGGTGGCGCCCAGTGAGTCGCTGGATGCGGCCACGGGATTGAACTGGCGTGTGCGGAAGGCCGTGGCCAGCAGGCCGTCGCAATTGCCGTTGCGGAAGTCTTCCGTGGCCTGGGCCTCGTTGACATAGGCCTTGAGTTCGATGTCGACACCGTAGCGCTGCATGGCCAGGGCATAGTCCTTGGACATGCCGTAGGCATCGCCCGCCGTGCCAAGGAAGTCGAACACACAGACCTTGGCAGCGTGCGCCGAGGGCGCCACCCAAGGCAGGCAGGCCAATACACAGGTGGCCACCGAGCGAGACAACAAGGCTTTCATCTTCTTCACTTCATCAGTACTGCGACAGATCACTTCCATTCCTCTTCAGACTTGGTGGTGCACTCCGGATCCGCCGGGTTGACATGGCAACGGATGCGCTTGATCACCTTCAGGCCCCGCTTGTCATACAGGCCCTGCTGGGCCAGCATGATGCGCGACTCGCGCAGCAACAGCGTGTACTTGACGGCATCCTCAGGCTCCAGATCGACCCAGGCCATGGGCGGGATGGTGGAGTCCGCCGTGCGGATGACCTGCAAGGAGCGGTCGAACTGGCTCATCCAGAACTCACGCGACTTCTCGCCGAAGCCTTCGGGGAATTTGCCGCGATTGAACACGAGCTGGTAGGACACGATCAGCAGCGGGAACCTCACCGCAGCGCCCTTGGTGCCCATGCCCTTTTGCAACTCCAGCGGCTTGTAGGCCATGGTGGGGGCGGCCATCATGTCGATCTGGCCGCTGTTGAACTTCAGGTGGAAATTGGAGATGTCGGTGGACACCGGCACGGCGTTGATGCGCTGGATCATCGCCGCCTGCGCCTTGTCGTAATCGAAGGCCGAGATGCGCTTGCCCGCCAAGGCTTCCACCGAACTCATCCTGCGGTCATTCACGAAAGGATAGGCGGCGCCCAGGGGCACGATGCCACCGATCTCGTAGATGCCGTTGGTCATCAGCTTGGTGACCTGCGGGGAAGGCGCCGCATAGGTCTGGATCAGCTTGCGCAAGACCTCGTAGGTGCCCTTCATGTCCACCTTGCCATCGCGCAGGATCGTGGTGGAGCCCAGGGAGTCGGTCGAGGCCGCCACGGCGTTGAACTGCCGCGTGCGGAAGGCGGTTGCCACCAGCGCATCGCATTCGCCGCTCTTGAACTCTTCCGTGGCCCGGGCCTCGTTGTTGAAGGCCCTGAGTTCCAGGTCCACGCCCATGCGCTGCATGGCCAGGGCATAGTCCTTGGACATGCTGTACATGTCGCCTGCGGCGCCCAGGATGTCGAACACGCAAAACTTCTGCGCGGCTTGAGCCGAGAAGGAAAGCAGGGCGAGCGCCGAAGCAGCCACCAGACGGTTTGCGGGCATCATCGAAGTTCCAATGCTGTCGCCGCGCGTGTGCGGCGTATACGGCATTTTCATGTGACGACCCGTGCCGCATGGTTGCTGGGATCTCACCGGATGTAACTGGATGCGTCGAATCGCGGGTAGTCCCTGAGCTTCTACAAGCTTCTCAGTTGAGGGAAAGCCACAAAGCCTTTGTGAACTGACTTGGCCTCACAGCTTGATCAGCCGCTCCAAGGCCTTCTCCAGCGTCGCCGCCGACTTCGCAAAGCAAAAGCGGATCACGCCGAAATCACTGGCGTCCGGATAAAACGCCGACACCGGGATCGCAGCCACGCCATGTTCGCGGGTGAGCCGCTCCACGAAGGCCCGGTCGCCCTCGTTGCTGATCGCGCCGTACTTCACGCATTGAAAGTAGGTGCCCTGGCAGGGCAGCAGCTCGAAGCGCGAGCCGCTCAATGCCTGGCGGAAGATGTCGCGCTTGCCCTGGTACAAGGCCTTGAGCTGCTCGTACCAGCCCGGCCGCTTCATGAACTCGGCCAGCGCATATTGCGAAGGGGCGTGCACCGTGAACACGATGAACTGGTGCGCCTTGCGGAACTCGGCCATCAGTTCGCGTGGAGCCAGGCAATAGGCCACCTTCCAGCCGGTGATGTGATAGGTCTTGCCGAAGCTGGAGACGACGAAGCTGCGTTCGGCCAGGCCCGGATAGCGCAGCACGCTTTCGTGCCGCACGCCATCGAAGACCATGTGCTCGTACACCTCGTCGCTGACGATGACGATGTCGGTGTCCTTCACGAGCGCTTCGAGCTGCGCCATGTCCTCGGCCGTCCACACCGTGCCGGTCGGGTTGTGTGGCGAGTTGATGAGGATCATGCGCGTGCGCGGCGTGATCAGCGCCTTGACCTGCGCCCAGTCGGGTCGGTAGTCAGGCTGGGTGAGCGTGGCATGCACGACCTTGCCGCCCTGCAGCTCGATCGACGGGCCATAGCTGTCGTACACGGGCGCGAAGACGATGACCTCATCGCCCGGGTGCACCATGGCGGCCACGGCCGTGAAGATGGCCTGCGTGGCACCCGCCGTGATGGTGATCTCTTCCGCCGGATCGTAGGAGGCCCCATAGAGTGCGGCCACCTTGGCACCGATGGCCTCGCGCAGCACCGGCACGCCCGTCATGGGCGCGTACTGGTTGTGGCCGGCGCGCAGAGCCTGGGTCATCAGCTCCAGCAACTCGGCCGGGGCGTCGAAATCCGGAAAGCCCTGCGACAGGTTGATGGCGCCGTGCTGCTGCGCCAGGCCCGACATCACCGTGAAGATGGTGGTGCCGACCTGGGGCAGGCGGGAGACGATGGGATGCGGGAAGGACAACGACATGCTGCGAGCATAGCCCTGGCATGAGGCCGGCCCGTAACGAGTTGGATCAGCCGCGCGCCATGGACATGTGTCAGGGGAGGGGAGGAGGCGACAACAGCTTGAGCAGATCCGCGGTCGGAAAACCATCCGCCGGCAGTCCCTGGCTGCGCTGGAAATCACGCAGCGCTGCGCGGGTGGCGGGCCCCAGCAGGCCGTCGGGCTTGCCGGTATCGAAGCCACGCTGGTTCAAGGCCGTCTGCAGTTGCTGGAGTTCGCTGCGGCTGAGCACACGCAGATCGCGCGGCCAGGGTGCCTGCACCGCCGGGCCGCCCGCGATGCGCTGCGACAGCAGGCTCACGGTGAGCGCATAGCTCATCGCGTTGTTGTAGCGCAGGATCGTGCGGTAGTTGTTGCCCACGATGAAGGCAGGCCCGCGCACGCCTGCCGGCAACAGGATGGCGGCATCGGCCAGCACAGGCAAGGTCGTGCCATCCATCGTGCGCACGCCTTGCGCGGCCCATTGCTCGCTGGATTGCAGCACACCCGGATCGGCGCGGGCCGGATCGAAACCGGCAGGCAATTGCACCTCGGTGCCCCAGGTCTCGTCTGCGCGCCACCCCGAGCGCGCCAGGAAGTTCGCCGTGGACGACAGCACGTCGGCCATGCTGCCCCAGATGTCGCGACGTCCGTCGCCATCGGCATCCACGGCATACGCGAGGAAGGAGGAAGGCATGAATTGAGTCTGCCCCATGGCGCCCGCCCAGGAGCCGATCATGCGATCGCGGTCGATGTCGCCACGCTGCAGGATCTTGAGGGCGGCCATCAGCTCGGACTTGGCCCAGTTTTCGCGCCGGCCCTCGAAGCCGAGCGTGGCCAGCGCATCGATCACCGGCACATCGCCATAGTTGCTGCCGAAGTTGCTCTCGATGCCCCACACGGCCATCAGGATGGACACCGGCACACCATGGCGTGCACTGGCCGCATCGGCCTCGGCCCGGAACTGCGCGAGCTTGAGCTGACCGTTGGCCACCCGCTGCGGCGAGATCACCGTGTCGATGTAATCCCAGATGGGCCGAACGAACTCGGGCTGGGTGCGGTCGAGTTCCACGGCGCGGTGGACGAGGTGGACGCCGTCGAAGGCGCGGTGCAGGGTCGCATCGTCGATGCCGGCTGCGCGGGCAGACGCGCTGAAGGCGGCCACCCATGCGGCAAAGCGTTGGGCGGTGTCGGCTTCCTTGACGACGGGATCCACCTGCGAAGGTGGCGCCAGAGAAGCCGGTTCAAGAGGCGGGGCGGCAGGCCCGGTGGCACAGCCCGACAGCACCGCCAGCCACACCATCCAGGACAGCCGCGTGGCCGATGCCTTTTTTCTGACCCCAGCAACCATGCGCGACGCTCCTCCTCGGTGTTGACTGCGCACTGTAGCGCGCTTGTCCAAGCCCGCTCATTTCAAACGCGTGCGGGCCAGCCGCTTGGCATTGCTCACCGCCTTGCGATGGATGGGTGCGATGCCCTTGGCCGCCACGGCATGCGCCACTTCGGAGGCGGACGGGTAACGGCCCGACCAGCACGCCCACATCATGCGTTGCTGCATGAGCAGGGTTTCGCTGGCCATGCCGAACCAGGCGTTGGCAAAGGCCACCTGCTTTTCCACGACCATGGCCGTGAACTCCTTCTGATCGCGAGCGGACAACACCGGACCCGCGAGGGCCATGCGTGCCATGCGATGGGACACGACCTGCGGCACGGCCGTGCCCAACTGCATCAGCTTGACGAGGTTGCCGGCGGAACGGGTGCGGCTGCGTCGCGAACTCATGAAGGCATCTCCTTGGCGGTTTCAGGGATCGAGGCCCAAGGCGGCACGCACGCGCGCCATGGTGCTGGCATCACCCGGATCGTCGACCTCGATGTACAGCACCCCGGCCGGCGCGCTGTCGTGCACGCTGCCCGGCGAGGGCGGCACGGCCGCCCGGCTGATGTCCACCGACACGCCGATGCGATCGCCCGGCTGGACCAGCAGCACGCTGCCGAAGCGGCACAACTCGATGCCCTTCAACCCGGGCTCCTGGGTGCGTTGGTCCATGTCGGCTCTCCATCCAGTGCGACGGCGTTCAGGCCGTCTCCAACACCTTGGCAGGCCGCATGCCTGGCCCTCGCCCTTGCAGGTGAAGGGTTCGGAAACGGACAGCGGCGGGCGACATCTTCATGTCTCCCGCCGCTGTGCATGGGTTCGGCAACGTCACGGGGCATGCCGCCCCGCTGGCTGGATCAGCGTGCTGCGCGACGCCGCGCGGCCACACCGACCAAGGCCAGGCCGCACACCATCAAGGCAGTGGTGCTGGGCTCGGGCACCGCGCTCTGGATGCGGAAGGCGGCTTCGATCTGGCTGCTCGTGTTCACGCCCGTCAGGGACAGCTGGACCACGTTGCCAGAGCCGGCGCTGGTGGTCACATAGGTCCAGGGATTGTCCGTGCTGATCTGGTGGCTGAAGCCCAGCCAGTACTGGCCCGCTTCCAGGCTCACCGACAGGCCGCTCAGGCGCGAGAGGATGAAGCCCTTGTCCATCGAGATGTCCGCGACCGTGGTGCCCGTGGCGATGGGCTCGAACGTGCGGTCGGGCTGGCGCGACCAGATGCTCCACGTCGTGTTGACGTAGTCGGCGGCAGAGCCGTTGCTGTTCCAGATGTCGATGCCGGTGATGACGGTGTCCTGCGACAGCGTGAAGTCATCGTTGATCGTCCAGGTGTTGCCGCCGCAATGCAGGGGGCCGGAGTCGCACCAGTGTGAGTCGCCGAAGGGCGCACCGTTGTCGTAGACCACGGCAGCGTGGGACAGGGTGGAAGCGGCCAAAGCAGCGCTCATCACCATGGATGACAGAATAGGAAAGCGCATGAATTTCTCCCTGAAGCGCGAATGAATGGTTGAAAAAGCCGTGGGCAGTGTAGTGAAGCCGTCGGCCTTGGACTTCCCCTGAAATAAGGGTTATCTCGCAGCGGATGCTTCACGATATGGAACACCGGCGGGCGATGATCAGCACCATGGACTGGATGAAGAACCGTTTGCGCCTGGGCGCGGGCCTTGCGCGTTGCGCGCCGGCCTGGGCCGTGGCCATTTGCCTGAACGTGGCGCAAGCCCAATCCACGCCACCGCCCGACACCCTGGCCCAACGCCTGCAGGCCTGCACGGCCTGCCATGGTGCGCAGGGGCGGGCCACGAACCAAGGCTACTTTCCGCGCATCGCAGGCAAGCCGGCGGGCTACCTCTACAACCAGTTGGTGAACTTCCAGCAGGGGCGCCGCAGCAACGCCGCGATGACGTATCTGGTGGACCACCTGTCTGAGGCCTACCTCCAAGAGATCGCGGGGCACTTCGGTGCGCTGGCCTTGCCCTACCCGGCGCCGCAGCCCGCGAGCGCACCGCCGGCCGTGCTGGCTCGCGGGCGAGCCTTGGCGCTGCAGGGCGATGCCACACGCCGGCTGCCGGCGTGCCTGCAATGCCATGGCGAACGCTTGACGGGCGCGATGCCAGCCTTTCCCGGCCTGCTGGGCCTGTCTCGCGACTACCTGCTGGCGCAATTCGGTGCCTGGCGATCGGGGCAGCGTCGCGCCGCATCGCCCGATTGCATGGCCGAGATCACGCGGCGGCTGTCGGCCGACGATGTCGCCGCCGTGGCAAGCTGGCTGGCCGCGCAGCCGCTGCCGGCCGACACCCATCCCGCCGCATCGGCCGCCACGCCCTTGCCGATGGACTGCGGAAGCGGGCCGACATGACATCGCGCCTGATGACCATCTGGCGCAGGGCCCTGGCCTCCTTGCTCGTCCTCGGGATGGCGACGTCTGCGCTCGTGGCCTGGTTGAATGTGCGCGGCGAAGCACCGATGCACATCGGCCGTGCGCCCACCGGCGCAGCACAGGCAGGCGATGCCGCACAGATCGCGCGCGGCGCCTACCTGGCCAAGGCAGGCAACTGCAGCGCCTGTCACACGGCACGCGGGGGCGCCGAGATGGCGGGCGGCCTGCCGATGGCCACCCCTTTCGGCACGCTCTACACCTCCAACCTCACGCCCGATCGCACCACGGGCCTGGGCGACTGGTCTGCCGACGAGTTCTGGCGCGCCTTGCACCATGGCCGCTCCAAGAGCGGGCGCCTGCTCTATCCGGCCTTCCCGTATCCGAACTACACGCACGTCACCCGTGAGGACTCGGATGCGCTGTATGCCTACCTGCAAAGCCTGCCACCCATCGAGCGGGCCAACACGCCGCATGCGCTGCGCTTTCCGTACAAGCTGCAGGCCGCGCTGGCGGTGTGGCGGGCGCTGTACTTCCGACCGGTGGACGTCGCAGCGGCGCCCATCGGTGAGCGCACGGCATCCACCTCCCCGGCATGGCAGCGCGGCCGATATCTGGTGCAAGGGCTGGGACACTGTTCCGCCTGCCATGCACAGCGCAATGCCCTGGGCGCCATCAGCGATGACGTCGAACTGGGCGGCGGCCTCATCCCGATGCAAGACTGGTATGCCCCCTCACTGGCTGCGCGCAATGAGGCGTCCGTGGCCGATTGGCCGACTGCGGAAGTGGTGGCGCTGCTGCGAACCGGCGTGGCCCCCAAGGGCTCGGTGCTGGGGCCGATGGCCGAAGTGGTCTACCGCGGCACGCAGTACCTCCGGCAGGACGACCTGGAGGCCATCGCCCTGTATCTGAAGTCCTTGCCGCAGGTCTCACCGCGCCCGCGCACCGAAGTGGTCGGTGCCAGCGCCGAAACCCTGCAACTGGGCAAGGACGTGTATGCCAGGCAGTGTGCCGATTGCCATGGTGCACAAGGGCAAGGCGTGCCGCACATGTACCCGCCCCTGGCCGGCAACCGTGCGGTCACGCTGGCTGGCGCGCACAATGTCCTGAAGGTGATCCTGCATGGTGGCTTTGCACCAGCCACGGCGGGCAACCCACGGCCTTTCGGCATGCCACCGTTCGGGCCCTCGCTGCAGGATGAAGAGATCGCGGCGGTGGCGACCTTCATCCGCCAGTCATGGGGGCACCAGGCGTCGGCCGTGAGCACGGTGGACGTGAACCGGGCGCGCTCGTACTGAGGCCGCTGCCGCTGGGAGCGCCACTTGCCAGGCCGGGCCCATGAAGCCGATGACCGCTGTCCCACAACATGACGCTGCCGGCGTCCGCGCCCTGTTTGTGGCGGCCGGCGCCTTGTTTGCCACCTGGGGCGTTCATGTGCCCACGGTCAAGGCGCATTACGGGGTGGGCGAGCAAGCGCTGGGCATGGCCATGCTGGCCACCGGTGTGGGCGCGTGTGCCGGCTTGAGCCAGGCGGGCCGTCTGATCCATCGCCATGGGGTGCAGCGTGTGCTGTGGGTGGCCGGTGTCCTGAGCCCGGCGGCCATCGCGATGCTCCTGGCAGGCGATGCCTTCAGCGTGGTGCTGTGGGCGCTGTTCGCCTTCGGCCTGATCTCCAGCACCTTCGATGTGGCCATGAACGTGGCCGCCACGGACGTGGAGCGGCAGGCCGGGCGCCCCGTGATGAGCGGCTTTCACGGGATGTTCAGCGCAGGCGGCATGGCCGGCGCGGCCTTTGGCGGTGCCGCGCTGCAGGCCGGCATGCGGGCCGAGTTGCATTTGTGGACGGCTTCGCTGCTGTGCTGGATGCTGGCCTGGTGGGGCGCTGCAAGGGTGGCCACCCACGTCCATGACGACGAAGTCCGGCCTGCGCTGTTCTGGCGCGCCAGCCGGCCGCTGGTCGTGACAGGCGTGCTGGCCGCGCTGGGCCTGCTGTGCGAAGGCGCCATGTACGACTGGAGCGTGCTGTTCGCACGTGAGCGGCATGGCGCAGGGGCGGGCGCTTCCGCATGGGCCTACGCCAGCTTCTCAGCGGCCATGGCGGCCGGCCGCTTCGGCGGCGACTGGGTGCGCGCTCGCATGTCCGCTGCGCGCCTCTTGCGGCTCAGTGCCCTGCTGGCAGCCGCGGGCATGGGCGTGGCCCTGGCATCACCGCATCTGTGGCTCACGCTCGCTGGCTTTGCAGGGGTCGGACTGGGGCTGGCCAACGTCGTGCCCTTGTTGTTCGTTGCGGCAGGCCGCGTGCCGGGCGTGACACCGGCCAGCGGCATCGCCGTCGTCTCGGCGATGGGGTATCTGGGCATGATGGGCGGCCCGGCGCTGATCGGCCTGGTGGCCCAGCACCACGGCTTGACGGTGGCCTTGGCGCAGGTGCTGCTGCTGGCGCTGGTCCTGGCGGTGGCGGCGGGCAAGGCGTTGGGACGTGTGTGAGAGGCCTCACCTCGTGTCTGGTGGCATGAAGCGCGCCATCAAGCTCGGCACCTCGCTGGGGATCTCCCGCGCGAGGTAGCCCAGCAGGCCCCAGCGCTGCGCGAGCTGTTCACCGGCACTGGCGTGCAACACCACCCCCCAGGCCGCGGCCTGCGCCAGGCCCGCACCCCGCGCCAGCAACCCCGCCATCAGGCCCGCTGCCGTGTCGCCCGAGCCGGACACGGCCAACCCCACATTGCCACCCTCGTGCCGCCAGACCCGGCCTTGCGGCGTGGCAATGACGGTGCACGCCCCCTTGAGCGCCACCACCGCGCCCCACTGACGGGCGGCCATCGACGCCGCCTGCACCGGATCGTGTTTGACGACGTCTTTCGGCTGACCCGTGAGATGCGCCATTTCACCGGCATGCGGTGTCACCAGCACAGGCTGGCTCAAAGGTGCCTTGCGCCGGATCAAGGTATCCATGGCCGCTGCATCCAGGATGACACCGGCATGCTGGCAATGCGCCAGAAGGACATCGGCCACATCCGCGGTGGCGATGCCTTCGGGCATGCCCGGCCCGATGAGCACGGCATGCGCCTTGCACGCCACGCGCAGCACCTCGTCCATCACGGGTGCATCGCGCCAGGCGGCCATGTCATCGGGCATGGCGATCACGCGCGCTTCCGGCACGGCCAGCGCAATGCCGGCCGCCACGGATTCGCCCGTGACCAGCGTGAGCTTGCCCACGCCCGCCCGCAAGGCGGCATCGCACGCCAGGATCGCCCCGCCCGGCATCTCGCGGCCGCCTGCCAGGATCAGCACACGACCGCGGGCCTCCTTGTCGTCATCGTCGGCCGGCACCGGCAATGGCCATTGCTGCAGGACGTCGGCATCCAGGCCGATGGGCGGAGCGTGCATCATGACTTGGGTGCACCCGGCACGTCCTGGTCCACCGTCACGGGCGTGCCTTCCTTCATCAGCGGCGCCACGAAGTTGGCCAGGCACAGGCACAGCTTGCCATGGCGCCCCGCATGCGGATCGAAGGCATAGTGCGTCACGCCGCAGTTGGGCACGTCGCCTTGCCGGTCGATGTCCAGGATGGTCTGCTCGTCCATGCGCTCGAGCAGGTAGCGCATGCAGTTGACGATGACCTGATGGCCCACGATGAGCACGTTCTCTCGCGCATGTTCGCGGGTGATCGTCTCCAGCACCTGACGCAGGCGCAGGATCACATCGCACCAGCTTTCGCCACCCGGCGGGCGAAAGTAGAACTTGCCGACATGCGTGCGCTGCTCGCTGAGCTCCGGGTACCTCTGATGGATGCCCAGCGGCGTGAGGCGATCCAGGATGCCGAACTCCTTTTCGCGCAGGCGTTCGTCCCGGATGATCTGCAGCGTGCCGCCCATCAAGCGGCCCTCTTCGACGAGGAGGCGCGCGGTCTGCCACGCACGCACGTAAGGCGAACACATCACCACGGTGGGCTGCTTGTCGGCCGGCATGGCACGAAACCAGTGGGCCAGCGATCGCGCCTGCTGCTCCCCCAGCGTGGACAGCGGCGTATCCATGTCTCGCACGGTGATGTCGATGAGCGGCAGACCGTCGCGCTCGGCCTGATCGCGCGCCACATTGCCGGCGCTTTGCCCATGGCGGACGATCCACAGGTGATGCGGCCACTTTTGCGGCGCAAGGGATGCGGAGGGCTGGGGTGCCGGCTCAAGAGGGGTCGCGCTCATGCGCGACATGCGGCAAGTGACATGCCTGATCGGCGCGCAAACGGGAGAACAGTGATCGCTTTAGCGAGCTTTTCAAACCCGTGCCCTGCGCGGCTCTTTTCTAAGCTCATTGACATGGCAACGCTCAGCCGAGCCCGAAATTTCAACAAGGAGGTTCCATGATCAGCCCCACCTTTGCCGATCAAATCCCACACGCCCTCTTGCCGGTAGAAGATGACGAAGCCGTCATGGTCGAGACCAGATACCGCTCGTTTCCGTTCAAGCCCGGCGCCCTGCCTACCAAGGGACATGAGCGGCGTGCAGACGATGCCTTGATCGTCTTCTCGGTGCTCCATGAAGCCGTCAAGGCAGGAAGACTGACCTTCGAACAACTTCAACCTCTTTTCTTCCGGAGCACCAGCGACCTTGTCACTTACCGTGAAGGCTGGAAGGCCGGCAAATTCTGGTCGCGTGACGCTTGGCAAACGGCTGTGCGCAACAAGCACACGAACGGCCTGATCAGCGAGCATGTGTTGCCGCGAAGCGCGGCCTTGAAGCATGCGTTGAAGCTGGACATCGATGAGGCCCTGGCATTCGTCAAGGCAAAGAGCTTCGAATGCGTGGTCACCAAGGCGGAGAACAAGGCTCTGAATGCGGTGAAAGCCGCTTTCCCCGACGATCCCTGGCGCCGTTACGCCTTGGCCGGCATCAAGGTGCTGGACGTTCGCGGCCCCAACGGGGTCTCATTCCTGGATGAGACAGACCGTGCGGAGTTGTCCCGTCACGGCATCCTGGTCGAGGGTTGAGCATGACGGAAAGCCTGCTCAGGCCGCCAGCCGCTCGTCGTAGACCTTGCGCAAGCGCGCCCACTGATCCCAGAAGGGTTCGGTGGGCCGGCCGAGGAGCCTGGCCTCGAAGAGGTCGAGGTGCAGATGCCAGCCGGCGCCGACCATGCGCTTCATGTTGTCGTCGGTGATGCGGCGGTGCGTGAGTGTGAGCAGCACCTGCGTGCCTTTGGCTTCCAACTCGATGGTGACGTCGCCGCTGCCTTGCCAGGTGAATGCCAGCTTGCGCATGGGCTCCAGCTCGGTGATGCGGCTGGCCATGCGGTGCTCGGCGCCAAAGCCTTCCGGGCGTTGGCCCGGGGGATCCGTGAGCTCGTCGTTGCGCCACACGAGTTCGAAGCCTTCACCCACCTGCATGGGCATGTCGCCCGCTGCAAGCCATTGGCGGCGCAACTCACTGTCGGTGAGGTAAGACCAGATGCGTTCGATGGGACCGGGCAGCAGGCGTTGGATCTGCAGGGTGGCGGGCTCGACGAGGGTGCCAAAACGGCTGTCGGCGGAGGAAGCTGCGAGAGAGGCGGGATGACTCATGGCTTGGATCCTTTGGAAGACTTGCCGGCATGGGCAGGGGGTTGGACAGGTTTGACGGGCTTGACGGATGGTTTGGTCGCCACGCGGGCGTCTTCTTCGCGCAAGAGCCGATCGAGCGCATCCAGGCGATGTGTCCAGAAGCGTTCATAGAAGGCCAGCCATTCATGGGCGCTGGCCAGCGGCCCGGGTGCCAGGCTGCAGACATGGGTGCGGCCGTGGATCTCACGACGGATGAGCCCGGCCTGCTCCAGCACACGCACATGCTTGGAGGCGCCGGCCAGGCTCATGCTGTAGGGCGTGGCCAGTTCACTGATGGTGTAGGGCTGGCGTGCAAGCTGGCCCAGCATGGCCCGGCGCGTGGGATCGGCCAGGGCGTGGAAGACGGCATCGAGTTGGGATGATTGTTGAACCATATGGTTGAATGTACGGGCGAATGTGCCATCTGTCAACCATTTGGTTTAATTTAAAACCCGCTGCCGGGATTGCCGTTTGCTGCGAGGAAAGGGAAAGGAGCCGACGCCATGAACGACATCAACCTTGTGCAACACATCTCCACGCTGGTCGAAGAAGAGCAGCGCCTTCGGCAGGACACGGCCACGCCCGGCGGCCACATTCAGCGCATCGAGCAGATCGAGACGGAACTGGATCAGTGCTGGGATCTGCTGCGCCAGCGGCGCGCCAAGCAGGAGTTTGGCGGCAACCCGGATGAAGCGCAGATGCGGGATCCCAAGACGGTGGAGGGATATTTGAACTGAGGGCCGAGGGGATTTGTTGTTGTACTTACATCCGGCGCATCGTACGCATGTGGAGAGGCGGTGACCTTGTAGATCTCGTCGGCCGAGGTCGGTTCATCCCCACGCGTGTGGGGAATACGACGAATGGACCGAGCAGAAGTCGATCGGCGGCGGTTCGTCCCCTGCACCTGGGGGAACACGACGCCACCGCGGAGTGCGTCAGCGCGAGTGCCGGTTCATCCCCACGCATGTGGGGAACACCCGTCCACCCGCGCCGTACAGCCACCCCCCACGGTTCATCCCCATGCATGTGGGGAACACTTGCGCATCACCGCTGCTCTCTTGCACGCTGGCGGTTCATCCCCACGCATGTGGGGAACACAGCAGGCTGTTGTCCTTGAGCACCTCGGTGGCCGGTTCATCCCCACGCATGTGGGGAACACTAGCTCGAATCCTGCCGGCTGTTGCGGCAAGGCGGTTCATCCCCACGCATGTGGGGAACACGGGCGTTGGGTTTTCGTCACCCATGCGATTAACGGTTCATCCCTACGCATGTGGGGAACACGGCTTCGACAAGGCAAGCGCCTCTCTGGGCACCGGTTCATCCCCACGCATGTGGGGAACACGCCGGCATGAAGTCCCTCAGCCCCAGCGCACGCGGTTCATCCCCACGCATGTGGGGAACACCGGTGGCAATCCCGGATGCGGCCATCGGGTAGCGGTTCATCCCCACGCATGTGGGGAACACATAAACGGTCGTACCAGTCATGGCGGGTTTCCCGGTTCATCCCCCCGCATGTGGGGAATACGGCACACCGTCATCACAACCAACATCATGGCCACCGGTTCATCCCCACCCCACGCATGTGGGGAACACTCGCCAATGCGTTCGTAAAAACGGACGTAACTCGGTTCATCCCCACGCATGTGGGGAACACTGGCCACGCAGGTTTTTGATGGTGTCGCCAGACGGTTCATCCCCACGCACGTGGGGAACACGCGTCAAACTTCCCCGGCGTCTGTTCCTCATCCGGTTCATCCCCACGCACGTGGGGAACACATGGCCTGCCAGTCAGTCAGATTCGTGCCGGCCGGTTCATCCCCACGCACGTGGGGAACACCGTACGGCAATCATCTTGGCGAATCCTCGTGTCGGTTCATCCCCACGCACGTGGGGAACACGCCGGTGCGTCATTCATCAGGCGGTGTTTCATCGGTTCATCCCCACGCACGTGGGGAACACTGAGTAGTAGACGGCGTTATCTGGTCCGTCATCGGTTCATCCCCACGCACGTGGGGACACTCGTCGGTGTAGGCCACATCGACGGACGGCACCGGTTCATCCCCACGACGTGGGGAACACATGGTCAGCCGCAGCGCAACGGGTCAAGTCGTCGGTTCATCCCCACGCACGTGGGGAACACCGGCGCAAGATCACGCTGGAAGGCTGGCAGTGCGGTTCATCCCCACGCACGTGGGGAACACAAGCGGGTGACGGGCCTGACGCCGGGTCAGGTCGGTTCATCCCCACGCACGTGGGGAACACCCTGGCTGAAGTTGCGCCGACGTTCGGCATGGCGGTTCATCCCCACGCACGTGGGGAACACACCATGGCTCAGGTACCCACCGGTTCCAACTTCGGTTCATCCCCACGCACGTGGGGAACACCACGCCGGCTACCGCGAAGAGTTCGGCCGCCCCGGTTCATCCCCACGCACGTGGGTGTCAACGTCGGTTTAAAACTGACCCACTTTCCGACGCTGGCGTCGGAGTAAAAGTGACCCACCCGGGCTCTGATCACATCAGTTCCTGGCCTTGATCTGGCCGGCTTTGCGCTTGTCCTTGAGCCGGTAGCTCTCACCGCTGATCTGCACGATGTGGGCGTGGTGGAGCAGGCGGTCCAGCAAGGCCGCGGTCAAGGTCTGATCGTCGGCGAAGGCACTGGCCCATTGACTGAACGGCAAGTTGCTGGTCAGCACGATGCTGCCGCGCTCATACCGCTTGGCGACCACGTTGAAGAACAAGGTGGCCTCTTCACGCCCAAAGGGCAGGTATCCAATCTCATCGACGATCAGCAGGCGTGGTCCGATCACGGCGCGGTTGAAGTATTCCTTGAGCCGATCCTGCTTGTGAGCCGTGGCCAGTTGCAGCATGAGGTCCGCTGCCGTGATGAAGCGCGTCTTGATGCCTGCCATGGCAGCCCGGTAGGCCAAGGCTTGGGCCAGATGGCTCTTGCCGACGCCGCTGGGGCCCAGGAAGACGACGTTCTCCGCCCGCTCGATGAAGGTCAGTGCCGCCAGTTCCTGGATCTGCGCACGCGGTGCACCACTGGCAAAGGCGAAGTCGTACTCCTCCAGGGTCTTGATGGACGGCAGCGTGGCCATCTTCACCAGCGCCGAGCGTTGCCGCTGCAGCCGGGCATCGTTCTCCACCGTGAGGATCTGCTCAAGAAAGTCGCCCAGGCTGTCTTGCTGCTGCGCGGCACGTTGCGCCACAGCGGCCCATTCGCTGGCGATTCGCTCGAGCTTGAGCGCCCCGCACAGCGTGGCAATGCGTTCATGCTGAAGGTTCACGGTCGGACCTCCAGCAGCTCGTTGTAAACGGACAGGGGATGCTGCAAGCTCTCCGCTGGAATCGGCCTGCTGCGCATCGGTATGGCTGGCAAGGCCTGCGGTTGTGTGGCCGGCAACGGCAGTAAGGCTGCACGCTCCAGTGCGAGCCGCCTGTCAGGTCGTTCGCCTGTTGTACCGTGTATGCGGCTGTTGGCCACCTCGATCAGCCATCGGCCGATGTGGGCGTTGGCGGCTTGCACGTCGAGCCTGAGCCCGGCTTGCTTCAGGCTCGCGGCCAGGGGCACGCAGAAGCTGCCCTTGAGGTAGCCATTGAAGCGCTCGACCTTGCCCTTGGTCTTGGCGCGATACGGGCGGCACAGGCGCGGTGTGAATCCGAAGCGCTCGGACATCTGCAGCATCTGGCTGTGCCAACGATGCCGCCCCTCTCCATAAGCGTCGCGCTCGGTGACGATGGTGCTGGCGTTGTCGAACAGCACATGCTGCGGCACGCCGCCGAAGTACTCGAACGCATCGGCCAGGCAACTGCCCAGCGTCTCAGCACGCTCGTCCGCCGTGAAGCGCACCCAAGCTGGCGCGGCTGTAGCCCAGCGTGGCCACGAAGGCGATCAGCGGCTCGCGCCCCTTGCGGATGTGCGTGAAGTCCGCCTGCATCTGCTGGCCGGCGCCGTTTCGAACCGCACGAGCGGCTCCACCGGCTTGTCGCGATGGCCGTTGATGAACTGCTTGAGTTGCGTCAGCCCGCCCGTGTAGCCCTGCTGCGTGATCTCGCGCAGCAGCACGACGGCCGGAATCCAGTGCGGCCTTGCCGCCTCGATCCTTTGCAGCAGATAGCCCTTGAACGGGTCAAGCTTGGTCGCCCTTGCTGAACGCGGGCCATAGACCGCCGCCCCTTCCTCACGCAGGTACCGCCTGACTGTGTTGCGCGAACAGCCCAGCTGCCGCGCCATCTCCCGGATGCTCATGCCCCGCCGAGACATCACCTTGATCTCCACTATTTGCTCCTGGGTCAACATCGGCGGCAAAAGCCGCCATCCTCACCCCAGGTGGGTCACTTTTACTGCGACGAGGTGGGTCAGTATTACTGCGGCGGTGACACGTGGGGAACACATGCGACCACCGGCCGGCGCATTGGCGGCAATCGGTTCATCCCCACGCACGTGGGGAACACCGCAGCGCCGCATTCCACGGCATCACGGTGGGCGGTTCATCCCCACGCACGTGGGGAACACATCTTGTCGAACGCGGCCACCTCGCCCTGCACCGGTTCATCCCCACGCACGTGGGGAACACGTCCGCAGATTGCCCCTTTGACCATTTGGTCACGGTTCATCCCCACGCACGTGGGGAACACCAGGCAGGGAGTCGCTGTTCGGCGCTGGCGGGCGGTTCATCCCCACGCACGTGGGGAACACGTTCTTGCGCACACCCGATGTCACTGCGGTGACGGTTCATCCCCACGCACGTGGGGAACACAGCCGCGCCACCTTTGACACCACAGACGCCAGCGGTTCATCCCCACGCACGTGGGGAACACTCCGTTGAAGTGCCGGCAAAAAGCCCTGCCGGCGGTTCATCCCCACGCACGTGGGGAACACAGCCTAGCCGACATGCTGGCGGTGCCGGGTGGCGGTTCATCCCCACGCACGTGGGGAACACTCCTCGCATTGGGTTGATCGCGAGGTTTGCTGCGGTTCATCCCCACGCACGTGGGGAACACTTCTCTCTGTTCTTTGAGTTTGGCTAGGTGGTCGGTTCATCCCCACGCACGTGGGGAACACGTTTTGGGGCGGTGTCGTTGCCTATTCTCCAGCGGTTCATCCCCACGCACGTGGGGAACACACCCGGGCGCTTGCCGCGCACGTCAAACAGCCCGGTTCATCCCCACGCACGTGGGGAACACGCGTAAACGCGGCTCTCGAACCGATCGAACGTCGGTTCATCCCCACGCACGTGGGGAACACAGTGGCCTTGTGCCTCTTGGCGGCGGCCATGGCGGTTCATCCCCACGCACGTGGGGAACACTCTATGTTTTTTGCTACCTCGGGGTGTGATCGCGGTTCATCCCCACGCACGTGGGGAACACACCTTCTGCATCGACTGCACGCGCTGGATGATCGGTTCATCCCCACGCACGTGGGGAACACGTTTAGGTAATCGAGTGCCGTGCTGTCGGTTTCGGTTCATCCCCACGCACGTGGGGAACACCCCTCTGATCCTGGCGGGCTCCCGCATTCGTTGCGGTTCATCCCCACGCACGTGGGGAACACGATCCAGCATCATCGATTCCCTTGCTGATGTACGGTTCATCCCCACGCACGTGGGGAACACGAAGACCTGGAAGTGCTGGGTGTCATCTCTCAGCGGTTCATCCCCACGCACGTGGGGAACACTCATACGTCCATCAAGAGCCCCATCCCCCCGCCCGGTTCATCCCCACGCACGTGGGGAACACGCTGAGCGACTCGCTATGGACCGTTAGCCGACGCGGTTCATCCCCACGCACGTGGGGAACACGCTGAGCGACTCGCTATGGACCGTTAGCCGACGCGGTTCATCCCCACGCACGTGGGGAACACCGGAGCGCCACCAAGCGCACCGGCTACAACGGCGGTTCATCCCCACGCACGTGGGGAACACATATGACGCCTATCGATGGGAGTTCAGGGGGCCGGTTCATCCCCACGCACGTGGGGAACACGGGTTCTCGGTTGAGGACTACGCCCTGGACGACGGTTCATCCCCACGCACGTGGGGAACACACTCGACCTCAAGCCGAACCCAGTCATCATTTGCGGTTCATCCCCACGCACGTGGGGAACACGTGCGACCCATCTTCACCTGATGGCTGGCGGCCGGTTCATCCCCACGCACGTGGGGAACACTCACGCGTGCGGTAGATGTAGTCCACGCTGATCGGTTCATCCCCACGCACGTGGGGAACACTCTTGTGCGATGCGGGCCTTGGCAATCGCGACCGGTTCATCCCCACGCACGTGGGGAACACGATGCCCTTGTTTTTGAGCACCTTCATGGCGTCGGTTCATCCCCACGCACGTGGGGAACACTCATGACCGCCTCACCCTCGGTGCTCGATGAACGGTTCATCCCCACGCACGTGGGGAACACCCCGATGTGCAGATCGACCTGGGCACCGTGACCGGTTCATCCCCACGCACGTGGGGAACACATCGGCTACTTCGACACCCCGGGCGGATCCACCGGTTCATCCCCACGCACGTGGGGAACACGCCGACGCGGTGAACGCGTTCGAGTCCGGGTTCGGTTCATCCCCACGCACGTGGGGAACACCGAGCGATGCCGGCCGACCAGCGTGGATCGTTCGGTTCATCCCCACGCACGTGGGGAACACCGCCGCTGCACCTGGCAGGGGTACGAAACTGGCGGTTCATCCCCACGCACGTGGGGAACACCCTGTTGAGGGTGTCCAGGGCCGTGCGGATCTGCGGTTCATCCCCACGCACGTGGGGAACACTTCAGGACCTGAATACCTTACTTCCCCTACCCCGGTTCATCCCCACGCACGTGGGGAACACGCATGTCAGGCCACGGAGAACGGCTGGCCGAACGGTTCATCCCCACGCACGTGGGGAACACACATGAGGGCAAGAGAGGCGGGGCAACCCTGACCGGTTCATCCCCACGCACGTGGGGAACACGAATCGGCCACCGAGCTGGCGCAGCGCACCGCCGGTTCATCCCCACGCACGTGGGGAACACTTGTCATGCCGCCAGTACGTAACCGCTGCCGTCGGTTCATCCCCACGCACGTGGGGAACACACCAGTTTCGGTTTCCACCACTGTACCGTCAGCGGTTCATCCCCACGCACGTGGGGAACACCGGATGCCGATGACATCCGCATGCTGAACAGACGGTTCATCCCCACGCACGTGGGGAACACATCTCGGTCCGTCGGTTCATCCCCACGCACGTGGGGAACACACTGCGAGGTGCTTGGATACCCATGGCCTCGGCGGTTCATCCCCACGCACGTGGGGAACACACTTCATCTATCTCCTTGATATCAAAGAGATTTTTCACGCCCCCATTTTCCACCGAAAAAATGGAAGCGTCTGCGCAGGTTTTTAAAGAGTCAGCTATCGGCGGCCGTAGGAAAGAAGCTCACCAACTGCACGCCGTCAAATTCCACAGGCACGCGGCGATTGCGGCCCACGGTCTTGAAATCGAATCCCAATTCATTCTTGGCCCGCCAGATCAAGACAGCATTGCCGTCTTCGATGCCTTCAACGACCTGTTCCCATATATGCTCTCGCACCTTACGGGAGTACCGGCCGACATAGACACCGGCCCTTACTTCAAGCATCCAGACGGCCAGCCGTCCCCGCAACCGCGGTGGCGCATTCTCAAGAACGATGACCAGCATCGCCAAGGCCTTCCGGATTGGGAATGGCGGGGCCGACAGATTCCGGTGCGGCTTCAGGCGGCCTGATCTCGCCAGCCGCAAGGATGGTTTCGATGTCTGGAATGATCCGCTCCAGCAAGCGCGTTTGCCGAAACACATCACGGCAAGCCAGCCGAACCGCGCGATCGGGCTGCACAGGCTTGGAGGCCGCGATCTTGAAGGCCATGGGCACGACAGCCTCGAACTTGTAGATGTCGGCAATGTCGTACACGAAGGACAAGGGCTTGCCTGTGTGGATGAAGCCAACTGCCGGCGCATACCCTGCTGCCAGTACAGCAGCTTCTGTCACGCCATACAGGCATGCCGTGGCCGCCGACAAGCACCGGTTGGGCAGGTCTGACGCATCCCACGACTCGGGGTTGTAGTCACGCCCCTTCCAAGGCACGCCAAACTGCTGTGCCAGCAACTGGTAGGTTCGTTTGACCCGCGCGCCTTCAATTCCGCGCAACTGCTCCACACTGCGCCGCTGCGGCGGCTCTTCGCCAAATCGCAGGGCGTACATCTTGCGAACAACTTTGAGCCTGAGGTCATCGTCCAGAGCCAAACGGGCCTGGTAGAGAAGGCGATCCGATCTGGCCCCACCTGGCTGCCCTGATGAATACAAGCGAACGCCCGCCTCGCCCACCCAGACCAGCAAGGTGCCCACACGCGCAGCCAAAGCTGCCGCGCGATGAGACACACGCGTGCCCGGCTCCAGCATGATGCAGGCCACGCCCCCGATGGGCACGTGCGTCATCACTGGCCGGACACGCAAGCCCTGAGAGTCCACGACAACGAAGGCACCATCCACCACATCGATCTCGCCGCGCTCGATGAAGATCACGGACAAGCGCTCTTTGATGGGCAGGGGCTTGAGGGGTGGGAGTTGTGTGGAAGACATGGCGTCATGCCGAGCGGGCAGGGTGCCCAATCAAATGCTGCCAGGCTCTCCTCAATCTCAGCGCTGGTAGTACGGATCAAATGGGCACGCCGATCAGCACCGGCCAGCCTCACCAACATCAACCCACAGCCGAACGCCTTGGCATGACCAAGTCCATGCCACAGAACCGATGTAAAGGACACAGGATCAGTCACTTTCAACACACCCCGGTAATCCACCGTTGAAAACCTGAGTTTGCCGTCCTTGACGACATGCTGAAGGTATCCATCGACCCAGAGACTTTGCGCCTCAACCTCAAACCCGTGACGCTCGCCCTGCCTGCTCAACCAGCTTGCACACGCCTCGCGCATCAAACCATAGCTGTCCGCAGACGCCATACCATCCTCAGCCCGCTTCTTGGCGTCCATCACCACGTCATGACGAGCGATGTTTGCCATCGACTTTGCGTGTGACCACCGGGTTGGCGCACAGTCTCAAACTCCAAGATGTCTCCCGCAGCAAGTTGCGGTTGATAAGGTCGCGTTTGAACTGCCCAGATTTCATCATCACCCGTTGGGGGGCGGGCAGAGACCACGTAGTACTTGGGCACGTGCCCCTGGTCCGCCCGTCGATAAATGTGATCACGTGGAGATCCAGGCTCCGCAGGGAAGAAGCGCCAAAGCCATTGATGGTCGCGATAGGGGCCTTGCAACATCTGGTGCGCTGCATGTCGCTCTTGTCCAGGCCTGGGAGTGATAACACTGAAATGCATCTCACTGCCCCCCTGCCTGCAGCACCGCAAGATGCTCCGTTCGGTCGCCATACTGCCAAGCACCTCTGTGGATCAATCGATCCTTCCGACACCATGACAGATCTGCTGGCATTCCAGCCTCTATGCCATCTGCCCAGGCCACCTTCGCTGGCCGATGATCCTCATGACCTGTCTCGCGCCGATAGGCCTCCGAAGACTTCAAGCAGGGTGCTTGCGTTCATCACGCTGGGCTTCAGCGGTGCGGACGGCGGGCAGGACTTGCGCCCCAGATACAGCACGAAAACAGGCCGCATCAGAGCTTGCTGCAACTGATCAAGCGAATATGGCGCCTCTTCCTTGGCTTGAACAACGATCACATGATCAGCATCTTGCCGATGGTCACGCGTCGACAGGATGGTGTTCAAGTCCGACCGTCGGAAACTCAACTCGTCCTCGCGGGTGACATGGCGCTGGCCTTTCAACAAACTGCGGCCAGGCACCTGGATACGTTTGATAGTCACGCAACAGGACGCCGGAGTTGTATACGCCCACGCCAATCAGATATCCCGCATGCAGGGCCTGTAGCTCTGCCTCCTGCTCACGACGCAAGCCCAGCGCGGCAGCCAGCAGACCGGCCACAGCAGAGGCCCCTGGGTAGTCATAGCTGCCTCGGTACTCGCCCACGGCCGCCTCTCCCCATGACGCCATGGCGCCTTGCAGCTGAAATACGAGGTACTGCATGGCTCAGGCCCTGATGAAGTCTGCCAGTTCCTTGATGGAACCCGATCCCGCCTCGACGTTCATCGACAGATGGGCATCTGCGCAGGCGCCGTAGACCTTGTCGAAGTTGCTCCGCTGGGTTTCCAGCGCCCGAATCGCCTCCGTCAACATTGACTGATCGCCATGTGCCCGAACGGGTTTGATGAATGCCTGCGACAAGCTGCGCGGCTGCTGTGGGCCCTTTTCAGCCAACACGTAGCTGGCATAAGCGCGAGATGCAAAGCTGTTTTGCATACCCGTCGGACTGACCTGGGTGACGGCCTGCAACAATGCGTCCAGGGCCTTGGCGGTGAGCGCGTCGTCGCCGTGCAAGTTGTCTTTCAACAAGCTGCGGTTGATGCAGACGTAGAGGTAGAAGAGGCCGGCACCGTCGCCGCGCTCACCGATGTGCCCGGCGCCTCGTGGGTTCAAATCATCGACAGCGCTGAAGTAGTCATCTTCAACTTCAGCACGGTGCACGGTGAAGGCGTGCGCCACCTGAACCGCTGCATCGACATTGAACTCGGCCTTATCGGCGAGCATGCGACCGAACATCGCGATGTCGACCGCATGGGCATCCTTGGTCAGCAGATGGAGTTCAGCCTCCTCAGGCTCGCTCTTTCGATCAGCACAAGCCTTCGCGAGGGCCATCACGGCAGCACGCTCGGCAGGCAGGATGTGTGCGAGCTGCTCGATCTGAAGGTCTTCGTTGTTCTCGGCTTTCTTGTCCGCCTTGATCTTCCCAAAACAACCCGCAATCTGACGGGCCCACTCGCGCGACTTCTTCTCGTCGACGCCGCCGTTTTTCAACGCCTGGTAGATGTCCACGCCCAGGGATTTGGTACGTGTACCGAGGTGCTCTCCCAAAGCCGTCTCGAAGACATCCGACGTGCGCCAAGCACGCTTTTGGCTCTGCGAGGAAATGCGCAGTCGGTTGGCCCCGCCCATGAGCGCCGTCTTCGGTCGCCCCGTATCGTCACGGTTGAGGTTTGCGGGAGCGTGGCTGGTCAGTACGTGCAGTTGGATGAAATCAGACATGGATGATCCCTGAACAAGATGATGAATGAAGAGGTATGGAAAAGAAGTCAGCTCACTTCTTGGCGGGCCAGTCGTAGGCGTACGCCCATTCACGCTTGATGCGTTGACCCCAGTTGAGAACCGACGCAGCCAGGCTGAGCAAATCAACCTGCTCGTCAATCAGCGGCAACACGCGGCGCAGGCTTGTGAACAAGGCATCGTCGTCCGGCGCGTCCAGCAAGCGCTTGAAACGCAGTTCGCTGACGGGGTTGCGGCCGTCGGCTGATTTTTTGTGGCTCATTGCTTTCGGCATGGCCAGATCACCGCGTGTTTTCACGTGTGCCATCAACGCGCACACCACGGCGAGACGGTCCAGCTGATAGGGCTGCTGAAACGCTTCTGGGTTGATCGCAGCCACGCGTCGCTGCAGCCTCTGGAAGGCCGGGCACATCAACGCGTCATACACGCTGGATGCACGGCGCAGTTCGGCCCGGCCTCCACGGTCATGCTCTTCCAGGCTCTGCCACCACTCAATGAGGGCCTTGCCCACACCGCCGTCTTCGGTCAGTTTGATGTACATGTGGTTCCTCCTTAACTTGTCTTGTCCGCAGCCCGGCCTTTGCGCAGCTTGGCTTCTTCCTTGACGGGCAAGGCGAGCATCTGCCTGAGTTTGTTGCCCCTCAAGGTATTGACCAACTGCCTGTGCGCCTCGGCCACGCGTCTGGGGTTTTGCCGATCAATCTGGCCGGCTCCCACGAACACGTTGTCGAACAACTTCAGGGAGACTGGCAATCAGCGTCGTCAACCATCGCTCACTGAGCGCTTCTGCATTGATGTCGGCGCCATTGCGCGCCGCCTCGATCAGTTGTTGCAAGGTCTTGTAGAAGTCGGCCTCGGTCTGAGACCAGAACGACGCGTCCACCATGCTGAAGTCGCCCCTCGCTTCAAGCCCGAACCATGCAGACTTCACTCCTGCGCGCAAGGCATAAAGGGTGAAGCGTGCCGCATCGAGCCAAGCGTTGACGGTTTGCTCTATCTGCCTGATCTCACCCGCAGGGCAGTCGTCAAGGTTGTAGAGCGGCAAGCTGGCCTCGTACCAACAACGGGCCTTCATGTTGTCCATGTCATAGCCAAAGGCCCAGAGCTTGAATTGGGCACCAGCGACTCGATGACGCCTTTCTAGCCGGTGATGCTCGACAATTCGAGCAGGGCGCTGGCGCTGCTTGTCTTCCCCCGCGCCGAGAACCCAAGCCAGCCAATGCCGATAACCGAAACCGCCTGGCTGAGGATGCAGCGGCAACCACCCCTCTTTGGTTTCGTAATAGGGTGACAGCACATGGTCCCACGGGCCCTTGTAGTTCAGGCCGTAAGGCTTGGTGGCGTAGCGACTGATCAAGCGCTCACTGTGCTGATGGCAGATGTCACAGTGGCCGGCCTGGATGTGAGCGAAGTCCAAGCGGATGCGGCGCGGCATGGCCCAGAAGATGTGCAGCGGATGCGTCTGGATGGGTGCCGTCTCACCCTTAGCAGGCTGGATGGCCGAGACATCCGCCAGCCAAGGAAAGATGAAATATGAGGCGGTTTTCTTCGTATCGCCGCCAAATGCCTGGTGATGCGGGGGCGCCAGCACATTCAGCCAGAGGTCGTGCCAGAGGCTTTGCGGAGGCTGGCAGGCTACCAGTGTGGTGAGAGGGCCACCTCCACGCAATCCCGTGCGATGGCCGGCCCCCCCAGCAGGTGCATTGATCTGAAGCGTGAGTAACGCCGTCACGGCGCAGTGCGGACACAGATGCTGGATGCGACCACGCTGGACGAAGTGATCGCTGTTGTTCTTGATGGCGTTTTCGCCTGGCGAATCGATCAACAAAGCTGCAATGTCTGAATCAGCGGCTTCTGCGAGCGTCTTGTCCTGCATGAAGCGCGCACCGTCTCCCTCGTATACAAAGGTCTCGATGCCAGGCTGCAGCCAACGCCGGAGCACAGCGCGGTCAGGCGGCGCCTTGAACAAGGCTTGCCAATCCAGGCTGTTTTGCATGGGCACGTAAGTGGCCAACAGACCGATGGCAAATTGGGCCAATGCACCATTGAAATCGGCCCGATCGGCATCGAAGGCCACCACGTCCGGGTCAGACAGCAGATCCGGCGAAATCCATCGCCGTTCGCCCGAGCGGGTGCGCACGGGCATCCATGATTCAGTCAGCAGCGACACTGCTTCCTCCTGTTGTTATGTGTTGTTGCACCTTGATGCGTTTAATTTATAAGTATTCTGTACCTGTAACACATTTCTCGTCAACAATTGAGCGCTCTCCAATCTTTGGAGATGAACCGTATTCAGTACCCGGAATACGCCGTTCCCCAATCTTTTGGGGATGACAGCAGGCCGTTGGGCAAAGATCACCTTCGGCGTCTGTTCTTGAAAAAATAACCAAGTTGGTTAAAATGGGAGGGTCGATGTGGAAAAACGTACGCCGCATTGCAAGCTGCATGTCGTCAAATCGCTGGTCAGCGCAGGTAAGGTCCGCACCACCGCCACAGCCCGTCTGGGCGCGCTGGAGTTGGGCATCCATGACATGGCTGGCATGTGTGAGGTGGTGATGTCGCTGACCTCGGCCAATTTCTATAAAAGCATGACGACTCATGCAGATCACCGAATTTGGCAGGACGTGTACCGAGCTCGAACCGCCAGCGGGGCCGGCGTGTACCTGAAGCTGACCGTGGTCGACGATGTGTTGATCGTCTCTTTCAAGGAGTTGTGAGCATGAAATGCCCTTGCTGCGGCGCCGCTGACCTCGTGCACGACACCCGCGATCTGCCTTACGTCTACAAAGGCGAACGAACGGTCATCCCGCAGGTCACGGGAGACTTCTGCCCCGCGTGCGATGAAGTCGTACTGGACGTCATCCAGGGCGACCGCTTCAGTGACTTGGTCGGGGCCTTTCAGCGGGAAGTCAATGCGCGCCATTTCGACCCCACAGACATCGCCCGCGTGCGCAAGAAGCTGCACCTTGATCAACGGCAAGCGGCCGAGTTGTTTGGCGGTGGCGTCAACGCGTTCTCCCGATATGAGAACGGCAAGACCAAACCGCCACTGGCCTTGCTGCATCTCTTGAAGATGCTGGACCGGCACCCCGAGTTGCTCAAGGAGCTCCGGACGCCATGAGCCGGCGGACCGCCACCGGGCCTCGGTAGGGCACGGTGGACTCATGACGTGAAGGGCTTCAGGCCATAAAGAGGGTCGTACACCCACGCCCGACGGACTTGTCGAACTCCTTGCGTTGCAAGTGCTTCACCTTGCCAGCCCTGTTCAGTTTGTCGCAGGGGCAGCAACACTGACCACTTACCCTGATCCGGCAGACTGGCGACAACACGCTGCCACTCCTCGTTTTCAGAAGCTTCCTCGGGGTCGGCGGATGCCGAAATCAGGCGTTGGGGGACACGTACCGTGCTGTAGGCCCAAGCATGCCTGGAGTGGTCATGTTCAACCCAGGGCAGCAAGCGCCCATCACGCCAGCGCGCCAGCAGGACAGACATGCTCGGCTCGCCTAAACGAGATGGTGTGCGAGCGTCTTCCCACCAATCCACGGAAGCTCTGGCGTAACCGCAATCGAGCTTGATCGTGTTGCATTGAGCCTGTGATGCCTCGCCCATTTCCTCGCCCTCGACCCTAACAGCGAGCGCCTGTAGAGATGTCGGCATGACAACGTCTTCGCCAAACACGCCTTCAATGAGGTGCCGCGCGTCGTGGGGCATCCGCATCTGGCCCTCTTGAACAAGGCGCGCCGTCAGCCACAGCTGGCCGTGATGCCGGTAGACCTTCGACGACTTCGGGAACGCATCCTTGAACCACGTCGCCGTGGGCGATGCCTGCCATGACGGGCCATGCACCCACATGCAAGGCTTCCCCCGGCCATCTGGTTGAGTGTGATTGTCAAGTCGTTCGCCATGGGCATCCCGGGGGTGGCGTTGCAGACGACCGGCACGCTGGATCAGTCGGTCAATCGGTGCGAGATCGCTGATGACCAAGTCCCAATCTGCATCCAGCGACTGTTCTGCCACCTGGGTGGCGATCACCAGACGCCCTCGTCGATCTTCCGGCTTGCTGCTGGCGCCGAAGTGGTATAGGACACGCCCTTCCATGTCAAGCCGATCGCGAAGGCTGAACCGGGCATGGAACAGCATCAGCTTGTCCTCAGCCATCTCGGCGGCGAACCGCGCATGGACATCCAGCGCTTCAGCAACAGTGTTGCGCATCCAGCAGACGCAACGGCCTTCAGCCAGTGCGACTCGGATACCTGCTTCCACTTCGTCGATGTCGGAAACATAGCGCAAGGCCACCGTCCGAGATACATCCGGGCGAGTGGCCATCACGGTTTCCGTCAATCGGCCGGGCTCAACGGCGGTCCAACTGGTCACCAAAGGGTAGCCCTGCTCTGACACCTGTGGCGCAGTCCCGGATGAAGCCCCAGAGGCGAAGGCATCCAGCAAGGCCTGCTTCATCTTGTGAGGCAAGGTGGCCGACAAGAGGATGGCGCTACCACCCACATAAGCATGACAACGCAGCACGCGCTCGAGCACGCCTTGCATGTAAGCATCACAGGCATGCACTTCATCGACGACAAGCACCTTCCGAAACAGGCCCAGCAGGCGCAGGGATTGATGCTTGCCCTGCAACGCAGCCATCAATGCTTGATCAATGGTGCCTACGCCGGCCGGGGCGAGCAAGGCCCGCTTGTTGTGGTCAGCCAGCCATGCCGTGCAACGCGCGCTGGCCGTTTCGTCGGCTTGCGCGACATCATGTTCTGGCTGCCCCGGCGCCAACACTGAGGCGGCAAAGGCTTCAACCAGATCGCGTTGGCCATTGGCCAATGTGAGGCTGGCCATGCCATCAAACAGCTGAGCATAGAAATGGCTCAAGCGGCCATACATCGCATTGGCCGTGGCCATCGTCGGCAGACCGATATAGAAGCCGTCAGCCACACCTGAACTCATCAGACGATGGGTCAGCATCATTGCCGCCTCGGTCTTGCCTGCACCAGTCACGTCTTCCAGAAGATGGATCTGCGGCCCTTGCGCGATGGCAACGTCGCTCGCCCAGGACTGCAAGGGAGACGGCGTGGCAATGCGGGGAAACAGTTCCTCGAATCGCATCGCTGGCCGGGACGCAACAGGCAGGACCCCCACCTCATCCAGCGCTCGTTCTGCGGTTTGCAAGGCGCCCTGCCAATAGTTGTCCAGATCGCCAGGCTGATCCACATATCGGAAGTGATCTTGGTTCGACCCGAGCCAATCGGCCAGTACGCTCACACCAGCCACCCACCAGGACAGCATTTGGCTGTCATGAAGAAATCGAGCGGGATTCTGAAAGCAGGGTTGCGCAAAATCGATATCCGCGAGGAATTTCTGACGCATCGCATTCACGAACTGCATGGCCGCACGGTGGTCTGCAGGAAGCTCAAAATGCGGCTTAAGGCCGCTCAGGTTTTCCTTGGGGGGCTGACCGTGGTGCCCGGTCACAGCCCTGGCCCAATACCTCGCACCTTCCATCAGGGTGCCGGTTTGAGGGCCAAACCAACCTTCTTCGCTGGCTTCGTCTTCCAGCACTTCGGCCCAGAACAGCATGCCCAGGCTGTCATGGCGAACCGTGTACTCATGACGGCTACGGCGAGCCTGCAGTTGTTCAAGGATGTCGTTTCGCTGGCCCTGAAACGTGGTCGCAAACTTACCCAGGTCGTGCAACGCAAGCCAAAAAGCCATCCAGGCCAGCAAGTCCCGCTCTGACATGCCAAGACGCTCTTGCAGCAACGCGCGGACATGTCCCGCCTTCTGCAAGTAAACCCATCCCGAAGCGGCGACATCAAGGCAGTGATAAGGCAGAAGGTGCCATTGAGCCGCATCGGGCGCTCCTGCCTCGCCGGGTTTGGCTTTGCCCCAATAGGTGAGAAAGCTTGTCATGTGAGCCATTGTGCTGCGCGAGGGGCTCACAGGATGAGCCTGTCAAGCTGGTGCGCTGTAAAACGCAAACAAAGCTTTGGCTTCCTCTCGGACCCGACTTCTCAAGTCAGAAGGCGCGAGAACCTCGCAATCCGCCCCATACTTCAGGATGTCCATCAACAGTTCCCGATGATCGGCATACGGTACCGTCAGCAAGTAGCGCCCCTCGTCGTCAAACTGGCCCTTTTGGCGTGGATGCCACTGCTCATGTGCCACCCATCGAGACCGGTAGGGACTGAAGCGCAACTGCGCCAGTTTGACATCACCTTGCGCAAAGATGCCATAGGCTGGGCCCATGGCATTCGCAACGCGCTTGAGGCTGATGCGTTTCGCCTTTTCCTCGATCAATTGGGCACCGCGAATCATGTCCACCGAGAAGTTCCGCACCTCTTCCCTGAGATGGCACCAGGCGTCCAAATACCAGTTCTCCCGGTAATGGACCAGCCGCAGCGGTGACACAACGCGTTCCGTCGTCTGCCCGGAAGTGCGGGCCGAATAGGTGATGCGCAGCCGCTGACCGGCGATCACCGCGTGCCCGATCTGTTGAAAGTGCGCCAAGGGCAATGGCCGCCGGCCTACGCTGCTGATGAACACGCGTTGCCGGATGTCATCCGCATCGTTCTTGGTCGCCCCCAGCATCGCGTTCAGTCGCGACATCAGCGGCGCGATGTGATGGCCCAACAGGCCGTCCGCATTCAAGCTGGACAGCAGATGCTGCATGGTCAGCAGAGCGTGAATCTCGCGCTCGTTGAACCACAGGCCCGGCAAAGCATAGGCGGGGCCTGTTTTGCTTTGCCCCGCAGGCTTGGTGAACCGATAACCGTTAGCCTCTCGACACCACTCAATGGGTGCGTTGAGGCGGCTGCGCATGTACTCCAGGTCGCGCTTCAAGGTGGCGCGGGACACGCCCAGGGCGTCTTGCAGATGCTGGAATGAAACGACACCCCGGTCGTTCAGCATCTGGTCAATCTTGTAGAGGCGCTCGGTCTGGCTCATGCGCCCAACCGTCTCAACGCCCCAACTCCTCCCTCATCGCATCGATCACCGCCTTGTAGCTCTTCTGCCCGAAGATGGCGCTGCCCGCCACGAAGGTGTCCACGCCCGCATCGGCCACGCGGCGGATGTTGTCGGGCTTGATGCCGCCGTCGATCTCCAGGCGGATGTCGCGGCCGGAGGCATCGATGATCTTGCGCACCTTCTCGGCCTTGCGCAGTGCGCTGTCGATGAAGCTCTGGCCCCCGAACCCGGGGTTCACGCTCATCAGCAGCACCACATCGACCTTGTCGATCACCCACTCCAGCACATCGATGGGCATGGCAGGGTTGAACACCAGGCCGGCCTGACAGCCTTCGGACTTGATGAGCTGCAGGGTGCGGTCGGTGTGGGGGCTGGCGTCCGGGTGGAAGGTGATGATGTCGGCACCGGCCTTGGCGAAGGCCTGAGCCAGCGCATCCACCGGCTGGATCATCAGGTGCACGTCGATGGGCACCTTCGTGCCGTCGGCCTTGACCGCGTGCTTGCGCAGGGCCTGGCACACCATCGGGCCGAAGGTGAGGTTCGGCACATAGTGGTTGTCCATCACATCGAAGTGGATCCAGTCGGCACCCGCATCGATGACGTGGCGGACCTCTTCACCCAGGCGGGCGAAATCGGCAGACAGGATGCTGGGGGCGATGCGGTAGGTGCGCGACATGGGGAACCTTTGGCGAAGGGCGAAGGAGGGGGCGGAGGAGAAAACAGCCGGTGGAGGCAACCCGCCAGGGCCGCCAGACACGGATTCTATTGAACGTCCCGCCCCGGACCGCCGGGGACCGGCTCGGCCCGCCGGTTTTCGTGCCCAGTTCCACACGGCGGGGCGCACGCCGCCTCATGCCCAGCGCCAGTGCACATCCGGATAGAACAGCAGTTGCAGCACGCTCAGCGCCAGCCAGAACGGGATCTCCAGCGTCTCGGACAAGGGCTGGATGCGGCGCACCGCGCCCCAGGCATGCACGCCGGTGTTGGCCAGGTAAATCGCAAAGGCGGCGTTGGCCATCATCGGCTGCATGGCAGGATGGCTGGCCGAGACGATGCCCAATGTCATCAGCACGCAGGCCATCATCCCCAGCGTGCGGCCGAAGTAGATGGCCAAGTGGTCTTGTGAGGCCACGCCCCATCCCATGCGACGTGCCCAGTGCAGCGGCACGAGCAACATCGGCAAGCCGAAGAGCAACAACCCCACGGCGGAGGACACCATCATCCAGGTGCCAGCGTGGTGTTGCCACAGCCCCAGGCCTATCTCCATCGGCATACTCATGTCTGTCTCCTTGATGTGTGTGAGTTCGTGTGCGAAGTGCACGAATGACAGGGAGACATGATGTGAACGAGGCAGGGAGATGTCATTAACAATGGATAAGCCGGCGGCCGATGCGCGGGCGCTGGCTTGCGTGGCCGTGCTGCGCCATCTGGCCGGCGCCGAGGTGAGGATGCCGGCCGACACGCACGATCACGTGCGCATCGTGCAGGTGCCCCAGGGCGGCACGCTGTTCGAGATGGGCCAGGTGCATCCCTATCTGTATGTGATCCGCCAGGGTTGCGTGAAGACGGTGTACCGGCAGCCCGATGGCAACGAGTGGGTGCAGGACTTCATGGCCGAAGGCGCCTTCTTCGGCAGCGTGACGGCTTTGGTGGCGGGGGGCCGATGCAGCTATGCGTGCGAAGCCCTGGAAGACAGCGAACTGGAACGGCTGGATTACGCCTGGATCGAGCGCACCGCGCAGCACGACCCGCTGTGGCGCATCGCCCTGCTCCATGGCTGGAAGGACTACGCGACGCGCAAGGAATGGCGTGAGCACGATTTGCTGACCTTGTCGCCGCAGGCGCGCTACGAGGCCATCGTGGCCAAGGACCCTTCGCTGGCTGCGCGGGTGCCGCAAAAAGATCTGGCCCGCTACCTGGGGATCACGCCGGTGTCGCTCAGCCGCATCCGCCGACGATTGACGGGGGAGATGCAGGGGTGATGTCCCCGGCGCCGCGCCTTGCGCATAGAGTGTCGCCATGAAGATCACCAAGCAACACTTCGGAGCCCTTGCCCTGCTGATGGCCGCCGGCTGCGTCCAGGCCAGCGACGAGATCGGCAGTGTCGACACCGCCTTCAAGCTGATCGGCCCCGACCACAAGATCGTGGTCGATGCCTACGACGATCCGAAGGTGCAGGGTGTGACCTGTTATGTCTCGCGCGCCAGGACCGGCGGCATCAAGGGTGCCGTGGGCCTCGCGCAGGACACCTCGGATGCGTCCATCGCCTGTCGCCAGGTCGGCCCTCTGGTGTTCACCAGCGGCAAGCTGCCGAAGCAGGAGGAGGTGTTCAGCGAACGGCGCTCCATCCTGTTCAAGCGGCTGCGCGTGGTGCGCATGATCGATCCGGCGCGCAATGTGCTGGTGTACCTGAAGCTACTCCGACAAGCTGATCGAAGGCTCGCCGAAGAACAGCGTCAGCGTGGTGCCGGTGGACCGGGCCACGCCGATTCCGTTGAAGTGAGGCCGCCTCACAGGCCGTCACGGTCCGAGTCGCCCGGCATGGCGCGCTCGAAGGTGTTCTGGATGCGTTGCCAGGATGCGCGCGTGGCGTGCTTGGCGCGGCCCCAGTCCAGCGTGGAGCGCTCTCGGGATTCGTCCCAGCCGCGGCCCAGGTCGTCTTCCACGTCTTCCCACTTGCGGCCCGCGTAGCTGTTGTAGGTGGTGGCGCCGTAGCGGTAGGCCGGGCCGTAGTCTTCGTAGGTGGGGCTGTCGCCCACATACGGCTCGCGGGTGAAGTATTCGCGCCAGTAGGCGTCTTCTTCGTCGATGTCGATGTTGCGGGCCAGGGCCTTGCCGGCCAGGCCGCCTGCCACGGCGCCAGCGGCAGCGCCGATCACGGTGCCGACCGGGCCGGCCACGGTGCCCACCGCGGCACCGGCTGCCATGCCGCCCGCCGCCGCGCCCACGCCGGTCCCGACAGGGTGGAAGTCAGGCGCATCGGTGAGGGGATCGCGCGGGGTGGTCTTGCCGGTGGCAGCGGAGGTGTCTTGTCGAATGGCCATGATGGTCTCCTGTCAAAGATGAGAGAGGTCCATCAGTTCGGCAAGGCATGTGCCCGTGAGGCTCAGGTCAACAAGACCGCGCGGAAATCATTGACGTTGGTGAAGGTGGGGCCGGTGACGAGCGCATCGCCCAGGCGGGCAAAGAAGTCGCCCGAATCGTGGGCATGCAACATTCGGGCAGCATCCAGGCCCAACTGCGCTGCGCGGCTCAGCGTATCCGGGCCGATGCAGGCGCCTGCGGCCTCGCCCACGCCGTCGATGCCATCGGTGTCGGCCGCCAGCATCCACACGCCGCGGTGGCCGTGCAGCGCCAAGGCAGCGGCCAGCAGCAACTCGGAACTGCGGCCCCCGCTGCCACCGGTCGAGGGGCCGCTCAAGGTCACCGTCGTCTCGCCGCCAGACAGGATCACACACGGCGGCTGGAAGGGCTGGGCATGCGCCTGGCTGTAGGCCGCCAGCGCGGCATGCAGGCGGCCCATCTCGCGGGATTCACCTTCAAGCCGATCGCTGAGGATGTGCACGCGCCAGCCGGCTGCACGGCCAGCCTGTGCGGCCGCTTCGAGCATGTCATGGGGCGTGGCGATCAGCCTGGCCTCGTGCCCGGCCAGCCGGGGATCACCTGGCTTGATGGTTTCGAGCCGCCCGCAGGCCAGGCCCTGCTGCCATGCGGGCGGCAGGCTCAGGCCATGGCGCTGCACCACCTGCAGGGCATCGGCGCAGGTGGTGGAATCGGCCACGGTGGGGCCGCTGGCGATGTCGGCCAGTTGATCGCCAGGCACATCGGAGATGGCCAGCGTGACAAGCCGCGCCGGTGCACAGGCCAGCGCCAACCTGCCGCCCTTGATGGCCGAGAGATGGCGCCGCACCGTGTTCATCTCACCGATGGGTGCGCCGCTGCGCAACAGTTGCCGGGACAAGGCCTGCTCGTCCTGCAAGGTGCCGCCTTCGCAGGGCGCGGTCAGCAAGGCGGAGCCCCCACCCGACATCAAGGCGATGACGAGGTCATCGGGCGTGAGGCCTTGCAGGCAGGCCAGCATCGCCTGCGTGGCTTGCAGGCCGGCTTCATCGGGCACCGGGTGGCCGGCTTCGAGGATGCGCAGGCGCGGCGGTCGCGACGGATCGCCGCCTGAAAGCGGCGGTGTGTGGCCATGGCGGGTGATCACCACGCCGCTCAGGGGATGGTCCGCAGGCCATGCCGCATCCAGGGCGCGCGCCATGGCCCCGCTGGCCTTGCCGGCACCGATCACCACGGTGCGGCCCCGGCCCGGTGCGGGCGGCGAAGGCAGATGCGCGGGCAGCACCTGGGCAGGGTGGGCGCGGGCCACGGCCACGTCATACAGGTGGCGCAGAAAGGCACGCGCCTGGGCGTCGTTCATGCGAGCACCTCGACGATGCGTTCGACGAGCCGGGCAGCCAGCCGTTGCTGTGCCGGCTCGCTGGCCCAGGCCACATGCGGGGTCAGCAGCAGGTTGGGGATGTCGGGGGCGAGCAGGGGATGGTCCCGCGGCGGCGGCTCCACCTCCAGCACATCGATGGCCGCGCCGGCCAGGCGGCCCGATCGCAGTGCATCGGCCAGGGCTGGCGCATCGACCAGGGCACCCCGCCCGGTGTTGATCAGCACGGCATGGGCCGGCATGCTGGCCAGCCGCCGCGCATCGATGAGGCCGCGCGTGTCAGGGGTCAGGGGCAGGTGCAGGCTGATGGCATCGCAGGTGGCCAGCAGTGCATCGAGTGGCCGCTCGTCGTCCAATGAGACCCGCCCCGGCCGCTGCGCAAACAGCACGCGCACACCCAGCGCACGGGCCATCCGGGCCGTGGCCTGGCCGATGCGGCCACGCCCCACGATGCCCAGGGTCGAGCCACTGAGCGGCAGGATGCGCGGGCCGTGCCAGCAGAAGTGATCTGAAGCTGACCAGCGGCCGTCATGGCTGGCGGCCCCATAGATGGCGAGATGCCGTCGCAAAGCCAACAGCGTGGCGATGACATGTTCGGCCACCGAATCGCTGCCGTAGTCGGGCACGTTGAACACCTCGATGCCGCGTTGCCCCGCGGCCGACACATCGACGTTGTCCATGCCGGCTGCGGCAATGCAGATGCGCCGCAAACGCGGTGCCGCCGCCATCAACGCGGCATCCAGCCGCACCTTGTTGACCACGACGACATCCGCCTGCGCAATGCGCGCCGCCACGTCGTCCGGCCGGGTGTGCGCATGGGCAACGTAGTCCAGACGGGCCAAGGCCTCGGGCGGCAGGCCGGCCTGCGCAAAAGGCAGACCGCAAGGCAGGGTGCCAGCGTCCAGGAAGACCACACGGCATCGGGAGGAAGCGTTCATGGATGGCACGGCATTCGGGTCAGGATGGCCTCCATTGTGGCGGCACACTGCAAGCCACACTTGCACGCCACACTTGCACGCCACACTTGAAGCCCGCGCATCTGCCGCCATCTACCCGCCGTGATCCTCATCCTGATCTCCGTCCTGCTCAATGGCTACCTGGCCGCCCGGCTGCTGCCGCCGCTGTCGGTGTGGCCCGTGGTGCCCTGGCTGCTGGGGGCCTTGCTGCTGCTGTCGGCCACTTCGGGGCCGGCCGCGATGTGGGCCTGGCGCATCCGCCATCCCGTCTGGTCGGATCGCGTCGCGGGCCTGGGCTATGTGTTCATGGGCTGGTTCTCGTCGATGCTGGTGCTCACGCTGCTGCGTGACATCGGCCTGGGCGTGATGGCCTTGCTTGGCCATCACAGCCCGCAGATCGAGACGTGGACGGCGCTGGCCGTGGCGCTCATGGGCACGGCGATGACGGCCATCGGATGGGTCAATGCACGGCGCACCGCCGGCATCGTGAGAATCGATGTCCCCATTGCAGGCCTGCCCGAGGGCCTGCATGGCTTCACCATCGCGCAGATCACCGACATCCATGTGGGCCCCACCATCAAGGCGCCCTACCTGCAAGCCATCGTCGATGCGGTCAATGCACTGGAGGCGGACATGGTGGCGGTCACCGGCGACTTGGTGGACGGCAGCGTGCGCCGGCTGGCGCCGCATGTGGCGCCACTGGCTGATCTGAAGTCCCGCCACGGCACTTACTTCGTGATGGGCAACCACGATTACTACTCCGGCGGGCACAGCTGGATTGCCGAGCTGCAGCGCCTGGGCCTGCGCGTGCTGCTCAATGAGCACGTGGTGCTGCAGCATGCCGACGAGGCCACGCTGGTGGTGGCCGGCGTCACCGACTACACGGCACATCACTTCGATCCGGCGCACCGCAGCGATCCGCACCGTGCCGCCGCGCAGGCACCTCAAGAGACGGTCAAGGTGCTGCTGGCACACCAGCCCAGGTCGGCGGCCGAAGCCGTCAAGGCGGGGTTCGACCTGCAGATCTCGGGCCACACGCATGGCGGGCAGTTCTGGCCCTGGCGCCTGGCGGTGCCTTTGCAACAGCCTTATGTGGCAGGGCTGCACCGCCTGCAGGACATGTGGATCTACATCAGCCGCGGCACGGGCTACTGGGGGCCGCCCAAGCGCTTCGGTGCGCCGTCGGAGATCACGCTGCTGCGCTTGGTGAAGGCGTGATCAGCGTGGCGCCGCAGCAGGTGCAGACGCTGCAACGGAGGCCATGCCGGTCTTGAGCATCTGCGGCGCCAGGCGCACGAACCAGGCCTCGCCATCGTCCAGCGCCAGGCGCAGCGAGCGCAGCGCCAGGTCGGTGTGCCGGCGGCCCACGGGCGAGCCGAGGAAGGCCACGTACTGCCTGAGTTCGGCATCGCTCAGCGGCGCATAGGCTTGTGCAAAGCTGGCCAGGATCAGCTTGGCATACGAGGCCAGCATGGCCTGGCGCTCCTTGTTCAGCGTGGCCTTGACTTCGTCGATGCCCAGGTGCACCGCCTCCGGCCGGGCCGCGGCCACACCGCGGTAGGTGCCCACCAGCGTATGGATGGCCACCTCCACCATGGCTTCGTCCGAACGCGTTTCCTTGAGCATCTGCCTCAGCAGGGCCTGGCGGGCGGGCGGCAACTGGTCGAACACGTCCGAGCCCTGCTTCATCACTTCGCGCAGATCGGTCTGCCGGCTCGATGCGGCTTTTTCCACATCGGCCAGCTTGCGTGCCAGCGGTGAATCGAACCAGCGCTGCATGGCCTGCACCTGCGCTTCATCGAGCGAGCGCGCCACCTGCGCCAGGCCCAGCCTGCGCAGGCGATCGGTGCCATAGGCAGCTTCCAGGGCCGTGTCAATGAGGTCGGCCTCTTCCAGAGAAGGCTCGCTCTCGCCCAGAGAAAAGGCCGCCGACATGCCCACCCGTGCCTGCGGCAGCACGCTGCCGAGCTGGTCCCACAGCCCGCTCTTTTGCATGATCTGTTCAGCGCGCTCGGGGGACACCGCCGCGTGCACGATGGGCACGGTCACGAACATCACCGTGGCGCCCACACACGCCGCCATCCAAGATTTGCGCCAGCCTTGCTGCAACATCGCCTTCACACGCGTCCTTTCTGTCTGTCCTGCTGTCGGGGTCCGTGCGGGTACAGGGCTTGCCGACATCAGCGATGTCTTCACCACCAGGGACTCCCCCATGGCCACCGCACCCGCCAGCCCGCCTTCGACCGAACCGGCCCCTCAACCCGGCCCGGGTCATCCATCGCCGGGCGTGGAGCCTTCGCCCGCCCCGCAACCGCCTCAGCCTGACGTGGTGCCCCAGCCCATCGGGCCGGACATCCAGCCGCCAGGCGGGCCCGAGATTGCACCCAGCCCGATCCAACCCGAGATCGATCCCACACCCATCGGCCCGGAGATCCAGCCCGGCGTGCCGGGCCCCGAGATCACACCGCCCGAAGCCACGCCCGGCGCGGCCTGAGCGATCGGTCCATCAGGGCGCCACCTTGTTGATGAAACCCATCACCTGGCCAGGCACCTCGGGCCGCTCGTGGTTGATCCAGTGGCCGGCCCCCTCGATGGCGCGGAAGTCCAGGTTGGGCACGAAAGCCTCGACCCCTTCCCACGACTTGGGCGAGAAGTAGGGATCGGCCTTGCCCCACAAGACCAGGGTCGGGGCCTTGACCGTCCAGGCGGCGCGTTGCTCGGCGCTGGGCACGGCAGGGAAGTCTTCCGGCTTGGGCGGGAAGTCCATCGAACGGTACAGGCTGAACATGCGCTCCCATTTGGCGGTGGTGCTCATGTTGGCCGAGAACAGCTTGTTGGTGCGCAGGCCCGCATAGAAGCCAGGGGGCAGGCCACCGGTCTTGCCGGCCTCGGCCAGGAACTTGCCCACGGCCGCCGAACCGGGCTCGCGGATGGTCTCGATGTAGTGGCTCTTTTGCCGCTGCTCCGAATCGGGGTTGGAGAGCTCACGGTTGAAGGTATAGGGGTGCGGCGTCGACAAGATCACCAGGCCCTTGGTGCGCTGGGGATGGTTGATCGCATACGCCCACGCGATGCCGGCGCCCCAGTCATGGCCCACCGGCACGACCTGCTTGTAGCCCAGGCACTCGACCAGGTCGTCGATCTCCTGCGTCAGGCGGTTGAGCGCATACGCTTCCAGCGGCACGGGCTTGGACGAATAGCCATAGCCTTTGAGGTCGATGGCGATGGTGTCGCGTTGGGTGCCGAAATCCTTGAGCCAGGTTTCCCATGCCCATGAGAACTCGGGAAAGCCGTGCAGCAGCAGGACCAGTGGGCGGTCGGTGGCGGGCTGCTGGCCGGGGCGCTTGGAGAGCACGCGGTAGCGGCTGCTGGATTCGGGCAGGGGCAGGCCGTCGAGCTGCACATCCAGCTCGTCGAAGCTTTCCCACTTGCCGTACAGCAGGGATTCAAACGCCTTTTGTGCGGCGGTCTTGGCGGGCAAGGCGGTGACCTTGCAGGACACACCGGGGGGGAGGTCGACGGCTTGCGCCTGGGTGGTGATGCAGGCCAGGGCGGCCGCAGCCAGCCACAACGCAGGCCCTCGGCGGCCTGCCGCACGCGTCGGTAGATGGTTCATGGACAAGTCTCTTGATCTGGATGAAGAAAGGGCCACCGAAGCGGCCGGATGCGGCGAAGCTAGCGCAAGCGAGAGATAGCATGCAGAGGGTGAGCCCGCCTCTCACGGGTAAACACCGATCATTGAATGCGGATCGGTCGAGGCGGACGCGCCATGCCCCCCGGGATCGCGGGGTATGGCACTTGCTGCCCACATGAGACAGACCCAGGAGACCCTCCATGTACATCGAAGTTCACACGAGCCATCACATCACCCATCAGCAATCGCTCAAGGCCGAAGTGGCGCAGATGGTCGAGCACGACATCGCACGCTTTGCGGACCACGTGACCCATGTCGACGTGCACCTCGACGATGAAAACGGCACCGACAAGAACGGCAAGGACGACATCCGCTGCACGATCGAGGCGCGCCTGGCTGGCCGCCATGCCGTGGCCGTGACGGCCCATGCCGTGAACGTGGAGCAGGCCGCGCGCAGTGCGGCCACCAAACTGCAGCGCTCGCTGGACACGGCCGTGGGCAAGCAGGTGACCAAGCAGCGCGAAGGCGGTGCCCAGGCCCGTGCACTCAACGAAGCAGCGGGCCTGGACGAGACCTGATCGGCCGGGGGATCAGACGCGCGGCGGCTCCTGCTGCCGCTCCCACACACGATGGCGCGCGACACAGGCAATGAAGCGGTGCAGCGCGTCGTCGGAGCCGTCGTCGTCGACGAAGAGCAGGCCCGGATCGGCATCCACATGGGGATCGCCCGACACATCGATGCCCGCCTTGCGCAAGAGGGGCAGGGCCGACGTGGCCACCATCATCGGCTTGCAGTGCCGGTACTGCTGCTGCACGAACTCCACGGCCAGGCCGTCGGCCATCAGCGCATCGCCGATGCCGGGCGGCAGCACCGCGGCATCGAACAGCACGCTGGGCGCCGCCTCGATGGTGACCTCCACCGGCAGCATGCTGCCTTCGGCCGTGCGCACCTGGCCCAGGCGTTCGCCGATGTAGCGCGGCACGGCGCCGGCTTCGAGCAGTTCGCCATACAGGCGCTGCAGGCCTTCGGCGGCGATGCCATCGGCCACGAACAGTGCAATGCGGCGGCCCAGGATGCGCCCGTCGCCCGGCCGTGCCATCAGCGACAAGGCGGGTGACACGGTCACCTCGGGCGCGGGTGGCTCGGGCAAGGCGGGCGGCAGGGCTTGTGGCAAGGGCATGCCCAGGTCATCGGCCACCTGCTGCGCCAGCGCTTCATCGACGTTGCGCAGCATGGCCACCATGCGCTCGCGCACCGCTTGCGTCTGCACGCGGGTCAACTCGAAACGGAAGGCCCGGGCGATGTGCGCCTGCTCGACGGGCGTCTGGCTCAGGTAGAACAGGCGCGCCTGGTTGAAGTGCTCGGCAAACTTGTGTGGATGCGCGCGCAGCTTGGCCGGCTCGGCCATGGCCTGCTGCGCCAGCAGGCGTTCGGCAAACGAGGTGAAGCCCTTCATCGCACCCGCCTGGAAGGGGCAGCCGCCGGCCAGCGAGTTGGGCTCGTAGTTCACGCGGCCGCGGTGCACGGCATGCTGGTGGAAGCCATCGCGCTGGTTGTTGTGCACCTCGGCCACCGGCGCATTGATGGGGATCTGGTTGAAGTTGGGGCCACCCAGCCGCGTGAGCTGCGTGTCGTGGTACGAGAAGTTGCGGCCCTGGAGCAGCGGGTCGTTGGTGAAGTCGATGCCGGGGATGATGTGCTGGGTGCAAAAGGCCACCTGCTCGGTCTCGGCAAAGAAGTTGTCGGGGTTGCGGTCGAGCACCATGCGGCCGACGGTGCGCAGCGGCACCAGCTCTTCCGGGACGATCTTGGTGGCGTCCAGCACGTCGAAGCTCCACTGTGCGGCCTCTTCTTCGGTGAAGGTCTGGATCTGCAGCAGCCACTCGGGAAAGGCCCCGCCTTCGATGGCTTCCCACAGGTCGCGGCGGTGGAAATCCGGGTCGGCGCCATTGATCTTGACCGCCTCGTCCCAATCCAGCGAATGCGTGCCCAGCACGGGCGTCCAGTGGAACTTGACCATCACCGCATCGCCCTGTGCATTGACGAGGCGGAAGGTGTGCACGCCAAAGCCCTGCATCATGCGGTAGCTGCGCGGCACGGCGCGGTCGCTCATCTGCCACATCACCGTGTGCATGGACTCGGGCATCAGCGAGATGAAGTCCCAGAAGGTGTCGTGGGCGCTGGAGGCTTGCGGCATCTGGTGATGCGGCTCCGGCTTGACGGCATGCACGAGGTCCGGGAACTTCATCGCATCCTGGATGAAGAACACAGGGATGTTGTTGCCGACCAGGTCCCAGTTGCCTTCGTCTGTGTAGAACTTGACGGCAAAGCCGCGCACATCGCGCACGGCGTCGGCACTGCCGCGCTCGCCGGCGACGGTGGAAAAACGCACGAACACGGGCGTGCGCTTGCCGACCTGAGCAAACGGTGCGGCCATGGTGAGATCGGTGATGTCTTCGGTGCACTCGAAGTAACCATGTGCGGCGGAACCACGCGCATGCACCACGCGCTCGGGAATGCGCTCGTGATCGAAGTGCGTGATCTTGTCGCGCAGGATGAAGTCTTCGAGCAGCGTCGGCCCGCGCACACCCGCCTTGAGCGAGTGCTGGTTGTCGGCGATGGGCACGCCCAGGCTGGTGGTCAGCGCGCGGCCGCCCGAATCGACGCGACGGGGTGTCAGCGGGCCGTTGTTCGGGTTGGTGCCGACGGTGGCCTGATCCCCGTTCTTGTCATTGGCGTTGCTTTCGGTGACCGTGCTGGCCGTGGCGTCCAGGTTGTCCGGCGCCGCATGCAAACCCTCGGGTGCGGCCGCCACGGTGCCGTCTGCCGCGGCATATTCGAGGCGCTTGTTGTCGTTGACCGGCAGGCTGGCAGACAGCGCCTCGGTGGCATCGAGCTTGGCGCTCAAGCGGCTGGTGACCGCGGCGTGGCGCACCGCTTCGTTGTGGCTGCGCGTGCCGCTGCCCAGGGCCGTGGCGGCGCGCTCAACCATGCTGCGCTGCGCCTTGCCGGCCGGCTTGACCGATGGCCCGGACATCGACTGCCGGGCACTGCCGGCGGCCTTGCTGCTGTGGGATGTGGTGGTGGTGGTTTGCTTGCTCGTCTTGCGTGACGCGGCCATGGCGTGTCCCTTTGATGGATGAACGTTGACCGCGTCTGATGGCAAGCGACGCGCCTGTTCACCTCGATCCCGAACCGGTACTTGTGCCTGTGCCCGTGCCTGTGCCCATGTCGCCGGTCGTGCCGCTCGATCCATTGGTGCCTGTGCCGGTGTTGCCAGTGCCGGTTGCAGACGGATCGGTGCCGATGCCGCCGCCGGTCATGCTGCCCGAGCCGCTCACCGCACCATTGCCCCCCAAGGTGCCCGTGGTGCCCGTGGTGCCGTTGGGCCCCGACAAGCCGCCCGCACCGGTGGGGTTCTGCTGCACGGTGCTGTCAGGCGAAGGCGAGACCGTCGTGCCGGCCGTCTCGGTGTTGGGGGTGCCCATGGCGCCGGAGGCCGGATCGTTGGCTGCCGTCGGCAGGTCATCGCGGTTGCGATCGCAGGCGGCCAAAGCGGCCATCGCCACCAGCGCGGCGGCCATGGTTTTGAAGTGCAGGGATGAGGTCATGGTCTGGCTCCTTACGGTCAGGGTGCTGGATGAGGTTGTGAAGGAAACAACCCAGTGCGCCAGCACATGGCGTTCCCATGCGGGCATGCCCGGGGGCGTCTACCCCGCGGCGGGCACCGGTAGGCACGCGTCATGGGAAGCGCCGGGAAGGTGACGGGGACCCTGCGCTCATCATGGTTTGCGGTCGCATCGCTCTTGCGGCAAGAATTGCAGGACAGCCGATACGCAAAAGGAGTTCCCATGGCCTTGCCACACGCCCAACTGCTCGATGTGATCGACGTCTCGCCCATGGGCGATCGTCTGCCCGAGGCCATGAGCACCAGCCTCATCAAGACCTCGCGTGTCCAGCTGCTGCACCTGGTGCTGCACAGCCACCAGGATCTGCCCATGCACCATGTGGCCGATGAATGCACGGTGCACTGCCTGGAGGGCGTGGTGGAGCTGGTGTATCCCGGCGGCGTGCGGCAGTTGGGGCCGCACCAGATCGTGGTGCTGCCGGCGCAGCAGGTGCACGGCCTGCGCGCCCGCGAACAACGCGCTGCCGCACTGGTGACCTTGCTGCTGCACGAAGCCGATGCGGCCGGCAAAGGCAGCGACACGCCTGCCTGACGATCCCACGCGGGCCGCCTGGATTAGGGGACATGCACCGCGATGTACAGCCCCAATGTGACAAGCTGCACACGCGCCAGGCACAAGTGGCCATTTAAGCGGTCGATACAACGACATCACCACATTGGCATGGGATGCCGTCATGTCCGCTTTCGCGCACCTTTCCTTCGGAACCAAGATTTGTCTGGCGGCTGCGGCGTGCACCGTGGCCAGCCTGGCCATCACCGGCGTGGCCGTGGGGATCCAGAGCAGCCGTCAGGCCGAAGAAGCGGCCCACCTCCAGGTGCGTGCCACCGCCGATTTCGCAGCCCAGCAGGTCCAGGCTGAACTGCACAGTTCGTTCTCCGCCCTCAAATCCTTGGGTCAGACCCTGGCGGTCGCACGCGATGCCGACAACCCGCCGCCCCGCCCCCAGCTCGACACCACGCTCAAGCAGTTGCTGACGGCCCACCCGCCCTGGCTGGCCAGCTACTCGCTGTGGGAGCCCAACGCCTTCGACGGCAAGGACGCCGAGCACGTCAAGCAGGGCCCGCAGGACGACGAGACCGGCCGCTTCGTCTCGTACTGGAATCGCGCCAGTGGCAACATCGCCGTCGAGCCCCTCGTCGACTACGAGAAGCCCGGCCTCAACGACTGGTACGACATCCCTCGCCGCACAGGCAAGACCACGCTGGTCGAGCCCTACCTCTACAAGATCAGCGGCAAGGACACCCTGATCACCTCGCTGGTGGTGCCCATCCAGGCCAAGGGCCGCTTCGCCGGCATCGTCGGGCTGGACATGCTGCTCGAAGGCATGCAGCGGACGATGGCCGGCATCGAGGCCCCCGCGGGCGCCCGGCTGATGCTGGTGTCCAGCGGCGGCAAGTTCGTCAGCCATCCGGATGCGGCCCAGGTGGGCCAGGCGGTCAAGACGCTGACGCCCGAGGCGCTGGCGCACATCCGCAAGGGTGAGCCCTTCCATTACATCGATGGCCAGACAGCCCACCTGCTCAAGCCCATCCAGCCCGATCCGGATGCGGCGCCCTGGAGTCTCTACGTCGCCTATGACATGGGCGCGGCCAAGGCCTCCGCACACGCCGTGATGTGGTGGACGGCCGGCGTGGCCGTCGCCTGCTGCGTGGTGGCCGTGCTGATCCTGGTCGGTGTGGTGTCCTACCTGACGCGCCCGGTGCGCAAGCTGGCCGAGACCATGCAATCGCTGGCCGGCGGGCAGAGCAACCTGCGGGTGTCGCTGCCGGTGGTCGGCAAGGATGAGCTGGCCGACATCGCCGATGCCTTCAACCGCTTCGTGGCCAAGCTGCGCCATGCCTTCGAGGATGTGCGCGCCACCAGCGATGCCATCGACGGCGCGGCTGGCGAGATCTCATCGGGCAACCTGGATCTGTCGACCCGCACCGAGCAGCAGGCCAGCAGCCTGGAAGAGATCTCCGCCTCGATGACGCAACTGGCCGAAGGCGTGCGCCAGAGCGCGCAGACCGCACAACAGGCCGATGTCCTGTCGCGCCAGGCCGGCGAGACGGCGCAGCGCAGCCAGGGCGTGATGGAAGAAGCCATCCACGCGATGAACCAGGTGCACGACTCCAGCAAGCGCATCGCCGAGATCACGGCCGTCATCGACGGCATCGCCTTTCAGACCAACATCCTGGCGCTCAATGCCGCGGTGGAAGCCGCACGCGCCGGCGAACAGGGCCGCGGCTTCTCGGTGGTGGCGGGCGAAGTGCGCACGCTGGCGCAGCGCGCCGCCGTGGCGGCCAAGGACATCAAGTCGCTCATCGGCGAATCTGTCAGCCGCATCGAGCTGGGCACCGAGCGCATCCGCAGCTCCGGCGAGGCAGTGGCCGATCTGGTGGCCGCCGTTCAGCAGACCTCGCATCTGGTGAGCACCATCAGCCATGCCAGCAGCGAGCAGTCTTCCGGCATCGCGCATGTGGAGACGGCCATCACGCAGCTCGACGGCGTGACGCAGCAGAACGCCGCCCTGGTGGAAGAGGCGGCCGCCGCAGCCGGCTCGATGAAGCAGCAGACGCAGCGCCTGACCGGCACCCTGGGCGACTTCATCTGAGGCTCAGTAGCCGCTGGTGCCCTGCGCCATCAACCAGGGCATGGCCATGTACTTGCGCTGCCGGGCCACGCATTGCCGCGGCACCACGCCGGTATCGGGATCGGCCTTGTCGACGGCATAGGCCACCCACTCGGCATGGCTGTCCGTCATCTCCAGCGTGGAATAGCCCTGCTGGTTGCTGTTGAAGAACTGCACGTGCGGGTTGTTGGTGCGCACCACCGATGGCGCCAGGCCCTGCATCAAGCGCCGTACGTTGTTCTGACGTCAGCTTGGCGCCCAGCATCTCGCCCAGGTTGGACGAGGTCACGGCTGGTGTCATGAACTCCGCACCGACGAAGTTGTCGAAGTCCAGCGGGTTGATGTTGCCGTAGTTGTGCTTGATGTGGCTGGCCATGAAAGTGTGCAGATCACCCGTGACGACGAGGAAGTTGCGCACCTTGGCTTCGCGCAGCGCGCCGGTGAGCAGGCGGCGCTCGGCCGTGAAGCCATCCCAGGCATCCACATTGAACGGCACCAGCGGCACGCCGAGGAAGCTGAGCGCCAGGCGGCCGAAGAAGGTCTGGTTGCCCATCAGCTTCCACGTGGCCGTGCTGTGCGTGAGCCCTTCGATCAACCAGTTGCGCTGCGCGGCGCCCAGCAGGGTCTGCTCGGGCGCGTTGTACTTCGTGCATCCCACGGGCACATAACGCTGCAGCACATCGCCTTCACCGCAGGGGTGCGGGCTGCGGTAGCTGCGGTTCTCGATCATGAACAGATCGAGGAAGCTGCCGAAGCGGAACTGGCGATAGACCTTGAGGGCCTCGTGCGGGTGCGTGGCCAGTCGGTTGAAGGCCACGCGCGCAGGCACGTATTCGCTCCACGCCCGCTGGGAATCGAGCTTGAGCTGCCTGAGCAAGGCCGGGCTGTTGCCGTATTGCGGATCCTTGGTGAAGGGATGGTCCGGTGCGCCGAGCGTGTCGCGTGCGTAGTCCCAATACGCATCGTTGGCCGTCTCGTGGTCATCGGGCACGCAGATGAAGGTGTGGCGCTCCATCGCGGCCTGCAGGTTGGGGTCGCTGCGGTAGCGGCGGTAGATGGCGCGGTAATCCGCCAGGCCCAGGGCCACCGTGCCGCCCGAGGGCAGCACCACGCTGCGATCGGCAAAGGGCAGGCTTTGAAAGCGCGGGTCACCGGCCGATTCATAGATGAAATCGCCCAGGTGCAGCACGACGTCGATGGATTCGTCCTTCGACAGGTGGGCCAGGGCGCCGTAGTAGCCGTTGGTGTAGTCCTGGCAGGTCAGCAGGCCGAGCTTGAGGCGCGACACTGATGCCCCGCTGGCCGGCAGCGTGCGGCAACGCCCAGTGCGGCTGACGGTGCCGTCGTAGATGAAGCGGTAGTGAAAGCGGCCGCCATGCGGTGAGGACGGCAGTTGCCCGTCCAGGTCCACCGAGATCGTGTGATCACGTTCAGGCGTGATCTGCGAAGGCGCGATCTGCACCTGCAGTTGCAGCGCCTCGAAGCGCTCATCCAGCGCCACCTGCAGGTACAGCGGCTCGCCGGCGCGCACGGCGTCGGAGCGGATGTGCGTCCACAGCACCACGCCGGTGGCGCTCGGATCGGCAGAAGAGACCGACAGGTCGAACACCCGCGCCGAATCGGTGCGCAGGCTGCGGGTGTCCAGCGGCAGTTGCGCCAGAGGCGACCACTCGGTGGCCTGTGCATGCCACGTCAGCAGCATCCCCGCACCGAAGGTGCCCAGTGAGCCCATCGCCCCCAGCGTGGACAGAAAATCGCGCCGATCCATATGGCATGCTCCCTTCATCATCGTCTGCATCATCATTCGGATGCGCCCCGGCAACGCGCTGGGCACGCATGCTGCATCCCTCGCATGACATCCCCATGACTTGCTGGGATATCGCCGGCCGGCGCTGTCACACCATTGCCTAGAATGCCCCGCATGAGCCAAGCTGAATTCACCTGCGCCGTGGCGCCGCATTATCTCGAAGACCAGAGCAATCCCGCTCGTCACGAGTACGTGTTCGCCTACACGGTCACCATCGTCAACTCGGGCACGGTGCCGGCCCAGCTCATCGGGCGGCACTGGGTGATCACCGATGCCACCGGCAAGGTCGAAGAGGTGCGCGGCCTGGGCGTGGTGGGCAACCAGCCCATGCTCAAGCCCGGCGAGCGCTTCGAATACACCAGCTGGACACGGCTGGACACGCCGCATGGCCTCATGCAGGGCACCTACTTCTGCATGACCGAGGATGCGCGGTGGTTCGAGGCGCCCATCCCCGCGTTCACGCTGGCACGCACGCAGTCGCTGCACTGATGAGTTTGCTGTCGCGACTGGCGTCGCCACTGACGCGTCAGACCTGGTGGCCCCGCCCGGGCAACGGCTTCGAGATCGAGGCGCTGCTCGATGGCGCCGATGCCGATGCGCCGCTGGCCCAACGGCACCTGTGGCTGATCCGCGTGCTCGACTGGATCCGTCGCGGCGAGCCGGTCAGCGGCACGCAATACGTGGTGCGCCTGCTGTCCGAGCAGGGCGACAGACGCGCGCGGGTCGTGCGTCTGCTGGCCGCCTTCTGGCGCGATGTGGACGTGGCCTCGCTGTGGTCGGACTACGGCTTTGCGCCGCGCACGTCCTTCCTCAACGAGCTGGGCGAACGCCTGCGGCGCCGTGTGCTGCCCGGCACCCCGGAAACGGGTGACCTGGGCGCGCTCTTTCATCTGCTGTTCGATCAGGACGAGGACGCCGCCTGGCTTGAGAACCTGGACGAGCCGACCCTGCTGGCCGTGGCCGACCTGCTCGAAGAGGCCCTGGCCTTCAAGCAGCAACAAGGTGCCAACGGCCATGGCAGCGTCTCGCCACTGGGCTGGCGCGAAAGCATCTACGACGCCATGCTCTACCTCGCATCCGAGGTGCGGGCGGCCGGCTTCTCGCCAGCCTTTCGTCCTCGCGTGGGCATGCGGGTGGACGCCGACTTCGATGTCGACGTGCTGCCCACCGACCACAGCGCGGCCGATCCCACCGCCCGCGAATCCTTCCGCCAGCTCGCCCGCGTGGTCGAGCGCCTGCACGACCTGGCCGAAGCCCACGCCGCATCGCCCGAGCCGCCCCACCCCTTGCCGATGCCCTTGCTGCACGAAGCCCAGTACCTGCGCGTGCTGCTGGACCATTGCGCGCAGGCCGCACGCGGTCTGCATGGCCATCTCGAGCAGCATGGCGTGTCGGTGGACCTGGTCTTCCAGATCGATCAGCTGTGCCGCCGCTGCCGCCGCATCGAACAACTGCTGGATGTGGTGCTGGCCGAGCAGCCGGCGCCGGCCATGCGTGCCTTGATCGCCGAGCTGGCGCAGACGGGCCAGCGCCGCCGCAGCGTGCGCGCGCTGTTTGCACAGCACTATTCGCTGCTGGCCCGCAAGGTGGCCGAGCGCAGCGCCGAGACCGGCGAGCACTACATCACCCGCACCGGCCGCGAGTACCTGGACATGCTGCGCCGTGCTGCAGGGGGCGGTGCCGTGCTGGCCGTGACCACCTACATGAAGTTCGTGATGCTGGCCCTGGGCCTGTCGCCCTTCTGGTCGGGCATGGCCGCCGGCTTCAATTACGCGGTGAGCTTCGTGGTGGTGCAATGGCTGCACTTCACCGTGGCCACCAAGCAGCCCGCGATGACGGCCCCGGCCATGGCGGCCAAGCTGGCCAACACGCAGGACGATGCGGCCATTGAAAGCTTCGTGGATGAAGTGGCCCACCTGATCCGATCGCAGATGGCCGGCATCCTGGGCAACCTGCTGATGGTCGCGCCACTGGTCCTGCTGGCGCAGGTGGCGGCCTGGCTGACCTTCGGCCAGCCTTTGATCTCCAACCACACCGCCGAATACGCGCTCAAGCACCTCACGCTGCTGGGCCCCACGCTCTGGTATGCGGCCTTCACCGGGGTGCTGCTGTTTGCCTCCAGCATGATCGCCGGCTGGGTGGAGAACTGGTTCGTGCTGCACCGCCTGCACAGTGCGCTGCAATGGAACCCACGCATCCGCGCCTGGGTGGGCGAGGCACGCGCCCAGCACTGGGCCGACTGGTGGCGCGACAACATCTCCGGCCTGGCCGCCAACGTGTCGCTGGGCTTCATGCTGGGCGTGGTGCCGGTGATCGGCGGCTTCATCGGCGCGCCGCTGGATGTGCGCCACGTGACGCTGTCCACGGGGCAGGTGATGGCCGCACTCGGCACGCTGGGCCCGGCCGTGCTCGACGAGCCGGGCTTCTGGTGGTGCGTGGCTGCACTGCCGCTCACCGGCCTGCTCAATGTGGCGGTGAGCTTCTACCTGGCGCTGCGCGTGGCCGTGCGTTCACGCAATGTGCGGCTCAAGGACCGCGCACGGCTGCGTGCCGCGATCTGGCGGCGCGTCGCGCGTCATCCCTTGAGTTTCCTGCTGCCGCCGCGATCTGCATCGTCGGCAGGGCGCTGAAGCGCGCGGGCCCGCGCCTCATGGGACTCCTCGGGCGGCAGCTCGCCGCCGCGCCGGCCGGAGAACATCGTCCACCAGACCACGAACACCAGCACCGCCAGCGCCGCCGCCGCTTCCAGCACAATCAGCCACATGCCTTGTTTTCCGTTTCCGATGTACGTTTCATCTGATGAAGAGGCCGCCGGCCTGCCCCGCCCCGGCCACGACCCCAGCCCCCGCCTGTTGAACCACCTTGCAGCGCGCCGCGCGCGGGCCGCAGCGATGACCGCGACGATTGTAGGCAGCGCCGCCGTGCTGGGCGGCTGCGGCACGCTCTCGACCATGGATGTGCCTGCGCGCGCCAGCGTGCCGCCCCTGGCTTCAAGCCTGCCTGTGCCGCCTGCCGGCACCCCCCTGCCGCGCACCGATGGCGTCGGCGGCCTGCTGCGTCCCAAGGCCCGCTGGCTGCCGGCGCAGTGGAGCGATCTTCCGGGCTGGGAAGCCGACCGCGTCAGCGACTGGTGGCCCGCCTTGTGGAAGAGCTGCATCAAGCCTGCCGCCGGCTGGGCCGCGGTGTGCGCCGATGTGAAGAAGCTGGGTGCGGACTGGGGCCAGCAGGTCGATGACGGCTTTGTGCGCCAGTGGGTGCAAAGCCAGCTCCAGCCCTGGCGCGTGACCACGCTGGACGGTCTGGGCAGTGGCCTGATGACCGGCTATTTCGAGCCGCTGCTGGAGGGCCGACGCACGCCCGATGCCCGCTTCCGGTATCCGCTGCACAAGGCGCCGGCCGATCTGGGCCAGCGCAAGCCGCACCTCAGCCGCACCGAGCTGGAAACCTCTTCCGAAGGTCAGAGCGCCCTGCAGGGCCGCGAGCTGGTCTACCTGGCCGATCCGCTGGAGGTGCTGCTGATCCAGGTCCAGGGTTCGGGCCGCATCCGACTGCTCGACGATCCCCTGCCCAATGGCCAGCCCCGCACGATCCGCCTGGCCTTCGGCGGCCACAACGATCAGCCCTACCAGTCGGTGGCGCGCTGGCTGGTGGACCAGGGTGCCTTCACGCTGGAGCAGGCCTCCTGGCCCGCCATCCGCGCCTGGGCCCAGCAGAACCCCGGCCGGGTGCCCGAGATGATGCGCGCCAACCCGCGCGTGGTCTTCTTCCGGGAAGAGCCGCTGGTCGATCCGGCGGTCGGTCCCGTGGGCTCTCAGGGGGTGCCCCTGACGCCCGGCCGCTCGATTGCCGTCGACCGCGACAGCGTCCCCCTGGGCACGCCGGTGTGGCTGGACAGCACGCAGCCGCAGCCCTGGTCCCCTGCGGCGGCCGTGTCGGCGCAGCCCATGCGGCGCCTGGTCATGGCGCAGGACACAGGCGGCGCCATCCAGGGCGCCGTGCGGGCCGACTTCTTCTGGGGATGGGGCGAGGAGGCCCTGGCCCAGGCCGGCCGCACCAAGCAGCCCTTGTCGCTGTGGGTGCTGTGGCCGCGTCAAGGCCTGGACACGCTCACCAAAATGAACTGAGCGGCAATACTGCCGGTGCTTCGGACACCACAGGGCGTCCGAAAGCCTCACAGTGGCGGGGTCACATCACGATGGCCCCTGCATGCCCGAAGTTTTGCATCTGTTTGCGTGGGATACGGCCCCCGGCATGCTGCTGTATGGCCGGTATGACCCGTGGCTGGTCACCCTGTCGGTGGCGATTGCGATGTTCTCGTCCACCATGGGCCTGCAGGCGGCCTTCCAGGCGCGCGGCATGCCCACCTGGGGCATGCGCCAGCTCACCTTGCTGGCCGGCTCGCTCTCGCTGGGCTGCGGTGTGTGGGCCATGCACTTCGTGGGCATGCTGTCCTTCCAGCTGTGCACCACGGTGCACTACGCACCCAAGCTGACCTTGTTCTCGATGCTGCCGAGCCTGGCGGCCTCCTTCGTGGCCCTGGAGCTGATCAGCGGCGACACGATGACACGCGGCCGCCTGTGGATCGGCGGCCTGCTGGTCGGCAGCGGCATCGGCGCGATGCATTACCTGGGCATGGCGGCGATGCAGATGTCGGCCGTGCTGCGCTACGACCCGCTCATGTTCGCCGTGTCCATCGTCGTGGCCGTGACGCTGGCGATGGTGTCGCTGTGGGTGCGCTTCGGTGTGGCGGACTCTGCGTCGCTGGGGCGTCTGTCCAGCGCCACGCAGGCGGTCATCGGCGGCGGCGTCATGGGCCTGGCCGTGGCCGGCATGCACTACACCGGCATGGCCGCGGCCCGCTTCATGGGCACGCCGCAAAGCGCCACGCCGATGGGCATGCCCGATGCGGTCACCATCGCCCTGTCGATCACGCTGGTGTCGATGACCACGACCGTGCTGGTGGCCGGCGCGACCGGCCTGGCCCGATATCGCCAGCTCATCGAACAGTTGCAGAAGAAGGGCGCGCGGCTGCGGGCCATCTCGCACTCGTCGCTGGACGGCATCATCGTCTTCGATGCGCAAGGGACGGTGCAGGACTTCAACCCGGGCGCACAGCGCATCTATGGCTGGCAACCCCAGGAGGTGATCGGCCAGCATGTCGGCATGCTGATGCCGCCGGCCCTGCGCACCGCCGCGCAGGCGGACTTCCCCGCCTTCCTGCAGCAGCTGGATCTCGTGGGCCGCGGCGAGCGCGACACCGTGGGCCACCACCGCGAAGGCCATGACATCGCGATCCGCCTGGTGATCGAGCGCATGCAGGTGCCCGGCTCCGATCTGCACGTGGCCTTCGTCTCCGACATCACCGACCGCGTCCGCATGGCCCGCGATCTGCAGGAAAGCGAAGCGCAGTTCCGCTCGCTGATCAGCAACATCCCCGGCGTGGCCTACCGCTGCCGCATGGAGCCGGGCTGGCCCATGGTCTTCGTCAGCGATGCGGTCGAAAGCGTGACGGGCTATCCGGCCGGCGACTTCGTCGGCCCCATGGCCACGGTGCGCCTGGCCGATCTCGTGCCCAAGGCGGACATCTCGCGCGTGGCCCGCATGGTGGACGAGGCTCAGCAGTCCAACCGCCATTTCGTGCTCGAGTTCCAGCTGCGCCACCGCGATGGCAGCCTGCGCTGGATCTGGGCCAGCGGCTCCATCGTGCGCGGCGGCGAGCGCGGCCAGGTGCAGTGGATCGATGGTGTGCTGCTCGACATCTCCGAGCGCCGCCGCATGGAAGACGAGCTGCGCGTGGCCAAGGAAAAGGCCGAGGCCGCCGCCCAGGCCCGCAGCACCTTCCTGGCCAACATGAGCCACGAGATCCGCACACCCATGAACGCCATCATGGGCTTCACCGATGTCGTGCTGTCCGGCACCTTGCCCGATGACCAGCGCAAGCACCTGGAGACGGTGCACAAGTCCGCACGCAACCTGCTGCACCTGCTCAACGACATCCTCGACAGCTCCAAGCTGGAGCAGGGCGCACTCACGCTGGAGAAGATCGACTTCTCGCTGCCCGATCTGGTGGCGCAGCTGTGCGCCGAACAATCCATCCACGCCCGGCGCAAGCAGTTGGGGCTGCGCCACGACATCGATGCCGGCGTCGGCGACCACGTGCAGGGCGACCCGCACCGCCTGCGCCAGATCCTGCTCAACCTGCTGGGCAACGCCATCAAGTTCACCGAACGCGGCAGCGTGACCTTGAGCGTGCGCCGCGACCCCGAAGGCGTGCACTTCAGCGTGCGCGACACCGGCATCGGCATCGCCCCCGATCGCCTGCCGCACATCTTCGATGCCTTCACGCAGGCCGACGCCTCCATGAGCCGGCGCTTTGGCGGCACGGGCCTGGGCACCACCATCGCCAAGCAGCTGACCGAGCTGATGGGCGGGCGCATCTGGGCCGAAAGCACGCCCGGCGAAGGCAGCGTGTTCCATGTGTGCATCCCGCTGGCCGCCGGCTCGGCCGACCAGGCCCTGCGCGATGGCCCGTCCACCCATGTCCTCCGACTGGCCCCCTTGCGCGTGCTGGCCGCCGACGATGTGCCGCAGAACCTCGAACTCATCAGCCTGCTGCTGGGTCGACAAGGCCACACGGTGACCACGGCCGGCGACGGCCAGCAGGCCCTGGCGGCCACCGAAGGCGCGCACTTCGACATCATCCTGATGGACGTGCAAATGCCGGTGATGGATGGCCTGGCGGCCTGCCGTGCCTTGCGTGAGCGTGAGCAGGCCAGCGGCCATGCGCGCACGCCGGTGCTGGCGCTGTCGGCCAGCGTGCTGCTGGAGGACCGGCAGGCCGCCATCGATGCCGGCATGGACGGCTTTGCCACCAAGCCGGTGGACCTGGCCCAGTTGATGAAGGAAATCGCGCGCGTGACGGGCCGCACACCGGTCGACGAGACCGCTGCGGCATCCGCGCCGCCACAGCTTGCCGCCGATGCGCAACTCGTCGACACGGCCCGCGCGCTGGCCATCTGGCAGGACACCGCGCGCTACCTGCAAGCCCTGCAACGCTTCATCGACAGCGAAGCCGGGCCACCAGCCATCGCGGCGAGCGCCCCTGCTGACGCCGATGCGGCCTTCCAGCACGCCCACAGACTCAAAGGCCTGGCCGCCACACTCGGCCTGGTGCGCATCGAGGACTGTGCCGCCCAGGTCGAAGCGCTGGCACGGCAGGCCGCCCACGAAGGGCTGGGCGCCGCCTGGCAGGCGATGACACAGGCCCTGCAGCGCACACGCACCGAGATCGAACGCCTGCTGCATACCCTGCCTGCCACGGATGCCGGCCTCACGCCCACCTCCGCGGCACCGGCCGCCGCCGAGGTCGATCTGCCGCCATTGCGTCGCCGCCTGCAGCGCCTGCATCAAGCCTTCCTGCGCGGCGAATGCCTGGATGCCCTGCTCAAGGAAGTCCAGCAGCCCTTGCGTGCCTGGATCACAGCCGACGAGCTCGCTGCCTTGAACGAACACGTCGAGCTGTTCGACTTCGACGCCGCCGCCGCCACCATCGCCCGCATGGCCCAGGCCCTGCCCACCGATCCGGAGACCGCCGATGCCCCACTCTGATCGCGAAGTGCGCCCCATCATCCTCATCGTCGATGACGAGCCCACCAACCTGCAGGTGCTGCGCCAGATCCTGCAGGACGACTACCGCCTGCTGTTCGCACGCGATGGCCACAAGGCGCTGGAACTCGCACTCACGGAACGCCCCAGCCTCATCCTGCTGGACGTGATGATGCCGGGCATGACCGGCCACGAGACCTGCCAGCGGCTCAAGGCCGATGAGGCCACGCGCCACATCCCCGTCATCTTCGTGACGGCGCTGTCCGACGTGGCCGATGAAGCCAAGGGCTTCGAAGTCGGTGCGGTGGACTACCTGACCAAACCCGTGAGCCCGCCCATCGTCAAGGCGCGCGTGCGCAACCACCTGTCGCTGGTGCGCATCGATGAGCTGCGCGAAAGCCGCCTGCAGATCATCCAGCGCCTGGGCCTGGCCGCCGAGTACAAGGACAACGAGACCGGCCTGCACGTCATCCGCATGAGCCACTATTCGCAGACGCTGGCTTTGGCCGCCGGCTGGACACCCGCCTCCGCCGAAGAGCTGCTGACGGCCGCGCCCATGCACGACATCGGCAAGATCGGCATCCCCGACCAGATCATGCTCAAGCCCGGCCCGCTCACGCCCGAGGAATGGGTGATCATGAAGCGCCACCCTTTGATCGGCGCCGAGATCATCGGCGAGCACCCCTCATCGCTGCTGCGCATGGCCCGCCAGATCGCGCTCACGCACCACGAGAAGTGGGACGGCTCCGGCTACCCCCATGGCCTTAAGGGCGAGGACATCCCGATCGAAGGCCGCATCGTGGCCGTGGCCGATGTGTTCGACGCGCTGACCACCGAGCGGCCCTACAAGAAGGCCTGGACGGTGGAAGCTGCCGTCGAGGTGCTGCACAAGGACGCCGGCAAGCACTTCGACCCCACCGTGGTCGCCCTGTTCGACCGGGTGATGCCGCGCATCCTCGAGATCAAGGAGCGCTGGGCGGAGACCACGAAGGCGCCTGCGCCCGAAGCACCGCCCGCCAGGGCCTGAGCAGGCCCCTCAATAGGTCTTGTACGGCAGGAACTTGCCCGACATGGTGATGCTGACGCGGTCGCCCTTGGGATCGGGCTCGCGCTGCAGGTCCATCTTGAAATCGATGGCGCTCATGATGCCGTCGCCGAACTCTTCGTGGATCAGCGCCTTGAAGGTCGTGCCATACACGCTGATCAACTCGTAGAAGCGGTAGATCAGCGGATCGGTGGGCACCGCGGTGGGCAGCGAGCCCTTGTACGGCACCTCCTGCAACCACAGCCGCGCCTCATCGGGCAGATCGAAGATGTCGCCGATGAGGGCTGCCTGTTCGGCCGTGAGCGTCATCTGGCCCAGGCAGGCCGCCGTCACCCACTCCTTGCTCAGGCCCACCTTGTCGGCCACATCGGCCCACTTCAGGCCCTTCTTCACCTTGGCCTGAACGATCAGGTCCGTCACCTCTTCACGAGTCATGGCCCACCCCCTACGCGCTTCGCGCGCCCCCTCAAGGGGGCAACACCGACGGCCCGGCAGAGCCGGATCCTTGGTGTTCGCTGGATCTTCTGGCGGTTCATGTGCTGCTCCTTTTTTCCAACAGATCTGCCCTGCATGGGCGTTCAAACAAACTGGCGTTCCGATGCATCGATGGGCACGTCGTTGATCGAGGCCTCGCGACGGGCCATCAGGCCGCGCTCGTCGAAGGTCCAGTTCTCATTGCCATAAGCCCGCCACCACTGGCCCTGGTCATCGTGGTATTCGTATTCGAAGCACACGGCAATGCGGTGGCCGCTGAAGGCGAACAGGCGCTTCTTCAGGCGGTACTGATGCTCCTTGGCCCACTTGCGCGTCAGGAAGGCCTGGATGGCTTCGCGGCCCGTGAAGAACTCGCTGCGGTTGCGCCACCACGAGTCCTCGGTATAGGCCAGGGCGCAGCGCGCCGGGTCCCGGCTGTTCCAGGCGTCTTCGGCCATCTGCACCTTGAGCCGGGCCGTCTCTTCGGTGAAGGGTGGCAGAGGCGGGCGGGTCATCGCCGCTTCGGGCATGGACGTGGGTGTCGACACAGCGGGGGATGCCGGCGAAGGGTTCATCACATCGAGCCTCCATGCAAGGGGATGTCATCGGGGATGCATCCACTGTAGGCACCACCGCCATGACGCGCCATCACCAGGCCCGTGATTCGGCTGTAGGGCTGGCCCTACATGCTCATCTCACGGCCATCTCGCCTCAGGGCGTGATCACCTGCTGACGAACGGCGTACAGCGCCAGCTCCACATCGTTGCGCGTGCCCGTCTTTTCCAGCACCCGCGCACGGTAGGTGGAGACGGTGTTGGACGACAGGTTCAAGGCCAGCGCGATCTGCCCCACGCTTTGGCCCTCGGCCAGCAACCGGAACACCTGGCTCTCACGGTGCGAGAGCGATTCCAGCGCGGGCTTGTCCACCACTTCGCTGATCGAGGTGGCCAGCAGTTCGGCCACGCCCGGCGTGAGGTAGACGCCGCCTGCAGCGGCCTTGCGCAGGGCCGCCATCATGTCGTCCGGATCGGCGCTCTTGCTGAGATAGCCCGCCGCGCCCGCACGCAGACAGCGCAGCGCAAACTGCCGGTCGGGATAGGTGCTGAGCATCAGCACGGCCAGCGCCGGGTATTCCGACTTGATCTGCCTGAGCACCTCCAGCCCGTCGCGCCCCGGCATGGCGATGTCCAGCATCACCACATCGAGGTGGGGGCCGCCATCGTCCGGGTCCATCCACTCGCGCACCTGGCGCACGGCCGTGGCCCCCTCCGCCGCTTCGGCCACCACCCGGATGTCCTGGCTCTCGTGCAGCACCTGCGTGAGCCCCTTGCGCACGATGGCGTGGTCATCGACCAGCATCACGCGGATCACGCCTCCCAGGCCGGTGCTCATGCCACCCTCTCCGCTCTCAATGCCTGCAAGGCGGCTGCCCGCATGGGCATGCTCAGGATGATCTGCGTGCCGGCGCCGGGTTGGCTGTCGATCTGCAACCAGCCACCATGGTGGCCTGCACGCTCGCGCATGCCCATCACGCCATACGCATCGTGCCGATCGAAGGCGCTGGGGGGTGCGCCACGCCCGTTGTCCTTGACCAGCAGCGTCAGATCGCTGTGGGTGGCACGCACGCGGATGTCCACCGCACTGGCCTGCGCGTGCCGCAGCACATTGCTCAACATCTCCTGGAAGATGCGGAACACCGCGGTGGCGAAATCGCCCTGGGGTGCCGGCAGGCCCGGCGCGATGTCCATCGACCAGTGGCACGGCATCTCGCTGCCCTCGATGAAGTCCTGCACCTGCCATTCCAGGGTGGCCCACAGGCCCTGGTGATCCAGGATGGAGGGCCGCAGATCCGTGATGATGCGGCCCACGTTGTCCACGGCGTTGTCGATGAGGCCGCGCATGTCGTGGCACTTGCAGCGCAGTGCGGGCTGGTCGATCAGTCGCTTTTCCAACCAGCTCACGTCCATCTTCAGGCCCACCAGCAGGCTGCCCAGCTCGTCATGGATCTCGCGGGCGATGCGGGTGCGCTCGCCTTCGCGCACCTGCTCCAGGTGGGCCTGCAGATCGCGCAACTGGCCCAGCGCCAGACTCAGGGCCTGGGTGCGTTCGGCCACCCGCTGTTCCAGCTCTTCCTGGGCGGATCGCAACAAGGCGTCCTGGCGCTTGCGCTCGCTGATGTCGACAAAGGTGACGACGGCCCCCAGCACCACGCCCGCTTCCAGGATGGGATAGGAGCTGTACTCCACGGCCAGCGGCGTGCCGTCCCGACGCCACAGGACCTCGCTGTCGATGCGGCATGGCACCCCGGCGCGGAAGGCGTGGAAGATGGGGCAGTCGTCCACGGCATACGGCGAGCCATCGGCATGCATGTGGTGCGTCAGCTCATGCATGTTGCGGCCCAGCACCTCCTCCGCTTCGAAGCCCAGCATGCGCGCGGCCGCCGGGTTGATGAAGCTGCAGCGGCCATCGACGTCCACCCCATAGATGCCCTCGCCGGTGGAGGCCAGCAGCAGGCTCAGGCGATCCTGCCAGAGCGTGCTGGCCGAACGCGGCAGGGACAGGGCGGTGGACGTCGACATGATGGAGAGCACTTTGCAAGGCTTATGCCACGCCCCATGCTCCCCGGCGCCCGCGATGGGGCGCAGTGTGTATCAGGCTGTCAGCGCCCGCCTGACCACGGCGGCGAGCTCGCCGTGCAGCGCGGCGGCCTCGGGGATGAAACGCGCCATGTTGATGAAGTCGTGGATGACGCCCGGCCACACGCGCACATCCACAGGCACCCCAGCCTGACGCAGGGCCTCGGCGTACTGCAGCCCTTCATCGGTCAGCGCATCGCACTCGGCCAGGCCGATCCATGCCGGTGCCACGCCGCCATGATCCGGTGCATGCAGCGGCTCGCGGTGCCAGTCGGCCTTCAGATCGCCGCCGCGGCTTTGCGCATCGAACCACGCCATCAATTCCGCATTGAGCAGCGTGCCGCGGCTGAAGGCCTTGAACGATCCAGTGGCCGCCCGCGTCTGCACCGAGGGGTAGATCAGGGCCTGCAGCGCCAGGGGCACGCCGGCATCGCGCGCCAGCAGCGCCACGCTGGCCGAGAGGGTGCCGCCTGCGCTGTCCCCACCGATGGCGATGCGGCCGCCATCCACACCCACACCGTGGCCGTGCTGCACCAGCCACTGGAAGGCGGCCCACGCGTCCTCCAGCCCGGCGGGGTACTTGTGCTCGGGCGAGAGGCGGTATTCCACCGCCACCACGGCCACGCCGCTCTGGCGCGCCACCTGGCGGCACATCGCCTCGCAGGTCTCGATGTCACCGATCACGAAGCCGCCGCCATGCAGATAGAGGAACACGGGCAGGCCGGCCTCCTCGCTGTCGGCCCACAGGCGGGCACGCAGTCGCGCCTGCCGGGCCCGGGGATCTCGAAATCGTGCACACGCGCCACCGGGGCGCGCGGCAACTCCATCGCGCCCACCGCCGCGCGGTACGAGGCCCGCGCCTGCTCGATCGGCAAGGTGTAGACAGGCGGAAAGCCTGCGCGCCGCACGTTGTCCAGCAAGGCGCGGGTCTGCGGCGTGAAGCGGTCGGCGTGCGGGTTCTCAGGCAGGGAAGGGGTATCGGTCATCGTGTGTGTTCGAAAGGGAATGGGAAGCGGACGCGGTGGATCAGGGCGCCGTGATGCGGATCTCCAGCTGCTGTGACTCCGTGCCGTCCAGCTCCCGGGTGGACAGGACGCCGGATTGTGCGCGCGCCACCTTGCTGCCGCTGCGCGCCACCGTCGTCCACTCGTTGAGCGGCACCGACAGCGTGCTGCTGACCTCCGTGCGGCGCGTCTGCCCATCGGGTTCCAGACGGCTGCTGCGCACACCGCCGGCCATCACCGGCTCGCGTGCTTCGGCTTCGAGCTCCACCATCACCGGCGAACGCCCACCGGGCCAGCGCGGCCGCACATACAGCCCCTGGCCCACGTCGATCCACACGGTCTGCGCCCCCAGCCGGGGCTGCACACCGTTGACCTGCGTGCCCGGCGACGATCCACCCACCCCGCCGCCCGAAGGGCCGATCACCCCCAACGAGCCGCGCCCGGCAGGGCCGCCGGCCGTGGCGTCCACCCAGGCCCACTGCCACAGGAGATGCGGCTGCGTCTCGCCCACGAACAGGCGTGCGCGCCCGCCGTTGATCACCTGCACCTGCTGCACCGAGTCCGTGCTGTTCTCGGTTTCGATGCGGCTGACCCCGATGCCGGTGCGCCCGACGATCTGGCCCCGGCTGTCGACGATGATCTGACCGCTGCGGATGCCCGCCTGCTGCTTTTGCGCCTGCGACAGACCGTTGACCCGCCACTCCACCAGGAGGTTGCGCGCCGGCAGCCCTTCTTCGGCGGGGCCGGCGTAGGCCCCTGGCAGGCCCGCGCCCACAAGCAAACAGAGGGCGGCGGCCCCCCTCCAAGTCCGGCGGCCGGCAGGTGCGCGCCGGGGCTGGAAGGATTGCCCCTTGCCGTCATGCGGAATCCCCGCGCGGCAATCCTTCACGAAAGGTATGGTGGCAAAGAGGTTCATTTCCATGGCTTGCAAAAAGTACCGATCGGCGATGCTCAAGTCATGCCCGAAAGGGTCGATAGACGATCAATCTGCCACAAAGAACGGATTCCTGCGCGGGGGATCGTCCGGCAGACCTTTGACTTATCACCGAGATGGAGGCTGGCAAACATGCAGCTCGAAGCCCTGTTCAAGCAACCCCAGGCCCTCCCGGCCGTGCCCAAGATCGTTCATGAACTGATCGACAGCTTCAACAGCGATGACGTCTCCATCGACGACATCGCCAAGAAGCTGGCGGCCGACCCGGTCCTGTCCGCGCGCCTGCTGCGCCTGGCCAACTCGGCCTACTATCACGTGTCGCGCAGCATCGGCACCGTCAACGAGGCGCTGTCGATGCTGGGCTTCGTGACCGTGCGCACGCTGGTGATCAGTTCCGGCCTGACCGGCGGCTACAAGGCCATGCCGGGCATGGACCTCAGCCAGTTCTGGCGCTACAGCCTGCACACCGCCGCGGTGGCCGGCTGGCTGGCCAAACGGGCCTCCGTCAATGGCGACCAGGCCTTCACCGTGGGCCTGATGCACGGCATCGGCCAACTGGTGATGCACGCCGGCATGCCCGAGCAGATGCTGCAGATCGACAAGCTGGCCACGCCGATGGACTCGCGCCGCATCGACATGGAGCGCACCTCCTTCGGCTACAGCTTCGCCGATGTGGGTGCCGAGCTGGCCCGCCAGTGGCGCTTCCCCAATACCTTCGCCGATGCCATCGCCCGTTTCCCCGACCCGCTCGCCAAGGAACCCTTCGACCCCGTGGCCGGCGTGATCCACCTGGCCGTCTGGCGCGCCCGCGCCGAGCACAACCAGCTGTCGGCCGAAGAGATGGCCGCCACCGTGCCAGCCGATGTCTGCAAGAAGCTGGGCATCAAGCCCGATGACTTCCTCAAGGAAATGCCGCCGATGTCGGAACTGGCCGCAGGCCTGGACGCCTTGCTGGGCTGATTGCGCATCCTCCGCTGACGGCACCGGTCTTCCGGTGCCGTTTTTCTTTGGACGGCTCCCTGCCCTCAGATCGCCAGCGGATCCACATCCACCGCCCAGCGGATCAGGCCGCTGCGGCGATGCTGCTGCGCCACCTCCAGCCACACCGGCTGCGATTGCTGCAGGAAGCGCTGCAACAGCGGCCGCTGGGGCGATTCGACCATCAGCTGCGCCCGCTCCACATTGGCCACGCGCTGCACCGGCGTGGGCACGGGCGGGTACAGCGCCACACCGCACACCGCATCGGCCAGCGGCTGCACGGCCTCCACGGCCGCCTGCAAAAAGGCCTGGGCGGCCTCCTGGGTTTTGCCCTCGGCGCGCAGCATGGCCAAGCTCGCATACGGCGGCATGCCGGCCATGTGCCGCTCCTTGAGCTGCTGTGCGGCGAAGTCCGCATAGTCATAGCGGCGCAGTGCCTGGTACAGCGGGTGCATGGGGTGCCAGGTCTGCACCCACATCTCGCTGTGGCCGGCCACATCGGCATCGCGCCCGGCCCGCCCTGCGGCCTGCAGCAGCAAGGCGAACTGGCGCTCGGCCGCACGGAAATCGCTGGCGAACAGGGCGCTGTCGGGGTTGACGGCAGCCACCAGCGTGATGCGCCGGAAGTCGTGCCCCTTGGCCACCATCTGCGTGCCCACCAGCACATCCACCTCGCCCGCATGCACCGTGGCCAGGCGCTCTTCCAGCGCGCCCTTGTGCCGCGTCACGTCCGCGTCGATGCGGCCCAGGCGCGCGCCGGGCAGGGCTTCGGCCAGTTGCTCTTCCAGGCGCTCGGTGCCACGGCCCACGGGGTGGATGTCGGTGTTGCCGCAATCGGGACAGGCGCGTGGCACCCGTTCGGTGAAGCCGCAATGATGGCAACGCAGGCTGCGATCGACCTTGTGGAACACCCGCCATGCACTGCAGTGAGGGCAGCCGCTCTTCCAGCCGCAATCGCTGCAATGGAGCACCGGCGCATAGCCGCGACGGTTGAGCAGCACCAGGCTTTGCTCGCCGCGGTCGATGCGCTCGGCGATGGCATCGAGCAGCTCGCGCGCCACCGGCGGCGGCTCCTGCCCACGCGGGGCCTTGGGGCTGCGCGACAGATCCAGGATGCGCACCTGCGGCATGCGGCCATCGCCGATGCGCGAAGGCATGGCCAAGCGCACGTAGCGCCCCGTGCCACCCTCGGATTCCGGCAGCGCATTGAACGAGCTCTCCAGGCTGGGCGTGGCCGAGCCGAGGATGACCGGCACCTTCTCCAGGCGGGCGCGGTAGACGGCCAGATCCCGCGCCGAATAGCGGGCGCCATCCTGCTGCTTGTAGCTCGGGTCGTGCTCTTCGTCGACCACGATCAGCCAGGCGCGGCAGCGGCGTGAACACGGCCAGCCGTGTGCCCAGCACGAGATCGGCATGCCCGAAATGGGCCATGAGCCAATTGCGCAGGCGCTGCGCCGGCGTGAGCCCGCTGTGCAGCGACACGATGGTGCGCCCCGCGAAGCGCTCGGCCACGCGGGCTTCGAGCTGTGGCGTGAGGTTGATCTCGGGCACCATCATCAGCACCTGGCGGCCGGCATCCAGGGCACGCTCGGCCTGTCGCAGGTAGACCTCGGTCTTGCCGCTGCCCGTGCTGCCCCACAGCAGGCAAGGCTTGTCGCCCCGCCCAGGGCCAGTTGGGATCCAAGCACCGCGGACTGCTCTTCGCTCAAAGTGGGCAGCTCCGCCGGCATCGGTGCGTGGCCGCTTGAAGCCGCCGGGGCGGCCATCGCCTTGTCCAGCCGCTTGAGCCGCCGTGTCCACTGCAGTGCATCCAGTTGCCGCAACTCCGGCGGCAGGACCATCAAGGCCATCTCGCCCAGTGCACGCTGGTAGTAGCCACTGGCAAAGCGCACCAGCTGGCACCAGGTCTCGGGCAGGGGCGGCAGGCCTTCAAGCACCTGCTCGATGGGCTTGAGCTTGAGCGCGCCGTTGTCGTTGTCGTTGTGGTCGGGCCGCGTTGCTGCGGCGTCTCCAGCGCCTTGCCACACCACGCCCGTCACCACACGCCGCCCCAGCGGCACCCGCACCAGCGTGCCGGCCGGCCACGCCTGGTCGCTCAGGTAATCCAGCGGCCCCCACAGGCCACTGTGTTGAGGCATTTCCACCACCACGGCCAGACGGTGAAGGCGAGGGGGCGAAAGGCTGTCCTGGGGCATGCCGGCGTGTCTCTCAAATTCCTACAAGGGTGTGAAGAGTGGCGGGGAAGTGCTTGATTCTTAAGGGCTCACCCCTTATCCACGGGGACTGTGGATAACTTTTGTGGGAAAGCTTTGTAAACAGTTGCTAAATGCTTGTCAGACGGTCGTTTGAGTCAGATTGCCTCGAAAAGAGGCACTTTATGAAATTCTATAAAAATCAACGACTTAGATGATGTGTTCGGTGTTCTCTCACACGCCCTTCGCCAGCCCCATGGGAGTGCACAGCGGGCTCATATTTTGGGGATAAGTGTGGCACCTCGCGTCAAAACAAAGGGTTTGCCCTAGTTGCTCGCGATCCTACATATCCTGTCAGGCAAACGTGATGTATTTCACGCTCACCGATGGGGCGCGGCCCTCCATTGTTTCACGCGCCCGGCCACCCTCCCCGCACCGCTTCATGCAGCCCCATCCAGCTGAGTTGTTGCGGAATGCGAAAGTGGCGAGTGAGGAGCAGATTGCTAAGTGCTTGATTTTGCGTGCGCACCCATTGCCCACAGAACCTGTGGATAACTTTGTGGGAAAGCTATGCACAGCGGCGCTAACTCCTTGTCAGCCAGGGGCAAACGCTGTTTTGCACCAAGATCAAGCAGTGCCGGATTTCCCATGAAAATCAACCACTTAGCACGTAAACGCGTGAGATGCGGCGCGTGGCGGCCTGCACCATCCCGGTTCACCCCCGCTGCCGAATTTGTGGGGATAACTGGCGTTGGTCAGCACAAAAATCGGGGCCTTCCGGGGCTGGAATCACACGATTTCTGTGATAGCTCGGCCGCAGCATCGACGTGCCGCATCCACCCGAGCGCGACAGCCCGCTCACCTCCTGTCGCAATGGGCACACCTGAACCAAGGGACAGGAAAATCCCGCCTGCGCCACGCTTGCACGTTTTGAAGCGCGCTATGCTTATATATGTGCCCGTTGCAGGTCGCCTGCAGACATGCGGGGTGCGCTTTGTTGAAACTTAATCACCTTTAGAGAGACATCCATGAGCTTCTCGATCGACACCAAACTCGGCGACCTGCTGGACAACGACGCAACCAAGGCCATTCTGGAAAAGCACATGCCCGGCATCTCCACCCACCCGCAAATCGGCATGGGCCGCGGCTTCGCCCTGTCGATGGTCGCCAAGTTCTCCGGCGGCATGATCACCGAAGAAATGCTGCAGAAGGTCAACGCCGAGCTGGCCGCTCTGGGCTGATCTCGCCGATCGCCTCGGCCTGCCTGCTCAGCGGGCGGGCCATGAAAAAGCCTCCTGTGATCAGGAGGCTTTTTTGTTGGCCGGTGCCGCCATGCGCATCAGGCCGGCGACAGCTCCGGCTCGTCATCCGGATCCAGAAAACGCTGCGCGGGCCGAGCAGCCGTGGCCAGCGGCCGCTCATCGGGCTGCGCTGAAGCGGGGCCAGCCACGTGCCGCATCAACAAGCGCTGCAACTCCTCGCGCCTAAAGGGCTTGCCCAGGTAATCGTCCATGCCCGCACTCAGGCAGCGCAGCCGGTCTGCCGGGAAGACATTGGCCGTCAGCGCGATCATCGGCACACGCTGCACGCCGTGCTGCATCTCCTGCTCGCGGATGCGCCGCGCCGCTTCAAAACCGTCCATCTCCGGCATCTGGCAATCCATGAGGATCACCTCCGGCCGACGGCCGCGCAGCCATTCCAGGGCCTTGTAGCCATCGTCGGTCACATGCACCTGCATGCCGATCTGGCGCAGCGCGGCCTCGGCCACCATCGCGTTGATCGGGTTGTCTTCCACCAGCAGCACCAGGCCTGAAAGCGGGCGCTGCATCGCTTCGTCGATGGCCTCGTTGGCGGCCTGAACGGGCAGCTCGTCGGTGCCCGGCAAGGCCAGCACGCATTCAAAGCTGGAGCCCAGGCCACGCTGGCTGCGGCAACCCAGATCGCCGCCCATCGCCCGGCAGAGCTGGCGTGAGATCGTCAGGCCCAGGCCGGTGCCGCCATGGCGCTTGTCCAGCGCGTTGTCCACCTGATGGAAGGCATCGAAGATGTGGGCCTGCTCGGCTTCGGGGATGCCGATGCCGGTGTCTTCCACCACGAAGCGCACCAGGCTCGCATCCACGCGCTCGACCCGCAAGGTGACGCTGCCCTGCTCGGTGAACTTGATGGCATTGCCCAGCAGGTTGTGCAGCACCTGGCGCACGCGCATCGCATCGCCCACCACGGGGCAGCTGGCCGGCAGTTCGGTGTGCACGTGCAAGGGCAGGCCCTTGCGGTTGGCCGTCACCGTGGACACGCCCGCCACCTCGTCGACCAGCAAGGCCAGATCGAAGGGCTGGTGCTCCACGTGCACATGCCCGGCCTCGATCTTGGTGACGTCCAGCACGTCGTTGATGACGGTCAGCAGGTGGCTGCCGGCGCTGTCGATCAGCTCCAGGCGGCGCTGCGCCACGGGCCGGATCTCGTCGTCGTGCAGCAGGCGCGTCAGCCCCAGGATGCCGTGCAGCGGGGTGCGCATCTCGTGGCTCATCGATGCCAGGAAGCGGCTCTTGGCCTCGCTGTGGTGCTGGGCCAGGGCCAGTGCGGCTTCACGTTCCTGCAGCACCTTTTCGTGCAGGAAGCGCAGGGTCAGCATCTCCAGCAGGCGGGCCTGGGCGCGGTGCGCTTCGAGCAGCAGGAAGCCGCCGAAGATGGCCAGGCTCACGGCGCCGAACAGGCCCAGTGCGTCGTGCCGGGTGAGGCTGTAGACCACATTGGGCAGCAACATGGGCAGCAGGTGCAGTGCCAGCGCCCGCACGTCGGCATGCAGGATGAAGGCCGACAGCGCCGCCACGCCGAGGATGGCCGTGAGCATGACGGCGGTCAGATCGAGCCGCTCGGCCGGCACCAGGGCCCACCAGGTCGCGCCCCACAGGATGCCGTCGATGAAGACCAGGGAGACGAAGCCGCGATACCAGGCCGGATGATCCCCGTCGGCCGCGCGCTCGTACATCCAGACGTGTGCAAAGCGCAGCCCCACGACGAGCGAGCGCAGGCCGAACCAGGTCCACAAGGCCAGGTCGTCCACCTCCCCGCGCATGAGCAGCGCAATGGCCAGGCCGAAGCCCAGGGCCATGAGCATGACGGTGGGCACGTGCTCGCGCATCATGCGCGTGCGCTCGGCCCAGACTTTGGCGCGCAACTCCGGGTTGTCGGCGGGCATGGGTGCGGTCGACATCACCCCTCCTTGATTCGTTTCATGTCGTCAGCGGCTGTGTGTCAGCAGGCAGGCCGCAGGGCGAATGCGCGTCAAAGCCGGCCTTGGCATGTGGGCGCACCGCAGCGGCAGGCCAGGCGGCCTGCGTGATGGGTTGCACCATACCGTGCCGTGAGCTCTTCGCCCACGGCGATGTCCCGCAGTGCATAAAACGCGACGCGTCCTTGCTGCACTTTGAGGACCATGTTGGGCAGGCAGCTGTGGTTGGCAAAGCGAAGGGGATCCTCGGAGTGCGTGGCGTCCACCGCGCGCTTGTCTGAGATGGCCACCATGAAGATGCGGCCGGTTCTGCGTTCGGCCTGGCGGGCACGTGCGCGGGCCGTGGCCATGTCGATGAACTCGCCGCGGATCTCGCCGATCTTGCGGCGCGCGGGGATGGCTTCGGCGGCAAAGGCGCCCTGCCCGTCGATGCGGCTGGGGCCGACGGTGACGGCGAATTTCTGTGGGTTAGCGGGGCGCCCGCCAGCGTTGGCCAGGCCTGCCGTGCCGACCGGCGCTGCCAGCGCTTCGGCCGCCGATGGCATGGCCGGATGCGCCGGGGTGACGGGGGGCTTGTCGGCAGGTCTCAGGGGGCGCAGGGTCGGCATGAGGCGGGAGTATGGCGCAAGCATGACGGTGCACAGGGCGCTGCCATGATCTAGGGATGGCCTCCCCCTCCACGCCTGTGGCCTGATTTGTGGATCCTTGCACCGCTGTACACGCCGTACCCGACACCATGCCCACCTTGAGCAACGCCCTGCGCGCCGAATACCAGCAACTCTTCGACACCTGCCAGATCCGGCCCGATGCCGCACGCACCGTCGACAGCCTGGCCAGGCAGATCATCGCCAACGAGGCGCGCTATCGCAGCGTGGCCGATCCCTTGGGCATCCCCTGGTATGTGGTCGGTGTCATCCACGCGATGGAGGCCGGGCTCGACTTCCAATGCCATCTGCACAATGGCGACCCCTTGACGGCGCGCACGGTGCAGGTGCCTGCAGGCCGCCCCCGCACCGGCACACCGCCCTTCACCTGGGAGGAAAGCGCCACCGATGCCCTCATCCTCGACAAATATCCGCAGTGGACGGACTGGTCCATCCCCGGCATCCTCTTCAAGTGGGAGACGTACAACGGCTGGGGCTACCGCACGCATCACCCGGAGGTGAAGTCGCCCTACCTCTGGTCGTGCACCAGCCAGTACAGCTGCGGCAAATATGTGAAGGACGGCTTGTGGTCGGCCTCGGCCGTGTCCAAGCAGGTGGGCGCGGCGGCCTTGCTGCGGCGCCTGGCCGAAAAGGGTGCCACGGGCGATGCCGCATGCTTTACCACCGAGCCCAAGCTGGCCGATGCCGTGGCCGCGCCCCAGGCTGCGCTGCGTTACAGCGCCGGCAAGGTGCAGCCCGGTGCCATGGCGCTGCAGCGCTTTCTGAACACCTTCCCCGGCATCTACCTGCGTGAGGACGGCAAGCTGGGCGACTTCAGCTCCGATGCCTTCAAGCAGGTCTTCGGGGTCTATCTGCAAGGCGATCCCCGGACCACCCCATGAGCGCATCCGACTGTTCCTCCGACACGCCTTCGACCGCGCCTGATCCGCAACAGGAAGCCGGCCGCGCACGGGCGCGCCGACTGGCCCTCGGCATCACGCGGCCTTCGGCCAGCATGGCCGCGGCCGAGCCTGCCGCGCCGTCTGCCTCGGGTGGGCAGTGGGCGCTGGCCTTGTCCGGCGGCGGCATCCGCAGTGCCACCTTCTGCCTGGGCGTGCTGCAGGGCATGGCCAAGATCCCGGACCCAGGGCTGTCTCGCGGCCCGGGCATGGCCGGGCATGCGGGCAGCAGCCCGGCGGGCGATGGCAAGGCCAACGCCCATGCGTCACCGCTGTCCGACGACCGCCCCAAGACGGGCTCGGCCGCGCCCAGCGCACGCACGCCGTGGCCCCTGCTGGCGCAGTTCGATTTCCTGAGCACCGTCAGCGGTGGCGGCTACATCGGCGGCTTCTTCAGCAGCCTGTTCGTGCGCGGGCGCCTGTCCGGCCAATCACACGAAACCGCGCTGGAGACCACCGAGCGCGCCTACGAAGCACTGAAAGAAGAGCCCCCCGGGCGCATCCACCGCGAGACCAGCTACGACGCGCGCCACCCCGGCCGCACCGCCCTGGCCTGGCTGCGCGACAACGGCCGCTACATGGCCCCCAGCGCGACGGGCGATTTGATCTATGGCCTGACGATTGCCGTGCGCAACTGGTTTGCCACGCAATACGTCGTCGGCACGATGATGGTGATGCTGCTGGCCGCGCTGCAAGCCGGCCGGTGGGGGCTGGCCACCTGCTGGCCCGCCTACCGCGAGTGGGAAAGCCAGATGCTGGACCAGGCCGTGCTGGAAGCCACGCTGGTGTGGTGGAGCCCTTCATGGGGGCTGTGTGGCCTCATCCTGCTGCTGGCCGCATTGCCCATCGGCATCGCCTACTGGTTCTCGCATCCTGCGGGCGGCAAGGACCTGCCCCGACAGGCACCGCAAGGCACGGCGGCCCAGGCCGACGCCGCAGCCACCGGCACGGGTGGCAGCACGCTGCACGATCACCTCGCGGCCCGGCCCTTGTATTGGTCGGTGGCCTCGCTGATGGGCCTGCTGCTGGGCGTGGTGCTCAGCGCGCTGGCCTGGCATGTGATGCAGGTGCACGGCCGTGTGGTGCTGTCGAGGGTGCTGGGCGGCATGGGCCTGAGCGTGCTGCTGTCCCTGGTCTGGTACCTGGCGGCCACGTACCAGACGCGCAAGTCGCCGCAAGGCTCGATCACGCTGCAGCGGGTGATGCTCACGCGCTGGCTGACCAGCACCATGATCTGGCTGTTTGCCGTGGCCGGGCTGGCCGCCATCGAAACCATTGCGCAGACGGCCTGGCTGTGGCTGTCCACACAGCATGGCGCGGTGGTCTCCGGCCTGCTGGCGGCGCTGGTGTGGCTGATGCACCAGGGTGCGATGCGCATGGGCGAGCAGCGTGACAAGACCAGCCTGTTGAACCGCCTGCCGATGGGGCTGCTGGCCGGCATCGTGGGCGGCACGCTGTGGGTGACGGTGGCCGCAGGCCTGGACATCCTGCTGCTGCAGGTGGCCTGGCCGCAAGGCTGGGCCAACCCCAAGGTGCTGTGGGATCCGGCCCTGACCCGACAGGCCCTCACGTATGCCAGCGGCGCCTGCCTGGTGGCCACCGGCATGGCGCTGGTGGTCGGGCGCTTCCCCGGCTTTCTCAACCTGTCGACGCTGCAGAACCTCTACAGCGCGCGCATCATCCGCGCCTACCTGGGTGCCACCAACCACGCCCGCTTCACGCCCGAAGCCGGCGGTGCGGCACGCGATGTGGCCGAGCCCATCCAGGGCGACAGCCTGTCGGCCGACGACATCCACCGCAACCCGCTGGCCCCCATCCATTTCGTCAATGTGTGCGTCAACCAGAGCGTGAGCCCGGGCGAGCAACTCATCCAGCGCGATCGCAAGGGCAAGCCGCTGGTGGTGGCCCCCGGCGGCATCTACTTCGACACGCAGGCCTATGGCATCGGCACCGGCAGCGACGAATCCGAGTTGTGCTTTCCGCTGTCCTTCGGGGAGTGGCTGGGCGTCTCGGGTGCGGCGTTCTCGACCGGTCTGGGCCGGGGCACGGGGCTGGGCATGTCGCTCGCACTGGGCTTTGCCAACGTGCGGCTGGGCCGCTGGTGGAAAGGCCTGCCCACCAAGCCGGGCACCCGCGAGCACTGGGTCAAGAAGCTGTTCACCACGCAGGCCTACCTGCTCGATGAGCTGCGCGGCCTGTTCTATGGCGACCACCGCCCCTACCAGTACCTCTCCGACGGGGGCCACTTCGAGAACATGGCGGTGTACGAACTGCTCAGGCCCGAGCGCAACCGCGACATCCGCCTCATCGTGGTGTGCGATTGCGGCTGCGATCCCGACTACCAGTTCGAGGATCTGGCCAACCTCACGCGCCTGGTCCGCATCGACCACGGGCTGGAAATCCGCGTGAACCGCCGCGCCCCGCGCGAAGCGCTGCTCAACGAGGTCTTTGCCCGGCCGGAAGACTTCCAGCGCGATGCCGAGGGCAAGCTGCCAGAGCGCAACGGCAAGTGCGCGATCCTGCTCGACGTGGTGGGCACGGAGCGCAGCATCGTGCGCAGCGTGCAACCGGGCGCGCTGCTCACCCGCATCCTGCTGATCAAGCCGACCTTGCTGCTGCATCCGGGTGTGGACATCGACCAGTACCACGCCACGCACGGCTGCTTTCCGCAAGAGACGACGATGGACCAGTTCTTCGACGAGGCGCAGTGGGAAAGCTATCGGCAACTCGGCCTGCGGCTGGCACAACGCGTGTTCACGGCCGATGGCATGCCGGGCTACCCGGAGCGCCTGTGGCCGACGCTGCTGGACGGGCTGCCGGCATGATGTCTGGCTGAGGCCGGACGCCCGCCCCGCCAGGCTCAGGCCGCCTGGCGCAAGGCTGCGTTCGAAGCGGGCGCGGCCTTGAGCTCAGGAAAGTACTGCTGCTGCAGGCGATCCCGGTAGGCCACCAGATTGGGATGCGCCTGGGCCATGCGTTTGACGGGCGAATCGAAGTGATCGCACAGCATGGTGGACACCATCGCGAACACGATGGCATCCACGCCGCTGGGCTGGGCGCCCATCATGTAGGGCTTGTCGCCGAGCAGCACGGCCACGGCATCGATGCTGCGCTGTGCGAGCTGCAGCATCTCCGGCTCGGCATGCCGGCCCATGCCCTGGGCATGCAGATAGCCTCGCATGCGCCGGCGCAGCAAGCGCTCGACCAGGGGGCGCACCGGCCAGGGAATGCGCGCAAAGAACACCGCGGAGACCTTGCGGAAGGCTGCGTCGTCGCACCAGCGGTAGTAGACGCCGATCCAATAGGCGTTGTCCTCCAGCATCTTCTCGACGGCCCAGGCCGTGGCGCGTTGTTCCGCGCTCAGGCCTTCGTCCAGATCCCGCCGGTACTTGGCTTCGAGGTGCCAGCGGATGAAGGTGGAATCGGCCACGATGCGGCCCTCATCGTCGATGTAGGGCAGCTTGCCCTTGGGGGCTTTGGTCATGCCGCGCGTGCTGACCTGGAAGGGCTGCCCGAACATCTTGAGCTGCACGAGCGTCTTGACGACGAAGGGGCTGGCGTCGGGCAGGCCAAAGGCCGGGCCGAAGGTGTGGAGCGTGATCATGGGCGCCTCCTGTTGAATGGTGGCCCATCATAGTGAGATGCGCGCGCACCGTCAGGCCGGCGTGGGCAGCAGCCCATCGGCCTGCAGCAGGCCTTCCAGGCACTGCTCGCGGATCCCGTAGAAGGCCTTGATCTCGCCGATCTGGCGGATCACCTCCTCCACCGGCTTGGGCCGCGCGCGCTTGACCGCCAAGATCATCTTGTTCTTGTTGGTGTGCTCCAGCGAAATGAACTCGAAGACTTGGGTGTCGTAGCCCGCGGCCTCCAGCAGCAAGGCGCGCAGGCCATCGGTCAGCATCTCGGCCTCCTGGCCCAGGTGGATGCCATGCTGCAGGATGGGTCGCAATGGATGCGGGCTCAGCAGTTGGGGGCGGATCTGCTTGTGGCAGCACGGCGAGCACATGATGATCTCCGCGCCGGCGCGGATGCCCAGGTGGATGGCGTAGTCGGTGGCCACATCGCAGGCATGCAGCGCGATCATCACATTGAGCGCGGCCGGATGGTAGTGGCGCACATCGCCCTGCTCGTAGTCCATGCCTTCGAGCTGCAGCGTGCCGATCACGCGCTGGCACAGCTTGACCAGGTCATCGCGCAATTCCACCCCCGTCACCCGTGCATCGCGGCCCAGGGTGTGGCGCAGCCAGTCGTGGATCGCAAAGGTCAGGTAGCCCTTGCCCGAGCCGAAGTCCACCACATGGATGCGCTGCTGCTGCGCCAGCGGCGAGCGCTCCAGCGCATGCGAGAACACCTCGACGAACTTGTTGATCTGCTTCCACTTGCGCGCCATCGACGGGATCAGATGCCCTTGCGCATCGGTCACGCCCAGTTCATGCAGGAAGGGGCGCGTGAGGCTCAGGAAGCGGTGCTTGTCGCGGTTATGGCCCGCCGCGTCCGTGGCTGGCGATGCACCGTCCGCGGCCGACGGCTCGGCATCGTGGGCGCCACCGGTCTTGCCCACGCGCAGGCTGGCCTTGCCCTTCTTGCTGATGGCCAGCTGCACCTCTTGGGAGGGCGTGTGCAGATGCGCATTGCGAAAGCCCGCCGCGCCGATCTGGGCGCGCAGCAACGCGAGCGCATCGCCGTACGGCAGGTTCTTGGTGATGTCGCGTGTCTGGTGGCGCCAGACCAGGCTGAGCGCCGGCTCGCCCTTGAGCACGATGGGCCGCGCCAGGATGCGCTGCAGCGTGGCATCGGCGCCGTGATGGCTGCTGAGCATCAGCTTGTCGCAGTGGCCTTGCGCCAGCGCCGACGCCACGCGCTCGAAGAAGCGCGCGATGGCCGGCTCCTCACCCGTGTCGGACGCGGGCAGAGGCGGGTTGGAGACAGGATCCTGCAGGGGCTTGGCGGACATCGACGGCAGCGGCACACACGAAAAGATGCCGGATTGTCGCTGCAATCGCCGCCGCCGGCGCCGGGCTCACAGCGCCGGCAAGGCCCCGACCAGCACCCCCACGCCGAAGACGCTGACCAGCAGGCCGAAGAACAGCTGCATCGCAAACAGCAGGTTGAAGGCCACGGTATAGCGGGCCCACGGCTCGCGCGAGACGTCGTCCAGCAGGAAGGGCCGGCAATCCTGCGGCAATTGATGTTCCAGGCCCTTGAGCCCCTGCTTGGCCAGATGCAGCAGCTTGCGACTGCGGCGATCGACCATGGCAAAGACCACGGCCAGCAGCGCCACGAAGCCGCCCAGGAAGATGAAGATCAGCGGGTGGACATGCTTGTCGAAGGCCGTGAACACCATGCCATTGGCAAAGATGGAGAACACGACGTACAAGTTGAACGCCTTGAGCCGCTGGTCCGCATTGAACTTCCAGTGCTCCCACAGATAGGTATCGGCCGCCAACGCCATGGCCGTGCTCCTCTTGGTTCAGCGCGAGGGGATGTCAGCTGCGGCGGGGTGGCCGGCCTTCACGAGGCCGGTCGTCACGCGGGCCGCCTTCACGCGGGGCCCGATCGCCAGCCCCCTGCGCGGCCGGCTTGCCCTCACCGGGGCGGCCACCGGGACCACGCCGGGCGTCACCACGCGCTTCACGGCCCTCACCTCGGCCTTCACCGCGCCCACCACCCTCGCGCCGCCCCGGGCCGTCACCCCGACGGCCGGGATGGCCAGGGTGATGATCAGGCCGGCGTGGCCTGAGCGCATCTTCGGCCGCCTCGGCGCGCGCCTGCGCCAGCAGGCCATCGAGCTGCTCGGGCGCCACGCCCTTGAGCGCACAGAAATTGGCCGTGGTCAGCTTGGTGGTCTCGAAATCGCGCAGCAGGCTGGCGCGCTGGCGGCGACCGGCCTCCTCCTGTTCGCGCCGCGCCTGCACATTGGCACGGCGGCGCGCCAGCTCGTCCGTGGCCACCTTGCGGTGCTCGTCACTCAACTCGCCAGCGGGCTGGCCATCGAGATCGAAGCGCTCCTTGCCCTTCGAGACGGCGATCAGGTAGGAGGTGGCACCCGTGTAGCGGCGGAAGAAGGCCGACAGCGCCTGCTTGGTGAACACGCCCGGCGCGCGCTCCTGGATGTCGACCTGGATGCGCAACTTCAACGGCTTGGGTGTGCCCTTGAACAGGGCCGGGAACAACTCGGCCAGCTTGGCCGCCGTGGCCTGCGTGGACGCGCGGTGATCGCCCTGAGGCTCTGCAGCCGGCGCAGCCGGGCCGCCTTCGGCTGGGCTGTTGGACGGGTGATCGGGAGAAGGGGCCTGGGCCTCGGGCGTCGAAGACATGAATCGGACTGAAAGCAGGGAAAGGTGCGATTGTGTACCCGTCCGCCGGCTGCCTCATGACGACTTTGTGTCCTGCAGGGAAAAGGTGTGACACCGGCACCCTCCCGCGTGACGCGATCGGTCAAAATGTTGACGTTGAAGGTCTATCCCGCATGGCCTCACGCTGCCTACAGTGCAAGCCTTTCCTGCACCCTTTTCCCGGAGTCGGAGCTCGTACATGGACGACATCCTGCATGCCTTGGGTTTCCTGCTGCTGGCAGGCAGCGTGTTCATCGCCTTCATCGCAGGCGAGGCGTGGTGGCTGCGACGGCACGGGCGCGCCGATGCCTACCAGCTCAAGGAGACCCTCTCCAACATGAGCACCGGCTTGCTCTACAAGGTGGTGGACGGCATCGTCGTGGCCCTGTTCGTCACCCACTTCTACGACGACGTGCGGGCGCTGGGCCTGCAATGGCAGCCTCAGAACCCCTGGGTGCGCTATGCGGTCCTGTTCTTCGCGACCGATCTGGTCTTCTGGTTCACGCACCTGGCCATGCACAAGCTGCGCTATGGCTGGTGCTCGCACGTGACGCACCACAGCTCGGTGCGCTTCAATTTGTCGACCGCACTGCGCCAGAACTTCCTGTTCGATGTGAGCGGCTTTGCGATCCTGTGGTGGCTGCCGCTGGCGCTGATCGGCTTTGACAAGACGGCCGTGGTGGTGGCCATCGAGCTCAATCTGCTCTACCAGTTCTTCATCCACACCGAAGTGGTGCGCCGCCTGCCCGCCTGGATCGAGTTCATCTTCAACACGCCCTCGCACCACCGCGTGCACCATGGCCGCAACCCGGCACAGATCGACACCAACTTCGGCGGCGTGCTGATCATCTGGGATCGCCTGTTCGGCACCTTCGTGGACGAGCGCGAGGCGGGCGACATCGCCTACGGCATCACGCTGCGACAGCCCACCACGCTCAACCCGCTGCGGCTCAACCTCGATGAGTTCGCCGCGATGTGGCGCGATGTCTGGCAGCACCGTGACCTGCGTGTGCTGTGGAAGCATCCGGACTGGGTGGCGCAGCAGTACCCCGAACCCGCCTGCGAGGCCGATGCACAAAGGCCGACGCAAAGAAAAAGGCCCCGCAGGGCCCTGGGTGCCTGACCACGCGCTGGTGCAGCGCGTGCCGGACATCACTTCTTCTTGGCAGCCTTCTTGGCAGCGCCCTTCTTGGCGGCAGGCTTGGCAGCCGGCTTGGCGGCGGCCTTCTTGGCAGCGTTCTTCGGATCCACAGCGGCCTTGAAGGTGGCGCCCGGGGTGAACTTGGGCAGCTTGGCCGCAGCGATCTTGATCTTGGCACCGGTGCTGGGGTTCACGCCATTGCGTGCGGCACGTGCGTGCTGCTTGAAGGAACCGAAGCCGGGAAGCGTCACGGCGTCGCCCTTCTTGACCGATGCCACGATGACATCGAGGAGCGTGTCGAGGACGCGACCGGCTTCAGCCTTGGTCAGGGAGTGCTTGTCAGCCAGGTGCTGGACGAGATCGGTCTTGTTCATACGTCGGTGTTGGTGTTGCACCCGCAATCGTCGGGCAAGCTATTGTGCAGTAGACAAAGGCGCTTTGACGCGTTTGTCGTGCATGAAGATGCAGCGCGTGTGAGACACCGGTCACGCCGGTGTGGCCGATGTGCCGCGACGATCGCCCATCCGGCGCACAAAGCAAAACGCCGCATCGAGCGATGCGGCGTCTTCACATACAGCGGCCTGTCAGGCCCTGCATGCGCTCATCAGAACTTGTGATACAGGCTCACCAAGGCCGAGGTGGTGCTCACGTCGGCATCGCTGTTCTTCGAATAGGAGAGCGAAGGCTGCACATAGGTGCGATCGGTGATCTGGACAACGGCCGACAGACCGGCGCCGATGGACGTCTGGGAATCCTGGCCATTGCCGGCTTCCGTGAAACCCAGGCTGATGGCGGGCACCAGGCTGATGCGCGGCATCACGTCAATCCAGGCGCCACCGGTCAGGTTCCAGGTCACCAGGCTGTTTTCTGCATCAGGCACCGCCACACCCAAGGTCGCAAACGGACGGATGTTGGGGCGCAGCTTCATGCCGGCGCTGACCGCGCCACGCACGGTGTTGTAAGAGCGCGCGCCATCGGCCTTGGCATTGTCGATGCCCAGATCGAAGGCGAGCGTGAAGTTGCCGTCGTTGATGGGTGCATGGCGCAGATACAGCGAATAGACCGTCGCGTCATAGCTGGCAGTGCCGATGCCGTAAGCGGTGGCTTCGTTCTTGCTGGTGGCGTAGGCGATGCCGATGTGCGTCTGTGCACCCACGCCCACGCGTGCCGCCACGCTACCCAGGTCCGAGTCGAGCTTGCCGCCCGTGCCTTCGTCGATCTTCGTGTGCAGATTGCCCACGTTCAACTGGACGTCGGCTTCACCATAGGTCAGCGTGTCCGTGGGAAACAGCTTGTGATCCGCAAAGGCGCCGAAGCTGGCGAAGGCAGAGGCCATCACGATGGCAGCGCGCGCGCAGGCACGCAGAGTCGTTGTGTTCATACCGCTGTAGATATAGATGTTGAAGTTACGGAGAAACCCTGGGGGCCCCGGACCGATGTCTCCCTCAAGCGGGAAGTGCCGACATTGTCATGGTGCGCAGACCCGGCCACTGCCCCGTGAACACGAGGTAGCGCGCGCCGGCATCTTACGTTAGATGCGGCCTTTCCCGGGGCCGCCAGGCCCGGGGTCAGGCAGCTTGCGGCACCAGCATGCGCGCGATCAAGGCGCCACGCGCCTCCACGCCGATGGGGATGCGCACGTGCAAGGGGCTGCCCGGCGCCACGTGGATGGGCTCGCCCTCCATGTTGCGCATGGCGTCCAACTGGAGGATGCGGTTGCCGCCGGGGTGGATCACCTCGATGGTGTCGCCCACGGAGAACTTGTTCTTGACCTCGACCTCGGCCCAGCCGTCGTCACCCACCTCGCGCACCTCGGCCACGAACTGGCTGCGGTGGAATTCGGAATGGCCGGCGATGTAGTTCTGATAGTCCTGCGCCGGGCGGCGCTCCAGGAAGCCGCTGGTGTAGCCGCGGTTGGCCATGCCTTCGAGCTGCAGCAGCAGATCGGGGTTGAAGGGCCGGCCGGCCATGGCGTCATCAATGGCCTGGCGGTAGACCTGGGCCACGCGCGCCACGTAATACAGGGACTTGGTGCGGCCTTCCACCTTCAAGGAATCGACACCGATCTGCGCCAGGCGGGCCACGTGCTCGACGGCCCGCAGGTCCTTCGAATTCATGATGTAAGTGCCGTGCTCGTCTTCCATGATGGGCATCAGCTCGCCCGGGCGCTCGGCCTCTTCGAGCAAGTAGACGTTGTCGGCGGCCGGGTGGCGCTTGCCGTCGCCACAGCCGGAGAAGGCCTTGTCAGCCACTTCCTGCTCCTTGGCGAAGTTGAAGTCGCCTTCGAGCTTGATGGGGATCACGTCGCCCGAATCCGTTTCCTGCGCGCCCTGGGTCTTGTATTCCCAGCGGCAGGCATTGGTGCAGGTGCCCTGGTTGGGATCGCGCCGGTTGAAGTAGCCCGACAGCAGACAGCGGCCCGAATACGCGATGCACAGTGCGCCGTGCACGAACACTTCGAGCTCCATGTCGGGGCATTCCTGGCGGATCTTCTCGATCTCGTCGAGGCTGAGTTCGCGCGACAGGATGATGCGCTGCACGCCCACCTTCTGCCAGAACTTCACCGTGGCGTGGTTGGTCGTGTTGGCCTGCACGGACAGGTGGATGGGCACCTCCGGCCACTTTTCGCGCACCATCATGATCAGGCCGGGGTCAGCCATGATGATGCCGTCGGGCTTCATCTCGATGATGGGCTCGATGTCGCGCAGGTAGGTGCGCACCTTGTCGTTGTGGGCAATGAGGTTGCTGGTGACGAACAGCTTCTTGCCGCGCTGCTTCGCCTCCTGGATGCCCTGCTGCAGTTGCTCCAGCCGGAATTCGTTGTTGCGCGCGCGCAGGGAGTAGCGCGGCTGGCCGGCATAGACGGCATCGGCGCCGAAGTCATAGGCGGCGCGCATCTTCTCGAGCGAGCCGGCAGGCAGGAGCAGTTCAGGGGCAGGGCGTGTCATGGCTGCGTATTCTCGCCGTTTCGGCCATCCGTTAGCATCCCTTTGGTAGATGACCCTTCCTGCCGGCGATGCTTGCCCCCGCGCCACCCGGCCTCTGTCACGACCCGAAAAACCCCAGCCATGACCGCCCTCACCGCCCAAGACGATCCCACCCGCTGGCTGTGCACGCTGGAGCCCGAGCCGGTCTGGCGACACTTCGCCACGCTGTGCCGCATCCCGCGCCCCTCCAAGCAGGAAGCGGCCTTGCGCGAGCACCTGAAGGCCTGGGCTGAATCGCGCGGTCTGCCCACCTTGGTGGACGAGGCCGGCAACCTGATCGTGCGCAAACCCGCCTCGCCAGGACATGAACAGGCGCCGACGCTGGTGCTGCAGGGCCACCTCGACATGGTCTGCCAGAAGAACAGCGATGTGGCGCATGACTTCACGCGCGACCCCATCGTGCCGGTGCTCGCCGATGGCTGGGTGAAGGCCGAAGGCACGACGCTCGGCTCGGACAACGGCATCGGCGTGGCCATGGCGCTGGCCTTGCTGGAGAGCACGACGCTGCCGCATGGCCCGCTCGAAGCCCTGTTCACGGTGGATGAAGAAGCCGGCATGGGTGGCGCACAGGGCCTGCAGCCCGCCGTGCTGCAAGGCCGGCTGATGCTGAACCTGGACACCGAAGAGTGGGGCGAGTTCTATCTGGGCTGCGCCGGCGGCATGGATGTCAACGTGCAACGCGCCGGTCAGGCCGCCGCCTGGCCGGCCGATCACACAGCCTTTCGCATCGCGCTGACGGGGCTGCGCGGCGGGCACTCGGGCGTCAACATCCACGAGGAGCGCGGCAATGCCATCAAGCTGCTGGTGCGCGTGCTGCGCGGTCTGCAGGACCTGGGGGACGTGCGGCTGGTGAGCCTGCAAGGTGGCACTGCGCGCAATGCCTTGCCACGCGAAGCATTCGCCGTGGTGGCCGTGCCTGAATCGCTGGCCGCCGATCTGGCGCAGGCCCTGCTGTCGTGGCAGGTGCTGCTGCAGCAGGAACTGCAAGGCGTGGAAAACGGCGTGCAACTCCTGGCCGAGCGTGTGCAGGCCGGGCAGCTGAAGATGCCGCAGGTCATGGATGAGTGCGAGCAGGACATCTGGCTGCGCTCGCTGCATGCCGCACCGCATGGCGTGCGGCGCATGAGCCAGCGCGTGCCCGGCGTGGTCGAGACCTCCAACAACCTCGGCATGGTCGAGCTGACACCGCAAGGCGGCCAGTGCAACTTCATGGTGCGCTCGCTGCTGGACAGCGGCGCACAGGCCCTGGCCGACGAGATCATCAGCCTGTGGGCGCTGTCGGGCACGCAGGCCGAAGCCTCCGGAGCCTATCCCGGCTGGACGCCCAACCCCGACTCGCCCCTGCTCAGGCGCTGCCAGCAGGTCTATCGCGAAGAGTTCGGCACCGATTCGCACGTGCAGGTCATCCATGCCGGGCTCGAGTGCGGGATCATCGCGGCCAAGTACCCGGGCATGGACATCGTGTCCTTCGGGCCGACCATCCGCGGCGCGCATGCGCCCGGTGAACAGGTGGAGATCGCCTCGGTGGCGCGCACCTGGCATCTGCTCACGGCCATCGTCGCGCAGCTCGCACAGGCATGAGCTCGGGTGGCATGACGCACCCGCCCGATGCCGATCGCGCGGGCAGGCGCGCGCAGTGCCCCCGATGCCTGAGACCCGTCAGCACCTGCCTGTGCGGCTGGATCCGCCCGACCGTCAACGAGGTGGAGGTGTTGATCCTGCAGCATCCGCAGGAGGTGCATCAGGCCAAGGGCAGTGCGCGCCTGCTGATGCTCAGCCTGGCGCGTTGCGAGACGATGGTGGGCGAGCAGTTGGATGCCGGTGCACTCGCATCGGCACTGAGCAGGCCGTTGGCCAACGGCACGGTCGCGCACCCCGTGCTGCTTTACCCCGGGGCCGCAGCAAGCTCTTCCCATGCGCCGCCATCGGCCTTTGATGCGAGTGCGGCCCAGATCTCAGGACTGCGGCTCGTCGTCATCGATGCCACCTGGCGCAAGAGCCTGAAGATGCTGCACCTGCATCCCGCCTTGCAGGCCCTGCCACGTCTTGCCCTGCCTGCGGATCTGCCCTCGCGGTATGCGATCCGCAAGGCGCCCAAGGCCGGCCAGCTTTCCACGCTGGAAGCCACGTGCCTGGCCCTGGGCAAGCTGGAACAGCAGCCTGCGCGCTATGCGCCGCTGCTGGAGGCGTTTGAGGGCTTCGTGCAGGCACAACAACAATGGGTAGGCCGCGCACGTGCCTGAGCTGGCATGCGCGTTCTTCACCCGCAACACCCTCGATCACGACCGGATTCCCCCTTTCATGGGCATCCGCCTTGTGGTCTACTGAAGCCTCAAGAGCAGTCAGTGCAGTAAGCCGCAGACATCAGCCCGGCTTGAAAAAGGCTGGTGCCCGTGAGGGCCCTCGGCAGGGCCCTTCCCCGCCCCGGACCCCACTGCCCATGAATGCGCTCGTCCATCGTGGTGCGTCAGATGCCTCGCGCCTCGCACCCGCTCCTGCCGGACATGATGCCCGTGCCGATGTCGGCCGCCTGGCTTCCTCGGAGCCCGCCCCTTGGGGCCCGGACGTGGCTGAAGACGCCCACACGCCCTGGCGCATCCGCAGCATCCTGGCCGTCCTGGTGATCGGCTGCCTGCTGCCCGGCGTGCTGCTTTCGGGCTACTTCATCCTCTCGGCCTACCAGCAGCAAAAGGCGTATGCCATCCGCGATGCCCAGGCACTGGCGCGTGCCGTGGCCGCCAACCTCGATCGCGATCTGGCCAGTGTGGAATCGGGCTTGCGCGTGCTGGCCACATCCGGCGCGCTGGCCACCGCGGACCTGCCCGCCTTCGATGCCCAGGCCCGCATGGCCCTGCCCCACCAGCACATCACCAACTACGTGCTGATCGATGCCGACGGGCGGCAGCGCCTCAACACGCTGCGCCCCATGGGCTCGCCCTTGCCGGCACAAGGGGGGCCGCCCGAACTGCGACGCGTGTTCGACGAGGATCGCTCGGTGCTGACGGACCTGTTCACGGGCCCGGTCACCGGGCAACCCATCCTCGCCATGGCCGTGCCGGTGCGTCGCAAGGGGCAGACGCTCTACAGCCTGGGCGCCGGCCTGGCGCCCCGTCGCGTCGCCGGCCTGCTTCAGGCGCACAACCTGCCAAGCGAATGGATCGCAGCCGTGCTCGACAGCAAAGGCCGCATCGTGGCGCGCAACCGCGACATGGACCGCTTCCTGGGCAAGAGCGCCGTCCCGGCCCTGGTCAACGCCGCGCATGCCCATCGCGAAGGCGTGGTCGAGACGGTCACGCTGGAAGGCATCCCCGTGATCACGGCGTACAGCCGCTCGGATCTGTTCGACTGGAGCGTGGGCGTGGGCATTCCGCAAGCAGCCCTCACCCGTGAGCTCAAGCACGCCATGCTGGTGCTCGTGGGTGCCACCGCGGTGGCCTTTGCCTTGGCCCTTCTGCTCACATGGTGGCTGGCCGTGCACCGCATCGTGGCTCCGGCCGACCGGCTGCTCGCGCGCATGCAGCGCATGTCGCGCGGGGAAGACCCGGGGCCACCCGACGGACGGCACACCAGCCGTGAATTCGCCGCGCTGGACCAGGGCTTTGCCGAGATGAGCCGGCAGCTGCAGCAGCGCGAGCAGGAAAAGGAAGCCAAGCTGGCCGCCGAGGCCGCCAGCCGGGCGAAGACGGCCTTCCTCTCGCGCATGAGCCATGAATTGCGCACGCCGCTCAATGCGGTGCTGGGTTTTGCACAGGTGCTGCAGCTCGATCCCCAAGAGAAGCTGTCCTTGCGGCAATACGAGATGGTCGAACAGATCATCCGTTCGGGCCAGCACCTGCTGGACATGATCAGCGATGTGCTGGATGTCTCACGCATCGAGGCAGGCACCATGCAGGTGGCCATCAGCGAGGTGGCCGCCGCCGCCGTGATCCAGGAATGCCAGCAGATGCTGGCGGTCGAGGCCGATCGCCTGCAATTGCAGCTGAATGTGATCCTGCCGATGGAGACGGCCCGTGTGCGGGCCGATCGCACGCGGCTCAAGCAGGTGCTGCTCAACCTGATGAGCAATGCCGTCAAGTACAACCGACCCTATGGCGAGGTGCATGTGCTGCTGGAGGGCACGCCGAGTGGCTGGCGCTTCACCGTCCGCGACACCGGCATGGGCATGACGCCCGAGCAGCTGAGCCATCTGTTCGAGCCCTTCAATCGCCTGGGCCGCGAGCAGCAGGGCACACCGGGCACAGGCATCGGCCTGATCATCTGCCGCAGCCTGCTGGAGATGATGGACGCGCACCTGGAGGTCACCAGCCAGGACGGCCAGGGCAGCACCTTCAGCTTCGAACTGCCTCGGGCCTGATCAGGCTTCCGCCCCGATCTCGTCCTTGCAGACGACACGGTTGCGCCCGGCGCGCTTGGCTTCGTACAAGGCCTCGTCGGCCAGCGAGAGCAGGGACGCCGGCTCCTGGTTGGGCCGCGCCTGCGCGTGCGCCAGCCCGACACTGACCGTCACGCACCGGCTCACGCGCGAGGCCTGGTGCGGCAGGCCCAGACGCTCGACCGCCTGACGCAGGCGCTCGGCCACCACCATCGCTTCGTCGGCATTCGCGTTGGGCAGCACCGCCACGAACTCTTCGCCGCCGAAGCGCGCCACCACATCACCGGGGCGGCGCAGGCTCTCCTGCATCGTCATGGCCACCTGGATGAGGCAATGGTCGCCCATGAGGTGGCCGTAGCGGTCGTTGTAATCCTTGAAGTGATCGACGTCGACCATGATGATCGAGACATGGCCGCGCTCGTGCTGTGCGCGCTGCCAGACCTGGCGCAGGTACAGGTCCAGGTGACGGCGGTTGTAGACCCCGGTCAGACCATCGACGCGTGTCAGGCGCTGCAGGCGCTCGCGCACATCGCCCAGGTCTTCCATCACCAGCTTGCGGCGCAGCGACAGCAGGTAGTGCCGGCGCTCGTCGCGCTCCATCGCGTAATTGGTCATCAGGGTGAAGATCACCGTGGCGCCGATGAGCGCAACCATGGGCAGTATCAGGCGCGGGTTGAAGGCCGTGACCATCATGATCCCGCCGATGTGGATCGCATACACCGCCAGCGAGAACACCACGGCATACCAGAAGCGCAGGCGCTGCACCATGTTGCCGTAGACGATGACCACCATCAGCCCCACATGGTAGTACTGGCTCATGGGGCTCTTGCTGGCCGCCAGGATGTAGGCCAGCGAGGCGGCCGCGCCGATGCCGCTGAGCAGCACGATGCTCTCGCGTGTCGTGACGGACAGATGCTGCAGCGCCCAGCGTTGGGCGAAGGTGCCGGTACCCAGCACGATGAGCGACAGCGGCGTGAACACGAACAGGCGCACCTGGACGGCCAGCCAGATCACATCGCGGGCCATGAGCCAGTCCACCAGCAGGAAGCCGTTGAAGACGATCAGCGCCAGCCAGCCACTGATCATGAAGTGACGGAAACGCCGCGCGGCCGTGTCCTGCAGGAAGCGCTCTTCCAGCTCATGAGGAAAGCGCATCCACGACAGCGTCTTTTCCAGCAGGACGCCGGCCTCGGCCACACGGGCGCGTTCCGCGTCACGGGCAGAGAGCGGGAGGCTGGTGGGTGGCATGGGGGCGGCGATCAGCGAGGACACGGTCAACCTTGATCGGACAGGGAAGCGACGCGGTCCCTGCCGGCCGATTTGGCGCGGTACAGGGCACGGTCGGCCAGGGCGATGAGCCGCTCGGGACTGCGCTCGTGCAGCCCCGGGCGCACGCAGGCGGCACCGATGCTCACCGTCACCACATCGGCCGTGCCGGATGCCGCATGCTGCCGCGCCAGCTGGCGCACGCCCTCGCGCACGCGCTCGGCCGCCACCGTGGCGCTGCCCAGGCCGGTGCGGTTGAGCACGGCAATGAATTCTTCGCCACCGAAGCGGCCCACCAGATCGCCCGGCTGGCGCAGGCACATGGCCATGGTCTCGGCCACGTCGCGCAGACAGGCATCGCCTTCGGGGTGCCCGTAGCGATCGTTGAAGGCCTTGAAGTGGTCGATGTCCATCATCAACAGCGAGACCTCGTCGCCATCCTGACGCGCGCGATCCCACACATGCTGGAGGAACTCGTCGACATGGCGGCGGTTGGCCAGGCCGGTGAGTGCGTCGTGGCGCGAAAGTTCGTCGAGCCGGCGGTTGCCCTGCTCGATCTCGGACAGCAGCAGGTGCTCGTGCTGCAGCATCAGCCAGTTGGTGCGGTCTTCGAGTTCGAGGCAATAGCTGCCATGGAGGGAGAAGGCCATGGTGGAGACCAGCACCAGCGCGATGGCCGACATCAGCACGGCTGGAATGGGATCGAGCTGCAGCACCGCGAAGCCAAAGGCCGCCAGCACCAGGACATTGGCCACCAGCGCGTTCCAAAAGCGCAGCCGGATCACGCCGCCGTTGAACAGCAGCACCAGCGCCACGCTGACGAGGTAGGCCGGCGCCAGCTCGTCCCGGCTGTGCACGGACAGCCAGGCGGGGATGGCCGCCGCCGGCAGGCTGGAGAACACGCAGAAGCGCTCGCGCCACCGCAGGTCCAGCCGCTCGTAGCTCAGCAGCCAGGCCACCACGGGCAAGGCGTAAAAGCCCAGGCGCATCTGCCAGGCCTGGTGGAACATGTCGGGCACCATCAGCCAGTCGGACACGAGCATGCCCAGGACCAGGAACAGCGCAAAGCCCATGCCGACACGCAGCAGGCTGGCGCGCTCGGCTTCCTTGTCCTTGTGGAACTGGGCTTCGAGCGGGCCGGAAAACCGCAGGAAGCGGAAACCCTTTTCCAGTTCCGCCTCGTAAGGGCTGCCGGGCCCGCCGCCATCGGCATGGATCGGCATCTCGCCCCGGTCTGCCCGCTCCGCCATCACGGCACGCATCGCCGCCGAGCCGGCAGGCTCCGTGGCCGGCACGGCATACATCGGCCTGCGCATGGCGTCGCCCAGCCCGGACGCGCTGGCCGGTGCAGGGGAGCAGGCGGAGGACAGTTTCACCGTGTGTGCCATTCCTGAGTGAATGAAGGCCGGGAACAAATGGGTGGCGGCTGGTTCGGTCTTCGGATGAAAAAAAGATAACTGAAGCGGACAGGCAGACGCAGGGGGCTCACCCTTTCTGGGAGGCGTGAAATCCCTGACGTTCAGTAGTGAGGCGGTATTTCGTCACGCAGGCTGCGGAAGGACGGGGGGGTGTTGTCCCTCAATTGCGCCCGCAGCGCGGTGACTTCGCGCACCAGCAGGTCGATGTGCTGCTGCTGGCGCACCACGATCTGGTTGAGTTCTTCCACCATGTCTTCCATGAAGCTGAGCTTGATCTCCACATCGATCAGGCGTTGGTCGGGTTCGTCGGTTGGGGTCGGGTCATGCATGGCGACATTCTCGCGACGATGCCCACCGCGCGACAAGCACCTGGATCAAATCAGGCTTTGCGCCAGACCCCGGCGAACCAGCGCTGCTGGGCTCTGGGCACGCCAGGGGGCCGAAAGTACTGCAGGCACGCCTCGAAGCCCGCCGCCTGCAGATGCGCGCACCAGCTTGCCGGATCGTGAAAGACCCCATAACGGCCATTTGCCCAGCCTTCTTCGTCCTGCCCGATCGGGTTGGAGCTCAGCAGGATGCCGCGCGGCTTGAGTGCGTCATGCAGCTGACGCAGCACGCGGGGCAGATCTGCGCCGGGCACATGGAACAGCGAGGCATTGGCGAAGATGCCGTCGAAGAAGGCCGGGGGCAGGTCCAGCGCCAGGAAGTTCTGCTGCCAGACCTCGCAGCCGCTGTGCTGGCGTGCCATCTCGACGAAGGCAGGCGTGCCCTCCAGCCCGATGGCACGGTGGCCCAGGCGGCTGAAGGCAACCAGATCGCGGCCCGGGCCACAGCCGAAATCCAGCAAGGTGAAGGGCGCGGGGCCTTCGATGTGGCCGAGCAGGGCCTCGATGTTCTGGCTGACGTCGTGGTCGCGCGTGCCGGCCCAGAAGGCCTCGGCCTGTGCGCCGTAGTGGGCCAGCGTGGGGGCGCTCACACGCTGCAGAAGATCAGGAGGGGTGGACATGGTGGGGGCGGTGGGCGGGGCCCAGTCGTGATCGGCCAGGGCCTGGAGCAGATGGGGCAGGGTCGCTGTTGGCAAGGCATCGATGCCTGCGGCCCGCGCACGGCCATTGCCGCCAAAGCGTCGGCAGAGTTGATCGGCACCGTGGGGGGCGGCCAACGGTGCACGCACGCTGACAGCGTACGCCGTGCCATCGCGCCGGGGTGTGATCACCGCCTGGGCGCGATGGGGATCGGCCTGCGCCTTGGCATTGGCCAGGCTGCCCGCCACGCGGCGGCTCCATGCCTCATTGGGCAGCAGCCAGGCCACGGCGCGCGGCGATGACCAGTGGGCTTGCAGGGCATCGGCCCGCTGCATGTCCTGCCGATGTGCGTGGATCAGTTGCTGCGCGATGGGGTCCTCGCGCAGGAAGGCAAGCGGGTCCGCATGGGCCGACATGCGCTGCCACAGCGCGGCCGGCGGGATGCAGACGTCGCACGCCTCTTCGCCATAGGCGTTGTGGTTGATCGCTTCGCCCAGCTCGCGCAGGGCCTGGCGCACCGGGGCCCCGATGCCGGTCTGCGCGGCCAGCGCGTCGGCGGCTTCGGCCAGGTTGTCGCCATACGCACCGACCAGGGCCCAGCGGCGGTGCGCGCCTTGGAGCAGGCCATCGACGATGAGGCTGGTGCAGCGGTCGCTGGCCGTGTCGATGTGGGCCTGCAGCAAGGGGTGCACGGGGATGTCGCCTGCATCGTGGTGATCGACATAGCGCACGCGCACACCGCCCGCGAGCAGGGCCAGCAAGGCGGTGCGGTTGCGCCGCAGGGCGATGTCGAACACGCGGACTTCGTCGCCGGCCCGGGCATGGTCGAGCACCTGCGCCAGCAACGCGATGTCGCGCTTGAGGCCGGTGATCAAGGTGCTGGGGGCGGGATGGGCCAGGTGCCATTGCAGCGTGGCGCACAGGCCATCGGCATCGCCGTTGCAGACATCGAAGGTGTTCATGCCAGTGCCCCCAGCCATTGCGTTCGCAGGTGGCCGATGGGATCGGGCTGCGTGTCATCGAGCCGGATGACGGCAGCGGCCTCGGCGTCGTCCAGCGGTTCGGCGGCGGCCTGCTGTGCGGCCAGCACCGCCTCATCGGCTTCGGAAGGATCCTCGGCGGCCGCACGTCGCAGGCGGATGCGCTGCACCAGTTCATCGTCCGGTGCCTGGCAGTGCAGCACGTGGCACGGCACCGCATGCTGTGCGGCCAGCTCGGCAAAGCTTTGGCGATCGGCGCGGCGCAAAAAGGTGGCATCCACGATCACGCGCCAGCCGGCCCCCAGCGCGACATCGGCCAGGGCGAGCAGGCGCTCATACGTGGCCGTGGTGAGGGCCTGGCTGTAGCGCGCCGCGGCAGGCGATGGCGCTGCCTGCACCAACCTGCGCCGCTCCACATCGGAGCGCACGCGGATGGCCGCACTGCGCTCGAGCAGTTGCTGGGATTGCCATGATTTGCCGGAGCCGGACACGCCGTGCGTGATCAGCAGTGCGGGAGGCGGGGCCTCGATCAGGCGCAGGGCCAGGGCCAGGTAGTCCGGCGGACGATGGGCGCAGGCGCCTTCAGGCACGGCATCCGCGCGCGCCGCCGCATCCTGTGCGCCCGGCAGACCCGCCACCATGGCCCGCACCAGGGCCCGCCCGACCAGATAGAAGCGCAAGGTGGGCAGCCCGGCGTGGTCGCCACTGTCGTCCAGATAACAGCTCAAGGCGCGCCAGGCCAGGTCCTCGCGGCCGTGGGCCATCAGGTCCATCAGCAGGAAGGCCAGGTCGTTGAGTGCATCGATCCAGCGCAGGGCGGGATCGAACTCGATGCAGTCGAAGGCCGTCGCCTCCTCGCCCTGCACGATCACGTTGGCCAGATGCAGATCGCCATGGCCTTCGACGACCCGGCCCTGCGCCAGCCGCTGCAGCCACACCGGTGCCAGCCGCGCTGCTTCAGCGTCCACCCAGGTGCTGAGGCGATCCAGGGCCTGGCCTTGCGCGGCCATGCGGGGCTGGGCGCGCAACCCTGCCACCAGGCCGCGCACCGGCGCCAGGATGCGCTCAGGCGTGCCCCAGCCATCGGCCGGCTCCGCCCGCGCGGCCCGGCGATGAAACGCCGACAGCTGCACGGCCAGGCGGTCGATGTGCCGCGCGGTCAGCCCCCCTGTGTGCACTTGATGGCTGGCCAGGGCATCGGCGGCAAAGGCCTTCATCTGCACGGCGTACTCGATGGGCGCGCCCTGGCCATCGATCTCGGGTGCATCGGGCGTGCCGCAAACCGCGATCACCTTGTCGTACAGATCGGGCGCCAGCCGGCGGTTGAGCCGCAGCTCTTGCTCGCACAGGTGGCGGCGCGTGGCCAGATCCGTGAAATCGACGAAGGGCAGGCGGATGGGCTTCTTGAATTTCCAGGCGTGCCGCCCATCGACCAGCACCCACGAGATGTGCGTCTCGATGCAGCGGGCCTGCCACCGCCTCTGCAGGTGCTGCACGAGTTCAAGGGCCTGCGCAAAGGGCTGGGGCGTGGCGGCGGGGGATGAGGAAGAAGCACTCGACATGGGTGAACGGCGACACCGTGGATGCAGGGCCTTGCGCAAGACTACACGCAGCGCCGGCACCCTGGCTTGAGATTCTGGTTAGCATCCCCATTTCCGATGCAACACCCCAGCGCGGAGCCGCCCTTGCCTTTGCTCATCCTCGCGTGCCTGGCGCTGGCCCTGATCGCATGGCTGGCCTGGCAACCCCGCCTCGTGCAGCGTCGGCGAGCGCGCGTGCAGGCCCGGCCCTTTCCCGATGCCTGGCGGGCCATCCTCCAGCGGCGCGTCCCGTATGTGCGGCACATGCCGGCGGACCTGCAACTGCAGCTCAAGAAGCACATCCAGGTCTTTCTGAGCGAGAAGGTCTTCATCGGCTGCGCCGGGCTGGCGATCACGGACGAGATGCGGGTGACCATCGCCGCACAGGCCTGCCTGCTGATCCTCAACCGGCCCACCGGTTACTACCCCGAGCTGCGCCAGATCCTGGTCTACCCAGGCGCCTTCCGTGTCGACCATCACCATGTGGACGATGCCGGCGTGATGCAGGCCCATCGGCAGACGCTGTCGGGCGAATCGTGGGTGCAGGGACAGGTGATCCTGTCATGGGACGACACGCTGGAAGGCGCCGCCATCACGGACGACGCCTACAACGTGGTGCTGCACGAGTTCGCGCACCAGCTCGATTCGGAGAAGGGCTACACCAGCGGGGCGCCCATCCTGGAAGGGCCTCGGCGCTATGAGCGCTGGTCACGCGTGATGCAGCGCGCGTATGACGTGCTGTGCGCGCAGGTCGATCGGCATGAGGAGACGTTTCTGGATCCGTATGCCGCCACCAACCCGGCCGAGTTCTTCGCCGTGGTCACCGAAACCTTCTTCGAGCAACCGGCCGATCTGGCACACGCGCTGCCCGATGTGTATGCGGAGTTGTGCGGCTTCTACCGCATCAATCCCTTGAGCTGGTGAGACACGCCAGGCGCGGCGTCCTTCAGACGGGCATCAGCACCGGCTGCGGTGCCCGCGCGCGGATGAACACGTCGAAGTCTGCCTGGGGCAGCGGGCGGCTGAACAGGAAGCCCTGGAAGGCATGGCAGCCCATGGCGCTGAGGAAGCCGCGCTGGCCTTCGGTCTCCACCCCTTCGGCAATGACCTGCAGGCCCAGGGTCTGGCCCAGCGAGACCACCGTGCGGGCGATGGCGGCATCGTTGCTGTTGTTGGGCAGATCGTTGACAAAGGCGCGGTCGATCTTGAGCTGGTCAAGCGGCAGGCGCTTGAGGTAGGTCAGCGACGAATACCCCGTGCCGAAATCGTCCAGCGAGAAACCCACGCCCTTGAGCTTGAGCTCGCTCATCTTGGCCACCACATCCTCGATGTCCTTGACGAGCATGCTTTCGGTGAGCTCCAACTTCAGGCGCGTGGGATCGATGCCATGGCGCTCCACCGTGTTGAGCACCAGCGGCACGAAATCGGGCTGGCGGAACTGGCGTGCACTGACATTGACCGACAGGGTCAGCTCGCGAGTTTCCCGGCGCTGGGCCCAGAGGGCCAGTTGCGCACAGGCCTGCTTGAGCACCCATTCGCCCAGCGGCAGGATGAGCCCGTTGCGCTCTGCCAGCGAGATGAACTCCGAAGGCGGCACCATGCCATGGCGCGGATGGAGCCAGCGCACGAGAGCCTCGGCGCCGGTGATGCGGCCATCGCACGCCACCTGCGGCTGGTAGTGCAGCACGAACTGGCCCTCGGCCAGCGCCGTGCGCAATTCGCCTTCGAGGGCATTGCTGGCCGCCACATCGGCCTGCATCACGTGCATGGCCACATACAGCACCGCCAGGGCGATCGCGTTGTTGCCCCAGGTGCAGAAGGCGCGGGCGTCATCGGGCAGGTTGTAGGCCCGCGTGAGCGCCACATCGGTGCCGTCAAAGAAGACATAGGTGCCAAAGAACACCAGCAGCACGCCGTTGCGCATCCAGCCCTTCTGCCCGCGCAGCACCATGTACGCGCAGGCGCCCAGCGCCAGCAGGAACTGGTGCGTCGAGCGCGGCACGCCCGGCGTGGGTACATCCACCGTGAGCGAGACCACGCAGACCACCACGTACAGGCTGGAGAGCACCAGCGCCGTGGCCAGGTGGATCTGCTTGCGCTGCGTGAGCACCATCCCCACCACCCCGACGACCACGATCAGCAGTTCGAGCGGGACGATGAACCACTGCTGCCGCAAGCCGAAATAGGCCGCCCAGAACACGCCTGTGCCGATCGCGAACACGCAGCCGAACATCAGCAGCAGTTCGATGCGGCGCTGGTGCTTGGCGCTCAAAAAAGAGGCGCCCGGGCGACTGGCAGGCTGATCAAACAGGGCCATGGACAGGGGACTGAAGGGGGTGGGCTGGAAGACGTTGCCCGAACCCTAACAACTCGTGTCGCCTGTGTCTTGAGGTTAAACACGGGGCACCATTCGGCGAATGCGCCCCCTTGTGCAGCAATTCACGGGGTTTTTGCAACATGCGGCCAAACACATGCGGCGGTCAGGGCCATGCCGCGGCCTTCCTGCCCGCTGCCACACACTGCGGTTTGCGCACCGCAACATGCCCACGGGCACACCGCGTGCTGAGCAAACCCATCTGGGACACACGGGAGGTGGCACCATGATGCAGGTCGAACGCAGGAACTGGGCGACCCTGGCCGCGTTGGCGGGCCTGGCCCTGGTGCTGGCGGGGTGGGGTGCGTTGCAGGGCACGGCCAGCGGCGCCAAGCTGCTGCCCCACGGCTACTGCTTCACATGGGATCCGACCTTGCTGTGGAGCCATGTCATTGGGGACACCCTCATCGGCCTGGCCTACGTGTCCATCCCCTTGACGCTGCTGCACATCGTCCTCAAGCGGCGCGAGTTGCCTTTCGGCTGGATTGCCGTGCTGTTTGCCGTGTTCATCACCAGTTGCGGTGTCACGCACCTCATCGATGTCTGGACCGTGTGGCAGCCGGTGTACTGGCTGTCGGCGGCCGTGCGCATCATCACGGCCGTGGCCTCGGTGCTGACGGCCCTGGTGCTGGTGCGTCAGGCCCCGCTCATCCTGGCCCTGCCCACCACGGCCCAGCTCAAGCAGGCCAAGCAGGCGCTGGAAGCCGAGGTGGCGCACCGCCGCGCGGCCGAAGAAGCCCTGCTGCGCGAGCGCGCCGAACTGGCGCGCCGGGTGCAGGAACGCACCCACGAGCTGGCCCAGGCCACGACGGTGGCCGAAGCCGCGCACGCCGCCGCTGACGAGGCCAACCGCATGAAAGACCGCTTCCTGGCCAAGGTGTCGCACGAGCTGCGCACGCCCCTGCAATCGACGCTCAGTTGGGCCCAGGTGCTGCGTCAGTCCACCCTGGATCCGGAGCGCACCACCCAGGCGGCCGACCGCATCATCCACAACGTCAACACGCAGGCCCGCCTGATCGACGACCTGCTGGACATCTCGACCATCCTCAGCGGCAAGCTCAGCCTGCGGCCCGAGCGGGTGCGCGCCGGATCGGTCATTGGCAAGGCGGCCGACATGGTCCGGCCTGTGGCGGCGCAGCGCCATGTCAGCATCGAAGTCTCCGGCGACGAAACGACGGCCACAGCGACAGCAATAGCGACGACAGATGCAGGCCCGGCCCAGGCCGATGTCCTCATGGACACGGACCCCGTGCGCTTGCAGCAGGTCGTGTGGAACCTCATCCACAACGCCGTGCAGGCCTCGCCGGACGGGGGCCGCGTGGCCGTGCGCCACCACGCGTCGGACGGCCACCTCTTCATCGAAGTGCAGGACTGGGGGCGCGGCATCGCCAGCGAGGACCTGCCTCATCTCTTCGAGCCGTTCCGCTCGGGTCTGGCCGACCATGCGCCCGGCGGACTGGGGCTGGGCCTGGCCATCACCCGCAGCATCGTCGACATGCTGGGGGGCGAGCTGCACGTGCACAGCGACGGACCCGGCCACGGCGCGCTGTTTTCCCTGAAGCTGCCCATGGCCGTGGGCGCCGAGCGCGCGCAGACGGACCCGAGCGCCCCGCTCAATGACGATGAACGCAGCGAGCTGGCGGGCTTGCATGTGCTGTACGTGGAAGACGAGGCCGACATCGCCGAAAGCGGCCGCCTGGTGCTCACGGAACTGGGGTTGCACGTCACCGCCTGCATGAGCTATCAGGACGCCGCCCGGCAGATCACCTCACAGCGCTTTGACATGCTGCTGTCTGATCTCAACCTGGGGGCGGGGCACACCGCGCTGGACCTGCTCAACCTGATGCGCAGCCTGCCGCAGGGGCAGGACGTGCCGGCCATCGTGCTGTCGGCCTATGGCAGCCAGGAGGACCGCAAGGCCTCGGAGCGCGCCGGCTTTGCGGGCCATGTGGTCAAGCCGGCCGAATCCACCTGCCTGGCGCGCACGATGCTGGAGGTGCTGCATGCCGAGCATGCCGTGTAGGTGCCGGCCTACCTGCGTTTGCGCCAATGGCCGGCATCCATGCTCCCAGCGCCTTTCTAAAGTGAAACCATGTTGTTCCACCTCCAACCTCATCATTGAAAGGACACACCATGAACACCGATCAAGTCAAGGGCGCCATCAAACAGGGTGCAGGCAAGATCCAGGAAAAGGCCGGCAAGGCCGTGGGCAGCACCGAGCACCAGGCCAAGGGCCTGGGCAAGCAGGTCGAAGGCAAGGTGCAGAAGAACTATGGCGATGCCAAGGAGAACATCAAGGACGCCATCGACAAGGCCTGAGCCTGAACCAGCCTCTGCGGCCGGTGCGTGCCTTCAGCGGGCACCGCCGGCCGCGGCCTTTGTGACGCGCCAGATGGTGTCCCCCACGTCATCGGCCACCAGCAGGGCCCCTGTCTTGTCGATGGCCACGCCCACGGGGCGGCCATACGCCTGGCCGTCGGTCGACAGAAAGCCTGCCAGCACATCGAGCGGCGCACCCGAAGGCCGGCCCTGCTCGAAGGGCACGAAGATCACCTTGTAGCCGCTGTGCGGCCGGCGGTTCCAGGAACCATGCTGGCCGATGAACATGCCTTGCGCGAAGGCAGCGCCCAGTTGGGCCCCTTCGGCCGTGCACAGCCCCAGGGAGGCCGTGTGAGGGCCCAGGGCATAGTCAGGCACGATCGCCTTGCTCACCAGATCCGGCCGGGGCGGCGTCACGCGCTTGTCCACGTGCTGGCCGTAATAGGTGTAGGGCCAGCCGTAAAAACCGCCATCCTGCACGGACGTCAGGTAGTCGGGCACCAGGTCGCTGCCCAGTTCATCGCGCTCATTGACCACCGTCCACAGCACGCCGGTGGTCGGCTCGAAGGCCATGCCGTTGGGGTTGCGCAGGCCGGTGGCAAAGAGGCGCTTGTCGACCTCGCCACCCTTGTTCAGGCGGATTTCCCAGATGGCCGCGCGGCCGGCTTCAGCATCCAGGCCGTTCTCGCCGACGTTGCTGTTGGAGCCCACGGTGGCATACAGCCGGTCACCCTGCGGATGCGCAATGATGTTCTTGGTCCAGTGGTGATTGATGGGGCCGCCCGGCAGATCGGTCACCAGCGTGCCGGCCGCCGTGATCGTGGTGTCTCCGCTCTTGTAGGGAAAGCGCACGATGGCATCGGCATTGGCCACATACAGCGTGTCGTTGACCAGCGCCATGCCAAAGGGCGAATGCAGATGCGTGAGGAAAGGGCGCTTGACATCGGCCACGCCATCGCCATTGGTGTCGCGCAGCAGCGTGATGCGGTCGGCACTGGGCGTCTTGGAGCCGGCTCGCTTCATGAAGCGGTTCATGATCCAGCCCTTGACGCCTTTGGCATCGGCCGTGGGGGCATCGCTTTCGGCCACCAGCACATCGCCATTGGGCAGCACATGCAGCCAGCGTGGATGGGTCAGCCCCGTGGCCATGGCCTGCACCTGCAGCCCCGCGGCCGCGTGCGGTTTGGCGCCCGCAGGCCATCCCACGGCCTTGGCGACGTTCACGGTGGGAATCAGGCTGTGCGTGGGCTCGGGCAGGGTCGGCTTGGGGCCGGTGCCCGCAGAGATCGGCAGCTTGGCCGTGTCAGCCGATGCGGGCGACGTGAAGCTGCACACCAGGGCCGCAACGGCCACCACGGTCCAAGGTGAAGTAAAACGGGGCATGAACGGGGGGCACATGGTGCGTCCTCATGGAAGTCGAAACCCCTTCCTTCGGCAATCGTTGTGCCCGCCGGGGCTCATGCAGCGAGTGCCTGCATCAGCTGCAGCAGGCTCTGGCCACAGTCTGTTTCGATCTTGTCCGTCAGCAGCGGATCGGCCCGTGTGCGGCCACGGTTGAGGGCCACCACCGGCTTGCCCAGACGATGGGCCAGGTCGGCAAAACGAAAGCCCGAATACACCATCAGCGACGAGCCCACGATCAACAGGCCGGCAGACCGCGCGATCGCTTCGCTGCTTTGCGCCACGCGGTCGCGCGGCACGTTGTCCCCGAAGAAGACCACGTCCGGCTTGAGCAGGCCACCACATGAAGGGCACTCTGGTACCTCGAAGCGCGCGTACACGCTTTCATCGTCCAGATGCGCGTCGCCATCGGGAGCGCGGCGGCTGGCCTGCCATGCATCCACATCCAGGGCTGCATTGCGCTGCGCCAGCCACAGTTGCATGTGGGCACGCGCATGTTGCAGGCCGCACGCCATACAGCGCACCTGGGCGATGCCGCCATGGAGTTCGATCACATCCAGGCTGCCGGCCTTCTGATGCAGGCCATCGACGTTCTGCGTGATGAGCTGGCCCAGGTGCCCCGCCTGCGCCAGCCGGGCCAGGGCCACATGGCCGGCATTGGGGGCGGCCCGCCCCATCGTCTGCCAGCCGATGTAGCTGCGCGCCCAATAACGCCGCCGCACGGCATCGGAGCGCATGAAGTCCTGCTGCTGAACAGGCTGAGGGTGTTGCCACTGGCCTTCGTCATCACGGTAGGCCGGGATGCCGCTGCCGGTGCTCAGTCCCGCCCCGGTGATCACGGCAAACGGGCCTTGCTGCATCAAGGCAGCCAGCCGCGTGACAGCAGGATCGGGATGCATGGACAGGCTCATGAGCGCACCTTAGCGCGGAGGGCCGCCTTGCGAATCGGGGCGATCCCCGTGAAGCGGCTTTGCCCCAAGGCGGCCCGCCGCGTCGCCGCGCACCGCCTGCACCACGATGTCGAGAGAACGAAGGCGCAAGGCCGGATCGAAGACATCGCACACCAGCATGAACTCGTCTGCCTGGGTGCGCGTCAGCAAGGCCTGCATGCCTTGCCGCACCGTGTCGGGCCCGCCAATCACCGCGGCGCCGAGGAAGTCATCGATGGCGGCGCTCTCCTGTGGATGCAGCCGGCCCCGATAGCCTTCGACGGGGGGCGGCAGGCGCCCGCGTTCGCCCCGCAGGATGCCCAGCACGCGCTGGTACACGCTGCTGGCCAGGTACTCGGCTTCGGCATCGGTGGGGGCCGCCACCGTCGGCACACCGATCATCACGTATGGCCGCGACAACACGCGCGAGGGTTGAAACAGGCTGCGGTAGAGCGCGATGGCCTGTTGCAGCAGCCGCGGCGCGAAGTGCGATGCGAAGGCATAAGGCAGGCCGCGCTCGGCCGCCAGCTGCGCCGAGAACAGGCTGGAGCCCAGCAACCAGATCGGCACCTGGGTGCCGGCACCCGGCGTGGCCACGATGCGCTGGCCCAGCTCGGCCGGTGCCAGCAGCCGCTGTAGCTCGGCCACGTCGCGGGGGAAATCCTCTTCGGTTTCGACGCGGTCGCGGCGCAGGGCGCGCATGGTCTCCCGGTCCGTACCTGGCGCGCGGCCCAGCCCCAGATCGATGCGGCCGGGATGGAGTTCGGCCAGCGTGCCGAAGGCCTCGGCCACCACCAGCGGCGCATGGTTGGGCAGCATGATGCCGCCCGCACCCACGCGGATGCGCTGCGTGCGGCCGGCGATGTGCCCGATGAGCACGGCTGTGGCCGAACTGGCAATACCGGGCATGTTGTGGTGCTCGGCCAGCCAGTAGCGCTGCAAGCCCAACGCCTCGGCATGCTGCGCGGTACGCAGCGCCAAGGCCAGGGCATCCGCCACCGTGGCGCCTTCGCGCACGGCCACCAGATCCAGCATCGACAGGGGCAGATCGGTCAGGGCTTGCATGACCCGATTGTGACGGCCACGCCTATCCCGCGGCACGCATGAGCCCATTGGCGCAGGCCCATGGACACAGGCACATCAAGCACGCTGCCTAGAGTCCGCCTGCCCTGGCAGGTGGGCTGCCGGGGCCCATCTCGTCGAAGGACCCTTCATGACCTTGCGCCCCAACACCCTGACGCTGGCCACGGCCCTGGCCGCCCTGCTCACACTCTCCGTGCCTCTGACCGCCTGCGCGCAAACGCGTGCCGATGCAGAAGCCCGCCGCCCCTCACCGCTGCCCGCCATGGGTGCCGGCTCCTTCGCCCTGATCGGCGACACGCCCTACGGCGCCGCCCTGGAGCCCAAGTTCGACCGCGTCATCGCCGACATCAACGCCCACCACGAACGCGTGCGCTTCGTGCTGCACACCGGCGACATCAAGTCCGGCAGCGAGCGCTGCGACGACGACCTGCTGCAACATCGCTTCAACCAGTTCCAGCAACTGCGCATGGCCTTCATCCTCACGCCGGGCGACAACGAGTGGACGGACTGCCACCGCAGCAACAACGGCGGCTACCTGCCGACCGAGCGCCTGGCCCGCCTGCGTCAGATCTTCTTCGCAGAGCCCGGCATCAGCACCGGTGGCCGCAAGGTCCGCGTGCAGACGCAGGCCTGGCAGGCCGGCCATGAAGCCTTCGTCGAGAACACGATGTGGCCTTTCGGCGGCGCCCTCATCGGCACCGTGCACGTCGTGGGCAGCAACAACGACCTGGCCCCATGGAACCAGATCGATCCGGGCGACACCGTCAACACGCCGCGCGCCGACCGGCTGGCCGAGTTCCAGGCCCGCGAGGCCGCCAACCTCGCCTGGATCGACCGCATCTTCGACGAAGCCGAACGCAGCCGTGCCGCCGGCGTGCTGATCGCCATGCAGGCCAATCCGAACTTCGAGCTGGCGCCCAGCCACCCGGAACGCAAGGGTTTCAACGCCATCATCGACAAGCTGACGGCGCGCGCCATCGCCTTTCGCAAGCCGGTGGTGATCGCGCATGGCGACAGCCACTACTTCCGCGTGGACAAGCCGCTCAACGGCCCCACCAGCGACAACAGTGGCGCGCAGATGCTGGAAAACGTGACGCGCGTGGAGAACTTCGGTTCACAGCACGTGCACTGGGTGGAAGTGGAGGTGGACGCCCGCGACGAGAACGTCTTCCGCTTCCGGCCTCACCTCATCGAGGCGAACCGCTTTGCTCGCTGAGCCGCGCTGACATCGCGGTCATCGAATCGGGCAAGGACACCTTGTGGGCGGGCGCCGGCTGAACCAGGGAGCCCGATGCGGCATGGAGCTCGCTGCCCTTGCCCCGGCCAGCCCGCTTGTCACGTGGAGGTGGGGCCTCGGAAGTGGCCGCAGATTTGCGCGCCGCAGCCCCTGACCGCGCCTCGGCACCCGACGGGCTGGAGGCCGGCTGAGACGCCCCGGAGGCGGCCGGCACTGCAGCCGAGGCCGCGGACGCCGCCTGCGATGCCGCCGAGGCGGCTTCCGCTGCAGCCGTGTCCGGCGCCTCGTCCACCGGCTCGGATGCCTTGGGGGCGGCCGACGAGGCCTTGCGCACAGCCGGCACCGGCGAGAGCGCATCGTCGATCTTCAAGGCCGCCACCGGCCCCTGCCCCAGGTGTCGCATCAGCACCGGCCCCATGCTGCGCAGGATCTGCACCGGCAGGGCCGAGGTGAAGTGGTACTTGGCGGCATCGGGGCCCACGACATACGCCGTGATCGTGCCGAAGTAGTTCGAGCCCAGCGAGAACACGAAGGTCGCCGTGCGGTTGAGCGCCAGGCCCACACGGCCCAGCACACGCACGCGGTTGTCGCCCGTGCCCGTCTTGCCGCCCAGACGCAGTTCGGTGCCGTCCGGCAGCCGGAACGCGCCGCTCAGGCGCCGCGCCGTGCCGCGCTCCACCACATCGGACAAGGCGCTCTGCAGGGCCTTGGCCACATCGGCCGACATCACACGCTGGCCCGGCACCGTGCGCTGCGCGAACACCGATTCATACGGCGTGCCGCCGCCAAACCGCACCTGCTCAATGCGCCGCACCGGCTGGCGCACGCCATCGTTGAGGATGATGCCCATCAGCTCGGACAGCGCCGCAGGCCGGTCGCCCGAGCTGCCCAGCGCCGTGGCCAGTGAAGGCACGAGGTGATCGAAGGGATAGCCCACACGCGCCCAGCGGCGGTGGATGTCGAGGAAGGCCTCGACCTCCAGCATCGTGAAGATGCGCGAATCCTGGGCCGTCTTGGCACGCGTGCGGAACAGCCAGCGGTACACGGCCTGGCGCTCATCGGCGCTCTCGCGCACCGCCTCGGCATACGTCGCACGGGGATGCTGCAGGCGGTAGGCCACCAGCCACAGCTCCAGCGGGTGCACGCGGGCGATGTAGCTGCGGTCCGGCAGATCGAAGGCGCCGGGCGCATACCGGTCGTACAGGTCCTGCAGCTTCTTTTCGCTTGGCGCGTCCCCGCGCAGCTGGCTTTCCAGGAAGCGGCCCAGGTCCTCGACCGGCGCCTGCGGCTCCAGGTAGCGGAACACAGCGGTCAGGCGATCGGCGCTGGCACTCAGGCCATCGACCAGGATGGTGCGCATCTCTTCGGCGTTCTTGCCGTCCATCTTGCGCCAGAAGCGGCGCAGGAAGGTCTGGCCCTCGCGGTCGGCGAACTTGGCCAGATACTGGCTGCGGCGCGGGTCGTTGATGTCCTTGAGCAGGCGGGCCGTGCTGTCGGGCTCCTGGTAGATCGTGTGGCGCACGATCTCGCGCATCAGGCGCACGAAGGGCAGGTTGATCGAGGCCTGCAGCGATTCGCGCAGCGTCGGGTTGCGGCCGTTGTCTTCCTTGTTGTAGTTGCCGAAGACGTGCAGGCCGCCACCGGTGAAGAAGGCCTCGCCCGGGCTGGCCGAGAAGCGCCGCTCCAGCGCAGCCGACAGCATGGCCGGCAGGCCCTTGTCCTCGGCGGTGCTGAGGTATTCCACCGCCCAGCGCTTGAGCGAATCCTGCCGGTCCACCTCCACCTTGCGCAGCATGTCGGGCGGCAGCACGGACAGCTTGGCGTGCTGCTCGGCCACCAGTTCGAGGTAGGTGGTCAAGGTGCGCAGCTTGGCCGTGGAGCCCAGCTCCAGCTTGCTGCCTTCGTTGATGTCCAGCGGCTGATCGGTGGTGTCGGTCTGCACGCGCACGCGGTTGACGCCCTGGCCGCGCTCGATCAGCGTGAAGCTGTAGAGCACGCCATTGACGCGCTCGGGGCTCAGCAGCTTCTCGCCCAGCAGGCCATAGGTCCTGGCCACCTCGGGATCGGACAGGCGTCCCAGGAACTGCGTGACGGACTGCTGCATGTCGCCATGCAGGGTGGTCACCAGCTCCGCATCCAGCCGGTCCAGGCTGTAGAGCGAGGTGCCCAGGATGCCCGCCAGACGCGCACGCACGGCGGTCGTGCCCTTGCCCGGCTCTGCCTTCAGGAAGGGCGGGTTCTTGGCCATGTCGCGGAAGACCAGCGGCCGGGCCAGCGCCGCATCGCGCAAGCCGGTGCTGATGATGCCCGCCTGGGCCAGCAGCCGCAGGTGCGAGTCCGTCGCGGACATCAGGTCGTCGCGCCCACGGGCCAGGTACCACGAAGGCCGGCGGTGCGCGATCATCAGCGCCACCACCTGCCGCAGGGCCTGCCCTTGCGCCACGCGGTCCTTGCCCGGCGCCTCTGGATCGGTGAGCAGTGCGTTGACGCGGTCGAAATCGGCCCCGAACCACACCCACAGGCCATCGCCCAGCCCGTTGACCTCGCCATGCTTGGGTGCGGCCGACAGCGGCACGGTGTTGAGGTAATCGAGCACCACCTGGCGGCGCAGCGGCATGGTCTGCTCGCCACGTGCTGTAGGCGCGCACCGAGGCCGAGATCATCTGGCGGATCTTCTCGCGCCCGTTGGCCGTGATGCCGTTGGGCGAATGGCGGTACTTCTCGATCTGCGTGGCCAGCGTGCTGCCGCCCGGCGTGTCGAAGTCTTCATCGACCACCCGGCCGACCTGGCCGAGCACCGCCCGCCCGAAGCGCACCCAGTCCACGGCGGGGTTCATCGTTGGGCGACGGGCGTCCAGCAGATCGCGGTTCTCGATGAACAGCAGGGACTGGATGACCACGGGCGGCGCGTCTTCGAAACGGCCATAACCGCGATACGGATAGCGAAAGCCATACATGGACTTGCGCTGGAAATCGAGCACATCCAGACCGGCACGCGTCTTTTCGGGGAAGGGCAGGAAATAGCCGCGATCGAAGTGGGCGCGGGCGGCCTCATTGAGCCGCGCCTGCTCGACCACCTCATAGCCGCTGCGCTGCAGCTTCTGCGTGAACTGCGGCAGGGCGGCATAGCCCAGGCGCAGATCGAAAGGCCCATGCGTGGGAAAGCGCGCCGCATCGCTGGGGCCCTTGTCCACCTTGAATGCCATCTTGGCGGCATAGCCGGAAAGGTAGCGGGCCTGCAGATGCGAGGTCTCCATCTCGCGGGCAATCAGCCAGCCACCGGCCCCCAGCACCGCCACGATGATCGCCAACATGCCCAACCGCGCACCCAGCGATCGCTTGGGCGCTCGCCCGGATGGGGCGGCGGGGGCAGGGTTGACGTCTGGAGAAGGAGCCTCGGGAGGGTGTTCAGACGGCATACAGGGGGTGCGAAAGCGGCAGCAACATCGCGTTGATTTCATTATCCGGCCCAGTCGGCTCCCAGCGATGTCGACGCCACAGACTGTGGCGCCTGATCAACTGGCTGACTGGCCATGGATGGCATTGTCGGGATTTCGCCTGGTGGGCAATGGCTTCGGACACGCCCGAAAACGCCCTCATTTCCACCGCATTGGCATCTTTGCCACAGCAAACCTCGCGCCGGCTGCGCGAGGGCGTGCCTGGCCATCCCGGCGGCACTGCCTTGCCAGGGCCGCTAAGCTGGCAAGATGGGAGCCGGCATCCCGCTCGGCTCCCTCAGCAGGAAGGGCTCACTTGTAGAACGCCTGCACCTGGCCCTTGAGCGTGATCATCAGCGGGCGCCCCTTGCGGTCGACCTGGCGACCGGCGGGCACCTTGATCCAGCCTTCGCTCATGCAGTACTCCTCGACGTCGAAGCGCTCCTTGTCGTTGAAGCGGATGCCGATGTCATGCTGGAAAACTTCTGCCTTGTAGTGCGGGCTGGCGGGGTCGATGGACAGACGGTCGGGCAGGGGAGGCAGGGCGGAGGCGTCGCTCATGGTGTGAAGCTCGGTGGGTGAAAGCCTTTTGGCAAGACCGGGATTTTCGCGGATTTCGCGCTCAAACCTCGACCAGCGGCAAGCCATCCTGAAAGGCCAGCAACTGCCCCGGCTGCATCGCGATCCAGGCCTCGTTGACGGTCAGCGGCTGGGTGGCGATCACACTGACGCAATCGTCGGGCTGGGTCAGTTCTGCAAAGTTCACGGCCACATCCTCGTCCTGCAGGCGTGCCATGCCGAAGGGATGGCGTCTGACCAGGTAATGCAGGTGGGTCGAGCAGTGTGCCCACACCGCATCACCCTGGCTGAGCATGAAGTTGAAGGTGCCGTGGCGGGCGATCTGCGGCACCAGCTCACGCAAGGTGACATTCAATTCCCGCACATCCGGCATGCTGGCGTGGCTCTTGGCCAGCTCCTGCATCAGCCAGCAGAAGGCGCGTTCGCTGTCGGTGTCGCCCACGGGCCGGAAGGCGGCGTGCAGCTTGGGATGGAAATCGGCCAGGTTGCCGTTGTGCGCGAACACCCAGTAGCGGCCCCACAGCTCGCGCACGAAGGGGTGGCAGTTCTCCAGCGCGATGCGGCCCTGCGTGGCCTTGCGGATGTGCGCAATGACCGCCTTGCTCTGGATGGGATAGCGCTTGATCAGCTCGGCCACCGGGGAGTAGGCTGCGGCCTGGTGGTCCACGAAGTGGCGCAAGCCCTTGCCTTCGAAGAAGGCGATGCCGAAGCCGTCGGCGTGCTCGGTCGAGCGCGTGGCAAAGCCTGAAAAGCTGAAGACGATGTCAGTGGGCTTCCTGCAGCACATGCCCAGCAGCTGGCACATGGATCACTCCGGCATGACGAAGCCCTCAGTGTAGGACCTGCCGCCTCGCCTGCCACCACGGCGGGCAGGTACCGCGCTTGCTGCAACACCCTCGTCTGACTTTCACAGGAGCCTTCCATGGAAAAGTCCCATCCCCCCAAGACCTTCGGTGTCTTCAAACCGGTCGGGCATGTGGTCATGGCGTTCAGCAGCGATGACGATCTGCATGCCGCCGAAAACGCGCTGAGTGGCCGCGGCTTCGCCTGGAACGACATCGTGGCCTATACGCCCGAAGAGATGCTGGCCCAGACGGCCGATGACCTGCAAAGCGCCAGCCCACTGGCCCACATCGGCCAGGACATGAACCTGGTCAAGGCCCATCGGGCGTATGCGGAAGCAGGCTGCCACTTCCTGGTGGTGCGTGCCGGCGACGATGCACACGCGCAGATGGTGGCCGAGGTGGCACGCGACAACCATGCCGCGGCAGCACAGCACTATGGCCGGTGGATCGTGGAAGAGTTGATCTCGACCCCACACCACGCGCATCAGGTGTTCGAATCACCCGACCGCGGGCTGGACCTGGACATCGATCGCTCGACCCGACACTGATCGGCCCGGCCGACCGAGGCGCCGCATCCCGCGTGCCTCGGCGAGCGGGTCAGGCTCAGGCGTAACGACGCTGGGCCGTGTTCACATCGGGCTGGGCCGCCTGCCCACGCGGGCGCGAAAACTCCATGACGCCATCTTCCAGATCGCCGTTGTGGAGCTGGTCCATGTCGGCGGCGTAGTTCTGATAGAGCTTCCATGGTGCGCGGTCGGCGCCCTTGGGCAACTCGTGCGCCACGCGGGCCACATAGCCGGAGGTCATGTCCAGCAGCGGCGCTTCCTTGACGCTGGGGTCATTGCGACGCGGCACGGCGATGCGCGTACCGGTGGCATCCATGTGCTTGAGCAGGCGGCAGACGTATTCGGCGATCAGGTCGGCCTTGAGCGTCCACGAGGCATTGGTGTAGCCCAGGGTGTTCGACAAATTGGGCAGATCGCTGAACATCAGGCCCTTGTAGGAGATGCGCTTGCTCATGTCCACGGCCTGGCCATCCACCGACATCTGCATGCCGCCGAACAGGCGCAGGTTCAGGCCCGTGGCCGTGACGATGATGTCGGCCTCCAGCACCTTGCCCGACTTGAGCAGGATGCCTTTGTCGACGAAGCGGTCGATGTGGTCGGTCACCACCGAGGCCTTGCCCTTGCGCAGCACGCGGAACATGTCGCCATTGGGCACAGCGCACAGGCGCTGGTCCCAGGGGTTGTAGGGCGGCGTGAAGTGCTTCATGTCGAAGTCCTTGCCGACCTGCACCTGCACCTGCTTGAGCAGGAACTTGCGCATCCCGTTCGGATACTTGCGCGACAGCTTGAAGATCATCTGCGTGATGAAGTTGTTGCGGGCGCGGCAGATGTTGTAGACCGTCATCTCCGGCAGGAACTTGCGCAGGAACTTGGCCATCGGATCGGATTGCGGGCACCGAGATCACGTAGCTGGGCGTGCGCTGCAGCATCACCACGTGGCCGGCCTTGTCCGTCATCGAGGGGATCAGGGTGATGGCGGTGGCGCCCGAGCCGATCACCACCACGCGCTTGCCGGTGTAATCCAGGTTCTCGGGCCAGAACTGCGGGTGGATGATCTGGCCCTTGAAGGCCTCGCGGTCCTTGAACTCGGGCGTGAAGCCTTCTTCATAGTTGTAATAGCCCGAGCACATCATCAGCCAGTTGCAGCTCATCTGAACCGTCTCGCCAGACTTCTTCTGCACCTGCAGCGTCCAGGTGGCGGTGTCGCTGGACCAGTCGGCCGAGACGACCTTGTGGCCGAAACGGATGCGGCGCTCGATGTCGTTCTCGCGGGCCGTTTCCTGGATGTAGTTGCGGATGCGGTGGCCGTCGGCGATCACCTGCGGCTCGGTCCAGGGCTTGAACTTGTAGCCCAGGGTGTACATGTCCGAATCGGAGCGGATGCCGGGGTAGCGGAACAGGTCCCAGGTGCCGCCGATGGTGTCGCGTCCTTCGAGGATGGCGAAGGTCTTGTCGGGGCACTTCTCGCGCAGGTGGCGGGCAGCACCGATGCCGGACAAGCCAGCGCCAACGATGAGGACGTCAAAGTGATCGGACATGGGGCACTCCAGAAAAGTGCCGCCAATGTATATCTGGCAAGAATCGTTGTCAAATAGGGTTTGCACCCCGAACGGGTTGGATGGCGGCACGGCTGCGCAGCCTACCGCCCTTGAGGCGGATCAAGGGGAAGCGGCTGCGCCGAAGCCTGTCGCCAGCGATGCCCGGCCCCTGACCCGGTGGTCGCTGGTGTGGACCGGCGGCCCCTCGGCCCAGGCCTTCATCACATGGGTGTCATGGCGCCGTTGATGATCCACGGCACGCCGAAGCGGTCGGTCAGCATGCCGAAGCACTGGGCCCAGAAGGTGGGGCCCATCGGCATGGTCACCTGTCCGCCTTCGGCCAGGGCCTTGAACTTTGCCTGGGCTTCTTCGACCGTGTCGTAGTTGAGTGTGATGGACACGCCCTTGATGCCTTCATAAGGCAGATGGGCGGGCGCATCGCCGCCGTAGATGGAGGCGCCACCGGGCAGGACCAACCGCGCATGGATGATGCGGTGGGCGAATTCCTTGGGGATCTGGTCGGCCATGGGCGAATCGGCGCCGCTGAGCAGCACTTCCAGCTTGCCCTGGAGGGCCTTTTCGTAAAAGCGCATGGCCTCGGCGCAGGTGCCGTCGAAGCCGAGGTAGGGAATGGCCTGGTTCATCATGATCGTCGCTCCTTTGCATGGATGGTGGAGGGGGTGCGGGGCACATGCTTCACGCCCCGTCATCATGACGACGAACGACCCTCACCCGGATCGACAGGCCTCGGCAGATTTGCCGCAAGAAATCCGTGGGGCGCTTCAGGCGGTCACGGCACCGGCGGCCTGCATGCGGGCGAAAGCGGCCGGATCGCCGCGCTTGTACAGCGTGTACCAGGCATCCAGCACCTCTTCATCGTAGATCTGCAGGGTGCGGAAGATCTCCCGGGCGAACTCCAGCGGCGCCATGCCGCCCGCGGTGATGAGGCCGCCATCGGTGAAGGCCGGCTGGTCTTCATAACGATCGCTGCCGGCGTATTCGGGCACGCCCTTGAGATAGGCCAGCGCATTGCTGGTGTGCCGCCTGTCGTCCAGCAAACCCGCTCGCGCCAGGCCGGCGGTCGCGCCGCAGATGGCCGCCACCGGCACCCCCGCCATGAGACAGGCACGGGCCTTGTCCACCGCCAGTTGGTGCTGGCCCTGCTCCCAGCCCAGGCCGCCGGGCAAGATCAGCATGGCGCTGTCCTGCGGCTCCAGGGTGTCGAGCAGGGCATCGGGCAGCACGGCCACGCCGCCCAGCGAACGCATCGGCGACTGCGCCAGCGCCACGGTGCGCACCTGGTAGCGTCCCGGCTGGCGCTGGAAATCGGGCTGGTGGATGCCCGCCAGCGCAAAGGCGGCCTCCCAGTCGGCAAAGCCGTCGTAGACGAAAAAGTGAACGGTCTGGCTCATGCGTGCATGCCAGCACGCTGCGTGCCCGGCGGCCGTCCCGGGCCGTTTCAACCCGCTCAGGCCTTCGGTTTGAAGCGGTGCAGGATGCCGGTGACCAGCACATCCAGCATGGCGTCCACGTGGCGGTCCATCTGCACGGCGGGCAGCCAGGCGTCGTCCGGGCCCATCACCAGTTGCCGCGCGGTCAGCCCATGCAGGCCTTCCCACAGGATCTGCACCATCAGATCGATGTCTTCTTCACGGGACGACACCTTCCCGGCTCGGACCAGGTCCATCCACAGCACGCGGGCCAGCGCATACGGATCCTCGCCCGGATCGCCATGCTTGATGCGCGCGGCCTCATTGGGCGCGTGCGGACGCTGCTGCATGAACACGAAGGCGTACTCCGCCGGATGCGCCAGGCCGAACTGCACATAGGCACGGCCCACGGCGCGGATGCGTTCGAGCGGATCGTCGTGCACACCGGCCGCCACCTTGAGCTGGCGGGTGAGGTCGAGCAGGTCCTCGTCCATGGCCTGCGTGATCAGCGTGGCCTTGTCCTCGAACAGCGAATACACCACGGTGGTGGAGTAGCCCGCCAGTTCGGCCACCTTGCGCAGGGACACATCGCCCAGACCGCCCTTCTTGATCAGCTTGCGCACGATCTTGATGATGGCCTTGCGGCGTTGCTCGGCCTCGCGCTGCTTGCGTGCCTCCTTGGGCGACTGTGTGACCACGTCAGGGACTCCTTGGCCGTGCGACAGGGTTTGTATGGATCGGTCGGGACTGATCTTCAGCATATTCTCATAACAGTGTATTTTTTTCTACAGTATGTTTCTTTGAAACGTGGCCGGGCCCCTGTTTGAGCGGTTTGGCAGCCAGCCGCACGGCCTCGCGGGAAGCCCCGCAAAGGGTTCTCCCGCCACGCAAACCGGTGTGCATCACGGCGTGCGCCGGCCACTTCTCATGAGACAAACACGACGATGAGATTTCCTGCTGACGGCATGGCCGAGACCCCGCTGACCGATCGTTCCCGCAGGCACTTCGTGGCCACCGGCGCAGCGCGTGCCGTGGGCGCGCTCATGCTCGGTCACGGCTTGCTGGATGCCCAAGCGGCGCCTGCCTCGATGGCCTCCGCGTCTGCCGCATCGTCTGCCGGCCAGGGCACGGATGCCCCATGGCAGAACTGGTCCGGCCTGCAAAGAAGCGCGCCAGCTTCCTTCCACTTTCCCGCCGACGAGGCCGGGCTTGCGCAATGGATGCGTGGCTCGCGCGGCGAGTTGCGCGCGGTCGGTGCAGGCCACTCCTTCACGGCCCTGGTGCCCACGGCGGGCGCCATGGTCTCCCTCGATCAGCTCTCGGGTCTGGTCGCGGTGGACCGGCAAAAGATGCAGGTGCGCGTCAAGGCGGGCACGCGGCTGGGCGTGCTGGCGCGCGCGCTTGATGACCATGGCCTGGCGCTGCGCAACCTGCCCGACATCGATGTGCAGAGCCTGGCCGGCGCCATCTCCACGGGCACCCATGGCACCGGCGCGGCACTGCCTGCACTGCACGCCGATGTCGTCGGCCTGCGCATCGTCAAGCCGGATGGCCAGATCGCCGAGCTGCACGAGGACCTGGACCGCGATGCCATGGCCGCCGCGCGTGTCTCGCTGGGCAGCTTCGGCTTGATCTCGGAGATGACCCTCAAGGTGCTGCCCGCCTACAACCTGCACCGCCGCGTGTGGCTCGAGCCGATCGACAAGCTGCTGGCGCGCGCCCCGCAACTGGCACGTCAGCACCGGCATTTCGAGTTCTATTACCTGCCCTTCACGGGCTATGCCGCCGGCATCTCGCACGACCTCTACACCGGCCAGGACCTGCTGCTGCCTGCGTCTCAGGACGAGGCCTTCCTCGACGACCTGCGCATGCTGCGCGACTGGCTGGGGCGCTTCCCCGCCTTGCGGACCTGGGTGGCGCAGAAGTTCATCGATCCCGACATGAAGGAAGAGGCCCGCCATCGCGCGCACCGTCTGCTGTCGACCGTGCGGCCCATGCGCTTCAACGAAACCGAATGGCACGTGCCGCGCGAGCGTGGCATCGACTGCCTGCGCGAGATCATCCGCACCATCGAGCGACGCAACGAGGTGTTCTTTCCGATGGAGTTCCGCTTCACACAAGCCGACGACGCCTGGCTCAGCCCCTTCCACGGCCGAGACAGTTGCTCGATCGCCGTGCATGCCGCCGTGGGCGAAGCGCATGATTACCTGCTGACCGACTGCACCCCCGTGTTCGCGACGCATGGCGGGCGGCCCCATTGGGGCAAGCTGCATCCCTTGCGGCAGGCGGATCTGGCCCGGCTGTATCCCCGCTGGCGCGAGTTCCTCGGCATGCGCCAGCGTTTCGATCCTCAGGGGCGCATGCTCAATGCGCACCTGCGGCAACTGTTCTTCTGAGTTCCTGCCCCTCTTTCCTCTCTTCTTTCCTGTATGTCACGCATCCGCCGACGTCAGTTGCTCTGGGCCACCACGGCCGGCCTCGGCGCTGCGGCCGTGTGGGGCCTGCGGCCTCACGATCAGGGCCACCCCCATGCACCTTACTTTGCCCAACTGGCCCGCGCGCTGAAGGCCGCCGGCGTGGCCATGCCCACGCTGGTGATCGACCGCGAACGGCTGCACGCCAATGCAGCGCAGCTGCGCCAGCACGTACAGGGGCGGCTGCAGCTGCGGCTGGTCAACAAATCCCTGCCATGCCTGCGCCTGCTGGAAGAAGCGGGCCGGCTGACAGGTACCCGCCGGCAGATGGTGTTCAACCTGCCCTACCTGGCGCAGCTGGCAGCCAGGCAAGCCGATGCCGATGCGCTCTTGGGCAAGCCCGTGCCGGCGGCCGGCGCCGCGCGTTTCCTGGACAGCCTGCAGTCCGCCGGCGGCTTCGACGTGGCCCGGCAGGTGCAATGGCTGGTGGACACCCCACACCGGCTCGCCCAGTACCGCGATCTGGCGCGCGCACGGCGGATGCCAATGCGCATCAACATCGAGATCGATGTCGGCCTGCACCGCGGCGGCGTGCCCGATGTGCCCACACTCCAGGCCATGATCGAGCTGCTCAGGCAGGAGCCGCTGCTGCAATGGTCCGGCCTGATGGGCTACGACGCCCACACACAGAAGATCCCCGACATCGGCCCGATGCGGCGTCAGGCCCACGAACACGCCCTGCAGACCTATCAGCTGATGGCCGACCACCTGCGCCGCAGTGGCCTGCCGCAACCGGAGCAGGGCCTGACCTTCAACACCGGCGGCTCGCCCACGTTCCGCCTGCACGACGGGCAGCACACACCCAATGAAGTGGCGGTGGGATCGGCCCTGGTCAAGCCTTCCGATTTCGACACGCCCCTGCTGAAAGCCATGCAGGCGGCGGCCTTCATCGCCACGCCGGTGCTCAAGGTCGGGCCCTATCAACCGCCGCATGGCGTCGAGGCCATCGGCACGCTGGCCGCCCTGTGGGATCCCAACCAGCGGCAGGCCTTGTACGTGCATGGCGGCAACTGGCTGGCGCATCCGGCTTCGCCCGAAGGCATGGATGCGAGCCGGCTGATCGGCACGTCATCCAACCAGCAGCTGTACCTGGCCTCCGGCTCGCAGCGGCTCCAGCCGGATGACCTCGTCTTCTTCCGGCCGACACAGAGCGAGGCCGTGCTCCAGCAGTTCGGCGACATCGCCGTCTACGAAGACGGCCGCATCACGGACTGGTGGCCCGTGTTCCCGGCCCGGGTGTGACCCTCATGCGCAGTACCTTCTTGCGTCCCGCGTCGGCTTGGCTGTCGGGACTCGTTCTGACGGGGGCAGGGGCCTTCGCGACCTTGGCGCAGGCCGACGCACTGCCATGGGCAGCGGCAGAGGCCAGGCCCGCTTCGGCCTCTTCTTCACCTTGGCTGATCGGTGTCGGCATCAGCGACATCACCGGCGAGGCCGCCGAAGTCGGCATGATGGGCTATGCCGCCCCGCATCAGACGACCAGCGGCATCCACCAGCGCCTGCGCGCCCGCGCCTTCATCCTGGCCGATGCCACCGGCAGCGGCAAGCGCGTGGCCATCGTCATCACCGACATGGGGTTGATGACCCAGGCCGTGCACCAGGCCGTGCTGCAACGCCTGGCAGCCCGCTTCGGCACGCTCTACACCGCCGACAACGTGGTGCTCAGCGCCACGCACACGCATGCCGGCCCGGGTGGCTATTCGCACTACGCGCTCTACAACTTCACCATCTACGGCTTTCAGCCGCGCACCTTCCAGGCCATCGTGGATGGCATCGTCGAATCGATCGAGCGCGCGCACCAGGGGCTGGGCCCCGGCAGCGTGGCGCTGAATCAGGGCGAGCTGCTGGATGCCAGCCGCAACCGCTCGCCGCTGGCCTTCCGGCTCAATGCCGCGGCCGACCGCGCCGCCTTCCCGCGCGAGATCGACCCCTTGATGACCGTGCTGAGCCTGCATCAGGCCGGGCGCGCCATCGGTGCCTTGAGCCTGTTCCCGACCCACGGCACCAGCATGACCAACCGCAACACGCTCATCAGTGGCGACAACAAGGGCTATGCGGCCTGGCACTGGGAGCATGAAGTGGCCGGCGTGCGCTACCGGCACGACAAGGCGCCCTTCGTGGCCGCATTCGCGCAGACCAACCCGGGCGACATGTCGCCCAACCTGAACCTGCGGCCCGGCAGCGGCCCCACGGAAGACGAGTTCGAGAACACCCGCCTGATCGGCCTGCGGCAGTTCCGATCAGCCGCCGGGCTGGCGCAAACCGGTGGCACCGCGCTGCAAGGCGAGATCGACCACCGCATGCGCTACATCGACATGAGCCGCATCCAGGTCGATGCCCGCTACACCGCCGATGGCCGCCCACACACCACCTGCACCGCCGCCCTGGGCGCCAGCTTCGCCGCGGGCAGCGAGGAAGACGGGCCCGGCCCCGGCATCGCGAAGGAGGGCCAGCCCAACCCCCTGCTGTCGGGCGTGGGCACCGCGCTCTTCTGGCCTTCCGAAACGCTGCGCATGTGCCATGGCGCCAAGCAGATCGTGCTGCCGGTGGGCGACATGCCAGTCGGCGGCAGTTGGGTGCCGCAGATCGTGCCCATCCACCTGCTGCGCCTGGGCGATCTGTACGTGGCCACGCTGCCGGCCGAACCCACGGTGATGGCGGGCTGGCGCATCCGCAAGCGGCTGGCACGCACACTGGGCGTGGACACGCGCCAGGTGCTGGTGCTGGGCTACACCAATGCCTACACGCAGTACGTCACCACCTTCGAGGAATACAGCCTGCAAGACTACGAAGGCGGCAGCACCCTGTTCGGCCCGCACACCCAGGCCGCGTATGAACAGGAGCTCGACCGCCTCGCCCAGGACATGCTGGCCCGCCGCCCCAGCCCCACCAGCGTGCAGGTGCCTGACCTGAGCCGCCGCCAGTTCAACCTGCAGCGCGACGTGGTGATGGACATGCCCACCTTCGGCCATGACTTCGGCGATGTGCTGACCGAGCCGGCCGCCAGCTACCGCATCGGCGAGACGGTGCGCGTGCGCTTCCAGAGCGGCCACCCGCGCAACGATGTGCGGCGCAACGGCACCTTCCTGGAAGTGCAGCGATGGCAGGACGGGCGCTGGCTGTCGGTGGCCGACGATGGCGACTGGTCCACCCGCTTTCACTGGCGCAGGCGCTTCGCGTCCGAATCGGAAGTGGCCATCGAATGGGCCATCCCGCCGCGCACACCAGCCGGCCGCTACCGCATCCTGCACTTCGGCGATGCCCGCTCATGGCGCGGTGGCGTGCGCGCTTACAGCGGGGCCACGCGGGCCTTCGAGGTGCTGGCGCCCTGAAGCGGCTCGCGCGGTGCGGTCGGTTCACCGCGCCTGGAGATGCCCATCCACCAGCATCGCCACACCGGCCGCACACAACTGCTGCACCGCCTGCGCAGCCACGGCTTCGTGATCCGCGGACAGATGCGTGCGCATCACCGCGTTGTGCGCCAGGCTGGCCTGCACGATGTCGCTCAACTCATCGGGGCTCATCCTGCGCCGCTCCAGCAGCTTGAACGCCAGCAGCACCTTCAAGGCGTTTTCGGTGTTGCGGCGGGGTTCTTCGCGCAACCATCGCAGCCTGGTCCTGGGCCGCCGCCAGAGGACGCCGCCACGTTGTCGAACGGTGCGCCATGCCCGGGGATCACGCGGCGCGGCTGCAGCTGGCCGATGAGGTCCAGCGTGGCCTGCTGTTCGGCAAAGCCCGAATCGCCCGCCAGCTCCGGGAAGATCACCCCGAAGCCTTTCTGCCACAGCGCATCGGCCGACACGAGCAGGCCCTCGCGCTCACACCAGAGCATCACCATCGCGTTGTCATGCCCCGCAGCCGTCAGCACCTGCCAGTCGCCCCCACCCAGCGTGAGCATCTGCCCAGGGTGGATGAGGCCATCGTGACGAAAGGGCGGGCACAGCTGACTGGTCTGGCGATAGCTCAGGCGCGCTTCATCCCACTGCGCCACGGCCTCGCTGTCACCCGGCGGGATCCACACCATGCAATCGTGCCGCGCCTGCAGCAAGGCGTTGCCGCCGGCATGGTCGGAGTGCAAGTGGGTGTTGAGGATGCGGCGCAAGCGGCCGGCCATCCAGTGCGGCCTCCACGAGGCGGACGGTTTCGTCGCCTTCGGTCGCGTAACCGGTGTCGACCACGGTGGCGCCGTCCTCGTCAAAGAACACGATCTGGTTGGATGACAACCAGCCGCGCTCGATCACATGCAGGCGCTCGGACAAGGACATGTTGCATCACCCGCGCCTGCCAACGCGGCGCGCGAGAGCGATCTTATGCGCTCGGCAATGCCCGCATCTGCTGCGCGCCCGCAGGCCGGGATCGCCTGTTTTTCCAGGGCCGCGTCAGGCCAGGTGCACGGCCTTGGCGACCGCCACTTCCCGGCGGTTGGGGCGGCCGGTCTCGCGCGTGCTTTCGTGGGTCTTGTGGGCAGCCGTGCGGGCGGCCGTGGCTGCAGCCGGGCGGGCCAAGCGCGCGGGCTTCCTCGGCCTGCAGCTTTTCCAGATACTTCACCGCCTGTGCGACCCACTCGCAATAGTGGGCGTCTTCAGGCGCGTAATACGGGATGCCACGGGCGGTGAAGGCCGCCAGCTCCTTGGCGATGGGGCAGGTCGGGGCGTTTTCCAGCGCCAGCTCCAGGGCATGCAGGGCATGGACGCGGTCGATGGCGCTGGGCGCCATGAGCTGTTCGCGAAGGGCTTGAGCGGTGGTTTTCTGACCCATGGTCGGACTCCGTGAAGGTATGACAGCCCGATCGTCTTCGGCTGTACGGCGCATAGCTTGAGGGTTTGGCGGCCGGGGATAGGGGCAATGTGAAGGGCGAACGTGCGGCAGTTCACGCCTTCGCCGCACCGCGGGCGCGCAGGGCCCGCCGCCCCGCCCGCACCACGCCATTAACCGTTGTTTACCTGGCCTGCTGCAGCTGAAAAATAATGTGCGCCTGAAGCGCACCAGTGGAGGGGTGAGGAATGAAGTTGTCCGGGGCCGGTTTGGCCGTCTTGACCTTGGCGGCCATGGCCTGCCAAGGCGCCATGGCGGCAGGCTACCGGCTTCGCACCCTCGCTCCCGTGGCCGACACGCATGTCAGCCTGGCGCACGTGCTGGCCCCCACGGGCATGGCTTTGGGCGAGTCCACGGTCACCGAACGCTGCCCCTTGAGCCAGTGGGTGGCCTGCCTGGTCTACGGCCATACCGACCGCCAGCCCCGCGCCGTGCTCTGGCGCGAAGCCGCCCCCCAGCCCCAAGCCATCCGCTGTCTGGACACCACGCTCGCGCCCGTGGCCACCTGGGATCTGCCCTGCGAGGCCACGGCGGTCAACAGCCGCGGAACGATGGTAGGCCGCAGCTATGCCGGCCTGGGCGCCGAAGGCCGTCAACGGGTGGTGCTGTGGCCCCGGGCGGATGCCGCACCGGTCGATCTCAGCCCGCAGATGGAGGCCTTGCCCGAGTTCGATTCGGCCCGTGCCGTGGCCCTCAACGACCAGGGCTGGATCCTGGGTCGCGCCCGGCTGCGCGACACCGCCACGGAATACGCCTTCGTCCTGCACGACGGCGTGGCCCAGGCCCTGCCCAACGCGGGGGCCGTTGCCATCCGCCCGGTCGCCATCAACGCCACCATGGCGGTCGGCGAAGGTCGCTACGAGAGCGGCGGCCAGTCCGGCCTGGTGATCTGGCCGCTCAGCGGCGGTGCCGCCACCGTGCGCGGCATCGCCAGCGATGTGGACCACGTCTATGTCTCCGGCCTGAGCAGCGCAGGCCACGTCACCGGCGCCTTCTGGACACCGCTGGAAGGCCACACCACCCAGGGCTACCTGTGGTTCCAGGGTCGCGCCCAGATCCTGCAGACCGATCCCGGCCATGACAGCCGCGGCCACAGCGTCAATGCCGCCGGCCTGGTGGTCGGCACCCACTGCGCGTCGCGCCAGGACATCCGCGGCTGCCGCGCCAGCCTCTGGACGAATGGCCTGCGCCAGGATCTCAACAAGCTGACCACGCCGCCGGCCGGCCACGTGCTGGTCGATGCACGCGCCATCAACGATCGCGGCCAGATCATCGGCTGGATGACCAACCCGGCCGGCCTCATGCGTGGCTACCTGCTCACGCCCGTTCCCTGAGCCGTCAGGCCGCAGGCCGCCCACCCCTAAAGGTAGGCACACCCGCTCATTGGGGTAGCCATGTCATGCGCAATGCCTAGACTGCCGCCATGACGCTCCTCCCCGTGCGTCGCACCTACCGGGCTTCTCACCATGAACAGGTACATCCATCCACTGCTGGGCTGGTTGGCGGTCGGGCTGCTGGCCGGCCTGCTCTTCATCCTGCTGTCCCACAAGGCGCCCGGCCCTGAGCCACAGCGCTTCGAAGCCGCCCAGCACTGCCTGCAACACACCGCCGAATCGCGCTATGACCGCGCCGGCTTCAGCGCCGTGTTCGCCCAGGCGCCCACTTTCTCCGAAGCCTGCTGGCGCATGGTGCCGCTGCCCCGCCACATCGCGCCGGAGGCCACCGCCGTGCATGGGCACGAGCCCGGGCTGTTCCAGGCCTGGTTCAAGGTGTCCTACCGCGTGCCGGCCGATCTGCCCGCCGAAGAAGCCCTCTTGATCTACGTGCCCCGCGTGATGGGCGGCGCCTGGCAGATGCTGGTCGATGGGGAGGCCGTGGCCAACAACCTCGATGACTGGCGCATGACCTGGAACAAGCCGCTGGCCGTGCGGCTCGATCCATCCCGCGTGCGCCCCGGCCACATGCTGGACATCCGCATCGGTGTGATCCGCCGCTCCACCTATGGCGCCTCCATCGCGCCCATCGTGGTGGGCCCGGCCACGGCCGTGGCACCCGATCTGGCCACCCGCACGCTGCTGCAGATCACCATGCCGCAGGCCAGCAATGTGGTGCTGCTGCTGATGGGCGGCTTCTTTCTGGCGTTCTGGCTGGCGCGCCCGGTGGAGCGCGCGCACCTGCTGCTCGCGCTGGCCAGCATCGCCTGGTGCGTGTGCAACCTGCAGTACACCCTGCACCGCCCTGAAGACCCCACCCTGGCCGCCTGGTACGCCAGCATCGTGAACATGGCGATCAGCTGGGTGATGTGGCTGGTCTACCGCTTCGTGCTGCAGATCGACGAACGGCACCGCATCCGCTGGCTGGAAGCCGCCTTGCCCTGGTATGTGCTGCTGATGACGGTGGTGGCCATGCCCCTGTGGCCGCATGCCGACGACATCGGCGTGCTGTATCAGCTGGTCAACGCCTTCGTCGGCATGGGCATCACGCTGATCATCACGCGCCAGGCCTGGCGGCAGGGTGGCCTGATCGAGCTGCGCGCCATCAGCGCGGCGCTGATCGTCACCATGACGGTGGGCTGCCATGACGTGGCGCTGCTGGCCCAGCTCGTCACCCCGGAAAGCATCTACCTGCTGCCCTACGGCACGCTGCTGCTGTTCGCCAGCCTGCTGTTTGCCGTGCAGCGCCGCTACGTGGGCGCCATCAACCAGACCGAGCAGCTCAGCGCCTCGCTGGCAGAACGCCTGGCCGCCCGCGAGGCCGAGCTGCAAAGCAAGCAGGCGCGGCTGATCGCCGTCGAGCGCGAACAGGCCCTGCTGCTGGAGCGCCAGCGCCTGATGCGCGACATGCACGACGGCCTGGGCTCGGCGCTGATGTCCTCGCTGGTGCTGGTCGAACAGGGCCGGCTGCAAGCCAAGGACGTGGCCAATGTGCTGCGCGAATGCGTGGACGACCTGCGCCTGGTGATCGACTCCCTGGAGCCCGTCGGCCACGACCTGGTCGCCCTGCTGGCCACGCTGCGCTACCGGCTGGGCAAACGCCTGGAACACGCCGGTCTCACGCTCGAATGGAAGGTGCAGGATCTGCCCGTGCTGCCTTGGCTGGACCCTTCACATGCCCTGCAGGTGCTGCGCATACTCCAGGAAACGCTGACCAACGTGCTCAAGCATGCCGATGCACGGCGCGTGCGCATCGAGACCATGCTGGTGCAGAAGTCCGGCCTGCCGGATCAGGTGTGTGTGCACATCGAAGACGATGGCAAGGGCTTCGACATGAGCGCCCCGCCCACGGGCCGGGGGCTGCGCTACCTGAAGCAGCGCGCGCAGAAGCTCAATGGGGATCTGGACATCCGCAGCCACGCGGGAGAAGGCACGCGGGTGACGCTGCTGTTGCCGGTGCAGGCGGTGCCCGCGCTCAAGGTGGCCTGACGAACCAGGCACGCAGGTCCTTCAACACCCGCGGCCTGATCCATCCATCGCTCGATCAACCGTGCCGGATCAGGTGATCAAAGGCACTCAGCGCGGCCTTCGCCCCATCGCCCGCGGCGATCACGATCTGCTTGTACGGCACCGTCGTGCAGTCGCCCGCAGCGAACACGCCCGGCACGTTGGTGTGGCCCTTGGCATCGACGATGATCTCGCCGAACTTGGACAGCTCCACCGTGCCCTTGAGCCATTCGGTGTTGGGCACCAGGCCGATCTGAACGAACACGCCTTCCAGCTCGACCAGGTGCTCCACACCCGTCGCGCGGTCCTTGTACTTCAGGCCATTGACCTTGCCTTCCGCGCCGGTGATCTCGGTCGTCTGCGCGTTCACGTGGATGGTCACATTGGGCAGGCTCTTGAGCTTGTTGACCAGCACGGCATCGGCCTTGAGCTGGTCGGCGAACTCGACGAGCGTCACGTGCTGCACGATGCCGGCCAGGTCGATCGCCGCCTCCACGCCCGAGTTGCCGCCGCCGATCACCGACACGCGCTTGCCCTTGAACAGCGGGCCATCGCAGTGCGGGCAGTAGGCCACGCCCTTGTTGCGGTACTCGGCCTCGCCGGGCACGTTCACATTGCGCCAGCGCGCGCCGGTCGAGAGGATCACCGTCTTGGCCTTGAGCACGCCGCCATTGGCCAGGTGCACCTCGGTCAGGCCACCGGCCTCGGCGGCCGGCACCAGCTTGTCGGCACGCTGCAGGTTCATGATGTCGACGTCATAGGCGCGGGTGTGCGCTTCCAGGGCCGCAGCAAACTTGGGGCCGTCGGTCTCCAGCACCGAGATGTAGTTCTCGATGGCCAGCGTGTCGTTGACCTGGCCACCGAAACGCTCGGCCGCCACGCCCGTACGGATGCCCTTGCGCGCCGCATACACGGCGGCCGCCGCACCAGCGGGACCACCGCCGACGATCAGCACGTCATACGGGGCCTTGGCGCTGAGCTTGGCCGCGTCCTTGGCGGCAGAGCCCGTGTCCAGCTTGGCCACGATCTCTTCCACACTCATGCGGCCCGAGGCGAACACCTCGCCGTTGAGGAAGACCATCGGCACGGCCATGATCTCGCGCTTCGTCACCTCCTCCTGGAAGGCGCCGCCTTCGATCACCGTCGTCTTGATCTTCGGGTTGAGGATGGCCATGAGCGACAGCGCCTGCACCACGTCCGGGCAGTTGTGGCAGCTCAGGGACATGTAGACCTCGAAGTTGAAGTCACCGTCCAGCGCCTGGATGGATTCGATCACTTCGGGCTCGACCTTGGGCGGGTGGCCGCCCGTCCACAGCAGGGCCAGCACCAGCGAGGTGAACTCGTGGCCCAGCGGCGCGCCGGCAAAGCGCAGGGAGGTCTGGGAGCCCACGCGTTGCAGCGTGAACGACGGCTTGCGGGCATCCTGCCCATCGGTGCGCAGCGTGATCTTGTCGGCGCGCAGGCCCTGGATGGTCTGCAGCAGCTGCAGCATCTCGCGGGAACTTTCAGAATCGCTCAGGGATGCGGTGATCTCGAAAGGCTGCTGGACGCGCTCCAGGTAAGCGGCCAGTTGGGTCTTGAGGTTGTCTTCCAGCATGATGGGCATCCTTTGCTTTTGAGCGATGGTGAAAAGTCTCGTGAGAGGCGGCCTCCTCAAGCGTGATGAGGCGGCCTGAGGCCACCCCGGCAGGCCTCTTGAGCCTGCAGGGTGTTTTTCATCTTCGACTGTGTGGGGCGATCCGGCCTTGACACAGCGTCAGAAACGGTGGCGTGTGAACGCCGCTTAGATCTTGCCGACCAGGTCCAGCGAGGGCGCCAGGGTCTTGGCGCCTTCGTTCCACTTGGCGGGGCAGACTTCGCCCGGGTGCGAGGCGGTGTACTGGGCGGCCTTGAGCTTGCGCACGGTTTCCTTGACGTCGCGGGCGATCTCGTTGGAGTGGATCTCCAGCGTCTTGATGATGCCGTCCGGGTTGACGATGAAGGTGCCGCGCAGCGACAGGCCTTCTTCAGGGATGTGCACGCCGAAGGCGTTGCTCAGGGTGTGGGTGGGGTCGCCGACCAGGGGGAACTTGGCCTTGCCGACGGCGGGCGAGGTCTCGTGCCACACCTTGTGCGAGAAGTGCGTGTCGGTGGTGACGATGTAGACCTCGGCGCCAGCCTTCTGGAACTCGGCGTAGTGCTCGGCGGCGTCTTCGATTTCGGTGGGGCAGTTGAAGGTGAAGGCAGCCGGCATGAAGATCAGCACGGACCACTTGCCCTTGAGGGTCTCGTTGCTGACGTCGATGAACTCACCCTTGCCGCCACGGTTGACGAAGGCGGTGGTCTTGAACGGCTGCACTTGGGTGTTGATCAGGCTCATGGCTTGTTTCCTGGTTGGTTGAAAGAAGTGTTGGGTGGAAAAGCAGGATGAATCTTAAGCCGCCGCATGCCATATAGCGAATTGATTGATCAAATACTTGTCATTGATGTCAACTATCGCGTTGGCAAACCGTGTGGCCCATGAAAAAAGCCGCCGACCTTTCGATCAGCGGCTTTTGATGAGAGCGTGTGCTTACTTCTTCGACGTGGCGGCGGCTGCCTTCGGGGGATCGCTCAGGTAGAAGCGCGTGCCGTTCACCGGTGTGTTGGCGTCGCGCTGGACGGGGAAGGAGCCCACGGCCGGCGCCGCCACCTTGCCGGCCGCCGTCACCGCCACACTGACGGACGCCACCCCGGTGGGCACCTTGCAGACGTACAGACCCGTGGTGCCCGTCGAGCAGGTGACGCCCGCCTCGCTGGCCTTGACCGTGGCCGCGCCGGTGTAAGGCGTGCCATTGGCATTGACGAGCCACCCGGACACCATCGAGGCGCCCGTGGCCGAGACCGAGGCCGCCGAGGCATTGCCCAGCGCGGCCACGATGGACTTGGTCTGCAGCATGGTGGCCACCACGTTTTCGGTGCTCGTGCCGCAGGGCACCTGGGTGGTGCCGCACTTCAACTGGGGCGACGAGAACAAGGCCACCCGCGGCGAGATGTACGACATGATCGTGCCGAAGGAGCCGGCCACGCCCTTGCCATAGCTGTAGTTGAAGACGCCCATGAAGCTGGAGTTGGCCTTGTCATGCACGTTGCCGAGGTTGTGGCCCAGCTCGTGCCCCAGCGACAGCGTCTCGCAGTAATAGCCGTTGGAGTGGCCATCGTTGAGCGCCGCGTACATCGCGCCGGGCGCCTGGGACTTGAACGACGCCAGCCCGGCCGCGCCGGCGCCCGGGATGTAGGCCAGCCCGCAGGTGGACGAGGCGCCCGTGACCGTGTTGAACGGCGCGAAGAAGACCGAGATGGCCGCGCCCGTCGATTTTTTCAGCGCCGGCAGCGTGCTGAACGCGCCCGAGCCGGCCCTCAACGCCGGCAGGTTGACCTGGGGCGTGGCATCGGCCTGCTTGACCTGGGCCCAGCCGACGATGCGGAACTGCACGCCGGTGCCGCTGTTGCTGTAGGCGGCATTGGCCGTCTCCACGATGTTGGACAGGCGCGTGCGTGCCAGGGTCTCGGTGCCCCACAGGTTGACGAAGGTCGTGCTGTAGCTCATGAGCAGGGTGATCACCGTGTCGACCTTGCCGGCCGGCAGGGGCACGGGCTGCGTGGTGCCCGTGGTCGTCGTGGTGGTGCCGGCCCGGGCGAGGGCGGCCCCGGTGGCCAGCAGCGCTTGGGCCCGCAGGTCTGCGCCGGCGGCATCGCCCAGTTCGACCTGGTCATCGCCACGCAGGTGGGCCCAGCCGGCGCCTTGCGGATCGACCAGTTGCGTCTTGCCCTGGCGGGTCACGATCTGGAATTCGCGGCCCTGGCTGATGAGGGTGCCGAAGACCCCGTCGGTGCCCACCGTCAGCACCAGGGGCGCGCCGTGGCCGTCCATGCGGCTGACGCCCTGGACCTGCACGAAGCCGTGTTCGTCCAGGCCGGCGCGGGTGACGACCGCCACCTCGCTGAGGCCATCGGGCAGTGGGAGGGTGATCTCGATGCCTTCGCGGGCGTCCGTCAGGTTGGCGAAGTGGCCCTGGATGTCGTAGATGCCCGGCTCGGTGCGCTCGCCCAGGGCGTAGGCGCGGCCGGCAACAGGCGCCTCGTCGGCGGTGGCCTGCAGGCGCTGGTCCGCCGCCTGGCGGAAGACGATCTGGCGGCCGCCCAGGCGCAGTGCACCCACCACGCCCTGGGCTGGCCTGCTTGAAGTAGACGCGGTCGCCCGGGCTGCCGTCCAGGCGGCCATGCCAGTAGCGCGTGCCGTCCAGACCGGTGGTCAGGGCTTCGAAGACCACCGTCTTCTTGCCCACCACCGGGAAGGTGATGTCCAGCTTCTGGCCAGCCTGCATGGCAGACAGTTGCTTGAAATCCAGCGCCAGGGCGGCCCGTACGCCGGCCACGGAGCCCGGTGCCGAAGGCGCCACGGCCCAGGCCGGCAGGGCAGACAGGGAGGACAGCGCCAGGACAGCAGCGAGGCTGCGCAAGGTGAAACGGAACCGCATGAAGGAGCCTCGCAAACAGGAAAACGGATGGAGGAGATGGGCACACCAAAGCACCCGGACGTGCCAGCTTAAGCGCCACAGCGGCCGGCGCGGGCGTGAATCTTCCCGGCTCTTACACAACTGACAAGCTTTTGCATGCCTTTTCATGGCGTGTGTAAACCCGCCACTTCCGCCGTTTTGTCAGACGAATTCCTACAAGACGGACAGCCGCGGCCCGACGCGCCTTACAGACGCCGCCCTATCAAGGAAATTGCGATTGGTTTGCACAATGACTCCATCGACAACGCAACAACGTTTGAGTTTCCAGGAGCCAAAGCCATGAACGCCAACCAGATCCTGACCGAAATCCGCGAAACCAATCTGTCCTACCTGATGCTGGCACAGACCCTGATCCGCAACGACCGCGAGCAGGCCCTGTTCCGCCTGGGTCTGTCGGAAGCCGCCGCCGACCGCCTGGCCTCGCTGAGCCCGGCCCAACTGCTGAAGGTGGCCTCCAGCAACACCCTGGTGTGCCGCATGCGTGTCGACGACGACATGGTCTGGTCCCTGCTGACCAACCACGGCAAGGGCGCCGGCAGCGATGGCACCTCCCGCCTGCATGCCTCGATCCTGCTGGCCGGCAAGCACCAAGAAGCCGCCTGAGCCGCATCGCCCCCGATCCGCATCCCCCGAATCCCCTGACAGACACCCCCGGAGAACCCACCATGCGCACCAAGAGCCTGTTGACCGAAGCCAAGCAAATCGACCGCGCCGTCACCCTGATCCACCTGGGTGCCCGCCTGCAGGTGCTGGAATCGGAAACCGACATGTCTTATGAGCGCCTGCTGCGTCTGTACAAGGAAGTCTCTGGCAAGTCGCCGTCCAAGGGCCAGCTGCCCTTCTCGACGGACTGGTTCATGACCTGGCAGCCCAACATCCACGCCTCGCTGTTCCTCAACATCCACGAGTACCTGAACAAGGCCGCCGAGATCGATGACATCGACATCGTGATCAAGGCCTATCAGCTGTACCTCGAGCAAACCGCTTCGCAAGGCCTGGAGCCGCTGCTGTCGGTGACCCGCGCCTGGCGCCTGGTCAAGTTCATCGACAACGGCATGTTGACGATGACCAAGTGCTCCAAGTGCGGCGGCCACTTCGTCACCCACCCGCATGAAATCTCGCGCCACTTCGTGTGCGGCCTGTGCAACCCGCCCGCACGTGCCGGCAAGGGCAAGGCTGCCGGCGCCATCCAGATGCATTGAGTTGTTGTTCCCTGGCAGTTTCGTTCTTTGATGGCAGTACCCCTCGTTCTTTGTGATGTGTGTTTTGGCATGTTTGTCTCCTCCTGGTAGCGCTCGTTGACGCGAGTGCTTTGAACGGGCCCCTTCGGGGGCTTTTTTTTTTGCCCGTGCGCTGGCCGTCCACAGTGGCGACGTGGCTTTGAGGCCGATGCGGGTGGGCCCGCTTATCGTCCGCAAGCCGCCGGGCGTGGCGGTCATCCAAGGAGAAAAGACATGAGGACGTACCGCAACATGGTGGGTGCCGCAGTGGTCAGCCTGGTGGGCGCGAGCACCCTGACCTGGGCCACGCAGGCCCAGGCCCTCGAAGGCAAGGTGGTGGCCACGGGGCTGGCCCAGCCGCTCTACCTCACCGCACCTGTGGGCGATGACCGGCTGTTCATCGTCGAAAAGGGCGGCGCCATCCGGCTGTGGTCGCAAGGCAGCGTGCAGGCCACGCCCTTTCTCGACCTGTCCACGCGGATCGACACGGCCGGCGAGCGCGGTCTGCTCGGCCTGGCCTTCGATCCGGGCTACGCCGCCAACGGCCGCTTCTACGTGAACTACATCGACGCCACCACCAAGCAGACCGTGGTGGACCGCTATACCGTCGATCCCACCGCCAGCCAGGCCACCGGCGCCACGGTGGACCGCATCATCACCATCGACCAGACCACCTTCTCCAATCACAAGGCCGGGTGGATCGCCTTCCGCCCCAACGATCCGGGCCGGCTCTACATCGCCACGGGCGACGGCGGCGGCAGCTACGACCCGGGCAACAACGGCCAGAACCCGAATTCGCTCTTGGGCAAGATGCTGCGCGTGGACGTCAGCGGCGCCGGCGCCGGCTACACGGTGCCGGGCGACAACCCCTTCGTGGGCGCCGCCGGCCACGCGCCGGAGATCTGGGCCACGGGCCTGCGCAACCCCTGGCGCAACAGCTTCGACCGGCAGACGGGCGACCTGTGGATCGCCGATGTGGGCCAGGACACGCGCGAGGAGATCAACTTCGAGGCGGCCGGCACCGCGGGCGGACGCAACTATGGCTGGCGACTGCGTGAAGGCCTGGTGGCCACGCCGAGCGTGGGCGGCAACGCGCCGGGCCTGACCGATCCCATCTTCGATTACACGCGCGTGGAACAGGGCGGTCTGGGCAACTCGATCACCGGGGGCTATGTGTACCGCGGCCCCTCCGTGGCCGATGCCGACGGGCGCTACTTCTTCGGCGACTTCATCAGCAACCGGGTGTTCTCCTTCCAGCTGGACGGCACATCGCACCCCACGGATTTCCGGGAAGACACCGACGCGCTGCTGACCGGCACCGGTCTGCAGAACATCGCCTCCTTCGGCGAGGACGGCCATGGGCGGCTCTACCTCGTCGGCCTCAATGGCACGGTGGTGGCCGTGGTGCCGGAGCCTTCGGCGGGCTGGCTGGCGCTGGCGGGGCTGTTGTGCGTGCACCCACTGTCCCGCCTGCGCACGTGTCGCAAGCATGCGAACGAGGCCAATTCCGCCTGATACCCGGTGCTGATCTTCGCTTCCCGGCCCTGCTTACCCCTGACAATGCACGAGACCCTTCACGCCAGAAGGGTCGCTGTGGTGGGTGTTGGCGGGCAGGTGCCCGGGAGCAGGCATGGATGTCTATCTGAATCGAACGCTGGAGCTCGGGGCAGAAGCTGCCTTACGGCGCCGCGGACTTCGAACTGCAACTCACCCCGCACACGTATTACGTCGGCAACCCAGGCCGCATGGGCGCCAGTTTCCCCGTGCGCCTGAAGGCCGCGGTGTTTTGCGGCGAAACCGATGTGCTCAACCTCGTGGCCGAGGTGCAGCCGTCCACGAAGGCCTTCGAGCTGGGCTATGTGTTCAAGTACCAGCCCGGCATCGGCCCCGGCGAGCCGGACCGCATCCTGGCCTACATGGGCTCGCTGCCGCAGGCCGACCCCGTGGGCGAGCTGACGTATGGCGCCAGCGGTGCCTACCTGGAAGACCAGGATGTGCAGGTGAGCTACGAACACCAGCGCCGGGGCATTGCCACGGCCATGTACCAACAGGCCGAAGCCCTGACCGGCAAGCAGTTCCTCAGCCGCGTGGGCGATGTGCTGCCCGTGGATGCCGCCGCCTTCTGGGCCGCCCCTGACCGGCCCTTCGGCGTGGATGCGCTCTACAGCCAGCCGCGCCGCCTGCTGTGGGTCAACCTCAATGACCTGCTGCCCGCGCCCTTGAAGGACCTGCCTCGCGTGCAGTTCGACGCCGAGCGCTTCTCGCTGTCGGCCACGGGGCGCCGCTGCATCGACATGGCCAACAGCGGCGCCGGCCCCCGCGCCGGCCTGCAGGACGCCCGCATCCGCGGCCTGATTCCGAAGGGCAGCGACGGCGTGGTGCACGCCTTCGTCAACGATCCGCATGCGCCGCCCAAGCTGTTTCGCGCGGTGAACTGCGCGCAGACGCCGCCCACACTGGGCCTGTGCAATGGCAAGGGCCTGCCCGATGCCACCATCGCACCGGCCCTGGCCCTGCTCACACCCGATGCACGAGAAGACGTGCTGCAGTGCGTGGGCCGCCACCTGCACGCCCTGGCCGATCTGGATGCCTTCGAAGCCCTGTTCGCCGAACTGCGCACGCTCGACCGGGTGCGCCGGGTGCGTCATGAACGCGGTGAGCCTCAGGCCATCGAGCGCGCCTTGCACAGCCGCCGCCTGCTGGCCGTCTCGGTCATGACCGACATGCTGGAGAAGGAAGCGGAGTTCCGCGCCAGCCAGATGTAAACCCGGCCTGGGGAATCCTCGCTCTTGCGGCTTTGTTGCGGCGGGCTTAGAAATTGACCGTTGTCAACTCTGTCACGCCCTTCCACCCGTCGCCGTCCCACTGAAAGGAGACGAGATGTCCGCAGCACCGATCCGCAGTCAAGGCCGTTCCCCCTGGCGCCGCACGCGCTACTGGACCACGCTGGCCTGCCTGACCGCCCTGGTCGCGGGCCTGTTGACCCTGGCCGCCGGGCACCCGATGCATGGCTGGCTGATGATGCTGGGCGCGCTGATGCTGGTCAAAGGCACCATCTGGGGGCGTCGCAGCCGCCGCCACACCGAGATGCCGATGCTGGCCGAACATGTCGACACCGAGGCCGCTGCCCCGCGCAAGTGGCGCGAGGTGGCCTGACGCGCCTGCCAGCCTGAAGCAGGGCCTCGTTTTTTTATTCGGCCAGCTTCTTGAACGTGGCGATCACCGCATCGCCCTTGAAGGGCTTGACGATCCAGCCCTTGACCCCCGCGGCCTTGCCGCGCTCCTTCATGATGGGCGAGCTCTCGGTGGTCAGCATCACGATGTTGACGCTGCTGTTGCCCAGTTCGGAGCGGATCTTCTCGGCCATGGTCAGGCCGTCCATGTTGGGCATGTTCACGTCGGAGACGATGAGCTTGACCTTGGGGTCGCCCTTGAGCTTGGTCAGGCCATCGCGGCCGTCGACCGCGGTGATGACATCCAGGCCGTTCTTCTTGAGGAAGTCGCTGACTTCATTGCGCACGGTGCTCGAATCGTCGACAACCAGGATCTGAGCCATGAGGAACCTCTTTTCGGTGACAGGAAGGAAGGGGGTTGGCAGGGACGGGGCAACAGCGATGCCTCAGAACATCTCCAGCTCGCCGGATTCGAACAGCTCGTCGACCGAGGCTTCGTTTTCGGCGAAGTTGTCGGGCGACCAGTTCAGGTTGAAGATGAAGCGCTGGTAGATGTGCAGGGCCGGGCCGTCGGGCGCCAGCGCATCCTGCAGCGTGTAGCGCACGCACAGTTGCGGATCTTCCGACCCGAACGAGATGTAGCGGTGCAGGTGGTTGACGATGATGGGCACCTGCGTGAGAAAGCCCGTGACTTTGTCGTGCGAGATGAAGCGGTTCTTGAACGAGCCCCAGATGAGGTTGGTGGCCTCGCCCAGCACGTTGTTGATCTCGCGAAAGCCGACGTTGTCCGACTCGGCATAGGTCTTGCGGCCCTTGACGAAATCGAGCAGCGGCTGCTCGGTGGTCTGCAGCATCATGTAGCCGCGGCACCAGTTGCTCTCGATGGGGATGAGGCTGAAAAGCTCGCCGTAGATGATGCGGTCGCGCACGAGGCAGGGCGCTTCGTGTTCCACCAGCACATCGCGGAACTGGCTGAGCAGCGCGGTGCGCGTCAGATCGGTGATGCCGCGCACGAGCGCCGTCGGGTAGACGCGGTTGAAGATGGCCTCGCTGGTGGCCTCGCGCAGGCGGTCGATGCGTTCGATGCTGAAGGCGGTGCTGAAGAGCTTGGCGTCCTTCTCGCCCAGATCGTTGAGATCGGCGCGGCCGTCGCGGCGCAGGAAGATGGGCAGCTCGGGGCGGGTGCGGTGGATCTCGCGCGCGATCGCCAGGCCCAGGCCGCGGCCGCCATAGTGCTCGTGCAGCATGATGGCGCCCAGGTCGACGTTGGACTTGAGGATGCCCATCACGTTGTCGGGCTGGGCCTTGAGCGCCACGAGGTGGTTGGTGTCGAAGAAGGTGCGCAGCTGGCCCTGGCGGTCCATGTCGCCATCGAGCACCAGCACCTTGCTGACCACCTGGTTCGTGTCCGTCATCGTCGGGCTCCGCGTCAAAGATCGGTGAATGTGCGTCCGGGGCGTCTCGGGCTCAGAAAAACTCCAGTTCACCCGAGGTGTCTTCGGCCTGCGTCTGGTCCACGTGGAAATCGATGGGCGTGTCTTCGCACACGGCCAGCGGAGAGGTGGAACACGGCGCCTGCGGTGGCGTTGACCCGCCAGTGGCGCACATGGCCTGCGCCCAGCGCATGCACGTATTCCAGGCTGCCGTGGTCGAGCACGCCCGGCGTGGACATGCCCAGATGCGGGAAGAAGTTGCCCAGCTCGCGGTTGAGTGCGCCGCAGGCCAGGTTGCCCGATTCCATCACCGCATCCAGGAAGGCGGCATCGTCCATCTCGGCTTGCTGCTTCATGGCAGCGAAATGCGCGCGGGTGGCCTTGTCGCGCGTGAAGTGGACAAACAGCATCACGCGAAACGCATACGAGGAGATGGTCAGGATCACCATCTGCCGGTTCTTGATCTGGGCAGGGTCTTCGACGCGCTCGATGCTGCAGGCGTCCTTGTCGTCGCCCAGCATGTTGTTGCGGATCGCCTGTTCGACGAGGAAGTCGAAGGAGGCCTTGGCCTGATCGCTCACCATGGGCTCACTCCACCTCGCACAGGGCTTCCTTGGTCTTGCTGTTGAGCATGTGCAGCTCGTTGAGCGCGCCGATCACCATCTTGCCGCCGGCCTGCATGTCCTGGAAGGTGGCGGTGGTGATGAGGTCGTTCTTGTAGAGGTTGCGCCGGTAGTCCTTGGAGAGCTTGTCGGCGCGGTTGGCCAGATCGCGCACCTCGTTGGCCACGATGGCAAAGCCTCGGCCATGGTCGCCGGCACGTGCCGCTTCGATGGAGGCATTGAGCGCCACGATGATCACCTGGTTGACGATGGTGGCGAACTCGTCGTTCTTCGAATGCATCTCGCGGTTGTGCACGAGCAGGGAGTTCATCTCGTTGTCCCAGCGCTCGAAGGTGCGGATGAGGCCGAGCAACTGGTCGATGGCGCCGCCCAGGCGTTCGCAGTTCTCGCTGGTGCGGCTCTTGACCTGGCCGGCGGCCGAGCGCAGGTCGCCCAGCATGGCTTCGTGGTCGTGCTGCAGGGCCTGCACGCGGGCCTCGCGTTCGGCCAGCTCTTGCTGGGCGCTGTGCTCCTGCGCGACCATGCGCTGGCGCAGCTCTTCCACGGCCACGCGCATCTTGTGTTCGGCTTCGTCGAGCGCGGTCTTGCGCGCAGCGTCCGCCAGCTCATGCGCTTGCCGCTTCATCCAGAACCACACACCGGCCCCACCGAGCAGCACGCCGACCAGGCACGAGATCAACCAGATCATCATGATGTTGGACTGCCCGGTGTCTCAGCCGAGCCCTTGTTTCGCATTGAGGGATGACGCCGGCGCATGGCGCACGCGTCACGACCTCATATCGGTTGGGGCTGTCACATCCTGAAGCAATCCGTGCGCGGCGGGGTGTGGAGGATTACCGCTGGCTCTCTGGCAGCCGGCGCTCAGCGGTCGGCCACCAGGCCGTCCATGCGGATGACTTCGAGGTCGCTGCCGCGCAGCTGGCGGATCTCGGTGACGAGACGCTCGTTGTCCCAGCGCGCATCGGGCGCGCCGCTGATGAACCAGTCCGAGCCGTTGTCGGCCAGGATCATCCCGTAGGTCTTGAGCGCCGTGAGGATGGCCTTCGCTTCTGGGCTGAAGTGGGCCGGGATGGGGTAGCTGGCCTTCAGGCGCACGCGCATGCCCATCGGGCGGCAGATCGGCGTCGTGCTTCTTGGAGGCCCAGTGTGTGGCCGGGCGGCACGTAGGCGCGCCGGGAGTGGCGCACGGTGAAGCGCAGCGCGTGGCGGATGCCGCCGGGGCCGAGCTTCGCTTCGTCATAGCGCACCAGCCCGGGGAAGATGGGCAGGCCGGCCGCGTCGGCGCTGGTCCACCCCGGCTTGGCGGTGGGGCGCACCTCGTTGCTGTCGAGGTGGAAGATGGCGCCACCCGAGGCCTTCCAGCTGCCGTCCGGGTTGCGGGTAGGCATTGGCGATCTCGTAGAGGCGGTTGTGGTCGCGGTCGATGACGATGACGTGGCGGTCGCCATCGGAGGTGGGGCCGCCTTCGATGGGCGCATCTGCGGGGATGGGATAGGGGCCGGGATCGCTTTCGTCCTGGTATTCACCCAGCACGATGGGCACGCGCTTTTGCGTGCCGGACACGACGACATAGGGGATGCCCATGGGCTTGCCGCGATACAGGCCCGCGCCGAAGTCCGGGTGCAGCTTGGTGTGCCAGCCGATGCTGCGGATCAGCGTCTCGGAGTTCGGGTCAACCGGGGCGCGGCTGATGTCGGTGTTCCAGGCGTTGCTGGCGGGAAAGGGGATGGCGCCCTGCAGGGAGGCGCCGACGCCGAGGGCCGCGCCGCGCACATCACCGTAGACACGACCCGAGGAGGGCACTTTGCCGGCGGGCTTGGCGGGCGCCTTGGCCGCGGTGGCGGCGGGGGCGGGTCACATCAGCCGCGAAGGCCATCGATGTGAATCCGGTGATCAGCGCACAGGCCGAGACACAGCCCAGGTCCGCCAGCCCATCCCGACAGGCGAGGCAGACAAGGCGGAGGAGGTTTCAGACCGAGAGAGTGGATCCATGCTTGCGCTCCCGTGGGTGACACCAGCGCGCAAGGATAAGCGAGCGCGGCCCGCTCGATGCGGGCCGCTGCGGCATTGGAAACGTAAAGAAGATCAGGGGGTGACGAGGCCGTCCATGCGCACGACCTCGAACATGCTGCCCTTGAGCTGGCCGAGTTCGCTGTTGAGGCGGTCGTTGTTCCAGCGGTCATCGGGTGCACCGCTCATGAACCAGTTCGAGCCGTTGTCAGCCACGATCATCCCGTACTTCTTGAGGGCGGTGACGATGGCCTTGGCCTCCGGCGAGAAGGTCGAGGGGATCACGTAGCTGGCCTTCAGGCGCACGCGCATGCCCATGGGCGGCAGGTTGGCGCTGGTGTTGCTGGACGCCCAGTGGGTGGCGGGCGGCACATAGGCCTTGCGCGAGGTCTTGACCGTGAAGCGCAGTGCATGCTTGATGCCGCCAGCGCCGCGTGCCGCCTCTTCATAGCGCACCAGGCCCGGGAAGATGGGCAGGCCGGCCGCGTCGGCGCTGGTCCAGCCAGCCTGGCCGCCGGGGCGCACGTTGTTGCTGTCGACATGGAAGATGGCACCGCCCGAGGCTTCCCACACGCCACCGGCTTGCGGATAGCTGTTGCCCATCTCGTAGAGGCGGTTGTTGTCACGGTCGATCACCAGCACGTGGCGATCGCCATCGGACGACAGGCCGCCTTCCACCGGGGCGTTGCCGGGCACGGGGTAAGGGCCCAGATCGCTCTCGTCGGCATACCAGGTGAAGTTCACCGTCACGCGCGGCTGCGTGCCGGACACCACCACATACGGGATGCCGATGGGGCCGCCGTACTGCTTCTCGGAGCCGAAGTCGGGGTGCACCTTGACGTCGTTGCCGATGCTGGCGATCAGGTTGGCGGAGTTCGGGTCCACCGGGCGGGCGCTGATGTCGGTGTTCCAGGCGTTGGTGGCCGGAAAGGGCACGGCCCCGTTGAGCGGGGCATTCATGCCCAGCGAGGCGCCCTTGAGGTTGCCGTAGATCGTGGTCAGGCCGGAAGTGCTGGCCTGCACCTCGGGTGTGGTCGTCGGGGGGGTGGAGTGGGGTCGTCGTCGTGGGCGTCGGCGACGTGGTGGTCGGGCCGGTGGTGACGATCGGGCCCGTGGTCGTGGTCGTCGGGGCGGGCACCGAGGTTCCAGCGGACGTACTGGCCGTCGGGGTGGAACCTGTCGTGGTGGTGGGATCGGTGGGGTTGTCACCACCGCCACAAGCGGCCAGGCACAGGGCCGTCAGGGAAACAAGGGCGAAGCGGGGGGTGCGATACAGCATGGGCAACACAGAAGGCAAAGGAACGACAGGCGCCACGATGACACCGCTTACCTGTAACTGTCTGTGTGCAATACCCCCGTCAGGTAACGGTTCCCACCCGAACGCAAAGACGTCCGCGAATCCTGCCCAATAAAAGCTTTCGGGCGCTGTCGATGGCATCGCCGAGGCCGATTTCCTGGGTGATCAGGCCCAAGCGCGAAAGATCCAGATCGCGTGCCAGCCGCTGCCAGGCTTCGATGCGCTCGGGGCGCGGGCACATCACGCTGTCCACGCCAATGAGCGTGACGCCACGCAGGATGAAGGGCGCCACCGTCGACGGGAAATCCATGCCGCCGGCCAAGCCGCAGGCCGCCACGGCGCCGCGGTACTTGATCGAGGCACAGACATTGGCCAGCGTGTGGCTGCCCACCGTGTCCACCGCACCAGCCCAGCGCTCCTTGGCCAGCGGCTTGCCCGGCGAGGCGAATTCGGCGCGGTCGAGCACTTGGGTGGCGCCGAGCTGCTTCGAGGTAATCGGCCTCCTGCGGGCGCCCGGTGACGGCCACCACCTGGTAGCCCAGGCGGGCCAGCAGCGCGACGGCCACGCTGCCCACACCGCCGGCCGCACCGGTGACCAGGATCTCGCCATCGGCCGGGCGGATGCCGTGGCGCTCCAGGGCCATCACGCACAGCATGGCCGTGTAGCCCGCCGTGCCGATGGCCATGGCCTGCGCCGGCGTGAAGGCCGTGGGCAGCGGCACCAGCCAGTCGCCGTTGAGCCGGGCCTTCTCCGCCAGGCCGCCCCAGTGCGTCTCGCCCACGCCCCAGCCGTTGAGCACCACCTGGTCGCCTGGCTGGTAATCGGGGTGCGTGCTGGCTTCGACCATGCCGGCCAGATCGATGCCGGGCACCATGGGGAACTTGCGCACCACGGGCGATTTGCCGGTGATGGCCAGCGCGTCCTTGTAGTTCAGCGTCGAATACGCCACCCGCACCGTGACGTTGCCTTCAGGCAGCATGGCCTCGTCGATGGCCTTCAGGCTGGCGCGGTAACCCTGGTCGTCTTTCTCGATGAGGATGCCTTGGAACATGTGCACTCCGGCTGCGGGGAAGGTGGCTTGAGGATGGACAGGCCGCAGCATAAGCCAGCGCCCGTGCAGGCCCCCGCGAACCGGGGCCTGCGGATGACGGCCGCACTGTCACCCCAGGCCGTCCGAAGGGGCTGGATGTGCCACCGGATCCAGGTTTGCCCCAGCAGGCCTAGGCAGGGATTGCCCGATATGCTTGCGCCCTATGCTGGAAGTCCGACACCTGAGCAAACGCTACGGCGATGACGCCGTCTTTTCCGACGTCAGCCTGGACGTGCGTCCCGGCGAGTTCGTGGCCATCGTGGGCGAATCGGGTGTGGGCAAGTCCACCTTCCTGAACTGCCTGGCGGGCCTGGATTCGGCCTCCGAAGGCAGCGTCAAGGTGCAAGGCACGGAGATCAGCCAGATGGACGACCAGTCGCTGGCGATGTTCCGCCGTCAGCACCTGGGCTTCGTGTTCCAGGCCTTCCATGTGCTGCCGCACCTGGATGTGGCGCGCAATGTGGCCTTGCCCCTGATGCTGCTGGGTCAGCCGGACGACGCCCGCGTGTCGGCCGCCCTGGAAGCCGTGGGCCTGGGCGGCCTGGGCACGCGGATGCCGCAGCAGCTGTCGGGCGGGCAATTGCAGCGCGTGGCCATTGCGCGGGCGATGATCCACAAGCCGGCCATGATCCTGGCCGACGAGCCCACCGGCAACCTCGACCCCGAAACGGCCGAGAAGATCATGGATGCACTCGTGGCGCAGACGCGCGAACACGGTGCGGCCTGCGTGATGGTGACGCACTCGCAGGCGGCCGCCGGTTGCGCCGACCGGGTGCTGCGGCTGACGCGCACCGGCCTGCACGAAGCCACGACGCACTGAACCCGGCGCCCGACTGCCGCAACCACCAGGGGCCTGCATGGCGAGCGCATCAACCGATGCCCCTTTGCGCACGTCGGGCCGTCCCCCACGGCACTCCCCCGTCTGGTGTCTGCTGGTCACGTTCTCGTGGCAGGAGCTGCGCCACCACGGCCTGCGGCACAGCGCAGCCATCCTGGCGGTGCTGCTGGGCGTCGCGCTGGCCTTCTCGGTGCACCTGATCAATGAGTCGGCGCTCAGCGAGTTCAGCGCCGCCGTGCGGGCCGTCAGCGGCGAGGCCGACATGCAGCTGCGCGCGGCCCACGGCACGCTGGACGAACAGCTGTATCCGCAGGTCTCGCAAGACCGGCATGTGCTGATCGCCAGCCCCGTCGTCGATTTGCGTGTGCAGGCCGGCCCACAGCCCTTGCGCATCCTCGGGCTCGATGCCTTCGTCATGGGGCCGATGACGCCTTCGCTGCTGCCCAAGTTGGACGAGGACATCGCCCGGCGCGACCGCATGACGCTGTTCATGCCGCGCGTGGTCTTTCTCAATGCCACGGGCCAACGCAAGCTGGGCGCCAAGGTGGGCGACACCATCGAGGTGGCCTCGGGCCTGCGCCCCGTGGCGCTCAAGGTGGTGGGCACGGTGGCCGCAGGCGGCGAGGCGCTGGCGGTGATGGACATCGGCAGCGCGCAGGAGGCCTTCGGCATGGTGGGACGCCTGAGCCGCATCGACGTGAAGCTGCAGCCGGGTGCCGATGTCGAGGCGGCACTGGCCTCGCTGCACCTGCCGCCGGCGGTGCTCAGCGACACGGCCGAAGCCTCGACGCAGCGCGTCTCCAATGTGTCGCGCGCCTACCGGGTCAACCTCACGGTGCTGGCGCTGATCGCGTTGTTCACGGGGGCCTTCCTGGTGTTCTCGATCCTGTCGCTGTCGGTGGCCAAGCGGCAGCAGCAATTCGCGCTGCTGGGGGTGCTCGGCCTGAGCGCACGCGAGCGTTTGAAGCTGGTGTTGATGGAATCGGCGGTGATCGGCGTGGTCGGCTCGGTGCTGGGCATCGCGTTGGGCACGGGGCTGGCCGCAGCGGCGCTGCGTGTGCTGGCCGGCGATCTGGGCGGTGGCTACTTTCCCGGCATCGCACCGCGGCTGCACTGGTCCACCGGCGCGGCACTCGTGTATGGCGCGCTCGGTGTGGCCGCGGCCATCTGGGGTGGGCTGATGCCGGCGCGCTCGGCGCAGCGCATGGCCCCCGCCCAGGCGCTCAAGGGCCTGGGCCACAGCGAGCCCGCATCGGGCGAATGGTGGGTGGGCCCGGCCCTGTTGATGCTGGGCGTGGGCCTGGCGCAGTTGCCGGCCATCGACGGCGTGCCCCTGTGGGCCTACCTGTCCGTGGCCTGCCTGCTGACCGGCGGCATCGAATGCGGGCCGGTGGCGGTGGCGCTGCTGCTGGGGCTGGTGATGCGCGTGGTGCCCGCGCCCGTGCTGGCGCGTCGGCCCGCCCTGCTGCTGGCGCTGGAGCGCGCCCGGCACATGCGCCGCATCGCCACCATCACGATCGCCGGGGTGGTGGCCAGCCTGAGCCTGGCTGTGGCGCTGACGGTGATGGTCTCGAGCTTTCGCGGCTCGGTCTCGTCCTGGCTGGATGTGGTGCTGCCGGCGGACCTGTATGTCTCGCCAGCCCGCGTGGCGCAGGGCAGCCAGGCCCGGCATCTGGACCAGGCCCTGCTGGACGCGGTGGCGCAGGTGCCCGGCGTGACGCGGGCCATCGGCATCCGCGTGAGCGAGGTGACCTTGCGGCCCGATCTGTCGCCGGTGGCACTGATTGCACGGCCCATCGCGATGGCCGCCCGGCCATCGGCAAACGCCGGACAGGGCATCGCGGGCGAGGACAGCGGCCCGCAGGACCTGAGCGTGCGCATGCCCTTGCTGGCGCCCGCCCTGCCGCCCCGCGCAGGGCATGCGGGCGTGTTCGTCAGCGAGGCGGTGCGCACCTTGTACGGTGCACCCCCCGGTGCCGTGCTGGCCTTGCCCATCGTGCCGGGCCAACCGCCGGTGCCCGCGTACGTGCGCGGCGTGTGGCGTGATTACGCGCATCAACAGGGCGCCATCATCATCGAGCAGGCCGACTATCAGCGCCTGACGGGAGACCGCACGCTCGACGACCTCGCCCTGTGGCTCGCCCCTCAAGCGCGCACGCCCGATGTGCAGGCCGGCGTCCGCCGCGCAGCCGGCCAGCAAGGCGTGGACGGCGCGGCGCTGAGCTTTCATGAACCGCGCGAAATCCGTCAGACCACGATGCAGATCTTCGACCGCAGCTTTGCGGTGACGTACTGGCTGCAGGCCGTGGCCATCGGCATCGGCCTGTTCGGCATTGCAGCCAGCTTCTCGGCGCAAGTGCTGGCGCGGCGCAAGGAGTTCGGCCTGCTCAGCCACCTGGGCTTCACGCGTCGGCAGGTGCTGGCCATCCTGGCCGGCGAAGGCGCCGCCTTGAGCACGGTGGGGGCTGTGCTGGGCCTGGCCATGGGGCTGGCGGTGAGCGTGGTCCTGGTGCACGTGGTCAACCCGCAAAGCTTTCACTGGACGATGGACATGCTGCTGCCCTGGCCCAAGCTGCTGATGATGTGCGCGGGCGTGATCGCCGCAGGCACGCTGACCGCCTGGATGGCTGGACGCGCGGCCGTCAGCCGCGATGCGGTGATGGCCGTCAAGGAGGATTGGTGATGGACATGGGTGGCCACGGCGCTTCCAGACGGCACTGGCTGGCGATGGCCGGCGCGCTGGTCTGTCCCATGGGTGCGACGCGGGCCGCACCAGCGGCACCCCCCACCGATCAGCCTGCCCCCAGCCTGCGCGCCAGCGAGCCTCTGCGCTTTCCACACGACCATGGCGCCCACCCGGCGACACGCACCGAGTGGTGGTATGTCACCGGGGAGATCGACGCCATCGCACCGGGCGAGCAGCCGCTGGGCTTTCAGATCACGTTCTTTCGCTCGCGGGTCGACGTGGCCCGTGACAACCCCAGCCGCTTCGCGCCGCGCCAGTTGGTGTTCGCCCACGCCGCACTCAGCGATGCCCGCCGCGGCCAGTTGCTGCACGACCAGCGCATTGCCCGCGCAGGCTTCGGTCTGGTCGATGCCGCCGAGGGCGACACCCGCCTGCAACTGCGGGACTGGACGCTCAGCCGCACCGGCCCCGTGCAGGGCGGCGCCTACACCAGCCGGATCCGTGCCCGCAGCTTCGCGCTGGACCTGCGCCTGACGCCGACGCAGCCGCCCATCCTGCAGGGCGAGCAGGGCTTCTCACGCAAGGCACCGCAGGCGGCCTACGCCACCCGCTACTACTCGCTTCCCCACCTGCAGTTGAGCGGCCGCATCCGCCTGCGTGGGCAGGACACCGCCGTGACGGGCCGCGCGTGGCTGGACCACGAATGGGGCGAGACGGTGCTCTCGCCCGATGCCGTCGGATGGGACTGGCTGGGCATCCACCTCCAGGACGGCGGCGCGCTGATGGTGTTCCGCACCCGACGCCAGGACGGCAGCGTGGTCTGGCAAGGCGGCACCTGGCGCCGCCCCGGCCAGCCCGACCGCACGCTGGCGCCAGCCGAGATCCGCATGGTGCCGGGTGCCACCTGGCTGAGCCCGGCCAGCGGCGCACGCTACCCCGTGGGCTGGACGCTGCACCTCGCCGGCCACACCTTCACCGTGCGCGCCCGCATGCCCAACCAGGAGCTGGACGGGCTCTACAGCACCGGCAGCATCTACTGGGAAGGCCTGTGCGATCTGATCGATGCACAGGGCCGCACGGTGGGCAGCGGTTATCTGGAGATGACGGGTTACGCCTCGCCGATGTCCCTTTGATGCCGGCAGACGCCGCTCACGCCCTCATGGTGCCGCCTGACGCATCACCGGCGGCAAGGGCCGCCCCAGTGCGATGAGCCGCGCCCGCGCCCGCTCGATGCAGGCGCGTTGTGCGGCGGCATCCATGCGGCTCCAGCCGGTGATGTCGGCCAGCGTGCGGCCGCAGCCCACGCAGACATCGTCGTCATTGAGGGTGCACAGCCGAACACAGGGGCTGAGGGGGGCGTCGTCGGGCTCATCCATCCCGGCATGATCGCAGCAAGGCGGCATCCTGTGTGGGCACGTCGATGTCGATGGTCGTGCCGCGGCCCGGGCCGCTGTCGATGCACAAGGTGCCGCCCAGGGACAGCACGCGCTCGCGCATGCTCAGCAAACCGTAGCCGGGCTGGTGGCGCACCGCGTTGAAGTCGAAGCCTCGGCCGTCGTCGCGCACCTGCAGGTGCAGCTCGCCGGCTTCATGGCGCAGCATGATGGCCACCTCGTTGGCATCGGCATGGCGCGCCACATTGGTCAGCGATTCCTGCACCACACGGAAGACGATGCTGGACAAGGCTTCGGGCAAGGCCAGGTCACGCCCGCCGGCATCCACCGTGCAGGGCATGCCGTAGCGTTGCGCGAAGTCCTGCGCCAGCCACTCCAGCGCCGCCACCAGGCCGGCATCGAGCGCAGCCGGCCGCAGGCTGGTGACCACCTGCCGCGTCACCTTGAACATCTGGTCGAGCAGCATGCCCATGTCTTCGGTCAGGCGCAGCACGGCCGGATCGCGCACACCGTGCGGGCGCAACATGGCCAGGTCCATGCGCATGGCGGTGAGCAACTGGCCCAGCTCGTCGTGCACTTCGCGGGCCAGGTGCTTGCGCTCGGCCTCGCAGGCCACTTCGTGGTGGGCGACCATGTCGCGCAGCTTGTTGCGCGAGTCCAGCAGTTCGGTCTCGATGCGGCGGCGCTCGGTCACGTCCCGCACGGTGCCGTGCACCCCGCTGACCTGGCCGGTGGCATCGCGCAGGGCCAGGGCGTGGGCCACCATCCAGCCGCTGCGGCCGTCCTCGGTGACGTAGGCCACCTCCAGCTCGACCGGCTTGCCGGTGGCCAGGATGTGCGCCACGGAATCCTGCGCGGCGCGCCAGCTCTCGGGGCTCAGGTAGCGCTCGGTGGCGTCGTAGCTGGGCGCGCTCAGGCTCGGATCGCGGCCCATCATGCGAAAGAGTTGGGGCGACCAGCTGCTGGTGTGATCGCTGAAGCACCAGCGCCAGCTGCCCAGCCCGCCGATGCGCTGGGCCTCGTGCAGATCGTCCCGGGCGCGCTTGAGATCGCTCACGTCCGAGGCCACGACGAAAAATCCCGCGACGCCGCCCGCCTGGCCATCGGGAAAATAATGCACCTGGGTGTGACGGCGCTCGCCGGCGGCATCCACCACCAGGCAATCGAAATCCTGCGGCTGGCCGGCCAGCACCGCCTCGATGTGCGGCAGATTTTCCGCATACAGGGTTTCACCGAGGACCTCGCGCACCGTCCGCCCGGATATCGCCTCCGGCGTCAGCCCAAACCATTCGAGATATGCGCGATTGGCATATACGTTGCGTTGCTGCCGGTCCCAATAGGCCACGAGCGCGGGCACCCGGTCCAGCAGGGTGCGCATGGAATGATCAATGAGCATGAGAGGGCAAGGCAAGGGGGCCGGACAGGCCGGTGAATATGGTTTCATCGTGCCACGAAACCCTGGCCTCATACCACCGGTGCAATACCGCGTGGGCAGCGGCGCGAGCCCATCACAAATCACATTCAGAAAATCCTTAACGTGACTCATTTTTCGCTGACAGACAGCCGCCTGGTGCGTCTTTATGATCCCGGACAAATCACAGCGAGAAAGGGATCTGCGGTATGCGAAAGAATCTGCCTGTCACGCAACGTGAATATGTTTTCGACGCATCACAAACCTTGCTGTCGACGACGGACACCAAAGGGCGGATCCAATATGCAAACCAGGCCTTTCTCGATGTGGCCGGTTTCAGCCGGCAGGAGCTGTACGGGCAGCCGCACAACGTGGTGCGCCATCCCGACATGCCCAGCGCGGCATTCGACGATCTGTGGCGCACCGTGCAGTCCGGCGCCACCTGGAGCGGCCTGGTGAAGAACCGCCGCAGCGACGGCGACCACTATTGGGTGCGGGCCAACGTCACGCCCATCCGCGAGCACGGGCAGGTGGTGGGCTATCTGTCGGTGCGCACGCGTGCGGACGAGCAGGAGGTGCGTGCCATCGAACCGATCTATCACGCCATGAGCGCACAGGCCGGCTGCGCCTGGGCCTTGTCGCGCGGGCACCTGGTGCGCAAGCGGCTGCCGTGGGGTGTGCTGCGCGGCGCGACCTTCTCGGTGCAGGCGCGCATGCTGGCCGGGCTGGGCGCTGTGGGCCTGACGGCGGGGCTGGGCATGGTGCCGCACTGGATGGGCGCCGCGCCAACCGTCTGGCCCCTGGTCGCCCTGCTGGTGGTCGGCACGCTGGTGTGGCAGATGTGGCGGCTGTCGGTGCTGCAACCGCTGGGCACGCTGGTGACGCAGGCGCAACTGCTGGCCAGCGGGCAGCGGCCCGAACCGCTGTTTCGCCGGCGGGGCGACGAGGTGGGCGCGCTGATGCGGGGCCTGGAGCAGTCGGGCCTGAACCTCGTGGCGCTGGGCCACGATGTGCACGAGCAGATCCGCGCCGTGCATGAATCGGTGACCTCCATGCAGGATGCCTCGCTCGATCTGTACGGCTGCAACGGCGAGTCGACCGAGCAACTCACGCGCACGGCCGCGGCGCTCGAAGAGCTGTCGTGCACCATCAGCAGCAACCACGATGCCGTCGATGCCCTGGCCCGCCTGGCCGACGAGGCGCACACCGCCAGCGAAGAAGGCAAGTCCATGATGGCCCGCACGGGCGACACCATGGAAAGCATTGCGCACTCGGGCCAGCGCGTCACGGAGATCTCTTCCATGATCGACGGCATCGCGTTTCAGACCAACATCCTGGCGCTCAACGCCGCCGTGGAGGCGGCCCGCGCGGGCGAGCATGGCCGCGGCTTTGCCGTGGTGGCCTCGGAGGTGCGGGCGCTGTCGCTCAAGAGCGGGCAGGCGGCCAACGAGATCAAGGCCCTGGTCGAGGCCAGTCGCGAGCGGGTGCAAGCCGGTGTGGCCGTGGTGGCCCAGGCCCGCCAGGCCATGGACGGCATCACGCAGATGGTGGGCACCCTCACCGGCCTGATGCAGGAGATCCGCGGGGCCACGCAGCAACAGGGCATCGGCATGGAGCGGGTTTCCGAAGCCATCCACGAGCTGCAGCGGCTGACGCAACGCAACGGCGAACTGGTGGAGAGCTCGGCGGCCGTGACGATGCGGCTGCATGAAGAAGCGAGCCGGCTGGACGAAGCGGCCTCCGTCTACCGCCTGTGCCGCCGCGCACCGCAGGAGGCCGCTCCCGAGACGCCGCCCGCGCAGGCCCTGATGCTGGAGGCACCATGAGCACCGCCGGCACCGCAGACGCCCTGGGCCTGGGGCCCGAGCCTCCAACCACGCCCACGCGCCCTGGCCAGCCGGGCTGCGCCATCGGCGACCTCGTCATCACCCACCTCTCGCAGATGCTCTACCAGGTGCTCGATCGCACCGCACAGGGCGTGGTGGTGATGGGTCTGGACGACGGGCGTGTGCATTACGCGAACACGGCGGCCGGCCAAGCCCTGGCCGCCACACCAATCCAGTTGCAGGGCCGCGTGTTCACCGACTTCCTGCCCCATGGCCTGCGCCGACGCTGCCTGCGCGGCTGGGAAGACATCACCACGGCGGACTACCGCTGGGAGGGCCGGCTGCCGCTGCGCCGCTTCGACGGGGGCCGCTTTCTGGCGCGCGGCCACATCGGCGTGGTGGCCGATGCCAGCGGCGAGCCGCGCCATGTGTTCGCCGTGTTCTCCGACCATGCCGCCGAGCGCGAGCGCCATGCGCTGCTGATCAAGGCCCGGCGCGATGCCGAACACGCCAGCCAGGCCAAGACCACCTTCCTCTCCCACACCAGCCACGAGCTGCGCACGCCCATGAACGCCATCCTTGGCTTTGCGCAGTTGCTGGATCTGTATGCGCACGATGGCCAGCAACGCGGCTGGATCAAGGAGATCGTGCGCGCCAGCCAGCACCTGACCTCGCTGATCGACGAGATCCTGGACCTCAGCCGCATCGAATCGGGCAACGATGTGCTGCGCATGCAGCTGGTCGATCTCAGCGCCATCTGCCGCGAATGCCTGTCCCTGCTGACGCCGCTGATGCTGGACAAGCGATTGCGCACCGATGGCGACGGCCTGCTCGCTCCGATGATGGTGATGGCCGACCGCGTGCGGCTCAAGCAGGTGGTGCTCAACCTCATGTCGAACGCGGTGAAGTTCAGCCACGAAGGCGGCACGCTGCGCATCCGCATCCAGATGACCGAGGGCGAGGCCGTGCGCCTGTCCATCGAGGACGAAGGCCCCGGCATCGCGCCGGCCCAGATGACGCGGCTGTTCGAGCCGTTCAACCGGCTGGGTGCGGACGACCGCGGCATCCCCGGCACGGGCATCGGTCTGGCCATCAGCAAACGGCTGGTCGAGCGCATGCACGGGCGCATCGCGGCGCACAGCGTGTTGGGCCAAGGCAGCGTGTTCTCGATCACCTTCAAGGCTGTGATGTTCTCGTGATGTGACACACCGCTGCCCCTGCCGCCCGGATTCGGGTGGAAGCCGCCCGGCCGGGATGCCATCCTTGATCGACATCAAGCCTGGCTTGCCTTGTGCCTCGACAATGCGCGGCCTGCCCCCCACTTTCCATTCATCGAACCGTCTGCGGCATCCCGCAAGCTGAAGTAGTCAAGTGATGATCCGTGTAGTGATCGCGGACGATCATCCGATCGTCTGCCAAGGCCTGATGCAGTTGCTGGCCACGTCTTCCGACATGCAGGCCGTGGGCTGCGCATCCAACCGCGAGCGCCTGCTGTCGCTGTGTGCGCAGCACGATGTGGACGTCGTTGGTGCTCGATCTGTCCATGCCCGGCATCCACGGGCTGACCTTGCTGCAGGAGCTGGTGGATCTGCCCGACATGCCGCCCATCGTCGTGCTGTCCATGCACAACGAGGGGCAGATCGTGCAGCGCGCCATCAAGATCGGCGCGGCCGGCTACGTGACCAAGGAAAGCGACCCCGAGCGCCTGCTGGCGGCCATCCGCCGCGTGATGTCGGGTGGCAAGTACATCGATCCGGCGCTGATGGATTCGCTGGCCACCTCGCTGTCGGCATCGAGCCAGGCGCCGCACGAATCCTTGTCATCGCGAGAGCTGCAGGTGCTGCAGCTGATCGTCTCGGGCCACCAGATCGGTGACATCGCCACCATGCTGGAACTCAGCCCGAAGACGGTCAGCACCCACAAGATGCGCATCATGCAGAAGCTGCATGTGGGCAACAACGCCGATCTGGTGCGCTACGCGCTGCGGCACGGCATCGGCTGAACCGCGGTGCCGGGCCATGCCGCGCCGTAGCGCCTTCACGGCATCAGAAGCACAGGTTCTTGGGCAGGGCCTTGTTGGCCACCAGCTTGTAGACGCCTTCGCCGATGTTGAGCGTGTTGCTCAGGTCCACATCGGCCACCGAGGGGTTGACCACGCAGATCTTGTTGTCGCGCACGGCCAGCGTGCCCTTGACGACCACGGTGCCATGCGCATCGCGGCGGATCTTGCGCTTGAGCGTCACGTCCAGCGTGGCGCGCAGGTTGCAGTTGCTGCCCGACACCGCATCCACACCATTGACCACCAGGCGCTTGCGGCTGCTGATCTTGTACGAGAAGCCCTGGACTTCGGCGTTGATCACGGCCTTGGCGAAGCTGTCGGGCACGGTCAGGCCCGCGCATTCGAGGGCCATGGCCGAGGTCGACACCATGGAAGCGGCAGCGGCCAGGATCGACATGGAGAGGAGGGACTTGAAGGTCATGATGAGGTTCTTCCTGTGATGAGAAAGGTTTGCCGAGCGTGAGCAAGCCCGGCCCGGCGGCTCGGCGGCGCCGGGTGGGATGGGATTCGGAGTGGCGGGGAAGCGGCGTGGCGCCGCTTTCAAGGCCGTGTGGCCGTGGGGCCGCGGGGCCGTCAGCGTCTTCGTGCGGCGAGGTAGCGCAGGACGTCGGAGCTGTCCTGCTCGGCCGCCTGGGCGAGTGCGGCGCGGGCCTGGCTGTCTTGCGGCAGCTCGCTCAGGCGCTGGATGGCCATCTCGCGCGTGGCCGCATCGGGCGAGCGCAGGAAGGCGCTGACTGCAGGCACGAGTTCGGCGCGCATGCGGCCTTGAACAAGATCGAGTGCGTCTTGCTGATGCAGGGCATCGGTCTGGGCGCTGGCCATGTCGAGCAGTTGCTGCGCGGCCGGTGTGGGCAGCGGGGTGTCGAAATAGGCCTGCATGGCCGAGGCGGCCTCCAGGCGGGCGTCAGGGTCGGCTTGGAGGTTGGCGGCCACGGCGAGTAGCGCGGTAGGGCCTTGGCGCTGGAGTTCGGCTTCGCTCAAGGGGGCGTCGTGGGGGCGGCCGAGGATTTGGTTGATCAGGAGGTGGCGTTCGGCGGCTTCGACGTCTTGGGCGACATCGCGGGGGCGGGTGGGGGTGAAGAGGTTGGGGGTTGAGTTCGGTTGGTTCCTGCGCGGTTTGCGCCGATGGCTGGGGCTGGGTGGGTGTGGGTGCTTGATCGGTGGCCTGTGGCTGGGCGGTGTACAGGCTCACCCAGCTTGATCCCGCCGCTGGGTTGCTGGCTGATGTCGTGGGCGGGTGCAAGGCTCGTCATGGTGAGCGCCCAGCCACGCGCCCAACGCCACGCCGATGAGGCCGGTAGCGCCCGCCAGCGCCCAACCCTTGTCCTGCCAGGCGGTGTGCATCCTGATCGATGGTGTCATCGGTGTCCCCTTGTGTGTATTGGCCGCGTCGGAGGTGATGCGGTCACTGAAGGGGACTTTAGGGAGACGGCCGCCGGGCGTTGCTGGCAGGCGGTAAACGGTTTGACGGAGTGTGCCTGCGCCCTCTGGGCTGTGTGTTGCAAGCGGCCAAGGCTGTCACGTTGAATCACATGAACATGGGATTCATACAAGCCGGGTGGGGGTGAGGTTTGTTATGTCGGACAGCCTGTGTAAAACCCAAAGTCGCGCCTGTTGGAAAACCATGCTGCTTTCCCTAGAATGCGTATAACAACAATTGCATTGGGAGGCAATGAGCAGGAAGACGTTCATCGTTTATGACGGCGACGGATAACCGGTGGGCCAATGCGCGTTGAGGCACACCGGGGTGGGTGCTCCTAAAGAGATGACTCACTGCGCTTGACTACGAATCATTACTCTATCGACATCCTCATCGTTGGTATTTTTTAGGATTAGACCAACTTACGGTTGGTTCATTCAATTTTAGGCTATGCGATCTCGCGTCGCGTCCAAGAAAGAAGGATTATGGCAACTCCACACAACCCGCAAATCAAAGACATCCTAAGAATTCTTGACTTAGGAAGTTCCGTTGCAGAGTTCGATAAATCACTTGAAAAATACTTCGTAGAGAATGAAGCATTTCACGCGCTAATTAATGACGATGCAGACGTTATTGCAGGCGACAAAGGGACGGGGAAAACCGCCGTCTACAGAGTATTACAGAAACGTTTTGGAAGCATCCAAAAACTGAAAGGCGTGGAGGTGCTGGCTGGGTTCAACCCTGCAGGGAATCCAATCTTCCAAAAATTGGTTCAACAGCAAGCCCTCACAGAGGGTCAATATATTAGCGTATGGAAAGCTTATATTTTATCGCTAGTTGGGAATTGGATTATCGAGATCGCCGGAGAATCTCAGTCGAAGAATTTTGAACGCCTTGCAAAACTACTAAACGATACAGGCCTTCGTTCGCGAGATGACAAACCGGAAACGATATTTAGCAAGATCATAAACTCTCTCCAAAGGGTCCTATCGCCAAAAGTGGCAGAGGTGGAGATGACCTTGTCTGAAACGGGAATCCCGATCGTAACCCCGAGGCTTAAATTTTCAAAGGATGCCGATCAGGAAACCACAAAGGAAGTTCCCCACGAACAAGCTCTCCGTCTTTTAAACGATTGTTTGACTGAAATCGATTATGCTGTGTGGCTTGCACTGGATAGACTGGACGAAGCATTTCAAGGTTTTCCAACAATTGAAATTCCAGCGTTACGTGCTTTATTCAGAACCTATCTCGACCTTCTTGACTTTGATCGCCTGAGGTTGAAGTCTTCGTGCGCCGAGATCTTTTTAGAAAGATCATAGGAAAGGGCTTTGTCAATCTAACTCATATAAATGCAAGAAAAAAAGAAATTGTATGGGATGAGGCAGACCTATTAAATCTTTTGGCAAGAAGAATCCGGGATAATAAAGATTTTCTAACATCAATCAAAGCTGACGGGATAACTGACGAAGAACTTTTCTACCGCTTATTTCCGGAAAAAGTTGACAAAGCAGATCGCAAGCCCACCTCGTGGAACTGGATTATGTCAAGAATACGCGACGGGAATGATGTCAAGCCACCCCGAAATCTCATTGACCTAGCAAACTTAGCTCGCGAAGAACAAATACGTTCTGAAACAAGAAGCCCAACCCAATTAATTGATGGGAACTCGCTCATTCAGCCGGAATCACTGCGAAATGCACACGAACGTCTTAGTGCGCAAAGAGTCGAAGACACATTGCTGGCGGAGAGCACCGCCGACATTGCAGGGGCTGATTGAGAAATTCAGAAAGTCAAAATCTGAGCATAATATTGACACGCTGGCCAGTACCATTCAGATGAGCGGCGATGAATTAGAAGGTGCTATTCGTCAATTGGTCGAAGTTGGCTTCCTCGAAAGGCTGCCAGCATCATGGAAAGTACCAATGCTCTATCGCGACGGCTTAGATATTCGACAAGGCAAGGCTTTCGCAGCAGAACCCACGTCAAATACCGAAGAGGAGCCCTAACTATATGTCGTAGACGAACACCAACACCGGCCGTGCCTTCAGCATTCTCATAGCCGGTATTGACACCCCCGGCACTTCGTGTTCACGCGCCGGTTAGCTAGGGCGTAGGCCACACAAAACAACCAATACAGTTGGGCCTAACAGCAGTCGAAAAAAGGAGAGGTCATCATGGCAAAAATGCCAAATTCGATTCGCTCGCTTTCCATCTACGAGGATGAGATAGCGAGACTGCAGACATTCCGGGTCACCCATCCACTTCCGGCCGAAGCAGATCTCTTAGCGCGCATTGGTTTCTTTGGTGTACCCAATGTTGGCGACTCCATCGTTCCCAGAGCAGTTGGCCCACATACCACTTTTAATGCAAGTGGCCGACGACTTGTGAGAAAGGACCTTCCTAAGATTTCCCAGTCAAGAATGGTATGGTCGACATGGAAGGACTGGCATGGACACCCTCACTCCGGAACAAAAATCGTCTCTCGACAGGTCTATCAAAAGGATTTAATTCCCCCCCCTGAGGAGGCTATAACACTGCTGGCCAATGAAACTGGTAAGCACTTGGTTTCTCGTCCACTTTCACGCGAATCGGATGGTGACGCAACCATTGTCCATATCATAAATGTATTCCTAGAGTTATTCGGCAGCCTTAAACTGACCACCATCGACCTACAAGCGCCAAGCGCGGTAGTAACGCGGCGGCTAGCGTGGCGCATTCTTCCGCAAGGAGAATACCCCTTTGAACGGGCAAGTAGTGCACTTCAACAGTTCATGGACCAAGTAGCCGAAAAGGAGCGCCCTGTTGTAGTTGAGCGAATCAAATCTGTTACGCAATACAGACCCGACTTCATCGCCGTCGGGGTTGGCGGCTTCAGCGACTACGTGGTCTTCGGTTTTCAACAGCGAAACCTCTATGTGTTGGAGAGCCCCGCCCTTGGTAATGCAACGTACATCTTCAACAGCAACTGGGAGGAGCTATCGGCTCTTACGAAGCGAGAAATACTTGCCGGCAACCTTCATCAAGTACGACTCGTCCACAACCACCTCTGGAGAAAGGCACTGCGCACTGCAATCATAGGCTAAAGAATCCCAATTACGGTTTGGTTTTGACTTCCACTCATAACATCGCAGTGTGGATTCAACTTGCATGCGCAACGTTGGACCTGTTCACCCAGCCAACTCAGTATTCGAGCGGCCTAATCTGCTACGCAGGTTGCCTGCCTGTTAAATATGCGCTTCCATGCATAGTAAAAAAATATGCTCGTACTGCGAGCAAGCAACCCAGTTAACCAAAGAGCACCTATGGCCCCGAGGGATAATCGCTCGCGCAAAAAACCTCAATACTAGCTATTTCGGAAAACTGGAGAAGTTTGTTGATGCAGAGTTAACAATAAAAGATGTCTGCGCCGCTTGCAATAACGGCCCACTCAGTAAACTTGATGAGTATGTATGCCGCCTATTTGACAGCCAACTCAATCGCCAAGTTCTTCCAAGGCAGTCCCGCATTTTCATCTACGACTATGAAAAGCTTCTACGCTGGCTATTGAAGATCTCATACAACACGGCTAGAGCAAATGGCACGACTGTTGACGTACTTGCGAAGCATCGTCAGTACATTTTGCACGGCGGCGGACCGCCAAGCGGCGTAAGCATCCGACTTGAGCTCATCCATCCATCACCGAATCCCCAATGGTCGCCAGGGTCGGATAATCCGGAGCTTATTCCCGCGGAATCCATTCGCTGCTGCCGCATTGAAATGCCAGAGGTGCCCTCATCAAAAACGACTGTACGCTTGGTCGCCATATATGGTTACTACTTTTGGCTTGTATTCGTGTCTGATGAACTTAATGCGAAGTCGCTCCACTTAGGACTCCCCGGAAAACTTATCCCCAGTCAGAAAAATCGAATGAGTTGCTTTGCAAGCCGAGGCATGCTCGAGTTGCACCAACATTGGGCAACGAATAGGAAGGCCTCAAACTCTATGCGTCAACTTGCCGACTACGCAATGCCAAGAGAGCATAGGCACACCATTTCGCATGACCATTAAACTAAGTCACGACTACGTGCGGTTTGGCTGTATGTAACCGCATGACCGTGGCCTCGCTCCACCGCCGACCTTGCATTCAGTAGTACCCCAACTGCTGCGCAGCTCGTGCGTGTTAACCATGCAATTAGGTCTACAACATGATTTATCACGCGGGCCATATATTCTTTGTCGCTCGAAATGCTTATGAGCGATCATTAAAAGATCAATCTGAAGCAATGCCTTCAATTATTTTGTCAACAATAGCGCTTGAGTGCTTTGTTAATGAAACGATTGAACAACTAAATGGCACCCTTCCAAAACTCGCAGGCGCGGATCTTTCGACAGCGGTTAGTTGGCTCGAATTCGCAGAATCCAAAAAATCAAGCACATTGGAAAAGATTGAGACCTTTCATTTGGCGCTCACAGGGAAAAAAGCAGATCGAGGCAGTCAATTAGATCAAGATCTAGCGCTTCTATATCAACTACGAAATGCACTAGTCCACAGAAAGGCTGAGCAGGCGGGTGACTGGGATCCCAGCGACAGTGAGAGAAAATATGAACCGCATAGATTTGTTCGCCTGTTAGTTCAACGAGGAATTATCAGTTCCCCCCCTCCAAACTATCCGCCTCTATGGAGCCGCTTCGTCTTGCAGCACAAAACTGCAAAATGGTCCTTTAATACCGCAATTGCGGGAGCCAGCCTTGCCTCACTGATGCCTCAAGGGGTTATCTCCGAAATCATCGGCATCATGACATCTCATTTAACGAAAATCAAATAGCGCAACTGGACCAAATAAGGTGCCACATTGACAAATAGCACATTTTCCCGGCAAACGAAAATTACCCGAAGTTATTGGGCGAGGCCGGGACGTCAAGTGGCGTTCCCTTTCGACGCAATGAGGTCCGTCTTCACTCATCAAGCTGGGTAAGCCCGTTCAAGAAGTCGGCGGCCACATCCCGAAACAGACACTGCACCGCTCAACTACGCCGCCCCAGCGCTGGGAGTTGTTCGAAGCGACGCAGGCCCCATGTCCATTTCGCGTAGCGCTCAGGCTCCAGCCCGGCAATGCGGCGGGCCACACCATCGCTGTGGCGCTCATCAAAGCGCTTGACGGTGCGCACGCGCACCCCATCCGGCCCATGCCCCGAAAAGGCCAGCACGGCGTGCGGATCGCCGCTGTGGTCCAGCGCCATCGACAGGGCCAGCAAGGCTTCGCGCTCGACATCGATGATGCGGCGCTGGCCATGGATCCACGCGTCGGTCGAGCCGCTGATGTCGACCAGCACCAGCACCGCGCAATCGCGCCGGCTCAGGCGGGATGAGCGGTACAGGCGCTGCGACATCGGCATGCCGGCGCGCAGGTCGGCGCGGGCCTGTATCCAGGCGTCCACATCGGGCTCGTCGCCGTCGATCTGGCGGTGCAGGGTCACGCGCTGGGCGCGCAGCATCTCGAAGCGGCGCCGGATGGCAGGTATCAAAGGCGGCCTTCCGAGAAGCTCGGTGAACGCGCTGCTGATGTCTGTTGTAGCAATTGACAACACTCAGCAATGTTGTCATCATCTCCAACATGAGGGCCATTCCACTGATTCGCCGTCGCGTCGTCTTAGCTGAAGACGCATTTGCCGAAGTCGCCGTTTGGCGCGTCCCAGAACCCGTTCCTCCATCAGAACATCCATTCAAGTACCGGCTTGCGTATGTCGTTCAAGGTGAATGTGTTCTTCGATACGACAATGAACGAGGCAAAGGCGATCACCGACATGTCGGTGCAGAGGAATCGGATTACGTCTTCTCAAGTCCTGAGCAATTGATGCAGGACTTCAATGCTGATATCGCGAGGTGGAACCATGCACACGGTCGTTCTTGAAGTACGCAGCCTGGCTGACACCCTGGCTGATGCAGCGCGCGCCATGAACTCCGGTCGCGGAGATGCAGAGGCTCGCATTGGGTTTGCCTCGCCTGAATTGCTTTGGCAGGTGCTCACTGCCAAGCGCTGGGAGCTACTCAAGGCCATGTGCGGCGCAGGCCCCATGTCCATTCGGGAAGCTGCGCGGCGAGTCCATCGCGATGTCAAAGCGGTGCATGGCGATGTTACTGCACTGCTTGATGCCGGCGTTTTGTGCCGCTCACCAGAAGGTCGGGTGGAGTTTCCTTTCGACTCGGTGAAGGTCGAGTTCATGCTTCAAGCTGCGTAAGCCTGATCTGGAGACCGGGGCCACATCCCGAAGACAAACGGCGCCGCTCACCTGCGCCTCCCTCATCAACCGCGCCATCCAGTGGCCGGCTGGCCAGCACCTGTGAGGCATGCCGCAGGGCAGCTCCAGCCCGGCAATGCGGCGGGCCACCACCTCGATGTAGCGCTCGTCAAAGCGCCTGACAGTGCGCACCCGCACCCGCACCTCGGCCGGCCCATGGCCCGAGAAGGCCAGCATGGCATGCGGATCGCCGCTGTGGTCCAGCCCCACCGGGCCTTAGGTGACCATGCAGGTGAAACTTGCTTTCCATATCACTGTCCGTTTTAGCCGTCCACCCAATCAGACATTCGATCACGCTTGATTCACCGCCGCTTCCTAATCTGAAAGCACCAACAACTTTCAGGAGGACGCGCAATGTGGAGCCAGGAATCGACGTCAACGGCAGATACCTCCCAGCCGACACAGCTTCCCGTCAAGGCCTACTTTGACGAGCAGCTCCTTGCCATCGAACAAGACCTCATCTTCAAAGGAGCACCGGCATATGCCGGCCACTCGCTCATGGTGCCGGAGCTTCACGATTATTTCGTTCTCCCCCATCGCCACAACGGCATGGCCTTGATCAGGAATGCCGAAGGTGTGACCTTGATGTCGAATGTCTGCCGGCATCGCCAAGCGACCATTCTGCAAGGCAAGGGGAATTCGCCCCGCCTGTCCTGTTCCTTGCATCGGTGGACCTACGCGAACTCGGGTGATCTGCTCATGGCGCCTCGCTTCGAAACAAGGCCTTGCGCGAAGCTCGACACCTATCAGCTTCACGAGTGGAACGGCCTTCTGTTTACTGGACGAGACCCGGCGGCAAGCCTTGTCTGCATGCCCGATCGCTTCAAAGAGTTTCTTTCCTTCGATGATCTGTACTTCGGGCACATGGAAGTCCATGAATGTGCCTACAACTGGAAGACGTTCATCGAGTTTTATCTGGAGGACTATCACGTCGCTCCCTTCCACCCAGGCCTGGGACGCTTCGTTTCTTGCGATGATCTGAAGTGGGCATTCGGAGAGGACTGGAGCGTGCAGACCGTCGGCTTTCACCGGGGCCTGTCTCAGCCCGGAGAGAGCGATGTCTACCGAGCATGGCATGAAGCCGTCCTCAAACACTACAACAACGAGCTTCCGCCCGTGGGTGCCATGTGGTTCCTGCTCTATCCGAACGTGATGATCGAGTGGTACCCGTTCGTCACCGTGATCTCGACCATCTATCCACGCGGCCCCTTGCGCAGTGTGAATGTTGTCGAGTACTACCATCCTCGATCTCTGCGCTCGCATCCGGATGGAGAACGCATGGCCCAGCTGGCAGCCCAGGCCTACCTGGAAACCGCTGTCGAAGACAACCAGATCGGGGAGCGGATGCAGGAAGGGCGCTTCGCGTTGATGAGCCGTGGCGTGTCCGAGCATGGTCCCTATCACCTGCAGTTGGAGGCGGGGATGGTTCACTTCCATCGCCACTACCGGGATTGCCTCAGGGATCAGGTGGCTTTGCAAACCTGATGAAGGATTGTTAGACTGCACTCCGCTCGAGGTACCGCTCTTCTTCTCCTTGGCTGCGTCCGGTACAGGCGCTCGGCTGGAGAGAGGTTCCTCATGCCATCCTTGTCCTTCGCCTGGTTCATCGTGGCCGCCAGCGTCCTGGCGGAAGTGCTCGGCACATTGGCACTGCGTTACGCAGAAGCCTTTACGAAACCCCTTCCCTCCCTGCTCGTCATCGTCTGCTACGGCACGGCCATCTGGTTGATGTCGGTAGCCGTGAAGCAGCTCGAGATCGGCTTGACTTATGCCGTATGGGCTGGATGCGGTACCGCGCTCACGGCGCTGCTTGGCATCCTATGGTTCCAGGAGGATGCCTCCCCCTTGAGATTCCTTGGACTGTTGTTCATCGTTGCGGGCGTGATATCGCTCAATCTAAGCACGAAGTGAATGCAATGCGAACAAGCGTCCAAGGGAGAAGCACATGCAACGCGATTGGATGGCGATGCTGCGGCGTCGTGCCCATGAACTGGGGAAGAGTCTGGAGAGAGTGGCCAGGGATGCTGGTTTGACCCGGTCTTATCTGTACGAACTGGCAACCGGGAGGACCGAAGCCCCCAACATTCGGACCTTGGTTCACCTGGCCCATGCATTGGAGGTGTCACCTGTGTCCGTGCTGCGGCACTACGTAGACTTTCATACGCCGCCCAGGCGCGCGACAGCCAGGACGGCGGCCGAACGCCTGCCATGCAGCCGTGCGGTAGGGCTGGACAATCCCGAGGACGTCATTGTCTTCAACGCTGACATCACCGTGCCGGATCACTCGGCGGTCAAGGCCGGCGAAGCATTTCGCAAGATATGGGAGGTGCAGAACCAGGGGCAAGCACCTTGGATCAAGCGTCGGCTCGTGCGTGCCGACCAGCATTACGCCATATCGAGAAAGGCGGCCGACGGCAAGCTGGAGCCGATCATGCAGCCTCATCTGATCTGCCAGGCGGACGACATTCCGATTCCGGACGTCATGCCAGGTGAATGCCGTCGGCTGGAGGTCGATTTCGTCGCCCCGTCCGAGAACTGCTCGGTTGCATCCATCTGGCGAGTCTGCGACGATGCGCGCCGCTCCATCTATGCACCGGCGTTCTTCCTGCAGGTGATCGTCACCGTGATCGAACAATGAACAGCCGATTCACATCAGGCGCACTGAAGGACCTGGTAGATCAGGACCATGAGCTGGTCCAGCTCGCCTCACGTATCCAATGGGGCTCCATCGAGAAGGCTCTCATCATGGCGAGCGATCGGGCGGTCCGCCCGACGACTGATGGCAGCGATTGGCGTTGCGCCCGGCTCTTCTTGGGCATGGTCTGCCTCAAGGCCTTGCTGAACATCTCCTGGGACGTTCTGTTCACCCGCTGGCCTGAGGAGGTTCATTGGCAGTTCTTTTGCGGCATGAAGTGGTATCGGCCCCTGCCGCCTTGCGGCGTGAAAGAGCTGAGCCTGTTCGAAGATGCGATACAGAACAGCGGGATGGCGCCAATGATTCGATTGGCCATGTCCGCGACAGCAACGGCGATCCAGGCTCCGACCCAGCAATCATGCCTGCCTGCCGTCAAGGCTGCCGCACAGTGAAGTCGCTGCCATTGCCAAGCCCTTCATGCTTCAGTCCGCGCAAGCTTGATCTAAAGATCACGGCTCACCTAAGCCTCCCGCATCAACCGCGCCATCCAATCCAGCAACACCACCGGCAACCGCTCCGGCCGCTGCAACAACGCATGCTGATGCGCCCCAAAAATCCGCGGCAGGTAAGCATGCGCCTGCCGGTCCACCGTCAAACAAAACAGCGATTGCCCAATAGCGGTAGCCTCACGCACAGCCTGCCGCGTGTCTTCAATGCCATAGCGCCCCTCATACACATCCGCATCATTGGGCTTGCCATCCGACAGCAGCACCAGCAATTGATGCGCAGCCGGCCGGCTGGCCAGCACCTGCGAGGCATGCCGCAAGGCAGCCCCAGCACGCGTGTAGCGCTCAGGCTCCAGCCCGGCAATGCGGCGGGCCACACCATCGCTGTGGCGCTCATCAAAGCGCTTGACGGTGCGCACGCGCACCCCATCCGGCCCATGGCCCGAGAAGGCCAGCACGGCGTGTGGATCGCCGCTGTGGTCCAGTGCCATGGACAGCGCCAGCAAGGCTTCGCGCTCGACATCGATGATGCGGCGCTGGCCGTGGATCCACGCGTCGGTCGAGCCGCTGATGTCGACCAGCACCAGCACCGCGCAGTCGCGCCGGCTCAGGCGGGATGAGCGGTACAGGCGTTGCGACATCGGCATGCCGGCACGCAGGTCGGCTCGGGCCTGGATCCAGGCGTCCACATCGGGCTCGTCGCCGTCGATCTGGCGGTGCAGGGTCACGCGCTGGGCGCGCAGCATCTCGAAGCGGCGGCGGATGGCCTGGTGCAGGCCCTGCTGGGCCTTGAGCGTCTGGGTGACCCATGCCATCGGCCCTTCCAAGGCCATCGAGGTGAAGACGCGCGTGCCGGGGTCGCGGTAGTCGTTCAGGCGGTGATCCCATTCGGGGTAGGCGATGGCCTCTTCGGCCGCCCAGGCGGGCTGGGACGTGGCCAGGGGTGTGCCGCGCGGTGGCGGGGCGTCGGACAGCAGCACTTCGTGGGCGGGCTGGGCCGATCGCACCAGGCGCGCGGCCTGCAGATCGGCCAGGGATTCGGCATGCGATTCGGCGGGGGCATCGGTGTCGCGGTCGGCGGGGCGTTGCAGGCCGGCGGGGTCTTCGGCGTGTTCGTGCGGCTGGGCGGTCTGGATCATCCAGGCGCCGGGCTGGGCGTCGTCCTCGTCTTCCTTGGGCCGGCGCACGTCCGGGCGGCGCTCCAGGTGGGCGCTGCGAACGGGGCGGGGGTCGTCGGGCGTGTCGGGCGGTGGCTCGGTGGCCGGGCCGATGTGCAGGGGGGTGATGTCATCGGGCGGCCAGTCGCCGGTCCACAGGTCCTTGGCCATGGGGGGGGCGAGGCCCATCCAGGGGGGCCAGCTGGCGGCCATCTCGGCGGCCAGGCCGCGCAGGGCTTCGGCAGGCGTCGTGCCGGTGCGGGGCGCGGGCCAGGCTTCCAGGGGCTGCAGCATGTGGTCGCGCACCCAGGCTTCGAGCATGCGGGCGGGTGGGGGCAGGCGGTCCATGGGCGGGCGCTGGCGCAGGGCCACATCCCGCAGGCGCTGCAGGGCGGGGCGCAGGCCGGGCATCTCGGTGAGCAAGGCGGCATCGGCGCGGCGCGCTTCGAGCACAAGGGCCAGGTCGCGCGCCAGGGGCGGCAGGCCGTGCAACCAGGCCAGGGTGGTACGGGGCTCATCGGACAGGCCTGACAGACCTGATATGCCACTCGGGCGGGCGATGGCGCGCTGCGCCTGTTGCAGGGCCATGGCGCGGTACATCTGCTCGACCTGAGCCTCACGCATGGGCGGCAGGTGGGCCGACGGCGGCGCTGACGACGCGCCCGACGCCTTGGCCCCCACATGGGCTGACACGTCAGCAGGCAGCCACAAGGTGGCCGCATCGGCATGGGGCAGGCCGCAAGCGGGATGCATGGGGCGTGGCTGGCGGCCCAGCCAGCGCGCCAGCAGCGTAGGTGGTGCGGGCGGCTGGGCCACGGCGATGCGCCAGGATCGGCCATGCACGGCAGAAAGCAGCAAGTCCAGCCGCGCCGCCAGGGCAGCCAAGCCCGTGGGTGCTTGCATCGGCCGGCCGGTGGCGGCGGCTTCGCGCGCCTGCCTGGCCTCGCGCGCCGCCTTCAGCCGTTGCTGGGCATACGCCGTGGCATGCCGGCCCACATCGACGATGACGTCTTCTGCTTCGGCCATGGTGGTGCTGCGTCCGTGGTGGCTTCAGCGCAGGCTGGCATCGGCCAGATCCCGCATCGCGGCGCGCAGGGTGGGGTCATCGCTCAAGGGGGCCAGCAGCGCCACCTCGCAGGCCTCACGCAAGGCAATGCCGCGTGCGGCCAGCCGGGCGGTGGCCACGAGCAGGCGGGTGCTGGGCACTTCGTCCAGGCCGCGATCTTGCAGCGCGCGCAGGCGGCCGGCCAGCATCACCAGGGCCATCGCATCGGCTTGCGGCAGGCCCGCCTCCTGCGCGACGATGCGGGCCTCGATCTCCGCCGGCGGGAAGTCGAAGCCCAGGGTCACGAAGCGCTGACGCGTGCTGGGCTTCAAGTCCTTGAGCATGCGCTGGTAACCGGGGTTGTATGAGATCACCAGCACGAACTCGGGCGGCGCCTTCAGGCTCTCGCCGGTGCGGTCGATGGACAGCTCGCGGCGGTGGTCGGTGAGCGCGTGCAGCACCACCACCGTGTCCTGCCTGGCCTCCACCACCTCGTCCAGATAGCAGATGGCGCCGTGCCGCACGGCGCGTGTGAGCGGCCCGTCGTGCCACACGGTGCTGTCGTGGTGGATGAGGTAGCGGCCGATCAGGTCACTGGCCGACAGGTCATCGTGACAGGCCACGGTGATGAGCGGGCGGCCCAGGCGCCAGGCCATGTGCTCGACAAAGCGCGTCTTGCCGCAGCCCGTGGGGCCCTTGAGCATCACGGCCAGGCCGCTGGCGTGGCACTGCTCGAACAGTGCCACCTCGTTGGCCTGTGGCAGGTAGAAGGGCTGGGCCTCCTGCATGCCGGGGTTCACACCGGGTTGGGCCGGCCAGCCGCGGCGCTGATGCCGCCGTTCGCCACCACGGCCGCGTCATCCCCCAGCAACTCGAAGCGCGGACGGATGCGGAAGAAGTCCCAGATGAACAGGCCCACGCCCAGCGAGAACACCGAGGCCGCAGCCAGCAGCATCACGAAGTGCACCTGGATCTTGAGCTGCGCGTCCAGGTAACCCAGGCCCAGGATGCGCTCCAGGTAGACCTGCCCGATGCCGGCCGTGGCAAACGAAATCGTCATGCCGAACATGCCGGCCAGTTGCAGCCAGAAGGCCCAGTAGCCGATGGGCGCGCCTTCTTCGCGTCGGCCCGGCGTCATCATCGGCAGGGCATAGCTGATCATGGCCAGCACGATCATCGCGTAGGCGCCATAGAAGGCGGCATGGCCGTGCATGGCGGTGATCAGAGTCCCGTGCGTCCACTTGTTGACGGCTGGCCAGGTGTGGGCCAAGCCCAGCAGGCCGGCACCAAACAGCGTGAACACCGCACTGCCCAGCGTCCAGTGCAGGGCCAGCGTGTTGGGGTGTGCGAGGCCACTGCGCCGCATCGCGCCGTAGGCATACATGGCCATGCCGATCAGGGCCAAGGGCTCCAGGGCACTGAAGAAGCCGCCGATGGGCAGCCAGTAATGCGGCACGCCTACCCAGTAATAGTGGTGGGCCGTGCCCAGGATGCCCGCGATGAACACCAGCCCCACGATCACATACAACCACTTCTCCATCACCTCGCGGTCGGCACCTGAAAGGCGGATGAGCAGGTAGGCCAGGAAGCCGCCCTGGATCATCTCCCACACGCCTTCGACCCACAGGTGGATCGTCCACCAGCGGTAGAAGATGGACACCGTGTAGTTGTCGAACTCCAGCAGCGAAGGCAGGTACAGCACCGCGGCCCCGCCGATGCCGGTCAGCAGCACGCCTTCGCTGGTGGTGAAGCGGCCCGACTGGCGGATCGTCATCACGATGTTGTAGACGAACATGAGCATGGCCACCACGATCATCAGCTTGTGCGGCAGCGGCTGCTCCAGCAACTTGTTGCCCGTGCCGTAGCGGAACAGGTAACCGATGACGGCGGTCACGCCCATGAACACCCACAGGGCCAGTTGCCAGTAGGCCAGCTTGACGCTGTAGAGCTCGGTGCGCGATTCATCGGGCACCATCCAGTAGGTGGCGCCCATGAAGCCGGTGAGCACCCACACCACCAGCAGGTTGGTGTGGATCATCTTGGTCACATCAAATGGCAGGATGTAGAGCAGCGGATCGGGGCCCAGGTACTTGGATGCCGACAGCACGCCAAACACGAGCTGGAGCCCGAACAGCACCATCGCCACCGCGAAGTACCAGTAAGCCACTTCCTGGGAACGGTATCTCATCGCTTTTCTCCAAGAGGATGTGCGTTCACTTCAAGGTGGCCAGGTAGGCGACGATCTGGTCGATCTGTGCGCTGCTCAGGTCCTTGCCATAGGTGGCGGGCATGAAGCTCTGGCCCGCGTTGGAATACATCGCGCCTGGCACCACGTAGGAACTCGGGTGCGTGATGGATTCGCGGATGTAGCCGGCCGCATCCTTGGCCTCGCCCTTGTAGTCGGCCGCGCCGATCCGTTCGGCCGCCCGCGTGGCGATGCCTGACAGCGAGGGGCCGGCCATGTTCACGCCCGGTGCGATCGAATGGCAGGCCGTGCACGCCGGCGCAACCGAACGGAACAGCGCCTGGCCCTGCGCGATCGGGTCCTGCTCGCCGCTGACGGGCCGTGCGCCCGGTGGCAAGGCACCGCCTTGTTCGGCCGGTGTGCCGAGCTGATCGCTGCTGAGATCGGTGCCCGGCAGCGTGGCGCCCGTCACCAGGATTGGGCGCGGTGGCCAGCCTTGGTTGTCCACCTTGGAGACCCAATCCAGAAAGGCGATGAGATCGGTGATCTCGTCATCCTTGAGGTTCTGCTTGGGCATGAGGCGGCGGTGCCGCTTCTCGTCATAGAAGCGCGATGGATCGCGCATATAGGCCTGCAGATAGGCGGCACCGCGGTGTTGCGCGATCTTGGTGAGATCCGGCGCGTAATAGGCGCCTTCACCGAAGAGCGTGTGGCAGTTGATGCAGTTGAACTTGTGCCACACGTCCTTGCCATGCAGCACCTGCGGCGTGAGGTTCTGGGCATTGGTGAGCCGATCGAACTGCCGGTGGCTGTCGAGGGTCATGCCCAGAAAGGCCAGGGCCGACAAGCCCGTGGCCACGATGGCGAACAGCCTGCCTTGACGTTTGTTCATGATGGCGGCCTCCGATCAGACGCCGATGCCGGCCCAATGGGTGATCGAGATGCCTGCGGCATACAACAAGGCCACCAGCATCAACAGCAAAACCAGCAAGGCCAGCCCCTTGATGGGACCGTACAGGGTGTCGCGCGTCATCGTGCCTCCATGGCAGTTGGCCCGCGCAGCAGTAGCAAACGAGATACCCGATTTGGTGCATGCAGCCGTCTTCCGAAGGAACGAAGGGCCCGCACGACACGCATGGCAGATGCAAACAAGGCATCGGTTTGTAAGCTGTGCAAACTGCCGGCAGGACTTACGTGCAAAGCGGATCGAAGTGGGCGGCCACTGCACCGTGGATGGGCATGGCGTGTGCTCCCTGGCGAGACCCCTCACAACCCGTCACGGTCCAGACCATGCATCTCCAGCATCCTTCTTCCCCTCTCACCGTGCGCCTGATGGCCGGCTGCATCGTCGCCCTGGCCTGCAGCACGGCGGCCCATGCGCAAACCAAGGCCACGACGCCCGCCACCGGCGCTGCACCGGCAGCCACCGATGACACGGCCATCCACAAGATCCTTCAAGAGCGTGGCTGCCTGGCCTGCCATGCCGTCGACAAGAAGATGGTCGGCCCCGCCTACAAGGATGTGGCCGCCAAGTACAAGGGCCAGAAGGACGCCATCGACAAGCTCGTCACCAAGGTGATGAAGGGTGGCTCCGGTGTGTGGGGCGCCATCCCCATGCCGCCTCAGGCCGTGAGCGACAAGGAAGCGCACCAGCTGGTGCAGTGGATCCTGTCGCAGAAGTAAAGGCGGTCTCTCAGCAGTCCTTCCATGCTTTGACCGGCAGGGTTCGGCTCACCCGTGCATTTGGCCGTGGCCTGTTCCCGATGAACCCTTCTTCTGGAGGCGATCATGCGATCACGTCTGCGCAGTGTGGTGTGTACCTGGATGTCCGGCATCTTTTTGTTGACGGCCTGCACTTCGCAAGGCAGCCGACATGCAGGTGACGATCCCTACGATCCATCGAAGATGGACCTCAAGCCCAAGCCCGCGGTGGTCACGCAAGGCAGCCTGCCCGGCCCGTATGCGCAGGGCGATGCCATCAGCATGGATGCGCATGTCAGGCCGCTGTCGCCCGAGCCCGTCAAGCAGGTGCGGCTGGACACGACGCACAAGATCATCGATCTGGCACCGGGCGTGAAGTTCAGCGCCTGGACCTTCGGTGACACGGTGCCCGGCCCCATCGTGCGGGCCCGCGTGGGCGACCGCATCCAGTTCACCATGAGCAACCGCTCGGATGCGCCGGTGCCCGGCGTGCGCGTGACGGCCGCGCCCATGATGCACTCGATGGACTTCCACTCGGCCATGGTCTCGCCCCAGGACAAGTACCGCTCGGTGGCCCCGGGCCAGACCATGCACTTCGAGTTCACAGCCAACTACCCGGGCGTCTACATGTACCACTGCGGCACGCCCATGGTGCTGGAGCACATCGCCTCGGGCATGTACGGGATGATGATCGTCGAGCCGCGCGACGGCTATCCCACCAAGGTGGACCGCGAATACGCCGTCGTGCAAAGCGAGTTCTACACCAAGCCCGACCCGGACAAGCGCACGGTGGATGGCGTGCCGCTGTACGTGCTCGATGGCGACCGCGTGCGTGCCAAGGCGCCCACCTACACCGTCTTCAACGGCAGCTACAACGGCCTGGTGACCAAGCCGCTGCCGGCCAAGCCCGGCGAGCGTGTGCGCCTGTTCGTGCTCAATGTCGGGCCCTCGAACACGTCGAGCTTCCATGTGGTGGGCACCATCTTCGACAAGGTGTGGATCGAGGGCAACCCGGACAACCAGTTCCGCGGCATGCAGACGGTGCTGCTGGGCTCGTCCAACTCGGCGATTGTCGAGTTCATCGTGCCCGAGGAAGGCAGCTATGTGATGGTGGACCACCACTTCGCCAATGCCTCGCAAGGCGCGATTGGCCTGGTGGCCGCCACCAAGGATGGCACCCTGCCCACGGGCGATCCGGAGCACCACAACATCCCGGCCACGGCAGCGCCCAACGATCCGCTCGCCCAGCGCGGCAAGCTGGACTTCGAGACCAAGTGCCTGGCCTGCCACTCGATTGCCGGTGGCGACAGGCTGGGGCCTGACCTGTATGGCGTGACGCGCCGCCGCAGCGAGGAATGGCTGGTGCGCTGGATGCGTGCACCCGAACGCATGCTGGAGACCGATGCCGCCGCCAAGGCCATGCTGGCGCAGTACAAGGTGCCCATGCCCAACCAGAACCTGTCGGAGCAGGAGATCAAGCAGTACGTGGCCTACTTCCGCTGGGCCGACGAGAACATCCGCCCGCAAGGCACGACGCAGCCGCAGCCGGCACGCGCCGACAAGGTGCTGTCGCCGTCGGAGACCAAGTCCGCCACGCCGATGCCGGCGGCCACCCCGTCCACCGGAGGCGGTGCGCATGACCACAACCATTGAACGTGCCTGGCTGGTCGCGCTGTGGCTGGCCGGCGGCGTGCACACGGCACAAGCCTGCGGGGTGTGCATCGAAGACAAGATGGCCGCCACGTACGACCATGCCGTGCTGCAGCAGGCCACGACCGAAGGCAAGGTCGTCGTCTACTGCGATGTGGAGGGGCCGGCCACAGCCCTGCCGAAGTTGAAGGACGCCGCCATCCGCACCCCCGGCGTCGCAGGCGACAGCGTGCGGGTCTCCAGCGATCCGCAAGCGCTGTCCTTCATGCTCGATCCCCGCACGCACACGGTGGATGAAGCGGTCGCGGCCATCGCCAAGGCGGCCACCGGTCCCTGGCGCATCCAGGTGATCCGCGTGCTGCCGCTGCGGCCGTCCTGAGGCGCACCGTCAGCTGTTGCTGGCGGCGATCACCTCGCTCATGTCGGTCAGGCCACGCAGCACCTTCTCGATGCCGTCCTGACGCAAGGTGCGCATCCCGGCCGTCAGGCCGCTGTGCAGCAAGTCGGCTGCCGAGGCGCGATGGCGGATCTGGTGACGGATGGTGTCATCGGCCTGCAGCAACTCCTGCAGGCCCAGGCGCCCCTTGTAGCCGCGGCCATTGCAGCTCTTGCAGCCCTGCCTGCGCCACAGCCTGAGCTGGCCCTGCTCGTCGCCATGCTCGCTGCGCCAGCCGGCCAGCAGGGCATCCTTGTCGATCAGCCCCGGCAGATCCTTGGCACTGTGGATGTATTCGTGCATGAGGCTTTCGATCTCGTCGTCGCTGGCGATCTCCGCGCGTCGGCATTCCGGGCACAGCCGGCGCACCAGACGCTGTGCCAGCACGGCCAGCAGCGAATCCGAGAAGTTGAACGGGTCCATGCCCATCTCCAGCAGCCGCGCCACGCTTTCGGCGGCGGAGTTGGTGTGCAGGGTGGAGAACACGAGGTGCCCCGTCAGCGAAGCCTCGATGGCGATGCGGGCCGTCTCTTCATCGCGCATCTCGCCGATCATGATGACGTCCGGGTCCGCGCGCAGGAAGGTGCGCATGGCGCTCGCAAACGTCCAGCCGATGCGGGGGTTGATCTGCACCTGGCACAGCCCATCCTGCGTGATCTCGATCGGGTCTTCGGCCGTCCAGATCTTGCGTTCGCCATCGTTGAGTTCGCGCAGCACGGAGTGCAGCGTCGTGGTCTTGCCGCAACCGGTGGGCCCGCAGATCAGGATCATGCCGTAGGGCTTGGAGAAGCAGCGGCGCAGGCCGTTGAGGTTGCCGTGGCTGAGCCCGATGGCGTTCAGGGGCAGTGGCTTGGCACCGGCCAGCAGGCGCAGCACCACGTCCTCCTGCCCGTGCGAGGTCGGCACGGTGACCACACGCAGTTCGGCCGCAGTGCTGCCAAAGCGCGAGAAGTCGATCTTGCCGTCCTGCGGCTTGCGGCGCTCGGAGATGTCCAGGTCGGACATGATCTTCAGGCGCGCCACCAGCGGGTGGTGATAGCGGCTGGGCAGCTCCAGGTAAGGCACCATCGTGCCGTCCAGGCGGAAGCGGATGCGCACCTGGTCGAGCTGCGTGGAGAACTCGATGTGGATGTCCGAGACGTGCTGGTGCAGCGCATCCTCGATCATCTGATTGACCAGGCGGACCAGGGCATTGCTGCTTTCGGTGATGACATCGCCGGCATCGTTTTGCGGCACCACATCGGGCATGTCCAGCACCAGCTCCTGGGCCAGCCACTGGATGTCGTGCGCAGGCTCGCGTTTGGCCTGCTGGGCAAAGCGGTCGTAGGCCGCATCGATGGCCTGCGTGAGCATGCCGGGCGCGGCCATCACGGCCAACACGCGGCGGTTGGTCAGAAAACCCAGTTCATTGAGCACGGTGCGCTGCCAGGGGTCGTCCATCGCCACCACCAGGGTGTTCTGGCGCAGGATCAGCGGCAACACGTTCATCTGCAGGGCCTTGCCGCGCGGCAGCAGTTCCAGGGCCTCCTTCTGCGCGGACAGCTTGAGGCAGTCCACCACCGGCATGCCCATGGTGCCGGCCAGGGCCACCTGCAGGTCACTGGCCGTGATCGAGCCATGCTCCAGCAGGATCTGGCCGATGGGCCGCGCCTTGCCCCGCAGGGCTTCCACACGCTGGCGCACCAGCGCATCCTGCAGCTTGTCTGGGGCGAGCACGCCATTGCAGGTCAGCATCTCGCCGACACGGAAGTCATGCGCCAGATGCACCTGGCCCACGGCCGCCTCCCACACCGCCTGCCCGTCCTGCAGCAACAGCGGCGAGCCGTCGGGTGTGCAGAACTGCCGCACGTCGTGCTTGTTGCGCACCGTGAAAACCGTGGGAGCCGTGGAAGGCGCCACGGTCGGTGCAGCCGGAGAAGCAACAGGGGAAGCGTCGGGAGACGCCGCCGGACGGGACAGGTCCAGGTCAACTGCCATGGCAAGCCTTTCGTGAATGCGCAAAGCAGCAGGCGCGAATGGCCCTGCTGCCTTCTTCACTTTCGTCCGGTGGCGGTCAAAACACGCGTGAATTTGGCATGCACGCGGGGATTTCTGCTCGGTCAGGCCGTGATGGATTGCTCACCTTGGAGCAATCCCGTGAGTTTGAGGCCCGAGACGGTCTCGCGCTCGAGCAGGGCATCGGTCAACGCCTGCAGCGATCCACGGCGCTGCGTCAGCACCTCGCGGCACGCCTGTTGCGCCTCTTCCAGGATGCGGCGGGCCTCGGCCAGCGCCTTTTCCTGGATGTGCGGGCCGATCAGGCGGTCGGGCACGCCCTTGACGCTCAGCAGCCCGAAGGTCTCGGAGAACCCCATGCTGCTGACCATGTCGATGGCCAGCTCGGAGGCACGCTTGAGGTCATCCGAGGCGCCCGAGGTGGTGTTGCCGAAGACCAGCAGCTCGGCCTCGCGCCCCGCCAGCAGCATGCCCAGGCGTGCGTGCAGCTCGTGCTCACCCCACAGCGGCAGCTCGTTGGTGCGTGTCACGAAGGTCACGCCCAGCGCCTGGCCACGCGGCTCGATGGTCACCCGCTCGACCACGCCGGCCTTCAAGGCATGCGCCACCAGCGCGTGCCCGCTTTCATGCACCGCGATGCGATGGCGATCTTCCGGTGTCATCAGGCCCTTCATGCCCGAGACCTCGCCGCCCAGCTGATGGCTTTCGAGCGCGCGCAGCAGGTGTTCCTGGTTGACCTCGTGGGCGCCCTGTTCGGCCGCCAGCACCGTGGCACGGTTGACCACATTGGTGATGTCCGCCTGGGACAGCGTGCTGCTCGAGCGCGCCAGCGCCAGGCTGTCGATGTCGCTGCCGGCCTTCACACGCGCCAGGCACAGATCGAACAACGCGCGTCGGTCTTCGAGAGTGGGCAGCGTCACACGGGCCACCAGGTCGAAGCGGCCCGGCCGCCTCAAAGCCTCGTCGACATTGCCGACGTGGTTGGTCGCACCGATGACGACGATGTTGTCCATCGGCGAGAAGCCATCCATCTCCACCAGCAGCTTGTTGATGATGCGGTTCTCTTCCGAGACGCCACCACCGTTGCCTTTGCCCGGCCCGCTGGAGCGCTGCCCGATGCCGTCGAACTCGTCGATGAACACGATGCACGGCGCATGCTTGCGCGCCGTGGCGAACAACTCGCGCACCTTGGCGATGCCAGCGCCATAGAACATGCTGGAAAAGTGCGAGCCATCCACCGCGATGAAGTTGGCGCCGCACTCGGCCGCCAGCGCGCGCGCCAGCAGGGTCTTGCCCGTGCCCGGCGGGCCTTCGAGCAGCACCCCGCGCGGCGGCTTGGCACCCAGGGCCACATACTTGTCGGGCGACTTCATGAAGGCCGTCACCTGCTGCAGAGCGGTCTTGGCTTCCAGGGCGCCGATCACCAGGTCGAAGCCACCCTCGGGCTTTTCCGCCAGTTGCGGCTTGTTGCCGTTGAGGCCACCACCCTGCCGCACCAGATAGAAGACCAGGAAGGCGGTGATGGCCACGGAAGCCACGGCCAGCAGACGTTGCAGCACATTGCTCATGCTGTCGACGAGGCGGCCGCTGAGGTCACGCTCGTCCACCCGGATCAGCGTCAGGCTGAAGCCGCGCTCACGGCTGAGGGCCTCCAGACGCGCACCCAGGCCCGACGACGGATCCAGCAGTCGTGTGCTGTAGCGCTCGCCACGCGTGGTGGTCACCAGCACACGCGCCCCATCCACCCCGACGGCACGGACGTCGCCCCGCGCCAGCGCCGCCTCGAAGGCCGAGACATCGCGCGGATGGTCAAGCCATTCGCGCGGCGCGGCCTCAAACTGGCTGGCCAGCTCCGTCTTGCCGGTACGGCTGGGCTGGGCATGGTGATAGTCGATGGCGACGAGGCCGGCAATGGCGGCCACAGCCAGCAGGACGAAGAGGAGGACCTGCAGCCAGGTGGGCCAGTTCTTGAAGGGCTTCATGGAAAGACGGCGGACGAAGGAAGGCAATGCGAGGCTCCATGAAACCGCATTTGCGCCCTTCGCAACGGCGGAATGAAGGGCGAGCCGCAGGCCTTGTTCCGCGCTTGGCACCACGCCCCTGCAGAGCCGCCGCCACGGCATGCCGATTGCCACCTGGGCCGCAGATCCACGCACCTCAGGGCGACACCCATGAACCACTTGAACGACACGGAATTGAACGAGCTGAAAGACATCCTGACCCGACGCGATGCCACCTTGCGTGAGGAGGTGCGGGATGCGAAAGACGCCGACCAGGCCGACCGCGAAGGCTTTGTCGGCGTGGCACCCGACATGGTGGATGTGGCCCAGAGCCGGCGCATCACCGACTTCCGCCATGCCGAGCGCGAGCGCGACCAGCTCGAACTGACAGAGATCGCCGAGGCCCAGGCCCGCATCGCGGATGGCAGCTACGGCGAATGCAGCGACTGCGGCTGCGAGATCCCGGTGGCCCGGCTGCGCGTGGAGCCCACCGCGCGTCGCTGCATCGACTGCCAGGAGCGCTACGAGCGCACCCATCCAGCCCCCGTGCCCGTGGTGCCCACGGGGCAGGACGTGGCGAGCTGAGCCGAGTCCCAGCGAGCCCCCTGCTCGCGCCTGCGCACCAACACGGGGCCGCCCGGCTCACCCCAGTTCGGTGCAAACCGGCCCCGGCAGGCACCGGCGCCCCCATCGGCCCCACCGCATGTGGTGCACGCCGCGCCCTCTCACAGGGCAAGGCGGCGTGCTGCCCCTGCAAAAGCGCATTGGCACAGACCTTGCGTTTGGAGGAGGGCATGTGCCCCGGTAGTGCTGCCGGCCACAACCCCCCTCTCCGCTAACGACGGCGGAATCTGTCGGCATCCCGTCCGCGCGGCCACCCGCGTGACATGCGGGTGTGCCGTTCCTGAACCGTGATCCCTCGGTGCGCCTGCCCCTGGCATGCGTCCTGCGGAGCTGTCCACGCTTCCCATCAGAGTCCGTCCTATGAAGAAGATCGTCGTCGTTGGCCATGGCATGGTTGGCCACAAGTTCCTGGAATCCCTGGCCGAAGCCGGCCTGCGTGATGCCGAAGTCACCGTGCTGTGCGAAGAGCCCCGCGCCGCCTACGACCGGGTCCACCTCTCCGAGTTCTTCTCCGGCAAGACGGCCGACGACCTCTCCCTCGTCGAAGCCGACTTCTTCGCCCGCACCGGCTTCACGCTCAAGCTCAAGGCCCGTGCCGCGGCCATCGAACGCCGTCAGAACACCGTCACCACCGCCGATGGCGAGGTGCTGTCCTATGACACGCTGGTGCTGGCCACCGGCTCCAACCCCTTCGTGCCGCCCGTGCCCGGGCGCGATCGCAACCACTGCTTCGTCTACCGCACCATCGAAGACCTGGAAGCGATGAAGGCCGCCGGCGCCAAGTCCAAGAGCGGCGTGGTCATCGGCGGCGGCCTGCTCGGCCTGGAATGCGCCAAGGCCCTGCGCGACATGGGCCTGGAGACCCACGTCGTCGAATTCGCCCCGCGCCTGATGGCCGTGCAGGTCGATGAAGGCGGCGGCCGCGTGCTGCGCGCCAAGATCGAACAGCTTGGCGTGCACGTGCACACCAGCCGCAACACCACCGAGATCGTCGATGGCCGCGAGGCGCGCCACCGCATGGTCTTTGCCGACGGCAGCTACCTGGAGACCGACATGATCGTGTTCTCCGCCGGCATCCGCCCGCGTGATGAGCTGGCCCGCCAATGCCTGCTCGCCGTGGGCGCGCGCGGTGGCATCGCCATCGACGACCACTGCCGCACCAGCGACCACCACATCTACGCCATCGGCGAGTGCGCCGCCTGGAACGACCAGACCTTCGGCCTCGTGGCCCCAGGCTACGACATGGCCCGCGTCGCGGCCAGGCACATCGTCGCGCAGATTTCCCAAACCACCGGAGGCACATCCGGGGAGACAACAGGTGACACGTCGGCCGCCTTCACCGGCGCCGACATGAGCACCAAACTCAAACTGATGGGCGTGGACGTGGCCAGCATTGGCGACGCCCACGGCAAGACGGCGCACAGCCGCACCTATCAATACGTGGACGAAGTCAAGCAGATCTACAAGAAGATCGTCGTGAGTGACGACGGCAAGAAACTGCTGGGCGCCGTGCTGGTGGGCAATGCCGATGAATACGGCACCCTGCTGCAGATGGCCCTGAACGGCATCACCCTGCCGGCCGATCCGGAATTCCTCATCCTGCCCTCCAGCGACGGCAAGGCCAAGCCCGGCCTGGGCGCCGACGCCCTGCCCGACAGTGCCCAGATCTGCTCATGCAACAGCGTGAGCAAGGGCCAGATCAGCGCCGCCGTGTGCGAAGGCGCCACCAGCATCGGCGCCATGAAGGCCTGCACCAAGGCCGGCGCCACCTGCGGCGGTTGCGTGCCCCTGGTCACGCAGATCATGAAGGCCGAGATGAAGAAGCAGGGCATGGCGGTCAACAACCACCTGTGCGAGCACTTCGCCTACTCGCGCCAGGAGCTCTTCCACCTGATCCGCGTCGGCGAGATCAAGACCTTCGACGAACTGCTGGCCAAGCATGGCAAGGGCCTGGGCTGCGACATCTGCAAACCCACCGCTGCCTCCATCCTCGCATCGGTGTGGAACGAGTTCGTGCTCAAGCCGCAACTGGCCAGCCTGCAGGACAGCAACGACTACTACCTGGGCAACATCCAGAAGGACGGCACCTACTCGGTGGTGCCGCGCATGGCCGGTGGCGAGGTCACGCCCGATGGCCTGATCGCCGTGGGCCAGGTCGCCAAGAAGTACGGCCTCTACACCAAGATCACTGGCGGCCAGCGCGTGGACCTGTTCGGTGCCCGCGTAGAGCAGTTGCCCCTGATCTGGGAAGAGCTGATCGCTGCCGGCTTCGAATCCGGGCATGCCTATGGCAAGTCGCTGCGCACGGTCAAGAGCTGCGTGGGCTCGACCTGGTGCCGCTATGGCGTGGACGACAGCGTGGGCTTGGCCGTGGAGCTGGAGAACCGCTACAAGGGCCTGCGGGCGCCGCACAAGATCAAGTTCGGCGTCTCCGGCTGCACGCGTGAATGCGCCGAAGCCCAGGGCAAGGACATCGGCGTGATCGCCACCGAAAAGGGCTGGAACCTGTACGTGTGCGGCAACGGCGGCATGAAGCCCCGCCACGCCGAACTGTTCGCCTCGGATCTGACCAAGGCGCAGCTCATCGCGCTGATCGACCGCGTGCTGATGTTCTACGTGCGCACGGCCGACCGGCTGCAGCGCACCAGCACCTGGCGCGAGAACCTCGAAGGCGGGCTGGATTATCTCAAGGACGTGCTGATCGAGGACTCGCTCGGCATCGCCGCCGAACTCGAAGCCCAGATGCAGCACGTGGTCGACACCTACCAGTGCGAATGGAAGACGGCGGTGACCAACCCGGACGTGCGCAAGCGCTTCCGCTCCTTCGTCAACAGCGACAAGAAGGACGAACAGATCCTGTTCATCAAGGAGCGCGGCCAGATCCGTCCCGCCCGCCCGGAAGAACGCGACCAGGCTTCCACCGAAGCCACGACGGCCTGAACCCGCAGCCCAGGAGGAAACCGAACCATGAACGCCGCTGTCCTTGACTTTCCGTTTGAAGCATCCGCCATCTGGACCGACGTGTGCGCGGTCGACGACATCCTGCCCGACACCGGCGTGTGCGCCCTGGTCGAGGGCCGCCATGTGGCCATCTTCCGCGTGGGCGCCAGCCAGTTCTTCGCCATCGACAATGTCGACCCGAAGAACGGTGCGAGCGTGCTCTCGCGCGGGCTGGTGGGCAACCTGGGCGAGCGCATCGTCGTGGCCTCGCCGCTGTACAAGCATCACTTCGACCTGCGCAGCGGCGAGTGTCTTGAATCACCGGAGCTCTCGGTGCGTGCTCACGAGGTGCGCATCGAGGGCACCCGGGTGATGGTGACGCTGGGCTGATCCACTTTGGCTCGACCATGAAAAAGGCCGGTCTGAGACCGGCCTTTCATCATTGCATCAGCACAGGTGCTGACGAGGCTCAGTAGCCGCGGCCACCGCCGTAGCCACCACGGCCGCCGCCGCCACCACCGTAGCCACCGCCGCCGCCATAACCGCCACGGCCGCCGCCACCGGGGCGCTCTTCCTTGGGACGCGAGACGTTCACCACGACAGCGCGGCCGTCGATGGGCTGGCCATTGAGGCCGCGGATGGCGGCTTGCGCCTCGTCATCCGTGCCCATTTCGACAAAGCCGAAGCCTTTGGAACGACCCGTATCGCGGTCGGTCATCACCTTGGCAGACGTGACTTGCCCGAATTCGGAAAAGCTGTTGCGGAGGTCATCGTCGCGGACACCGTAAGAGAGGTTGCCCACATAGAGTTTGTTTTGCATTGCTGCACCTTTCGAGAGAGACCGTCGGCCCGCTTCTTGTCATGCAGGATCGACGGGAGAGAGACTCAACGGAAATTCCGTCGAGGAGGGGGAGGGGTACTGCCATTGGCGCGAGGCTCCAGATGGCGGAAGGTGATGCGCCCTTTGCTCAGGTCATAGGGCGAGAGTTCGAGGGAGACCTTGTCCCCGGCGAGGATGCGGATGCGGTTTTTGCGCATCTTGCCGCCGGAATAGGCCGTCAGCGTGTGGCCGTTTTCCAGCGTCACACGGAAGCGGGAGTCGGGCAGGACTTCGTCCACCTGGCCGCGCATTTCAATGAGGTCTTCTTTTGACACGTGTCTTCAATGTCCACATGGATCGGAACGGGCAGACCCGTCTTGCATGGCGACATGCAAGACGGCAGCGCTTCACTCAGCGCGTGAAGCAGGGTTCCGGGGGTGGGAGGGCCGGTCAGGGGGAGGCGACCGGGAGAGCAAAGGGAGAGGGAACGGGCTGAGCTTGCCTGGAGACCGCGACCGGGGGTGCCCAGTGGCGGGGCGCATCGGGGGTGCGCAAGGTGCGGGGAAGCGAACGCCGCAACGAATGCTCTGCACTATACCCGCGTATCGCCGCGCGTGCTCACTTTAATTGCGGGCGTGGCGCGCCGCCTCAAATTGCGGACAATCGGGCTGCCCGCCTTCCTCTCCGCTTTTGCGCTGTTTCTGCCCATGTCCGTGTCCGTCTCCCACCTCGTCTTACGTGCCAAGCAACTCGAGATCGAGGCCGTGCGCCACCTGGCCGCCCGGGTCGAGCTGGCCGATCTCATCGGGCAGATGATCCACGCCATCCAGCGCGAGCGGGGCGCCTCCAGCATCTTCGTGGCCTCGGGCGGCCAGCGCTTCGGCCCGGCCCGCCAATCCGCCATCGACGATGCCGTGGCGGTCGAAACCAAGGTGCGCGGGCTGTTCGAACAGCATCTGGCGCCCGAGCAGGGCACCTCCGCCCGCATGCTCTCGCTGATGGCCTGGGTGCTGCTCGACCTGGATGCCCTGGCCGACCTGCGCCAGCAGATCGCGCAACGCAGCCTCAGTGCCCACGACACCGTGGCGGCCTTCAGCCGCATCATCGCCGGCCTGGTCGAGCTGATCTTCCACCTGGCCGATTCAGCCGGGCACCCCGACATCTCCCGGCGCATGGTGGCCTTCGTGCACCTGGTGCAAGGCAAGGAGGCCGCAGGTCAGGAGCGGGCTGTGGGCGCGCAACTGTTCGCCTCGGCCAGCTTCACCGAAGACCAGCAGCAGCGCATCATCCACCTCATCGATGCGCAGGAGCACAACCTGCGCGTCTTCGACGAATTCGCCGATGGCGAGCTGCGCGCGCGCTGGCAGCAGCATCAGCTCACGCCCAATGTGGCCCAGCTGGAACGCCTGCGCCGCACGCTGTGCACCGCCCGCGCCGGCGCCACGCTGGACACGCGTCTGAGCGACACCTGGTTCGAGGTCTGCAGCGACCGCATCGCCGAGATGGAGCAGTTGCAGACCGCGCTGGTGCAATGCCTGCGGCAGGCCTGCGAGGCCCACATCGCCGCGGCCCAGCAGGATCTGCAGGACGCCGAGGGCCTGCTGCAGCGCCTGCGCGACAACCCGCCTGCGCACATCCATGCGGTGGCGCGCTTCTTCAATCCATCGGAGACGCCCCAGGCAGCGCCCGTGCTGGGCACCGATCCGGCCTCGGTGTCCTCCCTGGTGGATCTGCTGCAGACGCAATCGGCGCGGCTGGCCCGCATGGAAGTCGAACTCGACACGGCACGGCGTGCGCTGCACGAGCGCAAGGTGATCGAGCGGGCCAAGGGCGCGCTGATGTCGCGCCTGGGCCTGACGGAAGAAGCGGCCTTCCGCGCCCTGCAAAAGGCCTCGATGGACCACAACCGCCGGCTGCTGGACGTGGCCGAAGCGACGCTGGCGCTGCCTGACATCGCCTTCGCGGCCATGGGCGCCAAGGGCGACGCGCACCAGGCTTGAGCCTGGATGCACCCTGGATGCACCAAGTGGGGACGTTTCACCCCGCTTGGGCCCCGCTCTTGCCTCCGCTGGCCCTTCAAATTTCTGGCATGGAACGTGCATCGAATGAGGGCATCGAGCTGATGGTGGCTTGATCCATCGCCCAGTGGTGCATCGCGCACCGCGGGCGAGCATGAACACGTGGATGACGGCGTCCCGTCCGGCACTCGCTTCACCGAAGCGAGGCACGGAAGGGGCGCCGTTTTTGTTTTTCCACTTCCCTCATCGTTCTTCTGCAAAGGAAGCCCATGGCCTACCTCGCTCCCACCGAATTCGTCACCAAGATGGTCGACGCCGGCGAATCCAAACTGCTGATGTCCACCCGCGACACGCTCATCCGCGCCTTCATGGCCGGTGCCATCCTCGCCCTGGCTGCGGCTTTCGCGGTCAGCGTCAGCGTCAACACCGGCAACCCGCTGGTCGGCGCGATGCTGTTTCCCGTGGGCTTCATCCTGCTGTACCTGATGGGCTTCGATCTGCTGACGGGCGTGTTCACGCTGGCCCCGCTGGCCGTGTTCGACAAGCGCCCGGGCGCCACCTGGGGCGGCGTCATGCGCAACTGGACGCTGGTGTTCTTCGGCAACTTCGCCGGTGCGCTGGTGGTGGCCGTGTTCATGGCCATCATCTTCACCTTCGGCTTCAGCGAGGCGCCCAATGCCATCGGCCAGAAGATCGGCCACATCGGCGAAGGCCGCACGGTGGGCTATGCCGCGCATGGCGCCGCCGGCATGCTCACGCTGTTCATCCGCGGGGTGATGTGCAACTGGATGGTGTCCACCGGCGTGGTCGCCGCGTTGATGTCGACCTCGGTGTCGGGCAAGGCCATCGGCATGTGGATGCCGGTGATGGTGTTCTTCTACATGGGCTTCGAGCACTCCATCGTCAACATGTTCCTCTTCCCCTCGGGCCTGATGCTGGGCGGCAACTTCACCGTCATGGACTACCTGATCTGGAACGAGATCCCCACGGTGCTGGGCAACCTGGTGGGCGGCCTGACCTTCGTGGGCGCCACCTTGTATTCGACGCACTACAAGACGGCGCCCAAGCGCGTGGTGGCCTGATCCAGGGATGCGCGTGCCTGGCTCGCTGCGCATCACGCTGGGCCAGCATTCGCAGGCCGGGCGCAAGGCCGTCAACCAGGACTTCCATGGCGCGGCCATCCCGCGTGAGCCGCAGCTCGGCCGCAAGGGCATCGTGGTGGCGCTGGCCGATGGCATTGGCAGCAGCGCCGTCAGCGGTGTGGCCAGTGCCGCGGCGGTGCGCGGCTTCCTGGACGACTACTACTGCACCTCCGAAGCCTGGACGGTGCGGCGTGCGGCCCAGCGCGTGCTGGACGCCACCAACTCCTGGCTGCATGCGCAGAACCAGCGCAGCGAGGCCCGCTTCGATCGCGATCGCGGCCATGTCTGCACCTTCAGCGCGCTGATCCTCAAAGGGCGCGAGGCGCATCTGCTGCACGTGGGCGATGCGCGCATCTACCGCCTGCATGCGCACGCGCTGGAGCAGCTCACGCAGGATCACCGGGTGCATGTGTCGTCGGTGGAAACCTATCTGGGGCGTGCACTGGGTGCCGGGCCTGCGGTGGAGATCGACTACCGCTGCTGGACGCTGGAAGCCGGCGAGGTTTATGTGCTGGCCACAGACGGCGCGTACGCACACTTGGATGCAATGGCGGTGCATGCCGCCTTGACTGCTCACCCTCATGATTTGGATGCAGCGGCCGCGGCGCTCACGGCATCGGCTCTGGCCCTGGGCAGCGACGACAACCTGACGGTGCAGCTGGTGCGCATCGATGCCTTGCCCGATGTCGATGCGCACCAGTTGCCCGCGCAGCGCCATGGCCTGAAGCTGCCACCCCGCCTGCAGCCGCGCATGCGTTTCGAGGACTACACCATCATCCGCGAGCTGCATGCCAGTGCACGCAGCCACGTGCACCTGGCCGTGGACGAACTCAGTGGTCAGCAGATCGCGCTGAAGACACCTTCCGTCGATCTGCGTGAAGACGAGGCTCACCTGGATCGCTTCATGCTCGAAGAATGGGTGGCGCGCCGCATCGACAGCGCGCATGTGCTCAAACCCTGCGCCGTCGAGCGGCCGCGCGAGCACCTGTATGTGGCGATGGAATACGTGCCGGGCCAGACGCTCTCGCAATGGATGACGGACCACCCTGCGCCTGACCTGGACAGCGTGCGGCGCATCGTCGCGCAGATCGCCAAGGGGCTGCAAGCCTTCCATCGCAAGGAGATGCTGCACCAGGACCTGCGACCGGACAACGTGATGATCGATGCCACCGGCACGGTCAAGATCATCGACTTCGGCTCGGTCCACGTGGCCGGCCTGCAGGAAGGCACATCGGCGCCAAGGCCGCAAGCCATCGTGGGCACCTTGCAGTACACCGCGCCCGAGTACTTCGTTGGTGGAGAAGGCTGCATGCAGTCGGATCTGTTCTCGCTGGCGGTCATCACGTATCAGATGCTCACGGGCCAGCTGCCTTATGGCCTGCAGGTGACGCGGCTGCGCTCACCCAAGGATCTGCAAGGCCTGCGTTATGTGCCGCTGCGCGAACGCCGGGCCGAGCTGCCCGCCTGGATCGATGCGGTGCTGCGCAAGGCCCTGCATCCGAAAGCCCACAAGCGGCAGGAGGCCCTGTCGGAGTTCATCGCGGATCTGACGACGCCGGGCCCGCAATTCAGGCATCAGCGCACGCCGCCCATCATCGAGCGGCATCCTGTGCTGTTCTGGCAGGTGCTCACGCTGGTGCAGACGCTGGCGCTGATCATCGCGGCGGCCGTGTGGTGGCAGCACGGGCGCTGAGCTGGCTCATGGCTCGGTCCCATCCGGCTTACCGGGCTGCTTCTTCATGCTGATCGCATCGAAAGGGCAGACCACGTGGCATTTGGCACAACCGGTGCACCCCGGCACATCGTGCAGCACCGCGTGTTTGCGGCCCATGCCGTTGGGCCCTTCGGCTTCGAGCCACAGCACATGCGGCGGGCAGATGCCGATGCAGCGGCCACAGCCCGTGCAGCGTGCGGGATCGATGACGGGCAGGACGTGGCGCGGCATGGTGTGGTGCGGGCCCTTGGCAAGCTCTGGGATGGGCGACGTGCCGGCTCAAGGGCTGGAGGCGGGCGACGATGTGGATGCACCGGCCGATGCAGTGGCCACGAGGGTGGCAAAAGCCTCCGGTGTCAGTGCGTGGGCGCGACCGAAGCCGGCCACGAAGCGCACCGCGCGGATGTCGATCAGGAACAGTGAAAAATCGCCGAAGCCGAACATCGGCTCGGCTTGCGGAAAGCGCGCGAGGTAGGCCGCACGGGCCTGCGCATAAACCGCATCGTCCTTGGCGCATACGCGCGCCTGGCCTTGCAGGCTCACGCGCGGCAGCGCCAGCGGATCGTCACCTTCGGTGCGTGGCGCCATCACCAGCAGGGACACCGCGGGGTGGGCCTGCATGTCCGCCGTGTGTGTGGCCAGGCGGCTCACATGGATGATGGCCCCGGTGCCATCGGGCATCAGGGCGTAGGGCACCATGGAGACGGCAGGATCGCCCTTGTGCAGGGTGGCGAGCGCGGCCACCTCTTGATGAGCCAGCGTGGCGCGAAGCAGGTCGGATTGATCGGCGTCCATGGTGCGAAGGTAGCACGGGACGCGTCGCGGGCGGGGCCTCAAGGCCTGAGGGTGGGTCGGTCAGTGAGGCCGACGCGGTGCCGCGCGCTGGGCCGCGGCTGGCTTCACCTGGGCGCCTCGCACCTCAAACCGCATCGCCTCCACCGCCGCACCTTTGGCATCCACCAGCTCCAGCACGTGCTTGCCCGGCCACATGGCCCATGAGCGGCTGACGGCCGGCCCCAGCCGCTTGCCATCCAGCCGCCATGACCACTTGGCCGACACGCCTTGTACCGGTTTGAACGACAGTTGCTGGGCCTTGAGCGGGATGTCAGGATCCAGGGCGAACACCGTGCCATCGGTGGGGGACTGGATCAGCGTGCGGGCGGCGCCCATCGCGCTGGCCAGGCGCATCTCGGCCTGTTCGGTGCCGGTGATGAACCATTCGGTGCGGGATGGTTCGAGCTCGCGCTCGAAGTGCACTGTCTGGCGCAGGAGGCCAGGCGGTGCCGGCGGCGGTTGATGTGCATCCCGCTCGGGATGGCGCCGGTGCAATTCGTCCATCACCGCGCGCCAGACCGGGGCCGCACCCGTGGTGCCCGAGACATCCCACATCGGATCGCCATTGGCGTTGCCCACCCACACGCCCACGGTGTGGCGCTTGGTGAAGCCGATGCACCAGTTGTCCCGCATGTCCTTGCTGGTGCCGGTCTTGACGGCCGCCCAAAAGCGCGGGGACAAGGCGTTGTCCAGGCCGAAGGTGGGCACACGCGCTTCGCGATCGGCCAGCACGTCGGCCACGATGTAGGTGGCTTCTGGGGTCATCACCGTTGGCATGCGCGGCGTGAGCGAAGGTGCCGCGGCTTGAGGCGGCGCATGGGCCTTGGTCAACGCCATCTGTGCCTGTGCGTTGGCCTGTGCACCTGCCTGTGTCGACGGCATCGCCCGCCAGGCCGTGTAGCGCCCCTGATTGGCCAGTGCACGGTAGGCATTGCTCAGCGACACGAGGCTCACCTCCGCAGAACCCAGCGCCAGGCTGTAGCCATAGTGGTCGCCCGTGTGTGGCAACGGCAGGCCCAGCGCCTTGAGCCGCTGCCCGAAGCGCTCGGGGGTGACCATCACCAGCGTGCGCACCGCCGGGATGTTGAGTGACGATCCCAGCGCCGTGCGCAGTGACACCGGCCCCTTGAAGCGGTGATCGTAGTTCTGCGGGATGTAGAGGCCACCGCCGGTGGGCAGGCCCACGGGGGAATCGTCCAGGATGGAGGCGGCCGTCAGCCAGCGCTGCTCGATGGCGATCTCGTACAGAAAGGGCTTGAGGGTGGAGCCGGCCTGCCGCAGCGCCGTCACGCCATCCACCTCCGCCGCTTGCGACAGGCCACCGCTGCTGCCCACCCAGGCCAGCACCTCGCCGCTGGCGTTGTCGAGCACGACCACCGCACCGTCTTCCACATGCCGGTCGCGCAGGGCCTGCAGGCGCTGGCGCAAGGTGTCGCGCGCAAAGCGTTGCAGGCCGGCATCCAGGGTGGTGCGCAAGGTGGCGGGGCGGGGAGCCTTGGCCGGCAGCGCATTCAGCAGACGCCAGCCCAGATGAGGCGCCAGTTGCGCATCGGCATCCAGCCGCACGCTGCCCTTGCTGGCCAGCCGCAGCGAGGTCGATGTGGCCAGGGCCTTGCAATCGGGCTGCAGCCCTTGCTCGCGCAGCACGCCGCATGCGCGGTCGGCCACGCGTTTGGCCGGCGCATTGGGCGCACGGATCAAGGCTGCCGTCAGCGCCGCCTCTTCGGCATTCAGGCCACTGGGCACCTTGCCGAACAGGCTGGCCGACAGGGCCGAGATGCCCACCAGCTCGCCGCGGAAGGCCACCAGGTTCAGATAGGCCTCCAGGATCTGGTCCTTGCGCCAGCGACGCTCCAGTTGCAGCGCCGTGGCGGCCTGGCCGATCTTGCTGACGATGGAGCGGCTTTGCTGCGCCGCCTTGGGGCGCGCGTAATCGGCATCGAGCAAGCCGGCCAGCTGCATGGTGACGGTGGAGGCACCGCGTGTGCGGCTGTTCCACAGATTGCCCCAGGCTGCGGCGCCCACGGCCTGCCAGTCGACGCCGGCATGCGCATAGAAGCGCTTGTCTTCCGACAGCAGCAGCGCCGTGCGCAAGGCCGGTGAGACCTGCGGCAGCGTGATCCATTCGCCGCGCAGGGCGGATGCATCGGTGCGCAAGGCCTGCAAGGGCTCGCCATGGCGATCGAGCAGCACGGTGTCCGACGAGCGGTAGGCCGCCTTGACCTGCTCGAAGCTGGGCAGGCCGGATGCGGCCATGGCCATGCAGGGCCAGATCGCTGCGCCGAGCAGGGCCGCGCTGCGAGCACCCCTCAAGGCTTGACCACCACCGCCGCATTCGGCGCTTGCCCGAACATCTCCGGCGCATACATCGCTTCCATGCGGGTCTGCGGCAGGCCGAAGGTGCCAGGGTTGTTCAGGCGCACGGTGTATTCCACGCTGAAGCGGCCCTTGGGCAGGTAGCGGTAGTACGCGCGGAAGGCCTCGAAGCTGCGCTCCTGGTAGGCCAACCAGCCGCGTTCGTCCTCCTTCTCGCTGCCCGTCTCCATCGCGGCATCGCGGCCCAGTCCCGTGCCCAGGATGGCCGCACCGCCGGGCACCGGGTCGTTGAGCACCACCCAGGTGGCATCGGCCTGCACGTCGATGTCCAGGTGCACGCGCAGCACATCGCCGCGGCTGTACACGCCCTTGACCTTCTGCTCCACGGGTGTGATGGTCTTGCCGATGCGGTAGCCCGAGCTGAACGGCGCCTGCAGCGGCACGGCCGCCTTGCTGGTGAAGGTGACCCAAGGCTTGCCGCTGCCTTCATGCGTGACCTTGACCGTGGTGGGCTCCGCATTGCCGCCCACGCCAAAGCCCTGCGGCCAGCCCAGGGCCAATGTGCCGCCTGCCGGCTGCGCCGCCCAGTTCAAGGCCTGCGCCTTGCCGCCGGGCTCGAAGCCGGCGCGCGAGCTGCCGGCCACGGGCTCCTTCTCGAAGCGCCGCGAGAACGCCTCGATGGCCACGCTGCCCCAGGCATTGGCCACGGTGGTGGACCAGCGCCCGTATTGGTGCCGCTGCAGCGCGCCCGTCGCCAGGCGCGGCATGTCGTCCTTCCAGGCCGGCTTGTCCATCCCGCCCAGCAGCATGCGCACGCTGTTGACATCGCCATTGGCCATCAGCCACCACCAGTTGTCATCGCGCTCGGTGGAAAAGCCCAGGCGCGTGCCCTGCACGTTCAGGCGCGCGCGCAGGATCTGGTCGGCCTCGGCGATGCGCTTGTCACGCTCGGGGATGTCCTTCACACGCTCGAGCAGCATCAACCAGTCGATCACCGCCGCGGTGGGCCACTGGTTGGGCAGGATCTGGATCGAGCCCAGCATGCGCGGCTGCACCCGGCCCGTGCGGCTGAGCGCTTCCAGCGCGGCGAGCTTGCGCACCTCCAGGTCGCCGTTCTTGAGGAAGGCGGGCGTCCAGAAGTCGCGCTGGATGCGGCCTTCCACGAAGGCGATCAGGCCGCGCTCCATCTTGTCGCGCACATCGGGCGGAATCTGGAAGTCGTAACCCAGGCGGCTCGCCTCATCGCTGATGGCGAGCAGGTAGGCCGTGAGTGAATCGCTGCCCGGTGTTGTGCCAGCCGGCCGCCGGTGGGAAGTAGTTGGCCAGGCCGTCTTCGTCCAGGTACAGCGGGATCTGGCTGGCCACGGCACGCCAGGCGCCAGTGTCGCGCAGGCCGATGGCGACCGAGGCCTTCTGCTCCAGGCACACATACGGATAGCGGGCGAAGTAATCGCGCACGCCGGGCAGGCCATCGGCCAGCTTGGGCTTGAACGCCACCTCGATGCCGCCACGCAAGGCACCGCTGCCATCTGGCAAGGCCTTGAGTGGCGGGGCAATCGGGATGGCGATGGCCTTGTCCAGCTGCATCAGCGTGGCCTGCTGCACGGTCACCGGCACGGCTTCGACCACCTTCTGCGTGAACTTCATGGCGTCCTGCGCCGCGTTGCCTGCGGTCACGCTGCGCGCGCTCACCTGCCAATCCAGCTGCCTGAGGTTGAAGGGCACGGTGATGTCCCATCCGGCCTCGGCCGCGGCGTTGGGCTCGATGCGCACGCGCTGTTCGGGCAGCGGGCTGCCGGCGGTGCCGTGGAGCACCACCTCCATCGCCTTGGCCGTCGTGTTGCGGAGGGTGAACATGGCGCGGTAGACATCGCCCTCGCGCACCAGCGGCGGCACGCCGGAGAGGATCTGCAGATCCTGCGTCGCGCGGATCACGCCATGGCCCGTGCCGAACAGCGCGACGTTTTCGCCCTTGACGGCATCGGCCACCACGACGATGCGAAAGCTCGTGAGCGCGTCGTTGAGCGGCACGGGCACCACCGCCTCGCCGCGCGCATCCAGCACCACGCGCGGTTGCCACAGCAGCAGGGTGTCGAACAGCTCGCGGGTGGGGAACTGGCCGCCGCTGCCACCGGCCGGCACGGCCTTCTTGCCATAGTGCCGCTTGCCGATGATCTGCATCTGCGCGGTGGCCGTCTGGATGCCATAGCCGCGCGGCTTGATCATGGCCTTGAGCAGTTCCCAGCTGTCGTTGGGCATCAGCTCCAGCAGGGCTTCGTCCACCGCGGCCAGGGCCACCTCGGTGCCGGCGGGCACGGGCTTGCCATCGGGCAGGCTGACCTTCACGCGCACCTGGCTGGTCGCGCGGATGGGGTAGCTGGCCTTGTCGGGCGTCACCTCCACCTTCAAGGTGTGCGGCCGCGTGCCCACCTCGATCTCCGCGATGCCGAATTTGAAGGCGGGCTTGGAGAGGTCGACCATCGCGGTCGGCTCCTGATACTGCCGGCCTTCTTCGCGCCAGGCCTGCCACCACTGCACGGGCGAGCGCCAGCCCCAGGTGAAGAAGGAATACCAGGGCACTTCGCGGATGCGGCCGCGCACGGCCAGCACCGACACATACACATTCGGCGCCCACTCGGCCTTGACGGGCACCGCGATGGTCGGATCCTTGCCGTCGATGTCGACCGTGAAGGTCTCCAGGATGCCGTTGCGCTCGATGGCCACCAGCGCGGTGGCATGGCGGAAGGGGCTGCGCACCTGCAGCTTGGCCGTCTCGCCGGCTTCGTAGTTGCGTCGCTCGGGGATGACGTCCATGCGGTCCTGGTTGTCGCCGCCGAACCAGAGCTCGCCCTGGCGCGTCACCCACACCGATGCTGCCGAGCGCGCGACATGGCCGCTGCCATCCTTGGCTTCGGCGATCAGCTCGATCTGGCCGGCCTGGGCCATCTCGGCCTCGCACAGCACCAGGCCGCGCGCATCGCTGGTGCCGCTGCACACGCTGCCCAGGTCTTCGTCGCTGTTCTGGTTGTCATAGGCATAGAAGCCGCCCACCAGGCGCTTGCGCGTGGAGCTGGTGCGGTGCGCCACGGCACGCACCTGCACGGGCACGCCGGCCTTGGGCTGGCCGTTGGTGTCCAGCACCATCACCTGCGTGGCCACCTTCTGTTTGACGGATACCCACGAGTCCGTGCGCACGCCCAGCACCACCGCCGCGGGCCACACCGGCAAGGTCTGGCTCAAGGTCTGCACTTCGCCATTGGGGTCGGCATACGTGGCCTGCACCAGCAACTGGCGCGGCGTGCCCACCTCGGGCAGTTTGTTGAGCGTGACCTGGCCCGCCCCCTTGGCATCGAGCGTGACGGCCAGCTTGTCGGCCACCAGCCGCGCATCGGCCTCGCGCGTGTGCACCATCGTTTCGTCGTCGTCTTCATCGACATACGCTTCCGAGAAGAAGCCGCGTGCATTGGGATCGCTGCGCTCGGCCGGCGGGCGGAAGCTGAAGCCGGGAAAGCGTTTCGTGCGCAGCGCCGTGTCGATGTCGGCGTCACCCAGTTGCGCCGACACACGCACAGGCAAGCCGGCCGCGCCGCCGCCGTTGCCGTAGTTGATCTGCAGGCCCAGCGGCACTTCCTTGGGTTGCACCAGCGCGGCCTTGGGGCCGATGATGCGGCCCGTCATCACCGGCAGGCGGAACTCCTCCACGCGGAAGCTGCCCGTCTGCTCGTAGCTGCGATAGCGGTGTGTGGCCGTGCTCAGCGAGACGGTGTAGACGCCGAGCTTGGCGTCTTCCGGGATCTTGAAGCTGGTCTCGGCATGACGGCGGCCGCGCCAGGTGAGGGGGAACTTGAATTCCTGGCCCGAGCCTTCGTGCACGATGCGCACTTCATCGGGCAGCTCCGCGTCACCGAGCAGGCGCATGCCTTGCAAGGTCTCCGCGCGCGCATGGTGCTGCATGGACACCGTCTGGCCGGCACGCAGCAAGGTGCGGTCGAACACGGTGTGCAGGCGCACCGGCTCGGGCTCGTCGCGGTTGCTGCTGTCGATGTGGAAGCGCCAGGGCTCGATGCCTTCGTTCCAGGTGGACCACACAAAGGCCACGCGGATTCACAAAGTAAGTGCAACACCGAGAGTAAAAGGTAGGCGAGTTGAAGGCAAAGTGGTGGAGCCCCGAATTCCGGCAGAAGGGGGGCGACACCATGAAGCAATACAAACAACTCGCCCGAGAAGAACGATACCTGATTTCGCAGCTGTTGCACGCGGGCTGGAGCCAGCGAGCCATAGCGGCGAGCCTGGGACGTGCGCCGAGCACGGTGAGTCGGGAGATCAGGCGTAACGCCACGACGCACGACGGCGCGTACCGCCATTGCAAGGCAGATAGGTATGCCGTAGCCAGGCGAAGGCGATGCCGCAGGGGATCGAAGTTCACGCCACAGCAGTACGCCCTGGTCAGGCGCTACCTGCGCAAGAAGTGGAGCCCAAAGCAGATTGTTGGCACGCTACGGCCGTTGGGGTTGCTGGAGATGAGCCATGAGAGCATCTATCGCTACCTGCTGAGAGACAAGAAGGCAGGCGGTAGCCTGTGGCGACAGCTGAGGTTGAAGATGAAGCTGCGGCGCAAACGCTACGGAAGACACGATTGGCGCGGGATTCTCAGAGGCAAGAAGCACATCTCAGAGCGACCGCCGCAGGTGGAGTTGCGTCAAGAGGTGGGGCACTGGGAAGGCGACACAGTGGTGGGCAAGGACTTGAGGCACAGCATCCTGACCTTGGTGGAGCGTGCCACTGGACTGACGGTGATCAGAAAGCTCAAGGCACGCAACGCCAAAGAGACAAACAAGGCGCTCAGGGCGGTGCTCAGGAAGTATGGAGACAGGATGAAGACGATCACCTTTGACAACGGAACGGAGTTCCATGACTACGAAGAGATCGAGAAGGAGTTTGCTGTGGATTGCTACTTTGCTACGCCTTACCACTCATGGGAGCGCGGCACCAACGAAAACACCAACGGCTTGATTCGCCAGTACCTGCCCAAGGGCAGCTGCATGAAGAATCTGACGCAGGCAAAATGCGACTGGATAGCTCGCCAGCTCAACACACGACCGCGTGAACGCTACGACTTTAAAACCCCGGAGATGATGTATGGCCGTCCCTAAGGGGTGTTGCACTTGTTATGTGAATTCAGGCCATGTCGGCCCGGCCCTGCTCATCGGCCTTGCGGGCGCTGACGAAGTAGCCGTGTTCACGACCGCTGTCGCCCTCACCACTGCAGTAGTTCCAAGGCAAAGCAGGCAGATCCTCCTTGACCATCACGAAGCCGTTCTTTCCCGTGCGGCCCTTCCACATCACGCGGCCCTGGCAATCGGAGATCTGCACGGCGGCATCGGCCACCGGCCGGGCCTTGTCCAGCGTGGTGACCCACACGCCGGAGTTCACCGCGCCCCACTTGAAATGCACGGCCAGGTTGGTGACCAGCACGCTGGTGCGCACATACATCGGCTCATTGCGGTCGAGCAAAGCCTGGCCCAGTCGTGGTGATGCCACCTCCACCACATGGAAGCCCGGCTGCGGCATCGGGATGCCGATGACCTCGAAGGGGTGCGGATCCGTGCGCGATGAGGTGGGCAGGCTCAGGGCGCGTGCGGCCTTCTCGCGCTGCAGCAGGCTGACGGTACGGGTCTGCACCAGATTGGCAGCATCGGGGTCGTAGCCCCGTTCATATTCCCCTTCGACCAGGCCCTCGCCGGCATCTTGCCCATAGCGCTTGGATGCGCGCGCCGGCTTGGCCTTCACCGGCGGTGGCGGCAAGCGGATGCCCAGTTCGGCTTCCACCTCATCGCGCGGCAGGCGGCTTTCGTCGTAGCGGCGCACGCGGGCCAGCCAGTTGATGATGGCCGCATCTTCATCCACTTGCAGATCACGCATGGCTGCGGGCGCAGGTGTTGCTCGGTTGGCGGCCTTGCCTGCCACCTTGCCCATCGGCTTGCCCGTGACCTTGCCTTGCACAGCCCCGTCATCAGATGCCTTTGGCTGCAAGCCCTGGATGGCCAGATCGCCCTCCACATGGCGCACCGTCACCGGCAGGGTCGGCTCGGCATTCAGTTCGAGGACACCAAAAGTGGCACGCGGAAACTTCACCAGTGGCGGCGCCTCGGCCGTGCGCGTCTTGAGCGGAAACGCCGATGCATTGCCCAGCTTGCGCCCCGCATCGTCACGCAGATCCGCCGGCATCTGGATGCTCACCTCGCCCTGCTCCGGGAACACCGGCTGGAACACCACGGCCGACACGGCGCTCTCATCCGGATCGATGCGCACATCGCCCTTCTTGCGCGTGAAGAAGTAGAACCACTTGCGCAGGCCGCCGCCACTGTCCACGCCGACCAGGCGCTCTTCCACCTCGCCGCGGTGCTGCTCCATCTGCGGCTGGTGTGCGCCATCGCCCGCCTGCAGCACGATGCGTTGCGCGAACTTGCGCGGCACGGGCGACGAGAACTCGATGCGCATCGGCCGGATGGGCAGGCAATCGGATCGCGCATTGACCCGCTCGCACGTGAAGCTCGCCGTGAAGGGCGGGCGCACCTTGTAGCCCAGTTGGCGCTCGGCCGAGTTGGCCACGCCCGAAGGGGTCGCAATGCCGCGGCCCCACACCAGCTTGAGCGGCGAATCCGGCGGCAAGGGGCGGGCACAGCGCACCGTCACCACGCGCTCCTGTTGCGGCACCAGGCCCACAGCCTTGAGGATGTCCGTGCGCACAGCGCCGCCCACCACCTTGACGGGCACCCGCTCGGAGATGCCGCCGGCTTCGCACCAGGCATGCTTCTCGATGCTGGCCGGCGTGGCGCTGCCGTTGAGCAGCAGGGCGAACACCTGCTCTTCTTCGATCAGGCTGTATTCGCTGGGCGAGGGGTAGGCCCGCACGATGGCCGGCCCGCCCGTGCTGAAGGCAAAGCTGGCCTGGCCGGTGATCGGTGCGCCATCCAGCGCCTTCGCGCCGGGGCTGAGCTTGAGGCTGCAGCGCGTGCCGGCGGGCACATCCTGCGTGAAGTCATACACCCAGGTCTTGTCGTCCACCCAGCGGCCCGTGCCCGTCACTGGCTTGTCGTTCTGACAGGCCACCTGCATGGGCGAGGGCAGACGCGGGTCACCAAAGCGCACCATCGCGTCCGAAAACGTCACACGGGCCTGGCGCACCTTGGCGACCTCGCCCTGCGGCGAAACAGCCTGGATGGATGCGGCCTGCACAGCGGTGGCGCCCAGCATCAACAGCGCACCGATGGCCTTGGGCAAGGATGAATGGGCAAAGGCCCAGTGCAAGGTCCGGCGCATGTGCTCTCCCGTGATCCATGATGGCGTGCCGGCACATCGGCCGGGCGCGCATCACTATACGGTCAGGTGCACAAGGCCCCGGGTGTGGCGCTGCCCCCCTCAGGTGGGAACGCGGCCCTCGTACCAGTCCAGCAGCGTCTGACGCAGATCCACGCTGCGCGCCTTGATCAGGGGCATGGCCAGGCGCCCACCCACGCACAAGAGGAAATCCTGCTGCACGCCATCCCGGCGTGTGCGCACACGTGTGAAGGGCAGATCGAACAAACGCGCCACGGGCGAGCTGAAATCGCACGGCTCGATCGAGACCACGTCATCCGCATCCAGGCTGAACGACAGCTTGCGATGCTGATCCCGGACGCGCCAGCCGAAGGCCTTGAACGGCCGCTGCTTGAACACCAGGCTGCGTTGATAAAAGCCCAGCTCGCCCTGCGCATTGAGCACCAGGGCCATGCGCATCCAGGGCATCAGCACGCCGCGCAGGTGGGTCACACCCTCGCGCACCGGCAGACGGCCCGCCAGACGCGCCCATGGCGAAGCCGACGCATACGCATCGGCCAGCGCCGCGAGCTGTTCGTCCGTCGACAGCCAGACAGGGGTGAAGGTCTTCACGCCGCGTGCCGTTGCCGTCAGAAGCCTTCGATCACGAAACGGCTGAAATCGCCCTCGTTGATGCCGCCCTTGACCATGGCTTCATAGCGCGTGTCCTCATCCAGGAAGCGCTTGAGCCAGGCGATCGTGGCCTTGCCGTTGCTCACCAGCTGGGCCTTGCTGCCCAGGAAGGTCGCGCACAGGTGGCTGGCGCCCTTGATCTCGACTTCGCCGCGCGGCAGTGAGGCCGGCAGGCTGGCGTAGAAGGGATCCGAGTGGGTCTTGTTGGGCGCGATGGTGTCCTTCTCGCAGGCCACGATCAGCGTGGGCACCGCATCCTTGGAGAAGTCCTGCACGGTGTGCCAGGGCTGCAGGGCCACGGCGGCCTTGAGCGTCGGATCGGCCACCGCCGCAGACAGGGTCGCGCCACCGCCCATCGAGTTGCCGATCACGGCGCGCCGGCTGGTGTCGGCCACCGAGGCATAAGGCGCCTTGCCCGATTTGGCCAGGTCCACCACGTACTTCAGGCCGCTGGCCAATTGCGTGGCGCGCACATCGGGGAAATCGCCGCGGGCCACACTGTCGAGGTTGGCCACGATGAAACCGTGCGAGGCGATCTTCTTGACCAGCCCGTCATACACGGCCTGGAAGGCCAAAAAGCCCGGCATGAGCGCCACGACACCGAAGGTCTCGCCCTGGGCCTTGGGGAAGTACACGGTGGCGCCGCCAAAGTTGTTGGCCTTGCCTTCCGTGGTGCTGATCTTGAACGAATCGATCTCGTACGGGCCGGTGCCGCTGAGCAAGGCGGCCGTGGGCGCCGGTCCGCGCTCGAAGCCGGCGGCATGGGCGGCAGTTGACCGGCAGGAAGGTCGCGCAAAAAGTGGCGGTGAAGGTGGCACACAGCGTGGCGGTGGCGGCCACGGTGCGCAGGCGTTGAAGGGATGTCTTCATGGTGAACCGGTGCTCCACGTCAGTTTTGTTGGGGGATCCGGCCAGCCGTGGGCCGATTAACGGATCATGAACGTTGAGGGGCGATGGTAGGCAGCCCCTGAGTGCGGGGTCATTGCCTGGCGCGGCCAATGATTGGCCTGCGGCCTTCAGGTTTTCCCGGAGTTGGCGGCGGCGTCCAGGGCACGCCATTGCGGCAGACAATGCCTCGCCAGCGCCGTCACCCAATCGGGCTCGGTGGGCACGAAGGCCAGGCCCAAGGCAGGGCTGATGAGAAAGCCCGCGCGCTCGAAGGCCTGCGGGTCATGCCCCCGCACGAAGGCGGCCAGGCTGGCAAAGGGCACCGAGACCTTGTCCAGATGCAGCACCGGCGCGCGCACGGTGATCTCTTCCAGGCGGCCACTGGCCTGAAAACGGCACACGATGTGGCCGAAGTCCAGTTCATCGAGTTCGACCGCGTTGCGGCCCTCGCGCACCGGCCGCCCCCACCGCGCCCGCACCTCATCGGGCGAGGCCGTGAAGCGCAGGTCATCGACCTGGGTGAAGGGATGCAGCCGCATGCGCGGACCTCAGTCCGGATCGGACGGGGCCGCCGGCTGCTTGGCACTGCTGCCCCGCACGCGCTCGGCCGGATAGCGCTCGGCATTGCGCTGCATCTTGTGCCGCGCCGCGGCCAGCAGATCGATCTTCAAGGCAGACGACAGCTGCACCAGGTACAGCAGCACATCGGCCATCTCGTCGGCCACCTGCTGCTGCTTGTCCGCATCGAGCGAGCGGCTCTGCGCCTCGGTCATCCACTGGAAGTGCTCCAGCAGTTCGCCGGATTCCACGATCAGCGCCGAGGCCAGGTTCTTGGGCGAATGGAAGGGCCCCCAGTCCCGCTCATCGGCGAAGCGCTGAAGGTCCTGGGCCAGTTGCTGGAGGGAGTCGGTCATGGCGGGCAGAGAAAAAGGCAGAGGAAGGCAAGGAAGCGGCAGGGCAAGGCCGTGGGCCATTGTCCCCGCAATGCCTGCCATGCTCACACGCCGTCAGCCTGCGGCGGGTGGCACCCGGTCGAAATCGCCCGCATCGTGCCGCTCGGGCAGTTGCTCGGCCGCGTCGCCCCAGTTGCGGTTCACGCGCCGCCCTCGCTGCACCGCAGGGCGTGCGGCGATCTCATTGGCCCAGCGCTGCAGGTGCGTGTAGCCCTGCGCCTGAAGGAACTCTGCCGCGTTGCCATAGATGTTGCCGCGCACCAGTTCGCCATACCAGGGCCACACGGCGATGTCGGCGATGGTGTAGTCATCGCCAGCCAGATAGTGGTGTTCGGCCAGGCGGCGATCCAGCACATCCAGCTGGCGCTTGGCTTCCATCGCATAGCGGTCGATCGCGTATTCGATCTTGGTGGGCGCGTACGCATAGAAGTGCCCGAAGCCCCCGCCCAGGAAGGGCGCGCTGCCCATCTGCCAGAACAGCCACGACAGGCATTCCGTGCGGCCAGCCAGGTCGCGCGGCAGCAGGGCGCTGTCGAACTTGTCGGCCAGGTACAGCAGGATGGCACCGGATTCGAACACGCGCTGCGGCTGGGGCCCGCTGTGGTCCATCAACGCGGGGATCTTCGAATTCGGGTTGACGGCCACGAAGCCCGAGCCGAACTGGTCGCCTTGGTTGATGTCGATGAGCCAGGCGTCGTATTCCGCGCCCCGGTGGCCGAGCGCCAGCAGCTCTTCCAGCATGATGCCGACCTTCACACCATTGGGCGTGGCCAGCGAATACAGCTGCAGCGGGTGGCGGCCCACGGGCAGCGCCTTCTCATGCGTGGCGCCGGCGGTGGGCCGGTTGATGTTGGCGAACTTGCCGCCATTGCCTTGCTTCCAGGTCCAGATGGCGGGTGGGGTGTAGTCGCGGTCCTGTGGGGTGCTCATGGCCTTGCTCCTGATGTCCTGATGATGTGGGGGTGTCGAATCAGGTTAGCAAAGGCACCAAGCCCGGAGAGGGCGTGGGTGCATGGCCATGTGTGCTAGGTCAGGACGCCTTCTTGATGAACTCCGACTTGAGCTGCATCGGCCCGAAGCCTTCGATCTTGCAGTCGATGTCGTGATCGCCTTCGATCAGGCGGATGTTCTTGACCTTGGTGCCCACCTTGATCACGGCCGAGCTGCCCTTGATCTTCAGGTCCTTGATCAGCGTGACGGTGTCGCCATCCTGCAGCGGCTGGCCGTGCGCGTCCTTCCAGACCTTGGCCTGAGGCTCGGCAGCGGCCGCCGCACCGGCTTGCCATTCATGGCCGCATTCCGGGCAGACGAGGTTGGCGCCATCTTCGTACGTGTAGACCGAGGCGCATTGGGGGCAGGGGGGCAGTGTGCTCATGCAACATTGTCGCCGGGATGGACAATGCCGTCCTATGCCTGCCGTTCCCACCGCCCTGCTCGATGCCATCGCCCGCATCGACGCCATTCCCACCGATGCGCAACGCCTCTTCCATGGCCGTGGCGGCCTGTATCCCGGCTGCGAAGCCTGGACGCTCGACTTCCATCCGCCCGTCTGGCTGCTGACCAGCTACCAGCCTGTCACCGACGACGCTCTGGCGCCCATCCAGGCCGCCCTGCAGCAACGCTGGCAGACGCTGCGCCCCGATGCGCCTTTCAACCTCGTGTTCCAGCACCGCGACGAGGTGCGGGCCGACACGCGCCTGCTGGCCGGCGCCGTGCCCGATCCGCATGTGGTGAGCGAAGCCGGCGCGCGCTTCAAGGTGCACCTGATGCGGGGCTTCAACCATGGCCTCTTCCTCGACATGGCCGAAGGCCGGCGCTGGCTGCGTGCGCATGCGGCAGCGCACCCCGGCATCAAGGTGCTCAACCTGTTTGCCTACACCTGTGCGTTCTCGGTCGTGGCGCTGCAGGCCGGTGCCGGACAGGTCATCAATGTGGACATGGCCAGCGGTGCCCTGAACATCGGCAAGCAGAACCACCAGCTCAATGGCCTCACCAAGGACGCCAGCTTCCTGCCGCATGACATCTTCAGCTCATGGGGCAAGATCGGCCGCGGCGGGCCTTACGACGTCATCGTGATGGACCCGCCCACCTACCAGAAAGGCAGCTTCGTGGCCGAGAAGGATTACGCCCGGCTGATGCGCCGCCTGCCGGATCTGTTGGCACCTGGCGGGCATGCGCTGTTGTGTCTGAATTCGCCCAAGCTGGGTGTGAGCTTCCTGACGGATCTGATGCAGGCCGAAGCGCCCTCGCTGCGCTTCATCGAGCGTCTGCCCAACCCGCCCGCGTTTGCCGATGCGGCGCCCGATCGTGCCTTGAAGGTGCTGCTGTACCAGGCGCCCATGTGATGGGCGGCAGGCCCTTACACTGGACCGGTCCGTTTCGATATGACCCCGCATCCCACCCTCACGAAAGAGACGCTGAAGATGAACACCCGCATCGTCACTGCATCGGCCCTGGCGGCCTTGCTCACGCTGTCGTCGGCCGCCCAGGCCGCGGATCCCAAGCCTGCCGTGCAGAAGCTGCCCTCCGGTGTGGAAGTCACCCACATCAAGGTGGGCAAAGGCCCCAAGCCCACGGCCACCAGCACGGTCAAGGTCCACTACGAAGGCAAGCTGGCCAACGGCAAGGTGTTCGACACCTCGTATGAACACGGCAGCCCTGTCAGCTTCCCCCTCAATCGCGTCATCCCCTGCTGGACCGAAGGCGTGCAGACGATGCAGGTGGGCGGCAAGGCCACGCTGCAATGCCCCTCGGCCACGGCCTATGGCACAGCCGGTGCCGCTGGCGTCATTCCCCCCAATGCCAACCTCACGTTCACGGTGGAGTTGCTGGGCATCGGAGAATGATCACTCCCTGAAGAACTGCGACACCCGCCGCATCTCCAGACGACCGATCACATCTTGGTCATACGCGTAGTGAAACTGCACCGCGGCGGGTTCTCTCAGCTCGACCAGATCGCCTTCCAGGTAGGTGCCGTTGCGGGTCTGCCAGTGGGCTCGAATGCCCGTCCTGCCCTGCAACACCACCGGGTGCAGCAAGACTGGCTCGTGCGTCACGCCGACGTCCACGATTTGCCCATTGCTCATCCGCAGTGCACCGCCCCCACTCACGTCCACCCGCAATGCGGCGATATCCTGGCCCTGATGCCGCACCGCCAACTGTTGCAGGTGACGGGCGAACCGCTCCCATCCGGCCTGCAGGCTGCCCCGCAACACGAGGGTGACGACGTCGCTGCGCTTGAAGAACTTCTCCAGGTTCGACATCTGGCGCAAATAGGTGGTGCCACCGCTCGAATAAGACAGGAACACATCGTTGCCTGCAAAGCGGTCCCGATGGATCACCAGACCGGCCCCCAGATCCAGCGCATGCACAAGTTGCGCCGCTGCGGCGGCCACATCCGCCGTCGGTGCTGAATCCTGCGGCAAAGCCGCCACCGCGTTTGCTGCCAGATTTGCAATGATCACCTGGTACCCCTGGACCCGGCGCGTTTCGATGTCCTTCAGCCAGTTGTTCACGACCGTGCCGCCCACAGAACGGCCCACAAGGAACGCCGCCATGTCCTCGGCCAGCCGATCGTCCTTGGTCAGCGGCAACTCCCGCAGGGCGTAATCACGGGCCTCATCTGGTTCCGTGCGCTGGATGATCCGAAACGCAGCCGACACCCAGCCCTTGTCCATGCCTCGCTTTTCGAGCAAGGCGCGCGCCACAGGTGCCATCGCCTTGTCCCCGGACCAGGAAATCAAAAGCTGGTAGCGCTGCTCGTCACTGAAGGGCCCACTTTCGAAGACTGCCTTGACCACTTTGGCCGTGTCCGGATCCGCCCACCACATGGCTTCCGGCCCCTTGCTGAGGTGAACCAGGCGGGCGGCATCCGCGTAATCGGTCAGAGGCGTGGCCGGATCCTTGAGGATCAGATAAAGACGGGCGCGGTCATCATCGCTGAGCGTGACAGCGGGCCGATCAAAGCCATCCTCTTCTCTGGTGCGCAGTGCGCGAACGAGATAGGAGTCGAGAATGGTCCGCGTGCGCAGACGCTCTAGCGAAGTCTTGATGGGGGAGTCGCTGCCGATGGCCAGCCAGCTTTCAATCTTGTCGTCGACGCGCTTCATGGCGTTGGCGGTCAATTGGCTCCAGCTTTGCCATCCGAAGAATCCAAGCACGCCCGCAGCCGCGATCAGCAGACCCACGAACCCGAACAACCACTGACGGGTTTCCGTCACGATCCGCAGAGTCTTGTCGACCGCCACATCGCCGACGTGGCGCAATGCGGTTTCCTGCTCCTTTTCTACCGCGAATGCCACATCCTTCAAATGGCGTTGAACCTCTGCATCCAGCACAGCCCGGACATCGGCGATGATCTTTTCCCTCGCCTCATGGAGGCTCAACTTCCAGGCAGCATCCTCCAGATGTGGCGGCAACCCGGTTTCTGCCTGTCCGGCACCCATGGCTTTCCCCTGACGCTTGTTTGATGGCACGGTGGTCACGCCCCCGACTGCTGCCGGGCACGACGGCAGAGCTCTTTGTGCGATGTGCCACAGATGGGAACGAGCCCACCAGCATATCGGCGATCGGGGGCCCTCGGGCATCCCGTTGCATGAAAGCGCCGCCTGCGGTAATCCCTGCCAATTTCGGCCACCACAAATGGCCCGCTTTATGCATGATGGGTGTGAGTGACCTGTGCTGTGTGTACCTGCTTCTTGGAGGATGGCGCATGAGGAACAACTGGTGGTTCGACAACGTGTCGTCAGACAGCGATCAGCCGATCGCGCCGGCGCGACTGGTGGAGGGCCACTGGCGCCACCGCCTTCACCCCTATGCCGACCCGTCGCTGTGCCGCGTGGTGGTCGATGTGGCCGAACCGCGCGTGGTGGCCGCCCAGGTCATCGAGCACGGCATACCGCAGGATTTGCCGGCCAGTACGCTGGAAGACCTGACCCGCGCGATGGTGGCTCAGGAAGTCCATCACCATCCCTCCGCCTGGGGCTTGAGTGTCTGCCCCATGCTGCCCGCATGGGCCCGCCCGACCTTCAGCGAAAAGCAGATCGAAGAGCTCGAGCGCATCCAGGGCTACCTGATCGATGCCTCGGAAGAATCCATCGATTCGGTGCTGGAGTTGCGCGACGAGTTCCTGCGCGGCATCGGCATGACCGATCAGGACATGTACCGCGCCGTGCGCGAAGCCCAAGCCGCGCCGATGGGGCGCAAGGGCAGTCGCGGCGCCTTGAACTGAGGCGCCTTGCCTGACATCAACGGCTGCGCTCGCGGATGCGCATGCGCAGCCCTTGGGGCGACATCGTGAAGGCCATGCGTTCAGCCGGCGGCTGGCCATCTTCCGTGCTCACGTACTCGATGTCAAAGTGCGTCAACAAGGTGGCCGTGGCCATCTTGATTTCCGTGATCGCCAGGTGACGCCCCGGGCACACCCGTGCCCCGGCACCGAAAGGAATCGACAGGCGCTTGAGGCCCGAAGCCGAGGCGGCCGAAGCATGTTCTTCCTCCAGCCAGCGCTCAGGCAGGAAGGCCGCCGGTTGCGGCACCCGCGCCGGGTCCATCGCATCATGGCGCTGCACCGTCCAGATCATGGTGCCGGCCGGCACCTGCACATCGCCGATCACCCGGTCCGTGGCCGTCTGCAAGGGCAGGAACGGTGCCACGGGCTTGAGGCGCAAGGTCTCGTTGATGCAGGCATCGAGGTAGGTCATGCCGGCCAAGTGCTCGGGCGACAGGGATGCGTGGCCGGCCTCCAGGTGCATCACTTCCGCACGCACCCGATGCATTACCGAAGGATGCTGATGCAGGAAGTACAGCAGCCACGCGATGGTGATGGCCGTGGTGTCCTCACCGGCCAGCAGCATGGTGATCACATTGCCGGCCACATCGTCATCGCTGAGCCCGCTGCCCGATTCATCGGCCGCCACGATCATGGCATCCAGCAGATTGCGCGGGGCGGCGCGCAAGGCCGGATCGTCGGCGAGACGCTTGCGCGCTTCGGCGATGAACTGATCGATGGCCGCGTTGATCACCTTGACGCTGCGGTCCAGCGAGCGGTCCACCGGCAGCTTGATGAAACGCCAGTAGGGCACCGGGGCGGTGATGCGCTTGAACCAGGCGGGGAACACCTTGTCCAGGTGATGCTGGATCACATCGCCTTCCGACTCCAGCGTGTTCACATCGCTGCCGAAGGCCAGGCCTGAGACGCCATCGACCGTGTAGCGCATCAGCTCGGGCAGCAGGTCCAATGTGCGCCCTTCCCGGGCGGCGCGCACCCAGCGACTCCGCAGGCGTTCGGCCACCTTCACCAGGGTGGGGTGATAAGCGCGCACCTGCGTGGGCAGAAAGCCGGCCATCACCATGCGGCGCTGGCGCTGCCAGGCCTCGCCCTCGGCATTGAAGACGCCGGATTTGAAGCCCATCTCGTTGAGGATCTCGGTGGCCTTGATGGGGCGGCGGATGCCTTCGGGGCGATCGCGAAGCAAGGCGTTGGTGATCAGCCTGATCGGCCACCACCATGATCTGCATGGGCCCCAACTGGAAGCGGAACATCGTGCCGTAGGTGTGCACCCAGCGCTCCACATCCTGATGGATGCGGTCGATGCGCACCTGGGGTGCATTGCCCAGCAACGGCCAGGGGCGGGGGCCTGGCAGATCGGCAAATCGGCGCAGGCGTGGCGCCTCCTGCGTCTGTGTGCCGGGGTTGGGCAAGGTGGTGGCGTGGGCGTGGGCCATGGCGGAATCTCCTGGGTTGTGCGTGGATGCAATGTGTTTTCCGGACCATAGACGTCCCGCGCCTTGCGCACAAACGAGGAAATGTGATGGATGATGAAGCAGCGCTTAACCCTCCGCCGCCGCCATGCACCGTCGTCCACCCTCCTCTGCAGCTTCTTCCCGTCTTCGAAGCCACGGCCCGGCTCGGCAGCATGAGCCGGGCTGCGCAAGAGCTCAACCTCACCCCCTCGGCGGTCAGCCAGCAGATCAAGCAACTGGAATCGGTGATGGAGGTGCAGCTCTTTCACCGGCTCACCCGCCGCATCGAGCTGACCGAAGCAGGCCAGCAGTTTTTCGATGTCGCCACGCGCACCTTGCGGGCTTACCGCCAGGGTCATGCGGACATGCTCGGCCGCTTCAGCCGTCCGGTGTTGCGCATCAGTTGCATGCCGTCGGTGGCCCACCAGTTGGTGCTGCCCGGGCTGGCCTCCTTCCAGGAAGCCTTTCCCGGCATCGATCTGCGGCTGGATTCGCGCATGGAGGTGGTCGATTTCGATGTGGAACGCATCGACGCCGCGGTGCGCACGGGCCCGGGCAACTGGCCCGGCCTCGTGGGGCTGCCACTGGCGCCGTGCCACGGCACGCTGGTGGCGTCTCCCCAGTTGTTGAAGCGCCAGCCCATCGAGACGCTGGCGGATCTGCGGCACCATGTGCTCATCCACCCCCGCATCACCTCGGGCGACCAGGACGACTGGGATTTGGCCGCCGGCGTGATGAACGTGCCGCGCATCCAGCGCAAGGGCGACCTGATGCTGGATTCCGACCTCGCCGGCCTGCAGGCCGCAGAGCAGGGCCTGGGGGTGACCATCGGCTTCACGCCCGGCATCAACGGATGGCTGCAGGCGGGCCGGCTGATGGCCCTGGTCGATCCCATTCCCATGGCCGTCAGCCACTACTTCGTCTACCGCGAATCCGCCCAGCGCGATCCCGTGCAGCTGCAACGCCTGCAAGCCGTGTACGCCTGGATCAAAGGCCTGTACGACGCCGTCCCGCCGGTGGACCCGGCCGCCTGCCGCTTCATAAAGATGTCCGGCTGAGCCTGGTCGTCAGCCCAGCATGTGGGCAGCCATCCATTGATACAGCGGGATGCCCACGAGCAAGTTGAAGGGAAAGGTGAGGCCCAGCGACAGGCCCACATACAGGGCCGGCCGCGCCTCAGGGACCGCATGGCGCAACACGGCCGGCACCGCGATGTAGGAGGCGCTGGCCGCCAGCACCGCCAGCAGCGTGCCATCGGCCTGGTTGATGCCGGCCATGCGTGCGAGCGTCAGCGCCAGCACCGCATGCACCAGCGGGGCCAGCAAGGCGTAGGCAAACAGGGCCTTGGGCATGCCGCGCAGGCTGGGCAACTGTCGGGCTGCGAGCAGGCCCATGTCGAGCAGGAAGAAGGCCAGCAGCCCCTTGAACAGATCGCCGGTGAACGGCTTCATGGCTTCAGCTCCTGCGGGGCCTGAGATCACACCAATCAACAGAGCGCCCAGCAGCAGCACGGTGCCGCCATCGGTCAGGGCCTCGCGCAGCACGGGGCCCCACGATGTGGAAGGGCCGGCCGCGCCTGACGCCGCCTGTGAGGGCCGCCGTGCCGCCTCCCATGGGCACGACGGCCTGCTGACGCGCACGCTGCGCCATCACCACGGCCAGCATCAAGGCCGGCGATTCCATCAAGGCCATGGCCGCGGCCATGTAGCCGCCCGCGGGTGTGCCCTGCGATGTCAGCACATGGTTGGCCACCACGAAGGTCACGGCACTCACGCTGCCATACGTGGCCGCCACGCCCAGCGCATCGAAGGGCGGCAACACACGCTTGAGCCATTGCCAATCGAGCAGGGGCACCACCACGGCCATCAGCACCGCGATGCCCAGGGCCGCGGCCACGTCGCTGGACAAGCCGGTGTGCGCCAACGCAAAGCCGCCTTTGAGGCCCAGCGCCATCAACAGGTACAGGGACAAAAAGCGCGAAAGCTGCGCGGGGATCTCCAGGTTGGAGCGCAACAGGCCGGCCGTCACGCCGAGCACGAAAAACAGAAGAGCGGGGTCCAGCAAGGTATTCATGGTCGCCATCGTAGGCTTTTCATGCTTTAGATGAAAATCGATTCTTTCGATGCCAAGCATAGATATTCATCGATGCATGCCACCTTCCGCCAATTGAAGCTGCTGCTGGCCCTGGCCGATACCGGCTCCATCACCGGTGCTGCGCGCGCCTGCCACGTCACACAGCCCACGGTGTCCATGCAGCTGCGCGAGCTGGCCGATTCGGTGGGCCTGCCGCTGTACGAGCAGGTGGGCAAGCGCCTGTACCTCACACAGGCCGGCCATGCCGTGGCCGACAGCGCACGCGCCATGGTGGCCGAGTGGGAGGCGCTGGAACAGCGCGTGGCCGCATTGAAGGGCCTGAGCCACGGCACCTTGCGCGTGGCGCTGGCCAGCACGGCCAAATACTTCATCCCGCGCATGCTGGGCCGCTTCTGCGCCAGCCACCCGCAGGTGGATGTGTCACTGCAGGTGCTCAACCGCGACGGCGTGGTGCAGCGCATGCGCGAGAACCTGGATGACCTCTACATCCTCTCCATGCCGCCGCAGGATCTGCCGCACGAGCGCCAACCGCTGCTGGGCAACCCGCTGATCATCATCACGGCGCTGGATCATCCACTGGCCGGCAAGGCCCGGGTGCGGCACACGCGGCTTCAGCAAGAGGCCTTCATCCTGCGCGAACGCGGCTCGGGCACCCGCATGGCGGGCGATGCGCACTTCCAGCAGCTGGGCTTGAGCCCGCGCGTGCGGCTGGAGTTGGGCAGCAACGAGGCCGTCAAACAATCGGTGGCTGCGGGCATGGGCGTGGGGCTGGTGTCGCGCCATGCGCTGGCCGAGAACCCGGCGCTCGAAGGCCTGGCCGTGCTGAAGGTGGATCACTTCCCGGTGCCATCGTCCTGGTCGGTGCTGTGGCTCAAGGGCAAGCGGCTGTCGCCGCTGGCGGGCGAGTTTCTGGGGCAGCTCAAGGGACTGGCGGGGCAGTGGGAGGTGCATTCGTGAACCAACGCCGCGCAACCATGGCAGGCCCGCCTCCGTGGAACTCACTCAATCCCTCATCAAATCGATATAAGCCTTGTAGCTGTAGTTCCGGTTCTTCTTCTGACCTGTTGTCTCGACCAGAACACCCAATTCCTCCAGCACGCTGACGGCAGCCGTCGTCGTCGGAAAGGTCGTCTGCAAAGCTTGGCGCATGCCTTCTATGGTGAACCGCGGCATGAGCGGCAGCCGCTCGAACAGGCGATAGACAATCGGGCTGGCTTTGGGCGCAGCCAGGAGGCGGCGACGATCCGTGTTGATCAAGCTGGCCAGGGCAACGATGTTGCGCTCTGCCGAATGCGCCGCGTCAATGACACCCTCCAGAAAGAATCCAAGCCACCCCTCCCAATCACCTTCGGTGCGAATGGCTGACAAGCGCCTGTAGTACTCCGCCTGATGTCGCTTGAGGTATCCGCTGAGATACATCAAGGGCTCCGGAAGCAGCTGCCAATGTTCCACCAAAGCAGCAATCAACAGCCGGCCGATACGCCCGTTGCCGTCCAGAAATGGATGGATGGTTTCGAACTGGGCATGCACGAGGGCCACCCTGACCAAGGGAGGCAAACCAGGTGTGGCATCGTGGATGAAGTGCTCAAGATCACTCAACAGGGCGGGCACCTGTTCAGGCGGCGGTGGCACGAACACGGCCTTGCCGGGCCGCAAGCCACCAATCCAGTTTTGTGAACGGCGCAACTCGCCAGGCGCCTTGGCCGAACCGCGCACACCATCCATGAGAATCCGATGCGCCTCGCACAACAACCGAACGCTCACGGGCAGGCCATCCGGCGCGCGCAGCTGATCGCGTACGAACTTGAAGGCACGCAGATAGTTGGTGACCTCTTCCACATCGTCCGCATTGCCCACGCTCAAGCCCGCCTCTTCGTCAAACAGGTCCATCAAGGTTGCCTGTGTGCCTTCGATCTGCGAGGTAAGCAGTGCTTCCCTTCGGATGGCGCTGTAAACCAGCCAGTCCAATGAAGGCACAAGCCCCGCCATGCCAGACAACCGGGCCAGGGCGATTTCAGCATCCACGTTGCCTGCGATCCAGGCGTCCGGGTCCAGGGCAGGCCGAGAGGGTGGGAGCTTGGCTGGGACAAAAGCCTTGACGGTTTCGCCCAAAGTCGTGGAAGTGACGTAGTGCCCTGTCTTGCGCATCAATGAAAGCCAGCTTTAATAACTCCAACTCAAATTAAAGCATTCTTTAATATGATGCACAACCCAATGAAGGCAACCGCGGCACACCCAGTATAGTTTTCCAAGGCCTGAACTGTTTCGCCGGGCCATTTCAACGGCATGGCCCCACCTACCGCCGCTCATTCCTCGCATACCTCCCTTCATGACCCGACACATCCGGCGCGCCGTGCGCCTGTCCCTGCTGACACTGCGCGACATGCTGGCCTCGGCCGGCCCGGTGCTGCTGCTGGCCGTGTGCCTGCTGGCCGCCGCCTACTGGTGGCTTGATCCGCAACCGCCCCGGAGCGTCACCCTGGCGGCGGGGCCCGCCCACAGTGCCTATGCCGCCTTCGGCCAGCGCTATGCACGCGCCCTGGCCCGCGAAGGCATCCAGGTGCGACTGCTGAGCACCGATGGCCCGGCAGGCAACCTGAAGGCCCTGCGCGAAGGCCAGGCCGATGTGGCCTTCGTGCGCGGGGGCAGCAGCGCGGATGTGAGCGACGATGCCGAGCACGGCGTCATGTCGCTGGGCGCGCTGTTCTATGAACCGCTGTGGGTGTTTTACCGGCCGGTGGCGCTCAAGCGCAGCCAGGCCGGGCCCATGGAAGCCGGCGATCTGATCCGCGTGCCCAGCCTGAACTCGCTGGCGCAACTGCGGGGCCTGCGCGTCAATGTGGAGCAACCCGGCAGCGGCGTGCCACAGTTGATGCAGCGCTTGCTCGAAGCCAACGGCATGTCTGTCCAAGACATCATCGCCAGCAAGATGCCCCCGGAGGCGGCGACCCAGGCTCTTGCGTACAGGCCAGCTCGACGCCGTGGTGATGGTCACCGCGCCCGAATCCCCCGTGGTGCAAAGTCTGCTGCAAGCGCCCGGCATCGCCCTGGCCGAGCTGCCCCAGGCCGACGCGCTCACCCGCCGCTTCCCCTTCCTGCAGACGGTGACGCTGCCGCGCGGCATGGTCGACCTGGCTCGCGATCTGCCACCCTGATGACATCGGCCTGCTGGCCGCCACCACCGCGCTGCTCACCCACGAAGACACGCACCCCGCACTGCGCCAGCTGTTCGCGCAGGCCGCCCAGCAGATCCATGGCGGTGCCGGCTGGTTCAACGGCGCGCGCGACTTCCCCAACACCCGCACCAGCGAACTGCCTGTCAGCCCCGAAGGCGACCGCGCCATCAACGGCACGCCACCGTTCTACCAACGCTATCTGCCCTTCTGGGCCAGCAACCTGCTCGAGCGCATGTGGCTGGTGCTGGGCGGCCTGCTGGTGCTGCTGCTGCCGCTCTCACGCGTGGTGCCGCCGCTCTACACCTACCGCGTGCGCCAGCGCGTGTTCCGCTGGTATGCGCGGCTGCGCGATGTCGAAGCCCGCATGGACGAAGGCGATGCCGACACGACCGGGCTGCTCAATGAGCTGGATGAGCTGGACCGCGTGGCCAGTCAGATCACCGTGCCGCTGGCGCATGCGGATGAGTTGTATGCCTTGCGCAGCAACATCGAGAAGACGCGGCGGAGGTTGTTGGGCAGGGGTGGATCGATGGTTGGCGCAGCTTCTGGATGACCTGAAAGAAGCGGGTGGTCTCATTCAGCGACGGGGCGTCATCGGCGGCCATGGCAAAGATCTCACGCACCCGCAAGTACATATTGACGAGGTCATCGCGTGATAGCCGTCACCGCAGATGATGCAAAAAAGGCGCCTTCATGCAGAAATCGCGTCATCTCGTTCCCCATGCGTGCAACACAAACGCTCACCTCGTATGATGCTGTGAACTATTCACAAATTAATTCACAGCATGCCACCCGGTTCCCGCGGCACTTCTCGCTTTGTCCAAATAAATGAGCTGATTCAACAGCTTAAGGACGGCCCGCGCACCGCAAAGGCACTGACAGAAGCGCTGAGCATCAGCCAACCTACGCTGTCTCGAACAATTCACGAAGCGGCCGATCTGGTCACCCTGTTTCGCCTCAAGGGCCAGCGCACACCTTACTACGGCGCCCTGCGCCCGCTGCCCGGCGGCCTGAACCCCCGGCAGACGATTTACCGCGTCTCCCAGACCGGTCACCTCCAGCCTTTTGGTGAAGTCTGCTTCCTGCGAGGCGGCGGCACGCTGGAACAGGCCGACGCCAGAACCTCGTTCTACGAAGGCCTGCCGCCCTACATGGCCTTCGCCGCGCCCTCCGGTTTCCTGGGCCGGCAAGCCGCCCGCGACATGGCTGCTGCCGACGCCCATGTCCCTGAAAGCCTGCGCGATTGGAACGACGACCACCGCATCACCTGGCTGTTCACACGCAGCCTGAACCTGCCCGGCAACCTCATCTACGGCGATGCCTCACTCCAGCGCGAGATGGCCTTGCGCAAGGCCGCGCCCACGCCCGAAGGCGACAAGCTGGCGCACTACACGGTGATGGCCAACCAGCTCAAGGACGCGCCACATGGTTCCAGCGCCGGCGGCGAACAGCCCAAGTTCCTGAGCTTGTCTGAAGAGCTCGGGCATGTGATCGTGAAGTTCGCCAAGCGCGGCACCCGCATGGCCGATCTGCTGCCGCTGGAGCACCTAGCGCTGCAATGCCTGCAGGACATCGGGGTGCCCGCCTCCCACACGCGCATCTGCCACACCGACGAGCACGTCTTCCTTGAAGTGCAGCGCTTCGACCGGATCGGGGCGCACGGCCGCGTCGGCATGCTGTCGGCGGGCGCCATCGACGACGAGTTCTTCGGTGCACGCGACACATGGTCAGACTTCGCCGCCCGCTGCCTGGCCGCCAAGTACCTGAGACGCGACCACGCCCTGCACATCCACGTGATGGCCGCCTTCAGCGAACTCATCGGCAACACCGATCGCCATTTCGAAAACATCTCCGTGCTGCTCGACGATGACGGCGAGTACGCCCGCGTGGCGCCCGCCTACGACATCCTGCCCATGCGCTATGCACCCATCGGCGGCGGCGTGGACCCTGACCTGACACCCATCACGCCAAGGCTGGGCAGCATCGGCGCCAAGCCGGATGTGTGGTTGAAGGCAAGCCGGGCGGCCTTGCAGTTCTGGGATGCGGTGGCGCAAGGGCGTGTTGCCTGCCCCATTGCGACGGGGTTGGGTGAGCTGGCGCGGGTGAACCGGGCGGTGGTGGAGGATTTTGTGGGGCCGTTGGTGCCGGCGGTGAGCAACTAGCCCTCGATCCCGGTCTGTCTGTGGGCTTCCCAACCCTGCGGCGCCGGAATTTCATCCAACCCCACGATCGCATACCGCAACCGCGGATGACGTCCTCTGGTGCGAACCTCGCGCACCTTGCAGCGCGCAATGAAATGCTTGTTCAAGGGGTTCCATCCCTCCTGAACCGCTGGCGCCATCACGCTCTTCGCTACCTCGCCTGCAACCAGTTCCATGCCGTCGTGGCGCAACAGTTCGAAACGACGGGCAAACTGCGTCCATCCAACAAGTTGGCCTGCAATCTCTTCTGTGCGGTCATCGATGGACAAGGCCTCCACACGATGGCGCGCTCGCTCGATCGCGGCCCGATCCAATTCGATATCCCGCTGGCCTTCTACCAAGCGCAAACTGGCTTCTTCATCGTCCATCAGCTTGAAGAATTCCTTCAGGGTGCCAAGCTGGCGGTTATCGAAGGCTGCCGAGGCTTCATCGGAAAGCGCTGCATCCGCACTGGCAAGGTGAGACAAGGTTTCCGTCACTTCGTCCAAGACATCACTCAAGGAAGTTTGGGCATCGACCGATTCCGAGCTGGCCTGCAGCACAAAGCCAAACGAGCCGCGCACCACATCCGTCACCAGCAGTTGCGTTTCTTCGGTCATGGGCACCCGCCCCTTGCGGGACAAGGGCCCTTGTTCATCTGCGGCGAAGCGCTGGCTCACCAGTTTCTGAAAGTAATGAACAGCCTTCGTCCCAAAGGCCGCCTTGATGCCATGGCTGCCCACAACTGGCTTTCCACCAAAGAAAAGAGCAAGGGCCGCCGGGGCATGCGGAACAGTGGCTTGCAAGGCATCCAGCCGGGCTTCCAGCTCTTGCGCACGTTGCGTGAACTGAAGGTACTCAATGGGATCCTCGTCACGCGGCGTGTCGCGCAGCAAAGCGCGAACCTGCGCCAGATCGGCCTGCAGGAACTCACGTTCAAGCTGCGGCAGCATGAAATTCTCCTACGGACGTGGTGGTCAACCGAGCCAAGGCAAGCTCGTCATCCGACTGCAAGGGCAAGTGGAGCAGGCCTTTCCAGACATTGTCGGAGCGGCGATGCGAAAACAGGCTCAAATAGTACGCGGTTCTGCGCACCAGGCGTTCAGGTGCGCCATCCAACCGCAAAAAGTAGCCATCACACCCGTACTCAGCGCGCGCCAATCTGGAATTGAAAAGATCTGGCCGTTGCAAGATGAGTGCTTCGACTTGCTGCCGCGACCAGCCTTCGGGAGTTCTCGCAAAGGTGACCAAATCAATGTCCCCCGGCGCCCGGCGGAATGCCGATTCGACGTCTTCCACAAAGCTGCCGTCTAGCCATTGAAATCCATCGGTGAAACCGAGCGTCCTGAGCTCTTGTCGATACCTGAACAGACCGGTCAGCAGCGACTGCCGAGCCGGGCTTGTACCGAAACGATGCGTCAGCTCGGTCGCGCTGATTTCATATGGTGACTGCTGGGCCGGTGAGGTTGGGGATTCGCCCACGAACGGCGGCAGAACATGGCTGTGGTTGAAGCCGGGTATCACGAGTGCTCCCATTTTGTTTTTTGGGGCATCGTATCAACCGGAAACGCGCTCGCCAAGTTGCAAGGTAGCTTGCACCGTTGAAGCTACAAACTACTTGGCTGGTGCGAGGATCGTGTGGGGCCTAACCGCCGGGACATGGCATCTGGCCCGCTCCTCATGTCACCACGGTGGCTGCGTATCGAGGGATGTTCGCCAGATACCGATCCTGGTCACAGAAGATGCCGCGCTGTTCATGCAGGGCGCAAGGCCAGTCGGTGAAATGGGCCACCGATTCGTGAATGTGTTCCGCAAGGAAGATTTCAAGCGGTTCCGGTTGTGCGGCTGTTGAATCCCACGCCTTGATGATGAGTTCTTCGTACGCCGTTCTCGGCCTGGCGAACTCCAGATCGCCTTGGCGCTCCACCGGTTCACGGATGACCGGGATCTGCCTGACCAGCCGACGATGCTCTGCCAGCAGCTGCCTGGCCTGTTCATCGGGCTTGCGCGGCAGGTCATACCGCCAGGCTTTGGGCGAGCACGTCTTGTGATGGTTTTGGGCGGGCACGGCCTCACACATGGCCGGATCAACCTCGCGGTACAAGGCGCCCAGCACCCGCGTATCTTGCCGTGCACGGGTGATGGCGCTGCGCAACTGGAACTGAACGATCCGGTGCGCCTGGATGAGGCTTTCAAGCGAGCCGCCCGACTTCGGCAACGCATCCATGTAGGCGCTGTATTTGGCGCCCAGAGGCGCATCGTTCGGCAGCATCATTTCCGCCCGGTCTTCCGGCTGGAGATCCTGAAGCCGTTGCAGCATGGCGCCGCTCTTGAGCGCCTCGGCGTACATGTGCCGAAGCGGGATGCGCGAGAGCTGATTGCTGCGGCCCTGAAAGCCTTCAAAGTAGCCGCCGCCGACATCGGAGTGGACGCCTGGATACACCACCTCTTCGCAGTTGCCGGGGTAGGACTTGCCGACGCGCACGGAATCCAGTGGGAAGGCCTGCCGCACCTCATGCGCGGACACGAAATGCACGCAACGCTCCACTTCCTGGGGAATCGCCAGCTCTGAACCCCATCCCACGTGCAGGCCAGGGCCGCCCACGGATGCCACGGTATCAAAAAGGCCCATGAACACGATGCGCAGGCGAACCCGCTCACCACGCGAGGCCTTCCACATCAGGCCGTCTGCCGTGCGCTCGCAATGTTCGGCAATGAGCCGACGAACGAAAGCCCGCGCCAAGGTGGCACCGCGAGAAAAACCGAACACCGACAAGGTGACCCACTGCATGTGGCGAAGGGCCCCGCTGCTCCATTCGGATTCCAGCAGGCGGCGGAACTCGAACAAGGCGGCCTCCAGGCGCATGTCCCCACCGGCCCCGAAGCCCAGCCCCATGACGCCGCCCTTGTCTTCGTTGGGGGAGATGTTGCTGTAAGGGTAACGGTAGGGGGTGCCGACGCCTGGGATGTATGTCGGGACGGCCTCCTCGCCGTCCTTGTCGTTGACCGCCGCCTGGTATAGCTTGGCCACGTTGGACAGTGCCCGTTCATCCACAGGCTTGCGCAGCTCCTGCCAAAGGTTGTTGCCAGTGCCATCGAAGAAGAACGATAGCTTCGGGTGCAACCTGCACTTGATGCGCTCTTTCGCCGAAACACCAGCGGTGCACCAAGCCCACTGCTCGTTGGTTCTGACCATGGCACCCTGGCGACGGGCGCTTTCAAGTTGTTCGTCCGTGACCGGGGCTCCGGCCTGTTGGAGGCTCATGTCTTTCCCTGTGTTTATTTTTGGCGGCAGCCGCCTCGGTTGGACGAATACGCAAACTCCACCTTGTCGACCGAGCGGAAGATCACACAGAGGTAAGCCTCGTCGGCCATGTAGTCCTCGGGGGACCACTTGTCCTTGATGGACTTGTTTACGCGGTTGGGTGCACCGGGGAACGAGACCGTGGCGAAATGATCTTCGCCACTGAATGTGATGGCCTTGGTGACGCGATCTTCCTCTGCCCCCCAGCGCCACTTGACCAATGCAGGTTTGGACCAGTCCTTCCTTCCGGCTATGCAGCAGACGGCCCCGCCACCACCACCTTGAGGGCCCACATTGCCCGCCCAGGCGTCTTCCACAAAGATGTGCGGCGCATACCGATCCGTGTGGTTGACCGGGACAAGCCAGAGCCCCGGGCCGGTGTCAGCAGAGCTGACTGTGGCGATGCTTGAGCATGAGGCCAGCAAGACCAGCAGCCCTGTGTTTGCAAGGATCTTCCTGATGTTCATTTTGTAGTTCGCAGATTGCGATGGGGCATTTTCACATGATGGCCCCTTCACCGAAACTCGCTCCCTTCCTTCTCACCATCACCATCCCCCGAAGCCAACCGCGACGGAGGGGCGAACCTGGCAAGCGTGTCTTCCAGATCCTGCGTCAACCTTTGCAAGCCCGACGAAAGATGCGCAAGCACTTCTGTGACGAGATCCGAAGGGTCTTGCGTAGCACCTGGGTTACGCCAGTCAGGACAAGCACGTCGAATCTGCTGATCGAAGTCAGGATCCAGGTTGGCATGTACCTCCAGCCGGTTCATGACTCGCATTGCATCGGTGGCGTAGGCAGTAAGTCGAAGCAGATGAAGTTCCGCTCGCAAGCCTGAGGCCAAACTGTTCATTTGCTCCGTGAGCGAGGGCAGCATGGTCGGCGCAACAGCACATCGGATGTCGTTCATGGGATCCCCTGATGAGTCGTCGATACACTACGTAATTCGTAGTATCTAGCCTAGCACGAAACTGCGAATCTCGTAGCCCTTATGAAGAAGGGGCGACATGGATTCAACGGGGCCGGTGTGGAGCAAGCGCTTGAAAGAGGCGCGACTAGCAGCGGGGCTCAGTCGAAAGCAACTCGGCATTGCGTCCGGGTTGGACGAGTTCGTTGCCAGCCCGCGGGTGAACCGATATGAACAGGGGGTTCACCAACCGGACTACCTTATGTCGCAGCGAATGGCAGAAGTCCTCAATGTGCCGGTCGCCTACCTGTACTGCGACGATGAAAAATTGGCTTCAATGCTGGTGGCGTTCCATCGAGCACCGTTAGCCCTCAAGCGTCAGGTGGCGAAGGCTCTCTTAGAAAGCTGGCTCCCTCTGAAAAAGCTAGAGGGCTGCCGCCCTTTCCTTATACGGCTGCCTCTTTGACAAAGCGCTCGTATCCAGTCCGTCTTAACTCACAAGCCGGACACGCCCCACACCCATACCCCCAAGCATGCTGATGCGTTCGGTCGCCAACGTAGCAGGTGTGCGTCGCCTCGCGCACCAACTCAACCAAGCGCTCACCACCAAGCTGCTCTGCCAATGACCACGTCTGAGCCTTGTCGATCCACATCAGCGGCGTCTCAATCACCATGCGCGACGCCAAGCCAAGGTTCAACGTCACCTGGAGCGATTTGAGGGTGTCATCGCGGCAATCCGGATAGCCTGAGTAATCGGTTTCACACATGCCGCCCACCAGCACCTTATGCCCGCGCCGATAGGCCACGGCCGCAGCAAAGGTGAAGAACATCAAGTTGCGCCCTGGCACAAAGGTATTGGGTAGGCCAGAAGCCTCGAACTCGATCTTCTTCTCAGCCGTCAAGGCGGTATCGCTGACGCCGCCCAGCAAGCGAAGGTCCAACATATGGTCCTCCCCCAACTTCGCCGCCCAACTAGGGAAGGCCTGCGTCAACTTGCGCAAGAAAGTCTCGGCGGCATTCCAACTCCACTTTGTGCCGCTGCCCGTAGTCAAAACCAATGGTTTCGACCCTATCAAAGCGGTTGAGCGCCCATGCAAGGCAGGTGGCCGAATCCTGTCCACCTGAAAACAGAACCAAGGCAGAGGTCGTCATCGCGGCGTTCTCCATTCAGATGGGCAGCGCGGGCCCTTCTTGATCGCACATGGCAATGGCCCCGCAACCCCGTGTTTCGTACATGTCCACGCGGTCCAGTTGCGGCAAGCTGCGCCGGCCCTCGTTCAGTACCCATTGGGCCAGCGATGCGGCGTCGCAGTCATCCAGGCCAGGCAGTTCATGCAAGGGATGATGGTCCAGCGCTTTGAAGATCGGGTTGAAGTGTTCCTTCACATCACCGAAATCCACGGTCCATCCCATCACTTCATCGAGCGGGGCGGAGAGGTGCAAGCGAAGTGTGTACGTGTGGCCATGGATATGTGACACGGGTTTTCAGTTGGGGCATTACGCAAGAACAAAGCGCTGTCCAGCGTCAACTCTTTCCAGATGCGGTAAGCCTTGCCGTTGAAGTTGGCACCGCAGGAGCCGGTTTCGTATACGGTGACCCAAGACAACTCAGGCGGCACAGGTTTCAAGCGTTGCCACAGCCACGCAGCGATCACTTCGCTTGTGGGGTTCTCAAGCCCTTCGATGGCGTTGAGGTACTTGTGATGCAGTTGGTAATGGAAGGGCGCCCAGATCTCATCGAGATGATCAAAATCGATGGTTAGATCCCGACCACCTGCATCTTGGTTGGCATGCAAGATGACTTCAAAGCCATGACCGTGCAAGCGGCCGCATTTGTGCCCAAAGGGTACGTTAGGCAGCTTGTGTGCGGACTGGAAACGATACCTGCGCCAAATGTGCGCGTGGTCTTGGGCATCCAAGTCCACACCTTGGTCCACCGTTGATTGGATACCGACCTGCTCCAGGCCAGGCACGGCAGCCTGGAGGCGGTCCCGGAGCCAGCGGGCCAGGTTTTCATCTGTGGGCACAGGCAGCACTTCGTTCAACGAACGGTAGTCCAGAAGTGCAGTGGATGCACTCAAGCACTCTTTCAGTGCGCTGACCTCCGCCCCCGGCCACGGAGCCCAACCTTCGGGCAGGCTGGCGCGAATTCGTGCGGCAAAACTGTGGCCATGCAATCGGCGCGCCGGGTGATTCGGCGGGAGGATCTCAACCTGCCGAGCGGCCTCGAACGTGGCCAATGCGGTGAACAAAGTCAGGTCGGACATGGCTTGAACGGGGTTCCTGCTGAGAGGGGATGGCCAAGCACAGTGTATCCTCTGAAACTGCTCTTAGAATGTTGAGCTTTGCCCGAAAAACTGCAGCCTTTCGTGCGCCTACCTATGTCAGTTTTGCCAACAAACTGCCGAGTCATCACGAATTGCACGAGCAGAAAGCTCAAGCAAGGGCTGGCAGTTTCTCTTTCAGCTAAAGACTTAAAGCTTTCTGTAGATGCAGCGGCCAGCAAGTGGGCGAACAAAGTTCTTGAGGCCAAACATCGCGTCGCTGCCGTCGACCTCTATCAAGGCCGGTCTTTCAGCGATGCAAAGGCGGTTACCGCGCTGCTTCAAGGGCAACTGCATGTGGTGTCGGCAGGGTTGGGGCTCGTCCATGGCAACGCGCAGGTTCCCCATTACAACTTGACCATCTCCAACGGCACGGGCTCCATCCGCTCACTGTTGACGCGGGAAGGTGCGACCCCCGCGATTTGGTGGCACACGCTGACCCAGCGGCTGCCCCAATCACAGAGCCTGCATGAGTTGATCAGCGGAGACGCCGCCACGACAACGCTCTTGGCACTTCCCTCCACCTATTTGGCAATGGTGGCAGACGATCTCGATCAGCTATCAAGGCAACAACTTGCCAAAGTCCGCATCTTTACGAGTTCGTCTAGTTTGTCGCTGCTTCCAGCGAAACTGCAAGAGGTGTGCATGCCTTATGACGAACGGCTTGAGGGACACACCCGCTATGCCGGGACGCGTGCAGATTTCCCTCAGCGCGCCATGCGGCACTTCGTTCAAGAACTCGGTGCTCAGGCTTTCAGCTTGGAGGCGGCCAATGGCGCGGTCAACAAAGCGCTTGCCCGCTTGCGTAAGCCAGCCTTACCAGAACGCACTCGTTGCAGTGATGACGAGATAATCCGCCTGCTAAAGAAGAACTGGAGCCAGCATGGCGGGTATCAGGCCCCCTTGCTCCGCTTTTTGAGGGACGACGCCCTCGTCTCTTGCGAGCAGTCGAGGTTTGCCAGCCTTTGGCGTGAAGCCAAAGCTCAGATAGATCCATCCTGAGGTGAAGCATGGCTGTATCGAAGAAGCCCGTTGTAGTACGCGCCCTGAGAACCACGCAAGGCGACAAGCTCGATGTCTACTCCTTCTTTATCAAGGGCTCCGACATCGTTCGCATTGCAGACATCTCGCGTGTTGAGCGGGATGAAGACGACACCTTGAAAGGCTTCCAACGACCCGAGATCAAGACCCATGTCAAAGGCATCGTGGATTACTTGAATCAAGGCCCCGTGCTGTTTCCCAATGCCATCACTCTGGCCATGTCGCCCGAGGTGAAGTTCACGGCCAGTCGCGGGCCCAAGCAGGCTGGCGATGACGGCATTTCTGTCTCCGGCACTTTGCAGATCCCGGTGTTTGAAGAGGGCGCACGCGTTGCCTGGATCGTAGATGGCCAGCAACGGTCATTGGCACTGGCACAGGCCAACAACAAATCCATACCTGTGCCTGTCGTGGCCTTCGTCTCAGACAGCTTGGAGGTCCAGCGCGAGCAGTTCATCTTGGTCAATAAGGCAAAGCCTCTGCCTACGCGTTTGATCAATGAATTGCTGCCCGAAACACGGGGCATTCTTCTGCCGCGGGAACTGAGCAGCCGCAAGGTTCCCTCCGAGATTTGCAATCTGCTGAACCGCGACCCCAACTCGCCATTCCATGGCTTGATCAAACGCACCTCAGACAAGGCCAAGGCTGGGGCCGTGATCACTGACACGGCCGTGATCACAATGATCCGCAGCAGCATGAACAACCCCTTGGGAGCACTGGCGGCCTACAAGGCTTCAGGCAAGGAAGGCAATGATGTAGAAGCCATGTACGGCGTGCTGCAAACCTTCTGGACAGCGGTGAAGCTCACATTCCCTGACGCTTGGGGGAAGGACCCTCGGCACAGCAGGCTGATGCACTCGGCCGGGATCATTGCCATGGGTGTACTGATGGACCGCATCTATGCCCGCTTGTCTGACGTGAACCCCGATATCAAGGCCATCAGACGCGAACTGGACCGGGTGGCGCCTCATTGCCGGTGGACCAAGGGCCATTGGGAAGCGTTGGGTCTGGCCTGGAACGAAGTTCAGAACGTCACCCGTGACATCAAGAAGCTGCAAGATGCCCTGGTGCGGGCCTATGCAAGCCCAGTCAAGAAATGAAGTTCCTCTATTCCGACACGCAGGACTATGTTGATCCTGAGTACGACTTCCTGAACGATCGCAACGCGCCCGGGCGCAAGCGCTATTGGGACGACTGCTACGCGCACGAAATGATGGAGCCGGCACCGTATGACGGGCTGCTTGTGTCCATGAGCGCCATTCGCCAAGCTGAAGGCGTCTCAACATCCAAGGTGCGCTATTCGACCGCAGAAGAGCAACGGATGCTGCGGGATGGTGCCCGCAAGTTCCTTCGTTATGGTGGCCCCAAGTTCAAGGACGCCATGTTGATGGGTGACTGCGGCGCCTTCGCGTACGTGGAGCACCCAAAGCCGGCTTATGCACCGGCCGAGGTGGTTGAGTTCTATACAGAGGCCGGTTTCACCCATGGCGTTTCGCCTGACCACATCATCTTTGACTGTGATGTGAACAATCCGCCGGCCTCCGCCATGCCGAAGGAGACATTGGCGAGGTATGACATCACGCTGACGAATGCACTGGAGTTCATGCGCCTCGTTGAAGCCGAGGATTGGCCGTTCGAACCGATGGGGGCCGTGCAAGGCTGGTCACCTCAGAGCATGGCCGCAGCCGCGGTCCAACTTGAGAAGATGGGCTATCGGTACCTGGCCATTGGGGGCTTGGTGCCATTGACCGTGCCGATCATTCACCAAGTGCTCCAAGCCTTGCGCGGCGCCATCAAGCCGGAAACGAACATCCACCTGCTTGGGTTTGCCAAGGCAGACAAGATCCATGAGTTCACGAACTACGGGATCACCAGCTTTGACTCTACGTCTCCGTTGATTCGGGCCTTCAAAGACGCCAAGGCCAACTATTACCTGGAGCGCCCAGGCGGCGGCATTGACTACTACGCCGCCGTGCGCATCCCTCAGGCCATTGAGAACGCAAGGCTGATGCAAGGCATCAAGCGGGGCATCTTCAGTGCAGAAGACTTGCAGCGGCGTGAGTCAAAGGCGCTGAACGCCATGCGGTCGTACGACAAAGGCACGATGGGCCTGGAAGAGGCCATGGGTGCGTTGACGGACTACCAGGCGTTTTTGAACTTGGGTGAGAACAAGCCCAAGGAGACGATTGAAAAGAGCTGGCCAAGCAATCTGCACTGGTGCGCCGAACGCTTGAAGACAAGCCTTGGCAGCAATGTGGATGCGACATCTGCCGTAAGGCGGGAGTGGAAGTGATCATCTTCCGGGCCAGCAACCGCAATAAGCGCCGCGGGTTCCACAACCTTGGCGTGTACCACCACCACTTACAGAACACCCTGGAGAACGCTCGGTGACCATTTTTCGTTTCAAGGCCATCCGCGCAAAGCAAGCTGACGGGCATGAAGTCTTTTCTTTTGCGGCAACGCCCGAGCAGGTTCTTGGCTTCTCCGAGATTGAACGTGTGGGGCGCAACGATGAAGGCGACCTGAAGGGATTCCAGCGCCATCAAGTGGCCGCCCATATCAAGGAGATTCGGGACTACCTTTCGCGGGAGGACGCATTGCTTCCCAACGCCGTCATCGTCGCCTTCATTGACGGGGTCAAAGTCAAAGATGCGGGTCAAGGAGTTGTTGATGTTGAAATCAACACGAAGCACAGTAAGCCTGGCTTCGTGGTGGATGGTCAGCAGCGACTGACCGCCCTAGCAGGGATCAACAAACCGGGATTCCAGGTGTTTGTTTCTGCTTTGGTGTGCAAGGACTATAACGAGTTGCGACAGCAATTCGTACTGATCAATAACACGCGCCCGCTGCCGAAAACGCTAATTTATGAATTATTGCCCACCGTCGAGGGCCTTCCCGAACGGTTCAGTTCTCGAAAATTTTCCGCTCGCATAGTAGATCGCCTGAATTTCAAACGCGGCGGAGCGCTGTACGGCGAAATAAAACAACACACCAACCCCAAAGGGGTTTTGAGCGATATGGCGATGCAAAAAATCGTCATGAATTCGGCATCTGACGGCGCTATTCGCGAATTCATTAAGTTCGATGACTACGAAGAGCGATCCGTAAATCTAATCAATGAATTTTTCGATGCAGTTAAATTTGTCTTCAGCGCGGAATGGAACGGACTAAATCCTAAAACATCGAGGTTGCGGCACGGAGCCGGCCTCGTGGCAATGGGATTCGTGATGGAACAATTATATTCTAGTCAGGGCGCAACACTAAAGAAGGATTTTATCTTTGGGTTGGAGCTACTTAAGAGACATACGGCGTGGACTTCAGGATATTGGAACTTTGGTGAAGGTGAGCAACGACCTTGGAATGGCATTCAAAATACGCCGGCCGACATTGATCTGCTCGCCAATTTTTTGGTCCGCGCGCTCAAGAAAGAGCTAAAAAAACTACATCGCTGAATTAGCGAGGCGCTTCTCAATGGCACGCACGTTGTCTAATACCCAGCAACCTGTTTCGAATTTCTTTACCACTTCCAACTCCACTTGCGTCGGGCCTTTACCTGTGAGAGCGCAAACTCCATCCCGCTTCAATGCGGCGTATCGCACATCCTCACCAAGGGTATGAGATAACCCCGGTTTTATCCAATTGGACTGAAGTGCTGCTAAGGAGTAGTGGGGCAGCATTCCTTTGCCTCTATTGCAAACCTCGCAAAGAAATTGCCAGTTGCTACCGTCGGACGGGTCATCTCCCAAGTGCCATGGTAGAACGTGGTCCAACTGCATATTGACGCCATATATTAGCGAAGAACCGCACACTGCGCATCTACCACATTGCCGACCAAGAATCTCCGTGTATATTTTTGGATATTTTACATACACATCCGTAATCGTTGTTTTCTTCTGCTCGCTTCTGGTCTTACTTCTGAAGTTGTCGATTAAAAACTTCACTGCGCTGACAATGTCCGGACGAGGCGGAATGCCCATCGATTCAAGATGTGCGGATATTAGCGGCTTATCACGTTCAGGCGCCCCGAACAGGCACTCCTCTGGCAACAACAGAAAGAGAAGACGATATGAGAACTTCTCCGCCAACTCACGTGCGATCTTCTCCTCACTGCATTTCGCAATATTACTAAGAAGATGCACCGCCAAGTTCATCACTCCGGTGGTGTCCTTTTCAGCCCGCAACCCAGAATTTTCTAATTTCTGCCGATCGACACCCCGGTTGTCCGGATTATGTGCCAAGACAGAATAAATTAAATCCTCCACACAGCCTCCTACTTCCCAGTAAGGATTGCGTGATTTTTCACGCTTGCTCCTAATGCGACCTTATCGAAATAATCGAGCAATTTCGATTTACCATCTTTGTGGTTGAGGGATTTGAGGCCCCACTGCTCTGGGAAATGCTTCTGAGTGAACCGACTCGTCCACTGCTTGGCGATGTCTCTAAACTGCTGCTCCACTAAAAGCGCGCGTTTTTCTGGATCCGGTTCTTCGATTTTTTCGATCGTAAGACTTACAAGGTTGCCTAGTCCGCGAAGAAAGGATTGCTGCAACTGCAATAGAACCACTGCGGTCATAAGCGATGAGTGCGTCTCCCAAAGCGGCGAGGTACCATATTTTTCTTTTATTTGATCCCAAAAGATACAAAAGTATTTAAACCAGTCCTCTGATTTCTGCCATTGCGAAACCAATGATTTTTTACTAGACTTTTTCTCCCCCTCATACAACGCACGGTAAACCGCGACCAAACCTGGCGCTTTTGGTTCGAACCATGCGCGACCTAACTGTTTCATTGTCTGATACCCGAGCCCGGAAGTACCGGACCCAGTAGTTTTAAATTCAATTCTATTGAAATAGGGTGAACGCGGATCATATCCGAGCCTCTGCATTACCTCCACTTCCCAAAGCTGCACACCGGCTTGGGAAAGCCGCGTCTGAAGTTCATTTAGCTCATTTGAGGTGAGCGACATTCCGGCGAGCGAGGTAATAAAAGGCTTCGGTATCCCTTGCGCCTTGTCGTTGATTACGGTGAACTGGAATACTTGCTCCTTCCAGTCTGGCTTAACCAAAGAGCAAACCAACAACGGGAGTTTTTCCTCCAATTTCGCCGCCCCGAAGGTCCGATGTTGCCCGTCAATAATCAGTGCTGGTTTCAGCATATCCCTTAACGTTTCAACAATCAGTTTCGCCTGGGATTGATCGTCCAATTGACTTCGCAAATCGCGCAACATGCTGGTGCCGATTTCTACTTCCTCTGTTTGATCAGAGGATTCTTCAATTTCAGAGTCGGTCTCGTCTTCGGGCGCCTCGTCTTCTTCCTGATCTTCAATAGAGGAATTCTGTGATGCGTCCGCAGGTGTCTCAGGCAAAGTTGGCGTCGTCTCCGTTGCGAGACGAGCGTCAAGAAGCTTTTTAGCCTCTTCTATAACTTCGTCATCCGTCAGAGATTTTGGGTCAGTTAACGTCAAAACCAGTTTTTTAAGATTCAAACCATCGCCCCCACCGCCGAGATCCTCGAATTTAAGTTCGGCAAGCGGAGTTTCATGAAGGCTTATAACGACTGCCGTCGGGGTGCAGTTCTCCGCAATCCTAAAGAACGGGGTAACTTCTGTAAGCACCCGGTCTTCATCAAGTGCCCGTTGATAATTTGTAAGAATCTTTTCAGACTTTCTGGCCACTCCACAAAAATCCACCAAGTCCTCAGCAGGAGCTACGAAGGCAAAGAGCTCGGGAGCCTTTTTATTCTGCTTAAACGAAATTCCTGTGTAGATAAAAGTCTTTTTCATAGTCCCGCCTAGTAATTAAAGCTGAATTGATACGTGAGTCGGTCAAAGAACAATTAGCATTTCAGCTGTAACCGTACATGGTACTTCCTCGTCAGACGTTTCTATCACGAGCGGAGACAACCCCTCCCGATCCGTCTCCGGCTCCAACACCACCCGCGTGTGCCGCCACCCGCCATCCTCATCCCCCACCTTCTCACTCCGATACCGCTTCACCGTATAGCTCCCGCCCGTCTCCGGGTCGCTGATGCTGCGGTGCTGCACCACCACGATCTTCCCGTTGCGCGTGCCTGGTGGGTTGGCCCTGAACAGGCACCACGCCCCGTTGGGGATGCGGCGGTTCATGGATTCGCCCACCACCTGGGCCACGAACAGGCCGGGTTGCGGTGCCACCCAATCGGGCAGCGCCACCCAGTCGGTTGCGCCTTCGTCCAGCACCTGCGGGCTTGAGAAGTGCCCGGCCGCAAACTTCAAGTCCACCACCGGCACGGCGTGCACGCCTTCGGCGCGCTCCTGCTCACTCACACGTCGCAGGGGCAGCACCTTGGCCACCGGCAGTGGCAAGCCCTCAGGCAGCAAGGCCGCCCCCATCGCCAGCCGTGATCTCAGGTAATCCGCCAGCGCCGCATCGCAGCAGTACACGTAGCAGCCCTTCATGCCCCGCGTCATCAACGTGCGGTAAGTGTTCTTGATGATGCGGTCGGCCAGCGCGGTGGCGGCTTCAGGGTCGCGCTTCATCATCGCCTTCAGGCCGCGGATGCTCTTGTCCGATCGGGCCCGCGCCTTGGGGTCGGTCATCACGCGGCCATCGCGGTAGATCAGGTCGGGCCCGATGATCACACCCACGTGGTCCACCTCCAGGCCCTGGCAGGTGTGGATGCAGCCCACTTGCTGCACCGATTCATCGGCCATGATCCACAGGCTGCCGTCTTGCGTCAGGTTCCATTGGCGGCGGTAGCCGTGTTCGGGCAGCTCGATGTCGAAGGCTTGCGGGTCGGTCTTGCTGGGCCAGCCCCAGCAGTAGCCGGCCACCACGCGGGCCTTGTTGGCCTCGCGGTTCTTCTGTTCGATCAGTGCATGCAGCGCGGTGGGGCTGTCCAGCACCTGGAAGTCATAACCCAGGCCTTGCAGCTCGGTGTTGGCCGTGGGGCGGATGCCCAGCACATCGTCCAGCCAGGCCAGGTAACCATCGCTGCCGCTGCAGCGGAACTGCGAGGCCAGCGCCAACTCGGTCACCTCGGCGCCCAGTTGCCGGGCCCATTTGCGCAGCTCGTCGCTGTGGCCGATGTCGGCCAGGGTCACGCGCTGGTCGTCGTCCACGAAGAACACGGTGCAGCGTGATGCGTGGATGGTTTCCTTCACCTGGTTTTCGCCCAGGTTGCCGTACAGGCCGGATTTCTCGTTGAGGCGGTGTGCTTCGTCCACCACCAGCACATCAAAGGCATCGGCCTCGCTGTCGGTGAAGGCGCCTGAGCCATTGAACAGGTTGGTGTAGCGCGTCTTCTTGGGTGTGCCCGTCAGCCGGGCTTCGTACACGGCACGCGGCGCCGCGTTCTTGGATACATAGCGCACGTTGCGCTGGCGGTGCAGCAGGGCGGCCAGCAGGTTGATGGCCACCACCGTCTTGCCCGTGCCCGGCCCGCCTTGCACGATCACCACCTGCTTGCGGCCCGTGGCCTGCGCACGCTTGTCCGCCTGCAACACGCTTTCGAACACCAGCTTCTGGTCATCGATCAGCACGAACTCGGGCCGGCCCTGCAGCATGGCCGCGATGCTGTCGGCCAGCATCTTCGAAGGGCGGATGCGGCCGTGCTCGATGCGGTAGAGCAGCTGCCGGCTGTCCCCATGGCGCACGTGCTGGCGGATGAAGGCCTTGAGCTGCTCCTTCTCCTTCTTCAGGAACAGGGGTGCGCGTTCGATGTGGGGCGCATACGCGGGGTGGTCGATCACGCCATCGCGCTTGGGGTAGTTGTGCAGGTAGGCACAGGGTTGCAGCGCCACGCCCCCTTCGTACACCGCGGTGTTGAAGTCGTTCAGCAAGGCCGCGTACGACCACGCCTGGTAGCTCGGGTGCGCGCCTTCCGTCTCGCCCTTGCGGCCGCCGCGGCGGGCCCAGATGATGCCGTCCTTGTCGCTGAAGCGCGCTTCAGACCATTGCTTGAGCTCGATGATGATCAGCTTGGCCGTGCCCGCTTCATCGGCCCCGGTCAGCAGCACGTCGATGCGCTTGGAGGTCTGCGGCACGGTGTATTCCAGCGCCACGCCCATGTCATCCGGGATGCCCGGGTCCTGCAGCACTTCGCCCACTTCGAACAGCGAATGCTTCCACGCATTGAACTCGGCCGATTGCACCGAGCGGCCGGTGGTGCGCAGGTATTGCTGCGCCAGCACGTGCTCGATGTCGTCCTCAAAGGTATCGCGCAAGAACCGGCGTTTGTCCGCCTGGTAGATGATCACTGCACCGCTCCCTGGAGATCACCACAAAATTTTTCGTAAGCGTAGCCGAACTGAACGCATTTGACGCACCGCGCACCGCCACATTTGCCCCAATTCCCAAGCGCTTGAGGCCACCCGTTCGGGTATCAGGACGCGGCGCACGCAAGGTCATCATTTCTCATCGCGAACTGGGATCAGCGCCCCCTATCCCCCCGATAGAAACGATCGATCACCCACCCATCAAGTCATCCCGCCACCCGCCGAAAGCTCCGAAGGGCTGCTGCCCGTCAACCACAGGAGTACACAGATGGCTTTCGATCGCATGACGGTTCGCGCGCGCCTGGCCATGGGCTTCGGCTCACTGCTGGCGGTGCTGGTGGTGATCACCGTGATGGCGGTGTTCAAGGTGCAATCCATCAAGTCGGCCTTGCAGGCCAACAGCACCGAACATGCCGTCATCCAGCGCTATGCCATCAACTTCCGCGGCTCGGCGCACGATCGCTCCATCGCCGTGCGTGACGTGGTGCTCAGCCAGAGCCCCGCCGAGCGCGAGAAGGAGCTGGCCGCCATCGAGCGGCTGGCGCGCTTTTATGCCGATTCGGCCGGCCCGCTTGAAAAGCTCTTGGCCACATCGGCCAACGCCACGGCGCTGCAGCAGCTCGTATGGCGCCATCAAGGACATCGAGTCCAAGGCCGCGGCTTCCACGCAAGAGGTGATCGCACGCGTGGCCCGCGGCGATCAGCCCGGTGCGCAGCAGATCCTGTGGGGCCAGGCCAAGCCGCAGTACGAGCAGTGGCTGGCGGCCATCAACAAGTTGATCGATTTCGAAGAGGCCAAGCTGCAGGCCGAAAACAAGCTCGCGCTGGATGAGGCCGAAGGCTTCCTCGCGGTGATGCTGGCGTTGCTGGGTGCCTCGCTGGTGGGCGGTGCGGTGCTGGCCTGGACGATCGGCCGCAGCATCGTGGTGCAGTTGGGTGCCGAGCCCTTTGCGCTGGGCGACATCGCCGGGCGCGTGGCCCAGGGTGATCTGAGCCCGGTGCCGGGCGCGCAGCAGGCGCCGGCTGGCAGTGTGCTGGCCTCGCTGGCCGCCATGCAGCACAGCCTGGCGCTGGTGGTGGGCCGCGTGCGCGAGGCATCGGATGCGATTGCCACCGGCTCTGTGCAGATCGCCAATGGCAGCGCCGATCTGTCTTCGCGCACCGAACAGCAGGCCTCCAGCCTGCAGCAGACGGCCGCCTCCATGGACGAGATGAACGCCAGCGTCAAGAGCAACGCCGATGCGGCGCGTCAGGCCACGCAGATGGCCGGCACCGCGTCGGGTGCGGCCACCAAGGGTGGGGAAGTGGTCAGCGAGGTCGTGTCCACCATGGATGACATCGCCGACAGCTCCCGGCGCATCGCCGACATCATCACCGTGATCGATGGCATCGCCTTCCAGACCAACATCCTGGCCTTGAACGCCGCGGTGGAAGCCGCGCGCGCAGGCGAACAGGGCAGGGGCTTTGCGGTGGTGGCCGGCGAAGTGCGCACCCTGGCACAGCGCAGCGCCGAGGCCGCCAAGGAGATCAAGAGCCTGATCAACGCCAGCGTGGAGAAGGTGGACGCCGGCTCACGCCTGGTGCGCGATGCAGGCACCACCATGGAAGACATCGTGGCGCAGGTGCGCAGCGTGTCGACCCTCATCACCGAGATCAGCAATGCCTCGATCGAGCAGGCCAGCGGCATCGGCCAGGTCAGCCAGGCCGTGGCCCATCTGGATGACACCACGCAGCACAACGCGGCGCTGGTGGAGCAGAGCGCGGCGGCAGCGGAAGGCTTGAAGGATCAAGCTGCAAAGCTGGCGGAGGTGGTGAGGGTGTTCAGGCTGGGCATGGCCTGAGGGCCGCTGGCGGCGGGCCACTAGCGCGATGCCTGGCGGAGGGCCTGTACCTTGTCCGTCAACGTGGCCCATGAAAGCTCGCCTATGCGTTGGGACACCAGCCGGCCTTGCGCATCGAAGAACAGGGTGGTGGGATAGCCCTCCACCTTGAACCTCGCGGCCATGCGGCCTTTGGGATCCAGCAGCACGTTGCGCAAGGCCAGGCCCTGGCCATCCAGAAAGGCCTGCACCTGGGCCCGCGTTTCGCCGTGGTTCACGAACACGAAGTGCACATCCGCATGCTGGGCCTGCCCGCGCTGCAGCACCGGCATCTCGCGCCGGCAAGGCGGGCACCAGGTGGCCCACACATTCACCACCACCGGCTTGCCTTGCCATGCCGCCATGTTCACATCGCGCTGCGCCATGTCCTGCAGCGTGAGCGAGGGCAGTGCAGGCGATGTGCCGGGCGCACCCAGCATGGCCAGTGAGCCGGCCACCCACACCGCCGTGGCCGCACCCAAGGAGGCCATCAGCGGTTTGCGCAGTGCAGGCTGCCGGCGCATCAGGAAGAGGGCGTAGAGCCACACGGCCATCAGCCCGATCTGTGCATCCCAGCCCCCATCGCGGATGTTGAGGATGTCCAGCGGCGCATCCAGATAGGCCGCACGATGCCGCCACACAAAGCCCAGCCGCGCAGCCAGCACGGCCAGCACCGCCATGCGCCACAACAAGGCAGACACCTTCGCACCGTTCTCACGGGCCATGAGCCGCGCCAGGCCCAAGCCCACGGCCAGGCTGCCCAACGCGAGCAGATACGCCATCGGCAGGACCAGGGGACCGAGTTGCAGTGTGGACGACATGGAGGAATGATCGCATCGCGCCAGATTGGTTCAGGCGGTTGCGGCCGGCCCAATCTGCCGACCGGCTGGTGGCAAGATGGGCAGATCGCCGCGCCACCCACCAAGGACCTGTGCTGACATGCGTGACACCCCAGCCAAGCCCGCCGACATCCCCGAAGCCCTGCGCCCCCGCATCACCCGCGCAGCCCAACTCATCACCGAGGCCGATGGCCTGCTGATCACCGCAGGCGCCGGCATGGGCGTGGATTCCGGCCTGCCGGATTTCCGCGGGCCCGAGGGCTTCTGGCGCGCCTACCCGGCACTGGGCCGCGCTGGCCTGGGCTTCATGGATGTGGCCAGCCCGCGCGCCTTCGGCCGCACGCCGGAGTTGGCCTGGGGCTTTTATGGCCACCGTCTGGCGATGTACCGCGCCGCGCAGCCGCACCACGGCTTTCAGCTGCTGCAGGCCTGGGCCAGCCGCCTGCCGGCCGGCGCCACCGTGTTCACCAGCAATGTCGATGGCCAGTTCCAGAAGGCCGGCTTCGATCCGCAGCGGGTGTACGAATGCCACGGCTCCATCCACCATCTGCAGTGCCTCTCGCCCTGCACGCAGGACATCTGGCCGGCCGATGGCTTCGTACCCGATGTCGATGAAGCCGAAGGCAGGCTGCGCAACGCCGCACCCCATTGCCCGCACTGCGGCGGGCTGGCGCGGCCCAACATCCTGATGTTCGGTGATCCGCTGTGGCTGCCTGCGCGCAGCGAAGCGCAATCGCTGCGGCTGGAACAATGGATGGCCACGGTGCGCAAGCCCGTGGTGATCGAGATCGGCGCGGGCACCGCCGTGCCCTCGGTGCGCAACTTCAGCCAGCAGATGCTGGTCTACAGCGATGCACGCCTCATCCGCATCAATGTGGACGAGGCACAGGTGCCGCTGGCCGACGACGTGGGCCTGCCGCTGCCGGCCCTGATGGCCCTGGAAGCCATCGATGGGGCCTTGCAGGGCCGGTGGTGAGGCCACCGGGCCCCCGGCCCATGGGGCCTGCTCAGCCCAGGTAACCCATGAGGATGACGCCCAGCATCAACACGAAGGGCGAGGCCACCAGCCCCACGGCCGACTTCACTGCGGTGGGCGCCGAATCGCCGATCAACCTGCCGCCCAGCTCGGCAAAGGTGATGCCGCCTGACACGGCCTGGACTTCACTTTCGTTCAAGACACGCATGGTGTGACTCCTGGTTTTGAGGGTGTCCGCATGATATCCCATATTCATGTGAATGCGTGATCTGGCCCAACTCAGCAACTTTCATCAGGCAGGCGAGCACAGGCCCAGGCAGCATCCCTCTGGTGGCAACACGACTGACACAGGATCCACCTTGAAGGCCTTGACCGGACACCCCTATCGCGCGCGGCTTCAACGTGTGCTCGACTACATCGATGCCCACCTCGACGAGGATCTGCGCCTGGACGTGCTCTGCGAGGTGGCGGCCTTTTCCAGATGCCATTTCCATCGCCAGTTCGACGCGGCCTTCGGGATCGGCGTGGCCCGCTACATCCGTCTGCTGCGATTGCAGCGGGCCTTGCGGCAACTGGCCTTCGACACCACGGTGCCCGTCACCGACATCGCCTTGATGGCCGGATACGAATCGCCCGAGGCCTTCACGCGGGCGTTCAAGGAGGCGGTGGGGCGCACACCCAGCGCTTACCGGCAGACGCCGGCGTGGGTTCCGCTGCTGTTGCCCTATCCGTCCATCCTGTCATCGAGGAGCGCATCCATGCAGAGCACCTTCACCTTGGACCAGATCGAGCTGATCGACCTGCCCACCATCCCCGTTGCCCTGATGTCCCACCGCGGGGACCCGGCACGGCTGCACGAGACCATCCGCCAGTTCATTGCCTGGCGCCAATCGGCCGGGCTGTCACGCGAGGTGAGCGAGACCTACAACATCTTTCACGTGGCCCCGGACACGGCCCCGGAAGACTTCCGGGTGGACTTGTGTGCCGGCACCACCCGCCCGGTGGCAGACGAGGCAGCCGGTGTAAGCTCGTTGGAGATCCCTGCCGGGCGATGTGCGATGCTGCGCTTCACCGGCCACGCGGATGATCTGGAGCCCGCCGCCACCTTCATGTACCGCGACTGGTTGCCCCAAAGTGGTCAGGCGCTGCGGGACTTTCCGATGTTCTGCCGCCGCGTCCGCTTCTTTCCGGATGTGCCACCAGAACAGGCGGTCACCGAGCTGTATCTGCCGCTCGCGCCCGCCACCGTGTCACCCACGGCGGCAGCCACAAGCTGAGCACAATACTTACAAACCATTAACGGCTCCTGCCGGCAGGTGAAATCACTGCGCCGAGGCGACGGTGGTAGTGGTGGTTGGGCAGGTGCTGGAAGTCAGCGTGGCATTGGCGGTCGTCTGCATGGTGACGATCGCCCCTGGCTCCAGCCACAGCGCCTGCAGGACGGGGTCCGGCATCTGGCCGTCGCCAGAGAAGGTGGTCTGCCACGCGGTCGGGCTCTTGATGACGACCTTGCCCGAAACCGGGCCGGTGAACGAGAGCGGATCGAAACAGGTGCCGGTGAAGTACTGGGTGGTGGCCGTCAGACGACCGGCCTTGAACGTGCACCGCGGGTTCATCTTGGACATGGTGTTGAACAGCACCGCCGGTGAGCTGAGCGCTGGTGCCGTCTGGCTCGTGACGCAGGTGGTGGCACGCACCCGCGTCTTGGCGGAATTCAGCATCGCGATGGTGTTCTCACGGATGCCTGCGGGCAGCATCTTGGCCAGCTCCATCTGCACCTTCTGCACCAGCTCCGTGGAGTTGTGCCCGTTGATCGTGGCGTTGATCGTGGTCGTCCAGGTGCCCGTGGCCAGCGTGATGCCGCTGGTGGTCGTGGTCGTGGTGGTGCTTGTCTGGGCAGAGGCGGTGCCGCACAGGGCAGCGGAAAGGCTCAGGAAGAGGGCGGCGGCGCGACCGTTGTGCGAATCAAACTTCACGATGAACTCCATTTAAACGAGGGGTTGCCTGAGGCGACGTTCAAATGGTATTTGCGTCGCAAATTGACGCACATCGATATGTTTCTAAATGTAGTCTCCTCAGCGCCGCTGCTCCTCCTGCCTGTCGCGACTCAGTCTTGCTTGAGAAGTTCGATGAACGCGGGGGTTCAGAAATATCTTCTCCCGACCGAGCTTGTGCTCACGCAGCACGCCGATATCAGCCAGTTGCTTGAGGTACACGCTGGCGGTCTGGCGCTTTGCCAGTCTCGCGTCCACCAGATGCGAGATGCGGCAGCAGGGCCTGACGGTAATGCCCCACCGCCATGCGCACCAACGGATCGATGTCGTCAGATCCGGGCAGCGTGCCGTGCATCCATTGCTCCCAGTTGGCAAGCTTCTGCCTGAGCAGGGCCTCGCCATTGGGTGAGGTGTTTATGGGGATCTAACGACATACGTCGATCTGATCAACCGAAATCGACATTTATCAAGCGTCAATGTTCGTCGCCCTCAAGGCATTCGTCTCGATGAAGTCCCGACGAGGCTCCACCTCATCGCCCATCAGCATCGTGAACACACGATCCGCCTCAATCGCATCCTCGATCTGCACACGCAACAGGCGGCGCACATTCGGGTCCATCGTGGTCTCCCACAGCTGCTCGGGGTTCATCTCGCCCAGGCCCTTGTAGCGCTGGCGGCCCACCGAGTTCTCGGCCTGCTGCAGCAACCACGCCATGGCGGCGCGGAAGTCGGCCACCTTCTGCTCCTTGGCCTTCTCGCCTTCGCCACGGCGCGCCACGGCGTCCTCACTCAGCAGGCCCTTGAACTCCACGCCGGCCTTGGCCAGGGCTTCGTAGTCGGCACCGTGCACGAAGTCGGCGGTGATGATGCTGTACTTGGTGTTGCCATGGAAGACGCGGCTGATGCGCAGCACGTGCTTGTCGGTGCGGGCATCGAACTCGGCCGTCACCTCGGCGTTGTGCAGCGCGGCCTTCAGGGCCGCAGCGCTGTGCTCGGCTTCGGCCAGCGTGTCGAGATTCAGCGTCAGGCCGTTGGCGATGGCGCGCAGGGCTTCCACGTCCATCCAGTTGCCCAGGCGTTCGACCACGTTGTTGGCCGTCACGTAGGCGGTGGCGTAGTTGACCAGTTGCTCACCGGTGATGGCAGGGCGGCCCTGGCCGGGCTCCACCACGGCGCCATCGAGCGCCACCTTCAGCAGGTATTCGTCGAGCGCGTGGGCGTCCTTCAGGTACTGCTCCTGCTTGCCGTGCTTGACCTTGTACAGCGGCGGCTGCGCAATGTAGATGTGGCCACGCTCGACCAGCTCCGGCATCTGGCGGAAGAAGAAGGTCAGCAGCAGGGTGCGGATGTGCGCGCCGTCGACGTCCGCGTCGGTCATGATGATGATGCGGTGGTAGCGCAGCTTGTCCGGGTTGAAGTCGTCGCCCCCGGCACCGCGGCCGATGCCCGTGCCCAGGGCCGTGATCAGCGTGAGGATTTCATTGCTGGTCAAGAGCTTCTCGTAGCGGGCCTTCTCGACGTTCAGGATCTTGCCGCGCAAGGGCAGAATCGCCTGGAACTTGCGATCACGCCCCTGTTTGGCGGAGCCACCGGCGGAGTCACCCTCCACGATGTAGATCTCGCAGAGCGCCGGGTCCTTCTCCTGGCAGTCGGCCAGCTTGCCGGGCAGGCCCAGGCCGTCGAGCACGCCCTTGCGGCGCGTCATTTCGCGGGCCTTGCGCGCGGCTTCGCGGGCGCGGGCGGCTTCCACGATCTTGCCGCAGATGATCTTGGCGTCGGTCGGGTTCTCCAGCAACCAGTCGGTCAGCAGGCGGCTGACGATGTCTTCCACCGGCGCACGCACTTCGCTGGAGACGAGCTTGTCCTTCGTCTGGCTGGAGAACTTGGGCTCGGGCACCTTCACGCTCACCACGCAGGCCAGGCCTTCGCGCATGTCGTCACCCGCCACTTCGACCTTGGCCTTCTTGGCCAGCTCGTTGTCTTCGATGTACTTGTTGATGACGCGAGTCATCGCGGCGCGCAGGCCGGTCAGGTGGGTGCCGCCATCGCGCTGCGGGATGTTGTTGGTGAAGCAGAGCACGTTTTCGTTGTAGCTCTCGTTCCACTGCATGGCCACTTCCACGCCCACATTGGTGCCGTTCTCGGACACCTTGTCGCCCTGGGCATGGAAGATGTTGGGGTTCAGGACGTTCTTGCCCTTGTTGATGAACTCCACAAAGCCCTTGACGCCACCGGCGTAGGCGAAGTTGTCTTCCTTGTTGTTGCGCTCGTCGATCAGGCGGATCTTGACGCCGTTGTTCAGGAAGCTCAGTTCGCGCAGGCGCCGCGCCAGGATGTCGTAGTGGTACTCGTTGTTCTCTTTGAAGATCTCGGTATCGGGCAGGAAGTGCACCTCGGTACCGCGCTTGTCCGTCTCGCCGATGACCTTCATCGGGCTGACTTCCACGCCATCGCGCACCTCGATCAGGCGGTCTTGCGGGATGCCCTGCTTGAACTCGATGTAGTGGACCAGGCCGTCGCGGCGCACCGTCAGGCGCAGCCACTTGCTCAGGCCGTTCACGCAGCTCACGCCCACGCCGTGCAGGCCGCCGGAGACCTTGTAGCTGTTCTGGTTGAACTTGCCACCGGCGTGCAGCTCGGTCAGGGCGATCTCAGCGGCCGAGCGCTTGGGCTCGTGCTTGTCGTCCATCTTCACGCCGGTGGGGATGCCGCGGCCGTTGTCGGTCACGGAAATCGAGTTGTCGGTGTGGATGGTGACGACGATGTCGTCGCAATGGCCAGCCAGGGCTTCATCGATGGAGTTGTCCACCACCTCGAAGACCAGGTGGTGCAGGCCGGTGCCGTCGGACGTGTCGCCGATGTACATGCCCGGGCGCTTGCGCACGGCCTCCAGGCCTTCAAGGATCTGGATGCTGCCTTCGCCATAACCTGTGTCGGCGGGCTTGGCACCCGCGTTGGTGCCCATGTTGGCAGGATCCGGTTGTTGATCGGGGGAAGGCGTCACATCACTCATTGGCAGGGCCCTGGAAATGAAAGAGCCCCGACACGGTCGTCAGGGCTCTGGGATTTTAGCCTGTAATCCCCCCCGGTTTCGGTGGGCGAACGTCAGTGAAGGCGCTTGGCACACCTGCTGTGCCGACCCACGGCGGCCAGCATGAGCAGGCCCATGCCCGTCAACGTGACCGTGGCCGGCTCAGGCACCACCGCGGCCTGCACCGTCGAGACCAGCGAGATCTCCAGCGACAGGCGGGAGGCCTCGGCCTGCCGGTTGTCGAACGTCACCACGAAATCCTTGGCGGCGCTGTGTTGGTCGTACTCGCCGCGCTGTCCGGTGCTGAAACTGCTGGTGGCCTGGCTGGTGAGCAACCAGCCGTCTCCGGGGTCGACACCCAGCAGCGACCGCATGGCAATAGAGGCGGTGCTGGTCACGCTGAAGGGAAGGTTCACCTGCATGATGTCGTCGGTCACCATCGGATAGGCGGCGTAGGCCATGGTTTGCACTTTGGCCTTGCCTTCCAGCACCAGCGCCGTGTTCGGGCCGAGCATGATCTGCATGCCCGTGTCACCGCTGGCCCAGGGCCGGCCGAAGATCACATTGGAACGATCCATGGCGATGTCGCCTTGCGGGGTGGGCCGGAAATCGGTCGGATAGTGATAGGTGCCCACATGCGTCGCCGTGGCGGAGACCGCATCTGGCCCGATCACGGCTTCCGACCATACATTTCCGAAATGGTCGGAGCCGGTCGGCCAAGGCGCGGCCGTCATCCTGAGCCCTTCGCGATCACGCACGTCATCACCGTAGTAAACGTGCCCGTCCAGGAACTTGACCCAGGGTGCCACCTCGTCATCAGGCGTCAGGTCGACCACACGCCAGTTCAACTGGTCGAGCGAGGCCACTGCCTGGCCCGGCACCGGAGAAGCATGCACGGCCGAGGCCGTTGCCGTCAGGCAAATGGCGGCGGCAAGACCCCGCCAAGATTGGAAAATGTTCATGGGTGTCCTCTGTGCAAGGTTTGGAGTGGGACCAGCCTATCTCCGCACCTGAATCCCATGAATCAGGGAATTCGTCCGAAATTGTAAGAAAGTTGCTTGCTTGCCGCCAGGGCGGGCAGCGTCTTCAGGGAACGGGACGCCGCGCCTCTGAAAATCCCCAGAGCCGATACGCCCAGAAGCCTTCGTCCTCCCGGATGCGTCTGCGAAACTCTTCGGGCGCAAAGCCCGTGAGCCTTCTGGATTGACGGCTCAGATGCGATTGGTCCGCATGGCCGGTGTCGATGGCCAGCGTGGCCCAGTTGAGCTCGCCCGACTCCTCCGCCGCCAAGGCGTCCATGAACGTGCGCTCGGAGCGGCTGATGCCACGCAATTCGCGCAAGGGGTGCCCGGTCCATTGCTTGATGCGCCGCTCGACCTGGCGGATGCTGCGACCCAAACCCGTTTGCGAAGCCCGCAGGCTGAGGCCCTGCATCCAGTCTTCGAAGTAATGGCTGCCCATCGCTTCGGTAGGCCGCACCGCCTGCCACATCGGATCCAGCACGGCTTCGATGCACTGGACACGGGCATCGTCGTCGGCCGCATGGCTCACCTCTTCGCACAAGGCCATCAGCCACGGCACCTGGCCGATCACATCCTGTGCGGGCACGATGCGGTCCGTCCAGTCGGAGGGCGTCATGCCGGTGAGGAGGGACAAGGCATCCGGCATGAACAGGATCATGAAACCATGCACCGGCTCAGGGTAACGAAACGCCGTGGGTCTGCGATGGCTGCCCGCAAAGACGAGGCCCTCATACCGCCCAATGACACGGGCATCGCCACCGGCGAGATCCATCTGTTCGCTGCAGCCTTCGAAAAACCAGGTGAGCGCGCAGCAAGGCGATGCGGGCAACCACGTCCAGGCATGTTGCCGGCCGCCCGGCAGCATCCGCGTGTCGCGCACCATGATGCACTTCACGCACTGCGCCAGGGACATCCGCGGCAACCACATGCGTGCCGAACCGGAGGGGTCCACCATGGTGCCGGAGGGAGTCGCGGAAGCCGGTCGGCGTGCATCGAACATGGCCGGCAGTATGGGTGAAGACGTCGCAATCGTTCAAGACCCATCGAGGGTGGCGACCTACGATGGCCAGCATGACCACACCCACTCGACTCACGGCCTCTTCGCCCGCCTGGCCACCGGGCCCCGATCCACGATGGGGCGGGCTGCCATGGATGGCCGAGTCCTCACGCGACTTCATCGCCTGCATGCAGCGCATGCACCGCGAGTTCGGCGACATCGCCCATGTGCAGGTGCTCAACGAGCACATCTTCACGGTGTTCTCCCCCGAACTCATCCGTGAGGTGGTAGTAGACAACGCCGCGCACCTTGTCCGTCAGGAACGCTCGATCGAAGTCGTCAGCGAGTTCCAGGGTCGCCACAGCGTCATGGTCAGCGAAGCGGAGACCTGGCAGCGGCAGCATCGCATCTTGCGAGCGGGCTTTTCGCCCAAGCGGGTGGCCGGGTATGCGCGCCTGATGGTGGACGCCGCGCGCAAGGGGCTCGATGTGATCGCGGGGGAGAAGGGCCAGACTGAGGGCAAGGTCGTGAACGTCAGCCAGCTGATGAACGAGCTCACCTCCGACGTGATCCTGCGGACCTTGTTCAGCCAGCCTTCAGGACCAGAACGCGATGAAGTGATCCGCGCCGTGCAGGCACTCGACGAGATCGCCATGCGCGAGGTCTATTGGCCCATGACCTTACCTGACTGGCTGCCCTTGCCGGGCAAGGCCCGCAAGCGCTGGGGCCTGAAGGTGCTCAACGGCCTGATCTCGGCCCGCATCGCGCAACGCCATGCAGACCTGAAGGCGGGCCATGCACCCGATGGCGATCTTCTGGCCATGATGCTGGCCGCGCGCGATGAAGAAAACACCGCCGCGCGCGGTACTCAGCCGGGCCTGAGTGCCGCGGAGATCCATGACCAATGCAAAGTCATGTTCCTGGCCGGACACGAAACCTCGGCCGTCGCGATGACGTGGTGGGCCTGGCTGATGGCCACCCATCCCGATGCCGCCCAACGCGCATGGCAGGAGGTCGATCAGGTGATCGGGCAGCGCGATCCCACACCGGAAGACGCAGCCCGCCTGCCGTGGCTGACCGCCACACTCAAGGAAGCCATGCGGCTGTACCCGCCTGCACCGTCATTGCTGGCACGCCGCACGACGGCTGACATCCGTGTCGGCCAATGGACGATCCCCAAAGGGGGCATCGTGATGCTCGTGCATTGGGCGGCCCATCATGATGCGCGTTGGTTCAAGGACCCTGAAGCCTTCCTGCCGGACCGCTTCATGCCCGAGGCACCGGCCATCCCCCGTGGTGCGTGGATGCCCTTCGGCGCCGGCCCCCGCGTGTGCATGGGCCAGCACTTCGCCATGCTGGAGATGACGCTGATCACCGCCATGTTGCTGCAACGCCATGAGCTGCAGCGCGAACCTTCAGAGCCTGCGCCGCAAGCCGAGATGCAGTTCACGCTGCGACCGCGTCAGCCCTTGCGCCTGCGGTTCACGCCGCGTGAACCCAGCCAGCCCAGCGCTGCCAGACCCATGCCCTGAAGCACCAGGGTGTCCGGCTCAGGAACGCCGCTCGCGGAAATCTGGCTGAAGACGTCCAGCTTGAGCACACCTTGTGCATCATTGCCCGTGGCATTGAAAAAAGTCAGCTGGAAATCGCCGGCGTTGGCCTGTGATTTCGGATTGGCCACGAAGGAGCTCAATTGGTACTTGTCGATGCTGTCCGTCACATCGGCATCCATGCGCCATTGGCTGCCCGTCACACCGGCGATGTCACCGCCCTGCCGATGCAGATCGGCCGTGATGGAAGCTTTGCCGTTGAGGGTGACCTGTGCATAAGGCCGATCGGTGAAGTAGGATGATCCCACCACGGTGGACAAGTCCACCGTGCTCTGTACGGAAGCCTTGCCCTCGATGACCAGACCGGTATTGGCGCCCAACTTGATCGAAATGCCATTGGCCAGGCTGCCTTGACCAGCAATGTAGGCGGAACGGGAATAGAAGAAATCCTGGCCTGGAATGCTCGTCCAGACAGCTGGCAGACCACCCTCGATGACCGCGGACGTCTTGATGCTGCTGGGTCTCACCTGCGCCAGCGCACTGTCCGCCTGACCACCCTCTGCGGCCAGGGAAGGCAGCGGAACAGGATCCACCTCTTGGTTGAAGCCGTACTGGACGGCACTGTCGACCACGACCACGCTGGTGTAGCGGTCGTAGTCCGGGAAGAAGGTCGCCGAAGGCGCCATGCCGTCGTTCGGCGTGAGATCAACCAGACGCCAGGTCAGGTTGTCAATCACCGCCGAGCTCTGCGCCTGGACGGCGGCCGCTGAAACAGTGGTCGAAAAAGGGCGCCCAAAAGCGCCATGGACAGCCCTGCGGGGTTTCTCAACATGATCCGGTTCTCCCTGTGTATGTGAATGGAAGGCCTGACACGTGTGGCACGACCTTCTTGCTGCTCACCGACCCGTCAGGTCGGCTCACGGTGAAGCACATCAGCAAGGAAGGATCCATCGGATCAAATCCGCATCGGCATCACGACGTACTTGAAACCTTCGAATTCCGGATTCGTGATCAAGGCGGAGCTGTTGGCATCCTGCAGGGACACGGTCACCATGTCCTGGCCCATGTTGGCCAGCACGTCCATCAGGTAGCCCACGTTGAAGCCGATCTCGAAGCTGTCGCCGCCGTAGTCGATCTCCAGCTCTTCCTTGGCCTCTTCCTGTTCGGCGTTGCTCGAGGCAATGCCCAGCACGCCCGGGGCGAAGTTCAGGCGCACGCCCTTGAACTTCTCGGAGGTGAGGATGGCCGCTCGCTGAAGCGAGGCCAGCAAGGTGGCGCGGCCCAGGGTGATGTGGTTCTTGTGGTTCTTGGGGATGACGCGGTTGTAGTCCGGGAACTTGCCTTCGACCAGCTTGGTGACGAACTCCAGCCCACCGAAACTGAACTTGGCCTGGTTGCCGGCAAAGCGCATCTCGATGAGCTGTTCCTGCTCGTCCTTGCCCTTGCCGTCGTCCTTGAGCAGGCGCTGGAGCTCCAGCACGGTCTTGCGCGGCAGGATGACCTCCTGGCGGGGCATTTCGACGTCCAGCGTGGCCTGGGCCAAGGCCAGACGGTGTCCATCGGTGGCCACAAGGGTGAGCGACTTGCCTTCGGCCACGAACAGGATGCCGTTGAGGTAGTAGCGGATGTCGTGCACGGCCATGGCGAAGTGCACCTGGCCGATCAGCATCTTCAAAGTCTTTTGCGGGACGCTGAAGGCCGGCCCGAAGTCCGCGGCCTCCTGGACCAGGGGGAAGTCTTCCGCGGGCAGCGTTTGCAGCGTGAAGCGGCTCTTGCCGCCTTGCAGGGTCAGTTTGTTCTGGGCAGCCGTCAGGGAGACGATCTGGTCGGAAGGCAGGCTCTTGAGGATGTCGCCCAGCTTCTTGGCGCCCACCGTCGTCGCGTAATCGCCCTCGTCGCCATCCAGTTGAGCGGTGGTGCGGATCTGGATCTCCAGATCGCTGGTGATGAGTTCGAGCTGGCTGCCTTTCTTGCGCAGCAGCACGTTGGCCAAGATGGGCAGGGTGTGGCGCCGCTCGACGATGCCGGCCACAGACTGCAGGGCGGCAAGGACTTTTTCCTGGGCTGCTTTCAACACAATCATCTTAGTCTTTCAAATTGGTCGTCGTAGTAGAGGACGGCTTTTTCTGTGAACAACGCTATTTTGTCCTGATCCATCAAGGATTTAGCCCCAGGACAAGCCTGTGGATGCTACCCGGCTTCCAGATGGGGACAACAGACAACAACTTTCTGATTTGCGTCAGGGCTGTGGATAAGCGGGTGCTTGTCCTTTTCTTGTCCACAGAGTTGTGCCTTGACAGGGGCTGCGAAGCAGGTTTGGCGTCTGGACGGCGTTCGACTTGGGGGATTTTGGGCCGCCTTTCCGGGGATTGGTGTGGGGGGACGGTGCGTGCATCGGGAGGACGGCGGGGTGTGCCTGTCTCCGCTCCTGACGCGGGGCACCACCGAGCCATGCGGCCATCATCCCTTGAACACCGGCCAGGCAAAGGCGCCATTGCGGTGTCGGTTGTTCACCTGGCTCGTGTTGAGATGACCGCATGCCTCGGTCGGGCCCCGCGTCAGGAGGGGAGAACGTCTGTCCCCTTCCTCCTGCCTTGCGCATCACTTCCCCAAGCAGAGCCCAATCCAGAACTGCCAGAGTCACCAAAAAAAAGAGGCCCGAAGCCTCTTTCTTCATTCACCCGCGGATCACGCCGCATCACCCCTTGAGCGTCTGCTCCAGCACGTGAAGCTGCTGGTTGAGCTCGGTGTCCTTGCCGCGGTCGCTCATGATCTTGCGCACCGCATGCAGCACCGTGGTGTGGTCCCGCCCGCCGAAGAGCTCGCCGATCTCGGGCAGACTCTTTTGCGTCAGTTCCTTGGCCAGGTACATGGCGATCTGCCGGGGTTTGGCGATCGAGGCCGGGCGCTTCTTGGAATACATGTCGGCGACCTTGATCTTGTAGAAATCGGCCACCGTCTTCTGGATGTTCTCGACGCTGATCTGGCGGTTCTGGATGGACAGCAGGTCCTTCAAGGCCTCGCGCGCCAGGGCGATCGAGATCTCCTTGTGGCTGAACTTGGCGAAGGCCAGTACCTTGCGCAGGGCGCCTTCGAGCTCACGCACGTTGGCGCGCACGTTCTTGGCCACGAAGAAGGCGACGTCCTCGGGCATGGTGATGCCTTCGAGATCGGCCTTCTTGATCAGGATGGCCACGCGCATTTCCAGCTCGGGCGGCTCGATGGCGACCGTCAGGCCGGCGTCGAAGCGGGAGGTCAGGCGCTCATCGATGTTGGCCAGGCCCTTGGGGTAGGTGTCGCTGGTCATGATGATGTGCGCCTTCTTGGCCAGCAGGGCCTCGAACGCGTTGAAGAACTCTTCCTGCGTGCGGTCCTTGCCGGCGAAGAACTGCACGTCATCGATGAGCAGCAGGTCCAGCGAGTGGTACTTGGCCTTGAGCTCGTCGAAGGTCTTGCGCTGGTAGTTCTTCACCACGTCCGAGATGAACTGCTCGGCGTGCAGGTAGAGGATGCGGGCGTCGGGTTTGTCGGCCAGCAAGGCGTTGCCCACGGCGTTCATCAAGTGGGTCTTGCCCAGGCCCACGCCGCCGTAGATGAACAGCGGGTTGTACATCTGGCCGGGGGCGCCGGCCACGTGCAGGGCGGCGGTGCGGGCCATCTGGTTGGCGCGGCCGGGCACGAGGTTGTCGAAGGTGAGCGCCGGGTTCAGGCCCATGACCTGCGGCAGGCTGCGCGCGGAGCGGCTTTGCACATCGCCCGGGTGCGTCGAATGGGCGGAAGCGAGGCTGACGACGCCCGGAGCGGCGCTGACCGGCCCCGGCTGCATGGCCTGCGGCATGGCGGGCGCCTGCTGAACCTGGGCATTGGGCGGCAACGCACGGCCGGGCATGGCCATGCCGGGGCGCAGGCCGCCGGGACCGGCCACGGGTGCGGCCTGGCGCGGTGCCAGGGCGATGTCGACGCGGATGTCGCCCGGTTGCAGTTCGCTCAGGATGCCTTCGAGGCGGGCGCTGTACTGCGTGCGGATCCAGTCCAGCATGAAGCGGTTGGGCACGCGCACGGAGACGGTCGTCGTGCCATCGGCCTGGGACACCTCGGCCTGGGGCAGCGGGCGGATCCAGGTGTTGTACTGCTGTTCGGGCAGCTCCGTGGCCAGGCGTTCGCAGGCACGTTGCCAGAGCGTTTGCGGGTCATGGAGCGGGCCTGCGTCGAGAGGGGCAGCTGATGCAGGCATTTCGGCGGCACTCATGTTGTGGACAAGTCCTTCCTTGGGACGCGAATTCTAAGCGCGCGATGGCCTGTTGCCGACAGGTTATCCACAGTTTTGCATCCAGATCAATTTGGTGTAGTGGCGGGTGTCAGGGCCGCTGGCCGCCGAAACGGGGGATGGCTTGCATGACGCAAAAACGGGGGCAAGGCATTGACCGATCCCTCAAAAGCTGCTGTAATCGCGGGTTCGTCCGGTTCACCGGCCAAGCTCCTTTCGGCAATTGCATCGGAAGGAAGACACAAGATTCGAACGATCTGCGGAACGATCCGGGCCCCTCAAGCACGAAAGCGCCCAAGAGAGGACAAGCTCGTTCCCAGGATCGACTGAAAGATCGCCAGAAAGATCGACGTTATGAAGCGTACCTATCAACCCTCGAAGACCCGCCGCGCCCGTACCCATGGTTTCCTGGTGCGCATGAAGACCAAGGGTGGCCGCAAGGTCATCAACGCCCGCCGCGCCAAGGGCCGCAAGCGTCTGGCCCTGTGATGCCGGTCCCCTTCAAGGGGACTTGTCACACGACCGTCGCAAGACACGCAAGAACGAGGCCGGGTCAGACCCGGCTTTGTTTCGCCTGGATTTCTGCGCTGGATGGCATGGGTGCGCCTGCATCGCTCGCCGTGCAGGGCCGGCGATCCGGGCTTTATCCATCTTTGATCTGCTGACACCGTGCGCCCACCCAGCCTGAAAGCTGCTGATTTTCAGAGGGCTTTGGGTGCGCGCCCTGCCTCGCGCACGGCGCACTTTGCCTTGCATGTCCTTTTCCGTGCGACGGAAATCGAGGGGGGCAAGCAGACAGCCGTCCCCTCTTCTGCCATTTCCACGGCCGTGGAGTTGTCAACAGGCGACACTGCTGCGCAGGAGGGGCTTGTGGATGACTCGTTCGAACCGCTGTCCTTCCTGCCTGGCCATGCAGCCTGGCGCCTCGGCCTTGTCCTGCCCAAAAAGCAGGCGCGCCGCTCCGTCACGCGCTCGCTGATCCGCCATCAGGCCAGGGCGTCCTTGCATCGCCATGCGGATGCGCTGGCTGCTGCCGGCCGGTTTGCCGATGTGGATGGCTGGGTGCTGCGTCTGCGCGCACCGTTCGATCGCCAGACCTTTCCCAGTGCCGCCTCCGATGCCTTGAAGAACGCCGTGCGCGTGGAACTGGAAGCGCTCTGGCGCGACGTGCTGACGCCCTCACGCCACCCTCAAGGCAAGGGGCACGGCCCGTCTCACGCATCGTCGTCATCCCGAAAAAAGCCCGGAGGTGCGGCATGATGCGCGCTGGGCGCGGGGTGCTGCTTGCGCTGGCCGCCGGCCTGTGTGGCGCGCTCAATGCGCTGCTGATCGGGCTGGTGCGCGGCTATCGCTTTTTTCTGAGCCCCTGGCTCGGTTCGGCATGCCGGTTCACGCCCACCTGTTCCCAATATGCCTTGCAGGCACTGGAGCGCCATGGCCCTGTGGCTGGCGCTTATCTGGCTGCGGGGCGCCTGTTGCGTTGCCATCCGGGGTGCCCGGGTGGCCATGATCCGGTGCCCGAGCGGGTGCCTGGGCTTTTGTCCCGTTTTTGTAAACCTTCGTCGGATTCTCCTCGCTCATGAATGATCTGCGTCGCACCCTGCTGTGGTCGGTCCTGGCCGTCTCACTGCTGATGTTGTGGGATGGGTGGCTGCGCCATACCGGCCAACCCTCCCTGTTTGCGCCCGCACCGGTCGCCAGTGCACCGGCATCCTCGGCCTCCACGCCGGATGCCGCGGTGCCTCAGGCCAGCACCCAGCTCGGTCAGGGTGCATCGGGAGCGGCGCAGGGAGCGGCGGCTGTGAGTGCAGCCGCTGGTGCCAGCGCCCCTGCTGTGGCGCAGAGCGAGAAGGTGACCATCACCACTGACGTGGTGCAGGCCACCCTCGACACGCTGGGCGGCAGCCTGGTGCATGTGGAACTGCTCAAGCACCAGGATCAGGACAACCGCTCGCGCAACGTGGTGGTGCTGGATCAGTCCGCGGCGCATACCTATGTGGCGCAGTCCGGCCTGGTGGGCGCGTCGTCGGCCGATGCCGCCTTGCCCACGCACAAGACGGCCTTCACCGTGGTCACGCCCGATCGCACACTGGCCGATGGCAGTCAGCAACTGGCGGTGCGTCTGGAATCGGAAGCGGTCAACGGCGTCAAGGTGGTCAAGACCTATGTCTTCAAGCGCGGCGACTACGCCATCGACGTGAAGCAGGAAGTGGTCAACACGGGCACGGCCACCGTTCACCCCCAGCTGTATGTGCAGCTGCTGCGTGACGGCACGCCGCCCAAGGCACCGGAAGGCCCGGCCTTCCTGGGCGGCCCGGTGGCCTACACTGGCATGGCGATCTATTCGCAAAAGGGCAAGTACCAGAAGGTGCCGTTCGAGAAGATCAACGAGAACAAGGCCGAGTTCGAGAAGCACGACGACAACGGCTACGTGGCGATGGTTCAGCACCACTTCGCCTCGGCCTGGCTGCAGAACGACAAGGTGCAGCGCGAGTTCTTCGCGCAGAAGCTGGGCAACAACCTGTATGCCACGGGCATGCTGTTCCCGCTGGGCGACATCGCGGCCGGCCAGAGCAAGGCCTTCACCACGCAGCTGTTCGTCGGTCCGCAGGAAGAGTTCAAGCTGGAAAAGCTCGCCCCCGGCCTGGAGCTGGTCAAGGACTATGGCTGGACGACCATCATGGCCAAGCCGCTGTTCTGGCTGCTCAACAAGCTGCATGAGCTGCTGGGCAACTGGGGCTGGGCGATCGTGGCCCTGGTGGTGCTGCTCAAGGCCGCCTTCTACTGGCTGAACGCCAGCGCTTACCGCTCGATGGCCAAGATGAAGGCGCTCAACCCGCGCATCCAGGCCATGCGCGAAGCCAACAAGGACGACCCGCAGAAGATGCAGCAGGAGATGCTGAAGATCTACCGCGAAGAGAAGGTCAATCCGATCGGCGGCTGTCTGCCCATCCTGATCCAGATCCCGGTGTTCATCGCGCTGTATTCGGTGCTGTCCTCGTCGGTCGAGATCCGCAATGCACCGTGGGTGGGCTGGATCACCGATCTGTCGGTCAAGGATCCGTTCTTCGTGCTGCCTGCGCTGATGACGGCCTCCACGCTGTTGCAGACCTGGCTGAACCCGACCCCGCCGGATCCTGTCCAGGCCAAGATGATGTGGATCATGCCGCTGCTGTTCAGCGTGATGTTCTTCTTCTTCCCGGCCGGCCTGGTGCTGTACTGGCTGACGAACAACCTGCTGTCGATTGCGCAGCAGTGGATGATCAACAAGCAGATCGGCGTGCAGAACTGATCGACGTGTTCATGGCCTCATGTGAGGCCTGAGTGACCTTGAAGCCGCCTGTGCATCGTCAGATGCCAGGCGGCTTTGTCGTTGGGACGGCGTGAGGTGGCTGTCGGGCTGGTGGCCGCACTCAATCGTCTGATTGGCGCACGATGATGAGTGTGGCGATGAGCGCGGTGGCGATCAGCAGCGGCCAGGCGGACAGGTCCTTGCCGGCCGGCTGGATGGCCATGCCCAGTTGGAGGTAGTCGTTGATCGCTTCCAGCATGGCGGTCCCTCGTGATGGCGTGTCGCATTGCGTCAATTGTTGCAATGCAATATGGATGCCATGGTGGTTACCGCTCAGGTGATCCGCCGATGACCGCGCCCATGCACCAGAAGGACCAAAGAAAAAGCGCCCTCGCGGTGTGCGGGGCGCCATGTCGGTGCACGCGGGGGGCGCGTGCTTTCCTTGAATGATGTCGGAAGGATGTGGGCGATGGGCCCCAGGCGTTGCAGCTCAGGCCGGACGCGGCATCTCACCGGCCGGCCCGGCATCCACCGTCTTGCTGGCGGCCGCCGGGACACCGGCCGTGCCCCCGCCTTGTTGGGCATCCAGCGCAGCCTGGCGCGCCTTCATGGCTCTTCCACTTCCATGGCACGACCATCTGCCCCAGGTAGCCGTGCAGCGGGTAGTAGTTCTCGTTGAACAGGCCCATCTTGGCAGGCCGCACCTGGCCCTGCGGCCGGTAGACGAAGGTGCCGAAGAGGTGGTCCCACAGCATGAAGACGCTGTAGTTCTTGGCTTCTTCGATCTTGTTGGAGTGGTGCCAGCGGTGCTGCTCATTGGTGCCGATGATGTAGTTCAGCGGCCCGAAGGAGAAGCGCACGTTCATGTGCGTGATCGTGGCCAGCACGCTGCCGATGACGCCGCTCATGATGAAGGCTTCCTGGCTGACGCCGGTCTGGAAGGTCACGAAGATGGGCACGAGGCGGCGCCAGATCAGGTCCAGCGGGTGGGCACGGCTGGCGTTGAGCACGCTCAGGCGGTGGGCGCAGTGGTGCACGCTGTGCAGGCGCCAGAAGAAGTCGATCTCGTGGCCCATGCGGTGGGTCACGTAGAACATGAAGTCGAACGTCAGGTAGGCGATCGTGACCTGTGCCCAGAAGGGCAGGTTGTGCGCGGCATAACCTTCGGGCAGCACGCCGTACTTGAACAGCAGGCCCGAGCCGGTCATGGCCACCAGCACGTGCACGAAGTAGTTCTGGAAGCTGGAGATGGCCACGAGGGCGCCGTTGTGCACCCAGTCGTTGAGGACCTCGCCCTTTTCGAAATCATTGGGCTGCTCGGGCCAGATGTACTGCATGGCCGTGCAGACGATGTAGTAGGGCGCCAGGAAGTACAGGAAGACCTTGTTCGGATCGAAGCCGAAGTACTGCACCGAGAAGATGGCGCCGGCCACGCCGCCAAAGAGAAAGAGCCAACTGAAAATGCGCTGCAACATGATGCACCCCGTATACCGAGCGTCGCGAAGGTTAAGTCCCGGTCTGGAGGGGGGCAACGGGGTTTGTGCCCAAGCACCCGCAGGTGAGGGTGTTCCGCAGCGAGAATGGTGACTTTGTGTTGACACAGGGCAAACCGCGGCGCGTGCATGGTTCACGAATGCGCGTCGGGTGGCCTGGTCTGGATCGAAGGAAGTGATGTCCTGGCTTGATGGCAATGTTCCCATCGTGGCGGTGGCCACGGCGTCCGGCAGGGGCGCGGTGGGCATCGTGCGGGTGTCCGGCAAAGGGCTGATGCCTTTGGCCCGTGCGCTGTGCGGACGCGAGCTCACGCCTCGCATGGCCACTTACGGCCCGTTCAAGGATGCGCGGGGTCAGGCGCTGGACCAGGGGCTGGCCTTGTACTTCCCGGCGCCGCACAGTTACACCGGGGAAGATGTGCTGGAGTTGCAAGGCCATGGCGGCCCTGTGGTCATGCAGTTGCTGCTGGCGCGCTGCCTGGAAGCAGCGGCCGAAGTGGATCCTCAGACGGGCCGGGCGCGGCTGCCGGGCCTGCGGCTGGCCGAACCTGGCGAGTTCACGCAACGTGCCTTTCTCAACGACAAGATCGATCTGGCACAGGCCGAGGCCATTGCCGATCTGATCGATGCCAGCACGGAGGCGGCGGCACGCTCGGCCACCCGCTCACTCGGCGGCGCGTTCTCGCGCGAGATCGAGGCGCTGCGTGACCAGATCGTCAACCTGCGCATGCTGGTCGAGGCGACGCTGGACTTCCCCGAAGAAGAAATCGATTTCCTGGAGAAGGCCGATGCCCGCGGCAAGCTCGACCGTCTGGCGGCCACGCTGGAAGGGGTGCTGGGCCAGGCCCGCCAGGGGGCGCTGTTGCGGGAAGGCCTGCAGGTGGTGCTCGCCGGCCAGCCCAATGCGGGCAAGAGCTCGCTGCTCAATGCCTTGGCCGGCGCGGAACTGGCCATCGTCACCCCTATTGCCGGCACCACGCGCGACAAGGTCAGCGAGACCATCCAGATCGAAGGCGTGCCGCTGCATGTGATCGACACGGCGGGTTTGCGTGCCGACCACGAGGCCTCGGACGAGGTCGAGCGCATCGGCATGGCGCGCAGCTGGGAGGCCATCGGCCAGGCCGATGCGGTGCTGTTCCTGCATGACCTCACGCGCTGCGAGGATCCGGTGTATGCGGCGGGCGATGCGGCCATTGCCGCCCGGCTGCCTGAAGGTGTGCCCATCGTGCATGTGTTCAACAAGGCCGATGCGCGCGAGGTGCCGCACGACCTGGCAGCGATGCTGACGGATGAGGGCTGGCCCGAATACGCTTCGGCCGGGCCGGTGCTGGCCCTGTCGGCACGCAGGGGCGATGGGCTGCAGGCCTTGCGCCACACCTTGCTGGAAATCGCCGGCTGGCAGGCCGCACCCGAGGGCGTATTCATCGCCCGGCAGCGCCACGTGCAGGCCTTGCGCACGGCGCGCGAGCACCTGATGGTGGCGCAGGCCCACGCGGCGCTCAACGATGGGGCACTCGATTTGCTGGCCGAAGAACTGAGGCTGGCGCACAACGCGCTGGGCACGATCACGGGCGCCTTCTCGGCGGACGATCTGCTGGGCGAAATCTTCACGCGTTTTTGCATTGGCAAATGACGTCAGTCATGGCCGGCGACAACGTCATGGCCAGGCAACAAAAGCAGCGTTCAGCCGTCAATCAAGCCGTAAAGGGCCCCACGGCCGGGCGCTGATGCATTAAATTGAACCACTTGCGCTGCAGGGCGCCGTGGTTCGAGCGAACTTGAGGCAAAGAATGGATTCGACAGAACTGATTCAGGCAATCCAGACGCTCAATACCGAAGATGCGTTCCGACCGCGTCTCGATCCTCAGCAGTGGCGGACGTTCTGTCAGTACCTGACGCGGCATGAGCTGCGCTCGGGCGATCTGCTGGTCAAGCAGGGCGATCATGACCGCACGGTCTACTTTCTGGGACAGGGCTCGCTGCAGATCTACGTGACGGGCGCGGCTCCCGGTGCCTCGCGCATCGCGATCCTGCGGCCGGGTGCGATCTGTGGTGAGCCGGGGCTGTTTGCAGACGGTCCGCGCATGGCCAATGTGGAGGCGATGACGCCGTGCGTGATCTACGCCTTGCGTCTGCCGCGCTTCGAAGAACTGGCCGCCCGGGTGCCCACCGTGGCGGTCGAGGTGGTGAGGGCAGCGGGTGCGGTCATGGCCCAGCGCATGCGCGCGAACATGACCAAGCAGATTCCCTCGGCATGATGTCTGGTGCCGCGGTTCACGGCCCAGGCGCAGCAGGTGGATCGGACGGGGTGAGCACAAGAATAAAACGATGCGCCGTTCAATCAGTGGAGTCTCGCGCAGATGTCATCATCCCTGGGCCCGCGTCGACCGACCATCCTGGTCGCGGACGACTCGCCGCAGAACATCGAATTGCTCTCCAGGGTGCTGGGCCATGCCTATCGCATCAAGGTGGCCACCTCGGGCGAGAAGGCCCTTCAGATCGCCTATGGCGATGAGCCGCCCGATCTGATCCTGCTGGACGTGATGATGCCGGACTTGAGCGGCCATGAGGTCTGCCGCCGCATCAAGGCCAACCCCGATCGCCGCCGCATTCCCGTGATCTTCGTGACGGCGCTGGGCACCATCGAAGACGAAAGCCTGGGCCTGAGCCTGGGTGCGGTGGACTACATCACCAAGCCCATCAGCCCTCCGCTGGTGCAGGCGCGTGTGCGCACCCACCTGGCCCTGTATGACCAGTCCCGCGAGCTGGAGCGCATGGTGGCGCAGCGCACGAGCGAGCTGGTGGCCACGCGTCAGCAGATCATCCGGCGCCTCGGGCGCGCAGCCGAGTTCAAGGACAACGAGACGGGCAACCATGTGGTCCGCATGAGCCACATCGCGCGGCTCATCGGCCAGCAGGCCGGCCTGGGGCCCGAAGCGGTGCAGCTGCTGTTCCAGACCACACCCATGCACGATGTCGGCATGATCGGCATCCCCGATGCCATCGTGCTCAAGACGGGCGCGCTCACGCCGCAAGAGCGCACGACCCTGCAGCAGCACCCGCAGATCGGCGCCGAGATCATCGGCCGGCATGACAACGAGCTGCTGGCCACGGCCCGCACCATCGCGCTCACGCACCATGAGCGCTGGGATGGCACGGGCTATCCACAGGGACTCAAGGGCGAGCAGATCCCGCTGTTCGGCCGCATCGTGGCCATCGCCGATGTCTTCGATGCGCTGATGTGCAAGCGGCCCTGGCGCGATGCCATGAGCGCCTCGCAGGCCCTGGCGGTGATGGCCGAAGAGCGGGGCGCGGCCTTCGATCCGGTCTTGCTCGATGCCTTCTTCCAGCAGCAGTTCGAGGTGCTGCGCATCATGGACCTGTACGCCGACGAGCGCGGCGCGGTGGCCGACGTCAGCTTCTGATCTCTTCCAGGGTGCGCGCGGCGGCGTCGAAGTCGTAGCGGTCCAGCATGCGCTGCAACTCGTGCACGCGTGGGTGCTGCGTCAGCGCGGGTTGCGACATCAGCACATCGTGCAGCAGCTCGCGCGCCTGTGCGTCGTTGTCGGAGATGAGGGTGGACAGCCGGGCCCAGTGGGGGCGCAGGGTGGCATCGTCCAGGCGCACCTGCTGCGCTTGAGCGGCCTCTGCGCGGGGGCGGTTGAGGCGGTCGATATCGGCCAGCACGGCTTGCAGTGCATCGAGGGTCACGGCCAGGCTGGCCTGGATGCGCTGGTGGTGGTGTTCAGTCGTTTCATCCGCAATCTTGGTCTGCATGGTGGCTTCCAGTTGGGTGACGGCTTCAAGCAGCCTGGCGGCGCCGATGTTGCCGGCCAGGCCTTTGAGGGTGTGAGCGAGCATCTGGGCGGATGTGTCGTCTGCTGCGCTCTGGAACTGCTCGGCAAAGTCTTGCTGGGTCTTGGCGAATCCTTTCAGCATGCGTTGGTACAGCGTCATGTTGCCCATGCAGCGCGACAGGCCATCGGTGGTGTCCAGGCTGCTGAGGGTGCTGGTGGGCATCGGCGGGGCCAGGGTGTTCCCGTCGTCGGCCGTGGATGACGGAGAAGGCATGGCCTCTGATGCAGGCGATGCCACCTGCGGCTTGTTCGATGGCGTGATCCAGCGCGCCATGATGGTGAACATCTGGCCCAGGTCCAGCGGTTTGGTGATGTGGTCGTTCATGCCGCACTGCAGGACGCGTTCGCGGTCGCTGGCCATGGCGCTGGCCGTCATCGCAATGACCGGCAGGCCGTGCCATTCGGGGCGGGCGCGGATGCGTTCGGTGGCGGTGTAGCCGTCCATCACGGGCATCTGGCAGTCCATCAGCACCCCGTCGAAGGGGCCTTCGGTCTCGAGCTTGTCCAGGCATTCCTGGCCGTTGGCGGCGGTCACCACCTGCAGGCCGGCGCGCTCGAGCAGGTCGCACGCGAGTTCGAGGTTCATGGGCTGGTCTTCCACCAGCAGCACGCGCGAGCCGGCCAGCTGGCGCTGGGCCTGCAGCAGCACACGGCTGGTGCCGCGCGAGGGGGTGGGCAGGGGGCTGTCATCGCCCAGGGCGCGGGCCAGGGTGTCCAGCAGCGTCGAGGGGGTGACGGGCTTGTTGATGACGCCGGCCAGGCCCAGCCCTTCGGCGGCCTTGAGGGCATCCTCGCGGGCAAAGGCGGTCACCAGCAGCACGCAGGGGCGGTGCTCGGGCGGCAGCGCGAGCGCCTCGCGCGCAAAGGCGATGCCGTCCATCTCGGGCATCTTCCAGTCGGTCAGCAGCACTTCGTGGGGCTTGCCTTGGGCGGCGGCCTGCTGCATGCGGGCCAAGGCTTGCGGCCCGCTTTCGCACACCTCCACATCGAAGCCCAGGCATCGCGTCATGTTGCTCAGCACATCGCGTGCGGTGGCGTTGTCATCGACCAGCAGCACCCGCTTGCCATGCAGTTCATCGGCCAGCAGGGCGCGTCGTGCGTGCGGCTGCTGCTGGATGCCCAGGTGCGTGGTGAAGTGGAAGGTCGATCCCTTGCCCGGCTGGCTTTCCACCCAGATGCGGCCGTGCATGAGCTCGACCAGTTCGCGCGCGATGGTCAGGCCCAGGCCGGTGCCGCCATAGGCCCGCGTGTTGGAGTTGTCGCCCTGCATGAAGGGCTGGAACAGGCGCTCGACCTGTTCGGGGCTCATGCCGATGCCGCGGTCGCGCACCGAGAAGTGCAGCACCACCTCGTTGCTGCTTTGGCGCTGCACTTCGCAGCCGATGAGCACTTCGCCTTCCTTGGCGAACTTGATGGCGTTGGTGCCCAGGTTGATGAGCACCTGGCCCAGCCGGATCGGATCGCCGATGAGGGCGGTGGGGATGTCGGGCGGGGCGGTGAACAGCAGCTCCAGGCCCTTTTCCTCGGCGCGCATGCCCAGCACGTCGGACATGTGGTTGACGACGCTTTCGAGCTGGAAGTCCACGTATTCCAGCGTGAGCTTGCCCGATTCGATCCGCGAGACATCCAGCAGGTCATTGAGGATCTGCAGCAGGTTGCTGGCCGAGCGGTGCACCTTCTCGATGTAGCTGCGGGCTTTGGGCGAGAGTTGCTCCAGCAGTGCCAGGTGGCTCATGCCGAGCACGGCGTTCATCGGCGTGCGGATCTCGTGCGACATGTTGGCCAGGAAGCGGCTCTTGGCCTGCGCCGCGGCATCCGAGGTTCGCTGGGCCTCCTTCATGGCCGCCTCGGTGCGCTTGCGGGCGCTGATGTCCTGCACCATGGCGCAGTAGTGCGGCAGGCCATCCTGCTCGAACGGGATCAGCACGACTTCGGCATCGAACACATCGCCATCGAGCCGGGCGTGTCGCCATTCGATGGTGATGGAGTGACGCTGGCCATGGACGGCCGTCCAGCGCTGGGCCAGCTCCGGATCATCCGGGCGGGGCGACAGGGGCGGCTGCCAGGGCGTCAGGCCACGCAGGCCATCGGCATTGAGCGCGCCGAACAGCTGCACGGCCTGCGGGTTGCAGCGGGTGATGCCGCGCTGCAGATCGTAGAACAGGAAGGCCACGGGCGAATGCAGGAAGACGGCCTGGCTGCGCGCGTCGGTCTGTTTGGCGCTGGTGATGTCGGACCAGTAGCCGTTGTAGACCTGCGTGCCGTCGGGCTGCATGACGCAGTGGCTTTCGCAGCGCACCCAGGTGGAGCGGCCCCGCAGCGTCAGCGGGAAGTCGACCGGTTCGCGCGGGGGTTGCGACAGCTCGCGCCCAATGAGCCGCCAGGCGGCACCCGGGTCGTTCATCAGGGTCTCGCGGTCCAGGCCGAGCAGGCTTTCCACGGTGTCGCCGATGAAGGTGAAGCCGCCTGGGCCCACCGGCGGCTGGCGCCAGCAGAACACGCACAGGGGCAGGGCGTGGGCCATCTCGGCCAGTTCATGCTGGGCCTGCGTGAGCAGGGCCAGGCGGCGCTGCCGCTGCACGCGCAGGGCCAGCATCGAGTAGCCGCTGACCAGCAGCACGGCGGCGGCCGCGCTCCAGGCGGCGATCAGCGCCTTTTCGCCATCGCGCGGCACCATGATCCAGGCCGTCAGGCCCGTGTAGTCCAGCGGGCGTGACAGCACCATGTAGGGCTGCCCCTGCCGCTCGACCGCGGTGACGATCTGGCCCTGCACATCCAGCCGGTCCACATGCCAGGGCAGCATCTGCGGCTGGCGCTGGTAGGTGCGCAGGTCGTTGTCACTGCTGTTGATGCCCAGGCCTTGCAGAGGCGTGCGCGAGAGCACTTCGGCCGGTGCATTGCCCATGAGCACCACCCCTTGCTCATCGGTGACGAACAGGGTGTGGCGCGGATCATCGAACAGGGGCTTGAAGGTGCCCACTTCTTGAACCACCACCACCACGCCGTCCGGCGCCTCGATGGGGCCCACGCGTGCCGAGAAGTAGAACGAGGGGCGCTTGCTCAGCCGGCCCACGGCGAACTGGCTGCCGGTGCCCGGCACCGAATCGATGGCATCGAGGTAGTAGCGGCGCGTGCGGTAGTTGCTGCCCACGGCGTTGCTGGGCAGCTGGAAATCGCTGTCGGCCACGGCGGTGCCGAAGCGGTCCACCAGGAAGAGTTGGGTCAGGCCGAAGTCGCGGGTCGTGTCGCGCAGCAATTGGCTGATGGCCCGGGTTTCGGGCCGTGCGCCGAACTGGTCGCGCACCTGGGCGCGGTTGGCTTCGGTCAGCAGCCCGCTGTCGGGAATGCGGGCTTCATGCAGGTAGCGCGCGATGCTGCTTTGCCGGCCCAGGGCCCGCGGCATGGCCGAGAGCTGGCGAAAGGATTGCCCCAGTTGCCCGTGCAGGCTGACCAGGCGCTGGCCGGCGCTGGTGAGCTGCTCCTGGCGCCAGGCGTCGAGCTGCTTGTCGATCCACCAGGAGGCCGCACCGCCGACGATGACGGTCCATGCGCCGATGGCCCACCAGAGGCGGGCGCTGTGAGAGACGGGGGGTCGATCTGGCAAGGGACCCAGGCGGACCCCTGTCCCAGGCGATGAACCCATGCTGGCATCTCCTGTGGCTGAGCGGCACGGCCGGCGGGCACCGGCGGCAGGCGCTCAGTGTGCCCATATTGGCGGGTCTGTGCCATAGGCAGCGATCCCGGCGGCGGTGATTTGGATGCTTTGTGCAACATTCCACGGCACCCCGGGTGCTTCAGGCCGATTGCAGCAGGCTGCCTTCTGCCCGGGCCAGCGCCTGCGGTCGCCCTGACAGGACCAGCGTGTCACCGGCTTCCAGCACCAGGTCGTCCGAGGGACTGACCACGGCCCCTTGCGCGCGCCGCACCGACACGACCGACACGCCCAGCTTCTGCTGCATCAGGTAGTCGCCCAGCTTGCGGCCCACCACCGCGGCATCGCGTGTGAGCGTCACGCTTTGCAGGCGCTGCAGCTCCAGCTCGTCGACCGAATCGTCGTCGGCGCCGTGGAAGTAGCCGCGCAGCAGGCCATAGCGGGCGATCCGCTGGTCCTGGACCAGCCGGATCACGCGGCGCATGGGCACGCCCACCAGGGCCAGCGCCTGCGAGGCCAGCATCAGCGAGCCTTCGATCGTCTCGGGCACCACGGCGGTGGCGCCGGCGCTTTGCAGTTCATCCAGGTGCGCATCGTCGATGGTGCGCACGGCCACCGGCACATGCGCGGCCTGCTCGCGCACCAGGCGCAGGATCTTGAGCGCCGAGGGCGTATCGGGGTAGGTGACCACCACCGCTGCCGCGCGCGACAGGCCTGCCGCCATCAGGCTTTGCAGCCGGCTGGCATCGCCATACACCACGTTGTGGCCGGCCGCGGCCGCCTGGCGCACCCGGTCCGGATCCAGGTCCAGCGCCATGTAGGGGATCTTCTCCTGCTCCAGCAGCCGCGCGAGGTTCTGGCCGCTGCGCCCGTAGCCGCAGATCAGCACGTGCTTCTCGGTGTTGATGGCGCGCGTGGCGATCTTGGTCATGGCCAGCGATTGCAGCAGCCAGTCGCTCGACGACACGCGCATCACGATGCGGTTGCTGTACTGGATGATCAGCGGCGTGGCCAGCATGGACAGCACCATGGCCGCCAGCAGCGGGCTTTCCACCTGCCGCGGGATCAGGCCGTTGACGGTGGCCAGCGACAGCAGCACGAAGCCGAATTCGCCCGCCTGCGCCAGGTACAGGCCGGTGCGCAGCGCCACGCCGGTGGGCGCACCGAAGGCCTTGGCCAGCGAGGACGTCAGGCCCAGCTTGAAGACCACCGGCACCGAGCTGAGCAGCAACACCAGCTTCCACTGCTCGATCAGATCGCGCCAGTCCAGCTTCATGCCGATGGTGATGAAGAACAGGCCCAGCAGCACATCGTGGAAGGGGCGGATGTCGGTCTCCACCTGGTGCTTGTATTCCGTCTCGGCGATCAGCATGCCGGCAATGAAGGCGCCCAGTGCCAGCGACAGGCCGAAGTGCTCGGTCAACCAGGCCAGGCCGAGTGTGACCAGCAGCAGGTTGAGCATGAAGAGCTCTTCGCTCTTGCGCCGTGCCACCGTGTGCAGCCACCAGTGCATCACCTTCTGCCCGCCGGCCAGCAGCACGGCCAGCACGCCCGCGGCCTTGAGGCCGGCCAGGGCCAGCGTGCGCGTCATCTCCTTGGCGCTGCCGCCATCGAGTGCCGGGATCAGCACCAGCAGCGGCACCACGGCCAGATCCTGGAACAGCAGGATGCCCATCACGCGGCGGCCGTGTTCGCTCTCCAGCTCCATGCGGTCGGCCATCATCTTGACGACGATGGCGGTGCTGCTCATGGCCAGCGCGCCGCCCAGCGCCACCGCGCTCTGCCAGCCCAGGCCCCAGCCGAGCAGGCCGCCGTCATGCCCCATGGCGTGCAGCACGCTGTTGAGCGCCAGGTGCCCGCCCACGGTGGCAAAGATCGTCAAGGCCACCTGGCTCAAACCCAGCCCGAACACCAGCGAGCGCATGCTCTTGAGCTTGGGCAGGTTGAACTCCAGCCCGATGACGAACATCAGGAAGACGACGCCGAACTCCGCCAGGTAGCGCACATTGGCCGAATCCTTGGCCAGGGCCAGCGCATTCGGCCCGATCACCACGCCCACGGCCAGATAGCCCAGCATCGGGGGCAGCTTCATCAGACGGCACAACACCACACCGATCACGGCGGCAAACAGGTAAAGCAGCGTCAGGTCAAGCGTGGTGGCCATAGAGTCCCTAGAATCCTGCGATCCTACCCGGGGACATTGCGCCCGATGCAAGGCCCGGGCCGACACTTGACTTCTTTCACATCCATGCCCCAAGCAAGCCTTCAGCAAGATGCCGTCGTGGCCCTGGCCAGCCAGGCGCTGGACATCGAATCCCAGGCGCTGGGCGAGCTCAAAGACCGGCTTGCAGCAGGGCGCGGCGGGGGCCGCCTTTGCGCCGGCGGTGCAAGCCGTGCTGGCCTGTCGGGGGCGGGTGGTCGTCATGGGCATGGGCAAGAGCGGCCATGTGGGTCGCAAGATCGCGGCCACCCTGGCTTCCACGGGCACGCCGGCCATGTTCGTGCACCCGGCCGAGGCGCACCACGGCGATCTGGGCATGGTGCAGCCGGGCGACGTGGTGCTGGCGATTTCCAACTCCGGCGAAAGCGAGGAGCTCACGGCGCTGTTGCCGGTGATCAAGCGCCTGGGGGTGGTGCTGCTGGCCATGACGGGCCGGGCCACGTCTTCCCTGGCGCGCCATGCCGATGTGGTGCTCGATTGCGCCGTCGCCAAGGAGGCCTGCCCGCTGAACCTGGCTCCCACGGCCAGCACCACCGCGCAGATGGCCCTGGGCGATGCCCTGGCCGTCGTGTTGCTGGAAGTGCGCGGTTTCAAGGCCGAGGATTTCGCGCGTTCGCATCCCGGCGGCGCCCTGGGCCGCAAGCTGCTGACCCATCTGCGGGATGTGATGCGTTCGGGCGATGCCGTGCCGCGCGTGCGGCCCGATGTGCCCTTTGGCGAACTGATGCGCGAGATGAGCGCCAAGGGCCTGGGCTCGGCCGCCATCGTCGATGAGGCCGGCCGCGTACTGGGCGTCTTCACCGACGGCGACTTGCGCCGCCGCATCGAGGCCGGCTTCGACCTGCGCACCATGACGGCGGGTGACCTCATGTCCCCGAACCCGCGCACGATCCGCGACGATGTGCTGGCCGCCGAAGCCGTCTCGCTGATGGAGGCCCATCGCATCACGACCTTGCTGGTAGTCGATGCGCAGGCCGTGCTCGTCGGCGCGGTCAACACCAATGACCTGATGCGTGCCAAAGTGATCTGACCGACCCTCCTGCCCACGACCACCCCGATGCGGACCCTCGTTTCCTCCCTGACCTTTCCGGCCTCGCTGCGCACGCAGGCGCGCGACATCCGCGCGGCCATCTTCGATGTCGACGGCGTGCTGACCGACGGCACCATCTACATCAGCGAAGCCGGCGAGACGCTCAAGGCCTTCCATGCGCTCGATGGCCACGGCCTCAAGCTGCTGGCCATGGGCGGCATCACGCCCATCGTGATCACCGGGCGCGATTCGCCTGCCGTGCGTCGCCGCCTCAAGGATCTGGGTCTGACGCATGCAATGTTCGGCGTGCACGACAAGCTCGCCGCGGCGCAGCCCCTGATGGCGCAACTGGGCGTGAGCTGGAACGAGATGGCCGTGATGGGCGATGATTGGCCCGATCTGCCCTTGCTCACGCGTGCGGGCCTGGCGGTGGCGCCGGCCAACGCGCATGCCGAGGTCAAGGCCATCGCCCACCATGTCAGCGCCTTGCAGGGCGGCCAGGGCGCCGCACGCGAATGCTGCGATCTGCTGCTGTGGGCCACCGGCCAGTACGACCGCCTGCTGCACGGCCATCTGCAGACGCTGGACACCACCTCGGAGGGCGCACGCCCATGAACCAGCGCTGGTGGCTGCTGATCGAGCGTGTGCAGGCCACCCTGCCGCTGCTGGCCGTGGCAGGTTTGGCGGGCTTCACCTGGTGGCTGGTCCAGTCGTCTCCCAAGGAGGGCGGGGCCGTGCTGCCGCCTCTGGCCAGCTCCGCCCCCGATTACGAACTGCAGAAAGCCCGGCTGGTGCGCTTTGATGCGCAGGGGCGGCTGCAGGCCATCCTCGACGGCATCGAGATGCGTCACTACCCTGACAAGGACCGCCTCGTGATCGACCGGTTGAACCTGTCGGCGCGCGATGAAAAAGGGCAGGGCCTCAAGGCCGTGGCCCGCGAAGGCGAGGCCGACCGCATGGCCGAGCTGGTGCACTTGCGTGGTGGCGTGAAAGTGGTGGCGCTGCCGGCCAGCGCGGCGGCGTCTGCGCCGGATGCGCCCTTGCGGGGCGGCCCGGTCCACTTTGCAGGCGAAGGCCTGCGCATCGACACGCGCCAGCGCATCCTCTCGTCCGACGAGCCGGTGCTGCTGACCCAGGCGCACAGCGAGGTCCGAGCGCAATCGATGGTCTACAACGACCAGACGCGCGTGGCGGAGCTGGGCGGTCGGGTGCATGGCCGCTACGTGGTGACGGGGCCGACGCGATGAGCGAGCCGCGCCTGGCGTTCATCACCGGCGCATCGAGCGGCATTGGCCGGGCGCTGGCGTCCCGCTACATCCGGGCCGGGTGGCGCGTGGCCATGGTGGCCCGGCGCGCCGACGAGATGACGAACTGGGCGCGGCAGCAAGGCTGGCCGCCAACACACTGGGCCGTCTATGGGGCCGATGTGCGTGATGACCGCGCGGTGCAGGCCATTGCGCAAGCCTGCATGCAACAGCACGGCATCCCCGAAGTGGTGATCGCCAATGCCGGCATCAGTGTGGGGGTGGACCTCAGCCTTGCGGAAGACCTGGCCGTGCTGCGCGATCTGATGGACACCAACGTGATCGGCCTGGCCGCCACCTTCCAGCCCTTCATCGAGCCGATGAAGCGGCAGGGGCATGGCACGCTGGTCGGCATCGCCAGCATGGCCTCGGTGCGCGGACTGCCGGGGCACGCAGGCTATTGCGGCGCGAAGGCCGCCGTGGTGCAGATGTGCGAATCGCTGCGCGCCGAACTCAAGCCCCACGGGGTGCGGGTGGTGACCCTGGCACCAGGCTACATCGACACGCCGATGACGCGCGAGAACGACTACCCGATGCCCTTCCTGATGAAGGCCGAGCAGTTCGCAGAGCAGGCCTTCCATGCCGTGGCACGCGGCGACAGCTGGCGCGTCATCCCCTGGCAGATGGGCGTCGTGGCGGTTGTCATGCGGCTGATGCCACGATGGCTTTACGACGCCATCGCCGGGTCGCAGCAGCACCGCAAGAAGCGGCGCCGCATCTGAGGATCTGGCGCGAGGTGGGTGCGAAGCCGGTCAGGCCGGCTCCTTTCAGCCCTGCCGATCAGTGATTGCCGTGGCCTCGGCCGTGGCCGTTGCCATGACCGCGGCCTGGCCCCCGGTCGTCGTCGTGACGGCCGCGATCATCGTTGCGGTCGTGCCAGCGCTCATGGCGATCCTGCCAGCGCTCCTCGCGTTCGCGATGCTGCTGCTCATGCCAGCGCTCGTATCGACGCTCGTCCCAGCGCGGGGCGCGGCGTTCGTCATAGCGAACGAAGTAGACCGGTTGACCGCAGGCGCGGTAGTAATCGCAGTAGCGGGCCCAGTTCTTGGAGTGGCCGGGGGGCACGCGCAGGTAGATCGGGCGGCGCTGGATCGCCACCGGCGATTGCTGGATGATGATCGGCTGCGGGTAGATGACGGTTGGCATGACATCGCCGATGTCGACACGGCCATAGAAGCCGGGCTGGGCAATGTTGACGCTCACACCCACGCGGGTGTCGGCGGCCTGGGCCGACGACGCGACTGCGAACAGGCCGCCGGCGAGGGCCAAGGAGCCCAGCACGCGGGCGGCGAAAGCAAAAGCAGGATGAGACTTCATTGGGAGATCCTTTCGTTGCAAGGATGAGGTTCAAACGGGTGAAGCAGGGGCCGGGATGACAGGGTGTGCTCTCCAGGCCGCAAAGCAAGGTAAAGGCACGCAACGGTGCCCTGCCACAGCAGGGGGCAACAAAAAGGCGACCACTGGGGCCGCCTTTTCGGGATGATGTGCCGTATCACTCAAAGGTCGCGACCGTGCGCAACCCGATCCGGCCTGGATCAGTAGCCGCCGCCGTAGCCGCCGCCATTGCCGCCACGGCCACCACCGCCGTAGCCACCGCCGCCGCCTTCACGGCGACCGCCGCCGTAGCCGCCACCACCGCCGCCGCCTTCACGACGGCCGCCACCGAAGCCGCCACCACCGCCATTGCCACCGTAGGGGCTGCGGAAGCCAGCAGGACGCTCTTCACGGGGGCGAGCCTCGTTCACGACAACGGCACGACCGGCGACAGGTTGACCATTCAGGCCATTGATGGCGGCTTGTGCTTCAGCATCAGAGCCCATTTCGACGAAACCGAAACCCTTGGAACGGCCGGTTTCACGGTCCATCATGACCTTGGCGGAGCTCACGGCTCCATATTGCGAGAAAGCATCCTGCAGATCCTGATCGCGCACGCTGTAGGCGAGATTGCCCACGTAAAGTTTGTTGCCCACGAGAGAGCCCCTTTCAAAGTAACCATGTGGAGCTTCAACCCATCAGGACCCATTCCAACGACGGTGCCGCTTCCAGACACAGACCGGGATCATTATGTGTGAAGCAGGCACATTCATCCAGACTTTTCAACCCTTATTTGTTTGGGGGTGTCAACCATCCGCATGCGGTGTTGCACTCTTTCATCAAATTTGACTAGGGGCTAGCCCCTATGATCGCGGACATGGCGCCGACCTGTTCTTCCCTGGCAGCGCCCACAGACATGTCCGAAAAACAAGATTCATTTCCCCCTCCGCGCTTTGACTGGTGGCAGGCGCTGATCCGTGTGTTGGCCAGCATCGAGGCTGTCCGGGATGGGCGTGCCTGGTATGTGCTGCTGGGCACGTTTTCCGCCGCGGGCCTGCTGGCGGCCGGCGCCCAGGCCGCGTTTGGCCGCGCGCAACTCAACTGGGCCATTGCGCAGGGGGCCTGCGCGCTGTTCGTGGCCTTCTATGGCGCCAGTGCGGCCGGGCTGCTGCTCATGGACCGCGCCATGGGCCTGCCTGTGCGCGAGATGGACCAGGCCGTGCGGGATGCCCTGGGCATCGGCCACCGGGTGCTGGTGGCGCTGACGGTGGTCGCACTGGGGCTGGGCGTGATCGTCGCCGGCCTGCTGGGCTTGTACTGGGCCAGCGGGCTGCCGAAGGTGGGGCCGTGGCTGTTCGCCCTGGTGGTGCCCTCGACGGTGGTGGTCATCGGGCTGGTGTTGATGGCCGGGCTGGCCGTCATCGCGCCGCTGACGGGGCCGACGGTGTGGGCTGGGGCTTCGTCGTGGCAGGCGGTGCGCACCCTCGTGCGCCTCATCCGGGAGCGGCTGTTGCAGGCCGGCGTGCTGGTGGCGGGTCTGAGTCTGGCCACCGGTCTGGTGGGCGCGGTGGCCAGCGCCTTCGTCGTGGTGGGCGGCCGGGTCATGGCCGAGGCGTCCATCCTGATGATCGGGGTGGAGGTGCCACCACAGGTCCTGATGGCCGGGCTGTTCGGCTATGGGCTCAAGAACATCAGCGCGGCGGGCATTCCCGTGTCGGCCTATCCGTACATCACGGCGGCCACCATCGGCGGCGGGGTGGTGTTCGCGATCGCGTTGATCATGCCGACGCTGGTGTACCTGCGCGGCGTGTGCGAGATCTACCTTGCACTGATGGCCGCCGATCGCTTCGAGGCGCGGCAGCAGACTGCCCTTCAGGCCGATCTGGCCCACGAGTCCCGAAAGGCGCAGCCATGAGCCGGGCGGCGGTTTCGTCCAAGGCGCAGGGCGCCGCGTGTGGTGGGCCTGCCTGCCCCTGCGGGCGCCCCCTGGCCTACGACGCATGCTGTGGGCTTTATCACGCGGGGCCGCTGGCCTTGCAGGCGCCAGATCCCGAATCGCTCATGCGATCGCGCTACACCGCCTTCGTGAAAGATTTGCGCAGCTACCTGCTGGAGACCTGGCATCCCAGCGAGCGCCCGGGGCAGATCGAGCCGCCCGAAGCCGGTCTGCAATGGCTGGGGCTCGAGGTGCGGCGGGCCGAGATGCTGGACGCCACACGCGGGCTGGTCGAGTTCGTGGCGCGCAGCAAACTCGGCGGGCGGGCGCACCGCCTGCACGAAATCAGCGAATTCGTCCGGGAGGACGGCCGCTGGTTTTACCTCAAGGCGCGCGTTTGACCTGTCGCAAGCTGGTGTGATCCTGTGCCGCCAGGGGCCCCCTCATGCGTGGGGTTGAACGCCTTCCGAAAGGGCTTCCCCGGGCGACATCGCGGTGCCATCCGCCTATCGTTGAGCCTGTTTGAAATGCAGCGGGTGAAGTCACCATGTTCGAAATCGAAAAGCTCAACGTCATCCAGATCATGATGGGGATCATGGGCGCCTCGGCCGTCGTCATCACGGCGATGGAGGGGATGGCGATCTCCAAGGCGAAGGGCACGGCCGCTTATGACTGGCGCGCCTTCTGGACGACGGTGCGCATCAACCTGCTGCGGGTGGCCGTCGAGGCCATCCCCATGGGGGCGGTGATGGGCGTGGCCCTGCCGTTTGGCGCCTGGATGTACGAGCACCGGCTGTGGACGGTGCCGATGGACACCTGGTGGGGCTGGGTGGCCATGTTCTTCTGCACCGAGTTCTTCTACTACTGGTTGCACCGGGCCGGCCACCGCATCCGCTGGTACTGGGCCTCGCACGCCATCCACCACTCGGGCAACCAGTACAACCTGGCCGCGGCCTTCCGGCAGTCGGTCACGGGCAAGATCTCGGGCGGTTTCGTGTTCTTTGCGCCGCAGTGCCTGTTCGGCTTCTCGCCCGATGCCGTGCTGATGTCCTACGGCTTCAACCTGGTCTACCAGTTCTGGATCCACACCGATCTGATCGGCAAGCTGGGCCCCCTGGAAGGCATCTTCAACACGCCGTCGGCCCATCGCGTGCACCACGCCGCCAATGTCGAATACCTGGACTGCAACTACGGTGGCACCATCCTGCTGTTCGATCGCCTCTTCGGCACCTATGTGCCCGAGAAGGACGGCGTGCCCATCCGTTACGGCCTGGTCAAGCAGTTGACCACGTACAGCGCTGTCAGGATCTGCTTCCAGGAGTGGATGGCGATCTTCAAGGACGTCTTCCATGCCCGCCGCCTGCGTGATGCGCTGGGCTATATGTTCGGCCCTCCGGGCTGGGCACCCAATGGGCAGGGCATGACGACGGATGCGCTGCGCCGCGAGATGCAGCGCCTGACGGGCTCGCCCACGGGTGTGCCACCGGATGGCCTGCTGGACCGCATGGCCCATTCGGGCGACTTCACGGAAGACGAGTCGCCTGCTCCAGCGCGGTGAGCCAGGTCAGGGCCTGCTCGCGGCTTTGACCGCACATTTCCTGACTGGGTCTGAGCGAGGCACACACGGCCGGGCGCTCGGGCTGGCCGAACAGGCGGCAGCGCAGCGCTTCATCGAGATGAGGGCAGGGCATGCCCGCCGGCTTGCCCTGTGGCAGGCCGGGCATCGGTGAAGAGATGGAGGGCGCGATGCAGCAGGCCGCGCACCCGGATCGACAAAGCATGAAGGCTCCTGGGAAGGAGCCTCGAATGTAGCCCGGTGGGGCGCGCTGTCGTGATGGGGAAGAAAGGAACCCTGTTTTCGTTTTTGGTGACGACAGCGAACGGGGTTCAGTTTAGGCAATGTGCCCGGGCATGAAAAGCCCCCGGGGACGAGATCGCGTCATTTTCATGGGTCCCATGTGCATGGGAATTACCGGGCCCCGTATGTGCATCCCTCAAGCGGGGTGCGGGTTTGCCGCAATCCGGCCAGGGCGAGCAGGCCCAGGGCCATGATCGCCCAAGTGCCTGGTTCGGGCACTGTGGTCTGCAGGGTGCCCACGATGATGCCGGGCTCACGAAAGGCCATGGCGCTGTCGACGATCTGCAGGGCGCCCTGGCTGTTGACCTGAAAGTGTGCCCAGCCGAAACTCGTCCAGGTGTTGTAGGAGAAGCCCGGATCGGTGTAGCTGCGCGTGGCGGCGCCAAGGTAGAAGTCCTGGCCTACCTTCACGGCTTGCGAGCCGAAGCCCGTCAGCCCGGACAGGTTGGCGAGGGAGACCTCGTCTCCCGGCTTCACGATGAAGAGCAGCGAGCCTTCGTCCACATTGGAGGTGACATAGGTGAGGGTGCCGGCACGCGCATCGCGGGTCAGGAAGGTGCCGGTGCCGTCGCCGTCGGGCGTCTGGTGGACGTTGATGGCGACTTGGTTGCCGCTGGTGGAGACGCTCCAGTGGCCGGGCTCCACGGTGGCTTGGGCGCAGCTTGCGGCCAGTGCCAGCGTGGCGGCGATCAGCGTTCGGGTGGCAGGCGTGTGCGGGGCAGTAGCGAGACGGTGCATGTGAGCTTCCCTTGTCGTGTGTGTCGGATGCGGTGATCCGGGGGGTACAGCTTGGCGGGATCCGCGACGTTTGCCAATGCGGAACAACCGGGGCTGCCTGGGGCACCCTTCAACCGGGGGCATGCCGGGCAAGGCAGGGCCTTGCTGGCGCACGGCTTGCCGCTTGTCAGTACAATGGAAGGTTGCTCAAAAATGAGGCAAGCTTGCCGTGAACTGTCGTGAGATGCCGATCAGGCCAGCTCGCGGCAGGCAATCGTGCAGCAACCGCAAACAGGCCTGGCCATGCTTTATCCAAAAGAATTTGACGTGATCGTCGTGGGCGGTGGCCATGCTGGCACCGAAGCCGCACTGGCTGCCGCACGCATGGGCTGCGACACGCTCCTGCTGACCCACAACATCGAGACGCTGGGCCAGATGAGCTGCAACCCGTCCATCGGCGGCATCGGCAAGGGCCACCTCGTCAAGGAGGTGGATGCGCTGGGCGGTGCGATGGCGGCGGCCACCGACGAAGGCGGCATCCAGTTTCGCATCCTGAATTCCAGCAAGGGGCCGGCGGTGCGTGCCACCCGCGCCCAGGCAGACCGGGTGCTGTACAAGGCGGCCATTCGGCGTCGGCTGGAAAACCAGCCCCATCTGTGGCTGTTCCAGCAGGCGGTGGACGACCTGATGGTCGAAGGCGACCGCGTGGTGGGGGCGGTGACGCAGGTGGGCATCCGGTTCAGGGCGCGTGCCGTGGTGTTGACGGCGGGAACCTTCCTGGACGGCCGCATCCATGTCGGCCTGCAGAACTACAGCGCCGGCCGGGCAGGGGATCCACCGGCTGTGTCACTGTCGGCACGGCTCAAGGAGTTGCGCCTGCCGCAGGGGCGGCTCAAAACCGGCACGCCGCCCCGCATCGACGGGCGCAGCATCGATTTCAGCCAGCTCACCGAGCAGCCGGGAGACGGGGTGGGGCTGGTGGGGCGATGGGGCGCGTCGGCACCGACGGGGCCCGATGTGCCGGTGTTCAGCTTCCTGGGGTCACCCGGGCAGCACCCGAACCAGTTGCCGTGCTGGATCACGCACACCAACGCGCAGACGCACGACATCATCCGCTCCGGTTTTGACCGCAGCCCCATGTTCACCGGCGTCATCGAAGGGGTGGGCCCGCGCTACTGCCCCAGCATCGAGGACAAGATCAACCGGTTCGCCGACAAGGATTCGCACCAGATCTTCCTGGAGCCCGAAGGGCTGACCACGAACGAGTTCTATCCCAATGGCATCAGCACCTCGCTGCCCTTCGACATCCAGTTGGCGGCCCTGCGCACCATGCCTGGTCTGGCCAATGCCTTTGTGCTGCGGCCGGGCTATGCGATCGAGTACGACTACTTCGATCCGCGTGAGCTGAAATCTTCTTTCGAGACCAAGGCCATTGGGGGGCTGTTCTTCGCGGGCCAGATCAACGGCACCACAGGATATGAAGAGGCGGCCGCACAAGGGTTGTTTGCCGGCCTGAATGCCGCACTGCAGGCGAAAGGCCAAGCACCTTGGGTGCCCCGACGTGATCAGGCCTACCTCGGGGTGCTGGTGGATGACCTCATCACCAAGGGCGTGACGGAGCCTTACCGGATGTTCACCAGCCGGGCGGAGTTCAGGCTTCAGTTGCGGGAGGACAATGCCGACCTTCGCTTGACGGAAACTGGCCGGGAGTTGGGGCTGGTGGACGATGCCCGCTGGGACGCCTTCAATCGGAAGCGCGATGCTGTTTCACGTGAAACAGAGCGTCTGAGGGGCAGTTGGGTGCGGCCCGCGACACTTCCCGCGGCAGATGCCGAGCGGCTGTTGGGCAAGGCCTTGGAGCGCGAATACAACTTGGCTGACCTCCTGCGCCGGCCGGGTGTCGATTTCGACGATGTGGCCGAAGTGCAAGCGATTGCCTCGAAGCGACAGGCCGCCCTCCGCGTGGAGTCGGGCAAGAGTGCGGATGAGGTTTCACGTGAAACAGCAGCGATGGTCACTCGTGCCAGCTTGCAAGAAGAGCTGGGGCACTCCCTGGCGGACGCGGTGATCGAGCAGGTGGAGATCAGCATCAAATACGCGGGCTACATCGACAAGCAAAACGATGAAGTCGAGCGGGCGGCGCACTATGAGAACCTGAAGCTGCCTGCCGAGCTGGATTACACGCAGGTGGCAGCCTTGAGCATGGAGGTGCGGCAGAAGCTGAGCAAACATCGGCCGGAGACGCTGGGCCAGGCTTCACGGATCTCCGGGGTGACGCCCGCGGCGATCTCACTGTTGCTCATCCACCTGAAAAAGGGCCGCTTCAAAGGTTTTGCGGCGAACGATCAGGCGGGCGAGGCGAGGGGCAATCAGGGCCAGGTGGCTTGAGGCTGGGGGCCGCCAGCAAGCGAGGCGGCAGCCGAGGATCGGGTGTCGCCGCGTAGAGTGGACGGCACGCGCCGCCTGTGCGATGGCGGTGGTGGATGCCCAGCGAGTTGCGGGCCAGCGAAGTTGCAACAGGCTTGCCTGGCAACACGGCAGATGGCGCCGCGAGGCTCAAGTGCAGCCCGCCGGCAAGGCGTTGAAGCGGCCACGCACCTTAGACAACGCACAATGAAAGCGGGCTGCGCGTCGGGCCCGGATGGACAATAAGGCATGGCATCACAACAAGACATGGGCAAGACGGCGCCCGCACCCGCTCACGCACCCGCTCAGGGGGCAGGACCCCGAACCTGGTCTGCAGAACAATGGCGCGCGGCCTTGGCGCCCGTGCTGGGTGAGTTGGCCCTGGCGCTCACCGATGCGCAGCAGGCGCAATTGGTGGCTTACATGGGCCTGCTCGCCCACTGGAACAGCACCTTCAATCTGACGGCACTGCGAGACCCGCAGGACATGCTCAGCCACCATCTGGCTGACTGCCTGGCTGTGCTCAACCCGCTGGCCCGGATGATTGCCGGCATGCCGCAGCCATCCGGAACGCCGCTGCGGTTGCTGGATGTCGGCAGTGGCGGCGGCCTGCCTGGCGTCGTGCTGGCCATTGCTCGGCCCGATGTGCGCGTGACCTGTGTGGACACGGTGGGCAAGAAGGCGGCGTTCATCCGTCAGGTGGCGGCGGAACTGCGATTGCCCAATCTCAAGGCGGAGCATGCGCGAGTTGAACAACTCAAAGGCCGGTACGACGTCATCACCTCCAGAGCCTTCGCATCCTTGGCAGATTTTGTCTCGCTGAGCCAAGGCGTGTTGGCGGAGGGCGGGGTGTGGATGGCCATGAAAGGCAAGGCGCCTGACGAGGAGGCGGCCGCATTGCCATCTCAAGTGGAGGTGTTTCACGTGGAACAACTCACCGTGCCGATGCTGGATGCACAGCGCTGTATCGTGTGGATGAGACAGTCTGCGGTGCCGTTCGCGGGATAATCGTTTCACCATTCAGAACGACAGCGGTCGCGAGTGGCGGGCCGTCCGCAAGGCGGTGTTCAGTTCTTTCAGGAGATTGCATGGTCTTGCTTGAAACGGCTTCCCGCGACCGCCATCGCACGTCATCGCCACGGGGTACGGTTGGCATCAGGCTGGCCTCCACTGATCGCCTGACACGCACTTTGGTGCTGGGCGCCGCTCTGTGGTGCGCGATCCTGGCCAGTGCCGAGGCGGCAGAGCAGGGCACATCTTCCCGGCGTGCGGCCTACAGCGGGCGCGTGCAGACGGAGCTGGGCTCCAGTGCGGTGCCCGACGCCGCCCTTCCTGCGCCGCGCGTGATGCGCGTGTCCACAGCAACGCAGGTGGAGCCGCCATCCGATCCCAACGAGCCCTTGTTCCGGGAAACGGCTGCGGCCGCTGACCCCGCTGCTGCAGGCCTCGGCACGGCATCGACTCGCACCGGCAAGACCAGCCGGCCTGTGCAGCCTGTGCAAATGGCACCTGCCGGCGGGGCAAACAAGGCGGTTGGGTCCGCGGCTGATGATGCGTCGGCTCGAAGCCAGGCAGCCCGCACCTCGGCCACAAGCGAGCGTACCGGTGCCCGCCATGGCAAGGCCGCGAAACGCATGGACGCAGCAGCGGGCCGCTCGCCCACCCAGAGCAAGGCCGAACGGATGGCCCTCCAACGCCGAGCGGTACACAAGCCCGAAGCCGGGCGCATCGAGCCCCGTACGGGCCAGCCTCTCGCCGGCCGAAGCCATGCCGTGCGGCGCGCGCCCGCCCAAACCCGGCACGCCAAGACCCATGCGGTGACGACCCCGCGCCAAGTTGCCCTCTCGGCCCAAGCAGCCCCATCGGCGACCGCGCCGAAAGCGAGGGAGCGTCGCCAACCCGCTCCCGCGACGGGGGCGAAAGCGTCGGCTCGCGATGCGCGTGCGCGCCATCAGGCGGCGCAGGCAGGCACGGCCGCCAGAAAGGTTGCCCACAAGGCCGGCCATAATGCCACCGACAGGGCCCCTGCCGCACCGACTGTCAGACCCTCCCACAAGCTCAGGCAGGCCACGGCGGGCAGCGCCCGGCCAGCCGCGGTACAGCCTTCGGGCAAGCCTGCCCGCCAGGCTGCTGCGCGGCTTGGCAGCCACCATGCCAGTGCGCGTCACGGCCGCCCGGTGCCGGCTGATGCGCAGCGTCAAGCCAAACCTCGCGGTTGACCCGGCAGGGCGCGGGCCATCCTGCGGGGATAATCCACCCATGCCGCACATCTTCTGCATCGCGAACCAAAAGGGCGGGGTGGGCAAGACCACCACCACCGTCAATCTGGCTGCCGGTCTGGCGCAGATCGGCCAGCGCGTCCTCATCGTCGATCTCGATCCCCAAGGCAATGCGACCATGGGCTCGGGCGTGGACAAGCGCACGCTGGAGCGGACGGTCTACGACGTCCTGCTGGAAGAAGCGAGCATTGCCGACACCCGCACCCGCAGCCCCAAGGGCGGCTATGACGTGCTGGGGGCCAACCGCGAACTGGCGGGCGCGGAGATCGAGCTGGTCAGCCTGGAGCGGCGCGATCGCCGGCTCAAGGGCGCCATCGAGACCTCCGCGGATGACTATGACTTCGTCCTGATCGATTGCCCGCCTTCGCTGAGCCTGCTCACGCTCAACGGCCTGACCTGCGCCCATGGCGTGATCGTGCCGATGCAGTGCGAGTACTTTGCGCTCGAAGGCCTCACCGATCTGGTCAACACCGTCAAGCAGGTGCATGCCAACCTGAACCGCGAGCTGCAGCTCATCGGGCTGCTGCGCATCATGTACGACCCGCGCATCACGCTGCAACAGCAGGTGAGCGACCAGCTCAAGGCGCACTTTGGCGACAAGGTGTTCGACGCCGTGATCCCGCGCAATGTGCGCCTGGCCGAAGCGCCCAGCTATGGCGTGCCGGGCGTCGTGTTCGATCCGTCGAGCAAGGGGGCGCAGGCCTTCATCGCGTTCGCGCAGGAGTTGGTCAAGCGGGTGGCGCCTTCGCTGGCCAGCGCCGATCCGGCGCAGCGCGGCGCCGAGGAACGGGCGCGTCAGCAAGCCTGAACCCAGGCGGGCGGCCATGTCGCCGCGGCGCCGTGGCTGCCATGCCTCCCCGCTTCAGCTTTCGGCGGGCAGCCAGCCTGATTCCCGGAACGCCGGCCGGCTCGACAGGTTCTCGTCCAGGCAGCGCAGCAGGGCCATCACATCCAGCGGTTTCGTGAGGTAGGCCTTGAAGCCGGCGGCCTTGGCCGCCTGGATGCGGTCGGGCATCGCGTCGGCGGACAGGGCCACGCGCGGGATGCGGCTGGTGGTCAGGTCACGGTCGAGCTCGTTGGCCAGATCGAAGCCGGTCATGTCGCCCAGGTGGATGTCGATGAGCATCAGGTCGGGCAGGCTGCGCCGGGCCAGTTGCAGTGCGCGTTCGCCATTGGTGGCCACCAGCAGCCGCCAGTGCGGGCGCAGCTTGACGATCTGGTGCACCAGGGCCACGTTCACTTCATTGTCTTCGGCGTAGAGGATGGTGGCCGGCCGCTCGCCGCTGTCGGCCTCGTCCAGCGTCATCACGTCCGAGACGGGGGCTTCGTCGTCCGAAGCGGGCAGGGCAACGTGAAAGCGGCTGCCGCGCCCGCTTTCGCTGCGCAGGGACAGCTCGCCGTTCATCAGCGAGACCAGCCGCCTCACGATCACCAGTCCGATGCCGGTGCCCTCGATGCCGCTGCGCTCCACCCCGAGCCGGTTGAAGGGCTCGAAGAGGTGGGCCTGCTGCTCGTCGCTCATGCCGATGCCGGTGTCTTCCACGTCGATGTGCACGCGGTGTTCGGCGTCGGCCCAGGTGCGCAGGATCACCTGGCCGCCCTGGCGGTTGTACTTGATGCCGTTGCTCAGCAGGTTCACCAGGATCTGGCGGATGCGCACGCGGTCGGCCTGGGCACGCAGGCCGGCGGTCACACCCCGGGTGTCGATCTGGATGCGGCTGGCCTGGGCCAGGCCCTGCACCATGCTCACGGCTTCTTCGCACACCGAAGGCAGGTCCACCGTCTCGATGGACAGGGGCAGGCTGCCGGCCTCGATGCGCGAGAGGTCCATCACGTCGCCCAGCATGGACAGCAGGTGCTGGCCGGCTTTCTCGATCAGCCGGACGCGGTGGCGCTGCTCCTCGCCGAAGACCTGGCCGCGGTCCATGCGCAGCAGTTGCGCAAAACCCAGCACCGCATTGAGCGGCGTGCGCAGCTCGTGGCTCATGCGCGAGAGGAACTCGCTCTTGGCCTGGTTGGCGTGGTCGGCCGCGCGCGCGGCAATCACGGCATCGGCGTACAGCTTCTGCTCGGTCACGTCGGCCGTGTAGCCGTACCAGGCGACATCCCCGTTGTCCTCGCGGATGGCAATGCTCTGGCCGGCGGCCCAGCGCAGGCCCTTGGAGGGCAGCAGCATGCGGTATTCGTAGCGCACGAGCTTGTGGCGCTCGGTGGCGGCCAGCTGGGTGATGGCCTTGACCTTGTCGATGTCGTCCGGGTGGATGCGGGTGAAGTGCGAGTTCCAGCTGTGTGTCTGGCCGGGGTCGTACTCGTAGAACTCGATGACGTGTTCGTTGATGTACTTGACCTGGGGCTCGCTGCCATCCTTGGGGAAGACCACCTTGTACAGCACGCCGGGGATGTTCTGCCCCAGGCTGTGCAGCAGGGCATCGCGCTCGCGCAGGCGCTGCACCGTGAGCTGGTGGGCGGCTTCGCGCTCGGCCTGTTGCCGGACGGTGGCCTCCAGCTCGGTGATGCGTGCCTGCGCGGCGGCCAGTTCGCTCGCCAACCGCCGGGCATCCCCGCCGGGCTCGGCTTCGGATGCGGTGGCGTCGACGGCGTCGTTCATCAGACCATTATCGGATAGCATCCCCTCGCGCTGAAACCCGCGTATTTTCGGACATCACGACAGGGGGCGCGCCGCCGTGTCAGTCAGCAGGGATTCGATGGCCGAGACGATGTCCTGCGTCTGCGCTTCGCGGCTGAAGCCGCCATGGCGCTGCCCGAAGGCCTCCGCTGCCGCACGGTATGCAGGCTCATTCAACAGGGCGGCCACCAGTGCGGCATAGGGCGTGGGGCCGGGGCGGGCCGCGGCGTTGAGGGCGGCCCCGGTGGCTTCGGTGCGCATCGCCATGAGGAACTGCTCGGCCTGCATCGGCATCAGCAGCAGCGGCACGCCGGCCAGCAGGGATTGGGCGATCGTGGCCTCCCCGGCATGACAGACGCACAGGTCGCTCTGAGGCAGGGCTTCGTCCAGGTTGACCGGCCCGCCGGCATAGGTGATGCGGGGCGAGCGCAAGGGGTGCGGTTGGCCGGCGGCGACTTCCGGCATGTAGCACAGGACCCGGCAGCCGGCCTGGTCCAGCGCCAGCAGGGCTTCGCGGTGCTGAGGGTGGGTGGCGCGCAGGTAGGCAAACACGCGGGGGCCATCCCCCTCGGGCCAATGCGGCGTGTGGCGGCCGGCAGAGGGCAGGGTGTTGGGGCCGAACCAGCGCTGGCCGGGCGGCAGCGCACCGCGCTGGTAGTGATCCAGTTCGGGCCAGCTGCACAGCAGGGGCAGGTCGCCGTGCAGGGCCTGGGTGAGGCGAGACAAGGGCGTGGGCGCCGTGCTGCGTCAGCACCGTGTTGACCACGTCCAGCACGTGTTGGTCGTAGTGTTCGAGGCGGCCCGGTGCAACGGGCTCCCACACGCGGAAGGCAGGCAGCGGCGACACATCGGGCGGCATGGAAAAGCCGCCGCTGAGCGTGGCCACGGGCAGGCCCAGGATGCGCGCAGCCAGCGTCGCGGTGGGCGCGTAGTCGGCCACGATCACATCGGGGCGGGTCAGCCGCATCACACTGAGCCAGCCGTGCACGAGGGGCTCGAGTGTGTCGCTGCGCAAATAGCCATTGCCCATCAGGATCTCGGAGAGGCTGATGGTGGGGTTGGGCACGCCCACGGTCTGGTGCATCCAGATCGGCGCCTGCAGCACGGGGATGTTGAGATCGGCCAGCAGGGCGCGGGTGTGCACGATCTCGCGCAGGGCCATGTCGACATGGTGGCCGCGGGCCCGCAAGGCCTGGGCGATGGGTTTGAAGCGGGCGGCGTGGCCGAGCGCACCGCCGAACTCCCAGGACATCAGAAAGCGCGGCATGGCGGCGTGTCTCCTTGATCGTTGGCGGCATTGTAGAAACTGCGGATAAACAGCCGACAATGGCACCCCATGGCGACGAAAAAATCCAAAGGCCTGGGCATGGGCCTGGAGGCCCTGCTCGGCCCCAAAGTCAGCGATCAACCGGCCGCGGCTGCACCTGCGGGCGCGCCCACCATCTTGCGCCTGGACCTCATGCAGGCCGGCAAGTACCAGCCGCGCACGCGCATGGACGAGGGCTCGCTGTATGAGCTGGCCGAGAGCATCAAGTCCCAGGGCATCATGCAGCCCATCCTCGTGCGGCCCATTGGCGGCGGGCGCTACGAGATCATCGCCGGTGAACGCCGCTCGCGTGCCGCACGCCTGGCCGGCCTCACCGAAGTGCCCGTGCTGGTCAAGGAAGTGCCCGATGAAGCCGCGGCCGTCATGGCCCTCATCGAGAACATCCAGCGCGAGGACCTCAACCCGCTGGAAGAAGCACAGGGCCTGCAGCGCCTGACCCAGGAGTTCGGCCTCACGCACGAGCAGGCCGCCCAGGCCGTGGGTCGCTCGCGCAGTGCCGCCTCCAACTTGCTGCGCCTGCTGAACCTGGCCGAGCCGGTGCAGGCCATGCTGATGGCCGGCGACATCGACATGGGCCATGCGCGTGCCTTGCTGCCGCTGGACAAGGCCCAGCAGATCACCACCGCGCACGAGGTCGTGGCGCGCAAGCTCAATGTGCGCGAAGCCGAAAAGCTCGTGGCCAAGGTGCAGGGGGCAGGCCGCCAGACGCCCTTGTTGCGCGTGCAGGCGGAGAAGTCGCGTGATGTGGTGCGGCTGGAGGAAGAGCTGTCTGACCTGCTGACGGCGCAGGTGGAGATCCACGTCAAGCGCAAGACCAAGCGCGGTGAGCAGGGCGAGATCACCATCCAGTTCGGCAGCCTGGAAGAGCTCAACGGCTTGATCGACAAGCTGCGCGGCCCCGGCAGCGCCGGGTAAGCGGCACTCGGGCGGCGCCAGCGTGCAGCGGCTCATCTGGCCTGTGCCCGCCTTGCTGACCTGGGCTGCGGCCTGGGCGCTGGCCTTCGCGCTTCGGTCTGCCGCCGCACCCTTGTGGGCCACGCTGGCGCTGCCCACGGCGATGGGCGTGCTGGCCACCTGGGTGCCCGGGGTGGCGGGCAGCACCTGGCGACGTGTCTTCGTGGCGGGCGGCTTTCCGCTCAGCGTGCTGGCGCTGGGGCAGGGGGCCGGCTTGCCCGCCTGGTTGTGGCTGGCGCCGCTGGGGCTCTTGCTGCTGGCCTATCCGGTGCACGCCTGGCGCGACGCGCCGGTCTTTCCCACGCCGGCGGGTGCCCTGGCCGATCTGCCTGCCCACGCCCCCTTGCCGGCCTTGCAGCAGGGCGGTCAGGCGCCCGCCATCCTCGACGCCGGCTGCGGCATGGGCGATGCGCTCATCGGCCTGCATGCCGCGTATCCCCAGGCCCGCGTGCATGGCATCGAGTGGAGCTGGTTGTGGCGTGTGGTGGCGGCGGTGCGCTGCCCCTGGGCCCGTGTGCGCCAGGGGGACATGTGGGGGCAGAGTTGGACACCGTTCGACCTGGTCTATCTGTTTCAGCGGCCCGAGACCATGCCGCGCGCCATCGACAAGGCCCGGCGCGAGATGCGCCCCGGCACCTGGCTGGTCAGCCTGGAGTTCGAGGGCAGGGATGCACACGGTGTGGCGTTGCGTCCGCATGCCCGCTTGAGTTTGCCTGGCGGACGCCCGATATGGGTGTATCGCATCGACTGACCTGCCTCCCCCAGGACGGACGACTACACTGTGAACCTCTGCGCCTTGATGGCGCCTTGAGCCACCCTTGATGAGTTCCACCAGCGTTCCCGCGACCCCTGCCGATACCGCGCCCTTCACGCCGGATGAATTCCGGGCGGCGCTCGGCCAGTTCGCCACGGGCGTGACCATCGTGACGGCTCGGGATGCCGAGGGGCGCCTGGTCGGCTTGACGGCCAACTCCTTCAACTCGGTCTCGCTGACGCCTCCGCTGGTGCTGTGGAGCCTGGCGCGGCAGTCGACCTCGATGCCGGGCTTTCTGTCGGCCAGCCACTACGCGATCAATGTGTTGGCCGCTGACCAGCGCCCGCTGGCCGAGCGCTTTGCCCGCAAGGGCATCGACCGCTTCGACGGTGCGCCGTGGAAGCCGGGGCTCACGGGGCGCGCCGGTGATCGAAGGGGCCGTGGCGGTCTTCGAATGCACGCACCGCAGCCAGCACGATGCCGGCGATCACCTCATCTTCGTGGGCCAGGTGCAGCACTGCCGGCGCCGCATCGGCGCGGCGCCGCTGGTCTTTCACGGCGGGCGCTTCTTCACCGATTTGGCGATCTGATCGCAGGCCGCACCGGCCCCGCGCGTTGCCGCCTCAGGCCTGCGCCTGCCGGCCGCAGCTGTCGATCAGCTTGAGGAAGCGAGCCACGTCCAGCGGCTTGGTGAGGTAGTCCACAAAGCCGCGCTCGCGCGCTTCGCTGATCTGGTCGGGCATGGCATCGGCCGACAGCGCCACCCGGGGAATGGCGGCCGTGGCCGGGTACTGGGCCAGCGTGTCGGACACATCCAGCCCGCTCATGTCGCCCAGGTGCATGTCCAGCAGCAGCAGATCGGGCGGGTGGGCCTGTGCCATCGCGATGGCCTGCTGGCCGCAGTGCGCCACCTCCAGCGACCACTGTGGCCGCATGCGCATGACCTGCCGCACCAGCTCCACGTTCACCATGTTGTCCTCGGCATACAGGATGGTCAGCGTGCCGCTGCCGCCCAGGTCATCGAGGGCGCCAAACCCGGAGCGCGGCCCCTTGTCGGCCAGCCCGTCGAGCGCGGGCGGGCGCGCAATGGGCAGCCACACGCGGAAGCTGCTGCCCACGCCCTCGGTGCTGCTGACATCCACCCGCCCATCCATCAGATCGAGCAGGCGCTTGACGATCACCAAGCCGATGCCGGTGCCTTCGATGGCAGTGCGCTCGGCGCCGAGCCGGTTGAAGGGCTCGAACAGGTGGCTTTGCTGCTCGGCCGTCATGCCGTGGCCGGTGTCGCTCACGGTGATGACGACCTGGCCTTGCACCGCCATGGCCTCGATCATCACGCGCCCGCCCGTGCGGTTGTACTTGATGGCGTTGGACAGCAGGTTGACCAGCACCTGCCGCAGCCGCACCACATCGGCCCGCACGAACAGCCCGGCCTCCGGCAGGGTGTGTGAGAGCATCAGCCCCGCGGCCGAGGCTTGGTGGCTGACCATGGCGACGGCTTCCTCCATGGCCTTGGTGACGGCCAGGGTCTCGATCGACATGGGCAGGCTGCCGGCCTCGATGCGTGAGAGATCGAGCACGTCGGTCATCATCGCCAGCAGGTGGGCGCCGGCGCGCTCGATGTGGTCGACCTTCTGGCGCTGCGCCTCGGCCAGCGGGTGACGCGGGTCCACGCGCAGCAGTTGCGCAAAGCCCAGCATCGCATTGAGCGGCGTGCGCAGTTCATGGCTCATGCGCGAGAGGAATTCGGTCTTGGCCTTGCTGGCCTTTTCTGCGGCGCGCGCGCTGCCCAGGGCCTCCTGCATGCGCAGCCGCTCGGTGATGTCCTCGATCACCGAGACGAACTGCTTGGGCTGGCGCCGCGCATCCCGCTGCAGCACGACATTGATCAGGGCATGGACCAGGCTGCCGTCGGGGCGCACGTAGCGCTTCTCCAAGCTGTAGCGATCCTGGAGGCCGGCGATGGTGGCTTCGACCTGCGAGAGGTCGACCGCCACGTCATCGGGATGGGTGATGTCCTGGATGTGCAGGCCGATCAGGCTCTCGCGCGTGCGGCCGGTGATCTCGGCAAAGCGCAGGTTGACTTCCGTGAAGCGCCCATCGAGCGTGACCACCGCCATGCCGACGCCGGCGGTCTCGAAGATGGCCTTGTACAGGTCGTCCGAAGGGGCGCCATCGGCCGGGTGCGGGAGCGCTCCGGCGTTGAAGGAGGACAGGGAGGGCAGCATGCCCGAAGGCGAGCTCGACATGGACAAGTGTGTCAGGGATGGACACCACCTGTGCCCCGGGCAACCTGGGGCGGCACCACGCCGAGCGGTCGGTGGCGGGTCCGGCTCGACACCGGTGACTGTCGCACACTTGCCGGCTTTGGACCAGCGTGGCTTTGCGCAGGTGCCTTACTGGGGCTCTTGCGCGGTCTGCGGCGCCGGCTTGCAGCCGTTGCTGTTGCCCGGCGCAGGCGTTGCAGGGGCCTGCAACTGGCGGATCACCGTGCAGTTGCGTCCAGACGATTTGGCCTTGTAGAGCGCACGGTCGGCGCGCTCGATGCACACGTCCAGCGGCTCGGTCTCGTCGTAGGCGGTCAGGCCGGCCGAGAAGGTGGGCTTGAGATCCGGCAGCGAGGGCACCAGGGTGGCATCGGCCAGCATGGCGCGTGCACGCTCCAGGCCGATGTTGGCCAGCTCCGGCGTGGTGTCGTTGAGCAGCACGAGGAACTCCTCGCCCCCCCAGCGGGCCAGCACGTCGGTGTCGCGCAGGGCGGCTTGCACGGTCTTGGAGAAGTTGCGCAGCACCTCGTCGCCCACGCCGTGGCCGTAGGTGTCGTTGATGCGCTTGAAGTGGTCGATGTCCAGCAGCGCCAGGCAGAAGCGGTGGTGGCCGCTGCGCTCCAGGCGCTTGCGGTGCTGCGAGAGCACTTCCATCATGTGGCGGCGGTTGAGCAGGCCGGTGAGCTCGTCGCGCGTGGCCAGGATCTGGATGCGCACCAGGGCCGCGGCCAGTTCGTCCTTCTGCGATTGCAGCTTGGCGCGCAGGTTGCTCAGCTGCGCCGCCAGCGACGAGATCGTCGGCACGATGGCCGCGGTCAGCACGAAGTGCGCGATCTCCAGCTTGAAGGGGTAGTAGTGCGGGTCGGTGATCACCTTGTAGGTGATGGCCACGCCCATGAGCACCACGGTGTAGGTGCCGGCGATCATGGCGCCCTTGCGCTTCATGTTGAAGATGCCGAAGACCAGCACCAGCGCCAGCAGCATCATCGTGGAGCCGTGGACAGGGCCGGTGACGGAGTAGGCGCCGACGATGATGGTCAGGGCCGACAGGATCTGGGGCAGCGTCATCGCCGGGTCTTCGAAGCGCAGGTTGATGCCCAGGCGCATGAAGAAATACCAGAACACGATGTTGACGACGATGGCGCCGGACAGGCGGATCACATCGTCCATGTGCATGAAGCCGACGTAGGCCGCATACACCTGCAGGAAGCAGCACGCCACGAACACATTGGCCGCCATCAGCGAGCGCGTGATGCGCAACCGCTGTTTCGGTTCCGTGCTCAACAGCACGTCATTGAGGCGCTTGATGAACGGCTGGTACATGACACAAATGACGGGTTACATGAGGGGTTTCGGCCACTGCGAGGCGACCTTGAGCGCTTTTTGCCATCCTCGCGATGTCCCCGCCAACGGGGTCCATCATTCGTTTTTTTTGAATCGCGACGTGAAGCTGCTTCAATCTTTTGCGCGCACGCTCCGGTAACCTGATCATCATTGCGCCATGTGACAGGAGCAAACCCATGAAAACGGACGCAAACAACGCCCATCCCTCCCGCTATACCCTCACGGCCATCGTGCTGCACTGGATCCTGGCCGTGGCGATCCTGACGGCCTTCGTCGTGGGCCTGACGGTGGAGGACATGCCCTTTTCGCCGGCCAAGCTCAAGCTGATCAACTGGCACAAGTGGGCGGGCATCACGATCCTGGCCTTGTCGGTGCTGCGCCTGGTGTGGCGCCTCACGCACCGCCCGCCCGCGCTGCCGGCTGCCATCGAGCAGGCCATGCCCGGCTGGCAGCGTGCGGCCTATCACGGCACCCACCACCTCATGTACCTGCTGTTCTTTGCCGTGCCGCTGCTGGGCTGGGCCTACAGCTCGGCCAAGGGCTTTCCCATCGTGTGGTTCGGCGTGCTGCCGCTGCCCGATCTGGTGGGCAAGAACGCCGAGCTGGCCGATGTCTTCAAGGCGCTGCACGCCCTGGCGGCGTTCGGGCTCATCGGCTTGGTGGGGCTGCATGTGGCGGCCGCACTCAAGCACCAGTTCATCGACAAGGACGGTCTGATGCTGCGCATGCGGCCGGGCCGCCGCTGACGTTGCCCCGCGCCCAACCCTCGCAGAACCCTCGCAACCAAAGGATCCCGATCATGCATGCACAGCCCTTGAGCCGCCGCCATGTGATGTCCGTCACGCTGGCCGCCCTGGTGATGCCCGTGGCTTTTGCCTTCGCCGCAGGCGTGCAGGCGGCAGGGCCGGCGCAGACGCTGGTGCCCGCGCAGAGCGAAGTCAGCTTCGTGGCCAAGCAGTTGGGTGTGCCTTTGAGTGGCCGCTTCCAGCGCTTTGCGGCGCAGACGGCCTTCGATCCCAAATCGCCACAGACCAGCAAGGTTGCCTTCCAGATCGAGCTGGGCAGCGTCAGCATCGACCCGGAGACCAACAAGGAGCTGCTCAAGCCCGAATGGTTCAACGCCGGCAAGTTCCCCAAGGCCACGTTCGAATCCACCGCCATCAAGGCGGTGGGGCCGGGCAAGTTCGAGGTGGCCGGCAAGCTGGCCATCAAGGGCCAGAGCCGCGATCTGGTGGTGCCGGTGCAGCTCACGCAGGCCAATGGCCTGAGCACGGCCACCGGCGGCTTCAACCTCAAGCGCCTGGACTTCAAGGTGGGCGAGGGCGACTGGGCCGACACCTCGGTCGTGGCCAATGACGTGCAGGTGCGCTTCAAGCTGGTGCTGCAGGGCATCGGGCCGATGTGAACCACTTGGATGGACGATCTTTTCCCAACCGACCCTTTGATAGGAGCCGATGACATGACCCGTATCGCTTTTGCTTCCACCGTTGCTTCGACGCTCGCCATCAGCGCCCTGATGGCCTCCGCCGCCCACGCTGCGCCCGAGACCTACAGCGTCGACCCGACCCACACCTTCGTGACCTTCGAGGCCAAGCACTTCGGCACCTCGACCAACCGCGGCCGCTTCGACAAGAAGAGCGGCACCGTGGTGCTGGACAAGGCCGCCAAGACCGGCAAGGTGGACATCAGCATCGACATGGCCTCGATCAACACGGGCACCACGCCCTTCGATGGCCACCTCAAGAGCGCCGACTTCTTCAACGTGGAGAAGTTCACCACGGCCACGTTCACCAGCGACAAGCTCGTCTTCACCGGCGACAAGGTGACGGCCGTGCAGGGCAAGCTCACGCTGCTGGGCAAGACACAGGCCGTGACGCTGACCGGCGCGGGCACCAACTGCTACGAGAACCCCCGCCTCAAGCGCGAGGTGTGCGGCGGTGACTTCGAGACCACGATCAAGCGCAGCGATTTCGGCATGAGCTACGGCCTGCCCGGCATCCCGGACGACGTCAAGCTGCTGATCCAGGTCGAAGCGATCAAGCAGTGAGCGCCTGGGCGCGCAGTGGCGGCAGGTGACGCATCAGCGTGGCCTGCAGCTCGCTCTGCTTGAAGGGCTTGGGCAGGTGCTCGTTCATGCCCACGGCCATGCAGCGCTCCCGATCGTTGTTCATCGCGTTGGCAGTCAGTGCGATCACCGGGATGGGCGAGCGGCCCTGCTGGTGCTCCCACACGCGCAGGCGCCGTGTGGCCTCGATGCCATCGAGCACGGGCATCTGGCAGTCCATCAGCACCAGCGTGTACGGATGATCGTCGCGCTGCAACTCGGCGAGGGCCTGCTGGCCATTCTCGACCCGCGTCACCTCGATGCCCAGGTTGGCCAGCGTGGCCTCGGCCACCAGGGCGTTGACGGCATTGTCTTCGGCCAGCAGGATGTGGCTGTGCGCTGGTGCAGGCCGTTTGCGCGCAGGCCGTGAGGTCAGGCTGGCTGTGTTGAGCGTGACGGTGGCCGCCGGTGCCGCCTCGGCTGCTTCCCCGGCGGTTTCTGCGCCTGCTTGGGCAGCGGCACCGGGCGCGGCCTGCAGCGGCAGGTCCAGATCGACCTGGGCGATGGCCGCGACGGGCAGCGGGGCGCGGAAGGTGAACACCGAGCCCTTGTCCATCGTGCTGACGCAGGTGATGTCGCCTTCCATGGCCCGCGCGATCTCGCGTGAAATGGTCAGGCCCAGCCCCGTGCCCTTGTGTCGACGCCCGAAGGTGCCGTCCACCTGATGGAAGGCTTCGAAAATCAGAGGCAGGTGGTGCGCAGGGATGCCGGCGCCGGTGTCTTCCACGCGAAAGAGCACCTCGGCGCCATTTTGCGTGGGGCGCGACACGCTCACGCTCACATGGCCATGGTCGGTGAACTTGATGGCGTTGCCGATCAGGTTGTGCAGCACCTGGCGCACACGGGCGGCGTCGCCCTGCACCCAGCAGGGGGCGGGCAGGTCGATGTCGGTCTTGAGCGTCAGGCCCTTGTCTGCTGCGGTGACCGACAGCAGGTTCAGCACATCGTGGATGGCGTTGTGCAGATCGAACGAGGCCGTGTGGATCTGCAGCTTGCCCGCTTCGATGCGCGAGAAATCCAGCACATCGTTGATGATGCCCAGCAGGTGCTCGCCGGTGCGCTCGATCAGCTCGACCTGGTGGCGCGATTCGTTGAGCACCCCCGGGCGCGGCGGCAGGCGGTTGTGCACCAGACGGGCCAGGCCCAGGATGCCGTGCAGCGGCGTGCGCATCTCGTGGCTCATGGTGGCCAGGAACTGGTCCTTGACGGCGCTGTGGCGCTGCGCGAGTTTGAGCGCTTCGGCGCGTTCGCGCGCGATCCGGTCGGTGGTAAAGCGCAGCCACAGCAGTTCGGTGGTGCGGCGCTCCACGCGGCGGCTTTCCATCAGCATCAGGCCCAGCAACACCAGCAGGCCCACGCCGCCATACAGGCCATACACGTCCTGGCGCGCCAGCAGCATCACCACGGCCGGCAACAGCATCGGCAGGTTGGTGGCCATGTTGGGATGCATGTGGGCCTGCAGCGTGAAGGTGCACACGGCGCAAGCCCCCACCAGCGTGGCAACGATGACGGCGGTGGTGACCAGATCGTTGTGGGGGATCATCAGCCCGGCCAGGCCCCAGATGCCGCCCTGGATGCCGCACAGCACCGTCAGGCTCTTGAGCCAGTAGCTGCTGGCACGCCGGCTGGAGCTGACGTAGCTGCTCAGGTGCACCACCCGCGTGATGGAGATGGCGATGCACAGGGCGGCCCACAGTGCCGCGCGGTCGGCGCCGATCTGGCGGGCCACCAGCAGGCTCAGGGCCACGGCCGTCAGCGCGCTGGCGATGGACACCGGCACGGTCGACGCGAACAGCATGCGCACGCGTTCGGCCCGGATCAGCCGACTGAGCTCCGGGTCGTTGGCGACCGCCCGGGTGCGATCCGGGTCGGGCAGCATGAGGTCCTGGTCTAACAACCGCATTCGGCACTTATCGTCCCCGCGAGGGGATGACTTGAGTTGAATGCGTCGTTTGTATCGGAGCGTTTGAAACGCCGGAGCAGGGCGTCTACCTACATGCGCCTGGGTGCCCCGGGCTTGAGGGGCGGGTTAGCGCTGGCTGGTATGGCGTTGTTTGCGCATCGCGACAGCGCCGAAGGCCAAGCCCAGGCCCATCAACGCCCATGAACCGGGCTCCGGCACGGGCGTGGGGGTGGCGCTGCGCGTCAGCGCCAGAGTGAGCATCGGGTCGGCAACCGCGGACATCAGCAGGACGCCGGACGTGGCGGTGCCGGTGGCATTGCTGAAAGCGATGGAGAAGTCATTGCTGCCGACCGCGGCGATGCCACCCGGTGAGGTATCGGAGACGGTCAGCGGCGTCTCGTCTTGCGAACTCATGAAGAAGGATTCCGGATCACCTTCCACCCATTCGCCAGGGACCTCGCCGTCGCGCCGGAACTGGGCGATCACGCCGATGAAGGGCGCGTTCTCCTGGAGGGTGTAGTGATCGTAGCCGCTCGTGGCCAGCCATTCGTTCAGGGCGGCCGTGCCCAGTTCTCTGCTGTAACTGGCCTGGCCCGAAATGACGATCCGCGTATTGGGCGTCAGGGTAAAGCGCGGCAGCTCGAAATCCAACAGGGACGTGGTTCCCGTCTTGAACGTCACGGCCTGCATGCGGCGCTCGAAATTGACGGTGTCGCTGTTGAACACGCTGCCTTCCTGCCACTCCCGGCCCGTCACCGCCTGCGCCAGCGTCCAGGTGGTGCCCGCACTCACGCTGTCAGGGCCGACCGACAGGTGCAGGCTGCCATCGGTGTATTCGAAGGTCTTGGAGGGCAGCAATGCGGCCGGATCCTTGGGCACCGTCGGGATGACAGCCTCGCCGGAGAGCCCGATGAGGTCCGCGTCATAGCTGAAGGCTGGCGTGATGCCGTCGGAGGGGTCGAGGTCGATCAGCTCGATGCGCAGGTTGCTCAGTTGCGCCGTGTGGGTGGCGATTGCCGTGTCGGCCTGGGCGAACAGTGGCAAGACGGCCAGTGCGAGGGCGAATGAACGCATCACGAAACTCCCATGGATTGATTGTTGGCAAGCCCGTCATGCTCCTGTGTTGGGGGCGGGTGGTCAAGCCATCATCCAGGGGGCCGTTGTGCCGGCGCTTCGTCGTCAGGGATTGTCGGACGCCGGCAGGTTCAGCCGCTCGCACACGCGCATGGTCGCCAGTTGGAAGGCCTGGAAGTGCAGCCCCACCTGATGTGCCACCGGCTCCAGCGTCTGCCAGATGGCGTCGGCCTCGTCGGCGGCGGTGGGGTTGAGCAGCAAACGGTCCACGGCCGCGCCGATGGTCAGCAGCTTCTGCACGCCCGGGCGCTCCTGGGCCCACTGGCTGGGAACGTTCGGGCGGGCGCGCACGCTGTCGGCGATGTCGCGCGACAGCCCCCAGGATTGGCACAGGGCCGCGCCCAGGGCAGAGTGGCTCACGCCGAAGGCCTCGATCTCGGCGGCGCACAGCAGCGCTTCGTCCGTGGTGTCGGCATCGAGCGCGGCGTAGCGTTGGCGGTCGTAGGCGTAGAGCACGGCGCGGCCGCTTTCGGCGAACAGGCCGGCGGTGTGCGCATGCCAGGGGTCCACATCCAGCTGGCGGGCGATGCGGCCCATGGCCAGGCCACGCACGCCGGCGCGGTCCCAGATCTGTTGCAGCAGCGGGCTGGGCGGGAAGGCGCCACGCAGGCCGATCTCATACGTCAGGCCGGCGACCTGCGCCATGCCCAGGTAACGGATGCCTTCGTGGACGGTCTCGACGCGCTTGAGCAGCCCGAAGAGGGCCGAGTTCACGGTCCGCACGACGGCAGACGAGAGCGCCATGTCGGTCTCGATCAGCGCAGCGAGCTGATCGATGGAGCTGTCCTCCTCGGCCATCAACAGCGACAGCTTGACCAGCGTGCTGGGGCAGGCCGGCAGGTCGATGTTGAGATTGCGGAGTTGCGGTGCAATGGTCATGACGCGGCCTCACAAATGGGTGCGAGACCAGTCTAGGGCGTCATGCAGGGGGCGAAAAGCGGAAAGAAGCCCGATTGCGTGGGCATTCCCGCTTTTCAGCCTTCGTCGGCCGCGCTGATGAACACCGCTCAGCGCGGAATGAAACGGCGGCGCGCCGCGCGCGTGGCCTGCGCCGGCAGACCCAGGCTGCGACGGAACTCGGACGGCGGCATGCCCTTCCAGCGGCGGAAGGCCTCAATGAAGGTCGTCACGTCGGCATAGCCCAGGCGCTCGGCGATCTCGCCGTGGGTGAGGCTGGCGGTGGCCATGAGCTCCTCGGCCAAGGTCGAGCGCACTTCTTCCAGCAGGGCGCGGAAGGTGGCGCCTTCGGCCGTGAGATGCCGGCGCAGCGTGCGCGAAGTGATCTTCATCTCCGCGGCGATCTCTTCCATGTCGGGGATGTGGCCGGGTGTGCGCAGCAGGCGGTCGCGGACCTGGGCGGCCACGCCGGTGCGGCTCTTGCGCGCCTCGACCAGGCGGCGGCACATCTGCTCGCACAGGGCGGCGGTGTGGGCGTCGGCCTGGGGCAGCGGCTCGTGCATCAGCGCCGAGTCGAACAGGGCGCAATCGCGCGCCTGGCCGAAGGTCGGGCGGATGCCGAACAGGCTGGCGTAGGCGTCGACCACTTCCGGTGCCGGCTCGCTGCGCCGCATGTGAATGGCGCGGAAGGGCAGCGGGTGGCCGAGGATCTCGCGCTGCAGCGTGATGACGGCGGCGCGGTCGCGGTCCAGGATGAACTGGCGCACGTCCGGCGGCAGGTGATCGCTCAGGAAGCTGGAGCGGATCTGGTCGCCGAGCTGCTCGATCTCGTTGATGGTCAGCGAGAAGGTCAGGTTCAGCATGCGCGAGGCCATGCTGATGCCGGTGCCCAGCGTGGGGCTGCTGAGCACGGCGTAGCCCCACAGCCCGTAGGTGGTGACGTGGTAGCGGGTGCCGGCCTGCAGACCCAGGGTGGGAATGTGCGGCAACTCGTTGATCAGGTTGCGGATGAGCTGGACTTCCTGATGGGCCTCGATCTCGGCCTTGGGATCGTCCAGCATCGCGCGCGTGATGCCGGTGTGACGCAGGAGGTTGTCCAGGGGGACGCCGTGGTCGGCGCCCAGCTGGGTAAGGACGCGGGCCGTGGCGATGCCGCGGCGAAAGTCCCAGACGGATTTGACGGATGCCTTGGTGCTCATGATGTAGTACGACGCGTCCCCCTGACGGCATTTGACAAGGCATTATGTCTGTTCGCCCTACATCCCGGTGTGTAGCTTTGTCAATCCCTATGACATTTTTTTCGGTCAACGTTCATTTCCGGACAAGTGCCAACCCCTTGAGGTATTCACCTTCTGGAAAAGTCACGGTCGTCGGATGGTCGGATGTGGCTTCGAGGCGACGCAAGAGGTAAGCGTCGACCCCGGCATCCAGACCCGCACCGGCCACGATCTTGTGGAACAGTTCCCCGCCGATGCCACCCGAGCAGGAAAACGTCAGCAGCAGCCCGCCCGGTTTCAGCAATTTGAATGCCAGACGGTTGATGTCCTTGTAGGCGCGGGAGGCGCGGTCCGCATGGGCGGCACTGGGCGCGAACTTCGGCGGATCCAGGACGATGGCGTCGAAGCTGCGTTCTTCCTTGAGGAAGCGGCGCAAGGTGCCGTTCACATCCGCATCCAGGGCCGTGTGGTTGGCGGCCTCGTAGCCATTGAGGGTGACGTGGGCGCTGGCGCGCGCCAGGGCCGGGCCCGATGAATCCACGCTGATCACCTCGGTGGCACCGCCTTCCAGCGCGGCCACGCTGAAGCCGCCGGTGTAGCTGTAGCAGTTGAGCACCGACTTGCATTGGAACTGCCGCACCAGCTTGGCGAACAGGCCGCGGTTGTCCCGCTGGTCCAGGTAGTAGCCGGTCTTGTGGCCCTCGGCCACGTCCAGGGTCAGCTTCCAGCCGTTTTCGTGGATGGTGACTTCGGTGGCGCGCCGGCTGCCGTCGGCCGTCTCGGGATGGCGCAGCCAGCCGGTGACGGGCTGCAGGCCTTCGAGGCCGCGCACGCCGGAGTCCGAGCGTTCGTACAGATAGGGGCAGCCGGTCACGCGCACCAGCGCATCGGCGATCGCGTCCTTCCAGCGCTCCGTGCCGGCACTCAGGAACTGGGCCGAGAGCACGTCGTCGTACTGGTCGACGATCAGGCCGGGCAGGCCGTCGGCTTCGCCGTGGATCAGGCGGATGCCGTTGGAGGCGATGCCCAGGCGGCGGCGCAGGTCGACGGCCTGCTGCACGCGGCGCTCGAAGAAGTCGGCATCGATGCGCTCGGCTTCGTCGAAGCTCCAGGCCCGCACGCGGATCTGCGAGCTCGGGCTGAAGGCCGCCCAGGCCAGAAAGCGGCCTTCCTGGCTCTGGACGCGGACGGTTTCGCCGGCATCCGCGCCGCCTTTGGCCACGCTGCCCTGGAACACCCAGGGGTGGCGCCGCAGCAGGGAGCGTTCTTTGCCTTCGCGCAGTGTGATGACTTTCATGGGGGGGAATCAATGACGGGCGGGGTGCCCAAAGGCGACATTTTCGGCGATCGCGCGAGGGCGCTCCCCCGCAACTTGTGGGGCAGGATTGCACCTAGAACAGCGTTTTTCCTTGCGCGGCCTGTGTAAGGTTCCGTGGATCGGGAAGCGGACAGCCCGGCCGGCGGTGCCGTGTCCGTTGCAGTGAGCCCGGGAAGGACCCCGCATGCCGTTTTCCTCGCCCTCCGTGATGCGCGCCCAGACGTCGCCCGACGATGCTGAGGTGCTGGCTTTGCGCGAGGAGGTGGTGGCGCTGCGGGCGCAGCTGAAGCAGCGCGAGGCGGGCGCGCGCCGCATGTTGCACCAGATCCTCGACCGCATGCCGGGCGCCGTCGCCTACTGGGACACCGACCTCGTCCTGCGCTTTTGCAACCCGCTGCTCATGCGTCACTGGGCGCACAAGCCCCAGCCGCTGATCGGTCAGCCCATGTCGGCGGTGCTGTCCGAGCAGGGTCTGGCGCGCACGCTGCCGCATGTGCACGAGGCCCTGGCCGGCCGCGAGTCCAGCGGCGAGCACGTCGAACACGGCATGACGGCCCATGTGCGCTACTCGCCCGTCATCGAAGACGGCGTGGTGCAGGGCTTCATCGTGATGGCGGTGGACGTCAGCGAGCTCAAGAACGCGCGTGCCGCCGCCGAGCAGGCCAGCCGCGCCAAAAGCGAGTTCCTGGCCAGCATGAGCCATGAGATCCGCACGCCGCTCAATGCCGTGCTGGGCTTTGCGCAGCTGGGGGCGATGCGCTTTGGCGATCACCCATCTGCGGAGCCCTTCCGCCACATCCTGACCTCGGGGCAGTTGCTGCTGGGGCTCATCAACGACGTGCTGGATTTCTCGCGCATCGAGGCGGGCAAGCTCAGTCTTCATCCGGGCGAGATGGTGCTCGATGACTGCATCGAGCGCGGGCTGGACATCGTGCGCGAACAGGCGCGCGACAAGGGCCTGGACCTGCTGGTGGAGCGGCATCCTGCCACGGCCGACCGGTGGCAGGCCGATGCCGTGCGCGTCGAGCAGATCCTCGTCAACCTGCTGACCAATGCCGTGAAGTTCACCGAACGCGGCGAGGTGCGGCTCAAGGTCTGGGCCGATGAAGAGGGCCTGCGCCTGCGCGTGGCCGACACCGGGCCCGGCATGGCGCCCGAGGTGATGGCCCGCCTGTTCAAGCCCTTCGAGCAGGGCGATGCCAGCTCGACACGGCGGGCCGGCGGCACGGGCCTGGGCCTGTCGATCTGCAAGCGGCTGGCCGAGATGATGGGCGGCGACATCCGCGTGTGCAGCGCGCCGGGGCAAGGCGCGCGCTTTGACGTGGTGCTGCCTTTGACCCCCTGGCCCGAACTGGTGCTGCCTTCGCAGGAAGCCGCCCCCCTCGACTGGCACGAGTGGGGCCTGCAGGGCGTGCGCGTGCTGGTGGCCGAGGACCACAGCGTCAACCAGTTGCTCATCGGCCAGTTGCTGGACAACGTGGGCGCCGTGATGACGTGCGTCGGCAATGGCGAAGAGGCCGTGCTGGCGGTGGCCGAAGCAGGGGCCGGGGCCTTCGACCTCATGCTGTGCGACATCGAGATGCCGGTGATGGACGGGCTGGAGGCCACGCGCCGCATCCGCCGCATCGACCCCGGCCTGCCCGTGCTGGGCCTGACCGCGCATGCCTTCGAGCACGCGCGACAGCAGGGGCTGGCCGCGGGGATGCTGGATTACATCCTCAAGCCTTTCCGGCATGAAGTGCTGATGGGGTTGATGGCGCAGCATGCACGGCGCACCCCGGCTGAATGAACGGCGAGCCTGATCAGGCGGCTTGCGCGAACACACCCTTGTGATCGCTCAAGAAGCGTGCCAGCGAGGTGGCCGGCGCACCGGTGCCAGCCATGATGGACTCGGCCAGAACAGCTGCGCCTTGGCCCGCCCGATAGGCTGCGAACAGTTCCAGAAATGCCTCGATCAGCCACGCATCCATGCCCATGGACAACATCGAGGCACGTGCCTGCTCCGGGGTGACGTCCACATGCCGGATGGGGCGGCCCAGGAGTTCACCAAGGATGTGGGCCACGTCGGCATAGCGCAAGGCCTGTGGGCCGGTGATCTCGACGATGCTGCGGCCCTCGCGCTGCACCTCGGCCGCCAGCACGCGGGCCACGTCACGCGCATCGGTGAAGCTGATGCGGCCATCGCCGGCGGGGGCGTAGATGGCGCCATCGCGCTGGATGCTCGGTGCCGATCCCAGCAGCACCTGCATGAAGAGATTGGGGCGCACGAAGCTGTGGTCCAGGCCCGTCTCGATGATCGCCTGCTCGATGGCATGGTGCTTTTGCGGCAAGCGCATCACCGCGGCGGGGCCCGCGCCCAGCCCGGACAGTTTGGCGATCTTCTTGACGCCGGCCCGAAGCGCCGCTTCGATGATGGCCAGTTGGTGCGCCTCCATGTGACGGTGGGCCGGCGTGATCAGCACCAGGCGCTCGGCGCCCTGCAATGCCGTGGCCAGGCTCTTGCCGTCGTCCACATCCGCTGACATCCACTGCACGTTGGGGCGTTGTTCGTTGCGCACGGGGCGGCGGCTCAGGGCGCGCAGAGGCAGGCCTTGTGCGGCCAGTTGATCGACGACATGCTGGCCGACGTTGCCGGTGGCACCGGTGATCACGATCATGATGTTCTCCTTCCCATTCTTGGGTTGATTGCGGTGGGGGCCGGGTTTGGCGTGTTCACCGCGTGGGGGAGAATTTAGAAAGACCCGCCTTCTTCGTCATCCACCTGAGTGTCAACAGACCGTGTCGCCCATGGAAACAATCGCCCCCCGCTTTGACTGGGCCATGACCTTTCTGGCCATCGCCGAACTGGGCAGCTTCACCAAGGCTGCCGAGCGTCTGGGCTGCTCCAAGGCCTATGCCAGCAAGCAGGTCAGTGCGCTGGAAGAGGCGCTGTCCGTCAAGCTGCTGCATCGCACGACGCGCCAGGTGCGCCCCACTGAAACGGGCCTGCTCTACCTGGACTACTGCCGTCGCCTGCGCGAGACCTTGAGCGAGGCAGAGCGCGTGGTGTCGAACCAGCACGGCGAGGTCGCCGGCCGCGTCAAGATGAGCGTGCCCACGACCTTCGGCATCGAGTTCATGTGCGACTTCATCGTGTCGCTGCACGCCGCCTATCCGGCCATCGAGATCGACCTGGATCTGAGCACCGAGCTGCGCGACCTGGTGGATGGTCGCTATGACCTGGCCTTGCGCTTGAGCCCGACGGTGGCCGATCACCTGATCGCCAAGCCGCTGGGCGTGGTGGCCGACTGGGTGGTGATCAGCCCCGCCTTGGCGCAACGCCACGCACGCATCGCGCATCCGCTGGATCTGCAAGGCCTGCCTTGTCTGTGCAACAGCCATTTCGATGACGACGGGCAATGGCTGTTCATCCGGGGTCGGCATTCTGAAGTGGTGCAGGTAGGCCACTGGGCACGCATGAACAACTACCCGCTGATGCGCCGCGCCGCGCTCGCTGATGTCGGGCTGGCCAAGCTGCCCGCCTACCTGGTGCAGCACGATGTCGCGGCGGGGCGACTGCATCGCGTGCTGGCAGATTGGGAGCTGCCGCACAAACCCGTGTACCTGGTGTTTCCCGATCAGCGCCCGCTGCCGCGCAAGGTGCGGGCGGTGATCGACCACTTCAGCGAGTGGTATCAGGCGGGGCAGGGATGGAAGGCTGTCGCGGCTTGATGGCCGAAGGCGGCATGCGGCTCAGGGCTTGCGCCGCGCCCGCGGATGCGCCGCGTCATACACCTTGGCCAGGTGCTGAAAATCCAGCTTGGTGTAGACCTGCGTCGTGCTGATGTGCGCATGGCCCAGCAGTTCCTGTACGGCGCGCAGGTCGCCGCTGGATTGCAGCAGGTGGCTGGCGAAGCTGTGGCGCAGCATGTGCGGGTGCACGTGCGTGGGCAGGCCGGCCTGCTGGGCCAGTTGCTTGAGGCGGTTGCGCAACTGCATGGCGGTGAGGCGCCGGCCCAGCCTGCTGATGAACAGCGCGTGATCTTCCGGTGCCCTCAGCTCACCGCGCACGACCAGCCATGCATTCAGCGCCTCGCGCGCCGCCGAGCCGATGGGCACGATGCGCCGCTTGCTGCCTTTGCCCAGCACGTGCGCTTCGCCTGCCTGAAGGTCGATCCAGCCGAGCGCCTCGGGGCCGGCCTGCGCATCCAGGCCCAGCAGCTCGGCACTGCGCAGCCCACTGCCATACAGCAGCTCGATCATGGCGTGGTCCCGTGCGTGCAGCCATGGGGCCTCGCGGGCCATGCGGGTGGCGGCAGCCGGTGAGCCGGCGTGCTGATCCGCATCATCCGCATCGACGGTGTGCGAGGCCAGCGCCACGGCCTGGTCCACCGGCAAGGCCTTGGGCAATGGCTTGGGGGCCTTGGGCGGTTTGATGCCTTCCACCGGATTGATGGGGGCCAGGCCTTCCTTGCCCAGCCATGCATACAGTCCACGCCACGCGGCCAGTGTGATGGCGATGCTGCGTGGGCCCAGGCCCTGCGCGTGCAGCCGTGCCGTCCAGCCGCGCACGTGGTGTGGCTTCACATCGGCCAGCGCCAGGCCGGCGGCTTCGCACATGGGCTGCAGTCGCTTGTGCAGCGCGTCGGCATACATGGCCAGCGTGCGTTCGGCCAGCCGGCGTTGCACACGCAGGTCGTTCAAGGTGGCGGTGGATCAGCGTGGCCGCCAAGGTGGCGTGTGATGTGGCGGATGCCATGGCTCCATTGTGGCGCCATCCAGGGGGCAGCGTGGTGGAAAAGGGGGGGAAAGCGCTGCGTCGCGGGACTTGCACCGACTGACGCAGTCGGCGGCTGGGGCACGCTCAGAGCCTGCATCGATGCGCGGCGGCGGGCCATCAATGCAGCGAAGGACAGGCCAGCGGCGGCCAGCACCCAGGCCCCGGGTTCCGGCACTGGCGCCGCAAGTGGTGTGGCCGGCATGACGTTCGAGCTGAACGCTGTTGCCAACGTTGAGCAAGATGTTGCTGCTGATGCTGCCGTGTGTGGGATAGAGATCCGGGTAGTCCACGATGTTGCCCGTGCGGATCACGATCGCCGGCTGCCCACCTTCGTTGCCGGCCCTGAAGAACGTCACGGTGGGATGGATGAACACGGCGCCTTGTTCGCTGGCCAGCGTGATGCTTTTGGAGGTGATGTTCAGGTGATCCAGCGTGATGTCACCGTTGGCCTCGATCGTGAGCGATTGCGAAGCCAGCAATCCGCTGTCGTCGACGGCCCCCCGACATCGACAGCTTGCCGCCGCAACTGAGCTTCATGTGATCGCGTGCATCGATGCTCAGGGCACCCGAGCAGCTCAATCCCAGTTCATTGGGATCGAAGGTGGCGGCGTGTGTGGAAAGGCTGGCCAGCCCCAGAACGGCCGTGGCGAGGTGAAGGTGATCGCATGGATCATCCCTGTGTGTGTGATTGGACTTCCACTTTAACCCGCCGATGTCATGGCAGATGGCGGTGTCAAGCCCGTTCCCTCACACGGGTGTGATCCGATCAGCGCAGCAGCCGCGCCAGTGCCGCACTGGCGATGTCGCCCACCTGCTGGAGGAAGTCCACGCCCATGTCGGCCGTGTAGCGCGTCGGGTCGGGCGAGCCCAGCACCAGCATGCCGAAGGCGTGCTCGCCGTGGTGCAGCGGGATCAGCGCCAGCGAGGTGATGCTGGCCGGGTCCTGCAGCCACTTGCTGGCCTCGAAGCCGGCATTCAGGCCGCAGTACGGCAGGCTCAGGCTGGTGGCAAAGCTCTTGGCGTCGTCGCTCACCGATTGCAGCAGGGGCTGGTCGCCCAGGCGCTCGGCCAGGCCTTCGCGCAGCGGCTGGGCCTCGGTGCCCCACACCCGAACGGCAGCCTGCGGGATCAGGAATTCGTGCTGCAACTGGCTGACGATCACCTCGCCCAGCCTGGCATCGTCATGGGCCAGCAGCACGGCGTGGATCCAGCGGTGCAGGCGCATCGCGATCGCTTCGTTTTCCTGGCTGTGGCGGATCATCTCCATGATCCGGCGCTCCAGGCCCTTGATCTTGTCGCGCAGCATTTCCATCTGCCGCTCCTGCAGCGAGACGGCGCGCTGGCCATGCGGGCTGGTCAACTGGATGGAGGCCAGCAGCTGCGCATGGCGCTCAAAGAAACCGGGCGTGTGCACCAGGTAGTTCGCGATTTCTTCTTCGGTGATGCCTTGCAGGGTCATGGTGGGATGAGCGGGAATGCGGTTGAAGGGGTCAGGCCGGCCGGATGGGTGGGGCGGGTGCCGACGCCGTGGTCAAAGCGCCGGCACGTCGATCTCGCCGTCGAACACCTTGACGGCCGGGCCGGTCATCAGCACCGGCTGGCCAGGGCCTCGCCAGCGGATGGTCAGGCGCCCACCTGGCATGTCGACATCGACGGTGTCGTCCAGCCAGCCCAGCCGGATGCCGGCGACCACGGCGGCGCAGGCGCCCGAGCCGCAGGCCAGCGTCTCGCCCGAGCCGCGCTCATAGACGCGCAGGCGGATGTGGCCGCGATCGACCACTTCCATGAAGCCGGCGTTGACCCGGCGCGGAAAGCGCGCATGGGCTTCGATCTGCGGGCCGAGTTCTTCGACGGGTGCATGTTCGGCGCTGTCCACGCGCATGACGGCGTGGGGGTTGCCCATGGAGACCACCGCCACATCGACGGGATGGTTGGCCAGTTGGAGGGGCCAGAGCTCGCAGCCATTGAGCAGCTTGGGCGTCAGGCCCGAGGCATCGAAGGGGACGTCTGCCGGCACCAGGAAGGGCGCGCCCATGTCCACGGTGACGCGACCGTCGGCCTGCAGGCGCGGCTCGATCACGGACTTCATCGTCTGCACGCGCAGGGTGTCCTTGCTGGACAGGCCGGTGTCCCGCACGAAGCGGGCGAAGCAGCGCGCGCCATTGCCGCATTGCTCCACCTCGCCGCCATCGGCGTTCATGATGCGGTAAGTGAAGTCGATAGACTTGGCCGCATCGCCTGGCTCGACAATCAGGATCTGGTCTGCGCCGATGCCGAAGCGGCGATCGGCCAGGAAGCGGTATTGGGCCGGGCTCAGGTCCAGCTTGCCGCGGGTGGCGTCCAGCACGACGAAGTCATTGCCTGCGCCGTGCATTTTGGTAAACCGGAGCTTCATGCAGCACGATCCATGTTGACATCAGATATTCAGGGACACCGGCAGTCGACCTTTTGGACTTGGGGCACGACGCTGGTCTTGTCCGCAGGCTTGCTGGCCATCCTCGTGGTGCTGAGCATCCGGGCGGCTGGCGATTTGACCTATTCGCTCGACGATCCGTACATCCACCTGGCGCTGGCCCGTCTCATTCAGCAAGGATCATACGGCATCAATCCTGGCGAATGGGCCTCGCCATCGTCCAGCGTGCTGTGGCCTTTCCTGCTGGCGCTCGCCCCTGCGCGCTGGCTGGAGTGGGCGCCCCTGGCCCTCAATGCACTGGCCTGCCTGTTGTCCGTGCAGGTGCTGCGCAAGGTGCTGGAGGAGGCCGGCCTGCCCTCGTGGGTGCAGGTGCTGGGCTCGGTGGTCCTGGGCTTCGGGCTGAACCTCTTCGGGCTGGCGATGACGGGCATGGAGCATTCGCTGCAGGTGCTGCTGGTGTGGGTCATCGCCTGGCGCATGGTGGCGCAGCGCTATGACGGTTTGTTCTATGTGGCGCTGTGCCTGGCGCCGCTGGTGCGCTATGAATGCCTGGCCATCAGCCTGCCGTGTGCAGCCTGGGCCTGGCGCAGTGGCGACAAGGTCCGGCCCGTGGTGTGCGTGGGCCTGCTGCTGGCCGTGCTGGCGGCGTTTTCCTTCACCTTGCATGGGTGGGGGCTGCCGTGGTTGCCGGCGTCGGTGCTGGCCAAATCGGGCGATCGCAGCCTGCTGGTCAACGTCAAGCTGCAGCTGGGTGTCGCTCGTGCTGCTGGCATGGCTGGGCGTCGTGCACTGGCGTCAGGGCCAATGGCTGCGCTTTGTGTGGCTGATGCTGGTCCCCATGCTGGCCTTCGTGCTGGTCGGTCGTGCGGGCTGGTTCGGACGCTACGAGGTCTTCATGGCCGGCTGGCTGGTGGTGTTTGCGCTGGCGGCCCTGCCGCGTCTGGACGGGGCCAGCGGGCGGGGTTTTCAGCGCCTGCTGTCGCGCTGGCCGGCGGTGGTGCCCGCGGTGTTGTGCCTGGCGCTGAGCGGTGCCTTCTACAAGCTCTGGATCAACACGCTGTTCACGCCGATGGCCTCGGCCAACATCGCGCAGCAGCAGGCGGTGATGGCGCGTCTGGCACGCGAACTCAATGAACCGGTGGCCGTCAACGACCTGGGGCTGGTCGCCTTGCGATCCGGCGTGCGTGTGCTGGACCTGTGGGGGCTGGCCTCGGCCGAGGCCCTGCAGGCGCGGCTCAAGGGCCCGTGGACGGGCGCCCGCATCGACCAGCTCATGGCCAGCCAGCATGTGGAGATCGCGATGATCTACAAGAACTGGTTCCCGGATCTGCCGCCCAGCTGGACGCATGTCGGCGGCCTGGTGCTGGCGGTGCCCCAGGCCTCTGCCGCAGAGCCTGAAGTGGCGCTGATGGCGCGCACGCCTGAGGCCGCGCGGCGCCTGCAGGCCGCCATGGTGCGCCTGGTCACCATGCATCCGCAACTCGGTGGCTTGTTCTGGAGCGATCCACTGCCGCAGGCCGATCCGCCTTGAGCCTGTCTGGCGAGCCCACGCCGGCGCCCCCTTCATCTGAGTGACGGCGCCCCGCATGCCCTGTGTGAAAATTGATTCATTCATCAACCACATTTGGCAGATTTGGGTGGCAGCTCTTCTGGTTTCAGGCGCATTGCTTCTGACATTGACGCTCGTGAGCATCGGATCGGCGGGCGGCTCCCTCATCTATGCACTGGACGATCCCTACATCCACCTCGCGGTGGCGCGGGCCATCAAGGCCGGGTGGTATGGCGTCAACCTTGGCGAGTGGTCTTCGCCTTCGTCCAGCATCCTGTGGCCCTTGCTGATGGCGCCCTGGCCGAGCGCACAACTGGAGATCGCGCCCCTGCTGTTCAACACCGTGTGCTGCCTGCTCAATGTGTGGGTGTTGCGAGAGGTGCTGCGAGGGCCCCTGTTCACACCCCGGCAACAGTGGATGGTGGCCGTGCTGGCAGCTTTCGGGCTGAACCTGTTCGGGCTGGTGATGACCGGCATGGAGCACACCCTCCAGACGCTCTTGAGCACCTTCGTGGCTTGGCGGCTGGTGACGCGGCGCTTCGATGCGCCCTTCTATGTCGCGCTGGCGGTGATGCCCTGGGTGCGCTACGAATGCCTGGCGCTCAGCGGTGTGGCGGCCCTGTATGTCTGGTTCACGGCGGGCCAGAGGATCAAGCCTGTGCTGGCGCTGCTGGCCTCGGCGGCTGGCATCGCAGCGTTCTCGCTCTTCCTGCATGACAAGGGCCTGCCGCTCCTGCCCTCTTCCATCCTCGCCAAGAATGCCGAGCGCAGCACGCTGATGAACCTGGCGCTGAACCCGGGCTTTTATCTGATCCTCTGGTGGCTGCATCACGGCTACAAGCGCGAGCGCACTGTGTTCTGGCTGCTGTGCGTGCTGCCGCTGGCCGCTTTCATGCTGCTGGGCCGCTCCGGTTGGTTCGGCCGTTACGAGGCCTTCATGGCCGCCTGGCTGATGGTCTTTGCCCTGCATGCGGCGCAGCGCGAGCCCTTGCCCGAGGCCCGACGCTGGTGGGCGCCGACCCACCCCCGGCGCTTTTTTGCGGGGCTCACCCTGTGCCTGCCTTCCCTGTGGGCCTGCACGCTGATGACGCCCTATGCCGCGGCCAACATCGCGCGCCAGCAAGGCCTGATGGCCGAGGTGGCGCACGAGCTGGCAAGGCCCGTGGCCGTCAATGACCTGGGGCTGGTGAGCATGCGCTCGAACCAGTATGTGCTCGATCTGTGGGGGTTGGGCTCACCCGAGGCGCTGGCCCTGCGCCTGTCGGGCCGCCGAGCCGAAGACTGGATGAGCGAGCTCACGCAGCACAAGCACGTGCAGTACGCCTTCCTGTTCGAGCGCTGGTTCCCCCGGCAGCCGGCGGGGTGGATCAAGGTGGCCGAATTGAAGCTGGACGTGCCCCGGGTCGTGGTGCCGTCCGACACCGTCTCCTTGTTCGCCACCGACGCTCAGGCGGCGGCGCCATTGCGCCAGGCCCTGCTGCGGCTGGCGCAGGATCCGGACAAGCGTGCACGGATCAGGCTGCAGCCCGCGGCGGCAGCCCAGTTGGCCGTGGGCCATCAACCCATCTGAAAACGCTGCACGGTCTGCGACAGGTCGATGGCCTGCTGGCGCAGACTGTCGGCGGCGGCGGCAGACTGCTCGACGAGTGCCGCGTTCTGCTGCGTCATGTGATCGAGCTGGCTGACGGAATGGCTGACCTGCCCGATGCCGCGCGACTGCTGTGCGGTGGCGGCGGCGATCTCGTTCATTGCCTGCGTCACGCGACGGATCGATTCCACGATCTCGTGCATCACTTCGCCAGCTTCGCGCACCTTTTGCGAGCCCACTTCCACACGCTCGGTGGACTTGCCGATCAGCGCCTTGATCTCGCGTGCGGCCTCGGCGCTGCGCTGGGCGAGCGAGCGCACCTCGCCAGCCACCACGGCGAAGCCGCGGCCCTGCTCGCCGGCGCGCGCGGCTTCCACAGCGGCGTTGAGCGCCAGGATGTTGGTCTGGAAGGCGATGCCATCGATCACCGCGATGATGTCGGCGATCTGGCGCGAGGCCTGGCTGATGTCTTCCATCTGCGCGACCACGCTCTCGACCACCGAGCCGCCCTGTTCGGCGCGCTGGCAGGCGGTGTCGGCCAGGGTGTTGGCCACATTGGCCGATTCAGCCGAGTGTTCCACCGTCTTGTTGAGCTCGTCCATGGACGAGGCCGTGTCCTGCAGGTTGGCGGCCGTCTGTTCGGTGCGGCTGGACAGATCCTGGTTGCCCGCGGCGATCTCGGTGCTGGCCGTCAGCATGTTCTCCGACGATTCACGTACCGAGGCGACCATCTCGCGCAGCCCGTCCTGCATGCGCGCCATCGACTGCAGCACGCGGGCGATCTCGTCCTTGCCTTCCACCGGGATGTGTTGCGTGAGGTCGCCGTGCGAGATCGCTTGCGTGAGCTCCTCGGCCTTGCGCAGCGGGAAGGTGATCGACACGATGGACAGCCCCATCAGCGGCAGGAAGACGAAGCCCGGCGACACCAGCAGCACCCACAGCCAGATGATGGCCTGGCTGCTGGCCGACGCCGCCTTGGCGCGGCGCTCGTCGGCGAGCTTGGTGATGGACGCGTTGAGGCTGGCCGTGATGGATTCGACCGCATCGGCCTCGGCGCGCACGGGCTCCGAAGATTGATAGGCCTCGGCCGCCGAACTCAGCGACGAGGAGACGATCAACTCCAGCGTGGGCTCCAGCCCTTTGGCATAGGTGCTGAGCTTTTGCGCCAGCGTCTGGGCCTGTTTGCGGATGGCTTCGTTGGGCGCTGCTTCTGCCAGCGCCTGTGTGCTCTGGATCGTGGCGGCCAGCGAGGCCTTCCACGCCTTGTACTGTTCCGCAGCCGAGACCGAGTCACCCGTGTTGATGATGGTGGTCTTCTCGAAACCTCGCACCTTGGCCAGGTTCAAGACCAGGTCCGTCATGCGCTGCGTGGCGGCAAATTCCTGTTCGGCAAAGGCGTTGAATTCGGATTTGAGCGACCACAACTGCCAGCTCATGCCGCCACCCACCAGGGTGCCGATGCCCACCACCAGCGCCATGCACGCCATCAGGCGCGAGCTGATGGAAAATCCGCGAAGCCATGTGATCCAGGCCATGGTCTTTTGTCTCCTAGTCAGTACATCGTCCGCGCGGCGGCAGACACGTCGCTTGGCCGCGTGGATCGGATATCGACCACACTTGTATCAACTTGAGACAAACCGAGGCCGTGGCGGCCGTACGGCGCACCCTGGCCGCGCAGGTGTCAATAAAGTCCCGCCTCGCCGGGCGGACGCGTCTTGAAACGCTTGTGCACCCACAGGTACTGCGTCGGTTGTTTGCGAATTTCTTCTTCGATGAAGAGATTCATTCGCGCCGTGTCGGCCACGGCATCGGCGGTCGGGAAGCCTTCGAGCGGCGGCATGAAGCGCACGCGCCAGCCGCGCCCGCCAGGCAGCAACTCGGCGATCACCGGCTGCACCACCATGTTGAGCATGCGTGCCAGGCGCGAGGGCGCCATCAGCGTGGCCGCCGGCACGCCGAAGAAGGGCACGAAGGCCGCATCGCGCTCGCCGAAGTCCATGTCGGGCAGGTTGAAGAAGCCGCGGCCGTCCTGCTTGATGGCGCGCAGCAGCGGCTTGACCGAATCGCTGCGCGGGAAGATCTCGGCATTGCCGAAGCGCAGGCGGCCGCGCTTCATCAGCCGGTCCATCAGCGGGTGGCTCTGCGTCTGGTAGATGGAGGCGCCGGGGCGCTTCTGGCACAGCAGGATGGCCGCGCCCGCCACATCCAGGCCGACGAAGTGCGGGCACAGCCACATGGTGGGGCGGCCGGTGGCCTGCATCTCGCGCTCGGCCAGTTCGATGTCGCCTTCGACGTGGATGAGCCGCTTGATGCGCGCGGGCGAGGCCCACCACAGCACCGCGCGGTCCAGCAGGCTTTGTGTGAGCCACGCGAAGTGCTGTTTCAGCAAAGCTTTGCGCTCGGCCAGCGGCATGTCGGGGAAGCACAGTTCCAGATTGCGCAGGCCCACCTTGCGGCGCAAGCCGGCCAGGCGGTAGAGCAGCCGGCCCATGCCATGTGAGAGGGCCGCCAGCACCGGCAATGGCAGCCAGTGCAGCAGCCACAGGATGCCCAGGGCCAGGCGGATGCCGCCTTCCTTGGCGAGGTCCTTGGGCTTCATGGTTGTGCCTCCGCGCCGGGCGGCGTCGCGCTGGTGAGGATCTCGCCGCGCGGCGGCTTGTAGCGGTTGTAGCCCCACAGATACTGCTGCGGGGCCTGCATGATCATCGCTTCCATCAGCCGGTTGATGGCTTCGGCCGAGCGCGCCGCGTCGCCGCCGGCCAGCAGGGCTTCGATGTCTGCGGCCACGCGCTGCGCGTGCACGATGTAGTCGCAGCCCTCGCGCAGGCGGCGCAGCCAGCCCAGACGCTCGCCGCGCAGCAGCACAACGGCACAGCCTGTCTGCGCCACCAGCTTGGCGGCCATGGTCATCGTGTAGGCGGGCTGACCGAAGAAGGGGGCCCACACGCCCATGCCTTCGGGCGGCACCTGGTCGGGCAGCAGGCCCACGGTCTCGCCCTTCTTCAAGGCGCGCAGCATCTGGCGCACGCCGCTGAGCGTGGCCGGGCTGGTCAGCATGCCCGGGCGGTTGCGGGATTCGCGCATCATCTCGGCCAGCCACGCCTGCTTGGCCGGGCGGTACAGCGCCGTGATGGGCTTGTGCGCGCCGAAGCGCTCGGCATAGGCCTGTGCCGTCACCTCGAAGCAGCCGAGATGCGGGGTCAGCAGCAGCAGGCCTCGGCCTTCGGCCAGCGCCTGGTCCACGCATTCAGGGTGCGTCCAGCGCACCTGCGTGCCCAGCGGTTCATCACGTGGGCGCCCCCACAGCCGAGGCACCTCGCCCACCATCTTGCCGGCGTGCCCCACGGCCTGCCAGCGCTGCAGCGTGCTCAGGCCCGCACGCCCTGCGTGCAGCTTCAACCGGCGGCGGTAGGACGGCGACAGCGCATAGGCCAGCCACCCCAGCAGGGCGCCCAGAGGGTGCAGCAGGGCCAAAGGCCAGTGGGACAGCAGCGAGAACAGTCGGGCCATGCGAAACGGAAAGCGCAAACCAGGGCGGGTCAGAGGCAGTCGAGCATTCTGCCCCACGCCTTGGACACAACCAGACACCATTTCACGGGCCGTTCATCGCACCGGCGTGGCATCTGCACGTGACCACACCCGCATGCCTGCGCACACTGGTCGTCGCCCGCAAGGGCCCGCCAGACAACGGCTTTTTTCTCTTCCCAACAGAGGTGCACCAGATGACGATGAAGACTTTGACAACGGAACAGACCCTGCGCGTCAGCGGGGGCGTGGTGTTCGAATCCCGCCACGACAGCGGCCTGGCGGGCCTGCACAAGGGGTGGTGCAAGGGCTTGGGCCATCCTGACAGCCAGGGCCTGGGCCTGGCGGGGGGCCACCGCAACCACGACCATTGCGAGGGCACCATCGAGCCGCCCCCTTCCGAAGGCGTCTGAAGGCGCCCGCCTTCCTTGTGGCAAACCCGGGGTGCGACCGATGGAGGTCGCCTCCTTCGCCCCCCGGCGCCTTCCCGATTGGCGAAATTCCACGCCATTTGGGGCCCAACATCGCCGCCCGTCACGCTCCGAATCCACTACACTTCGTCCCATCGCCGAGTTAAAGGACAACTTGCGGGGCGATTCAAACATGCCGCTAAAGCGTTCGCCGCTGCCCAGAGATCCGAAGTGAACTCACAGCCGAGGCGATACGCCGAGGTCAGTGTGATTCAACTTTTTTCTGGAGCTTTACATCGTGGCGAACGATTTCCTCTTCACATCCGAATCCGTCTCTGAAGGCCACCCCGACAAGGTCGCCGACCAGATCTCCGACGCCATCCTGGACGCCATCTTCCAGCAGGACCCCAAGTCCCGCGTGGCCGCCGAAACGCTGTGCAACACCGGTCTGGTGGTGCTGGCCGGTGAAATCACCACCAACGCCCACGTCGACTACATCCAGGTCGCGCGCGACACCATCAAGCGCATCGGCTACGACAACACCGAGTACGGCATCGACTACAAGGGTTGCGCCGTGCTGGTCGCCTACGACAAGCAATCGAACGACATCGCCCAGGGCGTGGACCACGCTTCCGATGACTACCTCAACATCGGCGCTGGCGACCAGGGCCTGATGTTCGGCTATGCCTGCGACGAGACGCCCGAGCTGATGCCCGCGCCGATCTACTACGCCCACCGTCTGGTGGAGCGCCAGGCCCAGCTGCGCAAGGACGGCCGCATGCCCTATCCTGCGCCCGGATGCCAAGAGCCAGGTCACGATGCGCTATGTGGACGGCAAGCCCCACAGCATCGACACCGTGGTGTTGTCCACGCAGCACAGCCCCGAGTGGAGCCTGGGCGACAAGATGAAGCCCGAGTTCATCGAGGCCGTCATCGAAGACATCATCAAGCCCGTGCTGCCCAAGGCGATGCTGCAGGACACGAAGTTCCTGATCAACCCGACCGGCCGTTTCGTGATCGGTGGCCCGCAAGGCGATTGCGGTCTGACTGGCCGCAAGATCATCGTCGACACCTACGGCGGCGCCTGCCCGCACGGTGGCGGCGCGTTCTCCGGCAAGGACCCCTCCAAGGTGGACCGCTCGGCTGCCTATGCCGCCCGCTATGTGGCCAAGAACGTGGTCGCTGCCGGCCTGGCCAAGCAGTGCCAGGTGCAGGTGGCTTACGCCATCGGCGTGGCCAAGCCCATGAACATCACGGTCTACACCGAAGGCACGGGCGTGATCTCCGACGAGAAGCTGTCGGCGCTGGTGGCCGAGCACTTCGACCTGCGTCCCAAGGGCATCATCCAGATGCTGGACCTGCTGCGCCCGATCTATTCCAAGACGGCCGCCTACGGTCACTTCGGCCGCGAAGAGCCGGAATTCTCGTGGGAGCGCACCGACAAGGCCGCCATCCTGCGCGATGCAGCCGGCATCAAGGGCTGAGACGGACGCGGCTGATCGATCCATCGGTTCAGCCAGCCAGGCCGATACAGGGCGTATCCTTTCCGGGTACGCCCTTTTTGTTTGCCGCATCGCCGTCTCATGAACCCCACGTTCTCCAAAGCTGCATGGGCCTGGCTCGCCGTCATCGCCATCGGCCTGGTCTGGTCGTACATCGGCGCATACGACCCGGGTGTGTGGGTGATGGAGGTCTTTCCCGTCTTCATCGCCGTGCCGCTGCTGGCCTTCACGCGCCAGCGCTTTCCGCTCACACCCATGGTGTATGTGCTGATCGCCGTGCATGCCTGGGTGCTGATGATCGGCGGCCACTACACCTATGCCCGCGTGCCCCTGGGCTTCTGGATGCAGGAGGCCTTCGACTTCTCGCGCAACCACTATGACCGCATCGGCCACCTGATGCAGGGCTTCGTGCCCGCGATGATCGCGCGCGAGATCCTGTTGAGGCAGACGCCGCTCAAGCCCGGCGGCTGGCTGTTCACGCTGGTCACGGCCGTGTGCCTGGCCATCAGCGCCATGTACGAGTTCATCGAATGGGGCGCGGCCGTGGCGCTGGGGCAGGGCGCAGACGAGTTCCTGGCCACCCAGGGCGACCCCTTCGACACGCAATCGGACATGCTGATGGCGTGGATCGGTGCGATGCTCGCTCAGGCTGCTGCTGGCGCGTTGGCATGACCGGCAGATGGCTGCTGTCGCCCCTCGAGCCTGAGCCTGTCGCGAAGTGGCCCTCCTGCACCTGGGGGGCGATGCGGGAAAGCGCCGATGGTTCTCCGTCCGGCGCGCCTGAACACTCGGCGGACATTCAAACCAACATCACAACAGGGAGCGGCGGGCCGGGCAGATGTCCGGGATGGGGCCGCCCCTGTCAGGGAGCGACACCATGTCCACTGGCTATCCTTACGACACCACCTTTCCCAATCTCGTGGGCACCGACGGTGCCGACACCTTGTACGGCGGCTACGGCGACGACACGCTCGACGGTGGCGCGGGCGACGACCTCCTGCTGGGCGCCACCGCAGACGAACGGCTGTATGGCGGAGGAAATGACACGCTGTCAGGTGGCGATGGCGACGACACTCTGAAAGGCGGGGTGTGGCTCGACGGTGGCGCAGGCAACGACATGCTGAGCACCGAAGGCTACGTGGGCCGTCTGTACGGTGGAGAGGGCGATGACACCTTGACGACGAATGTGGGCGTCCAGGTGGTGGACGGTGGCTCTGGCGCCGACCTGATCCGCTTGTCGGGGTCGGCCTACAGCGACGCCACGCGCGTCGTGGCCGATGGACAGGACACCCTTGAATTGTCCGGCCTGACGCTGAGCGCCCTCAAAGGCTACGCCCGCCTGGTGCAAGACAGCCATGGCCTGATCCTGCACCTCGACAACGGCGTGTGGATGAACGTGCATCCCGGCATGGAGACCCTGAAGCTGCACTTGGCCGATGCTCAGTTGACGCTGGGCGATGTGCTGGCCATGACCCCGCTGAAGATGTATGGAGGGGACGCCAACGACACGCTGGTCGGCGGCGCTGGCAACGACGAGATCAGCGGAGGCGAAGGTGCCAACCACTTGTCGGGCGGCGCGGGTGACGACAGCCTGTTCACCTATGGCAACGGGGGCATCCTGCTCGGAGAGGAAGGCAACGACACCCTGGTGGCCTGGTCGGGTGACCACCTGCTGGATGGCGGCGCGGGCGATGACGTCCTGCAGGGCGGTCCGGGCAACAGCGTGTTGCTCGGCGGTGCGGGCAATGACACCCTCAACATCGATGCCGGCAACGATGTGTTGACCGGCGGTGCCGGTGCCGACACGTATGTGATCCACCCCACAGAAGCGACGAACCGTGGCGCGGATACGCTGGTGGCGGACGCTCAGGATGTGGTGAGCTTCAGCAACGTCAGGGGCCTTGACTTCCTCTCCGTGAGCCGCGATGGCCAGGCGGTCGACGTGAGCTACGACACCCTGGCGACGGCGTACGGGCCGGGCGCCTCGCAGGTTCGTGTTCAAGGCAGCTTGCACTTCGACGACGTCAGCGGCCTTGATGGGCTGACTTTCCGCGACGGTCTCGGCAGCACGATGACGCTGGCCCAGTTGCTGGCGCAGCCCCCCGCTCCGCGATACGGCACCTCGGGCAACGACGTCATGACGGGCGGCGTCGGCAACGACACGCTCGACGGCGGCGTGGGTGATGACGTCCTCGCAGGTGCTGCGGGCGACGACCTGCTTCAAGGCGGCGCGGGCGACGACACCCTGGACGGCGGCGGCGGCGATGACACGCTGACTGCGCAGGGCGGCGCCGACATGCTGCAAGGCGGCCTGGGCGCCGATACCTATGTCATCGGGGCGGGGGATGTGGGCGCCGGGATCGTGGCCGATGCGCAAGACTCGGTGCAACTGGCCTTTGGCCGCTCGCAGATGGCGATCCAGCGTCAGGCCGCCGATGGGTCGGTCACTCTGACCTTTGGCGGCACGGCTGCGGCGCCGGAGGCCAGCTTCAAGGTGGCCGCCCCCGCCGGGATCGATGCGTTCACGCTGCGGTTCAGCGACGGCAGCACCATGGCCTGGAAGGACGTGATGGCCGAGGCCACCAAGCCGGTCACCCCGCCCCCGCCGCCCAACCTCACCGTGCAAGGCACCAGCGGCCGCGACACGCTGCAAGGCGGCCTGGGCAACGACACACTCATCGGTGGCAAAGGCAACGACACCTACCGCTTCAAGCGGGGCGATGGCCGCGACACCATCATCGACAACGATGCCACCTGGTTCAACAGCGACCTCCTGCAATTGAGCGGCGCGGCCACCAACCAGCTGTGGTTCACGCGCTCGGGCAACAACCTGGACATCGCCATCCTGGGCACGCAGGACAAGGTGACGGTGCAGGACTGGTTCAAAAGCAGCAACAACCGGCTGGAAAAGATCACGGCCATGGACAGCGGCAAATCGCTGACGGCAGCCAAGGTCAACACCCTCGTCAACGCGATGGCGGCGTTCAATGTCGACGTCAGCGCGACGCCGCAACTGCCTGCCGGCACACCGGCCAGTCTCACCCGTTTGATCGCCACGAGCTGGAGCTGAGCGCGGCCGATGCTGCCTTGGCTGCGGCGCGGGCAGGCACCCTGCGGTGGCGTCGGCGTAGCACAATGGCCGCCATGCTCCGCAAGATTCCCGTTCATCAGGCAAGGGTCGGCATGTACGTCCACGAGGTCTGCGGCTCGTGGCTGGCTCATGCCTTCTGGCGTTCATCCTTTCTGATCCGGGATGAGCGGCAGATCGGGCAATTGGCTGCGGTGGCCGAAATCGTGATCGACACCGACAGGGGGCTGGATGTCTTGGCAGATGCCCCTGGGGCGGCCCCGTATCTGGATGACATCGAGGTGCCGCAGACGTCCGAGATGCCGCCGGGCCATGCGCCGGATGACCCGCTGTCCGGCGCTCTGCCCGTATCGCCTGCGGCGAGCACCTTGCAGCAGGAGCTGAACCACGCCCGGCGGATCGTTCAACACGCTCGCGAAGCGATGGTTTCGCTGTATGCCGATGCCCGCCTGGGCCGCGCCGTGGATGCGCGCCACTGCCTGCCCATGGTGGAGGACATCACCCAGTCGGTGGCGCGCAATCCGCATGCGCTGGTCAGCCTGTCGCGCCTGAAGACCAGCGACGACTACACCTACATGCACTCGGTGGCCGTGTGTGCGCTGATGGTGTCGCTGGCCCGCCAGCTCGGCCTGGATGACGAGGCGACGCGGCTGGCCGGCCTGGGCGGTCTCGTGCATGACATCGGCAAGGCGCAGATGCCGCTGGCGGTGCTCAACAAGCCGGGTGCGCTCACGCCCGAAGAGTTCGCCATCATGAAGGGCCATCCCGAGGCGGGCCACCGCATGCTGCAGGATGGGCAGGGCGCCGGCGACGTGCCGCTGGACGTGTGCCTGCACCATCACGAGAAGATCAATGGCCAGGGCTATCCGCACGGCCTGAAGGGCGAACAGATCAGCCCGTTCGCCCGCATGGGGGCGGTGTGCGATGTGTATGACGCCATCACCTCCAACCGCCCGTACAAGGCGGGCTGGGATCCGGCCCAGTCCGTGCAACGCATGGCGCAATGGGCCAAGGACGGCCACTTCGACGAGCGCATCTTCCAGGCCTTCGTCAAGAGCATTGGCATCTATCCGACGGGCTCGCTGGTCAAACTCAAGTCGGGGCTGATCGGCGTGGTGGTGGAGCAAGGCAGCGCGTCCTTGCTGGCGCCATCGGTACGCGTGTTTCATTCATCCACGTCGAATGCGCCGATCGTGCCGCGGCTGCTCGATCTGGCGGGTGCCGCCTCGGATGAGCAGATCATTTCGCGCGAATCGCCCGAAGCGTGGGGCTTCGTGGACACCGATCGCTTCTGGGTGCAGCCGCAGGGCTGAAGCGCGCGTCCTCTTTCCCCCTCCCTGGCTTGGGCGGGGGGGCTTCCCCCCGTTGGCGTGATCCGCCCCGTTGCATAGAGTGTGTGCCTCGTTATTCAAACCAACACACATTGAGGGAGAGCAGCATGGGTACCCTGAACGAGGGCGGCAGCGCTGTGGGCCTGTCCGGCATGGACGGACCTGACGTCCTGCGCGGCACGACGGGCGACGAGATCATGGTGGGCGATGCCTTCTATCCCCTGGTAGACCTGAGCGCCGATGGCGTGCGCCACGATGCCGGCCATGGGGACGGCTCGGCGTATGTCATCCGGCTGGGCGCGGGCCTGGGGGCCGATGATTTGCAACTGGTGTGGCAGCGCAACGAAGGCTCGCTCGAAGGGCAACTGGTGCTGCGCCTGACGCAGGGCCGCGGCGAGCTGCTGCTGGCCACGGTCAACAACGGCATCCGGCCTGCGGGCATTCCGGGCCTGAATGGCATCGTGCTGGCCAGCGGGCAGTGGCTCGATGCTGCCGCCATCGAGGGCTTGATCACCCATGCGGTGCAGCCTTGCACGGCGGGCGACGGCACCGCGGGCAACGATGTGCTCACCTCCGATGCCTGGGCCGACAACACATTGCGCGGTGGTGCCGGCGACGATGTCTACCTGGTCAACCAGATCCGCGGACACGACGCCATCATCGATGGCGAAGGCCAGAACGTCTTGCGGCTGGGGGCGGGGCTGAAGCTGGCCGATCTGCGTCTGTGGGGGCGGGGCGACACGCTGGTCATCGCCACGGACAGTGTCTCGGTCAATGCCGACACCGGTGCGGCCAGCACGCTCCGCGAGTTGACGATCGCCAACTTCTTCAGCGGCCTGCGCGAGGGCCGGCCGCCGGTGACGCAGTTCGTGTTCGAAGGCGAAGGCGGCCTGACCTTGAGCGCCGCCGAACTGGCCCAGCGCATGCAGACGGGCAGCGCCGGTGCGGACACCTTGCAAGGCGGCCTGGCCAGCGAGGTGATCGAAGCCGGTGCGGGCAACGATCTCATCGCCGCAGGTGAGGGTGCAGACACGCTGCGCGGCGGCGCCGGCCACGACACGATCTACGGTGGCAGCAGCTCGAACGACCTGTACATCGGCGGCGCCGGCGACGACCTGCTCATCGATGCCGAAGCCTCCAGGTACCTGCCTGGGATCCTGGGCCGCTCCGACGACATCTACCAGTTCAACCGTGGCGACGGGGCCGATGCGATCCTGGATGTCCAGGCTGAAGCTGATTTCCTGGGCGACCCCTATGCCTCGTCTTCCGGGCTGTCGCACGACGTGCTGCGCCTGGGCGAGGGCATCCGGCCCGAGGATCTGGACGTCTACAGCGTCAAGCGCACGCTGCCCATCTCGTCGGCCAGCGTGGGCAATTCGCTGGTGCTGCAGATCCGCGGCACACGTGAGGGCGTGACGCTGCTCGGGCAGACCGCCAGTACCCTGTCCGGCCCCCCGCTGCCATCGCTGTACATGGGCGTGGACGAAATCCAGTTTGCCGATGGCACGGTCTGGGATCGTGCATCGCTGTACGGCCGGGCCACCAATCTGGCCACCGATCAATACATCGTGCGCTCGGGCACCTCGGACAACGACACGCTGGTGGCCGATGCCGATCACCTCACGCTGGCGGGCGGCACCGGCAGTGATGTCTATCTGATCGACGCGCGCCCCTTCATCACCCACATCTTCGACAATCGCCAAGGCACGCCCGATACCGGCTCTGTCGATGAGGTGCGCTTTGCCGAAGGCATCCGCCCGGAGGACGTCACGGCGCGGTGGGTCTCACCCTACACCCTGAGCCTGAGCCACCGCGCCGGCGCCAGTGTGGAACTGGTGCAGACCACGCTGTACCGCCTGGCCGACGACCGTGTGCGCGTGGCCTTTGCCGACGGCACCGTCTGGCAGTCGCAGGAGCTGCTGGCACGCGCCGAACCGCTGCCGCCCGCGGCGCCCGTGGAAGACTGGGCTGCGCTCAAGATCGGCAGCGCCGGCAACGACCGCATCGCCGGATCGCTGGTGCAGGCGGGGCAGGGCGACGACACCATCACAGGCATCACCCAAAACGGAACGTTGGTGCGCTATGACCTTGGCGATGGCGATGACCTGATCCGGCCGTACAAGACGCCGGATGGCAAGTGGGGCCCGGGCTCCTACGTCGGCACGACCGCGGTGCAATTCGGCGCCGGCATCGCGCCGGAGGACGTGGTGCTCGAGCTGTCGATGCCTGCGCCCGGGGCGGTGTACTACGCGCAGTACTACACCCAGGCCCGCATCAGCTTCACGGGCCACCTCGGCAGCCTGGATCTGCTGAGCCTGGCATCCCTTGAGTTCGCGGACGGCACGGTGCTCACGCCGGCGCAACTGGCCGCGCGCCTGGGCAACCAGTTTGTGGACCTGCGCGACCCCTATGCCACCCGGACCGACCCGATGAGCACGGGGGCGGGCCGCGATACCGTGATCGGCAGTGAGGGCGCGGATGACATCCGCACGCTCGATGGCGGAGACAGCGTATGGGGCGGCAGCGGTGACGATGTCATCGACCTCGGCGCTGGCAACGATTGGGTCCATGGCGGTGCTGGCGACGACACCCTTCGCGGCGGCGCCGGGGCCGACACCTTCATCTGGAGCACTGGCAGTGCGGGTACCGATGAGATCTGGGTGGACGGCCAGGACACCATCCTGATGCAGGGCTTCTACAACCGGCAACTGAACTTCACCCGGTATGTCAATGGCAACACGGTGGAAGCCATCGGCGTGGCCAATGTCTACTTCGACAGCGCCGTCAAGCTGCATGGCCTGCAAGACGCCCTGGATCTGCGCTTCGTGTTCGACGATGACGGCACCGTGATCACCGGCAGCCAGATGCTCGCCGACGCCCTGCAGTCGGAGAGTGCAGCCGTGCGAGGCGGCAACGCCAACGACACGTTGACGGGCGGCTCGGGCGGTAACGCCCTGTCTGGCGGTGCCGGCAACGACCGCCTGGTCGCAGGCCAGGGCGAGGACTGGCTCGATGGCGGCGAAGGCGACGATCTGCTGGAAGGGCAGGATGGCCGCGACGTGATGGTGGGCGGCACCGGCAGCGACACCTTCATCGGCGGCGCCGGCGATGACTACATCAGCATTCACTGGGGAGATGGCCACGACGTCGTGCAGGCCGATGGGCTGGATGAGTTGAACTTCGAGTACCGCAGCGCCGACAGCCTGCGCCTGTCGCGCTCGGGCGAGGACATCGTGGTGCACTTCGACTACACGCCCGACGACAGCGTCACGCTGGTGGGTGCGGTCGGGCTGAGTGGCCGCGGTGGCCTGCGGGGCGGCGAAGATGGCGTCCTGCTCACCTGGGATGAAGTCCAGCGCCGCGCAGGCTTGGGCAACCGCTATCTGACCGGCACGGCCGCCGCGGACACCTTGTCCGGCGGCGAGGGCCAGGACACCCTGCTCGGGCTGGGGGGCAATGACCTGCTGTCCGGCGGCGGCGGCGACGATCGCCTGACGGGCGGCCAAGGCGCCGACACCCTGCGCGGCGATGCGGGCCGGGACACCTTCGTGTCCGACGTGGGAGACGGCAAGGACGTCGTCTATGCCGACCGCACCGACAAGCTCGAACTCGCGCAGGGCAACCTCAGCAGCCTGATCATTGGCAAGCTCGGCGGTGCGGGCGCCGACACCATCGTGCTGTCGCTGTCCTTCGCCCCGGAGGACAGCATCACGCTGATGAACGCCTCGGGCCTGCGGGGGCAGGATGGCGGCATCCAGTTCCTGGGCGATGATTTCGTCCCGTGGGAAGACATCTACCAGGCAGCCGCCAGCCAGGCCCATCAAAGCCTGCAAGGCACCATTGGCCGTGACACCCTCGCGGGCGCGGGTGGCAACGACACCTTGAGCGGCCTGGCTGGCAATGATCTGCTCACAGGCAATGGCGGGGACGACATTCTGGACGGTGGCGCGGGCAACGACACGATGCGCGGCGGCCTGGGCCAGGACACGCTGATCGGCGGCAAGGGCAACGACACCTACCAGTTCACCCGTGGCGATGGCCGCGACACCCTCATCGACACCGACAGCACCTGGTTCAACAGCGACCTGCTGCAGCTCGAGCGGCGCGGCCACCAACCAGTTGTGGTTCACGCGCTCGGGCAACAACCTGGACATCGCCATCCTGGGCACGCAGGACAAGGTCACCGTGCAGGACTGGTTCAAGGGCAGCAGCTACCGGGTGGAGAAGATCACGGCGATGGACAGCGGCAAGTCGCTGACGGCTTCCAAGGTCAACAGCCTGGTCTCGGCCATGGCCGGCTTCAGCCTCGATCCGGCCACCACCACACAACTGCCGGCCAACACGCCGGCCAACATCACCAAGCTGATCGCCAGCAGCTGGGTCTGACAAACATACAGGAGCAAGACATGAGCGAACTGATGGAAGGCACCGATGGCAATGACACCCTGAGAGGCGACCTGGTGCTTGGCGGCCTGGGCGATGACACCATCATCGGCGTCGGCAACGACACCACCCTCATTTACCGCCCAGGAGATGGACACGACACGATGGTGCCGATGATGTTCTATCCCGAGAATTCGAAGCAGCCGCCGTACTACAAGGGCCACTCGGTGATCCGGTTCGCGGAAGGCATCCGACCGGAGGACCTGACCGGCAGCTCACGCGTCGTCGAAGGCAGCAACTGGCACACCGAAGCCACGTTGGGCTTCAAGAACCGGGATGGGGGCATCGTGGTCGACAACCTCATCCGCATCGAGTTCGCCGACGGCAAGGTGTGGGACAAGGCATCCATCGATGTCTTCATGTCCACAGGCCTGGTGCCCGATGCCGACATGTTCATCGACCACCGGACTTCGTCGGACACGACGCTGGTGCTCATGGGCTCGGGCAACGACACCTTCCTGGGCGGTGCCGCAGATGACCAGGTCAAGGGCGGCGACGGCCATGACCGCATCGAAGGTGGCAACGGCTGGGACGGCCTGATCGGCGGCGCGGGCGACGACACGATCATCGGCGGTGCCCAGCGCGACTTCATCACCGGCGGTGACGGTGCGGACACCTACATCGTCAACATCGGCGACGGGATCGACGAGCTGCGGGCCGATGAACAAGACACGCTGGTCCTCGGCCCCGGCATCACGCGCGAGTCCATGTATGCCGACGGCATCACCGGGACCTCCGTCCTGATGCGGTTCGAAGGCCTCCCAGACCTGGGCGTGAATTTCGGCGTGGTCGATGGTGTGGATGCCTTGCCGGGTCTCATCCGTTTCGCGGACGGGAGCACCCTGACGAAGCAGCAGTTGCTGGATGCAGCGATGCAGCCTCGCGGCGTTCGTCTGGACGGTACGGCGGACAGCGACTACGTCTCCGGCTTGGGCGGCAATGACACCCTCAACGGCCTGGATGGCAATGACTTCCTCTCCGGCGGCCGTGGGGACGATGTCCTGCAAGGCGGCCTGGGCAACGACCGGATCGAAGCCCTGGACGGCGCCGACACCGTGCTGTTCAACGCCGGTGACGGCGAGGACACCGTCTCCCTCGGTGCCCACGCCACGCTGGTGCTGGGGCCGGGGCTGACCTCGGGGCAAGCCCGTCTGTCCTCCAGTCTGGACGATCTGGGTTTCCTGCGTGTCAACATCGGCTTCAACGGCAGCAGCGATCTCATCCACCTCACCGAGATCGCCGGCACGACCCAAGGCACGGTGCGCTTCGCCGATGGCGTCGCGCGCAGCTTTGCCGAGTTGCTGGCGGCCTCGCAGCACGTCAACCAGAGCCTGACGGGCACGTCGGGGCGCGACACGCTGACGGCCGATGGCGGCAACGACACCTTGAGCGGCCTGGCGGGCAACGACCTGCTTTCCGGTCTGGCCGGCAACGACATCCTGGACGGTGGCACGGGCAGCGACACGATGCGCGGCGGCCTGGACAACGACACGCTCGTCGGTGGCAAGGGCAACGACACCTACCAGTTCGCCCGCGGCGACGGCCTCGACACCCTCATCGACAACGACAGCACCTGGTTCAACAGCGACGTGCTGCAACTGACAGGCGCGGCCACCAACCAGCTGTGGTTCACGCGCTCGGGCAACAACCTGGACATTGCCATCCTGGGCACGCAGGACAAGGTGACGGTGCAGGACTGGTTCAAGGGCAGCAGCTACCGGGTGGAGAAGATCACGGCGATGGACAGCGGCAAGTCGCTGACGGCTTCCAAGGTCAACAGCCTGGTCACGGCCATGGCCGGCTTCAGCCTCGATCCGGCATCGACGCCGCAATTGCCGGCCAACACGCCCAGCGGCATCACCCGGCTGATTGCCAGCAGCTGGACTTGAAGGAGGCGGCGCAAGCGCTGCGCCGATCCACCCACGACACACAAATAGACACACAGGGAGAGTCAACATGGACAACATTCAGCAAGCCAGTGCCGTCACCATCCGCCTCGATGCGGATGGGCTCACCCGGGCCATCGACGCCCAGACCTCAGGCGGCTACGCCATTCAGCTCGGTGAAGGCCTCGGCCTCGACGATCTGGAGCTGGTCTGGACCAGGCAATCGATCAGCAGCGAGGGCCAGCTGCTCTTGAGGCTGACCCAGGGCCGTGGCGAACTTGTGCTGGCCCGCGTCAAGCAGGCCGAGGAGCGTCCATCCGCCATCCCGGGCTTGACCGGCATCCAGCTGGCCGACGGCCAATGGCTGTCTGCATTGGCCCTGGAGGCCCTCTTGGCCAACACGGTACAGACCGGCCGGTGGATGGAGGGCACCTCCGGCAACGATCTCATCCGTGCCGATGTGTGGAACCACGTCAACGTGTTTGCCGGTGCGGGCAACGACACTGTGGTCGGTGGCGTGCCGGGCTTCGTGAGTACCTTCATCGGCGGTCAGGGCGATGACACCTATCAGCTCAATGGCCTGGGATCACGCACCGTCATCCAGGATCAGGATGGCGCCAATGTCGTGCGCTTCGGCCCTGGCATCCGCCTGTCCGAGCTGTACTTCTGGCGCGGCGATGAAGGCACGCTCATCGTGGGCCGGTATCCCACCAGCCGGCTGGAGGAGCAAGGCCAGGTGTCCAGTGAGCAGCAGCTTCAGATCCCCACCTTCTTCACCGGTCTGGCCGCCGGCGCCCCCCCTGTCGTGCGCTTTGAATTCGAGGCGGAAGGCGGCTTGGTGCTGGATGCGCAAACCGTGGCGCAACGGGTGCTCACCGGCACCGACGCCGCCAACATCCTGCAAGGCGGCGAAGGCGCCGAGCTGTTGAGTGGCGGCGGCGGTGACGATGCGATCCATGGGGGCATGGGCGCTGACACCGTGCAAGGCGGTGCGGGCAACGACACCTTGCTGGGCGGCGCCGGGGCGGGATCGGATGACGTGTACGAGGGCGGCGCCGGCGATGACCTGATGTATGACGGCGTGCGCATCTGGGGCAATGCCGGCGGCTATTCCAACGACACCTATCGCTTTGCACGCGGCGATGGCGCCGATGTCATCTTCGACGTGGAGGGCGACCCCTACAACGCCGTCACCACGCAGGATGTGTTGACGCTGGGGCAGGGCATCACGGCCCAGGATCTGGATGTCTACCGTGTCATCCGAAGTGCCGATTTCGTGGGCCAGTACACGCTGTCGAGCATCGTGCTGCAGGTGCGTGGCACGGCTGATGGCGTCACCCTGCTGGGTCAGGCGGCGCCCGGCATGGCGGGCGAGCGCTTCGGCGTGGACGAGATCGTCTTCGCCGACGGCACCCGCTGGGATCGTGATGCCATCCTGGGTCGGGCCGTCAACCTCGAGGCCCGCGACTTCACCGATCTGGGCACGGCAGGCGACGACACGCTGGAGGCCACCCACGATCGCATGTACCTGACGGGCGATGCCGGCAACGACGTCTACAAAATCGACACCCGGCCCTTTGACACCACGATCAGCGACAACTTCAACAACGACAGTCGGCCGGGGGACCTCAACGAGGTGCAGTTCGCGGCCGGCATCCGCCCCGAGGATGTGACCGTCACGCAGTTGTCGGGCGGTACCTTGCTGCTCAAGCATCGGGCAGGCGCCAGCGTGACGCTGCTCTACCCCGGCACGCTGGAACAGAACATGTGGCGCATCGCTTTTGCCAATGGTCAGACATGGCAGATGGCGGACCTGTTGTCCAGAGCGGTCACGCCGACCTCGCAGATCTCGGCGGCGCCGGTGCGCGATCCGCAACAGATCCTGGTGGGCAGCGCCGGCGAAGACAGCATGACCGGCGCCCTGCTGCGCGGCGGCAAAGGCAATGATCGTCTGGTGGGTGCCGGAGGCAAGTCCGTGGTGCTGTATGGCCGTGGGGACGGGGACGACGTCGTCCTGCCCGCGCTGTCGGTGGTGCCGTGGCCGGGCAACGTGTCCTACAGCGGTACCGAAGTCGTCCGCTTCGATGCGGGCATCCAGTTGGACGATCTCCTGATCGGTTTTGGCATGGTGCCAACGGGCACTGTCACAAGCCCTGAGACTTACCTGCGCACCCTGATCTCCTTCAAAGGCTTTCTGGGCAGCCTGGACGTCACCAGTCTGGAGGCCATCGAGTTTGGCGATGGCTCGCGTGTCACCCAGGCGCAACTCGTCCAGATGGCGGGCGAGCGGTTTGTGGACCGGCGTGGCGACACGACGCCCCAGCGCATCGTCACCGGCACTGGCAACGACACCGTGCTGGGCGGCAGTGCCAATGATGACATCCAGACCGGCGCGGGCGACGATCGCATCCACGCCGGTGCCGGCAACGACCTGATCGATGCCGGCTCGGGCACCAACCAGATCGAAGGTGGCTACGGTGATGACACCATCCGCGGCGCACTGGGTGCCGACACCATCACCTGGCAGCCAGGTGAGGGCAATGACGTGATCTGGCTGGACAACGCCGACACCGTGCGCTTGCGCGGCCTGACGCAGGAAACGCTTGTGCACGAACTGGGCATGGAGGGCAATCGCATCACCAGCCATGCCCTGCGCAGCTTCGCCAGCGCCGATGCCCTGCGCCTCATGGGGCTGGAAGAGGCGGGCAGTGCCCGGTTCGAGTTCTACGATGGCACCGTGCTGAGCGGCCAGCAGCTGGCTGACAGCTGGCGCACGGCCACGTCGGTGTCCTTCGTCGGCAGCGATGGCGATGACACCATCACCGGCACTCACGGCAACAACAGCCTGCGTGGTGGCAAGGGCAACGACAGCTTGCGCGGCGGCGCGGGCAACGATGTCCTGGTCGGTGGCCTCGGCAACGACACGGTCACCTGCGACGAAGGCATCGATTACGTGTACTTCAACGCCGGTGATGGCCGGGACGTGGTGGACATGGACCGCGAGGATGCCCTGATGCTGCCCGACATCGATGTCACCAAGGTGCGGGTCGGCGCACTTGGCGCGCAGTCGCCCGGCACCATTGTGCTCACCTTCGATGGGCTGCCCGGCGACAGCATCACGCTGGTCAATGTCAGCGCAACGAAGGGGCCGGGCGGCGTCAACGGCCCCAATGGTGCGTTGTCCTGGGAGGAGGTGTACAAGCGTGCCACCTGGACGCCGGACCAGCTGCTGCAAGGCACCAGCGGCCGAGACACGCTCACGGGGGCAGAGGGCAACGACACCTTGAACGGCCTGGGCGGCAACGACCTGCTCGTGGGCGCCGCGGGCCGTGATGCCATCGACGGCGGCACCGGCAACGACACGATGCGAGGCGGACTCGGCGATGACACGCTCGTCGGTGGCAAGGGCAACGACATCTACCAGTTCGCCCGTGGCGACGGCCGCGACACGATCATCGACACCGACAGCACCTGGTTCAACAGCGATGTGCTGCAGTTGAGCGGTGCGGCCACCAACCAGCTGTGGTTCACGCGCTCGGGCAACAACCTGGACATCGCCATCCTGGGCACGCAGGACAAGGTCACCGTGCAGGACTGGTTCAAGGGCAGCAGCTATCGGGTGGAGAAGATCACGGCGATGGACAGCGGCAAGTCGCTGACGGCCACCAAGGTCAACAGCCTGGTCTCGGCCATGGCCGGCTTCAGCCTCGATCCGGCCACCACCACACAACTGCCGGCCAACACACCCGGCAACATCACCCGGCTGATTGCCAGCAGTTGGGCGTGAGCCTTCAAGCCCTTGCCTGTGAACGTGAAAGCCGGACGGCCGCCAGCACGCCCAGGCCTGCAAGCACCAGGGCCGCATCATGCGGCTCCGGGATGGCGGGTGTGGGGGGCAGTGGCGTGCGGGGCAGGGAACTGCCCGCCGATGTGTGGACGGAGGCCATCAGGATGAGCGCGCCCTTGAGGGCCACGTCCCCCGGGTTGTAGAACGCATACCGCACCGACCTGGTGTCGCTGTAGCTCAATCCATTGTGGCCAGGCCAGTCGTAGAGCGAGAAGGAGCCATGGTCGGACGTGCTCTGGCCGATCACGTATCGATTCGGTAGGCGACAGTTGGACGTAGGCCTGGGCGTCAGCCTCGTCACCGGCGCGGCCGCTCACCGCAGATGCGCTCACCGTGATGCGGCCGCCTTGGTCATCGGATGAGCCGGTCACCGAATAGGTGCTGCCTTGCGCACTGCCTTCGAAGGCGCTGATGTCCAGGAGGCCGCCCATGGGAGGCGGGGCAGTCGGCAGGCCTTGGCGGCCCATGTTGTCGTCCCTGCTGCCGCCCAGCACAGCCAGGCCCGAAGGCCTGAATCGATGCCAGACCGTACAGCGCCTGCCCCAGCCATTCCGGCGGGATGTTGCCGGGCGCCTGGGTGAGGAGGCGGGTCATCGCATCCGCATTTGTAACAATGCATCACACATTCTCCTGCCGGCGGCTGCCTTGGAGGCCGGGCTCTTCCTCTGTCGCCATGCTGTCATCCTGGCAAGATCAGATGCGACATACACGCACATGACAGGGTGAACTTGGAGGCAGGCCCGCCGGCACTGCGGACATCTCCCTTGTCGATCCACTCAACATCAAGGAGGTGAACATGGCAGGCTGGATTCAAGGTACCGCTGGAGACGACACGCTGAATGGACAAGGTGGCGACTCCTTGCAAGGAGGTTCAGGTAACGACCTGTACGGCATCGGGAATGGCTCGGTGACCGTGCGGCTCGATGCAGACGGCTCGCGTGACCGCATCGTGCTGAGCGACGGCGCGCGCGTGATCGTGCAGTTGGGAGACGGCCTGGGGGCCCAGGACCTGCAACTGGTGTGGACCCGCGCCAGCGACACCGCGCCAGGACAGCTCGCGTTGCGCCTGAGCGGCGGCCGCGGCGAGTTGCGTGGCCGCCCGTCGCCGGGCCGCGTCCCTCGGTCCTGCCCGGGCTCGAAGCCATTCGACTTTCCGATGGCAGTTCTCTGAGCGCCGCGGCGATCTCCAACCTGATGGCCACGGTCATCCAGCCCGGCCTGCGGGTCGAAGGCAGCAATGGGGACGACGTGCTGCATGCCGATGCATGGGCCAACAATGTCGTGGTGGCCGGCGCAGGCAATGACACTTGTACAGCGGCGGTGATGGCCGGCACAGGACCGCCTCGAAGGCGGCGAAGGCGATGACACCTACCGCATCTCGGCGGGCTGGGGCCGGGACACCATCGGCGATCAGCAGGGCATCAACGAAATCAGCTTCGGGCCCGACGTGCCCTTGGCCTCGCGCGTTCATTGGCTATGGCGGGCACCTGCGCATCGCCGCTGGTCGCCTCGACATGATGTTGGATGGACCGCCGAGGCCCGCGACCAGCTCGACATCGAATGGTTTGCGCAAGGGTTGGAGGCGGGCACGCCTCCCGTGGCCCGTTTCGTCTTCGAGGCCGATGGCGGCTTGACGCTGACTGCTGCTGAACTGCATCAGCGCATGCGCAGCGGCACCGAAGGCAACGACACGCTGATCGGCCTGCGTCTGGATGAAACGCTCGATGGTGGCCAGGGCGACGATGTGCTCTCGGTCAACGGTCCCAGTGCCATCTTGCTCGGTGGCCAGGGGCGCGACACGTTGTTCGGAGCTGCCGCGGAAAACATGTTCCGCGGTGGCACCGGCGATGACGTGATGGTGGCCGCCAGCTACTACGACTGGATGGCGTCCTACCAGGGTGCCTCCAATGACACCTATCTGTTCGACCGGGGGGATGGTGCGGATGTCATCTTCGACATCGAAGCGGCCTTCGTCGATACACCAGAGACACACAACGTGCTGCGCCTGGGCAAGGGCATCTCGCCCGGCGACCTTGATGTCTACCTTGTGCAGAGACAGGATCCCTTTTTCAAGGAAGCGGCCAGGGCCAGCATCGTGCTGAGCTGCGCGGCACATCGGAAGGCGTGGTGCTGGTGGGCGAGGCAGACGGCGCGTTCGGGCGATATCAGCACGGTGTCGACGAAGTGGTGTTCGACGACGGCAGCACCTGGGACCGTGCTGCATTGATCGAGCGGGCCGTCGATCTGAGGGCGAATCTGAATTTTCGCCAGGGCACGGCGGGGTCGGACACGCTGGTCGCAGATGCCGATCAGCTGAGGTTGTGGGGCGGCGAGGGCGCGGACGTCTACCTCATCGATGCCCGGCCTTTCGAGACCGAGATCCAGGAGAGCGTGATCGTCGACCCCCAACCCGGGGACATCGATGAAGTCAGGTTCGCCCAAGGCATCCTGTCAACCGATGTGAAGGTGCTGCGCCTGTCTTATGGGGCGCTCGAACTGCACCACCGGGCTGGCGCCAAGGTGCTCATTCCCAACCTGAACACCAGCCCCAACCATTTCGGCGATCCCCATGTGCGGGTCGTCTTCGCGGATGGCACCGTGTGGGATGCTCAGGAGCTGGCAAGCAGGGCCGAGGACAGCACCTTGTTCAACGGCGGCCAACCGGACGTCGACCCGCCGGCCAGCCAACTCAAGACAGGCAGCAGCGGCCACGACACGATGGCGGGCCTTCTCTTGCACGGCGGGCAGGGTGACGATGCTCTGACCGGCGTCGGGGGGCAGTCCGTCATGATCTATGCGCCCGGTGATGGGGACGACACCATCCGGCCGGTCTTGGGCTACTTCGAGCGATTCGCTCAGTACTACTTCGTCGGCACGAACGTCGTGCGGTTCGAAGCCGGCATCACGGCCGACGACCTCATCGTGAACCTGTTGCCCGTGCTGGAAGAAGTGTCGCCACTGGATGGCGATACCCGCACGCGACTCACCTTTCGCAACCGGGCCGGCGCCTCGATGTATCAACCTCGGAGTGTGGAGTTCGCCGATGGCAGCACGCTGGACAAGGCGCAGATCGCGGCGCTGGCAGGTGATCGGCTCGTGGACGCGCGTGAGGCCATCGCCGGCCAGGACATCGCCGTGGGTTCCGGCCAGGACACCGTCTGGGGCAGTGCCTTCAAAACGATCCGCACGTAAGGGTGAGTAAGACTCATCGATGGAGGTGCAGGCCAGGACGTGCTCGACGGGGGCGAAGGCAATGACACCGCCAGCGGGGGCCTTGGCGACGACGAGTTGACGGGCGGCGCCGGGGACGACGTTCTCAAGGGTGGTCAAGGCCAGGACAGCCTGCGCGGCGGGCTGGGGCACGACCGCATGATCTTCGACATCGGCGATGGCCACGACGTCGTGTACGCCGATGCCGATGCGGAGATCGTCTTCACCGGTGCGCGGCAGGGTGCGGCGCTGCGTGTCGGCCGTCTGGGGGCGTCGGAGGCAGGCAGCATCTCGCTGAGCTTCGACGATGCCCCGGGCGACAGCATCACGCTCAAGGACGTCAGCGCCAGCTCCGGGCCCACCGTGGCCTTCAGCGATCGCACTTACCGCTGGGCCGATATCTATGCGGCAGCCACCGCACCCGAAGGCACGCTCAGGCAAGGCACTGCCGGTGCCGATACCCTGACCGGTCACCATGGCGACACCCTGGACGGTGGCGCGGGCGATGATCTCCACATCGTGGGCGACGGCACCGTGACGGTGGCCCTGGGCAACGATGATGGCACCGGCTCGGGCCGGGACACCTTGCGCTGGGTGGGTGGGGGGTCATCCATCGTGCAACTGGCCGAGGGCCTCGACGCCGATGACCTGCAACTCGTGTGGACACGTGACACGCCCGAGAGTGCGGGGCAATGGATGCTGCGCCTCAGCCAGGGCCGGGGCGAACTGGTGCTGGGCAACGGCACGCCGGGCCAAGGACCGGATGCCACGGTGCCGGGCCTGCTGGCCATCGAGCTGGCGGACGGACGTGCCCTGTCCGCGGCTGACATGCAGCAACTCTACGCCCGCATGGTGCAGGCGGGCGCCATGGTCGACGGCACGCCCGGCAACGATGCGCTCAACGCCGGTGTCTGGCAAGACAACATCGTGCAGGGTGGGGAGGGCAACGACACCCTCACCACCGGCCACGATGGCGAGCACGCCGACACCCTGCAAGGGGGCGCGGGCGACGACGTCTACCTCGTAGGCCCGGACTGGGGCCAGGACACCGTGGTACACGCAAGGCGCCAACCTCATCCGCTTCGATGCATCGATGCCCTTGTCAAGCCTGCGTTTCCGCACCACCGACAACGATGACCTGATCATCAATGGGAGGGGGCTTCAATTCACTCTACGGCCTGCATTACCCCGGCAACGGCCTGCGCATCGAAGGCTTCATGCGCAGCCTGCAAGAGGCCAGCGCGCGCGCCAGTACTTTGTGTTCGACGGCGATGGCGGCCTCCACTCCGGCCGAAGAAGTCTTTGCCCGGGCGGCGCGCCATACCGATGGATCGGATGTGGTCGGTGGCAGCAGCACCGACGATCAGCTCGAAGGCGCCGCCGGCAACGACACGCTTACGGTCGTGACGGCCACGACCGCCTCCAAGGCGGCGACGATGCAGACCGGCTTTACGGCGGCCGCGGCAACGACAGCCTGCAGGGCGATGCCGGCGATGACACCTTGTGGGGCGATCTGGGGGATGACACGCTGGTCGGCGAGCGGCGCCGATGACCTGTGGGCGGAGCCGGCGCCGATACCTATGTGCTCGCACGTGGCCAGGGGCCGGATCATGTCTACGAGGTTCCGACGACCCTGCCTGAGGATGACATCATCCTGATCGATGAAGGCATCCGGCCGAGGATGTCGTTCTCTACAAGGTCGGCATCAAGGACGTTTTCGCTGACCAACGTGCCCCTGAACAGCCTGCTGGTCCAGTTGCGCGGCAGCAATGATGGACTGATCGTTCCGGGTCAGTTCGATAAGTGGGGCACCCTGTACGGGATTGAAGCCCTCAGATTCGCAGACGGCACCACGTGGGACCGCGACGAACTGGCGACCCATGTCGTTGACATCACCGCCCGTCCCGGCGGCTACAAGGAAGGCGAATCAGCCAACGACACGCTGGTGGCCGATGGCCCGGATCAAACGCTTGTGGGCAGTTTCATCCCCGGCACCGACGTCTTCATCGTGGACGACAACCCCTATAATGTGGCTGCCATCCAGAGATGCGTGGCGTGTCGCCATCACAAGTAAAACCGCTTACAGTACAGCCTCGACCTCAGCGGCATGGTGTCCGGCTGCACATCGACAGGTCTCACGGGATGCGGACTTGGCTGTCTGCCGCTGGCCACCGGTTTCGGCACCATCTGGCAAGGCCCGCAGATCCTCGCACGCTGGCCATGTTCGAGGGCGGACGAAGCTGGACACCGGTGCGGCACGTTGATCGGACCACCGTGACGATTGCGACAGATGCTGATGGTGGCAGCAATGTGTTCGAGGGCGGTCTGGGTGACGATGTGCGGATGGCCGTGCCGCCACGGGCGCCAACACCTACCGGATCCGACCGGGCGATGGGCGAGACCAGATCCATTGGTTTGTGTAGAGAGTCACGAACACCGCCGGAGGCATGCCCGATGACACCGTGGTCACCTTCACCGATGGCACGTCCGCATGGAATACGGCGACCTCAAGGCGCTGTCGGGCAGGTGGTCGGACGACTGGACGCCGGCGAGCGCACCGGGACCGACGGCCACGATGTGATGCTGGGTCAGCGCGTGCGAGGCAGATGGGCGACGACCCATCACCGGCGCTTCCAGCCACCACGCTGCTGTATGCGCGCGGAGACGGCATGAGCGGGCCCTCCATCGCGCAGGATCGTTATGAGATCGTTTGACGGCATCTCGGCTGACGACCTCATCCTTGCAAGGTGAGGAAGGGCTGTTGGTCGAACCGTACGTTCGCTCCCCCTATAGCAGGACAGACATCCGGTTAAGGGGTTCGAGGGCAGCCTTGACGTGGTCAACCTGCACCGCATCGAGTTTGCCGACGTCTGGGTCGTGGAGCGGATGACATCGTGGCTTCCAAGCCAGCGACCGGCACGCATGGCGATGACGTGCTCATGGGTAGTGCCGGACCGCACCGCATCCTGGGCAGAGCCGGTCGACGTGATCAGGGGCGGGCAGGGCCGTGACCCATGATGCTGGGCATCGACACCTCGTTCCAGCGTGGCACGGTAGGACACGCTCCGCGACCACGCCACGCTGCGGCACTGCCGAACTGCTTCAGTTGGTGCATGTCGTCTCTCCAGATGTTGATGTGATGAGGATAACGATCTGGTGCTGTCCATCACGGACGCGCAAGATTATATCCGCACAAACAGTTTCAGGCACTTCGGACGCCCCCAGAGAGTGGGAGGTTCACTGCGTCGACAAGCTCAAACCCGCATGCTCGCGCAGCGGGTGGAAGTGCACCTGCGGATGGCGCTCGGCCGTCAGCCGCAGGTCGTACGCGGAGGTCATCATGTAGGCCAGCGTGTCGGCCGCGTCCAGCGCCAGCTTGGAGGCGTTCTCGTCACAGAACTTCTTCATGGCCTCGGGCGTGTCGGCCGTGATCCAGCGCGCACCCACGAAGCGGCAGGGCATCAGGCGGATGTCCACGCTGTACTCGGCCATCAGGCGGTGCTGCACCACTTCGAACTGCAACTGGCCCACGGCGCCCAGCAGCATGGCGCCGCCCACTTCAGGCCGGAAGACCTGGATGGCGCCTTCTTCGCCCAGTTGCAGCAGGCCGGCCTGAAGCTGCTTGCTCTTCATGGGGTTCTTCAACTCGACCGTCTGGAACAGCTCGGGCGCGAAGAAAGGCAGGCCGGTGTACTGCAGGCTGATGCCATCGGTGATCGTGTCGCCCAGCTGCACGCCGCCGTGGGTGGTAAAGCCGATGATGTCGCCCGCGAAGGCTTCATCGACCGCTTCGCGACGTTGCGACAGGAAGGTCACCACCGAGGTCGGCCGCAGCTCCTTGCCTGAGCGCTGCACCTGAGCTTCATGCCCGGCTCGTACTTGCCCGAGCACACGCGCACGAAGGCGATGCGGTCGCGGTGAGACGGGTCCATGTTGGCCTGCACCTTGAACACCACGCCGGAGAAGTTGCCCATGTCTGGCGCAATCTCCTTGTGCGAGCCATCCTTCTCCGTGCTGAAACGCGGCTTGGGCGGCGGCGCCAGATCGACCAGCGCATCCAGCACCTCCTGCACACCGAAGTTGTTCACGGCCGAGCCGAAGAACACCGGCGTCTGCTTGGCGGCCAGGAACTGTGCCAGATCGAATGTGGGCGCGGCCTCGGCCATCAGCTCCATATTGGATTCGGCCAATTCCCAGTCGTGGCCGAAGCGTTGGTGCAGCTTGTCGCGCTCGGCCAGCGCCACGATCTCGTCGTCATCACCGCGCTTGTCGGCACCGGCATCGAACAGCCGCATCGACTGCGTGCGCAGGTTGACGATGCCGCCGAAGGTCTTGCCCTGGCCCACCGGCCAGGTCATCGGCACGCAGGGCATGCCCAGCTCGGCCTCCACTTCATCCAGCAGCTCGATGGGGTCGCGTCCCTCGCGGTCCATCTTGTTGATGAAGGTGATGATGGGCGTGTCGCGCTGGCGGCAGACCTCGATCAGGCGCTTGGTCTGCGCTTCCACGCCGTTGGCCGCGTCGATCACCATCAGCGCCGAGTCCACGGCGGTCAGCACGCGGTAGGTGTCTTCCGAGAAGTCCTTGTGGCCCGGGGTGTCCAGCAGGTTGATCACGTGCTCGCGATACAGCATTTGCATCACGCTCGATGCCACCGAGATGCCGCGCTGCTTTTCGATCTCCATCCAGTCGGAGGTGGCGTGGCGCGAGGCCTTGCGCCCCTTGACGGCCCCGGCGATGTGGATCGCGCCCGAGAACAGCAGCAGTTTCTCGGTCAGCGTGGTCTTGCCGGCGTCCGGGTGGGAAATGATGGCAAAGGTGCGGCGGCGCCGCGTTTCAGAGGCGAAAGGGGAAGTGGACACGAGGGCAGACTCCGGCGAAGCCCGACATGTTAGCCGGTCCCATTCGGATTCGCCCTGTAATGAGGTAGGTTGGACGAAGATCGCCGCTTTTATCTGGTAAAAAGCGCGTGACAAGTTAGGGATTGTTCAAGTGGTACGGACTCTCGACACTTGCCGGTTGTCATCTCCCGACATGCGTCCGCGCGCGGGAGTCTTTCCTTCAGCGCATCGCGTCGACAAGGCCGAATCATGGGATCCTTGCCTCCTCCGCCCTTGGGTACGTTCAAAGTTTTGCTCGTGGACGACCACGATCTCGTGCGTGTGGGCCTGCGCACCGTGCTCGACGGGGTCGAGGACATGCAGATCAACTGGCTGGAGGCCGACAACCTGCACGATGCCATGCGCATCTTCGGCGCCG
>JASGIQ010000004.1:0-488446 GCA_047601765.1 Aquabacterium sp.
GCAGCCTCGCCACCATGTCCTCCCACGCAACGCCCCTGCAGCTGGACCAGGCGCGCCGCTGCCTGCTTGAAGCCGGCGAGGTGCCGCACGGCCTGGTGGACGACGCGCTGTGCCGCTCCTGGGAGCGCAGCCGCCACGCCGGCCTGAGCCCTGTGGACGCGCCCTCTGGCCCGCCGATCTGCAGCGAAGCCGATCTGAGGCAGGCCCTGGCCCACAGCCACGACTTCCTCGCGCAGGCCCGGCCCGTGATGGAATTCGTCTTCGAGCAGATGCGCGATTGCGGCAACCTCGTGGTGCTGTCCGATGCGCGAGGCCTGCTGCTGCACAGTCTGGGCGATGCGGATTTTGTCTCCCGCGCCGATCGCGTCTCCCTGCGGCCCGGCGCCCTGTGGCATGAATCGGATCGCGGCACCAATGCGATCGGCACGGCCCTGGCCGAAGCGCGCCCTGTCGTCATCCACGGCGCGGAGCACTACCTGGAGCGCAACGGCTTTCTCACCTGCGCGGCCGCGCCCGTCACCGGTCCCAATGGCAGCTTGCGCGGCGTGATCGACATCTCGGGCGACCGCCGCGGCCACCACCCCCACACCTTCGCCATGGTGCGCTCGGCCGCCCGCATGATCGAAGACCGGCTCTTCCACGCCCGTCACGGCCGTGACCTGATCGTGCGTCTGCACCCGCAGCCCGAAGGCCTGGGCGGTGTCGGCGAAGGCCTGGTCGCGCTCTCGGAAGACGGCTGGATCGTCGGGGCCAACGCGCCCGCCCGGCAGTGGCTGGGGCTGCACGACGGCCTGATCGGCACCTGCACCCTGGAGCAGATCACGGGCCAGCGCATCGGCCTGTGGCGCCCGGGCAAGCTCGTGACGCTGCGAACCGCGCATGACAAAGAAGTGTTTGCGCGCCTGGATGCAGCCAACCGGCCTGTGATCAACATGCCTTTCGTCGATGTGGCCGAGCGACGATCGACGGGACAAGGCGCGGACAGCCGCACCATCCGTTCACCCGATGTCGCCGCACGCGATCCCCGCGTGACCGAAGCCCTGCGCCGCGCCCGACGCGTGCAGGCCCAGGGCATCCCCGTGCTGATCCAGGGCGAATCCGGCACCGGCAAGGAAGTCTTTGCGCGCACCTTGCACAGCGAAGGGCCCCGCGCGCACAAGCCCTTCGTGGCCGTGAACTGCGCCGCGCTGCCTGAAACGCTCATCGAAGCCGAACTCTTCGGGTATGTCGGCGGGGCCTTCACCGGCGCACGCCGCGAAGGCTCGCCCGGCCGCATCCGGGAGGCCGACGGCGGCACCCTCTTCCTCGACGAAATCGGCGACATGCCGCTCGCCCTGCAAGCACGGCTGCTGCGCGTGCTGCAGGACAAGGTCGTCGTGCCGCTGGGCGGCAGCCGGCCCGTTCCGGTGGACTTCGTGCTGGTCTGCGCCACCCATCGGCGCCTCAAGGAAGCGATCCAGGCCGGCGCGTTCCGCGAAGACCTGTACTACCGCGTCAACGGCCTGACGGTGAGCCTGCCGGCCCTGCGTGATCGCCACGATTTCCCGGCCGTGCTGCGCGACGTGCTCAACGGCATCACCCTGGACATGCACCGCCCGCCCGTGGACACCGTGCACCCCGGCCTCCTGCAGGCGCTCGCCGCCTACGCCTGGCCGGGCAACCTGCGCCAGTTGCATGCCACCCTGCGCACCGCCTGTGCGCTGCTGGAGCCGGACGAGGTGGCGCTGGACTGGTCTCACCTGCCCGAGGACACGCAAGAAGAACTCGGTGCACCGCCCGATGCCCGCGCTTCGCTCCAAGCAGCAGCACCCGGCCGGGCCAACAAGGGCCTCCTGCCTTCGCGCGCGCCCTCACCGCAAGCCATGCCGGTAGACGCAGATCAGGCCCCCGCCCCCGCCACCCATGCCATCCCCGACGCCAACCTGCGCCGCCTGTCCGACCACGCCATCCGCCAGGTGGTCCAGGCCACCGGCGGCAACATGTCCGAAGCCGCCCGCCGGCTCGGCATCAGCCGCAACACCCTCTACCGGCGACTGAAGTCGGCGGGCGATCCGCGTCAGTCCCCGGTCTGAAGGCCCGCCGCAGGTCAAGAAACCGCAAAGAAAAGCCGGGGCACGGCCGGCGCACGCCGCACATTGGGTAGCATCACGCCCATGACCACGAATGCCGACCCCCAAGAACTGGCGAAATTCAGCGACCTGGCCCACAAGTGGTGGGATCCGGAAAGCGAGTTCCGCCCGCTGCACCAGATCAACCCCCTGCGCCTGGACTGGATCGACCAGCTCGCCGGCATCAAGGGCAAGAACGTGGTGGACGTGGGCTGCGGCGGCGGCATCCTCGCCGAATCCATGGCACGCCGCGGCGCCAACGTGCTGGGGATCGACCTGGCCGACAAGCCGCTGAAGGTGGCGCAGCTCCACGCCATGGAAGCGGCCGTGGCCAACCTCGACTACCGCGAAGTGGCTGCCGAAGCGCTGGCCGCTGAAAAACCCGGGCAATTCGATGTCGTCACCTGCATGGAGATGCTGGAACACGTGCCGGATCCTTCTTCCGTCGTGCGCGCGTGCACCGACATGGCCAAGCCCGGTGGCTGGGTGTTCTTCTCCACCATCAACCGCAACCCGAAGGCCTTCCTGTTCGCCATCGTGGGCGCTGAATACGTGCTCAAGCTGCTGCCCAAGGGCACGCATGAATTCGGCCGCTTCATCCGCCCGGCAGAACTCGCCCGCTGGATCCGCGAAGCCGGGCTCGACATGGCCCAGATGAAGGGCATGGAATACAACCCGCTCACGCAGCAGTACTGGCTCTCGGGCGACACCAGCGTCAACTACCTGGTGGCTTGCCGCAAGCCGCTGGCCTCGTGATGCGGCTCGACGCCACATTCAAGCCCGGCGGCATCCGCTGGACCTGCCCGCCCACCGCCGTGCTGTTCGATCTGGACGGCACGCTGGCCGACACGGCCGGTGACCTCGGCGGCGCGCTCAACCAGTTGCGCGTGCAGCGTGGCCTCGATCCCCTGCCTCTGGATGTGCTGCGGCCGTACGCCTCGGCCGGCGCGCGCGGCCTGATCGGCGTCGGCCTGGACATCCATCCCGGCGACGCCGAATTCGAGGCGCTGAGACAAGCCTTCCTCGATGCCTACATGGGCTGCCTGGCCGACACCACGGCCCTGTTCGAGGGCATGTCCGACCTGCTGTATGAACTGGGCACACGCGGCCTGCAATGGGGCATCGTCACCAACAAGCCGCATCGCTTCACGCTACCCGTCATGGACGGCCTGGGCTTGAAGGAAGACGCCGCCGTGATCATCAGCGGCGACACCACGGCCCATGCCAAGCCGCATCCCCTGCCCTTGCTGACCGCCTGCGAAGAGATGGGCGTTGCGCCCGCCTCCGTGCTGTACGTGGGCGATGACCTGCGCGACATCCAGGCCGCCAAGGCTGCCGGCATGCCCAGCGCGGCGGCGGCCTGGGGCTACATCGGGCACAACGGCGAGATCGCGTCCTGGGGGGCGGATGTGGTCGTGGCGCAGCCTCTGGATCTGCTAGACCACCTGCGGTGATGAGGCACCGATGAGGCGCTGAAGCCCAAAGCAAAAGGCGCTGCAAACGCAGCGCCTTTTCACACATGGCTCACGTACCGGAGGAGCCTCAGTTGGCCGAGCGCCCGTAGTTGTCCTGGTAACGCACGATGTCGTCTTCACCCAGGTAGCTGCCCGACTGCACCTCGATGATCTCCAGCGGGATCGTGCCCGGGTTGACCAGGCGGTGCACCGTGCCCAGGGGGATGTAGGTGGACTGGTTCTCGCTCAGCATGACGACCTTGTCGCCCACCGTCACCTCGGCGGTGCCGCTGACCACGATCCAGTGCTCCGCCCGATGGTGGTGCATCTGCAGGCTCAAGGACGCCTTGGGCTTGACCATGATGCGCTTGACCTGGAAGCGCGGGCCATGGTCGATGGAGTCATACCAGCCCCACGGGCGATGCACCCGACGGTGCAAGGTGCCTTCGGTGCGCGACTGCCCCTCCAGCGTACTGACGATCTTCTTGACGTCCTGGCTGCTGCTGCGGTCTGCCACCAGCACGGCATCGGGCGTCTCCACCACCACGACGTTGTCCAGCCCCACGGCGGCCACGAGGCGGCTGGTGGCGTGCACCAGGGTGTTGCGGCTGTTCTGGAACAGGGCATCGCCCTGCGCGGCATTGCCCTGGCCATCGTGCTCACTGACCTGCCAGACGGCATCCCAGGCGCCCAGATCCGACCAGCCGGCGTCCAGCGGCACCATGCGCACCGTGAAGCCGCAGCCCGGCTCGGCGGGGCACTTCTCCATCACGGCATAGTCCACCGACTCCGAAGGCACGGCCGAGAACTCGGCCTTGCCCGGGCGCACGAACTGCGCATCGGTGGTGCGCACATCAAAGGAGGCACGCGTGGCCTGAGCAATGTCCGGCCGGAAGTGCGCCAGCGCCGCCAGCCAGCGCGAAGCCTTCATCACGAACATGCCGCTGTTCCAGAAGTAGCCGCCATCGGCCACATAGCCCTTGGCCGTCTCCAGATCGGGCTTTTCCACGAAAGCCTTCACGCCGCGCACACCCTTGGCATCGGCGTCACCGGTGCGGATGTAGCCAAAACCGGTCTCAGGCCGATCGGGCGTGATGCCCAGGATCACGATGTCCCCGTCTGCCGCGGCACGGATGGCCTTTTGCAGGGCCGCGGTGTAGGCCGCTTCATCGGTCACCGTCTGATCGGCGGGCGTGACCACCAGGATGGGGTCGGTGCCATCGGCCGTGGCCTGCAGGGCAGCCAGCGTCACGGCCGGCGCGGTGTTGCGCCCGACGGGCTCCAGCAGCAGCGAAGAAGGCTCGCCCTTGAGTTCACGCAGTTGATCGAGCACCAGGAAGCGATGCTCCTCGTTGCCCACCACACAAGGGCTGGCCACCGCGATGTCCTCGGCGGCCAGGGCCTTGAGCCGCAGATGCGCCTGCTGGAACAGGCTCTGATTGCCTTGCAAAACCAGGAACTGCTTGGGGTACAGCGCGCGCGAGAGCGGCCACAGGCGGGTGCCGGAACCACCGGCCATGATCACGGGAAGCAGGGTGTGTTTCATACGTCAAACCGTAGCAAAGTTCGAGCCGTCAGCCGCAAACCGCCCGGCGTTCAACTGTCAAATCCATGAGGATTGGTGGACTGCCATCGCCAGGAGTCCACGCACATTTCATCCAGCCCGCGTGCAGCTTTCCATCCCATCGTTTCGAAGGCATGACGGGGGTCCGCATAGCAGGCATCCACATCGCCTGCGCGCCTGGGCGCAAAGACCAGCGGGATCTCTCGATCGGCTGCCTTGCCGTAAGCCCGGGCCAGTTCCAGCACGCTGTAGCCCTGCCCCGTGCCCAGGTTGACCGTGAGCGAACGCTGCTGAGCAAACAGGTAACGCAAGGCCGCCACATGCCCTTCGGCCAGGTCGCACACATGGATGTAGTCACGCACGCCGGTGCCGTCGGGCGTGTTGTAGTCGTTGCCGAAGACGTTCAGGTGCTGCCGCTTGCCGATGGCCACCTGCGCCACATACGGCATCAGGTTGTTGGGCACGCCACGCGGGTCTTCGCCGATCAGGCCGCTCTTGTGCGCGCCCACCGGATTGAAATAGCGCAGGTAGGCGATGCGCCATTGGGCATCGCAGCGCTCGAGCTCACGCAACAACTCTTCGCCGATGAGCTTGGTCTGGCCGTACGGGTTGGTCACGCGCAGCGGCGCGTCTTCGGTGATGGGCAGGCTCTCGGGCTTGCCATAGACCGTGGCCGATGAACTGAAGACCAGGTTGTACACGCCATGGCGCTTCATCGACTGACACACGGCCAGCAAGCCACCGAGGTTGTTTTCGAAGTAGTCCAGCGGCTTCTCGACGGATTCGCCCACGGCTTTCAACGCGGCGAAATGCACCACGGCCTGGATGCCGCCGAAACGCTCCCGGCCGATGCGAAAGCATTCGTCCATCGCGGCCTGATCACGCACATCGCCCTGCACGAACACCGGCTGCCGGCCGGAAATCGTCTGCAGGCGCCCCAGCACATGGATGGAGCTGTTGACCAGGCTGTCGATGCCGATCACATCGAAGCCGGCTTCTTGCAAGGCCAGCCAGGTGTGCGAGGCGATGTAGCCGGTGGCGCCGGTCAGGAGGATGCAGGGCATGGAAGGTCTACCTTCATTGACGTAGCTGCTGGCAATCACTGCACCGTGAAGGAGCCGTAGCACAACACGGTGCGGCCATCGTAGGCTTCCTGGAACTGCGACTGGGTGCGGTCATAGAAAGTCAGGCTGCATCCCAGGCCCACACTGCGAATGGGCTCGTAAGTGCCGCCCAGCGTCAAAGCGTTATAGCGACTCTTGCGCGAACTGAAGGAGTTGCTGACGTTCTGAATGACAGACTGTTTTTCTTCGTTGTACTGAATGAATGAGTACGAGGCGTTCAGCCCAATCTTTGAGGTGAGCTCGTACTCCATCCCCAAAGAGAAAGAGTCGATCACGCGATTGGTCGCGACATAACCATTGGCCGCAACCGTGAACTGACCCAACTTCACGTCGTACGCGCCGGATCCAGAGCCAGAGTTATTGGTGTCACGTGACCAGTTGACCTTATAGACCGTCTTGTCGGTCGGGGTGTAACGCCAGCCCGCGGCCCCAGTCAAGCCGCTGAAGTCTCGACGCTTGTCGTACTTGTTGCGCTCCCTCGAATACCCGATCGAACCATTGAAGCGACTGAAACCTGTGATCTGCCAGGCAAAACCCAGGCCGATGTTATCGCTGTCAACTTCTTCACCGATGCGGTTTTGCAAAACGGCCGCCTCATAGAACTCGAATGTGCGGTTCTCGAAGTCCGTCTTCGTCTTCGTGTACGTCAGGCCGTAGTACATCAACTCGTTGGGCAAATAACGCAAGCCGGTGGAGACGGAAGTGGATTCCTTGTTCTCGACCTCTGTTTCGGCAAAATCCGTTTTCGATTTGCGCAGCCCTGCGTTCACGGAAAGCCGGCCATAAAGGCCATAGCGCAGATCGACACCGATGTTGTGGCTGGTGCGTGTATTGCGCACCGTCCGATTCAACGTACTGTCCTCAAACGCGGGCAGTGAGCGGTCCAGCGAAGCGTCTGCTACGAGACGAAAATCCGAACCGATGTCCGTGGTGAAGCTGCCCGAACCGGAATAGCTGTCGTTGTCGTACTTGGAATAGTCTCGATACTTGTTCTTTGCCACTGTCGCGTCCAGGAAGTAATGCTGGCGCCCCAGTCGCTTGTCAAGCCCCACGCTCAGTTGGGTGGAGGACACGATGTCGGCCGCCTTGTTTTCCTTTTGGCGCAACAGGTTGTTGTCATGCTGGAGCTGCTGCGTGAGCGTCAGGTACAACGGTACGTCTTCGCCTTCAGCGGCATGGGCTGCCATCGCGGTGCACAGCAAAGCGACACCGGCCGACAATACGCGCACGCGTGCCCTGCTTTGAGTCCCAAATTGAGTATCTTGCTTCTTCACTTGATGTCTCCTCGCCGTGAAAATGACGCTGCTGCCAAGGCCCGTCATCAGTAGGCATTACGATCAAAAAGCATCAGCCGGACAGTGCGGATGACAATCTGCAGATCCAGGCCCAATGACCAGTTGCGCAGGTATTCCAGGTCGTATTCGACCCGCGCCTGCATCTTCTCGATGGTTTCCGTCTCGCCCCGATAGCCGTTGACCTGGGCCCAGCCCGTGATGCCCGGGCGCACCTTGTGGCGCACCATGTAGGCCTTGATCAGCCGGCGGTATTCCTCGTTGTGCGCCACCGCGTGCGGGCGCGGCCCGACGATGCTCATGCGGCCTTGCAGCACGTTGATGAACTGCGGCAGCTCGTCCAGCGAGGTCTTGCGGATGAAGGCGCCGAACGGCGTGATGCGCGGGTCGTCCTTGGTGGCCTGCTTGACCACCGGCCCGTTGTCCTGCGTGCGCATCGAGCGGAACTTGTAGACGACGATTTCCTCGCCGTCCAGACCGTTGCGGCGCTGCTTGAAGATGATCGGGCCCGGCGAGCTGAGCTTCACGCCGATGGCCACGGCCAGCAGGATCGGCGAGATCAGCACCAGGATGATGCTGCCCAGGATGATGTCCGAGACGCGCTTGACCAGCTCGTTCGTACCCGTAAAAGGTGTTTCACAAATGCCCACCACCGGCACGCCGTTCATGTCCTGCAGGCGACCCTGGATGATGCTGATGCCGAAGACATCCGGCACGAAGTAGAGGGATGCGGTCGTGCCCTGCACCGCCTCGAGCAGTTCCACGATGCGCGGCTGCGAGCCCAGCGGCAAGGTGATGTAGACCTCGTGCACGCCGTGCGCATACACGTAGTTGGCGACATCGCGCAGGCCCGCCCAGGCGCATGCTGACCGCCTCGGGCAGCACGCGGCTGTCGGTGCGGTCGTCGAAGTAGCCGATGAATTCGGTGCTCTGGTCGGGATTGCTCTGCAGCGCGCGCGCCACCTTGCCACCCAACGGTCCGGCGCCCACCACGATGGCCCGCCGCTTGGCGCCGGGGCGGGCCGAGCGGGCCTTGATGATCACCTTGCCCACCAGCACCGCGATCCACTGCAGGATGGGTGTGAGCAGGGCCCAGGCCATCATCACGTGGAAATCGAAGAACATCAGGCTGTTGGTGGCGTAGCCGCACAGCCAGAGGATGGCCAGCATCGAGAACCAGGAGGTCACGATGTCGACCAACGCGGTCAATTTGGAGTCGGTGAAGCGGTTGCGCCCCGGAAATGTCAGCGCGAACACCAGCAGGCACAGGGCCATCGAGGCGCGGCGCACGGGTTCGTTGTAATACGCCAGGGCCCCCAGCAGAGAGGCCACGGTGATGGACGGCTCCAGGAATGCCGCCACGAATGACGTCACCGACTGCGGCGCATTGAAAAAGGTACGGTTGTAATTTCGATTGTTGAACATGAAAACCAGGGGCTGACCCCAAGCCCCGGAAAACGTCCCGCGATGACGGATGGCAACCGCTCGATCCGCACCGACGATGAAACCGTGACGAAGTGAATGGCCTCCCAGTCAGGAAGGCCGCCGAACATTGTGGACCAAAATCCATGACACCTCGCCTCGGAGTCGCCCTGCGCCCTCCGAGTTCCCGAGTGCGTGTCGACAGGCACCTACAATCGGGGCCATGGCTCCATTTTCCCTCTCCTGGATCGGCCCATTGGCCCTGCCGCGCCTGACGCTGCTGCTCAACCACGTCGTCTCAAGCGAGCCCGTGGCCATGGCCAAGCTCAAGCCGCACGCCGGCCGCACCGTGGACATCCGCTGGACCAGCAGCTTCCAGCCGCCCCTGCCGGGCTTCCTGAGCAAGGGACAACCCGCATCCACGCCGGCCACGCCCACGGCCTGGCGCTTCATGATCACCCCGGCCGGCCTGTTCGAAGCCGTCGATGCCGCCGTCCCTGCGGGGTTGCCGACAGCCAGCGGCCTGACGATCACCATCCACCTGCCCGACCCATTGACCCTGGCGCGATTGGCCCTTCGCGGCGAGCGCCCCGAGGTCAACATCGAAGGTGACGCTGCCTTGGCCGAAGTCGCTTCCTGGATGATGAAAAACCTGCGCTGGGATGTGCAGGACGACCTCGCCCGCTGGCTGGGCACCGCACCGGCTGAACTGTTGCGCACGGTGGGCGAGAGCGTCCGCCAGAGCCTGCAGCGCTGGCGCCCGCCCGGCAGTGCCCAGCGCCACGGCGCACATGGGAGGCGCACACGGCACGCATGGCCACCCCCATTCCGGCACGCCCCGCCACTGATCGCCTGAAAGCCCGAGCGACCGGATGCGCGCCCTGCTTCGCCCTGTCTTCATCAGCCTGATCGCCCTGCGCTACGGGCTGGACGGCCTGGTGCTCGACAGCCTGCGCAGCAAGCGCTGGAGCGCCTTTGCGCGCGTGCTGGTCTTTGGCCGCCGGCTCAATGCACCGCGGGGCCAGCGTCTGCGCGAGGCCCTGGAACGCCTCGGCCCCATCTTCGTCAAGTTCGGGCAGATGCTGTCCACCCGGCGGGACCTGCTGCCCGCCGACGTGGCCGATGAACTCGCCAGGCTGCAGGACCGCGTCCCGCCCTTCCCCAGCGATGTGTCGATCAAGCTGGTGGAAAAGGCCATGGGCCGGCCGATCGCCGCGGTGTTCAAGTCCTTCGATGCCGAACCGATCGCCAGCGCCTCGGTCGCCCAGGTGCACTTCGCCGTGCTGCACGATGGCCGCGAAGTGGCCGTCAAGGTGCTGCGCCCCGGCATGCTCAACGTCATCGACGATGACCTGGCCCTCATGCGCACCCTGGCCGGCTGGATCGAGCGCCTGTGGGCCGACGGCAAGCGCCTGAAGGTGCGCGAGGTCGTCGCCGAATTCGACAAGTACCTGCACGACGAGCTCGATCTGATCCGCGAGGCCGCCAACGCCGCGCAGCTGCGCCGCAACATGCAGGGCCTGGATCTGGTGCTGGTGCCCGAGATGATCTGGGACTACTGCACCCCCACGGTGATGGTGATGGAGCGCATGAAGGGCGTGCCCATCAGCCAGCGCCAACGCCTGGCCGAAGCGGGGGTGGACATCAAGAAGCTGGCGCGCGACGGCGTCACCATCTTCTTCACCCAGGTCTTCCGCGACGGTTTCTTCCACGCCGACATGCACCCGGGCAACATCCAGGTCAGCCTGGATGCGGCCACCTTCGGGCGCTACATCGCGCTCGATTTCGGGATCATCGGCACGCTCACCGAGGTGGACAAGGATTACCTGGCACAGAACTTCGTGGCCTTCTTCCATCGCGACTACAAGCGCGTGGCCGAGTTGCACATCGAAAGCGGCTGGGTGCCGCCCACCACGCGCATCGACGAGCTCGAAGGCGCGGTGCGCACCGTGTGCGAGCCCTACTTCGACCGCCCCATCAAGGAGATCTCGCTCGGCCAGGTGCTGATGCGCCTGTTCCAGATCTCGCGGCGCTTCAACGTCGAGATCCAGCCGCAACTGGTGCTGCTGCAAAAGACGCTGCTCAACGTCGAAGGGCTGGGGCGCGATCTGGATCCGGATCTGGACCTGTGGAGCACGGCCAAGCCCTTCCTGGAGCGCTGGATGCGCGAGCAGATCGGCCTGAAAGGCCTGCTTGAGCGATTCAAGCGAGAGGCGCCGCGTTACGCCAAGCTGATCCCCGAACTGCCCCGGCTGGTGCACAAGAACCTCGATCGCGGCGACACCGCCCTGCGCAACGATCTGCGCGCCATCCTGATCGAACAGCGCCGCACCAACCGCACCCTGTCGGCGGCTGTGTGGATCGGCATGGGCTTCTTCCTGGGCTTCACGGCGGCACACATCCTGCTGCGTCTGCACGACATGGGCGTGCTGTAGCCGCCCCCCTTGCTCGCGGGGGTCGCGAATGGGACACAGGGCCGCCCGGTGCATCGCCGCGCGCAGGCACTAAACTGCGCCCCCAACGAACACCACGCACCCGTTTGCCATGAACACCACCCTGCTTGCGTTTGTGATCCTGTATCTCGTCGGCACGATGGGCATCGGCATCTATGCGGGCACGCGCATCAAGAGCACGACCGACTTCGCCATCGCCGGCCGCAGCCTGCCGCTGGCCATGGTGATCACCACCACGTTCGCCACCTGGTTCGGCGCCGAGACGGTGATGGGCATCCCCGCCAAGTTCGTCGAAGGCGGTCTCAATGCGGTGGTGGAAGACCCCTTCGGCGCCTCCATGTGCCTGGTGCTGGTCGGCGCCTTCTTTGCCTCCAAGCTCTACAAGATGAGCCTGCTGACCATCGGCGACTTCTACCGTCAGCGCTATGGCGAAGGCGTGGAGGTGTTCTGCTCCGTGGCCATCATCCTGAGCTACCTCGGCTGGGTGGCCGCGCAGATCACCGCCCTGGGCCTGGTGTTTTCCGTGCTGTCGGGCGGCGAGATCGCACCGGCCGTGGGCATGGCCATCGGCACCACGCTCGTGCTGATCTATGTGCTGATCGGCGGCATGCTGGCCGTGGCCTGGACGGACTTCATCCAGATGATCGTGCTGATCGTCGGCCTGTCCTTCATCGCCTTCCTGGCGGGGGATCAGGCCGGCGGCGCCGACAAGGTGATCGACATGGCGGTGGCCAACGACTGGTTCAAGATCCTGCCGGCCGAGCACACCACCCAGACCTGGCTGGCCTTCATCGGCGCGGCCATCACCATGATGCTGGGCTCCATCCCGCAGCAGGACGTGTTCCAGCGCGTGATGTCGGCCAAGGACAGCACCACCGCGCGCAAGGGCGCCATCATCGGCGGCTTCAGCTACCTGGCCTTCGCCTTCGTGCCGATGTTCATCGTGGCTTCGGCGCTGATCATCATGCCCACCGAGACCAAGGACCTGCTGGCCAACGATCCGCAGAAGGTGCTGCCCACGCTGATCCTGACCAAGATGCCGCTGATCGCGCAGATCTTCTTTTTCGGCGCGCTGGTCTCGGCCATCAAGTCGACCTCGTCGGCCACGCTGCTGGCGCCGTCCACCAGCTTTGTGGAGAACATCCTCAAGAACATCCACCCGGGCATGAGCGACCGCCAGGTGCTGCTGTCGCTGCGGATCACGATCTTCGTGTTCACAGCGCTGGTGCTGACCTACGCCATCAAGATGCAGGGCACCACCATCTATGACATGGTGTCGTCCGCCTATCAGGTGACACTGGTGGGCGCCTTCGTGCCGCTGACCTTCGGCCTGTACTGGCAGCGCGCCACCACGCAGGGCGCCATCCTGTCGATCATGGCCGGCATCGGCACCTGGGCCCCGTTCATCGCCAACTCGGTCTGGGGCGACGGCAGCTCGGAACGAGGCCGTGCCCGGCCAGCTCGCCGGTCTGGCTGCCGCCCTGCTGGGCATGGTGGCCGGCTCGCTGATGCCGCAATTCATTTCGGACAAACGCACGCGCGAAGCGCACATGGCTTGAGGCGGGCCGGGCGGCGCCGACTTGAAACGTCGGCAGCCGCCACCATCTACAATGCCGTGTTCACGGGATTACCCGAGGTTTTCACATGCCGATTTACGCCTACCGCTGCGAGTCCTGTGGCCATGCCAAGGACGTTCTTCAGAAGATTTCCGATCCGGTGCTGACCACCTGCCCCGCCTGCGGTGCCGAAGCCTTCACCAAGCAGGTGACGGCCGCCGGCTTCCAGCTCAAGGGCTCGGGCTGGTATGCCACCGATTTCCGGGGTGGCTCCGGGGGCGCCGGCGCGGCCACCACCGCACCGGCCGCCTCGTCGGGCGATGCCGCCGCATCGTCCACAGACAGCAGCGCTTCGTCGTCTTCGGGCGGTGACACGTCAGCCGGTGGTTGCGGCACCTCCTGCGCCTGCCACTGATGAAGAAATACCTCCTGACGGGGCTGCTGGTCTGGCTGCCCCTGACCGTCACGGTCTGGGTGCTGTCGAGCGTGGTGGGCACGCTCGATGGCATTTTTGCGTCCCTCATCGCCGCGGCCAAGACGGTGCTGCCGATGTCGGCCCACGCCACGCTGGATTCCTGGCGCGAGATCCGCGGCCTGAGCGTCATCGTCATGCTCAGCGCCCTGCTGCTGACGGGCGCGGCCGTGAGCAACATGGTCGGCCAGTGGCTGCTCAACCAGTCCAACCGGCTGTTCTACAAAATCCCCATCGTCAAGAGCATCTACAGCTCGGTCAAGCAGGTCTCAGACACGCTGTTTTCCAGCAGCGGCCAGGCCTTCCGCGAAGCCGTGCTGGTGCAGTACCCGCGCGCCGGCTCCTGGACGATCGCCTTCGTGACCGGCAAACCCGGCGGCGAGGTGGCCCAGAAGCTGCCCGCCGACATGCTCACCCTGTATGTGCCGACCACGCCCAACCCCACCTCCGGCTTCATGCTGATCGTGCCGCGTGCCGAGGTGCAGGCGCTGAAGATGTCGGTGGACGAGGCGCTCAAGTACATCATTTCGATGGGCGTGGTAGCGCCGCCGAGCCTGCCGCCCTCCGGCACGACGCCGCCGACTTTGCCGACGCCGTCGACGACAGCCCATTCCTGAACGACAATCGAGGGTTTCGAGCCAGCGCACGTAGCGCCCATACCTCGTATGGCGCGTCTGCGCCGGCCGCTGCTTGCAAGACCCACATCTCCCGAAAGAGAACACACACATGCGCACCACTTACTGTGGTCTGGTCAGCGAAGCGCTGATGGGCCAGACCGTGACGCTGATGGGCTGGGCCCACCGTCGCCGCGACCACGGCGGCGTGATCTTCATCGACCTGCGTGACCGCGAAGGCCTGGTGCAGGTGGTGTTCGACCCCGACCGCGCCGATTCCTTCAAGATCGCCGAAGACGTGCGCAACGAGTTCTGCCTGAAGGTGACCGGCGTCGTGCGCGCCCGCCCTGCCGGCACCGAGAACGCCGGCCTGACCAGCGGCAAGATCGAAGTGCTGGCCCACACGCTGGAGGTGCTCAACGCCTCGGTGACGCCGCCTTTCCAGATCGACGACGAGAACCTGTCGGAGACCACCCGCCTGACGCACCGCGTGCTGGACCTGCGCCGCCCGTACATGCAGAAGAACCTGATGCTGCGCTACCGCGTGGCCATGGAAGCGCGCAAGTTCCTGGATGAGCACGGCTTCATCGACGTCGAAACGCCGATGCTGACCAAGTCCACACCCGAAGGTGCCCGCGACTACCTCGTGCCTTCGCGCGTGCACGACGGCCAGTTCTTCGCGCTGCCGCAGTCGCCCCAACTGTTCAAGCAGTTGTTGATGGTGGCCGGCTATGACCGCTACTACCAGATCACCAAGTGCTTCCGCGACGAAGACCTGCGCGCCGATCGCCAGCCCGAATTCACCCAGATCGATATTGAAACGAGCTTCCTGACCGAACAGGAAATCCGTGACATGTTCGAAGGCATGATCCGCCACGTCTTCATGAAGGCGCTGAACGTGGACCTGGGCGAGTACCCCGTCATGAAGTACGCGGACGCGATGTTCCTGTACGGCTCGGACAAGCCCGACCTGCGCGTCAAGCTGCAGTTCACCGAGCTGACCGACGTGATGGCCGATGTGGACTTCAAGGTCTTCTCCACGCCCGCCACGACCAAGGGCGGCCGCGTGGTGGCCCTGTGCGTGCCCGGTGGCGGCACGATGTCGCGCGGTGAGATCGACGCCTACACCGAGTTCGTCAAGATCTACGGCGCCAAGGGCCTGGCCTGGATCAAGGTCAACGAAGTGGCCAAGGGTCGCGATGGTTTGCAATCGCCCATCGTCAAGAACCTGCACGACGCGGCCATCGCCAAGATCCTGGAGCGCACGGGTGCCAAGGACGGCGACCTGATCTTCTTCGGTGCCGACAAGGAAAAGATCGTCAACGACGCCATCGGCGCGCTGCGCCTGAAGATCGGCCACTCCGAGTTCGGCAAGAAGGCCGGCCTGTTCGAGGACCGCTGGGCCCCGCTGTGGGTGGTGGACTTCCCGATGTTCGAGTACGACGACGAGTCGGAGCGCTGGAACGCCGTGCACCACCCGTTCACGGCCCCCAAGGACGGTCACGAAGACTACATGGACACCGACCCGGGCAAGTGCATCGCCAAGGCGTATGACATGGTGCTCAACGGCTGGGAGCTGGGCGGCGGCTCGATCCGTATCCACCGCGCCGAGGTGCAGTCCAAGGTGTTCCAGGCCCTCAACATCAGCGATGAGGATGCCAAGGTCAAGTTCGGCTTCCTGCTCGATGCCTTGCAATACGGCGCGCCCCCGCACGGTGGCCTGGCCTTCGGCCTGGATCGCCTGGTCACGCTGATGACCAAGGCCGAGTCCATCCGCGACGTGATCGCCTTCCCCAAGACGCAGCGTGCCCAGTGCCTGCTGACGGGCGCCCCGTCGAACGTGGACGAAAAGCAGTTGCGCGAATTGCACATCCGTCTGCGCAACGCGCAGGCGGCAACGCCGGCGGCTTGAACCCTGCTGCGGCAGTTCTGCCGTCCTTGGAAGGCCACCCTCGCGGTGGCCTTTTTCATGTGCGCCCCTGTTTGAATGCGTGATGGCCGTCCCCCATCAGAGCGAGGCGCAAACGGCGCAGCGCTTCTTACACTCGGCGTGCCGCGCACAGCAGGTCCGCGCGGATCCGGCGCCTCTGCGCTGAGTTGAGCATGTACAGGAGTTGAACCATGTCCCGTCCCGCCGTCGCACTCCCCTTGCGCCATCACGAACGCCCCGCCCGCCGCGTCGCGACGGCCCTGCTTGCCGGCATGGCCCTGATGCTGAGCGCCTGCGACGGACAGAAAACGCCTGCTGCGGCCACCGAACTGGGCCAGGGCGGCTCGCTCGTCACCGGATCGGCCGGCCCCAAGGGCGCGCAAGGAGCCGACCCATCGCTGATGCGCTGCGACAGCCCCGTGGCCACGCTCGCGCTGGCCGAGAACCCGAACGGCTACACGATGAGCCAGCACTACCAGCTGCCGGCCACACCGGTGCCGCTGATCAAGCTGCTGGCGCAGCAGAGCGGCTGCTTCCGCGTGGTCGATCGGGCCGCAGGCCTGCGCGGCACCATGCAGGAGAACGAGCTGAAGGAGGCCGGCATCCTGCGGGCGGATGGCACCGTGCACAAGGGCAAGGGCTATGAAGCGCAATACACCGTGGTGCCCAGCCTCACCTTCAGCGAACAGGATGCAGGGCGTGGTCTGGCGGGCGTGATCGCCGCCATTCCCGTGCTGCGCGACATCGGCGGGCTGGTCGGCCTGGTCGAGCAGGTCAAGCTCAAGGAGGCTCAGGTCGCCCTGCTGCTGACCGACAACGAGACCACGGAGCAGGTGGCCAGCGCCACCGGCGCGGCCCGTGCGACGGATCTGGGCGTCGGCGGCCTGCTGGCCAGCCGGCTCGGCGGGGGCGCCGGCCTGGGCTGGAGCAACACGAACGAAGGCAAGGTGATTGCCGCCGCCTTCCTGGACGCACACAACAAGCTCGTGGTTCAGGTGCGGGAACTGCAGGCCAAAGCCTTGCCGCCCGCCGTTGCTGTCAGGCACACAGCGGGTACGGGGCATTGAGCGCGGGCAGACAAGCCTGCTCAGCAGTGGCGGCGGCACAACACTGCGGGCCCCATGTCACACTGAGCGCATGGTCGTCTCCGTTCCCAAAATCCCTCTGTCCGTTCTGGTCGTGATCTTTTCCCCACGAGGGGGATGTGCTGCTCATCGAGCGGGCCAAGCAACCCGGCTTCTGGCAGAGCGTGACCGGCTCCAAGGACAGCGAGGACGAAGCCTGGCGGGAAACCGCGGTGCGCGAAGTCCAGGAGGAAACCGGGATCGTGGTGGGCACGGCCGAGGTCCCCCAGGCTGCGCTGATCGACTGGGAAGTCGAGAACGTCTACGAGATCTATCCCGTCTGGCGGCACCGGTACGCGCCGGGCGTGACCCACAACACGGAGCGGGTTTTCGGGCTGTGTGTCCCGCGCGACATCCCCATCACCCTTGCGCCGCGGGAACACACGCAATACGTGTGGCTGCCCTGGCACGAAGCGGCAGACCGTTGTTTTTCCCCTTCGAACGCGGAAGCCATCCTGCAGTTGGGGGCACGCGCCGGCCTGCCTCAGATCAAATAGCGTGATCTGGGGGGAAAGCCCCCTCTTGAAGCAGCGCTTGATCGCCGACAGATTTGGTTATCTTGGATCGCTGGCCTCTCCGGCCCTCACCCGATCAGCCCCCACCCGCAGGAACCGCACCGTGCTCAACCCGCTTCAGTCTTCCCTGCTGCCGCCGTCCACGCTGTCGTCCAAGCACCTGCGTGTGGCCACCTACAACATCCACAAGGGCGTGCGCGGCATGGGCCCGACCAAGCGCCTGGAGATCCACAACCTGGGGCTCGCGGTGGAGGCGATGGACGCCGACATCGTCTGCCTGCAAGAGGTGCGGCGCTTCCACCACGCCGAGGCGCAGCGCTTTTCCCGCACGGATTTCGGGCCGCTGTGCTGGCCCAATGTGCCCCAGGCCGAGTACCTCGCGCCAGAAGGCTACGAAGTGGCCTACCGCACCAACGCGGTCACCAAGGGCGGCGAACACGGCAATGCCTTGCTGGCGCGCTGGCCGCTGGGCCACATCGGGCACCATGATGTGTCGGATCACCGGTTCGAGCAGCGCGGTCTGCTGCATGTGTCGGTGATGTGGCGGCAGATCGAGGTGCATGTGGTGGTGGTGCACCTGGGCCTGATCCACGCGAGCCGCGTGCGGCAGGCCGAGCGGCTGGCGCAACTGGTGGCCGAACAGATCCCGGACAACGCACCTGTGGTGATCGCCGGCGACTTCAATGACTGGAACGAGAAGCTCGACCACATCCTCGAAAGCGTGAACCTGCGGCGTGCCTCCAAGGGGGATGAAGCCCGGGTGGCCACCTTCCCCTCCATCGTGCCGGTGCTGGCGCTGGACCGGGTCTACACCCGCGGCATGAGCTGCCAGTCGGTGATGGTGCCGCGCGGCGGTGCCTGGGCCCGGCTGTCGGATCACCTGCCCCTGGTCGTGGAGCTGGATCTGGCTTGCTGAAGACCATGCCGCAGCGCACCCCGACCGCCGAAGACGAAGATGCGCTTCATCGGCTGGCCTGGTATGCGCAACGCAAGCCGGTGTTCACAGGCGGCAACGAAGTGCGGCTGCTGCGAGGCGGCCACGCCTTGTTTCCGGCCCTGATCGAACGCATCCACGCCGCGCAGAAGTCCATCTGGCTGGCGCTGTACATGGTGTCCCCCCTGGGTCAGAGCGGGTTGGTGCTGCAGGCCTTGATGCGCGCAGCCTGGCGGGGCGTGAAGGTCCACATCGTGGTGGATGGCTTCGGCTCGCGCGAGGCGCCCGAGGCCTTGTGGAAGGATCTGGAGGCGGCGGGCGTCGAGCTTGCGATCTACCGGCCCATGCACAAGCTGTGGGGCGTGCTGGATGCCAGCCAATGGCGCCGCATGCACATGAAGCTGTGCGTGATCGACGAGGCGCATGCCTTCGTGGGTGGCATCAATCTGATCGATGACCACTACGACCTGACGCATGGCTGGTCCGAAGCACCGAGGCTCGATTACGCGGTGGAAGTCAGCGGGCCGGTGGTGACGCCGGTGCTGCACACCACCAAGGCCGTGTGGATGCGGGCGCGCTTCGGGCGGGACTGGCGCGACGAGATGGCGCACTGGCTGCAGGACGAGCACAAGATGAGCAGGCTGCGCCATTGGGTGCAGCAGACACGCATGCGGTTGAGCCCGCGTGAACAGGGCAAGCTGGCCCATGGGGTGAGCCTGCACACGCCGATGCGGGCGGCCTTCGTGATGCGCGACAACCTGCGGCAGCGGCGCACCATCGAGCAGGCGGCTTTGCATGCCATTCAGCGCGCGCGCCACCGCATCGACATCGTCACGCCTTACTTCTATCCCAAGCGGGCCATCCGTCTGGCGCTGCGCTCGGCAGCCGCCCGTGGCGTCAAGGTGCGCCTGCTGCTGCAAGGCCGGCTGGACTATCAGCTCGCCGGGCTGGCTGCGCGGGTGCTGTACGCGGAGTTGCGCCATCACGGTGTGCAGATCCATGAATACCAGGCGGCCTTCCTGCATGCGAAGGTGCTGTGCGTGGACGACGAATGGGCCACGGTGGGCTCATCCAACCTGGACCTGCTGTCGCTGGTGCTCAACCTGGAGGCCAACCTCATCGTGCGCGACCGGGCCTTCGTGCGCACCTTGTCGGCCGAGCTTCAGAAGGACTTTGCCAGCAGCCACATGATCCGGGATGACAGCGCATCGGCAACCAGTTGGGGCGTGCGCATGAGCCGGGGCCTGATCCGCTGGATGGCCAAGCTGTATCTGCGTCTGGCGGGGGTCACCGAGCGGTATTGAGCCCGGCATGGACCCCGACTGATCGCAGCACGCTCTGAGCAAGCACCATGCGCAGGCATTCGCCATAGGCCGGTGGTGAGGGCCACGATGCCGGATCGGACGGGGGCGGCAAGCCCGCCGACAGCCATCGGGCGATCTGCATCCAGCCGCCATGGGCCACGACCAGCATGGGCATGTTGCCCGGCCTCGTTGACGTTTTGGCCGCGCTGGCTGCAAGGCCTGCTTCGACACGATCGAACATGGCCTGGAGCGACTCGCCTGGCTCGCCTGGCTCGCCTGACGCGCCTTGCCCATCCGGAGGGCCCGGTCGGCCATGGCGGAAGTCGGCACACCAGCGGTCCACCTCTTCATGCGGGATGGCCGTCCAGGGCTGGCCATCCCAGGCACCGAAGTCCATCTCCAGCAGGCTGGCATCGATCACATGGCGCCAGCCCCATCGGCGCAGTTCCCGGCCCACCATCGCGCAACGCTGCAAGGGCGAGGTGCAGACCACATGTGGCCAGCCATGGCGACGGGCGGCCTGTCGGATGCGATGGGCCAGACGCCGGGCCTTGCGGTGGTCCACCGGCAGATCGGTGCGGCCGATGCAGCGGCCGGCCGCGCCTTGCGGCTTCGGGTGGCGCCACGCGATGATCTCCATGCTGGCGGGGCTCACGTCACAGCATGGGATGGATGACGGCCAGCCAGGCCAGCAGGCCCATCACTTCGGTGATCTGCTGGCTGGCGCCCAGGGTGTCGCCGGTGAAGCCGCCCAGGCGGCGCATGAACCAGTGTGCGCAGAAGGCCGCACCCAGCATCATGGCCAGGCCCGAACAGCCCAACGCAGTGAGGAAGGCACCTGTCGGCCAGCCTTCACTCATGAGCCAGGCCCACATGGCCCCAGCCATCCACAAGGCGTTGAGTGTGGCCAGCAGGATGGTGCGGTTCGACGCCAGCATGGCCAGGGGCTTGGCCTTGGCATGGGCCACATCCCCGCCGTATGGCAGCCAGCGGATCAGCCACACGGGCACCAGGCGCGAGGCGGTGTGACACCAGATGAGGCCCAGCATCGTCCAGGCCAGCAGCACCTGGCGGATGTGGCTGCTCTCGAAGCTGACCATCTCGCCCAGCAGCGGCGACAGCAGCGACGTGAGCACCGCAGCCTTCAGGCCCAGCATCAGCACGAGGGCCAGGGTGCCATAGGAGCCGATGCGCGAATCCTTCATGATCTCCAGGGCGCGCTCCTTGCTGACATGGCCGCCCAATGCATCGCAGGTATCGGCCAGGCCGTCTTCATGGAAGCCGCCCGTCATCCACACCGTGAAGGCCATGCTCAGCACCACGGCCACCACGGGTGGCCACCAGGCTGCCGCCGCCCCCAGTACCAGCGCCCCGCACAGGCCCACCAAGGCGCCCACGACGGGGAAGTAGCGCAGGCAGTCCTGCAGCCACTTGGGGTCGTAGCCCACCCAGGCAGGGATGGGGATGCGGGTGAGGAACTGCAGGGCCGTCAGCAGCAGCCGCAACTCGTGCAGGGCGATGCGGCGCAGCTTCATCACGATGCGGCGGCGGGGCCGGCACCCTGTTCGCTGGTGGACACGCCTGCGGCTTCAAAGCTGGCCATCTCGCTCAGGATGCGGCAGGCGGATTCGAGCAGCGGCCAGGCCAGTGCCGCGCCCGAGCCCTCACCCAGACGCAGTTGCAGGTTCAGCAGCGGGCGGGCCTGCAACTCGGCCAGCATCAGGGCATGGCCGGATTCATCGGACTGGTGCGCGAAGACACAGCGTTGCAGCACATGCGGCTGCAATCGCGCTGCCACCAGCACGGCGCTGGAGACGATGAAGCCATCGACCACGATGACGCGCCGCTCGTGCGCGGCCTGCAGCACGGCGCCCACCAGCATGGCGATCTCGAAGCCACCGAAGGCGGCCAGGGCCTTCAGCGGCGAGGTGGCCTGCGGATGCCGGGCCAAGGCCTGCTCCAGGATGGCGAGCTTGCGTTGCAGGCCTTCATCGGCCAGGCCCGTGCCCCGGCCGACGCAACGGCCGAGCGGCTGCCCGCTGAGCCGGGCGAGCAACAAGGCGGCGCTGGATGTGTTGCCAATGCCCATCTCGCCGAACAGCACGGCATTGCCGGGCAACGCGCGCACCACCTCGCGGCCGTGGGCCAGGGCCGTCAGGCATTGGGCTTCGGTCATGGCGGGCTGCACAGACGCATCGGCCGTGCCGTAGGCCACCTTGCGGATGAGCAGGCCGGCACGCGGCGCGATGTCGCGGCAGACCCCGGCATCAACGACCGTCATGCCGAGCCCATGCTGGCGCGCCAACACGCTGATGGCCGCACCGCCATCCAGGAAGTTCTGCACCATCTGACAGGTCACTTCCTTGGGAAAGGCAGAGACGCCGCGATCGGCCAGGCCGTGGTCGCCGGCGAACAGCACCATCTGCGGCGCAGCCAGCACGGGCCGTTCGCTGCCCAGGATGAGGCCGATGCGGCGGGCCAGAGATTCGAGCTGGCCCAGGGATCCCAAGGGCTTGGTCTTGTGATCCAGGAGGTGCTGAAGGCGCTGTGCGAAGGCGTCGTCGTGCAGATCGTCGATGTGCGGGATGTCGGCCTGGAGGAAGTCGGTGTTCGTCATCATGATGGGAGTGGGCGCGCACAGGGGCGTGCGATCAGGGCGTGGGCCGATCGATGAGTTTGGCGAGCGTACCCGATTCGAAGTGGCGGTCCACGAAGTCGGCCAGGCCATCCATGACCTGAGGCAGACCGCGCGCCTGTGCCCCGAACCAGGCTTGCATGAGTGGAGGAGCTTCGAAGAGCCCATGGAGGTACAGGCCCATCACCGGGCCCTGGCGCCAGCCCAGACAGTGTCCCTGCGCATCGATGAGGGCAGGCACGGCGTGCGGGGATGTGGCCTCGGTGCGGCCATGCCGGATCTCATAGCCCTGGACCCGCACATCGGCCCAGCCTGACCAGGGGGCTGGCACGGGCCCCTCGGTGCGCAGGGCTTGTGGGGTGGCGAACGATGCCTGCGTCTGGCGCAACTGCTTGTCCAGCCCGTAGCGGGTGTGCACGTCCAGCAGGCCGAGCCCGGCCACCTCGGTGCCGGCATCGGCTTCCACACCGTGCGGATCGGCCACCGAGCGGCCCAGCATCTGCAAACCGCCACAGATGCCCAGCACCCAACGGCCCGCACCCGCGTGCGCCTGGATGGCAGCAGCCAGGCCTGTTTCGCGCAGCCAGGCCAGATCGGAGACAGTGTGCTTGGAGCCCGGCAGGATCACGCCATCGACATCGGCCAGTTGCGAAGGATGGCGCACCCAACTCAAGCGCACGTGCGGCATGCCTCGCAGGGGCTGGAATTCATCGAGGTTGCTGATGCGGGGGTAGGCGACCACGGCGATGCGCAGGGTGGCCGCCTCGCCGCTGGCCGGGCCGGTGGGTGCATCGTCGAAGACGCCATCTTCTTCGGGCAGGCCATGGCCGCGCCACATGGGCAGCACGGCCACCGTCGGCACGCCGGTCATCGCCTGCAGTTGCTGCGGGCCGGGCGCCAGCAGCGACGCATCGCCGCGAAAGCGGTTGAGCACGAAGCCCTGGATCAGCGCACGCTCGTGCGCAGGCAGCAGTTGCCAGGTGCCGAAGAGATGTGCAAAGGCGCCCCCCCGGTCGATGTCGGTCACCAGCAGGCAGCGGGCCTGAGCGGCCAAGGCCGTGCGCATGTTGACGAAGTCGTTGTCATGCAGGTTGATCTCGGCGGGCGATCCGGCACCTTCGATGACGACCACATCGTGATCGGCCATGAGGCTGTGCAGGGCCTGCCGTGCATGCGGCCACAGCACCTCGCTGCGCGAGCGCCAGGGCATGCGGCTGTAGTCGGGCCGCACCTGCCCCATGACCACGACCTGGCTGGCCGTGTCCTTCTCGGGCTTGAGCAGCACGGGGTTCATGCGCACATCGGGCGTGATGCCGGCCGCCAGGGCCTGGAAATACTGCGCCGAGCCGATCTCGCCGAGCTGCCCCTCCAGGCCGGGCACCACACGGGCGTTGTTGCTCATGTTCTGGGCCTTGAAGGGGGCGACCTTCAAGCCCTGGCGGGCATACCAGCGGCACAGGGCGGTGGTCAGCCAGCTCTTGCCGGCCCCACTGGTGGTCCCCAGCACCATGACGGCGCGTGCATTCATCGTGGGCCCTTGTCCTTGTTCGGGTTGATCTCGTCGAGCGCCTGCAGCAGCGCAGCCTGGGCCTGGGGATCATGCACCCGCATGCGCACCAGGCCGGGCAAGCCGAAGCTGGCGGCATCGCGCAGCTTGATGCCGCATTCGCGCAGACGGGCCAGCAGGCCTTGGCTGACATCCCAATCCGCAGGCGGCGCGGCCAGGAAGAAAGGCACGCATGTGGCATGCACGGACCAGCCGGCTTCGATCAGGCCTCCCTGCTGCTGGGCCAGCCAATCGGCGAGCGTGCGGCGCGATGAGGCCAGCCATTGCTGGACGGGCGCATCGTGCCAGTGCATCAGCATCTGAACGCCCTCTGCCGACAGCACCCAGCTGGGGGCGAGGGCTTCCAGCACGGGTCTCACTAGCAAGGCATCGCGCGCAGGTGCCTGCATCCAGCCTGCACGCACACCCGTCAGGCCCAGGGCCTTGTTGGGAGACCACAGCTGCCATGCATGCTCGGCCACGATCCTGTCCACCGGAGCTTCGGGGCCCGGCAGGTGCACAGGCGCGTAAGCGCGGTCGACCGCCAGGATCAGTTGTGCGTGCATCTGCGCCATCGCGGCAAAGGCGGACCAGAACGATCCGCGCAGACAGGTGCCCGTGGGATTGCACGGCTCGCACAGCCACACCAGCACGGGTTCACGCTGGCTGCGCGCGGCAGCGGCCAGCCAATCCTGCGAAGCCTGCGGATCGAAACGCTGCACGGCCATCCCGAGCGCCGTGGCGGCCGCTGCATAGTCGGCATAGGCGTGCACTGGCACCCAGACCTCACGCACGCCCCGCTGCATGGCGGCCAGCGTCATGCGGCGGATGCCTTCGCTGTTGCCTGCGGTGGGCACGATGCGGTCGACAGCGCAGTGGCTGCCTTCGGCCAGGCGATGGCGCAAGGCGGTGTAGGCCGGATCGGGATACAGGGTGCGATCCGCCTGAAGCAGCAGATCGTGCAAGGCAGGCGGCAAGGGCACGGCGTTGCCGTTGGTCGAAAAATCCCAGCGGATGGCGGGCCCCGCATCGGTGCCGCCATGCGTCACGGTGGCCGTGAAGCTCCCGCTCATCTTCACGCCCACCCTTGCAGCCATAGGCTGGACAGCAGTGCCCCGATCAGCATGGGCATGCAGGCAGCCAGTGCAGCCGCGAGCCAGGCCGCGTGGCGCCCCCAATGCAGTGCCTGCGCCATGGCGGCTGCATCCGGTTCAGCCGCCTGCGCGTTCAAAGCGTACACCCCGGGCTTGCGCAGGCACACGTTCAGATTGAGCGCCATGGCTCCCATGGGCCAGCCGCCATTGGGCGAAGGCGTGACGCGGGCGGTTTGCCGCAGCAGGCGCCAACCAGGCCATCGGCCACTGGCCACGCACAGCACACCGGCCGTGATGCGGGCCGGCACCCAGCTCAACACATCGTCCGCGCGGGCAGCCCACTTGCCTGCCCACTCATAAGGCCCGCGGTAGCCCCACATCGCGTCGGCCGTGTTGGCAAAGCGGTACAGGGCGGCCGCCGGCAGCCCTCCGATCGCAAACCAGAACAGGGGCGCCACCAGCGAATCGTTCAAGTTCTCGGCCAGCGATTCGATGGCGCTTTCGCGCACGCCCGCTTCGTCCAACGCCGTCACATCACGGCTGACGAGATGCCGCAGGCGCATACGCCCTGCGTCCAGCGACTGCTGCAAGGCCTGCTCCACCGACTGAACCTCGTCGTGCAGCATGCGCCAGGCCAGCATCGGCTTGAGCAGCAAGCCCAACATCAGGCCATCGGCCAGACACACCCAGCCGCCTTCACCCATGACACCTGATCGACCGATGAGGCCGGCACCGACAGCCAGATCCACCACACCGCGGACCGCCATCCCGCCAGCCGATGTGCAGGACCACGGCCATGGTCATCACGCCCAAGGCGCCCACCAGCCAGGCCAGGCCACCGCCCACCAAGGCCGGCCCTGGAGACAGTGGCGTCAACACCGGCCCCAGCCGGCCCAGATAGCGCCCCATCGCCACGACGGGATGCAGCCATGCCGGGGGCTCGCCCCAGCGATGGTCGACCCACATGGCCACGCCCACCCCGATGGCGGCAACCAGCAGCTCCAGGCTCACGACGGTCCGCCCTGGACGTCAGTCTTCGATGCCGCGCTGCGCCGGCACCCCGGCGTTGTAGTGGTGCTTGATGAGCTTCATTTCGGTGACCGTGTCGGCCAGATCGACCAGCTCATCGGGTGCGCCCCGGCCCGTCAGCACGACGTTGACGTGCGAAGGCCGCTCGCGCAGCACCTGCAGCACCGGCTCCAGCGGGATCCAGCCATAGCGCAGCGGATACGTGATCTCGTCGAGCACCACCATGAAGAAGTCGCCCGAGCGGATGGCCTCGGCCGCACGCTCCCAGCCGTCGCGGGCCAGTTGGGCGGAATGGTCCAGATCCTTGCTCTTCCAGCTGAAGCCATCTCCCAGGCCCTCGATGGGCACGCCCAGCTTCTCGAACATGCGGTGTTCGCCAAAGCGCGCCGAGGGCACCTTCATGAACTGGTAGATCTTGACGGCCTTGCCGCGACCATGCGCGCGCAGGGCCAGGCCAAAGGCCGCCGTGCTCTTGCCCTTGCCGTCTCCGGTGTGGATGAGGATCAGGCCGCGGCGGTCGCCATCGGGCTTCTCGACCTGGCGGTCAACAGGTGGCTTTTCAATCTGCATGAGGGACTCCAGGATGGAACAGGGCTGCCGCGCCCAAGGGGCACGACGGAAAATACATGTGGAAGAAGGAGGCGTGAAGCCGGCCGATGCGGTGCACGGCCTCGGGCTTGCCATGCTGCCGCTGCGCCCGCGTGTACATCGCCGGCTCGGCTTCGCTGACCACACTCGCATGGTGGAAGGTGTGGCCTCGCATTTCGCCTTCGGGCAGATCCAGGCTTTGCATGCCCAGGTTCACCAACCTGCGCTCCAGCCTTGCATGGCCCGGCAGCAGGCCCCACATCGGCATGGGCTCCCCATCATGCGGCTGCAGGGTCTCCATCAGGGCCAGCATCCCGCCGCATTCCGCCACGATGGGCCGGCCTTCGGCGTGATGCGTGTGCAGCGCATCCTTGAGCGCATGCAGGCCGGACAAGGTCTGCGCGTGGAGCTCGGGATAGCCGCCCGGCAGGTACACCGCATCGCACGGCGGCAAAGGCTCGCCGGCCAGGGGCGAGAAGAACACCAGGCTGGCACCCAAGGCCCGCAGGACATCGAGGTTGGCGCGATAGAGGAAGGCAAAGGCGGCATCGCGCGCGATGGCGATGCTCACGCCCGTCAGAGGCTGCACCGCCCCCGACACGGCATCGCCAGCGGCAGATGGCGCAAGGGCGATGTCCACCAGAGGCGGCAAGGCAGGCGCCAGCTTGTCCAACGCATCCGCGGCCCGATCCAGCCGGGCTTGCACATCCGCCACTTCTGCGGCCTGCACCAAGCCCAGATGTCGGGAAGGCAGGCCCATGGCCTCGTCACGCGGCAAGGCGCCGAACCAGGCCACGCCATCGGGCAGGCTTTCCTTGAGCATGGCCGCATGGCCGTCGCTGCCCACCCGATTGGCCAGCACGCCCGCCAACTGAAGCCCTGGCTTGTAATGCGCCAGGCCAAAGGCGATGGCACCAAAGGTCTGAGCCATGGCCGATCCGTCGATCACGGCCAGCACCGGCACACCCAGGCGCATCGACAGATCGGCCGTGGAGGCGCTGCCATCGAACAGACCCATCACGCCTTCGATGAGGATCACGTCCGCATCGCGGGCGGCGCGATGCAGCAGGGCCCGGCAATGCGCCTCGCCACCCATCCACAGGTCCAGCTGATAGACGGGTGCACCGCTGGCCACCTCCAACACCATCGGGTCCAGAAAATCAGGTCCCGTCTTGAAGACCTGTACACGCAGGCCCTGGCGGCGATACCAGCGCGCCAAGGCGGCTGTGGCGGTCGTCTTGCCCTGATTGGATGCCGGTGCAGACACCAGCAGGGCTCGCACCGGCACGGTTGCGCTGTCCACGTTCGTCGTCATGCTCGCTCCTGATCCTGAACCAGGGCGGGCAAGGCCACCCACTGCCCTTCGACCCGCACCAGCCGCACGCGCTGCTCGAACACCGCCTGCACGGCGCGCCGTGTGCGTTCATCGTCGGTCGGGCCCTGGTGCACCAGCCGGCCTTGATGCATCACCACCAGTTCATCGGCCATCAAGGCCACATTCAGTTCATGCAGCACGCTCATCACGGTGCGTCCTGCCTGCCGCAAGTCCCGCACGATGGCGATCCAGTCGGCCTGATGCGGCGGGTCGAGGTGAGACAGCGGCTCGTCCATCAACACCACGCCGGCCTGCACCGCCAAGGCTCGCGCCAGGAACACGCGCTGCCGCTCGCCGCCTGACAGATGCCCCATCGGGCGATGCCGCCACGGCCAGCTCTGCGTCTGCTGCATGGCCTGAGCCACCAGCTCATGATCGTGTGCCGAAGGCTGCGCCAGCCAGCCCTGGTGCGGCAGACGCCCCAGCATCACCACATCCTGGGCCAGCAGGTCATCTGCCCCGGCTTCGCCCTGCCCCAGCCAGGCCACCTCCCGTGCACGCGCCTTGGCAGGCCACATCGCCATCGGCCGGCCCTGCAAGGCCACCGTGCCGTCGACCGGCTGCAGGCCCGCCAGCGCGCGCAGCAAGGTGGACTTGCCCGCGCCATTGGGCCCCACCACAGCCGTCCATCGGCCTTGGGGGACGGCCAGGCGGACATCCGTGAGCACGGGCTGGCCCGACAGACGCACCTGCCGGATGTCGGCGCTCAGCACAGGCATCGTCATGCGCGGGCTCCTGCACGGTGCATGCGCCACAGCAGGTAGCTGCCGCCGAGGATGGCGGTGAGCACGCCCACGGGCCACTCCTGCGGCGCGATCACCCAGCGCGCCAGAATGTCCGCGGCCAGCAGCAAGGCCCCGCCCATCAAGGCAGACAGGATCAGCAAGGGCCCATGCACGGTGCGCACACCTGCCCTGACCAGATGCGGCGCCACCAGGCCCACAAAAGAAATCAGCCCCGCCTGTGCCACGGCCGTGCCAGTGGCCAGCGCCAGTGCCGCCACCAGCAGCACGCGGATCACCGGCAGCCGCACGCCCAGGCTGATGGCCGCCGCATCACCCAGGCTCAAGGCGTCCAGCGCCCGGCTGCACGACCATGCCACCGCCCCGGTCAGCAGCAGCACAGGCGCCAGCACCACCACGCTGCGCCAGCCCAGAAAGCCCGTGGTGCCCAGCATGAAGGCCTGCATGGCGCGCATGATGTCCGGCGACATCAGCATCAGCAAGGCGCTGACCGCGCCCAGCACCACGCCCACGATGACACCGGCCAGCAACAGGCGCAGCGTGTGTTCAACCCCTTTGGCCAGCGTCAAGGTCAGCAGCACCGCCGCCACCGACCCCGCGAACGCGGAGCCGGTGAGCCCCAGCCGCACCCACCACTCGCTGGATGCCGGCGCGGCCCCCAGCAGCAGGAGAAAACCCGCCACCCCCAGCGCTGCCCCCGACGAACTGCCCAGCAGATAAGGATCGGCCAGCGGGTTGCGGAACAGCCCTTGCGACAAGGCCCCTGCCAGGCCCAGCAGGCATCCGGCCAGCCAGGCCCCCACACACCGTGGCGCCCGCACCTCCCACACGATCTGCCGCGCCACTGCATCGGCCTCGGACGTGCCGGCAGACCACCAAGGCGACCATCCGGTGCTGCCCACCGACATGCCCAGCGCCATCAGCAAGGCGGCCAGCAACACCAGGCCCAGCGCCCATCGGCACGCTGCGCCCTGCCCTGCCGATGCATGCAGCCCTGCTCCGCGCCTCAACGCACACCTCCCGGCTGCGCCATGGCACGCAGGCATCGCGCCATGATGCGGGCGGCCTCACCCATGCGGGGCCCGGGGCGCGACAGCACATCCCCCTCATCCGCATCGAAGCTGCACACACGCCGATGCCGGACGGCATCGATGCGCTGCCAGCCCGGCCGCTCCGCCAAAGTGGCCGCATGGCGCGCCGAGACCATGATCACCTGGGGATCGGCACGGACCACGTATTCGGGATTGAGCTTGGGAAACGGCCCCAGGCTGGTCGGCACGATGTTGACCAGCCCCAGCCGCTTGAGCGTCTGCCCGATGAACGAGCTCTCGCCAGCGGCATACGGCGCGCTGTCCACCTCGTAATACACGCGCAGGCCGCGCATGGGCGTCGGCACCTCGCGCGCGGCTGCGCTCACCTGCGCCTCGATCGATTGCCACAAGCGCTCGCCTTCGGCCGGCACCCCGAGCAACTGCGACACCTTGCCCGCCACACGGCGCACGTCTTCGTGGCTGCGCGGCTCCAGCGCGGCCACCCGCAAGCCCAGGCCTTCCAGCCGCTCCGTCACCCGCGACGAGATCGCCAGCAGCACCAGATCGGGCTTGAGCGAGAGGATCATCTCCACATTGGCATCGTCCAGCCCCCCCGTCTTGGGCAAGGCCCGCACCGGCACGGGATGGTTGGAATACCGATCGGTGCCCACGATGCGCGCGCACGCCCCCATCTCGCACACCATCTCCGTCAACGAGGGCAGCAAGGTGACGATGCGACGTGCCGGCGTCGGCAGGCTCACCCGCACGCCACGGTCGTCCTCGATCGCGATGGGCGCCCGCGGCACAGCGGAAGCAGCGGCTTGCGCCAAGGCCATGCCCTGCCACAAGGCCATCAGCGCCACACCGATGAAGCACCGCCAGACGATCAGCACGCGGCCACCTCCCGCGTCCACGGCTGCCCGGCCACCATCAAGGTGAGCTGGCCGCAACGCGCTGCCACCGCCTGGTTCAAGGCCCCGAGCTCATCGACGAAAGCGCGCACCTGCGAGGACATCGGGATCACGCCCCAGCCGATCTCATTGGAGACCAGCAGCACGGTGGAGCCCACCGTCTGCAAGGCATCCAGAAAGTCTGCCCGTTCGTGCGCCCAGCCCGACATGTCGGGCTCGCCATGCGCGGGCATCAGCCAGTTCGTGAGCCACAAGGTCAGGCAATCGACCAGCAGCACCCGCCCTGCTCCCGCCTGATGGCGCAAGGCCGAGCCCAGATGCAGCGGCGCTTCCACCGTCTGCATCCGAGCTGCCCGCGCCAGCTGGTGCTGGGCAATGCGCAATCGCATCTCCTCATCCCAGGCCTGGGCCGTGGCCACGACGACCACTTCGTGGCCCGGATCATTGGCCAGCCAGCGCTGCGCCAGGGCCTCGGCATGGCGTGACTTGCCGCTGCGCTGGCCGCCGACGATGAGGTGATGGGGGTGTGAAGGCATCATGGCGCAATCGTTCTGGACAGCCGGGGCGTTTTCCGACCGCTCACTTCGGCGCAAAACGCACGCCGACAAAGATGCTGGCGCCCGCGGTCGCGAAGTCGCGGACCAGTCCATACTTTTTGTCGAAGATGTTGTCAGCGCGGACAAATGTGGACCATGCATCGTTCATACGGTAACTTGCAGTGAGGTTGAACAAGGAATACCCCCCCAAGGAGCGGCTGTTGTTCGTGTTGGCAAAGCGCTTGCCATAAGCCTGCACTTCCCATCCGAAGTTGATGTGACCGATGTCGCGGCTCACCGCGAGTTTCGCAACCCGTCTCGCCCGCTGGATCAGGGTCTTGTCCAACACGTCATCCTTTGGATTCTGGAAGTCGACACTGCCCGAGACTTTGAACCGTGCGATCTCTCCGCTCGATGCAAGCGTCCACCCGCTCAGCGTGGCGCTGGCGACATTCGATGGTGTCCAGCCGGAAGTCGCGGAAGCCAGGATCAATCGGCGCCCACTGAATGAGGTTTGTGACCTCGTTCCTGTAGTACGTCAGAGATGCGCTGCACGCTTCTGATTCGTAGCGCAGGGCAAGCTCGCGGTTGATTGCCGTCTCGGGCTTCAGGTTGGGATTGCTGACGTTACCAAACTCGTCTGCCGGGTAGTAAAGATCGTTGAACGTAGGCGCCTTGAACGCCGTCGCCCAGGCCGCGCGCGCCCGCCAATTGTTGTTCAATGCAAACCCATACGCCAGCATGCCGGTGGCCTTCCGGCCGAACTGCGAATTGCTATCCAGGCGAATGTTGGCCTGCAAGCTATGCGCCTCCAGATGCCCGGACCACCCCCCAAAGACCGAGTTGATGCCACGCCGCGTCACGGCGAAGTCGGCGTCCGAATCAACACGTTGCTCCAGACGCTCGAGGCCGAGCAAAGCCTTCCCCAGAGGCAGCTTGAAGTCGTTTTGCCACTGGTACTGCATTTGCCTTGATCGAAATACCGAGGTCCGCCGGTCATTCTGCAGATTGCGGTTGTCGTCGACACTCTGGCCGATACGCAAGGTGCTGGTCCACATGTCGGTCAGCGAATTGCGGCTGTAGCCATTCACGCTGTAGACGGTGCTCAAACGTTTGTAGTCGTCGCTGGCGGGCGAGGTCCAGCTGCCTGAATCGAAGCGGTTCCAACCATCGGAATAAAGATAGTTGGCGCCGAACTCATGCCCCTTCACGGGTGAGTAAGACAGGTTGCCTGAACTGCTGGTCGTGCGATAGCCATCCTTGTCCTTGTTGTAGTAGGTACTTGCTGGATTGCTGATTGCAGAGAACGCGTCACTGCGCTTGTTTGACAACTGGAACGCATAGCGCAAGTCTTGAGAACGTCCCGAGAATCCAGCCGCAAGCGCCGTGGTGCCATAAGTCCCGTAACCCGCTTCGACAAAGGGCTGAAAGGCGCCGTCGCCACGCTTTGTGAAGATCTGAATGACCCCACCCAGCGCATCTGCCCCATACAGTGATGAGGCAGGTCCGCGAACGATTTCAATATGGTCAATCTGCTCCAGAGGGATGGCTTCCCAACTGGGGCTGCCTGTGGTCACTGAGCCGACACGCACACCATCCACGAGCAGAAGCACATGGTCGGAGTTACTGCCACGCACGTAGAGGGTGGATGATCCACCTGCCCCGCCGTTCTGCACGAACTCCACGCCGGGCTGCCGTGCCAGCAAAGCCGCTAGGGTCGTCGTAGAACCAGCCTGCTCGAGGGCACGCGCGTCGATCAAGGTAACGTCCGACAGAACCTCCGAGACTCTGGTGCCGTAACGCGTTGCCGTCACCACGACAGGCTCGACTTCGTCCCCCGCGGACCACGCGCTTGAAGGCGCCAGCAAGATCAAGCCACACGCCACGGCCAAAGCCGAACGCACCCCAGGTGCCTTGCGCACCGAGTTCACACACAACATGATTGAAAAGAGAGACAGCAAGTGCCCCAACCAGCGTCCCCGCAGGCCATGGGCGGATACGGTCGCACCTCCACAAGGAAGACACAACCCCGTTGCTGGCCGGTATCCGGGCTGGGCGATGCAACCTGCGAAACCTTCCCAGCCGCACGAAGGCGACCAGTGGCTGAAGTACGCAGGCGGATGCCGGATGAATGCAGAACACGCATCACAGCATCGATCGCCGACCGTTGCGGGGGCAGCGCAAGTCAGGTGGGCAAGGTCCAGCGCCACACAAGGTGACAAAGGCCCGGCAGCAACCCTCTTGCTTCCCGTTTAACTGCACCGGGTGAACCCCGGTGCGAGCACCAACGGGCGCGATTGTAAGGCGCCTACAATGCCTGATCGGCCGCAATGCGCCAGACGCCCCCACCCGGTTTGAGGTGGGCCCTCGCCCATGTCCAGAATCGACGAACTCACGGATCGCATCGAGCGCCTCCTGTTGCGCCACGAGGAGTTGCGCCGCACCAATGCGCTGCTGCAGCAGCAACTGGCCGTGACCATGCAGGAGCGCGATTCCCTGCGCGCGCGCCTGTCGGCCGCCCGCGCCCGCATCGATGCCCTGATCGACAAGCTCCCGCACCCGGCAGGTGACGGTGCAGACACCGCCGACACGCACGACACCGCCACCGACGATGCCGGCCACAACCACGTGAGCAAGGGGCCCAACGCATGAAGCAGATCGAAGTGGCCATCATGGGCCAGAGCTACCTGCTGGGCTGCCCGGACGGCGGCGAAGAACGCCTGCGCGAAGCCGTTGCCCAGGTCGACCGCGAGATGTGCGCCATCCGCGACAGTGGCAAACTCAAGGCCCGCGAGCGCATCGCCGTGCTGGCGGCGCTCAACCTGGCCTACATGCTGACCGAGCGCCCAGCGCCCTCGGCCAGCAAGCCGGCCGAAGCGGCCAACGACCCCACACAAGCCGGCACACCGCCATCGAACGAATACATCGGGCAGCTCATCGCGCGGCTCGACCAGGCCCTGGACAGCGACGGCCTCCTCATCTGAGGGGTGCATGCCCGCTGACACATCCCGGCCCATTTGAATCGCATCAAGAACCCCTTCTGATCGGCGTATTTGCACACCCAGGCCGGGCAAGACCACGTAGAATGAACCCGTCCGTCGCGTTCGTGGTTGTTTTTATTTCCTTGAACCGATGCTCAACGAGCCAGGGCTTGGAACATCGCCGTGCTGGTGTGATCGTCTCGCGTCAGATGAACCCGAAGTACCGCTGACCTCGCCCACCTGAATCCCCTGGGTTCAGGAATGCGGGCAACCAGCTCGTGGCGGACCCTTACAACGACAACGGCCAGATGCCCTTCAGGGATCTGGCCGTTTTTTTGTGTGCGCCGGGAAGGCGCCGGGTGTCAATTGGTCGGCACGAACTGGATGCTGGCCAGCACGATGCGATTGCCGCCCTTCTCTCGGGCCGATGCCATGGCGCGGTCGGCGCTGCGCATCAGCTCGTCCACACCACCGGCGGTGTGCGGGAAGCTGGCCACGCCCATCGAGACCGTGAACGGGATCTGCTGGCCATTGAAGGCGACGATGTGCTGCGCGCATTGACGGCGCAACTGCTCCATCCGCGAATGGGCCGTGGCCAGGCCGACGCCGGACAACAGCACCACGAACCGGTCGCCACCCAGACGGCACGGGGAGTCCATGGCACGCGTGTTGGCACGCAGCAGGCGCCCCAAGGCTTCCACCACCCGCTCGCAGCCCTCCAGGCCGTGCACGCGGCGGATCTCATCGAGCGTGTCGATCGTCACCGACACCAGCGCAAACTCGCGCTGCTCGCGGCTGGACAGGTCGGCTTCGCGCCGCAGTTGCTCTTCGAAGTGCGCCCGGTGATACAGCCCCGATACGGCATCGCGCACCTGGTTGTCTTCGGCCTGGCGGCGCAGCGAATCGTTGGCCTTTTGCTGCTGTTCCAGCTGGTCCAGGGCCGACTGCAGCTGCGCATCGCGGCGACGCGCATCGGTCACGTCCTGCCACACCGACAGCATCTTCAAGGCCCCATCGGCATCCAGCCTGACAGCCTGACGGAAAGTCAGGAATTCATGGCGCCCGCTGCTGAGCTCCAGGCGATGCTCGGCCCGCACACCCGAGGGAACGTTCTGTGCCTGAAGGTCGGCCGCACGCAACGCCACGGCCTGGGTGGCATCGAACAGATCCGTGTCGGCGGCCCCGACGATGGGCTTGCCCTCCAACCCCAGCAGGCGGGCAGCCGCGTCATTGGCCAGGTCGTATTTGCCTGAGGACAGGTCCTTGACGAACACCGCAAGACCCAACTGATCCAGCGCATGCAGGACCGCCTGGTTGATCACACCCGAGGCCAGCGCATCGGGAGCAGAGGAATCGGCCATGTCTAAGTATCTTGTTATGAGGTGAATCGGCGGCGCAGCAGAGCCACGACGCCGAGGCCATGCAGCAGAATATTCGCTGAAAATACCCCTGGCGACTGTCCTTCAAACAAGGGATCAGCGCCGCGTTTCCGCGACAACTGCGCCAAATCTCACGCTTCCTTGCAGGCAGACGTCTGTCGGGAATCATTTTCGCTGAAAAACAGATGACCCCAGTTTGCTTGATGGGTTGCGGCCTCATGGGCACACCCATGTCGCGGCGCCTGCTGGCCGCCGGCCACCCCTTGACGGTCTGGAACCGCACCCGCGACAAAGCCGAGGCCTTGGCCGCCGACGGCGCCAAGGTGGCCGAACACGCCTGCCGATGCCGTCCGGGATGCCGAGTCGTCATCACCATGCTGGAACATGGCGGCGTGGTGGAGCAGGTGCTGTTCGATCCAGCCTTGCCGGGCGCAATCCAAGGGCTTCGACCAGGCACCCTGGTGATCGACATGAGTTCCATCCTGCCCGAACAGGCGCAGGCGCACGCCCGGCGGCTGGCCGCGCACGGGGTGCAGGCCCTGGATGCGCCGGTGTCCGGCGGCACGCTGGGCGCCGAGGCGGGCACCCTGGCCATCATGGCCGGCGGCGAGGCGGCCGATTTTGAGCGCGCCTGGCCCGTGCTGGAGGTGCTGGGGCGGCCCGTCCATGTGGGCCCCGCAGGCACGGGCCAGCTCACCAAGCTCGCCAACCAGATGATCGTGGGCATCACGATCGGCGCGGTGGCCGAAGCCCTGCTGCTGGCCGAGCGCGGCGGCGCCGACCCGGCCAAGGTGCGCGAGGCCCTGCGCGGCGGCTTTGCCGAAAGCCGCATCCTGGAAGTCCACGGGCAGCGCATGGTCGAGGGCGACTTCGCCAAGCGGGGCTCCCTGGCCATCCAGCTCAAGGACCTGCGCAACGCCCTGCATACATCGGCCGGGCTCGGCTTCGATGCGCCGATCACACAGCGTCTGGCCGATCTGTATGCGGATGCAGCCTCACACGGCTTCGCCGAGCTGGATCAATCGGGGCTGTATCGGGAGTTGGTGCGGCGTCAGAAAGTCGGCTGACGAAGCGCAACCTCCTCACAAATCTCTTTTATCGGGCCCGGTGGCAGCAATTGCCCCGGGCCCTTATCTTTGGCCCCGCATTCACGGGGGGCGTTTACCTAAACATTTTTGAGTTTCTTTGGAAAGGACTCTTTGAAGCCCTCGTTTACCGGACGACTCGCCTGGCTCCGCCTTTGCGGCGCAGCCGACGTCTGATGCCACGGGGCACCAACACACATCGCCAGATCAATCAAAGAAGTTAGGTAAGAACATGACCGCCATCGTTGCTGGACAAGGCCTGGGCCTGATCAACACATCGCTGGGCCTGCTGGGAGAGCAAGGACAGCTGGGCGTGGCCTCGCAGGGGCGCTCGGGAGAGAAGGTGGTGGTCAATGCGGCCACTGGGAATCTGGTGGTGCAGCAGCAGGATGAATGGCTGGTGGGGATCGGGCCGGATGTGGGCGTCATACGCACCTACAACAGCCTGGCCGACGATGCGGACGGTGACAACGGGGATCAATGGCGGCATCGGGCTCAATCGCAAGATCAAGGGCTATGTCAGCAGCAGCCAGGTCACCCGGGTGGCAGAGGATGGCCTCGAGCAGGTCTACAAGTGGAGCAGCACTCTCGGCCTCTTCGTTTATCAAGGCGGCAGCGGCAGCTTCGATACGCTGCAACTCACTGGCAGCCCCGAGGTCTGGACATGGACGGATGGTGATACCGGCCTGACCGAGACCTACGAGTTGACAAATGCCGGCAAAGATGCGCGCCTAGTCAAGATCACCGACAAGAACAACAAGGCGGTGACCCTGAGCTACGAGGCTGGCATGGTGAAGACAGCCACCACCGCGGGCAACGAAAAGGTGGAATTCACATACGAAACCGTCCCTTCCTCGACGAGCATCCGCATCAAATCCATCCTCGTCAAGAATGCCGCAGGGACGGTCCTCCTCAAGCGGGTCACGTACGAGTACGACGACAGCAATCGACTTCAGAAGGTGAATGTCGATCTGACACCCGACAAATTGGACGATGCAGCCGACGTGTCGTACTGGACGGAATACGTCTACTACGCCGGCACGAAACAGCTGCAGTTCCTGCGGCAAAAGGATGGCAGCGAACTGGAATTCCAATACGGGGTGGACGGCAAACTGGAGTTCCTCAAAGAGACCATCACGCCCGGCACCAGCCCCCAGGTCAGAGAGACTCGCCTCCAATACGGATACAACAGCACCAGCAGCGAAGAAACCACGCGCATCACGGATGCATCTGGCCAAATCACTGAATTGACTTACCACAAGGCCGCAACCGGCTCGCCGCTTGATCGTCAGCTCAAGAACATCCGGCGTCCCATGGTCGGCGGCACTGCGCCAGCAGTGACGTTCGCCTATGACGCAGCGGGCAATGTGGACTATGTCATCGATGAACGTGGCAACAAGATCAGCTACGGGTATGACGCCAACGGCAACCGCATCTTTGAAAGCAATGCCCAAGGCAACATCATCGAGCGCACCTTCAACAGTGCGAACCAGGTTCTGACGGAGACGGCCTACACCGGACTGGACACCGATGGAGACAAGGGTGCCGGTGGCGGCAGCACGACCTATTACGTCTACGACAGCACGAACCCGACACGGCTGATGTACGTGGTGAGCCCGGAAGGGCGCGTGACACGGCACGAGTACAACAACGCCATCACCGGCCAGCGAACCGCCACGGTCCAATTCACCAACGATCTGTTCAAGAGTTGGGGCCAGGATTTCAGCCTGGATGCCTCGGGCTTCAACTCCACGGCGGGCTTCGTGCACAACACCGCCACGCGCCGACTGGAGTACACGGCCTCCACCACAACGTCGTCTGCCACGATTTACACGACCGATACCGCGCCATTGGGCAGCATCTGGAGCGCCGAAATTTCCACACCGGCCCAGATCGGTACGGACCTGCTGTTCCTCGCTCTGGAATCCGGTTCGGGAACGACTTTGCGGCGCATGCGCCTGCGACTGAGCAACGGCCAGTTCTCAAGCGACACGCAAGTTGGCAGCACGCCGAGCACGCCCACAGCCCTCCCCCAAGCCACAGCCAAGGCCAACACCACTTACATCGTCGAATTCGATACCACGGCCAGCGGCGAAATCAAGCTGTACGTCTACGAAAAGGGCAAACCCCGTTCTTCTGCCACATCCGTCAGCATGGCGGCGGTTGGAGGCTGGACGACGCCCAAACTGGTAATTCAGGGCAACTCCGGGCCGACCGCACAGATCGGCACGGTGGCCATCGACAACCTCAATGCTCAACTGCGCCCCACGCTGCAGCAACTCAATGATTGGGTCAGCACCAAGACGGACAAGACTGCATGGTCCCGTGCTGAGTACGGGTACGACGCCCAGGGCAATTTGAATAGCCAACTCACCTATTCCAATACCGACAGTTATGGCAATGGCTTACCCAGTGCTTGGAACGATGAGTACTGGTCTGACGACGAGGTAACGTATCTCTACGATACCTCCGGGAACTTGCTCGAAAAAACCGAAACGACGAAGCTCGATGGTTTAATGGAGAGCGACAACACCTGGGCCATGGCGCAACGCCGCTTGCTTGGCATCGTCTACGGCGCGAACGACCCCAACGGTGTCCAGGGAGAGCCCAAGAAAGCCGCGCATTTGACGCTGGCTGACAGAAACCTCATCACGGCCAAATCCACATTCAAGACGGTCTACGCCTACGATGGTCTGAACCGGGTCACCCAGCAGACGGACGGTCTTGGCCAAGTCGTCAAGACCACGTACACGGACACCGACCGGGGCGTGAGGATTGAATATGCCAACGGCCTCACCTCGCTGAGCACATACGACAGGGCTGGCCGACTGGCTCTATCAGAACCAGTACGCCACCGCAGACGTCACCCAGAAGTCTCTGGGCAAATCCGAATACACCTATGACAAGATGGGGCGGCTCACTTCATCGAAGGTGGGCTCCGATGGCGGGCGAAGCTATGTGCTCTACGACGCACTTGGACGCAAGGTGGGTGACGTCGACCCAGAAGGTGCGCTGACGGAATACCGCTACAACGATGCAGGGCAGTTGACGACCACCGTGGCCTATGCCAACAAGGTGCCTGCGGCCACCATGGCGATGCTGGCCGCCGACCCGTCTCAATTCAGCGTGCCATCCAACCTGCTCGACAACGCATTCGGCAAGTGGACTGCACAACCGAGCCATACCAAGATCACATCCGGCGAGAACACGCCGACCAACGTCACCAGCAACAAACCGCTGCTGGACGGAGACAGTGCACGCTGGCTCAAGCAAACCGGCGCGGACGCAACGCTCAATTCCTGGCTGCAATCCAGCAACATCCTGCTGCCTGTAGACGGCAGCCGGCGATTTGAGGTCTCGGCCTATGTCGGGGTGGTCAACGCCGCGGCCACACTTGAGGTTCAATTCTTCTCAAGCACCGCCCCCTCCCCCACCGCCCAGCCCAATTGGACAACGGCACTGACAGGCGTTGTCACCACAAGCGCCAGCCCCAAAGCCGGGGGCAGCCAACTTGCGGACTACGAGCGCTTGTACGGATTCGTTGACGCGCCAGTTGGGGCGCTGAGCGCGCGCATTGTCGTCAAGAAGGGCGGATCCAGCCAAGCAGAGTCCTATGTCTATGTCACCCACGCTCTGTTTGCGCAAGCTGCCTCGGCCTCACCGACGGGGCTGAACAAACCGTTGGCCACGTTTGATCCGCGTCCGGCCGCATCCAACGATGATCGAACCAGCTGGAACATCTATGACAAGGCGGGACGCCTGTCGGTGGTTCTGACGGCACAAGGTGACGGCGGCACAACCGCTACCGAAGTGCTCGGTGTGGTGGAATACCGCTATGACGGCGCTGGACGCCAGACCGAAACGATTGCATACAGCGAACCGTCGTTCGCGTCAGCAGCGGCGCTCAAGGCCCTCCGTCGAGCCAGCAAGGAGCCTCAGTATGCCAATGGCCTGCTGACGGTCGATGCAAGCAATTACACCATTGCTTCGTCGGCAACAAACGACCGACATACATACAACTATTACAGCAAGGACGGCTTGCTGATCGGTCAACTGGACGCGGAAAGCTACTACACCCAATACACCTACAACGCGTTCGGCCTTCTGGCCTCGACCACTCGGTACGGCAGGCGCTATGAAGGCACGATGCCGACCGATGGGGCACCGCCCAAAGTGCCTGTCAACACCTCCGATCCCTACATCGGTCTGGATCGGACCACACGTTACTACTACGACGGCCGCAAGCAGTTGATTGGCGTCCTGGACGCGGAACGCTACTACACCGCGTACAAGTACGACGCACAAGGCAACAGGGTTCAGGAGGTGCGTTACGCCAACAAGGCCTTGTCGACCACGGCAACCAAGGCGCCCAAACCTGTCACATCGTCCTCTCTGGCCGGCGGCAATCCATACGTCATCATCTCGCCGTCTGAAGATCAGGACACCTCGTACTACTACGCTGCAGACCAGCGCCTGATCCGCTCGGTTCAGAAGCCCGGCAATGTCATCACCACATTCAGCTATGACGCCGCGGGCAACCTCGTCAGCACACTTGCTGCGGTCGGCACGGAAGACGAACGTGGCACGGCAAAGCGGTATGACAGCGCGGGACGACTGATTGCAGAACTCAGCGCCACGGGGGTCAAAGCTCTGGTCGGCAAGACGCTGACCAACGACATCGATAACGTCTGGAACACCTATGGCATTCGACACCTGTACGACGATGCGGGACGCCGCGTCGCCACCATCGAGCCCGATGGATCCACCACCAACGGCAACCAGACGGCCTATTACTACGACAAGGCTGGACGGCTGACACACAGCATCAATGCGCAAGGCGAAATCACTCAGTACACCTACAACGTTCTCGGCGACCGGACCGAGGTGCGCCAAGTCGGCATGCGTCTGGCCGATGGGATCGTCAGTTTGTTGAAGGGAGGCCTCAACACCGCGCTGGGCAACAGCGTCAAAGACTTGCTGCGCAGCGATCTCGACAGTGCCGTTCGCACTCGCTACAACCGCAGTGGGCGCGCCGTTGAGATCACCGACGCTGAGCAACAGCTCACCATTCAAGACTACAACCTCTTCGGCGAGTTGTGGTACGTGATGTCCCCTGCCGTGAACGGAAGGCGGCAGAACATCGAATACACGCGGGATCGGCGTGGCCAGATCACAACCACGCTGGACTACGACGAAGAGCAGTTGGTCCGCTCGGCGTCCAGCACCTATACCGCCTTTGGACAGGTTGCCATCTCGACACGTGGCATCGGACCGAACGTTGGCGGTCACTCCACGTTCTACGTCTATGACAAGCTGGGCCGAGGCACCCTCAGATTCCAGGCCAATTCCGATCTGTACACGATCTCGGCCTATGACAGCTTCAATCGGACGACTTCCGTCCAGCAAGAAGACGGTGGCCTGACCACCTACCGGTACGACGCCATCAACCGCACCGTTGAAATCACCCTGCCCGAAGGCCAATCGGCCAGCTACAAGACAACACAAGGGCTTGACAGGCACGGCCAGGTGGTCACCGTCACCGACGAACGTGGCGCGTGGACACGCTACACCTACGATGCAGATGGCAGGCTCACAGAAACCGTGAACAAGGACAGCGCCAATGCGGCTGACCCCTTGAAGAAGGAATCCACCACCTACGATACCGCCGGCCGCGTCAAGACCCAGACCAATGAACTGGGAGCCGTGACCACGTTCGAGTACGACAAGGCCAACCGCGTCCTCAAGCGAATCCAAAGCGATGCCGCGACCAACCAAAGCTACACCACCGAGTATCGTTATGACGCGCTCGGCCGGTCCATCTGGCAGAAATCGCCCACCGGTGTCTGGACACGCACCTCGTACGATCTGAATGGCCGAGTCAAGTCTGTTGTCGTCAACCCCTCACAGATTCCCAGCGCATCTCAGGCAGCCGATGTGGCAAGCATCACCCTGGTCGGCAATACGGATGTCGGCGACGATCTTGACCTGACCACCACGTACGATTACGACCATGCCGGCCACCTCACTTTGCAGACAGAAGGGGCCGGATCGACGCAACCCAAGGTGACGGCCTACGGCTACGATGGGATCGGCCGCCGCACATCGCAGACCATCGACCCCAATGGGTTGAATCTCCGCACCGAGTTCGTTTACGACCGCAGTGACAACGTCATTGCTGAAATCACGCTAGCCGATGTGCCCGCCAATGACCGAGTCAAGCGCTACGTCTACGATGCAAGCAACCGGCTGAGCTGGGCCGTGGACAGTGAGGGCGCCGCCACGCACACCGAATACGATGCGATGGGCAATGTCAGCCGCGTGGTGGCCTATGCCAAGCGGGTCAATGTGAGCGACGTCGCATTGAGTGACGAGGCACAACTCAAGACAAAACTGGAAGAGCGCCTGGGGGCACCTGATACTGCTGTCGATCACATCACCAAGTATGTCTACGACGAGAACAAGCGCCTGGTACTCACGGTCGATGCACTGGGCTACGGCACCTACCGGCAATATGACGCATCGGGTAATCTGACCACCCGCGTCCGCTTCAGCAACAAGGTCCCGGCTCTCTCACAGTCCATCTATGAGGACCGAGTGACCTACAGTGTCGATCTTGAAGCCCTTGCTGCCGTGGCAAATGCCGAAAAGGACCAGCTGGAACGCTTCTTCTACGATGGCCTGGGCCGCGAGACAGGCCGCATCGATGCTGAAGGCGGTTACACGAAAACCTGGTACAACCCGGCGAATCCGCGTGAGGTCAAAACCACCCGCTTCGCTACCCCGGTCACCTACCCCTTGCTGCCCACCAGCACAGGCAGCAAGGACGTCGTCACCACGACATGGACAGATGGCCTAGGCCGCACCATCCGCACACAGGATGGCGAAGGCTATGTCGTAACCTACGGCTACGATGCCCTGGGCCGCATGATCAAGCGGACCGATGAAGGCATGGCCACTGAGCGCCGCATTTACGATGCGGCCGGCAACCTCACACACATTGCCGATGCACTGGGCAATGTCACCGTCAACGAATACGACAAGGCTGGCAGGCTGATCAAGACCAGCTTGAGCGATGGCCTCGGCTCGCTAGCACTGGACAGTGGCCTGAATCTCGCTTACAGCAGCACCATGTCTCAGGCGCTGGGCAGCCTGCAGCAAAACGATGTGGTGTCCGTCACGCTGCGCTATCGCGCGGAAGATGGCGCTGTTGCCAAGGTAAGCCTGTCCACGGCAGAGGGTGCGGCTGGTACCGTGATGCAACAAGCGGAGCTGGCGGGCAGCCGCAACACGGGGGACGGCTGGATCACACGCACTGTCAACCTCACTGTGACGACCACCGGCTCCGCGTGGCTGAACTTGCATGGCGACACCGCAGCCTCGCGTGCCCAGATGGACAGCGATGTTCTGTTTGACAAGCTGCAGGTGACGGTGAAGCGAAACGGCACAACCATCGTCCCGACAAGCAAGAACGAGTTCAACGAGTTGCCCGCAAATGTGAAGGGCAAGGCAGAACTTCAGGATTACATCAACTACAACACCCTCGCCGACAGCGTCATCCAGGCTTACAGCACCTATGAGCCTGTTCGCGTGACCGCGTACGAATACGACGCTGCGGGCCGGTTGATTGAAGAAATCCAGGCCGCTGGCCTGCCCGAACAATCCAGCACACGGTATGTGCTGGACAAGTCGGGCAGACGGGAAAAAATCATCGACCCCAGAGGGGTGGAAGCAGCCGAAGGCAACTCGGATTGGGCCAAGGCTTACCGCCTGGGGCGGTTCGGCTATACCGCTACCCCCGACAAGATCGCAAAGGCAAGCGACTATCAAGCGCTGCTTGGCGACTTCACCACCACGCAGGTCTTCGACAAGGAAGGCCGCGTCATTGAAAGCCGTGACCCACTGGGCAGCACCACGGAGACCAACTACGACGCCTTCGGCAACGCGATCCGCATCAAGGATCCCAACGGTAACTTCGGTTACTTCGTCTTCGATCAACTCAATCAGGCGACATGGCAGATTGATCCGATGGGTTATGCCACGGAAACAAAGTTCAATGGTCTGGGGCAGGTGGACGAAATCACCAAGTACGACAGGCCGGTTGTCAATCTTCACAACGTCTGGTCTGCACCTGAGGCGACGCCCACACTGGGCAGCACGCGGGCGCCCATGACCGACAACACGTCGGCCAGCCTGCCTTACCTCGAAAAGACCGCCAGCAAGGACGCGACAACCTACATCCAGCATGACCGTGCGGGGCGGCAGACCAAGATCATCGACGCAGAAGGCTTCTTTGAGTCGATGACGTATGACGCGTTGGGTAACAAGATCGAATACTCGGCCAAATCCAACACCACAAAACCGGATGACCTGAGGGGTGTTCATCGTTATGAGTACGACAAAAACGGCCGACTCATCAAGGAATACCTACCACCAGCTTCCAACAGCAACTTCACGCTGGGCATCAGTTCATGGGTGGCCATGACATCTGAGCCGTATACAACAACCGGCCCTTGGACACTGACCAAGCATGATCGAGATGTAACCATCAAGCTGCCCGAGAACCTGCCCCAGAACGCTACCTATGACGTAGAAATTGAATTTGAAAAGGCAAGCCTGACAGTCGATGGTACGGGTGAACTGCCAGCTTTGTCTTATGTAGGCCAGGTGGTTTCTTCCGGCGGCATTCTTTCGAAGAAAGTTTCCGCTACGCTGACTGGCGTAACTGTGGCACAAGCGGGCCTCATTACTGCGCCCATTCCCTACACAATCAAAGTCTACGAAACAATCAATGGCCAACGCGGAGCACTGGCTGCGGTTTCACACAGTGAAGTGGCCGGGATTTATATAGAGCACATACCGGCCGTGAACGCGGGGACAAACCCGTTGAGCCGCGCCATGTGGGGCGTAGTGACAAATCGCTACGAATACGATTCGCGCGGCAATCGGATCAAATCGACCGAGGCCGATGGCATGCCCGATCGACGTGTCACGACCTATAACTATGATGCGCTGAACAGGCAAATTTCTCAGTTTGGCGAGTCGATGCCGTATCTGGCGTCGACCGACAACGCAACCATGCCGATCATGGCGACAGGCATACCGACGGAGCGGATGGAGTACGACGCTGCGGGCAACGTCATTTCCCGGTACCAGGCAAATGGCGCAGTCACCCATGTGTATTACGACGCCCAAAGTCGCAAGATTGCAGAACTGACGTCGATTTCAACGCCATCAGAGCGCGCTGCAAAGCCCTTTGGGAAGTTCGCGTTGAACACATTTGCCTACGACGCTGCGGGCAATTTGGTGATGCAGAGGGCCTATGCCGACCCCATCGAGCCGACAGAAGAGGGCAGGCCGGCGCTGCCTGTGCCCGACACGGCCAACTACCGTGAAACTCGTCTGACATACAACGCATGTAGCAGGTTGACGCATACCGCCCTGGTCAATGTCACAGTGGGGGAATGGAACCCCGATACAGGCAATTACGAGATCCGCACCCAGGACCTTGTGACCGAGACCTTGCATGATCAAAACGGCAATCCTATTCTTGAGCGTGATGCCAGAGGCAATTACACACGCAGCTTCTTTGACTTGGCTGGCCGACGGATTGCTCAGATCGACGCCAGCCGATACTTCACCCGCTGGGAAGTGGACGGTTCCGGCAACGTCACCAACGAAAAGCGATTTGCCCTTCCATTGGCAGCCGGGTTGTCGCTGGACGATCCGGAACTCACTCTTGATGACCTCGCTGCTTCAGTAGCAGGTGGAGCAGTTCGAGAGACCGTCTACGAATATGATCTCCTAGGCCGTGTTGAACGCAAGATCGTCAAAGATGTTGAGGCGGGCGTCCTCAATGCCGTGGATAAGACGCGGGTGGATGACTTGTATGGCGCGAACAGGGACGCTGTCACCGAATATGTCTATAACGGCTTGGGCATGCTTGTTCAGCGAAAGGAAGCAACAGGGGAAGTGCTCGATTGGCAGTACGACTTGCTCGGTCGTCAAGTCAGGCAGCAGGGGGCTGCATTCACAGCAGAAATCGGAGGCCTAGCTAGCCCAAGAACTGTCAGGCAAACACTGGATACCGAGTATGACGCAATGGGACAGAAGACCCGTGTCATCGAACGCAGCATGGGCTACAGCATCGTGCCAAGAAGCAATTTCTTGGGTGTGCTTCGCGTTGAAGAGCGTGCCACCTCTTATCGATATGGTGCCAATGGCACATTGTTATCTGAAACCGATGCGGAAGGCTTTGTGACCAGCTATCAGAGTGACCTGATGGGCAACGTCACCATGAAGTCCATCCAACGCGAGGGGGTAGGCGGTAATAAATTCACAGATATCACGCTTTATCGGTTTGACGATGCCGGCAGGCAACTGAGCGAAGCCGTCTTCCAGGTTGAGGGTGCCAATGGCGTATTGGCGGCAGGCATGCAAGCCATGCAGACTAAGGAATCTCGCTACAACGCATTCGGTGAAGTCGTTGCCAACCGCACGTTTGGTGGCAACGAGTATGGCCGTGAGGCCGATGATGCGTGGTTCGAGCACGCTTCGTATGACAACGCAGGGCGAGTCGTCGCCAGCAGCGCCGAATCCGGTGCCACCAAAGCATATCTCTATGATGCGGCGGGCAACGCCACGCTCACCATGGAGTCGTCCAGCGTAGACCTGCGCAGCATGACGTTGGAGGAAATGCTGAGGCGCGAGGACGTCTTCAAGACCGTGTCCCAATTTGATGCTCGCAACAAGCTGATCGAAACGCGCCAATACAAACGTGATGTGGGAGCGGCAGGTGTCGCCATCAATACGGCCGACGCATCCAGCAAGGTAGCTGTGAATGGGGACACGGTGGTGACGGCAGCTCCGATGACGAAGCCGATGAACCAAGAAATTCAAGACTTGGTACTCCCGGGAAAATTCTGGAGCAAAGAATTTTATTTCCGGGTCTATGGTTCCCGGCTTATTTCCTCAACCAACACCATTAGCATAGATTTCTCCTTCAATATACCGGACACTCGCGATTTGGGCGGTGGCAATGTCAATCTCTACGTGATGGACGGCAGCGCCTCTGGCAGATTGGCCATGGAAATTGGGGCATCGGGGGATGCCGATGGAATGTTTTTGTGGGTGAGCAACACCAACCCAGCAAAGTCCTATCCCATTGAGTTACGAAAAAACATCAATGGTGAGTGGGTGACTTTGTCAAGGTTTTCAGTCGACCCCCTGGACGCCAGTGGCAGCTCATGGGCATTCACATATCCAGAAACCCCCCCATTGGTGCTGGCGGATCAGCCCACCGCCTCACAAGAAATGGTGATGTCTGTCAGGAGAAAAAACTCGAACGATCCCTGGCTGTCGTCATCAACGATCCGAGCCAATTCGGATGGAAGCAAGAATGCAACCTTTGTATGGAGTGGGGCGGCTGTTTTGACAGCACTGGATGCAAGTTATGAAGTAAGCTGCACCACGCTAGATTCTCAGGGCAATATATTGAGTCAGTCAGAAGGCGAGCTCAATGCAACATCAGCTGGTCTGCAAATTTTGATGCGGCCCGTTACATTCGTGAATGGGGGGTATGTTTTTACATCCGCAGACGGGGTCGTCTCCGCACGAGGCTTAGCAAATGGCGCACCGCACGCCACCTTGTATTTGAAATCCAATGAGTCGGGCATTAGCTTGGGTTTGCCGATGGACGAGTTGGCGCCCGGCAGTTTCACTCTCCCCAAGAGCGCCATTGAATACAATCTTCAGTCCTCCGGGAAGTCGCTTTTCCCTGGGGAGTATGACTGCGAACTGGTCGCTTACTCATCCAGTTATGCCAATGTCGGCAAACTTGTCGGCAAGCTTGTGTATTCTGAGGGGCAATTCAAGCTGCACGACCAATTCACCCTGACCAATGGCACGAGTCCCGCATTTAATCTAATAGGGGAAACTGGCTCCACTCCGTCAGGCATTTCATTGCCCGTAGATACGTTCCCGCCGCAGGGTTCAGGGGCGCTTGTACCGGGCGTCACCAAAACGGCGGCTCTATCGACGCCAAACCTAGCTGGAACCATCAACTTCACGCCTGTCACGATAAATGGGCAAAACTACTTGCAATCAAGTGCCGACACATCAATCTCCATTCCAGACCTGAGTGGCTATGGGGCATTCGACCCGGACTGGAAGCGAGATCTCGCCCTGGACGTTATAGACAACGGCGGGAATTCAGGGTTGCTTATTCGAAGAGTAATCCCTGCATCGTTGACGGACACTGGGGCCCCAATCGATCAGTATTTTCACATTTATAATAGTGCAGGCAGAGGCTCTCTTTCTAGCTATTACTACACCAAGCAAGGCACGAACTTCACTGGTACCGCCTATTTGTATTGTTATCGCTTGGTCAACAACGTCCCGGTTTATATAGGCAAAACACTGGAAGTCACACCGTCCCCTGATGGCAAGACGTGGCAGCAAGTAGTCACAACCACCCCCCCGCCTGATGGTGGCGCCAACCTGCAAGGCCTCAGCACTGTCAATGTGCCAATAGTCCTGCCGCTCAGCGGCGCTGCGGCAGTGGGTACGTTCCGCATCAAAGCCACCCTGTCCCCTGGACTCTCTGGGGGCACGAAATCGCAAGTTGGCTGGTACCAGGTCAACGGCACGGGGGGATCAGTTGAATTGCCTTTGACTGTGATGCGAACCGGCGCTGTCTTCACCGGGCAGGCTGATATCAAGGTCTATAAGGTCGTCAATGGCCAGGAACTCGAGGTGGCGGGCAGCTTCCGCCTGACTCCCAACAGCGCCGGCAATGGCACCAGTTGGGTAGTGACCACGATCCAGCCCCCCCCGGCACGCTCATCAACAGGCAACCGGAGCAGGCCAAGCACATGACGCTGTTCTACCGGCCCAAGACCGGTGGCAGCGCCTGGACCCAGATGGTCTTGCCTCGCGTGCTGGTGGATGAATCCAAAGAGGCCTCCTTCTATCTGGATCGCTCCTCCATTGCCTCCAACGAATACGAGTACTGCTATCAGGTTGTCGATCCATATGGCAGCGTGCTCAACTGCGAAGCAGGCACCATGACCGTGAGCAGTGGGTCGGTGACGTTGACGGGCAGGAGTCGGCAACATGTCAGCGGCGCAGGCCAGGCATGGATGTTCGCCAATGGCGGCATCCAGTTCACAGGGCAAGGCAAGAATGCGGTGTCAGCACGATTGCGCCTGCGCCTGAAGAATCAGCCTGATGGCGTATTTCTGCCCTCTATATCTCTGACTTCCATGCAGGCGGGCGGCAAAGCCATTCCCGGCAGTTTCATGCTGGACACGTCGAGCCTGGGAAGCACTCCATACGAATATGTTCTGGAATGTTTTGCAGACTGATGGCGAGACGGTGATTAACCGCGTTTATGGTGAGTTCACGAAAGGCACCCCTGCGAGCCTTGAGCAGACACCTCCTCGTCTGTTCGCCATGAATGCGGCAAGCAGCGTGGTGTTCAACAACGTGAGACTCGACGCTCAGTGGGCACGCGTTTTTTACAGAGATGCTGCCAATCCGCTGGCGGCATTGCAAAGCGCAACCCTGGCCAAAACGGCGACGGGTGAATTCACCTGGGATGCACTCAACCTATTGCTCAATACGGAGAAAGAGTATGTGTTTAATACCGAAGTTTTCGATGGCAACGGTCGTTTGGTCTCCGGCACAGAGGGTCGACTCCACATCTTGCCTCAGCAAGGTGTCACTGTCGCCCAGGTGAAGCAGGCGGAGCCGGGATCCAAGTGGACGTTTATTCCACCAAATACCCAGGCAAACAAGCTCAAGCTCTACGTTCAGCTCAAAGGGTCCACAGAAACACCGTTGGTTTTTGGTCCCCAGGAAGCGGACGCAGACGGGTGCTTCCGCTTCAATGCCCTTACCGCAGCACCGGCACAGAGTGACCTTACCTATGAGTACCACTATGAGATGTTCAAGTCTGATGGATTGCCCATCAAGCACTTGCTAACAGGGCAAATCGTTGAGGTGCACGGTGAAATTACATTGACCGACCGGAAGCCTGATACGGGGCTGCGCCATCTGTTGACAGGATTCGCGGATGCGACCAAGTCGATCATTAGAAGTCAGTCATACAACGCTTTTGGTGAAATCATTGAGCAAATCGATGCAAGGGGCAACCACACCACGCTGAGTTATAACAAGCAGGGCAAGCTGATCCTCAAGAAGGATGCAGAGACCACTATCGTGGCCAGCGATGGCTCTTCTACTAATGCTCGGCCCACGACGCAGTATTTCTACGATCTCCAGGGTAGGTTGATTGGCACACGGGACGCAAATAACTTTGCCAATGGCGACATTCACGCCCATACCCAAGCGTGGACAGCCATGAATGCCGACGGATCATCAAAATTGGCAGCCGAGCATTTTTATGGCGCCGGGACGAAAATCTACGAGTACGATGTATTCGGGGATCTAGTTAGTGTGATAAATCAGAATTGGGATGGGGTTGCGGCAAACAAAGCACGCTATCAGACAAAGTACCTTTATGACAAAAAGCACAAGCTTGTTGAGCTACAGCATGCGCAACGTCTGGACGGATCGCGTGGCTCAGACAAATATCGCTACGATAGCGTCGGCAACCGAATCTCCAAAACGTCGATCGCAGTCCCGTCATCGGAAGAGAGCATCGTCACAACCGATTTTGATGCAATTGGTCGAATCACGAAAACAGTGGATGGGGCACAACGGGCCATCTCGTTCACTTATGAAGATGGGGTATGGATCAATGGGGCATCTGGCAATCTAGTCAAGGGCACACGCAAGACAACAGACAACGCGAACGACAGCTTCGACAAACTGATTGACGAATTTGACGCCTTTGATCGAGTGACGAAGCACACCGATTTATCTGGTCATGTGACGACCTACAGGTATAACGGAGCGGGTTTGCTGATCGAACAAAAAAGTGACCGTGGCCAGCATATCCAATACGATTATTACGCTGACAGCCGTGTTAGGCGCATGGTCGACCTCAAGTACAGAACCTACACCCACTACAATTATGACGATGAAGGGAACAAAACGTATGAGGCATACGCCACGCGATTCAATTCCAACATTTACCAAGAAGCCACGATTGAATACGACGAACTGAACCGAATAAAGCGGATCACGGATCCCGCATATTCGTTGGAGTACCAATACGATGCTGTAGGCAACCGGCGACACCTAGTTGGCACAGTTGCCGGAATTGCCACCCAGAACTATTGGTATACCTATGACACGGTCCACCGTCTGAAATCTCCATGGGGACCTTGCAGGGGAACGTGATCACCCGCGGCAGCACCGGTGGCGCTGGCGTTGAATTCGAGTATACAAAATCTGGGAATCGAACGAAAGCCACATACGCCCGCGATGGCCATTTTGAGCGCTACACATACACCGGCTACGGCTACCTTCTTTGTAAAAATTCTTCATGAAGCAAACGGGCGATAATGCCAGTGGAGAATTTCGAGGCGAGACAGCGATTTGATTGGTCGACTGCGCTACTACCTGGGAATACAACCAGAATGGCACGAACAAATCCAGAAGGGATTATTATTATTCAATGGAGGCTTCACCGCCAGCCTCGAATACGCGTATAAATGGGTAAACGGCGCCCAGGACCGCATGTTACGATCGCGCCAGTTATATATATATGAACGACGGCACCCTAAAACAAACCACAACGGTTACGGAGGGGTGGGATCCGTATTTAAAGAAGCTGAAAACGAGTCAACTTGACTACTCATATGAATGGTGGGACGCCGCTCAGCAGTCTTCCATTCTGAACAAGGTTAATGAAGGCGCAGCCAACTGGGCGCCCGGCATTTCTAGTTTGACCTACAACGTCAACGGTCACGTATTGCAAGCCATTGACAAGAACATCAACCGGATCCTGACGTACAGTTCCAACGGGCAAGGGCTGATCCTCAACCGTTCCGAGAAGGTGGGCACAGCCCTCCCAAAGATCCAAAGTTACTTCTACTTCAACGGCCATCGCGTGGGGCAGTTGGGCGATGGAGTGTCGAACACCTACGCGATTGACTATACAGAGGCAATCACGGTGGCCGCTCCACCTCAACCTCGCCTTAGTAAACGGTGGCCGATGAGCTCCCTGGGGGTGGGGAGCATCGTTTTCCCGTTTTTCTTTGAACCCAAGTGGCAACCTACCCGGCGCAGCCTGTGACGCCTGGCGTCACTGCCAACTTCGACCAGAACTATCAACCCATTAACAGCAGTTATCCAGGTAATGCACCTAGCAACTATGTTGCCGGTGCGCACGATACGTCGCTGACCATAGCGCAGGCGGTTTGGGGTGACTCGACGCTTTGGTATCTCATTGCCGAAGCCAACGGGGCTATGTCGGCAAATGATGAATTTGTCGAAGGTCAGCCCTTAATCATCCCTAACAAGGTGACCAACCTGCATAACAACGCAGGCACCTTCAAGCCTTATAACCCCGCTGAAGCCCTAGGCAACGTCATGCCGACGGCCCTGCCGCCGCCGCCACCGCCGCCAAAGAAGAAGAGGAACTTGTTTGGCGCCATCTTGATGGTGGTGATTGCTGTGGTAGTGACAGTGGCTACTGCTGGAGCCTTGGGCCCTGTGATGGGGCCCGTGGCAGCCGGAGCAATTGGTGCGGCGACAGGTTCGATTGCCAGCCAAGCCGTTGGACTGGCAACCGGTACCATTGACAAATTTTCGTGGTCCAATGTAGCGACCGCTGCCATCGGTGGCGGTATCGGCGGAGCAATATCTGGAGTGGGGGGCGTAGGGGGCATGGCTGAGACGCCAGGTTACTTCGGTGACGTACTCAAGATTGCAGACTCTCCCGTCCTTACTGCGATATTGCGTGGCACGGTCACCAATGCCGCGACGCAGGGCGTGTCCATGGCTGTAGGCTTGCAAAAGCACTTCGAGCTGGGCGTCTGTAGCCTCGGCAGCAGTCACCAACGCGGTCAGCGCGGGCCTCAACAGCAATGCCAGCTTCAAATCCCTGGGCGGCGACGGCCTTACGGGCTCACTTTTCCGTGGCACGGTTTCCGGCGTAGCTGCCGGTTGGGCAGGCGCGTTGGTACGTAATGAGAAGCCAAACTGGACATCGATTGGAGTCAATGCATTTGGCAGTGCTTTGGGGGATGCGGTCGTAGGTTCAATCCAGCAGGCCGATTCGAAGCGCCTTACCGATGCCCAGATCGACAAGTACCTGGAGGGGGTGTCTGGCAGCGGCAATCCTGAATATGTTTCTAGGCCGTTGAGCAACAATGAAATCGCCGACATTCTGAGCGATATCCCTGGCAATGACGAAATGGGCTCGGCAGGCGGACGTGCCTTCAATGCCTACAAGAAATCAAACGGTCTGTCTTCCGAAGAGTATGGTCGGCAGAGCTATGAGAGGGCAAAGGCCAAAGTCTTCGCCGCTGAAGATGCCCAGGCAGAGGCTGAGCACTTGGCAATGACCAAGCTGCAAAATGCCAAGGCTGATGCATACCGCAAAGAACTGGCTGCTCAGCGGGAAACGGCAGCAGCTCGTGCATTGCTTGATGGATACGTTGGTGGTGGGTCCGTGAGTGCAGACTCATTTGCTGCTGGGGCCGCAGGCGGGCGAAGTATCTTGGGCACGCCGATGCCGATGAAACTGGGCAACGGCGGTCAGTGGGTTGCCAGCCCAGATCACCCTAACTACATCGTTCCTCCTGTTGCCTATCAAGGGCAAGACTCCAACTTCTTGGGGTTCGTGAAGGGCGGCGTGTCCAGCATCTCTGCTGATGCCGTGGTCTGGGGCGGTCGCAATGGCGGCGCCCTGGGTACAGGCGCGGCATTCTTGGGCTATACCGGCTTGGTTGCCGGAGAGTTGCTGCCAGGCAGTACAACTGAATTGGCTCTTGGTGCTGTGGCTGGCCCTGTTATTGGTAAGGGGCTTGGCCTTGTGACTGAGGCTGCAGTGAGTCGCTTCCCTGTCTTGGGCAAGAGTGTTTCGGAACTATGGAGCGGTAGCGCTGCTGCAAACAGTGGACGTACTGCGGCAACTGAATTTGCGGGAGGTACGCAAACTTTTGCTTCAGACCTGAGTCATGTAACCGGAAAAGCGGCCGACGCTAGAAATCGTGCAATTGGTGCTGTAATTAAAGAGGATTTCCCAAACCTCAATTTGACGTACACCCCTGAGTACAGCCCATTTATTAACCAAGGTGTTGCACAAGAAGGCGCTGGAACTCAAATTGGGAAAAACATGTTCTCATCTCGGGCTGATTTGCGGGACACCATTATTCATGAGGAGCTTCATCATCGTTGGTGGGAGAGGGGCATTTATGACCATCACCCCCTGGGTAGCGATAAAGAGGCACGTTTCTATGAAACAATCGAGCGATATAACCGCATGCGTGGCTGGAGTGACTAATGAGCAGTCAAGGTGAAATGGCAAGCGGGGCTTGTCCTCAATGTGGCGCGGCAAATGGGCTTCGCGTTGGCCAACTAATCCGCCAGGGCAAATTGCGCTGGTATGAAACCGTTAATTGCGATAGTTGCAACATGCGCAGCGAATCGGATGGAATTGGGATTGCGCCGCAAAGCCTTCGAGAAAAATTGATTGCATCGAATGGGGTTTGGCAGGTGAAAGTAAATGAGCCGAAATCCACAACTACCGTTGCAAAGGTTGTCCGGGATGCCCTTGCTTTGGAAATGAAAGAGGCTGTTCAAATGGCTAAAGGGTTGCCAGGGGTTGTTTATACTGGAACCAAAAGTGAGGCCAATTGGTTAATTGATCTTCTTGAAAAGTCGGGGGAGCAGGCCTTATTACAAGAGGCTTGATATTTCTCCTGCAATTAAAAGAGCCGCGAAAGCGGCTCTTTTACTTTGTGTCGATGGCATGCATTGATTTGGCGGCTGTCTTGGCCGCAACCCGGGCAGAATCCCATCGCCTGGCCTGGTACTTGATGATCAGGCTCTCCAATACTTCCTTGACCACTGCCTGCTCCTCGGGCGGCAATTGACTGATTGCCTCGAACTGCAAGAGCAGTTCCTCCGTAGGGGCGCGTTCATCCTTCTCAAAAACCAGCGCATCTGCACTGACTGACAGCGCACGGGCCATGTTGCGGATGATCTCCAGCGTTGGTTGCGTCTCGTTGGCCTCGTAGCGCCGAATCATCGTCACATGGCAGCCCACCGCATCGGCCAAAGCCTGTTGCGTCATTGAGTGCTGCTTGCGTAGCGCAGCCAGTCGCTTGCCGAAGTCCATTGCCAGGGTAATCCCCCCAGAAAACCAGCGCGCTGAGAAGTAGAGATTTTCGAAGGAAAATTTCTACCATGAAGAAGTCCCGATTCACCGACAGCCAGATCATTGATGCCCTCAAGCGTGTGGAGGCCGGCCTGGCCGTTCCCGAGCTATGCCGCGAGCCTGGGCATCAGCAATGCCACGTTCTACAAGTGGCGCTCGAAGTTCGGCGGCATGGATGCCTCGCTGATGGCCAAGATGAAGGAGCTGGAGGAAGAGAACCGCCGGCTGCGCAAGATGTACGTCGAAGAAAAGCTCAAGGCCGAGATCGTGTCGGAGGCGCTCGCAAAAAAGTGGTGAAGCCATCTCGCCGCCGCGAGATGGCTCAACGTGCGGTCCAGGAACTGGGCGCAACGATCAAGCTGGCCTGCCAGGTGTCAACGTCGGTTTAAAACTGACCCACTTTCCGACGCTGGCGTCGGAGTAAAAGTGACCCACCCGGGCTCTGATCACATCAGTTCCTGGCCTTGATCTGGCCGGCTTTGCGCTTGTCCTTGAGCCGGTAGCTCTCACCGCTGATCTGCACGATGTGGGCGTGGTGGAGCAGGCGGTCCAGCAAGGCCGCGGTCAAGGTCTGATCGTCGGCGAAGGCACTGGCCCATTGACTGAACGGCAAGTTGCTGGTCAGCACGATGCTGCTGCGCTCATACCGCTTGGCGACCACGTTGAAGAACAAGGTGGCCTCTTCACGCCCAAAGGGCAGGTATCCAATCTCATCGACGATCAGCAGGCGTGGTCCGATCACGGCGCGGTTGAAGTATTCCTTGAGCCGATCCTGCTTGTGAGCCGTGGCCAGTTGCAGCATGAGGTCCGCTGCCGTGATGAAGCGCGTCTTGATGCCTGCCATGGCAGCCCGGTAGGCCAAGGCTTGGGCCAGATGGCTCTTGCCGACGCCGCTGGGGCCCAGGAAGACGACGTTCTCCGCCCGCTCGATGAAGGTCAGTGCCGCCAGTTCCTGGATCTGCGCACGCGGTGCACCACTGGCAAAGGCGAAGTCGTACTCCTCCAGGGTCTTGATGGACGGCAGCGTGGCCATCTTCACCAGCGCCGAGCGTTGCCGCTGCAGCCGGGCATCGTTCTCCACCGTGAGGATCTGCTCAAGAAAGTCGCCCAGGCTGTCTTGCTGCTGCGCGGCACGTTGCGCCACAGCGGCCCATTCGCTGGCGATTCGCTCGAGCTTGAGCGCCCCGCACAGCGTGGCAATGCGTTCATGCTGAAGGTTCACGGTCGGACCTCCAGCAGCTCGTTGTAAACGGACAGGGGATGCTGCAAGCTCTCCGCTGGAATCGGCCTGCTGCGCATCGGTATGGCTGGCAAGGCCTGCGGTTGTGTGGCCGGCAACGGCAGTAAGGCTGCACGCTCCAGTGCGAGCCGCCTGTCAGGTCGTTCGCCTGTTGTACCGTGTATGCGGCTGTTGGCCACCTCGATCAGCCATCGGCCGATGTGGGCGTTGGCGGCTTGCACGTCGAGCCTGAGCCCGGCTTGCTTCAGGCTCGCGGCCAGGGGCACGCAGAAGCTGCCCTTGAGGTAGCCATTGAAGCGCTCGACCTTGCCCTTGGTCTTGGCGCGATACGGGCGGCACAGGCGCGGTGTGAATCCGAAGCGCTCGGACATCTGCAGCATCTGGCTGTGCCAACGATGCCGCCCCTCTCCATAAGCGTCGCGCTCGGTGACGATGGTGCTGGCGTTGTCGAACAGCACATGCTGCGGCACGCCGCCGAAGTACTCGAACGCATCGGCCAGGCAACTGCCCAGCGTCTCAGCACGCTCGTCCGCCGTGAAGCGCACCCAGCTGGCGCGGCTGTAGCCCAGCGTGGCCACGAAGGCGATCAGCGGCTCGCGCCCCTTGCGGATGTGCGTGAAGTCCGCCTGCATCTGCTGGCCTGGCGCCGTTTCGAACCGCACGAGCGGCTCCACCGGCTTGTCGCGATGGCCGTTGATGAACTGCTTGAGTTGCGTCAGCCCGCCCGTGTAGCCCTGCTGCGTGATCTCGCGCAGCAGCACGACGGCCGGAATCCAGTGCGGCCTTGCCGCCTCGATCCTTTGCAGCAGATAGCCCTTGAACGGGTCAAGCTTGGTCGCCCTTGCTGAACGCGGGCCATAGACCGCCGCCCCTTCCTCACGCAGGTACCGCCTGACTGTGTTGCGCGAACAGCCCAGCTGCCGCGCCATCTCCCGGATGCTCATGCCCCGCCGAGACATCACCTTGATCTCCACTATTTGCTCCTGGGTCAACATCGGCGGCAAAAGCCGCCATCCTCACCCCAGGTGGGTCACTTTTACTGCGACGAGGTGGGTCAGTATTACTGCGGCGGTGACAGCCAGGCCTTTCGGATCAGTCAGGCGTGCTATCGATACGAGGCCAAGCACCAGGCCGAGAACGATGAGATCGCCGACTGGCTGCTGCGCCTGACGGACAACAACCGCAACTGGGGCTTCGGGCTGTGCTTTCTGTACTTGCGCAACGTCAGGGGCTTTGCCTGGAATCACAAGCGTGTGTACCGCATCTACCGGGAGTTGGAGTTGAACCTGCGCATCAAACCGCGCAAGCGCCTGGTGCGTGAGAAACCTCAGCCGCTGTCAGTGCCCGAGGCCATCAATCAGGTGTGGTCGATGGACTTCATGCACGACCAACTGGAAGACGGGCGTAGCTTCAGGCTGCTCAACATCATCGACGACTTCAACCGTGAGGCCCTAGGCATCGAGGTCGACTTCTCGCTCCCGACACTACGTGTGATTCGAGCGCTCACGCAGATCATTGCCTGGCGCGGCAAGCCGCAGGTCATACGCTGCGACAACGGTCCGGAGTACATCAGCGCGGCCATCGAGGCTTGGGCGAAATCATGGGGCATACGGTTCGAACACATCGAGCCGGGCAAGCCTCAACAGAACGCATACGTCGAACGCTTCAACCGCACGGTGCGCTACGAATGGCTCTCGCAGTACCATTGGACCGATCTCGATGAGGTCCGCCTGCACGCCACTCAATGGATGTGGATGTACAACCATGAACGCCCAAACATGGCCTTGGGCGGCATCACCCCCAAGCAGCGGCTGGCCATGGCCGCATAGCTCTACTTCTCGCAGCGGTGGTTTATGGGGGGATTACCCAGCTGAAGAAAACTCCAAAAAAACGCCGAGTATGGTAAGGTAATACCTTCCAATACTGGAGGCGTCATGACATCTGCCACCGTTCGACCCGTTGCGATCAAGATCGATCCCGACATCAAGGCCCGCGTCAAACGCCTGGCCGACGCTCGCCATCGCACCCCGCACTGGCTGATGCGTGAGGCGATCGAGCAATACGTCGAGCGCGAGGAAAAGCGCGAGGCGTTCCGCCAAGACGGCATCAAGGCCTGGGAGGCTTACCAGCGCACGGGGCTGCATGCCACGGCTGATGAGGCCGATGCCTGGCTGGCTCAACTCGAACAAGGACAAGACACTGAGCCGCCTGAATGTCACGTTTGATCTGGCCGCCCCAGGCGCTGCGCGATGTTCAGCGCCTTTATCGCTTCTTGGCGTTGCACAACCTCGATGCGGCCCAGCGTGCCATCAAGGCCATCCGTCAGGAAGTCAAGGTGCTGGAGCACCAGCCCACCATCGGTCGGCCCATACAGGACATGGAGCCGGAGTACCGCGAGTGGCTGATTGACTTCAGCGACAGCGGATATGTCGCGCTGTATCGCCTGGCGGGCGATGAAGTCGTCATCCTGGCCGTGCGTCATCAGCGCGAAGTCGGCTACTGATATCGGGGGTTTTCTGCTGAAAGCAGGTGCGCACCGATGCCATCGGTTGTATCACTGCCCAACTTGACAGCGCCCGCCTCCCCCAAGCGCCTAAAATCCCCTCCTGCATCATCAAAGGGAGAACCACATGCCCCCCCAATCCAATCTAGACGGCCCCGAACTCCTTCACCTCGCCCTGGAGGCCTCCGGCCGCAGTGACCACGGCGCCGCCATCGGCTATCTCAAGCAGGCCCTCGACCTGCCAGCCGGCAGCACCGCCACCTCCACCGATTACGCCAAGTACCTCTACATGCTGGGTGCCGAATACGCGCAGATCGGCATGATGGACCGTGCGGCCGAGCACATCGCCAAGGCCATCGAGATGGATCCGGATCTGCACACCGCACGCTTCCAGTTGGGCTTGCTGCACATCACCTGCGCACAGCCGGCGCAAGCCCTGTCCGTGCTGGCCCCGCTGGAAAAGCTGCCCGAGGATTCGGCCTTCCACCACTTCGGCATGGGCCTGCAGTACCTGGTCCAGGATCAGGTCGGCCTCTGCCGCAAGGCCCTGGAGCGCGGCATCGAGCTCAATGCCGCCAGCGCCACGCCCAATCTGCCGCTCAATGCCGACATGCAGCGCCTGCTGGCCTCCATGGCCGAGAACGGTGACGGCACGCAGAACGTGGTGGCCATGGGCTCGCCCAATGCCGAAGCCGGCTTCTTGATGTCGGCCTACAGCCGCAGCAACGGGGTGAACTGAGCGCATGCCTGCCGGGCCTGTCGTCCCCAGCGTTGCGGCGGCCAATGCCCTCGCCGCCCTGCTGCGCAACGCCTTTGCGGGCCAGCTGCAAGCGGCCAAGCGCGGTGCGCCGGCCGGCAAGGCGCGCAAGGTGGCGGGCGGCCCGCACGATCCATCGGCCGCCGGCAGCCAGGCTGCACTCGGCGAGTTGATCGCCCGGCGCGCCGGTGAGCTCAATCCCGATGCGCGTGATTACCGCTCGCGCCTGCTTCGGCTGGTCATCGAGGCCACGCTGTTGCACGAATTGGGCGGCAATCTGATGAATGCGCCCAAGTTCCAGTCGATGGTGGACCAGATCCTGCACGATCTGGAGCATGCCCCGCAGATGAAGCGGGACGTGGACACGGTGCTGCAGCGCCTGGCCAAGGGCCAGTGGCCCGCTCCCTGAAGGCGGTGTGGATGCGCTCTGGCAAGCAGGAATGAACGAACGAAGCCTGCGGTGAACGCAGGCTTCTCGCCATTTACTTGCTGCTTACTTGCTGCTCAAGGCAAAGCCCGGATGCTCGGCGGCCAGCAGGCCTGAGACTTCTGCGGCCTGCCGCGGGAACGGCTTGATCCAGTAGGTGGATTCCGTGACGCTGGCGTAGCGTTCGTCGGTCTTGAAGCTGCCCACGTATGACACGCGTGCAGGCTCCACCTCGATCACGCTGGGCACTCCGGGGAACTGCTTGCTTTCGGCGAGCTTTTCCGTGAAGGGCATGCGGTAGGTGTACCAGTGCGAGAAGCGGTAGCGCCCCACCGGCACTTCGATCAGCTTGAACTTGTGCGGCTCCCGGCCCTGGGTTTCAGGGTCGAAGAAGGGCAAGGTGTAGGCCTCGCCGGAACGCTCTTCCACGAACACGAACGCATAGTAGGGGCCCTTGCCGATCGGGTCCTCCCAGCCGGTGAAGATGCCGCCCAGGTAGCCCTTGCCTTGGTCCGCCGTTGGCGGGCCGCTGACAAGCTTGTTCGTGGAGGCGCAGCCTGCCAGCAAGGCCATCGCGGCCAGCAAGGCAGATGATCTGGTGATGATCGTGTCGAATGCCATGGTGGATCAGACCTTCACGCGCTGGGCCACGTCCTTGAGGATGGCTTCGATCGAGCCTTCGGGCTGGCCGTCCAGCAGCGATTGGGCATAGCGGGCGGCAAAGCCTTCGCGGTCCAGCAGCGTGGCGCGGCGGATGCTCTGGCGGGCCTCTTCTTCCTGCTTGCGGATGGCATAGACCACCGCCAGCGTGCCGTGCGATTCGGCAAAGGCCGGGCTGGCTGCGATGGCCTGGTGGACGTGGGCCTCGGCCCTGTCGAGATCGCCCTTGCTGATGGCCATCCAGGCCAGTGTGAGCTGGGTGCCAGGGTGTTCGGGATAGATCTCGGCGGCGCGCTCCAGATGGGCCTTGGCCGATTCGTTCTTGCCCTGCATGAGCTCGGCCGAGCCGCGCAGCAGCCAGATGCGGCCGTCGTCGGTGCGCACCTTCTGCGCTTCGTCGATCAGCTTGAGGGCGCCGTCCACCTGGCCTTGCAGCAGCTTCTCGCTGGCCAGCACGTGCAGCGCGGCATAGGCATGCTGAGGCGACTGGCTGTAGGCGCGGTGGGCCATCTCGAAGGCTTCCTTCGCGCGCTCCTGGTCGTACAGCAGGGCGCTGTATTGCGCGCCCAGGCGGGGGTTGTCGGGGAAGTCGTTCACCAGGTGGGAGGCGATCTCGCTGGCCGCGTCCACTTCGCCCTGATGCCACAGCGCTTGCAGGCGGAATTCGCCGGCCATCTGGGCCAGGGCCTCGTCTTCGTAGTCGCCCGCGCAGTGTGTGATCACGTCGTCGAAACGGCGGGCATTGAGCAGTGCCCTGCCCGTCTCCACGCGCACGGCGCCGTCGTCAGGCCATAGCGCGCGGGCGGCCAGGCCGCGTTCCACCGCTTCGGCGATCCGGCCCAGGCGGGTCAGGGTGTGGATGGCTGCCGCTTCGTCGTTGGCATCGCTGGCGCCCATTTCGCGCAGCTTGTCCAGTGCCTTGAGGGCCTGATCGGGTGCGCCGCCACCGATGCCTTCGCGGGCGATGTCGCGCAGCAGGTTCACGTTGGAAGGGTCGGCTTCCAGGTATTGCCACAGGCGCTCGATGCGGCTGGAGGCGGCGGAAGCATGGGAGGGGGTGTCGGTTGCCATGATGTGGAGATGCCTGGTGAGGGGTGTCTGTCAGCCGGTGAGATCGCCGAGCTGGTGCACCGTCAGCGCTTCGCGGAGTTTACGCAGTGCGCTGCGGTGGATTTGCGAGATGCGGCCTTTGCTCAGGCCCATTTGCTCTGCGGCCACTTCGAAGGATTCGTGCTGGAAGTAATGCCACTCCAGCACGGCACGTTCCTTGTCGTTGAGGCTGGACATGGCCGCGGTGAGTTTCTGCTGAAGTTGCTTGTAGGCCAGGTTGCTGGGTCCGTCATCCCAGCTGGTGCGGTCTTCGGACTGGAACAGGCCGCTGTCATCCAGCATGAAGGCCACGGCCAGACCGAGCGAGACTTCGACCAGGCGGTTGAAGGCGGCCTGCGGATCATCGGCCTGGGCCCCGCCTGCGGTCTCCGGATCGTCCACCAGCGAAGCGATGCGCTCTTGGGCCATGCGGCGCAGGGTCGCAACCTGCTGGTTGACTTCGGTGGCCTTCTCCAGCCCGGACATGATCGCGCCTTTGATGCGGTGCTGGGCATAGGTCTCGAACTTGGCGCCCAAGGCCGGATCGTAACGCCGGAAGGCCTGCAGCAACCCTTCGACACCCAGCTGGATGTATTCCTCGAAGGGCACGCCGTCGAAGTGCCGTACGCCGAACAGGCTGCCTGCGATCTTCCTGACCAGCGGCAGATAGGCGTTGACGACTTCGTCCTGGGGCGATGCGGAAACGGTCCGGGACACGTGGGCCACTCACGCGCGTCGGTCTATTGATAGGAGCCGACGATGGCGCGGAGGATCAGCCCCCAGCCATCGATCAGCACGAACAGCAACAACTTGAGCGGCAGCGACACCGTGGCCGGCGGCATCATCATCATGCCCAAGGACATCAGCACCGCAGAGACGATGAGGTCCACCAGCAAAAAGGGCAGGAAGATGACGAAGCCCACCGAGAAGGCCACGCGCAGCTCGGACAGCATGAAGGCCGGCACCAGGATGGACAGATCGGCGTCTTCGACCTTGTCAGGCAGGGGCTTCTTGGCCAGCGATGCGATCAGCTCGACATCCTGATCGCGCACGTGCTCGGACATGAAGTCCTTGAAGGGCTGGGTGCCCGCCTTGGAAGCCTGGCGCAGGTCGAGCTTGCCGTCCATGAAGGGGTTCACTGCCTGGGTCTGCACCTTGTCGAAGGTGGGGGCCATGGTGAAGACGGTCAGGAACAGGGCCAGGGTGATGAGCACGGCGTTGGGTGGCGTCTCCGGCAGACCCAGCGCATGCCGCACGAAGGACAGCGTGATGACGATGCGCGTGAACGAGGTCATCGCCATCAGCGCGGCGGGCAGAAAGCTGAGCACGGACAGGCCCAGCAAGGTGCGGACATAAGGCGTCATCTGCGCCCCGCCCTGCCCCAGCAGCTCGCCGCTGCGCACGGCCGGCAGGGCATCGCTCAGCTCGGCTGCGCCAGCCGCTCCGGCACAGCAGAACAGGCCTGCCAGCAACACGCGCCACATCCGGGCGCTTTGGAGATTGAACTTCATCTTCATTGGGTCTTGCGCCTCCACCACATCGGCGGCACGGGGTTCGCGTCGGGCTCCGGGGCGTGGACGTGGATCTGCAGGCTGCTTTCGAAGACGACATGGCGCCGCCCTTCGGCCTCCACCACCAGCACACGCGTGTGCTCGGTCAGCGGCGTGCTCGACAGCAGCCTGGGGATGTGGCCCTCCGCCTCAGCGGGTGGCAAGCCCAAGCCCATGCGCTTGAGCCAGTAGATCAGGCCCACACCCACGGCCAGAACAAGTGGCAGGGCCCATGCCAGACGCCAGAGTTGCTCGTCCATGGTGTTGTGCGGGGATGGGGATCAGCCGAGCTTGGGCGCCGAGCTGATGCGCAGCCCGAAATGCTCACCCACAGCCACCAGCGTGCCTTGGGCCACCACATGGCCTTCGGCGACGAGGTCGATGGGTTGATCCAGCAAGCGGTCCAGGCTGAGCGTGGCGCCCTTCTGCAGAGCGGTCAGTTCGGCAACGGAGATTTCCGTCGTGCCCAACTGGGCGGTGAGGCGCACCTTGAGGTTGCCCAGGAAAGGCAGCGCGGCCTGCCCTGCCAGCAGGGCTTGACCAGAGGGGGCCTCTTCCACGAGGGTGGGCAGATCGATGGCGCGGGTTTCGGTGTTCATGGCGAATGGAAAAGAGCTTGGAATGGAACAGATCAGGTCAAATGGACTGCCCAGGCCTCGTCAGGCGGAAGGCCCCGACTGAAGCTGGATGGCAACGTGGCCCTGCAACTGGCCGAGCTGGCCATGAAGGGCCGCCCGGTCGCGGGCGCTGGCCGGCATGCTGCCGACATGCACAGGCATGGGGGCCTTGAGCCCGACGGGGAATCGGATGACATCACCAGCCTGCAAGGCCAGCAGTTCACCGACCTCGATTTCCACCTCGCCCAGGTCGACTTCGACACGGACGGATTGCTCGGCCAGGCTGGCGGTCAAGGGTGTCAAGGGGGCGCCCCCGACGCTCTTGGGCTGTGCCGCCACAGGCTGCCACACCCATGCCAGCCCGAGCGAACGCTCACGCACCAGCACCGCGCCGGAAAGGCGCCGGGCATCGGGCTGGGCGTCATCGCGCCCCGCTGAGGCCTGGGCCGCCCCGTGGGCCGCGCCCAGGATGGCGGTGTGCAGTTCCTGGAGGGCCGTCTGCGCGGCCTGATGGGACCAGTCGCCGTCGGTCAGCGGCATGCCGCCTTCACGGCCGGCCATCAGCGCGGCCAGGCGTTGCGCGCTGCCGCCCTCCTGCGCGGACCAGCGGCGCGAGGCTTCGCCAGCCAGGGCCGAACCATGCTGACGCCAGGACATGGCCTCCAGCGCCAGCGCCGCTTCGGTGCTGCATGCCACGTCCAGTTTCGGGCTCCAGTCGGCACCGGTGGGTATCCATCCGGCGGCCCATTTCTTCAGGGCTTCCTGGACATCGTGCTCACGCTGCTGACGTTCCGCATCACGCACCAGGAAGAGATCACGCACTTGTACTGCAGCGTTCATCGGCGGCTCTTGAGGTCATACAGCGACTGGATCATTTCGCTGGCGGTGCTGAGCACCTGGGAGGAGGCCTGGAAGCCGCGCTGGATCAGGATCATTTCGCTGAACTGGTCGGTCAGATCGATGTTGGACAGCTCCAGGGAGCCAGCCACCAGTTTGGTGCTGTCGCCCAGTTCGACGTACCGGACATCGTTGCGGCCCACATGGCGGAACAGGGCGCCCGTCGCGCGTTCGAGATCGTCCTGTGCCACGAACTCGGCCACGGCCAACGTGCCGGATTTGGCCGTGGACTGGTTGGAGTAGGTGATGACCACCGTACCGGTTTCATCCAGCGTGGTCTTGGAGATGGTGCCTTCGGCATTGCCGTCGATCGTCGCCACAACCAGATTGGAGTCTGCCGAAGAAAATCCCGTGGCTTCCGGGCCGAGCAGGAACTTGATGGTCGAGCTGCCTGTCACGGCACTCAGCGTGGCGGTGAAGCTGTTGGCCAATGGATCGGCCGTCGCCCCCGCCGTGCGCACCTCGCCCGTGCCAACGGTCGCGATGCCGTCCAGCACCTTGACCGTCCACGTGCCCGGCACCGGCGTGGTCGAACCCGATGAGGTGATCCGGCGCACGGAAAACTCCAGCTTGAGCGTATGCAGCGTGCCACCCGCGTCGTACACCTTCACCCCGTCGATGATGTGGTCCGGCCCCGCAGGGGTCGTGCCTTCGTTGGTCGACAGGTTGCCCTTGAGCACCACCTCGGTCGTCGGTTTGCTCTGCATGTACTTCTGGCCTGAGAGCTCGATCGGCGCCAGTCCTGCATCGCCCGTGCGGCCCAACACTTCCAGGCCGCCTTCCATGGTCACCAGCTTGCCGTCCTTGTTGAACTCGAACCGGCCTGACTTGGTATAAAAAATCTCCCCCTGCGCATTGCGCACGACGAAGAAGCCGGCGCCATCCAGCGCCATGTCCATGTCGCGGCCGGTGGCGCGGATCTCGCCTGCATTGAAATTGATGCTGGAGGGCAGCAGGTCGATCCCGCCACCCGTCTGGAGGTTGGCGCCGGCGTGATCACCTGCCTCCTTGAGAAAGACGTCGGTGAACTGGGTGTTCGCGCCCTTGAAGCCGGGCGTGTTCATGTTCGAGACGTTGCTGCTGATGTTCTTGAGGCCACGCTGGTGGCCATGAAGACCCGATGCAGCAACATGGATGGAGTCAAGCATGTTGGTTTGCCTTAATCAATGGTCGGAACCACATTCGAATTGCCGGCTGGCGAGGCCGTGCCGCTTGTTCGGATGGTCTGAATCTGGCTCAGTTTCACACCCGCGAACACCTCATTGGTCGTGGGCGTGGTGACGGTGATCTCTGGCGTGCCGGCCACCAGCTTCAACGCCGTGACCGTGCCGCTGATGATGGTGCCGTCGTCCTTCTGGGCATCGATGGTCTTGCCCAGCAGCCCGACCGTCTGATTGAGGTTCTGGGCATTGAGCAGGCTCTGGATGTTGTCGTTGAGCTGCCGCGTGGTGTCCAGCGACGAGAACTGCGCCATCTGGGTCAGGAAGTCCTTGTTGTCCACGGGCTTGAGCGGATCCTGATAGCTCAGCTCGGTCATCAGCAACTTGAGCAGGTCGTCCATGGACAGGCCCGCCGTCTTGGTGGTTTGCGCCAGGCTGGCGCTGTCGATCGCACTCACGGCCATGATGGCTCCCTCATTCAATCAGTCAATCAATACAGTCAATGCAACGCGCTCACACGGCATGTCAGGCCGGTCAGCACCTCAGTTCAAATTCGATGCCCCTGCCAGCCGTGCCGGCACGCGTGTAGATGCGGTGGCCGTTGAGTGCCACGCTCGCGATATCGCCTTGGGGCATGCCGGGCATTCCGAGGGCATCGGCAACGGCGGCCAGGGCCTGTGTTGCAGAAAGAGGCCGGCTGCTGCGCAGCAGCACCTGCCACGCCCCACCGGCCGTCTGCGCAACGTGTGCCTGCAGCCAGGGGGTAAGCTGCAAGGCTCCGGAGCCTTCCTGGGCGGCCGGTCCTTGTGCGCCTGCTGCCAGCACCTGAGACGATGAAGCGTCCGCCGCATGCGCATGGCTGCGCGGCAAGGAGCCAGCCGACACGGTCGAAGAAATGGACAGCACCACGCCGCCCACCACCACGGCTTCAAGCGAAGCAGGTGGCGTGGCCGCCGAAGGGACCGCTGGGGAGGGCATGGAGGAGGCGGAGGCCACGCCAGTGTGGGCATGCGCCGAGGCGGCCTGGCTCGCCAGGGGCGAGCCCGCCAGGATGTGCGGCCGGGCACGGACATCGGCCGCGCCAGGCCCTGCGTCAGCCTGCACGCAGGCCGATGCGCCGCCCCATTGCAGCCGGGCCTCGTCGAAGACGTGCTGCCAGTACTGCAGGTCGGCCTGGGATTGGCCTGCGCCCTGGTCCAGCGCAGAAGCCGGACGGGCCACCTTGGCCCCCAGTGTCTGCGCATCCGCGGGAATGGCTGTCATGCATGTTCTCCCATCAGATGGCGGCGAACCAGGAACAGATCTTCACGCTCCAGCGAGGCGCGCTTTTCCAGCTCTTCGGCGTGGCGCTTGCGGGCGGACTGAAGGATGTCTCCCAGCGCTTCGTGCCGGGCCTGCAAGCCCTGGAGCACCGTCCTTTGTGCGTCCACTTCGCCATCGACATCGGACAGTGCCGCCTGGGCTTCCTCCAGTGAGGCGCGGCTGTCCATGGTCTGGCGTGTCAGGGAGCCGAGCGCGCCCACCAGCACCGAGGCGCCAGGGCGCGACAGGCGCTCGTACGACGCCAGCAAGGCCCTCACATCTCCTTCCCAGCGAGACAAGGTGGATTGCCGGGTTGCGCGCTGGTCCAGCAGGTCGGCCAGGGCCAGCGAGGCTTCGCCCAGTTCGACTTCTGCCAGCGCCTTCAAGGCCGACAGGGTACGGATGGTGTCCCGGCTCATCGCGCAGCCCCCCTGTCTGGCTGATGAGCCACCACACGGGTCAGGTCCGCCCAGGCATCCGAGACGGTGAAGCTGCTGTCGGAGGACTGCGTCAGGAACTGTCTCAGGCGTGGCAGCAGGGCCACGGCCAGGTCGAGCTCCGGATTGGAACCGGGCCGGTGGGCACCGATCTCCACGAGCTGCCGGTTGCGTTCATACGTGGACATCCGCTCCAGCAGCGTGGCAACCATCTGGCGCTGATCGGGCTGCCACAGCGATGAGGCCAGACGGCTGACGCTGTGCAGGAGATCGATCGGCGGATAGTGTCCGGCCGAGGCCAGCGTTCTGGACAGCATGATGTGCCCGTCCAGGGTGGCGCGGGCCGTGTCGGAGACGGGCTCGTTGAAATCATCGCCTTCCACCAGCACCGTGTAGATGCCTGTGATGGCACCTTGCCCGGCGTCCGTGCCGCAGCGTTCGCACAAGGCCGGGATCTCGGAGAACACCGATGGCGTGTAGCCACGCGAGGTGGGAGGCTCGCCGGCAGACAGGCCGATCTCGCGGCGCGCCATGGCCAGGCGGGTGAGCGAATCCACCGTCAGCACCACCGACTTGCCTTGATCCCGGAAGTACTCGGCCAGGGTCGTGGCGTAGTAGGCCGCGTTGAGCCGCAAGACGGCGGGGGCGTCCGCGGTGGCCACCACCACGACGGCTCGGGCCATGCCTTCATCGCCCAGGTGATCCTCGACGAACTCACGCACTTCACGCCCGCGCTCACCGATCAGCGCGACGACATTGATGTCGGCCTGGATGCCTTTGGTGACCATGCCCAGCAGCGTGCTCTTGCCCACGCCGCTGCCGGCAAACAGGCCCACGCGCTGGCCCTTGCCCAGAGGCAGGAAAGTGTCGATGGCCTTGACGCCTGTCTCCAGCACCTCATTGATCCGCTGGCGTGACAACACGGGCCGGGGCGTGGCATGCAGGGTGCGCATTTCATCGAAGGCGATGGGGCCCAGCTCGTCCATGGGCTGACCACAGGCGTCCACCACGCGGCCCAGGAAGGCATCGCCCACCGGGCACTGGAACGGATGGCCCTTTGCCAGCACCGACGCACCGATCGGAATGCCCAGCGGCGGCGACAGCGGCGTCAGACACACGCGCCCATCGCGGAAGGCCACGACCTCCGCGTCGATGGACTGGCCACCCGGGCCGGTCTGGATGCTGCAGATCTCCCCGAGGAAGGCATCCGGGCCTTCCGCCTCGATGGACTGGCCCCGGATCTCGATGACCCGGCCCAGGCGGTCGAAGGGCTCGGCGGCCCGCACGGCCTTAAGCGCGTCGTGCATGGTAGACCGCCGGAGCCACCGCCGATGCGCTCGCCTGCGCGCGTTGTTCTTCGAGGATGCCCATGAGCTTGCGCAACTGGACATCCAGCGTGGCGCGGTATTCGCCACGAGGCGTGTCCACCACGGCCCCGCCCACGGACAAGGCCGGATCCTCCACGAGCTTGTCGAGGATGCGAGAGCCGGTCGTCACGCCAGCGCTGCCTTGCTTGATCGCCGTGCGCAGCAACTGGCATTCGGTGGGATGCAGGCGGATGACCAGCACGTCGGCGTCGCGCAAGCCTGCCGTCATCCGCTGGATCAGGGCCTGCAAGGCTTCGGTGTCCAGGGCCTGGACGCCCAGGAAATGCACCAGCGCCTCCTTGGCGACCTCCATGGCCTCGGCCGACACGGACGACAGCCACGCTTCCATCCGGCTTTCGACCTTGTCCAGCAGTTGCTCCAGCAGTTGCTGCTTCTTCTTGAATGCATCGGCAGCACTGGCCAGGCCATCTTCATGTCCGGACTGCAGGCCTTCCTTGTAGCCCTCTTCGCGCGCGGCTTCCCTTGCGGCGTCCAGTCGCGCCTCGAACTCAGCCTGCAGACGTGCGGTGACCTCGGTCTCGATGGATTGCTTGAGCGCATCCACGGGCGACACCATGGCCGCAGGCTTGGCAACGGCAGGCACAGGCTCACGCAAGGGCATGGGTTGCTGAAGGAGCGTGGGGGATTTCAGGATGGCCGTGGACATGATGGCGTCTCCTTTCAGGAGAAGAGGAACAAGGACTTGAGCCCGTGATACCAGGGACGGTGACGGCGGCGTGCGGTCGGCATGGCTTGCGATCCGGTATTGGCCAGCAGGGCCCGCGCCATCGATTGCAGGAGGTGATCGGCCAGCCTGTCCGGCACGGCCGTGGCCCGCTCCAGGCGCTGGCGAACGGCATGACGCTGCTCAGGAGGCCAGGCGGCCATCACATCGTCCAGCCAGGGCCACTTCGCGATCTGCATGACCGTCACGGCCGTGTCGAGGGACTGCGCCGTCAACACCGGCAGCACCTGTTCGGCGCGCACGCCCCAGACCACGGCCCGGCAGCGGCGGACTTCATCGACCATGGCGCTTTGCTGCGCCGCATCGTCTTCATCCGGATCCAGCCACTTGCGCCCCTTGGGAATGCCCAGGCTGCTCAACTCCTCCAGCAGCGGGCCGAGCGCCTGGTGCTGCCCTGCGTCCAGCCGAGACCAGACGCGCTGCAGATCGCGCGGCGCCAGGGCGTGCAAGGCGAGCGCCGCCTTGCGCAGGTTGTTGACTTCAATGCTGGACATGCGCGGTCTCTTTGCCCATCCAGGCATTGATGCGGTTGACGATGTGATCGACCTCGGCATCGCTCATCGGCTCATCGGTGCGCGCGCGGTTGTCCTGACGGCGGACCGCCAGCCAGGCAATGCCCAGCACGACGACCAGGCCCAATGCCCAGGCCAGCCCTGCCAGCACACGACGGCCTTGCGCCGCGCCGACCTCGTCCTTGGCCTGTGCAACCGCCTTGCGTCCCGGACCGGAGGCCGTCTCCTGCGGTTCGTTGGCCGACGTCCAGACGTCATGGGTCTTGCCCGAGGCGCCAGCGCTCGGCAGCATCACCAGGGCGATCGTGTCGCCATCCGCTTCCTTGGCCCCGACCGCATTGGCAATCAGATTGCGCAGCGTCATGGTGTCGGCCTGCAGATTGCCGGCGCGGGCGATGACTGCCACACTCAGGCGCTCGATGCCACCGGGCGCCGTCGCAATCTGCTCTACACGGTGGCCGATCTTGTACTCGACCTCGCGCACCGTGCTGCCCGGTGTCACGCTGCTGGCCGAGGCATCGGGGGTGGCCGGCGTGGCTTCCTGACGCTGCGACTGGCGTTCACGCACGACGACGCCGGCCACCTTGCCAGCGCCGCCATCCACAGGCAGCACGTCCTCGGTGGTCACCTTCGAGTCGCTGGCGTTCAGCGTGGCATCCACCGACACGCTGAACTCGCCTTGCGGATCCAGGGTGGCCAGCAGGCGCTTGAGCTTGCCTTCGAGATAGGTGTCGACCTCACGCTTGAGCGCCATCTGGCCGCGCTGGCCGGCCTCCGCTTCGCCCGGCTTGTTGCGGGACAAGGCAATGCCATCCTGATCGATCACGGTGATGTCGTCGATCTTGAGCTCAGGCACCGATGCCGCCACCAGCTTCTGGATGCCGAACACCTGGCCAGACGTCAATTCGGCGCCCGGCATCATGGCGATCGTCACCGCAGCGGTCGGCGACACCGACTTGCGGCGCAGGAAGCCCGACTCCGGCAACACGATGTGCACACGGGCCGAGGACACCCCTTCGATCGAAGAGATCGTGCGGGCCAGCTCGCCTTGCAAGGCGCGTTGGTAGTTGATCTTCTGCGTGAACTCGGTCGTGGAGAAGTCGGTGTTGTTGAACAACTCGAACCCGGTGGAGCCGGCCGCGACGTCACCCGCCAGGCTCACCTTGACGCGGCCCACATCCTCCTTGGCCACCTCGACGGTCTGTCCGTCGTCGGACACCTTGTAAGGCACCTTCAGGCGCTCGATCTCGCGGACTGCTGCGGCCACCTTCTCAGGCGAAGCCCCTCGCATGACGGGCTCGTAATCCGTCGACAACAGCCAATAGGCGCCACCACCGATCAGCGCGATGACGCCGGCCATGCCCAGCACCAGGCCGGTCTTGCGGGCGCCACTCAGGCTCTCCCAGAACTGCATTGTTGCCATCTCGACCTCAGATCTGCATGCGCATCAGGTCTTGATACGCTTCGACGAACTTGTTGCGGACCTGAACCATGGTCTGAACGCCGATGCGCGCGGTCTCCAGCGCGATCATCACGTCATGCAAGGCCACCTGCTCCCCAGCGGCCAACTTCTGAAGGGAAGTCTCGGCCAGGCTCAGATCGGCATTGACCTTCTGCACCTGCTGCTCAAACACATTGGCGAACTGGACGCCATTCGTGGCGGATGCCGTTTGCGCAGGCGCGAACTGGGCGCTGGCCGCAACGGCGGAAATGGCTTCGATCATTGGTTTCCTCCGATGTCCAGGGCACGCGCGGCCATGGTCTTGGCCGCATTGAGCGCGGCCACATTGGCTTCATAGGCACGCAAGGCCTCGGTGATGGTCACCATCTGCTCCAAATGGTTGACGCCTGGATAGCGCACCATGCCGTTGGCATCGGCATTCGGATGGCCCGGCTCATGCACCAGCCGCGGGGCCGTGCCCGTGTCGGGTACCAGCAGGGCCTGCGCGCCGCCGGTCTGGCTGCTGGCCATCACATCACCGAAATTCACCGGCTGCGAGACGCGCCCTGCCGCGCGCGAGACGACCTTCATCGGCTGGTAGGGCTTGCCATCCACCTGACTGACTGTGTTGATGTTGGCCAGATTGTGGGCAGCGACTTCCAGGCGCGTCTTCTGCACCTGCATGCCCGACGAACTGATCTCAAAGACTTGTGCGTAGTCCATGTTCAGCCCCGGCTCGATGACGCGATGATGTTGGCGATGGACAGGTAGCGCGCAAGCCCCTTGGTCAAGGCGTGGTAGCGCAGGGAGTTGGCCGACAGTTGCGCCACCTCCTCGTCCAGCTCCACCTTGCGGCCACTGGCATCCGGCTCCAGCTCGGCCTGGGCACCGCCCAGCACATCCGCCACCGACAGATCGTCCACCGAAGCGCCCTGAACGGACGCCAGGGCCTGCGCCAGGCGATCTTCGAACACGACTTTCATGCGGACGTGATCCGGCGAATTCACGTTGGCGATGTTGTCGGCAATCACCTGCTGGCGCAGATTGGCAGCGCCCAAAGCGAGGCGGACCGCCTCGATGGTGAGCGCAGAGGAAGTTCCGATGCTCATGTTGTTCCTTCTTTCATGTCTTTCCAGATGCCGCTCACTGCACCACCAGTTCGGCGTGCAGTGCACCCGCCGTCTTGAGGGCCTTGAGGATCGACACCACATCCCTTGTGTTGGTCTTGAGCTTGGCCAGTGCCTGAACCAGATCCGCGACCGTCCCGCCTGATTGCGTGACCAGCGCCGCGCCCGACTGCTCTCGGACATCCACGCGCGTATTGGTGTACGGGACGCTGCTGAGCCCCGGGTTGTAGCCGCCCACGACAATGGGCTGCGACACATTGGTCTCCGAGGCCACCGAGATCTTCAGATCGCCGTAGGAAATGGCCACCGGCTCGATGCGCACCGTTGCCCCCGACACCACCGTACCGGTGCGTTCATTGATGACCACGCGGGCGCGCTGGTCGGTTTCGATCTGCAGGGATTCGATGCGGCGCACCAGATCCACCATGCGTCCCTGGTATGCACCGGGCACATTGACCAGCACGCCCTGCGCATCCTGGGCCTTGGCCGCCGCGCCCCCCACTTCGCGATTGATGGCTTCCGCAATCCGGCTGGCCGTGGTGTAGTCGGCCTCCGCCAGCGAGATCGAGAACGACTTGGTGTCCTGTCCGGTCTGTGCAGACAGCGGCGGGCTCACTTCCACGATGGCACCACCCGGCACCACCGCAGCGGTAGGGTGGTTCTTCTGCATCACATTGCCATTGGCGTCGTACTTGTAGCCACCGACGGTCAACGAACCCTGCGCCAGCGCATAGATCTGCCCATCCGGGCCTTTGAGCGGTGCCAGCAGGAGATTGCCGCCGACCAGGCTGCGCGCATCCCCAAGTGACGTGACGGTCACATCCACGGCATCGCCGGGCTTGGCGAACGCCGGCAGCGCCGCAGCGACGATGACGGCCGCCACGTTCCGGCTGGTGATGGCCTCAGGCGGCACGCTCAGGTTGAACTGGGCCAGCGTGTTGGCAATGGACTGGCGCGTGGTGCGATTGCTGGCCGAGTCGCCCGTGCCTGCCAGACCGGTCACGATCCCGTAGCCGACGATGTTGTGCACGCGCTGCCCCTGCACACGGGCCACATCCTTGATGCGGACCTGCGTCGCGCCAGCCGGCATCGCCACCATGGCCGCGGCCATCAGCGCCCATCCGATGATTTGCTTCATGTTGTCGTTGCTCATAGTCCGATCCAGGTCACCAGGCGCGCCCAGATGCTGGGCTGGCTCTTCTCTGCCATGTGGCCCTGGCCCGAATAGGTGATGCGTGCATCGGCCAGACGACTGGACAGCACCGAGTTGGCATCCGAGATGTCGCGCGGCCGCACGCGACCGGCCACGGCGATGATCTGGGCCTCGCCGTTGAGGTCCACCGTCTGCTGCCCACTGACCAGCATCTCTCCGTTGGGCTGCAACTCCGTGACGGTGACCGTGATCTGCGCCGTCACGCGCCCCGACCGCGCCACCTGGCCACCGCCGTCATTGCTGGATGTGGTGCCGCCACTCAAGCCCCGCGCGTCCTGCCCCAAGGTCTGACCGCGCAGACCGATATCCTGGCTGCGGCTGCTCTTGGCATCCACCGATGCCGAAGCCGAGGCGGCTTCCTGCACCAGAACCGTCAGCGCATCGCCCACCTTGAAGGCCTTCTTGTCGGCCGCCAAGGCCTGATAGGACTTCTCGTCGAACATCGAACCATCCGCATGCACGGCCCCGGCGAGGGCCAGCAACACGGCGGCCATCAGCCCACTTTTGATCTTCATCACCATTACTCCGCCACCTGTACCGTTGCAGGGCCGACGACCACTGCCTGAATGACTTTCAAGCCACCTTGAACCTTCACGGGCACCCTTGCCCCAATCTGCGCATCGGCCAATGCCTGCCCCATGGCTCTCACCTCGATGGATCCCGCACGCGTGAGCACCACGGTTTCCTGCCGGGCCTGCACAGCCATGGGGTGACCGATGTCATCGGCCATCACCACATCACCGGGCATCAGAGGCCTGCGCCACCGAAGCCCTTGCAGCTCGCTGCAAACTCCCCGCCAGGACTTGTCCACTTGAGCCAGCGGCCTCGTTTCCCGACGCAAGGCGGTGCAGGCCGTCTCGTCGCCCTTGCGCACCGGCTCGGCAACGGCCCACACGGCAGCCAGCGCCTGCGCCCTGAAGCTCGCTTCCATGGGCTGGTCTGCGGCATCCAGTGGCTTGAGCCCGACGCGGATCGTCCAGCCTTCACGCGAGGACTCGACAGAGGTGATGGACGCCGACCATGCGCCACGAGCGGCGCCGGAGCCGCCCCACATGCCAAGCGGCGTCACCGCCACATCCACACCGCCTTTGGACAGGACGCCACCCAGCCATCCCGCCACACCTTCGTTCAAGGCCACCGCAGATTCGGCGTGCAGTTCGAAGGCAGGAAGCTGCCGGATGTCCGACGCATCCAAGGTGCCCGTGGCAAGGGCGTGTGTGGCCGTCCACAAGAGGCACAAGGCCAGGGCCCAGCGTATCCGCATGATCGATCCAGCCAGAAGTCCGTGACAGATCCGATCAGGCGCGCCGCAGACTGTTGGTCATGGCCATGACTTCATCTGCCGCCTGGACAACCTTGGCATTGAGCTCGTAGACGCGCTGAGCCATCATCAGCGAGACCATTTCGTCAACGAGCTTGACGTTGGACAACTCCAGCTTGCCGGATGCGATGGCGCCCAGTCCGTCCTCATCCGGGTTGCCCTTGAGTGCCGGCTCCATGCCTTGCGGCGCCTCGAACACACCATTGCCAAGGTAGTTCAAGGCATCCAGGTTGCCAAACTGAACCAGTTGCAGACGGCCGAGCTCCGTGCGCTGGCTGTCCTGCCCAAGCCTTGCACTGACCACGCCACGCGCATCGATCGCCAATTCGGCAGCCATGGCGGGAATGCGCACATCCGCGCGCAGGGGCAAACCACCTGCCGTCACGAGGTAGCCGTCATCGTTGATCTTGAGGCTGCCGCCACGCACATAGGCCGTGCGGCCGTCGTTCAGGCTGACTTCCAGCAGGCCCTGGCCGTTGATGGCGATGTCCAGCACCGAATCGGTGGCCTGCAGTTCGCCTTGCGTCAGGTCGCGCCGCAAGTTGCTCAATGGCTGGGATTTGCCGGCCTGGTCGGCCGCTGCCACGTTCTGAACCTGGCGATCCAGCAAGGCGGAAAAATCCACACGCTCGCGCTTGTAGCCGGCCGTGTTGGCATTGGACAGGTTGTTCGAGACAACGTCGAGCTGGGACTTCTGGGCCTGCATGCCCAGTGCCGCGACGTAGAAGGAATTCATCATGATCGTTCAAACCTCACCGAGTTTTTGGATGGCGCGTCCCAGCACCTCGTCATAGCCCTGCATCAACCTGATCACGCTTTCAAAGTGGCGCACGCTTTCCATCACGGTCAGCATGTCCTTGAGCTGGTTGACGTTGGAGCCTTCCAGAAAGCCGCTCCGAAGCACGTTCATGCCGGCGTCGGCTTCGCGGATGTCCGCATCGCCCACTTCGAACAGCACGCCGTCGGCACTGTCGAGCATGACTTCAGACGCGGGCTCCCACATCTGGATCGAGCCCAGCACCTGATCGCCTTGCGACAGCTGACCGGAACTTGCAATGGACAGCCCTTGGTCCGACTTCGGGCGCAAGGTGCCTTCACGGGCAACCACCCGAAGACCACGGGGCCCCACGAGTTCGCCCTCCGCATTGACTTGCAGTGACGCCGTACGCGTCAGCCATGTGCGCGTGCCGTCGGTCAAGGCGATGAAGGCCTTGCCTTCCACGGCCACATCCAGCGCACGCCCCGTCTGGGTCAGACCGCCCGCGCTCAGGTCCGTGACCCTTTGCAGCAAAGGCGGCGCGGGCAACATCGAGCGGGAAGCCTCCGGTGCGGAGGCCGATGCGCTGGCTTCCTGGCTGGACAAGGCCTGGTCGAAGGTGAGCGACACCAACGACGTGCGCTTGTAGCCGGGCGTCGAGGCATTGCTAGCGTTGATGCCCGCCTGTTCAAGGCGAGCCTGGTCGGCACGAAGCGCCGACACGGCCACAGAGAAAATCTCGGCCATTTGAATCCTCCCAGTACTGCTGACAGAAACTTAATATTTATTGGAAACCAATCGACGCAAAGGCTTTCAACTCGAAATGTATCGGTACTTCGGAAACAGACAGGACCCTCAGGTGAGGGATCGCACGCTCACACAGGTTCCTCACGTGGCGCCTGAGCTCGACGGGACACAGCACCACCGGCGTCATGCTGCTCTTCATCATGCGTTCGGCATGCTGCGCAAGCTTCAATAACATGATCTCGGTCAATCTTGGATCGAGATGGGCCTTGCGTTCCGCATCGCCCACGCCGACCGACTGCAGAAGCTGCCCTTCCATTTCCGGATGCAGGGTCATCACATGCAGCACTTTTTTGTCTGAGCTCAAGGCGTTGCAGATGGTGGTCGCCAACCTCTGCCGGACAAATTCGACCAGCACCCCCGGGTCCTTGCTGACGCGCGCGGCATCGACCAGCGTCTCGATGATGGCCTGCAGATTGCGGATGGGCACCTTCTCCTTGAGCAGCCCTTGCAGGACCTTCTGAACATCGCCCACGCTGAGCTGTGTCGGCACCAGCTCTTCCACCAGACCGGGTTGATCCACACGCAGCTTGGCCAGCATGCGATCCGTTTCCGTGCGCGTCACCAGGGCTGCAGCCTGACCGCGCATGGTTTCGCTCAGATGGGTGACCAGAACGGTCACCGGGTCCACCAGGGTGAACTTTGCCGCACGGGCTGCATCGCGCTGTTCCGGCAGGATCCACAGGGCCGGCAGGCCGTACGACGGATCCTTGGTCTCCACGCCGGGCACCAGGGAGGTGTTGCCCGTGGGATGGATGGCCAGCACATGGCCAGGCATCAAGGTACCTGTTGCCACCACATCGCCATACATCGCAATCTCGTATTGGTTGCCTTGTGCCGTCGACGAGTCCTTGAAACGCACCTTGGGCAGCACGAAGCCCATCTCCGAGGCGAACTGCTTGCGGAACTCTGCCACGCGGGTGAGCAAGGCATTTTTCTCTTCGCCGCCGATCGACACGGCCAGACCGCTGCCCAGCAGAACCTCGACCGGCTCGACCTGCGCGCCGGATGCGTCCTGGCCATCGGTCTCCCCTTCGGCAGCTTCGCCTTCACCGGATTCGGAGGAAGACTGCTTGCGCTTGGCCGAGATGAAGTACAGCCCGAGCAGGCCCGCCACCAGAATCAGCGGAGGCACCACCGGCATGCCCGGCAAGAAGGCCACGCCGCCCAGCGTCAGCGCCACGATCAGCACGGTCTTGGGATACGCGGTGACCTGTCTGAAGACCTCCAGGCCCAGCATGGCATCCGACGCCGACCGCGTGACGATCAGGCCCGTGCCCACCGAAACCACCAGGGCTGGCACCTGCGTGACGATGCCGTCACCGATGGTCAGAAGCGTGTAGTGACGCAGGGCCTCGCCCCAGGGCATGTTCATCTGCAGCACACCGATGACCAGCCCGCCGATCACGTTGATCAACATGATCACGATGCCGGCGATGGCATCGCCCTTGACGAACTTGCTGGCGCCGTCCATGGCGCCATAGAAGGCAGCCTCCCGCTCCAGGTTCTTGCGGCGGCGCTTGGCTTCCTCCTGATCGATGAAACCCATGTTGAGGTCGGCATCGATGCTCATCTGCTGGCCGGGCATGCTGTCCAAGGTGAAACGTGCGGCCACTTCCGACACCCGCTGCGCACCGCTGGTCACCACCACGTACTGCACCACCACCAGGATCAGGAACACGATGAGCCCGATCACATAGTTGCCGCCCACCACATACGATCCGACGGCACCGATCACGCGACCGGCGTCCCCCTCGCTGAGGATGAGGCGCGTGGCCGAGACATTGAGGGACAGACGGAACAGCGTGGCCACCAGCAAGATGGCCGGGAAGGTGGAAAAGTCCACCGGCCGCGGCGCATAGAAGGTCACCAGCAGGATGAGCAGGGCAAAGCCCACATTCATCAGGATCAGGAAATCAAGAAGCCCCGAAGGAATGGGTGCAAACAGGATGAGCAAGATGCCCATCACGAGCGCGACAAGGGCGAGATCCGCGTTCTTGCCGAAAAACTGCCTGAAGGATTGAATCATGTCGAACTCGATGGCTTCACGACGGAGCCAGCAGATGCGGGCGTGCGCCGGTTTCGCGCAGCGAAGACCCACACCAGGATCCTGGCGACCTCGCTGTAATGCGCTTCGGGAAGAAAGTCATCCGGCTCAGCCGAACGGTAGAGCGCCCGGGCCAGCGGCGGGTTCTCCACGATGGGAACGCGGTGCTGTCGCGCGATCTCGCGCATGCGCAGGGCGAGATCCCCGGCCCCCTTGGCCAGGATCCGCGGCGCAGCCATCGTGTCCCGTTGATAGGCGATGGCGACGGCAAAGTGCGTCGGGTTGGTCACCAGCACATCAGCTTGGGGCACTCGCCGCGCTGCCATGGCCTTCTTCAGCCACTCCAGCCGCAACTCCCGCAGGCGCGACTTGATGCGTGGATCGCCCTCCCGCTGCTTGTGTTCATCCTTGACTTCGCGTTTGGACATCCTCATTTTCTTGAGGAACTCCCACTTCGTGTAGGCCATGTCGGCCACACCCACCAGCGCCAGCAGGGCGGTCAGCATGGCCAGGATGACGCCCGTCTTGTGGACGAGATAGGCCAGGATGCCCGCAGGCTCCCGCAGGCTCAGGACCGACACCTCGCCAAGGATCGACTGGCCCGCTGCGAGGATCAGCAGGGCCACCAGCCCGAGCTTGATGCTGCTGCGACCCAGCTCGTAGATGCTGCGCATCGAAAACAGCTTCTTGAAGCCGTTGGCCGGATTGATGCGGCTGAAATCCGGCTTGAGCGGCTCCGTGCTGACGGTGAAGCCCACCTGCCAGACGCCCGCACCAATGGCCAGGATCATCACCGCGCCAAGGGGCGCGGCGAGGACCACGATGATGTCGCGCGCCAGCTTGCCGAACAGGGCCAGGTACTGGGCGGCATCCCACTCGGCGCGGAAAGTCTGCGCAAGCGCGGCATGCAACACGGCCGACAGGTCTCTCACGAGGCTGTCGCCCATGCCGAACACCATGCATGTGAGGCCGAACAGCATCACCAGGAACGACAGGTCCTGGCTCTTGGCCACACTGCCCTTCTCTCTGGCCTTTTCCAGCTTGTACGGCGAGGCGGGGTCGGATTTGTCGAGATCTCCCTCGCTCATGTCACTGCACCTTGTCGAGCAGCGTCAGCGGCAGCATCAGCGTCTTGTGAATCACGGGCGACATGAACTTGAGCGAGACGGCCATGACGGCAACCCCCAGCATGACTTTGAGCGGGATGCTCAGGAACATCACATTCATCTGAGGCAGGTTGCGTGACACCACGGCCACCACGACATCGGCCAAAAGCAGGGCCACCACCACCGGCGCGGCAATGACGAACCCCAGCGAAAACATGCTGCCCGCCCCTTGCGCCACGGGAACCCAGCCGGCCGTGGAGATGCCACCCCCGATGGGCAGGAGCTCGAAGGTTTCGAAATAGGCTGCAATCAACTGGTGATGGACATCGCTGAGAAAGAACAGCAGCACGGCCAGCAGATTCAAACCGCTCGCCATGACAGCCGCGTGACCCTTGGACACCGGATCGAGCACCGCGCCCAACGTGAAGCCGAGTTGCGCGTCTACCATCCGACCGGCCACGGAAAACGCCGCAAAAGCCGCATGCACGCCCAGCGACAGAAGCAGACCGACCGCCAGTTCATTGCCTATGGCCACGCCGATGTGCGCGCCGCTTGCCTGAAACGCCAGAGCGCCCGGCGCATGCACTTGCGCAGCGAGCCCGGACAAGACCAGGACCAGGATCAGTCGCGCGAGCATCGGCACACCGAAGGCACCGAACAAGGGTGTCATGCCAAGGCCGACCCCGAGGCGGACGGACGCAAGAAAGGTCGCCTGTACCCACACGAGCAGCACTTCCATGTGGGTGACTCAGTGAATGGAGGCGGCCTGGGCCAACGCCGATTGCGCAAATGCCGTCAGCTTGCGCAGCATCCAGGGCGACAACAGCAAGGCGCCGACCACGAACACGATCATCTTGGGGATGAAGGCCAGGGTGGCATCCTGAATCTGCGTCACGACCTGCAAGACGCTGACGATGACGCCGGTCAACAGCGTGAGGCCAAGGATGGGGGCGCACACCAGCAAGCCGGTTTTGAGCATCTCCGCAAACAACTGCAATGCGAGCTCGCTCGTCATTTATTCCCCCCTGGTACCTTCTATTTCAACCCGCTTTCAAGCGGCGCAAAGTCTAACAGCGATGTCCGGGAACCCTCGCCCCCAATTGGGGGGAAGCCACACCTCACCGCCTCTCAAGGCAGCCTTCAATCTCATGCAGGAGGTCCTGCATGTCGATGGGCCGCAGCAGGTAACGGGAGGCGCCCAGCGCGAGGCCGCGCTGCCGGTCTGCCTCGGTGGCATGCGTGGCCGTCAGAAACATGAAAGGCGCATCGCGCAACAAGGGATCGGCCTTGACCTCGCGGATGAAGTCATACCCCGTGCCCGTGCGCATGCCCACGTCCGAGATGATCAAGGCCGGCCGATGGGCACGCGCCAGCGACAGCGCCGTCTCCATGTCGAAGGCCGTCAGAACATGGAAACCCAAGGGCTCGAGCAGGCACTTCTTGATGTCGAGGTTCCAGCTGACATCATCCACGACGAGGATCTTCTCAGGCCGGCTCGATGCCGGCCGCACCACCCCGTCGGCCAACTCGGACACCGGCCCGTTTTCCCGCGGGCAGGTCTGGCCCGGCACGATGCCAAAGCGCGCCAGGGTCTGCTGCAGGGCTTCGAAGTCCACGGGCTTGGCCAGGTAGTCGTCGAAGCCGGCGAGCATGGCCTTGTCGCGGTCACCCACCATGGCCAGAGCGGAGACACCCACCAGCGGTACTTTCTCCAAGGCCGGGTCCGTCTTCACCGTCTTGGCGAACTGATAGCCGTCCATGCCCGGCATCTGGATGTCGCACAGGATCAAGGCAGGCGGATCGCGTTGCGCCATCTCCAGGCCCGTGATGCCCGACGTCGCCGACTGCACCTCATGCCCGAAGGCCTTGAGCGCATACACCAGCAACTCCAGGTTGATGGCGTTGTCTTCAATCACCAGTACGTGCGTGCGCATCGGCGCCTCCCAGATGCGGAAAGACCAATGTGAAGCGGCTGCCCACACCCGGGGTGCTGCTGACTTCGATGTGCCCGCCGAGCAGTTCCATGAAGCGCTGGCTCAGGTGCAGGCCCAGGCCGGTACCTTCGGGCTTCTCGCCGGCCCAATCGCCCACGCGAGAAAAGGGCTGGAACAAGCGCGCCTGGTCTTCGGCGCTCACGCCCACACCTGTGTCCTCCACGCACACGTGCAAGGTGGAGCCGCCCACCTCGCCTTGGCGGGACAGGCTGACCTTGACGCCGCCCTGTGGCGTGTACTTCACGGCATTGCTGATCAGGTTCATGAGAACCTGGCGCAGCAAGCGGCGATCCATGTTGGAGACCAGTTCTTCTTCGGGCAAGGACAGGTCCATGCTCAGGCTCTTGCTCTGGGCCACGGGCCGCAAGGCATCCACCACCTCGCGCACCTCGTTCTGCCAGATGACCGGCTCCAGAGACAGGCTGACGTTGCCCGAATCGATCTTGGCCAGATCCAGCAGGTCGTTGATGAGCGAGAGCAGATGCCGGCCGCTGCTTTGCACCGATTGCAACTGCTTTTCCTGATCCTGCGTGAGCGGGCCGGGCAGCTTCATCAGCAGCAGGCTCGTGAAGCCCAGGATGGCGTTGAGCGGCGTGCGCAGTTCATGGCTCATGGTGGCCAGGAAGCGATCCTTGGCCAGGTTGGCCCGCTCCAGCTCGACGTTCTTTTCCTTGAGGATCTGCTCGATGCGGCGGCGGTCGGAGACATCGCGGATCGCGCTCATGCCCATCACGCCGAATTCGGTGCGCAAGGGACTCAGGCTGATCTCCACCGGGAATTCTTCGCCGTTCTGGCGCCTTGCCCGCAGATCGAGGCCCGCCCCCATGGAGCGGATGCGTGGCGCATCGAAATAATGCAGGCGGTTGTGCACATGCGTGCCGCGGTAGCGCAGCGGCATCAGCACCTCGATGGGCTGCCCCAGCATCTCCGCGCGCTCGTAGCCGAACATGGATTCGGCCTGCGTGTTGGAAAACACGATGTGTCCGGAAGCGTTGATGATGACCACCGCGTCGGGCGTGGTCTCCAGCAATTCGCGAAAGCGCGCCGACAGCAGGCTGGCCTGGAACTGGACCTGGGTGCGGGTGACGTCGGCATAACAATGCAGCAGACCCCGGGCGCGGCCGTCATCGAGCGTCACTTCGCTGACCTTGCAGGTGGCATAGATCAGCACGCCATCGCGGCGACGGCACAACACCGTGAGCGCATCCTCGTGCTCTTCCTTGACGGCCTCCAGGGAAACGGCCTCGCCGGGGTGGATCAATTCCGCCAGATGGTGCCCCAGGGTCTCGTCGGGGGCATAGGAAAAAGCTGGCGCGCACCTTCGCTCCAGTACTTCACGATGCCGTCTTCGGTGGTGAGGATGAAGGCGTCCGGCAGCCGCTCGACGAGTTGACGGAAGAATGAGGCGTTCATGGGGATGCCCCGGTGGCCCGGGCAAAGGGGCTGTTCAGCGCTTCTGTCAGTCTTCCCAGGGGTGCGGGAAGCGTCAATCGAACAGCCCTGTCAAGCCCAGGGTGGCGCATTCGCATTTCAGGCCCGCTTCAGGCATTGCCCTGGAGGGCCGGATCCCACCAGAATAGGCAGGCGTGTTTCCGTTCATGAACGACCGAGAAGGGCCGACATGCTCCACAGGACATCCGGGTTCCAGGCCGCGCGCCATTGCTGCCCATGCATCGCCGCCTAGCCGTCCAAGGGCAGGTCCAGGGGGTGGGCTTTCGTCCCTGGGTCTGGCAGCAGGCCACCTCGCTGGGCGTGGTCGGGTGGGTGCGCAACACAGGCTCCGGTGTGGAGATCGATCTGCATGGGGAGCCTGGGGGGCTCGATGCGCTTCAGGCGCGTCTGTGGCAGGCCCCTTTGCCCGCGCGCGTCGAACAGGTGGAGGTGATCTCCACAGGCGCAGGCGATGAGGCTGCTGCAGCGGCGCCCGCCAGCCCGAGAGCCGCCGAGGGCACCGCGGGGAGCGATGCGGCCCTGCCACGCGGCACGGTCATCGGCACCGATCTGGGCCCCTGCGGCCGCTGCCTGGCCGATGTGTTCACCCCCGGCAACCGGCGCTGGCGCTATCCCTTTGCCACCTGTCCCCAATGCGGGCCGCGCTACACCATCACGCGCAATCTGCCGTACAGCCGCGCCCACACCAGCATGAGCCGCTTTGCCATGTGCCAGGCGTGCGAAGACGAGTTCAACGATCCGCAAGACCGGCGCTTTCATCACCAGCTCAATGCCTGCCCTGCCTGCGGCCCGCAGTTGTGGCTGCGCCGGGTGGATGGCAGCCTGGACACCCATGCGCCGATGGCCGGGGCGCTGCGCATCCTGCGTGAAGGTGGTCTGCTGGCCATCAAGGGGATGGGAGGCTTTCACCTGTGCGGCGATGCGCGCCAGCCTGCCGTGCTCCAACGCCTGCGCCGTCACAAGCACCACGAAACCCAACCCCTGGCCACGATCATGGCGAACCTGGCGTCGGTCGCGCCCTGGGCAGAGCTCGGCGAGGCCGAAAGACGTTGGCTGCAGGCGCCCGAGCGGCCCATCGTGCTGCTGCGCCAGACGGCGCGCGCCCGGGCGGAGCTGGCCGGGGTGGCGCCGGGGCTGGCGTACCTGGGGGTCATGCTGCCGACCACTCCCATCCATGATCTGCTGTTCCACGAGGCGATGGGGCCGCACGCTGGCGTCGACGCCCGGGAGGCGCCCAACGAGTGCGTGCTGGTGATGACCAGCGCCCATGCGGCGGGGGCGCCCAGGGTCTTGGACAACGACACCGCGCTGTTGGAGCTGGCCGGCATGGCCGATGCCTGGCTGATGCACGACCGCGATGTGCTCGCCCGCAACGATGACTCCGTGCTGCGGGTTCGGGCAGACGGCACGGCCTGCTTTGTGCGTCGAGGCCGGGGCCACGCGCCGGCGCCCATCGCCATGCCGGCCCCGGATGCCATGGGGTCAGGGGCCCTGCCGTCCATCTTGGCGCTGGGCGGCCCGCACGAGGCCACGCTTTGCATCGCGCAAGGCGAGCGCGCGCTGGTATCTCCCTACATCGGCAATCTGGATGCGGTGGAGACGCGGCTGGGCTATGCCCGGCTGGCCGATCTGTGGCCTGGCTGGGTCAACACGCAGCCCGACGCCCTGGCGTGCGACCTGCATCCCGATCACTTCAGCTCCATCCTGGCCGCGCATCTCAGCCACACACGGGCCTCTGCGTCATCAGGGATCGATCCGCTGCCTGTCGTCCAGGTGCAGCACCACCATGCCCACGTGGCGGCGGTGCTGGCCGAGCACGCCGAAGCGAAAGAGGCGCACAGGCCCGTGCTGGGGCTGGTGCTGGACACGCCCGGCCTGGGCATGGACGGCACATCCTGGGGCGGGGAGTTGCTGCGTGTCGACGGTGGGCAATCGGTGCGTCTGGGCCACCTGGTGCCCATGCCCTTGCCCGGTGGGGACGATGCCGCGCGTGAACCCTGGCGGCTGGCAGCCGCGGTGCTGGGGCAATTCGGGTTGCAAGACGAGATCGAGCCTCGGTTCGGACGGCACCCGCAATGCCGTGCGCTGGCCAACTGGCTGGAGAAACCGCATCCGCACATGGCCCAGACCACCAGCTTGTGCCGACTGCTGGACGCCGCCGCGGGGATGCTCGATGTGCTGTCCCCCCGGCTGGCGGTGGACCAGCCCGATGAAGCCCGACTGCGGCTGGAAAGCCTGGCCCTGCAACATGACGACGGACACGGCCCGGCGGCCCCCCTGCCCGACGGCTGCCCGGTGCAAGCCGATCTCACGCTGGACTGGCGGCCGCTGCTGCGCTGGCTGGCGGCTCAGACGCGCCCCCATCCCGGGCCCAGCAGCGAGGCGGTGCAGGCCCGCCTGGCCGCCGTCTTCCATGCCACGCTCGTGGATGGACTGGCCAACTGGGTGATGCAGGCCAGCGAACAGCATGGCCTGCGCACGGTGGTGTTGTGCGGCCAAGCCCTGTCCAACGCCGTGCTGGACGAACACCTGTGGACGCGTCTGCAGGGCCGAGGCTTGAAGGTGTGGCGGCCGACCCAGTTTCCATGCGGGGATGGCGCCTTGTCGCTCGGACAGGCCTGGGTGGCCCGGCATCGCCTGAACGCCGGGCGGCAGGCGCATTGACGTGGCTCAGACCGGGGCAGGTTGCCGCCCTGCCATTCGTTGGATACTGGATGGCCTCGCCACTTCTTTGCAGCAGCCGCTGAACGGCCCACGAGTGACATGAGTGACATGAGTGACGCCACCGACGACCACGACCTCGCCTGCATCCTGGCTGCCCATGAGCCGGGCGCCGGCTCGCTGCTGCAGGTGCTGCGGCAAATCCAGGCCCGGTGGCACCACGTGCCCGGCTTCGCCGTGCAGGCCCTGGTGCAGCAATGGGGCTTGAGCTACACCGATGTGCGCCGCGTGATCGGCTTCTATCACTTCCTGAGCGATGCACCACGCGGCCGCTACACCCTCTACCTGGCCGACAGCGTCACCGACCGCATGCAGGGCAGCGAAGCCCTGTTGCAGCAACTGTGCCGCCGGCTGCAGATCGAAGAAGGCCACACACGGGCTGATGGCCTGGTCTCCGTGCATCGCACATCCTGCACCGGCCTGTGCGATCAGGGGCCGGCCGGGCTCATCCATGACCGCCCGCTGACCCGGCTGGATGCGGGCCGCATCGACACCATCGCCGACCTGATCCTTCAAGGCGTGCCGCTGGACCAATGGCCCGAGCAGTTGTTCGAGGTCGGCAACCCCGTGTGGCGACGCGGCCCGACCCTGAGCCATCCCGTTGCGGCAGGCCAGGCGGTGGACGTGTGGCGCACCCAGGGTGCCGACCGCATCCTCGCCATGCTGCGCGATGCAGGCTTGCGCGGGCGCGGCGGCGCAGGCTTTGCCACCTGGCAGAAATGGGCGGCATGCAGACAGGCGCCCGGCCCGCGCGCGATCACCTGCAACGCCGACGAAGGCGAGCCGGGCACCTTCAAGGATCGGCTGCTGCTCATGGCCTGGGCCGACGAAATGTTGGAGGGCATGACGCTGGCCGCTCTTACCGTCGGTGCGCAACAGGGGTTCGTGTACCTGCGCGGCGAATACGCCTTCATGGCGCCACACCTTCAGGCCGTGCTGTCGCGACGGCGTGCGCAGGGCCTGCTCGGGGAGGATGTGCGCGGCACCGGCCAGGCCTTCGACATCGCGCTGCACCTGGGTGCGGGCGCCTATGTGTGCGGTGAAGAGACCGCGCTGATCGAATCGGTCGAGGGCAAGCGGGGCATCCCACGCACGCGTCCGCCCTTCCCGGTGGACCGGGGCTACCTGGGCGTGCCCACCGTCAACAACAACGTGGAAACCTTCGTGCAGGCCGCGCAGATCGCCGTACAGGGACCGGACTGGTTTCGTGCGCACGGCACGCCCACCTCACCGGGCACGCGCATCCTCAGCGTGGCCGGCGACGTGGCCCAGCCGGGTCTGTACGAAGTGCCCTGGGGCATCACCATCGCCCAGGTCCTGGCTGACTGCGGCGCCACCGACGTGCAGGCCGTGCTGATCGGCGGCCCCTCGGGCCGGCTCATCGATGCCAGCCAGTTGAACCGGCAGATCAGCTTCGAGGACCTGGCCACGGGCGGTGCGTTCACCGTGTTCAACCACACGCGCGACATGCTGGAGGCGGCCCGGCAATACACGCACTTCTTCGCCCATGAATCGTGCGGCTTTTGCACACCTTGCCGCGTGGGATGCGGACAGTTGGTGGAGACGGCCGACCGGCTGGCCCAGGGCCATGCCAGCCAGCGCGACATCGACCGCCTGCGCGAGACGGCCGCGCTCATGCAGCGTGCCAGCCATTGCGGTTTGGGCCAGACGGCGCCGCATCCCTTGATGGATGTGCTCAGCCACTTCCCGGCCAGCGTGCAAGGCCGACTGGTGCCTGAGCCTCAAGCCTTCGATCTGGACGCGGCCACGGTGGACATGCGCAGGCTGCCTGGACCGACATCGCGGCACACCGGGCAGGCCACCGAGGAAACATCATGAGCCATACACCGGCATCGGCCTCCTTCGAACTCGATGGCCGGGCCATTCCCTTCACCCCTGGTCAGACCATCATGCAGGCGGCCACCGCCGCCGGGTGTCTACATCCCGCACCTGTGCCACCACGCGGATTTCGATCCGGTGGGCAGTTGCAAGGTCTGCAGCGTGCGCATCCACGGGCGCACGGTGGCCTCGTGCACGATGCCGGCCGCCGAAGGCATGGTGGTGTCATCCGAGACGCCCGAGATCAATGCCGATCGCCAGCGCCTCATTCAGATGCTGTTCGTCGAAGGCAACCACCATTGCCCGTTCTGCGAGCGCAGCGGCAACTGTCATCTGCAGGCGCTGGGCTATCACCTGGGCATGCAAGACACGCATTTCGTCCACGCCTACCCCGTGCATGCGGTGGACGCTTCCCACCCCGACGTGATGCTCGACCGCAGCCGCTGCGTGCTGTGCGAGCTGTGCGTGCGCGCCAGCCGTGAGGTCGATGGCAAGCAGGTGTTTGCCATCGGCGGGCGCGGCGCCAAAACCGAACTGCTGGTCAACAGCCCCAGCGGCCTGTTGAAGGACAGCGGCATCGCCGCCACCGACCGCGCCGTGTCCATCTGCCCGGTGGGCGCGCTGCTGCCCAAACGCAAGGGCTTTGTCATCCCCATCGGCCAGCGTCACTATGACCATGCCGACATCGCACAGGCACCGGAGGACACCTGATGGGCAAGCTGCGCATTGCCACCTGCTCGCTGGCCGGCTGCTTCGGCTGCCACATGTCCTTCCTGGACATGGACGAAGCCCTTGCTGATTTGATCGACCACATCGACTTCGATCGCAGCCCCTTCACCGACATCAAGGAAGTCAGCGAAGAGGGCGTGGACATCGGCCTGATCGAAGGCGGCTTGTGCAACCGCGAGAACGTCGAGGTGCTGCGCCAGTTTCGCGCGCGGTGCAAGGTGCTCGTGGCCGTGGGGGCCTGCGCGATGTATGGGGGGGTTCCGGCGCTGCGCAACGGCATCCCCGTGGCCGAGCTGGTGGCCGAGGCCTACCTGGGTGCCGATCTGCATGCACCGCAGGTGCCGCAGGATCCCGAACTGCCGCCGCTGCTGGACAAGGTGCTGCCTGTGCACGAAGTGGTGCGGGTGGACTACACGCTGGCTGGCTGCCCGCCCCCCGCTGAAGCCTTCAAGGAACTGATCATGGCGCACCTGCAAGGGCGTGCGCCGATGATCCCCGAGCCGGCCCGGCGCTTCGATTGAGCCTCCGCCTTCATCCGACACCCCGCACACCATGAGCAGCCCCCGCCCCCTCGAAACCGCCAATGACCCGCAAGGCCTGACCCGCGTGGCCATCGAGCCCATCAGCCGGGTCGAGGGACACGGCAAAGTCACGCTGTTGCTCGATGAACACCGCAAGGTCAGGCAGGCCCGGCTGCACATCGTCGAGTTTCGAGGCTTCGAGCGTTTCATCCAGGGCCGCCCATACTGGGAGGTGCCGACGCTGGTGCAGCGCCTGTGCGGCATCTGCCCGGTCAGTCACCTGCTGGCCGCCAGCAAGGCCTGCGATGCCTTTGTGATCGGACGCGCCGCGCCCACGCCCACGGCCGACAAGCTGCGCCGCCTGCTGCACCACGCGCAGGTGCTGCAGTCCAACGCTTTGCACTTCTTTCACCTGGCCTCCCCCGATCTGCTGTTCGGCTTCGACGACGCCGTGGCGCATCGCAACATCGTCGGCGTGCTGCAGGATCGCCGCGAGCTGGGCCTGCAAGGCATCCGCATCCGCAAGTACGGGCAGGAGGTGATCCGGCTGCTGACGGGCAAGCGCGTGCATGGCACCGGCTCGATCCCCGGCGGCTTCAACAAGCCCCTCTCACGCGAAGACCGCGAGGCCATGCTGGCCGACATCCCGCAGATCATCGACTGGTGCGCCCAGGCCATGGCTCTGGCGCGCGACCTTTTCCTGGCCGGCCAGCCCGAACACGGACGCTTCGCCGATTTCCCGTCGATGTTCATGTCGCTGGTGCGGCCCGATGGCGCGGGCGATCTGTATGGCGGCGCCCTGCGCATCAGCGACGAACACGGCGTGCATGTGCGAGACCAGGTAGACGTGCACGATTACAGCCAACTGCTGGGCGAAGAGGTCAAGCCGTGGACCTACATGAAATTCCCCTTCGTGCGCGCCATGGGGCCGGACAAGGGCTGGTACCGCGTGGGGCCGCTCGCCCGCATCAACAACGCCAGCTACCTGGACACGCCCCGCGCCGAAGCCGCGCGTGAGGCCTTCAAAGCCTGGAACCACGGCCGGCCCGTGAGCGCCTCGCTGGCGCAGCACTGGGCGCGCATGATCGACATGCTGCATGCCGCCGAAACCATCGAGCGCCTGCTCAAGGACCCGGACATCATCGGCAACGACCTCATGGCCACCGGCACACCGCTGCGCGAGGGCATCGGCGTCATCGAAGCACCGCGCGGCACCCTGATCCACCACTACCGCATCGGCGAGGACGACTTGGTCAGCTACGCCAACCTCATCGTCTCCACCACCCACAACAACACGGCGATGAACGAAGCCGTGCGGCAGGTGGCCGCCACCTACTTCGATGGACGCGAGCTGAGCGAGGGCCTGCTCAACCACATCGAGGTGGCCGTGCGGGCGTATGACCCCTGCCTGTCGTGTGCCACGCATGCGGTGGGAAAGATGCCCTTGCGCGTGGAGTTGCTGGATGCATCGGGGGCACCGATCGACCTGCTGCTCAAGCACGACGATGGCCGCGTCGAGCGCCCTGAGCTGCCTCTTGAGCGCCAGCAATTGGCCATGAGTGGTTTGATGGAACCCTCGGCGGCCACGCGCGCGCCATGTCTGGTGCTGGCGGTCGGCAATCCAGGGCGGGGGGACGATGCCTTCGGGCCCGTGCTGGCACAGCAACTGGAAGCCTGGCTGGCGCAGCAGAGCGCCGATGTGCAGCAGCGCGTCGAGTTGCTGTGCGACTTGCAACTGATGGTGGAGCACGCCGATGACCTGCGCGGCCGCTCGCGCGTGCTGATCGTGGACGCGTCGGCGCAAGGCCATGATGCGCCGGCGATGCAAGCCGTATCAGCCGATGCCGCGCTGGCTGCCGTGCGGAGCCACGCCAGCTCGCCCGCGCAATTGCTGGCGCTCTACCGCAGCTTGTGGGGAGAGGATCCGCCGCCCACGCACCTGCTCAGCATGGCTGGCCGGCAATGGGAGCTGGGCGCCCCGATGTCACCCGAGCTGAACGCCGCGTTGCCTGCGGCGTGGCGGCTGCTTGAACACTGGCTGACTCACGAAGGCTGAGCCAGCCGCCACGTTGCCCCCCAAGGTGCAGCGGTCAGCCTCAAGCCGCCGAAGCCTGCCTCACCGCCGGCCCGTGCTTGCGCTCACGGATCGTCATGCTCAGGCCCACCGGCGTCATCGTGAAGGACATGTGCTCCTGCGCCTCGTTGCCATCGGGCGTATCGAGCGCGACGATGCCGAAGTGCTGGAACAGCATCGCCACGGCCAGCTTGATTTCCATGATGGCCAGATAGCGTCCCGGGCAGATGCGCGGGCCCGCACCGAAAGGCATGGACACCCGCTTGGCGTGATCGGCCTGCATGCCCGCACCTTCACCCGGCAGCCAGCGCTCCGGCATGAAGCGGCCGGCATCCGGGAAGAGCTCGTCGTTCATGCCATCCTGGCGCATGAGGCCCACCACCGAAGTGCCCTTGGGCACCAGCACGCCCTGGATCTCCACATCACGCAGGGTCTCGACCACATTGAACGGGCCCACCGGCTTGATGCGCATGCTCTCGTGGATGCAGGCCTCCAGGTAATCCAGGCGCCCCATGTCTTCGGGCGTCCACGTCTCCATCGGCTTGCCGAGCACCTGATCGACCTCGTCACGCACCCGCTCCATCGCCTTCGGGTTGCGGCTGAGCAGGTACAGCATCCACGAGATGCTGGTGGCGGTGGTGTCCTCGCCGGCCAGCAGCATGGTGAACACATTGCCCACCACGTCCTCGTCGGTCATGCCGCTGTCAGGCTGGTCGGCTGCCACGATCATGGCTTCCAGCAGGTTCTGTGGCGCGGCGCGACGGGCCGGGTCCTTCAGGCGTTCGCGGGCCTGGGCCATGAAATCGCGGATGGCCTTGTTGACTTCGCCCACGCTGCGCTCCATCGCGCGATCGCGCGGCAGTTTGAAGAGGCGCCAGTACGGCACGATGGCATGCGTGCGCCGCCAGACGGTGGGCAAGACCTTGTCCAGATGCTGCTGGATCACGTCGTCATTGGAGGACAAGGTGTTGACGTCCACCCCGAAGGCCAGGCCCGAGATCACATCCACCGTGAAGCGCATCAGGTCGGATTGCAGATCCACCGGGCGCGAGATGTCGCTGGCGATCAGCCAACGCCGCTTGAGCCGGCCGGCCACGTTGAGCAAGGCGGGAAAGTAGGCGCGCACATGGCCCGGCGCGAAGCTGGCCATGATCATCCGGCGTTGGCGGGCCCAGTGCTCGCCTTCGGCCACGAACACGCCATCGGCGATGCCCATCTCCGAGATGATCTCCTGCATGCGCGAAGGGCGGCGAAAGCTCTCCGGCCGATCGCGCAGCACACCGGCGATCACCGAGTGATCCGACAGCACCAGCACCGGCTCGCGGCCCAGGTGCACCTGGAACATCGGCCCGTACTGTCCGGACCACTTCTCCATGTCCTGGTGCATGCGGTTCAGGCGCACCTGCAGTGCATTGCCCAGCAACGGCAAAGGGCGCGGCCCGGGCAGGTCTTTCATGTGGCGCACGGCCGGCGTGGCGTCCGAGCCGACGTGCTGGCGTTCCTGGTCAGAAATGAGGGACAGTTTCATGCCTCATACTCTGTCGCAATGCCGTGCGCCTGTCATTGGCGAGAGAATCCGTCCGATTGACCGCAGGCGCCTGACCGGTTGAGCCGGTGTCATCCCTCTGCGCGTTTTCCCTGAGTGGCGCCTGCTCTGCCAGGTGCCGTGCCCTACCATCCGCCCTCGATGAACGACCTGTCCGTCGCCCCTGTCGGTTTCAGCGCCAGCTATGCCAGGCTGGTGGCCGACCACCTGCGCGCCATGGACATGGACGCGCAGCCAGTGCTCCAGGCCCTGGGCCTGCCGGAGGCAGACAGCGACCAGAGCCCCCGCTGGGTGACGGCGCGGCAGCTCACCGAGGCCTTGCACCTGACCGCCCGCCTGTGCCAGGACCCCGACATCGGCCTGACCATCGGCCAGCAGATGCGGCCGGCCAACATGGGCAGCCTGGGCTATGCGCTGACCAGCTGCACCGATCTGCAGGACGGCCTGGCCCTGTTCGAACGCGTGCAGTCGCTCGTGTGCACGCAGGTGCGCGCCGAGCATCGGCTCAAGGGCGACGTCATGGAAAGCCACATGGAGACGCTGGGCGATGTGCCCCGCGACACCCTGTTGTGGACCTTCACGATGGTGTCGCGACTGGCCTTCGCGCGCTGGGTCAGCGGCCGGCGCCTGAACCCCTTGATGACCTGGCTGCCCTGCCCTCCGCCGGCCGACCCGGCGCCGCTGCTGGCGTATGTGGGCGGCCCCATCGAGTTCAATGCCGCACGTGCCGGCGAGCGCGTGCCCGCCAACTGGCTGCAGTTGCCCAACCCCAATGCCGACCCGGCCCTGCATCAGCTGATGTCGGCCATGACGGCGCAGCAATGGGCCGCCCTGGGCCGCGACCAGACCCAGCTCATCAGCGTGCTGCGCCAGCACATCGGCTGGCGCCTGCAGCAAGGTGAGCTGCCGCTGCTGGACAAGCTCGGCCCCGATCTGGAAGACGCCCTGGGCCTGACCGGCCGCCAGTTGCAACGCCGCCTGGCCGAACAAGGCCTGAACTTCAAGGACCTGGTCGAGCAGGTGCGCAAGGAACGGGTGCTGCACGAATTGCGCCACACCAGCCTGCCGCTGCACGAAGTAGCGCACCGCGCCGCCTATGCGGAGGTGAGCTCCATGCATCGCGCCGTGCGGCGCTGGACGGGGCTGACGCCCACCGGCGTGCGCTCGGGCCTGAGCAGCACCGCCGACACACCCTCTGAAGAAGACGACGCCGACTCGTCGGACGCCGTCAACCCGTAGCCTCGGTCAAAAGGCTGCCGCGCTCAATCCTTGAACGTCGGCGTCTGCTTGGCCATCCCGGCCATCATCGCGGCCGCCAGATCCGACGACATCAGCATCGCCGCATTCCACGTCGCGATGTAGTTCAGGCCATCGGCCACCGAGTGGTCCCGCGTGTAGTTGAGCATTTCCTTGGTGCCACGGATCGACAGCGGCGACTTGGACGCGATCAGCGCGGCCATCTCGCGCACACCAGCCTGCAAGGCCTCACGCGTCTCGTACACCTGGTTGACCAGGCCGATGCGCTGCGCCTCCTCGGCCAGAACCTTGCGGCCCGTGAAGGCCAGCTCGCGCACGATGCCCTGGTTGCCCAGCAGCTTGGGCAGGCGCTGCAAGGTACCGACATCGGCCACCATGCCGATGTCGATCTCCTTGATGGTGAAGTAGGCGTCGGCCGAGCAGTAGCGCATGTCGGTGCAACTGATCAGATCGACCCCGCCTCCCACGCAGCCACCGTGGATCGCGGCCAGCACCGGCTTGCGACAGCGCTCGATGCTGGAGAGCGTGTCCTGCAACTCCAGCACCAGCTGGCGCAGCTTCTCGCGGCTGCGGCCATCGCAATCGTCCTGGATCTGGGCCTGCAGCCCCATCATCATCGTGAGATCAATGCCAGAAGTGAAGTGCCTGCCTTCGCCCTCGATGATGGCCACGCGGGCCTCGGGCGTGCGGTCCACCCACTGCATGGCGGTGCGGATGTCCTGCCACATGGCCCAGTTCATGGCATTGGCCTTGTCCGGCCGGTTCAGCTTGACGATGGCGACGTGATCGGCCAGCGTGATCTGCAGGGCTTCGAGGGCGGGCGGCGTGCTGGTTTCACTCATGTCGGATGCTCCTTGGGTGATGGCTCAGGCAAGGTGGCACGGTCACAGCGCCGCAGCCACTTCCGTGCCCTGCTTGATGGCGCGCTTGGCATCCAGCTCGGCGGCCACGTCGGCGCCGCCGATCAGCGTCACCTTCCGGCCCTGGGCTTCCAGCTCGGCCTGCAGCGCGCGGAACGGCTCCTGACCGGCGCACAGCACCACGTTGTCCACCGGCAGCACCACGTCCTTGCCGCCCACGTTGATGTGCAGGCCGGCATCGTCGATCTTGGTGTAGCTGGCACCCGCGATCATCTCCACATTGCGGTTCTTCAGCGAGGTGCGGTGGATCCAGCCCGTGGTCTTGCCCAGGCCGTCGCCCACCTTGCTGGTCTTGCGCTGCAGCAGGTAGATCTGGCGGGGCGGCTTGGGCAGATGAGGCTTGGCCAAGCCGCCACGGTGTTCGGTGGTCGAAGCGATCCCCCACTCCTCATTGAACTTCTGCAGGTTCAGCGAAGGGCTCTCGCCTTCGTGCGTGAGGTACTCGGCCACGTCGAAGCCGATGCCGCCCGCACCGATCACGGCCACGGTCTTGCCCACGGGCTTCTTGTCGCGCAGCACATCCAGGTAGCTCAGCACCTTCGGATGATCCACCCCATCGATGGCCGGCGTGCGCGGCATCACCCCCGTGGCGAGGATCACTTCGTCGAACTGGCCCTTGAGCAGCTCATCGGCCGTCACGCGGGTGTTGTAGCGGGCGTTCACGCCAGTGAGCTCGATCTGCTTGCGGAAGTAGCGCAGCGTCTCATAGAACTCTTCCTTGCCGGGGATCTGCTTGGCGATGTTGAACTGGCCGCCCAGGTCCTTGTCGGCTTCGAACAGGGTGACATCGTGGCCGCGCTGTGCGGCGGTGGTGGCAGCGGCCAGACCGGCGGGGCCGGCGCCCACCACGGCCACGCGCTTCTTCTTCGCGGTGGGCACGATGTGGATCTCGGTCTCGTGGCAGGCACGCGGGTTGACCAGGCAGGAGGTGATCTTGCCGCTGAAGATGTGGTCCAGGCAGGCCTGGTTGCAGCCGATGCAGGTGTTGATCTCATCGGCTTTGTTGGCCGCCGCCTTGTTCACGAAGGCCGGATCGGCCAGCAACGGGCGCGCCATCGAGACCATGTCGGCCTGCCCATCGGCCAGGATCTGTTCGCCCACTTCGGGCGTGTTGATGCGGTTGGTCGTGACCAGCGGGATCTTGACCTTGCCCTTCATCTGCTGCGTCACCCAGGCGAAGGCCGCGCGCGGCACGCTGGTGGCAATCGTCGGGATGCGCGCCTCGTGCCAGCCGATGCCGGTGTTGATGATCGTGGCACCGGCCGCCTCGATGGCCACGCCCAGTTGCACGATCTCGTCGAAGCTGGAACCACCCTCGACCAAGTCCAGCATGGACAAGCGGTAGATGATGATGAAGTTCGGGCCCACGCGCTCTCGCACGCGCTTGACGATCTCCACCGGGAAGCGCATGCGGTTTTCGTAAGAGCCGCCCCATTCGTCCGTGCGCTGGTTGGTGCAGGCCGCGATGAACTGGTTGATCAGGTAGCCCTCGGAGCCCATCACCTCCACGCCGTCATAGCCGGCCTTCTGGGCCATGGCGGCGCAGTGGGCGTAGTCCTCGATGGTCTGCTCGATCTCGGCGGCGCTCAGCTCATGCGGCGGCAGGGGCGAGATGGGTGCCTTGATGGGGCTCGGGCCCACCAGGCCAGGATGGAAGGCATAGCGGCCCGTGTGCAGGATTTGCATGGCGATCTTGCCGCCGGCTTCGTGCACGGCCTGCGTCACCGGCTTGTGCTGCTCGACCTCTTCCAGCGTGGTCAGCTTGGCGGCGCCCATGTAGGCACGGCCCGCATCATTGGGCGCAATGCCGCCCGTCACGATCAGGCCCACGCCCCCTGCCGCACGTTCCGCATAGAAGGCGGCCATGCGCGCAAAACCGTTGGGCGCCTCTTCCAGCCCCAGGTGCATCGAGCCCATCAGGACGCGGTTGCGCAGGGTGGTGAAGCCAAGGTCCAGCGGTGCCAGCAGGTGGGGATAGGCGCTCATGGGATGTCTCTCTCGTGGGGTGAAAACGCAGGTGCAGCGCGGGCAGTGGAGGCCGCCAGAGCTATGCAACCAGTTGCATGAGCACATCTTAGAAGAAGGTTCTGTTTTATGCAACTGGTTGCATATTGCGCTGCACAAGCCCTAGACTAGGCGCCCATGTCCCTCGCCCACGCCCTGATGACGTCCCTGATGGAGAAATCGTCCTCCGGCTACGACCTCGCGCGCCGCTTCGACAAGTCCATCGGCTTCTTCTGGCACGCCACGCACCAGCAGATCTACCGGGAGCTTGCGCGCATGGAAAAGGCGGGCTGGATCGCCTCCGAGGCGGCACCCGATGGCGGCCGCACCCGCAAACGCAACTACCGTGTGCTGGAGGCGGGTCGCAGCGAACTGGAACGCTGGGCCCGCGAGCCCGCTGCCCTGCCCGATCTGCGTGACGAGTTGATGGTCCGCCTGCGCGCCGATGCCGCCATGGGCCCTTTGGGGCTGGACGAAGAGATCCGCCGAAGGCTGGCGCTGCACAGCACCAAGCTGCAAGCCTACCGGGCCATCGAAGCGCGCGACTTCCCTCCCGACAAGCTGCAGGCCCGTGAAGCCCGGCTGCAGCACCTGATCCTCAAGACCGGCATCATGTACGAGGCCAGTTGGGCCGATTGGTGCCGTGAGGCGCTGGAGGTGTTGGCCCAGTCAACACGCAGCGCGATCGATGAGGGCCCCGCAGACGAGGCCCCGGCGGCCACTCAGGCCGGCACCGCTTCCGGCTCGAAACGCACGCAGCGGTTGCGGCCTTCGCGCTTGGCCCGGTAAAGCGCCGCATCCGCCTGGGCCACCAGCCCATCGACCGTCACGCCGCCCCTGCCTGGGCAGGCCGCCGCCGCGCCAATGCTGATGGTGACGCTGGGCGCCGTGTCGGAGCCTTCATGGCGCAAGCCGGAAGACAGCACGGCATGGCACAAGGACAGCCCTACCACCTGCGCCTGCTCCGCATTCATGCCGGGCAAGGCCACGATGAACTCCTCGCCACCCCAGCGCGCCACACAGCCCTGCTGGGCCGGCACGGCTTTTTGCAGGATCTCGGCCACATGCCGCAGACACTGGTCTCCGGCCGGGTGGCCATAGCGGTCGTTGAAGGCCTTGAAGTGATCCACGTCCATCAGCAGCAAGGCCATCTGCCCGCCCTGCTCGGCCTGCAGGTCCCACTGCTCACGCACGTATTCATCGAAGTGACGGCGATTGGGCACGCCCGTCAGCGGATCGCGCCGCGACATCAGATCCAGCTGCGCGCGCGAGGCCGACAGTTTCTTGTGCAGATCGCTCGCACGCACGGCCCACTGGAAGCGCCGGCGCTCTTCGAGCTCAAGCCGGTAGTTCATCACCAGCGTGTAGTGCGCCAGCAAGGTCACCAGCAGCACCAGGGGCATGTCGAACATGTCGAAGGGCAGCCCCTTGCCATAGCGGCTGGCCGCACACGCGATGCTGATGCCGATGACGATGTAGGAGAACGCAAACGCAAACTTGAAACGGAACCGCTGCACCAGATTGCCGTAGACCACGATGGGCACCAGGCCCGCGGTGTACAGCCCGGCATGCGGACTGTGCGAATGCGTCAGCAGCCACCCGAGCGAGGCGGCGGCCATCACGCCCGTCATCGTGAGGATGAACTCCAGGAAGGCCCAGGGCAGCAGCAGCACGAAGCGCCGAAAGAAGATGGCAACGCTGAACAGCACCATCGCCGCCGATGAATACCAGTACACGCGCACCTTGAACGCCAGCTCATACACATCCGGGATCATGCGTTGATCGGCCAGCAGGAACAGCAGGAAGGCCATCAGCGCAATCGCGCCGCTGACGATGAAATGGTTCAGTCGCGCCTCGGCACAGCTCGCACGGAAATGCGCTTCCTCGATGTCATCGAAGCGCAGCTTCGGCGGGCGCCACGCCAGGAGGTGGCGCAGGTCGAAGTGAAAGTCGATCGGCTCTTCCTTGAGCATCATGCGGCCCATTCCGATGAGTTCGAGGCCTTGAACAAACTCGCCGTGTTCGCCATGGTCGGCGACAGCGGTGCCTTGCCCGTTGATGCGCCCACGCTGCGGTCGTAGCCGGCGTAGATCCGGTTGCGCCCGGCTGCCTTGGCGCGATAGAGCGCCTCGTCGGCCATCTCCAGCAGTTGCGAAGCGACCATGTTCGTGCCCGGCCGGATCGACGCCCGCCCGCCGCTGACCGTCACATGCCGCGCGCACAAGGAGCCCTCGTGCGGCATCGCCATCTGCGCCACGGCATGGCGGATGCGCTCCGCAGCAGCGGCGGCGGCATCCACATCGGCATCCATCAGCACCACGACGAACTCCTCGCCGCCCCAGCGCGCCACCAGATCGTTGGGCCGCCGGATGCAGCCCTTGAGCGCCTTGGCCACCTCGATGAGGCAACGGTCGCCAGCCTGGTGGCCATAGCGGTCGTTGTAAGGCTTGAAGTAATCGATGTCCACGATGATCAGCGACAGTACACGCTGCTGCGCCTGCGCACGCGTCCAGCACTCCGCAACGAAGTCTTCGAAGTAGCGGCGGTTGGCCACATTGGTCAGCGTGTCCGTCGTGGCCATGCGGGTCAGCCGCTCGTGGGCCAGGCTCAACTCCGCATTGAGCGCCTGTTCACGCGCATCGAGCAGGAAGGCCATGCGCTCGTCGTGCTCGAGCTTGTAATTGCCATACAGGGTGAACACCGCCGTGGTGATCATCAACAACGTGGCATTGAAGGGGATGATGCCCGTGCCGTCGGGCAGCAGGGTGGCCAGATAAGCGTGGATCGCTGCCACCGCGACACCGCCGACAACCGCAGGCCAGAAACGGGCGATCGCGCAGGTGTAGACGATGATGATGTTGAATTCGACGATGCGCGCCGCAGACCAGCCCGTGGGATGGGACACCAGGATCGCGGCCTGCAGCCCGGCCGCCACCACACCGGCAATCGCGATGAGCCACTCGTTGACCCGCGGCATGCGCAGGCGGCGCAGGATGTACAGGCCCGTGACGACGGCCGGCGGGAACACCGCCCAGCGCAGGACCATGGCCGTGGGCAACACTTCAGGCGTCATCAGGTAGTCGGCGATGATCATGCCGGCGAAGACGCCCACGGCGCCCAGGCCGGCCAGCACCATCATGAGAAAGCGCTTGGCTTCGCCTTCGCTCAGGAAGCGCTCCTCCAGTTCCTTGGGGAACATGAGCAGCGGAAAACCCTTGGCGATCGTCCGATCGACCAAGTCGGCCATCTCGGGGGCCGCCCGCGACTCGCCTTCCGCTCGAATGACCGCTACGCCTGACAAAGTTCGACTCCTGTGGACCTACCGGCGCCGCCTGCAAGCTGCATACGGCAAACGGGTTACTTCCTGGCCACTATCTTGCCCCCGAGCACCCCGAGCGAGATACAGGAGTTACACGCCGGCAGGGTCCGAAAACGACAAGTCGTGCGGTTTCACACGGCCTTGGCACACCCTGTTTGAGGGGCACTCCCCCCACATTCCTCGGGTTCGCGCCTAGACAGTCCGGGGTATCAGGTCAGATGCATGACGCAATCAGGCCATCGCGTCAAGCGGAGCCATGCCGTCACGATCACGGACGGTCTCTCAGGCGCAGTTGGACGGGCACGCGAACATCGGCCCGGTCAATCCGGACATCGTCCATCTCGATGTCCTCCACCACCCGAAAACGCGTGCTGGCCTCCAGCATGGCCCGGATGTCGCCTTGTACGCGCGGCCTCAGCGTGAACATGCCTCGCACCGGTACCTGCAGCAGGGGCGGCGGATCGGCATGCACGTCCAGGTCGAGGTCCACGGGAATGTCCATCTTCACGGGCACAGACATCCGGATGGGCAGATTCGAGCTCCACAGGCACCGTGACCGCCACGCGCGGCAACCATGACTTGATGGTGACCTTCATCTCCACCGTGGTGCGCACCGGCACCATGGTGTCGACCTCGACGACGGTGTCCAGAGGCAACGACGTCTTCATGGCCGCGTGCGCCGTCAAGGGCTCGACGATGCGCACAGCCATCGCCTGATTCAGCGGCAGCCGCAAGGTCGGGCGCAGGTTCAGATGCGTGCGAACCGGCGAGGTCACCTGCGCGTGGGCCACGGTGCCGGCGGGCAAACGCAGGCGCATGGGCTGATCGCTCATGACGAAGCGGGCTTCCCACGCGTCATGGACATACCAGGCCAAGGCGGCCACCACCCCCAGCCATGCCACCAGCACGAGCACCCCGACCAGCACCAGTGCCCTCAGCCGCACAGGCCGCCGCCAGCCAGTGGGCTGCGAAGCGGCAAAAGAGGTGGAGGCTGCCATGGGGCCGGTGCTGATCTGGCCGATCACCTGGCCGCAGGCGCGGATGCCGGGGCCGATGGGGCCGATGGGGCCGATGACGTTGATCGGGCTGACAGGCCCGCGGCCACCGCGGAACGCCGATCGGGCTTGAGCCCCAAGGTGACAGCATCGAAAGGCACCGTGATGTCCATGAGGTTCAGGCCGGCCTGCACATGCTGATCGGGGAAGGTCAGCCGCGCCGCCACGGGGGCCGTCACAGGCAGGGCCAAGACCGCCTTGATCGGCACACGCGTTTCAATGACCGTGTCCACATGCGTTCGCAAAGGCTCATGCAGCCGCACCTTGGCCTGCGTGACGAGCGCCACCGGCAAGGTCTTGCGCACCGGAATCGTCAGGTCGATGGGCACATCCGTCTTGACGGGGATGCGGGCCTGCACCGGCAGGTTCATCTCGAAACCCAGCACGCGGGTGCGCACCTTCGTGTCCAGGTCGATGGTCTGATCCACCTTGAGCGTGTGCTTGATGGGCACATCAATGGCTATGGGCACCTGCGTGTCGATGCTGACCTGGATGGGGATGTCGCCATCCAGCGGGATGCTCAGGTCCTGTTGTATGGGCACGCGCACCGCCAGATTTTCATCCAGCTTGACCTGGACCTTCTGCTCCACCTGCGCCTTGACCGCCAGCTCGCGCGGCAGCACGACATCGGCCATTTGCTCCTTCAGGACCACCCGGGCCGCCATGTTGTGCCAGGCCCACCACGCCGCCGCCCCCGACAGCCCGCCCATCAACACCAGCAGCACGATCGCAGACAGGATCAGGTGCCGCCATGTGACCGGCGTGCCATAGATGGCCAGCATGGCAGGCGAGTCGGCAGGCGCAGCGGGCGATGCCGGCTCGTCCTGACTGGCCCGGGGCATCGATGAGGAATCATGTGGAGAAGGCACCTGCCGACTATGCCACGAGCCGAATCGCTAACATCGCGGGTTTGCTGCACCGTCCAGGCGCCGTTGGCGGGGGCAGCCTTCACCTTCCTGCAGGCATTCCGTGGAATTTCCCTTGACCGATCTGCCCTCGGTGCGCCACATGTTCGCCACCCTGGAGGCTCTGGCCCTCGCACGTGGCGTCGCATTGCGCCCCCCACCCACCGAACCGACGACCTGCTGCGGCCGCGGCTGCAATGGCTGCGTGTGGGAGGGCTTCTACGAGGCAGCCACCTATTGGCGCGACGAGGCCCTGCTGATCCTCTCGGACTGAGGGCCCCCGGAGGACGGAGCGCCCCCTCCGGGGCGTCAGCTCACCTTGAACTTGAACTGCCCATCCTTGCCGGCGCTGACCTTGATGCGGCTGAGCGCCTGCCCCTCGGCCATGCGGGCCAGGACGCTGTCGGCAATCTCCGGCAGCAGGCTGCCATTGAGGATGTGATCGACGGCGCGCGCGCCGGTATCGACTTCGGTGCAGCGGGAGAGCACCGTCTCCACCAGTGCCTTGTCATAGTCGAGCACCGCCTGGTGATGGGCCGACACGCGCGCGGCGATGCGGTCCAGCTTCAGGCGGATCACATTGACCAGCACATCGTCACTCAAGGGGTAGTAAGGCACCACCTTGGTCCGGCCGATGAACGCTGGCTTGAAGGTCTTGTAAAGCACCGGGCGCAGAGCTTCGGCCAGCTCGTCTGCATCGGGCAACTCATCGACCGGCTTCATCACGGTACCGCCTGCGTCCTCGTCATGCCGGAAGCAGGCCTGCATGATGGCCTGCGAGCCAGCATTGGACGTCAGAATGATCACCGTGTTGCGGAAGTCGATCTCACGGCTTTCCGCATCGTCCATCACGCCCTTGTCGAAGACCTGGAAGAACATCTCCAGCACGTCAGGATGCGCCTTCTCGACTTCGTCGAGCAGCACCACGCTGTAGGGCTTGCGGCGCACGGCCTCGGTCAGCACACCGCCTTCGCCATACCCGACATAGCCGGGCGGCGAGCCCTTGAGGCCGCTGACACTGTGTGCCTCCTGGTATTCGCTCATGTTGATGGTGATGAGGTTTCGCTCGCCGCCATAGAGGATGTCGGCCAGCGCAAGGGCGGTTTCCGTCTTGCCGACGCCGCTCGGCCCCACGAACAGAAACACGCCTTTGGGCTTGTTCGGATCCTCCAGCCCGGCGCGCGCCGTACGCACCCGCTGCGCGATGGCCGCCAGGGCATGGTCCTGCCCGATGACGCGCTCCTGCAAGGTGGCCTGCAGATTGCGGACGGTGCGGATTTCGTCCTTGACCATCTTGCCCAGCGGAATGCCCGTCCAGGCGGCCACGATCTCGGCGACCACGTGGCCATCGACCTGCATGGGCACCAGGGGCGCCTCTCCCTGCAGCGCGGCCAGTTCGGCCTGCTTCATGGCCAACAGCTCGTGATCCGGGCTTGCATAGACCGGAGCCTCCGTCCTGCGGCCTTTGGCCGGCGATGACCCGCCCTCGTCCACCTGCGCGCCGCGCTGCACGTCGGCGCTGGCCAGCCCGCCCGCCTGTTGCTCCAGCTTGCTGCGCAGATCGCGGATGTCATGGACGAGCTGCTGCTCGAAGGCCCAGCGCTCCTCATCCGACTTCAGCCTGGACACGATGGCTGCACGCTGCTGCGCCAAGGTGTCCAGGCGATCGCCATGTCGCGCACCGACCGCGGCCTCGCGCCGCAAGGCGGCAGCTTCCGCGTCGAGCCGCTCCAGGTGCTTGCGTGCTTCTTCGATGCGCGCTGGCGTGGCACTCTGCCCCAAAGCCACCTTGGCGCAGGCCGTGTCCAGCACACTGATGGCCTTGTCAGGCAACTGCCTGCCGCTGATGTAGCGTGCGGACAATCGCACCGCCTCGGCAATGGCTTCATCAAACAGGCGCACGCCAAAGTGCTTTTCCATCAAGGGCGCCATGCCGCGCAGCATCGCGCAGGCCAAAGCCTCGCTCGGCTCTTCGACCTTGATGACCTGAAAGCGCCGAGCCAGGGCGGCGTCCTTCTCGAAATACTTCTTGTACTCGCCCCAGGTGGTGGCCGCAATGGTGCGCAACTCGCCCCGTGCCAGTGCCGGTTTGAGCAGATTGGCCGCGTCGTTCTGCCCTGCCTGACCGCCTGCGCCAATCATCGTGTGGGCCTCGTCAATGAACAGGATGATGGGATACGGGCTCTTTTTGACCTCGTCGATCACGTTCTTGAGCCGGTTTTCGAACTCGCCCTTGACCGACGCCCCCGCCTGCAGCAGGCCCATGTCGAGCACGTGGATGGCCACGCCCTGCAGTGGCTGCGGCACATCGCCCTGTGCGATGCGCAAGGCCAGGCCCTCGACGACGGCCGTCTTGCCCACCCCTGCTTCGCCCGTGAGGATCGGATTGTTCTGGCGGCGCCGCATGAGGATGTCGATCGCCTGACGTATTTCGGCATCACGGCCGATCACCGGATCGACCTTGCCGTCCATGGCACGTTGCGTGAGATTGGTGGTGAACTGATCCAGGGCCGGTGTGCGCTGGCTTTGCGCCGCCCCGTCGGCAGCATCCTCTGCACGCCCGTCGGCATCGGTGCCCACGCCCGCATGGCCATGCTGCTCCAGCGACTCCATCGATTCGGCTGTCAGCTCTTCCATGCGGTGTTTGAGCTCCTCGAGCCGGAACTGCCCGAAAAGCGATGATGAGCGGCGGGCCAGTTGGCTCAAGGCGGGCTCCGTCAGCATGGCCAGCACCAGGTGCGCGCCCCGGATGCGGGCGGTATGCGAATCCAGCGAGGCAATCAGCCAGGCGTGCTCCAGCAGCACCGGCAGATGGCTGGAGAACACCGGCGTGCGGCTGTTCCCGGACTTGAAGCGGCTGAGTTCGGCCTCCAGATCACGCTGCAGATCGGCCGCGGGCACATGGAAGCGCTTGCACAACTGCACCAGATCACCTTGGGGTTGCTCCAGCAGCGCGAGCATCAGGTGCTCCAGATCCACTTCATAGTGTCCCCGTGCCATGCACAGGCTGGCCGCTCGCTCGGCAGCGCGGCGGGTCGTGTCATTGAGCTTGGAAATCAGGGTTTTCAGGTTCTGCGTCATGGTGTGAGGCTCCCGTGGCGTTCTTGTGATGTCTGTGTTTGGAGGTTCGCTCAAGCGGCTGCATGGATGTCGTAGGCCACATCGAGCCGGTCCTCATTGGCCGGTTGCGTCTGGAGAAAGGTGTCCCATCCCAGGCGCCCGACGTTGCCCATCCGGCTCGAATCCAGCGCCAGGCCCTGGACATCTTCACGCTGAAGGCACAACTGAACTTCGTACTCCAGGCTCACGCCGCTCATCAGGGTGAGCCACTCCTTCAAGGCGGTGGCACCCGCTCCATGCGGCAGGAAGCGCCTGAAGCGGCGATGGTCCAGAGGCCCCAGGACCAGGCGCAGGCGCAAATCCCGTTGCCACACGCGCTCACCCAGCATGGCGGAGCGGCCCAGCACGCCATTGAGCATGCCGCCTGCCGTCCGGCCCACCGTGCCGCCCAGCGCCCCCGAGCGTTGCCCTAGGTGAAAGCGTCCGGCCTCCGGCAAAGCGTACCAGCGGCCCACAAACTGCTCGACCTTCACTGGCACGTTCAGATAGTGCTGCAAGGTCAGCTGCAGCTGACCGGCCGAGACCGCCCGCTTTTGCAAGCCACCCGCAAAGTAAGCCAGCGCTTCGTCACTGACGCCCTGGCCCCGTGCGCGCAAGCGATCGCGCATGCCTTTGTGGCCCAGGCCGGCAATGGCCAGCACCTGTCCCAGAAAGTGCTGACGAGGGCTCGCCTCGTACTGCAGATGCAGACGGTGCTTGCGCCACGCCTGATAGAACAGCATCACGGCACGGTGGCTGAAGACATCCATGAAGGACCGGGCGCCCTGGTCCTTCTGGTACAACTCCCGCTGCGCCAGCATTTCGGTGTAGAACAGCGGCAAGGTGCCGTTGACCCCCAGCAACCCCATGAAGGCGGGCGTGATGTCGATGCGGTTGACGACACGGGATGCACCTTCGCGTTCTGTCCGTTCCGTGCGTTCCGTGTGTTCGGCGCCTTCTTCACCGCCCGTGCCGTCACCGTAGCCCTCAACAGGCTGGCGATGCACCTGCAAGGCCTCGATTTCGCTGACGGGAAAAGACAGCGAGAGCGAGTTGCGGAAGTTCAGTCTGGACAAGCCAGGTTCGGCCGCACCCACGGCAGCGGCCGACGATGCGGGTTCAGCCTCCAGCCAGCGCTCCAACAAGCGCACTGCCTGAAAGAACTCGAAGCGCTGCGGCTCTTCGAGGAGCTGATCGATCACACCAATGGCATGTCGCCGTTGCGCGGGGGGCATGAAAACACCTCTTCTTGCGTGCGTGACGACAGCAGCGTCAACTGGGTGAAGCTGTTGGCATGCACATACAAAGCGAAAAACCGATCCAGCACGCTGGCAAACAGGCCCAGGCCGGTGCCGACGAAGCTGTCTTCATCCACCGTGAGCCGGATCTCCGTGCCGCGCACAAAGGTGGCGTAGGGGTCCCCCGGGAGCCAGGCTGTGGCAGGTCGGAAGTCCACCGACAGCAACCCGTCGATCTGCCGGCGGTTGCTGGGGCTGCGCGGCAGGTCATAAAGACGCAGCATTTCCTTGAGCGCGTCGATGCCCCCACCCGACAGGGACAAATGGTTCAGGGACAGATGCGAAATCAGTCGCCACAGCGCCCCACGACCGCGATCAAAGCGCATCGGCGGCGTGGGCTTGCGCAGCAGCCGGACTTCGCGCGCCACACCGCCCCCCTCGATGAACAGATCACCGCCGGGCGCGCCAAAGGGCAACAGGCTCGGCAGTTCCCGGTTGGTGGCCGTCACCGTGAGCGAAAGCGTATCCGTCTGAGGTTGTGCTGGGTCGAAGTCGACATCGACAATGGAGATCTCCAGTTCGTAGCCCGGGCTTTCCGCCGCCACATCCTCGTCCCTGTGCGTGCTCCAGTATCTGCCGCCCGCACCCGCCCTTGCGCCGTCTGCATCCTTTGAACTTCGCGCTGAGCGATGCATCGCCAGGGTTGGCGCAGACAGGGCGTCTTCGTCGGCATCGTCCACAGCCAGCAACTCTTCATGCTGCAGAGAGAAGAAAGGCTTGAACTCTTCCGTGCTTTCCCCATGCGGCGTCTGACGGATCCGGAACACCTTGTCGATGCCATAGACCTCGTAACCATACGCGCGACGTGCATCGACCACCACCGGATATGCGCTGCGCGCATGGGTGACCCGGATGGGATCGGCTGGCTGCTTGAACAGATTGACCACCGGCACGCACCCCAGCAGCACGTTGCGGGCATGGACCGCTTCAAGCATCCTTGATTCGTCCGAATCGCCTCGCACACCTGACATCAGAAGATGCAAGGTCAGGGTCTTGGCGCCAGTGGCATGAGCTTGCTCTTGCGGACCGGTCCCATGGGGGGCATGCACAACAGGAAGCGGTAGATCGATGAAGTTGAACTTTTCCGGGAAAGCGAAGTATTCGGTCAAGAGCCGATAGGCCGTATGGGAACGGGCATCCCCATCGATCAGGGCTTCGGCTTCATCAAAGCCCGCCAAGGTCGGCAAGCTGGCGTGTCCATCGCGTTCGGGCAAGCTTTGCCAGACACGTGAGGTGCCGGTATCCACCATGATGGCGCGCACCTTGTGACACAGGGCTTCTCGCAGCGCACTGACTTGGGAGGGCTCGCCATCCAGATAGATGCGCAAGGTTCGGTTGCCCAATGTCGCCCAAGTCACCTGCGGAGAGGTGAGCGACAGGGACAGCGACAGCACCGATGTCACACTGGCCGGCAGGCGGGTGCCCTCAGGCGCCGCAATCGCGTTGCGGTAGGTGGCAGACACCACATCCAATGGCATCAGCTGCAGATCATGGCTGGTGCGAAAGCGGCAGGCCACACCCTTGACAGGTCGTGCATGCAACAAGGTGCCGCGGGGCACCACCGCAGGCTTGCTCAGTTGCCCAGCCGCTGTGCCCAAGTCGAACTGTGCAATCGAACAGGAAGGAAAGGGGCGCAAGTAATGCGGGTACAGCACCTCCAGCAAGGACTCGACGAACAAGGGAAAATCATCGTCCAGCCGCTTGTGCACCCGAGCAGAAAGCAGCGCAAAGGACTCGATCATGCGTTCGACGTGCGGATCCTTCGCCTCATCTGCTCCCCAATGGAGCTGCCCGGCAATTCGGGGGAAGGCCTGCGCAAACGCCTGACCGCGTCGGCGCAGCGAGGTCAGTTCATTCTCAAAATAGGGCAACAAGGCACGCATGGAAAACTTCTCTCAGCGGTCTTTGGCTGATCTCGGGGGGGTCAGTGATGAACCTGATAAAACATGCCCGCGGCATCGAACTGGGCGCCAAACGTCACAGCATCCTTGAAGCCCGTCACGCGCAGGATGGCGCGAATGTCAAACGACAGCCGGTGAACCTCGGTGGTCCCCTCTCGCAAGGTCACGGTCACATCCTTGAGGCGAGTGTCATGGCGCTCGATGGCGCGTGCCATGGCCGCACAGATCTGATCGCGGTCGACACCGCTGGACAAGCTACGGCTGGAAAAATCAGGGATCCCGAAGTTGAAGATCGACACCGCGGCCAGGGGAAAGCCGTCAAAGGCGTCGTCGCCATGGCAGCGCCGCGTGTTGAGCAAGCGCTCCAGATCCCGGGCCACCTGCCCCTTGAGTTGAGCAAGGTCCACCCCGGAGAAAGCCTCCGGTCGGGCTGGGCCAGGAGAGATCAGCCGGTCCCACAGAGAAGACTCGAAACGCATCACTGATGCCATGTTATGTCCATCAGAAAAAAAGGCCGCTTGAACCTTGCGTTCCAAGCGGCCCTTCGTCAGCCGACCAACAAGCCGGCAGATCAGGCTGCAACGGCCACGTTGCGGGCCAGGTCCCAACCTGCGGGGTTGTTGCCCACGTTGTCCTTGCCCTCGGTCGTGGAGCCCTTGTAGTTCCACACCACCTTGGAGTACTTGATACCCAGTGTTTCAGCCGGCAGACCTTCCGACTTCACCGAGGGGCTCACGCTCGAGACAATGGCGTTGCTCAGCTTGATGGTCAGGTACAGGGTACGGGTGGTACCTTGAGCGCGATAGAACTCGATTTCGACGTCATAGGCGTAGCCAGCCGAGCAGGCTTCCCAGATGTAGGGGCTCGACGTGTCGATGTCCTTGGTGAACAGCATCTCACCGTGCTCGCAACGTTCCGAGGTGTGGCCACCAGCGGTCGACGACGTGGCCGACTTCGGTTGGCGCATCGTGTGTTCCCACGACGTGATTTCCATCCACTTGCCGTCTTTGTGCTTTTCGTCGAGCGACTCGCCAGGAATGTCCTTGGAGTTGGTCTTCTTGATGAACTTCAGGTAGATGTCTTTCATGTTTTTCCTCCTAACCACTGATAGTTAGTCGTTCGTGAAAATGCTGCCTCAGGCACCCTGGGGCAGCTCTGCAACCAGCCGCAACGAGACCGAAAGCTCGTCAAGCTGGAAGTGCGGACGCAGGAAGGACACGGCCCGGAACGCACCGGGGCGCCCAGGGATCTCCTGCACCTGGACCGACGCCTCACGCAGCGGGTACTTCGCCTTCTGCTCCTGGGAAGCGTCATCAGAGTTGAGGACGTACTGGTTGATCCAGCCGTTCAGATAGGTTTCGATGGAAGATGCGGCGGCAAAACTCCCTACCTTGTCGCGCAGCATGGACTTCAGGTAGTGAGAGATGCGGCAGACGGCAAACATGTATTGCAGCTGAGCCGACAGGCGGGCATTGGCATTGGCCGCATCGCTGTCGTATTTGCGCACCTTTTGCACCGATTGCGCACCGAAGAAGGCGGCGTAGTCGGTGTTCTTGCAATGCACCAGCGGAATGAAGCCCAAATCATTGAGTTCCTTCTCACGGCGATCGGTGATGGCGATCTCGGTCGGGCACTTCAAGGCCACCTCGCCATCGTCCGTCTTGAAGGTGTGCGTCGGCAGGTCTTCCACCAGACCACCACCTTCGACACCACGGATGGCCGCACACCAGCCATACATCTCGAAAGCGCTCGTCAGGCGGGTGGCAAAGGCGTAAGCTGCGTTGACCCAGAGATAACGGCTGTGATCCGTGCCATCCGTTTCTTCGACGAAGTTGAAGCCCTCGCACGTCACGCCATCCTTGGGATTGAAGGGTTGCCGCCCCAGGAAACGCGGCAGCGTCAGCCCCACATAGCGGGCGTCTTCCGATTCGCGGAAGGACTTCCACTTGGCGTACTCGACGGTGTCGAACACCTTGGACAGGTCACGGGGCTTGCCCATGTCCGTGTACGTTTCAAGCCCGAACAGCTCGGGGGATGCCGCCGAGACGAAGGGTGCATGGGCAGCTGCCGCCACATGGGACATCTGCTCCACAAAATACATGTCCTCGACACCGCGGCCGATCTCGAAGTCACCGATGATGGTGGCGAAAGGCGCGCCGCCAAAGGTGCCGAACTCCTCTTCGTAGATCTTCTTGAACAGCGTCGATTGGTCAAAATCGATGGATGTCTTGAAGTCCTTGACGAGTTCCTTCTTGGTGGTGTTGAGCACCTTGATCTTCATCTGCTCGCCAGTGGACGTCTGCTTGCAGAGGTATTGCAGCCCCGTCCAGGAGGACTCCAGCTTCTGGAACGCCTCCGCATGCATCACTTCACTGAGCTGCGAGGAGATGAGCGCGTCGATCTCGGCGATGCGGGCGTCGATGTTGGCCGACAGATTGTCGGAAACGACGACCGTGCCACCCATGACTTCCTTGACCAGCTCGCCGATGATGTCCTTGGCACGGGCGTGCTCGGTATCGGTCTTGGCCACCTTGCTGCGGGCCACGATGTCATCAAGCAGACTGATGCTGCCAGCCACCGTTGTGTCTTGCGTCTGCAGTTGGGCACTCATGGCATCACTCCTGGTCTTGCTGGGCTTCGGCGCTCAGCTTCTTGAGTTGTTCCGTGCTGCTGAGCACTTCGCCCAGCAAGTCTTCCAGCCTGTCATTGCCGGCGAGCTTGTTCCGCAGGTCCGACAACTTGGTGCGGGCCTCCAGCAACTTGCGCAGGGGCTCCACTTGGGCCACGACGGACTCGGGGCGGAAGTCGTCCATCTTCTTGAACTCGAGGTTCACGGCGAATTCGCCCCCGTCAGGGCTGAGTTTGTTTCTGACGCGGTAGCTGGCTCGCGGTGCCATACCGGCCAGCACCTCATCGAAGTTGTCCATGTCGACGTTGACGAACTTGCGGTCCTTCAGTCGAGGCTGGGGCCGCTCAGGATCAGCCTGCCCGGTGAAGTCCCCCATCACCCCCATCACGAAGGGCAATTCCTTCTGCTCGATGGCGTCGCCGATTTCGACGTCATACGTGAGTTGGACACGCGGCGGGCGCACACGCTCCAGACGTTTTTGAACGCTGTCTTTCTTGGCCATGGCAAAGCTCCTTCCTAGACTGATTACTGCAAAGCACCAAAGGGGTTGTTGCGCCCCGACCCGCCCGCTGCGGCAGCAGATCGAGACTGGGGTGGGGCTGCCGACGCGGCAGACACAGCCGCACCGGAGGAAACACTCGTACGCGACTGCACAGGCCTGGCTGCGGACCGGACAGGGGCCGCCGGCTTGGCCACCTCGACCGACGACGCTGCGGCCGGCACGAGGATGGGCTCGCCGAGCGCCTCGCGGATCACACGGGCCACGCTTTCGGCTTCGCTGCGCGCAGAGCCCGACACCTCGTTGGCCTTGCGCAGTTGTTCGAGCGCCGCTGCGCTGACACGCAGACCACTGACAGCCAGGATGCTCTTTGCAGTCAGATCGTGGACATCGCGCTGGAGGACTTCCTGGGCCTGCGTGATGGCCTGCCCGTATTCACGCGCATCGAAATGGATCTGAGCCTTCCGAAGCCATGGGGCCTTGGCAGCCGGATCCACCTTGATCGCGGCATCCAGCTGATCGATGGCCTTGTCCATCTGCCCGGCCTGCAAAGCCTTGTCGGCTGCCGCCATGTGCTCATCGACCTGCTCCTGCACGGCAAGTCGCTGTGCAACGTCGTCCTTTTTGGGAGACGAGGCGCAGGCGCCCAGCATGAAAAGAACACAGAGCATGGCCGCGCACAACATGCCGCGGCGTACATTCGACGCACTCAATCGATCACTCCCAATTTTTCTTCATTGCTTGCCGCGATCAGATGAGGTGTCTGTCGCGATTGCCCCGGATTAAAACGGAATTCACTGAAGACGCCTGCCCCCATTGGGGGGTGGCCTCTTCACTTTTGCAATTCGTTTCAAATGCATCTCCCACCTGCGGGGAGAAGGCGGCGCAAGCTCTGAAAAGCCTTCTTAAACTACGCGCCTGCGATGGGCCCATGCCGCTCCGCAACGATGTATGAGAACCAGAAAGAAAGGGAGAAGCCGTCATCGGACGGTCGCGCACGCCATGCGGTGCGGACGCTTCGCGCCGGGCATCGTGGCCACTGCAATGCTGTGCGCCTGCGCGTCTTCACAAGCACCACAAGCTGCAACGCAACCTGGATCAGCAGGCTTGGGCGCGATGGCGACCAAGGCGCTGGAATGGGCAGGCCTGAAGAAGCGCGAAGCACCGGACGCGGCGGCATTGCCGCAAGTCCCCGACAGCGCCCTGCCTGACTGGAAGATCACCTGGCGAGTCCATGCCAGCGATGCGTTGAATGTGAGTGATGAAGGTCAGTCACTGGCTCTGCTCATCAGGGTGTACAAGCTCCGACATGCCGACACCTTTCTTCAGATGCCGGCCGATGCGTTCGGTGATCCAGTCAAGGAAAAGGCCTTGCTGCAGGATGACCTGCTGGGTGCACGTGAAATCCAGTTGCTGCCAGGGCAACGGCTCGACAACATCGACAAGCTGGCACGCGAGGCACGCTATCTCGGCATTGTTGCGCTCTACCGCAAGCCCGCAACCAACCATTGGCGGTATGCATTCGACGCTTCGTCCATCGAAAAATCGGGACTGCACATAGGTGCCCATGCCTGTGCATTGAGTGTGCCGGTCGGCGACGCCATCGGCAGATCAGCGCGCAGCATCCGGTCCGTCCTTGCCGGGTGCCCATGATGACGACAAGGCCCGAAGTCCTCTCCACGCACACCGCGCACCTCATGACCAGAACCATCCGCACATGATCCCATCAGCCAAGATCCTTTGGGGCGAAGGCCTCTTTCTGCGGCCCCAGCACTTCCAGCAACAGGACGCCTATCACGAGTGGCGGCTGTCGCAGTCCATGCGCACCCTGCATCCATATGCCTGGGGCATCCGTCATGTGAAGATCGATACGGATGCACTGCAAACGGGGCTGCTTCGCGTGCTCGAGATCCAGGCCGTCCTGCCGGATGGCGAGTTGTTCAATGCTCCCACCGAAGACGAGTTGCCGCCACCCGTGGCACTGTCGGCACTTCAGGATGAGCGGGCGGCCCAATCCGGCAGCGAGCACGTGATCCATCTGGCCATGGCACCTCTGCGCGCGAATGGCAGCAACATGGCGGCCAGTGTCGACGAGGCCGACACGGCTGCCCGCTACTACCGCCGACCGCAGCAGACCAGCGATGTCTACACCGACGCGGTGCCTGCCGAAGTCGTGATGCTGCGCAAGTCAGCCCGACTGCTGCTGGATGCCGAGCCGCGTGCGCACCTGGTGAGCCTGCCGCTGGCACGCATCCGCAAGACCTCCTCAGGTGGCTTCGAGTTGGATGGCCGCTTCATGCCGCCTTGCCTTCACGTGCAATCTTCGCCGGCCCTGTTTCTGCATCTTCGCCGCCTGCTCGACGTGCTGCAAGCCAAGGTGGATGCGCTCTATGGCATGCATCGCGAGCCAAGCAAGAACATCATCGAATTCCGATCGGGCGATGTCGCATCCTTCTGGCTGCTGCACACGGCCAGTGCTGCCTTCGCCGGACTGTCCCACTTGGCGCGCCACCCCGCCCTGCATCCGGAGAGATTGTTCGAGAAGCTGCTGGAACTTGCCGGCGCACTCATGACCTTCTCCAAGAGCCACACCCTCGCCGATCTGCCCACCTACGATCACATCAATCCCGGCCCTGGCTTCACACGTCTGGATCAGATCGTGCGTGATCTGCTGGAAACCGTGATCTCGACGCGCTACTTTGCCTTGCACCTGCAGGAAGTGCAGCCTTCGTTTCACCAGGCCAGACTCGACTCCGAGCAGATCACACCGGTCACGCAGTTCTATCTCGGTGTATCTGCCAGCTTGCCGCCGGCAGAGTTGGTGGAGCTCGTGCCTGCTCGCTTCAAGATGGGCGCGCCGGACGATGTCGACAAGCTGGTGCTCTCAGCCATGCCCGGCATCAAGCTGGCGCATGCACCACAGGTGCCAGCCGCCGTTCCCGTGCGGCCCGGCAGCTACTACTTCACCGTCGAACCGCGCGGCAATCTGTACGAAAGGATGCTGCAGGCACATGCCATGACCATCTATGTACCGTCCGGCCTGGAAGATCTGCGCCTCGAACTCATCGCCGTGAACGCTTGACAGCCACGCTTGACATACTCGCCTGACCGACACGAAAGACACCATGTCCGCCGTCCCCTCTTCTGCCCCTCGACTCTTCAGCGACAGCACGCCTTTGGACGCCACTGCCCGCCTGGCTCGCACAGACGCACCGGCCTCGCCTTCGACGCAGGAAGCCGGCAGCTTGCTGGACCTGATGTACGACGGCTTCTACCTGCTCTTCCTGCTCAAGGGCAAGCATGCGCCCCTGGATGCAGAAGTGTTTCGCAGCCGCGTCAAACAATTCCTCACGAGCTTCGAGCGCGGCGCCACGCGGCTGAACGCTTCCGCGCAAGACATCCATGTCTGCAAGTACGCCTTCTGTGCCACGGTGGACGAGGCCGTGTTGATGTCGGGCTTCAAGGCGCGCGAATCGTGGCAACGCCTGCCCTTGCAGCTGCAGTTCTTTGGCGAGCAACTGGCGGGCGAACGCTTTTTCGAACAGCTGGAAGCGTTGCGTCGGGAAGGTGCGCCACGGGTGCAAGCCATGGAGGTCTTCCACATGTGCCTGCTGCTGGGCTTTCAGGGGCGATACCTGCTGGAAGGCAGTGAGAAGCTGGGCTATCTCACGGCTCGCCTGGGCGATGAAGTCGCTCGCATCAAAGGTCAGGGCGCCGGATTTGCGCCCCATTGGGCTGCACCAGACCGCGTGCGCCATCAATTGCGCAACGATGTCCCTTTGTGGGTGATCGGCTCACTCTTCGGCCTGGTGGCCCTGCTCGGCTTCATCGGGCTCCGGTGGCAACTGACGCACACCACGCGCCAGGCACTGGGCGAGTACCACAACATCGTCCAGTTGGCGCCTCAAGTGGCCAACATCACCATCACACTGCCCTGATGGGCCAAGTCACGCCTGTTCTTCATCGCCAGCCGCCGGGCCACCAGCATCCTTGGCGTCTTTGTCCAGCTTGCGCAGGAAGGCAAGCTTGTCACCGATCTTGCTCTCCAGGCCCCGAGGCACAGGCTGGTACCAACGTGGCTCCGGCATGCCATCCGGCAGATACGTCTCCCCTGCCGCATAGGCATGGGGTTCGTCGTGCGCATAGCGGTAGGCATGCCCGTGCCCCAGCTCCTTCATCAGCTTGGTGGGGGCGTTACGCAAGTGCACAGGCACCTCGCGTGATTTGTCTTGCTTCACAAAGGCGCGTGCCGCGTTGTAGGCGTTGTAGCCCGCATTGCTCTTGGCCGACACGGCCAAATAGATCACGGCCTGGGCCAGGGCCAATTCGCCCTCTGGGGAACCCAGCCGTTCATACGTGAGCGCGGCATCGTTGGCCATCTGCATGGCCCGCGGATCTGCCAGACCGATGTCCTCCCAAGCCATGCGCACGATGCGCCGCGCGAGGTAGCGGGGGTCGGCCCCGCCATCGAGCATGCGCGTCAGCCAGTACAGTGCCGCGTCCGGATGCGAGCCGCGCACCGACTTGTGCAGTGCCGAGATCTGATCGTAGAAGTTGTCTCCGCCTTTGTCGAAGCGGCGTGCGTTGAGCGTCAACGCGTTCTGCACGAAATCGGGCGTGATGACCGTGACGCCGGCCGCGCCCGCTGCGGTGTTGCACTGCTCCAGCAGGTTCAGGAAGCGTCGCGCGTCGCCGTCGGCATAACCAATGAGCGTATCCACCGCAGCCGCCTCGAAGCGCAGGTGCGACAAAGCCTTGGCTTGCGCCCGGGCCAGCAACTGGCGCAACTCATCGTCCGTCAAGGACTTGAGCACATACACCTGCGCCCGGGACAGCAAAGCGGAGTTGACTTCGAACGAGGGGTTCTCCGTCGTCGCGCCAATGAAGGTGACCAGCCCCGATTCGGCGTACGGCAGCAAGGCGTCTTGCTGCGACTTGTTGAAGCGGTGGATTTCGTCGACGAACAGAATGGTGCGGTGGCCACGCGCGAGGTTCATCTCGGCCTGCTCCATGGCCGCCCGGATGTCCTTGACACCCGAGAAGACGGCGGACAGGGCAATGAACTCGCAATCGAAGGCCTGGGCTGTCAGGCGCGCGAGCGTGGTCTTGCCCACACCGGGCGGCCCCCACAGGATCATCGAATGCGGTTTGCCGGACTGAAAGGCCAGCCGCAGCGGCCTGCCTTCCCCTAGCAGATGGGTCTGTCCGATCACTTCGGACAATTCACGTGGACGCAGGGCTTCCGCCAGTGGCGGCGTGGGCTCCGGTTTGAACAGATCAGCCATGGCGAGATTGTCGCAGCGCCGGCCAGCGCCATGAGAAGGCATCGGCAAACCCTGAAATGTGACGTTTTGATGAAGGTTAATCCTGATTCGGAAGGCAGGCAGGCGGCGCATCCTGTCTACTGGCTTGGCGGCGCTCGGACAGGTCGCCCAGTCTCAGATCCCCTCAAGAAGTTCCCATACGAAAGCTGAGGCCATCATCATGCTGACCCTTGCCATCCTCTGTCTGGTTCTGCTTCCCATGGCGGTGGACGTCGCCCTTCGCGGCCGCCGCCAGACGATCGAACTTTCGCTCGTGCGGCAAAAATGACCTTACCCGCCAGCCCCCGCGACCGCATGGCTGGACAAATCCATCTCGACATGGAATAATGACTGGCTTCGCGCTTGAAACGGTTCCATCTGGAGTGATCCATTTGGAGTGAATCAGGCGCGGACCCAGTTCATCCCCTCTGACCTTTTTCAAGCCGGGTCTTGTCACGCAAGGTGCGCCAGTTCCATCACTGAGCAAGCCGGCGCTGCGCACAGACCATGAGCGTGTCTTGAGTTCCGGTTGGCGGCGATGCCGTCGCTTTCACCGCGACTCACCGTGATCACGCTGCGCGCACGTCCGTTGCGCACAGCCTCACGAAGTCAGGACACGATCCACAGCGACCCACCCAGGTTCAGGCCCATCCATCTTGCGGGCCTGGCCGACGTGTTTCTGCCTTGCCATTCACAGGTTGAATGGGCGGGCGGGAACGCTTTGTCTTGCTTGAAAGAAGTCATGTCTCACGAACAACACGACACCCCCACCTCGCCCTCCCTCATCGACGCTCTGGCCCGCCGGCTGGAAACCGAAGGTGCGATGGGAGACGCCCCGACCACGGCAGAAGACGACATCCTGGAAGCCGCCGAGGAAGCTGCGCCGCAAGGCCCCCGCTTTGAAGAGCTGGGCCTGAGTTCGCAACTGTGCCGCGCCTTGGCCGATTCCGGCTACACCAGCCCCACTCAAGTGCAGGTGCAGGCCATTCCCGCGGCGCTGAACGGCGCCGACCTGCGCGTGGCCTCTTCCACCGGCAGCGGCAAGACCGCCGCCTTCATGCTGCCTGCGCTGGAGCGCATCATTGCCGCACGCGGTGACAACACCAAGCGCCGCGAAAAGGGCAAGGTCACCGGCCCACGCGTGCTGGTGCTGGCTCCCACCCGCGAACTGGCCATGCAAGTGGCCAAGGCGGCATCCACTTACGGCAACCACCTGCAAGGCCTGCGCGTGGCAACCATCGTGGGCGGCGTTCCTTACGCGTACCAGCTCAAGGCACTCAAGGGCCCGCTGGACGTGCTGATCGCCACGCCGGGCCGCCTTCTGGACCACCTGGGCAGCGGCGCCGCCGTGCTGGCCAATGTGGAAGTGCTGGTGCTGGACGAAGCCGACCGCATGCTCGACATGGGCTTCATCGAGGACATCGAAGCCATCGCGGAGCAGACGCCCAAGGAGCGCCAGACCCTGATGTTCAGCGCGACCTTTGCCGGCCACGTCGGCCAACTGGCACAGCGCCTGACGCACGATGCCGTGCACATCGAAGTGGCCTCGCACACCGACAGCCACGACAACATCGAACAGCGCCTGCATCTGGCCGATTCGCTGCAGCACAAGAACGAGTTGCTCGACCATGTGCTGACCGCACGCGAGGTGGACCAGGCCGTGATCTTCACGGCCACACAGCGCGATGCCGACATCCTGGCTGATCGCCTGGCCGACATGGGCCATTCCGTGGCCGCCCTGCACGGCGGCATGCCGCAAGGCCGTCGCAATCGGGTGCTGCAGGCCCTGCGCCAGCGTCAACTGCGCGTGCTGGTGGCCACCGATGTGGCCGCGCGCGGCATCGATGTGCCGACGATCACCCACGTGATCAACTACGGCATGCCGATGAAGCCGGAAGACTACGTGCACCGCATTGGCCGCACGGGCCGCGCTGGCCGCAGCGGCCTGGCCATCACGCTGTGCGAGCGCCGTGACATCGGCATGATGAAGCGCATCGAGCGCTTCACCACGCAGCGCATCCCCGAGGCCGTCATTGCCGGCCTGGAGCCGAAGATGCGCGCGCCCAGCGACAGCCGCGGCCCCCGCCGTGACAAGCCGATGCCCGGCCATCGCAACCGTGATGACCGCGGCGGCGCGCGCTTCGGCGGCCCGCGTGAGGGCGGCTTCGGCGGCAAGCGCGAAGGCGGTTTCGGTGGAGACCGGCCGGCCTTTGCAGGCAAGCGTGAAGGCGGCTTTGGTGGCGGCTTCGGTGGCGATCGTGGCGCACACGGCTCGGCACCGCGCGGCGAGTTCTCGAACGATCGCGGCCCACGGGCGCATCACAACGAAGAGCGCGGCGGCTTCAACAAGGGCGGCTTCCATGCCGACCGCAACGAGCATCGCAAGCCCTTCGGGGATCGCGGGGATCGCCCCGGCTTTGGCGACCGCCCGGCTTTCGGCGACCGGCCCCGCGGCGATCGCCCGGGCTTCGGTGACCGGCCCGCTTTCGGCGATCGCCCGCAAGGTGATCGTCCCTATGGCAAACCTGCCGGCAAGTCGTTTGGCGACAAGCCTCACGGCAAGCCCTTTGAAGGCAAGTCCGGCGGCAAGTCCTTCGGCCATGCCTTTGGTGACAAGCCGGCCTTCGGCGGCAAGCCTGCGGGCGGCTTTGGCAGCAAGCCTGGATTCAAGTCGGGCGGCAAGCCTGGCGGCGGTTTCGGCGGCAAGCGCCCCGGCTTCGGCAAGCGCGAAGGCTGACAGCCCCACCACAACCGCCGGCCCGCAGCGTACGGGCCGGTGACGTGAGGATCAGCCAGGAAGCATCAAAAGCCGCGCGGGCAGCACCGTTCAGGGCTGCCTGAGCACATCCGCCCCTGCGGGGGGCGTGAAGCGGAAACGATCGGGCGCGATCTTGGCACCCGACTCCACCTGCGTGAAGTCCAGCCTCGAACGCTGTCCGAAGCTGTCCAGGATCTCCAGCGCCGCAAGCCGGCCATCGGCTTTCTGGAAGCCGACACGCACGGACTGGAACTGCCCGTCTTTGTGGCGCGGCAAGGCCTCCACCCATTCCAGAGATGACGTTGCCTGTGTAGACGTCGAGGTCGCGGTCGCCGCACTCGACGGGGAAGCAGCCGGCATCACATTACGGAGGGTGAAGTCCTTGTCCAGCGACCCACCAGCCAGCAGTGCGGCCGGGGATGCGCCGAGGGCTTCGTTCATCGGGCGCACGGTGACCTGGTTCAGGTCGGCGTCATACAGCCAGACTTCCTTGCCATCGCCCACGATCTGCTGCTCGGACGCCCCCATATAGGTGAAGCGGAAGCGATTGGGGCGCTGGAACTCCAGTGCGCCGGTGGACTTGCGCGTCTTCTTGCCATCCGGTGACACCACGGTCTGCGTGAAGTTGGCGCGGGCGCTCTTGACCTCTTTGACGAAGCTGCGCAGAGAGGCAACCGCATCGGCATGCGCCGTCGCTGCGCACCCCCACAGCAAAACCGCCGCCATGCAGGCCTTGGTGTGCGTGGCCGTCTTCAACATCTGTGTTTCGTTTTTCATGGACTTCAATCGCCTTGGGGCTTGACTGTCAGGTATCCCATGGCGCGGCGGTCGCACCGCCTTCGCCACCACGCGCCGGCGTGATGAGCTCGCGGTTGCCATTGGTGGACATCGACGAGACCAGGCCGGACTTCTCCATCTGCTCCAGCAAACGGGCGGCCCGGTTGTAGCCGATGCGCAAGTGCCGCTGCACCAGCGAGATCGAGGCCTTGCGGTGCTGCAGCACGATGGCCACGGCGTTGTCGTACATCGGATCCGATTCACCTTCGCTACCGCCCATCGGCGAGCCGTCGAGGTTGCTGCCTTCGTCGCCCAACGTGCCGCCTTCGAGGATGCCCTCGATGTAGTTCGGCTCGCCCTGCGTCTTCAGATACTCCACAACGCGGTGGACCTCTTCGTCGCTGACAAAGGCGCCGTGCACACGGATCGGCAGGCCCGTGCCTGAAGGCAGATACAGCATGTCGCCCTGCCCCAGCAAGGCCTCGGCGCCCATCTGGTCGAGGATGGTGCGGCTGTCGATCTTGCTGGAGACCTGAAAGGAAATGCGTGTGGGGATGTTGGCCTTGATCAACCCGGTGATCACGTCCACCGATGGCCGCTGCGTGGCCAGGATCAGGTGGATGCCGGCCGCACGGGCCTTTTGTGCAAGCCGCGCGATCAACTCTTCGATCTTCTTGCCCACGACCATCATCAGGTCGGCCAATTCGTCGATCACGATGACGACGTGCGGCAGGCGCTCCAGCGGCTCGGGCTCATCGGGCGTCAGGCTGAAGGGGTTGGGAACCAGTTCGCCACGCGCCTTGGCCTCGTCCATCTTCTTGTTGTAGCCGGCCAGGTTGCGCACGCCCATCTTGCTCATGAGCTTGTAGCGGCGCTCCATCTCGCCGACTGCCCAGTTCGAGCGCATTGCTGGCCAGCTTCATGTCGGTCACGACGGGGCACAGCAGATGCGGGATGCCTTCGTAGACGCTCATTTCCAGCATCTTCGGATCGATCAGGATCAGGCGCACATCGCGGGCTTCGGCCTTGTAGAGCAGGCTCAGGATCGTGGCATTGATGCCCACCGATTTGCCCGAGCCGGTGGTGCCGGCCACCAGGCAGTGCGGCATCTTGGCCAGATCGGCCACCACGGGCGCGCCCACGATGTCCTTGCCCAGACCGATGGTCAGCATGGACTGCGCCTCGTGATAGACCTGCGAGCCCAGGATCTCGGTCAGGCGGATCATCTGGCGCTTGGCATTGGGCAACTCCAGTGCCATCAGGTTCTTGCCGGGGATGGTCTCGACCACGCGGATGGACACCAGCGACAGCGAACGCGCCAGGTCCTTGGCCAGGTTGACGATCTGCGAGCCCTTCACGCCCGTGGCCGGCTCGATCTCATAGCGCGTGATCACGGGGCCCGGTGAAGCCGCCACCACGCGCACTTCCACGCCGAAGTCCTTGAGCTTCTTCTCGATCAGGCGGGACGTCATCTCCAGCGTTTCGGCAGTGATCGTCTCCATGCGGCCCGAGGCGCTGTCCAGCAGGTCGATCTGCGGCAGCTTGTTGTCGCCCATTTCGGCGAACAGCGGTTTTTGCTTTTCCTTGACGACGCGGTCGGACTTCGGCACCTCGACCACGGGCTGCTCGATGATCAGCGGGATGGGTTCGGCCGGCAGTTCATGGCGCACTTCTTCCACGACACGCTCGCGTTCGATGGCCGCCTTCTCGCCGATGCGGATGTCCTGCTGGACTTCGCGCTTGGCCTCGTGCTTTTGGCGCAGGCCTTCGATGCGCTCGCCGATGCGCTCGGCCCAATCCAGCCAGGAAAACCGCAGGGCCATGGACGTGCCGGCCACCAGCATCGCGATCCAGAACACGCCAGAGCCATTGAAGCCCAGCCATCGGCTGCTGAGCGCGCCCAGCGTCAGGCCCAGCACGCCGCCAGCATGTTCACCAGCCAGACTCAACTCATGTCGATACAGCCGCGTCCACTCCAGTGAGCAACTCGCGGCCATGAGCAGCACCACGCCGCACCAGAACCGCCATGGGCCAAAGCGCGGACCGGCGTCCAGCATCGACGGGGCACGACCGGCCGCGATGTAGACCGGGTCGTCCCGGCGCAGCCAGCGCGCCAGGGCACTCAGCAGCACGCGCAAGCCGATGAGCATCAACCACCAGGCGGACTGGCCGAACAGAAACTGAGCCAGATCAGACGCGTAAGCGCCAGCCTGCCCGACCCAGTTGCCCGGCTCGGCCCGCTGGCCCGAGGTGGTGAAGGCAGGATCCAGGCGACTGTGGCTGAGCATGGCCAGCAAGGCCAGCACCCACAGCACGCTGCCCATCAGCAGACCAGCCTGGAAGCGCACGGTGTGCTCGATGGGCTGCTGCGGCTCCACCACGGGAGCCGCAGGCACGCGGTGCAGGCGGCCGGACACCCGTGCTGCCGCACCTGATTCGGAACGGCGCTCAGCGGCCTTGGCCGGCGCAGCGCCCTCAGAACGGAGAGAACCAAGGGGAAATGTCATGTGCGCATTGTGAGGCCAACAGCCCGCAGTGCGCGGACATCCCCCGTCACCACCTCCGCGTTATCCTTGCATGCACAGGTGGCTGGCAACTCCCAATGGCGAGCGGATAACATTTCGCTAAAGTGGATGGACAAACACCATCATTCAGGGAAAAACACCATGCGAATCCCCCTTCGCCTCGGCGCTGCCTGCACGGCAATCGCCATGGTCACATGCCTTTCTTCGTTCGATGCTCAAGCCGCCACAGTGACCCTGGCGGCCCCGGCAGGCGACGTCTCCGTCAATGTGCCGGCCGCCTGGGCCAACGGCACCGTCGGCACAGACATCACCTACCAGGTGGTCTCGGCCACCGGTGGCCCTGAAGGCGCACGCCCGGCGATCAGCGACGTGCTGTTCTATTGGCCCAACGCACAAGTCACCGACAAAAGCCTGATCATCAGCTTCTACAACCCCGACCAGTTGAACAGCGGCCCTCAAGTCCCGCTGCGTGCGCAGAACACGCTCCTAGGCTCCGCCCCAACGCTGGTCTCACGCTCGAATGGCCTGAAGATCGACGTGCCGCTGGCTTTTGGCGAAGGTGCGGCCGACAGCGCCTATGAAGTATCGCTGCAGCTCAGCTTCAACGGACAAACCAGCCCTCAATTGCTGAATGGCACATCCTGGTTCGACACGCAGGTGAACCTTCGCGGCAATGACAGCCAGGGGGGCAGCTTCACCCTGGCCAGCGTGGAAAAGCGCTACACGGGCGTGGCACAGGAAAGCTATGTCGTCACCGGCGTGATCGCGCCCGGGCAGGACATCCGGGGCTTCTCGGCAGACATCTTCCTCAAGTGGAATACCGATGCCGTGCTGCCGGCCAGCCGTTATGTCCCGCAGTTCGAATCGCAGCTTTTTGTCGACAGCATCTCGATCACGCCGCTGTCTGCCGTGCCTGAACCGGGCACACTGCCCCTGCTCGGCATCGGGCTGGCCGCCTTGCTGCTGGCGCAACGGCGCCGGGTCTGAATGACCGCGATGCGCCCGATCAAAACACAGGGAACACCCATGCAAAAGATGACACGTCGTCCAGCCGCCATCGCCCTCATCGCCTTGGCGGGCTGGGTCCATGGCCATGCTGCACACGCACAGACCACCTACGATCTCAGCAGCGCGATCGTTGCCACAGGGCCTGCGGGCCTGATCGCCACCAACGTTGGCATCACCACACCGGACGCCAGTTCGCTCATGGTGCTGTGGGGCACGAAGTACCAGGTGGGACAAGGCTGCGAGTACACCGGCTGTGCCGATGGGGTTGGCGGGTTCACCGCCACACCGGACGGCTCGCTGCGCTTCAACATGAACGACACCCCCGTGGGGCCTGTCAAGGGAGCCGCACCCACCAACAGCCACGGCGGCTACATGCTCGTGGACCGCATGGCCTACATCCAGGCCTCAGGCAGCCTCTACACCGATCTGGTCGATCCCGAGCACACCAACTTCTCCTTCACCTTCTCGGGCCACAGCGCAACAGCGGGCCAGGGCCTCACGGTCCATCTCGACCTCCGCGACCCGACGGATTGGAGCCAAGTGTTCTTCTCTCAGAACGTGACAAGCAACGAGGCCGGCGATTGGCAACTTGTGATCGATACGCCGGTGGGCATGGATCTCATGGGCAAGAGACTGTATTTCGATCTGTCGGCCACCGCCGGCGCCAACACGGCGTCGTCGCTGCTCATCACACCGCATGTGCAGGCCGTTCCCGAACCGGCAGCGTGGATGCTGATGGGCCTGGGGCTGGCGAGCCTGGTGGCCGCAGGCACCCGTCGCCGGTAAGTTTCGGGCCGCGCACGTCGGCCGCCACGTGAACAAAAGAAAATGCCAGTCAGGCTCGCCTGACTGGCATTGTTTTAAGCGCTTCCATGCGCGCTCAGATCATTTTGGCTGGCGCTCCCGGCGCAAGCCCCCTCAGGCGGTGGCCGCCAGACGATCCTTGAGCACGACGCTGCCGGTCTCCTGTGTCTCGATCAGACCGCGCTCTTCCAGGTCCTTCATCACACGGCTGACCATCTCGCGGGAGGCCCCCACGTGCTTGGCCAGATCCTGGCGCGACACCTTGCCGCGGATCACCTTCTCGCCGGCATCCTCGTCGGCCATGTCCAGCAGGGCGCGGGCCACACGGCCATACACATCCAGCAAGGCCAGGGACTCGATCTGGCGATCGGCATTGCGCAGGCGCTGCACCAGGCCACGCAGGATGGCATAAGACAGCGACGAGTTCTCGGGCAGGCAGCGGGCGAATTCGGCACGACCCAGCACCAGCACATCGGTCTGCACCTCGGCGCGGACGGTGGCCGAGTGCGGCTCGTTGTCGATCAGGCTCATCTCCCCCAGATAGTCACCGGCTTCCAGCACGGCCAGGATGACCTCGCGGCCGCGCTCGTCGGAGGCCACGACGCGGGCACGGCCCGTCAGCAGGATGAACAGGGAATTGGTCTTGCGACCGCGCTCGACGATCAACTCGCCTCGGCGATAACGGCGCTTGACGACGCCTTCAGCGATAGACTCGGCTTGCGCCTGGGTCAGCATCGAGAACAGCGGCACGCGCCGGATCAGATCGAGATTGGACAGCATGGCCATGGCAGCTCCTCTTTGATAAGACGGGAAGGCCTGTCGGGAAAAAACGGAATACAGATGAGACTTTTCACCTGAACGGAACGTGACAAAGAACCTGTCTCTACAATTTTCGGCAGTGGTGCGGAAATACTTAGCACTTTATGCAGCTTGCACGATGCGGCATGCGTGAAGAAGTCCCGTCAACACCGCACAGTTCCGATCCTTGAGCCTTCCAAGAGCCCGTTCTGACGCCATCGGGCTGATTCATCCCTCGAAAGAACCTCATGAGCACTGCAGCACAACACAGCCAGGTCCTGATCCTGGGTTCCGGCCCGGCCGGCTACACCGCCGCCATTTATGCCGCTCGCGCCAACCTGAAACCTACCCTCGTGACCGGCATGGCGCAAGGCGGCCAGCTGATGACCACGACGGAAGTGGACAACTGGCCGGCAGACGTGCATGGCGTTCAGGGCCCGGACCTGATGCAGCGCTTCTTGCAACATGCTGAACGTTTCAACACCAGCATGGTGTTTGACCACATCAATGAGGTGGACTTGAGCCAGCGCCCGTTCACCCTGAAAGGTGACGCCGGCACCTACACCACGGACACGTTGATCATCGCGACCGGCGCCTCGGCCAAGTATCTGGGGCTGCCCTCCGAGGAGGCCTTCATGGGCCGCGGCGTCAGCGGCTGCGCCACCTGCGATGGGTTTTTCTACCGCGATCAGGAGGTCTGTGTGGTCGGCGGTGGCAACACGGCCGTGGAAGAAGCGCTCTACCTGTCGAACATCGCCAGCAAGGTGCACCTGATTCACCGCCGCGACAAGTTCCGCGCCGAAGCGATCATGATCGACAAGCTGATGGAGAAGGTCGCGGCCGGCAAGATCGAGCTCCACCTCTTCAGCGTGCTCGACGAGGTGCTGGGCGACCAGAGTGGCGTGACCGGCGTGCGCCTGAAGGGCGTCAACGACGGCAGCAGCAAGGAGATCAAGCTGCAGGGCTGCTTCATCGCCATCGGCCACCACCCCAACACCGACATCTTCAAGGGGCAGGTGGAGATGAAGGACGGCTACATCATCACCCGCGGGGGCAACAACGGCTTTGCGACGATGACCAGCGTGCCGGGCGTGTTCGCCGCCGGGGATGTGCAGGACCACGTTTACCGCCAGGCCATCACCAGCGCCGGAACGGGCTGCATGGCCGCACTGGACGCCCAGCGCTTCCTGGAGCAAGGCGGGGCCTGAGGCCCGTTTGAGCCCCACTTTGGCCGTTTTGGCGCGATCCTTTGCCAAACGGCCGGAATCTGGCTATAATCTCGGTTTTGCCGAAATTCGTCCCGGAGTGGGAAGGCCTGCACGGTGTCCTGTACGTCATTGCACGTCAAGCGCCTGAGGCCTTCAGAAACTTTCGGAAGGGTGATTCACCAGGGTGATCTCCAGAGAGCATCGAGTTAACACTTTGAGCTCCCAGGGGCCCTGCTCTGATCACTGTCCCGCAACACAAGCGCCGAACAAGCGCCAAAGCGATACGGAGAAGCGTCATGGCACGCGTCTGTCAAGTCACGGGCAAGCGCCCGATGGTGGGGAACAATGTTTCCCACGCCAACAACAAAACCAAGCGTCGTTTCCTGCCGAACCTGCAGTACCGTCGTTTCTGGGTCGAGAGCGAAAACCGCTGGGTGCGTCTGCGCGTCAGCACGGCCGCTCTGCGCCTGATCGACAAGGTGGGCATCGATCAGGTCCTGGTGGACCTGCGCGCCCGCGGCGAACTGTAATCACGAGGTGAACCATGGCTGCTAAAGGCGGACGCGAAAAGATCAAGCTGGAATCCACGGCAGGTACCGGCCACTTCTACACCACCAGCAAGAACAAGAAGACCACGCCTGAAAAGCTGGAATTCATGAAGTACGACCCCAAGGCACGCAAGCACGTCGCCTACAAGGAAGTCAAGCTGAAGTGATGGCGTGACGGCTGGTCAGCCCAGGCTGCCAACCGGATCCATTGCAAAAACCCGCCGACGCAAGTCAGGCGGGTTTTGTTTTTGGTTTTGTTTTTGGCTTGCTCGGAAGCTGGACGGTCAACCCGCCATGGGCGCAGCCGTCCGCAAGCCGAAGGGCTGTTTGAGATCGGCCAGCGTCGCGAACTTCTCCGGCAGGCTCAACACCAGCTCGAACGGGCGGTACTCGCCATCCTCGCGGTCGTCGAGGAACTGGATATCGATGCTGCCGCCCTCGTTCTCGATGAAGCCCTTGACGGCATCCATGCCGACGCCGCGCCCCGACACCTCGGTCACGTGCTCGGCCGTCGAGACACCCGACTTGAAGATGGTCAGGGCCACCTCCTTGGCGTCACGCGCCTGAGCTGCCGTCAGCAGGCCATGCTCCAGCGCGCGTGCGCGCAGACGGCTCACGGCCATGCCCCGGCCATCGTCGCGCAGCCGCATCCAGAACCTGCCGCGCTCCAGCGCCAGCTCCAGCGTGATGTTGCCGGCCGCCGGCTTGCCCGCGGCCTGGCGCACATCCGGCGTTTCCAGGCCGTGGTCCATCGCATTGCGCAGCAGGTGCGTGAACACGTTCTTGAGCAGCGGGGCGATCTGGCTGCGCACCACGATCTGATGGTCATGGATGCGCACGATCGGGGCCTCCTTGCCGAGTTCGCGGGCCAGCGAAGGCAGCGAATCGGTGATGCCGGCCAGCGCCTCATCGACCCGCTCGGTGCCGATGAGGTTGAGCGTCAGGCCGATCTGGTTGAGGGCCGAGCGCAGCGCCACCACGTCGTTGGGGTTGACGTTGGCCAGCATGTGCAGCGAGGACTCGACCTGGTCGCGTTCGACCATGACGTACTTCTCCACATTGCCGCGTCGTCCCGGGCCCTTGCGGCCCAGCACGTGTTCGTTGATGCGGGCGTATTCCTCCACCAGCACCTTGACCTGATCGAGCTGCGTCAGCAGGGCTTCAGGCTGCCACACGGCCTCGTCGTTCTTGCGCAGATCGTCGTAGGCCTGCTCCGTCTCGTGGACGAGGTTGGTCATGTTCAGGAAGCCATATGTCCGCGCATTGCCCTTGATGGTGTGCATGTTGCGGAACAGCAGGTTGATGGCCTCCGCGTTCTTGGCACGCGTGGTGGAGATGATGTGGCGGTTGTCCTCGATGAACTTCAGCGCGCTGTCGACGAAGTCGCTGAACTTTTCCTGGGTCACGCCCAGGATCTCGCCAATGATGTCCAGCTCGCGCTTTTGCTCGCTCGCAGCCAGCTCCAGCCGCTTGAGTTCGGTCACATCGCGCACACAGACCATCAGCTTCTCGACGGTGTCCTTGTCATCGCAAATGGGGGACCAGCTCAGCTCCAGCGACTTGGTGCGGCCATCCGGCATCTTCTTGTCGAGCTCGGTCACCATGAGGTGCGAATTGAACTCGAAGTTCATGACGTCTTCGCCGACGCAGGCGGCCGCCGCCGTCTCCACTTGCGAGAGCGCATCGGTGCCGAGGTTGGTGCCGGTGAACAGCAGCTCCATCAGGCTCTTGCCGGCGATGTCCTGCGTCTCCAGGATGGTCTCCAGGTAGGCCGAATACTCGGGGTGGACCTGGTTGCTGGAGGTGATGGTGAGCACGCCCTGCGGCATGTTCTGCATCATGCTGTGGATGTCCTGGGTCTTCTCGCGCAGCTGTTCGGTGCGCTCGGCCACCAGGTCTTCCAGGTTGTCGTTCATCACCTTCAGGTCCTTGACCAGCTTGCGGTTCTCCACGAAGGTGTTGGCAAAGCTGATCGCTGACACATACATCATCGCGAACACGAAGACGCTGGTGCCGAAGAAGATCATCGACACGGAATCCCATTTGCCCAGGGCCAGCGCCACATCGTTGAAGCCGGTCAGCAGGAAGAAGGCTTCGCACACGAAAAGTACGGCAGCCCCAGGCTTGCGCTCCTTGGTGGCCACGGCAAGCTGCACCGTGCCGATGAGGCCGGTGATCAGCGTGAGGATGAACAGGATCGGGCGGGCCGTCTGGAAGACGTGCAGGTTCGGTGCGAACAGCATGGTGCTGAGCGCCAGCGTCAGCCCGACATACAACGATCCGAAGAACCAGTTCAGCTTGGGCGTGAACCTGTGCGTGATGTACTGCCCGAACAGGTAGAACATGAACACGGCCATGATGCCCAGGTAGTGGGTGTACAGCATGGTCTCCGGTGTGAAGACCTTCATGAAGTAATCACCCGGCCCGCCGAAGAACGGGAAGATCAAGATACCGCCCAGGGAGGCGCACAGATACAGCGGGTAGCGCGTCTTGGCAAAGACGAGCATGAAAAACAGACCGAAGCCGAACAGGGTGTAGGCCGCGATGGTGCGGGCCTCGCCACCCCAGAACTGCCAGAAGGCAATGCTCTTGTCATGCGGGTCGTAGCGGTGCATCTCCATGGGGAGTTGGTAGACACCGGTCATCAAAGGCGTGTCCACGCGGAAGGCCACGGTGTGGCGGGCCTTGGTCACCTTGAAGCGCAGCGGGATCGGCTGGATGGAGTAGTAGCGCTCGATGTTGATGTTGTGGGGGCGGGTGTAAATTTCCTGCCCGTCCACGTACACGTTCATGCGGGCCATGTAAGTGTTGACCAGCAGCACGACCTCGGTGCCGATCAGCGATTCATCGAACTCGAGGTTGCCGCGGTACCAGCCGATGGTGAAGAGCTTGCCATCGTCGTAGATGTGCTTCCACGGGCCGGGGGCCTTGGCCAGCTTCCAGTTGCGGGTGTCCAGGTCCGGGTTCTTGTTTTGCGGCAGGTCGTCACGGGTGAACTGCCAGTAGCCGGCCAGCTTCACCGGCTGGGCCAGGGACTTGACGACGATGTGGCAGCTGTCGCAATGCGGCGCCGCGGTGTTGGCCAGGGCCGGCACCTGCCAGACCAGACCGAGCAGCATCAACATCAGGAGTCGGAGAAAACGCATGATGGGGTGTCCCGCTTGTAAGGAAAGATGACAAAGCTCATCCCTTATCGGCCGGGAAACCTGAAAGCAAAGTCCCATTTCACGAACAAGTGGCCAATAAAGGGAAAACCCCAATATTGATCCTGCGCGTGAAAAAGCCGCCCTCAGGCGGCTTCCGATGCGAGGCGCTCAGGCCCTCGGTGAGCGCAGGTCAGGCGTGCTGGGCGGCACGCACTTTGCGGGAGAACTCCTGCAGGCCGGCAATGCCGCTGGCCTCGGCGCGCTGACACCAGGCCTGCAGGTCGGCCACCAACTGCTCGGCCGACACGTTCGTGCGGGTCCACAGGGCGCGCAACTCTTCGCGCATGGCGATCAGCTTGTCCAGGTGGGGGCTGGCCTCGCGGGCCTGGTCCACCTGCTGCTGCATGCCGGCAGGCATCTGCTCGACGTCGCGGTGCATCCACTGGCGGACCTTGTGCAGGCGCTGGGCCGCTGCGGTGTGGCCGCTGGCTTTCAGGCGAGCGGCTTCCGAGGCGCATGCCAGACGGACTTCACGGGCGTAACCGGCCATCAGCTCGTAGCGGTGGGCCACGATGGCTTCCAGCGTCTTGGCGTCGGCCACCGGCTTGATGTCGCCCAGCGTCAGGCGCGGCGGGGTCTTGCGGACCTTGGCCAGCCCCAGCATCTCCAGGCCACGGATGTACCCCCAGCCGATGTCGAACTCGTAGGGCTTGACCGACAGCTTGGCCGAGGTCGGATAGGTGTGGTGGTTGTTGTGCAACTCTTCGCCACCGATGAGGATGCCCCAGGGGGAGATGTTGGTCGAGGTGTCAGGTGCCTCGAAATTGCGGTAGCCCCAGAAGTGGCCGATGCCGTTGATGACGCCGGCGGCAAAGATGGGGATCCACAGCATCTGGACCGCCCACACCGTGATGCCGATGGCACCAAACAAGGCCACGTCGATCAGCAGCATGGTGATCGGGCCCCAGTTGTTGCGGGGGGTGTAGAGATGGCGCTCGAGCCAGTCATCGGGCGTGCCGTGACCGAACTTCTTGAGCGTGTCGGGGTTCTCGGCCTCGGCCTTGTACAGCTCGCGGCCTTCCAGCAGCACCTTTTGGATGCCGCGGGTCATCGGGCTGTGGGGATCTTCCTCGGTCTCGCACTTGGCGTGGTGCTTGCGGTGCACCGACACCCATTGCTTGGTGATGGTGCTGGTGGTCAACCAAAGCCAGAAGCGGAAGAAGTGCGAAGGGATCGCGTGCAACTCCAGGGCACGGTGGGCTTGCGCACGGTGCAGGAAGATCGTCACCGAGGCGATGGTGATGTGCGTCAGCAGGAGCGTGTAGGCAACGATTTGCCACCAGCTGGCATCCGCCAGACCCTGAACCGCCCATTGCAGCAGCCCGTCATGGAGCGATTCGTAAGAACCAGAAAAAAACATCAAGAGACCTTTCAGCGGGACGCGAGATTGTAGTGGCCCCCGACAGGTGTGATTTGTCGCAGAACAATACGAGCCGCGTGCGGAAATGAGCGAGGGTGACTACCCCTATTTCGGGACAAAGCCCCCAAGACAAAGGGCAGATGCGTGAAATTCGTCACCGCCTGTCACCTGCCGCGGCTTCCAGTTGCTCGGCAAGTGCCGCGCCGATGTCCGACGCAAGCCGTTCTGCCAGGGCGCGGCGGTCCGCATGGGCCGCTGCCTGGGGGGAGAGGATGGTGGCGTGGATGCACAGCCCCCGGGTGGTGACGATCCGCCACAGCGATTGCATCAGGGTGGTTTCACCGATGTAGGCGGCACGGGGGCTGACGGCCGAGACGGGATCGCTGTAACGCAGCACCACGGGCTGCACCGGCGCGCCGGCGTCGATGGCCGATTGCAACAGATTGCCGTGGAAGTGCAGCAAGGCATGGCCCGCTCCGGTGGTGCCTTCAGGAAAGACGGCGACGGTGTGGCCATCGCGCAGGGCCTGAGCCATCAACCCGAGCACGCGCATGGCGTCGCGGCGTCGCTCCCGGATGAGGTAGAGCGTGCCGGCCGCCGTCACCAGTCGCCCGACCAGCGGCCACCGCCCGACCTCGGCCTTGGAGACGAACCGCGAGGGCACGACGGAGTTGATGGCGACGATGTCCAGCCAGGACACGTGGTTGGAGACCACCAGCTTGGCCCCGGGGCGCGCCTGGCCTTCGACGTGCAGGCCGATGCCCAGGATGCGCAGCAACTGCCGCGACCAGCGCAGCGTCTCGTCATGCCAGCCTTTTTCGTCCAGGCGAGGCCAGTACAGGTAGGAGGCCGCATAGGCCTGCAACACGTGGCCGAGGACGCGCAACAAGCGCCAGGCCGCCACCGGCAAGGCCAGCAGCGGATGCCAGGCCGCCGTTGGGGCCCTGCCCTGCTGTCCTGCTGCCACCGCCACTCCCGCTCGCCGCCGGATCAGGCCTGGCGGCCGTCGGCTTCGTGGGCCACCTGCCCGGCCACCAGGGTCAGGCGCACGCGGCCCGCCATCTGGAAACCGGTGGTGTCGACCGCGAAGGGTGTGTGCTTGCCCTGGCTGACCAGTGCAGATGGCTCCACCGTCCAGCGCGCAGCCGGATCGAACACCACCACATCGGCCACACCGCCCGCCACCAGGCGACCGGCGCTGGACGACAGCGAGCCGATGGCATCGCCCAGCACCTTCACCGGGCCTTGCGTGACGGTAGACAGTGCGCAGCGCAGCTTGTCGGCGTCCGGCTGATCGGATTGATCGGCCCCCGACCACTTCAGCGCGATGCTCAGCAGCAGCTCCAGCCCCGTCGCGCCGGGTTCCGCTTCGCCGAACGGCAGGGTCTTGTCGTCCTCATCCACAGGGGTGTGATCGGACACCAAGGCATCCAGCGTGCCGTCGAGTAGACCGGCCTGCAAGGCATCGCGGTCGCGGCCCTGGCGCAGCGGCGGGGTCAGGCGCATGGCCGAGTTGAAGTAGCCGATGTCGATGTCGGTCAGCATCAGCGAATTGATGCTGACGTCGGCAGTGATGGGCAGGCCTTCGGCCTTGGCCTGGCGCACCAGGTCCACCCCGCGCGCACTGGAAATGCGGCACAGGTGCACGCGTGCGCCGGTGGCACGCACGAGATCGAGGATGGTGCTGATCGCGATCGTCTCGGCCGCCACGGGCACGCCCGACAGGCCCAGGCGCGTGGCCACGGGGCCGCTGGCCGCCACGCCCTTGCCCAGCCAGGCATCCTGCGGGCGCAGCCAGACGGTGTAGCCGAAAGTGGCCGCGTACTGCAGGGCACGCTGCAGCACCTGCGTGTCCTTGATGGGCGCCTCGGCCTGCGAATAGCCAATGCAGCCGGCCTCGTGCAACTCGGCCATCTCGGTCAGGGCCTCGCCCTTGAGGCCGCGGGTCAGCGCACCCAATGGGAACAGGCGGCAGCGGCTGAGCTTGCGCGCGCGCAGCTTGAGCATCTCCACCAGGCCTGGCTCGTCGAGCGTCGGATCGGTGTCGGGCAGGCACACCACGCTGGTCACGCCACCGGCCGCAGCCGCAGCCAGTTCGGATTCGAGCATGCCTTCGTGTTCATGGCCGGGCTCGCGCAGGCGGGCGGCCAGGTCCACGAGGCCCGGGGCGACGATCAGGCCCTTGGCATCGATCACACGGTCGGGTGCGAAATCACCGTTGACGCTGCCGATCGCGCTGATGCGGCCACCGGTGATGGCCAGGTCGCCGATCTGGTCGAGGCCGGAAGCCGGGTCGATCAGCCGGCCGTTCTGGATGAGGATTTTCATGCTGCTCACACTCGATCAGTCGATCAGGCTTCGTTGCCGGCGATGATGGACATCACGGCCATGCGCACGGCGATGCCGAAGGTCACCTGGGGCAGGATCACGCTCTGCTTGCCGTCGGCCACGGCGGAGTCGATCTCCACGCCGCGGTTGATGGGGCCCGGGTGCATCACAATGGCATCGGGCTTGGCCAGGGCCAGCTTGGCTTCGGTCAGGCCGAACTCCTTGAAGAACTCGGCCGCCGAGGGCAGCATGCCGCCGGACATGCGCTCGTTCTGCAGGCGCAGCATGATGATGACGTCGGCATCGCGGATGCCTTCGGCCATGTCGTGGCACACGCGCACGCCCATCTCGCGCAGATCGCCGGGCACGAGCGTGCGCGGGCCGACCACACGCACTTCGGGCACGCCCAGCGTGGTCAGCGCGTGGATGTTGGAGCGGGCCACGCGCGAGTGCACGATGTCGCCCACGATGGCCACCGTCAGGTTGTGGAAGTCCTTCTTGAAGTGCCGGATCGTGTACATGTCCAGCAAGGCCTGCGTCGGGTGCGCGTGGCGGCCGTCGCCCGCGTTGACCACATGCACGTGCGGCGCCACATGCTGGGCGATCAGATAGGGCGCGCCCGATTCGCTGTGCCGCACGATGAACATGTCGGCCTGCATCGCGCTCAGGTTGGCGATGGTGTCGAGCAGGCTCTCGCCCTTGGAGGCCGATGAGCGGGCGATGTCCAGGTTGATCACGTCGGCGGACAGGCGCTTGGCCGCGATCTCGAAGGTGGTGCGCGTGCGCGTGCTGTTCTCGAAGAACAGGTTGAACACGCTCTTGCCGCGCAGCAGCGGCACCTTCTTGACCTCGCGTTCATTGACGCTGAGGAACTGCTCGGCCGTGTCCAGGATCTGGTGAATGATGCCCTTGGGCAGGCCTTCGGTGGACAGCAGGTGGATCAGCTCGCCGTTCTTGTTGAGCTGGGGGTTCCGTTTGAACATCAAACCCTCTCGAAATGGAATTGGAAGCGGCCGTCTTCGGTGCGGTCCAGCGAGACGCGTTCACCAGCCGGCAGGCTGATGCGCGCAGCCGAGAGCACCGGCTCGATGGGCAGCTCGCGCCCGCCGCGATCGACCAGCACGGCCAAGGCCACGCTCGCAGGCCGGCCGAAGTCGAACAGTTCGTTGATGACGGCGCGGGTGGTGCGGCCGGTGTAGAGCACGTCGTCGATCAGCAGGATGTGGCGGCCTTCGACTTCGAAGGGCAGGTGCGTCGCATCCTTGGTGGCCGACATGCCGCGCGAGCTGAAGTCGTCCCGGTGCAAGGCCGAGGAGATCACGCCATGCGGTGTCTTCAGGCCCAGATCCGCGTTGAGCCGCTCGGCCAGCCAGGCGCCGCCCGACCACACGCCCACCAAAGCGGTGTCCGCCGTCGCGATGCGGCGCACGCCTTGGAGCAGGTCGGCATACAGGGCCTCGGCATCGAGGTGCAGGGTGTGGTTGGCGCTCACTCGGTCAGTCCTCTTGAGTTGGTGGGGTCGGCGCGGGATGCTGGTCGAAGAACTGTTGCAACAGGATGGCCGCAGAAGCTGCATCCAGATCACGGGCGCCTGCCGCGATGGCCTCCGTGGTGGAGTAGCGCTCGTCCACCTCGTGCACCGGCAGGCGAAAGCGCCCGCGCAGCTGGCCGATGAATTTGCGCGCACGGGCGGTATTGTCATGCGGCTGGCCGTCCGGGTGGAACGGTACTCCCACGATCAGGGCGTCCGGGCGCCATTCGGCAATCAACTGGCCGATCTGCTGGAAGCGGGCGTCGCCTTCGGCTGCGATCGTGCGCAAGGGGCTGCGCTTGACGCATGAGGCTGTTGCCCGTGGCCACGCCGACCCGCCGGAGACCGTAATCGAAGGCGAGGTAGCTCAAGGTGGGGCCGCTCATGCGTGCCCGGCCTCGCCCATCAGGAAGTTGCGGTCGATGCCGAGCAGAGACAAAGCCTTGTCATAGCGTTGTTCCACCGGCGTGTCGAAGATGATGTCGGGTTCGGCATCTACAGTGAGCCACCCGTTGCGTGCCAGCTCTTCTTCCAGCTGGCCGGCACCCCAGCCGGAATAGCCCAGCGTGATGAAGACCCGGCGCGGCCCGGCGCCATTGGACAGCGCCTCCAGCACGTCGCGCGAGGTCGTCATCTCCAGGCCATCGGCGATCTTGAGCGTGGAGTTGTAGTGGCCGCCTTCGTCGTCCAGGCTTTCGTGCAGCACGAAACCGCGTTCCGTCTGCACCGGGCCGCCAAAATACACGGGGGTGGCGGCCAGATCGGCACGGTCGAGCGACAGGTCGACCTTCTCGAACAGGTGTTGCAGGTTGATGTCGATCGGGCGGTTGATGACCAGGCCCAGCGCACCTTTGTCGCTGTGCTCACACATGTAGACCACCGTGCCGGCAAAATTGCCGTCGCTCATCCCCGGCATGGCGATGAGGAACTGGTTGGTCAGGTTGATGGGCGTGGAGGGTTCACCGGTCGACATGAGCGGGATTTTAGACGCGCAGCCCTGACCGATGCCAAAGGCACCCCAAATCCCGGCAGCGGGAGCGCACAAGACTGCCGGATCGCCCTTTTTCGACATGGTTTTATCCCGTCCCTGACATGAGCGACCTTCTTGATTCGGCCCTCGTCTGGTTCCGCCGTGATCTGCGGGCCCACGACCATGCGGCGCTCTACCACGCCCTGAAAAACGCGCGACGGGTATGGTGCGCCTTCATCCTGGACCGCGACATCCTCGACGCCTTGCCCCGCCAGGATCGCCGCGTGGCCTTCATCATCCAGAGCCTGGCCGAGCTGGATGCTGCGCTGGTCACGCTGGGCGAGCGGCAACCCCTGGCGGACATGGCCCGCTCGGCGGCCAGCGGGGCCACGACCGGCCTGATCGTGCGCCACGGGGCTGCGCGCACCGAGCTGCCGACACTGGCCGCGGCCTTGGGTGTGCAGGCCGTCTACACCAACCACGACGACGAACCGTTTGCCAGGGACCGCGACGCTGCCGTGCGAGGCGCCCTGAGCAACCTGGGCATCGCCCTGTTCACCTCCAAGGATCATGTGATCTTCGAGCGCAACGAAGTGCTGACAGGCAACGACTCGCCCTACGGCATCTTCACGCCCTACAAGAACGCATGGCTCAAGAAGATCGATCCGTTCTATGTCAAGCCTTACCCCGTGGCGCCTTACGCGAGCAGACTGGCGGCGATCCCGCCCAAGGTGTGCCCCATCGGCGCACCGCGTGTGCCGGCCCTGCACGACATCGGCTTCGAGGCCGTGAGCGACCTCAGGATCCCCTGCGGCATGTCGGGGGCCGAGGCCCTGCTGGACGATTTTCTGGAGCGCATCGACCGCTACGACGAGACGCGCGACTTTCCCGGCACCAAGGGCCCCAGCTACCTGTCCACCCATCTGCGCTTCGGCACGGTGTCGATCCGGCACCTGGCCGCCCTCGCCTGGGAGCGCGCCCGCAACGGCTCCAATGGTGCGCAGACCTGGCTTTCGGAGCTGATCTGGCGGGATTTCTATCACCAGATTCTGTTCCATCACCCGCATGTCGTCGGCCACGCCTATCGCCCGGAATACGATCTCATCAAATGGGCCCATGGCCACAAGGCGGATGCGCACTTCCAGGCCTGGTGCGAAGGACGCACCGGCTACCCGCTGGTGGACGCCGCCATGCGCCAGCTCAACCAGACAGGCTACATGCACAACCGGCTGCGCATGGTCACGGCCAGCTTCCTCATCAAGGACCTGGGCATCGACTGGCGGCGCGGCGAGGCCTACTTCGCCGAGAAGCTGCTGGACTTCGACCTGGCGGCCAACAACGGCGGCTGGCAGTGGGCCGCATCCAGCGGCTGCGATGCGCAACCGTATTTCCGCATCTTCAACCCCATCAACCAGAGCCTGAAGTTCGATGCGCAGGGCCGCTTCATCCGCCGCTATGTGCCGGAGCTGGCGGCGCTGCCCGACGATGCCCTGCATGCGCCGTGGCTGGCGCGGCCCGTGGATCTGGAGGGCGCGCAGGTGGTGCTGGGCCGCGACTACCCGCAGCCCATCGTGCAGCACGATGAGGCCCGCGCCGAAACCCTGGACCGCTACGCCATCGTCAAGATGGCGCCGGAAAAGACGGTGGCCAAGATCGCCCGCAAGGCCAAGCGCGATGCGATGAAGTGATGGGCCGGCGCGCGGCGCACGGCGTTCGGCTCAGAACAGCTCGACGTCGCCCACGTGCGTGGTGTCTTCGGAGTCGAGCACACCGCGGCGCACCAGCATCTCGTGGGAGACGACCTGGTTGCGGCCTTCATGCTTGGCCTCGTACACGGCCTGATCGGCCCGGGCGAACGCCACGCTGGGCGTCTCGCTGAGCTGCACCTCGGTGAAGCCGATGCTCACCGTCACACGGCCGATCTGTGGGAAGGGATAGGTCTCGACATGGCGGCGAAAGCGATCGAAGGCATTTTGCGCATCGGGCTCGGTCCCCCCGCGCAGCAGGACGACGAACTCCTCCCCGCCGAAGCGGTACAGGCGGTCGTAATGCCGGAACGACTGACGCATGATGCGCGCCACCAGCACCAGCACTTCATCGCCGATCAGGTGCCCGTAGCCATCGTTGACGCGTTTGAAGTGATCGATGTCCACCACACCCAGCCAGTAACCTGACACGGCCGACACATCGCGGCGTTCGCCATCGGGCACATGGTGCGATTCGGAGGCCACCGGCATCGACGCCTTGAGGAAGGCCGCATCGAAGGTCTGGCGGTTGAGCAGGCCGGTGAGGGTGTCGCGCTGGGAAGATTCGAGCAGGTTCTGGAAGTTGCCGAAGACCTTGAGCAGGGTCTGGATCGGGCGCAGGGACGTCAAGGTCAGCGGCTGATCCGACCAGACTTCCAGCACACCGGGCAAGCCCACCTCGGCATACAGGGGCAGCACCGTCACATAACGGGGGGCGCCGGCCGCCACATCGAGGGGCGCCATCTCGGCCTGCTCCAGCAGTCGGGAGACCAGCACGGTCTGGCGCAGCGGATAGGCCGTCAGCACAGGCAGGGATTCGAGATTGACCCAAGGGGGATCGCTGACGGTCAGCGCACCGCGGCGGGCCAGGCCACTGCACAGCCAACGCTGGACCTCGTCCTCACGCCCGACCAGCCGGTAGACCCCCACGATGTTGACGCCCAGCAGCTCGAGCACGCCTTGCGCCAGAGAAACGTCGAGCAACTCGCGGTCCCGCTGAGCGGTCAGCTCGGCGAGGTGCGAAATCGCTTCGTCGGCCACGGGTCCCGCCAGGGCGGGCGGCTCGACGCGTGGCTCGTTGTGGGTCTCCTCGGCAGCCAAACTCAACAGCTCTTGGACAGGCTCAGACCACGACGTCCGCATGCGTGGCCACGTAACGGGCCACCAGAGCCAGCAGCTCTTCTTCACCGTAGGGCTTGCCCAGATAGTGATTCACGCCGAGTTCGGTCGCGTAATCACGGTGCTTCTGGGCGATCCGCGAGGTGATCATGATGACGGGCATGTCCGACAGTTTCTGATCCGCGCGGATGTTGCGAACCAGGTCGAAACCATCCATGCGGGGCATTTCAATGTCGGACAGTACCACTGCGGGGCGTTCCTTGGCGAGCAATTCGAGCGCTTCCAGGCCGTCTTTTGCCAGTTTGACGCGATAACCTTCACGACTGAGCAGACGCTGTGTGACCTTGCGCACCGTGAGGGAATCGTCCACCACCAGGATCAGCGGTGCCTGGGAGGCCTGCGCCTCGCCCGGGCCGGCTGCGCCGCCCTGATGCTCCGGATGCAGCCAGTCCTTGAGTTCCGGGCCTGCCGCGGCCAAGGCCTGGGCCGTCACGGCGTGAGCGCGGTCACCATACACCGTGGCCAGCGCCACCGGGTTGTAGATCAGCGAGACGGCGCCCGAAGCCAGCAGCGTCATGCCCGCCAGCCCCGGCATGCGCGAGAGCTGCGGGCCCAGGTTCTTGACGACCACTTCCTGGTTGCCCAGCACCTCATCGACGTGCAGCGCAATGCGTTGCTGGGCCGAGCGCACCACGACCACCGGCAGGCTGCGCCCGCCCTCCAGGCCACGCGGGCTGTAGTCCAGCAAGGCGCCCAACCAGTAGAACGGCAGCACCAGATCGGCAAAACCGTAGGTGCCCTGGCGGTAGGCCTGCTCCACCTCTTCGGGGCGTGCGCGGCGCACCATCTCGATGAGGTGGGTGGGCACGGCCACGTTCACGGCGCCGCAGCGCAGCATCACCACCTTGGTGACGGCGGTGGTCAGCGGCAGGATCAGCGTGAAGCTGGTGCCCTTGCCCGGCGTGGTGGCCGACTCGATCCGGCCGCCCATGGCGTTGACTTCGGAGCGCACGACGTCCATGCCGATGCCCCGACCAGCCAGCTCGGTGACCGACTCGGCGGTGGAGAAGCCCGGCGTGAAGATCATCTGGGACAGCTCGGCCTCGCTGGGGCTCGCGTCGGGCGACAGCAGGCCCATCGCTTCGGCCTTGGCGCGGATGCGGGAGAGGTTGAGACCTGCACCGTCATCGCGGAATTCGATGCTCACTTCGTTGCCCTCATGGCGCAATGCCACGATGATCTGCCCGGTGGCGTCCTTGCCGGCGGCGGCACGCTGATCCGGCTCTTCGATGCCGTGCGTGATGCAATTGCGCAGCAGGTGTTCGAACGACGGCGTCATCCGGTCGAGCACGCCGCGGTCGACCTCGGTCGAGCCGCCGACGATGTCCAGCCGCACCTGCTTGCCGGTCTCCTTGGCCGCCTGGCGCACCACGCGGTAGAGACGGTCGGACAGGCCTTCGAACTCCACCATCCGCGTGCGCAGCAGGTCGTCCTGCAGATCGCGCGTCAGGCGGGCCTGGGCGGCCAGCTGGTCTTCCGCCGTTTCGAGGTTGCGTTGCAGGGTGCGCTGCACGGTGGCCACGTCGTTGACCGACTCGGCCATCATGCGCGTGAGCTCCTGGAAGCGCGTGTAGCGGTCGAATTCGAGCGGGTCGAACTCCTGGCTGGCGGCACGGGCGGCTTCCATCCGCGTGCTCAACTGGGTTTCGGCCTGGAGCTCGATGTCGCGCAGTTGCTGGCGCAGGCGATCCAGGTTTTCCGTGAGGTCGGTCAGCGAGCCGCGGATCTGGCCGACCTGCGATTGCAGGCGGGTGCGGGTGATCGAGACCTCACCTGCGTGGTTGACCAGACGGTCCAGCAACTGCGGCCGCACACGCACGGCAGCATGCGAGGTGGCCTGGGCCGCATCGCGATCCGTGCGGCGCACCGGTGCCTGATCGGAACGGGGGAGCACGGACCAGTCGATGGGCGCGAGCTTGACCTCCGGGGCCTGGCGGTGCAGCGGGATGACGTTGGGCTGCGAGTCAGGCTCGGCATCCAGCGCAGGCGCTGCGTCCGGAGCCTCGGCTTGATCGGCAGCGCTGGGCGCAAAGGCCGGCGGCGACGCGGGCTGCGTCGGCTCCGGTTGCGGTGGCAACTCGACCTCAGCAGGCGGCAGGGCCTGGCCGGTCTCCTGCTCGTAACGCTGGGCATCGCGGCTGCGCAAGGCCTCGAAGACCTCCACCAGGCGATCCACGCGCGCTTCCAGGGGCGCGACATCCGCCTGCGCAACGTGGCCGGTGGCCAGCATGCGCTCGATGGTGGCTTCCAGGCGGTGCGCCATTTCGCCCAGGCGCATCGCGCCTGCCAGGCGTGCACCGCCCTTGAAGGTGTGCAGCGTGCGCATGCATGCGGCAGCGGCCGCCGGGTGATCCGGCATCTCCAGCCACTGGCGGGTCTGCGTCGACAACTGGGGCAGCAGCTCCTGGGCCTCTTCCTCGAAGATGGGGAACAGGTCGGCATCGACGCTGTCTTCGGCATCGATGTCGGATTCGTCTTCCCACTGCACATCCGGCGAAGACGCCCCGCCCGTCGCGCCCACGCTGGTGAGCAGTGCGGCATCGTCCGGCAAGGCGTCGAGCGACTTGAACTCCGCCACGCCCAGCGGTGCAGGCTGCGTGACGTCCGCGAAGGCTTCGGCGCCAGACACCACCGCATCGGCCTGGACCAAGCGCAAATGAGGATGCGCCGGGGCTTGCGGCGCCGTCACATCGGGAGCGGAAACGTCCACCGTGGGCGGCGCTTCGGATGCAAAGGGGTCGACGTGGGTCACGTCGGCGTCGGCCGGCGCGGCATCGTCCAGATCGCTGATCAGACTGCGCGCTTCCAGACGGCGCGAGGCCTCGTGGTCGTACCACTCCAGGCGGCGCATCAGGTCGTCGTGCGGTGTCTTGAGGAAACCGGCGGCGAATTGGTGCAGCAGCCGGCGGATCTCTTCGGCCGCTTCGTTGAACAAGGCCACCGCGTCGGCTTCGCCTGCGCCCAGGGCCTGCGAACGCATGAGCGCATGCTCCAGCAGTCGGGCCAGTTGCGACAGCTCGCTGTAACCCACCGTGGCCGAATTGCCTGCCAGCGAATGCGCCAGGGCGATGGCATCGTCCGTCACCGGGCGATGCATCTCCAGCAGCCACTCGTTGAGCGCCTGGCTCAGGCGTCGGGACTGCTCATCGGCCTCGTTGAGGTAGATGTTGAACAGCGGGATGCTGATGCGCAGCGGGCCGATCACCTTGACCTGCTCGTCCGTCGACGCTTCCTCGTCCATTTCTGCGGAGGACGCGGGCGGCTCGGACACCTCGGTGCCACTGCCTGGCTCCTGCTCCAGCGGGATGTCGATCAGCGAGGCTTCGTCGTCCAGACCGGCCGCCTGGGTGGGGGCGCCCTCCTCATCGAGCTGGAGAAATTCGTGCGGATCCTTGAGCGTGACGTCGACGGGCTGAGCGGCTTCGTCCACCGGCGTTTCGCTGGCCGACGAAATGAGCGGCGCGTCGCCAGGACGGCGCAGCGTCTCGACGATGGGCGCCTGCGATGTGGCATCGCCGGACGGCACCAGGGTGCCGGTGTCGAGATCCAGGGTGATGAGTTCGGCCGCCGGCAGCGTTTCGGCCATCAAGGGCTGCGGCGTGGTGTCGCCAGCATCCTCGGGCGCGGGTAGCTCCAGGCCACTCAGATCCAGCACGGCACCATCGCCTTGCGGAGGCTGGAAGGCGCTCAACGCGGCGTCGTCCGGCGGCAGCAACTCGCCGATGTCCTCCATGATGAGGACTTCGGGCTCGCCATCCTGCGGCACCGCGGAGGCGGAAGGCTCGGACCACGGCGTGGGGTCGCTCAAGGTGAGCGGGGCATCGGCCGCGGTTTCGCCGGCTTCGTCGACGGCACCGGCGGCGTCCATCTGCGGCACCAGCGGCACCAGCGCCTGCGAGCCTTCGATGACGTCGGCGGCCTCGATCACCTCCACGGAGATGGGCGCCTCGATGGCCTCTTCGATCACGGGCGCATGCGCCGTCGATTGCGCCTGCACCGCTTCGCTCAGGCTCTGGCGCTGGCCATTCAGGCGCAGCGCATCGGCCACGGCGATCACCGGCTGGGCGGACCAGGTCGCATCCTGCTTGGCCGCGATCGCTTCCGTCCAGGCCGCAAAGTGCCCCAGCACCTCTGCCGTCAGGCCTTGCAGGTCATTGCTGGCCGGGGCCTGTGTGGCCAGCCAGCTGTTGTAGAGCTGCTCGCAGGCCCAGGCGGCTTCGCCGTATTCCTTGAGGCCCACCATGCGTGAGCTGCCCTTGAGCGTGTGGAAGGCACGGCGCACGGCCGTCAGCGATCCCAGATCGTCGGGCTGGCGGGCCAGATCGGCCAGGGCATCGAGCGAACCTTCGATGACCTCGCGCGCTTCCTCCAGGAAGATGTCGCGCATCTCGTCGTCTTCTTCCAGGCCGGTGGACTGAGGGGCCACGACCGGGGAGAGCGACAAGGGTGCTGGCGCGGGCAGGGTCGACGCTGCAGGCTCCGACGCGGCCTCCAGTGTGGCCGCATCGGACACCGAGGCGCTGAAGCCGCTGAGCACCTGCGAGACCTGCTCGCGGGCCGCCGCCAGTGCCGCCGCATCGTCGCTGGCCTGGGCCGATTCGAGCGCGGCCTGCGCAGCCGCCACGCTTTCGGCCAGTTCGACCTGTTCCTGCACCTCGGGGATGTCGGCCAGCTTCTGCAACTGCTCGGACACATCGCTGAGCGCGACCTCGTCACGCCCCAGCGCCTGGACCACCTCTTCGGCCTCGGCCGATGCCTTTTCCAGGGCTTCCTGCTCGGCGCGGCGCGCCGCCACCTCTACGGGGTCATCCTGGGTTTTTTTTTCCCGGCCCATCACGGGCGCCAGCACACCGGTCGCCTCGTCCATCGTGAACAGCGATTTGGCCAGTGCAGGCTGCACACCCATCATGTCGATGAGGAAGCCCAGCGCGCCCAGGTTGGTGGCCAGGCGGTCGAAAACGCCCTGCTGCGCGGCCTCGTCCAGATCGGAGTTGGGCACCAGCAGGTGCTCCACGGCCTCGCGCATGCGGATGGCGGCCTTCGCGGCCACATCCAGGCCGAGCACGGCCAGCACGCCGCGGATGGCCTGCAGTTGCGAAGGCACGTCCACCAGCGGGCGTGCGGTCCTTCGGGTCGCGGAAGAACTGGTCGATGTGCTTCTCGCACTCGGTCAGTGTGTTGCGCAGCTCCTGCACGACGGAGCCGATGGTCTGCCTGTCGGACACGCGCCGGTACAGGTCTTCCATCCAGGCTTCGAGCGGCTGGGCCGGCTCGCCACGGCTCACGCTGGCGATGCGGTCGGCCAGACGCTGGATGCGCGGCTGCTGCTCGGGGGCATCGAACTCGCCATCTTCCAGGCAGGCTTCAACGTAGAGCAGGCTGGTGGCCACCTCCATGGCCAGAGCCGTCTCCGGCGCCTTGGCCGATTGCACCGTCTGCTGCACGGCCTGCGTCAGCGCATCGGCCAGCACCTGCCCTTGCGGGAACAGGCGCTTGAGCGAATCGCTGACCAGCGAGAACTGCTCGCCCAGGCCGCCCAGGCGCAAGAGCTCGCCCGCAGCCACGGCCGACCAGCCGTCCTTGGCGCCACCGACGCGCTTGAGCGCCTGCGCCACCCAGGCCGGGTCATAACGCCCGAGGCTGGACATCGCCAGATCCACCGGCGTGTGGCGCTCCAGGCCGAAGGTGCGGCGCACGCGCGCCAGCACCGATTGCTCATTGCCCGGCACGCGCTCGGCCTGGGCACAGAAGAACAGCAACTCGTTGGCCAGGCGATCCGAGGGCGTGGCCGAGCCCTTCATCAGCACGCGCAACTGGCTGAGCAGCGAGGACAGCACGCGCTTGGCGTGCACGCTCAGCGGCACATGCTTGCCGGCCAGGCCTTCAAAGAAACCGCTGGCCAGCATCCAGGTGGCCGACTCGCGGTGGGCCGAGCGCAGGTGGGCACCGCGCGCCAGCGCCGCACACAACTTGGCCAGCGCCATGGCGTCGTCCGGCTGGTTGCGGCGCAGCAGGTTGAGCAGGCCTGTTTCGAAATCGTCCACCGTGGCGGCATCGGCCGCGCGCGGCTCGACCGATTCCGGCGGTTCCAGAGGCGATTCGAGCGACAACGTGGGCCAGTCCAGGCCCCACAGGTCGATCGGCCTGGGCAGCGCACTGCCGACACGCGTGACCAGCGCCTCGTACTGCGGGAACAGCGCCATCGCCGACACGTCCTTGCCGGCCAGACGGCGGCTGACGTAATCGAGCAGGGCAAACGAAGCCTTTTCGATGTCGGCCACGGCTGCGGCCGTGATCGACTGCGGCCGGTTCACGAACTTTTGGATCAGCGCCTCGCTGGCGCGCAGCAAGGCAGCCGCTGCCGGCACCCCGGCCAGTTCCAGCGCCCCCACCCCCTGGTGGATCTGCTGGCGCGCCGTGCGCAGGATGGCCGGATCCAGCGAATCCAGATCGGACATTTCCTCCGAGGAGGCATCCTTCAGGCAGCGATGCAGCGCCTTGTGCGCGGCATCCAGCGACTTGCGCAGTTCCTCGTGCACCCAGGCCAGGGCGCTGAGGTCGTCCGATGGCGAGGATGCGTCTTGATGCAGGCTGTCCATGTGTCGTCCGACGTGGCGGTCAATGCGGGTTCAGGTCGATCTGATCGGCGATCAGGAAGCGATCTTGAACCGGGCCACCGATTGTTGGAGTTCGTTCGCGGTTCTGGAGAGTTCCCGCACGAGTTGCGTGGTGGAGCGCGTGCCTTCGCCGGTCTGCTCGGTCACCGCAAAAATGTGCTGGATGTTGGCCACCACCACGTTCGCGTTGTCGGCCTCCTTCAAGGCCTGCTCGGAAATCTGCTCAATCAGATCTGCGAGGCGGCGCGACACGCGGTCGATGTCGCCCAGCGCGGAGCCGGCGGCGTCAGACAGGCGGGCCCCTTCGACCACACCCTGCGTGGAGCGCTCCATGGCGGCCACGGCATCTTGCGTGTCGGTCTGAATGGTGCGCACCAGCGCCGCGATCTGCTTGGTCGCGTCGCCCGACCGTTCAGCCAGACGCTGCACTTCCTCGGCCACCACCGAGAAGCCCCGGCCCGCTTCACCGGCCGATGCGGCCTGGATGGCGGCGTTCAGGGCCAGCACGTTGGTCTGCTCGGTAATGTCGGAAATCAGCTCGGTGATTTCGCCGATCTCCTGCGAGGATTCGCCCAGCCGCTTGATGCGCTTGGAGGTTTCCTGGATCTGCTCACGGATGGTGTTCATGCCGCCGATGGCGTTCTGCACGGCCTGCAGCCCCGAGTCCGCAGCGGCCAGCGATTGGCGGGCCACCTCGGCGGAGTGCTGCGCCTGGGCAGACACTTCGTTGATTCGGCCAGCCATGTGCAGCACCGATTCGCCGGTTTCGCGGATCTCGCGCAGTTGCTCATCGGAAGCGGCCAGCAGCTCGGTCGACGTGGCTTCCACCTGGCCGGTGGTGTCCGTCACCCGCGACACCGTGCCCTGCACCTGGGACACCAGGTTGCGCAGCTCTTCCACCGTGAAGTTCACCGAGTCGGCGATGGCGCCGGTGATGTCTTCCGTCACCGTGGCCTGTTGAGTCAAGTCACCTTCAGCGACGAGTTGCAACTCGTTCATCAGCCGCAGAATGGCCGCCTGGTTGGCGTCGTTCACGCGCTTGGCTTCGCGCTCCATGCGCTCGGCTTCCTGACGCTGCAGTTCGGCCACGCGACGGCGGTTGTCCTGGTCGGCCACGAACACGCGGAACCAGCCCAGACCGGCGGCCACCGTGCCCACCACGAACAACAGGATCAGCACCAGGTTGACGGTGCCGATGCTGCCGCCCTTGGACAGCTTGTCCTGCACGGTTTCCAGGCCCTTGCGCAGCGGTTCGCTGTCGTCGATCACGGCCACCTGCGCATCACGCGCGGCCACCAGGCCTTGCAGCGAGCCCAGGATGAAGGTCGATTGTGTGCGGGTGCGCTCGAAGATCTTCAAGAGCGCATCCAGCTGCTCGCGCACCGACGGATCCTTGCTGGCCACCAGGCCCAGATCCGAATTGCCGCTGAGCATGCCCTCGGCGATTTCCTTGAAGGCGTTCAGATCCTTGCCCAGCAGGAACACGGCCTCGGTCGAGACGCCTTCCACCGTCAGGAATTCGTTGGCCGACTTGCCGATCCGTTGCGTCAGCATCACCAGCTGGTTCAGCGCCGACATTTCCGAGGGAGACACACCGCCCTTTTCCATGCGGGTCGAGGCAATGCCTTCGGCCAGATCCAGCAGTTCGGAGGACTGGCTGTTGACTTCACGCAGCGCCTGGCTCACCTGGGTCAGCGTCTGCTTCTGCTTGAGCACGTAGTCGGCGTTCTTTTCGGCGCGATCGACCAGCGGCAGCAGCTTGGTGACTTCGTCCTTGGCCTCACCGCCGACGGGACTGAGGCCCAGCTCGGAATCGCCTTTGTCCAAGCCGCGCACGTTGTCGGCCAGCACCTTGGAAGCTTCGGCCACTTCGCCGAAGGCGGGCACCCGGCCGATCAGGGCCTGCGACACCGACTTCGCCAGACGTTGCGACTGCATCAGCGCCTGACCGGTGGCCGCGGCCTGCGCCGCACGCGTGCCGGCCGACACCACGGACCAGATCGCGCTGCCCAGCAGACCGGCCACGCAGATGCCCAGGGCATACGTGACGAAGCGCTGTTGCCGCTCCAGGCGCCATTGCCCGATCACGGGCAAGCCGGTGCGGGTTTCGGAGGCAGCCTGCTCGGTCGCCTCCATGCGCATGCGCGTGTCCTGGAAGTCGGGCGCGAATTCCGAGGGAGCCGATTCCGAGATGATCGAGTCCGCGGTGGTCGTGGCGCCTTGCTGGATGGTCGACGGCGACGACTGCGTGTCCACCGCCTGCGCGCCCGATTGGGTGACCATGCCTTCGGTGCTCAAGGCCTCCGACTGGACCTCCTCGTCGTCCTGCGACTTGCCCAGATCCTTGATGCGACTGAGGAAACTCATGTCCTTATGCTCCAACTGGTGTACTGCGTGATGCGCCTTGCGCGGCCATCAGACGTCAATCTTGAGGAAGGCCTCGTCGGCCACGAGGGCGGCGAGGTCGAGTTCATACCAGGCCCGCCCCTGCGCGTCGCGCATCTGCTGCGACACGAAGTGCGGCCGTCCGGTGGCCGGGGCCTCGGTGTCGGGCGTGACGGCGCCGGCATTGCGCAAACCCATGAGCCGGTCGACCAGCAAGGCCGTGTTGATCTGCAGACGCGCATTGAGCGCGATGAGGCGCCCGGCATCGCGCGCACCGACTTCCGCGAGGTTGCGCTGCTGACGTTGAGGCAGCCCCAGGTAGGCGGCCGGATCGACCACGCCGTGCAACTGGCCGCGCAGGTTGGCCACGCCCAGGAACCAGGGCTGGCTGTGCGGCACCGCCTGGATGGCCGAGAGCGGGAAGATTTCGCCGGCCTGATCCAGCGGCAGCAAGAAGCCGTGGCCGGCAATTTCGACGGCCAGCCAGCTGCGCACGGGCGCCTGCTGACGCACCATCTGCAGACGATCCGCCAGCCGCTGCTGCAGCTCCCTCAGGGCTTCCTTGTTGGCCATCTCGCGTCCTGCTCCTGCGCGCCGTTCAGCCGAAGGCCTTGATCTTGGACAGCAGCTCTTCCGGGTTCACCGGCTTGACCACGTAATCGCGCGCGCCCTGGCGCATGCCCCAGACGCGGTCGGTCTCCTGATTCTTGCTGGTGCAGATGATCACCGGCACATCGGCATAGGCCGGATCCCGCGTGATCGCACGCGTGAGCTGGAAGCCGTTCTGGCCGGGCATGACCACGTCCATCAGGATCAGGTCGGGCTTGTCTTCCTGCAGACGGCGCATGGCCTCATCGCCGTTCTCGGCAGTGCGCACCTGATAACCCTTCTTGGTCAGCAGCTCCGACAGCACATGCAGCTCGGTCTTCGAATCGTCAACAAGCAGAATCTTTTGAACAGGCATTTCTTCCAACCCCCAGGCACAAGGCCCCGATGGAGGCCCCGCGAGGCCTCCGCAGGCCCGTACAGCGACGTGCCCACGCATTATTCATTCCCGGCAGCCGCCCCGACGAGCGAGCTGTATCGATCGGCAATCGGCTCCAAGCCGGCCGACTGGGCGCTCAGGCGCCGCAATACTGCGCCACGGCCTGCAGCAACTGGTCCTTGGTGAAGGGCTTGGTCAGGTAGTCCTGAGAGCCCACCATGCGGCCGCGCGCCTTGTCGAACAGGCCATCCTTGGACGACAGCATGATCACCGGCGTGTTGGCGAAGCGCGGATTGCGCTTGATGATCGCGCAGGTCTGATAGCCATCCAGGCGCGGCATCAGGATGTCACAAAAGATTACATCTGGCTCGTTGTCGTTCACCTTGGACAGGGCATCGAAGCCGTCCTCGGCCAGGACGACCTCATAGCCGCCCTGCTTCAGGAAGATCTCGGCGCTGCGCCGGATGGTGTTGCTGTCATCAATGACCAGCACCTTCTTCGCCGCCCGGACTTCGGGACTCTCAGCATCAGACACGGACGCGTTCCTCCAGAGCCGCCGGACGCCATCCCAGGCGCCCGCCCAGCATCAGTTTGCTGTCAGCAGATCATGTTGAAGAATCAGACCTGGACCATTTCGAAGTCTTCCTTGCGTGCACCGCACTCAGGACAGACCCAGTTCATCGGAACGTCTTCCCAGCGCGTGCCGGGCGCGATACCCTCATCAGGCAGACCGGCGGCTTCGTCATAAATCCAGCCGCATATCAGGCACATCCAGGTACGAAATTCGTTCACGTCGGTCCAAACCAGCTTGAATACAATGGGCTGATTGTAGCCATCAGGTGCCTTCGCAAACCCGAGGGTTTGTGGGCAAAACCGCACCTGCCGGCCCCCGTCCCAACACCAACAAGCACCGCATGAACCCAGCGCAGACCGGCCCTCAAGAGGACCCCACTTCCGCCGATCAGGACCCCGGCACACCCGCCTGCGTCATGAGCTTCAATGCGAATGACCCAAGCGGCGCCTCCGGCATCGGCGCCGACATCGCGACCATCGCCGCGATGGGTGCGCACGGCCTGCCCGTGGTCACCAGCCTGCTGATCCGCGATTCCGCCGAGGTGTTCGAATCCCACGAGATCGAGGCGGATGCGATCGTGGACCAGGCCCGCTCGGTGCTGGAAGACATCACCATCTCCGCGTGGAAGGTGGGCTTTCTGGGCAGCGCCGAGGGCGTGAGCGCGGTGGCCGAGATCCTGTCGGACTACAGCGACACGCCCCTGGTCGCCTACCTGCCCAACCTGTCGTGGATGGACGATGACGCCCAGATGGGCTATCTGGACGCCTTCCGCGAACTGATCCTGCCGGCCACGCACGTGTTGGTGGGAAACCACAAGACGCTAACGGACTTCCTGCTGCCCGACTGGGATGCCGAACGCACCCCTTCGGCCCGTGAACTCGCCGTGGCCGCCACCGAGCATGGCTGCGAATACGTGCTGGTGACGGGCGTGCAACTGCCCGACCAGTTCATCGACAACGTGCTGGCGTCGGCCCAGGGTGCCGTGGCGGGCGAGCGCTTCGAGCGCTTCGAGGCCAGCTTCGTGGGGGCCGGCGACACGCTGAGCGCTGCCCTGGCGGCCATCCTGTCCAGCGGAACCGCCTTGGATGTGGCCGTCTCGGAAGCACTGAGCTTCCTGGATCAATCGCTGGACGCCGGCTTCCGCCCCGGCATGGGCGGTGTGGTGCCGGATCGCTTCTTCTGGGCCCTGCCCCCGGGCGAGCAAGAAGCGGAAGGCGAGGAAGGCAGCGAAACGCCGCCGGACATGACGCCCCCCAATCCCCGTAGTGTTCACTGAACGATCCGCGGCCGGGCCCTTCGCATCCGAGCGTCCCGGGCCGGCCCCGATCACCGCACCAGCCAGACGCGCATGACTTCCAACGCATCGCTTTTCGAACGCGCCCAGCGCGTCATCCCCGGCGGCGTCAACTCGCCCGTGCGCGCCTTCCGCGCCGTGGGCGGCACGCCCCGCTTCATCCAGCGCGCACAAGGCGCCTACATCTGGGACGCTGAAGGCACCCGCTACATCGACTACATCGGCTCATGGGGCCCGATGATCCTGGGCCATGGCCACCCCGAGGTGGTCGAAGCCGTTCAGAAAGCGGTGGTCGACGGCTTCTCCTTCGGCGCGCCCACCGAACGAGAAATCGAGCTGGCCGAAGAGATCCTCAAACTCGTGCCCAGCGCCGAACAGGTGCGCCTGGTCAGCTCCGGCACCGAAGCCGGCATGAGCGCCATCCGCCTGGCACGCGGCTTCACCGGCCGCAGCAAGCTCATCAAGTTCGAAGGCTGCTACCACGGCCATGCCGATGCCCTGCTCGTCAAAGCGGGATCGGGCCTGGCCACCTTCGGCCACCCCACCAGCGCCGGTGTGCCGGCCGAGGTGGTGCAGCACACACTCGTGCTCGAATACAACAACATCGCCCAGATCGAAGAAGCCTTCGCCCTGCACGGCGCCGACATCGCCTGCGTGATGATCGAGCCGATTGCCGGCAACATGAACTTCGTGCGCGCCAGCGTGCCCTTCGTCCAACGCATCCGCGAGCTGTGCGATCAACATGGCGCCCTGTTCGTGTTCGACGAGGTGATGAGCGGCTTCCGCGTGGCCCTCGGCAGTGCGCAAAGCATCTATGCCAAGGCCCTGCCCGGTTTCAAGCCCGACATCAGCGTGTTCGGCAAGGTGATCGGCGGCGGCATGCCGCTGGCCGCGTTTGCCGCCTCGGCCCAGATCATGGCCAAGCTCGCCCCGCTGGGCCCGGTCTATCAGGCCGGCACCTTGTCAGGCAACCCGGTGGCCACGGCCTGCGGGCTGTCCACGCTCCGGCTCATCCAGCAGCCGGGCTTCTTCGATACCCTGGCCGCGGCCACGCGCCAGTTGATGGACGGCTTCTGCGATGTGGCCAGGCAGGCCGGTGTGCCGCTGATGGCCGATTGCGAAGGCGGCATGTTCGGCTTCTTCTTTGCTGATGAACTGCCCCAGCATTACCAGGCCGTGATGGCCCGCGGCACCGACAAGTTCAACCGCTTCTTCCACCTCATGCTGGACCAGGGCGTGTACCTCGCGCCCGCCATGTACGAGGCCGGCTTCGTGAGCGCGGCCCACACACCGCAGGACATCGCGCAGACCATCGCTGCGGCGGCCTCGGCGTTCAAGCAACTCTGATTTCGATCCATGCACATCCACATCCTCGGCATCTGCGGCACCTTCATGGGTGGCGTGGCCGCCCTCGCCCGTGAAGCGGGCCACAAGGTGACCGGCTGCGATGCCGGCGTCTACCCGCCGATGAGCGACCAGTTGCGCGCGCTGGGCATCGACCTGATCGAAGGCTACGGGGTCGACCAGATCGCGCTCAAGCCGGATCTCTTCGTGGTGGGCAACGTGGTCTCGCGCGGCAACCCGCTGATGGAAGCCATCCTGGATGCCGGCCTGCCCTATACCAGCGGCCCGCAGTGGCTGAGCGAAAACGTGCTGCAAGGCCGCCATGTGCTGGCCGTGGCCGGCACGCACGGCAAGACAACGACAACGTCGATGCTGACCTGGATCCTGGAACATGCCGGCAAGCAGCCGGGCTTCCTGGTGGGCGGCGTGCCTCAGAACTTCGGCGTGTCGGCGCGCCTGGGCGACATCGCCGAAGCCACACGTCCGGCCACGGGCCACCCCTTCGTCATCGAAGCCGACGAGTACGACACCGCCTTCTTCGACAAGCGCAGCAAGTTCGTGCACTACCGGCCGCGCACCGCCGTGCTCAACAACCTCGAGTTCGACCACGCCGACATCTTTGCCGACCTGCCCGCCATCGAGACCCAGTTCCATCACCTCGTGCGCACCGTGCCGTCCTCGGGCCGGCTGGTGGTCAACGCCCGCGAGGAATCGCTGGAGCGCGTGCTGGCCCGCGGCTGCTGGAGCGACGTGGCGCGCTTCGGCGTGCGCGGCGACACGCCGGGCTTCCGCGCACGCGGCGAGCCCCACGCCTTCGATGTGCTGAAGGCTGGCGTGCTGGTGGGCCGTGTGGAATGGGCCTTGCTGGGCGAGCACAACCAAATGAACGCGCTGGCGGCCATCGCCGCGGCCGAGCATGTGGGCGTGACGCCGCAGCAGGCCTGCGAGGCACTCGGCCAGTTCGCCAACGTCAAGCGCCGGCTGGAACTCAAGGGTGAAGTCGGCGGCATCGCCGTCTACGACGATTTCGCGCACCACCCCACCGCCATCCGCACCACGGTCGATGGCCTGCGCCGCAAGGTCGGGCCGGACAGCCGCATCCTGGCCGTGTTCGAGCCGCGCTCCAATACCATGAAGCTGGGCACGATGAAGGCCCTGCTGCCCTGGTCACTGGAAGAGGCGGATCTGTCCTTCTGCCACAGCGGCGGGCTGGGCTGGGACGCGGCCGAAGCGCTCGCGCCCATGGGCGACAAGGCCGTGGTGGCCGACACCATCGACGCCATCGTCGCCAAGGTCATCAAGGCGGCCAGGCCGGGGGATCAGATCCTGTGCATGAGCAACGGCGGTTTTGGCGGCATCCACGCCAAGCTGCTGACGGCCTTGGCGCAGCGCTGACACCCCATCGCTCACCAGACAGCGCAACGCCCCTTCACGAGGGGCGTTGTTCATGGTGCAGCCAGTTGCACCAGCTCGGACGGCGCCTGACCGCTCAGGCGTGGCTGGTGATGTCCACCGGCGTATCGTCTTCCGGCGCGATCATGCTGTCGATGTCCGAGATCAGGTGAGCCGGATTGACGCCCAGACGGGCCTGCGGCTCGAACAGGTCGATGCGGTCCGTGATCAGGCCATCGAGCCCCTGGAACCACAGGTTGTTGGCCAGGTTGGCATCGTTGACGGTGTAGGTCAACACCTTCAGGCCGGCCTCGTGGGCGGCTGTGATGCGAGGCTCATCCAGCTGGGTGTGATGCACCACCAGGGCGATGCAGCCCAGCTCCTTGGCCTGCTCTACGGCGTCCTTCACCCAACGCTCCAGCAGCAGCGCACGCGGCAACTCCGGCTGGGCCTCCTTGGCCGCCGCCAGCGCGTCCACGCTGAAAGAGCTCAGCAGCGGCTTGACATGCGCCTTGTCCCACAGACGGGCCACATGCTGCGCCACGATGCGCCCGGTGCGGGCGTCCTCGCCAGGAGAAGGTTTGATTTCGAGGTTGACCAGCAGCCCCAGCGCCTGCAGCCAGCGCGACAAGGCCTCCAGGCGCAGCAGCGGTTCACCCGCGTAGGCGCGGCCATGCCAGCTACCGGCGTCCAGCTTCGACAAGGCATCCCACTTCTGGATGGCAGCGGCGCCCTGGCCATTGGTGGTGCGATCGAGTTCGCTGTCGTGCAGCAGGAAGGGCTCACCGTCGGCACTCAGCTTCACATCGCACTCGAACATGCCGAAGCCGTGCTCCGCGCCGAGGCGAAACGCCGCCAGCGTGTTTTCCGGGGCCAGCATGCCGGCGCCGCGGTGGGCGATCCAGCAGGGGTAAGGCCACTCGTTCTTGGAGGATCCGGAAGACTTCATAAGACGGCTCGACGCGTTGTTCTGGGAAAAAATCTGTAACGAGGATAACAACGTATGCCGTCCGTCAAACGCCGACAGAAGGGGTGTTGCCTTGCCCTTTTCTGCCCGGGGGGATGACCCGCTGCGTTAACATCTCGCCTCAGGCGCGAAAACCACCCCTTTTTGATGCTTTGCCTGGGCGAAAAAACAGCCCGGGCGATTCGTCATTTCCTCGTTCCGTTCTTTTCGACCCGGTTTTTTTCGCCCCTGGCGCCCTCATGAACGCACCCACCGAGCTGACCCACATGACCGCCCAGGCCGCCGACGCACACGGCGACGGCCAGCCCCGCCTGCGCGAGATCCCGTACAACTACACCTCCTTCTCGGATCGCGAAATCGTCCAGCGTCTGCTGGGCGCCCGCGCCTGGGAGGTGCTGTCCCTGCTGCGCACCGAGCGCCAGACCGGCCGCTCCGCCCGCATGCTCTACGAGGTCCTGGGCGACATTTGGGTCGTGCAGCGCAACCCCTATCTGCAGGACGACCTGCTGGACAACCCCAAGCGCCGCGGCCAGCTGGTCGAGGCCCTGCATCACCGCCTGGGCGAAGTCCAGAAGCGCCGCACGCCCGCCGACGGTCACCGTGACGCCCTGGTGGGCGAACTGCTGGACGCCGCCCGCAAGGCCGTGGACCGCTTCGCCAAGGCCTTCGACCAGATGGGCGGTCTGCGCGAGCGCACGGTCAAGGTGCTGGGCCGTGTCACCCAGGGCGACAACATCAAGTTCGATGGCCTGAGCCGCGTCTCGCACGTGACCGACGCCACCGACTGGCGCGTCGAATACCCCTTCGTCGTCCTCACACCGGACACCGAGGAAGAGATGGCCGCCCTGGTCAAGGGCTGCGTCGAACTCGGTCTGACCATCATCCCGCGTGGGGGTGGCACCGGCTACACCGGGGGTGCCGTGCCCCTGACGTGGAAGAGCGCGGTCATCAACACCGAGAAGCTCGAGCAGATGACCGAGGTCGAGATGGTCAGCCTGCCGGGCGTGGACAAGCCCGTGGCCACCGTCTGGACGGGCGCGGGCGTGGTGACGCAGCGCGTGGCCGATGCGGCCGAGCGCGCCGGCTTCGTCTTCGCGGTGGACCCGACTTCGGCCGAGGCCTCGTGCATCGGCGGCAACATCGCCATGAACGCCGGCGGCAAGAAGGCCGTGCTGTGGGGCACCGCGCTGGACAACCTCGCCTCGTGGCGCATGGTCACGCCGCAGGCCGAGTGGCTGGAGGTCGTGCGCCTGAACCACAACCTGGGCAAGATCCACGACGTCGCGGTCGCCAACTTCGAGCTGCGCTACTACGCGGCCGATGGCAAGACCCACCTGCGCACCGAAAAGCTGGACATCCCCGGCCGCATCTTCCGCAAGGAAGGCCTGGGCAAGGACGTCACCGACAAGTTCCTCGCCGGCCTGCCGGGCATCCAGAAGGAAGGCTGCGACGGCCTGATCACCAGCGCCCGCTGGATCGTGCACCGCATGCCCAAGCATGTGCGCACGGTGTGCCTGGAGTTCTTCGGCAACCCCACCGAAGGCGTGCCCTCGATCGTCGAGATCAAGGACTTCATGTTCAACGAGATGAAGCAGCCTGGCGGGGCCATCCTTGCCGGCCTGGAGCACCTCGACGACCGCTATCTGCGCGCCGTGGGCTATGCCACCAAGAGCAAGCGCGGCACCCTGCCCAAGATGGTGCTGGTGGGCGACATCGTCGGCGACGACGAAGACCGCGTGGCGCGTGCCACCAGCGAAGTCATCCGCCTGGCCAACGGCCGCTCGGGCGAAGGCTTCGTGGCCGTCAGCGACGACGCCCGCAAGAAGTTCTGGGCCGATCGCAAGCGCACCGCGGCCATTGCCAAGCACACCAACGCCTTCAAGGTCAACGAAGACGTGGTGATCCCGCTGCCGCGCATGGGCGAATACACCCTGGGCATCGAGCGCATCAACATCGAGCTGAGCCTGCGCAACAAGCTGGCCCTGGTCGATGCCTTCGAGGCCCTGTTCAAGGCCGGCAACCTGCCCCTGGGCAAGGTGGAAGACCCCGCCGAGCTGCCCAGCCCCGAAGCCATGGCCGAGAAGGTCAGCTTCGCGCTGCAGCACCTGCAGCATGTGCGCGACCGCTGGCAGTTCCTGTACGAGCACCTCGACACGCCGCTCGCGCAGGTTGGCGATCAACTGGTGGCGCTGGGCTACGAGCAGCACCGCAACGGCACGTACACGCCGCAGGAAGGCGACACTGTCTTCAACCTGCTGCAGACCTGGTCCATCCGCGCCAGCTGGAAGAAGGAGATCCGCGACGAACTCGCCAAGGTCTTCAACGGCGCCGCGCTGAGCGCCGTCATCGACGAGCTCAAGCGCATTCACAAGCAGGTGCTGCGCGGCCGCGTGTGGGTGGCCCTGCACATGCACGCCGGCGACGGCAATGTGCACACCAACATCCCTGTCAACAGCGACAACTACGAGATGCTGCAGACGGCGCACGAAGCCGTGGCCCGCATCATGAAGCTGGCGCGCTCGCTCGATGGCGTCATCTCGGGTGAACACGGCATCGGCATCACCAAGCTCGAGTTCCTGACCGACGAAGAGATCGCCAACTTCACGGCCTACAAGCTCAAGGTCGATCCGGAAGGCCGCTTCAACAAGGGCAAGCTGCTGCGCGGCGAGGCCCTCAAGCGCCTGGGCGACGATGTGCACGCCGCCGACCTGACAGAGGCCTACACGCCCTCGTTCGGCCTGATGGGGCACGAATCGCTGATCATGCAGCAGTCGGACATCGGCGACATCGCCGCCAGCGTCAAAGACTGCCTGCGCTGCGGCAAGTGCAAGCCCGTGTGCGCCACCCATGTGCCGCGCGCCAACCTGCTCTACAGCCCGCGCAACAAGATCCTGGCCACCTCGCTGCTGATCGAAGCCTTCCTGTACGAAGAGCAGACGCGGCGCGGCGTGTCGATCAAGCACTGGTCGGAATTCGAAGACGTGGCCGAGCACTGCACCGTCTGCCACAAGTGCTACACGCCCTGCCCCGTCAAGATCGACTTCGGCGACGTGTCGATGAACATGCGCAACCTGCTGACCAAGCTGGGCAAGAAGAGCTTCCGCCCCGCCGGTGCTGCCGGGATGGCCATGCTCAACACAAACAACCCGCAGACGGTCAAGCTGATCCGCTCGGCGCTGGTGGATGTGGCCATGCCCTTGCAGCGGCTGGGCAACGAGGTGCTCAAGCTGGCCGCACGCAAGCAGACCAGCGCGCCACCGGCCTCGCATGGCCCGGCCCCGATCAAGGAACAGGTCATCCACTTCATCAACAAGAAGATGCCGGGTGGCCTGCCCAAGAAGACGGCGCGCGCGCTGCTGGACATCGAGGACAAGGACTACGTCCCCATCATCCGCGACCCAAAGCAGACCACGGCCGATACCGAGGCGGTGTTCTACTTCCCCGGTTGCGGCTCGGAGCGCCTGTTCTCTCAGGTGGGCCTGGCCACGCAAGCCATGCTGTGGCATGCGGGCGTGCAGACCGTGCTGCCGCCGGGCTACCTGTGCTGCGGCTATCCGCAACGCGGAGCCGGCCAGTTCGACAAGGCCGAGAAGATGATCACCGACAACCGGGTGCTGTTCCACCGCGTGGCCAACACGCTGAACTACCTGGACATCAAGACGGTGGTGGTCTCCTGCGGCACCTGCTATGACCAGCTGCAGGGCTACCAGTTCGACAAGATCTTCCCCGGCTGCCGCATCATCGACATCCACGAATACCTACTGGAAAAGGGCATCACCCTGCAGGGCAAGGGCGCCTTCCTGTACCACGACCCCTGCCACACGCCGATGAAGCTGCAGGACCCGATGAAGACGGTCAAGGCCCTGGTCGGCGACGGCGTGATGAAGTCGGACCGCTGCTGCGGCGAGGCCGGCACGCTGGCTGTCAACCGGCCGGACATCTCCACGCAGATCCGCTTCCGCAAGGAAGAAGAGATCCGCAAGGGCGAAGCCGCGCTGCGCGACAAGGGCCTGATCGGCGAGAAGGACAACGTCAAGATCCTGACCTCCTGCCCCGCCTGCCTGCAAGGCCTGAGCCGCTATGGCGAAGACACGCAGAACGGCTTGCTGGAAGCCGACTACATCGTGGTCGAGATGGCCAACCAGATCCTGGGCAAGAACTGGATGCGCGAGTACGTGGACCGCGCCAATGCCGGCGGCATCGAAAGGGTCCTGGTCTAGCATGGGAACCAGCCGTCGATTACTTCAGCGCAAGGTGCGGGTGCGAACTCTGCGACAAGGACGGCGGCATCCTCGTCTGGCTCGGCGAGAAGCTGCGTGTGATCCGCGCCGAAGAGGCAGATCACCCGGCTTTCTACCGCGTGATCTGGAACGACCACGTCGCCGAGTGGACGGACCTGGTGCCCGCCGACCGCAGCCACCTCATGCAGGCCGTGGCCAAGGTGGAGACGGTGCTGCGCGAACACCTCAAGCCCACCAAGGTCAACCTGGCTTCGCTGGGCAATGTCGTGCCGCACCTGCACTGGCATGTGATCGCGCGCTTCGACTGGGATGCGCGCTGGCCCGCGCCGGTGTGGGCGCCCAGGCAGCGCGACGTCAATGCCCCCGCCTCGCGTCTGGCCATGCCGCTGAGCGAGCTCGACGAGAAAGTCGCCAGCGCGCTGCAGGCCGGCTAAGCCTGTTCTGCGCCGCCCTCCTTCAAGCGGCCCTTCGAGCTCCCCTTCGCCCGGCCCTTCGACGGCCCCTTCCCGTCGTCCGCCACCTTTCTCGCGCCCGAGGGCACCTCACGCTGCGAGAGCTGCTGCTCCATGCGCACGTAATGGCTCACCATGTGCGCCAGGCCGTCCACCAGTTCGTCATACGAGATCGGCGGGTTCGGATCCGACATGTGCCGGATGACCGTGAACATCCCCGCGTTGACGAAGATGTAGCTCATCGCGGCAAAGCGCCGCATGCTCGCGTACTGCGGGTTGTGCAGCAGGTACTGCACGATGATGTTGCCCAAAAGGCGTGAGACCTCATCCAGATCCAGCCGGAAATCCGCGTTGAACACCACGCGCGCGTACTTCAGGTAGCGCTGCTCGTCGCGCAGCAGCAGGGCCTGCACGGCATACAGGATGGTCGGGATGGCCTCGACCAGCGGCATGCGCACGATGCGGGGCGTCAGGGGCTCCATCACCCCCACCAGATCCCGGATGAAGCGCTGCAGCATCGCGTCGTAGATCGCTTCCTTGTTCTTGAAGTACTCGTACACCGACCCGACGCTCACACCCGCGATGTCGGCGATGTGCGTGGTGGTGGTGCCGGCCAGGCCGTGTCGGCCCAGGCTGATGTAGCCGGCATCCAGGATGGCTTCGACGGTGGACTTGGCGCGCTGCTGTCTGGGGGCACGGGGCATGACGAAATCCGAATTGAATCCGAATAAACATTCGGAACACACTGTCACCGATTATCGTATACGTCAAGCTGACGTGCATCCCTGATCTGGAGACACCATGTCCGACACCGCGACGCCCCGCGCCCTGACCGGCGCCCAGGTAGGCATCCCACCCCGCCACATCGATTTCAAGTTCCCTCAGAACGCCCAGCGCTACGCCTTCTACGACCACAACCCGCTGGCCAGCCTGCTGTTCGTGGTCTTCTCCGGCATCTTCCCGCCGGGCGAGCGCTTCTTCATGGAATCGGTGCGGCACTTTCGCGATCAGATCCAGGATCCGGTGCTCAAGGCCCAGGTGTCCGGCTTCATGGGGCAGGAGGCGCTGCATGGGCGTGAGCATGAGCGGCTCAACGACCTGTTTCGCGCCCGAGGCCTGGATGTGGATCTGCCAGCGCGTTACGTCCGCTTCGGGCTGCGCCAGCTCGAGCGCTTCTCACCCCGCCTGCAATTGGCCTGCACGACCATGATGGAGCACTTCACCGCCCACCTGGCCGAGCAATGGCTGACCGACAAGGCCTTGTCGGAATCGTCCGACCCCGAGATGCTCAAGCTCTGGTACTGGCACGCCCTGGAAGAGCTGGAGCATAAATCGGTGGCCTATGACGTGTTCGACCTCATCGGCGGCACGCAAAAGGAGCGCAAGCAGGCCGGCTGGCTGGTGGGCATCTTCGTGATGCTGCCGGTGGCGGCCAGCTGGTTGCACCTCCTCATCAAGGAAGGGCAGCTGTTCAACGCCAAAGAGAACCGGCGAGGATGGAAGGCGCTGTTCGGTCGCGGCGCGCTCATCAGCAAGGTGCTGCGGCACATGCCGAGCTATTGGCGTCGCAACTTCCACCCGAGTCAGCAGAAAACGAAGGCGATCGAAGAGGCATGGCGCATGCGCCTGTTCGGCCCGCAGGGTGAACTGGTCGATGTCTATCGCAATCCCAAGGCTGCGTTTGGCGCAGCGAGCTGACCGCCAGCCGGAAGCAAACATGCCGCCTGGCACAGCCCGGGCGGCATGTCATGTCTGCGTGCAGGACAAACCTGCTCGTCGCGCAGGCTTACTTGTAGATCCCGCCACACACCACCGAGTCATCGAGCTTCTCGCAGTACATCTCTTTCGGCTCGATCTTCTTGGTCTCGGGATTGGTGAACTTGTAGTCCTGCCAGAAGGTGCCATGGCTCTTGGCGAGATCCATGCGCTCCTTCACGAAGGCTTTGCCGTCGATGTCTTTCAGATCGATCAGGTTCTTGCCGATCATCTTGGCGTTGGCGCCATGGGCGCGCACCGTGCCGTCCAGCGCATACACGACCAGGTACAGGTCAGCCTTGTGCCAGAGCGGATTGGCCTTGTCGCTGATCTCGGCGTAGGTCTTGTCGGCACCATTGGCCTTGATCGCAGCCACGCCCTTTTTCACCATGGCCACGGCGTCATCCTTGGTGGCACCGCCATCGGCGGCAAAGGCGGCGCCCAAGGGCCGCAGACAAGGCCAGAGTCACGAACAGCATGCTTGCGATTCATCATGACGTTCTCCTGATTCATCCAGAAGTGGCTGCTGCCCGCAACCGGGGACTGCGAATAAGAGGCGATCGAACCGTCGGTCAGTCGATCAGGCCCATGTCCTGGCTCATCAGCATGCTCTCGATGTCGAGCAGGATGACCATGCGGTCGCCGACCTGAGCCAGCCCACGGATGTAGGTGGCATCGATGGCCGAATTCATTTCCGGTGCCGGACGGATGGCTTCAGCCGCAATCTCCATCACATCGCTCACGGAGTCAACCACCGTGCCGATCGTGCGTTGGCCGATGTGCAACACGATGGACACCGTGAAGGCGTTGTACTCGGCAGCCGAGCAGCCGAAGCGCAGGCGCAGATCGACGATGGGCACGATGGTGCCGCGCAGGTTCATCACGCCCTTGAGGAAGTGCGGGGCGTTGGCAATGCGGGTCGGGTTCTCGTAGCCGCGGATTTCCTGCACCTTCAGGATGTCGATGCCGTACTCTTCGTCGCCCAGGCGGAAGGTGAGGTACTCGCGGGCCAGATCGGCCTGCACGTCGAGTTTTTCCATCATGCCCATCGCAGTGGTCTCCAGTGTTCTTTCGCTTGATTCGTCCAGGCCGGATCAGTGGCGCGAGCGGCGCACCAGGCTGCCCACGTCCAGGATCAGGGCCACGCGGCCGTCGCCCATGATCGTGGCGCCCGACACATCGTTGACCTTGCGGTAGTTGGTCTCGAGGTTCTTGACCACCACCTGTTGCTGCCCCAGCAGTTCATCGACCAGCAGGGCCACACGGCCGTTCTCGGCTTCGACGACGACCATGATCCCGCTGTTGTGCTCCCAGTCGAAGCGCGGCACGGAGAAGACCTTCTCCAGCTCCACCACGGGCATGTATTCGTCACGCACCTCGACCACGCGGCCGGAGCCGCCCACGGTCTTGATCATCTCGGTGCTGACCTGGAAGCTCTCGACCACAGACGACAGCGGCAGGATGTAGACCTCTTCGCCCACGCCCACGCTCATGCCGTCCATGATGGCCAGGGTCAGCGGCAGCCGCACGGCCACACGCATGCCATAGCCTTCGGCCGAATCGATCTCGACCGTGCCCCCGAGCGAGGTGATGTTCTTCTTGACCACGTCCATGCCCACGCCGCGGCCCGACACGTCGGTCACCATCTCGGCGGTGGAGAAGCCCGGCGCGAAGATGAGGTTCCACACCTCGGCATCGGTCAGGCTGTCGGGTGCATCGATGCCCTTTTCGCGGGCCTTGCGCAGCAGCTTCTCGCGCGACAGGCCGCGGCCATCGTCGCGCACTTCGATCACGATGGAGCCGCCCTGGTGCGATGCTGCCAGTGTGATGGTGCCGATCTCCGGCTTGCCCGCAGCCAGGCGGTCTTCGGGCATCTCGATGCCGTGGTCGCAGGAATTGCGCACCAGGTGGGTCAGCGGGTCGGTGATCTTCTCGACCAGACCCTTGTCCAGCTCGGTGGCTTCGCCCTGGGTGACCAGTTCGACCTTCTTGCCCAGCTTGTTGGCCAGGTCGCGCAGCATGCGCGGGAAGCGGCTGAACACCGTCGACATCGGAATCATCCGGATCGACATCACGGCTTCCTGCAGGTCACGCGTGTTGCGGTCCAGGTCGGTCAGGCCCGTGACCAGTTGCTGGTAGACGACCGGGTCGAGCCCGCGGCTGTTCTGGGCCAGCATGGCCTGGGTGATCACGAGTTCGCCCACCAGGTTGATGAGCTGGTCGACCTTTTCCACGGAGACGCGGATGGTCGAGGCTTCCAGCGCAGCAGCAGGCTTTTCGGCCTTGGCGGCGGGCTTGGCGGGTGCGACGGGCTTGTGCGCAGCTTCGACGGAAACGGGGGCGGCGGCAGCAGGCTTGTCGCTCGGTGCGCCGGGCGCATCGCTGAAGAAGCCATAGCCCTTTTCGGCCGCCTCGGCGGTGGGCGCAGCGGCCGCAGGTGAGGCCTCGGCTGCTGGCTCGAAGAAGCCATAGCCGGGGTCCTTTGCAGGCTCGGCCGCAGCCGGAGCCGGTGCGCCACCCAGAGGCACGAAGGCCACTTGCTCACGGGCGACATGGAAGGTGAACAGATCGAGCAGTTCGGATTCGGCCGTGGCGGTGTCCACCTTGAAGCGGCGGATGCCTTCCAGCGCAGGATCATCGGGCAGCGGCTCGATGGTGCCCAGATCGGTGATTTCCTTGAACAGGTCCAGCAGGTTGTCGGCCTGGGCGGGATCGCTCAGCGGGCCGACGCGCAACTCGACCACGCGCTTGCCGGTGGTCGGCGCGGCACTGCCGGACGAGGCCGCGGCAGGGGCGGCCGTCACCGGTGCCGGTGCAGCGGCTTCAGCCTTGACGGCTGGCGCAGCAGAGACAGCGGGCGTGGAAGGCGCTTCGCCGGCCACCATGGCGCGGATATTGGACAGCAACTCGGCCGTGTCGACCACGTCGCCACCGGAGCCTTGGTGGCGGCCCAGCATCGACTTGAGCGCATCGCCCGACTGCAGCAGCACATCCACCATCGGCGGCGTCGGCGTCAGCTCATGGCGGCGCAGCTTGTCCAGCAGCGTCTCCATCTGGTGGGTCAGCTCGGCCACATCGCTGAAGCCGAAGGTGGCGGCACCACCCTTGATCGAATGCGCGCAACGGAAGATGGCGTTCATCTCCTCGTCGTCCGCGGCTTCGATGTCCAGCTCCAGCAGCAGCTGCTCCATGTTCTCCAGGTTCTCACCAGCCTCTTCGAAGAAGACCTGGTAGAACTGGCTCAGATCGATGCCAGCGGAAGAGCTGTTGTCGGTGCTTGTTTCTGCCATCTTGGGCTCCTGAAATTCCTCGGTGCATTCGCGCTGCCGGCCGGGCCGGTCAGCGGATCACCTTCTGAATCACTTCAATCAACTTGTTGGGGTCGAACGGCTTGACCAGCCAGCCCGTGGCGCCCGCTGCGCGGCCGGCCTGCTTCATCTGATCGCTCGATTCGGTCGTGAGGATCAGGATGGGCGTGGACTTGAACTGCGGCGTTTCGCGCAGCTTCTTCGTCAGGCTGATGCCGTCCATGCGGGGCATGTTCTGATCGGTCAGGACGAGGTCGAAGCTGCGTCCACCCGCCTTCTCGTAGGCATCCTGCCCATCGACAGCCTCGACGACGTTGTAGCCAGCGCTTTTCAGCGTGAAGGAGACCATTTGACGCATGGATGCGGAATCGTCGACGGCAAGGATGGAATGCATGACGCTCTCCGGACTTGATTAGGGCTAGTGAACAGGTTGAATGTGGGTTTACCAGTCCATAGCGGACGGTATTTCGGCTGGTGAACTCGGATCTTTAGAACAACTCCACCGACCCGGCATCAACTTCATCCTGGGTGACGGGATTGGGTTTCATGGGTGCGTCGTCCACCACGGCGGCGCCGTCGGGATCGTCGTCACCCAGCGCATCGCGGGCGATCTGGTCGGCGCAATTGCGCAGACGCTTGTTCGTGTGGGCGATCAGCTGCGTCGCCATGTCCTGGAACTGCAGGGCCGTGACGGTGCGATAGAGCGTCTGGCGGGCGGCCTGCAGGCGCGGCGTCAATTCGTGTCCCTGATCGATGACTTCCGACAACTGCCCTGCCGTGCCGTGAAACCCTTCCATGAGCACCTCGCAGGCGTCGTCCAGCAGGCGCTGCAGCCGTTCCAGATCGTTGGAGGCCGTCATCAGGTGATCCTGCAATTCGGCCGCCAGCAGCAGCGACATCTCGCCGGGCGGATCATCCACACGATCGTCGTAGCTCATTGGGGCTCCACACTCAAGCTGTTGTCCGATGGGAACGGCCGGGCCGCCAGCAGGCGGACGGGCACACAAGGTTGTCGGCGGAATCGGCGCATCCTTGATACCGCCGTGGTGAGAAATGACGCCCATTCCCGCTTGTTAGAATTTTTGGCGTTTCCCGCCTTTCCTTGACGGCAATCACGCGGGAAAATTTGGCGCAAATCTCGGGATTGAAGGACTTACGTGCCCCAACACCTGCCCGCTTCGCCGATGGCGTCCCAGCCGCCATCCCCCCCTGCCGCCGAGTCGGCTGCCCTGGCTCCGGTGAAGCTGCGGGTGCTTCACCTGGAAGACAACGACGAGGACCACGCCCTGGTCGCCATCCACCTTCGGCGCGGCGGCATCAACGCCGACATCGTCCGTGTGGACAACGAGGCCGACCTGATCGAGGCCCTCGGCCAGGAATGGGACCTGATCCTGTCCGACTACAACCTGCCCGGCTATTCCGGTCTGGCCGCCCTGGACAAGGTGCGCTCGATGGGCAAGCTCGTGCCCTTCATCCTGGTCTCTGGCGAGATCGGCGAGGACATCGCCGTGCAAGCCATGCGCAATGGCGCCAACGATTACCTGCTCAAGAGCAACCTGGCCCGGCTGGCCCCGGCCGCCTTGCTGGCCATCGAGGCCAACCGCACCCGCATCGCCAAGCAGCGTGCCGACCTGGCGCTCAGCCGCTCACGACAACAACTGCGCGAACTGGCCCAGCACCTGCAGACCAGCATCGAGCAGGAGCGCGCCGCCATCGCGCGGGAAATCCACGACGACGTCGGCGGCGCGCTCACCGCCGTGAAGTTCGACCTGGCCTGGATCGCCCGGCACGCCAGCGCCCCGGAGATCGCCGAACGCGTGCAGCAAGCCCTGGAGTCGGTGGCCCATGCCCACGAAGCCAGCCAGCGCATCATGCACAACCTGCGTCCCGCCATCCTGGAGCAAGGCCTGATCGCCGCGCTGCAATGGATGAGCGACCGCTTCGCCAAGCGCACCGGCCTGGCCGTGACCTTCCGAACCAGCCACGAAAAGCTGGAGCTGGCGCCGGGTGTGCCGCTGGTGGCCTACCGCTTTGCCCAGGAGGCGCTCACCAATGTCTCCAAACACGCACAGGCCACGCGCGTTTCGGTCGATGTATCGCAGGCTGGCGGCGTGCTCTCGGTGGAAGTGACTGACAATGGCAAAGGCCTGAGCGCCGAAGACTTGGCCAAGGCAAGATCCTTCGGGATCCGCGGTCTGCATGAGCGCGCGGAAACTGTGGGCGGCTGGGTGGACATCAGCAGCAACCCGGAGGGAACCTCCCTGATCTTGTCAGTGCCGCTGTCGGGCCCGGAAAATGGCTTCATCGAGCGTCTGCTGCCGGGACTGGACGACAGCTCGGGCGGCGATGCAGATCCTGACGACCCCACGGTCTGGGGTTAGTGCGTTGTTGAGCTGACACCATGATCAAAGTCATTCTGTGCGACGACCATGCCCTGATCCGACGCGGCATCCGCGACACCCTCGCCGATGCCGATGACATCGACGTGGTCGGCGAAGCCAGCGACTACGGCGAGCTGCGCACGCTGATGCGGGACAAATCTTGCGATGTCCTCGTGCTGGACATCAACCTGCCCGGCCGCAGCGGCCTGGATGTGCTGCATGTGCTCAAGGAAGAAGGCAGCAGCCTGCGCGTGCTCGTCGTTTCCATGTATCCGGAAGACCAGTACGCCATGCGGGCCTTGAAGGCCGGCGCCTCGGGTTACCTCAACAAGGGCAGCGATGCCGCGCAGATCGTGGCGGCGGTGCGCACCGTGGCGCAAGGCAAGAAATACGTGACGCCCGAGATGGCCCAGATGCTGGTGGAGAACCTCAATTCCCCGGCCCAGGAAGATGCGCACCAGAAGCTCTCAGATCGCGAACTGCAGACCCTGGTGATGATTGCCTCCGGCAAGCGCCTGTCGGACATTGCCGAGCAACTGCTGCTCAGCCCCAAGACCGTCAGCGTCTACCGCGCCCGCGTCCTGGAAAAACTCGGCCTGACCAACAACTCCGAGTTGACGGTCTACGCGATCCGCAATGGCCTGGTCTGAAGCCGGTGCTTCACCCTTGCGGGTGCCCCCTTGTATATGTGTCACCCCTTGTTCTAGGTGCAAGCGAAGGTATCCCGCCTTGACGCTGTCAAAGCGGCCGCCTAACTTTGCGCCTGACTGCCGCCCGCCCCGGCGCGGCAGCCTCTCAACATAGGAGAAGACACATGAAGCAACTCGAGCAAAAGCAGACAGAACAAGTCGCTGGCGGCCTGCGCCTGCGTCGCTGCCCCCCGATCAAGCCGCCCATCACCACGCTGGCCGTGGGTGAAGAAGACGGCGGCGGTGTGACCACGATGGCCATCGGCGAAGAAGACATGTACACCACCCTCGCCCTGGGCGAAGAAGGTGGCGACACCGGCGTGACCGCCGCCGCCGGCGGCGCACTGGGTTCGTTCTGAACCACACAAGGAGGCGCACATTGCTGCTGATTGCCGGGGGTCTGCTGGACCCGAATCTGCAGGCCCTGGCACATGCGGCGCAGCGCCTCGGGGTGGCGTGGCTGGACTGGCGTCATGCCAAGGACAGCAGCCCACCCTGCCACTGGGAACTCGGACTGGATGGCGATCCGCCCTGGGGGCCCGGCCCCCTTCCCCGTGGCGCCTTTGTCCGTCAGGACGTCTTCGCCAGCCTGGCCGATCCACGCCCTGAGGTGACGCGGCGCGCGCAAGGCTGGTACATCGCCGCGCAAGGCTGGCTGCTGTCGCAGCCTTCGGTGCGCGTCTTCAATGCGGACATGTCCCAGCGCGCGCTGAACAAGCCGGCAGCGCTGATGCGGGCACGCCATCATGGCCTGACCATCCCGCACACCTGGGTCAGCAACGACACGTCGCGCATGCGTTCGAGGCTGGCCGAGCCCATGATCGCCAAGCCGGTCGGTGGTGGAGGTTATTGCCAGACGCTGGACGAAGCCCTCACGGGCGTCGAGGTGGCGCATGCCGCCATGCCCGCCTTGATCCAGCCACGGCTGATCTCGCCGGAAGTCAGGCTGTTCGTGATCGGCAACGCCGCCCACGCCTTCCGTCTCAGCAGCCCTTCGCTGGACTATCGCGCGCAGCAGGATGCCGAGGTCGAGGTGATCGCGGTACCCGGGCAGGTCGATGCGTTGCGGGCCTTGATGGCCGATCTGCGCATGGACTTCGGTGCGGCCGATTTCAAGACCGATCCGCACACGGGCGAACTGGTCTTTTTGGAACTCAACACCTCACCCATGTTTGCCCGCTTCGACCTGGCCAGTCAGGGCGCGCTCACCGAAAGCATGGTGCGGCAACTGATCCGCTGAGCCGGGCCGCCTTGCGCGAGCCCCAGCGCCCGCATTCACGACTCGATCGGTGTGAGCTTGGCCACGCTCAACATCAGCCACTTGGTGCCATGGCGGCCAAAGTTGACCTGCACACGTGCATCGGGCCCAGAGCCCTCCAAAGTGAGCACCACGCCTTCGCCGAACTTGTTGTGGAACACGCTCTGCCCCTTGCGCAGGCCGCCTTCGGTCTTGGCCTGCGCCATGCCGGCGGGCAGCGGTGCGGTCAGATCCTTGAAGTCGTCCTCGCGCTTGCTGCCATGGGCCTGGCCACCATAGCCGCCACGGCTGCCCCCGCCGTAGCTGCCCGACGACGCCGCCGAGCCCCCGGTTGAACGGTAGGGCTGAGCGCCGGCCCCGACGATGGAGCCCATGCCGCGTCCGGTGGCCCATGCATCCTGATACGTCTTGGCAAAGCCAGATCCAAAGCCCTGGTTGCGCGGCGTCAGCCACTTCAAAGCGCCTTCGGGCAACTCGTCGAGGAAGCGGCTCTTGATGTTGTAGCGCGTCTGGCCATGCAGCATGCGCGTCTGGCTGAAGCTGATGTGCAGGCGCTGCCTTGCACGCGTGATGGCCACATACATCAGCCGGCGCTCTTCTTCCAGGCCATCGCTGTCGTTCATCGAGTTCTCGTGCGGGAACAGGCCTTCTTCGAGGCCGGTCAGGAACACGACGTTGAACTCCAGCCCCTTGGCCGCATGGATGGTCATCAGTTGCACGGCGTCCTGTCCGGCCTGTGCCTGGTTGTCACCGGCCTCCAGACTGGCGTGCGTGAGAAAGGCCAGCAGGGGCGAGATGATTTCACCCGTCTCGGCATCCGGCAGTGTGTCCACAGCCGCCACGGCAGCCGGCAGCCCCGGCGCGATGGCGCCTGCCGGCTCATCCACCGGCAAGGCCACCGCATCCTTCCCGAAACCCTCCTGCGTGACAAAAGCTTCTGCGGCGTTCACCAGTTCGGCCAGGTTCTCCAGCCGCTCCTGACCTTCCTTTTCACCGCGATAGAAATCGGCCAGGCCGCAAGACTCCACCACATGCTCGATGATCTGCCGCAAGGTCAGGCCGCGCGTGGCTTCACGCATGGCATCGATCAAGGCCACAAAGGCCTGAAGATTGGCGCCCGCCTTGCCCGCCACCGAGGTCACGCTTTGCGACAGGCTGCGGCCGCTCGTGCGGGCAGCATCCTGCAGTTGCTCCACCGTGCGCGCGCCGATCCCGCGGGCCGGAAAGTTCACCACCCGCAGGAAGCTGGTGTCATCGTTCGGATTCTCGATGAGCCGCAGATACGCCAGCGCATGCTTGACCTCGGCGCGCTCGAAGAAGCGCAGGCCGCCATACACCTTGTAAGGCACGCCCGCATTGAACAGGGCCGATTCGATCACGCGCGACTGCGCATTGCTGCGATACAGGATCGCGATCTCATGGAGCGGATGGCCCTCGCGCTTGAACTGCCGCGCCTCATCCACCATCCATTGCGCCTCGGCAAAGTCGCTGCTGGCCTCGTACACGCGGATGGGCTCGCCCTGTCCGGCGTCGGTGCGCAGGTTCTTGCCCAGGCGCTTGCTGTTCTGGGCAATCAGCGTGTTGGCGGCATCCAGGATGTGGCCGAAGCTGCGGTAGTTCTGCTCGAGTTTGATGACGCGAGGCACGCGGAATTCGCGCTCGAAGTCGGCCATGTTGCCGACCTGTGCACCGCGGAAGGCGTAGATGCTCTGGTCATCGTCGCCCACCGCGAACACACTGTTGCCCGTCTCGGCCGGTTGGCCCGCAAACATCTTCAACCACTTGTATTGCAGGCGGTTGGTGTCTTGAAATTCGTCGACCAGGATGTGTTTGAAGCGGCGCTGATAGTGCTGCCGCACTTCAGGGTGATCGCGCAGGACTTCGTAGGTGCGCAGCATCAGCTCGGCAAAGTCCACCACGCCTTCGCGCTTGCATTGGTCTTCATAGGCACGATAGACCTCCAGTTGCATGCGGCCCAGGTCGTCGCGGGGCTGGATGTCATCGGGGCGCAGGCCCTCTTCCTTCGCGTTGGCGATGAACCAGGTGGTCTGTTTGGGGATGACGCGTTCTTCGTCGAACTTCAGCGCCTTGATGATGCGCTTGACGGCCGAGAGCTGATCCTGCGTGTCCAGGATCTGGAAGGCCGGTGGCAGGCCCGCCAGCTTGGCATGCGCACGCAAAAAGCGATTGCACAGGCCATGGAAGGTGCCGATCCACATGGCACGCGTGTTGACCGGCAGCATCGCGGACAGGCGCGCCTGCATCTCCTTGGCCGCCTTGTTGGTGAAGGTGACCGCCATGATTCCGGCTGGTGAAACCTGCCCCGTCTGCAACAGCCAGGCGATGCGCGTGGTGAGCACACGGGTCTTGCCCGAGCCCGCGCCCGCCAGGATCAAGGCCGGCCCCGGCGGCGCCGTCACGGCGGCCAGTTGCTCGGGATTCAGACCCACCAGCATGGGGGAATTGCCCATGACGCCGTCTTGGGGAAACAATCCAGGGAAATTTGTGCGCTCACTCATCCAAAAATTGTAGGCCGCCTTTCAAGGACGGCCCGCACAAAGTGCTTTACCGGCCCATCGGGCTGCAGCACCACACAGGGAGAAACATGTTCGACCAACCTCCATCCCCCCTGGATCAAACCGGGGTCTCGCCGCTGATCTCGGGCAATGCCTCCGGTCAACCGAGACCGTTCAGCGTGCATGCCATCGAATTCACCGGCTCAGGCAGCGAGTACTTTCGCATCTGGATCGTCAACCTGCTGCTGATGGTGGTCACGCTTGGCCTGTACTACCCCTGGGCAAAGGTTCGCAAGCTCCGGTACTTCTATGGCAACACGATGGTGGCCGGGCATCCCCTGGATTTCCACGGCAATCCGCGCAAGATGATGCGCGGCTTTCTGCTGGTGTCGGTGCTGATGGTGCTCTACAGCGCGGCGGGGCGCGTCTCGGACACGGCAGGGTTCATTGCATTGATCATCGTGGCGCTGCTTTGGCCCGCACTGATGCGCTCGTCTCTGCAATTCAGGCTGGCCAACACCAGTTGGCGCGGGCTGCGCTTTGCCTTCAACGGCAGCCTCAAGGACGCCTACATGGTGATGCTGGTGCCGGCCGGCGTGATGATCGGGCTGTTCATCCTGAGCGTCATCCTCATCGCCATGCTGGGGGGCAGCCGGGGCGAACGCTCGGGCCTGGGCCAACTCATCGGCATGGCACCGATCATGATCGGCTTCTTCGCCCTGGGCCCGTATGTATGGTGGCGCATCAAACGCTACCAGCACGCCAACTACGCCTTGGGCCCGATGCAGACGCAGTTCCGCGCCAGCTACAAGCGCATGCTGGGGGTGTTCATGAAAACCGGTCTGCTGAGCATGCTGTGCATGGTGGTGGCCTTGGCCGTCGTGGGCGTCGTGATGGGCGCCAGCGTGCTGTCCGATCCGGCTCAGGCGCAGGACAAGGGCGCGGCCATGCTCAAGGTCATGCTGCCCATCTTCGTGCTGCTCATGCTGCTGGCCCAACTCATCCAGGTGCCCTACTTCACATCGCGCATGCAGAACCTGGTGTGGACGGAAACCGGCAACCGCATGGTGCGTTTCAAGAGCAACCTGGAGCTGTGGCCCCTGATGTGGCTGACCTTCAAGAATTGGGCGCTGACCCTGCTGACGCTGGGGCTGTACTGGCCCTTCGCCGCCGTGGCGCTGGCACGCGCCCGGTTGCAGGCGATCGTGATCCACTCCCGTCAGGATCCCGATCAACTGGTGGCACTGTCTCGTGCAGGCCGCCGGGATGCCGCCGGCGACATGGCTGCAGACATGATCGGCATCGACTTCGGGATCTGAGATGTCCTTGCCTCCCACCAAGCTGGCGGTGGACTACTTCGATGGCCGCAGCGCCCGCGCGCACCGGATGCAGATGTGGATCGAGGCCGGCATGCTGCAACTGGCAGGCAACGATCTGATCCGACAGGTGCCCCTCTCGCAGGTGCAATGGCCTGAGCGCACGCGCCATGGCGCTCGCCAGGTTCATTTCGACGACGGCGGATCCGTCCAGGCGCTCGACCCCGGCCAGTGGGATGCCTGGTATCGGGCGCAGGAGCTGGGTGAGTCCCTGGTGGTGCAAGCCCAGCAGAGCTGGCGCTGGACGCTGATCGCCAGTGCCTTGCTGGTGCTGGTCACCGTCATGGGCTACTGGTGGGGGCTGCCTCTGGCTGCACGCGCCATCGCCCCGCTCATTCCGGCCTCCGTGGATCTGCAGGTAGGCCGCGCCACGTTGGCCGCCATGGACAAGCAATGGCTGCATCCCAGCAAACTGTCATCGGCCGAGCAGGCCAGGCTGCGGCAGCGCTTCGATGCCGCCATGGCCCGGTACCAGATGAGTCGATCGATGCCGCCAACAAGCACCACAGCCGAAGACACCGCCCAGGCCCCGCTTGCGCTGCCTTCCTCCGTGCGGCTGCAATGGCATTTCCGTCGTTCAGAGATCGGCCCCAATGCCTTTGCGCTGCCGGACGGCAGCGTGGTGATCACCGATGAGCTGGTCGACCTTCTGCGCGACCGCGAAGACGTGCTGCTCGGCGTCATCGGGCATGAAATCGGGCACATCCTGCTGCGGCATGGCATGCGCACCCTGATCCAGACCGGCATCCTGAGCGCAGCCACCAGCGTGGCGCTGGGCGACTTCAGCAGCGTGCTGGCCGGTGCGCCCGCACTGCTCGGGCACCTGGCCTATTCCCGCGATCACGAGCGCGAAGCCGACGATGTGGCCATCGCATTCACACGGCGCAACGACATACGGCCATCGACCATGGTGGTGTTCTTCGAACGGCTGCAGGCGCATCGCGCAGGCCGGGAGGCCGCAGACATCGGCATCGCCTTCAGCAGCCACCCCGCCGATGCCGAGCGCATGGCACGCTTCAGGGCCGCCGATCTGGGTCACTGATCCTCAAGCCCGGCCAGGCTCAGCGGGCCCGTCTGTTCGTCAAGCAGCGGACTGCCAGACGCCCTGCGCTTCCTGCCGCGTCAGCAGACGCTCCATCAACTCGCGAACGCTGCGGATCTGGTCACCAAACGGCAAGGCCCCGACGCCGCGGAAGAACAAGCCCTTCTTCACGTCGCCCCGCAAGGCCGCAGCAAGCTGGTTGTCGATGCAGAACTGCCCCCATCCTGTGAGGCCGTCGCGCAGGCCGCATTGCGCCAGGCAATCAAAGGCCTTGGTGCAGCGCTTCTTGGCGTGGCTGACAGCCTGCAGCTTGTCCTCGATCTTCAGATAGGCCTTGAGCCAGGGCGTGGCCACGGCGCGGGCAGGCAGGCCCGCCACACTGGTGAACTCGACCATGTCTTCATCCCGCGCCTCGGCCAGGACACGCTTGAACTCGGGATGGGCATCGCCCTCCTCGGTCACGGCGAAGGGCGTGCCCAGTTGCACACCCGCCGCACCCAGAGCCTGTACACGGCGAATGTCATCGTGGGTGCGGATGCCGCCGGCCGCGATGATGGGAATTTCCTTTTCGATGCCGGCCGAGCGCATGAATGCCGCCACCTCCGGCAGCACACGCTCGAAGTCGAAGCGGGGATCCTGCAAGTCCGCGATGCGGGCCGCGCCAAGATGCCCCCCGGCCAGCCGGGGATGTTCGATGACGATGGCGTCGGGCAGCCGCTTCTTGCGCTCCCACTTGCGCACGATCAGTTGAACGCCCCGCGCGTCGGAGAGGATGGGGATCAGCAAGGCCTTGGGATGATCCTGGGCCAGGTCCGGCAGATCGAGCGGCAGGCCGGCGCCCACCACCATGGCATCCACACCCGCCTCCAGCGAGCGCTTCACATAGGCCGCATAGTCGGTCACCGCCCGCATCACATTCATGGCGATCAGGCCACGGCCCTGCGCACGTTCACGCGCTGCCTTCACGTCGCGGGTCACGGCTTCGAGGTTGGCGGCATTGATCTCGGCTTTGGTGGCCTCGTCTTCGCCCTGGCGTGCGGCCAGTCCCTGGGTGCGTGCCATCAGGTCGGGGTGATGCCGACGCAGATCCACGCACGAGAGGGTGCCCACGCCCCCCATCGCGGCCACACTGCCGGCCAGGCGCTGCCCCGATACACCAATGCCCATGCCACCCTGGACGATGGGCAGCAAGGTACGTCCCCCCAGGTGAAGGGATTGGAGCCCCCCCTCGCTGCAGCGTTGTGCCAGCGCCTCGTCCACATGTTGAGGGGAAAACGCATTGCGGGGGTCGTCGTGTTGCATCCGTCAGCACCGATTGGAATCCTGGAGATGTCCGAGAAGGTACCGACCTGAGGTGCGCAAGGCCTTGCGACAAGTCAACGGCGTCGCATCAAGACAGCTCGAAGCTGTCCTTGTAGTCCGGCACGCTGGCCTGCCAGCCGAGTTTTTCGTGGATGCGCAACCGCAGGGTGTCAGCCGCCTGCGGCTCACCATGGTTGAGAAAGACGCGCTCGGGTGGGCGTCCGAGCGCCTTCAACCAGTTCAGCAGCCCGTCCTGATCGGCGTGAGCCGACAGGCTGTCGAGCTGGACGACTTCGGCGCGGATCGGCACGTAGTCTCCGAACATCTTGAGCGTGGTGGCCCCGGCGGTCAGCGAAGCCCCGCGGGTGCCGCCAGCCTGGAAGCCGCTGAGCACGATGGCATTGCGCGATTGCGGCCCGAAGTGAGCGATGTGGTGCAGCACCCGCCCCCCTGTCACCATGCCACTGCCGGCGATGATCACCATCGGGTAACGCTGCTGCAGCAGCGCCTTGGACTCCTCCACATCCTTGACGAAGCGGGTCATGTGGGTGATGCCATCACACTCTTCGTCCGTGAGGCGATGTTCCGAGCGATGGCGCTGGTAGAGGTGGGTGGCTGCGATCCCCATCGGGCTGTCGAGCACCACAGGCAGCCTGGGGATGGCACCGGCCTCGCGCAATCGGTAGAGCGCATACAACAGACCTTGCGTGCGCCCGACCGCAAAGGCCGGGATGACCACCACGCCACCGCGCGCCGCCGTGCGCCGGATCACATCACCCAGCCTGTCGACCGGATCGACCTCGGGATGCAGGCGATCGCCGTACGTCGACTCCATGACCACCCAATCGGCCATCTGCCCGGTCTCGGGCGGCATCATCACCAGGTCGTCGTCTCGCCCGAGATCGCCCGAGAACAGGATCGTCTTGCCGCCATGCTCGATGCTGATGCTCGATGCGCCCAGGATGTGTCCGGCGCGATGGAAGCGCGCGACCACGCCATCCCCCAGGGACACCACACCATCCTGCGGCAGACGCTTGAAGTGTTTCAGGCAGGTTTGTGCGTCACGCACGGTGTAAAGCGGCTCGGCCGGGTCGTGCTTGGTCGCCTTGTGCCGGTTGCGGTAGTGCGCCTCTTCTTCCTGCAAATGGGCGGTGTCCTGCAGCAGCACTTCGGCGAGATCGGCCGAACCGGAGCTGCTCCAGATCGGCCCTTTGTAGCCATGCCGGGTCAGCAAGGGCAAGGCCCCGCTGTGATCGATGTGCGCATGCGTGAGCAGCACTGCGTCCAGGCCGCGGGGATCGAAGGGCAGTGGCGCCCAGTTGCGCTCCCGCAGGGACTTGAAGCCCTGAAACAGGCCGCAATCCACCAGCAGGCGCAGGCCGCCGGCCTCGACCAGGGTTCTCGATCCGGTGACGGTGGACGTCGCACCAAAGAATGTCATGCGCATGGCGCGGGTCTCCAACATGTGAAGTCAAACATCGACGATGTCCGGCAGGGGACATCAGGTAAGGGCATATCAAGGCGCATCAGGGGACTTCAGGGGCGCCGCCGCCCCCCGTGCCTCATCGGGCGGCATCCGGGTGGCGGACGCCATCATCAAAGGCTGCAGTCTGCCCCACCATTGCCACAGCCACAGCGCGCGCCCAGCCCAACGCAGCAGGCCTGCGGGCCTTGTTGCCTCTTTCAACCAGGAAGGCCGCCATACCAGCAGGGCCACGGCAGGCGCCACCAGCCAGAAGGGATGCTGCCCGATCCATCGTCCGGCTTGCACGACACGGTCGGCCGCGGTCAGAGGCGGTGCCAGCGTCTGCATCACCTCGGTGCCGAACTGATGTCGCAGCATGGCGCTGCGCTGCAGCAGCAGGCGCTTGCGGATGGCCAGCAGATCGGCTTGGGCGGGCATGGTCAGGCCGTCAACTTTCTGAAGATGCCTCAGAAGGCGACGCCGGTGCAGCGGCTGGGCTGACTGCGGCCTGAACGCCCGCATGCTGCCCGCCTCGGCCCCGGCCTGCGGCTGCCAGCAATGCCTCCTGATCGGCCTTGAGTTCAGCCAGCGAAGCCGCCAGCATGCCACCCGGCGTCTGCATCAGACGACGGACTCTGAGCACCGCCGCCGAGCAGACAGCGGCGAACGCCAGCGTCAACAGGCACAACACCAGCAGCGGATGCGAATCCCAGAACAGCACCGTGATGAAACCGGCGAGGAACACACTGGCCACCGTGCCCATCAGGATGGCCAGGGCCCCCCAGCCCAGGATGGCCAGAACCCGGTGCTTTTCCTCCTCGACCTCCGTGGCCAGCAGTTCGAGCCGGGTCTGCAAGATGGCGACCAGGGTCGCCGACAAGCCCTGGAGGGAGGACAGCAGGCGCCCGGCACCGGGCTGGCCCTGGGGACCAGAGGATGCAGACGTCTCAGCCATGAACCACACGCACCGCCATCAACCGCCTGAGCGCGCTCAGCGCCGCCCCAGCAGCAGCCCGACCAGCAGGCCCACACCCGCGGCCACGCCGACGGCCTTCCAGGGGTTCTCATGAACGTAGCCATCCGTGGCCTTGGCCACTTCACGGGCCTTGACTGCCATGGCCTCCTGCGCCTGGGCCAGATCGCCCTTGGCATGTTCCAGACTGGCCTGCACACGGCCGCGCAACTCGGCCACGCCCGTGCTGGCGTCATGGGCGGTGGCAGCCAGCAAGGCCTCGGCGTCGGCCAGCACCAGTTGCAGGTCGGCCATCAGCTTGTCCTTGTGGACGCGTGTCGCTTCACTCATGTCGGCACTCCTTTGCATGCATTGAATTGAACAGCCCCATCACCCGTGCAGCACCAGCAAGGGCACCTGGCTGTGGGCCAGCACGCTCTTGGTCAGTGAGCCGTGGATGAGTGCATCCAGCCCATGGCGGCCATGCGTGGCCATCACGATGAGATCGCAGCCCTGCTTTTGCGCCATGTCCACGATGGACTGCTGCACGTTGTCGGTGATGACGAACTGGCCGTCGAAATGCACTCCGGCATGGCGCGCCTGCGCGCCAAAGGCTTCGAGGATCTCGCGAGCGTGGGCCTCGCAGCGCTTCTCGTGCTCCTGGAAGGTGGCCACGTCATAGGCCACGGCCGCCTGCTCGACCACCAGCACGGGCAAGGGCGGCTCCGCCGTGAAGCCGGTGATGGACGCCCCCAGCATCTTGGCCAGCCCGATGCTGTGCTCGATCGCCTTGTTCGACAGCTCACTGCCATCCACGGGCACCAACAAATGTTCGTACATGCCTGCCTCCGTCCGTTGCGGATCTCGAAAGATCCGGCGTCATTGCCATGAAATCGCGATGAAATGCCCGCGAAAGGGCCGTGAATGCATCCTAGGACGGCGCAAGCCCCCAGCCAAGCCCCTAGGGGGCCAGGGCTCATCCCCTGGCACGATTTTTTGATCCATGACAGGAAATGCGTTCGCGTGGGGCGGCCCATTGCAACAGCCGGTGATCCGCGGAGCAGAACCCGGAGAACCTTCTCAGGCAACCTAAAATCGCGGTTTGCCGCCGAAACGCGCACCCGCCCTCGGATGCGCCGGGTGGTCGTTCGCCCGAGTCCATCATCTGGCGACACACACACGCACACCATGACCGAACTCGCCAAATCCTTCGACCCCGCGCCCATCGAAGCCAAGTACGGCCCCCAGTGGGAGCAGCGCGGCCTCTACAAGCCCACCCTGGACGCGGCCAAGCCCTCGTTCTGCATCCAGCTGCCGCCGCCCAACGTGACGGGCACGCTGCACATGGGCCACGCCTTCAACCAGACCATCATGGACTCGTTGACGCGCTACCACCGCATGCTGGGCCACAACACGCTGTGGATCCCGGGCACCGACCACGCCGGCATCGCCACGCAGATCGTGGTCGAGCGCCAGCTGCAGGAAAAGGGCCAGAGCCGGCATGACCTGGGCCGCAAGAACTTCGTGGCCAAGATCTGGGAATGGAAGGAGCAATCCGGCTCGACCATCACCCAGCAGATGCGCCGCATGGGCGATTCCGTCTCGTGGGAATACGAGTACTTCACGATGGACGACAAGCTCTCGAAGGTCGTCGTCGAGACCTTCGTGCGCCTGTATGAAGAAGGCTTGATCTACCGCGGCAAGCGCCTGGTGAGCTGGGATCCGATCCTCAAATCCGCCGTCTCCGACCTCGAAGTCGAAAGCGAGGAAGAAGACGGCTCGATGTGGCACATCCGTTATCCCCTGGATGGGAGCGACGAAACGCTGGTCGTGGCCACGACCCGGCCCGAGACCATGCTGGGCGACACCGCCGTCATGGTCCACCCCGAAGACGAGCGCTACAAGCACCTGATCGGCAAGCTGGTCAAGCTGCCCGTCACCGGCCGCCTCGTGCCCGTGATCGCCGACGAACACGTCGACAAGGACTTCGGCACCGGCGTCGTGAAGGTCACCCCCGCGCACGACACCAACGACTACCAGGTCGGCCTGCGCCACAGCCTGCCGATGATCACCATCTTCACGCTCGAAGCTCAGGTGGTGTCGCACCTGCCGGAGATCCCGGAGGCCTATCGCGGCCTGGACCGCTTCGTGGCCCGCAAGGCGCTGGTTGCGCAACTCGAAGCCGAAGGCCTGCTGGTCGAGGTCAAGAAGCACAAGCTGATGGTGCCGCGCTGCGCCCGTACCGGCCAGATCATCGAGCCCATGCTGACCGACCAATGGTTCGTCGCCATGACCCAGCCCGGCGCGCAAGGCAAGTCGATCTCCGAGCAGGCCATCGAGGCTGTGGCTTCGGGTGAAGTCAAGTTCGTGCCCGAGAACTGGGTCAACACCTACAACCAGTGGATGAACAACATCCAGGACTGGTGCATCAGCCGCCAGCTGTGGTGGGGCCACCAGATCCCGGCCTGGTATGGCAGCAATGGCGAGATCTTCGTGGGCCGCTCGGAAGAAGAGGCCCGCACGCGCGCCAAGGCCGCCGGCTACGAAGGCGAACTCACGCGTGACGAGGACGTGCTCGACACCTGGTACTCATCGGCGCTGGTGCCCTTCTCCACGCTGGGCTGGCCCGAGAAGACGAAGGAGATGGACCTGTTCCTGCCTTCGTCCGTGCTCGTCACCGGCTACGACATCATCTTCTTCTGGGTCGCCCGGATGATCATGATGACCAAGCACTTCACCGGCAAGGTGCCGTTCAAGCATGTGTACATCCACGGCCTGGTGCGCGATGCGCAGGGCAACAAGATGTCCAAGTCGGAAGGCAATGTGCTGGATCCGGTCGATCTGATCGACGGCATCGAGTTGGCCCCGCTGCTGGACAAGCGCACCACCGGCCTGCGCAAGCCCGAGACGGCGCCCAAGGTCCGCAAGGCCACCGAGAAGGAGTTCCCCGAAGGCATTCCGGGCTATGGTGCTGACGCGCTGCGCTTCACCTTCGCCGCACTGGCCAGCCTGGGCCGCGCCATCAACTTCGATTCGAAGCGCTGCGAGGGCTATCGCAATTTCTGCAACAAGCTCTGGAACGCCACCAAGTTCGTGCTGATGAATTGCGAAGGCCAGGACTGCGGTCTGGTCAAGCACGAGCCCGGCCTGTGCGCCGCCAACGGCTACCTGGATTTCAGCCCGGCCGATCGCTGGATCGTCAGCGAGTTGCAGCGTGTGGAAGCCGCGGTGGAACAGGGCTTCAAGGACTTCCGCCTCGACAACGTGGCCAACGCCATCTACCAGTTCGTGTGGGACGAGTACTGCGACTGGTACATCGAGATCGCCAAGACGCAGCTGCAGGTCGCGAAGGAAGCCGGCAACGAAGCCCAACAACGCGCCACGCGCCGCACGCTGATCCGCGTGCTGGAAACCGTGCTGCGCCTGCTGCATCCCATCACGCCCTTCATCACCGAAGAGCTGTGGCAGGTGGTGGCGCCGGTGGCCGGCCGCAAGCAGCCGGGCAGCGATGACAGCCTCGTGACGGCGCCCTACCCCGTCGCCGATCTGGGCCGCGTCTGCGCCGAGTCGGATGCGTGGGTCGCCAAGCTCAAGGCGGTGGTCGGCACCGCCCGCAACCTGCGCGGCGAAATGAACCTGTCGCCCGCCGAGCGCGTGCCGATGTTGACCACGGGTGACACGCCCTTCATCACCCAGGCAGCGCCCATCCTGAAGGCACTGGCCAAGCTGAGCGAAGTCCGCATCCTGGATGAAGCCGCCTTCGCAGAAGGCACGGCCATGGCGCCGGTGGCGGTGCAAGGTGACGCCCGCCTGGCGCTGCACGTCGAAATCGATGTGGCCGCGGAGAAGGAGCGCCTGTCCAAGGAGATCAAGCGCCTCGAAGGCGAGATCGCCAAGGCCCAGGCCAAGCTGGGCAACGAAAGCTTCGTGGCCCGGGCACCGGCCGCCGTGGTCGAGCAGGAAAAGCAGCGCGTCGCCGAGTTCACCGCCACCCTGGCGCGTGTGACCTCGCAGTTCCAGCGCCTGGGGTGATCCCTCAGCGCTGACCGAAGAACGGAACCCTCGGGAAATCCGGGGGTCTCTTTCACGCTTACTACATCGAGCGGGTGACACAATCCCCGCCAATCTTTCAGGAGCTGTTCATGTGCATTACCAAGGCCATCTTTCCTGTCGCCGGGCTGGGCACGCGATTTCTGCCCGCCACCAAGGCGCAGCCGAAAGAAATGCTGCCCGTGGTCGACAAGCCGCTGATCCAGTACGCCGTTGAAGAAGCGTACGACGCCGGCATCCGTGAAATGATCTTCGTGACGGGCCGCCACAAGCGCCCCATCGAAGACCACTTCGACACCGCCTTCGAACTCGAATACGAGCTGGAACAGGCCGGCAAGCTGGAACTGCTCAAGACCGTGCAGTCCATCAAGCCCAACGACATGGAGTGCGTCTTCGTGCGCCAGCCCAAGAGCCTGGGCCTGGGCCATGCCGTGCTGTGCGGCGAGCGCCTGGTGCGCGGCGAACCCTTTGCCGTGCTGCTGGCGGACGATCTGATGGTCGGCAAGACGCCCGTGCTCAAGCAGATGGTGGATCAGTTCATCGAGCTGCAAGGCTCCATCCTGGCCGTGCAGGAAGTGCCGGCCGAGCACACCAAGCGCTACGGCATCGTGGCCGGCACACCGGTGGCAGAACGGGTGATGTCGATCTCCAAGATCGTCGAAAAGCCGGCGCCCGATGTAGCCCCCTCGCGCCTGGGCGTGGCCGGCCGCTACATCCTGACCCCGGCGGTGTTTGAGCAGATCCGATCGCAACCGCGTGGCGTGGGCAACGAGATCCAGCTCACCGACGGCATCGCCGGGCTGCTCAGCCTGGAGAAGGTGTACGCCTACCAGTACGAAGGCAAGCGCTACGACTGCGGCAGCAAGGAAGGCTTCCTGGAGGCCAACGTCGAGCTGGCCCTCAAACACAGTCAGGTCGGCGTCTGGTTCCGCGACTACCTCAAACAGCTCAAACTGGACTGATCGAGCGCCTCAATCTGCCGCTTCGCCGCCGCCTGTCTGCGGCGGCCTTTGTGGCGGATGTGGGGACAGCTTCTTGGACAGCCGGGGCAGCATCCCGGCCATGTCCAACTGCATCATGATCATGTTGACCAGGGTACCCACCGAAGGGCGCCCCGTGTCCACGGCATAGTGCGCGGTCTGCTCATACAGCGGGTGCCGCTGCTCATGCAGTTCCCGCAACTTCCCCAAGGGATCGGCCACCTGCAGCAAAGGCCGTTGGGTGTCGTGCCTCAGCCGCCGGTACAACTCATCCGGCGTCGAGCGCAGATAGACCACCGTCGTGCGGGACTTCAGTCGCTCACGGTTGACGGGGCGCAGCAAGGCCCCACCACCGGTGGCCAGCACCAGCGGCTCATCACCGGCCTCCAATTGAGTCAGCTCATCGATGATCGCTTCCTCACGGTCGCGGAACGCCGCTTCGCCATGCAACTCGAAGAACTGCCTGATGGGCATGCCCAGGCGCTCCTCCAGCACGGTGTCTGAATCGATGAAGCGCGCCCCCAGGCGCCGGGCCAATTGACGGCCCACCGTGGACTTGCCGCCACCGGGCAAGCCCACCAGAGAAACCACAGCAGCCAAGAGATTCAACTCACGATCTGATCGCGCGAGCCGCTCAACGCAGCGCAGCCTTTTCGGAAACGACCTTGGGCGTCAGGAAGATCAACAGTTCCGAACGCTTGGAGTTTCGGATGCTGTTCTTGAACAGGTTGCCCACCACCGGGATGTCGCCCAGCAAGGGGATCTTCTGCTCGGTCTGGTTTTCCTGCTGCTGGAAGATGCCGCCGATCACCACCGTGCCGCCGTTTTCCACCAGCACCTGCGTCTGCACGTGCTTGGTGTCGATGGCGTAACCGGCATTGGTCACCTGCCCCACGCTGTCCTTGTTGACATCGACGTCCAGGATGATGCTGCCCTCAGGCGTGATCTGCGGCGTGACTTCCAGCTTCAGATTGGCCTTGCGGAAGGAAATCGCCGTGGCACCACTGGATGTGGCCGTTTGATATGGCAGCTCGGTGCCCTGCTCGATCAGCGCCTTGATCTGGTCGGCTGTGATGACGCGAGGGCTGGACACGATCTTGCCGCGGCCATCGGCCTCCAAGGCGGAGATTTCAAGGTTCAACGCATGGTTCACGCTGGCGGTGAACAGCGAAATACCGAACGTGCCTGGGTTGTAGCCGTTGATAGACGTGCCGGGCAAGTTCACGAAGTAGCTGTTGGCCACACTCGCTGCGCCACCGGTCAAGGTCTGATTCGTCTCTGCCACAACGCCCGAATAGTTGCCGGACAGGCCCAGATTGAGCTTGCCTGACTCTGCAATCGGGGTCTTGTTGGAGGCCCCCAGACGCACACCCAGCGTGCGGCCGAAAGAATCTTCCGCCTCCACGATGCGCGCCTCGATCAACACCTGGCGGACCGGGATGTCGATCTTGGAGATCATCTGCTGGATCTCTTCCAGCTTGGACGGGATGTCGTTGATGAACAGCTGATTGGTGCGCGTCTCATAGATCACGCTGCCACGCGGCGAGAGGATGCGGCTGTTGTTGTTGCCGCCACTGCCCCCGCCGGAATTCTGACCGGTCAGGCCCTTGGCGATTTCCTCGGCCTTGGTGTAGTTGAGCTGGAAGGCCTGCGTGCGCAGCGGCTCCAGCGCCGCCACCTGTGCCTTGGCTTCCAGGTCGATCTTTTCCTTGGCGTTGATCTCGTCCTTCGGTGCAATCCACAGCACGTTGCCGGACTTGCGCACGCCCAGGCCCTTGGCCTGCAGGATGATGTCCAGGGCCTGATCCCAGGGAACGTCCTTCAGGCGCAGCGTGACGTTGCCGGTGACGGTGTCACTGGTCACCACGTTGAAGTTGGTGAAGTCGGCGATGACCTGCAGCAGGGCACGCACTTCGATGTTCTGGAAGTTCAGAGACAGCTTCTCGCCCGAGTAGCCCGGGCCTTGCGTCAGCTTGTTGGGATCCGGCTTGCGAGGGCGCACCTCCAGCACGAACTGGTTGTCGCTCTGGTAGGCGGAATGCTCCCAGTCGCCACGCGGCTCCACGGTCAGCTTGACGCGGTCACCGGTCTGGCTCACGGACACGTTCTGCACCGGCGTGCCGAAATCGGCCACATCGAAGCGGCGACGCAGGCGCTCGGGCAGCGTGGCGCGCATGAACTCGACCACCAGGTTCTTGCCCTGCTGCTTGATGTCCACGCCCACCTGGTTGTTGGGCAACTCCACGATCACCCGGCCGGAGCCATCCTGACCGCGACGGAAATCCACGTCCTTGAGACCCAGTGGGTTGACGTTCTGGCTTTCGGCAAAGTGCACCGTGTCATCCGAACCCGCCTTGGCAGCGGTTGCAGCCGGTGCGGGTGCAGGCGCCATGCTGGCCGACGCCGGCTGGGAGGCCGAGTTGTCCAGCACCAGCAGCAGCGACTTGCCTTGCAACTGGGCACGGTAAGTGGTGGGCTGACGCAGGTTCAACACCAGGCGGGTGCGCTCACCGGCCTGGGCCACGTTCACCGAGCGCACATTGCCTTGGTTGATGTCCACGATGTTGCGCGCCAGGGCGTTGGTGACGCCTGGCAAATCGATGGCCACCCGGGGCGGCGCCTGAACGACAAAGCCCGCGGGCAGCGAAGCCAGGGGCTCCGACAGCTCGATGCGCACCACGTCGGCACCTGCCTGTTGCGAACTCGTGATCGCCTGGATCGCCGCGGCAGCCCAGGTCAGCGGCGAGACCAGCGCCAGCGCCATTCCTGCCAACGCCATGCGACCAGCGTACGCAACTTGCCACGGTTTCATCGTCTTCATGTCCAACGTCCTTCTCATTGCCCACCCTCCTGCAGCATCAGGGTGGCTGGCCGCTCGATCCACTCGCCGGCGGCGTCCTGCACAATTTCACGCAAGGTGATTTCAGTCTCGGTGATCTTCGTGATCTTTCCGTAGTTCTGCCCCAGGTACTCCCCTACCTTGACCTGGTAGAGAAGGTTGTCCACCTTGAGCAAGGCGTACTGAACCCCCTTGCGGTTCACACTGCCGACCATCTTCATGCTGTCCAGCGGGAAAGCCTCCAGCGGTTCCTTGCGACGGTTCAGCTCAGCCGACACTGCGGAATTCGGCTGTCTGGCCTCCTGCTTGAGGGCGCCCGTCAATTTTTGTGAGCTGAAAGGCTCCACGCCCTCCATCCCGGCATAGGCCTGCGGGTTGAACTTCTGCGGGGGCGACAGGGGCTGCACACTGGGCTTGACCTCGTGGCGCTGCTGATCCATCCAGGTTTGCAGCTCTTCGTCCTGCCCACTGCAGGCAGCCAGGGCCATCACGGCCACAGCGGCGATCAGCCAGCGTCGGGGTTGGCGCGTCATCATCATGCGTTGCCCCCCTTCTTCTTGTTCTTTTCCTTGGCCTTTTCAGCACGCATGGCGTCCAGCTCCGCCTGATCCAGGTAGCGGTAGGTACGGGCCGTGGCCTCCATGAACAGGTTCCCGTTGGCATCCTTGCTGGATGCGGGCGCGATGTTCAGGTTGTGCAGGGTCACGATCCGCGAGAGGTTGGCTATGTCACCCGTGAACGAGCCGATGTCGTGATAGCGGCCCGTCACGCGGATCGAGATGGGCAACTCGGCGTAGTAGTCCTTGACGACCACCTGGCCCGGCCGGAACAACTCGAACTCCAGCCCTCTTCCCAGCCCCGCCTGGTTGATGTCCGACAGCAGGGCGTCCATTTCAGCCTTGCCCGGCAACTGCTTTTCGAGCTGCTTGACGTATTCCTCGACCTGGATGCGCTGCTTGCGCAACTCGTTGAGGTTCACCGCCTGCGCCACCTTGGAGCGGAATTCTTCCTTGAGCTGCGGCTCACGGTCACGCTCGGTCTGCAGTTCATCGGCCTGGCTGGACAGCACACCAAACCAGCCCAGCACCGCCACGGCGACCGCGGTGAAGACAAATGTGGCCAGCTTGGGCAGCAGCGGCCACTGCCCCGGCTCATTGGGGTTCAGGCCGCGAAACTGCGACTGGGCCTGTTCGAACCAGGCGTTGACGTCAATGTTCAGATTGGGATTGGCCATGTCCGGTACCTCAGGACTTCTGGGCCGTCGTTGCCGCGGCCGGCTGCGATGCTCCCGCACCGGACGCACCGCCCGCAGGGGCGGAGGCCCCCGAAGCAGCGGCAGACACCTCGCCGGGGCGCTTGAGCCCCACGCGCATCGAGAAATCGAACAGGCGCTTGTTGTCGCGGGCGTCCTTGCTCTGGGTGGCGGCCGCCTTGATCTCAACGAGTTCGGGATGCTCCAGCCATTCCGAGCGCGTGTTGGTGTTGCGCAGGAACTCCGAGACGCGCTCGTTCGTCTGGGCGTAACCGTTGATCAACACGCTCTTGTCCGACTGCTTGATCGAGGTGAGGTAGACACCTTCGGGCGTCTGCGTCACCAGCTCGTTGAGCAGATAGACAGGCATGTTGCGATCGGTCTGGAGATCTTCCACCGCACGCTGACGCGCCTTGAGCGAATCGATCTCGGCCTTGAGCGCCGACACGTCCTTGATTTCTTCATCGAGCTTGGCGATGGCCGACTTGAGCGTCTCATTGCGCGCCTGCTGGCTGGCAATCATCTGCAACTGCACGGCATACCACAGGGCCACGACCACGGCACCTGCCACGACGGACAGACCCAGGCCCACGAAGAAGGCCTGCTTGCGCAGCCGCCGCTTTTCCTCGCGGTGAGGCAACAGGTTGATCAAGATCATGCGAGGAACCTCCGCATGGCCAACCCACAAGCGGTCAGGTAGGAAGGCGCTTCGCGTCGCAGTTTGCTTTCACGCACGGCCGAGCCGAGCTTCATGCCATCGAACGGGTTGACCACCATCGAAGCAAAGCCCGTGAGCTCGGTGACACGATCCTTGAGACCCGGGAGGGTCGCCGTGCCGCCGGCCATCATCACGTAGTGCACCTTGTGATGCGGCGTGCTGGTGAAGAAGTATTGAAGGGCCCGGCCGATCTCCTGCGACAGGCTGTCGACGAAGGGGCCAAGGATGGTGTTCTGGAAGTCTTCCGGCAGGTCGCCATTGAGCTTCTTGGCCTCGGCCTCCTCGAAGGAAAAGCCATATTGCCGGGAGATCAACTGGGTCAGTTGCGCGCCGCCGAATGCCTGGTCACGGTCGTACAGCAGCTCGTTGTCGCGCAACACCTTGAGGCTGGTGTTCTCCGCGCCGATCTCGAACAGCGCCACCAACGCATCCTTGCCCTCACCGGGCAAGGCACCGATGAGGCGCTGCATGGCCAGGCGGGAGGCATACGATTCGATGTCGAGGATGGCGGGCTTGAGGCCGGCGGCCTCGGCGAGTGCCTGGCGATCTTGCACGCGGTCCTTGCGGGAGGCCGCGATCAGCACCTCCACATCACCTGCCGAAGTCGGGCTGGGGCCGACCACACAGAAGTCGAGGCTGACCTCGTCCAGCGAAAACGGGATGTACTGGTTGGCCTCGGCCTCGACCTGGATTTCCATTTCCTCTTCGCGCAGGCCGGCCGGCAGCATGATCTTCTTGGTGATCACCGCCGACTGGGGCATGGCCATGGCCGCGTGTTTCGTCTTGGTGCCGCTCTTGACGACGACCTTGCGGACGGCCTCGGCCACTTCATCGAATTTTTCGATCTGGCCATCGGCAATCCAGCCCTTTTCAAAAGGCTCGGACGCAAATCGATCCAGGATGAATTCACCAGATGCTGCCTGGCTCAGCTCGACCAGCTTCACGCTCGATGAACTGATGTCCAGTCCGATCATTGGCGGATGCTTGCGGCCCAAGAGCGTGTCAAGAAAGCTCACACCGTCCCCCATGCACCAACACTTGGCGCAGGAAAGTTAATAAACCACTTCAATCGTATCAGCAAAGGTTTTGAGCTTAAACGGATGAAACGCAGGATAAATCCCAACCTCGTTGCGGGATTCACACGCCTTACAAGCCGTTGCAAAACCAACAAAAAGCAATGAAACGGGCGCGCCACACGTCGGGCGCCTCCGCCAAGCGCAGGGGTTTCTATAATCCCCAGCACTTTCTGAACAGTCTTTCATGAGCGATTCCGCCCCTTCCCGCATGGCCTCTTCCGGAAATCAAGCGTGGTGGCTCCGATGGTTCCTCAAGCCACTGGCCATCCTGGTGGGCCTTGGCATCGCCGGCGTCCTGAGCGTTGCCCTGCTGGCCGGCATTGGGCTGGCCGTCGCCTACCCCAACTTGCCCGCCGTTCGCGGGCTGGCCGACTACCAACCCAAAATGCCGCTGCGGGTTTACTCCGCGGAAAAGATTTTGATTGGGGAATTTGGCGAGGAAAAACGAGATTTCCTGCCGATCTCGCAAATTCCCAAAGTCATGCGCGATGCCGTGCTCGCGATCGAGGATGCGCGGTTTTATCGCCACGGCGGGGTGGACTACCTGGGGGTGCTGCGGGCGGGCCTGGCCAACTTTGGGGAAGCGCGGAGCCAGGGCGCGTCAACCATCACAATGCAGGTGGCGCGCAACTTCTACCTGCCCACCGAAAAGACCTTCACCCGCAAGATCTACGAGATCCTGCTGGCCCTCAAGATTGAAAGCAAGTTGAGCAAGGACCAGATCCTCGAGCTCTACATGAACCAGATCTACCTGGGTCAGCGTGCCTACGGCTTCGCGGCCGCTTGCGACACCTACTTCGGCAAGCCCATCCAGGACATCACCATCGCCGAGGCCGCCATGCTGGCGGGCCTGCCCAAGGCGCCGTCGGCCTACAACCCGGTGCGCAATCCGCGGCGGGCCACCATCCGCCAGCAGTACATCATCGATCGGATGTATGAAAACGGCTTCATCACCGCCGAGCAGCGCGACGAAGCCAAGGAGGAGAAACTGCGCTACCGCAGCAAGGCACCGATCCCGCTGCACGCAGAATACGCAGCCGAGGCCGCACGCCTGCTCATGCATGAACAATATGGCGCGGACGCCTACACCCGCGGGCTGAACGTCTACACCTCCATCAACATGGTGGAGCAAGAAGCGGCCTACAGGGCCTTGCGCAAGGGCTTGCTGGACTTCGACCGACGCCAGGCCTGGCGAGGGCCAGAGGGCTACATCGATCTGCCGGCCGATCCCAAGCAGATCGACGTCCGCGTGGCCGAGGCCCTGGAAGAGCACCCGGACAGCGACGACATCCGCGCGGCCGTCGTGCTGCGAGCAGACCCGGGCCAGTTGATTGTGGCCGTGCAGTCGGGCGAACAGATCGTCATCGGCCGGGAGGGCCTCAAGGCCGTCGGCACGGCGCTGAGCGACAAGGCCAGCCCCAAGCAGCAGATCCGCCGCGGCGCCATCGTCCGCATCCGTCAGGACAAGGAAGGCAACTGGTTCGTGCTGCAACTGCCCGAGGTGGAAGGCGCTTTCGTCTCGATGGATCCGCGCACCGGCCTGATCCGTGCCATGGTCGGCGGCTTCGACTTCGGTCGCAACAAGTTCAACCACGTGACACAGGCCTGGCGCCAGCCCGGCTCGAGCTTCAAGCCGTTCATCTACTCGTCCGCACTGGAAAAAGGCTTCACGCCGGCCACCGTGGTGCAGGATGCGCCCCTGTTCTTCGACGCTGGCACCACCGGCGGACAGCCCTGGGAGCCCAAGAACTACGACGGCAAGTTCGAAGGGCCCATGGTGTTGCGCAAGGCATTGGCCAAGTCCAAGAACATGGTCTCGATCCGGGTGCTGCGCTCGGTGGGCGCCAAGTATGCGCAGGACTGGATCACCCGCTTCGGCTTCGAGGCCGACAAACACCCCGCCTATCTGACCATGGCACTGGGCGCTGGCTCTGTGACCCCGCTGCAGATGGCGGACGCCTACGCCGTCTTCGCCAATGGCGGCTACCGCGTCAACCCGCTGCTGGCCTTGAAGGTCACCGACAGCCGGGGCAACACGCTGGCGCAGTATCGTCCGGCAACGCTGGATGAACGCATGCGGGCCATCGACGCCCGCAATGCCTTCATCATGAGCAGCCTGCTGCAGGAGGTCACACGCTCAGGCACCGCTGCGCGCGCGCAGGCCACCCTCAAGCGCCCCGACCTGTATGGCAAGACGGGCACGACCAACGATTCAATGGACGCCTGGTTCGCGGGCTACACCGCGCACAACGTGGCCATCGTGTGGATCGGATACGACCAGCCCCGCAAACTGGGCGACCGCGAAACAGGCGGCGGCCTGGCCCTGCCCGTCTGGATCGACTACATGAGCACCGCCTTGCGCGGCGTGCCGGTAGAGGAGCCCACGCCGCCCGAAGGCGTGGTGAACGTCGGCGGGGAATGGTTCTACGAGGAATACACCTCGGGCACCGGAGTACGCGAACTGGGCCCGGAAGAAGGTGATTCCAGCTCGGCGCCGGCTCCAACCTCCGAGGAAGAAAAGCGCGGCATCCTGGATCTGTTTGGCGGCAACAATGCGCCGCCGCAGTAAAGCGCGCCGGAGTGAAGCGCGCCGCAGGGTCATGCGCGTCGTCCGGCGTGATCCTGGCGGAACTCAGGCCGGCATCAGAACCGCAACCCGGGTTTGCCCTGCTCGCTGACACAGGCCGACAGCACGGCAAAGAATTCTTCGCCCGACTTGGTGTCGAGCCACTGTCCGGCGGGCCCCATCCGGAAATGAAAGCCGCCCCGCTTGGCAGCCAACCACAGCTCTTGCAGCGGGGGTTGTGCGTTGACGATCAACTGACTGCGATTGGGCAGAGACAAGGTCAGCATGCCGCCATTGCGCGCGGAGTCGATGTCGATGACATCGCCTTCCAGCCAGGCGTCGACCGTGGATTCGATGCGCGACAGCGTGGTGGAAATGGCCTCGTGGTATTGCGCATCGCTCAGTCCGGTGGGGGCATCGGGGGTGGACATGCTGGCTTCCTTAAAATGGTCGAATGAATCGCAAGCCCCAAATTTTAGGCAGCGGCGCCCAACCCGTGACGCAAATACGGCAAACTCCGCTCAATTCCTGGGTCAAGGCCTGGTGCACGTTGCGGCGCGTGGGCGCTGCCACAGCGCTGGCCGCCCTGTGCGTGTCGGCCAGCGGCTGCGGCCAGAAGGGCGCCTTGTACCTGCCCGCTCCTGCCGCCACGGCCTCCTCCCCCTCTAGTACGCCATCCCCATGACCCTTCCCGGTTCCCCTTTCATCACCTACCGCGGCCAGGATCTCTACATCGACGAGATTCCGCTCAAGGCCCTGGCGCGCCAGCACGGCACGCCCCTGTATGTGTACTCCCGCAGGGCCATGCTGGCCGCGCTGGCCCCCTATCAAAAAGCCCTGGCCGGCCGCCCTCACCTGGTCTGTTATGCCGTCAAGGCCAACTCCAACCTGGCGGTGCTGCAGACCTTTGCCCAGGCAGGTTGCGGCTTTGACATCGTCTCCGGTGGCGAACTGGCACGCGTGCTGGCCGCCGGCGGCAAGGCCGATCGCATCGTGTTTTCAGGCGTGGGCAAGACGCGGGACGAGATGCGTCAGGCCCTGGAGGCAGGCGTGCGCTGCTTCAATGTGGAAAGCACCGCCGAGCTGGAGGTCCTGTCCGAGGTGGCGACGGGCATGGGGCGCCGTGCGCCCGTGAGCCTGCGCGTCAACCCCGACGTGGATGCCGGCACCCACCCCTACATTTCCACGGGGCTGAAAGGCAACAAGTTCGGTGTGGCCCATGAGCTGGCGGTGGCCACCTACACGCGGGCGGCCCAACTGCCTGGGATCGACGTGGTCGGCATCGATTGCCACATCGGCTCGCAGATCACCGACGTGGCACCTTACCTGGACGCCCTGGATCGGGTGCTGGACCTGGTGGAGAGCATCGAGGTTGCAGGCGTCAAGGTGCATCACCTCGATCTGGGGGGCGGCCTGGGCATCACCTACACGAACGAGACACCTCCGTCAGCCGACGTGCTGATCGGGCAGTTGCTGGCCCGCATCGATGCACGCGGACACGGCCATCGTGAGGTGCTGTTCGAGCCGGGCCGCTCGCTGGTAGGCAACGCCGGCGTGCTGCTCACCGAGGTGATGTTCCTCAAGCCGGGCGAGAAGAAGAACTTCTGCGTGGTGGACGCGGCCATGAATGACCTGATGCGTCCAGCGCTGTACGAAGCCTACATGGGCATCGTCAACACGACGGTACGCAATGAGCCCGCGCAGACCTGGGACGTCGTCGGCCCGGTGTGTGAGTCGGGCGACTGGCTGGGGCGCGATCGCGAGTTGGCCGTGCAATCGGGCGATGTGCTGGCCGTGTTGTCGGCCGGCGCTTATGGCATGACCATGGCCAGCAACTACAACACCCGCGGACGCGCGGCGGAGTTGATGGTGGACGGCCAGCAGGTGTGGATCGTGCGTGAGCGGGAGGCGGCGGTGGATCTGTTCAAGCTGGAGCGATTGTTGCCGGCATAAACACCATCCACTGCTTAGCGAAAAACAAAAAACCGCCTCCCGGCGGCTTTTTGTTGCTTGCGGTGCTCCGACTCAGAATTGGTGACGGATACCAATGGCAACGACACGGGTGGTGGCATCGAGGTTGGCACCGCCTGCGGAGAAGAACGGCGTCTCCACCGCTCCGAAACCAGTCAGCAGGGGCAGTGGGCCACCTGCCACATTCAGCCCCACAGCTTCTGTCGCTGCCAAATTACCACGGGTATCTTTGACATAGCCTGCGCGGATGTAGAGCTTCGAGCGCTTCGAGAAGTTGTAGTCGCCAATCAGCATCACGGCCAAGGTGCCTTACCCTTGGTGAAGTTGCTGAACTTCGAATGGGCAACCTGTGCACCCACTGCAAAGTTATCGATCGGATGCTTGACTCCCAACGCGACAGTATTGATCTTGATGTCAGCACCACCGTCCATCGTGTACTTGCCGCTGTGGAAGTTGGCCGCCAATTGCGTCCCGATACCCGGCAAGGTGTACTTGGCGCCCAAAGAGTAGGCTTGATAATCGTCCAGGCTATAGAGCACCGTGGCGATCTTCGTCACCAATTGGACATTGCCGAACTTATTGCTGTGATATGCCACGTTGGCAGATCAATGCATCCATTGAGTAGTTCAGGAAAGCACCAAAAGCGCGACCACGCGACTCGGTGCCGACTGCTTCGGTGCCTGCGGTTGAGCCGCCGATGATTTGGCCGAGTTGCGCCGTCAAGTTACCGGCCGATCCGGGAACTGGAAATTTGCTGTCAACGCCCGCATTGCGGCGAAATGAAACTGCAGCGGTCAGTCCACCAGTCTTGAGCCAATAGCTGACCTGATTGTCTTGGCGGACTTGCAGGTTGTTGACAACAAGGCCAGAGCCTTGGATATCCGCACCGCCCAGCGCTTCAACAGTGGTAGAGGCGAAGCTGAAGAACATGGGCGCATATTGGCGGCCCATGCGGACTTCACCAGCTGGTGTTGTCAACCTGACAAAGGCTTGGCGCCCCCACATCCGACTGTCCTGGCCGCTCTGAGCGCCAGTGTCCACTTGGATCTGGCCTTCCAGGATGAACGACCTTTGTAGCCACTCACCAAGATCTTCGATGCCCTTGAAGCCAAGCGCATTGACCGAAGAGATGCTGGAGGTCAGACGTGTCAGTGTGGAGCGCGCAGTGTACGCAGCCAACGTCGCACAACAGAGGGCAAATTTAAGCATCTGAATTGCCCTGGCCTTTGTGGACGTTATCCACGGCCACGTCCAGGTTGCCGTAAATCGTGAGACTGGATTGTGCGAAGGCAGCACCCGCACCGAGCGTAGCCAGAGCAACCGCGACAGCTTTGGTCAGAACGGTCTTTTGCATCTTGAATCTCCTAAGTTACCCCCTGAACCGGGGGGCGCAACGAATTGTTGCCCATGGCCGCCGACCCTATCCACAGTTTGCGCTATGTGTAGCCAATAGGCGACAACGAAATCCGCAGCACCAATGGAAAAAGGGGCCGAAGCCCCTTTTGTGTTGCTGATGCCTAGAAGGATCAGAATGTGTGACGCACGCCGATTGCAAAGCCGCGGGTGGTCATCTGCGGTGATCGAGAGGCACTCGGTCGCACCCAGGTTCAAGTTGGTGTTAGTATCGTTGTTCACGTTGGTGAACATGCCGTATACCGACGTACGCTTGGAGAGGCTGTAGACGCCCTTGACCGTCGTGATGATGGCATTGTCGTCCGAAGCCGTGCGGCCGCGGTGTTGGTGGCCTTGGAGCCGCCAACGATCAGCGTGAACTCAGGCGTAAAGGGAATGGCCAGCTTGGCGCCAGCAACCTTCATGCGCTCGGCGTTGGCAGGTGTCCACGTTGCCCCCTTGGCCGGTCGTCCGAATCAAAGTAGACCGTCAGCTTGGCCATGCCGAAGTCATAGCCAGCGTAAGCCAGCATCGGCATTGGCTTGTCTGGTTAACTGCGTCACCGACTGTTTCGTCCTTGGCATTGAGGTAACCGATGCCAGCGCTCAGAGGACCTGCGGCGTACTTGACGCTCAGGCCGAAGGTCTTGCCTGCATCGCGTTGACCGCCCCGGCCCGGCACAGTGCTGATGCCAGCCGTCGGGGGCACGCGAGTGGCGGTGGCCATCCAACGATACTGCAGTTGCACAGCCATGCCGGGCACCAGTGTGGGGCAGGATATAGGTGATGGCAGTTGTGCGACACGGCGATAGCTACTCACCTGCCACGGGTGCTTGACGATCTTCAGATCGTCATAAGGCCTGTGCGCTCAGCACGTTGCCAGCAATATCACCGATCGGACGTAGTCGATGCGGCCCAGGCGCAAATCACCGAAGCCACCCGACAGGCCGACCCAGGCAGCTGACGGTCCCAGAAATGGCCTGTTGCCTTGCGTGCTCCGGTGTCCGGCTTCACATTGAGTTTCCAAGGCATGAAATTGGCGCGGGCGCCGCCGCCCAGATCTTCAGAGCCCTTAAAGCCGATACGCGAGAGGAACTGAGATTGTCGGAGGAAACGCGGGTCAGCGGTGTTGTCACCGCGGACACTCTCCACAGACACGTCCACCACGCCGTACAGCGTCACGGACGATTGAGCGAATGCGGCCGAAGAGGCGGCGATGGCAGCCAGAGCCAGCAGAGTCTTTTTCATTGACTTCTCCAAAGTTGAACCGAATGCTTCAGCGACAACCTGTCGTTCACAGGCGATTCCACCCCGTGCCATCGCAGTGCGGATGGTGCCCGCAGGGGATGCACGGCGCGCTGAAACTCACAACATTCCAACAGACTTTCCGCGGTTTCCTGATGACGTAGTTGTCATAAACCCGGATCCCGACGGACCATCGTTGCCGTCACGCAACAGACGCACGGCGGGGATAATGAGCGGATGAGCATCCAGACAGACGATCTGGCTCCCGGGCCCCGAGGCGGGCGCGGCAAGAGCCGCGGCCGCAGCACGACCTCGCCTGAAGAGGACGACTTCGGCGCGCCGCGCGTGGTGGGGGCGGCGGTGGCTTCGCCCAACGAGGATGCGATCGAGCGCGCCTTGCGCCCCAAGGACCTGGACGAGTACGTCGGCCAGATGAAGGCGCGGAGCAGCTGGAGATCTTCATCGGTGCGGCGCGCAAGCGCGGGGAGGCACTGGACCATGTGCTGCTGTTCGGCCCCCCAGGGCTGGGCAAGACCACCCTGAGTCACATCATTGCGACCGAACTGGGCGTGAACCTGCGCCAGACCTCGGGGCCGGTGCTGGAAAAGCCCAAGGATCTGGCCGCCATCCTGACCAATCTGGAGCGGCACGACGTGCTGTTCATCGACGAGATCCACCGCCTGAGCCCGGTGGTCGAAGAGATCCTCTACCCTGCGCTGGAGGACTATCAGATCGACATCATGATTGGCGAAGGCCCGGCCGCGCGCTCGATCAAGCTGGATCTGCAGCCCTTCACGCTGGTGGGTGCCACCACGCGGGCCGGCATGCTGACCAATCCGCTGCGCGACCGCTTCGGCATCGTGGCGCGGCTGGAGTTCTACACCTCGGAAGAGCTGCAGCGCATCGTGACGCGGTCTGCGGGACTGCTGGGCGCGCCCATCGATCCCGAAGGCGCCATGGAGGTGGCACGCCGCTCACGGGGCACACCGCGCATTGCCAATCGTCTGTTGCGTCGGGTGCGCGACTATGCCGATGTCAAAGGCACGGGCCGCATCACGCGCGAGATGGCAGACAAGGCGCTGGCGATGCTGGATGTCGATCCTTTGGGTTTCGATGTGATGGACCGCAAGCTGCTCGAAGCCATCATCCATCGCTTCGATGGCGGGCCCGTCGGGCTCGACAACCTGGCCGCGGCCATCGGCGAAGAGCGCGAAACGATCGAGGATGTGATCGAGCCTTATCTGATCCAGCAAGGCTTCTTGCAGCGGACGCCGCGTGGGCGCATTGCCACCATCACGGCCTTCCGCCACCTGGGCCTGCAGGCGCCTCAGGGTGGGGATCTGCTCGACAACCTTTGAGGTCAGCGCCACCGGGCCCGCCGGATGGCGAGCGCCCTGCCGCGGTGGCCCGCGGTTACCGCCGACGCAGCACGTGGATGAACTCGTCGCCCTTGTCGGTCTGCACCGCCTGCTGATCCACCAGATCGTTGCCCGTCTGGCGCGCAAAAGCCTGGAAATCCCGCACGGAGCCTGGATCGGTGGCCAGCACGCGCAAGACCTCGCCGCTGTGCATGTCGGACAGGGCCTTCTTCGCCTTGAGAATGGGCAGCGGGCAGGTCAGCCCGCGGGCGTCGAGTTCCTTGTGGATGTCCATCTGGCGTCCTGTGGATGATGCGTCGAGGTCGATCAAATCGGATCAGGCGGGGAACACACCGGTCGACAGATAGCGGTCGCCCCGGTCGCAGACCACGAAGACGATCGTGGCGTTACGCAGATTCTGCGCCAGTTGCAGCGCCGCCCAGCATGCACCCGCGGCGGAGATGCCACAGAACAGGCCTTCTTCGCGCGCAAGGCGGCGGGCAAAGTCTTCGGCATCGGCCTGGCTGACGTAGATGAGTTCGTCCACGCGGCTGGGCTCGTAAATCTTGGGCAGGTAGGCCTCGGGCCACTTGCGGATGCCGGGGATGCGCGAGCCTTCCTGCGGCTGCGCACCGACGATGCGGATCTCCGGGTTCTGTTCCTTGAGGAAGCGAGAGACGCCGGTGATGGTGCCCGTGGTGCCCATGGCGCTGACGAAGTGGGTGACGCGGCCTTGCGTGTCGGCCCAGATCTCCGGGCCGGTCGTCTCGTAATGCACGGCGGGGTTGTCGGGGTTGGCGAACTGATCGAGGACCACGCCCTTGCCTTCGCGCACCATCTGGTCGGCCAGGTCGCGCGCGTATTCCATGCCGCCGCTTTTGGGCGTGAGGATGAGTTCGGCGCCGAAGGCCTTCATGGTCTGGGCGCGCTCGACGCTGAGGTCCTCCGGCATGATGAGGATCATGCGGTAGCCGCGGATGGCGGCCGCCATCGCCAGCGCGATGCCGGTGTTGCCCGAGGTCGCTTCGATCAGCGTGTCGCCGGGGCGGATGGTGCCGCGTTCTTCAGCACGGCGGATCATGTTGATGGCGGGCCGGTCCTTGACGGAGCCTGCCGGGTTGTTGCCTTCCAGCTTGGCCAGAATGACGTTGCCGCGGGCTTCGTTGTCGGGGCCGGGAACGCGTTGCAGCCGCACGAGCGGGGTCTTGCCGATGGCGTCTTCAAGCGTGGGATAGCGGGTCATCTTGGGGATCATCTTGGGCGGCCTCGACGGTCGAGGCCATCGTGTGATTGTCGCAGGCAGCCGATGGCCTTGTCGGGGGCAGCGTGAAGCCGAGGTCGGTGCTGGGAATCTGGGGCGTGTCCCATCGTCCAATCGTCCCATCGAGAGGCATGCATTGGCGCCCCCAGGTCACCGCCAGGCGAAACCGAAGTGCACAGGAAAACAGATGGGAAAACCGGCAACCAGAACGGCTGCGGGTGGTGCCCCGGGTCGGACTCGAACCGACACTCCTTTCGGAACCGGATTTTGAATCCGGCGCGTCTACCAATTTCACCACCAGGGCAACGGGCGTGAAGACCGAAAGTCTAGCACGAGCGACGTTGCAGAGGGATCACAGGAAGAACCCAACGCTGTCGGGGCGCCCCGGCAGGTTGAGGGTGGCGGTCTGGGCCGGGGTGTGGGCGATGAGCTGGCCGCGCCGGATCACGGCCAGGCGGGTGGCGCGCAGGCGGATGGCTTCGGCCGGATCCCGGGCTTGCAACAGCACCATGTCGGCATGGTTGCCCTCGTGCAGGCCATATCCCTCCAGGCCGAGCACGGTCGCGGGGGTGGTCGTCACGGCATCGAAGCACTGGCGCATGGCGGCCTGGCTGGTCATCTGGGCCACGTGCAGGCCCATGTGCGCCACCTCCAGCATGTCGCCGCTGCCCAGGCCGTACCAGGGGTCCATCACGCAATCGTGGCCGAAGGCGACGGGGATGCCCTGCGCGAGCATCTCGGGCACGCGGGTCATGCCGCGGCGCTTGGGGTAGGTGTCGTGCCGGCCTTGCAGGGTGATGTTGATGAGCGGGTTGGCGATGGCCGCCACACCGGCTTCGCGGATGAGCGGCAGCAGCTTGCTGACGTAGTAGTTGTCCATGCTGTGCATGGAGGTCAGGTGCGAGCCGGCCACCCTGCCCTGCAAACCCAGCCGTTGCGCATGAAAGGCCAGGGTCTCGATGTGGCGGGACATCGGGTCGTCGGTCTCGTCGCAGTGCATGTCCACGCGCAGGCCGCGACGGGCCGCGAGTTCGCACAACTGGCGCACGGATTCGGCACCCTCGGCCATGGTGCGCTCGAAATGCGGGATGCCGCCGACCACGTCCACGCCCATGTCCAGCGCGCGTTCCAGTTGGGCCATGGCATCCGGACTGCGCAACACGCCGTCCTGCGGAAAGGCCACCAGCTGCAGATCGAGGTAGGGCTTGACCCGCTCCTTGACGTGCAGGAGCGCCTCCACCGCCAGCAGGCGTGGATCGCACACATCGACGTGAGATCGAATGGCCAGCAGGCCTTTGGCCACGGCCCAGTCGGCATAGCGCATGGCGCGCTCAACGATGGCATCTTGCGTCAGTTGCGGCTTGAGCTCGCCCCACAGCGCGATGCCTTCGAGCAGGGTACCGGATTGGTTGATGCGCGGCTGGCCGTGGCTGAGCGTCGAATCCATGTGGAAATGGGCATCGACAAAAGGCGGGCTCACCAGATGGTGGTGGGCGTCGATCTCGCTGGCGGCCTGGGCCAGCAGGCGGGGCAGGATGGCCACGATGCGGCCATCGCGGATGGCGATGTCCTGCTCGGTGCGGCCATCCGGCAGCGTGCAGCGGCGAACGATCAGATCGAACACGTCGTGTGGCCTCAGACGGTGCCGAAGATCCGGTCGCCGGCATCGCCCAGGCCGGGCACGATGTAGCCGTGTTCGTTGAGATGGCTGTCGAGCGCGGCCGTGACCACGGGCACATCGGGATGGTGCTGCAGCATGTTGCGCACGCCTTCCGGTGCGGCCAGCAGGCTCAGCAGCTTGATGCTCGGGCAGCCCGCCTCCTTGATGCGGTTGATGGCGGCCACGGCCGAGTTGCCCGTGGCCAGCATGGGGTCGACCACGATGACCTGGCGCTCGGCGATGTCCGCAGGCACCTTGAAGTAGTACTCGACCGGCTCCAGCGTGTCAGGGTCGCGGTACAGGCCGATGTGGCCCACGCGCGCCAGGGGCAGCAAGGCCAGCACGCCATCGAGCATCCCGTTGCCGGCGCGCAGGATGGAGACGATGCACAGCTTCTTGCCGCTGATCACGGGCGAGTCCATCTCGGTGATGGGCGTGGTGATGCGTTGCAGTTCGGTGGGCAGATCACGCGTGGCCTCGTAGACCAGCATCTGGGCCACTTCCCGCAGCAGGTTGCGGAAGCTGTCGGTGTTGGTGTCGACGCTGCGCAGCCACGTCAACTTGTGCTGGACCAATGGGTGTTGGACGACGGTCAGGTTGGGGAAGTCTGCGCTCATCTGCACTCCTGTGGTGAATCAGAATACGGTGCCATCGCTGTCGAGCAGAACGGGCGGCGGACCACCCGGACGCTTGGCCTGCGCGATCTGCCGGCCTGCGGCCCAGGTGCCACCTTCCAGCACGCGTGCCAGCGGAAACTTCGCGGCATCCAGATCCAGCTCGCGCCGGACGGCATCGGCCAGATGATCGAGGATGGCGACGGTCAATGCACGCCATTCGACAATCGGCTCGGCATCGACGCGCCAGCGTGTCGTATGAAAGGCACGGTCACGGGCCTGCAGCAGGCCCAGGTCCAGCAGCAGGCCGCCATTGCGGTACTCGGGCAGGCCGGTGAGTTCATCCAGGCCGGTGATGGTCAGGCCGGCATCTTCAAGGGGCTCGAGCAGGGAGTAGGTCATCCACTGGCTGAGCTTGTGGAAGGGCAGCCATCCCCTGGGGCGTCAGGATGCGGCCAGCAGTCGCCCAAGGGCATGCCGTCCAGCACATGTCGCCCCGGCCAGATCGTGCCGAGCGTCTTCAGCAGCAAGGAGAGGACGGCAGCAGCCGGCACCTGCCCCGATGGCGATTGGCGGATCAAGGCGTCGACCAGGTGACCAGGCCGCAACAAGCCGGGCTCGCCGGGAATGCCGTAGACATCGGGGTGCGCGGTCAGTGCCGCGCCGAGTTGCTTGAGCAGCGCCACACGGCCGGGCACACCGACCAGGGGATTGCCATCGTTGACCTGGAAAGCCTGCGCAAGGGCCGCCGGTTCGATGCGGGACAGCCCCTCCGCATCGGCCTGCCATGGCTTGCCTGCATCCGATGACATGCCCCCTTGCGCCCACCATTGCAGGCTGGCCACACCCAGGCCTTCGGAGCGCGACAGGCACTGGCCCGTGGCAGTATCCTGATACGTCCATTGCGGACCGGCGCCGGCATCGAGCAGCACACTGACCACGACGAGGTCCACACGCGCCCTGGCTCTTTCAAGCCGGCTCGCCTGCGCCAGACCACTGGTGCGGGCCAGTGCCTGCCAGCGGTCCACGCCACCGGCCTCGAAGTGGCGCCAGCGTGCGTGGTAAGGCACCTTCAGATCGGGATAACGCTGGCGGATCACCTGGGCCACATAGGCCGACACCACGTCCATGCGTTCAGGGTGCCAGGTGAAATGCCGGGCGCGATCCTGCAGGGCCAGGGCCAGGATGGCCGCACTGTGCCTGCGAGACAGCCTGGGCACACAGGAGATCCTCGCACCCCATGCGTGAGGGGCCGGCTGCCCCGACGAGATCGCCGCATTCATTCCATCAGCCCCCGGCCCTTGGCCATGGCCAGTTCGCTGGCATCGGGCGTGTAGGTGGAGAAGTAGCCCGCGGCCTTCTTGGCATCCATCTCGACCTGGGCATCGGCAGGGATCAACTCATCCGGGATCGGCACGCGCTCGACCACCTCGATGCCCTGCTCCACCAATGCGCCGTGCTTCATGTTGCTCATGGAGGCCCAGCGGTCGATGCGGCGGATGCCCAGCCAGTGGAAGACATCGGGCATCAGTTGCTGGAAGCGCATGTCCTGCACGCCGGCCACGCATTCGGTGCGTTCGAAGTAGGTCTCGGCACGGTCGCCGCCGTGCTGCCGCTTGCGCGCGTTGTAGACGAGGAACTTGGTGACCTCACCCAAGGCGCGGCCCTCCTTGCGGTTGTAGACCACCAGCCCGACACCGCCTTGCTGCGCCATCTCGATGCACACCTCGATGCCGTGCGCCAGATACGGGCGGCAGGTGCAGATGTCGGAGCCGAAGACATCGGAGCCGTTGCACTCGTCATGCAGCCGGCAGGCGATCTTCGTCTCCGGCCGGCCGAGCTTGGCGACATCGCCGAAGAAGTACAGCGTCATGCCACCGATGGGCGGCAGGAACACCTTGAGGTCAGGCCGCGTGACCAGTTCGGGGAACATGCCGCCCGTCTGCTCGAACAGGTTGCGGCGCAGGGCGCTTTCCTTGATGCCGAAGCGCTCGGCCATGCCCGGCAGATACCAGACCGGATCGATGGCCGCCTTGGTGACCTTGACATCGCCATTGGCCTGCAGGATGTCGCCGTCGGGCGTAAGCCGGCCACTGGCCATCGCACTCAGCAGCTCCGGCATGTTGATGTGGGCCTTGGTGATCGCAATGGTGGGGCGGATGTCCAGCCCCGCTTCGAGCTGCGCCTTGAACTCGCTGGCCACCAGATGCCCCCATGGGTCGAGCGACACGATCTTGCCGGGCTCCGACCACTGCGGATGGGGCCCGATGGTTTCGGCTGGCGTGGTGTTGGTGAGGTCGGGCTTGTGATCGCGATGCAGCTGGCCAGAGGCCACAGCCAGCGCCCGGTAGACCGCATAGGCACCCGAGTGCGAGCCGATCACATTGCGAGCAGCCGCGTTGGCCATGCTGGCGACCAGCGGCCCGCGTTCGGCGGCGGTGGGTGCGCCCCATCGAACCGAAGGCTCTGCATCAGCGCCCTGGCGTCTGACGGGATGGGACGTGAGAACGATGTGGGCAGACATGGTCCGGAACCTCCATACGTGGTGCCCGCAAACCGCACGTAACCGGGCATGTGCACACCTTAGCGAGTTGCGTGCCAGCAGGTTGTGAAAGATCACCGCAAGAGTCCCTGCATTTCGCGGGTCATTCCCAACGCCTTGTTGCCGAAGGGCATCACCGGCAGCCCTATGATGTGACCTTCATCACTGCCTTTCGCCGTCAGCATGCCCCCGCTGCCCCCCGTCACCCAGGCGCTGATCCTGCTCAACGTTGCCATGTTCTCCCTGGATGAGGTGATGAATGGCGCCCTCCGGATGTACCTGGGCCTGTGGCCGCTGGACAGCGGCGCGTTCTACCCCTGGCAGGTCGTCACGTATGCCTTCCTGCATGGCTCTCTGGCGCACATCTTCTTCAACATGCTGGGCCTGTGGATGTTCGGCAGCGAGCTCGAACGCATCTGGGGCTCGCGGCGCTACATGGAGTTCCTGCTGGCCAGCGTGCTGACAGCGGCCGCCTCGCAACTCATCATGTCGGCCGCCCTGGGCTGGCACAACTACACCGTGGGTGCATCGGGCGGCATCTATGGCCTCTTGCTGGCCTTCGGCATGATGTTCCCCAACCGCACCATCCTGCCGCTGTTCCCGCCCATCCCGATGAAGGCCAAGGTCTTCGTGGCGGTGTTCGGCGGGCTGGAGTTGCTGCAGGGCGTGTTCGGCACCGACTCGGGCGTGGCGCACTTCGCGCACCTGGGCGGCATGCTGGGCGGCTGGCTGATGCTGCGCTACTGGCGCGGGCAGCCGCCGTTCAAGTCCCGCGGTGGCCGCCGTCGCTTCTGACCTGATCGGCTTGATCAGCCCGCCCGGGTGACCGGCCTGCGCGTGAGTTCACCGCAATGCCGCAGGTGATCAGGCCGAGCGCGACCGGGTGATACCAGCTCGGATGCTGGCCCAGGAAGAGGGCCGACCACAGCGCCGCAAAGATCGGGATGAGGTTGCCGAAGAAGGCGGCCAGCGTCGGGCCCACGGCCTGAACGCCCAGGGCCCATCCGCGGTAGGCGACGATGGACGGCCCCACGGCGATGAACAGCAAGGCCAGCCATCCGTACAGCGTGGTGGGCCACATCGACGCATACCGCCCTGCCGTCCACACCGCCTCCAAGGCCGTGCACGCGCCGGCCCACATCAGCCCGAACAGCACCTGGATCTGCAGGAAGGCGGCCCAATCCCAGGGCGGGCGTCGATCCCCTTGCATCGAGGCCGGCGGCTTGGCGAGCAGCCAGCTGTAGATCGCCCAGCACAGGCTGGCCAGCAGCATGAGGAGGTCGCCCGGCACCAGCTCGACCTGCTGCAAGGTTTCCCAGCGGCCTTTGGCGATCACGAGCAGCACGCCACTGGCGCACAGCGCCGCCCCCAGCCACTGCCGCGGCTGGATGGGCTGGCTGAAGCCCACGGCGCCGACCACCATCATCCAGATGGGCACGCTGGCGCCGATCAGTGTCACGTTGATGGGTGAGGAGGTGCGCAACGCCAGATACTGCAGCGTGTTGTAGGAGCCCACGCCCAGGACGCCGATGGCGGCCAGATACAGCCACCGCTCGCGGATGGGCCGCCAGCCGCCCAGCATGCAGCGGGCCCATGGCATCAACAGGGCCGCTACCAGCAGCCACCGCAGGGCATTGAGCGCCACGGGCGGCACGTCGTGCACGAGCAGGTGCCCGACCACGGCATTGCCAGCCCACATCATGGGCGGCAGCAGCAGACAGGCCAGGGTTCGGAGATCGAGGCGGGACAAGGACGGGCTTTGCTTCAGGCAGGGAACAGCCCGCCATTAGACCAGCGGTGGATCGAGCCTGCCCCACCCTCAAGGTGGACAGCACGATCCGTAGGCCATCTCAGCCCTGCCTGGGCTCGGCGCCCTCGCGTTGCGTGACCACAGCCTTGTAGGCGTGCCACGAGGCATGGCCCAGCACGGGCCCGACCACCACCAGCCCCAGGAAGCCCGGCAGCATGGCCATCACCACCAGCAAGGTGATGATGAAGCCCCACATCAGCATCACCCCCGTCTGCGTGAAGACCAGGCGCATGCTGGTGAGCGCCGCGGAAATGGCGTCGGCCCCCATGTCCATCATCATCGGCATGCTGATGGCGCTGATGGCGTAGATGAGCCCCGCAAAGATGGCGCCCACGACCACATAGCTGATGACGAACATCAGCATCTCGCCCGTGAAGAAACTGGCCAGCGAGCCGCTGAAATCCGGGATGCCCTCGAAACTGATCGCAAACACGATCATGGCCGAGCGGCCCCACAGCATTTCCAGCACCAGCAGCACACAGGCGAAGATGGCCAACTGGCTCTGATTGACGCGCCACGCCATCACGGAAGCCAGAAAGCTGGGCCGCTCGCCACGCTCGATGCTGCGGCTGGCCTGATACAGGCCCAGGCACAGGAAGGGCCCGAGCAGCAGAAAGCCGGCCGACAGGGCCAGCGTGTATTCCGGCGCGGCGCGGAAGCACGCCAGCAGCAGCCAGCCCATCAACACGAAGCACGCGCCATAGAACAGGCCGATGCTGCGCGATTGCGTGAAATCACGCCAGCCGAGGGCCAGCCACTCAAAAGGGTCGCGCCAGGTGAGCGTGGTCAGCGGCATGTCCAGCACGCTGGGTTCGTGGCTGCCTGGCGCGGAGGTGTCGCCCTCGATCACGGTGGTGACGTGCACCTGGCCGGGCGTGCGCGCCAGGGTCATCTGGTGCGGATCGCTCAGCGGCATCAGAAAGCGCGAGGGCACCTCCAGCATGGACGACGCGCCAGCCAGCTCTGAATCCGGGCCGGCATCTCCACCGTGTGCGCCAGCCTGTGAGGGCCAGTGATGCGCCCTTCTGAGCGTGGGACGGCGCCGGTGCGTACGACGACGAGAAACCAGAACGTGATGCGTCATGCGACCAACCGTGCTCATGCCTTCTCCTCGGGAGCGAAATGCTCAACCAGAGAAAGTACGCCCGTACGGTGGCGACGTCATCAGGGCAAATGCGGGGAAATGGGGGTATTGGGGACATCCCGCTCAGAGGGCGCCCAGGCCCCGCCGTCAAGCCAGGATGGGGCTGCCCGCCCGCCGGCCTTGCCGGCAGCGCCAGGCTCAGCCTTGGCGGACCCGCCGCAACTCGTCGAGGATCAGCAGGGCTGCGCCAATCGTGATGCCGCAGTCAGCGATGTTGAAGGCCGGAAAGTGCCCCCCCGGGAACATCGGCGACAGGAAGGACCAGTGGAAGTCCAGGAAGTCCACCACATAGCCATGCAGCAGACGGTCGATCACGTTGCCGATGGCACCGCCCATGATGAGCGACAGCGCCCAGGCGAACATCCTCTGGCCGCCATGCTTGCGCAGCATGTAAACCATGAAGCCAACGGCCACCGTGCCCAGGCCGACGAAGAACCAGCGCTGCCATCCGCCCGCATGCGCCAGGAAGGAGAACGCTGCGCCCGTGTTGTGCGCGCGCACGAGGTTGAAGAAGGACCAGACCTCACGGCTGTCGCCATGCTGGAAGTAGCCCAGCACCAGCGTCTTGGTGAACTGGTCGGCCAGGATCACGATGAAGGCGATGCCCAGCCAGGGGGTGAGGCTCTGGCTGCTGCTGCCGCCTGCTTTTTTCGTTGCCATCGTCAGGTGGAGGTCAGGAAGGTCGATGAACGAGGGCGGCGATCAGGCATGGGCCCGTGCTTCGCCGGCGCCGTGCAGGTTGCTGTCGCAGCGGCCGCAGATGGTGGGGTGCTCCGCGTTGCTGCCGACGTCGTCACGGTAATGCCAGCAGCGCTCGCACTTCACGGCGTGCGAGGCATTGACCTCGATCTGCGTGGCATGGCCTTCGGCCACGTCCACGGCCGAGACGATCAGCACGAACTTGAGGTCATCGCCCAGGCTGCGCAGATCGGCCAGCAGGCGTTCGTCGTCCTTGCCGAGCGTGGCAAACACGGTGGCCTGCAGGGACGAGCCCACCTCGCCGCGCACGCGCACCTCTTCGATGCGGCGGTTGACTTCTTCCCGGAAGGCGCGGATGCGGCTCCACTTGGCCAGCAGTTCCAGGTCGGCATCGGCCTTGTGGAAATCCCAATAGGTCTCGACGAAGATGCTGTCACCCTTGGTCTGGCCACCATCGAAGACCTGCCAGGCTTCCTCGGCCGTGAAGCTCAGGAAGGGCGCCATCCAGCGCAGCATGGCGTTCGTGATGTGCCACAGCGCGGTCTGGGCCGAGCGGCGGGAATGGCTCTTGGCGGCCGTGGTGTAGAGGCGGTCCTTGAGCACGTCCAGGTAGAAGGCGCCCAGGTCTTCCGAGCAGTAGACCTGCAGCTTGGCCACCACGGGGTGGAACTCGTAGCGCTCGTAGTGGGCCAGGATGTCTTCCTGCAGTTGCGAGGCGCGGGCCAGTGCATAGCGGTCGACCTCCAGCAGCTCTTCGAGCGGCACGGCATCGTTGACGTGATCGAAATCGCTGGTGTTGGCCAGCAGGAAGCGCAGCGTGTTGCGGATGCGGCGGTAGGCATCGACCACGCGGGCCAGGATCTTGTCATCGATGGCCAGATCGCCCGAGTAATCCGTGGAAGCAGCCCACAGGCGGATGATCTCGGCGCCCATCTTGTTGCTGATCTCTTGCGGCGCCACCGTGTTGCCCACCGATTTGGACATCTTGCGGCCCTGGCCGTCGACGGTGAAGCCGTGCGTCAGCAGGCCCTTGTATGGCGCGCGACCATAGATGGCGCAGGCGGCCAGCAGGGAGGAATGGAACCAGCCGCGGTGCTGGTCATGGCCTTCGAGGTACAGATCGGCCTCGTGCAGTTCGTCATGACCGGCGCGGGGGTGGCTGCCCTGCTTCGCATTGAGCACGTGGAAGAACGATGTGCCCGAATCGAACCAGACATCGAGGATGTCGTTGGACTTGCTGTAATCGCGCTGCTGTAGGCGCCCAGCCATTCGGCCGGATCCAGCTTGGACCAGGCTTCGACGCCGCCCTGCTCCACCAGATCGGCGGCGCGGTCCATCAAGGCCATCGTGTCGGGGTGCAGTTCACCCGTCACCTTGTGCAGGAAGAAGGGCAGCGGCACACCCCAGTTGCGCTGGCGGCTGATGCACCAGTCCGGCCGGTTGGCGATCATGTCGCGCAGGCGGGCACGGCCGTTCTCCGGGTAGAAGGTGGTGTGGTCGATGGCGTCCAGCGCGATCTGGCGCAGGGTCTTGTCGGCCTTGTCGGCGGTGAAGACGCCTTCGGTGCCGCCCTCGGCTTCGTCCATGCGCACGAACCACTGGGCTGCGGCGCGGAAGATCACCGGCGTCTTGTGGCGCCAGCAATGCGGGTAGCTGTGGACGATGTCCTTGGAGGCCAGCACGCGGCCGTTCTCACGCAGGGTCTCCAGCACCACGGGCGCGGCCTTCCAGATGTGCTGGCCGCCGAACAGGGGCAGATCGGCAGCGTAGACGCCGTTGCCTTGCACCGGGTTGAGGATATCGTCGAACTTCAGGCCATGGGCCACGCAGGAATTGAAGTCGTCCACGCCATAGGCGGGCGCGGCGTGCACGATGCCCGTGCCGTCTTCGGCGCTGACGTAGTCGGCCAGATAGACGGGGCTGGTGCGGTCATAGCCTTCGTGCACATGCGCCAGTGGGTGCTTGAAGCGCAGGCCTTCGAGCTTGGCGCCCGCGGCAGTGGCCAGCACCTGGCACTGTGCGGCGTCGAAGCCGTAGCGCTCGCAGGCCTTTTCCACCAGCGATCTCGGCCAGCACCAGCAGGCCCTTGGGCGTGTCCACGAGCGCATAGCTCAACTCGGGGTGCATGTTGAGCGCCTGGTTGGCGGGGATCGTCCAGGCCGTGGTCGTCCAGATGACGGCAAAGGCGTCCTTGCTCAAGGCATTCAGGCCGAAGGCGGCGGCCAGCTTGTCCGGCTCGGCGCTCAGGAAGGCCACATCCAGGGTCTGGGACTTCTTGTCGGCGTACTCGATCTCGAACTCGGCCAGCGAGGAGCCGCAGTCGAAGCACCAGTACACGGGCTTCAAGCCGCGGTAGACGAAGCCGCGCTCCATGATGCGCTTGAGGGCCCGGATCTCGTTGGCCTCGTTGCCGAAGTTCATCGTCAGATACGGATGGGCCCAGTCGCCCAGCACGCCCAGGCGCTTGAAATCGGTGCGCTGGCCATCGACCTGCTCGGCCGCATAGGCGCGGGCCTTGGCCTGCACGTCGTCGCGGCTGAGGTTGCGGCCGAAGGTTTTTTCGATCTGGTTTTCGATGGGCAGGCCATGGCAATCCCAGCCAGGCACGTAGATCGCGTCCAGGCCCTTGAGCTGGCGGGACTTGACGATCATGTCCTTGAGGACCTTGTTGACGGCGTGGCCGATGTGGATGTTGCCGTTGGCATAAGGCGGGCCATCGTGCAGCACGAACTTGGGCGCGCCCTGGCGGGCAGCGCGCAGCTTGTCGTACAGGCCGTCCTTTTCCCACTGGGCTACCCAGTTGGGCTCGCGTTTGGGCAGGTCGCCGCGCATGGGGAAGGCGGTGTCCGGCATGTTCAGCGTGCCGCGGTACTTGCCTTCGTTGTTGGCGGACTTGGTGTCTTGGCTCATGGATGTTCTCGGCAGAATCTGGGCAAATGTCGGCATGGGCGCACGACGGGGCGGGCATCGACTGGGCCCCTCACGTCATCGTGAACCTGGGAAATCGTGGGGATCTCGCGGCCTCCGGCAGAGGCGGCGACATCCTGGAACAGGCGGAGGGCCGCGCGTCGTCGCGGCCAGGCGCCTCAGGTCAGACGGCCCGCGTCAAATTCGATCGCGGGTGGTCTGGCGGCGCTGCGCCTGGAAGAAGGCCTTCGCGTCCGCGATGTCCTTGTGGATCGCGGCCTGCAAGGCGTCCAGCCCGTCGTAGCGGGCTTCGTCTCGGAGTTTGTGCAGCAGTTCCACGCGCACGATTTTACCGTAGCCCCCTTCCGGGCCCAGTTCGGGGGGCCACTCGAAGCAGTGGACCTCCAGCAGCACCCGCCCCGCCTCGGTCACCGTGGGTCGCACGCCCAGGCTGGCGACCCCTTCGATCGGGTGGTCGGCCAGCCCATGGGTGCGGACCACGAAGATGCCGGTGGTGGCGGGTTTCTGGTGGCCGAAACGGACGTTGAGCGTGCGGCAGTTCAGGCTGCGGCCGAGCTTTTGCCCATGCACGACGTGCCCGCTGACCGTGTAAGGGCGGCCCAGGCACTCGGCCACGCGGGCCATGTCGCCGGCGGCCATGGCATCGCGCACCACCGAAGACGACACGCGCACCCCATGCACCTCGTAGCTCATCATGCGGGCCACGTCGAAACCCAGATCATTGCCAGCGGCGTCCAGCAGCGCATAGTCGCCTGCACGGCGCGCGCCGAAGCGGAAATCATCGCCCACAAGCACGTATTGGGCACGCAGGCCCTTGACCAGGACTTGGTGGATGAAGTCGTCCGGGCTGAGGCTGGCCAGCCGCTGGTCGAAACGCAGGATCACCACCTGGTCGACGCCGCAGTTTTCCAGCTCCTGGAGCTTGTCGCGCTGGGTCGCGATGCGGGACGGGGCGATTTCCGGCTTGCCGGCCAGGGCGGCGAAGTAGTCGCGCGGATGCGGCTCGAAGGTCAGCACGGTGGCGGGCAGGCCCCGGTGTTTCGCCTCGCTGCGCAGCAAGGCCAGCATGGCCTGGTGGCCACGGTGGACGCCGTCGAAGTTGCCGATGGTCAGCGCGCAGGCGGGGGCCAGGGCGCCGTGGTGGAAGCCGCGAAAGACTTGCATAGCCGCAAATTATGGCAGGACGAGGGAAACGTCATCCACCCATCGCCAGTGCCCCTCGGGCAGATCGTCCGGCAGCGCCAGACGGCCAATGCGACTGCGGTGCAGGGCTTCAACCCGGTTGCCCACGGCCGCCACCATGCGCTTGACCTGGTGGTATTTGCCTTGCAGCAGGGTCATGCGCAAGTGGAGGCCCTGCGCTTCGCTGCCATCGGCGCCTGCCGCATCGGCCATCACATCGCCCACCACCTCGGCGGCATCGGCCTTGACGGGGGCGGGATCGTCGTCCAGCACCACGCCCGTCAGCAGCTTGCGGCACATGGCCGGCGTCACCGGGTGCTTGCAACTCACCTCGTACACCTTGGGCACGTGGTGCTTGGGCGAGGTCAGCTTGTGCAGCAAGGGGCCGTCGTCGGTCAGCAGCAGCAGGCCGGTGGTGTCCTGATCCAGGCGGCCCACCGGCTGCAAGCCGCGGCGTCGCAGCGGCACGGGCAGCAGGTTGTGCACGCCCGGCCAGGCGCCCGGTTTGAGCGAACACTCATAACCGGCGGGCTTGTGCAGCATCACCAGCGCGCGCTCGTGGGCGATCCAGGGCTGGCCATCGACGATCAGCACCAACCCGTCGCGGGCAAAGGCGGCATCGGGGTCATCGACCACCTCGCCTTGCACCTGCACCAGGCCATTGAGCACCAGGCCATCGCAATCCCGCCGGGAACCGAATCCTTCGGCAAACAGGATCTGGGACAGGGGCGCGTGGCCGGCAGGCAATCGGGTACGGGGTGGCATGGGGGAAATTCAATCGGTCAGGGATGGCCAATCCGACATTGTGCTGCCATGATCGCGCAGTCAACGCCGGCAGCCCCCAAGTTGACCGACCGCCCACAGGGCGCCCTGAGACAAGCCGATGCGAGGATGAATTGAAAATCCACCATCTGAACTGTGGCTCGATGTGCCCGATCGGCCGGCGGCTGATCGCCGGGGAAGGCGGCCTGCTGGAGGCGGCCCACCTGTGCTGTCACTGCCTGCTGATCGAAGGCCGCAACGGCCTCATCCTGGTCGACACCGGGCTGGGCATGGGCGACATCCTCTCCCCCGGGCGGCTCGGCCTGGGCTTTCACGCTTTCGTGCGCCCTCGCCTGCTGCGAGAGGAAACAGCCCAGCACCAGATCCGGGAGCTGGGCCTGGACCCGCGCGACGTGCGCCACATCGTGCCCACCCACCTCGACCTGGACCACGCCGGTGCGCTGGGCGACTTCCCCGACGCCGAGGTGCACGTGTTCGCCCGCGAACTGCAGGCCGCACTGACCCGCCGCAGCCTGCGCGAGAAGACCCGCTATGTGCCGGCGCAGTGGGCGCACGGGCCGAAATGGTCGCCTCGCGGCATCGAAGGGGAGCGCTGGATGGGCTTTGACGCCATCCGCGCCCTGCCCGATGCCGATGAAGAGGTGCTGCTGGTGCCGCTGGCAGGCCACACGCACGGACACTGCGGCGTGGCCGTGCGCACGGAAGGCGGTTGGCTGCTGCATTGCGGCGATGCCTATTTCTTCCGCGGCGAGATGGACGCCGATCCGCATTGCCCGATGGGCTTGAGCCTCTTGCAGCGTGTGTTGCAGATGAACGGGCCTGCGCGCCTGGACAACCAGCGCCGCCTGCGCGAATTGCGGCTGCGGCATGACGACGAGGTGCAGCTGTTTTGCGCGCACGACCCCGTGGAGCTGGCGCGCCTGGCCATGCCGGCAGCCGGACATCTGCACCGCAGGGCCCGGGCCGCAGCGGCCTGAAACACGGGCCAGCCGATCGGGCCGTCAGAAGCGGCGCGTCAAGGTCATCGTGTCGCTCTCGCGCTTCATCTGGAACCGCGAGAGGAAGGTGTTGCCCAGCAGGATGTAGGGCATGCCTTGCGGCAGCACGGCCGCTTCCACGTTGTGGACTTCGACGTCCTGGATGCGCACCGAGGTGAGCATGACCTTGTAGGCCACGACATTGCCGTTGGCCGTGCTGCCGTAGAAGCGCTCGCCCCGCTCGAACGGAATGCCCATGCGCCGCGCCTCGTCCGCGCCCATCGCAATCGAGGTGGCGCCCGTGTCCACCATGAACTGGGTGGCCCGGCCGTTGATCGAGCCCTGGGTGACGAAGTGCCCGCCGGGCCCGGCCGCCAGCACGATCTGCGTGCCGCCCGCTCCACCGCCGCTGCCGCCAATGCTCACCGGGGCGGCGCCCAGCAACACCGTCTGGCGCTTGCCCGCCACCTCGACAACGGCCTGATCGCGCCCGACACTGACCACCTTGACGCCCTGGTGCGTGTCACCCGCACCCAAGGCCTTGGGCGTGCCGCCGTTGATGACCAGCAGCGCTTTGCTGCCCATGCCGCCGCTCATGGCCACACTCTGCGCGTGAGCCGCGCCCCCGAGGGCTGCCAAGCCCGCCAGGGCGACCAGCGCTGTGCGCAAGACCTGTTGTGGAAACTGCTTCACGTATCACTCACTCCCTGGTCGCCATCATCGGCCATTTGTCGGCCTTTCGCCGACCTTTCGCCGGCGGCCAGCCCGTCAATCGCGGAAATTGTTGAAGGACAGCGGCGCTTCCGTCAGATCCTTGCGCATCAGGGCCATCGCGGCTTGCAGATCGTCCCGCTTCGCGCCCTGGATGCGCACCGTGTCGCCCTGGATGCTGGCGGCCACCTTGAGCTTGCTGTCCTTGATCAGCTTGGTGATCTTCTTGGCCAGCTCGGCCTCGATGCCCGCCTTGAGCTTGATCACCTGTTTGACCTTGTCGCCGCCGATCTTCTCGACCTTGCCGACGTCCAGGAAACGCACGTCCACCTGACGCTTGGTGAGCTTGTTGTTGAGCACGTCGCGCACCTGGTCGAGTTGGAAATCGGAGTCGCCCAGGAGGGTGATCTCCTTTTCCTTCTCCTTGAACTCGATGGCCGCGCTGGTGCCCTTGAAATCGAAGCGGGTGCCGATTTCCTTGGCGGTCTGGTCTACCGCATTGCGAACTTCGACCAGATTGGGATCGAGGACGGTGTCAAAACTGGGCATGAATTTCTCCTTTGTCTGCGAAAATTCTGCCATGCACACTTCGTCCGCCGCCTCTGCGCCCTCTTCTTCTCTGATTGTCGAGAGGGGTGCGAGCCTGCGTGCCTTCAACACCTTCGGCCTGCCGGCCTGCGCCAGGACGCTGGTGCGGATCACCTCCGAGGCCGATGTGAAGAAGGTGGTCAATGACCCGGAGTTCGGCCGCACGCCAAAGTTCATCCTGGGCGGCGGCAGCAACCTGGTGCTGACGCAGGACGTGGATCTGTGCGTGCTCAAGATCGAAATCAAGGGCCGGCGCCTGCTGGAGGCGCGTGACGACGCCTGGATCGTCGAGATCGGGGCGGGCGAATCCTGGCACGAGACAGTGCAGTGGACGCTGGAGCAAGGCTTGCCGGGGCTGGAGAACATGGCACTGATCCCCGGCACCGTGGGCGCCTCGCCGGTGCAGAACATTGGCGCCTATGGGGTCGAGCTGAAGGACCGCTTCGAATCGCTGGATGCCGTCGATCTGATCACCGGCCGCACCGTGACGCTGAATGCGGCGCAGTGCCAGTTCGGCTACCGCGACAGCGTCTTCAAGCAGCACCTGGCCAACAAGAGCGTGATCACGCGGGTGCGCCTGCGCCTGCCGCGCCCCTGGCAGCCCGTGCTGGGCTACATGGAACTCGAGCGCAAGATCGGCGAGACAGGCATCACCCAGCCCGACGCCCGCCAGATCTTCGACTGGATCTGCGAGATCCGCCGCGCCAAGCTGCCGGACCCGGCGGTGATCGGCAATGCGGGCAGCTTCTTCAAGAACCCGGTGGTGTCGGCGGAGCAGTGCCGCGACATCATCGGCCGCGACCCGGAGATCGTGCATTACCCGCTGGACGACGGCACCTTCAAGCTGGCCGCCGGCTGGCTGATCGATGCCTGTGGCTGGAAGGGCAAATCCATCGGCCGCGCGGGCGTGTACGAGCGCCAGGCATTGGTGCTGGTCAACCGGGGCGGCGCCAGCGGGGCGGAAGTGGTCACGCTGGCGCGGGCGATCCAGGAAAGCGTCTACGGGCGCTTCGGCATCCGGCTGGAGCCTGAGCCGGTGGTGGTGTGACACCCCGGGGCGGGCCGAGCTGCTGTGCCCAAGCGGCGCCCATGCCAGCCCCCGGCTTATAAGATGGCGACGAGCCTGTCCACGCCCCCATGCTAGGGAGATCGCGGGGCCGGGCCCGCTTCTATACTCCTGCGATCGTTTTCACGGAGGTACACCCATGCGCACCGCATTCCCCCTGCACGCCCCGTCGCGCAGCGTCTTGAGCCTGCTGAGTCTGGCTGCCTGCACCACCCTGCTGTCGGGCTGTCTGGCCACCTCGCCCACGATGGGCGGCAACAAGGGCACGGTCAGCGGTGCAGCCGGTGGCGCCACGGCCGAAGGCCAGAACAGCCAGTTGGAAAACTGCCCCGAAACCCTGGGCACGCTGGCCATCGACGAAGACACCGCAGCGCCCTGGTACCAGACGCTGCAGGAATACCGCCTGGGCTCCACCGTGCCGGTGCTGCGCCTGATGATCCAGCAATCGAACTGCTTCGTCATCGTCGAGCGCGGCAAGGCGATGAACAACATGATGCGCGAGCGCGAGTTCGCCCGCGGCGACGAAAGCCGTGCCGGCAGCAACTTCCAGAAGGGCCAGATGGTGGCGGCCGACTACACCATGAGCCCCTCGATACAGTTCTCGGGCAAGACGGGTGGCGGTGGCGCCGGCCTGGGCGGCTTCGGTGGCGGGCTGCTGGGCATGGTGGCCGGCAGCGTCAGCCGCAATGAAGCCTCGACCACGCTGCTGCTGATCGACAACCGCTCCGGCGTGCAGATCTCGGCGGCCGAAGGTACGGCGGGCAACTATGACTTCGGCATCTTCGGTGCCGCCTTCGGGGGCGGTGGTTTCGGCGGCGCCGGTGGTTATGCCAAGACGCCCGAAGGCAAGGTGATCACGGCCGCCTTCGCCGACTCCTTCAACCAGATGGTCAAGGCCCTGCGCAATTACAAGGCCCAGATGGTCAAGGGCGGTTTGGGTACGGGCGGACGCCTGGGGGTGCAGGGGGGCGACACGGCTGCCTCCAAGGAGCTGGATGCCAAGCCGGCCACCAAGACCACCACGACCAAGCCGGCCTCGACCACCAAGAAGAAGTAAGGCCATCCGGGCAGGATGAGGCCGGCGTCTGCACCGCCTCACCTGCCCTCAACAGGGAGTTCCCATGCGTCGACACGCGTCTTTCCTCGGCATGGCCGCTCTGACTGCGCTGCTGTGCCATGTCTCGGTGGCCCATGCCGCCGAGTTCAACCTCTTCATCCAGTGCAAGGGTGAGCTGACGGCCTCCGGCAAGTCCAAGGCTGCGCTCCTGGATCTGGCCCTGCGGGACAACAACACCACGGCGCTGATCCAGCGCTCCAATGTGCTGCCCAAGGGTGAGCGCCTGGTCTACACGCAGACGCCGACGGACTACACCCTGGTCTACAAGCTGCGCCAACCCGGCACCCACTACTACCAGGACTGGGCCAACGGCAGCTGGGTGGTCTGGCAGCCCAATCTCAAGCGCCTGGCCACCATCCGGCTGGCCATCGACCGGCAGGAAGGTGAGTTGGAAGGCGAACTGCTGGATTTCGACGACGAACTGCTCGGCACGCTGAAGATGGACTGCGATGCGGTGGACCCGGACGAGTTGCCCCCGCCCAAGTTCTGATCTGCCCTTTTCGTTGAAGCTTGGCGTTCAGGTTGGCGCCGAGGATTGGCGCCAAACAAAAAAAGCCGCTGCGATGGTCACAGCGGCTTTTTTGTTTGGGGGGCGCGGATGCGCGCCTCCCATCAGCGGGCCATCAACCGAAGTGGCAGATGTAGTGGTAGGGCTCGCCCTCCACCTTGATCTCGAACGAAGAATTGCCCGGCACGTCGAAGCTTTCGCCTGCGCCGTAGGTCTTCCATTCGCTGCTGCCGGCCAACTTGATCGTGGCCTTGCCGGCGACGGTTTCCATCACTTCCGGCGCGCCGGTGTTGAAGGTCAGCGTCGAGGGCAGGATCACGCCGACGGACTTGCGGGTGCCGTCGGCCAGGGTCACGGTGTGCGAGACGCACTTGCCGTCGAAGTACACATTGGCCTGCGTGTTGACGCTGCCGGCCAGAGAGGTGGTTGCCATGTTCGGGGCTCTTTCAATCAGATGATCAATGGGCTTACTTGGTCTTGCCGGCCTTCTTGGCGCCAGCCTTGCGCGCAGGCTTGGCGCTGGCGGCTCGCTGGGCCTTCACGTTGGCGCCAATGCGCAGGCGCAGGGCGTTGAGCTTGATGAAGCCGGCCGCATCGGCCTGGTTGTAGGCGCCGCCGTCGTCGTCGAAGGTCGAGATCTTCATGTCGAACAGGCTGTCCGTCTTGGACTCACGGCCCACGCACATGATGGTGCCCTTGTACAGCTTCAGGCGGACCTTGCCGTTGACAGTGGCCTGCGAAGCGTCGATCAGGCCTTGCAGCAACTCGCGCTCGGGGCTGAACCAGTAGCCGTTGTAGATCAGGCGGGCATAGCGCGGCATCAGGTCATCCTTGAGTGCCTGCACTTCCTTGTCCAGCGTGATGGACTCGATCGCGCGGTGACCGGTCAGCAAGATGGTGCCGCCCGGGGTTTCGTAGCAGCCGCGGCTCTTCATGCCCACGTAGCGGTTTTCGACCTTGTCCAGGCGGCCGATGCCGTGCTTGCCGCCCAGCTCGTTGAGCTGGGTCAGCACTTGCGCGGGGGTCATCTTCACGCCGTCGATGGCGACCACGTCGCCCTTGGCGTACGTCAGCTCGATGACCTGGGGCTTGTTGGGCGCCTTCTCGGGCGACACCGTCAGGCGCCACATATTGGCTTCGGGCTCGAAGTTCGGGTCTTCGAGGATGCCGCCTTCATAGCTGATGTGCAGCAGGTTGGCGTCCATCGAATACGGGGCGCCACCGCCCTTGCGCTTCTTGAAGTCGACGGGGATGCCGTGCTTGTCGGCATAGGCCAGCAGCTTCTCGCGCGACAGCAGGTCCCATTCGCGCCACGGTGCGATCACCTTCACGCCGGGCATCAGCGCATACGCGCCCAGCTCGAAGCGGACCTGGTCGTTGCCCTTGCCGGTGGCGCCGTGGGAGATGGCGTCGCCCTTGGTCTTCTTGGCGATCTCGATCAGGCGCTTGGCGATCAGCGGGCGGGCGATGGAGGTGCCCAGCAGGTATTCGCCTTCGTACAGGGCGTTGGCGCGGAACATCGGGAAGACGAAGTCGCGCACGAATTCTTCGCGCAGGTCTTCGATGAAGATGTTCTCGGGCTTGATGCCCATCTTGATGGCCTTGGCGCGCGCGGGCTCGATCTCTTCGCCCTGGCCGATGTCGGCGGTGAAGGTCACGACCTCGCAGCCGTACTCATCCTGCAGCCACTTGAGGATGATCGAGGTGTCCAGGCCGCCCGAGTAGGCCAGCACGACTTTGTTCACTTTTTTGCCGCCGACTGTGCGCACAGGCACTGCGGCAGCGGGCGTGGCGGCCTCGGCCGTCTTGGCGGGCTTGCCCGCACGTGCGGCCCGGGCAGGTTTGGCAGCGGGCTTGGCAGCCAGTTTGGCGTCTTTAGGCATGGTGGATCGAATCGCTTGAATTGGGGGACGAAAACCCGTGATTTTAGGCTGAGCGCAGACCGCCGCCCCACCCCAGCCGCGGGACGGCGGCGCAGAGCCCATCCCCCGGGGGTTTCGGGCAGGGAGCAAGTGCCAAGAAATACCGAATGACCGGCCATTTCCCTGCATCCCCGGCGGCTGGTTCAGCGACGATTGAACACGCCCAATGTCACTTTGGGTCAAGTGCGCCTGCCCCGCGCACCTGGCCCGATGTCCACGCCCGCCCAGATGCGTCCACCCCGCCGCCGACCGCCCCCGCCGGGACAGGCCCGTTTCGAGCTCGAAGAGCTGGAAGCGCGCCTGCTGCTGGCCGCCGATCCGCTGCTGGGCGCCCTCACCGGCTCGGCCCTCGTGATGGATCCGAACGAGGCCCCGCCTGCGACGGTGCAGGTGCTGGCCCAGCCGCCCCGCATGCTGTCGCAGACGCAGGCGGACGGCAGTGCGTCATCATCGTCTTCACAGGATGCCGCGGCACAAGACGCCGTCCATGCCGCGCGCGAGGTCGTCTTCATCGATGTGACGATCCCGGATGCCGATGTGCTGCTCCAGGACCTGCAGGCGCAGCGGGATGCCGGCCGTCCGCTCGACGTGGAGCGCATCGAGGCCGGTGACGATGGCATCGCGGTGATCACCGCCTACCTGGAGGGCGTCGATCAGGGCCTGTACGACGCGGTCCACATCCTCAGCCACGGTGATGAGGCCGGACTTGAACTGGGCACCACCCGGCTGGATCAGGCCGCACTCGCCAGCCGCCTGGGCGACATCTCGCGCTGGAGCCAGGCGCTGACGCAGGACGCCGATGTGATGCTGTACGGCTGCAACCTGGCGGCCAGCGACGACGGGCGGGAACTCATCGGGCAGTTGTCGCTGCTCAGCGGTGCGGACGTCGCCGCCAGCGATGACCTCACCGGCGCGGCCGTGCTCCAGGGCGACTGGGTGCTGGAGTACCAGACCGGCCACATTGAAACCGCCACGGCCATCAGCTGGCAGGCACAGGCGCAGTGGCAGCAGGTGCTGGCCACGATCACCTTCCAGGAGGGCGTGAGCAGCTACACGGGCACGCAGGACACCTATCTCGACAAGGCCACGCCGACGACCTCGCGGGCCACCAGCACCTCGCTGATGGTGGACGACGGCACGCCCAACGACATGCAGACGCTGATCCGGTTCGACAACATCATCGGCAGCGGCACCATCCCGCTGGGCTCGACGATCACGTCGGCCTCGCTGACGGTGTATGTGACCAACCACGACACCGCCGACACCATCTGGATCCACAAGATGCTGGCGAGCTGGTCGGAGGCCTCGACCTACAACTCGATGGTCAACGGGATCGCCACCGACGATGTCGAAGCAGGCAGCGCGACGCTGTACTCGCTGGATGCGGGAATTTCCGGCGCCGCCACGTTCACCAACCTGGCCTCGACGGTGCAGGCCTGGGCCAATGGCGGGACCAACAATGGCTGGGCACTGGTGACGGGCGATTCGAATGCCGACGCATGGACCATCGTCAGCTCGGAAGGCGCCACCTCGAGCCAGCGGCCCAAGCTGTCGGTGACGTACACGGCGCCAACGCCACCCGTGGTGGACCTGGACAGCAGCGGCGCGGGCAGCGGCTTTTCCACCACCTTCACGGAGGGCGGGGCAGCGGTGAAGATCGCGGACACGGATGGCACCGTGACGGCGGGCAGCAACACGATCAACACCGCGCTGTCGTCGATGACCGTGACCATCACCAACCTGCTGGATGGCACGGCCGAGTCGCTGGCGGCCACCACCACGGGCACCAACATCACGGCCAGCTACAACAGCGCCACCGGCGTGCTGAGCCTGACCGGCACCGACACCGCGGCCAACTACCAGACGGTGCTGCGCACCATCACCTACAGCAACAGCTCGGACAACCCGACCACCACCAGCCGCACGATCACGGTGGTGGCTGCCGATCCTTACGGTGGCAGCGGCACGGCGGCCACCTGCACGATGGCGATCACCGCCGTCAACGATGCGCCGGTGATCACGAGCAATGGCGGAGGGGCATCCGCCAGTGTCAGCGTGGCCGAGACACTGACAGCCGTGACCACCGTGACCGCCAGCGACCCGGATGGCAGCTCGTTCACCTACTCGCTTTCCGGCGGGGCAGATCAGGCCAAGTTCAGCATCAACTCGACGACCGGTGTGCTGACCTTCGTGAGCGCGCCAGACTTCGAGAGCCCGACCGACGTGGGCGCCAACAATGTGTACGACGTGATCGTGCGCGTGAGCGACGGATCGCTGACGGACACGCAGGCCATTGCCGTGACCGTGACGGACGTGTCGTCCACTCTGGTGGTGACCACGACGACAGACAACAACGACGTGGGGCTGGGCACGACGTTCACGGCCGAGCAATTGAACGCACGCACCGGTGGCACGGACAGCAAGGTGTCGCTGCGCGAGGCCATCATTGCGGCCAACAACACGGCAGGCACCGACACCATCAGCTTCAACCTGACGGGGGCCACCGGCTCGTATGGCGAATACACCATCACGATGGCCACCACGCTGCCGGACATCACCGATGCCGTCTACATCAACGGCGCCTCGCAAAGCGGCTACACCAATCGGCCGCTGGTGGTGCTGGATGGCGAAGGTGGCTCGGCCAATGGCCTGACGCTGACGAACACGGCAGACGGCAGCACCATCCGCGGGCTTCTGATCCGCGACTTCGCGGCCGACGGCATCCACATCAACAGCGGCTCGGACAACCACACGATCGTGGGCAACTTCATCGGCAGCTTCAATGCCGATGGCAGCGATGCGGGCAGCGGCGAGCGCAACCTGTCGGAGGGCATCGAATCGTATGGCGCCAATGTGACGATCGGCGGCACGACCGTGTCGGAGCGCAATGTGATCTCGGGCAATGCCTCGGCCTACAACATCTACCTGGCCACGGGTGCGGACGGCACGACGATCAAGGGCAACTACATCGGCACGGACTCGACCGGCTCGACGGCATTCGCCAGCACCAACAGCACCTACGGGATCATGGTGGAAAGCTCGTCCACCAACATCACGATCGGCGGCACGGCCAGTGGTGCCGGCAATGTGATATCGGGCTTCACCAACCGTGGCATCTGGGTGACCACGACGGGCACGACCACGGTGCAGGGCAACTACATCGGCACAGATGCCACCGGCTCCGTCGATCTGGGCAATGGAGGCTATGGCCTTTATATCGACGACACGGGCAGCGTCACGGTGGGCGGCACGTCGACGTATGCGGGCAACGTGATTTCGGGCAATGACGGCGGCGGCATTTACGCGGGCAACTCGGGCAGCGTCACCATCCAGGGCAACATCATCGGGCTCAATGCCTCAGGCACCGCCGCGTTGGGCAACACGGGGGTCGGCATCTATCTGAGTGCATCGGCGCAATCGACGGTTGGCGGCAATGGCAGCGGCTACCGCAACGTCATCTCGGGCAACAGCAGCCATGGCATCGATGTGCGATCGAGCCCGGCCAGCGGCCACATCATCCGCGGCAACTACATCGGTGTGGCAGCCAACGGCACCACGCTGCTGGGCAATGGCGGCGCGGGCGTCTACATCGCGGCCAGCAACGTCACGGTGGGCGGCAAGACCAGCGGCGACGGCAACATCATTGCGGGCAACGGTGCCGGCGGGATCGTGGTCGCATCGGGCAACAACAACCTGTTCTATCGCAACAGCATCTACAGCAACACCGGGCTGGGCATCGATCTGGGCAACGATGGGGTCACGGCCAATGACTACAACGATGGCGATGGGGGCGCCAACTATTCGAACAACTTCCCCGTGATCACATCGGTGGTCACCAATGGCAGCACGACGCGGATCACCGGCTCCATCGAGTGGTACACGCAGGCTCAGCCGGTCTACATCGAGTTCTTCAGCAATACCACGGCCGATGCCACGGGCCATGGCGAAGGCAAGACCTATCTGGGCTATGTGCAGGTGACCACGGACGCCAGCACGGGCGATGCCTCCTTCTCGCTGGACGTGACCGGGGTGACGGCAGGCGACTGGATCACCGCGGTGGCCAATGTGGAAGCGGGCGCTGCCGGCGCTTCGGAGTTCGCTTTGGCCGTACAGGCCGTGTCCGCATCCAGTGCACCGCGGGGCCGTGCGATCTGGAACATCAATGATCGCTTCTATCAGCAGTATGTGGAGTGGAGCAGTGCCGGCTTTGGCGGCATCGGAACGGATGGCCTGAGCTACACCGACGACATCAGCATGATCACGGCGATCGAATCGCCCACGCGCAACGAGACACTGTTCATCGGCTCGGCGGATGCATCGGGCAAGATCCTGGCTGGCATCTGGAATGGCAGCACCTGGTCTTCGGTGATCTCCATTCCCCTGGCATCGCCGAGCGCCACCGCCTCGCTGTACGACAGTTTTGCCGCGGCGTATGACGAAGTCAGCGGCAATGCCATGCTGGTCTGGGACAACGGCAACACGGGCACAACCGGTCTCTCGTATGCCACCTGGAACGGCAGCAGTTGGTCGGCCATCAACACCATCACGGCACCCGTGAGCGGTGAGCCTGTGCACATGCAGATGGCCGCCAGCCCGCGTGCGCAGGAAATGGTGCTGGTGGTGGAAACCACGGCCGCATCGAGCAACCAGTACGCCATCGTGTGGAATGGATCGAGCTGGGGGAATTCGCAGACGCTGGGCACCAACAGCAGCAAGCAGTACTTCGAGATCAATGTCGCGTATGAGCAGCAAAGCGGCAAGGCGATGGTGGTCTACGACGCATCGGCCGCCAATGCTTCGGAGCTGCAGTACCGCACCTGGAGCGGCAGCGCCTGGAGCAGCGAAGCCACGCTGAGCGCACCGGCCGGCATCACGGCCACCTCGGAGCTCTACAGCACCGTGATCGCCAGCGACCCGACAAGCAACCGCATTGCCATCGCCGCCAAGAATGCCGCCAACGAGGTGTGGCTGTCGGTGTGGAACGGCAGCAGTTGGGGCAGCTCGCAGGCCGCGACGACATCGGGCGTGGCGCTCACCGATGCCCATCCGACCATGGACGTGGCCTTCGAGAGCCAGTCCGGCGACCTGTTGGCGGTGTACGGCAAGGCGGCCGGGCCCAACATCTACTACCGCACCTGGACGAGCGGCGGCGGCTGGTCTGCCGAAGGCACGGGCCCCAGCATGGGCGGCACGGACGTGCCCTACATCATCAAGCTGTATTCGGACCCCTACAGCAACACCATCATGCTGGGTGCGCAGGACGCGGCATCGGATCTGAACATGGTGACCTGGAGCGGCACCGCCTGGGGCAGCGTGACCGAGCTGGATGCGGCCACCGGCTTCACCTACCGCGAGAACTTCACCTATGTCTGGTACCGCGATGCGGCGGTGATCACCAACCTGTCGGGCGACACCTTGAGCTACACCGAAGGTGATGCAGCCACGGTGATCGACCAGGGCGGCAACGCCACGGTGGTGCTCGACAGCAATGGCGGCTTTGCCACGGGCGGCAGTCTGACGGTGTCGTTTGCCGCGGGCAGCACGTCGGCGGAAGACGTGCTGGGCATCCGAAACCAGGGCAGCGGCGCGGGCCAGATCGGCGTCAGCGGCGGCAACATCACCTATGGCGGCACGGTGATCGGCAGCTACACGGGGGGATCTTCCGGCAGCAACCTGGTGATCACGCTCAACAGCGCGGCCAGCGATGCCGCGCTGACCGCCCTGGTGCGCAACATCACGTATGCCAACACCAACACGGCAGCGCCCTCCACCACATCGCGCACGGTGCGCTACAGCATCACGAATGCCTTGGGGCACAGCAGCGCCAACTTCGATGCGACGGTGAGCGTCTCAGGCGCCAACGATGCGCCGACCAACACGGTGCCTACGGGCCAGAACACGAATGAGGACACGAATCTGGTGTTCTCGTCGGGCAATGGCAACCTGATCTCGATTGCGGATGTGGATGCGGGCAGCGGCAGCATGCAGGTGAGCCTGAGCGTGCTGCATGGGGCGATCACGCTGTCGGGCACCACGGGGCTGAGCTTCTCCGTGGGGGATGGCACCAGCGATGCAGCGATGACCTTCACCGGCACGATCAGCGCCATCAACACGGCGCTGGCCGGCATGAGCTACCTGCCCACCGGCAACTACAACGGCACCGATACGCTGAGCATCGTCACCTCCGACCAGGGCAACTCGGGCGTGGGCGGGGCCTTGAGCGATTCGGATACGGTGGCCATCACGATCGCGGCCGTCAACGATGCACCGGTGATCACGAGCAACGGCGGCGGCAGCAGCGCATCGGTGAACGTGGCCGAGAACAGCACGGCGGTGACCACGGTCGGCGCCACGGACGTGGAAGGCTCGGCGCTGACCTACTCGATCAGTGGCGGGGCCGATGCGGCCAAGTTCACGATCAATGCCAGCACCGGCGCGCTGAGCTTTGTGAGCGCGCCGAACTACGAGTCGCCCACGGACACCGGCGCCAACAATGTGTACGACCTGATCGTGACCGTCACCGATGGTTTGCTGACCGACACACAGTCGATCGCAGTGACGGTGACGCCGGTCAACGACAACACGCCGGTGATCACCAGCAATGGCGGGGGCGCCACGGCCAGCGTGAGCATTGCCGAAAACAGCACCGCCGTGACCACGGTGACGGCCACGGACGCCGACCTGCCCGCCGAGACGCTGACCTACACCATCAGCGGCGGTGCGGATGCAGCCCTCTTCACGGTCAATGCCAGCACAGGCGCCCTGTCGTTCACCAGCGCACGCAACCGCGAAGTTGCCACGGATGCCAACAGCGACCACATCTACGAAGTGACGGTGCAGGTCAGCGATGGCAGCAACACCGACACGCAGGCGATCTCCGTCACCATCACCGATGTGGACGAGTTCAACGTGGGTGCCGTGACCGATGGCAATGCATCGGCCAACACCGTGGCCGAGAACGCGGCCAATGGCAGCACGGTGGGGCTGACGGCGAGCGCATCGGATGCGGATGCCACCACGAACACGATCACCTACTCGCTGACCGATTCAGCCGGTGGCCGCTTTGCGATCAACGCCAGCACCGGTGTGGTGACCGTGGCCAACGGCACCTTGCTGAACTACGAGGCGGTCACCTCGCACAGCATCACCGTGCTGGCCACCAGTGCGGACGGCTCCTCCAGCTCGCAAAGCTTCACGATCAATGTGGGCGATGTGGACGAGTTTGACGTCGGCGCCGTCTCGGACAGCAACGCGGCGGCCAACAGCCTGGCGGAGAACTCGGCCAACGGCACAGCGGTGGGCATCACGGCCAGCGCCAGCGACGCCGATGGCAGCAACAACACGATCACCTACTCCCTGAGCGATTCGGCCGGCGGGCGCTTTGCCATCAACGCCAGCACCGGTGTGGTGACCGTGGCCAACAGCACCTTGCTGAACTACGAGGCGGCCACCTCGCACAGCATCACCGTGCTGGCCACCAGCGCCGATGGCTCTTCCAGCTCGCAGAGCTTCACCATCAACCTCACCGATGTCGATGAGTTCGATGTGGGCGCGGTCTCGGACGGCAATGCCGCAGCCAACACCGTGGCCGAGAATGCCGCCAATGGCAGCACCGTCGGCATCACCGCCAGCGCCAGCGATGCGGATGCCACCACCAACACCATCACCTACTCGCTGACCGACAGCGCCGGCGGGCGCTTTGCGATCAACGCCAGCACCGGCGTGGTGACGGTGGCCAACGGCACCTTGCTGAACTACGAATCCGCCACCTCGCACAACATCACCGTGCGCGCCACCAGCGCCGACGGCTCGATCAGTTCGCAGACCTTCACCATCAACCTCAGCGATGTGGATGAGTTCGATGTGGGCGCCGTCTCCGACAGCAATGCTGCGGCCAACACCGTGGCCGAGAACGCCGCCAACGGCAGCACCGTCGGTATCACGGCCAGCGCCAGCGATGCGGACGGCACCACCAACACCATCACGTATTCGCTGAGCGATTCAGCACCGGTGGCCGCTTCGCGATCAACGCCAGCACCGGCGTGGTGACGGTGGCCAACGGCACCTTGCTGAACTACGAGGCCGCCACCTCGCACAGCATCACCGTGCTGGCCACCAGCGCCGACGGCTCTTCCAGCTCGCAGAGCTTCACCGTCAACCTCAGCGACGTCGATGAGTTTGATGTGGGCGCCGTCTCCGACACGGATGCCGGTGCCAACCAGGTGGCCGAGAACGCCGCCAACGGCACCGCGGTCGGCATCACCGCGAGCGCCTCCGATGCGGACGCCACCACCAACACGATCACCTACTCGCTGACCGATTCAGCCGGTGGCCGCTTTGCGATCAACGCCAGCACCGGTGTGGTGACCGTGGCCAACGGCACCTTGCTGAACTACGAGGCCGCCACCTCGCACAGCATCACCGTGCTGGCCACCAGTGCGGACGGCTCCTCCAGCTCGCAAAGCTTCACGATCAGTGTGGGCGATGTGGACGAGTTCGACGTGGGCGCCGTCTCGGACAGCAACGCGGCGGCCAACAGCCTGGCAGAGAACTCCGCCAACGGCACAGCGGTGGGCATCACGGCCAGCGCCAGCGACGCCGACGGCAGCAACAACACGATCACCTACTCCCTGAGCGATTCGGCCGGCGGGCGCTTTGCCATCAACGCCAGCACCGGCGTGGTGACCGTGGCCAACAGCACCTTGCTGAACTACGAGGCGGCCACCTCGCACAGCATCACCGTGCTGGCCACCAGCGCCGATGGCTCGATCCAGTTCGCAGAGCTTCACCATCAACCTCACCGATGTCGATGAGTTCGATGTGGGCGCGGTCTCGGACGGCAATGCCGCGGCCAACACCGTGGCCGAGAATGCCGCCAATGGCAGCACCGTCGGCATCACCGCCAGCGCCAGCGATGCGGATGCCACCACCAACACCATCACCTACTCGCTGACCGACAGCGCCGGCGGGCGCTTTGCGATCAACGCCAGCACCGGCGTGGTGACGGTGGCCAACGGCACCTTGCTGAACTACGAATCCGCCACCTCGCACAACATCACCGTGCGCGCCACCAGCGCCGACGGCTCGATCAGTTCGCAGACCTTCACCATCAACCTCAGCGATGTGGATGAGTCCGATGTGGGCGCCGTCTCCGACAGCAATGCAGCGGCCAACACCGTGGCCGAGAACGCCACCAATGGCAGCACCGTCGGCATCACGGCCAGCGCCAGCGATGCGGACGGCACCACCAACACCATCACCTACTCGCTGACCGACAGCGCCGGCGGGCGCTTTGCGATCAACGCCAGCACCGGCGTGGTGACGGTGGCCAACGGCACCTTGCTGAACTACGAGGCCGCCACCTCGCACAGCATCACCGTGCTGGCCACCAGTGCCGACGGCTCTTCCAGCTCGCAGAGCTTCACCGTCAACCTCAGCGACGTCGATGAGTTCGATGTGGGCGCCATCTCCGACACGGATGCCGGCGCCAATCAGGTGGCCGAGAACGCCGCGAACGGCACCGCGGTCGGCATCACGGCGAGCGCATCGGATGCGGACGCCACCACCAACACCATCACCTACTCGCTGACCGACAACGCCGGTGGCCGCTTCGCGATCAACGCCAGCACCGGCGTGGTGACGGTGGCCAATGCCGGCCTGCTGGACTACGAAACAGACACCTCGCACAACATCACCGTGCTGGCCACATCGGCCGACGGCTCCACCGCCAGTCAGGTCTTCACCATCCAGATCATGGACGCCTCGGAGCAAGGCGTCGGCGCCATCTCGGATGCAGATGGTGCGGGCAACGAGGTGAGCGAAGACGCCATCAACGGCACGGTGGTGGGCATCACCGCCACGGCCAGCGATCCGGACGGCGGGGATACCGTGAGCTACGCGCTGAGCGACAACGCGGGCGGCCGCTTTGCCATCGATGCCGGCACCGGCGTGGTCACCGTGGCCAACGCCGGCCTGCTCGACCGTGAAGCCGCGGCCAGCTGGCAGATCACGGTGGTGGCCACCAGCACCGACACCAGCACGGCCAGCCGCACCTTCACCATCAACCTGCTGGACGTGGACGAGTTCAACGTGGGCGCCGTCTCCGACGCCAACGGCGCGGCCAACAGCGTGGCAGAAAACGCCGGCACCGGCACCGTGGTGGGCATCACCGCCAGTGCCAGCGATGCCGACGCCACCACCAGCGCCATCACCTACAGCCTGAGCGACGACGCCGGCGGCCGCTTCACCATCGATGGCAGCACCGGTGTGGTCACCGTCGCCGACGGCAGCTTGCTGAACTACGAGGCGGCCACCAGCCACAACATCACCGTGCTGGCCACCAGCGCCGATGGCTCTTCCAGCTCGCAGGGCTTCACCATCAACCTCAGCGATGTGGACGAGTTCGATGTCGGCGCCATCAGCGATGGCAACGCCACCGCCGATGCGGTGGCCGAAGATGCCGCCAACGGCACGGTGGTGGGCATCACGGCCAGTGCCAGCGATGCCGACAGCACCACCAACACGGTCAGCTACAGCCTGAGCGACAACGCCGGCGGCCTGTTTGCCATCGATGCCGCCACCGGCATCGTCACCGTGGCCGACAACTCTTTGCTCGACCGCGAAGCCGCCGCCTCGCACGACATCACCGTGGTGGCCACCAGCGCCGACGGCTCCAGCAGCACAAGCACCTTCACCATCGCCGTCACCGACGTCGACGAGTTCGACGTGGGTGCCATCGCCGATGCGGATGCCGCTGCCAACACCGTGGCCGAGAACGCCGCCAACGGCAGCACGGTGGGCTTTGCCGCCAGCGCCAGCGATGCCGATGCCACCACGAACACGGTCACCTACAGCCTCAGCGACGATGCCGGCGGCCGCTTCGCCATCGACGCCGGCACCGGCGTGGTCACCGTCGCCGATGGCTCGCGGCTCGACCGCGAAGCCGCCGCCTCGCACGACATCACGGTGGTGGCCACCAGCGCCGATGGCTCGAGCGCCACCCGCACCGTCACCATCTCTCTGGCCGATGTGGACGAGTTCAACGTGGGCGCCGTCTCCGACGCCAACGGCGCGGCCAACAGCGTGGCAGAAAACGCCGGCACCGGCACCGTGGTGGGCATCACCGCCAATGCCAGCGATGCCGACGCCACCAACAGCGCCATCACCTACAGCTTGAGCGACAACGCCGGCGGCCGCTTCACCATCGATGGCAGCACCGGTGTGGTCACCGTCGCCGACGGCAGCTTGCTGAACTACGAAGCGGCCACCAGCCACAACATCACCGTGCTGGCCACCAGCGCCGATGGCTCTTCCAGCTCGCAGGGCTTCACCATCAACCTCAGCGATGTGGACGAGTTCGATGTCGGTGCCATCAGCGACGGCAACGCCACCGCCGACACCGTGGCCGAAGATGCCGCCAACGGCACGGTGGTGGGCATCACGGCCAGTGCCAGCGATGCCGACAGCACCACCAACACGGTCAGCTACAGCCTGAGCGACAACGCCGGCGGCCTGTTTGCCATCGATGCCGCCACCGGCATCGTCACCGTGGCCGACAACTCTTTGCTCGACCGCGAAGCCGCCGCCTCGCACGACATCACCGTGGTGGCCACCAGCGCCGACGGCTCCAGCAGCACACGCACCTTCACCATCGCCGTCACCGACGTCGACGAGTTCGACGTGGGTGCCATCGCCGATGCGGATGCCGCTGCCAACACCGTGGCCGAGAACGCCGCCAACGGCAGCACGGTGGGCTTTGCCGCCAGCGCCAGCGATGCCGATGCCACCACGAACACGGTCACCTACAGCCTCAGCGACGATGCCGGCGGCCGCTTCGCCATCGACGCGGGCACCGGCGTGGTCACCGTCGCCGATGGCTCGCGGCTCGACCGCGAAGCCGCCGCCTCGCACGACATCACGGTGGTGGCCACCAGCGCCGATGGCTCGAGCGCCACCCGCACCGTCACCATCTCTCTGGCCGATGTGGACGAGTTCAACGTGGGCGCCGTCTCCGACGCCGATGGCGCGGCCAACAGCGTGGCGGAAAACGCCAGCACCGGCACCGTGGTGGGCATCACCGCCAGTGCCAGCGATGCCGACGCCACCAACAGCGCCATCACCTACAGCCTGAGCGACGACGCCGGCGGCCGCTTCACCATCGATGGCAGCACCGGTGTGGTCACCGTCGCCGACGGCAGCTTGCTGAACTACGAAGCGGCCACCAGCCACCTCATCACGGTGCTGGCCACCAGCGCCGATGGCTCCACCTCCAGCCAGAGCTTCACCATCCAGTTGAGCGACGTCAACGAGTTCAGCGTCAGCGCCATCGCCGATGCAGATGGCGCCACCGACGGGGTCTTCGAGAACGCGGCCACCGGCACCGTGGTCGGCATCACCGCCAGTGCCAGCGACGCCGATGGCACCACCCGCACCGTCACCTACAGCCTGAGCGACGATGCCGCAGGCCGATTCGCCATCGATGCCACGACGGGCGTCGTCACCGTCGCAGATGGCTCGCTGCTCGACCGCGAAGCCGCGGCCTCGCACGCCATCACGGTGGTGGCCACCAGCGCCGACGGTTCGACATCGACGCGCAGCTTCACCATCGCCGTGAACGACGTCAACGAGTTCGATGTCGGGGCCACCGCCGACAGCGATGCCGCCGCCAACCTTGTGCAGGAAAACGCCGCCAACGGCAGCACCGTCGGCATCACCGCGCAGGCAAGCGACGACGACGCCACCAGCAGCACCGTGAGCTACACCCTGCTGGACAACGCCGGCGGGCGCTTCACCATCGATGCCGGCACAGGCGTCGTCACCGTGGCAGACGGCACCCTGCTCGATCACGAATCGGCCAGCAGCCACACGATCACGGTGCAGGCCACCAGCACCGACGGCTCCACCTCCACACAGGACTTCACCATCCAGATCGGCGATGCCGACGAATTCGATGTCACCGTGGCCGCAGACAGCAACGCGTCGGCCAATGTGGTCGCCGAAAACGCGGCCAACGGCAGCAGCGTGGGCATCACGGCCAGCGCATCGGATGCCGATGGCAGCCACAACACCATCATGTATTCGCTCAGCGATTCAGCAGGTGGCCGCTTCGCGATCAACGCCAGCACCGGCGTGGTGACGGTGGCCAACGGCACCTTGCTGAACTACGAGGCCGCCGCCTCGCACAGCATCACCGTGCTGGCCACCAGCGCCGACGGCTCTTCCAGCTCGCAGAGCTTCACCATCAACCTCACCGATGTCGATGAGTTCGATGTGGGCGCCGTGACCGACACCGACGCCGGGGCCAACACCGTGACCGAGAACGCGGCCAACGGCAGCACCGTGGGCATCACCGCGGCGGCCATCGATGCGGACGGCACCACGAACTCCATCACCTACAGCCTCAGCGACAACGCCGCGGGCCGCTTCGCCATCGATGCCGGCACCGGTGTCGTCACCGTCGCCGATGGCAGCCTGCTGAACGCCGAAGCCGCCACCAGCCACACCATCACCGTGCTGGCCACCAGCGCGGACGGCTCGACGTCCACGCGCAGCTTCACCATCCAGCTGACGGACGCCAACGAGTTCGCCGTGAGCGCCATCAGCGACAGCGATGCGGGCGCCAACCAGATCGCCGAAAACGTGGCCAACGGCACGCAGGTGGGCATCACCGCCAGCGCCAGCGATGCCGATGCCACCACGAACACCGTCACCTACAGCCTCACCGACAGCGCCGGTGGCCGCTTTGCCATCGATGCCGCCACGGGCATCGTCACCGTCGCCGACAGCAGTCTTCTGAACTACGAGGCCGCCAGCAGCCACACGATCACCGTTCAGGCCACCAGCGCCGACGGCTCCAGCAGCTCGCAAAGCTTCACGGTCAACCTGGGCGATGTCGACGAGTTCAACGTGGGCGCCATCACGGACACCGATGCGGCCGGCAACACCGTGGCGGAAAACGCCGCCGACGGCACTGCCACCGGCATCACCGCCAGCGCCACGGACGCCGACGGCACCACCAACACGGTCAGCTACAGCCTCACCAACGATGCGGGCGGGCGTTTCGCCATCGATGCCTCGTCGGGCGTCGTCACCGTGGCCAACGGCAGCCTGCTCAACTACGAGTCGACCACCAGCCACCTCATCACGGTGCTGGCCACCAGTGCCGACGGCTCCACGTCCACGCAGACCTTCACCATCGCACTGACCGACGTCAACGAGTTTGCGGTGGGCGCCATCGCCGATCAGGACGCATCGGCCAACAGCGTGAGCGAGAACGCCGCCAACGGCACGCTGGTGGGTCTGACAGCCAACGCCACGGATGGCGACGGCACCACCCACACCATCACCTACAGCCTGACGGACGACGCCGGCGGCCGCTTTGCCATCGATGCCGCCACCGGCGTGGTCACCGTGGCCGATGGCAGCCTGCTGAACTACGAGGCCGCCACCAGCCACCACATCACCGTGCTGGCCACCAGCGCCGATGGCTCCAGCAGCACGCACAGCTTCACCCTCCAGCTCGCGGATGCCGATGAGTTCGATGTCGGCCCCGTGTCCGACACGGACGCATCGCCCGAGTTGATCGCAGAGAACAGCTGCCAACGGCAGCACCGTGGGCATCACGGCGGCAGCCATCGATGCGGACGGCAGCACGAACACCATCACCTACACCTTGGCAGACGATGCCGGTGGCCGCTTCACCATCGATGCCGTCACGGGCGTCGTCACCGTGGCCGATGGCTCGCTGCTCGACTTCGAGTCATCCGGCAGCCACAGCATCACCGTGCTGGCCACCAGCGCCGATGGCTCCACGGCCACGCAAAGCTTCACCATCCAGCTCGGCGACGTGGACGAGTTCGATGTGGGCGCCATCTCGGATGGCGATGCCACCGCCAACGCCGTGGCCGAAAACGCCGCGAATGGCGCCATCGTCGGCATCACCGCCCATGCTGCGGATACCGATGGCACCACCAACGCCATCACCTACAGCCTCACCGACGATGCGGGCGGACGCTTTGGCATCGACGCGGCCACCGGCGTGATCACCGTGGCCGATGGCTCGCTGCTGGATGCCGAGGCCGCCACATCGCACCAGATCACGGTGCGCGCCCTCAGCGCCGATGGCTCCTTCAGCACGGCCACGCACACGGTGCTCATCACGGACATCAATGACAACAGCCCCGCGTTCACGATGGGCAGCACGAACCTGAGCGTGGACGAAGGCCACACCGCGGTGACCACACTGAGCGCCAGCGATGCCGACCAGGGCGCCAGCCTGAGCTACAGCATCATCGGCGGCAACGATGCGGCCAGGTTCAGCGTGGACAGCATCACGGGCCAGCTGCGCTTCGTCACCGCCCCCGACCATGCCACCCCCACCGATGCCGATGGCGACAACCGCTATGACGTGATCGTGCAGGTCAGCGATGGCACGCTCAGTGCGACCGCATCGCTGCAGGTACAGGTGCAGGCCGTCACCCAGCCCATCTACGTGCCCACGACGCCCCTGCCGGACACCACCACCGGCACGCCGGCACCGGCCGATGAGGCCAGCCCCAAGCCATCCGACAACACCTCCAAGGACAGCGAGACCCAGCCCACCGCGCCGGCATCGACACCGCCGGCCCCCGCTGCGGAGCCCAGCGAGCCCGAGGCCGACCCGCTGCTGGGCACCTTGCTGCCCACAGGCGACGGCCCGCGCCCGGGCACGCTGCCGACAGGATCGGCCCTGCTCACCTCGGCCTTCACGCTGCCCTCCTTCGGCCAGCAGGCCAACGCCTTCATGTCCGAGCGCGAACTGACCTTGCAGATCCTGCTGCCGCAGCAGGAAGAACAGATGCGGCTGGCGGCACTGGGCATCCCCGCAACAGGCCTGAGTTCGCCCGAACGCCTGCTGTTCGCGCGCAGCAGCGAGGACGACGCCGCTGGCAACGGCCTGATCGGCCATCTGCCTGCCGCCACGCGCGTGAGCGGGCTGGCCCTGTCCTTCGGCACCATCTGGTGGGCCACACGGGCCGGCGGGCTGCTGGGCAGCATGATGATCTCCGCGCCGGCGTGGCGCAGCCTCGATCCCCTGCCCGTCCTCTTCAACCGCGATGAGGACCACGGCGAGCGCACCGGCACGGACGACGACCCGGGCGATGACCCGAACGAAGAAGCCCTGGCCGAACAGATGTTCGATCCCTCGTCCGAACATCCCTTCGAGCCCACGCCCATCGGCTGAGCGGCCGATGCCGGCCCCGGGCCCATACACGCTTCTTTACCTTTTGGCCTGCAGACCCTGTCGTCGGCAGGCCCGGCCGCCCCGTTGAACCCTCAAGGCCCGCCATCGACACAGGGCCGCCAACAGGAGTCCACATGGGGCACACCCGCTCGCACCACCCGAACATCCCCCGCTTCGCGCGCCTGCTCGCCTTGGCCGGCCTCGTGCTGACGGCAGCCGGCCTGGCCCAAGCTGGCCCCCGCGTGGGTGAAACCATCGGCCGCACGGCCACCGTCAGCACCACCGTCCAGGCCCGGGTGATCTCCGCAACGCCGGTGATCGGCCAGGTCAGCGTGCCCCGCGAGACCTGCTATGACGAATCTCGCCACGTGCCACCCCGCTCTTCCGGCGCGGGTGCCGTGATGGGTGCCATCGCCGGCGGGGCCATGGGCAATGCCGTGGGCAAGGGCAGCGGCAATGCGCTGGCCACGGGCCTGGGCATCTTCGGCGGCGCCATCCTGGGCGACAAGATCGAGAACGACGGCCGCCCCGGCAGCTCGCGCATGGTGCGCCGCTGCGAGCAGCAATCCGGCTATGAGAACCGCGTCGTGGCCTACAACGTCGTGTACGAATACGGCGGCCAGCGCTACACCACGCAGATGAGCCGGGAGCCCGGGCGCACCCTGCCCCTGCGCGTGACCTTGTCGCCCCTGAATGCCTACGGCGACGAGGCGCTGTCCCAGCGTGACGACTGGGGCAGGGACTGGCGCAGCAACCAGCGCGATGACGATGACTGGGACGACGACCGCGACGACGATGACGAGCGCGGCGCCCCCTACCCCGACCGACCGGGCCACCGCCACTGGGATTGAACGCAGTCGGGGCCAATGAGCCGGGAAAACCGGCTCTTGTGCACGCTTTTCCCTTCATGGCCATCTCCACGGGCAGGGCAAGATGAAAAGGTGCCCATGACGCCCGGTTGAGGCGGGGCGCAGGCGTTGCCGGCTGGAGAAGGCCCCATGACTGCATGGATGGACGACAGGACCGTTTTCCTGTCACGTGAAAGGCTCGAATGAAGCGCAAAGGCTGGTCTCACCGCCTTCCGCGCTTTTTCGGCGTGCTCGAGGAGCTGGAATCGCGGCTCCTGTTCAACGCCGACCTGGCCGCCTTCACCGGCCTGAGCGGCCTGGATCCGCTGACCGCCACGCAACCCGACGCCGCCACGCCCACCACCCAGGAAACCACCACGGCCTACCTGCAGACGCAGGCGACCACCCAGGTCACCAGCCGCCAGGTCGAAATCGTGTTCGTGGACCGCGGTGTCAAGGACGCCCAGGACCTGATCGCCGACATCGTCGCCCAGCAGGATGGCAGCCGCACCCTGGAGATCCACTGGCTCGACAGCGACCGCGACGGCGCCGCGCAGATCAGCGAAGTCCTCCAGGGCCGCGACAACGTGGCCGCGCTGCACATCCTCAGCCACGGCAGCGAGGGCATGATCCAGCTGGGCTCGACCTGGCTGAGCCGCGACACGCTGGCCGACCACGCCAAGGACGTGTCCGAATGGGGCCTGTCGCTCACGGCCGATGCCGACCTGATGATCTACGGCTGCGATGTCGCAGCCTCCGACGCCGGGCGCAGCCTGCTGTCCAACATTGCCTTGCTGACCGGTGCCGACGTGGCCGGCAGCACCGACGCCACCGGCAGTTCGGATCTGGGCGGTGACTGGACGCTGGAATACGCACAAGGCCGGATCGAATCGCAGAACCTCGTTGCCGCACCGCAGTCGATGCAGTGGCATGGCTTGCTGGCGCTCAATCCGGCCGGCGGCGAATCGGTGGTCAACACCACCACGACCGGCGCCCAGGCGACCACCAACGCGCACCAAGTGGCGATGAATTCGAGCGGCGGTTATGTGGTGATCTGGAACCAGTCCGGCACCATCAAGGCCAAGCTGTTCGACTCTGCCGGCACGCTCGTCAAGGACGAGTTCACCGTCGCCACCGGCACCAGCGCCAAGGTGGCCATGAACGATTCGGGCGCCTTCGTGGTGACCTGGCTCAACAGCGCCGGCGACGTCGTCTTCCAGCGCTACAACTCGGCCGGCACGGCGCAAGGCAGCGTCACCACGGTCATGTCCTACAGCACGAACGGGGCGCCCAGTGGCACCGGCCGCACCGAGACCTCGTACACCTCGCCCGATGTCGCCATCACCAACACCGGCGAGTTCATCGTGGCGTACTCGGAGCAGTACTACCAGGACTACTCGGCCTTCTACGTCGAGTACACGCACACGGTCGGCTTCAAGGCCTACACCGCGGCCGGTGCGCAGCAGGCATCGAATGGATCGGTCACGGTGTTCTCGGTGTCGAGCAACACCTATGGCCGCTCTTCGGCCGGCAACTCGGCCATCGGCCTGAACGCCGATACCGGGCAGTTCACCATCGCCTGGACCTCGGGCGGCGCCACCACGCATGACGTGGTGTCCGCCCGCAGCTACACGGCGGCCCGGGGCTCCAGCGGCTCGACCTTCCAGGTCAACACCACGGCCAGCGGCGCCACCGTCACGGCACCGGTGGTGGCTGTGAACGGCAGCGGCCAGGCCGTCATCGCGTGGACGCGCACGGCCAGCAGCAACAGCGACATCTACTTCCGCCGTGCGACCGGCGCCGGTGCGGGCATCGGCTCGCAGGCGATGGCGCATGCCTCGGCCACCAACAACCAGACCTCGCCCGATGTCGCGGTCGATCCTGACTCGGGCCAGTTCTCCATCGTCTACCAGGACAGCTCGGGCAGCAACGACGTCTACATGACGCAGTACGCCTCCGATGGCACGCTGCTGGGCAGCAGCACGATCGTCAACACCACCACGGCCGGCAGCCAGACCATTCCCAGCGTGGCACGCAACGGCAACATGGGCGTCGTCATCTGGACCGGGCCCAGCACCACCACCGATGTCTATGCCCAACGCTTCGTGGGCACCAATGCACCGCCCACGCTGACGGCCACATCCAGCAACCCCAACTTCACCGAAGGCGCGGGGCTGGGCGTGCAAGGCGCTGCCGTCAACGTCTACAGCGGTGCGGTGGCCAGCACCATCGAAGGCAGCCAGAAGATCACCTCGCTGACCTTCACCGTCAGCGGCCTGGTCGATGGTGCCAACGAAAGCATCGTGGTGGACGGCACCACGATCACGCTGGGCGCCAACAGCAGCGGCACCACCACCACGAACGGCATGACGTACAACGTCAGCATCGCCGGGGGCACCGCCACCGTCTCGCTCACGCATGCCACAGGTGTGACGGCATCGGCCATCTCGACGCTGGTCAACAGCCTGAGCTACCAGAACACGATCGTCGACATGCCCACGGCCGGCAACCGTGTCTTCACGATCACGCAGATCAAGGACAACGGCGGCACGGCCGATGGCGGCATCGACACCACCACGCTGGCCATCGTGTCGACGGTGGCGGTTCTGGCGCGCAACGACGGCCCCACCGTGAGTTCGACCGCACTCAACCCGACCTTCACCGAAGCGGCGGGGCTGGGCACACAGGGTGCGGCGGTCAGCGTGTTTGGCAGCACATCCATCGGCACGGTGGAAAGCGGCCAGAACATCACCTCGCTGACCTTCACCGTCGGCGGCATTGCCAACGGCGCCAGCGAGCGCATCGTGGTCGATGGCACGGCCATCACGCTGGGCGCCAACAGCTCGGGCACCACCGCCACCAATGGGATGAGCTACACGGTGACGATCAGCAGCGGCACCGCCACCGTCACCCTGACCAAGGCCGCCGGCATCACCACGGCCGCTGCGCAAACGCTGGTCGACGGCATCACCTACCAGAACACCAGCACCGACAACCCGACGGCCGGCAACCGCACCTTCACGCTCACGCAGATCAAAGACAGCGGCGGCTCGGCCAACGGCGGCACAGACACCAGCACGCTGTCCATCGCCTCGGTCGTGAACGTCGTGGCCGTCAACGATGCGCCCAGCCTGACGACCACCGCCCTGAACCCGGCCTTCACCGAAGCGGCGGGCTCGGGCACGCAGGCGGCGGCCGTCAACGTCTTCAGTGGCACCTCGGCCTCGACGGTGGAATCGAGCCAGACGCTGACCTCGCTGACCTTCACGATCAGCGGCATCGTCGATGGTGCCAGCGAGCGCATCGCGGTCGATGGCGTCACCATCACGCTGGGCGCCAACAGCTCGGGCACGACCTCGACCAATGCGATGAGCTACACGGTGACGGTCAGCAGCGGCACGGCCACCGTCACCCTCACCAAAGCCGCCGGCATCACGACGGCGGCCATGCAGACGCTGGTCAACGGCATCACCTACCAGAACATCAGCACGGACAACCCGACCGCCGGCGCACGCACCTTCACGCTCACGCAGATCAAGGACAACGGCGGCACCAGCAACGGCGGCGTCGACACCACCACCTTGTCGGCGGCCTCCACGGTGACCGTCGTGGCCCGCAACGATGCGCCCACGCTGACGGCCACCGCCAGCAACCCGACCTTCACCGAGGCGGCCGGGGCCGGCACGCAGGCGCCGGCCGTCAGCGTCTTCAGTGGCGCAGCGGCCAGCACGGTGGAAACCGGCCAGAGCATCACCTCGCTGACCTTCACCGTCAGCGGATTGGCCGACGGGGCCAACGAACGCATCACGGTCGACGGCAGCACCATCACCCTGGGCGGCAACAGCTCGGGCACCACGGCCACCAACGGCCTGACGTACAACGTCACGGTCAGCAGCGGCACGGCCACCGTGGTGCTGACCAAGGCGGGAGGCATCTCCGCGGCCGCCACGCAGACCCTGGTCAATGGCATCACCTACCAGAACACCAACACCGACAGCCCGACGGCCGGCAACCGCGTCTTCACGTTCACGCAGATCAAGGACAACGGCGGCACGGCCAATGGCGGCAGCGACACGGGCACGCTGTCGGTGGCCTCCACGGTGGCCGTGGTATCCCGCAACGATGCCCCCACCCTGACGACCACGGCCCAAAGCCCGACGTTCACCGAAGCGGCCGGCGTCGGCACCCAGGCGCCCGCCGTCACGGTGTTCGGCGGCACGGCGGTCAGCACGGTGGAAAGCGGCCAGAACATCACCTCGCTGACCTTCACCGTCGGCGGGATCGTCAACGGCGCCAGCGAGCGCATCGTGGTCGATGGCACGGCCATCACGCTGGGCGCCAACAGCTCGGGCACCACCGCCACCAATGCCATGAGCTACACGGTGACGATCAGCAGCGGCACCGCCACGGTCACGCTGACCAAGGCCGCCGGCATCAGCACCGCCGCGACCCAGACCCTGGTCAACGGCATCACCTACCAGAACACCAGCACCGACAACCCGACGGCCGGCAACCGCACCTTCACGCTCACCCAGATCAAGGACAGCGGCGGCACCACCAACGGCGGCAGCGACACCACCACCTTGACCGCCGCCTCCACCGTGACCGTGGTGGCCCGCAACGATGCCCCGACGCTGACGGCCACCGCCAGCAACCCCAACTTCACCGAACCTGCAGGAGCCGGCACACAGGCTGCGGCCGTGACCTTGTACAGCGGCACGGCCGTCGGCACGATCGAATCCGGCCAGACGCTGACCTCGCTGACCTTCACCATCACCGGCCTGGTGGATGGCGCCAATGAACGCATCACCGTCGATGGCACCGCCATCACGCTCGGCGGCAACAGCGCCGGCACCACGACCACCAACGCCATGAGCTACTCGGTGAGCGTCAGCGGCGGCACGGCCACCATCGTGCTGACCAAGGGCGCGGGCATCACGACCGCCGCCATGCAGACGCTCGTCAACGGCATCACCTACCAGAACACCAGCACCGACAACCCCACTGCAGGCAGCCGCGTCATCACGCTCACGCAGGTCAAGGACAGCGGCGGCTCGGCCAATGGCGGCAGCGACACCACCACGCTGTCGATCGCATCCACCGTCAACGTGGTGGCGGCCAACGATGCGCCGGTGGCCGTCAACGACGTCGTCACCATCGAAGTCAACACCGCGGCCGACATCGTGGTCAAGGGCAATGACATCGATCCCGACAACACCGTCGCCAGCCTGAGCATCACCATCGTCAGCTTCAGCAGCGGCATCGTCAGTGCCACCGTCAATGGCGACGGCACCCTGCACGTGGTCACCGGCGTGACGACCGGCAACGAGACCATCGTCTACTACCTGACCGACGGCAACGGGGCGCAAAGCGGCAACGCCACGGTGAACGTCTCCATCTCGGCCAGCCCGCCGCCTTCCGGCACGGACGCCTCGACCACCCTCGTCGAAGACAACACCTACACCTTTGCCGACACCGATTTCGGCTTCGTGCCCGTCAACATGGTGCAGACCTTCGACGGCATCCAGGTGGTCAACGTGCCGGCTGCCGGCACGCTCAAGCTCAACGGCGTCACGCTGGTCAATGGCGATGTCGTCAGCGCCGCGCAGATCGCGGCGGGCCAGCTGGTCTACACCCCCGCCACCGATGGCAGCGGCACGCCCTACGCCAGCTTCACGTTCCAGGTGCGCGACAACTTCGGCACGTACGCGGCCTCGACCAACACCTTCACGGTGGACGTGACGGCCGTCAACGATGCACCGGTGCTCGTCAACGCCATCGACTTCCTGGCCATCACGGAAGACGACACCAGCCGGCAGTGGCCAGCTCGGTGTCCTCGCTGATCAACAGCAGCGATGCCGAGAACGGCAGCACCAACGGCGTGGCCGTGCATGGGCTCAATTCGAGCCGCGGCACCTGGCAATACTCCATCGACGGCGGAGGCACCTGGACGAGCATCGTCGCGGCCTCCGACAACTCGGCCCTGCTGCTGCGCAACTCGGACTACCTGCGCTTCGTGCCCGATGGCGACAACGCCGATGCCGCCTCCGTCGATGTCTACGCCTGGGACGGCACCAACGGCACCGCCGGCAGCTTCGTCGATGTCAGCAGCCGCGGCGGCACCACGGCCTACTCCTTGACCGGCGACACCGCCGCCATCACGGTCACCGCCGTCAACGACGCGCCCGTGCTCACCGGCAGCAGCGACTTCGCAGGCATCACGGAAGACCAGACCAACAGCAACGGCCAACTCGTCTCCAGCCTCCTGACGTCCACCGACGTGGACACCGGCGCCCAACAAGGCATCGCCATCAGCGCCTTGCAATCGGGCAACGGCAGCTGGCAATACTCGCTCGACGGCGGCACCTCATGGACCAACGTGGGCGCCGTCTCCGATACCGCCGCCCTGCTGCTGACCAATACCGACCGCATCCGCTTCGTCCCCGATGGCATCGATGCCGACGCCGCCAGCATCACCTTCCACGCCTGGGATCAAGCCAGCGGCACGGCCGGCGGCAAGGTCAGTGTGGTGACCACCGGCGGCACCACGGCCTTCTCCACAGCGTCGGCCACCGCCAGCATCGCCGTCAGCGCCCTCAACGATGCCCCGATCATCACGGGCACCAGCGACTTCATCGCCATCTCGGAAGATGCCACCGGTGGCGTGGGCCAACTGGTCTCGTCCCTGGTCGGCACCAGCGATGTGGATGACAGCCCGGCCACCGGCGTGGCCCTCCACAGCCAGAACGCCGGTCGAGGCACCTGGCAATACTCGGTCGATGGCGGCAGCACCTGGAGCAACGTCACCGGCCTGTCGGATGCCACCGCCCTGCTGCTGCGCGGCAGCGACCGCCTGCGCTTCCTGCCTGACGGCCTCAATGCCGATGCGCCCTCGCTCAGTTTCTACGCCTGGGACCAGACCACCGGCACGGCCGGCACCCAGGCCGATGCCTCGACACGCGGCGGCACCACGGCCTTCTCCAGCCTCGATGGCACCAGCCAGTTGGCCGTCACCGCCGTCAACGATGCGCCCGTGCTGACAGGCACCCAGCCCTTCGCACCGATCACCGAAGACAGCGTCAACAACGGCGGCCAACTGGTGTCCTCGCTGATCACCACCACCGACGTGGACAGCGGCGCCGTCAACGGCGTGGCCATCTATGGCCAATCCGCCGGCAACGGCACCTGGCAGTATTCGACCGATGGCGGCACCAGCTGGAACAGCCTCGGCAGCGTCACAGGCAACGCCGCGCTGCTGCTGGGCGCCTCCGACCGGCTGCGCTTCGTCCCCGACGGCCGCAACGCCGATGCAGCCTCGCTGAGCTATTACGCATGGGACCAGTCCACGGGCACCGCAGGCAGCACCGCCGATGTCAGCACACGGGGCGGCACCACGGCCTTCTCCACAGCAGCGGGCACATCCAGCATCACCGTCACGGCCATCAACGATGCGCCCACGCTGAGCGCCAGCCATGACTTCAGCGGCATCACCGAAGACGACACCGGCAACCCCGGCCAGCTCGTGTCCACCCTGCTCGACGTCAACGACGTCGACAACGGCGCGGCCACCGGTGTGGCCATCTATGGACAGACCGCCGGGAACGGCCGCTGGCAATACTCCACCAATGGCGGCGGCACCTGGACCGACCTGGGCACCGTGGCCGGCAACGCCGCCCGTCTGCTGCGCGGCACCGACTACCTGCGCTTCGTGCCCGACGGGCACAACGCCGATGCCGCATCCCTGAGCTTCTACGCCTGGGATCAAAGCAGCGGCAGCGCCGGCAGCCTGACCGATGCCGGCACACGAGGCGGCACCACTGCCTTCTCGCTGACCGGCGGCAGCAGCGCCATCACCGTCTCGGCCGTCAACGATGCACCGGTGATCACCGGCACCAGCAACCTCGTCACCATCGACGAAGACCAGGTCAACAACAACGGCCAGCTCGTCTCCACCCTCTACACCGCCAGCGATGTGGACACCGGCGCGCTCACCGGCATCGCCATCGACGGCACCAGCAGCAGCTACGGCCAGTGGCAATACTCGACCGACGGCGGCGCCAGCTGGAACAGCGTGGGCACCGTCTCGGACACCAGCGCCCTGCTGCTGCGCGACACCGACCGCGTGCGCTTCGTGCCCGACGGCTTCAATGGCGAGACCGCCACGCTCAGCTTCCGCGCCTGGGACCGCACCACCGGCGCCGCCGGCACGCTGGCCGACGTCAGCAGCCACGGTGGCACCACGGCCTTCTCCGCCTCGACGACCACGTCCACGCTGACGATCACGGGCGTCAACGAGGCGCCCGTCCTGAGCGGGGCCAACAACTTCAACACCGTCCTGGAAGACGACATGAACAGCGCCGGCACACGCGTGACCAGCCTGCTCGGGACCTTCCTGTCGGACGTGGATGACATCGACCAGCCCGGCCTGGCCATCACGGCCGTGGACAACAGCCATGGCACCTGGCAATACACCACCGATGGCGTGACGTGGCTCAACGTGGGCAACGTCAGCGTGAACTCGGCGCGCCTGCTGACAGGCGACAGCCTGACCGCCATCCGCTTCGTGCCCGATGCCGACTGGACCGGCACCGCCAGCATCACCTTCCAGGGCTGGGACGGCACGGCCGGCACGCCCGGCGGCCTGGGCAACGCCAGCGTGAGCGGCGGCACATCGGCCTTCAGCACGGCCAGTGCGACCAGCAACCTCATGGTCTTCGCCGTCAACGACGCACCCGTGTTCACCGGCAACGGCGACTTCACCGGCATCACCGAAGACGACACCAGCCAAGCCACCAACCCCGGCCGACTGGTCTCCAGCCTGTTCACCAGCACCGACGTGGACAGCGGCGCCCTCTCCGGCGTGGCCATCCACGCCCAGACCGGCAGCCATGGCACATGGCAATATTCCACCGACGGCACCACGTGGCAGGACCTGGGCACGGTCTCCGACACAGCCGCCATGCTGCTGCGCTCGACCGACCACCTGCGCTTCCTGCCTGACGGCACCCGCGGCACCAACGCCTCGCTGTCCGTCTATGCCTGGGATCAGGACAGCGGCAACGCCGGCAGCACCGCCGACGCCAGCGTGCGTGGCGGCGCAACCGCCTTCTCCACGGCGGGGGGCATCACCCACATCACGGTGAGCGACCTCAACGATGCGCCCGTCATGAGCGCCCTCACACTGAGCGCATCGGCCATCCCCTTTGCCTCGTGGACCTCGGCCACGCTGCTTGACCAGGCCTTCGACGTCGACGGCGACGCCCTGTCGGTCAGCATCGTCACCGGCCCCAGCCACGGCACGCTCGTGCAACTGGCCGATGGCAGCTGGCGCTACGAAGGCACCACCGGCTATGTCGGCGCCGACACCTTCACCTACCGGGCCGTGGACGCCCAAAGCCAGAGCACCGTGATCCGCACTGTCCAGATCGACGTGGTCAACCCACTGCCCGCTCCCGGCGGCAACAACGGTACCGGCGGTGCAGGCTCCGGCACCGGTTCGGGCACGGGCAACAGCGGCAGCGACCGCCCCACCACAGGCAACGATCGCGGCGACGAAGGCAGCAACACCACGCCCGGGCAGAACAACGGCGGCGGCGAGCCCTCCTGGCCGGACCTGGGCCAGGATCCCAACGGGCGCGGCGAAGACGCTTCGCAAGACGGCGGCGCGCCCAGCATCACCGAGATGATCGATCGCATCCGCGGCAACGCCAACTTGGGCCGGCTTTCGCAGGATGCCCTGGGCGGACGCAACCTTGCCTTGAGCAACGCCTACGCCAACTTCGTGCAAAACGGCATGCCCACCGGCGGCGGCTCCGTGCTGCAACTGCTGGAGCTGATCAAGTCGAACCTGGGCTTGGCCAACGGGGACATCGATCTGCAGATCACCCCGCTCAACACGGTCAGCCACGCCTTGCCGCTCGAAGGCAGCCGCCCCAGCCGCGACATGCCCGGCAGCAGCGAGATCCCCACCATCAGCCTGACGAAGGCCGCCTCGTATTCCACCGGCCTGGGGCTGTCCATCGGCACCATCTGGTGGACGGCGCGCATCTCCGGCCTGCTCACCAGCGCCTTGATCAGCACGCCGGCCTGGCGCTCGCTGGACCCGCTGCCTGTGATCACCTCGCCGCACGATGACGACCCCGAGCAGGGTGGCGGCCACGGACACGACGGCCATGGCGACCCGGACAAGGATGTCGAGCATCTCTTCGATGCCGACCGCCCTGTCGAAGACGAGCTGCCCGTCATCGAGTGAAGCTCAGAACAAGGCTTGCTGCGGCCCCTCGTCCACATGCAGCAGGGCCGGCTCGAAGGCCGACACATCCAGCTGCGGCGCGGCCCGGTTCAAGCCATGCCGTGCGGCGGCCTTGCGCATGCGCTGCGCGATGAGCTGCGCCCACACGCCCTCGCCCTTCATCCGCAAGCGGTAATCCGCGTCATAGGCCTTGCCGCCTCGCATCTCGCGCAGGCGCGCCAGAATCCGTTCGGCCTTCTCCGGCACATGGTGGCCCAGCCACTCCTCGAACAGCGGCTTGACCTCCCAGGGCAAACGCAACACCGTGTAGTGCACGCTCTGCGCACCTGCCTGGCCCGCCGCTTCGACGATGCGCTCGATCTCCGGCTCATTGAGGAAAGGGATGATGGGCGCCACGTTCACCCCCACCGGCACCCCCGCCTGCGACAGCCTGCGCACGGTCTCCAGCCGGCGCATCGGTGCGGCTGCGCGCGGCTCGAGCCTTCGGCACAGGTCCGCATCCAGCGTGGTCACGCTGACCATCACATACGTTTGCCCGCGGCTGGCTGCGGCGCGCAACAGATCCAGATCCCGCTCCACGCCGCTGGACTTGGTGACGATGGTGAAGGGATGCCGGCAGGCGCACAGCACCTCCAGGACACCGCGCGAGATCGCCCATTGCCGGTCGATCGGCTGATACGGATCGGTGGCCGCGCCCAGGTTGATGGGGCTGGCCTCATAGCCCGGCCTCATCAGTTCGGCACGCAGGCGCTCTGCCGCGTTCACCTTGGCCACCAGCTGCGTCTCAAACGCCACGCCGGGCGACAGATTCAGGTAGCTGTGAGTGGGGCGCGCATAGCAGTAGATGCAGCCGTGCTCGCAGCCTCGGTAGGGATTGATGGACGAGGTGAACGGGATGTCCGGCGAATCGTTGCGCGACAGGATGGTGCGCGCCTGCTCCGGCGTGACGGAGGTGCGCAGCTGGACGGCCTGTGCCTCATCGGGTGCCGCCACCTGCGCCCATTCATCCAGCACGGCCTCACGTTGCACCTGATGAAAGCGGTGCGGGATGCGCGTCATCGTGCCGCGCCCCTTCTGCGGAGCCTGGCTCACACGCCCATCCGGGCAGGCTGCAAACTCGTCTTCGTCCATACTGTATTTTCATACAGTATTTCAGCAAAGGCAAGCGCGGACGACTCAGAGCAGGGCCTTGCTCCAGAGCACGCGGTCGCGCCCCTGTTCCTTGGCCTGGTACAAGGCTTCGTCCGCCTGGTCCAGCAGCACCTGCGGCGACGCGTCCGCCTCGGGCACCATCGTGGCGCCGCCCATCGACACCGTCACCTGCCCATGGGGCGAGCCGCTGTGATCCACGCTCAATGCCCTGACCGCCTGTCGCACGCGCTCGGCCAGATGCACCGCATCGGCGCGGCTGGTGTGGAACAGCAGCACCACGAACTCTTCACCGCCATAGCGCGCCGCAAAATCGCCTGCCCGTCTGACGGTGCTGGCCAACACACCGCCGACCAATGTCAGGCAGGCATCCCCCGATGTGTGACCATATGTATCGTTGAAGCGCTTGAAATGGTCGACATCCAGCAAGACCAGGGACAGCGGCACCTTCATCCGCGCGGCGCGGCGCCACTCTTCGGCCAGCACCGCGTCGAAGCGGCGGCGATTGGCCAGACCGGTGAGCTTGTCCTCCCAGGCCATGCGCTCCAGGCTCAGCCGCTTGGTGACCACATCCATGAGGTCGGCCTCCACCGCACGCGACGAGACCCACAGCACCGCCGACACCAGGCCCACCACCAGCCAGACCATCTGCGCCTGCTCGAAAGGCAGCCACACGGCCGAGGCCGCCAGGGGCAGCAAGGCTGCTGCGGCAAAGGACAGAAAGATATCGGGCATGGCGGCCATGCGCGGCAGCGCGATCACGGTGGCCATCACGACCAGCACCAGCACCGTGGGCACCTGCTGCGCACCCAGCCAGGGCAAGGACAAGCCCGCCAGCCCCCAGGCACCGCCGGCCAATGCGGCGGCAAACCGATGGGGTTTGACCGAGGCCATGGGCACCAGCAGACGCTCCCCATCCTCTCGCACACGCCCCATCATCCAATGCCAGCCCTGGGCCGCGACGAAGCACAAATACCACACCAGAGCCCAGAAGCGAAACGTCGGCCACAGCAGCATGGCCACGAACGCCCCGGACACCGAATGGGTCCACCAGGCCGCGTTGCGATGCCGATAGAGATGCCTCACCCGCTCTGCGGTGAGTTCATGCGGATCGAACTTGGAGGCTCCTGAATGGGGTTGCACGAGTAACTCAATCGGGGGGGTAGCAGGCGTTCAAACTGCACATCTGCGGGCAATTCCTGCTGCTTGCAGGGGGTGGAAACGATATCCGAATCCAGACGCGATTGGTGTAAATTTGTCCTGTCTGAACCGATTGCTGTTGTTCATTTGTGAGTTCAGCCCGTTTCCATTTATCGGCTTTTCACCAAGCTTTCCGAAGGTAGACCATGAAAGTTCTCGCACACATCCAGGCATTTCTGAAGGACGAAGAAGGCGCAAGCGGCATCGAATACGCGCTCGTCGCCGCCATGGTGGCTGTGGTCATTGCTTCGTTCGCCACGCCCGTCAAGACGGCTGTCGGTACCGTCTGGACCAACATCGTCAACGGCCTGAAGTGATCGTCAACGCCCTCGATGAGGGCGTCGGTTCTTTCCTCGCTGTTCCCGTGCTGCATGGCCCCACATTGCTTCTGCTGTTGTGGGCGTGCAGCATTGCCTATTTTGACGCACGGTATCGCCGCATCCCCAATGTGTTGAGCCTGGGGGCCTGGCTGCTGGGACTGGCGGTGCTCGCCATCCACCAAAGCAGCCTGATGGGGGCACCGTGGTCGTCGGCCCTCTGGGCGGCAGGCTTTGGCCTGCTGGCCACGCTGCCAGCGTACCTGGTCAGGAAGCTGGGGGCTGGAGATGTGAAGTTCATGGTTGCCATTGGCTTGCTGACATCCCTGCCGGTCACCATCCGCTGTTTCGTTGTCGCGGCAGGATGCGCCGGGCTCATGGCCCTGTTCTGGCTTGCCATCCCGCATCTTCGCCATGCACTGGCACCGCCATGGCAAGGCAACGGATCTCGTCTCGCCCGCTGGCTGGACGTGCCGGCCTCGCAACGGCGCATGGCCTTTGGCACCTTGCTCAGCGCCGGGCTGCTCGCCTCGCTGTGGTGGGAGATCTAGCGTGCCCCCCCGCCTGAAAACGCCCGTTCGCCGGCAAGAGCGCGGCGCCGCCGCCCTGGAATTCGGGCTGCTCTTCCTGCTGTTCTTCTCGGTGATGTATGCCATCGTGGGCTACAGCCTCATGTTCATGGTCAAGCACGGCCTGACCCAGGGGGCTTCGGAAGCCGCGCGCGCAGCAGTGCGCCTGGATCCGATGAAGTTCAACTCCGCCTTCAATTACGAACAGGCCGTCAGCGCGCTGGCCAAGGACGCGGCCACGCAGGCGATCGCCTGGCTGCCGGAAAAGGCCAAGACCGCCGTGGGGCGCGACAATGTCACCACCTCCTGGGTGGACGGACAACGTGTGGTCCAGACAGGCGGCACGCCCCTGACCATCAAGACGCGGACACTGACCGTGACGGTCAAGTACCCGAACTACGCCACCAACCCCTTGATCAAGTCTTTGAACATCCCGCCATTCGGGCCGGTGCCCAGCATGCCCACCGATCTGGTCGGAACCTCTTCGATCCAGTTGCAGTACTGATCTCCATTTCATGAACAACACCGTACTGAAGGTTATTGCAGCCCTTCTGGCACTGGGCGCCGTGGCCGTGGCCGTCATCGGCATCAAGCTCAGCCAGCAGCCTGCGGGCGTGTCTGGCGTCGCGCCGGCCGCCTCGGCGCCCATGGAAAGCGTGATCGTCGCGGCCCGCCCCATCCAGGCCGGCCGCATGCTGACCCGCTCGGACGTGGTCACCAAATCCGTGCAGTCGCCCCCGCCCCTGTCCTTTCGCGCGCTCAACGACACGCTGGGCAAGGTGGCCACCACCGACATCCCCACTGGCACACCGCTTCAACCTTCCCAGTTCCTGACAGGCGTGATGTCGGCCTTGCTGCGCCCTGGCGAGCGCGCCCTGGCCATCTCGGTCAATGAAGTCACCGGCATGAGCGGCCACCTGCGGCCGGGCGATCTGGTGGACATCGTCGCCTACTCCAGCGGCAGTCCCGAGACCCAGGCCTTCGCGCAGATCGCAGCCCCCAAGGCCCGGCTGCTGAGCATCGGCCCCATCAGCCAGATGGACCTGGACGAGCAGCGCGCCGAGCACACAGCAGCCGATGCCAAACAGACGGCGCCAGCCACGCCCCGCAAGGCCAACGACTTTCCCAACAACATGCGCTCGGCCGTCGTGGCCATTCCGGCCCACCTCGTCACCCGCGTGACCTTGCTCACCGAGTCGGGCGGCGGCAGCGTCAAGCTGGTCCTGCGGCCGCTGATCAATGAGGAAGGCGATGCCTCGGCCGACCGGGCCGAGGGCGCCACGGCCGTCGAGACGGCGGGATCGGCACCGGGCACCGTGACCTTCCCCGAGGTCGCCCCCTCTGCCAAGAGGCCGCAGTCGCAGCTTTCCCGCAAGCCATCCACCACCGTCATCATCCAGGAGGGCAGCAAAGAGCGTCGCCTGGAAGTCGAAACCCCCGACCGTCAACCATGAACGTGTCCCAACATCTGTTTGCCGCCACCGCCGTTGCCCTGGTGTGCTGCGCATCGGCGCAAGCCGCCACGATCACGCTGGAGCCGGGTCAACAAAAGACCTGGAGCGTCGGCCAGACGGTGGCACGCGCCGCCACTGCGGACGAAGAGATCGTCGGCATCAACGTGATCCCGCCACGCGGCATCGTGATCACGGCCAAGCGCCCCGGCACGGCCATGGTGTCCGTCTGGGCCGAAGGACGCAGCGAAGCGCCGGTCAGCCAGTTCACCGTCAAGGTGGTGCCGCCTTCGCCGTCGGTCATCCTGGGCAAGGATGGCAGCGGCGCACGCGTGACCGTCGAAGGCACCCGCCTGCGGCTGAGCGGGGCCTTGTCCTCCCTGGAGCAGCGCGACAACCTCGAAGCCTCGTTCAAGCGCGACGGGCAAGGCAAGCCCGGCCAGGGCGGCGGCGAAGACGGCATGATCGATGCATCGGTCAGCAAGTTCGACGTGCAGGTCCGCATCGACATCAAGATGGTCGAAGTCAGCCGCTCCAAGCTCAAGGCGGCCGGCTTCTACTACCAGCGGTTCAATTACCAGAACGGCCGGTTTGCAGGCTCTTCCGGTCTGTCGGGGCCCAACAACTACATGGGCGCCTCGCGTGAGCCCAACCAGCCCATCGAGTTCAAATCCACCAGCGGCTTCGTTCCGCACACCGACGCGTTCAACATCTTCAGCGTCAGCGACAACGTGTGGGCGGCCTTCAGTGCCCTGGAGGCCAACGGCTTTGCCTACATCCTGGCCGAACCGAGCCTGACCACCCTCAGCGGCCAGACAGCCACCTTCCTGGCCGGCGGCGAGCTGCCGATCCCCTTGAAGACCGGCATCGATTCCGTGGTCGTGCAATACAAGGAGTTTGGCGTGCGCATGAAGCTCACACCCACGGTGCTCGACGAGAACCGGATCGCCATCAAGGTGGCTCCGGAAGTCAGCGAGGTGGATCCGGCGCTGTCCGTGCAACTGGGCGGCTACACGATCCCGGGTCTGCGCGTGCGCCGCACGGACACCACCGTGGCCCTGGCCAGTGGCGAGACCTTCGTCATCAGCGGGCTGGTGAGCAATGCGGCCACGGCCACGATCGACAAGTTCCCCTTCCTGGGCGACATCCCCGTGCTGGGCGCCTTCTTCAAGTCCAGCCGCCTGCAGCGGGACGACAAGGAACTGCTGATGATCGCCACCGCCCACCTCGTGCGGCCCTTCGCCAAGGAGGCCAAGCTGCCGCAGCTGCCCGGCGAGGATGCGCGCAAGTACGACCCTGGGTTCATGCACCTTCTGATGAAGGAAACCGGCACCTTCGAGTCGCCCGACAGCGGCTTTTCCAAATAAAGACGTCAAGGCATGGATTCACGCAACCATTTCCTGCTGGTCAGCGAGCGCAAGGAAGTCGTGCAATGGCTGGAGGCGGCCCTGCACGATGAAGGCGAAGTCATCGTCGCGGACTCCAACAACCTGGACCGCGTCATCCAGCTCATCGACGCGGTGGGCATCCGCGTGGTGTTCTGCGAACTCACGGCCGACCAGAGCGCGCGCGACGCCTCGTTCATGGAAGGGCTGACTGCCGCCAAACCGCTGCTGCCCGTCGTGGCCATGGCCGAGTCGCCGGATCGCCAGACCGTGCTGACGGCCCTGCGCTCGGGCGCGCGCGATTTCGTCTCGCCCGACATGCGGCCTGCGGAAGTCATCAGCCTGGTGCGCCGCGTGGTCACGCGGGAACAGAACGATGCGCGCGGTGCCGGCATCAACGAGGGCACCATGACGGCGATTGCCAGCGCACGCCCCGGTGCCGATGCGCCGATGTTCGCCCTGCACCTGGCCCTGGCCTTGCAGGAGGCCGCCCCCAAAGAGGCCATCCTGCTGCTGGACCTCGGGGTGCCCGCCGCCGATACGCTGCACTACCTGGGCATCGAGCCGACCTACTCCTTCGTCGATGCCATCCGCAGCCTGCGCCGGCTCGACGACACGCTCATCAATACCGCGTTCTCGCGCCATGACACCGGCCTGCGCATCCTGGCCATGCCGGACGAGACGCTGGACGCCGGTCGCTTCACCTCGGCCGACCTGTACGTGCTCATCGGTGCGCTCAAGAAGCACTTCAGCCACATCGTGGTGAACCTGGGCGGCGTGCCGGCCTCCGAGTTCCTGTATGTGATGCTGGGCCGCTCGGAGCGCACCTGGCTGCTGGTCGAGCAAAGCGTGCCGAGCTGCAAACAGAATCGCACACTGCTGCAAAAGTTGCGCGACAACAAGATCGCCGTCGGCAATGTCAGCCTCGTGGTGGACCGCTATCTGCCCAGCGTGCCGCCCAATGCGGACACCATCGCCAAGGGCTTCGGCGTGCCGCTGCTGAGCACCCTGCCCTCTTCGGGCATGGCGCGGCTGACGATGATGAATTCCGGGGAAAGCCTGTTCCAGGCCGCCCCCCGCGACCCCTACACCACCACCGTCCGCAAGCTGGCCACCAACCTGGCGCGCGAGACCCATGGTGGCACGCGTGCGCCGCAGAAGCAGTCAGGCTGGCTGTCGGCGCTGATGGGCAGAGTGAAGTCGAGCTGAGGCCATCATGGATTACAGACCGCTGGGCGTTGACTACAACCTGAAGGAAAGCGAAAGCTACCAGGACGTCAAACTGCGGCTGCACCGCTACCTGATCGAGCGCATCGATCTGGAGCATGTCTCCGTGCTGGACATGCCTCGCCAGGCGCTGAGCGAATACGTGCTCGACAAGGTCTCGCACTATGTGGGCGAGTACCGGCTGGCCGTCAGCCGCCACGAGATGGAGAACCTCGCGCGGGAGATGGTCGACGAGCTGACCGGCTATGGCCCGCTCGAAGAACTCATCCGCGATGACCGCGTCAACGACATCCTGGTCAACGGCACGCATTGCATCTATGTGGAACGCGCCGGCGTGCTGACCCGGACCGATCTTCGCTTCATCGACGATGACCACGTGCTGCGCGTGATCCGACGCATCCTGGCCCCCCTGGGCCGCCGGGTGGACGAATCCAGCCCCATGGTCGATGCACGCATGCCTGACGGCAGCCGGGTCAACGCCATCATCCCGCCACTGGCACTGGATGGGCCCTGTCTGTCGATCCGCAAATTCCGCAAGGACCCCCTGCAGGCCGCCGACCTCAAGGCCTCCGGTACACTGGACGACGCCATGCTGGCCTTCTTGCAGCATGCCGTCTCCAAACGCAGCAACATCCTGATCAGCGGCGGCACCGGCAGCGGCAAGACCACGCTGCTCAACGTGCTCAGCCGCTTCATCTCGCCCTACGAGCGGCTGGTGACCATCGAAGATGCCGCGGAACTGCAACTGGGCCACGACCACGTGGTGCGACTGGAAACCCGCCCGCCCAACGTCGATGGCCATGGCGAGGTCACGGCGCGCGACCTCATGCGCAATGCCCTGCGGATGCGCCCCGACCGCGTGCTGCTGGGCGAGGTCCGCAGCCACGAAGTCATGGACATGCTGCAGGCCATGAACACCGGTCACGATGGCTGCATGAGCACGGTGCACGCCAACAGTCCGCGCGACGCCCTCCTGCGGCTGGAGATGCTGTCGGGCTTTGCCGGCTTCCTCGGCGACTCCATCACGCTCAAGCACATGATCGCCACCGCGCTGGACCTCATCGTCCAGGTCGGCCGCCTGTCCGATGGGCGCCGGCGCGTGCTGGCCATCAGCGAGGTGCTGGGCGTGCAGGACGAGCGCATCGTCACCAACGAGCTGTTCACCTTCGACCCGGAGCGCAACACCTTCTCGTCGACCGGGCTGACGCCTGCATCGCCCAAGCTGCGCATCAACGACGATCTGCAGGCCGTGAGGTTCCACCGATCATGGTAGTGGCCAGCCTCGTCCTGTTCTTCGTGGCCATCATGCTGATGCTGGCAGCCGTGCTGTCGGTGCTGCGTGCACGCCGCGTGGATCAGATCCAGAAGGTCAACGAGCGCCTGGAAGCCATCGCCTTCCTGTCCGACAAGCCCGTTGCCGGCGTGCCCGCCGGGCTGGAAAACGAAGCCGAACAACTGCTGACCCGCTGGCTCGGGCGGGTGGGTTTCAAGATGAGTGCCGGCACGGCCCTGGTTGCGCTCGTCGCCCTGGTCATGGTCGGCGTGCTGATCTTCAAGACCTGGGGCCTGCTGGCCGCTATGGCGTGGTGGGGGCTGGCCAGCCTGGTCAGCGTGCTGATCCCCCAGGTGATCTACCGCCAGAAGGTCAACAAGCTGGTCAGCCAGATCCCCCTGTTCATCGACCAGGTGATCCGCGCGATGGTGACGGGGCGCAATGTGGAAGGCGCCGTCAAGCTCGCCACAGAAGACACGAAAGAGCCGCTGCGCGAGATCATCGTGCGTGCACAGAACAACGTGGAGCTGGGCGCGGATCTGGGCGACGCGTTGCGTGATGCCGCCGAGTTCCACGACATCAAGGAGCTGCACATGCTGGCCCTGGCGGTCCACACCTCCCGGGTCTACGGCGGCAGCCCGCGAGACATGCTCGAGAGCATCGTGAACCTCATCCGCCAGCGCGAGCAGATGCAGCGCGAACTGCGCGCCCTCACGGGCGAGACGCGCATCTCCGCCTGGGTGCTGGGCCTGCTGCCCACCTTCATTGCGGGCTACATGTGGTGGGTCAACCCGGACTACATTGCCGCGATGTGGCGCGACCCTTCGGGCCAGAACATCCTGATCACCTCCTTGACGCTGCAGGCGCTGGGTGGCCTGGTGCTGTGGCGCATGGTCAAGAGCGTTTGAGGACGGCACGAGAACATGGTCACCGGAATCTGGATCGCCCTGGCCCTGATGCTGCTGGCACTGGCAGTGATCCTGTTCGCCCTCACGTCTCAGGCCGCCGTCGACCCGGGCACCGAAAAGCGTTTCAGCGAAGCGCTGGAGACGCCCGACGACGGCTGGCTGAACCAGCGCAAGTGGCGCAGCACCTATTCCCTGACGGCACGGGCCAGGCGTCTGCTCGAAAAGGTGCCGGGCACGGACATGCAGGAAGTCGAGACGCTGATCCGCCAGGCCGCACTGGGCAACACCCGCTCGCGCAACATGGTGTATGCCTCGCTGTGGCTCACGCCCACGCTCACGACCCTGCTGGCCTTGCTGGTGGACGCCTCGTACGACATCGGCACGGAAATGGCCCTGGTCTTCGGTTTCGGCATCGGCTTCATTCTGCCGCGCAAGATCCTGCGCTGGGCCGCGGAGCGGCGCAAGGATGCCATCAAGGAAGAGATGCCCATCGTGCTCAACCTGATGCGCCTGCTGTTCGATTCGGGCCTGTCGCTGGAGCACACGCTCAAGGCCATCAGCGAGCAGGCCAAGCAGATCACGCCGCAACTGGCCGGCGAGTTCGCCTGGGTGCTGCAGCGCATCCACCACGGCCAGGAACGCGGGGCGGCCATGGAGGAAATGGCCCAACGCATCGACCTCGATGAACTGACCGAGACCGTTGCCATCCTCAAGCAGGCGGCGCGGCATGGCGGCAGCCTGCGCGAATCGCTGCTGCGTTACCTGCGCCTGATGGAAGACCGCCGCCTCACCGACCTCAAGGAAAAGGTCAGCAAGCTGTCGGCCAAGATGACGGTGGTGATGGTCGCATTCATGTTCCCGGCCTTGATGATCCTGCTGGCCGGGCCCGGTTTCATCGCCATGGTCAAGGCGCTCAAGGGGATCATCTGATGAAGGCACCCCTGCTTCAAGCTGTGCTGACGGGCCTGCTGGCCCTGAGCCTGACCGGCTGCGCCCAGTGGGTGACGGAAGGTCGGCTCGAAGAAGCCCCCGCCCCGGAAAGCGCGCCGGGATGCGGTGCTGCGCTGTCCCCGACGGACAACACAAAGCTGGCAGCCATCGAACGGCTGGTGGATGAAGGCAAGCCGTATGCGGCCCTGGCCCAATTGGACGCACTCGGCGCCACGGCGCCCGGCGCCCGGCTGGTGCGCGCCGATGCACTGCGTCGCATCGAGCGGGGCCCCCAGGCGCGCGAGTTGTACGAAGGCCTGCTGGCCACCTGCCTGAGCGGGCGAGCCCACCACGGACTGGGACTGATTGCCGCCCGTTCCGGCCAACGCGAAGCCTCGCTGACGCACCTGCAGAAGGCTCGCGAGGCCTTGCCGACCGATGCACGCGTGCGCAATGATCTGGGCTATGCCCTGCTGCTGACTGGCCAATGGGAGGCAGCGCAGTTCGAATTCCTCACGGCGCTCGACCTGGCACCTCAGGATCCCCTGGCCAGCCGCAACCTGGTGCTGCTGCAACTCAAGCAGAACCGAACGGAGCAAGCGCGAGAACTCGCCACCCGACTCGGCATCGACGATGCCACGTTCGCCAAGCTGCAGCGGCAGGCCCAGACTGACGAACCCACCTTGCCGCTGCCCGCACCCGCCGCCTCCGCCATTGACGGGACGCCGCGCTCGGGAACATGAAAATTGAACTGGAAATGCCCATGATCCGCCTTGTCACACGCACCGTGTCATGCACTCTGGCGATGCTCCTGCTCGGCCATGCAGCATGCGCCCAGCAAACCCCGGACGCGGCCCAGGACCCGTCCACCGTCAGCCAGCAAGGTGACGAGGCCTCGCGCAAGCCGGCGCCCTCCATCGGCGACGGGCAGTCCACACGCCTGTGGCTGGCCAAACAGCAAAGCGGCGCCCAGGCTTCGCCCCATCGCCAGGCGATGAGCGGGCCGGTCATGCGCATCGTTCATCAGCGCTACATCGACAGCTTCAGCAAACCGATCCCCGAGTGGGTCTCCAAGAAGAACGACTTCTAGCCCACCCCTTGCCTGACCTCCTGCGCATCATGCACAAACCCGCACCCAGCCCTTTGCGACGCGCCCCGGACCTCGGTTCCCGCCAGCGCGGTGTGGGGCTTGTCGGCACCGTCACGATGCTGATGGCCTTGCTGTTCACCACCCTGGCGCTGGACACAGCCCGGCTCTGGCTGGAAAAGCGCAACCTGCAGCGCGTGGCCGACATGGCGGCCATGGCATCGTCCCGCTTCACGGGCTGCGGCAGCTCCTACAGCGATGCCTTGACCTCGGCGCAGCAGGCCGTCGCAGGCAATGCGATGGCGACACCCGGCAGCGGCATCACCGTGAACCTGGTGCGCGGGAAGATCACTGCGGTCAATGGCCTGCAATCCTTCGCTGCGGCCGCAGAGCCCACCGATGGCACCAACGGGACCCGCGTCGTGCTGCGCCGCTCGGTGCCCAAGAGCCTGGTGCTGCGCGGCTGGGAGGGCTGGTCCCAGGTGGGGGGCAGCGGCGGCAACTTCGACATCGAAGTGACTTCGGTGGCGCGCGGCGGGCCGCCCCTCGTGGCCTTCTCGCTGGGCAGCAAAGCCAGCGACATCAGCACGGACCAGGCCAGTTTCCTCAACAACCTCTTCGGCGCCCTCTTCGGCACGCGCGCCCCGACCGTGACGCCGGACGGCTACGAAGGCCTGTTCGGCTTGAGCCTGGATTTGAACTCGCTGATGCAGGCCACAGGGGCCACCTCGCTGCAACAACTGCTGGACACGCCCATGCCGCCCAATGTGCTGATCCAGGCGGTGCTCAGCACCAATCCCAACATGCCCGGCGCCACGCGGGCGGCGCTGCAGAGCCTGCTGTCGTCGGCCAATGGCAGCTCGTCCATGGTGACACTGCGCCAGGTGCTGGACATCCAGTCTGTCGGTGCTGGATGACCAGGCCCTGCTCGACACCGACATCGGCTTCCTCGACCTGCTGACCACCTCGCTGCGGGTGGGCGCCACGCAGAGCAAGTTCAACTTCAGCACAGGCGTGCTGGGCAAGTCCTTCGGCATCGACCTGACGATGGGCAAGGCGTCCAAGCTGGCGCTGGGGCCGGCAGGCAAGTCCTCGGTGACGGGTCAGTACTGCACGCAGGCCCGCGTGGACAACACGGAGCTGGGCATCAACGTGTCGACCAACTTCCTGAGCTTCCTCAACGCCTTGTTCAGCCTGGATTTCCGCGTGGCGCTGGTTGTGGCCCCCGCCGTCGCGCGTCCCAACTACATCGAGGTGGCACCGGGCACCACCACCGTCGACCTGGGCGTCAACACGGGCGTGGCCACCATGCGCATCACCAACACGGCGGGTGATGGCCCGGCCGCATTGAAGATCCTCGGGGTACGGGTCGTTTCCATCGGCACCAACACCAACGACATCCTGTTGAGCTTCACCAATGTGCCCATCAAGGTGCCCAACCCCGTTCAGGACAACCTGCCGTATTACTCGAACGCCAGCGGCCAGATTTCCGGCTCCCTGGAGAACCTCTTCAACATCGGCAACATCAAGTTCGGGCTGTTCAACGAGGCCGTTTCATTCGATTTCGGGCCGCTGCTTCAGCCCATCACCAGTCTGTTGTCCAGCATCCTGAAGGTGGTGGTAGACCCGTTCTTCCGGATCCTGGGCCTGAACGTCGGCTCGGCCGATGTGCGCGTCTTCGGGCTGCAGGCGCGTCAGCCGCAACTGGCGCAGTGACGCTGCAGCCCCTCCACTCAGCCTTCCCCGTACACCACCGCCACCCGCCCCTGCGGCACCAACTCCTTGAAGCGGTCGATCGCCTGATCGCTGGGGAACAGGCGGGCGCTCTCACCCAGCTCCAGTTCACCACGGGCCGCAAGTTCTCCCTGCTTGCGCTCGACCACCACACGGATGGGCAGGCCCTGCACCGAGTCGGGCAGATCGGGCTGCGGCGCCTCGATGCGCCGCGCCGGGAACTCGCGCAGCACTTCGGCCACGGGCAGCTTCTGGTCCTTCGCTTCGACGCGCACGAAGCGGGCGTAACGGCAGCGCGCGGCCGCCAGGCTCATCACCTGCTGCACGTTCAGGCGCAGCCCGCCGGAGAATCGATCCGTCTGCACCTTGCCCTGGATGATGACGAGTTCGTCGTCCTTGAGCAGGTCCTTGTTGGCATCCAGCGTGTCCTGGTTGGCCACGGCTTCGATGGTCTCGCTCTTGTCGTCGAGCTTGAAGATGGCGACCCGGCCGCGCTGTCCGTTGATGACGCGCAGGTCGCTGATGATGCCGGTCACCACCTGCGGGTCGCGGCTGTCCTTCAGATCGGCGATGCGCTGCTTGGCAAAGCGCCGCACTTCGCTTTCGGCTTCGTCGAACAGGTGACCCGTCAGGTAGAAGCCGATGGCGGTCTTTTCCAGTGACAGCCGCTCTTTCAACGACCATGGATCGGTCGGCACCAGTTCGGGCTCGTTGGTCGAGGCCGCATGGCTGTCGCCGAAGTCGAACAGGCCGCCCTGGTCGGCGTTGGCCGCGAGGTTGTCGGCATATTCGAAGGCCAGCGAACACTGGCCAGCAGGCCCGCGCGGTGCGGTTCCAGTGAGTCAAACGCGCCCGCCTTGATCAGCGCTTCGACCACGCGCTTGTTGACCAGCTTGCGGTCCACGCGCGCGCAGAAATCGAAGAAGCTCTTGAACGGACCGTTGGCCTTGCGCTCGGCCACGATGGCCTCGATGGCGCCTTGCCCCGTGCCCTTGACGGCACCCAGGCGCATAACAGATGGACTTGTCGCCCGTCGGGATGAAGCGCCACTCGCCCTGGTTCACGTCTGGCGGCGTGAAGGTGATGCCGAAATTCTGCGTGGCGTCGTCGTGGAAGATCTTGAGCTTGTCCGTGTCGTCACTCGACACGCTCATGTTCCCTGAGAAGAATTCAGAGGTGTAGTGGGCCTTGAGCCAGGCCGTGTGATAGGCCAGCAGGGCATAGGCCGCCGCGTGCGACTTGTTGAAGCCGTAGCCGGCGAACTTCTCCATCAAGTCGAAGATCTCGTCGGCCAGCTGCTTGCTGATGCCGTTCTTGGCAGCACCTTCCGCGAAGATCGCGCGGTGGTGCTGCATCTCCTCGACCTTCTTCTTGCCCATGGCGCGGCGCAGCAAGTCGGCGCCGCCGAGCGAGTAGCCGCCCACGATCTGCGCCACCTGCATCACCTGCTCCTGGTAGACCATGATGCCGTAGGTCTCCTCCAGCACCGAGCTCATCAGGGGATGCAGGTACTCCACCTCTTCGCGCCCGTGCTTGCGCGCGCAGAACGAGGGGATCAGGTCCATCGGGCCCGGGCGGTACAGCGCCACCAGGGCGATGATGTCCTCGAAGACGCTGGGTTTGGCATCGCGCAGCATGCCTTGCATCCCGCGGGATTCCAGCTGGAACACGGCCACCGTCTTGCCTTCGGACAGCAGCTTGTACGACTTCGCATCGTCCAGCGGGATCTTCGCGAAATCGAAGTCCTTCTGATCCGGGTGCCGCGCGATGATGTAGTCCTTGGCCAGCTCCAGGATGGTCAGCGTGGCCAGGCCCAGGAAGTCGAACTTCACCAGGCCGATGGCTTCGACGTCGTCCTTGTCGTACTGGCTGACGGCGCTTTCGCTGCCGGGCTGCATGTACAGCGGGCAGAAGTCGGTGATCTTGCCCGGGGCGATCAGCACGCCACCTGCGTGCATGCCGATGTTGCGCACCATGCCTTCGACACGCTCGGCCAGCTCCAGCAGTGAGGCGACCTCTTCTTCGGCCTTCTCGCGCTCTTCCAGTTCGGGCGCTTCCTTGCGCGCGTAGATGACGCCAGGGTCGGGGTTCTCGGGCACCTTGGCCAGGGTCACCGTCTTGCCGGGCGGTGCGGGGATCAGCTTGGCGATGCTGTCCACATGGCCATAGCCCATGCCCAGCACCCGGCCCACGTCGCGCAACGCGGCCTTGGCGGCCATGGTGCCGAAGGTGGCGATCTGCGAGACGGCTTCGCGGCCGTAGCGGTCCTTCACGTAATCGATGACGCGGTCGCGGTTGCCCTGGCAGAAGTCGATGTCGAAGTCGGGCATGGAGACCCGCTCGGGGTTCAGGAAGCGCTCGAACAGCAGGTTGTACTTGAGGGGATCCAGATCGGTGATCTTGAGCGCATAGGCCACCAGCGAGCCGGCACCGGAGCCCCGGCCCGGCCCCACCGGGCAGCCGTTGTCCTTGGCCCAGTTGATGAAGTCCTGCACGATGAGGAAGTAGCCGGGAAAGCCCATCTTCAGGATCGTGTTGATCTCGAAGTCCAGGCGCTCGACATAGCGCGGGCGTTCGGCGTTGCGCTCTTCCTCCTTGGGGAAGAGGTGCAGCAGCCGCTCTTCCAGGCCCTTGTGCGAGAGCTCGCGGAAGAAGTCTTCCATGGGCTGGGGCTCGCCATTGGGCATGATGGGCGTCGGGAAGTTGGGCAGCTGCGGCTTGCCCAGCACCAGGGTCAGCGCGCAGCGGCGGGCGATGGCCACCGTGTTGGCCAGGGCCGAAGGGATGTCTGCGAACAGCGCCTCCATCTGCGCCGTGGTCTTGAAGTACTGCTCCTTGGTGAAGCGCTTGATGCGCTTGGGATTGCCCAACGTCTCGCCTTCGGCGATGCACACGCGCGCCTCGTGGGCCTCGAAGTCGTCCGGGGTCTGAAACTGGATGGGATGCGTGGCCACCACGGGCAGCTTCAACCGCGCGGCCAAGGGCACGGCGGCGCGGATGTACGGTTCGTTGGTCGCATGGCCCGCGCGCTGCAGCTCGATGTAGAAGCGGTTGGGAAAGACCTCGGCCAGCTTGCGCGCCTGCGCTTCGGCCTTGGCCACATCGCCCATCAACAGGGCCTGCCCGACCAGCCCGCCTTCGGCACCCGAGAGGCAGATCAACCCTTCATTGCGCTCGGTGAGCGAGGCCCAGTTGACCCAGGCATGCGAGCGCTGGCCCGGCGCCGTCCAGGCCTCGCCGAGCAGCTCGCTCAGGCGCAGATAACCCTGGCGGTTCTGGATGATCAACAACAGGCGCGTCGGCGCCTTGCCGGCCTCTTCGGGTTCCAGCCACACATCGGCCCCGATGATGGGCTGCACGCCTTTCTTCTGCGCGGCCTTGTACAGCTTGAGCGCCCCGAAGAGGTTGCTCAGGTCGGTGACGGCTACGGCCGGTTGATTGTCCTTGGCCGCGGCCTTGACCAGATCGTCGATCCGGACGGTGCCGTCGACGACGGAAAATTCGGTGTGGGAGCGCAGGTGAACGAAGGGCATCCGGGCATTTTAAGAAGGCCGGAGGCAGATTCCGGGCCTGGGCACGTTCCCTGTGCAGAAACCGGCGGATCCGGACGATCAGCCTTCCCGCGCCACCAGCGCCAGCAGGCCCCGATACGGCAGCAGATTGGTCCGCACCACCGTGTCGATCGGCTCATTGAAGCCGTCCTGCATCCAACGCGAGGCCAGCAGCACGTTCAGGCCGATCATGCCGTCGGCCAGCAGGTCGAGGCTGACGGCATCCGCCTGGCCTGCGCGGCACCAGCAGGTGCAGGTGCTGCCGCATCATCGACGAGTAATCGCGCGCGGTGGCCCCGCTCATGGCCGCCACCTCGTCGTTCACGCCCAGCGAGTCGATCAGCATGATCCGCCCGCGCCGCGGGTCATCGCGGATGAACTCGAGGAACACGCGCATGGCCGGCTCCAGCATGCCCAGCGGCGTCTGCTCGGATTTGGCCAGCGCGGCCAGCGTCAGGCCCATGAGCTGTTCCCGCAGCTCGACGTAGGTGGCCAGGAAGAGCTGGGGCAGCGTCTTGAAGGATTCGTAGAAGTAGCGCTCCGTCAGGTGCGCGGCCACGCACACCTCGCGCACCGTGGTGGCATGGAAGCCCTTGGTCCCGAACACCTCCAGCGCGCCTTCGATCAGCTTGGCGCGGCGCAGGCGCTGGCGCTCTTCGGGCAGCACGCCGCCGTAGCGGCGCTTGTTCGCGGGGGAGGAGTCGGAATTTGATGCGTCCATGGCAGACCCTATATTGACATGATCTATTGTCAAAGTTATTCTGACAAGAAATCTTGTCACAAATCAAGGTGGCAACCGAGGAGACACAGTAGATGAGACCGAACGAGTTCAAGCAGCCTTCGATGGCGGGCAAGGCCAGCCCGGGCGTCGAGCGCCACCGCATCATCGTGGTGGGCACCGGCTTTTCCGGGCCTGTGCATGGGCGTGAAGCTGCGCGCCATGGGCGAAGAGGATTTCGTGCTGCTCGAGCGCGCCGGTGAGGTCGGCGGCACCTGGCGTGACAACACCTACCCCGGCTGCGCCTGCGATGTGGAATCGCACCTGTACTCCTTCTCGTTCGAGCCGAACCCGAACTGGTCGCGCATGTACGCGCCGCAGCCGGAGATCTTTGCCTATCTGCGCCATGTGGCCCAGAAGTACGACCTGCTGCGCCACTGCCGCTTCAACGCCAACCTGAACGGCGCTCGCTACGACGAAGCCCGCAAGCTGTGGGTGATCCAGGCCGATGACGGCCGCGTGTTCGAAAGCGAGATCCTGGTGTCCGGCATGGGGGGCCTGAGCAACCCGTCGATCCCGAACATCCATGGCCTGGACAAGTTCGAAGGCACCACCTTCCATTCCGCCACGTGGAATCACGATTACGATCTGACGGGCAAGCGCGTGGCCGTGATCGGCAGCGGCGCCAGCGCCATCCAGTTCGTGCCGGCGATCGCGCCCAAGGTCGATCAGCTCTACTACTTCCAGCGCACGGCCCCGTGGGTGGTGCCCAAGATGGACCGCCCCATCCGCGAAGACGAAAAGCTCGACTTCTCGATGAACCCGTGGCGCCAGCGCCTGGCCCGCATCAAGCTGTACTGGACGCTGGAGCTGCGCTTTCTGGCCTTCAAGTTCAAGCCTGAATGGATGGGCCTGGTGGCCAAGGTGGCCAAGCACAAGATCGCCCAGGCCACGAAGGATCCCGAGCTGCGCAAGAAGCTCACGCCCGACTACACGCCCGGCTGCAAGCGCCTGCTGATCTCCAACGAGTACTACCCGGCGCTGGCGCGCACCAATGTCGACGTCATCACCGATGGGGTCAAGGAAGTGACGGCGCGTGGCGTGGTCGACAACAAGGGTCACAGCTACGAGGTCGACGCCATCATCTTTGGCACCGGCTTCAAGGTGCAGGACCCGATCCCGCCCAAGACCGTGTATGGCAAGGGTGGCCAGGACTTGGCCGACGTGTGGAAGGACGGGCCCGAGGCCTACATGGGCATGAACGTCGCGGGCTTCCCCAACTTCTTCATCATGATGGGGCCCAACACGGGCCTGGGCCACAACTCCATGGTGTTCATGATCGAATCGCAGGCGCACTACATCTGCGAGGCCATCAAGACCATGAAGGAGCGCCGCATCAAGGCGCTGGATGTGAAGCCCCAGGCGCAGGCCCGCTTCATCGACAAGGTCCAGAACGAGCTGCAGCGCACCGTCTGGAACTCCGGCTGCAAGAGCTGGTACATCAATGACAAGGGCCGCAACACGACGCTGTGGCCAGGGTTTACATTTGCCTACCGTCTGAAGACCCGTCGCTTCAAGCTCAACAAGTATTTCACCGAGCGCGCATGAGCATTCAATCCACGATCGCCAACATGGTCCTGCGCTACCAGTTCAAGCGCGCAGGACGTGGTCCCCTGAACGTGCACAAGGCACGTCACATGGTCAACAAGATGGCCAAGCGGTATCCGCCGCCCCCCAAGGAGATCCTGCACACGCCGGTGGCCGCGCAGCCTGCCAGCGCGCTGTGTTCGGCCGAATGGCTGAGCGTGGCCAAGCCCAAGCGCACGGTGCTGTACTTCCATGGCGGCGGCTACTTCTTCTGCGGCCTGGAAACGCACCGCCCCACCTGCGCCTACCTGGCCCGCACGGCCGATGCGCGCGTGCTGTCGGTCGATTACCGCATGGCACCCGAGAACGTCTTCCCCGCCGCGGTCGATGATGCCGTGGCCTGGTGGAAGGAGCTGCTGCGCCAGGGCATCAAGCCTGAAGAGGTGGTGTTCGGTGGCGATTCGGCCGGCGGTGGCCTGGCCCTGGCCTGCCTGGTGGCCTCGCGCGATCAGGGGCTGCCCATGCCCGCCGGTGCCGTGCTGTTCTCGCCATGGAGCGATCTGTCGTGCTCCGGCGAGACGATGAAGACGCTGGCCAATGCAGACGTGATGTTCAACCCCGAATCGCTGCCGGAGGCCGCCGCCATGTACCTGGCCGGCAAGCCCTCGAACACGCCGCTGGCCTCGCCGCTGTTTGCAGATCTCAAGGGCCTGCCGCCGCTGATGATCCACGCCAGCAAGCACGAGATCCTGCTGGCCGACTCGACGCGCCTGCATGAGCGTGCGCAAAAGCAAGGCGTGCAAAGCGAGCTGCACCTCAAGGCCAAGATGCCGCATGTGTGGCCCACCATGCTGATGCTGCCCGAGGCACGCCAGACGCTCAAGGAATGCGGGCAGTTCATCGCCCGCGTGACCCGCTGACATCACAAGACCCGGCCCACGCCACCACCTCACCGCCCCAACCTACCGAGGAGACAGCCATGAAATCATTCCAGAACAAGGTCGCCGCCATCACCGGCGCCGCCTCCGGCATGGGCCGCACCCTGGCCATCGAACTGGCCCGCCGCGGCTGTCACCTCGCGATCAGCGACGTCAACGAAGGCGAGCTGGTCAAGACGGCCGAGCTGGCCGGCAAGCACGGCGTCAAGGTGACGGTGCAAAAGCTCGACGTGTCCAACCGTGAGGCCGTGTACGCCTGGGCCGACCAGGTCGTGCGCGACCACGGCAAGGTCAACCTGATCTTCAACAATGCCGGCGTGGCCCTGACCGCCCCGATCGAGCACATGAAGATCAGCGACTTCGAGTGGATCATGGGCATCAACTTCTGGGGCGTGGTCTACGGCACGCAGGCCTTCCTGCCGCACCTCAAGGCCTCGGGCGATGGCCACGTCATCAACACCTCCAGCCTGTTCGGACTGATGGCCGTGCCCACGCAGGCCGCCTACAACGCCAGCAAGTTCGGCGTGCGCGGCTTCACCGAAGCCCTGCGCATGGAGCTGGAGCTGGAAGGCGCCCCCGTGAGCGCCACCTGCGTGCACCCGGGCGGCATCGCCACCAACATCGCGATGGCCGGCAAGGTGGATCCGGTGATGGAAAAGCTCACCGGCAAGAGCGTCGAGGCCCACAAGCGCCAGGCCAACAAGCTGATCAACGTGACCACGGCCGAATCGGCTGCGCAGCAGATTCTGGCCGCCGTCGAGAAGAACGCGCGCCGCGTGCTGGTCGGCAACGACGCCAAGTTCCTGGACAAGGTGATCCGCCTGCTGGGCGCCAGCTATCAGACCCTGGTGATGCGCCAGCTGCGCAAGATGAACCAGCCCCGTGGGGAAGCCGCCGCGAAGAAGAGCGTGGCCTGACGGCCCGGTGCGTGCGCCACTTATGATGCGCGCATGAACTGGCTGAACAGACTGTGGTGGAGCGCCATCGTCCTGGGCATCGTGGTGGCCATGGTGGTCGCCGCGACCTGGGAGCCCGACCGGCAGCTCGGTCAACTCGTGGCGCGCTGGGCGCCCTCGCCTTCCAGCTTCATCGAGCTGGACGGCATGCAGGTCCACATCCGGGACACCGGTCCGCGCGACGACCCCAACCCGCTGCTGATGCTGCACGGGATGTCGTCAAGCCTGCACACGTATGAAGCCTGGCAGACGGAGCTGGACGACAAGCGCCGCGTCATCACGGTCGACTTGCCCGGCTTCGGCCTGACGGGCCCCAGCCCGCAGGGCGACTACCGCATCGATGCCTACACGCGCTTCGTGCTGCGCCTGCTCGATGCACTCAATGTGCGGCACGTGATCCTGGTCGGCAATGCCCTGGGTGGCGAGATCGCCTGGCAGACCGCCGTGCTCGCGCCCGAGCGGGTGCGCAAGCTGGTGCTGATCGATTCCGATGGCTACCAGCCCTCGGTGCTGTCGATGCCCATTGCCTTCCAGATCGCCTCCATGCGCGGCCTGCGCTGGATCTCAGAGCGCATCCTGCCGCGCTCGCTGGTGGAGGTGAGCGTGCGCAGCGTGTTTGGCGACCAGTCCAAGGCCACGCAGGAAAAGGTCGACCGCTACTTCGAACTCAATCTGCGCGTGGGCAACCGCCGCGCGCTGTTCCAGCGCATGGACCAGGCGCAGTTCGGATCGAACGCCGCGCTGATCGGCCGCGTGCAGCAGCCCACGCTGGTCATGTGGGGCGAGAAGGACGAGATGATCTCGCCCGATCAAGGCAAGCTGTTCTGCCGTGACATCCCGCAATGCCGGCTCGTGACCTTCCCCAGCCTGGGCCACCTGCCTCAGGAAGAGGATCCGCAGACCACCTTGAAGGTGTTGCGTGCCTTCCTGGATCCCGTCGACATTCCGCCGCCGGTGAAGTGAACACCCCGGGTCGCTGGCCTGCGATCGCCGCCGGCCCGCCCGTGCAGATCAGGCCGCCGACAGCCGCCACTGCGCCTGACGGATCACCGCAGCCACCAGTCGGTCGAGCACCTTGTCCAGATCGGGCTTTTGCAGCCCGGCGGGGTCGATCAGTTGTTGATCCGCCAGCGGCAGCGCCAGTTGCTCCGGCACCACCACCATCGCGAAGTTGGTGCTCAGATACGTGCGCACCATGGGCAAAGCGCGGATGCCGCCCAATGCGCCCGGCGATGCGGCCATCAGGCCCACGGGCAGGCCGGCGGTGGCACCGGTGCCGCTGGGCAGATCACCCTCGGCGCCCACGGTCGAAAGCCAGTCGAAGCTGTTGAGCAGCAGCGGCGTGGGCAAGGCGTTGTACTCGGGGCTGGACAGCAGCAGCCCGTCGTGCGTGGCGAACAACTCGCGCAGGCGCAGGGCACCGGCCGGCTTGCCGTTGGCCGTGGCCCAATCCTCGTCGTACAGCGGCATGTCGAGTTCACGCAGATCGACCAGGGTGACTTGCGCGCCTTGGGCCTGCGCCTTGCGGGCGGCCAGCTCGATCAGCTGGCGGTTGTAGGAGCCGGTGCGCGAGCTGGCAGCGATGGCCAGCAGTCGGACGGGGCGCGAAGCATTGCTTGCAGTCATGAGAGGCTTTCTTCTCGGAAATTCAAGCCGCGAATGTAGTGGCGACTTTGTCGACGCGGGCTCCGCACAAACACGTGGTCTGAACACGTGGTCAGCACGGTGCGGGCGCGGGGCCCGGCGACGGTGGGCCTGCCGGCATCGGCAGGAATGAAAACGATCAGGCAGCAGGCCAAGCACATACACTAGGCACATGTTCAGTTACCGACACGGCTTCCACGCGGGCAACCATGCCGATGTGCTCAAGCACATGGTTCTGGTGCAGTTGCTTGAGCACCTGCTGCACAAAGACAAACCTTTCTGGGTGGTCGACACCCATGCCGGCGGCGGCCTGTACGACCTGACCAGCGGCTACGCCACCAAGAGCGGCGAATCGGCCAGCGGCATCGCCACCTTGTGGCCGCTGCGCAAGACGGGCAAATCTGCGGACAAATCCAATCTGCCGCCCGAGGCGGTCACGGCCTTCCTCAAGCAGGTCGCGGCCGTCAACCAGGGCGATGAGCTGCACTGGTATCCCGGCTCCCCGCAGATCGCCGCGCAGATGCTCCGCGAGGGCGACCACCTGCGTCTGTTCGAGCTGCACCCCACCGAGATCAAGCTGCTGGAGCAGCATTTCGCCTCGGTGCGGCGCGGCATCAGCATCCAGGCGCTCGACGGCTTTGCCGGCCTCAAGGGCTGCCTGCCGCCGCCCCCGCGTCGCGGACTGGTCCACGTCGATCCACCCTATGAAAACAAGGACGACTACCGCCGCGTCCTGCAGACGCTGAAGGACGCGGTGGCCAAGTTCCCCACCGGCACCTACGCGATCTGGTACCCCGAAGTGGCGCGCCGCGAATCGCAGCAGTTCCCGGCCCAGCTCAAGCGCCTGGCGGCCGAGTTGCCCAAGGTGGACTGGCTGCTGGCCACCATGCGCGTCAAGGCGGCAGAGCGCGACGGCGTCGGCCTCTTCGGCAGCGGCATGTTCATCATCAACCCGCCCTGGACGCTGTACGACCGGCTGGCCGAGGCCCTGCCCTGGCTGGTCGAGACCCTGGGCCAGGACGAACACGCCGCCTACACGCTGGAAGCCCAGCAGAGCTGAAGCCAGCGGGGCATCGGCAGGACGGGGTGGCCAGCACGTCGCGCTCATGTCCAGGCCCCGCGCCGCCACGTGTCCGTTCAGGCGGCCAGATCGAACACCAGCACCTCGGCCTCGCGGCCCTGTCCGATGCTCAGCCGCGACTCGCCTTCGAGCTTGGCCGCATCACCCGCCTTCAGCGTCTGGCCATTGACCACCACCTCGCCGCGGGCCACGTGCACATAGGCCTTGCGTGACGGATCCAGCGCCACCTCGGCCTGCTCATCGCCATCGAAGAGGCCCACGCGCAGGCTGGCATCGGCATGGATGGTCACCGAGCCTTCGCGGCCATCGTTGGAGGCCACCAGGCGAAGCTGGCCCCGCTTGTCATCGGCCGTGAAGTTCTTCTGCTCGTAGCTCGGGCGCAGGCCCTTTTCGGTGGGCTCGATCCAGATCTGCAGCAGGTGCGTGGGCTGGCTGGCTTCCTCGTTGAACTCGCTGTGCAGGATGCCCTTGCCGGCGCTCATGCGCTGCACATCGCCCGGCAGGATGGTGGCGCCATTGCCCAGGCTGTCCTTGTGCGAGAGCGCGCCTTGCAGCACGTAGGTGACGATCTCCATGTCGCGGTGGCCGTGCATGCCGAAGCCGCGGCCGGGCGCCACCACGTCGTCGTTGATCACGCGCAGCGGGCCAAAGCCCATGTGCTTCTGATCGTAGTAGTCAGCAAACGAGAAGCTGTGATAGCTCTGCAGCCAGCCATGGTCGGCATAACCACGTTCTTCGGACTTGCGCAGGGTCAGCATGATGGGCTCCTTTCGGGTGACTTGTGGTGCCGTCGTGTTCGATGGCATGGCTTCACTGTAGGCGGCGATACCGGCCGGGCGGCTGAGACGGACTGATGGCATCATTCAAGGAATTTGAACGCCCAGTCGACCATCCCCGCTTTTTGCCATGCAGGACCGCAGCCACGCTCTCTCCCCTGAAGCGCTCCAGATGATGGTGACCATCGCCCGCACCGGCAGCTTTGCGGCGGCCGCGCGGGAACTGGGCAAGGTGCCCTCGGCGCTGACCTACAGCGTGCGCCAGCTGGAAGACGCGCTGGACGTGCTGCTGTTCGACCGGCGCAGCCGCCAGGCCCGGCTCACCGCCGCCGGTGAAGAGCTGCTGCGCGAAGGCCAGTTGCTGCTGCAGCAGATGAGCGCCGTGGCCAACCGCGTGCAGCGCGTGGCCTCGGGCTGGGAGGCGGAGCTGACCATCGCCGTGGACAAGGCGATTGCGCCGCATGCCGTCTTCGACCTGATCGAGGCCTTCTACCAGCTCAAGCCGCCCACCCGGCTGCGCATGCGCAGCGAGGTGATGACCGGCACCTGGGAATCGCTGGCCCTGGGTCAGGCCGATCTGGCCATCGGCGTGGGCGCCGAGCGCGCCGGCAGCCCCGATGTGCGCCTGGAGCCGCTGGGCGAATACCCCTTCGTGCTGACGGTGGCGCCCCACCACCCGCTGGCGCAAGGCGCCCGAGCCGCTGTCAACGGCCACGCTGGCCGAACACCGCATCATCGCCGTGGCCGATACCGCGCGGGCGCTGGATCCGGTCACCGTGGGCATCCTGCCCGGTCAGGACGTGCTGACCGTGCCCTCCATGGCGGCCAAGCTGGAAGCGCAACTGCGCGGCATCGGCTGCGGCTTCCTGCCCGAGCCGATGGTGCGGCCGCACATCGCCAGCGGCCGGCTGGTGCTCAAGGCGGTGGACAGCCCGCCGCGCATCTCGCGCCCCCACTACGCCTGGCGCCAGGCCAACGGCCAGCCCGGCATGGCGCTGACCTGGTGGCTGCATCAACTGGCCAGCCCGGCCACGCGCTGTGCCCTGCTGGATCTGCATGAAGGGCTGATCCTGTGAGCACGTATGTCGGCCGCTTCGCGCCCTCGCCCACCGGCCAGCTGCATGCCGGCTCGCTCGTGGCCGCGCTGGCCAGTTGGCTGGATGCACGCGCGCATGACGGCCAATGGCTGATCCGCATCGAGGACGTGGACGCGCCCGCGCTGCGTGCCGGGCGCCGATCAGATCATCCTGGGTCAGTTGGCGATGTGCGGTCTGCGTGCCGGACGCCCCGCCGGTCTACCAAAGCCGGCGGGCAGCGCTTGTACCGCGAGGCGCTCGACCGCCTGATCGCTTCCGGCCACGCCTACCCCTGCGGCTGCACCCGTGCCGACATCGCGCAGGCCAATGAAGCACTGGGCCGCGTCAAGCCTCGGCATGGAGATCTGGTCTACCCCGGCACCTGCCGCCCTGCAAACGGCGGCCTGCACGGCAAGCCCGCGCGCGCCTGGCGCCTGCAAGTGCCCGAGGCGCCGCACGACCTCATCACCTGGCATGACCGCCGCCTGGGCGAATCAAAGCCAGCACCTCGCCACCGCCGTGGGTGATTTCGTCATCAAGCGCGCCGATGGGCTGTGGCCCTATCAATTGGCGGTGGTGGTGGATGACGCGGAGCAAGGCATCACCCATGTCGTGCGCGGCGAGGACCTGTGCGACAACACACCCCGCCAGATCCTGCTACAGCGCTGGCTGGGCGTGCCCACGCCGGCCTACCTGCACACGCCGCTGGTGCTGGGCGACAACGGCGAAAAGCTCTCCAAGCAAAACGGTGCGCAACCGCTGGATCTGGGTGACCCGCTGGCAGCGCTGCAGGCCGCCGGCCGCATGCTGGAGGTGACCGTGCCGGGCCAGACACGCGGCGAGTGGCTTGGCCATGCGGTGGCGGCGTGGCGCGCACGTTGGGCGGCCTGAACTGGCTTGGCTGCACCGTGGTGGCGACCGTCGCGCCCCACCGCTCAGGCCGCTGCCCTTCAGCGCTCGATCACCACGAAGTGCTTGCGCACCGGCTCGATCACCTCGAACGCGCCCTCAAAGCCCGCCGGAATCACCGCGCCCTGCCCCGCCACCACGTTAACAAACCCGCCCTCGCGGTCGTGCAGCCGCACATGACCTTCGAGCACGAAGAAGTATTCCTCCTTGCCCGGCGGAAACACGATGCGCCAGCGGCCGACCTCGCAGGCCCAGATGCCAGCCGTCGTCACACCATCGGCGGATTCGTACAAGGACCACGTCTCGCGACGCGGGTTGCCCTGCTCCAGCCGGTCCGGTCGCGGGTGGTCCACGATGCCCGCTTCCATCGGCAGATCGAAGCGGACGGTCTTCAAGGTGTGCCCGTCGCCCATCTCACTTCACCAGGAAGTGTTCGCGGTAATACGCCAGCTCGTCGATGGACTCGTGGATGTCGGCCATCGCCGTGTGCTTTTGCGCCTTCTTGAAGCCTTCGATCAGCCCGGGCTTCCAGCGCCGCGCCAGCTCCTTGAGGGTGCTGACATCCAGGTTGCGATAGTGGAAGAAGGCCTCCAGCGTGGGCATGTAGCGCGCCAGAAAGCGCCGGTCCTGGCAGATGGAATTGCCGCACATGGGCGACTTGTTGGCGCCCACATAGGTCTTGAGGAACGCGATGACGGCCTGGGCCGCCTCGTCTTCATCCACCGTGGAGGCCTTGACCCGGTCGATCAGGCCGCTCTTGCCATGCGTGCCCTTGTTCCAGGCGTCCATCGCGTTGAGCGCCTCGTCCGACTGGTGGATGGCGAACACCGGACCTTCGACACGGATGCTCAGATCGGGAGACGTCACCACCACGGCGATCTCGATGATGCGGTCGCTGTCCGGCTTGAGCCCGGTCATTTCGAGGTCAATCCAGATCAGGTTCAGATCGCTGCGGGCCAGGGTAGGCGCGTCGGGCGTGGGGCCGGAAGGAGGCAGGGAGTCGCTCATCGTGGGGGGGAATCAGGGTTTTTGCGCCAGCGGCAGATCGCCGGATTGTGCGGCAAACGTACACTGGCGGCCATGCAATCCAGTGACCTGACCCTGCTTTTTGCGGCCTTCGTCGTGGCCTCCCTGCTGACCAAGTTCTGGCTGGACAGCCGCCAGGCCCGCCACGTGGCGCAGCACCAGGGCGCCGTGCCGGCCGCCTTCGCCGGCGACGTGACCCTGCGCAGCCACCAGCGCGCCGCCCGCTACACGCTCGACAAGCTGCGCTTCGGCATGCTGAGCACGGCCCTGAGCACCGCGGTGCTGCTGGGCTGGACGCTGCTGGGTGGTCTGAGCCTGCTCAACCAGCTCGTGCGCGATGCGGTGCAGCCCGGCTTCGGCGATCTGGCCTACCAACTTGCCTTGCTGGGCGCCTTCACGGCCATCGGCGCGCTCATCGAGTTGCCGCTGGACGCCTGGAACACCTTCCGCATCGAACAGCGCCACGGCTTCAACCGCATGACCTGGGGCATGTGGATCGGCGACCAGATCAAGCAGACGCTGGTGGGCGTGGTCATCGGCGCACCGATCGCCGCCCTGATCCTGTGGCTTATGGGCGCGGCCGGCCAGACGTGGTGGCTGTGGGCCTGGGGCGTGTGGGTGGGCTTCAGCCTGCTGCTGATGGTGATCTTTCCCATCTTCATCGCGCCGCTGTTCAACAAGTTCGAGCCCCTGCAGGACGACACGCTGGCCAGCCGCATCCAGAACCTGATGCAGCGCTGCGGCTTCAAGGCCAAGGGCTTCTTCGTGATGGACGGCAGCCGCCGCTCGGCGCATGCCAATGCCTACTTCACCGGCCTGGGCGCGGCCAAGCGCGTGGTCTTCTTCGACACGCTGCTGAGCAAGCTCACGCATGGCGAGGTCGAAGCCGTGCTCGCGCATGAGCTGGGCCACTTCAAGCACAAGCACGTGCTCAAGCGCATGGTGATGATGTTCGTGCTCAGCCTCGTCGGCTTTGCGCTGCTGGGCTGGCTGTCGCGCCAGTTCTTCTTCTACATGGGCCTGGGCGTCACACCCAACCTCACGGCCTCGAACGATGCCCTGGCCATCATCCTGTTCATGCTGGCGCTGCCGCCGGTGCTCTTCTTCGTCTCGCCGGTGTTCTCGTACTTCTCGCGCCGCGACGAGTACGAGGCCGATGCCTATGCCTGCCGTCAGGCCAGCGGCAAGGACCTGGCCATGGCCCTGATCAAGCTGTACAAGGACAACTCGTCCACGCTCACCCCGGATCCGATGTACGTGCGCTTCTACTACTCGCACCCACCCGCCTCCGAGCGCCTGGCGGCCATGGCCGCACATGCCTGAGCCTGCCGCATCACCCAACGCGCCATTGCCGTATGCCCACGACCCCACCGAGCCACGCCCAGCCCCTGCACCTGCAACGCTGCACACACCAGAGCGGCAACGCACTGGCCACAGCCGACCGGCCAGTGTTGCTGAGCCAGCTGCAGGCAGGCTGGCAGGTGGATGACCAGGTGCCCGGTGGCGCCTTGTGCCGCACCTTCACCTTCCCTGATTTCCACCACACGATGGCCTTCGTCAATGCGGTCGCCTGGATCGCGCACGAACAGGATCACCATCCGGACATGACGGTGGCCTACGGCCGGTGCACGCTGGCGTGGTCCACCCACTCGGTCAAAGGCCTGTCCCTCAACGACTTCATCTGCGCAGCCCGTGTGGATGCCTTGAGCGCATGAAGCGCCACGGTCAGGCAGCGCCTGCGGGGCGTCGTGGCGGCAAGGCCGGCAAGGGGGCGGACACCAGCCAGTGCAGCAGCGGGCTGGTCGTGGCCACGCACGGCCGCCATGTCGTGGTGGAAGACGATCAGGGCCAGCGCCTGATCTGCCATCCGCGCGGCAAGAAGAGCGAAGCGGTGGTGGGCGACCGCGTGCTGTGGCAGCACACGCTCGATGGCGGCGATGAAGGCGTGATCGTCGCGGTCGAGGAACGCCGCACCCTGCTCTACCGCCAGGACGAATGGCGCAGCAAGTCGTTTGCGGCCAACCTGGATCAGCTGCTGATGTGGATCGCGGTGGAGCCCGTCTTCAGCGAAGCCCAGCTCACCCGGGCCCTGATCGCCGCGGCCTCGGCCGACATCCCGGCCACCATCGTGCTCAACAAGATCGATCTGCCAGGCGCGCCCGCCGCACGCGAGCGGCTCGCGCCCTACCGCGCCATGGGCTACCCGGTGGTGGAGCTGTCGCTCAAGAAGGAGACCGAGGCCGCACGCGCCCAGGTCGGGCCTTTGCTGGCCGGCAAGGCGACCCTGGTGCTGGGCCCATCGGGCGCCGGCAAGAGCACCTTGATCAACACCTTGCTGCCGCATGCCCAGGCCGAGGTGGGCGAGATCTCGCAGGCGCTCAATTCGGGGCGGCACACCACCACCACCAGCCACTGGTACTGGCTGGACGACACGCACAGCGCCGCCGTCATCGATTCGCCGGGCTTCCAGGAGTTCGGCATGCACCACATCCCGCCCAACGAGCTGGCGCGCTGGATGCCCGACATCGCCCGCCACATGAACGACTGCCGCTTTCACAACTGCACCCACCGGCAGGAGCCGGGCTGCGCCGTGCAGGCGGCCGTCGAGCGGGGGGAAATCAGCCCCATGCGATTGAGCCTGTACCAGGGCCTGTACGAAGAACTGAGCCAGCCTCGCTGGTGACGGGCCGCCGCAAGGCCTGCTGCCTGCGCCGCCACGTCAACCATCACCTTCATCACCGTTCACCGCTGCGCAAAAGCCAGCCGATCACCATGTCCGACCGCCTTTCCACGCTGCCCGCCACCCTGGATGACTTCGCCCGCGGTGCCATGCCCCTGAGCGATCTGGCGCGCAACTGGCGCGATGCAGCCAGCACCCATGAGCCGGCCCTGCCGCAGCGCTATGTCGATGTGCTGGAACGCATCCTCAACCAGCTTGAAAGCGCGGCACTCTTCACCGAAGAAAGCTGCTCCTTCAGTCAGCAGGACATGGTGGCGGCGCTCGGCGACTGGCTGGCCAAGGCGCAGGCGCTCAACGCACCGAAGGGCTGAGGCCGCCTGCGCCCCTCATCGCCACCGAATCGTCCACGCCTTTGGGCCGAGGCACGCCCTGCGGCTTGGGCGAATGCTTGCGCAGGATCATGCGGTTTTCAGTGGGCAGGGCCTTGAGGTTCGGGTAGGCCTTGAACAGGTCCTCGGTGGTGTATTCATAGTTGTCACGGATGGCCTTGATCTTCCATTCTGTCCGCAGGCGCCCGCTCTCGACCGAGGTCAGCATCTCGGCGTGGAAGTCCCCGAGGTAATAGCTGTAGCCGCCTTCCAGGATCACATCCTTGAACACATCGGGCGGCGCCGGCTTGCGCGAGCGCACTGTGCCATCCGCATCCGAGTACACGATCTCGCGCCATGAGCAGGTGGCTGGACTGGCCTTGACCACCACGATGGGATCATCCCGGTCAAAGCGCAGCACATGGCTGCGGCCATCGCTGCACTGGATGACAAAACCCATGGTCTGGTAGCCGTCCAGGCCGAGCAGCGCCTTCGGTGCGTTCATGTACAAGCGCGCGTAGAGATAGGTGTCCGACAGCGTGGGCACCTCGTCGACGCGCGCACGCGGCGAGTAGCCGGCACAGCCGCTCATGCCAGCCAGGATGGCCGCCATGGCCAACCACCCCATGGACCCCATCCAGGCATGGCTCGCCCCGGCCCTGGGCTGCCTGCTGAACGCCGATCCATCACCTTGCCCCATCTTCATGTCCGCCCCCGCATCCTGCGTTGTTCGTGACGCCCGCACATGCTGACCTGATGCCCGCTGCGTGTCTGCACGGGTTTGCGTCAGGCGGCCACGGAAGCCCACACCGCATCCGCCAGCACATCCCGATACTGCGCGGGCGCCGTCTTGACGCGGCCAGCCAACCAGGCGCGACTGTAGTTCTCCGGCGCCCCGACGATGAGGGACAGCAGCAGCTCGCGCGGCAGATCCTTGAGTGCACCCACCCGGTTCTCAGCGGCAAACCAGGCCGTGACATGCCGGCCGCGCTCACGGTTGCGCTGCTGCAGTTCGCTGGCATGCGGCCCCTTCGACACGGCAGAGCGTGCCTGGAACAGGAAGCGCGCCAGCTCGGGCTGCGCCGTCACCCAGTCCACATAGCTGTGCACCAGCGCGGCCACGCCCTCGCGCGGCGTCTTTGCGCGGGCCAGCTCGGCATCCAGCAAGGCGGCCTGATCGTCCAGCGCGCAAAAAAACAAGGCGGCCACCAGGCCTTCCTTGCTGCCGAAGTGGTGATAGAGATTGCCGACGCTCGCCTCGCAACGCGCCAGGATCAGCTCGATGGTGGTGGCCTCGATGCCGTGCTCGTTGAAGCAGGCCAGCGCACCCTTGAGGATGCGGCGCTTGAGCTGTGCACGGGCACCCGGATAGGCGCGCTCCAGCACCGACGTCACGCCTGCGGTGGTCATCTGAGGACTTGTCTTGCCTGCTTGCTTCATGAGCCCGTATTTGACACCGAATAATATTCCAGAATAATATTCTTTATCCACATCGCCGCCAAGCGGTGGCAACAACCACCCCTGCCGAAAGGCAGGCCAGAGGAGACCGACATGATCGACATGCTGGAAATGGGCCGGCAGGTGCTGGCCACGCAAGCCTTCAGCCGCCTGCTGGGCACCGAATTGACGGCGTTTTCGGATGAGGGCGTCGTGGCGCTGCGTCTGCCCTTGCGTGAGGATCTGCTCCAGCAGAACGGCTTTGCGCATGGCGGCGTGCTCAGCTACCTGGCCGACAACGCCCTGACGTTTGCAGGCGGCACCCGATTGGGCGTGGCCGTGCTGACGGCGGAATACAAGATCAACTACCTGCGGCCGGCAGTGGGCGAGGCGCTCGTGGCGCGTGCCTCGGTGGTGTATGCCGGCAAGACCACGGCGACCTGCCGCTGCGATGTCTTCAGCGTCGATGCACAAGGCCAGGAGAAGATCTGCGCCACGGCGCAAGGCACGATTGCCAAGATCGGGTGAAGAAAGGCTGAGCGCCGACAGCTTCAGGCCGCCCAGCCCACCCTGTTGGCCAGCGACAGCAGCGCCAGCAGCAACATCCACAGCACGACCGAGCGCCAGATCAGCCCGACCACGCTGCGCAGATGAGCCAGCTGCGGCGGCGCACCGCTGGTGCTGCCTTCGGCATGGATCACATCGGGGGCATCGCCCTGCGTGATCGTGCGGCTGACATCGCGCTGCTCGGCCCCCTGGGGCGCCACCTGGCCACCCAGGCGCACGCCCAGCGCACCGGAGGCAGCGGACAGGATGGTGCCCTCATTGGGCCGCACCCACAGCACGGCATGCCGACGCCATGCGTCGATGGCATCTTCGAAATTGCCGACCACCGCGAAACCGAAGGCCGTCAGGCGGGCGGGCACGTGGTCCAGCAGGGAAAACAGTTGCTGCGAGAGGCCCATCAGCCGATCGTGCGTGGACACCCCCGTCACCTGGCTGCGGTAGGACCAATACCGGCTGGCGAACTCGGCCATGCGATAGAGCACCGCCCCGGCCGGGCCCAGGCCGACGGCCGACAGCGCCACAAACCAGAAGAACACGCCGAACACATGCCGGTGGGCCGCCAACAGCGAATACTCCAGCACATGCCGCAGGATCTCGGTGCGCGGCAACTCGCTGGCATCCAGGTTCTGCCAATGCGCCAGCAGCTCACGGGCGCGGTCTTCCCGGCCGGCCTCCAGGGCATCGCGGATGTCGGTGAAATGGTGGCTGAACTGCCGGAAGCCCAGGGTCAGGTACAGCACGCCCACATCGAGTGCGAGCGCCAGCACGGTGCTGTACCGATCGGTGATCACATACAGCAGCGCCATCAGCGCGGCCGGCGCCACCACCGTGATGGCCCACACGACGCGCGCATGCACATCGGCGCCCGCATCGAAGTTGCGCCCAGCCCATCGCACCCATCCGGTCAGGCCGTGATGGATGGGGTTGAGGTTCGACAGGGGCTTGAGCTGCTCTGCCAGCAAGGCAAAGAGCACGGCGAAAAAGCTCATGGTCCGATCATAGCCGCGGGCCTGTCCGGGATGCCGCCAAACAGGACCCCCGATTCAGGCCGAAAGGAAGCGGTATAAATTTCGCAACATCGCCGCGGTCGCGCCCCAGATGAAGTACTCCTTGTCGGAGACGGGAGACGTCCAGGGCATGGAGAAGAACTCCAGCTTGGTGCCGGGCACATCGAAGGCGCGACGCTGATGAAAGCGCGGATCCATCAGGAAGCCCAGCGGCACTTCGAAGATGTCGTCCACCTCGCTGGGATCGGCCTGCAGGCGCAGCCGCTCGGCCTCATCCGCCGCAGGCTCAATCACGCCGACCACGGGCGTGACCACGAAGCCAGTGCCCGTCGTGTAGGTGGGCATGCTGCCGAGCACCTCCACGCGCGCCGGCGCCAGGCCCACCTCCTCGTGCGCCTCTCTCAGCGCCGTGGCAACGGCATCGGCATCGGTGGGCTCACTGCGCCCACCGGGAAAGCTGATCTGGCCGGCATGCTTCTTGAGGTGCGAGGTGCGCTGCGTCAGCAACACGGCCGGCTGATCGCGCATGATCAGGGGCACCAGCACTGCCGCGGCCACGGGATCGGGCGCACGGTACCAGCGTTCGACCTCGACATCGGGCTGCCAAACAGGCGGGTGACGGAAGCGCTGGATCAGCGCCTCGCGGGTGAGGCGATCGGGATGGACGGGAGGGAGGTGTTCGTCGTGGCCAAGCAGTTGCGCCACACGTGGATCGATCGTGAATGCCATGACCTCACCATAACAAAAGCCGCCGAGGCTTGCGCAACGGCGGCTTGATGATGGAAGCGAGTTCCGCGACCGGCCCCTTGGGCACTCGCGAATCGCTTGTTTTGCTGCGAAAAACCGGGTCGGCGCCCCGGCTGATCTTGGTTCAGGCAGCTTTTCTTTGATGCGTGCAGACTTGCCCGAGCGCTGGCGCAGGTAGTACAGCTTGGCGCGACGGACGTCACCGCGGCGCTTGACTTCAATGCCGGCGATCAGCGGGCTGTACAGCTGGAACGTACGTTCCACGCCTTCACCGCTGGAGATCTTGCGGACGATGAAGCTGGAGTTCAGGCCACGGTTGCGCTTGGCGATCACCACGCCTTCATAGGCCTGGACGCGCTTGCGGGTGCCTTCCACCACGTTGACGGACACGATCACGGTGTCGCCAGGGGCGAAGGAGGGAATGGTCTTGTTCAGACGAGCAATTTCTTCTTGCTCGAGCTGCTGGATGATGTTGGACATCAAAGGCTCCTAAATGATCTTGCCCGCGCCAGGATGGAAAGACCGGCCACAGCAGACGCCACAAGGGCAGCCACAGCAGACCGGGCCGAAGCGCCTGGATCAGGGTTCAGTGACGACGTGTCCATGACCGCGATCGGGGCAGGCGCCCGAGGAAAAGCCGGGTAGAGGATCTGAAAAACCGCCGATTATAGCGTGAGTTGGGATAAAAAGTCTTCGTCCTGACGCGAAAGTTCGCCCCGCGCCCGTGCCGCCTCGATCAACTCGGGGCGACGACGGGCCGTGAGGCTCAGCTGCTGCTCACGGCGCCAGCGGGAAATATGGGCGTGGTGCCCGGACATCAGCACGGGCGGCACCGCGGCCTGCTGCAGCGCCGGATCGGCCGCATCCGGCAAGCTCAGCACTTCCGGCCGGCTGTAGTGCGGGCAGTCCAGCAGCCCATCGGAAAAACTGTCCTGCTCGTGCGAGCCGGCATCGTTGAGCACCCCGGGCTGCAGACGTGCAACGGCATCGATCAGCGTCAGGGCCGGCAACTCGCCGCCCGACAGCACGTAATCGCCCATGCTGAGCTCTTCGTCCACATGGGCATCGATGAATCGCTGGTCAATGCCCTCGTAGCGTCCGCACACCAGCACGGCGCCCGGCCCGGCCGCCAGCGACTGCACACGCGACTGTGTCAGCGGTTTGCCCGCCGGGCTGAACAGGATGACGGGCAGACGCGGCACCTGGCCCGCCGCCTGATCGGAGCGGATGGCCGACAGGCAGCGCAGCAGCGGCTCGACCAGCATCACCATGCCCGGGCCGCCCCCGAAAGGACGGTCGTCCACGCGACGGTAGGTGCCTTCGGCGTGGTCGCGCAGCGGCCAGAGGCGCACATCGACGGCGCCTGTCTCGAAGGCGCGGCGCGTCACGCCGATGTTCTGAAAGGGCGCAAACAGTTCGGGGAACAGCGTGATGACGTCGAAGCGGACAGCCATGGTCGAGGTCCGGGGCTCGGTCTGAATATCTTGCGGGCGGCCGCCTGGGCGATGGCTGGCGCCGCGCTCAGTAGTCCAGCCCCCAGTCGGCCACGATGCGCCTGTCCTGCAGGCTCACGCTGACGATGTAGGCCGACACGAAGGGAATCAGGCGCTCGGTGGCATCCGCTTCGCTCACGCAGCGCAGCACGCAATGCGGACCGGTGTCCAGCAGATCTGCCACCCGACCCAGGCTCTCGCCCTCACGGTTGACAACATCCAGGCCGATGAGGTCGACCCAGTAGAACTCGTCCTCGTCCGGCGTGGGGAAGGCGGAGCGGGAAACGAAGACGCTGGCGCCCTTGAGGGCCTCGGCCTGATCGCGGTCGTCCAGCCCGTCGGCGGTCACCACGACGACATCGCCCTGCTCACGCGCCTGCCTGACCTGCAGAAAGCGCGGCCGACTCAGGCGCGGCACTTTTTTGAGGCCACCTGCCGAGACATCGACAGCGGTCGCCTTGCCTGCGCCGGCCTTCTTCGCCGACACAGCGGCAGCGCCTGCCGCAGACGGACGCGACAAAGCACCCGAAGCCTGTTCGGCCGGGCGCAAAAACCATTTCTTGGTACAAAAGAGCGCCTGGGGATCCGATGAAAAGGGCTGGACCTTGAATCCGCCCTTGACACCCCAGGCGTCGACGATGCGGCCGACCTCTACTGCATCTTCGGGCCAGACGACACCGTCATCCAGCACGAGCGGGGCAACACCCGATGAGGCCGACACGCGATCGTTCATCGATCAGGCAGCGGGAGCGGCCTTCTTGGCGTCACGGATCAGGCGGGTGACGGTGTCCGACACTTGCGCGCCGTTCTTGACCCAGTGGTCCACGCGGTCGAAAGCGACGCGCAGCGATTCGGCGTTGCCGGAAGCCACGGGGTTGTAGAAGCCCACGCGCTCCAGGAAGCGGCCGTCACGACGGTTGCGCGAGTCAGCAGCGACGATGTTGTAGAACGGGCGCTTCTTGGAGCCGCCGCGAGAGAGTCGAATCACGACCATGATGTGTCCTTCAATGTTGATCAGGCGACCCGCCATCCCGGGAGACACTCGGGGACGAAGAGCCTTGGCTTGCAGGCGGCAGCGGCATCGAACAGATCACGCACCACTCGCCTGGCAGGCATAGATTGCTTTCCCTGGCCCGCTTAGATACGCGCCGGCCTCCAAAATGGATCCAGCGCAGGCCAGGAAACCGCGCATTATAGTGCGAGTCTTCCGGTTTGTGTGAATTCCGCCTGCCCTGAGCCCTCGCCTGCCGCCATGAACACCGCCAGCCAGCCTGTTGCCGCCTCTGCCCTCCCCAAGGCCACGCCCTACCGCTCCAAGACCCTGGCCACGTGGGCGGCCTTTCTGGGCGGCCCCGTGGGGCTGCACCGCTTCTATCTTTACGGCCTCGGCGACCTGTGGGGCTGGCTGCACCTGGTGCCTACGCTTCTGGGAGGCTGGGGCCTGCGTCGGGTGCAGGAACTGGGGCAGGACGACCAGCTCTCCTGGCTGCTGATTCCCATCCTGGGCTTTCTGGTGGCCGGCACCATGCTGCAGGCCATCGTCTACGGGCTGATGCCGGACGAGAAGTGGCATGCCCGCTTCAACGCCTCGCGCGCCGCCTCGGGCGAATCGCTGCCGGCCAGCGGCTGGGGCGCGGTGATCGGCGTGGCCCTGTCGCTGATGGTGGGCGCCACGGTGCTGATGTCCACCATCGCCTTCTCGGGCCAGCGTTACTTCGAATACCAGGTGGAAGAAGCGCGCAAGATCAGCCAGTGATCGGCCCAGGCGCCCCATCGTCCGGTCCCGGTCGTCATGCCCTGAACATGAAATACGCCGCCCCCACCAGGCACAGGCCGGCCCAGATGTAGTCGGTCTTGAAGGGCTGCCCCAGGTAGAACACCGCAAACGGCACGAACACGCTGAGCGTGATCACCTCCTGCAGGATCTTGAGCTGCCCCACGGACATGGCCTGGGCGCCGATGCGGTTAGCAGGCACCTGCAGCAGGTATTCGAACAGGGCGATGCCCCAGCTCACCAGGGCGGCGATGAACCACGGCTTGCCGGACATGTTCTTCAGGTGCCCGTACCAGGCAAAGGTCATGAAGACGTTGGAGGCGATCAGCAGCAGGGCCGACTGCAAGGGAATGGGAAGGAGGGTGGCGAGGCTGTTCATGGTCTGAAGTCTAGGGCGGCATGTTCCAGGGCGGCATGCGCGGCTTGCCGGCCCCGGGCCACATCGTGGAAGTTCGCCGCAGCCGAGGTCTACGGGATAATCACGGCTTTTCGCCAGCTCCCCGACCCAGCGCCATGACTGCAGCCACGCCCCCCGCATCGAACGCCAACGCGAATGCCCCCCTCACCTACGACCAGGCCGGCGTCAACTACGACCTGATCGATCCGCTGAAGGTGGCAGCCCAGCGCGCGGCCGCGGAGACGGGCGCCCACCTGGCCAGCCATGGCTTCAGCGAGGTGCTGGCTTCGCGCGGTGAATCGGCCTATGTCGTGGATGTGGGCCCGATGTACCTGGCCTCGATCGTCGAATGCCTGGGCACCAAGACGCTGGTGGCCGACGAAATGGCCAAGCTGACCGGCCGCAGCTATTACGACGGCATCGCGCAGGACACGATTGCCATGGCGGTCAACGACCTGATCACCGTGGGTGCCACGCCGCTGGTGGTGCAGGCCTACTGGGCCGCAGGCGGCTCGGACTGGTTCGGCGACAAGGTGCGCGCCAATGCGCTGGTGGCCGGCTGGAAGAAGGCCTGCGAGGTTTGCAACGTGGCCTGGGGCGGCGGCGAGACGCCTGCTCTGGCCGGCATCGTGGCCGACAACCGGGTGGACCTGGCCGCCTCCTGCACCGGCATCATCAGTCCCAAGAGCCGCCTGTCGGTGGGCGACAAGCTGGGCGCGGGCGATGCCATCGTGCTGCTGGCGTCCAGCGGCATCCACGCCAATGGCCTGTCGCTGGCGCGCAAGCTGGCCGAGCGCCTGCCGCAGGGCTATCTGACGGACATCGGCGGCCAGAGCTATGGCGAGGCGCTGCTGGCGCCCACCGTGCTGTACTCGCCCGTCACCGAAGCGCTGGCCAAGGCCGGCATCCAGCCGCATTACTGCGCCAACGTCACGGGCCATGGCTGGCGCAAGCTGTTGCGTCACCCCAAGCAGCTCGACCTACCGCATCACCGCCCTGCCCGACAAGACGCCGGTGCTGGCCTTCATGCAGAAGGAATGCGGCCTGGATGACCACGAGGCTTACGGCACGCTCAACATGGGCGCAGGCTTTGCCCTGTACGTGGCCGCAGGCGATGCGCAGCGCACGGTGGAGATCGCGCAGAGCCTGGGCATCCCTGCCCTGGTGGCCGGCCGCGTGGAAGACGGCCCGAAGCAGGTCGTCATCGAGCCGCTGGGTGTGACCTACGGCGCCGACGAACTGCAGTTGCGCTGAACGCAGCGCCGCCACGCGGTCAAAGGTGTCGGAGATGGGTCACATGATCGCGCTCCAACGCCGCGATGGCGGCAGCACCCGGGGCTATCTGGCCGATGCGGGCGTCTGCTTTTATGACATCCCGCCGGCCAGCAGCCGGACATCCACCGCTACCACGCCCATCACGCCTTCATGAACGAGGCGCGCCCCGAGGTGTTCGACGCCGCATGTGCCCGGCAGGCTTGGGGCAGCGCCGTCAAATTTCTGAGAAGCCAACTCGGGTTTTGATCATTTCTCCACTTGCTGCGCAGCAGCAACGTGAGATCCCGCACGAACAGCCGCGAACAACTCGGGACGCGCCCGGGTGCCGGCTCAATTTCACCGCCCGCCTGACGATCACGCTGACACCGGGGGATCAGGCGCCCTCGCGGCCCCTTGCATGCCGAAGCCACCTTGGCATCACGCGCCTGAATCAACAGGGACGCGACGATGTCACAAGCTCGACTGCTCATCACGGACGATGACGACACCACCCTGGAGATGCTGACCGCAGCGCTCCAGGACGACTATGGCGTTGAGCAGGCCTCGGGCGGCGCGCAGGCGCTGGCACTGGCCGGGCAAAGCGCGTTCGACCTGATCCTGCTGGATGTGGACATGCCGGACATGGACGGCCACGAGGTTTGCCGCCAGCTGAAATCGCAACCCGAGCTGGCCGAGGTCCCGGTGATCTTCCTGTCGGCCAAGGTGAACCTGGAAGAGCGCCTGCTGGGCTACCAGGCCGGTGCCTGCGACTACCTGACCAAGCCCTTCGACGTGGCCGAACTGAAGACGAAGATCGAACTCGCGGTGGCTGCACGCGCCCGTGACAAGGCCCTCAATGCCCAGATCGAAGACGCCATGAACGCCGTGCTCAGCACCGCCAACATGTACGGCGAGATCGGCGTGGTGCTGGAGCTGCAGCGCGCGCTGGCGCACTGCGCGGACGAGACCGACATGGCCAATGCCTTCTTCGCGGCGCTGGAGAAGTCGGGCTTCGACGGCTGCCTGCGCCTGCGCACACGCCAGGGCCAGCTTTCGCGCACCGCCCGCACGACCTGCAGCGCGCTGGAGCGATCGCTGCTCGACCACATCGAAGCCGCGGAAGGCCCCAGCATCCAGCCCATCGGCCGCCACACCTTCTTCCGCTACGGGCCTGTCGTCATGCTCATCCGGGATCTGCCCGTCAGCCCGTCGCCGGATCAGCACAGCTATGAGGACATCGAGCGCTTTGCACGCGCCCGCGACAACATCGCGCTCATGGCCGAAGGCCTGCTGGCGCGCATCCAGTCGCTCGACATCGAAACACAGAAGTCGACCTTCGAGCAGACACGCAAGCTGGTCGACGCCACGCGTGAAGCACTGATGGACATCACCGCGCAGCAGCATGCCAACCGCCTGCAGATGAGCGAGATCTTCCAGCGCATGAACAGCGAGATCGAGACCTCCTTCATCCACCTCGGCCTGAGCGAGACGCAGGAAGAGCAGTTGACGGAGACGCTGCGCCGGCACATCGGCCAGGCCATGGGCCTGTTCGACCAGAGCGACCAGATCGAGACGCACCTCAACCGCCTCGTGCGCAGACTCGAGGCCTGAAGCATGTCCGTCACTCCATTGCCTCAGGGCTCGGACACCGACGCCCTGACGCTGCGTCAGGTGCAGTCGCAGATCGACACCGCGGTGGTGCAGCACATCGCCGTCACGCTCACCGTCGGCAGCATCGCGGGCATCGTGGTGTTCACCCTGCTGGCGCTGAGCCCGGATCAGACACCGCAGCAACGCATGGCGCGCATGGGCTTTGCGGGCGTGCTGGCTGTCAACTCGGTGGTCTCCTGGCTCATCAGCAAGCGCTGGGGGCTGCGCATGGCCTCGGCCTTCTTCTCGACCACGGCCTTTCTGGTGGCGATCTTTTCGGCCTACCGTGCGGGGCTCGGCCTGCTGTCCACGGGCGCCATGGTGCCCGCGGCCTGGATCGTGGTGATGGGCATGACCGTGAGCCCGCGCGCGGGCATCGTGGCCATGTACACGTCCATCGGCGGCATTGTGTTCCTGTGGGCATCGCAAGCATTGGGGTGGATTCCAGGCGTCCAGGGACACAACGTGCAGCCCCCCGCCTCGTATGCGGCCATCCTGATCCTGATCTTCCTGCTGATGGGCTCGACCATCCGCCACTTCAGCCGGCTGTTCTGGAACGCGATGCGTGCCGTGGACCGTGCCCGGGTGGAGCTGCAGGCCAAGGTGGCCATCCAGGACAAGACGCAGCAGGAACTGCGCGAGCGCAAGCAGCGGCTGGCCACCTTGCTGGATCACGCACCGCTCGCCATCCTGATGTTCGACAAGGACAGCGGCCTGCTGACCTATGCCAACCAGAATGCGCTCAAGGCGCACGGCGTGGACAGCGTGCAGACCTTGTATGAACATTGCCTTTTCCACGATGCGCCCTTCACGCCGCACGACCTGCTGCAGCGCATCCACGCCACGCGCGACGAGGGCATCCAGTTCTTCCGCTGGCGCAGCCAGACCCGCAAGGCCGAGGCGATCTGGTGGGATGTCAAGCTCGACATGCTCACCATCGAAGACGTGCCCTATGTGGTCTCGTTCGGCCACGACATCACCAGCCGCCTCAAGGCCGAGCAGGCCTTGCTGGACCACCGCGCCCAACTGGAAGAACAGGTGCGCCAGCGCACGGCCGAAGTGGTGGTGCAAAAGCACCGGCTGGAAACCATCATCGAAGCCCTGCCCGTGAGCCTGTCGATCAAGGATATGGCCGGCCACAGCCTGTTCAGCAACAAGCTGTACGAAGCCTGCTGCAAGGAGCACCGGGACCTCACCCCGGAGCAGGCCGCCGAGGAAGCTGACCAGCATGACCAGGCCCTGCTGCAAGGCGCACCGATGGTGCGCTTCGAAGACGCCTGCGTACGTGCCGACGGCAGTCGCAAGGATCAGCTCGTCACCAAGGTGGCCCTGCAGGATGCGGCTGGCCGGCCGGAGGCGATCATGACGCTGGCCATCGACATCTCGGAGCTCAAGGCCATGCAGCGCGAGCTGTCAGCAGCCAAGAACGAGGCCGAACGGCTGGCTTCCGTGAAGGCCGACTTCCTGGCCAACATGAGCCATGAGATCCGCACACCCTTGCATGGCGTGCTGGGGCTCGCGCAAGTGGGCCAGGGCCTGCCGCCGGGCGATGCGGGCACGCGGGAGGTGTTCGCGCGCATCACGCGCTCGGGCCGGCATCTGCTGGGCGTGATCAACGACATCCTGGACTTCTCCAAGATCGAAGCCGGCAAGCTGGCCATCCAGTCCTGCCCGCTGGATCCGACACAGCTGGCCGCCGATGCGCTGGCCATGGTGGAGGACCGCGCCCGCTCCAAGGGACTGGGCCTGCGTCTCGCATGCCAGGCCATGCCCGCCGCGGTGTATGGCGATGCGCTGCGCATCCGCCAGATCCTCATCAACCTGCTGGGCAACGCCATCAAGTTCACCGAACAGGGCGACATCACGCTGGAGCTGTCCAGCGATGCGCAAAGCCTGCACTTCGCCATCCGGGACACGGGCATCGGCATGCACCCGGAGGCCCAATCCCGCGTGTTCTCGCCTTTCGAGCAGGCCGATGGCTCAACCTCGCGCAAGTTCGGCGGCACAGGCCTGGGCCTGAGCATCAGCCGCAAGCTCGCGATGCTGATGTCGGGCGACATCACGCTGCAAAGCGCGCTCGGTGAAGGCTCGACCTTCACGCTGAGCCTGCCGTTCAAGGAGGCCGATGCATCGGCCCTGCGACCGGCAGACCGTTCTGGGAACATGGCCAGCGCGAGCACGCCAGGCGTGGGCCCCAGGCTCGACGGGCTGCGCGTCCTGGTGGCCGACGACGTGGACACCAACCGCGACATCCTGGATGCCTTGCTCGGACAGGAGGGCGCCGAAGTCCACTGCGCCGAGGACGGCAAACATGCCATCAACCTGCACAAGGCGCACGGCAAGGGCTTCTTCGACGTGGTGCTGATGGACGTGCAGATGCCAGTGATGAACGGCCTGCAGGCCACGGAGCTGCTGCTGATGCGCGAACCCGACCTGCCTGTGCTGGCTCTCACCGCGCACGCCATGGCCGAAGAGCGCCAGCGCTGCACCGATGCCGGCATGGTGGGCCACCTGGCCAAGCCGTTCGAAGTGGAAGACATGATCCAGGCGATCCAGCGGCATGCACGGCACCATCCCGCCGTCTCGGCAAGGCCCCCCATGCGCGCGGCGCCTGCCGCGACGGCCGCCATGGACGCCGACAAGGCCCTTCAGCGTTGCGGCGGGCAGCACACCCTGCTGCACAAGCTGATGACGCGCTTTTGCCACGAGCAGGGCGATTTCGTCGCCCGTTGCCAGAAGCTGCTGGATTCCCCGCAGGCGCCAGATGCGGCACGCCGTGCGGCGCACATGCTCAAAGGCACGGCCGGCAACTTGGGCATGCCGCAGGTATCGGCGCTGGCGGGCGAGCTGGAGCAGGCCCTCACCGATCAGGACACCGCCCGCATCGGCAGCACGCTGCAGGCCTTGCACCATGCGCTGCAGCAGCACATCGCCCTGGCGGAGGACTGGCTGAACGCCCACGTTCCCGCATGAGGACGGCAAGCAGGGCCCGCATCGCTTACAATGCGCGGTGACGGGCCTCCCCGCATGGGGGCGCGGCCAACCGGGTCAGATCGGGAACGAAGCAGCCCTAACCGTTTGCCACCAGTGCCGGGGTTCAGGCTCGTCACCCTTCACTTGCAGCGCTGTGCTCACAGCGCCTTCAGGAAGGCCACCAGCGCCTTCTTGTCTTCCCCGCTCAATTCCCCGCAACCGTACAGATGGCCTTGATCGCCGTGCGGTTCCTCCATGCGCGTGGGGCGGGCCTTGTTCAGGCACAGCAGGTCTTCCAGCGAATCGACCGAGCCGTTGTGCAGGAAGCGCTTTTGCGCCCACAGGCCGACCAGACGGGGTGCTTTCAGGCCATGCGTCAAAGGTTCGGTGATCACGGCCGGCACATTGGTCTTGCACGTCAGATCCGGATCGCCCCAGCGCTTGAGCGCCGCATCCGTGCCGATCTCCTCGAAGCTGAAGATGCGTGTGCCCGCATGCGAGGGGCCGTTGTGGCAGGAAGCACATCCCTGGGCATCGAAGATGCGCTGGCCGGCCGCCACCAGCAGGGGATCCTGAGGCTGCACGGCCTTGGCCGCCTTGAGCGAGAGGATGTAGGTCTTGAGCGGCCTCATGCGTTCGGCCGTGTACGCGCCGCCATTGCCCACCGACAGGGCGACGAAGCCCTGCAGGAACACGTCATAGCTCGTGGTGGAGCCGGTGAAGCCCAGCATCGCGCCATGGCCGCCCTTGGCCTCCATCTCCTGCACGGTGTAGAGGTTCCACAGCGGCATGATCTTGCTGACGGTGTGGGCGTGATCGTCCATACCCACCGGCGCGATGATGAAGTCCTGCGTGCCCGGCTTCCAGCTCAGGTACTGGTCCTGCAGCGCCGGGTCGATGGTCGGCACGCTGCCGCCGCCTGTCAGCACGGGGGTCAGCTTCAACAGCGTCTGCAGCAGTTCTGGATAGGCGGCATTGGCCTTGAGTTCGTCCAGATGGGGCTGGATGGCCGCCTTCGCCGTCGGGGACAACTCGGTCTGCGAAGGCAGCGCTGCGGCCAGCGGCGTCATCATCATCGCGATCAGTTGGCGGCCGTAGTCGTAATCGTGGTTGGACAAACCCACGGCGAAGCGCCCATCCGGCGTCTTGCCGAAGTGGCAGCTCGCGCAGGTGTAGGACATGGTGTCCACGCCGTTCATCTTGGCGCCCGGACCGAAGCCCAGCGGCAGGTGCTCGGGCGAGGTCGGATCAGCGACCATGCCGAACTTCTCGAAACCCTTGCCCACCGTGTTGGGCAGGTTGTCGATCATGAAGGTGACGATGGGCTTGGGCACCCCCGTGATGCCGAAGCCTTCATAGAAGAACATCCACTTGCCGCACATGTTCGTGAGGTAGTCGGATGCGGCTTCGGGTGCGCGCATGTAGCGATCACAGGCGCCCTGCAGGCGGCCCTGCTCCATCAGCTCGTTCACATCGGTGGTGGTGTCGTGCAGCGCCAGCTCGGCCACAGGTGTGAACTGCGCCTTGACCGTGTGGTGGGCCGACATGGTGAGCGTGCAGATGCCCATGCCCTGGCAGTCGCCCGCCCAGCCGGTGAACTCGTAGCCGGGCTGCGGCTCGGGGATGACTTCGAGCGTGACGCTGGTGCCGAAGTCGCCGCAGTAAGCGCCGCTGGTGGCTGGCGTGCAGGTGCCGGTCGCCTTGGCGCTGGGCCGCGCCTGGCCACCCGTGGCCGGCTGGATCTCGAGCTTGCATGCACCCAGCAGCAAGGTCAGGGACATGACGCAGACCCAACGCGACGTCATCTTGAAGCTCGGCTGGCAGGAGTGGCCCATGTTGAAAAACACCGTTATGCGAATGATTCACAGTGTCCACATTGAGCGTTGCACGTGGAATAGGTGGATGTCCGTCACCCAGGCAGGTGGGGGCGCGATGCTAAGCTTCGGCCCATCATGGCGACCTCCACTGCATCCCCTTCCCCCGCGCCCAAGGCCTCTTCCGCATCCTGCAAGGCTCAGGTCTCGATCGACCTGGGCGATCGCAGCTACGACATCCTCATCGGCGAAGGCCTGCTGGGCGATGCCGCAAGCTATGCGGGGCTGCCCAAGTCGTCCAAGGCCCTGATCGTGACCAACACGACGGTCGGGCCGCTCTACACCGCCAGCGCTGCGCGCCGCGCTCGACCGGCCTGCACAAGACGGTGCTGGATGTGGAGCTGCCCGATGGCGAGCAGTACAAGGACTGGCCCGCGCTCAACCAGATCTTCACCAAGTTGCTGGAAGAAGCCGCTGACCGCAAGACGGTGCTGTATGCCCTGGGCGGCGGCGTGATCGGCGACATGACGGGCTTTGCCGCGGCCTGCTACATGCGCGGCGTGCCCTTCGTGCAGGTGCCCACCACGTTGCTGGCCCAGGTGGATTCGAGCGTGGGCGGCAAGACCGCCATCAATCACCCCGCCGGCAAGAACATGATCGGCGCGTTCTACCAGCCGCAACGGGTGATCTGCGATCTGGATGCCTTCGACACCCTGCCCCAGCGCGAACTGCTGGCGGGCCTGGCCGAGGTCATCAAGTACGGCCCCATTGCCGATGCCGAGTTCCTGACTTGGCTCGAAGCCCACATGGACCGCCTGCTGGCGCGCGACCGCGAGGCGCTGGTGCACGCCGTCAAGCGCTCGTGCGAGATCAAGGCCTGGGTCGTGGGTCAGGACGAGAAGGAATCGGGGCTGCGCGCCATCCTGAACTTCGGCCACACCTTCGGCCATGCGATCGAAGCCGGCCTGGGTTATGGCGAGTGGCTGCACGGCGAGGCCGTGGGCTGCGGCATGGTGATGGCCGCCGATCTGTCGGCCCGCCTCGGGCTTGATCGACGAGGCCACCTCGCAGCGCATCCAGGCGCTGATCGCGCGCACCGGCCTGCCCCTGAAGGGCCCGGCACTGGGCGCAGACCGCTACCTGCGAGCTGATGCAGGTCGACAAGAAGGCCGAGGGCGGCGAGATCCGCTTCGTGGTCGTCGGCCCGCTGGGACAGGCCGGCATGCGGCCCGCGCCCGAAGCCATGGTGCGGGACGTGATCGCCGCGCACACCGCCTGAACCCATCGACGCCATGTGGCTTGCGCCCTACGCCAGTCAGCCTGACCAGACGCGGGGCCGCCGCCACGCCGAGCCGCCCGCGCCCACGCGCAGCGAGTTCCAGCGCGACCGCGACCGCATCGTGCACAGCACGGCCTTTCGCCGGCTGGTCTACAAGACGCAGGTCTTCCTCAACCACGAGGGCGATCTGTTCCGCACGCGGCTGACGCACTCGCTGGAAGTGGCGCAACTGGGGCGCTCCATCTCGCGCTCGCTGGGGCTCAATGAGGATCTGGTCGAAGCCATCGCGTTGGCCCATGACCTGGGGCACACGCCTTTCGGGCACGCCGGCCAGGATGCGCTCAACGAATGCATGAAGGGCCACGGCGGCTTCGAGCACAACCTGCAATCGCTGCGGGTGGTCGACAAGCTGGAAGAGCGCTACCTGGGCTTCGATGGCCTGAACCTGACCTTCGAGACGCGTGAAGGCATCCTCAAGCATTGCTCGCGCACGCACGCCGAACAGCTGGAGGCGATCGAGGCGGGCGGCGTGGGGCGGCGCTTCCTGGACGGGACTCAGCCGAGCCTGGAGGCCCAGTTGTGCAACCTGGCCGACGAGATCGCCTACAACGCGCACGACATCGACGACGGCGTGCGTTCCGGCCTGATCACGATGGAGCAGCTCGAAGCCGTGCCGCTGTTCGTGCGCTTTCGCGACGAGACGCTCAAGGAGTATCCGCACGCCGCGGGCCGCCGGCTGCTGTTCGACACCATCCGACGCATGCTGTCGCAGCAGGTGTACGACGTGATCGACGCCACGCGGGCCAAGCTCACGCAGCACATGCCGATGTCGGCCGATGAGGCGCGCCGTTGCCCGCCGTTGCTGCGTTTCAGCCCGCCCATGCGCGAGGCCAGCACGCAGCTCAAGCGCTTCCTGTTCAAGGAGCTGTACCGGCACGAGCAGGTCAATGACACGACGGCGCGGGCCAAGCGTGTGCTCATCGAACTGTTCGAAGCCTATGTCGCGCAGCCCGATGCGATGCCGGCCGACTTCGCCCGCCGCGATGATTTGCACCGCGCCGTGGCCGACTACATCGCCGGCATGACCGACCGCTTCGCCGTGCGCGAGCACGAGCGGCTCACGGGGCACAAGGTCTTCTGAAGGGCCTGAGGGCCACACTGCGCAGGGTCGGCCGCGAGGACGGACGGGGTTCTTCGCGGGGCGGCGTCGGGGCCTGCGTGAGCGCTTCCTTGAGCGATTCGTGCAGGCCTGCGTTTTCAGTGAGCAGCCGGATGGCTTGCGCGCGAAGGCGGATCACCTGCGCCTCCAGATCCTCGATGCGACCGAACTGCTCCTGCACCAGCCGGGTCAGGCGGCACTGGATGCGGCCGAGTTCACGCGCGAGCACGGCGTTTTCAGCCAGGGCGAGGTCTTGCTGACCGGCATGACCAAGAGGGGCGAACTGGCAAGCGGACTGCGGATGGGACATGCGCGTTCTCCTGGTTCGGTTGCAGCATCGGAACCATGTTAATGAGAATCATTCTCATTTGTCAAACTTTGCCAGGATGCCACGCTCAAGCCCCTGTCTCTGCCATTGCCTTCATGCAAATGCAAATCATTCTCATTACGATGAAAAAAGAAATTCACGTGACCGAGGATGACCTGCCCCATGAAGTGCCTGCCTTTTGCGTGCCTGCCTTTTGCAATCCGATCCACAAGCCGAACCGCCACCCGATCCCGAGGCCCCTCCTTTGCCATGGCGGCCCTGGCTCCCGCCTGCCTGAGTGGCGCTCCGGCCCATGCCGCGGGCGCTGAGCCGGCCACGATCCAGGCCGATGTTTCCGAAGACGGCGTCGCTGTGCCGGCGCAGGGCGTTCTGCCCACGCTGACCGTCCGCGCGGCACGCCATGCCGATGTCAGCGCAGAAGAAACCGGCCTCTACACCCACCCGAGCAGCCGCTCGGCCACGGGCCTCAAGCTCAGCCCGCGGCAGACGCCGCAAACCCTCTCCACGCTGACGCGCACGCAGATGAACGACTTCGGCCTGACCAACGCCAAACAGGCGCTGGCCATGAGCGGCGGCGTGCTCGTCGAGGAAGTGGAGACCGAGCGCACCTTCTACACGGCCCGCGGCTTTCAGATCACCAACCTGTTGACCGATGGCATGGGCCAGCCCTTCGCCTACGGCAACGCGTATGGCGACATGGACACCGCCGTGTACGACCGCATCGACGTGGTCTATGGCGCCACGGGGCTGATGTCGGGCAGCGGCTATCCGGCGGCCACGATCAACTTCGTGCGCAAGCGGCCGACCGAGACGCCGCGCACGTCGGTGGGGCTGACGGCCAGCTCGTGGCAGGGCTGGCGGGCCGATGCCGACCTGTCCCGCCCGCTCAACGACAGTGGCTCGGTGCGAGGGCGGCTGGTGGCGGCCCGCGAATCCGGCGGCTCGCATCTGGACCGCTACAGCCGGGACAAGTCCGTGCTGTATGGCGTGGTGGAGGCCGAGCTCACGGCAGACACCTTGGCCACCTTGGGCTGGCATCGCCAGCGCATCCGCATCGACAGCCCGACCTGGGGCGGCATCCCCTTTGTGTATGCCGACGGCAGTGCGACGCACTTCGACACCTCTGCCAGCACCTCGGCCGACTGGTCGTGGTGGGATGCGGAGGTGGGCAGCGTCTTCGGCGAGCTGCAGCACGATTTCGATGCCGATTGGCGCGGCACCTTGCGGCTGACGCGGCAGGCCATGCAGCACCGCAATGAGCTGTTCTATGTCAGCGGCGCCTTGGACGCGGCCTCGGGCCTGGGCCTGAGTGGCATGCCCACGCGCTACCGCATGGATGAATCGCAGCGGATGGCCGACGCGCAACTGCAGGGCAAGCTGCCGCTGTGGGGGCGGCGGCACGATGTGGCGCTGGCCATGGGCTGGGCGCGCTCACGGCTGGAAGATGGCTCGGTGTATGGCGCCACGCTGCCGGTGACGATCGGCCAGGTGCTGCAGGGCAGCGCCCCCCGCCCGGCCGCCTACGACGCCGCGCCGCCGCAAACCGGCGATGTCACGGACCAGCGGCGCCATGTGCAACTGGCCACGCGCTGGCATGTGGCCGATACCACCCGATTGATCCTGGGCGCGCGATGGACGGATGTGCGCATCAGCGGCGCGTCCTACGACATCCCGCGGGATGTGCACGTCAGCAAGACGACGCCGTATGTGGGCATCGTGCAGGAGCTGTCGCCGCAATGGTCGGCCTATGCGAGCCACACGCGCATCTTCCAGCCGCAATCGGAGCTGGGGGCCGATCTGCGCAATCTGGCGCCTGTCACGGGGCGCACCAGCGAGCTGGGCCTCAAAGGCGAGCTGCTGGGCAAGCAGCTCAACACCTCGCTGGCGGTGTTCCGCACCGATCAGCAAGGGCTCGCCGAATACGCGGGGATGGTGGGCAGCACCTATGTCTATGCCGGCCGGGACATCGCCTCGCAAGGCCTGCAGGCGGACATCGCCGGCCAGTTGGCTGAAGGCTGGCAGCTCAATGCGGGCTACACCGGCCTGTCCTTGCGCACACTCGAAGACGCGCAGGCCAACACGCACACGCCACGCCATGTGCTGCGCCTGTCCACCACCTGGCGGCCCGCCATGCTGCCCAAGGCCAAGCTGGGTGCCGCCTTGAGCTGGCAGAGCGAGACCCGCGCGAGCTACGGCACCAGCACCATCCGGCAGGACGCGTATGCCTTGCTGAACCTGATGGCCAGCTACGACATCCAGCCTCAACTGACCGCACGCCTGCAGGTGGACAACGTGACCGATCAGCGCCACATCGCCGGCATGCATTGGGCCGCCTACAACATGGGCCTGTACGGCGCGCCGAGGCGGCTGAGCGCCTCGCTGACCTGGACGCAATGACATGAGAGCCCTTGCCGTCATCGTCCACCGCTGGGTGGGGCTGGCCATCGCCGGTTTCCTGGTCCTCACCGGCCTGACCGGGGCCATCATCGCGTGGGACCACGAGCTGGACGCCTGGCTCAATCCACATCTGCTCACGGCTCAGGGCACCGGGCCGGCACGCGATGCCTTGCAACTGGCCGAGGCCGTGGAAGCACGCCATCCCGATGTGCGCGTGACCTGGCTGCCGCTGCAGGCCGAATCAGGACATGCCTGGGCCTTCTGGGTGGAGCCTCGCGCGCCGGTGCCGGGCGTGGCGCCTGCGCAGCCCGGCTTCAACCAGGTCTTCGTCGATCCCTTCAGCGGGCAGGAGCTGGGGCAGCGCGAATGGGGCGGCGTGTGGCCCATCACGCGGGAGAACGCGGTGTCTTTTCTGTACAAGCTGCACTACAGCCTGCACCTGCCCGCGGTGGCCGGCACCGATCGGTGGGGCGTGTGGCTGCTGGGCGGGGTGGCCCTTGCCTGGACGATCGATTGCTTCACCGGGCTGCTGATTGCCTCGCCCACGCGCCGCGCGGCCTGGCGGGTGCGCTGGGGCGGCAGCCGCTACAAGCTGAACTTCGACTTGCACCGGGCCGCCAGCCTGTGGACCTGGGCCCTGCTGCTGACGCTGGCGTTCACGGCCTTTGCGATGAACCTGCACCGTGAACTGTTCATGCCCATGCTGTCGGCCATCTCGGATGTGACCCCGACGCCGCTGGACACGCTGCCCGTGGCCGCCGAGCCACCCGCGGCTTCGGTGACACGGCGCCAGGCGGTGGAAGCGGCCATGGCCGAAGCGCAGCGGCAAGGCTGGCAGGCGCCCGCAGGCAGCCTCTTTCACAGCCCCTGGCAGGGCGTGTACGCCATCGCCTTCCATGCGGCCGATGCCGACCATGGGGAAGGCGGCGCAGGCCACCGGCAGATCTTCATCGACAGTGCCACCGGTGCTGTGCTGGGCCAGCGAACGCCATGGGAGGGCACGGCCGCAGACCTGTTCGTGCAGGCGCAGTACCCCTTGCATTCGGGGCGCATCCTGGGCTTGCCGGGCCGCATCCTGGTCTCGGTGATGGGCGTGGTGGTCGCGGGTCTGAGCCTCACCGGTGTCTACATATGGTGGCGCAAGCGGCGGGCGGTTCGCGTCGGTCGGGCACGCCAGGCATCTCAAGACAAGGCGGCTGCCCAGCCCGCCTGAAGTCCGGGCTCGCGGGCAGTGCCGCCGCCGGCCTTGTTCCAACCCCTCGCGCGGCAGCTTCATGCACCCGCCTTGATCACACACCCACCATGCAAGACAGGATCCACGATTTCATCGGCATCGGCATCGGGCCGTTCAACCTGGGGCTGGCCGCCTTGAGCCAGCCGCTCTTCGGCGTGAGCGCCCTCTTCCTGGACCAGGCAGACGGCTTCGACTGGCATCCCAGGCATGCTGCTGGACGACGCCACCATGCAGACGCCCTTCATGGCCGATCTGGTAACGCTGGCCGATCCCACCAGCCGCTACAGCTTCCTCAACTACGCCAAACAGCAAGGCCGGCTCTACCGCTTCTGCATCCGCGAAGACTTCTTCCTGCTGCGCCAGGAATACAACCAGTACTGCCAGTGGGTGGCTGGCCAGCTCGACAATCTGCGCTTCCAGCGCTTCGTGCAGCACGCGCATTACGACAGCATTGAGCAGTGCTACGTGCTGCTGTGCCTGTGCACGCGCACGGGCCGCACCGAGCGTCATCGCGCACGGCGGCTGGTGATCGGCACCGGCACCCACCCTTGGCTGCCGGCCTGCTGCGAAGCGGTGCGCCATCAGGTGGTGCACAGCAGCGCTTATCTGGCACAGAAGGCCGCGCTGCAGGGCAGGCGCCACATCGTCGTGGTGGGCAGCGGGCAGAGCGCCGCCGAGATCTACCTCGATCTGCTGCGCGACAGGCCTCGCCTCGGGTATCGGCTGGACTGGATCACACGGGCGCCCCGCTTCTTCCCGCTTGAGTACACCAAGCTGACGCTGGAGATGACTTCGCCGGACTACGTGGATCACTTCCACGCCCTGCCCCCAGCCCGGCGAGACACCCTGCTGCAGAGCCAGCAAGTGCTGTACAAGGGCATCAACCGCAGCCTGATCAACGCCATCTACGACGAGCTGTATCGGCAGGATCTGCAAGGCCAGGGCACCCAGGGCCTGATGACCCACACGGCGTTGACGAGCTGCCGCCACGATGCGGCAAGCAAGCGCTTCACGCTGGGCCTGCAGCACACGGAGCTGGGCCGCACCCGGCAGCTGAGCTGCGATGCGGTGGTGATGGCCACCGGCTACGCCTGGCGCCAGCCGCCCTTCATGGAAGGCATCGAAGGCCGCTTGCGGCGCGATGCCCGAGGCCGCCTGGATGTGGCGCGCAACTACAGCATCGACCTGCTGGGCCGCGAGGTCTTCGTGCAGAACGCCGAGCTGCACACCCACGGCTTCACCGCACCGGACCTGAGCATGGCGGCCTACCGCAACTCGGTGATCCTGCAGGCCATGCTGGGCAAGGCACCTTACGCCATCGAGGAGCGCATCGCCTTCCAGCAGTTCGGCTCGCCTTCTCTTGAGACCGAAGCCGACAAGGAGCAGGCATGGGGCTGAGATTCCACCTGATCGCGATGACGCTGGTGGCCGTCATCAGCGACGCGATGCTGATGCCCTTCTTTCCGCGCTACTTCGCAGAGCGTTTCGGCATCCATGACCCCAGCCACGTGGGGCTGTACATCGCCGCCATCTGCCTGACGGCCACCCTGGCCCTGCCCTTATGGACCCGTGTGGTCAGGGGCCGCGGCACGCTGCAACTGCTGTGCTGGACGCAGGCGGGCGCGGGCCTGCTGAGCATCGCTGCCGGCCTGTGCGACAGCCTCGTCGCCTTCTGGCTGCTGTCGCTGTGCATGATCGCCTTCAAGGCCAGCTACCTGCTGATCTATCCCTATCTGATGCAAGCCGAGCCGGCGTCATCGCATGCACACACGATCGGCGTGCTGTCCATCGTCGTGCACTTCGGCGGCATTGCCGGTGCGCTCAGCGGCGGCTCGGCACTGCAGTTTCTGCCGGTGCAGCAGGCCTACCTGCTGATGGCGCTGGGCGATTTCATCCAGATGGGCATGTGCATGCATGTGCTGCGTCGCGGCCTGGCGCGCGCCGAGACCTGGCCCGCCATGACCACCGATCCGCGCCCCCGCAGCCAGCAGTTGGGCATCCATGCCCTGGGGGTGCTGATGCTGCTCTTTTACTTCAGCGAGTACCACATCACCCCCTTCTTCGTGGCGTTCTGGCAGGCCACATCGGGCTGGCAGGCGGACACCCTGGCGGCAGCCGTGTATGCGATTCCAGCAGGGATGGCGCTGCTGGCGCTGATGTGGAACCGGCGGCGTGGCGGTGGAGGCCTGGCCAGCGCGGTGCACGTGTGCCTGCCCATGGGCATGGCCGGCATCGCGCTGCAGGCGATTGGTGATCCGGTGTGGATCCTGGTGGGGCGTGCGCTGTTCGGCTGGTCCCTCTTTCAGATGACGGTGCGGCTGGATGCGCGCCTGTTCGAGCTGAGCACGCCGGATCGGTATGCGCGCGATTACAGCCGCATCAACTTCTATCAGAACGTGGGTGTGCTGATGTCCTCATCGGCTGCCGGCCTGCTGGTGGAACGCCACGGCCTGCATGCGCCCTTCTGGGTGGCCATCGGCGGCTACCTGCTGTGCTGGCTGCTCTACCCGTTGCTCAGCGGCAGTACGACACCTTCAGCGCAAGGAGCCGGCCATGCGCGCGCCTGAGCATCGTGGCTTTGCCTGGCCGGCCGAAGGCATCGGCCGTTTCACCCTGCGCCCGCTGGCCCTGGAGGCCGATGTGCCCTTGCTGCACCGCTGGGTGACGCAGCCACGCGCGGCCTTCTGGGGCATGCAGCACTGCACGCCAGCGGATGTTCACGGCTGCTATCGGCAGCAGATGGCGGGCGCGCACACCTGGCCCTTCATGGGCCTGCTCGATGGTCAGCCCGCCTTTCTGCTGGAAACCTATGACCCGGCGCATGACCTGCTGGCCGCGCACTACGACCTGCAGGCCGGCGACATCGGCATGCACTTCCTGATCGCACCGAATGAAGGTGAGGCTCCCATCCATGGCTTCAGCCTGGCGGTGATGCGCACGATCCTGGCCTTCCTCTTCAGCCAGGCAGGCGTGTGTCGGGTGGTGGTCGAGCCCGATGTGCGCAATGCCAAGGTGCACGCCCTCAATGAAGCCGCCGGCTTTCGCCATGTGCGCGAGATCCATCTGCCCCACAAGACCGCCCGGCTGGGCTTGTGTCTGCCCGGCGCTTTCCATGCCTCCCTTCGTCTCCCCACCACCCACACACTCCAAGAGGAATCCCCATGAACGCACGTCTGCCCCGAACCTCACTGGACTGCCCCACCCGCGGCCTGCCTGACCTGCAGCACCTTCGCCCGGATGTCTGGCGCAAGGTCAACCGCCTGCTGGTGCGCAAGGCCATCAGCGAGTTCGCGCACGAAGCACTGCTCGATCCCCTGCTGCTGGCCGATGACGGCGAGTGGCAGCGCTTTCGGCTCGAAAGCGACGATGGCCGCAGCACCTATGTCTTTCGCGCACAGCGCCTGGCGCTCAATCACTGGCTGATCGAGCCCGACAGCATCCGCCGCCAGCGCGATGGCCAGACGGTGGACCCGGATGCCCTGGCCTTCATCATCGAATTCCGTGACAGCCTGAAGATGCGCCAGGACGTGATCCCTGTCTACCTCGACGAGATCAGCAGCACGCTCTTCGGCAGTGCCTTCAAGCACCACCGGCAGGCGCCCAGTGCACGCGAGCTGGTCCACGCCGATTTCCAGCAGATCGAGACCGCCATGACGGAGGGCCACCCCGGCTTCGTGGCCAACAACGGGCGCATCGGCTTTGATGCCAGCCGACTACCGCCTTGTATGCGCCCGAAGCGGGCACACCGCAGCACATCGTCTGGCTGGCCGTGCACAAGAGCCGGGCGACGCTGTCCATCTCGGCAAACCTGAACTACCAGACGCTGCTGGAAGAAGAACTCGGTGCCGAAGGCGTCACCCGCTTTCGCAGCCAGTTGCTGGCCGAAGGCGTGGCGCCGGAAGACTATCTGCTGATGCCGGCGCATGGCTGGCAGTGGCACAACCGCCTGGCCATGTTCTTTGCGGCCGACATCGCCAACCGCATGATCGTCTGCCTGGGCCTGAGCGAGGATGCCTACCTGGCCCAGCAGTCCATCCGCACCTTCTTCAACATCAGCGCGCCGCACAAGCGCTATGTCAAGACCTCGCTGTCGGTGCTCAACATGGGCTTCATGCGGGGCCTGTCGCCGTATTACATGCTGGCCACGCCGGCCATCAACGACCAGGTCAAGGCCATGGTCGCCGCAGACCCGTATCTGCAAGGCAAGGGCTTCGACATCCTGCGCGAGGTGGCCGCCATCGGCTATCGCAACCCGTATTACGAGGCCGGCATCCAGGAGAACAACGCGTACAAGAAGATGCTCTCGTGCCTGTGGCGGGAAAGCCCGCTGCCGCACCTGAAGGAGGGCGAGCGGCTGATGACCATGACGGCGCTGCTGCACATCGACAACGAAGGCCAGTCCCTGCTGGCCGCGCTGATCGAGGCATCGGGCCTGCCGGTGCAAGCGTGGGTGGATGCCTATCTGGATGTGTACCTGTCACCCTTGCTGCACTGCTTTCATCAACATGACCTGGTGTTCATGCCGCATGGGGAGAACCTGATCCTGGTGATGAAGGGGCACCGGCCCGTGCGCGCCCTGATGAAGGACATCGCCGAAGAAGTGGCCATCTTCGACAAGGACGCCGTGCTGCCCGAAGCCGTGCAGCGCATGGCCGTGGACGTGCCCGATCACCTGCGCACGCTCAGCCTGTTCATCGATGTGTTCGAGGGATTCTTGCGGCACCTCGCCGCCATCCTGCATCAGCACGCCGGCTACATCGATGCGGACTTCTGGCAGCGCGTGGCCGTGTGCGTGCACCGCTATCAGGCCGAGCATCCCGGCCTTGAAAGCCAAGTTCGAACGGGACGACCTGTTTGCCGACGACTTTGCCCACTCCTGCCTGAACCGGCTGCAGATCGCCAACAACCAGCACATGCTGAATCTGGAGGACCCGGCCGCCAGCCTTCAGTTCGCCGGGCGTCTGGCCAATCCACTGGCCGCCTGGCGGGATGCAGCCACGATCAGAACGTGAGTTCGTAGCGCATCTGGACACCGCCGCGCTTGATGCCCAGGCGGTAGTTCTCATAGCAGATCTCGGCGCGGCGGTTCAATCGCACGGCGCCTTGCGGATCCTGCATGCCCAGAGCGGAAGGCTCGGCTTCGTTGTTGAGTTCGAGGTTCAGGCCCTTGACCTGGGAGGACACCATCTTGCCCACCAGCCGTGCCAATGCCGGGCCGACCGAACGGCGCGGGGCCTGGTCCTTGGGCTGCATTTCCTGCAGATGTGCCTGCGTGGCATTGAGCTGCCGCACGCTGCCTGCTTCCAGATCCGAATCCCCGCCCAGATCCACCGCGTACACGGGAAGCGCTGCCGTCAGGGCCAGACAGACAAGAACACGTTTGGACATGGGACTCTCCTCACTCACCAACCTGCACCTGACAAGCACAGGCTGGCTTTCAGGTCTTCAGTTTGATAGTCTGCGCGCGCCCTCGCTACAGGGAAACCGGCATGAAGGACCGACCGGACCCTCAACTCAAGGGATCGCAACCCTAAGGTGAAACCACAATCTGCCGACAGGATGCCTCCCCTGCCGCCACTGGTTTTCCCTTCATCGCCCTTCGCATGTACCGCATCGCCCTGGTCATGATCGTGCGCAACGAAGCGCGCTGCATCGCTCGCTGCCTGCGCAGCGTCAAGCCGTGGGTCGACGAGATGATCGTGCTGGACACCGGGTCGACCGATGACACCGTGTCGCTGGCCGAGGCCGAAGGGGCTCATGTTCATCCTTTCACATGGGTGGACAACTTTGCTGCAGCGCGCAATGCGGCCTTGGCATGGAGCACCGCCGACTGGAACCTCGTGCTGGACGCTGATGAAACGCTCATCGACGGTGGCCCAGCCCTGGCCGCCTTGCGCACGCAGGCGCCAAACTTTGTAGGCCGCATCGAGGTTCGCAGCGACTGCGCCATGCACGACGGCACCGGCCGCCAGCAGGCATCGAGCTGGCTGCCGCGGGTGCTGCCTCAAGGCGTGCGCTACGAAGGCGCCATTCATGAGCAACCGGTGTGCCCATGGCCCCGCAAGGATCTGCCGATCGCCGCGCAGCATGACGGCTACCTGCCCGAACAGATGCAGCTCAAGGGCGACCGCAACCGACACCTGCTGGAAGCAACCGTCCAGCAAGCGCCCCATGACCCTTACTGGCGCTACCAGCTCGGCAAGGACCACGAGGTACACGACCGCTTTGAGGCTGCCTGGCAGGCCTACGATGCGGCACTGCAGCAACTGGGCGAGCGCGCCCGCCGCACCCCGGACTGGCGCCACGACCTCGTGCTGCGCAGCCTCTACGCGCTCAAGGCCCTCGGACGCTTCGAGGCCGCCATCCACCTGGCCGACCGCGAGATGCCGAACTGGCCTGACTCGCCCGACTTCTACTTCGTGCTGGGTGACGTGCTGCTGGACTTTGCCGTGGCCCACCCCGGGCAGGCGGCCGAGCTGCTGCCCATGATCCGCGGGGCCTGGGAGCGCTGCCTGGAAATCGGCGAGAACCCGGCGCTCGAAGGTGCCGTGCATGGCCGCGGCAGCCATCTGGCGCGCCACAACCTGGACGCCTTGCGCCAGACCCTGGGCGCCTGACCCCGACCCGGTGCCCAGCCACCTGTGCAGGACTTCACATTTCCCGCAAGGGCGGGATTAGTGCACTGATCCTCACCCTCATCCTTGGATCGCTGCGGCGCGCCTTGCCCATCATGGCGGTATGAATGCGCCTGTCTCTTTCAACGCCCCACCGCCCGCCCTGGTCGTGATCAGCGGCGGGCCCGCATCGCCCCGCGCCACCTCGGGTGATGCCCCCGATGGCGCCTTCCAGCGGCTGCTCCAGGCCCTGCCTGCCGCCCAGCGCGTGCTGGAGATCGGCTGTGGCGCCGGGCAACTCGCACAGGCTTACCGCCGCCAGCATCCGGGCAGCACCTGGATCGGCATCGAGCGCCGTGCCGAACTGGTCAAGCCCGCCGCCCGCCACATGACGCAGGCCCTGCACCTGGACCTCAACCGGGTCGATGTCAGCGCCGTGCAAGGCCCCTTCGATCTCATCGTCGTCAACCGCCTGGAGCACTTGCCCAATGCACCCAAGGTGCTGGCCGATCTGGGCCGCGTGCTGGCGCCGCAAGGCACCCTGATCGTGCGCGCCGAGAACCATGCCCGCCTGTCCGCCCTGGCCCGCCTGATCGAAGCCGATCCCTCCACCGGCGTGCCGGCTCTGCCCGACGACCCGGCCAGCCTGGACGAGGCGCACCCGCGCTTCCAGTCGCACTCGACGATCTACAAGATGCTGATGGACGCCGGCTGGATGCCCACGCTGGCCGATCACGAGCCCGACGACAAGCTGGACGACCGCATGGCCGCCGCGGCCCGCTACATGGGCGAGACCCTGGACGTGCCACAGGGCTGCGCCGACCGTGTGCACCGCATGAAGCACCTCATCCTGCGGGCCACGCGCCCCTTTGACGATCAGGTGCCGGCCTCCAGCCACGCCTGCTTCGACGTGGTCGTGCCCACCACCAAGGAGCAGCAGCTGCGCGTCAACGTGGAGCAGTCGCCCGGCCTGAGCGAGGTGGGCGCCCGCATCGTCTCGTACCGTCGCGCCGCATCGCCGGCCGAAGTGCTCAGCGAATCGCTGCGCCACGTGCAGACCGACTGGGTGCTGCTGTGCCACCAGGACATCTACTTCCCCAAAGGCTTCGGCCAGCGGCTCAACGCCCTGCTGTCCAGCATCCCCGCCGAGCAGCGCGCCAGCACGCTCATCGGCTTTGCCGGCATGGGCATCAACCGGCAGACCGAGCAGCCCGAGCCCGCCGGCTACGTGATCGATCGCCTGAACGTGGCCGACTACCCGGCATCGAATGCGGTGGTCTCCATCGACGAGCTGGCCCTGGTCGTCGCCCGCGACTCCATCCACAAGATCGACCCGCACATCGGCTGGCACCTGTGGGCCACCGATCTGTGCCTGACCTCGATCTGCACGCACCGCGTGTTCCCGCGCATCGTGAAGATGCCGATCTATCACAACACCCAAAGCGGCTGGCAATTGCCTGACAGCTTCTTCGATTCGGTGGCGTACCTGCGGCAGAAGTTCCCGCAGTTCGACGTGATCCACAGCCTGTGCGGCACCCTGGACAAGGACTTCGTGCAGCGCAACCGGAGCCCCAAGGCATGACCCAGATCACCACGCTGATTCCTGCGTACAAGAAGGAATACCTGGCCGAGCTCTTCCTGGCCCTGCATCGGCAGAGCTTCAAGGATTTCAAGGTGATCCTGTCCGACGACAGCCCGGGTGGCGTCATCACCGACATGATCCGTGCCGGCCATTTCGGGCGGCTGACCTCGGAGCTGAACCTGCTGGTGGTCAAGGGCCCGCAGAACGCGCGGCGCAACCACGAGCACCTGCTGGACCTGTGGGGCGGCCAGACGCCGCTGGTGCATTTCCAGCTCGATGACGACCTCATCTTTCCCGACTTCTACCAGCACCATGTGGAGGCCCACCTGGCCGCGCCCTGCTGCGCCACGGTCAGCCAGCGCTGGCTGAGCCATGCCGACGGCGTGCCGGCCTGGAGCCTGCCTCTGCCCGATCTGATCAAGGACTGCCCCGGCCATGTGGTGCAGCTCAGCCCCGAAGAGCTGTTCGCCAGCACCGTGGGCACCTGCGACAACTGGCTGGGCGAGTTCACCAACATGGTCCTGTCGGCCGAAGGCGCAATGATGTACCCGCGCCCGCCCGTGGCCGACATCTCCTACTACGGCCTGCTGGACATCGGCTTTTTGCTGACCGCCGGCCAGCAACTGCCCGTGACCTTCATCCGCGAGCCGCTGAGCGTGTTCCGCCAGAACGATCGGCAGACCACGCATGGCACGCACACGCATGGCGGCCGCGTGGGCTTTCTGGCCTGGGTGGCGTATGCCCTGGCGGGCTGGCGCGATGGCCTGCTGCCGCCCGAGCAGGCGGTGCGCGCCATCGGCATCGCCACGCAACGCGTGGCCCATCACTTCAGTGAAGACCCGATCGTGGCCGAGTACTTCCACATCCTTGACACGCAGGCCCAATCGCTGGACAGTCTGTACGCCGCCTTCAAGGGCTTCTGGCTGCGCCTGCTGGCCAGCAACCCGGGCACCGCAGCCGTCCCCAACCTGGCCATCCGCGCCGCCGAGGCCCCAGGGATGGACGCCACCACCTCGCCAGCCGCCCTCGAAGCCGCTGACGCCTGAGCGGGAGCGCCACGATGAGCACGACGAACCCCACGCCCCCGGTCTACGTCACGCAGCCGGATCTGCCTCCGCTGGAAGAATTCCTGCCCTATCTGCAGCAGATCTGGGACAGCAAGGTGCTGACCAATGGCGGCCCCTTTCACAAGCAGCTCGAAGCCGAGCTGGCCGAGTACCTGGGCGTCAAGCACATCTCGCTGTTCACCAATGCCACCATCGCGCTGGTGACGGCCCTGCAATCGCTGCGCATCACGGGTGAGGTGATCACCACGCCCTATTCCTTCGTGGCCACGGCCCACTCGCTGCTGTGGAACGGCATCAAGCCCGTCTTCGTCGACATCGAGCCGGACACCTTCAACCTGGACCCGGCCAAGATCGAAGCCGCCATCACACCGCAGACCACGGCCATCATGCCGCTGCACTGCTATGGGCGCCCCTGCGATGTTCAAGCCATCCAGCGCATCGCCGACAACTACAACCTCAAGGTGATCTACGACGCGGCGCACGCCTTCGGCGTCAGGCACCAGGGCCACAGCGTGCTGCAGCACGGCGATCTGTCGGTGCTGAGCTTCCATGCCACCAAGGTGTTCAACACCTTCGAGGGCGGCGCCATCATCAGCCCGGATGCGCGCACCAAGCAGCACATCGATCACCTCAAGAACTTCGGCTTCGTCAATGAAGTGACGGTGGTGGCCACCGGCATCAACGGCAAGATGAGCGAGTTCAATGCCGCACTCGGCCTGCTGCAGCTCAAGCATGTGGACAAGGCCATCGCCCGCCGCCGCGCCATCGCGCGCCTGTACACGCAGGAGCTGGCCGGCCTGCCCGGCATCACGCTGCCCACGGTGTGCGCCGATGAAGAGACCAACCAGTCGTACTTCCCCATCCTGGTCGAGGCCAACCATCCCGTCAGCCGGGATGAGCTCTACCAGCGCCTGAAGGCTGCCGGCATCCACGGGCGGCGCTACTTCTATCCGCTGATCTCGGAGTTCCCGATGTACCGCGGCCTGCCCTCGGCCCAGCCGGCGCTGCTGCCGGTGGCCAAGAGCGTGTCCTCGCGCGTGATCTGCCTGCCGATCTACCCGGCGCTCAGCGACGACGAGGTGCGTCAGATTGCGGCCCTGATCCGCGACAGCGCGGGAGCCGTCAGCTCGGCCCCGGGCAGCACCCAGGCCAGCGCCCAAACCAGCACTCAAACAGCGGGCCCAAGCCCCGCTTCATCGACGCTTGCCGCACCCAGCACCTCGACCATGATGGCGCTGTGATCCGCGCCGCCCGGCGGGGACCTGTGCCTTGCCCATGGAGCGACCATGCCGTATTGCGTCATCTGCCAACAGAACGTGGCCCAGTGGCTGCCTTATGCCAACCGCGAGCAGCGCAGCCCGCTGATGGTGCTGCTGGACGTGGTGGGCTCCGACCCCGACGTCTACGGCTGCCCCGCCTGCCAGTGCAATGACCGCCTTCGCCACCTGTGGCTGTACATGGCCGCCACCGGGCTGACCGACCAGATCCAGGGCGCCAACATCCTGCACATCGCGCCCGAGCTGCAACTGGAGCGGCTGATCGAGGCCCACGCCCCCGCACAGTACATCCGCGGCGACCTGCATCCGACCCGGGCCCATCACCAGCGCATTGACATCGAAGCCATTCCCGTGGCCGATGGCTCGCTCGACCTCATCATCTGCAACCACGTGCTGGAGCACGTGAGCCACCCCGAGCGGGCCTTGCAAGAGATGCACCGCTGCCTCAAGCCCGGCGGCATCCTGATCGCCCAGACGCCGTTTGCGCCTTCGCTCAAGCACACGCTGGAGACGCATGCGCGCCAGGACGCGGAGACCAACCGCCTGCTGTATGGCCAGGAAGACCACGTGCGCCTGTTCGGCAGCGACATCGTGGATTGCTTCCACGCCGCGGGCTTCAGCGGCGATCTGCTGGCGCACGACACCCTGCTGCCCGATGTGGACCCGCAGACCGTGGGCTGCAACGGCCGCGAGCCCTTCTTCGTGTTCTGGAGAGGCTGCGTCTGCGTCATTGCCGGCATCGGCCCATCATCACGATGCGATGGACGCCGAGCAGGCGACAGCTTCCATGTATTGATCGTTGAAGCGCGTGCCCACCCCTTGTGTGTGGGCCGGCCGGCGCGTCATCCGGCGCGTTTCAGCGCGCGTCCAGCGCCCGCCTGAGCGCCCCGCTCACACCGCCAGCAAGCGGCTGCGCATCTTGAACAGCGGCCGGTTCATGAACTCGCCGATCTGGTTGTTGCGCGGCAGGTTGTCTTCGTTGATGGGCTCGTAGACGCGCGTGGCGGCGTTGGGCACCGTCACCTCTTCGATCACCCAGTTGCGGGCGGAGCCTTCCGCCACGAAGTCGATCAAGGCTGACTTTTCGCCGCCCTCGAACAGCGGATGCCGCACATCGCCTTTCCAGTTGAAGCCGATCTGCAGCATCAGCGTGTGCGTCACGTGGGCCATGTGGTTGAGGCAGCGCAGCATCTGGGCGCGGGCCGCGGCCATGTCGAGCCGGCCATCGCCGAAATCGTCGCCGAGGTGGTGCAGCACGTTGAGGCAGAAGGTCACGTCGAACACGCGGCCCGACGGCTCCAGCGGCGAGATGAAGTCGAAGTAGGCCGCATGCACGTCGATCTTGTCGGCCAGGCCGGCCACCTCCGCACTGCGGGCGATGAAGGCGGCATGCTCGGGATTGCCTTCATAGCAGGTCACGTGCCGTGCCCCGCTGTCCAGCGCGCCAAAGCTGAAGTAGCCGGTGTTGGCGCCGATGTCCAGCACGTCCGCGCCGGTCAGGGGCAGCACGCGGTCGAAATACGCCTGGCGCTCGCGCTCGAGCTTGCCGGCCGGCAGATCGCTGGTGTCGCCCAGATGGCGTGCCACCAGCGGATGCACCAGCTGATACGAGGAATGCTTGCTGCGCTGCAGGTAGAGCTGGCGGAGGGATTCGGCGTGGTCACTCATGGCGGTGGCTTTCTGGAGGCTTTCAGGTACGTGCGGTGTGGCGCCATCGTCAATGGCAGGCGTGCAGCGCACGGGTGTCGGGGCGGGCATACACGTCATGGGCCGCCAGCAGGTGTTCGATCTGGGCGGCATCCAGCATACGTCCGGCCGGGTGTAGCACACAACCCGGCTGGCGCGCGCCATGGGCCCAGGCATACCAGGCCTGTTGCGGATCTGCTGTCAAGGCGGGCACGACCACGGGATCGAAGCCCCGGTCCTGCGCGAAGAGATGGAACATCTGCGGGCACACATCCAGGGCCAGTTGCAGCGGGCCCCAAAAGCGCGGGTTGACCTCGATGTAATGGAGGTCGCCCTGTTCGGACTGGATCACCTCCATCATGAAGGGCCCGTGGTAACCCCGGCGGTGCAGGCCCTCGAACAGCTCGCCCTCATCCAGGCCGGGATTGACGCCCGCCCTGGCCAGCACGATGGACTTGCCGCCGCCCTGCTGCATCAGGTTGGTCTGCCAGAACGAGGCATGGCGGCCATCGCGGCACAGGTAGCCGCACAGATAAAGGCTCTGGCCGGTGATGAAGTCCTGCGCGAAATAGGCTCTGCGATCGATGCTGGACAAGGCCTGCTCCAGTTCCTGCTGCGTGCGGCACAACAAGGGGTACAGCACCTTGCCGCCGGCCACATTGCGCACCGGCTTGAGCACGCAGGGCACGCGAGGCGCGGCGATGTCCTGCAGCACCGGCAGCTTCAAGCTTGAACTGAGGGCGGTCATCAGGGCCTGGCTGCGGGATTTGCTGGTCAGCTCGCGATAAACCTCGGGCGATGGCAGGCCCACGTCCAGCGCATGGCCATCCCAGGCCTCGGGATGGGCGAGCAAGGCGTCGTTGATGAATTCGGTGGTGGGGCAGTAGACCAGGGTGCCGCCCAGGCTGTCGGCCAGCAGGCGGATCCACGCGACATCCACCTGGCGGTCGATGCGGTTGGCCACGACATGGCCACGCCAATCGGTGCGATGGATGGCGTCGTCGGGCCCGGCGGCGACGATCACGAAGGGCAGTTGCGCCTGCTGGAAGTAGCGGCACAGGGCCACGACCGCACGGTCGTTGTGCCCGGAAAACAGCAGGAAGCGGCGTGATGCGGCCATGCGCGGGCGTTCAGTCGCTGAGTCGTTCAGTTGGTCAAGCGGCCAGGCTGCCGGCCTCGTCCACGGAAGGCAGCACCTCGTCGTCCGGCACGCCGTAGTCGGCAAACTGCAGGCGGGCCTGCGTGCGCTCCTGCGGCGTGGTGTCCACCTTGGTCAGGGCCAGGCGCATGCGGGTGGCCTGGGCGCGTTCGCAGGTCTGGCGCTGCCCATCCAGGTACTCGAAGTGCGTCATCTCGAAGCGGTGCTCGAACCAGCCGAGCTGGGCAAAGCCCTCGGTGTAGACATTCCACGATGCCTCGTTGAAGGCGCGCACATGCCGGGGCGACTGCCAGGCCGCGGCGGCCTGCTCATGCGGCACCTCGGCAATGAGGCGGCCGCCCGTGCGCAGCAGCGTCAGGCAGTTGTCCATCAAGCGGGCCAGATCGCCGGCCGATTGCAGGGCCTGGGTCGTGTAGATCGTGTCCACGCTGTCGGGCTGCAACTCGATGTCGCCGGCCAGCGGGGTGCTGAACTGCAGCGGCCACTCGACGGGTTGGGCCAGGTCCAGCAGCAGATCGGGCACCGCGCTCTCGCTCACATCGATGTTGAGCCAGCCCGGCTGATAGGCCTTGCCCCCGCCCAGATGCAGCTGCTGCGGCTGCCACAGGCCCTGAGGGCGACGCTCTTGGTGCACCTTGCCGAAGCCGGCGGCAAAGGCCAGCACATCGGCATACGCAGCAATGGGATCGGCCCGCTCGAAGTCCACCAGCGCGGCACGTGCCTGCGCGAAGAAGCCCGGCGTGCCGAAGTGGCTGGCGAAGTAGGACTCCAGCCTCGTCGTGTCCAGCCACAGCACGCTGTCTTCAAAGGCGGGATGCGGGCGGGTCTGCTCGCGCCGCTCGGAGATCACGGGCGTGCCCAGCGACAGGCATTGCGACACCCGCGCCTGCTCGAAGCGGCTGCTTTCATAGAAGTGGGCGTTGAACACCGCCTTGGCCTGGCGGATGTAGGCATCGCGCTCGGGGCCATACAGCGCGCCATCGAACATGCTGACCTGCACACCGGTGGATTCGATGCGCTGGATCATCTGCCGGCGGCGATCGTTCATGCTGCCGATGAACAGCAGATCGATCGGCCGCTCTTCCAGCGGGATCGGCTGCGCCGGCTTCAGATACGGCGCATGCAGGAAGGGCACCACCAGCACCTCTTCGGGATGGCTGGCGTAGGCCGGGATGTTGTCCGCGTCGTAATCCACCACGGCAGATGAGGCCAGCAGCTGCATGTACTCGGGCGTGACGCGGGCGCCGCCCTGCCCCAGCTGTTCGAGATTCACGAAGATGCAGCTGTAGCGCTGCCGCAATTCGGCATCGAAGCCCAGGTGAGCGCCGAAGATGAAGTTCACCGCATCGTGGCGCAGGCGGTTTTGCGCGAGGGTCACTTCCGCGCCCATGCGCCGGAACTGGTGTCGGAAGTAGCGGGCCTGGTCTATGAAGCCCAGCGAATGCACGTAGTTCGGCGGCTGGACGATGCTCAGATGGATGCGTGGCAAGGTGTTCATCGGCCCATCCTTTCCTTCTTCATTCAGCACAGGTGATCGGGCGGCAGCCCTTGTGCGTGGCGCTCGGCCATGCGCCATAGCAGATCGCCGAAATCGCGGGCATAGCCGGCACTGTCGAACAGCGGGGCCTCGTCGCGGGCCCGATGCAGGTGCTGGCGGATGCGTGCGCGCTCGGCCGGATCGGCCGCCAGGGCGTGCACCTTCTCCTTGTAGCCTGCCAGATCCTCACACACAAGTGACGGCAAACCCACATTGGCCAGCAGGCTGGACGCCACCCGCTGCGCAAAGCTGTGCCCCTCGTAGGTCACCACCGGCACACCGGCCCACAGGGCATCGCTGACGGTGGTGTGGCCATTGCAAGGCCAGCTGTCCAGAAAGATGTCGGCCAGTGCGAAGCGGCTGATGTGCTGGCTGATGTGCAGCTTGGAGGCGAACACCAGGCGCGAAGGGTCAACACCGCGGCGGGCGGCTTCCCGGCGCAGCGCTTCGGGCGCCGTGTCGTTCCAGGCCAGCAGCCACAACACCGCGTTCGGCAAGGCCTTGAGCAGATCGCACCAGACATCGAAGACCTCTGGCGAGAGCTTGAACGGCTGATTGAAGCCGCACAGCACCAGCGCATCGTCGGGCAGGCCATGGGCCGCACGCGAATCGGCCTGCGGCAGCGGCCGCTGGCGGTCGTTGGGCTGATAGCAGTGCGGCATCAGCGCCAGCTTCTCGGTGTAGTGCGCCGCTTCGCTCAGCGGGCTGACCACGGCATCGCCAATCATGTAGTCGATGTAGGTGGCGCCAGTCGTGCCGGGAAAGCCGAGGTAGCTCACCTGCACGGGCGCGGCCCGGTAGGCAAAGATCCCCAGACGGCCGTTGACCGTGTGGCCCTTGAGATCGATCAGGATGTCGATGCCATCGTCACGGATGCGCAGGGCGGCATCGCGGTCGCTGAGCTCGCCCACTTCGACAAAGCTGTGTGCGGCCTGCTGGATGCGATGGCGCATGGGGCTGCCGTCATCGGGCCCGTGCGAATACAGATGCACCTCGAAGCGCGAGGGATCCAGCCGCTCCAGCAGCTCGGCCATCAGCAGCGTCGTGGCATGGTGGTGGAAGTCGCACGACACCATGCCGATCCTGAGCACGCCACCCAGGGGCTTGCGTGGCAAGGCCTCGAAGGGCTTGGCGCCGGTGGCGTAGAAGTTGGCCGTGGCCTGCGCCGCACGCAGCTGCCGGCGCACATCGCCCGTCAGGGTCACGATGGCAAACACCGAGCACCAGGCCACCGATGTGGGCTTGAGCTCGTCCAGCAGCGTGCTGGCCTGGGCCAGATCGTTGGCGGCCTCCTGCCAGTCGCACAGCTCGCGGCGCATGAAGGCCAGCAGGCTGCGGCAGGCCAGCACACCGCCACCGATGTCCAGCGCCAGCGCGGTGGTCAGGCATTCGATGGCCTCGGCCTTCATGCCCACGGCGTTGAAGCTCAGGCCCAGCCGGTAGTGCGACATGGCGTGCGTGACATCCATGTTCAAGGCTTCCAGCAGCACATTGATGGCTTCGGGATAGCGTTGTGCCGAGAACAGATGGTTGCCCAGCACCTGCAGGTATTCCGCGCTGGGCTTCATGCCGGCGGGCATCTCCAGCATGAAGCTGGCGGCCTCACTGTGACGGCCCACATACACCAGGCACTCGCCCATGAACTGCCGCGCCAGCCCATTGGCCGGCTCTTGATCGAGGATGCGGCGGGTCTGCACCATGGCTTCATCCGCCTTGCCTGCGCGCAGGCACGCACGCGCGAGGTTCAATCGATAGAGCGTGTCCGATGGATGGGCCTTGCAGGCCTTGTCGAAGGCCTTGATGGCGCCCTTCCAGTCGCCCTTCTTGCTCAATGCAAGACCTTGTTGCCAATGCTCGTGCGCCTGCTTCAGAAGCCGGGCCGGCTGGCCGATAACAGGTGCGGTCGTGGTTTGCATGGCTGAGGGTCGCCCATTTCAGATGAGAAGTGACATCAGTCTAGGGATCGTGGTCTCGCGTCGAGCGAAGAGATACGCAGCAAAGCAATGTCATTTCTCTCGACACTTTTTCACGAATGCGGTGTTTGCGAACGACTCAAGTTCACACAAGCGCCCGCCGATATGCAAAGCAACGGTCTTCAAACGAGGTTCCGTGGTCCGGTTAGCCGGCCGATGGTTCCGGTGGTTTCAACCACCGAGGGCAATGCGGTTGACTAGCGTCGGTCTCTGGCAATGGCGGTAGCTGTATCACCGCTGAACTTGATGCCGGCGCTACCTGCCGGGACTTTTGTAACTTAGGAGCTCAACATGCCCGCAATCATCAATACCAACCTCGCGTCGATGAACGCGCAGCGCAACAACAGCGTCTCTCAGATGTCGCTGACCACTTCGATGCAACGCCTGTCTTCGGGTCTGCGCATCAACTCCGCCAAGGACGACGCCGCCGGTCTGGCGATCGCCGAGCGCATGAACGCTCAGGTCCGCGGCATGAACGTCGCCGTGCGCAATGCCAACGACGGCATCTCGCTGGCTCAGACGGCTGAAGGCGCGCTGGGCAAGGTCTCCGACGCCCTGCAGCGCATGCGTGAACTGGCTGTCCAGTCGCGTAACGCCTCGAACAGCTCCAGCGACAAGGATTCCCTGAACAAGGAATTCGCCCAGCTGAGCTCGGAAATCACCCGTGTGATCGGTGGCACGACCTTCAACGGCCAGACCATCATCGGTACCAACGCTGGCGGCAAGGACTTCCAGATCGGCGCCAACACGACCGGTGACGACACCATCACGGTGACGACCACCAACATGAACAACGACGCCAGCATCACCGCTGTGACGGGCTCTTCCGTCAGCATCGGCAGCGACGCCGACGCCTCGGCCATCAAGACGGTGATCGACAACATCGACGGCGCCATCGACAAGGTGAACTCCGAGCGCGCCATGTACGGTGCCACCCAGTCGCGCTTCGACTCGGTGATCTCCAACCTGCAGGTGTCGATCGAGAACCAGACCGCTGCCCGCAGCCGCATCATGGATGCCGACTTCGCGGTGGAAACGGCCAACCTGTCGCGTGCCCAGATCCTGCAACAGGCTGGCTCGGCGATGATCGCCCAGGCCAACCAGCTGCCGCAGCAAGTGCTCTCGCTGCTGCGCTGATCAGACCCCCGGAGATGGCGCCCAGCGCGCCATCCGCTCTACAGGCCGCCTTCGGGCGGCCTTTTCGTTTGCGGGATGAAATAGGGCGATGAAGCCCTTTCTATTCGCACTTTTGAGGTCGGGAAAATCCGCCGAACATCCATACCACTGGCCGAAGGAACTTTTCGAAGTGCCCGAGGCGAAGAGATGTAGGCCGCGCAGGACGCGGAAGTCTGACGATTCTTAGGAGTGCGTATGCCTCAGACGATCAATACCAACTTGAACTCGCTGAACGCTCAGCGCAACCTCAACACGTCGCAGATGTCGTTGGCCACTTCCATGCAGCGCCTGTCTTCCGGTCTGCGTGTGAACTCCGCCAAGGACGACGCCGCAGGTCTGGCGATCGCCGAGCGGATGAACGCGCAGATCAAGGGCATGAACGTCGCGGCACGCAATGCCAACGACGGCATCTCGCTGGCGCAGACCGCAGAAGGCGCGCTGGGCAAGGTGTCCGATGCCCTGCAGCGGATGCGTGAGCTGGCCGTCCAGGCCCGCAACGCCTCCAACAGCTCCAGCGACAAGGATTCCCTGAACAAGGAATTCCTGCAGCTCAGCGGTGAAATCAACCGCGTGCTCAGCGCCACGACCTTCAACGGCAAGGACATCCTGGCCTCCGGCGCCGGCGCGCTGGACTTCCAGATCGGTGCCAACACCACGTCCAACGACCTGATCACGATCTCGACGGCCAACATGCTGACCGATGTCAGCATCACCGCCGTCACCGGCGCCACGGTCTCGATCGGCAGCGATGCCAACACCGCCGCCCTCAAGACGGTGATCGACAACATCGACGGTGCGCTGGACAAGATCAACTCCGAACGCGCCGTCTACGGTGCCACGCAAAGCCGCTTCGACGCCATCATCTCCAACCTGCAGGTGGCCGCCGAGAACCAGACCGCAGCCCGCAGCCGGATCATGGATGCGGACTTCGCGGTGGAAACGGCGAACCTCTCGCGCGCCCAGATCCTCCAGCAGGCCGGCAACGCGATGGTGGCGCAGGCCAACCAGTTGCCGCAGCAGGTGCTCAAGCTGCTGGGCGGCTGATTCCGCATCGTGAACGGCGCAGGCAGAAGCTGGTATTCAAGTTCTGCCCGCACCGGCCGAAGTACCCCATGTCCGATGCGTCGGACATTGGCGCTTCATGCCCGGCCCGGGCGTGGACCCCGCCAAAGGCATGCTGAAGGAAGCGCACGATGAGCACCACCTCCTCCACCTCCGGGACACTCAGCTCACTGGGTGTGGGCAGCGGTCTGGATGCCAACTCGATCGTGACGAAACTGGTCGAGCTGGAACGCCAGCCGATCACCCTGCTGCAAAAGCGCACGGAAAGCCTTCAGACCAAGATCTCCGCCTTCGGCCAGATCCAGTCGTCGGTCTCCAGCTTGCGCGATGCGGCCCGCAAACTGGCCAACCCGGACATCTGGGGCACCACCAAGGCCACCGTCGCGGACACCAGCGTGGCCAGCTTCAGCACGTCCAGCGGCGCCCAGACGGGCGACTACAGCATCCAGGTCACCAACCTGGCGGCGGCCCAGTCGGTCGTCACCAAGAACCGCGTGGCCAACAGTGCGGCCACCGTGGGATCGGGCACCCTCACTTTCGACAAGGGAAACTGGTCCGGCACCTCGTTCACCGCCAGCGGCTCACCGGTGTCCGTCACCATCGACGCAGGCGACTCGCTGGAAAAGATCCGCGACAAGATCAACCAGTCCGGCGCGCCGGTGCTGGCTTCCATCGTGACCGACTCGGGCGGTGCGCGGCTGGTGATGACCTCGCGCACCACGGGCGCCGAAGGGGGCTTTCGCATCCAGGCCACGGACAGCGATGGCAACAGCACCGACGATCAAGGCCTGTCTTCGCTGGCCTTCGATCTGGATCCTGCCACGGCCACCTCCGGCACCGATCGCACGCGTGAAGCCAAGGATGCGCTCGCCAAGATCAACGGCGTGGAAGTGACGTCCAAGACGAACACCTTCAGCGACGTGCTGCCCGGCATCAGCTTCACCGTGCTGAAGGAAGGCGCCTCCTCGAACGTCAGCGTCGCGCAGGACAACGACACCATCAGCAAGGCCATCACCGACTTCGCCACCTCGTTCTCGTCGCTGATCACCATGCTGCGCTCGAACACGAAGTACGACGATGCCACCAAGACCGCCGGCACGCTGCAAGGCGACGGCACGGCCGTGAGCATCCTCAACCAGTTCCGCTCGATCATCGGCAGCAGCAGCGGGGCCTCCAGCGTCTTTGCCACCTTGTCGTCCATCGGCGTGGAGATGCAAAGCGGCGGCACGCTCACCGTCAACAGCACCAAGCTGACGAACGCGCTGGGCAAGCTGTCGGAAGTCAAGAAGCTGTTCTCGAACGTGGACAACCTCAACAGCGCCAACGATGGCGTGGCCACCAAGCTGCGCGCACTGGCCGACAACATGCTGGGCTTCGAAGGCGCGATCACCAACCGCACCGCCGGCCTGAACAAGGCCGTGCAGGACAACCAGAAGCGCGAAGACGAAATGGACGCCCGTGTTGCCCTGTATGAAAAGCGGCTTCGCGCCCAGTACACCGCGCTGGACAAGCAAATGTCCCAGATCAGCGGCACCAGCAGCTACGTGACACAGATGATCACGAATTGGAATAAAAGTTCGTGATCGATTCACGCTGAGCGGCTAAAGAACGCCTGCGGTCTGCCGAAACCCACGACAAGTGCATGTAAATCGGATGGCATCCGGCCATCCGGTATCAGGGCATGCCGGTCTGATGAGGGATCGAGGACTGCATCATGGTGTCCGTGGGTTCAACCGCAAAAGTCGATGGCGTCGACCTCCAGTTGGTGGTCAACCCGGCGACGGCGTTTGCACGCCCCGCGGTGGCCAATGCCCACACCCACGAGACCGAACAGAAGACCGAGATCTCGAGTGCAGGCCGCCTCAAGAGCACGGCTGCGGCCACGCTGGATGCCGCCGAACGGCTGACCCGGCCTCAGACCTGGTCGGCCACCAAGGCCACCTCCAGCGATGAATCGCTGGTGCAGGCCGTCAGCGACCAGGCCAAGCCCGGCCGCTACCGCGTCGAGGTCGAAGCGACGGCCATGGCCCAGACAACGGCCTCGGCTACCTTCTCGTCGCTGTCGACCGTCATCGGCATCGGCACGCTCAAGATCGAGTTGGGCAGCTGGAACGCCTCGCAAAGCACATTCGCCACCAATCCGAACTGGCCCAAGGCCAATGTCAGCACGGGTCCCAAGGACACCTCGCTGGAGCGCATCCGCGACAAGATCAACGCGGCCGGCATCGGCGTGATCGCCTCCGTGGTGTCCGATGCCACCGGCTCGCGCCTGGTGCTGCGCTCGACCTCCACCGGCTCCACCAACGGCTTCAAGGTGGAAACCGAGGGCGAGCAAGGCATGGCACCCGAAGCCGCCGAAGCGCTGGCCGCGCTGGGGTTCGATCCCAGCAAGGTGCAAGGCTCCGGCAGCGAACTGCTGCAGCCGGCCCAGGATGCCGAAGTGCGCATCGACGGCCGCACGCTGAAGTCCGCGCAGAACCTGCTGGAAGACGAGAAAACCGGCCTGAGCCTGCGCGTCAAAGGCAACACCCGCAAGCCGGTCGACATCCAGGTCGAGCCCGACACCGACGCCATGCGCCGCGACGTGCAGGCCTTCGCCGTCACGTACAACGAACTGTCCCGGCAACTGTCGGCCTACGACGGCCAGGCCGCGGACGAAGACACCCAGGCCGCGCGCGACATCCGCACCCGGGTGCAGGCCGCCTTCCGCCCCGAAAGCGCGGCCGATGCCCGCGGCACCACACGCCTGGCCGACATCGGCATCCGGATGAACCCGGCCGGTCAACTGGAGGTCGATCCCGACCGCCTCTCGCAGGCGCTGCGCACCCAGCCCAAGGAGGTGCGCGAACTCATGGCCGGCGATCCGCAACAAGCCACCTCGCGCATGAACGGCCTGGCCAGCCGACTGGCCGACATCCGGCTGGCCGAGGCGCCCGCCGGCACCGCTTCATCGCGCGCCAGTGCAGAGCCGCAAGAGCCCGCCCAGACGGCCGCCGGCACCCTGTTCCGCCAGAAGTTGCTCGAGCGCTACGCCCCTGCCGAGGAGGCCGAGGCCGGCGAACCCAGCCGTCACGACGGCGAGCTGGCGATTCAGGCAAACGAGGCCTGAAAAGCAGCCATTTCTTGGGATCGCCTGGCGCCCAGAGGTTCAAGCTGCCAGGGGTGCTGCCGATAAAGCTTTCAACGCTGAAAGCAGCACCACGAAGAGATCCAGATGTACGCCACTGCCACCGGTTCCTCTGCCAGTATGTTCAGTTCCCGCAACATGAGCAGCGTGTATCGCCAGATTGACATCGAGACCGGTGTCAGCGGCGCATCCGCTCACCATCTGATCACGCTTTTGTTCAACGGCGCACTGGATGCCATTGCCCAGGGCAAGGGCGCCCTGCTGTCTCGCAACATCGAGACCAAGTGCACGGCCATCACCAAGGCCGTTCGCATCGTCGATGAAGGCCTCAAGGCCGGCCTCGACATGAAGGCTGGCGGCGAGCTTGCCGGCCAGCTGCATGCGCTCTACAGCTACATCGTGATGCGCCTGACTCAGGCCAACCTGCGCAACGACGCCGACGCCCTCGATGAATGCGTGCGCCTGCTCTCCCCGATTCGTGAGGCGTGGGTCGCCATTGCCCCCGCCGATGCCACCGTCGTCCGCGCTGCCATGGAGGTGCAAGCATGAACGCTCCTGAATTGATCACCGCGCCGGATGAAGAAGTTGTCAACGGCAATCTGCTGAGCTATTACGAGGCCATCGAGCACGCCAGCCAGGACATGCTCAATGCCGCCCGTGCCGGCGACTGGGACACCGTCGTCAAGCTCGAAGGCGCCTGCGCCGTGCTGATCGCGCAGCTCAAGCACGCCTCGGAAGACCACCCGCTGGGCCCCGACGAGACCGCGCTCAAGACGCGCATCATGCAGCGCATCCTCGTCAACGATGCCGAGATCCGCAACCTGGCGGAGCCCTGGATCAACGACCTCAGCCGCATGATGGGTGGGGCCACCGATCCCACCAAGATGCACTGAGGTGCAAGAGGCGCAAGCCATGCCCATGTCCCGTGCCGATGCGGCCGCCCTCGACGAATACCGCGTCACCTCGCCGGTGGAGATCCAGGCGCTGCTGCAGCGCCTGCTCGATGAGCGCGCCCTCGTCACCCTGAGCGGGCCCGGCAACGAGAGCTACACCACCCTGCTGTGGCAGGCCGATGCCGCGCGCCAGACCCTGTGCTTCAGCGCCTCCGACGGCGATGCGCAGCTCGATGCCCTGCTCGAATCGGGCGAGATCTCGGCCGTGGCCTACCTCGACAGCATCAAGATCCAGTTCGATCTGGATGGTGTGCTGGAGGTGCATGGCGGCCACCATCACGCCCTCAACGCCCACTACCCGAAGGTGATGTACCGCTTCCAGCGGCGCGCGGCCTTCCGCGTGCAGCCGTTTGCGGCCAAGACGCCGGTGGCGCGCTTTCGCCACCCGGCCATGCCGGACATGCAGCTGGCGCTGCGCGTGCTGGACGTCAGCCTCAGCGGCGTGGCCCTCTTCCTGCCCGACAACGTGCCCATGATCGCCGCCGGCGTGAAGATCGGCCAATGCCGGCTGGACCTGGACGACGACACCTCTCTGGAGGTGGGCCTCATCATCCATCACGTCACGGCCATCCACCCCGAATCCAAAGGTGCCCGACTGGGTTGCGAGATCACCGGCGTGGACTGGAGCGACCGCACGCTGCAGCAATACATCAACCAGACGCAAAAGCGCCGCATCGCCCTGCCTGGCGACAAGCGCTGAAGACGCTCGCTGAAGCCCCGCGCCGAAGACTGCGGCAAACGCGGGTAAGGCTGGCATCGGCGGGCTGATAGCATCGGCGGATGACTGCGCCTGCGACTTCCCCCGCTTCCCCGACTGCCCCCTCCACCTCGCCCTGGATCATCGCCACCCGTGAAAGCCGGCTGGCGCTGTGGCAGGCCGAACATGTCCGCGACCTGCTCAAGGCACGCTTTGCCCGCCAGGTCGAGCTGCTGGGCATGACGACCAAGGGCGACCAGATCCTCGACCGTGCGCTCTCGAAGGTCGGCGGCAAGGGCCTGTTCGTCAAGGAACTGGAAGTGGCGCTCGAAGAAGGCCGCGCCGACCTGGCCGTGCATTCGCTCAAGGACGTGCCCATGGAGCTGCCCGAAGGCTTCGTGCTGGCCGCCGTGATGGAGCGCGAAGACCCGCGCGACGCCTTCGTCTCGCCACGCCACGCCACGCTGGCCGATCTGCCGCAGGGCGCGGTGGTCGGCACCTCCAGCCTGCGCCGCCTGGTGCAGCTGCGCGCCATGCGGCCGGATCTGCGCATCGAGCCTTTGCGCGGCAACCTCGACACCCGCCTGCGCAAGCTCGACGAAGGCCTGTACGACGCCATCATCCTGGCGGCTGCCGGCCTGCAGCGCCTGGGCCTGGCCGAGCGCATCCGCCAGCGCATCCCCACCACCGAGATGCTGCCCGCCGCCGGCCAGGGGGCGCTGGGCCTGGAGATCCGCCGCGATCACCCCGACCTGGGCGAGGCCCTGCTGTCGCTGGCCCATGCCCCCACCTGGATGGCGACGATGGCCGAGCGCGCCGTCTCGCGGGCGATGGGCGGCAGTTGTTCCATGCCGCTGGCTGCGTTTGCCGAATGGCACGCCCCAGCCGATGGCCAAGGCGGCATGCAGCTGCACTTGCGGGCCCTGCTCGGCCACCCCGAACAGGCCGGGCTGGTCCAGGCCGAAACCTGCGGCACACCTGCCACCCACCAGGATGCCGAAGCCATGGGCCGCGAGGTGGCCGCACAGCTCCAGGCGCAGGCTGGCCCTCAGTGGCTGGCCGCCCTGGGCTGATTTTCCCGGCACAGCCCTTGCCCACCTTGCTCCAGCCCGTGACATCGCCCCGTGCCCCGCTGCAGGTGCTCGTCACCCGCCCTCAGCCGCAGGCAGACCGCTGGGTCGCCGATCTGATGGCCGATGGCCTGGCGGCCCACGCGCTGCCCTTGATCGCCATCAGCGGCCCCGAAGATCCGCGCCCGGTGCAGGCCTTGTGGCATGACATGTCGGCCTGCCGTCTGCTGATGTTCGTGAGCCCGGCTGCGGTCGAATGGTTCTTCCGACTGCGCCCGGCCGGCGCCACTTGGCCGCCCGGCACGCTGGCCGCGGCCCCGGGCCCCGGCACCGCCCGCGCCCTGCTGGCCGAAGGCGAGGCAGCCGGCCTGACGCCAGCCCAGGTGCTCAGCCCCGACACCCAGTCCGAACAGTTCGATTCCGAGCACCTGTGGCCCCTGCTCGCGCCCCTGGACTGGGCCGATCAGGCCGTGCGCATCATCAGCGGCGGGGACGAGAACGAGGCCAAGGGCCGCACCTGGCTGACCGAACAATGGCGTGCCCGCGGCGCCCGTGTGGCCGCCGTGCTGAGTTATCAGCGAGGCCCCGGCCACTGGCCTGCCGCACAACAGCAACTGGCCCGTGAGGCCTTTGCCAGCCCGGCGCGCTTCATCTGGCTGGTGAGCAGCTCCCAGGCGCTCGACCACTTGTTGGCTGTTCACCTGCCCGCCCTGCACCTGCCCGCGCCCCCTGACTGGTCCGCCGTGCGCGTGCTCGTCACCCACCCGCGGATCGCGGAGCACGCGCAACAGATCGGCGTCCATCACATCCTGCAGACGCGCCCCACCCTGGCCGCAGTGGTGCAGGCACTACGAACAGCCACCTGACGCACAGGCCCGGGCTTTGCGCGGCCAGGTGTTCACAAGGGGTCGATACAATCAATTCTTGTGACCGAACCCAGCCAGCCCACCCCCCTTCCCGCGCCGGTCAGCACCGAACCTGTGGCCCAGGCCGTGCTGCCCGACACCAGCGCGTACGCAGACGCCCCACCGGAGTGGATGCGCTGGGCCGTGGGCGTCCTGAGCGCCGTCGCGGCCGTGGCCATCTGGATGGCCTGGGACACCACCCAGCGCGTCAAGCACCTGGAGCGCGAACTGGTGCGCCGCCAGGTCGACAGCCAGAGCCAGTCCGCCGAGGCCCGTGTGCTCGCCCGCCAGGCCGGCGACATCTCGCGCGAAGCGGCCGCGCGCGCCACCCTGCTCGAAACCCGTCTGGCCGAAGTCACCCTGCAGCGCACGCAGGTCGAAGACCTGATCAAGACGCTCAACGTCTCGCGTGACGAAAACCTGGTCGCCGACCTGGAGGCCGGCCTGCGCGTGGCCTCGCAACAAGCCTCGCTCACCGGCAGCGCCGAGCCCCTGGTCAGTGCCCTGCAGACGGCCGACGAACGGCTGACACGCGCCAAGCAGCCGCGGCTGGACAATGTGCGCCGCGCGGTGGCCAAGGATCTGGACCGCCTGCGCGCCACCCGCGTGGCCGACCTCACCGCCCTGACCATCCGCCTGGATGAAGCCGCCCGGCTGATCGACGAAGTGCCGCTGCTCAACCAGCCCGAGGCGGTCATGCCCCCGCCTCCCAAAGCCCCGCCCGCAACCCGCAGCGGCAACAAGGCCGGCACCAAGGCCGGTGCAGCGGCATCTTCCGGGCTGCAGGCCGATGCGGCCAGCAGTGCCGCCTCGGCCGCCTCGTCCGTCAGCGATGTGCCGCCCTGGGGCCGCCACGTGCTCGACTGGACCAAGGGCGCCGCGCAGACGGTGTGGAACGAAACCCGCGGCCTCGTCCGCCTGACGCGCATCACCAACCCCGAAGGCATGCTGATCTCGCCGGACCAGGGCTTCTTCCTGCGCGAGAACCTGAAGCTGCGACTGCTCAATGCCCGCCTGGCCCTGCTGAGCCGGCAGATCCCCGCCGCCCAGACCGATCTGCAGACCGTCCAGGCGGCGCTGCCGCGCTACTTCGATCTGCAATCGCGCAAGACCCAGCTGCTGCAATCCATGCTGACCGACGTCAGCCTGCAAAGCCAGTTGACCGCCGTTCCCCGTCCCGATGATTCGCTGGCCGCCCTGGCCGCGATGAGCGGCGGACGCTGAAGGCGCGAGGTCGGGCACCCCATGCGCAGCATCGTCTGGCTCCTCCTGCTGGCCGTGGTCGCGGTCGTCGGCGCGACGGCGCTGGGCGCCAACGACGGCCTGGTCACCATCTACTGGCTGGGCTGGCGTGCGGACATCTCGCTCAACCTCTTCCTGCTGGGCCTGGTGCTGATGTTCCTGGCCGTGTACTCGCTGGTGCGCGGCCTCGACAGCCTGCTCAACCTGCCCGAGCGCGCCAAGCAATGGCGCATCGCGCAGCGTGACCGCCTGGCCCAGGCGGCCCTGCGCGAAGGTCTGTCGCTGTACATGGCCGGCCGCTACACGCGGGCGCACAAGGCCTGCCAGAAGGCCGTCTCCATCCAGGCCGACACGCCCGAGCTGACGCTGGACGCCGAATTCACCGCCCTGGCCCACCTGCTGTCGGCCGGCAGCCTGCACCGCCTCCAGGATCGCCAGCGCCGTGACGAGCACCTGCAGCGCGCCATCGAACTGGCCCGCCTGACGCGCAAGCCTCGCCCGGCCGAAGAAGGTGCACGCCTGCTGGCTGCCGAATGCGCACTGGACGACCGCGATGCGCCGCGTGCCCTGCGTGACCTGGCCGAGCTGCCACCTGGTGTGGGCCGCCGCACGCAGGCCTTGCGACTGAAGCTGCAGGCCACCCGACTGGCCCGCCAGCCCATGGAGGCCCTGCGCACCGCGCGCCTGCTGGCCAAGCACCAGGGCTTCACCAGCACGGCCGCCGAAGGCCTGCTGCGCACCCTGGCCACCGAGGCCCTGGGCGCCGCGCGCGATGCCGACCAGTTGCGCCATCTGTGGAACGATCTGGATCCGCAGGATCGACGCGATCCGCTGGTCGTCTCGCACGCGGTGCGCCGCATGGCCGAGCTCGGCTCGCCTGTCGAGGCGCGTCAATGGCTGGCGCCCCTGTGGGATCGCATCGGCCAGGTGACACCCGAGGCGGCCGAAGCCCTCGCCGGGGCGCTTCAGCATTGCCTGCTGGGCCTGGAGGCCGAATGGCTGCCCAGGCTGGATGCCATGACCTCCGTGGCGCTGCGCAACCCGGTGCTGGCCTTGACGCTGGGCCTGGCCCTGGCCGAGCGGCAGTTGTGGGGCAAGGCGCGCGGCATGCTGCTGTCGGCCGCCAATGACCTGCAACTGGATGCGGAGCGTCGCCGGCTGGCGTGGTCCAAGCTGGGCCAGTTGGCCGAGCGTGAACACCGCGATGAAGAAGCCGCGCGCTTTTACCGCCTGGCCGCACTCGCTCACACCGAGTGACCCTGCCCCTTCCCGTGTGACCCACACGGCGCATGCCTTCCGCATCAAATCGGCGCGCAGCCTTCACAGATGCGGGAATTCCATGCTATAGTCTCGCTTCTCGGCGGCTGTAGCTCAGTTGGATAGAGTACTTGGCTACGAACCAAGGGGTCGTGGGTTCGAATCCTGCCAGCCGCGCCAGAGCTTCTTTCTTCATGCGCAACTTCATGCAAGGTGCCATGCCAGGGAGTCAAAGCGAAGGCAAGCCGAGAGAGCCGCTTCAAGCAGATTGACGGTTCATGCGTTTTCAGCGGCTGTAGCTCAGTTGGATAGAGTACTTGGCTACGAACCAAGGGGTCGTGGGTTCGAATCCTGCCAGCCGCACCAACAAGACAAAGGCCAGCAAGTGCATCGCTTGCTGGCCTTTTGTTTTGCCCTCGTGTTTTGAGTCACCGCGACAGATCGATCACGCAGATCGCTTCCGCATGCATGCGCCGGCTCAACACGACTGCATCCCCATCCGATAGCTCCTGACATCAGGTGCGCCGGGCCGGCATGTCGCTCAAGCCCGCATCGCGCGGCCTGCCTGCAAGGAGTCCTGCATGCGCGCTGGTGGAAGATGGACGTGGCCCCTCATCGGGATGCTCGGCATGGCCTGCGCCCACTGGGCCAGTGCAAACGGCGTCACAGCGGCCTCCACCCTCACGCCGATGGACGATGCCGCCCTGATGGCGGTGCACGGTGCCGGGATGGACCCGAATGCACTGCAGGGCATCGTGACGGGCCGCCAGGTCGGTGATGACCGCCGGGATGCGCCGCGTCGCCCGGATGCACCGGCGCCGGCCCTGCTGGCGGCCCTGGCCCTGCAAGCCCGGATGGCCCCGATGCTGGCTTCGCAAAGCGTGCTCATGGTCAGCGCAAGTGCCTTGCCCGGCGGCAGCGTGGCCTCGTTGACGCCGGTGACCGCCATGGGCCCGATCGTCGGCATGCCGCTGTTCGGCCTCGTGCGGGGTGTGTCGACTGCGCCGAGGCAGGCCACACACTGATGGCCGCATCGCGGCAGCCTGAGTCCAGGCAAGGCCGCCCCCCGGGACGCCGATCCACGTTGAAGGCTCAGGGCAAGGCCAGCGTCGCCTCTGCGCTGGCGCCTGCCGAGCGTAGATCGCTCACGGCGGCCGCGCGTCGCCATTGCAGCGCGCTCTCGCTCGGGCCTGTGGCACGCAGAGACACGGCATAGATGGCTCCGCCCTCCTGCGCGGCAGCTTGAGGTCCTGCCGGCAAGGTGAACGTCACGGCGCCCCCCGTCCAGCGCTGGGTGGCCACGATGCCATGGACATCGGCCACCACCACATCGACCGCGTCATACGCCGCCGACAAGGCGCCGGTGAGCTGCACGCGCAGCGTGCCGGAGGCCACGCCGCTCAGGCGCGACGGCGCATTCACCGTGATGACACTGCTGTCGCCCAACGGTGGCGTGGCCGTGCTGATTGCGCCCCACGCGTCATACACCGTGCCGCCAGCCTGGAACATGAAGGCCTGCGGGCCTTCGGCCGGCGTCACGGGCGTGAAGCTCAAGGGCGTGTCGCTCGCGGCGAAGTCGGCCACCATCAATGGGCCTTCAGGCAGGGGTAAGGATGCAGCCAGCAGGCCGGTCAAAGGGTTGCGCGCCACGCCAGCGATCTCATGCGGCACACCGGCCGGCAACACGGTCTGGCCCACGAACAAGCTGCCGGCCGCCGGCGACACGGCGCTGGCCAGGTTCACCGTGCGCGCTTCATCACCTTCGATCACCAGTGTGATGCCCGCGCTGCTGCTGCCGACGATGGTCCAGTCGATCAGGTTCTGTGCGTCAAAGGGCGCCGCTGTCACACCCCGCACGACCATCGTGCGCATGCGCTGCCCGGTGATGACCAGATCGAAGCGTTCGGACGCAGGCAGCGGGTACAGCGCAAAGCCGCCCGTGGCGCTGACCTTGAAGCGCCGGACCGGTTCATATCGCTGCCCATCGGCCGACAGCTGCTGTGCGGTGACCTGCACTTCATCGGCGCAGTCGGGCGCGGCACGGGCCCCTGCCCCGCCGCACAAGCCGGCCGAATCGATCAGGCCGATGAGGGCACCGCTGGCCGACATGTCGTAGGCCCGCAAGCGAGGGCTGAAGCTGTAGCGGCCCACGCCGCCTTGCGTGCCCAGCGGCACCAGTTGGCTGGCGATGTCCGCCTGCAGCACCAGGTAGCTGGCCGTGTTGGCGGCGATGTCGAAGCTGCCGGACAGGCGCCAGCCCAGTTCAGGCTGGGCCAGTTCCAGCGGCGTGCTGCGCAAGGCCCCGGTGCTGGCATCACGCACATCCACCTGCGCGTTGTAGCGCAAGCCGGCCGCCTGGGCCACGGGCTGCAGCGCCGCGTCATGGGCCAGGGGGAACAGGCGGATCTGCGCATAGCGCCCTTGCGGCACGCTCAGGCCGGTGAGCACGCGGGTCACATCGCTGGTCGATGAGGTGGCCACGACGGCGAGGTCCACCACCACGGGCGAGCTCAGCCTGAGCACGGTCCAGCTGCGGTCATCGGGTGACCAGGCCCTGGCCGCGTCGGTGTGCAAGGCCACGCTGGCCACCGTGATCCACACATGGGCCACGCCGGGGTAGGCGCCGCCTGTGAGCCCGAGCGTCAGGGCGCCATGCTGCGCGTCGGCGCCCGTCTGGCTGGTGCTGCCAGACACCGCCTTGGGCGGCTCACCACCGCCGCCACCGCAGGCCACCATGAAGCAGGTCGCGAGGGTGATGACGATGGGCGCCCGCATTGTCCGTGAGCGTGCGTGGCCGGCCATGTCAGCTGGCCTCAGCCAAGTCGCCAGACGGCGCACCAGCGCCATCATGGCGTCACCGTGGCACTGCGCAGCTTCAGGCCCACCGCCTGGGTCATGGCCTGCAGTTTGGGGTCGATCTGCGGCCGGCTTTCTGCAGCCACCTTCTCGCCCAGGGCGCGTTCCATCCTCGGGATCATCTGCTCGAACTTCTTTTTCACGGGCGACTCCAGCAAGGCGATGATTTGCCGCAGCTCCTCTTCACTGAACTGCTGCATCAGCATCGGGCCCAGGATCGGCACGGCGTTGCGACCGGCGCTGTCCAGCGCGATGGGCGTGGCTTCGTCCACATACTTCTGCGCATCCACCGCCATCTCCTTGAGCGCGGCATCGCGCTTTTCCAGCGTGACGCGGCCCTGCAGGGCGATGCGCGCCTGCTGCAGGGCATCGGCGGCAGGCCGCTGCACCATCATCACCACCATGTCCTGTGGGCGCCACAGGGTGATGACGCGCTCGACCAGTTGCTGCTTGCTCACCGACTGTGCCGACTGCGCATGCACCGGAGAAGAAGCCAGGGTCAGCCACACAAGCATGGGCAGGCACACAGCCGCCCCCTTGCGCACAACGCGATGAGCCATGGGATGAGGTCCTCTTGTCTAGAAGGGTTGGGTGATGGAGATGCCCCCGTACCGCACCGTCATCGAGCCCGAGAGGTCCAGGCCGGCATAGGGGTTGTAGATGATGTTGAAGAAGTTGCTGCAGTTGACGTTGCAGCTGGTGTCGGCCGGGATGTCGAAACGACCCTTGGCATAGCTGACGGTGGCATCCACCTTCAGGCCCGACTTGGCTTCATAGCCCACGCCCATGCTGTAGATGGTCATCGTCGGCAAGGGGGCGATGAGGTCGAAGGCCGATGCGGGCACCGAGCTCTTGCGCGGCTCATAACCAAAGCGCAGCTTGAAGTTCTGCGTGACGCCCAGCTCCAGTCCGAAGCCCAGGTGCACCGGATCCGTGTAGCGGCGCGGCATGACGAGCTTGGTGGGATCGGCCTGGCCGAACAGGCGCGCCATCTGCAGCAGCGCGATCTGCTGGTCGAACTGGATCTCCAGCTTGTCCCACTTGCGCCAGTCGGTGTAGTTGACGTCGACGTTGAGTTGCACCCGATCGTGCGGCTTGAACTTCAGGCCCACCTGATAGTGCGGCGGAAACGGCAGCTTCATCGTCGCGTTGCCCGACTGCACCGGCGGGATCGACGTGGGAAAGCCGAACATCGCGGCCAGGATGGGCCCCAGCAGGCTGCTGTACATGCCCTGCACGAACTTCGGGAACATCGGCGTGGCCTCGAAGCTGTACTGGCCCGTGAGCGTCGAGCGCGTGCCCGATTGGTAGACGGCACCGAGCGCGAACCAGTCGGCGGGCTCCCACAGCACGCCCAGGTTGAAGGTCGGGTCCACCGGCGCGGTCATGTCGAACTTCATGCCGCCAGCCTGCTCGAACGGGCGCAGGCGGCCTTCCTTGCCGCCACCGCACAGGCCGAAGGCCAGCGAGTCCAGCGGGTTGCCGCCGTCACCACACCACGCGTCCTGCAGCTTGCCGATCACGCCCAGCAGCTTGTTGGGAAAGCGCAGCTTGGTGTCGAGCGCGAAGGCTTGGTGGGCGATGGGCACGGCCAGGCCCACGCTCAAGGTGTCGGACACCTTGTAGGCCACCGAAGGCGAGAGGTAGACCATGCGCTGGATGACCATGGTGTTGCCGTCATAGCTGCCCGGATCGTTGTCGTTCTGGGTGCGGTCCATGCCCACGGCCTGCGGCACATACACGCCGGTGGCAAACGTCCAGCGCGAGCCTGGCGCGTTGTAGCTGAAGCCCATGCCGGCGGCCACCGCGGCAGGCAGGCCGAACTTCGACACGCCGATGCCGGGGATGTAGATCTTCTGGCGCACGGGGCCGGTGTCGCGGCCGGCCAGCGGATCCTGATCCCAGCCGCCGATGTCGAAGCCTTCCGGCTGATGCAGGCGCGACTTGACGCGCACCGAGGCGCCAAAGAAGTTGTCCTGCTTGACGCGGCCTTGAAGCCGCGTGAGGCCGGCCGGGTTGAAGTGGATCGAATCGATGCCCGGTGGGTCGGCCGTGACGGCATTGCCCATCGACATGGCCTTGACGCTGGTGCCGAGGTTGTCGGTCAAGGCGGCATGGCTGTGGGTGCACACGCCCATGCTCAGGCCCGTGCACAAAGTCAGCACGGCCAAGGCTGCGCCCCGGCCCCGGCTGGGGCACTGCTGCGGATGCATGACTGGGCCGCCGCGGCTTAGAAGTTCAAGGGCATGTTCATGCCCAGCGTGAAGTCGGGCGAATCGCTGGTCAGGCCGATGCCCACCGTCACGTTCACCGTGGTCTGCGGCGACAGACGCACGCCCAGGCCCATGTTCATCATGGCCGATGACTGCATGTTGGTGCGCGTGGTGGCGCCGCCATCGAACACCAGCTTGGTCGGGAAGGACAGCGATTGCTGGAAGGAGAAGGTGGTCGACACGTCGTACGACAGCGCATACGCAAAGCCACCGCCAAAGCCGAGCGTGGGGCCCGGGTGCACTTCACGCAGCACCACGCCATCGCGGATCTGGCCGAGGTGGCGCGCGGGGAAGTTCACGCCCACGCTGACCGAGCCGAACAGCGCGATGGGGTCGATGATCTTGGAGCTGTTGGCACCGAAGGTCAGGCCCGTGGTGCCCGAGCCGGTGGAGAGGTTCTGGCCCTGGATGGTGCGAAACGGGCTGCGGCCCGTGGGCAGGCGCAGGCCCGCACTGGTGGTGAAGCTCGGCGCACCACGGCGCAGCTCGAAGGGCTGCCAGCGCAGGCCGGCCTGCACATCGCCCAGGCCGTGCAGGGTCGATGAATACGTGGTCGTCTGCGAATACTTGCTGACCAGCGGCAGCGTCACATTGGCCGTGAGGTTGTCGCGCAGACCGTAATCGACCGAGGCCGTGTTGGTGATGCTGTGCGAGCGCGTGTTGGTGATCTTGAAGAGCGTCAGTTCGCTGTCGGTGAAGCGGGCGTCGATCTCCTGCTGGCCGATGTAGGTGTAGGTCAGGTCATACGTGGCGCCCCACTTGCCCTTCTTGAGCAGCGAGTATTGCTTGTCCGAGGCCGTCAGCGTCTGCTTGAGCAAGGCGGCCTGGTCCACATCGCCTTCCTGCTTGCCCAGGGCTTCGCGGGCGGCATCGGTGCTGGCGGCTTGCGGTGCGGTCAGCTGAGCCGCCACATGGCCATGGGCCAGGCACAAGCCGGCTATCGCCAAAGCGTTCAGGAACGGAGAGGAAAAACGCGCGCAAGCGCCGACAAAAGAGCGAGACAACATGGTGAAGGACCACTTACTTGTTCAGTTGGTAAAGCCCGAGACCGTTCTGCACGGCATTGCGCAAGGCATCGGTCCGGTCGAGGGGGGAAGGCAGGGAAACCTGTTGGGCAAGGGCATCCTTGTCGATCACGCCCAGCTCACGGTCGGTGAGCGCCAGCCTGTCCACCGGCTTGCCGGCCGAGGCTGGCAAGCTGAGGATGAACAGGGTGTTGCGGTCCCAGAGCCGGGTGAACTCCTCGACCGAGAAAACGATGTGGCCGGCCGACGGATCGGCGATGAACACGCGGCCATCGCGGATGCCGCGGAACACGACGAAGTGCTTGAAGCCGGCGTAGTCGATGGGCACGATGGCCGGCTGCGTCAGCGCGGCCAGGTCCTTCATGTCGCCGCGGTAGCCTGCGCCCGTGGCGCCCAGCGAGGCGACATAGCGCTTCATGTCCAGCAGCGAAAAGCCGCGCCGCTCGATGATCTTGTCGCGCTCGCCATGGGCCAGCATGCCCTCCATGGCCTGCTGCTCGGTCACGGGGATGCCGAGGTAGTGGTTGATGACCGTGACCAGCGCGGCCGAGCCACAGCTGTAGTCGTAGGCCTGGTGCACGATGTTCTCGAACTTGAACTCCGAGTACGGCCGGATGGTGACGGGCTCGGGCCGCACGCCACCGCCGACCGCCACCATCGGCAGCATGAACTCCTCGCGCGGGCGCTCGGCCTGCGGATGGATCTCGTCGACGGCCGCGCCACCGATGGCGCTGGCGATGATGCCCAGCAAGAGTGTCAGCATGCGTGTCTCACTGGGCCCAGAGGTAGAGGTGGCCGCGCATCGACGCATGGCCATCGAGCAGCAGTTGCCCGTAGCTGTTGGCGATCGGTGCGGTGGGGTCGGTCTGCGCACCCAGGGCGCGGTAGCCGAACTGGCCCACGCCCACGAAGAAGGGCAGGCCCAGATCCAGGTAATCGCTGCCGTCCGCACGGCGGCGCACGTTCAGCGTCATCGCGAACAGGTCGACGATGCCGCCGATGTTGTGCGCCACCAGATAGGTCTTGATGCCGTGGACGTCGAAGCCGGCGGTCAGGCGGCTGCCCACATCGATGCCCTGCAACAGGTCGGAGTTCATCTCCAGGTGCACGGCAAAGCCCACGCCATCGCGACCGGCCACGTCGGCCATCTCCTCGTCCTGCAGCAGTTGCGGCTCGGCCCGTGCTGGCGTGGGGGCGCTCAGGCTGGCGACCACGGCGGCGCACAGGGCTGCTCCCCAGGCCGCCGCCATGCGCCACACCGGGGCGCCAGCGCCTGCTTCCATCGCGCGCCATCTGCGCATCACCTTGCCATCGTGCATGCCGGGCCTCAACGGAACTTGACGTCCAGGTACTGGAGCTGGATGCCGCCGATGCGGCTGCTGCCCAGGTTCAGGTTGCCGGTGACATCGCTCTTGAAGCTGATGTTGTCGATGAGCACGCGGCCCACCGGTGCGCCATCAGGGTGGCTGGACCAGTCGATGCCCAGGTGCATGAAGGACTGGCCGTTCTCATCGGTGATGGCGTTGAAGATGCCGGGCTGCCAGGTGACATCGACGATCGCCCAGGGAGAGCCATCGGCCGCACCGATGTGGATGCCTGACAGCGTGAACTGCTCCGTCACGCTCGGGTCATCCACCAGGCCGATGTCGCCACGCAGGCGCGGCGCGGATCATGAGGTGGCCGATGTCGGCCCGGATGGCATAACCGAAGGCCACGCCCTGCACGGCCGGATCAGCCGGCGTGGAGATGCTGAGCCCACCGGCGCGCAGCACGAGGTCCTTCAGGATCACCGAGCCCCCATCGAAGCGCACGCCATCGGCCTGCACACCGAAGTTGGCGGCGAACTGCCACTTCTGCGCGCCATTGGCGTTGAGCGGGTTGGCCCACTCGATGACATCGGCCATGCCGATGCGGCGGTAGATGTTGAGCCGGTACGGATCGTTGAAGGTCATCTCCGGATCGGGATCGTCGGAGCGCGCGATGTGGAGCTGGCCCAGCCACAGGCTCGGGTGGCCGGCATCGGGGCTGGTGTAGGTGAAGGTCAGCGGGCCGTCGAGCTCGAAGCCCTTGAGGTTGAAGGCCAGGCCATCGCGCCCGGCCACACCGGACAGCGCCTCATCGGGCAGGGGCTCGCTCGCGTGAGCGCCCACCATGCCGGCACACGCACACGCCCATGCCAGGGCCCGGACCTTCCTGCTCACTTCACCACCTTGTTGGCCGGCACACTGCCGTTGACATTGAGCGCGCTCAGGCGATCCCGCCAGTTCAACCAGAAGCCGGCCATGGCCTGATCCGGCGCACCCACCGCGGCATTCGTGGTGGGGAACACCAGCGCCTGCTTGAGCACCGAGATGAAGAAGTCGCGGCTGGGGCCATCGGCATTGCCGGCCGTCACGCCACCGATCTGGGACAGCGCGATCTGGCAGCTCGCCGCGTTGGCGCACGTGGTGCCGTCCCAGCGCTTGCCGCCCAAGGTATCCAGCCGCGAATCCACGCTGCCCGCGCTGCCGGCATCGATCAGCAGCGAGCCGCTGACGGCGTTCATGCGCAAGCCGATGTCACCCTGAATGCCGCCAAAGCCCAGGCGCATGCCCACCACCTCGCGCGTGGCCGCATCGCCCGCGTTGCGGTAGACGAATTCGACATAGGGATCAATGACGCTGACCACGCGCTGTGCCAGCGTGCCGTCACTGCGGCCGAACTGCATGCGGGCGATGTCGATGTCCGCGCCTGTGCCTTGGCGTACGGTGCTGTCGTATTCGCCCAGCCGCACATCACTCAGGTTGAGGTTGAGCTTCATGTCAGCATTGACGGTGATGCGCGAGAAGTCATAGCCGCCGAGGCTGGTGTTGGCGAGGCTGAACAGGGCCTGGCCCCACACATCGGCCAGGGCCTCGTCGTCGATGGGCGTGCCTTGCGCGCGCGCCATGCCATGGCCGGCCAGCAGCAGCCAGCAGGCCAGCAAACGCAGCAGGGATGGGCATGGGCGCTTCATATGGAGAAACAAGTGCCTATAAAACATAGGCAAAAAAGAGCGCCGTGGAGGCCACGGCGCACAAGCACAAGAAGGTTCTGCTCAGGTCTGGAACCGACACGCATCATCGCCAAAGCGGCCCCGATTGACCTTGACCCGGCAGGCCAAGCGCATGACCTGGCGAGCCACCTGCATGCAGGTCGCAGCTCACCCGGCCTGCACGACTAGGTGCTATCCCCAGCCGGCCTCATCGTGAGATCGCCTGCCGTATGGCGCAACGCACCGGGCGACAAACCGAACCAGCGCTTGCAGGCGCGATAGAAGTTGCTGGGATCGGAAAAGCCCAGCTCGCAGGCCATCTCCGTCACGCTCAAATGGCCCGTGGCCAGCAGGCGCTCGGCCACCTCGCGGCGCACGGCATCGACCAGCTCGGCAAAGCTGGTGCCCTCTTCGCTGAGGCGCCGCTGCAAGGTGCGCTCGCTCACGCACAGCATCTCGGCCACCTGCTCGCGGCGCGGATCGCCCTTGCTCAGGATGCGCGTCAGCAGTTGCCGCACCTTGCCCGCAAAGCCATCGCCAAAGCCTTGTGCGGCCTGCTCGGCCATGCGCAGGCACAGGTCGGCAATGGCCGGATCGCCCGTGGGAATCGCGCGGTCGAAATCGCTGGCATTGAACTGCGCCATGAAGCGGGGCGCATTGAATTCGATGGGGCAGCCATAGGCTTCGCGCCAGGGCCCGGTGTTGGCCGGCGGTGGAAACGGCGACTGCACAAAGTTGGGCACGAGCCGCTGCCCGCTGGTCCACTGCGCACCGGAGAGAAACACGGTGGCCAGAAAATCGAAGCGCTGCATGGCCACCGGCCGGCGCCCGCCCGAGATGGAAAAGGTGATGTCGATGTGCGGGCCGTTGCGCACCACATCCATCGCGAAGGTGGGCGACACCAGGGCCGCAAAGCGCGAGACGCAGCGGGCCGCCGCGTGCAGATCGGTCGACGACAAGAGCATGTGCGCAAAGACCCCGAAGGCCGCCAGCGGATGGGCCGGTTTGGTCAGCCCGATGGCCGGGTCGCCCGAGCGGCGCACAGCCTGCTCCCACATGCCCGAAAACAGATCCGAGAGGTGCTGCACGTCCATCCGGTGCGTGGCATCCACCTTCACGCCGCAGGCCGCCAGGATGTCGTCGGCATCCAGCCCGCGCTGCGCGAACGCATCGCTCATGGTCCTGAACCAGGCGATCTGCGACAGAGAAAAAGACTTCGTCGTGGCCATGTACTTCAGCCGCTCCTGAATCCGCTCGCGCCAAGGTTGTGAAAGATCGATTGCAGAAAGTATGCAATACAACTTACGGGTTAACACCTGTCTTTTTGTTTCATTCAGACACCAATGGCGGCGTTTCTCGCGCATGGCGAAACGGGTGTGCAAAAGCGCACGCCGCGAGCCCCTCTGAAAGCAGTCGACCCCCGGGACTGGGGGGTCTCCGGGGGTCGCGGCCAAGGGCGGCTCAAGCGGTCAGAACCGCCCTCGCCTTCACCATCTGAAATCCGGTGAGGGCGCTCAGATCATGGCGATCAGTGAGCCCACATCCAGATCTTGGTGCCTTGCATGTTGATGTTGTTGATGGCGAACGAACCGAACGAAGCGGCCGAGGTGCCACGGGTGCCGTCCGCAGCGGTGCTGCCCATCTTGATGGCGGCCACGGTCATGCTGGGGGTCAGCTTGCCGTCCAGCTTGGCGTTGGGGAAGGCGAACTGGACCACGTCCGAAGCACCGTCATAGATGGCGGTGCCGGTGGCGGCGCCGAAGGCGTCATACGTGGCAGCCGTCAGCTTGCCCAGCTCTTGCGCCACGGCCACGCCGCCAGCGGTCGGGGTCACGGCAGCGCCAGCGGCCAGGGCCTTACCGATGTTGGCGTCGGCCTGGGTCAGACCCAGACGGGCACCGATGGAGTCGGCGACGGTCGACACGAAGGCACCCTTGTTCAGGATGTCCAGGGTCATCACGAACATGCCCTTGATGCCGATGTTTTCGAAGGTCACGTTACCGCCGGTGGCGTCCGTGTCGGCGTATTGGAAGGAGCCGATGTTGATGTTCAGGTCACCACCGATGGACACGCCGTCCTGGCCGCTGACCTGGCTCAGGGCTGCATCATCGATGGACGACATGGCGGAAGCGGAAGCGGCGACAGCGGACAGGGCCAGTGCGACGAAGGAAAGCTTGAATGCTTGCATTGCTACTCCAGTAGGTAGGTATGAGGTTTTGTCTCACGCCACCGCATGAAGACCGGTTTGCCCGATCGCCATGTCGTTGGCGTGGGCAGATGATCCGTCCGTGAAACAATTTGCAAACTGGCCCGCCGGGCCAAGGCCATGACCCCACAAACCACCCCAATGAGCGGCGAGGAAACCCCTTAAGAAGGAACCCTCAAGCCCGCCTCGCATGCTTGCCAAATGAGGACAAAAAAGGGCTGGAAGCGCACCTCCAGCCCTGAGAAAACCCTGATGAATGCGGCCTCACGCGGCCTTGGCCAGCCTTTTGCGTAGCCACCAGAAAACAACGATCAGCAACAGCACGCATCCCGCGAGCGCCGCAAAGGTGCTAGTGCTGGGCGAGCGCCACACCGCGGTCAGGCGGTCCATCAGCAGGAACAGGCCAATGGTGGCCGGCAGCAGCCCGATGAAGCTGCCCAGCAAAAAATCGCGCAGCTTCACGCGCATGGCACCCAGCACGAGGTTGACCATCACGAACGGCGCCAGCGGCAGCACACGCACCACGATCACCGTGAGCAGGCCGCGCCGATGCAGGTGCTTCTGGATCAGTGACAGGCGGCCCTTCGTCCAGCGGTCCATGGTCTGCGCACCGGTCCAGCGGCCGATGCCATACGTGACCAGCGCCCCCAGCAGCATCCCGCTCATCGCATAGGCCATGCCCGGCCAGGGCGGGAACACCAGTGCCCCCACCGAGGTCAACACCAGGATGGGCATGCCGATCAGCACGGCCACCACATAGCCCGCCAGCACGGCGAAGAAGCCCAATGGCGATGAGGCCAGCTCACGCCCCAGGCGGCTGAGCGATTCGGGCTGCACCCAATGGCGCAGCGAAGGATCACGCCAGGCCACGGCCAGGCCGATCAGGATGGCCACATACGCGGCCAACAACAACCAGCGCCACGCCTGTCCTCGCGCGGCCTGCGGCTTCTCACTCACTCGGTGCTCCATCCAGCGGGGCATGAGGGCCCCTGTTCCTCGATACGCCTGCACGCAGCATGCAGGACCGGGCATCTTGAGGCCTGAAGCACCGCAAATCAGCCGGTGCTTACCTCCGTTGCGGCCTCGATCCCCCGGGGTTTGGGGGTGCGTTGCGCCGGCAGCGACAACATCACCGTGGTGCCTTCGCCGAAGACGCTGTCCACCACCACATCGCCCTGATGCAGGTGGACGATCTCCTTGACCAGGCACATGCCCAGCCCCGTGCCCGGGATGTTGCCAGAAGGATCGGCACGGAAGAAGCGCTCGAACAGCCGCGCGAGCTGCTCGGACGTCATGCCGATGCCTTGGTCCTGCACCTCGATCACCAGGCGCTGGCGCGTCTCGTCGTAGCGCGAGCGCAGGTGGATGTCGCCGCCCTTGGGCGAGTACTTGTAGGCGTTGGACAGCACATTGAGCACGGCCTGCCCGAGTTTTTCCGCGTCGGCCCAGACCTGTGCATCGGCCGCCTCCTGATGCAGCTTGACCTTGCGGCGGTCGCCCGGCACCTTCAGGCCTTCGAGCACCTCGTCGAGGATCGGCCCGATGGGCTGCAGCAGGCGGTTGAAATCCTTGCCGCGGCGGGCTTCGATGCGGGCCAGGTCCAGCAGCTCGTTGACCAGGTTGATGAGGATGCTGGCCTGGCGGTGGATGGTGCCCAGCATGTCGTGCCGCTTGTCATCGCCGAACTGGCGCTTGAGCAGCAGCTCGGTGAAGCCGAAGATGCTGACCATGGGCGTGCGCAGCTCGTGCGCGGCCATGGCCAGGAACTCGCTCTTCATGCGGTCGACCTCCTGCTCGTGCGTGATGTCGCGAAAGTACATGACCGTCTCGTCGTCGTGCCCGCCATGGCGGATGCGGCGCGCCAGCGTGCGCGTGGCCGGGGTGTGCAGGTGCAGCAGTTGCCGCCCGCTCAGGCCCGAGGCATCGGGCTCGGCCGAAGCAGAGGGCGCATCCACCATCTCGACCGACTTGCAGCGCGCCATCAAGGCATCTTCGAAAGCCGACAAGGCCTGCCCGACCAGATCGCCCGCACGCATGCCCGTCATGCGCTCGAACGACGGGTTGACGATGCTGACCTCGCCGCGCTTGTCCAGCACCACGAAGCCGTCCGGGCTGAGATCGAACACGGCATTGAGCCGCTCGGTGCGCAGCCGCAGCACCTGCTCGGCCGCGATGCGGTCGGTGATGTCGGTCTGCACACCCACGTAATGGGTGAGCCGGCCTTCGGGATTGAGCACCGGCGAGATGGCCAGGTCGTTGTAGAACAAGCTGCCGTCCTTGCGGTAGTTGCGCACGACGACCTGGCAGCCCTCGCCGCGCGCGATGGCCTCGCGCATCTGGTGCACGGCCGGCTGATCGGTGTCCGGCCCCTGCAGCAGCTTGCAGTTGACGCCCAGCACTTCATGCGCCTCATAACCGGTGATGCGCTCGAAGGCCTGGTTGGCATAGATGATGGGCTGGTTGGGCAGGGTCATCGACACGATCACCACGCCGTCGGCGGAGGAGGCCAGGGCCCGGTCACGCAAGGACAGCTCCTGTTCGGCCCACTTGGCATCGGTGGTGTCGCGCACGATGAAGGTCTGGATGCGGCCTTCTTCCAACTGCACGCGGCTGGCCGACAGTGCCACGGGAAAGGCCGTCCCCTCGGCCCGCACGCCGGTGGTCTCGAAGCCGATCACGCGGTTGGAGAAGCCATGGGTGTTGAACCAGTTATCCGTGGCATCACCCGCCAGCACCGGCAGCACGGTGCCGATGTCCCGCCCGGCCAGATCCTCCTGCGTGCGCCCGAAGATGCTGGTGGTGGCCTGGTTGCACCATTGCACGCGGCCCTGTCCGTCGGTCATGAGGATGGCATCGGGTGCCGTGTCCATCACCGCCTGGTTGCGAGATTGCGTGCGCTGCAGAGCGGCCGACATCTCGCGCGCCAGGTCCTTGGCGCGCCGGCGGGTGGAAACCAGCAGCAAGTAGGCGTGCATGGCACCCAGGGTGAAGGTGATGCCGGTGCCCATGGCCACCCAGATCGCGACATGACGGGTATCGCCGAACCACACCGCCGCGCTGATGCCCGCCGTCAGCAGGCCGCCAATCAGCACGATCGACACCATGGCCACGGGCAGCGGGATGCGCCCGCTGACGCGCTCGAGCCGATGCAGCAGGTTCACCAACGCATCCGGCAGGTCGTCCTGGGCCGAACCATCGTTCATGGTTGTCTCCCCGCAGGGCTGCCGGCTCACGAGGATGCCGGGCGACCAGGCAGACCGGGCAGCGGCGGCCTGCGTCGCACCGCCATCTCAGACGGTGGCAGCGGCCATGGATTCGACCCGCTCGATGAGCTCCAGCGGGCTGAAGGGCTTGACCAGGTAGGCGTCGGCACCGGCCGCTTCACCGGCGGCCAGATCGGTCACCTGCCCGCGCGCGGTCAGCATCACCACCTGCGTGTGGCGCAACTCGGCGTCCTGCTTGATGCGGGCGCAGACCTGATAGCCGTCCAGCAGGCCCGGCATCATCACATCCAGCAGGACCACATGCGGGCGGATGGCCCGCACCATGTTCAGGCCGGTCTCGCCGTCGTGGGCTTCGTGGATCTCGAAGTCGCCGAACTCCAGCGTCATGCGGATGAGTTTGCAGATGTCGGATTGATCTTCAACGATCAGGATGCGGTAAGCCATGACTTGCTCCAGTCTTTCGAACACCTCACGCCTTGTCCGCGTTCAACGGCACTGACGTGTTGTCTTTCTGGTCCATCTGTGGATCGCCCTGCGCAGCGCCCGCCTTCACGGCCTTGCGTGCCATGCTGCGTGCCAGCAGTTGCGACATGTCTCGCGCATAGCGCTGCGCCTGTTCCACCGAGAGTTGCGCGTCTTGCGACGCAGGTGCTCCCGCCGGAATCTCCATCACGAAATCCACGCTCCCGAATTCATCCTCGATGCGCACGGACCCGCCGTGCTGAGCCAGGATGCGCTGGGCCAGCGCCAGGCCGATGCCCTTGCGTTGATCGGATGGCCGCGGCGTGTCGCCAACGCCGAACGGCGCGAAGGCGTTGCGCCGTTCATGGTTGGAGATGAACAGCCCCTGGTTGCGCGCGCGCACCATCACATGCGCGCCCACCGACTGCAAGGACAGTTCGATGACCGCACCGGATTGCGCACTGCGGATGGACTGCTCCAGGTATTCCGCGGTGGCCTTTCGAAGCCAGTGCAGGCTGCCGTAAACCGCCGGCATCTCTTGGGCGGGCTGCATTCAAGGTCAAGGTGATGTTGCGCGCCTGCGCCTGCGACATCACCTCCTGAACCGCCTGCCTGAGCAGATCCGACACCATGATCCGCTCGTCGCGCACCATGGTGCTTTCGCCGAACACGGACACCAGGTCGCGCAGCTTGCCCAGCTTGATGGACAGGCCGGCCGCCTCGTGCACCATCTGCCTGAGATCGCCCATGGCACCTTGCTGCTGCACCAGTTGCGCCGTTCGCGGCAGTCGTTGGGCCAGCGCCTCGATGGGCTGGGCCATCTCGGCTTCGACATAGCCCACCAGGTTCTCCAGCGCCTGCGAATACCAGCGCTCCTCAGAGACGTTGTTGAGCACCACCATCAGGTCCTGCCCCACCGGTGCAGGGATCACCGCGGCACGGATGGTGTCGGGGTGCTGCTCCTGCGTGGTCAGCTCGAACTGGAAGGGCATCTGCAGCATGTTCTGGCCCGCGGCGCGTACCGTGCGTTCGGCCACCGGATCCAGCATGGGCTGGCCCAGGATCACCGGCGTCATCTGAACCGCAGCCTTGTTGGCGTAGCGCACCACGCCGTTGCGCTGTACCCAGACCACGCCACTCTTGACCTGGTCGAACAGCAGGCGGAAGGCCTCGTTCATGATGACTCTCCTAGCTCATGAGGCGCGTTGCCCCAACATGCACAGACCGACCCGCACGGCCAGCGATTCCGGTGTGACCGGCGAGCGCAGCACCTCGGTGCGGGCCGGCAGCCCCCCGCGGCGTGCGATGTCGTGATCGCTGGCATCGGTCAGCAGCAGGATGCGCAGATCGCCAATGGACTCGCAGCGCTCCAGCGTGCGCAACATGCCCATGCCGTCCATGCCCGGCAGATCCAGATGCGTGACCAGCAGATCGGGCGCCTTCTGGCCGATCTGCAGCAGCGCCAGGTAGCCGGTCTCGGCAAAGCGCAGCCGCACCGTGGCGCCGTAAGGCTGCAGCGCCTGCTTGCAGCGTGCCTGCCAGTCGGCATCATCGGCCACCAGCAGCACATCGAAAGGGTTGTCGGAGGAAGCCAGCGCGCGCGGCCGTGGTGCGTCTTCCACCACCGGTGCCTCGCGCTGCTCGCGGCGGCTGCGGGACAGCGGCTCGCCACCCAGGCCGGTGCTCAGCGCCAGCGCCTCGACGGCGTTGTAGGGAATGCGGCGATGGCCGCCGGGTGTGCGCGCCGCCGGCAGGATGTCCGCCTCCACCCACAGCTGCACGGTTCGCAACGACACACCCAGACGCTGCGCCGCTTCGCGCGTGGTCAGCATGCGGGCCGCGGGGCCCAGAGGGATCACTTGAGACATCTCGCACCTCGTTGCGTCGATTCACACAGTGCTTATCGGCAGCGATTTCATTTTTGCGAGATTCACTTGTTTCAGGGGCGCCCATATCATCACAAATGCGCGACCAACGTGAAGTAGTCGCGATTTATGGATCAGCAGACCCGCTTGCCCCCGCGGTGTCCGGGCTTGGCACAATCACGCCATGAGCAAAGCGTTCACCAAGGAACCCCAGGGCGAGGACGACGACGAGCCCTCCCTGCCGCCCCTGCCCGCGGGCGGCAAGAACTACATCACGCCCGAGGGCTATCAGCGCCTGCGCACGGAGCTGCTCAACCTGATCGACATCGAGCGGCCCAAGATCGTGGAGATCGTCCACTGGGCGGCCTCCAATGGCGACCGTTCGGAAAACGGCGACTACATCTACGGCAAGAAGCGCCTGCGCGAGATCGACCGCCGCATCCGCTTTTTGACCAAGCGCCTGGACATCGCCGAGGTGGCCGACCCCACCGCCCACCACGGCAAGGACCAGGTGTTCTTCGGCGCCACGGTGACCTACGAAAACAGCGCCGGGGTCGAGCGCACGATCACCATCAAGGGCATCGACGAGGTGGACAACCTGCAGGGCGAGGTCAGCTGGATTTCGCCCATCGCGCGGGCGCTGCTGAAGGCACGCGAAGGCGATGAAGTGCAGTTGATGACCCCAGGCGGGCTGGAGCGGCTGGAGGTCATCAAGGTCAGCTATCCGGCGCCCAAGACCAGCCACTGAGCGCAACCGGCGCGGCCTGCGCGCCACCGCACATCAGCCGGCAAAGGCGTGCGCCAGCCGATCACGCAGGGGCTTGACGAGGTGGCCCAGCAGCGTGCGCTCGCCCAGGCGGACATGGGCTTCGGCGGGCAGCCCCGGGCGCAGCGTGATGCCCTCACGCGCCAGGCGTGCCTGCTCAGCGGGCGGGATCGCGATCTGCACACGCAGATAGGGCTCGCCAGTGCGCGTGTCTTCCACACGGTCGGCCGAGACGGTCAGCACCTTGCCCTGCACCACGGGGGTGGTCGCCGTGTCCAGCGTGACCATGCGCAGATCGGCTGCCATGCCGGCCACCAGCTTCTCGCCGCTGGCCAGCGGGAAGCGGGCGTCCACCGTGAGCGCGTCTTCGGCTGGCACGATGTCCATCAGCGTTTGCGCCGGCTGCACGACGGCACCGGCCGCATGCACACCCAGGCCCACCACGGTGCCGGACACCGGCGCCACCACGGCCGATTGCCGCAGCGTGGTTTCCAAGGTGGCGATGCGGGCGCGCAACTGCACCTGCTGGCGCTCCAGATCCAGGCGCTCGGCTTCCCAGTTGCTGCGCTGCTCGGCCTCCTTGCGTGTGCGCTCGGCCTGGATGCCGGCGAGCTGTTCGCGGGTACGGCGGGCATCGGCCTGGAAGCGGGTTTCATTCAAACGGGCATCGCCCAGTTGGCGTTCGGTGTCGGCCAGCTTGACGCGCGAATAAAAGCCCATCTTCACCAGCTCGCTGAGGCTGCCCACCTGCCCTTCGGCCAACTGGCGCTGGGCTTGTTGCTGCACGGCCTGATTGGCCAGCTTGCCGGATTCGATCTGCAACTGGGCGGCCTGAGACAGGTACAGATTGCGCTCGCCAAGACGGGCCTGGCGCTGGCTGGCGAACAGCGCACGCTGCTCGTCGAGCACGGCCTCGGCACCGATGGCCCGGGCCTGTTCGATCAATGCGGAGGGAAAGCCGAGCGCCTGGGCATCGGCCAACAGCGCGGCCAGACGGATGCGCGAAGCCTCGGCCAGCAGCCACTGGCGACGGGCCGAAGACAGCTCGGCCTGGGGCGCCGTCACATCCAGCTGCATCAGCACCTGGCCTGCCCGCACGCGCTCGCCTTCGCGCACCGACAGGCTCGCCAGCACGCCCCCGAAAGCCGGCTGCACCGCCTTGCGCTGCGTGGCAGCGCCCAGCATGCCGCTGCCGGCCAGGGCTTCGTCGATGGGCAAGGTGGCGCTCCACAGCAGGAAGCCGCCGAGGCCCGCCGCCAGCAGCAACATCCCTTTGCGGCGCAGGCGCTGCAGGGCAGCGTGGTGTTCGTCTTCTGTGGGGGCCGGCAGGGACGTCATCGGCAGTGCGGCATGGGCAAGGGTGTTCATGGCGAGTCTTTTGTGTGTGCAAAGGGGCGGTAGGGGCTTCGCGGGCTGTGGTCCGTCAGGCGCGGCGTGCGATGGCGGCATCCACCGGCATCGGAATGGGCTGCTGGCGCGGCTGCAGCACCGCATCGCGCGGACCGAAGGCCACCTGGCGGCCATCGCGCAGCACCAGCACCTTGTCCATCGCCCGCAAGGCCGGCGTGCGGTGCACCACGATCACCACCGTGCCGCCGTCGGCCTTGTGCTGCTCGATGGCCATCAGCAAGGCGCGTTCGCCGGGCTCGTCCAGGTGGGCATTGGGCTCGTCGAGCACCAGCAGGCGAGGCTGGCCGTACATGGCACGGGCCAGGCCCAGACGCTGGCGTTGACCGCCCGACAGCATGCCCGGCGCCAGCCGCGTGTTGTAGCCCTGCGGCAGGCCCACGATCAGCTCATGGATGCCGGCACGCTGCGCGGCCTCCACGACAGCCCGCTCGTCCACCGTGCCCATGCGGGCGATGTTCTCGGCCACGCTGCCATCGAAAAGCTGCACCTCCTGCGGCAGGTAGCCGATGCTGGCAGCGCGGGCGGCGGCATCGCGCAGGTGGTGGCCGGCACCGTCCATCTGCACCTCGCCGGTGGTGGGGCCGAGCGCACCGGCCAGCAGCTTGGCCAGCGTGGATTTGCCTGCGCCACTGCCACCCATGATGGCCAGCGCCTCGCCGGCCTGCAGCGAGAAGCTGATGTCGGCCAGCACCGGGCGGCTGCCTTCGCCGGCCTGGGCGGGCTGCCAGCCGGCGCCCACCACCTTGATGGCACCTTCGGCTTCGGGCAGGCGGATGAGCGCCGCTTCGGCCACCTCGGGCAGGGCACGGTCCAGACGCGCCCAGGCATCGCGCAGGGCCACCATCTGGCGCCAGCCGCTGACCAAGCCTTCCACGGGTGCCACCACGCGGCCCAGCAACACGCTGGTGGCGATCATCATGCCGGGCGACAGGCGGTGCTCGATCACCAGCCAAGCGCCCACGGCCAGGCCCAGGGATTGCGTGGCCAGCCGCACGAAGCGCAAGGCACTGCCGATGCGGCCGCCCGTCTCCGCGGCACGGCTGTGTGCCGACTGCGCTGCCTGGTTCACCTGCAGCCAGCGGTGGCGCAAGGCATCGAGCATGCCCATGGCCCGGATCGCTTCGCCATGGCGCAGCGACTCGGCCGCCTGATGCTGCGCCGAGGCCGCCAGCGAGGAGGCTTCGAGCAAGGCCGAGCGCGTGCGGCGTTCGTTGACGATGGCCAGCACCGCCAGCAGTGCAGCGCTCAAGGCCACGGCCAGGCCCAGCCAGCGGTCGATCAAGGTGGCCGCCAGCACGAAGACGATGGCCAGCGGCGCATCCATCAGGTGGTTGGGCATGTTGCCGGCCAGGAACTGGCGGATGGTGACCAGATCGGCCGTCAGCCGGTGCGCGCCCTCGCGTCCCTGCTGCTGGAAAGCCGCATCGAAGACGGCCGGTGCCAGCGTCTGATCCACCTGCGCGCCCAGGCGCACCAGCAGCCCCGAGCGCACATGCTCGATGGCGGCCAGCAGGCCGTACAAGCCCAGCACCAGCAGCGAGATCACGGCCAGCGTGGTCAGGTTGCGGGTGGCCAGCACACGGTCATAGACCTGCATCATGTAGAGCGTGGGCACCAGCAGCAGCACCGTGATCGACAGGCTGAAGAGCGCCAGCACGCCGATCTGGCGGCGCACCAGCGCCAGCGCCTGACGCAGCGGCAGCGAGCGCGCTTCAAGCGGGCCGTCGGACGGCGGGGTGGTGTTCAAAAGCGTGGCAGACATCGAAAACCTCCGTGTTCATCGATGTCGCCAGTTTCGGCAAGGCGGGTATCAGGCCGGTTTCAGCCCCTGCCCGACTTTGTTTCGATTGTTGAAACGGCCACCGCTTCAGTCCTGCAAGGCCGCCTTGACCTTGGCCAGCAGCTCGGCCTGAGAGAACGGCTTTTCGATGCACGCGCAGCCCGTCTCGCGCAGGAACTCGCGGGCCCCGGCGGACAAGGTGTCTCCCGTCACGAAGATCATGCGGCGCGCCAGGCCCGGATGGCGCTGCACCACCTCGCGCCACAAGGCGGGGCCGTCCATCACCGGCATGCGCAGGTCTGAGAGCACCGCATCGCAATGTGCCTCGGCCAGGATCTCGAGCGCCACCTGGCCCGATTCGGCACTCAGCACCTCATAGCCCTGCGACTCCAGCATGGCGCGCATGACATCGGCCAGGTCCGGCTCGTCATCGACCACCAGCACGCGTGCGACGAAAGCCGACGAGGGGGCGCCATCGCCCTCATCCGGCACGGTCGATGGCGTCTGCAACACGGCGCCGCACAGCGGCAGCCGCAGCACGAAGGTCGCGCCGCAGCCAGGCTTGGGCGCCTCAACCGACAGATCGCCACCATGGTCGCGCGCAATGGCCCGCGACACCGACAGGCCCAGCCCGGTGCCCGATCCCACTGGCTTGGTGGTGAAGAAGGGGTCGAAGATGCGTTGCGCCAGGTCCACCGGCACGCCCGGCCCGTTGTCACACACGCGCAGCCAGGCCACAGCCGGCTGCCCGGCCTCACCTGCTTCGATGCCGCTGGACACGCGCACGCGCGTCACCCCGGGCGCCTGTTGTGCATTGACCAGCAGGTTGAGGATGATCTGCCCGATCTGGTCGCCGTCGGCCTGCAACTCGGGCATGGCCTCCGACAGCTCCAGGCTCACCTCGACCCCGCCCGTGCGCAAGGCATAGGCCATCAGGTCGACCGCCCCACGCACCATGTCATTGAGCTGCACCATGCGCCGCTCGCCACCCTGGCTGCGCGCCATGTTCAGGAAGGTCTTGACGATGCGCGCGCACCGCTCGGCGGCCTCGCGGATGCGTTGTGCATCGCTGCGCAAGGCCTCGTCCTGCGTCTTGTTTTCCAGCAGCGTGGCACGGCCCATGAGGATGGCCAGCGGGTTGTTGAGCTCGTGCGCCACACCGGCCAGCAGGCTGCCCATGGCGGTGAGCTTCTCGCTTTGCCGCAAGGCCTCACGCTGACGCTCTACCTCGGCGTTGACCTGCTTGCGCTCGGTCAGGTCGCTGAGCAGCGCGCTGTAGAAGACCTCGCCATCGATCTCCGAGCGCGCCAGCACCATCTCCACCGGCATCTCGGTGCCATCGGCCCGCATGGCCTCCATCTCCAGACGCTTGCCCACCACGCGCGTGGGCTGCCCCGAGCGCACCCGCGACATGCCATCCAGGTGCGCCTGCCGATAACGCGGCGGCACCATGACATCGCTGACCAGTCGGCCGATGGCCTGGCCACGGGGCATCCCCAGCATCTGCTCTGCCGCAGGATTGAACTCGACAATGTGTCCGGCCTCATCGGTGGTGACGATGGCAAACAACGCATTGTCGACCACGGCAGACTTCAAGGCCTCGCTGCGGCGCTGCTGCCGCTCCATCTCCTTCTGGGCCTCGAAGTTGGATTGCACGGCCTGCAGCACCGGCCGCCACAAGGCGCCCACACGCGGCTCGCTGCCCGGCTGATGGCGCATGCGCCGCAGCAGGAAGTCCAGCACCGCCAGCGCCGGCCCCAGCACCTTGCGCTGCACCAGCAGCAGCCCCAGCGCAAAGAAGGCCAGCACCAGCAGGATCATCTGCGCATATGGCCACATATTGGGCCACAGCGCCGCCCAGATCGCCTGCTCGGGCACATGGTGCAGCAGCAGCCACGGCGCATGCTTCGAGCGTGTGGCGATCAGCACGCCATCGCGCGTCTCCACCGATTTGGGCGCCACGCGTACGGCCGCCTTCACATCGGCCATCGTCACCCTGGCAGGCAAGCGGTCGGTCAAGGGCGGTACCTGCGTGTCCGTGCGCTTGACCAACAAGGGCTGGCGCGAATCGGCCAGCATCATCTGGCCCTCGGTCATCACCCACCAACGGCCCAGGTCGGCATGCCAGGACATCGCCATGTCTTGCAAGGTATCGAGCAGCACATCGGTGCCCACCATGCCCCGGAAGCTGCCATCCGGGCCGGACACCGGCGCCGCGTGCGAGACCATCAGCCCCTTGCCGCCCGCATCCACATAAGGCTCGACCCAGTAGGCCGACCGCGAAGGGTTGCGCGCCGGCTCGCCCATCTTGAAGACGTCGTAGCCCAGCCAATCCTTCATGGTCTTGCGCAGGCTCTTGCTGCCGGCGTCATCCACCAGGGTGCGCACCGGCGTCCAGGGATAGACGATGAACACATCGGCCTGTGCCGAGAAGAAATACGACCAAGCGAAATACGGCTTGAGCGCATGCGCCATCGATGCAGGGCCCGAGAAGTAGGCAAAACGGTTCAGATCGGCCTGTGTGGGCTGGTTGGCGCCGACCCACATGAACTGGCCGAGGTAATCGCGTGCAGCAATGGGCAACTCATCCAGCGTGTAGCCATCGGGCTGCCCGTCGACCAACCGCGGCGTCAGCATCTTGTGCAGATCGGCGGGATAGCTGGGCGGCGCCATGGCCAGGTCGCCCTCCATCCAGTGCCGCATGTTGATCACATGCTCTTCGGCCGCGGTGGTGATGCCATCGACCTCGTTGATGCGGCGCTGCATCAGACCTTCGAACTCGACCAGCAAGGCCGAGCGCTGCGCGCGGTACTGCATCCAGCTCATCATGCCGAGCATCAGCAGCACCGGCAGCAGCAGCGCCAGCGCCATCAGACGCCGATACGCCGACATCGGCGCAGACGCAGACAACCCTGCAGGCACCTGCCACTCCTGGCCGCCCCGCATGCTTCCCTTCGAATCAGGCATGGCCGCCTTCCTGCCCCGACGTGCTGACGAACACATAGCCCACGCCACGCACGGTCTTGATCACCTCCGGCTTGTCCGGATTGCGTTCGATCTTGCGCCGCAGACGCATGATGCGCAGATCGATGGAGCGGTCATACACGTCCCAGCCGCGGCTGTGCGCCTGTTCCATGATCTGGTCCCGGTTGAGCGGGCGGTTGGGGGCCCGCGCGAACAAGGCCAGCAAGTCGAACTCGGCGGCCGTCACGGGGATGTCTTCACCCTGCTCGCCGGTCAGGCTGCGCTCGTCCAGATCCAGCAGGCATCGGCCAAAGCGCACCCGGCGGCCTGGCGCCGCAACATGGCTGGCCGAAGGCGCCATCGCGGCATGGGCGTCGCCCGCGGGGGCCGCAGCCATCGGTCCGGCTCCCCCCTGCCCCGCCAAGGTTTCAGCAGCTTCCACCACCATCGACAGGCGCCGCCACACCGCCCGCACCCGGGCCAGCAACTCGCGCAGATCGAAGGGCTTGGGCACATAGTCATCGGTGCCGATCTCCAGCCCGACCACGCGATCGATGGTCTCGGCCGCCGTGGTCAGCATGATGATGCCCGTGTGCACATGCTGGGCCCGCATCCAGCGCGCCAGCGACAGCCCGTCCTCTCCCGGCATGTTGACGTCCAGGATGGCCAAGTGGGCGGGCGTGCGTGCCATCAGCTCGCGGGCCGCATGGGCGTCGCCAGCCACCGAGACCTGGTAGCCGTGATGGCTGAAATACTCCTTCAGGAGCGCCCGCAGTTCAGGCTCGTCGTCCACGACAAGCAGATGAGGGGTGGCGATGCTGTTCATCGGTGCGACAACTTCTCTTCCTGAGTGATGCGTGTCACGCCAGCCGGGGTGTCGCACCCCGGTGATTCAGACGGACGGCGGAATGCTAATCGTTTCCTGCATGGCTTCGGCCACGATCAGGTAGACCTCGGCCCAGGCCTGGCGCAATCGGTCATCGAAGGCCGACCCCAACTCGCGCTCCAGCGCGCCAAGCAGGCATTCGCCAACGAGGTCGTAGTGCTCCGGCTTGACGCCATAGGCGCGATGCCGGTCGCCCAGTTCGGCCAGCCGGGCCCTGAGTTCGCCAGGCTCCTGGAGATGTGCCACCGTCCAGCCGATGGTCTGCATCAACTGGCGTCCCTGCTGGTGCAGATCCGTGCGCGCGAACAGCGGGCTCAACGAAGGGTGCTTGGCCAGCAGCAGTTCATAGAACACCGCGCCGATGCCGTCAGCCTTGGGCTCGATCAGACGCAGGCTGTCCCGGACGATGTCATAACGGCGCGCAGCATAGGAGGGGACGAGGGACATGTCGGGGTCTCGGTTCGGTCGGCCTGCCCTGTTGCCAAGGCATTCGAAGCCCACTGTGGCGGCGTTCGGTATCAGCTTCGTTTCAAGCCCGTCGCGCCGATTGTTTCAATCGTTTCAGCAGCCATCGCCCATGGCGGCACGCGGGCTCATCACGCACCAAAGGGAACCGAATCTGCCCGATTTGCGACACCCGCTGTCGCCCACACCACACCAAAGGTGGGCAAAAACCAGCCCGGCCCCCCTTCAAACACCCCGTCGCGCCTGGCATGGATCGTGCGATTTCTCACGACAGGCAGATCAAGCGCCCCAACGGGGCAGGAAGGTACACCATGTCCATGTCGACCCCATTCACACGCCGGTCCCGCAACGTCATCGCTGCCGCCACGGTGGCCGCCCTGATGCTGGCCGCAGCTGGCACAGCGCAAGCCGCCGATGACAGCCTGGGGCCGCTCACGCCTCTGGGCAGCACCTTTGAGGTGGGCCTGGATCTCGGCTCGCCCACCTTCCTGGACATCCTGGATTTCTCGCTGAGCACCGACGTCACCGCGTCGTTCGTGGCATCCGGCCAAGGCTTCACCATCCCTGGTCTGCTGACGCTGGCGGGCTCGCCGGACGTGACCTTCGCCGTCTACAAGGGTGGCGCCGCGGTCACGGGCTGGGGCACGTCCTTCACTGGCCTGAGCCTGCTGGCGGGCGCCGACTACGCGTTCAAGGTCAAGGGCACGCCCGGTGGCTACACCGTGACCTGGGCCACCACGCCGGTGCCCGAGCCTGAATCCATCGGGCTGGCACTGGCCGGCATCGCCCTGGCCGCCTCGCTCACGCGCCGCCGTCGCCCATCGCATTGAATCCGTTCCATCGCCACCGGCCGCCATCTGACCGGGGCATGGCCGATGGCCGGGGCTTGATCTGATCGCCAGGCCAGCGTCTCAGGCCGGGCGGCGCGCCGCGCGGCAAGCACCTGCTCAGGTCTTGCTGCGTTCGGCCTTGAGCACCACCGGGCAGCGCTTGAGCGTGCGGATCACATCGGCCAGATGCTCCGTGTCCCGCACCGACAGCGTCAGCTTCAGCTCGGCGGTCTCGCCCAGCCGCTCGTCGCCCATCTCGATGTGGGTGATGTCGGTCTCGGCACTGCTGATGGCCGAAGCCACCTGAGCCAGCACGCCCTTGCCGTTGGCCACCAGCACGGTGATCGAGGTCTCGAACAGGCGCGTGGGCTCGTCCGACCAGTTGACGTCGATCCAGCGTTCGCTGTCGCGCTCGAACAGGCGCTTGCCCACGCTGCAGGTCTGCGTGTGCACCACCAGGCCCTCACCGCGGCCCAGATAGCCCGCAATCGGATCGCCCGGCACCGGGCAGCAGCACGGCGCCAGCTGCACGGTGGCGCCTTCGCTGCCATCGATGACCACCGTGCCCTGCGCCGGCGCCTCGTCCGAGAAACGCCCGAGGGTCAGCGTCAGGGCATCGGGTCGCGAGCCCGTCTCGGCCATCAACTGCGCCAGCCGCTTGGCCACCATCGTCGCGATCTTGCGGCCCAGGCCGATGTCCACCACCAGCTCATCGCGGCTGCGGTTGCCCCCCCAGCGGATCAGCGACTGCCACAGCACGCCTTGCTCGCCGGCTGTTTCCTCGTTGCCCGGCGGCATCGTCAGGCCCTCGGCCCGCAGCGCCTGCACCAGCAGCTTCTCGCCCAGCTCCAGCGATTCTTCCGTCTCCATGTTCTTGAGGTAGTGACGGATCTTGGAGCGGGCTCGGCCCGTGCGCACGAAATTCAGCCAGCTCGGGTTGGGCTTGGCACTGGGCGCGGTGATGATCTCCACCACATCGCCACTGCGCAGCTCGGTGCGCAGTGCCACCGGCTCGCCATTGACCTTGGCCGACACGCAGCGATCGCCCACGCCCGAGTGGATGGCGTAGGCGAAGTCCACCGGCGTCGCGCCCTTGGGCAGCGCCACGATGCGCGACTTGGGCGTCAGCACATACACCGATTCCGGGAACAGGTCGATCTTCAGATGCTCCAGGAACTCGGCCGAATCCCGCGTCTCATGCTGGATGTCGATCAGCGACTGCAGCCACACCGCGGCCTGCTGCGGCGACTGATCGCCCCCGGTGTCCGTCTCCTTGTACATCCAGTGCGCGGCGATGCCCTTCTCGGCCACCGCATGCATGGCCTGCGAACGGATCTGGAACTCGACCGCCGTGCCCACCGGGTTCACCAGCGTGGTGTGCAGCGACTGGTAGCCGTTGGCCTTCGGGATGGCGATGTAATCCTTGAAGCGGCCCGGGCAGCGGCTTGTAGAGCTGGTGCAGCACGCCCAGTGCGCGATAGCAATCGAGCAACTCGCGCGAGACGATGCGAAAGCCGAAGATGTCGCTGACCTGCGCGAACGTCAGGTGCTTTTCGATCATCTTGCGGTAAATGGAGAAGATCGTCTTCTCGCGCCCATACACCTCGACGTGCATGTCGGCCTCCTGGAAGGCCTGCTCCACCTCGCGGCGGATGCGCTCGACCAGATCGCGCCGGTTGCCACGCGTTTTCTTGACCGCCTTGGACAGCACCCCGTAGCGCCACGGGTTGATGTATTGGAAGGACAGCTCCTGCAGCTCGCGATACGTCTGGTTCAGGCCCAGGCGATGGGCGATGGGCACATAGATGTCCAGCGTCTCGCGGGCGATGCGGGCCCGCTTGTGCGAGACCATCGCATCCATCGTGCGCATGTTGTGCAGGCGGTCGGCCAGCTTGATGAGGATGACGCGCACATCGCGCGCCATGGCCAGCAGCATCTTCCGGAAGGACTCGGCCTGGGACTCTTCCTTGGTCGAGAACTGCAGCTTGTCCAGCTTGGTCAGGCCATCGACGATCTCGGCGGTGGGCGCCCCGAAGCGCTCGATCAGCTCGATCTTGGTGACGCCGCAGTCTTCCATCGCGTCGTGCATCAATGCGGCCATGATGGCCTGGGCATCGAGCTTCCAGTCGGCACACAGGCCGGCCACCGCGATGGGATGGGTGATGTAGGGCTCCCCGCTGGCCCGGAACTGCCCCAGATGCGCCTCGTCGGCGAAGCGGTAGGCCTCGCGCACCCGGCGGATGTCCGCCTCGTCCAGATAATCGAGTTTGTGGGTCAGTGCGGCAAAGGAAGCCGCGGCAGCATCGGTAGCCAGGGTCATGTCAGAGACTGTAGCGCGATTGGCCGGCCTTGCGCGCCGCCAGCCTATGTGGCGCATCAAGCGGGGAAGTCATCGCGGCAATGGCAAAGGCCCGTCGATGACGGGCCTCAAGCAAGGTTCGGGCAAGGCCGGGAACGATCCGTGCCGCCTCAGTCCACGGCGGCCGGCCCAGCCTGCGATCGGGCGCTCAGATCAGGTCGGGACCTTGCGCAGCATTTCCGTGCCGACCTGGCCGGCAGCGATCTCGCGCAGGGCGGTCACGCCAGGCTTGTTGCGCGATTCGATCTTGGGCGTGTGCCCCTGGCTCAGCATGCGGGCACGGTAGGTTGCGCACAGCACCAGCTGGAAGCGGTTGGGGATCTTCTGCAGGCAATCTTCAACGGTGATGCGGGCCATGGGAGCCTTTCGGAAATGGGAAACCAGGAGGGGAACCAGGGGATCAAACCAGGTTCAGGGCGCAGAACACGGCAGACCGGTTCCGGCGCTGAGCCGCGTATTTTAACCTCTGCGAGTGCACGATGGCCTTCAAATCGAAAAGAGCCGATTCGAACAGGGCATTGACCACGATGAAATCGAAGAACTGGGCCTGCCCGACCTCGATGCGGGCGTTCGCCATGCGCAATTCGATGGTCTCCGGGCTGTCCTCGCCGCGGCGGTTCAGGCGCTGCAGCAGCTCCTCGTAGCTGGGCGGGAGGATGAAGATCAGCACCGCATATGGGAAGATCTTCTTGATCTGCAGGGCGCCCTGCCAGTCGATCTCCAGCACCACATCCTCGCCACCCTTGATGCGATCCTCGATGGCGTGGCGGGAGGTGCCGTAATGGTTGCCATGCACCTCGGCGTGCTCGAAGAAGTCGCCGCGCTCGACCATGGCCGCGAACTCTTCCGCCGAGACGAAGTGGTATTCCCGGCCCGGCTGCTCCTGGCCCCGCGGCATGCGCGTGGTATGCGAGACGGACACCTGCAGACGGGAATCGAGCTCCAGCAACGCCTTGACCAGGCTGGATTTGCCGGTGCCGCTGGGCGCCGAGACGACGAAGAGGTTGCCTGGGTAGTCCATGAGCGTTTCTCCAGAACCCGCCGATCCAAGGTTGGCGGACATGGTGGACATGGGAGCGGTTTGGGGATCGTTATCGGCACTCATTCGATGTTTCTGAACCTCTGCGCCGAAAAAAAACGGCCACATCGTGGATTTCAGCCCGGGGAGTCTAACTGCATCCAGCGGGCGCCCCATCCCGGGGTCACCTCGAAAACGTGGGGCTGCCTAACACCCAATCCCCCATATCATGGGATCCCTTCCGCGCCCTCTCGCGCCCACCCAACACCCCTGGAGCACACCTTGGCCCCCGTCTGCCATCCTCCTGCTGCTGCCCGCCCGGCCCTCGGCATCGTCTTCCTGCTGTCCAGCCTGCTGATCGCCCCGGTGGCTGCCCGGGCGCAGTCGTCGTATGTGATGACCACCCTGAGCGGCTCGTTTTCCAGCGATGCACCGCTCAAGCTCGACAGCCAGAACCGCGTGCTCGGCACCCTCACGCTCAAGGTCGGGTCTCGCCCGAGCCCCTACTGGTGGGGCCTGCCGGAGCCGGTCTACGACAACTTCATGGGCCAATGGGCCCAGCCCATCTTCGGCAGCACCGTCTCGGCCACCCAGTTGAGCAAGCAGGCCGGCTACCTCGCCGCCGCCTCGCCCAACGGCGACAAGCTCGTGGCCGACCGCCTGGGTCTGTACGACCGGGCCACAAAGGCTTTCCAGGTCCTGCCCGGCGGGATGTACCCGACCGACGTGAACAACGGCGGCACGGTCATCGGCGTGCGCTCGACCGACCCCATCCCGCCCGGCGAGCCGGTGGCCGACAGCAACAACCCCGATGCCTGGAAGCGCGGCCTGGCGTGGACGCCAGGCCAGGCGCTGGTCACACTGCCGGCAGGGCAGCTTCACCGGCGCAGCCGCCTGGGCCCTCAACAACGCAGGCGTGATCGTGGGCGCCGTGTACAAGGCACCCAGCAAGGCCAACATGCGGGCGGCCCGATGGGTCAACGGCGTGCTGGAAGTGCTCGATGACGAACCCGGCCGGGTCAGCCAGGCGCTGGACATCGGCAACGAGGGCCACATCCTGGTGGCCAAGTGGACACCCCAGGTCACGCCGGTGCCTTCGGAGGTCACACCCGGCGGCGTCTACAACCGGATCGATCTGGTCGACGGCATCGTCGGCGTGCTGCACCAGGGCACGTTCACCCGGATCGTGTCGGGGATCCCCGGCTACACCGCCTTGAGTGCGCGCCAAGTGAACGCGTCGGGCACCGTCATTGGCACAGTGTTTTCGGATCCACCGCCCCCCGGCGGCAGCTACAAGACGCCTCGCGCCTACCTCTGGCAGAACGGCCAGATGCAGGATCTGACCACGCTGGTGGCGTCCAAGGGCGTCAAGCTGCCAACGGGCACGGTGCTCAGCAACGTGGTGAGCATCAATGACCAGGGCTCGCTCGTCGTGGGGTTCGAGCACCCCAGCACCAAGAAGCAGACTTACGTGCGGCTGCAGGCCAGGCCCTGAGGGCACCTTCTTTGGTGTTTCCCTCCAACAGAAAGCAAGCGGGCGCGAATTTCTCCGTCGAAGGAATAGAGAACTATAATTGGCCATAGTTGCCCCTAAAGAGCACACCATGGTTGAGGCTTCGATCTTCCATCGCCCAGCACTTGCCAGCAGGTTGGCCGAGCAGATCCTGCATACCTCGCCAACCTCCGCATCCCCCTCGGGCGTCTTTCTGGCCGCCCCCCGGCGTACCGGCAAATCCACCTTCGTGCGTGAAGATCTGCGGCCTGAACTGGAGGGCAAAGGCGCGATCGTGATCTACGTCGACCTGTGGGCGGACCGCAATGTTGACCCGAGTGAGCTTCTCGCCACCGCGATCCGCGCGGAGATGAGCAAGCACGACAAGGCCATCAAGAAAATCGCCAAGGGCATCGGCATCAGCGGCGGCAAGCTGGGCGGCATCGAGTTTTCGCTCGACCGCATTGGCATCGGCAAGGACGTGACGCTGGCTCAAGCGCTCGCCGCTCTCTCCGATGAAGTGAAAAAGCCTGTGGTGATCGTGATCGACGAGGCGCAGCATGCACTCACCAGCCAAGCCGGCATGGACAGCCTCTTCGCTTTGAAAGCCGCACGCGATGAGCTCAACAGCAGCGCGCACTTCGGCCTGCGCCTGGTGTGCACCGGCTCCAACCGAGACAAGCTCGCGATGCTTCGCAACAGCAAGGATCAGGCGTTTTACGGCGCGCCGCTTGTCAACTTCCCCCATCTCGGCAAGGACTACATCGAATGGTTCTGTCAGAACGTGGGTTTGGCCGCAGAACTCGATGTTGATGCGGTATGGGCCTTGTTCGAGAAAGCGGGATGGCGGCCCGAGTTGCTGGGCGCTGCAGCAGATTCGCTTCGATTCGATTTCGAGCTTGAGGCTGTCGATGTCCCGAACCGCTTTGCTCAGGCCGTCGATGAGCAGATCGAAGCCGCAAGCACCGAAACCATGCGGGTTGTTCACGCGCTCACGCCACTGCAAACCGCGGTCCTGCATGTGCTGGCCGAAAGCGGCACGAACTACCGCCCGTTCGAAGCCGCCACCTTGGAGAAGTACCGTCAAGCGCTGAAGGCTGCAGGAGAGTCCGACGAGGCAGCAGCCAAGATTGACGTCCCATCTACCCAAGCAGCACTGCAGGCATTGCAGGACAAGTCGCTCATATGGCGCGCTTCACGTGGCGTCTATGCCTTGGAAGACGTTTCGCTCAGAGACGCGCTCTTGGCCTCGGCGATACCATCGGGCCGGTGAGTCACCCCACAAAGCCCGAGGGCTCACCAGGAGACCTGGCACAAGCGCGCATCACTCGATGTTCTGCACCTGCTCGCGCATCTGCTCGATCAGCACCTTCATCTCCACCGAGATCTGCGTGAGCTCGAGTGCCGCCGCCTTGGAGCCCAGCGTGTTGGCCTCCCGGTGCAGCTCCTGGATCAGGAAGTCCAGCCGCTTACCGACCTCGCCGCCCTTCTTGAGCAGCCGCGTGATCTCATCGAGGTGAGCCTTGAGGCGCTGCAGCTCTTCATCCACATCGATGCGCAAGGCATACGCCGCCGCCTCGCTGAGCCCCCGCTCCTGCGCTGCCTCCGGGGTGACCGATCCACCCACCGCCTGCAGCGCCTCCTGATACTTTTGAACGAAGCGTTCCTGCTGGCGCTGCACGGCCATCGGCACCAGGGGCGTGGCCTGCTCGGCCAGGGCATGCAGGCCCTTCAACTTCTCCTTGAGCACGCCCACCAGCCGCGCGCCTTCGCGCTCGCGCGCCTCGCGCAAGGCTTCGATCGCCTGGCGAACCGATTCCACGGCCGCGTCTTCCAGCTTGACCGAAGGCGCTGCAGCCCGGCACCAATTCAGCACCTCGTTGACCGACAGGGGCGCTGCCTTGGGCAGCCAGTTCTGCACGGTGCCTTCCAGGCGAGCCAGGGTATGGAGCTGATCCGGCTGCGGCGTGGGCCAGCCGGCGTCGGCCGCACGCTGCGGCTGCATGCGCAATTCGATCTTGCCGCGCTTGAAGGCAGCGGTCAGCATGTCGCGGAAGGTGGGCTCCAGCGCGCGGAACTCGTCAGCCAGCTTGAAGCTCAGATCGAGGAAGCGGCTGTTGACGGAGCGCAGTTCGGCGCCGACACCGCCCGAGGCGTTTTTCCGCGATGCGGCAGCACTGCCGGCCTCTGCATCATCTGCGCCCTCGCCGACGTGGTCGGGAGCCGACGCGACGGCGCTGGCAAAGCCGGTCATGGAGTAGACTGACATGGTATCTTGACACCGGACAAAACTCGATTATGTCAAAGCCGAAACCTGCCCCGTTGCCTTCGGGCACCGTCGTGGGCGGCTACCAGGTCGTCAAGAAGCTCGCGGCCGGCGGTTTCGGGGTCGTGTACCTCGCCGAAGACCCGGACAAACGCCTGGTGGCGCTCAAGGAATACCTGCCCGCCTCCCTGGCCGAACGTGCGCCGGGGGAATTGATCCCGCGCGTCAAACCCGACAAGCAGCCGCTCTACCGCCTGGGCCTGAAAAGCTTCTTCGAAGAAGGCCGCTCGCTGGCACAGATCGCCCACCCCAGTGTGGTGTCGGTGCTGAATTTCTTTCGCGAGAACGAAACCGTCTACATGGTGATGAACTACCTCCAGGGCGACACCCTGCAGGATTTCATCGTCACCGCCCGCGATCTCAAGCGCGACAAGGTCTTCCGCGAATCCACCATCCGCAGCCTGTTCGACGAGATCCTGCGCGGCCTGCGCATCGTGCACCAGCACAAGATGCTGCACCTGGACATCAAGCCGGCCAACATCTTCATCACCAACGACAACAAGGCGGTGCTCCTGGATTTCGGTGCCGCGCGCGAGGTGCTGAGCAAGGAAGGCAACTTCATCCGGCCGATGTACACGCCCGGTTTTGCGGCCCCCGAGATGTACCGCCGCGACGGCTCACTGGGCCCCTGGACGGACATCTACGCCATCGGTGCCTGCATCTACGCCTGCATGCAGGGCTACCCGCCGAACGACGCGCCGCAACGTCTGGAAAAAGACCGGTTAGGGCTATCTCTCTCTCGCTTGCGCAATGTCTATTCGGATAACCTCATCGAGGTGACCGAGTGGTGCATGTCGCTCGACCCGCTGGCGCGCCCGCAGAGCGTCTTCGCACTGCAAAAGGAACTCGCCCGCGAGACCGAACGCCGCTACTCCAAACTGACTTTCGCCGAGCGCGTGAAGCTGCAGCTCGAAAACCTCAAATCCGGGGCAAAGGCATAAGGCTGCCATGAGATTTTCCGTCTACCAGATCAGCCGCAAGGGCGGCCGCGAGAAAAACGAAGACCGCATGGGCTACTGCTACACGCGGGACTCCGGCCTTTTTGCGCTGGCAGACGGCATGGGCGGCCACCCGGAAGGCGAGATGGCCTCGCAACTGGCGCTGCAAACCATGGCTGCGCTCTTCCAGCGCGACGCCCGCCCCACGATTGCCGATCCGATCCGCTTCCTGCAGGACGCCATCATGGCCGGCCACCATCAGCTGCTGCGCTACGCCAGCGAAAAGGGCCTGATGGACACGCCACGCACCACCATCGTGGCCTGCATCCTCCAGGGCAATGCCGCCTACTGGGCGCACTGCGGGGATTCGCGTCTGTACTTCGTGCGTGGCGACAAGCTCGTGGCCCGCACGCGCGACCACTCCTATTCCGAACTGCAGCAGACCTTGTCGTCCGTCGTGCCGCTCAACGAGCGCTACAACCGCAACGTGCTGTTCACCTGCCTGGGCAGCCCCGGCAAGCCCGTGGTCGACACCGCCGGCCCGCTGATCCTCCAGGAAGGCGACCGCGTCATGCTGTGCTCCGACGGCCTGTGGGGCACCGTGGAAGACGACGAGATCACCCGCCACATGTCCACGCGCACCATCTCGGATGCCGTGCCGGAACTGGTGGAGGTGGCGCTGCGCAATGGTGGCGTCAAGTGCGACAACGTCACTGTGCTGGCGATGGAGTGGGAATCCGCCTCCAACGAGGAACGCCCCTCGGTCACCACGGAAAGCCTGGGCGACGAGGTGTTTGCCTCCACCATCCAGGCCAGCGTGGGCAGCTCCGGCGGCCCAGGTGACCCGGTCGAGGCCGATGACCTGGACGAGGCCGAGATCGAGCGCTCGATCCGCGAGATCAACGAAGCCATCCGCCGCTCGGCCAACGCTGCCAAGAAGGGCTGAGGCTCTCCCCCTCGGTCCAGCCGTCTCCTGAATGCCGCTCGCGGCGGTGCTGCCGTGCTGGGCGGCCCTGGGGCCAGCGCCCGCTTTGTGGCACATTCCTGCATCCAGCGCACGGCCCGCCCGGCGCCGGCCGCCCGCCTCCCTTTTTCACACCGCGCCACAACCATGTCCTACCAACGCCCCCACGGCCGCGCCGCCGACGCCATGCGCCCCCTGAGCATCACACGCGGCTACACCCGGCACGCCGAAGGCTCGGTGCTGATCTGCTTTGGCGACACCAAGGTGCTGTGCACCGCGTCGGTCGAAGAGAAAGTGCCCCCGCACAAGCGCAACAGCGGCGAAGGCTGGGTGACGGCGGAGTACGGCATGCTGCCGCGCTCCACCCACAGCCGCAGCGACCGCGAAGCCGCGCGCGGCAAGCAGACCGGCCGCACGCAGGAAATCCAGCGCCTGATCGGCCGCAGCCTGCGCGCCGTGTTCGATCTGAAAAAGCTGGGCGAACGCTCCATCGTCATCGACTGCGATGTGATCCAGGCCGATGGCGGCACACGCACCGCCGCCATCACCGGCGCCTATGTGGCCGCGATGGACGCCGTGAACTGGCTGATCGCGCAAGGCCGCATCACCGAGAGCCCCGTCATCAACCAGGTGGCCGCCATCAGCGTGGGCATCGTCGAAGGCACGCCGCTGCTCGATCTGGAATACGTGGAAGACTCGGCCTGCGACACCGACATGAACGTCGTGATGACCGGCACCGGCAACTTCATCGAAGTGCAAGGCACCGCCGAAGGCGTGGCCTTCACCCGCACCGAGATGGACCATCTGCTGGCCCTGGCCGAGAAAGGCATCGGCGAGCTGGTCGCCGCGCAGAAGGCGGCGCTGGCCCAGCCCTTGAGCAAGTTGAGCAAGGCCTGAACGCTTGCGCCACCCGCCATCTGCATCCAGCACCGACATGAGCAAGCAACTGATCCTGGCCTCCAACAACGCCAAGAAGCTCAAGGAGCTGCAGGCGCTGATCGCCCCGCTGGGCGTTGAACTGGTCACCCAGGGCTCGCTGGGCATCGCCGAGGCGGAAGAGCCGCACATCACCTTCGTGGAGAACGCACTGGCCAAGGCGCGCCATGCAGCGCGCGAAGGCCAGGGCCCCGCCATCGCCGATGACTCCGGCCTGTGCGTGAATGCGCTGGGCGGCGCACCGGGCGTGCGCTCGGCCCGCTATGCGGTGGACGCCGGCCGCATCCCCGAAGGCCTGCCGCGCGAGCAGATCGATGCCGCCAACAACGCCTGGCTGCTCGACCAGATGCGCGGCCAGAGCCTGCGCCGTGCCCATTTCACCTGCCTGCTGGTGGCCGTGCGTCACGCCGAAGACCCCGAGCCGCTGATCGCCGAAGGCCATTGGGAGGGCGAACTGCTGGATGCAGCGCAAGGCGAACACGGCTTCGGCTATGACCCGCTGCTGTGGCTGCCGGCTCACGCGCCAAAGTGCTGCGCAATTGGCGCCCGAGGTGAAGAACGGCATCAGCCACCGCGCGCAGGCCTGCCAGAAGATGCTCGCCCTCATCCAGCACCAGTGGGGTCTGGGCGAAGGTGAGCGATGGCCCTGGCAGATCGGCTGATGCGCTGATCGCCTGCCCGCCTGACGACATCCCATGATCACCTTGCAACGCCCCGGATCGCTGCAGGCACTGCCGCCGCTGTCGCTGTACGTGCACCTGCCCTGGTGCCTGAAGAAGTGCCCGTATTGCGACTTCAACTCGCATGAACAGGCCCCCAAGACACCTGCAGTGTCGCTCGCCCGAGGGGGGGCATCCGGCCTGGGGCGGCCCGGCGCCGGACATCTGGACCCGCGCACGGAAGCGGCATACCTCGACGCCCTGCAGGCCGACCTCGAATCGGCCCTGCCGCAGATCTGGGGCCGGCGCGTGCACACGATCTTCATCGGCGGCGGCACGCCCAGCCTGTTCTCGCCCGACAGCATCGACCGCCTGCTGGCTGACATCCGTGCCCGCCTGCCGCTGGAGCCCGGCTGTGAGATCACGCTGGAAGCCAACCCGGGCACTTTCGAGAAAGACCGCTTCCGCGCCTTTCGCCAAGCCGGCGTCACGCGGCTGTCCATTGGCGTGCAGAGCTTTGACGATGCCAAGCTCAAAGCCCTGGGCCGCGTGCACGACCGCACCCAGGCCATGGCCGCCGTGGAAGAAGCCCAGCGGCATTTCGAGACCTTCAACCTCGACCTGATGTACGCCCTGCCCGGCCAGACGCCTGCCGATCTGGACGCCGACATCACCCAGGCCCTGGCCTTCGAGCCCCCGCATCTGTCGCTCTATCACCTGACGATGGAGCCCAACACCGTCTTCGCCACCCGGCCGCCCCAAGGCCTGCCGGACGACGACACGGCGTTCGACATGCTGGACCACCTCGTCGAGCGCACGGCGGCAGCCGGCCTGCAGCGCTACGAGGTCTCGGCGTATGCGCGCCCCGGCCACAGCTGCGAGCACAACCTCAACTACTGGCAGTTCGGCGATTACCTCGGCATCGGCGCCGGCGCCCACAGCAAGATCAGCTTCCCTGATCGCATCGTGCGGCAGGTGCGCTGGCGCGAACCCGCGGCCTACATGGACAAGGCGCGCCAGGGCCAGGCCTGCTCCAACGAGCATGAAGTGCCGCTGGCCTCGCGGGCCTTCGAGTTCATGATGAACGCGCTGCGCCTCAAAGACGGTTTCGAGCTGTTGCGCTTTGTGGAACGCACGGGCCTGACCCTGGCCAGCATCCAGCGGCCGCTGGCCCAGGCCGAAGCGCAAGGCCTGCTGCAACGCGATCTGGCGCGTGCCTGGCCCACCGCCAAGGGCTTCGATTTCCTGAGCGATCTGCAGGCACTGTTCCTGCAAGACTGAACCGCCCCCCCACCGCTTGAGGCAGGCCGCGCCTACAATCGGGCGCAGCCGTACCCCTTCTCCGAAGCAGCATGACCACCCCCTTGCTCAGCGACAGCACCGTGGCCTTTGTCGAAAGGGAAGTGGCCATTGACGTCGCGTCCTGCTCGGCCGATCTGCGCCCCAGCGCTGCGCGCGGCTTTGCGTCCCGGGTATCGCCCGACCGCCAGCGCGTCACCGTGTTCGTGCGGCGTGCCGAAGCCACCCAGCTCATGCAAGACCTGCTGGCACAGGACGTGATCGCCGTGGTCTTCTGTCTGCCGGCCACCGAATCCGCCCTGCAGATCAAGGGCTGCAGGGTGACGCTGTCGGCCGCGACGGAAGAGGAATGGGATCTGGTGCAGGCCTATCGACATGCTTTCGTGGATGGCATCGTGAAGTTGGGCTATGACCGCGATTTCGGCCTGACCTACATGCACGTCGAGCCCGGACAATTGCTGGCCATCACCTTCACCCCGGAAGTCGTCTTCGAACAGACGCCCGGCCCTCTCGCCGGCCGCCCCATGCACAGTGCTGCCGCATGAACACGACTGTCTGCCTCGCCCCGCTGCGCACCTGCTTCGAAGGCGCCGTGCCCAGCGCCCTGGCCACCTGCGATGCCCAGGGCATGCCCAACATCGCGTACCTCTCCCAGGTGCAGTATGTGGACGAGCGCCACGTCGCGCTGACCTTCCAGTTCTTCAACAAGACGCGGCACAACATCCTGGCCAATCCGCATGCCGTGCTGAAGGTGGTCGATCCCTACACCGGTGCGGGCTACCGCCTGCAGGTGCGCTACCTGCGCACCGAAACCAGCGGGCCCTTGTTCGAAAGCATGAAGGCCAAGCTGGCCGGCATCGCCTCGCACACGGGCATGGCCGACGTCTTCAAGCTGCTGGGCGCCGACATCTATGAGGTCGAGCGCGTCGACACGGTCGTGCAGCCTTCGCGTCCGCGGCCCGCGCAGTACCAGGACATGCTGCCGCGCCTGCGCCACGCCTGTGATGCGATCAACACCTGCAGGGATCTCGATGAGCTGCTGGACCGCACCCTCTCGCTGCTCGAAGCACTCTTCGATGTCCGCCACGCGATGATCCTCAAGCTCGACGAATGCGGCAGCCGCCTGTTCACCGTGGCCAGCCGCGGGTACGAGCGATCGGGCATCGGCTCGGAAATCCCGATGGGGCACGGCGTCATCGGCGTGGCCGCACGCGAGCGCACGCCCATTCGCATCTCGCACATGACCAGCGAGTACATCTATGGCAAGGCGGTGCGCGCCAGTGCCGAAGCCATGGGGCTGGATCACCATCTGGAAACGGCCATCCCGATGCCGGGCTTGAGCGAATCGCGCAGCCAGCTGGCGGTGCCCATCATGGCCGGCGCTTCGCTGTATGGCGTGCTGTATGTCGAAAGCCCGCAGGATCTGCGCTTTACCTACGACGACGAGGATGTGCTGCAGATCCTGGCCCGGCAATTCGGCTGGATGGCCCTCAGCCTGGCCTGTGCGGGCGCGGACGGCCTGTTGACGGATGACCCGGAGGACGCTGCGGCGGGCCCAGGCATGTCGAACCCTTCGCACAACCTGGCATCGCCGGCGGCCGCATCCGCGCCCACCGAGCCTCCGGCGCGCGAGCCGCAACGCGACGCCGACCGTCCCGTGCTGGTGCGTTACTTCCGCAGCGATCACAGTGTCTTCCTGGACGAGGACTACCTCATCAAAGGTGTGGCCGGGGCCATCTTCTGGAAGCTGGTGCAGACCTGGCTGGGAGAAGGCCGGGACCAGTTCACCAACCGCGAACTCAGGCTCGCCTCCGATCTGCACCTGCCCGACATTGCCGACAACCTCGAGGCCCGCCTCGTGCTGCTGCAGCGCCGTCTGGCCGAAAGGACAGACTGCGTGCGCATGCACAAGACAGGGCGCGGGCGTTTTCAGTTGCAGGTCACGCGGCCGCTGAAGCTGCAGCCGGCGGACTGACGCGGCCACCCGCAGGCTGCGATGCCGCCTCGTTGCCGGCATGCAGCCAGGCATTGCAGGCAAAGCACACGAAGCCCAGGGCCACCCCCACCGAACCGATGCCCACCAAGGGCTCCGCATCGGGCCGGCCATGAAGCAGGAAATACAGCCCGGCCATCATGACCGGCAGGCTCAGGTTGTGCAGCCAGAAGTGCCACCGAGCCAGGGCGCTGCGCGCCATCGCCGGGAACACCTGGTAGATCACGCCCATCAGCGCCATCGACACCCAGCCAAGGAGGTTCACGTGCACATGCACGCCTTTGCTGGTGAAGTCGTGGCTTGCGCCCATGACGACCCCCATGCCGATGCCCAACAGGGCATACAGCACCGCCACGCGAATCATCGACTTAGCCATGGAGCGCCACCTCCACCTTGAAGGCCGCCTGCAACTTGCGCCACGAGCGGGCATCCAGCAGCGGGCGGGCCATGTCGAGTTGCGACACGAAGACTTCGTCGGGCATGCCCTGGCGCATGCCACTCAGCATGCCCACACGCTCGGGGTGCGACAGCTGCGGCAGGATCCAGCGGAAGGTCAGCGCCATCTCGTCGGCCGGGATGGTGGCCAGCAGGCGATCATGAATGTCGTGGATCTCGGCATCCGTGTAGTGCGCCCACAGCACGGCATTGTGTTCACGCTCTTCCATCAGCATGTGCTCGTAGTTGTCGGCCACGAACAGGCTGAGCGTCTGGTAGAGGTGCGTCCACGCGGCCATCTGCTGAGCAGGCGCCGCGGCCAGCGCCTCTTCCAGCATCCGGCCGAGATCGACGATGTGCAGCAGGTGCGCATCGTGCTCGCCCGCCGCAATGCTTGCGCTGCCGGGCGCGCGGGCTTCCATCGCCGCATGCAGGAAATCGTTTTCGTGAGTCAGATGCTGCAGACAGACATGCAGCAGCGAACGCAAGGCCGATGCGGTTTCCGCGCATTCGACACTGTCGGTCGGATCGGTTCGGCCGACGCGCACCAGGGTATCGGCCATGAAGGCACGCAAGCCCTTGTGGATGCCCTGGTAGATGTCGAACCGCGGTGGCGCGGTCTGGATGGCGGTGTGCATGGTGTCGCTTCCTGAAGTGCCCGGCGATGTGGAAGATGCCCGGCGTTGTTGACGATGGAAGCGACTGTAGGGATCGGTGACAAAGCCGTTTCGTAAATGCTTCTTCAGCAAACCTTAAAGGGCTCTTAACTCCCCCAACAGGGCGTGTGAACCGTGTTCAGACGCCCATGCCGATTCACTTGACCACGCATTTCTGCCCCGCCAAGGTGGCAGAAATGGCTGTCACAGCGGGCACCGTGGATGGGAACTTGAAGGCGCGGAAGGTGAACAGCGTCGACTGGTTTGCCGGCATCAAGGTGTTCGATGCGAGAGGGGTCGCCGTCACGTTGTTGCCCGAGACCGTCTTGACCTTCGCATTGGTCGGCTGATAGGTGAAGGTCTTGTCCTTGAGTGTCAGGTTGACCTGCCAGCCGGAGGCATCCACATCCGTCTCGTTACGCAAGGTCACGGTCACCATGTACGCGTAGCTGGAGGTGCTGATTGCGTAGGACAGCGAGCAGCTCGGCAGCGTTGTGGGCGTCATCAGAAAAGCCCGACAGGCGCGCGTGCGCTGGCCTGCGCTGTCGGTCTCGCCATAGCATGCCGACCCGACGATCTCGTTCTTGTCGTTGATCCCCAGTGGGGTCAACTGCTCCAGATTGGGCGGGCGGTTCACCAGCGTGTACATCAGCGCCCCCAGGTACATCGGCCTGCCGCTGGAAACGTCCCAGAGGTTGGCATCGCCATAACCATGGCCGACCACCCAGCCGGCCTTATTGATGGCATATGCAGAACTAGGCGTATTGGAAGGATAGAAGGACTGCATCCGCCCCGATGGATACCACACCAGCGTGTTGCTGAAGGAAGAAGCGCCGACCACCACATTGGCATCATTGATCGCATTGGCCAGCGCCACGCCAGACAGGACCGTCTCGACATCGTTGACCCACTTCAGAGCGGTGTAAGAGATGGACGCGTCCGGATTCTGGACCCGGGTGTAGCCGGCCACCTGGCCGTTGTTGTTGATCCCGCTGGCCTGGCCCGGCAGCGTGCTCAAGGCCTTGGCCACCTGGTTGCGCCACACGGCTGGACGCTCCACCCCATCCTCGCCCCGCAAGGCGCCGGCCACATGATCCTGGTCGTTGATGCCGAACGCCGTGCCTGTCCCCAAGAAAGTCGGTACTTGGTCGACCCACAGCGTGGCCCTGGATTGACCGCTGGCGTCCACGAGGCTGCCGGCGACGTGGCCCAGGCTGTTGATGGCACGCGCGGCACCGACACCCAGATCCGTGGGCTTGCCCGCCTGCCAGATCACGGCGTGCTTGACCGGCTCCCCGCCGCCCACGGCCGGCACTTGCGCCTCACCCGCGATCTGCCCCGCATTGTTGATGCCGTAGGCTGTGCTCTCCGGCCCGCCCAACGTGCCCAGATCGTGGATCGTGAAGGCCACCTTGGTGGCGGCCAAGGCTTGCCCCGATGCCCACAGGCTCACAGCTGAAATCAATGACACCGATATCGTTCGACGCATGCGCGCTCACCTTGTTTAAATGATCGGCGCGAGCATAGAGGGCCCGAAGCACCTGAGGCACTGGGATCTTCGTGGGGCGAGCCTCCGACGACCGGCTGCCCGGAAAGAAAAAACCGCCAAGGACGGAGCCCCTGGCGGCCTTGGTCAAAGGCGAACAGCCGGCGAATCGCCTCAGGCCGCCTTCTTCTCGTCCCGCAATTCGCGCCGCAGGATCTTGCCCACATTGGTCTTGGGCAGGTCGTTGCGGAACTCGACGTATTTCGGGCACTTGTAGCCAGTCAGTTGCTCATGGCAATACGCCTTGAGCTGCGCTTCGGTCAGGGTCGAATCCTTGCGCACCACGAACAGCTTGACAGCCTCGCCGGACTTCTCATCCGGCACGCCCACTGCCGCACACTCCAGCACGCCGGGATGCAGGTTGACCACCTGCTCGACCTCGTTCGGATACACGTTGAAGCCCGAGACCAGGATCATGTCCTTCTTGCGGTCCACGATCTTGAACAGGCCGGAAGCGTCCATCACACCGATGTCGCCGGTGCGGAAGAAGCCATCGGCCGTCATCACCTTGGCCGTCTCGTCCGGCCGGTTCCAGTAACCGGCCATCACCTGCGGCCCGCGGATGCAGATCTCGCCCACGCCGCCCACGTCCAAATGGTTGCCGTCGTCATCCAGGATCGCCACGTCGGTGGAAGGGATCGGGTAACCGATGGATCCATTGAACTCGGTGATGTCCAGCCGGTTGGCCGTGGCCACGGGCGAGGTCTCCGACAGGCCATAGCCCTCGACCACCGGACAGCCGGTCACCTTCTTCCACTTCTCGGCCGTGGCCTGCTGCACAGCCATGCCGCCGCCATTGGACACACGCAGACCGGAGAAATCGATCTTGTGGAAATCAGGATGGTTCACCAGCGCATTGAACAGCGTGTTGACCGCCGGGAACTGGTTGACTGCGGTACTTCATCAGCGTCTTGATGAAGCCGTCCACGTCACGCGGATTGGGAATCAGCAGGTTCATGCTGCCCATGCGCGCGCCCATCATGTAGCAGACCGTCAAAGCAAAGATGTGATAGAGCGGCAGCGCGCACACCACCGTCAGTTGCTCATTGCCCACCTTGGCCAGCTCCGGCTTGAACCAGGCCTCGTTCTGCAGGATGTTGGCCACCACATTGCGGTGCAGGAGCGTGGCCCCCTTGGAGACGCCCGTGGTGCCACCGGTGTACTGCAGAAAAGCGACATCATCGCCCTTGAGCGTCGGCCGGTTGTACTTGAGCCCACGGCCCTGCGAGACCGCATCCGCAAAGCGCGTGAGGCGGCACTTGTCATCGTTGGGCAGCGAGAAGGCGGGCACCATCTTCTTGACATGGCGCACCACGAAGTTGACCAGCAGGTTCTTCGGGAAGGGCATCATGTCGCCCATCGCGCACAGCACGATGTGCTTGAGCGAACTGCGGCCCACCACTTCCTGCAGCGTGGGCGCGAAGTTCTCCAGGATGATGATGGCCTCGGCGCCCGAATCCTTGAGCTGGTGCTCCAGCTCGCGCGGCGTGTACAGCGGATTGACGTTGACCACCACGCATCCCGCGCGCAGCACCGCCGCGATCGCGACCATGTACTGAGGGATGTTGGGCATCATCAGCGCAACGCGGCTGCCCTTGGCCAGGCCCTTGCCCTGCAGCCAGGCGGCCAGCGCACGCGACTGCTCGTCGATCTGCTCGAACGTCCAGTGCGCGTCCATGAAGGCCGCCATGTTGCGTCTGGCGAACTGCTTGAACGACTGGTCCAGCAGATCCACCAGGGAGTCGTATTCGTTTGGATTGATCTCAGCGGGGACACCCGGCTCGTAACTCGCCAACCACGGCTTGGAACTGGTCATTCGTCATCCTCAAAGGTGCATTCCAAAGGCAGGCTCCGCAACCCGAAACCCCACCCTCCATCGCATCAAGCGCTGCATGAATTCTGCAACATCTGTGACCGAGGGTATTCCCGGCGACATGCGGATGGAAAAACAGTGTCATCACCCAGACAAAGGGGCATACGGCGCCAGGGCAAGCTTAAGGCGCCTGCCGCTGACCCGCGCGCACAAGGCACAATCAAGCGTCAATTTGACTCACAATATTTCCTCATTTGCCCTGCGTTTTACGGACAGCCCCGACATGGCCGACCCCGCAATCAATCACCCTCTGACACCCAAGCGCCGCTGGTTCCTCAAGACCGCGCTCGCCATCGGGGCCGTGGGCGCCACCTTCGGCGGCCTGGTCTACTGGCACCGCGGCGTGAGCAACGGCAAGCTGACCGAACACGGTCGCGATGTGTTCCGTGGCCTGACCATTGGCATGGTCGGGCCGATGCTGCCCAAGGACCCGGCCCAGCGTGACGCCATGCTGGAAGGGCACCTTCGTCATGTGGAAACGTTTTTGTCCACATTGCCCCCGGTGATGCAGGTGGAAGTCAATGCCGTCACCGGCCTGCTGGGCAACATGCCGACCCGCCGGCTGCTGACCGGCCTGGGTTCGCGCTGGACGGAGGCATCCGAAGAGCAGATCGCCGAAGCGCTGGAAGCCATGCGCCTGAACCCGCTGCCCAGCACGCGACTGACCTACCAGGTCGTGCGCTCCCTGACTTTGATGTCCTTCTTCGCCAACAGCGATCACTGGTCCCTCACTGGCTACCCGGGCCCCGTCCAAATATGAGCAAGCTTCCCGATCCTTTCCGCGAAGGTCTCGCCCGCGGCTGGAAAACCACCAACGGCGCTCAAGGCCTGCCTGAACAAGTGCAGTGCGATGTCGCCATCATCGGCTCCGGTGCGGGGGCTGGCGTCACAGCCGAGTTGCTGACCCGCGCCGGCCTCGATGTCGTCCTGATCGAAGAAGGCCCGCTGCGCACCAGCAGCGACTTCAACCAGAAGGAATCCGAGGCCTACGCCGACCTGTACCAGGAAGGCGCGGCCCGCCGCACCCTCGACGGTGCCGTGACCATCCTGCAGGGCCGCTGCGTGGGCGGCACCACGGTCATCAACTGGACGAGCTCCTTCCGCACGCCCGCCTCCACCCTGGGCTACTGGCAGCAGAACTTCGGCCTGTCGGACTTCACCGAAGCGGCCATGGCCCCCTGGTTCGCCCAGGCCGAAAAGCGCCTGAACATGGCGCCGTGGGCTGTGCCGCCCAACGCCAACAACGAGTTGCTGCGCACCGGGGCGCACAAGATCGGCATCTCGGCCGAAGTCATCCCGCGCAACGTCAAGGGCTGCTGGAACCTGGGCTCCTGCGGCATGGGCTGCCCCACCAACGCCAAGCAGTCCATGCTGGTGACGACCATCCCTTCGGCACTGGAGACCGGCGCACGGCTGTTCTACCAGACCCGCGCCCACGAGTTGGAGCTCGATGGCGGCAAGGTCAAGTCGCTGGTGTGCGTGCCCGTCCACGTCAATGGCAGCAAGGTCAATGACAAAGTGATGCGCGTGACGGCCAAGCACTATGTGGTCTCGGGCGGCGCGATCAACTCACCGGCACTGCTCAAGCGCTCGGGCGCACCTGATCCGCACGGCCTGCTGGGCACGCGCACCTTCCTGCATCCGGTGGCGTTTTCCGCTGGCGTGTTCGAGCAGAAGATCGAAGGCTGGTCCGGTGCGCCGCAATCGATTTACTCGGATCACTTCATCCACCACTCGCCGCACGATGGGCCGATCGGCTACAAGCTCGAAGCCACACCGATGCACCCTGGCCTGACATCCATCCTGATGGGCGGTTTCGGCAAGACGCTGGCCGAGCGCTTCCAGGACTATCCGCACACGCAGATGATGCTGTCGCTGCTGCGCGATGGCTTCCATCCGGAGTCGGTCGGCGGCACGGTGATGCTCAATGTGGACCGCTCGGCCATCCTGCACTACCCGCTGACGGACTATGTGCTGGAAGGCTTCCGCCGCTCCTTCCTGACGATGGCCGAAGTGCAGTTCGCGGCGGGCGCCAAGAAGGTCACCTCCTGGCATGAGCAGGCTCGTGCTTACACCAGCTGGGCCGAAGCCAAGTCGGCCATCCAGTCGCTGGACATGAAGCCCTATCTGGTGGGTGCCGGCAGTGCGCACGTGATGGGCGGCTGTCGCATGGGTGGCACGGAAAAGCTTGGCGTGGTGCGGCCGGATGGGGTGCATTGGCAGCTCAGCAACCTGTCGGTGCACGACGGCTCGGTCTTCCCGACCAGCATCGGCGCCAATCCGCGAGCTGTCGATCTACGGCACGGTCAACCGTCTGGCGACGGGCTTGGCCAAGCGGCTGAGCGGCAAGGATGTGGCTTTGGCTGCCTGAGCTTCTTGAGTCCGAGGCTTGAATGCAGAACCCGCCGTTTGGCGGGTTTTGTTTTTTGGTAGCTGTGCTCAGGTGCTGCTTTGGGGTGCGTGGGCCATGTGGCGCGGGTGGCCGGCTTCGCTCATGTCCTCCGGCCCGGCTTCGCCCGGCCTCCCCCTTTATTTCGCTACGCCGGCCACCCCCACCACATGGCTGCGACCGCTCTGGCAGCGCCTTCGCTTCGCGAAGGCCAGGGTATTTGCAGCGGCATAAGCCGCTGCAAATACCCATCTCACCCCACCCAGTCCGCCCTTCCGTCTTCACCGCGCATCCAAACCTCATTCCCCAAAAAACAAAAGGCCCTCAAAGAGGGCCTTTCGATCATCCGGTCAGAGACCGATGAATCACTTGGTGCGGGTGCCGACCACTTCGATTTCAACGCGACGGTTCTTGGCGCGGCCAGCTTCCGTCTTGTTGTCGGCCACCGGCTGGGCTTCGCCCTTGCCTTCGGTGTAGACGCGGGAAGCTTCGATGCCCTTGCCCGTCAGGTAGGACTTGACGGCTTCAGCGCGACGGATCGACAGCTTCTGGTTGTAGGCGTCGGTGCCCTTGGAGTCGGTGTGGCCGACGGCGATCACGACTTCCAGCGTCAGGCCCTTGACCTTGTCAGCCAGGTCGTCCAGCTTGGCCTTGCCTTCGGGCTTCAGGTCGGACTTGTCGAAATCGAAGAAGGCGTCAGCAGCGAAGCTCACTTTTTCCGTGGCAGGCGCAGCAGGCACGGCAGCCGGAGCAGGTGCGGGGGCGGGAGCCGGAGCGGGCGCAGCGGCAGGTGCCGGAGCAGGAGCCGGTGCCGGGGCAGCCGGTGCAGGCACGCCATCACAGCCTTGAACGCCCGTGGCAGGGGTCCAGCCGGTGTCGCGCCAGCAGTATTCGTTCGTTCCGTTCTTCCACACGGTGCCGTCGGTTGCGCGCCAGTTGTCGACGGCCTGGGCTTGAGCGAAGGCAGAGCCGGCCATGGCAACGGTGGCAAACAGAGCAGCAACTTTATTGAGTTTGTTCATGCAGATCCTCACGAATAAGACGCAGCGGTTCCACTGCGGAGTGCCCGGAAAGGGCAATACCCGATGGGTGGGGTACGGATTTTTCCCAGGGTTACCCCTAGGCCATGCTATGTCAATCGATTGTGCCATAGCCACTTTCGCGCTCAAGCGAGAGAGAGCTTGCCTGGCGAGAAGCGCACAGCTTGTTGCACATTGACTACATATTCCGCCAATTACAATCATCAGCTTGTCCGCCAGTACCGTGCCCAGGCCCGGCCACCGGCGTGTAGCAGCCCCCGACGGCCGCACCTCGCCCGTGCAGCCGGACCGTCTCGACGCTTTCAGCCCGCATGACGCAATTCGCCAAGGAAACCCTGCCCATCAGCCTCGAAGAGGAGATGCGGCGTTCGTACCTCGATTACGCGATGAGCGTGATCGTCGGCCGGGCCCTGCCCGACGCCCGCGATGGCCTCAAGCCCGTTCACCGGCGCGTGCTGTTCGCGATGCACGAGCTCAACAACGACTGGAACCGCCCGTACAAGAAGTCGGCGCGTATCGTCGGCGACGTCATCGGTAAATACCACCCGCACGGTGACTCGGCGGTGTACGACACCATCGTCCGCATGGCCCAGGATTTCTCCCTGCGCCACATGCTGGTCGACGGGCAGGGCAACTTCGGCTCGGTGGACGGCGACAACGCCGCGGCGATGCGGTACACCGAAATCCGCCTGGCCAAGATCGCGCACGAGATGCTGGCCGACATCGACAAGGAAACCGTCGACTTCGGCCCCAACTACGACGGCTCCGAAAAAGAGCCGCTGGTGCTGCCCACCCGCCTGCCCAACCTGCTGGTCAACGGCTCGGCCGGTATCGCCGTGGGCATGGCCACCAACATCCCGCCGCACAACCTCAACGAGGTGGTGGACGCCTGCCTGCATTCGCTCAAGAACCCCGACTGCACGGTGGATGAGCTCATGGAGATCATCCCGGCGCCCGACTTCCCCACCGCCGGCATCATCTACGGCCTGTCCGGGGTGCGCGAGGGCTATCGCACGGGTCGCGGCCGCGTGGTCATGCGCGCCAAAGTGCACTTCGAGGACATCGGTAAGGGCGACCGTCAGGCGATCATCGTCGACGAGATCCCCTATCAGGTGAACAAGAAGAACCTGCTCGAGCGCATCGCCGAGCTGGTCAACGAGAAGAAGATCGAAGGCATCAGCCACATCCAGGACGAATCCGACAAGTCCGGCATGCGGGTGGTGATCGAGCTCAAGCGCGGCGAAGTGCCCGAGGTGGTGCTCAACAACCTGTACAAGCAGACGCAGCTGCAGGACACCTTCGGCATCAACATGGTGGCCCTGATCGACGGGCAGCCCAAGCTGTGCAACCTCAAGGACCTCATCACGGTCTTCCTGGAGCACCGCCGCGAGGTCGTCACACGCCGCACCGTGTACGAGCTGCGCAAGGCGCGCGAGCGTGGCCATGTGCTCGAAGGCCTGGCCGTGGCGCTGGCCAACATCGACGAGTTCATCGAGACCATCAAGACCTCGCCCACGCCGCCGGTGGCCAAGCAGGCCCTGATGAGCAAGAGCTGGGATTCGGGGCTGGTGCGCGAGATGCTCTCGCGCGTCGAAGGCGATTCGAAGCTGCTATCGCCCCGAAGGCCTGCCGATGGCTTTCGGCATGCAGTCCGATGGCCTGTACCGCCTGTCGGAAGACCAGGCCGGCGAGATCCTGCAGATGCGCCTGCAACGCCTGACCGGCCTGGAGCAGGACAAGATCATCGGCGAGTACAAGGAAGTGATGGCCCAGATCGCCGATCTGCTGGACATCCTGGCCAAGCCCGAACGCGTGTCGGCCATCATCGGCGACGAGCTGATCGCCATCCGCACCGAGTTTGGCCAAACCAAGCTGGGTGCACGCCGCTCGGTGATCGAGCACAACGCGCAGGAACTGGGCACCGAAGACCTGATCACCCCGACCGACATGGTCGTGACGATCTCGCACACGGGCTACATCAAGAGCCAGCCTTTGAGCGAATACCGCGCGCAAAAGCGCGGCGGCCGCGGCAAGCAGGCCACGGCGACGAAGGAAGACGACTGGATCGACCAGCTCTTCATCGCCAACACGCACGATTACATCCTGTGCTTCAGCAACCGCGGCCGGGTCTACTGGATCAAGGTCTGGGAAGTGCCGCAGGGCTCGCGCAACTCGCGCGGCAAGCCCATGGTCAACATGTTCCCGCTGGAGAAGGAAGAAAAGATCAACGTGGTGCTGCCGCTCACGGGCGAATTCCGCAGCTTCCCCGAAGATCACTATGTGTTCATGGCCACGCGCCTGGGCACCGTCAAGAAGACACCGCTCACCGACTTCAGCAACCCGCGCAAGGCCGGCATCATCGCCGTGGGCCTGGATGACGGTGATTACCTCATCGGCGCGGCGTTGACCGACGGCAAGCACGACGTGATGCTGTTCAGCGATGGCGGCAAGGCCGTGCGCTTCGACGAAGAAGACGTGCGCCCGATGGGCCGCAGCGCCCGCGGCGTGCGGGGCATGACACTGGAAGACGGCCAGAGCGTGATCGCCATGCTCGTGGCCGAAGACGAATCGCAAAGCGTGCTGACTGCCACCGAGAACGGCTACGGCAAGCGCACGAGCATCGTCGAATACACACGCCACGGCCGTGGCACCAAGGGCATGATCGCCATCCAGCAATCGGAGCGCAACGGCAAGGTGGTGGCGGCCACCCTGGTGCGCCCGAATGACGAGATCATGCTCATCACGGACAAGGGCGTGCTGGTGCGCACCCGGGTTGCGGAGATCCGCGAGCTGGGCCGTGCCACGCAGGGCGTGACGCTGATCGCACTCGACGAGGGTGCGAAGCTGATCGGCCTGCAGCGCATCGTCGAGAACGATGCGAACGCTTCCTCGGAGACCGATGGAGAAGACAACGCCGGCGACACCTCCACAAGTGAAGGCGGTGCGGATACCGACAACAACAATCAAGCGTGATGCGTGAGTGAGTACCCCTGAAACCCGGAGGCCCTCCATCCACTCGATCCCTTGAGTGGCCTCCATACAGATTGGAACCGAGGAAGATCATCATGAAGCTGACACACACCGCATGGGCATCGGCCCTGGTCGCCGCGCTCGCCCTCTCCTCCATGTCGGCCCATGCTGACAAGAAGGAGTGGACGCAGAAGATCGTGGGCATGCAGCAGGACGCCGTGGACGGCATGGCCCGCGCCATCGCCGAGCAGCCGGCCCGCCAGATGCAGATGCAATCTGCCCAGATCATTGCCCACGCCATCCCGACCGAAAAGCGCGATGCCACCGCCAAGCAGGTCGAGACCGAACTCAAGAAGTACGTCGACTCCGCCACGCCGCTGCTGAAGTCCAGCGCCACCAAGCTGAGCCAGACCACCATCGGCGCCGGCTTGGAAGAGAAGTTCAGCGAAGACGAACTCAAGCAGCTTTACGGCATGCTCGATTCGCCGGTGATGAAGAAATTCCAGGCGGCCATTCCCGAGCTGAGCAAGCAGCTGCAGGAGAAGGTCATGGCCGAAGCCCAGAAGCAGCTGGCCCCCAAGGTGGATGCCACGGGCAACAACGTCAAGAAGATCCTGGACACGGCTTCGGGCGGCAAGCTCAGCGCTGCCTTGGCCGAGTCGCAAAAGCAGCAGCAACAGCAAGCGCCCGCTGCCGGCACCAAGAAGTGATGTGATGTGAAGGGGCATGCACACCGCATGCCCCGTGATCGAGACTGCGCCCATGACCCGCCCATTCAATTTCGCAGCCGGCCCGGCTGCCCTGCCCGAAGAAGTGCTGCAACAGGCGGCCAGCGAGATGCTGGATTGGCACGGCACCGGCATGAGCGTGATGGAGATGAGCCACCGGGGCAAGGACTTCATCTCGATCGCCAAGCAGGCGGAAGCCGACCTGCGCGAGATACTCGCCATCCCCTCGCACTTCAAGGTGCTGTTCATGCAGGGCGGCGCCATCGCCGAGAACGCCATCCTGCCGATGAACCTGTCGCGCAGCGGCCGCACCGACTACGTGATCACCGGATCTTGGTCGCAGAAGTCGGCCAAGGAGGCGCGCAAGTACTGCGACGTGCACATTGCCGCCAGCAATGAGGCCGATCACCACACCTCGCTGCCGGCTTATGAAGACTGGCAGCTGAGCGCGGACGCGGCCTACGTGCACGTCTGCAACAACGAAACGATCCACGGTGTGGAGATGCACGAGTTGCCCGATCTGGCAGCGCTCGGCAGCAAGGCACCGCTGATCATCGACTGCTCGTCCAACATCGCTTCGCGCCCGCTCGACTGGTCCCGCATCGGCGTGGCCTATGGCGGCGCGCAAAAGAACATCGGCCCCGCCGGCCTGACGCTGGTGATCGTGCGCGAAGACCTGCTGGGCCACGCATTGCCCATCACGCCCTCCGGCTTCAACTATCAGATCGTGTCGGACAACGAGTCCATGTACAACACGCCGCCGACGTACGCGTGGTACCTGGCCGGCCTGGTCTTCCAATGGATCAAGCGCCAGCGCGAAGGCAACCTGAGCGGCCTGGCGGCCATCGAGGCCCGCAACATCGCCAAGGCCAAGCTGCTGTACGACACCATCGATGCCTCCGGCTTCTACGTCAACAAGGTGGCCGTGAACTGCCGCTCGCGCATGAACGCGCCCTTCTTCCTGCCTGACGATGCACTCAATGACGCCTTCCTGGCCGGGGCCAAGGAAGCCGGGCTGCTGCAACTCAAGGGCCACAAGAGCGTGGGCGGCATGCGCGCCTCCATCTACAACGCGATGCCGCTGGCCGGCGTTCAAGCCCTGGTGGCCTACATGAAGGACTTCGCTGCGCGCCATGGCTGATCCCAAAGCAGACGCCTCATTGCCCGCAGGGCACTTCCAGCCCGATGGGCGGCCGGTGGATGAGCAACTGGCCGATCTGCGCGTGCGCATCGACGTGGTGGACCAGCAGTTGCTGCACCTGCTCAACGAACGCGCCCGCCTTGCTCAGGCCGTGGGCGAGGTCAAGAAGATCGATGGCTCGCCCGTGTTCCGTCCTGATCGCGAAGCCCAGGTCATCGACCGGCTCAAGCACCGCAACCCCGGACCGGTGCAGGCAGACAGCATTGCGCCGATCTGGCGCGAGATCATGTCGGCCTGCCGTTCGCTTGAAGGCCGCCAGCGCGTGGCCTTCCTCGGGCCGGTGGGCACCTTCACCGAGCAGGCGATGCTGAACTACTTCGGCTCGTCCATCGAGCCCATCGCCTGCCCCAATTTCGACGAAATCTTCCGGGCCACCGAGGCCGGCTCGACCGACTTCGGCGTCGTGGCCATCGAGAACTCGACCGAAGGCGTCGTCGCGCGATCGCTGGACTTGCTGCTGCAATCGTCCCTGACGATCATCGGCGAAACCAGCCTGCTGGTGACGCACAACCTGCTGCGCCAGACGCCAGGCCGCGATGACATCAAGGTGGTCTGCGCCCATCCGCAGGCCCTGGCCCAATGCCAGGCCTGGCTCAGCCAGAACCTGCCGGATGCGGAACGCCGCGCAGTCTCCAGCAATGCCGAAGGCGCGCGCCTGGCAGCACAGGACCCCAGCGTCGCGGCCCTGGCCAGCGAACGGGCCGCCACGCAGTTCGGTCTGCACGTGGTGCAACGCGCAGTGCAGGACGAGGCCCACAATCGCACCCGCTTCGTCGTGGTGACGCAGCCGGGCCGTCACACCCCCGCGGCGCCCACCGGGCACGACTGCACCAGCCTGGCTGTGTCCGTGGACAACCGCCCTGGCGCCGTGCACGACCTGCTGACGCCGCTCAAGCGGCATGGCGTGTCCATGACCCGCATCGAATCCCGTCCGGCCCGCTCCGGCCAGTGGGAGTACGTGTTCTTCATCGACCTGGCCGGCCATCCGGCGCAGGACAATGTGGCTGCCGCGCTCGACGAGCTGCGCACCCAGTGTTCATTCTTCAAGGTGCTCGGCAGCTACCCGCTGGACGTGCACTGACCGCTTTCTCAGGACGTCTCGCATCATGTTCAACCAACTCGGCCTGATCGGCTGCGGCCTCATGGGCGGCTCCTTTGCCCTGGCGCTCAAGAAGGCGGGGCTGGTCAAGCGGGTGGTCGGCTACAGCAAGTCGCCATCCACCGTCGAGCGGGCCCGCCGCCTGGGCGTCATCGACGTGATGGCCGAATCCGCGCTGCTGGCCGTCTCCGGCTCCGACATCGTGCTGATCGCCGTGCCCGTGGCGGCCAGCGAAGGCACCTTCAAGGCCATCCGCCATCTGGTCGACCCGGGTGTGCTGTTCATGGACGTGGGCTCCACCAAGCGCGACGTGGTCGATGCGGCCCGCCGCGTGCTCAAGGAGCGCCTGCCCTCCTTCGTGCCGGCCCACCCCATCGCCGGCCGTGAAGTGGCCGGCATCGAGCATGCAGACGCAGGCCTTTACCAGGGCCGCAAGGTGATCCTCACACCGCTGCAGCAGACCGATCCCATCCTGGTACAAAAGGCGACCGATGTCTGGGCTGCCGTGGGGTGCCAGGTGCTGCGCATGACCCCCGAGCACCACGATGCCGCCTTTGCCGCCGTCAGCCACCTGCCGCACCTGCTGGCCTTTGCCTACATGAATGCGATGGCCGAGCAGCCCGCGGGGCAGGAATACCTGTCGCTGGCGGGCCCGGGCTTCCGCGACTTCACGCGCATTGCCGCCAGCGATCCCACCATCTGGCGCGACATCCTGCTGTCCAATCGCGAGGAAATCCTCCGTCAGTCCGAGGCCTTCCGCAAGGCGCTGGAGGACATGGAACAGCAGATGCGAGACTGGAACGGCCCGGCGCTGGAGTCGCTGATCGAATCCGCATCGGATGCGCGCGGGCAGTGGCAGCTCGCCGGCAAATCGTCGGTGACGCGTTGACACCGACCTGCCATCGCCTTGCGGCACCCTTGATGCTTGTCGCCTCTCGCACCTGTCTTTCCGCCTGAAACCGGTCACTGCTTCCGCCCCGCATGTACACCACCGCCTTCCTCGATCTGCCGCCCCTGCTGTCCGCAGGGGGCACCGTGCGCCTGCCCGGCTCCAAGAGCATCTCGAACCGCGTGCTGCTGCTGGCCGGCCTCAGCGAAGGCACGACCGTGGTGCACGACCTGCTGGCCTCGGACGACACACGCGTGATGCTGGAATCCCTGCGCGTGCTGGGCTGCGACCTGGAGCAGGACGGCGACACGGTGCGCATCACGGGCCTGGGCGGCAAGCTGGCCGTGCTCAAGGCCGATCTGTTCCTGGGCAATGCGGGCACGGCCATGCGGCCTTTGACGGCAGCACTGGCGCTCTTGTCGGCCACGCAAGGCGGCATCTTCACGCTCAGCGGTGTGCCGCGCATGCACGAGCGCCCCATCGGCGACCTGGTCGATGCGCTGCGCCCGCTGGGCTGCCACATCGAGTGCACCGGACAGGAGGGCTATCCGCCGCTGCGTGTGGCGGGCGGCCAGCTCAAGCTGTCAGCGCCCATCAAGGTACGTGGCGATGTCTCCAGCCAGTTCCTTACGGCCCTGCTGCTGGCTTTGCCACTGGTGTCACAAGACCACGATCTGACCATCGAGGTCGTGGGTGAATTGATCTCCAAGCCCTACATCGAGATCACGCTGAACCTGCTGGCCCGCTTCGGCATCCAGGTGCAGCGCCAGGGCTGGCAGCGCTTCGTCATCCCGCAGGGCAGGCGTTACCAGTCGCCCGGCGAGATCCACATCGAGGCCGATGCCTCGTCGGCTTCCTACTTCATCGCGGCCGGCGCCATCGGTGGCGGCGCCATGCCGGTGCGCATCGAAGGCGTGGGCGCGGCCTCCATCCAGGGGGACATCCGCTTCATCGAAGCCGCCCAAGCCATGGGCGCGCACATCACCAGCGGCCCCAACTGGCTGGAAGTGCGACGCGGCAACTGGCCTTTGAAGGCCATCGATCTGGATTGCAACCACATCCCCGATGCCGCCATGACCCTGGCCGTGATGGCGCTGTATGCCCAGGGCACGACCCGCCTGCGCAACATCGCCAGCTGGCGCGTGAAGGAAACCGACCGCATCGCTGCCATGGCCAAGGAACTGCGCAAACTGGGCGCCGTGGTGACGGAAGGGCAGGACTTCATCGAGATCGCCCCACCTGCGGCCCAGGGCTGGCAGCACGCCAGCATCCACACCTACGATGACCACCGCATGGCGATGTGCTTCTCGCTGGCGGCCTTCAACCCGCTGGCGCCCACGGCGACCACCGACAAACCCGTCTCCGTGCGCATCGAAGACCCCCGTTGTGTCGGCAAGACCTTCCCCGACTACTTCGAGACCCTGTTCCAGGTTGCCCAGACCAATCCCGATCTGATCCCGGTGATCACCATCGACGGCCCCACCGCCTCGGGCAAGGGCACGCTGGCCAGCGCGCTGGCCACGCGCCTGGGCTACCAGTTCCTGGATTCGGGCTCGCTCTACCGCATCACCGGCCTGCTGGCCACCGAGCGCGGCATCAGCCTGGACGACCCAGTCGCCCTGGAAACGCTCGCCCGCCAACTGGGCTACGGCATCGCGCTGCGCTTCGAGCAGGAGCACATCTGGGTGGATCACCGGGACGTGAGCGAAGCCGTGCGCCGCGAAGACATCGGCCAGGCGGCCTCGCGCGTGTCGGTGCACCCCGGTGTGCGCCAGGCCCTGGTGGACCTGCAAAAAGCCTTCCGCGCCCTGCCGGGCCTGGTGGCCGACGGCCGCGACATGGGCACCGTCATCTTCCCGGACGCGGCTCTGAAGGTGTTTTTGACGGCATCCGTCAAAGAACGCGCCGAGCGCAGGTATAACCAATTGATTTCAAAAGGGATTTCTGCTAACCTAGAAGAGATTTGCGCAGACCTTGAGGCGCGTGACCTGCGGGATCGAACCCGCGCCATCTCGCCCCTGGTGCCTGCCGCAGACGCCCAGAAGCTCGACAACTCCCACCTCTCCATCGAACAGTCGGTGGAAACCGTGCTGGGTTGGTGGGTCGCTGGCTGGCCTCACGTGATCGTCCGCCACTGATAAGGCAGCGGACACCACGCAAGGCATTTCCCAAGGCCGTGACATCCGGTGCCCAGCCGCCAGGCGGGTGCGTGAGAGATCAGGGCTGGCCCACATCAACACGGGCCGGTCCGGGCGTCATGTTCTTCAACCCAACCCGTCCTGGTCGTTCCTGTCGATCCGGGCGTTACCGCTGGCACCCGCCGGCACAGGAAACTCAATGTCTGAATCTTTTGCCGCCCTTTTTGAAGAGTCGCTGCAGCGCGCCAACATGCGCACGGGCGAAGTCATCACCGCCGAGGTGGTGGCCGTCGAACACAACTTCGTGGTCGTGAATGCCGGCCTGAAGTCCGAGGCCTATGTGCCCATCGACGAGTTCCGCAACGACCAGGGCGAAGTCGAAGTCCAAGTGGGTGACTTCGTCTCGGTGGCCGTGGACGCCATCGAAAACGGCTACGGCGACACCATCCTGTCGCGCGACAAGGCCAAGCGTCTGGCCTCGTGGCTGTCGCTGGAAACCGCTCTGGAGTCTGGCGACTTCGTGACCGGTACCGTCAACGGCAAGGTCAAGGGCGGCCTGACTGTTCTGGTCAACGGCATCCGTGCCTTCCTGCCCGGCTCGCTGCTCGACACGCGTCCTGTCAAGGACATGTCGCCGTTCGAGGGCAAGACCATGGAATTCAAGGTCATCAAGCTCGATCGCAAGCGCAACAACGTCGTGCTGTCGCGCCGTGCCGTGGTCGAAGCCTCGATGGGCGAAGAGCGCGCCAAGCTGATGGAAACGCTGCGCGAAGGTGCGATCGTCCAGGGCGTGGTCAAGAACATCACCGAATACGGTGCCTTCGTGGACCTGGGCGGCATCGACGGCCTGCTGCACATCACCGACATGGCATGGCGCCGTGTCCGTCACCCGTCCGAAGTGGTGACCGTGGGTCAAGAGCTGACCGCCAAGGTCCTGAAGTTCGACGCCGAGAAGAACCGCGTCTCGCTGGGCCTCAAGCAAATGGGCGACGATCCCTGGGTTGGCGTCTCGCGCCGTTACCCTGCCGGCACCCGTCTGTTCGGCAAGGTCACCAACATCGCTGACTACGGTGCTTTCGTCGAGATCGAACCGGGCATCGAAGGCCTGGTGCACGTCTCCGAGATGGACTGGACCAACAAGAACGTGGCCCCCAACAAGATCGTCAACCTGGGCGACGAAGTGGAAGTCATGGTCCTGGAAATCGACGAAGACAAGCGTCGCATCTCCCTGGGCATGAAGCAGTGCAAGCCGAACCCCTGGGACGACTTCGCTCAGAACTTCAACCGTGGCGACAAGGTCAAGGGCCCCGTCAAGTCGATCACCGACTTCGGCGTGTTCGTCGGCCTGGCCGCTGGCATCGATGGTCTGGTGCACCTGTCCGACCTGTCGTGGAACGAGCCGGGCGAGTCCGCCGTTCGCAACTACAAGAAGGGCCAGGAAGTCGAAGCCGTCGTGCTGGCCATCGACGTGGAGCGCGAGCGCATCTCCCTGGGCATCAAGCAGCTCGATTCCGACCCCTTCACCAACTTCACGACCCTGAACGACCGTGGCGCCACCGTCACCGGCACCGTCAAGACCGTGGATGCCAAGGGCGCCGAGATCAACCTGGGTGAAGACATCGTCGGTTACCTGCGCGCTTCGGAAATCTCCCGCGACCGCGTGGAAGACGCCCGCAACGTGCTGAAGGAAGGCGACGAAGTCACGACCCTGATCATCAACATCGACCGCAAGACGCGTTCGATCCAGTTGTCGATCAAGGCCAAGGACAACGCCGAGCAGCAAGAAGCCATGCAGACGCTGCGCGCCGACACCACCAAGGAAGGTGCCGGCACCACCAGCCTGGGCGCACTGCTCAAGGCCAAGCTGGACAACCAGAACAACGGTTGATCCCGTCAAACACAGCCTTCCCTGCTTCGGCAGGGAGGTTGTGATGAGCGTCACGGCAGGTGCATGGGCCCTTCGCCCCGCACCTGCCGGCCGCTGCGAACAAGGGCCCTGGATCCTCTGGTCCAGGGCCTTTGTCCGAACAGCCGGCCCGCTGATGCTCATCACAGCCTTAAGCTTTGTCGCTGATCCAACATGACCCGTTCCGATCTCGTGGCCCGACTGGCCGAGCGTTTTGGCCAGCTCACCCAGCGTGATGCCGAATTCGCCGTCAAGACCATCCTCGATGCGATGTCGGAGGCGCTGGCGCGTGGCCACCGCATTGAAATCCGGGGCTTCGGCAGCTTCTCCATCAACCGCCGCCCGCCGCGCATGGGCCGCAACCCGCGCTCGGGTGAGCAAGTGCTGATCCCCGAAAAGCTCGTGCCGCACTTCAAGCCGGGCAAGGCGCTTCGTGAAGGCGTGGATAAGGTGGATACTGCGGGGGATGCCCTTGCGGCAGACCTGACGGACACCAACAAGACCTGACACACACTCCATGCGGACACTGAACTGGCTGTGGCGCGGCTTCCTGTTCTTCACCCTGTTTGCGTTCGCACTCAACAACCAGCACGTGGTGGAGTTGCGTTGGTTCATGGGCTACCGCTGGCAGGCGCCGATGGTTTTCATCGTGCTGGCCGCGTTCGCGGTGGGCTGTGTCTCCGGTGTGCTGGCCATGGTGCCGAGTTGGTGGCGCCACCGGCGCGATGCCCGCAACCGCCAGTTGCTCCTGCCTGAACCGGTCGTCAGCAAGGACGGCCAGCCGGACGGCAAACCGGCCGACAAGGCCGGCACAGGCCACACCTCGGCCCCGACGACCCTGCCTGCCGAGCTGCCCTTCCCGCCCGACATGCCCGCGCCTCGCAAACCGGCCAAGTGATGCGCCCACGGCGCTCTCTGGTGCCTTGACGGGCCACCGGGCGCCGCACGCATGACGATCCCACACCACGACCGCACACCGCAACCCATCCATGGAATTCGACTTCTACTGGCTGCTGCTGGCCTTCCCTCTGGTCTTTCTGCTGGGCTGGGTCAGCTCCCGCATGGACCTGCGCCAGTTGCGCCGGGAAGACCGCGCCTCGCCGCAGGCCTACTTCAAGGGCCTGAACCTGCTGCTCAACGAACAGCAGGACAAGGCGATCGATGCCTTCATCGAAGCCGTGCAGCACGACCCCGACACGTCCGACCTGCACTTCGCCTTGGGCAATCTGTTCAGACGCCGCGGCGAATACGAGCGCGCCATCCGTGTGCACCAGCATCTGCTGGCCCGGGCCGACCTCAAGCGGGACGAGCGTGAGCGTGCGCAACATGCCTTGGCACAGGACTTCATGAAGGCCGGTCTGTTCGATCGCGCCGAGGAAGCGTTCAAGGCACTGGAAGGCACGGCCTTCACGACGGATGCACGACTGGCCCTGCTGTCGCTGCATGAACGTTCGCGCAACTGGCATCCCGCCATCGAGGTGGCGCGCCAGCTTGAAGTGGCCGGCACAGGTTCCTTCTCGCAGCGCATGGCCCACCACTGGTGCGAGATCGCGCAGGAAGCCGATGCACGCGGTCGTGCGGAAGACGCTGAGCAGGCACTGGTCAAGGCACGCGAAGCCTCACCTCAGGCCGCACGGCCGCTGGTGATGCAGGGCCAGCGGTTGGCCCGGCAAGGGCACCATGCCCAGGCCATGCGCATGTGGGACGACCTGATGGTCATGCAGCCTCAGGCGTTTTCGCTGATTGCGATGGATTACGCCAAGTGCGCGCAGGCCTGTGGCGAAACGCCCCAGGCGCTGGCCAAGCTGCAGGGCCTGTACGCCCAGGTGCCGTCCGTTGATGTGCTGCACGCGCTCAACAGCCTGCAACCCGATGCATTCCAGCGTCGTCAGGCCTTGATGGCCCACATCACCGCGCAGCCGTCCTTGTCAGCCGCGCAGGGGCTCATCCGCGAACGCCTGATCACCCATGTGCCGCTGGACGAGCCCGAGATCGAGCAACTTCAACAGGCCCTGGCCACGGCGGCCAAGCCGCTGCAGCGATACCGTTGCGCGGCGTGCGGCTTCGAAAGCCAGCACTACTTCTGGCAATGCCCCGGCTGCCATGGCTGGGACACCTACCCGCCGCGCAGGCTGGAAGATCAGTGACCGTGATGGTGGGGCATGCCGCCACCGGCCTGCGGGCCTGAGGCGGCACCGCCCATCATGCCGGGATGGCCAACGCCGCCCTGCATCATGGGGCTGGCCTTGACCGGCACGCGGATGTCCTGCGTCAGCGTCTTGCCCTGTTCGGTGCGCAGCGTGAGCGTCAGGATCAGCATGTCGCCCTCGTTCAACTGCTGCTTGAGGTCCATCAGCATCAGGTGCTTGCCACCCGGCCCCGACTTCAGGGTCACCGTCTGGCCGGCAGGCAGGGGCAGCGACTCGATGGCGCGCATGCGCATGACGCTGCCGTCCATGACCATGTCGTGCAGTTCCGTCTCGCCGGCCACCATGGTGGCAAAACCCACCAGCGTGAGGTTTTGCGAAGCCGTCAGGCTCATGTAGCCACCGCTGGCGGTCTGGCCCTTCACGGTCGGGCGCACCCAGGCATCATCGACCTTGACCAGGGCGGCACCTGCAGGGGCCTTTGCGGCGGCCGGGGGCTTGGCCTCTCCTGCGGCGGCCAGGGAGGGCGCCATCGACAGGCCGATGGCGCTGGCTGCCAGCAAGGCGCATGGCAGAAGGTTCATGACGCGGGAAACTGCGAATCGCATTTGGAACTCCTCGACGGGGAACATCGGCCGCGCAAAGGTGCACACGGCCCCCGGCAGTGTAGTCCCGCGAGGGCTCGCCACCCAGGCCAGACTGGGTGCGGCAACCAGCGCCTTCAGGCGGCGGACAGCACACGGCGATACTGGATCGCCTCGGCCATGTGAGCCTGCATGACATGCGGACTGTCCGCCAGATCCGCGATGGTGCGCGCCAGTTTCAGGACTCGGTGAAACGCCCGGCCCGACCAGCCCAGACGCGTGCAGGCCGTCTGCAAGAAGGCCATCGCGGCCGACTCGGCACCGGCATGCCGATCCAGCAAGGCATCGGTGAGCGCGGCGTTGCACATGCCCTGGCGTTCGACCTGCCGCGCGCGGGCGGCTGCCACCCGGCGTGCCACTTCGCGGGATGACTCGCCTTGGGGACTGGCCGCCAGCACCTCCGGCGAAACGGCCGGCACATCGATCTGCACGTCGATGCGGTCCAGCAAGGGCCCGCTCAGCCGGCCCTGGTAGCGTTCGATCTGATCCGGCGTGCAGCGGCAAGCCTTCAGGGGATGACCATGATGCCCGCACGGACAGGGGTTCATGGCGGCGATCAACTGGAAGCGGGCGGGAAAGTCATGGCGCCGGGCGGCACGCGAGATGGTGATGTGGCCCGTCTCCAGGGGCTCGCGCAATGCTTCCAGCGCCGCGCGGGGGAATTCGGGCAATTCGTCGAGGAAGAGCACGCCGTGGTGGGCTAGGGAGATTTCGCCCGGCCGCGGCGGCGAGCCACCACCAACGAGCGCCACCGACGAGGCCGTGTGGTGAGGGCTGCGAACCAGCCGCTGGCGCCAGCGAGCCGGATCGAACCCGCCCGCCAGACTGAGCACCGCCGCCGATTCCAGCGCCTCCATGTCATCCATGGGCGGCAACAAGCCGGCAAAGCGTTGCGCCAGCATCGACTTGCCCGTGCCGGGCGGCCCCACCATCAACAACGAATGCCCGCCTGCCGCTGCCACCTCCAGGGCACGCTTGGCCGCGGTCTGCCCTTTGACCTCCCGCAGATCGGGGCCGCCATGCCATCCGGATGAGGCACGGCCTTCGCCGGGTGACATGCGCACCAGCTCCCCGCCCAGGGGCGCATGCCGCCCCTCGGCGCCAGCGCCTGATTCGGTCAGCGCGCCCACGACGTCCAGCAGGTGCCGCGCCCCGTACAGCTTGACGCCGCCCACCACGGCCGCCTCCGAGGCGCTGTCCATGGGCAGCACCAGACCGCGCCGCACGGCCGAGGACGACGCCAGCTCCTCACGTTGCAGTGCCAGCGCCATCGGCAAGGCGCCCCGCACCGGTCTGAGCTCGCCCCCCAGGGAAAGCTCCCCCGCAAACTCCAGCTCGGCGAGCCGCGCCAGATCCAACTGCCCCATGGCGGCCAGGATGCCCAGCGCGATCGGCAGATCGAAACGGCCGGATTCCTTGGGCAGATCCGCGGGGGCCAGGTTCACCGTGATGCGCTTGTTGAAGGGAAATTCCAGCCCGGCATTGCTCAAGGCGGCGCGAACCCGCTCTCGCGCCTCCTTCACCTCGGTGTCGGCCAGCCCGACCAGCGTGAAGGCGGGCAGACCATTGGCGAGATGCACCTCGACGGTGACGGAGGGGGCCTTGAGCCCGTCGAGGGCACGGCTGTGGACGATGGCAAGAGACATGGGCTGTGATGTTTCTGACAGACCGCGCGGATTTTGCCGAGGCGTGAAAAGCCACGCGCCCCTCGGAAGGGCGTGCATTGTGCGCGACAGGCGCCCGGCAGCGCACCACCGTTGTGCAATCAGGGCGTTTCGAGCGGTGAAATGCAGGGATACGCACAAAGAACGTGCGCACTCAACCCCAATCCGCCAAGTCGGTGCGCGCCTTGGCCCCACCCCCTCGCCTCTCCCCAATCTGGCGCGCTGGCACAGATCGTGCAGACCCTTCTGTCGTCTGTCTTTTTTGCCAACCTCACCGGAGAACCAACCATGAAAATGGTGACCGCCATCGTCAAGCCTTTCAAGCTTGATGAAGTGCGTGAGGCCCTGTCAGCCATCGGCGTGCAGGGCATCACCGTGACCGAAGTCAAAGGCTTCGGCCGCCAGAAGGGCCACACCGAGCTGTACCGTGGCGCGGAATACGTGGTCGATTTCCTGCCCAAGGTCAAGATCGAGGCCGCCGTCGACGAGTCCATCCTGGACCGCGTCATCGAAGCCATCGAATCCTCGGCCCGCACCGGCAAGATCGGTGACGGCAAGATCTTCGTGACCTCCCTGGAGCAGGTGATCCGCATCCGCACCGGCGAGACCGGCAAGGACGCGCTGTGATCGCGCTGGAGCGCGCTTCCACCGCCCTCCACCTCCCCTGAATCTGTTCAGTCCATCACCTTGTGGCCCACACCGGATAGGTGTGCGCGCTGTACCTCACCTATCTGTTCTACCAAGAGGCAATTCATGAGAAAGCTCATTGCGTCCATCGCGCTGGGGCTCGCGGGCTTCGGTCTACTGGGTGTCTCCCACGCCCAGGACACGGCCACCGCGCCCGTCGCCGCTGCATCCGCAGCCGCTGACACGACCGCCGCAGCTGCGCCTGCCCCCGCCGCCGAAGCTGCGCCTGTCGCGGCCGTGGCTGCGTCCGAGGCTGCGCCCGCTGCTGCTGCCGCACCCGCTCCAACGCCCAACAAGGGCGACACCACCTGGATGATGGTATCCACGCTGCTGGTGATCCTCATGACCCTGCCCGGCCTGGCGCTGTTCTACGGCGGCCTGGTGCGCAGCAAGAACATGCTGTCCGTGCTGATGCAGGTGATGGTGACCTTCTCGATGATCGTCGTGCTGTGGTTCATCTACGGCTACAGCCTGGCGTTCACCGAAGGCAATGCCTACATCGGCGGTCTGGATCGCCTGTTCATGAAGGGCGTCTGGGACAACGTGGCCGGCACCTTCGCCAATGGCGCCACCTTCAGCAAGGGCGTGGTGATCCCCGAGATCGTGTTCGCCGCCTTCCAGGCCACCTTCGCCGGCATCACCTGCTGCCTGATCGTGGGCGCCTTCGCCGAGCGCATCAAGTTCTCGGCCGTGCTGATGTTCATGGTGCTGTGGTTCACCTTCAGCTATGCACCGATCGCGCACATGGTCTGGTTCTGGATGGGCCCTGACGCCTACACCGGCAAGGAAGTGGTCGATGCCATGAACGGCAAGGCCGGCCTGATCTGGCAGTGGGGCGCGCTGGACTTCGCCGGCGGCACCGTGGTGCACATCAACGCCGCTGTCGCTGGCCTGGTGGGCTCGTACATGGTCGGCAAGCGCATCGGCTACGGCAAGGAAGCCTTCACCCCGCACTCGCTGACGCTGACCATGGTCGGTGCCTCGCTGCTGTGGGTGGGCTGGTTCGGCTTCAACGCCGGCTCCGCCCTGGAAGCCAACGGTTTTGCCGCCCTGGCCTTCATCAACACATTCGCCGCCACGGCTGCTGCCGTGCTGGGCTGGATCCTGGGTGAGGCGCTGCTCAAGGGCAAGGCGTCGATGCTGGGTGCTGCTTCGGGTGCCGTCGCTGGTCTGGTGGCCATCACGCCGGCTGCCGGTAACGTGGGCATCGGTGGTGCGCTGATCATCGGCGTGGCTGCCGGCTTGATCTGCCTGTGGGGCGTGACCGGTCTGAAGAAGCTGCTGGGTGCGGACGACTCGCTGGACGTCTTCGGCGTGCACGGCGTGGGCGGCATCCTGGGCGCCCTGCTGACCGGCGTGTTCAACTCGCCGAACCTGGGTGGCCCGAGCGCCGTGGCCGACTGGACGACCGTGGCCATGATCGCCCCCGGCGACTACTCCATCGGCGGTCAGGTGCTGACGCAAGCCAAGGCCGTGCTGCTGACGGTGGTGTGGTCGGCCGTGGTCTCGGCCATCGCCTACAAGATCGTTGACGTGGTGATCGGCCTGCGCGTGCCCGAAGAGGAAGAGCGCGAAGGCCTGGACATCACGTCGCACGGCGAAACGGCCTATCACAAGTGAGCTGAGTGACGAAGAGGCGCCTGTCTCCGGTCGCCTCCTTCGCATGCATGACAAGGGCTGCCTTCGGGCGGCCCTTTTTCTTTGGCATTCGTCTTTCTGTCGGGCGGGGCCTTGAAGCCTGCAGGCTGCGCCCCAACTTCCTACAATTGCGCATTCCACTCTGACAAAAGCGAGCAAGCCCCCGCCATGGTTCCGCACCTCATCACCGCGCTCACCGGCCCCATCAACGAACTGGAGCAGCGCATGCTGGAATCCATGCCTGCGATCGAGCGCTGGTTCCGCCTGGAGTGGATGGAGCACACCCCGCCCTTCTACACCTCGGTCGATCTGCGCAATGCCGGCTTCAAGCTGGCGCCGGTGGACACCAATCTGTACCCGGGCGGCTTCAACAACCTGACGCCCGAGATGCTGCCGCTGGCCGTGCAGGCCGCCATGGCGGCGATCGAGAAGATCTGCCCCGAAGCCAAGAACCTGCTGCTGATCCCCGAGAAGCACACGCGCAACACCTTCTATCTGTCCAATGTGCAGCGTCTGGTGCAGATCTTCACCACGGCGGGCTTGAACGTGCGCCTGGGCACGCTGGACGAGACCATCAAGGAACCCACCGATCTGACGCTGGCCGATGGATCGACCTTGACGGTGGAGCCATTGATCCGCACCAAGCGCCGCCTGGGCCTCAAGCACTTTGATCCGTGCACCATCCTGCTCAACAACGACCTGTCGGCCGGCATCCCCGATGTGCTCAAGGACCTGCACGAGCAGTACCTGCTGCCGCCGCTGCACGCCGGCTGGGCCGTGCGCCGCAAGAGCCAGCACTTCGAAGCCTATGAGGAAGTGGCCAAGAAGTTCGCCAAGCTGCTGGGCATGGACCCATGGCTCATCAACCCGATGTATTCGGTGTGCGATGAGGTGAACTTCCAGGAAGGCGTGGGCAGCGAGTGCCTGGCTTCGCAGGTGGATGCCCTGCTGGGCAAGATCCGCCGCAAGTACAAGGAATACGGCATCAACGAAAAGCCTTTCGTGATCGTCAAGGCGGATAACGGCACCTACGGCATGGGCATCATGACGGTGCGCGATGCCAAGGAGGTCACCGACCTGAACCGGCGCACCCGCAACAAGATGTCCGTGGTCAAGGATGGCCAGGAGGTCAGCCGGGTCATCATCCAGGAAGGCGTGCCGACCTACGAACAGATCAACGAGGCCGTGGCCGAGCCCGTGGTCTACATGATCGACCGTTACGTGGTGGGCGGCTTCTATCGGGTCCACGCAGACCGCGGGATCGATGAAAACCTCAACGCCCCGGGTTCGAGTTTCGTGCCGCTGGCCTTCGCAGAGCCGACACAGTTGCCACGGCCAGGCGTGAAGCCCGGTGTGAGTGCCCCCAATCGCTTCTACATGTATGGGGTTATCGGACGGTTGGCCATGCTGGCGGCCAGTTACGAGCTGGAAGCCACCGATCCGAACGCGGAAATCTACGCCTGAGGCGCTGGCGCCAACGACAGCCACTCGCCGGCGTCAATGGCCGGCGAGCCACAGGGTGCATGCCCGGCACGTATTGCAGCGCAACAAAGCCGGTCGAAAAGGGCAAAATGGGCCCTCTGTTGATCTGCGCTCATTTCTTTCGTGCAACCCAGTTCCAACAACGCCAAGCTGAGTGGCTCCCAACTCGCCGCCCTGACCCTGGGGGCCATCGGCATCGTCTATGGCGACATCGGCACCAGCCCGCTCTACGCCCTCAAGGAAGTCTTCGTCCATGGTCACCTGGAGCTGAGCCCGGAAAACATCTTCGGCATCCTGTCGATGATGTTCTGGACGCTGACGGTGATCGTCTCGCTCAAGTACGTCACGCTGATCCTGCGTGCGGACAACAACGGCGAAGGTGGTCTGATCGCGATGCTTGCGCTGGCATCCACGGCAGTCAAGGACCGACCGCTGCTGAGAAGCCGGCTGCTGGCCATTGGCATCTTCGGCACGGCCATCTTCTTTGGTGACGGGGTGATCACCCCGGCCATCTCGGTGCTGTCGGCCGTCGAGGGTATGGAGGTGGCGGCGCCCGGGCTTGAAAAATACGTGGTGCCCGTCACGCTGATCGTGCTGACGCTGCTGTTCCTGGTGCAAAAGCACGGCACCGGCGGCATTGGCCGCTTCTTCGGCCCGGTGACGGCGCTGTGGTTTCTGGTGCTGGCCGTGCTGGGCCTGATGCATGTGGCAGAGAACCCCGCCGTGCTGGCCGCCATGAGCCCGCACTACGCGCTGGGCTTCATCTACCACCATCCCAAGATTGCCTTCGTGGCGCTGGGCGCGGTCATCCTGTGCGCCACCGGTGCCGAGGCGCTGTACGCTGACATGGGCCACTTCGGCAAGCTGCCCATCCGCCTGGCCTGGTTCAGCCTGGTGATGCCCGCGCTGGTGCTCAACTACTTCGGCCAGGGCGCGATGCTGCTTGAACACCCCGAGAACGTCGAGAACCCCTTCTTCGAGATGGCGCCCAAGTGGGCCCTGTACCCGCTGGTGGGCCTGGCCACCTGCGCCACGGTGATCGCTTCGCAGGCCCTGATCTCGGCGGCCTTCTCGGTCACCAAGCAGGTGATCCAGCTGGGCTACCTGCCCCGCCTGCGCATCCTGCACACCTCCGAGAACGAAACCGGCCAGATCTACATCCCCTTCGTGAACTGGGCGCTGTACGGCTGCATCGTGATGGCGGTGATCTTCTTCGGCTCCAGCAGCAAGCTGGCGGCGGCCTACGGCATCACGGTCACCATCGACATGCTGATCACCACGGTGATGACCTTCTTCGTGATCCGCTTCGCCTGGCGCATGTCGCTGCCCCTGTGCATTGGCGCCACCGCCATCTTCTTCTTCATCGACCTGATGTTCTTCGGGGCCAATGTGATCAAGGTGATCGAAGGCGGCTGGTTCCCGCTGCTGATCGGCTTCGTCATGTTCAGCCTGATGATGACGTGGAAGCAAGGCCGCCACCTGCTGAGCGACCGGCTGCGCTCGGATGCGATTGACCTGCGCCCCTTCCTGGAGGCCGTGTTCTCCAGCCCGCCACTGCGCGTGGCGGGCACGGCCGTCTTCCTCAACGCCGATGCGGGCACCACCCCGAACGCGCTGCTGCACAACCTCAAGCACAACAAGGTCCTGCACAAGCAGAACCTGTTCGTGACCGTGAAGGCGCATGAGGTGCCCTGGATCCCGCAGGACCAGCAACTGGAAGTGGAATACCTGGACAACGACTGCTGGCAGATCATGCTGCACCTGGGCTTCAAGAACGAGCCGGATGTGCCGCTGGCGCTCAAGCGTCTGAGCCAGCATGGCGTGACGCTGGACGACATGGAAACGAGCTACTTCCTGTCGCGTGACATCGTGATCCCGACCATCGGCGGCGGCATGGCGCCCTGGCGCGAAAAGCTGTTTGCCAGCATGCACCGCAATGCCGCCGGCGCCGCCGACTTCCTGAGCCTGCCGGCCAACCGCGTGGTCGAGTTGGGCTCCAAGGTGGAGATCTGAACACCGGCGCCGCGCACCCATCGTCCTGGTTGAGGGCGCTCTTCCGGGACCTGTCTGCGGCTGCGGTGTCAGCCGGCTTCATCGCCATGCTGGTGGGCTTCACCAGCACGATCGCGCTGATCTTCCATGCGGCGCGCTCGCTGGGCGCCACGCCCGACCAGATCAGCTCCTGGGTGCTGGCCCTGGGCCTGGGCATGGGGCTGTCCACATTGGGCCTGTCCGTGTGGCTGCGCTCGCCCATCCTCATCACCTGGTCGACACCGGGCGCGGCGGTGATCGCGAGCGCGGCCTCGGGCATCAGCCTGCCCGAGGCGACAGGCGCCTTCCTCGTGTGCGGTGCATTGATGCTGCTGTGCGGCCTCACCGGCTGGTTCGAGCGGATCATGGACCGCATCCCTGTGGCCCTGGCCTCGGCCCTGCTGGCTGGCATCCTGGCCAAGTTCGCCTTGATGGCCTTTGCCGAAGGCAGCACACACCCTGCGCTGGTGGTGATCATGCTGGTCACCTACCTGGTGGGCAAGCGGTGGTGGGCGCGGTATGCGGTGCTGGGCGTGCTGGTCGTGGGGACGGTGACGGCGGGCCTGCAGGGGCTGCTGGATGCGCGCCATCTGCACCTGGACTGGGCCCGGCCCGTGGGCGTGATGCCGGCGTGGTCCTGGCATGCGGTGCTGGGCATGGGGCTGCCGCTGTTCATCGTCACCATGGCGTCGCAGGCCGTGCCGGGTGTGTCGGCGATCCGGGTGTCGGGCTATCGTGCACCCGTATCCCCCCTGATGAGCTGGTCGGGGGTGACCACGCTGCTGCTGGCGCCGTTTGGCGGTTATGCCTTCAATCTGGCAGCCATCACGGCGGCCATCGTGCTCAACCCGCATGCACATGCGGACGCCTCGAAGCGCTACACCGCGGCCGTCATGGCGGGCCTCTTCTACATCGTGATGGGCCTGCTGGGGGGCGCCGTGGCCGGCCTGCTGACAGCCTTTCCCACCGCGCTCATCATGGGCGTGGCGGGGCTGGCCCTGCTGGGCACCATCGGCAACGGCCTGGCCAATGCCCTGCGCGACGAGCGCTACCGCGAGGCAGCCCTTATCACATTCCTGGTCACGCTGTCGGGCGTGACGCTGATGGGCGTGGGTTCGGCGTTCTGGGGCCTGGTGGCTGGCACGCTGACCCTGTTCGTGGAAAACTTCCGGGCCCGGCCGCACAACGACATCGATTCGCCATGAACATCCTTTTTGTCGCAGACCCGCTCCACACGTTCAAGACGTACAAGGACAGCACCTTCGCGATGATGCGAGAGGCGGCGTCCCGTGGCCATGTGCTCTGGGCCTGTGAGCCGCGCGACGTCGTCTGGGTGCGAGGATCGCAAGTGACGGCCCGTGCGCGCCGCATTGCGCTGACCGGCGATGCACACGACTGGTTCGAAGAGCTGGAAGCCGCCGATGTGGCGCTGGCCACGATGGACGCCGTGCTGATGCGCAAGGACCCGCCCTTCGATGCCGAATACCTCTACACCACCCACCTGCTGACCCAGGCCGAGCGCGAAGGCGCCAAGGTGTTCAACAAGCCCCAGGCCCTGCGTGAGCACCCGGAAAAGCTCGCCATCCTGGAGTTCCCGCTGTACATCGCGCCCACACTGGTCACGCGCGACATCGACGCCGTGCGGGCCTTCCACGCCACCCATCAGGACATCATCCTCAAGCCGCTCGACGGCATGGGCGGCATGGGCATCTTCCGCGTGCGCGAAGACGGCCTCAACCTGGGCAGCATCGCCGAGACGCTCACGCGCGACGGGCAGCAGACCATCATGGTGCAGAAGTTCCTGCCAGCCATCGCGCAGGGCGACAAGCGCGTGCTGCTGATCGATGGCGAGCCGGTGCCGTATGCGCTGGCCCGCATCCCGCAAGGGGGTGAGGTGCGCGGCAACCTCGCGGCCGGCGGCAAGGGTGTCGCACAGCCCTTGAGCGAAAGCGACTGGGCCATCGCACGGCATCTGGGGCCGATCCTGGCGGCGCGTGGCCTGATGCTGGTGGGGCTGGACATCATCGGCGAGCAGCTCACCGAGATCAATGTCACCAGCCCGACGTGCTTTCAGGAGATCACGCAGCAGACGGGCTGGGATGTGGCGGCGCGCTTCATCGATGCCTTGGAAGCTCGCCTGCAAACGCAGCCAGCGCAGGGGTAGATCTCTGTCGCCCCCCAAGAACAAGGTCCCCTGAGGGACCCTGTCTTTACTTGAACTGGCTGTTGAAGCTGTTGAGCAGGCCCAGGCGGTTGGCCTCGTAGACGGCTTCGCTGCGCGAGTGCACGGCCAGCTTGCCGTAGAGCTTCTTGATGTAGGTCTGCACCGTGTGCACGGTGATGCCTTGCTGGCGGGCGATCTCGGCATACGAGAAGCCGCGCGCGATGAACTCCAGCACCTCCTGCTCGCGACGGCTGAGCGAGACGGCAGCCTCCGCCGCAGCGCCCGCATCGGCTTGCGCACTGGCCGCGGTACCGGCTGCATCCGAGGCCTCCGCGGCTGGCGAGGAGGGATGCAGCCTGCGCAGCAGATGCCGCGCGATCATGGGCGAGATGGGCGAGGCCCCAGCCTTGACGGCCAGCAGCGTGTTGGCGATGTCGGCCGCGTCGTCGTCCTTGTGGACATAACCGACGGCGCCCGCCTCGATGCTGGCCAGCACGTTCTCTTCATCCCCGAACATGGAGACGACGAGCATGTCGCACGATGGCCAGCGCTGCTTGACTTCGCGCATCAAGGTCAGGCCGCTGCCATCGGGCAGGCCGAGATCGACCAGCAGCAGATCCGCCTCGTTCCCGGCGAACCAGGCCAGCGCAGGCGCGAGCGTGCCGAAGGAGGCCGCCAGCTTCAGTTGCGGGTGACCCTTCACGCAGGATTCCAGGAAGGAGCGTGTGTCTACGTTGTCTTCGACGAGCACAACGCGGAACGTATCTTGTAGGACAGCATTCATGCCGCAGAGGATAAATCAGATGCGCCTTGCGCGTGCAGGGGCAGGATCACACGCAGTTCGGCGCCACCTTCGGGCGGAGAGCGAAATTCGATCTTCGCACCGATGACACCGGCCCGGGCACGCATGGTCTGAAGGCCCTGCCCTTCGCCTGCACCGGTCCAACCCCTGCCATTGTCCAACAGGCTGACCTCCAGCCTGTCCTCGAAAGCCCTGGCACCCAAGGTCAATCGGGTGGCGCCCGAGTGTTGCAGGGCGTTGGACAGCCCTTCGAACAGGATGTATTGCAGCTGGCGCAATGCAGGCGCCTGGCCAGCCGGCCATGGCGGCAGATCGGCCACATCCCAGAGCAGCTCGATGCCGGCGGCCTTCAGGCGGGGCGTGATGCGAAAGCGCATGCTGGCCAGCAGGCCGACCACGTCGCCCGGCGTGAGCGACAGCGCATCGATGGACAGCTTGAGCTGATCCAGGGAATCGCGCAGGGTCTGCGTGACCAGGTTGAGATCGACCCCCGAATCGCGGGGGGATTGCAGCTGGCGCAACGCCGAGGTGAGGTGGGCGCCCACGCCATCGTGCATGTCGCGCAGGATGCGGCTGCGTTCGGCCGACACCGCTTGTGCGCGCTCCAGCTGCGACAGGCGCTCGAAGCTCTCGCGCAGTTCCTGCTCGCGGCGTGCCACGGTGACGGCCAGATCGTCGTTGATGCGGTTGAGCGCCTTGCGCGAGCGGGCGTAGTCACCCGCCAGGATGTAGAAGATGCAGGCCATCATCAGCGGGCCCACATACGGCAGCATGTAGATGGAATCGAAGCGCAACACATTGGCCTGGTAGAGCACGTCGTGCGCGGCAGCCGGCACCAGCATGGCCGCCCCCACCAGCAGCCAGCCGCCGTCCTTGCGCTGCAGCCGGACGGTGCCGCGCACCGCCTGGAACACGCTGACCAGCAGCAGCATGTACAGCGCCAGGAAGATGACGACGGTCGCCGTGGTGGACCGGGCAAACAGGGCCGTGATGAGCTCGAACGCCATCAGGCCATACACCATCACATCCACGATGCCGTGCCGCCGGCCGACGAAGCGCCAGTAGAACTGGCACATCAGCAACTGCGACCACACCATGCAGATGTGGGAGAGGTTCTCCCACGCCTGCGAGGGCAGGAAGGGATTGGGCGCGAACATGGCGGTGGTGCCCATGCCCCACAAGATGGCGGCCAGGCCCTGGAAGCCGATGGCCCGCTGCTCACGGTCGCGCAGCCAGACGATGGCCATGCACACGCCCAGCGCAAACAGGGTCACGTTGGCGAAGTTGACCAGATCGATCTGCACCAGCGAACGCTGCTTGTACGAAGGCTCCACCGCAGGCAAGGGCCCCACCATCACCTGCGCCAGACCATTGCGCCCGACATAGCCGCTCACCACCTTGACCTGGATGAGGTTCTCGCCCTTGCGCCAGGCCCCATCGGGCACCTGCACCAGCAGAGGCACATACCAGTTGCGCGTCACGGGCGATTTCATGGAGCCGGTGTAGACCATGGGCATGCCATTGATCCACACCTGTGCATTCATGATGGCCCGTGGCAGGTAGACCGCCAGAGGCACCTGCGGCAGATCGGCCAGCTGCACCTTGAAGCCGTACCACATGGTGCCGCGCAGCTCGGGATGCGTCTGGCTCCAGCGGTGCGGCAGCGGCACCTGCTGCCAGGCGCTGCCCGCAGCGGGCGGGACATCGCCGCCTGGCAGGATCCACGCGTGCGCCAGCACCGTTTCGCGCTGATCGGAGATCTGCACCGCCGGCAGATCGCGGGCATACAGATCGGCCTTGACCACGGGGATCGCCGCCGCCTGCGCGGGCGACCAGGCGGCCAGCGCCATGCCGGCCCCCACCTTCGCCAACAGGGGCCCCAGCACCGTCAGGCAGACCGCCATCAGCCATCGCCAGCAACGCAGAACCATCCTCAGTGCCATTCGCGTGTTCATTTGCGGATTGTCACCGAGCGGCGACAATAGCCGATTGTTCTGCTGCAAGCGTGCCTGGTGCCGCCTGCTCTTGCCCCGACTGGATCTTTCCCATGGCTGTCCTGACCCTGAGCGATGCCTGCCTGGCCTTTGGCCACGTTGCCCTGCTCGACCACACCGCGTTCTCGCTTGAAACGGGCGAACGCGTCGGCCTCATCGGCCGCAACGGCACGGGCAAGTCCTCGCTGCTCAAGATCATGGCCGGGCTCGACAAGTTCGATGATGGCCAACTGCAGGTGCAAAGCGGCATTGAGGTGTCGTACGTGCCGCAGGAGCCGGCGTTCCAGCCTGGCGCGACCGTGTTCAGCACCGTCAGCGAAGGCCTGGCCGAGGTCAAGGCCTTGCGCGAGCGCTTCGAAGCCCATGCCGAAGGCGATGACCTGGACGCCCTGATGACGCAGATCGAGGCCCGCAATGGCTGGAACTGGGAGCAGCGCGTGGAAGAGACGCTGCAGCGCCTGCATCTGGATCCTTCGCTGCCGATCGAAGGCCTGTCCGGCGGGATGAAAAAGCGTGTGGCGCTGGCCCGCTCGCTGGTGCTCAGCCCCGACGTGCTGCTGCTCGACGAGCCCACCAACCACCTGGACATGGATGCCATCACCTGGCTGGAAGAACTGCTGGTGGCCTTCAAGGGCAGCATCGTGCTGATCTCGCACGACCGCGCCTTCCTGGACAACGTGTGCACCCGCATCGTGGAACTCGACCGCGGGGTGCTGCGCTCGTATCCGGGCAACTTTGCGGCCTACCAGACCCTGAAGGCGCAACAACTGGCGGATGAAGCACTGGCCAATGCGCGTTTCGACAAACTGCTGGCGCAGGAAGAGGTGTGGATCCGCAAGGGTGTGGAAGCCCGGCGTACGCGCTCGGTGGCGCGCATCAAGCGCCTGGAAGAGCTGCGCAGCACACGTGCGGCACGGCGCGATGTGGTCGGGCGCGTGAAGCTGGAGGCTTCTCAAGGCGACCGCAGCGGCAAGATCGTGGCCGAACTCGACCAGGTCAGCAAGGCCTACAACGGCCGGCCCGTTGTACGCAACTTCACGGCCACCATCCTGCGTGGCGACAAGGTCGGCCTGGTGGGGCCCAACGGCGCAGGCAAGACCACGCTGCTCAAGCTCATCCTGGGTGAACTCCAGCCCGACAGCGGCACGGTGCGCCAGGGTGCCAACCTGGGCGTCGCGTACTTCGATCAGATGCGCGATCACCTGAACCTGGACGCCACGCTGGCCGACTTCATCAGCCCGGGCAGCGAATGGATCGACATCAACGGCTCGCGCAAGCACGTGATGGGCTATCTGCAGGACTTCCTGTTCTCACCCGCCCGCGCCAACTCGCCGGTGCGCACGCTCAGCGGTGGCGAGCGCAACCGCCTGCTGCTGGCGCGCCTGTTCGCCAAGCCCTCCAACGTGCTGGTGCTGGACGAACCCACCAACGACCTGGACATCGACACGCTGGACCTGCTGGAGGACATGCTGGCCGATTACCCCGGCACCGTGTTCCTGGTCAGCCATGACCGGCGCTTCCTGGACAACGTGGTGACCAGCACCATCGTGGCCGAGGGCGAGGGCGCGTGGCGGGAGTACGAAGGCGGCGTGGAGGACTGGCTGATCCAGTCGCGGCGCGCGCGGGCGCTGGCAGGTGCTGGCGCAGCCAAGGCTGCATCGAGCACGGGGCCATCGGCAGCGGCTGCCGTCGAAGCCGCACCAGCAACCGCACCAGAAAGCGCCCCGGCCCGCCCCGCCGGCAAGCCGCGCAAGCTCAGCTACAAGGAACAGCGCGAGCTGGACGAGTTGCCTGGCCGCATCGCCGCGCTCGAAGCCGAGCAGAAGACGCTGGGCGAGCAACTGGCCGACCCGGACGTCTACAAGCAAAAGCCGCAGCAGGTGCCCGTCATGCAGGCGCGGATCGAAGAGATCGAGACCTCCCTGCTGACCTTGCTGGAGCGCTGGGAACAGTTGTCAGCCTGATACAAATCAAAACAAAAGGGCTGGCGTCAACCCGGTGTTTTTCCCAGGGTTCCTCCCACCCTGCGAAACCGCCATGATGGGGGCTTTCATACCGCGCAAAAAAGGTGTATGCGCGGCCCAAGAAAGCGCACCTCACGCAACAAGAGGTGCCCAAGGCAGAGAGGTCACCTCGCATGTTTGCCCCACTCCACCGCCTGACCCTGGTGCTGGCTGCGCCATGTACCGCCCTGCTGCTGGGCGGCTGCGCATCGCTGAAACCTGAACCGCTCACCCAGGCCGAGATCCGGCAAACCACGGCGGCCGACCGCCAGCAGATGCAGCAGGGCATCGAGCCGCTGCAAGGCCCCCTGACGCTGGACGAGGCCATCGCCCGGGCCATCAAGTACAACCTGGGCCGACGCGTGCAGATGATGGCCGAGGCCCTGGCCAAGAGCCAGTTGGATGTCGGCCAGTACGACATGCTGCCCAAGCTGGTCGCCTCGGCCGGCTACCGTGATCGCAGCAAGGACCTCATCACCCGCAGCACCGATTCGGTGACGGGACAGCCCTCTCTGGCCAACCCCTTCATCTCCAGTGACCGCACGGCCACCACCACCGAGCTGAGCTTCACCTGGAGCCTGCTGGACTTCGGGCAGAGCTACTACGCCAGCCGGCAGCAGGCCGACCGTGTGCTGGTGGCCGGCGAGCAGCGCCGCAAGGCCATGCACACCCTGATCCAGGATGTGCGCACGGCCTTCTGGCGCACGGCCGGCGCACAGAAGCTGCGCGATTCGGTCCGCGCCACCATCACCGACAGCGAAGAGGCCTTGGGCGATGCACGCAAGGCCAGCGGCGAACGGGTGCGCAGCCCGCTGGAGCCGCTGCGCTTCCAGCGCCAGTTGCTGGAAAACCTGCGCCTGCTGGAAACCATCGAACAGGAACTGTCGACCGCTCAGATCGAACTGGCCGCGCTCACCAATTTGCCGCTCGGACAGGCCATCGCCGTGACGGAGCCGTCCGAGCAGGCTGGCCGCGAACTGCTGGGCCTGTCGGTGGAACAGATGGAAGAGCGGGCCATTGCCAACAACGCCGATCTGCGCACCTCGCTCTACAACGCGCGCATCGCCCGGCTGGAAACGCGCCGCGCCATGCTCAAGATGTTCCCCGGCCTGTCGTTCAGCTACAGCCTCAACGGCAGCAATGACAGCTATCTGATCAACCAGCATTGGACCGAGGCAGGCGCCCAGGTGTCGCTCAACCTGCTGGGCCTGCTGTCAGCGCCGGCACAGATGCGCATGGCCGATGCGGGTGTCGCCCTGGCCGAGCAGGAGCGCATGGCCACGCAGATGGCGCTGCTGACGCAGGTGCATGTGGCGCGGCTGCAGTTCGGCAATGCGGTCAAGCAGTTCGAACGGGCCGATGCCATCTGGCAGGTGGACAAGGACATTGCCAGCCAGGTGACCATGCGGGAGCAGGCCCAGACGCAGAGCAAGCTGGACCGCGTGGCCAACAACACCGCAGCCATCGTCAGCCAGTTGCGCCGTTATCAGGCGCTGGCCCAGATGCAGACGGCGGCCGGCAAGCTGCAGGCCACGCTGGGCCTGGAGCCCACGGTACCCGACGACCGCAAGCTGTCGCTGCAAGAGATGACCCGCCAGGTTTCGATGGCCTTGAACCCGCCGGCCGAAGCGCCGGCCGAGACAGCGCAGCCGCTTCAGGCCGCGAGCCTGTCCGCACGCTGAGCCCTGCCAGCCTTCAGCCATCTGGCCCATCATCAGCCAAGGATCCCCGATGTCATCGGCCCTGAAGACCCCAGGCCTCCTCCAGGCCCTGCGTTGTGCGTCTCGCTGTCTCGCCGTGATGGCCTTCCTGTGTGCCGGCCACACCCATGCCCAGGTGATCAAGGCGAGCATCCCCACCACCAACAGCACTGCCGGCTCAGCACTCGACACGCGGGAAATCCGCGCCCAGCTCATCCCGCGCCGCTACACGACGCTGGCTGCCGAGATCGGCGCGAAGATCAACCGCCTGCCCTTGGCGGAGGGCCTGCGCTTCAAGGCGGGCGACACGCTCATCGGCTTCGACTGCTCGCTTCAGCACACGCAGTTCGACAAGGCCCAGGCCGCGCTGGACGCCGCCGAAAAGACATGGAAGGCCAACCAGCGACTGGATGAACTCCATGCCGTGGGCAAGCTGGAACTGGACGTGTCGCAGGCGGAAGTGAACAAGGCCCGTGCGGATGTGGCGTCCTACAAGGTCGTGCTGTCCAAGTGCGCGGTGACCGCTCCCTTCGCGGGCCGCATCGCCGAGCAGAAGGTGCGCGAGCAGCAGTATGTGCAGCCCGGCCAGCCCCTGCTCGACATCCTGGATGACAGCGCGCTGGAACTGGAGTTCATCGTGCCCAGCAAGTGGCTGGTGTGGCTCAAGCCGCAACAAGGCTTCCAGGTGTTCATCGACGAGACGGGCAAGCGTTATCCCGCCAAGGTGCAGCGCATCGGGGCGCGGGTGGATCCGGTCAGCCAGTCGGTCAAGTTGTCGGCGGTGGTCGATGGGCGCTTCCAGGAACTCATGGCCGGCATGAGCGGCCGTGTGGTGATGGCCCCGCCGGGCAGCCCCTGACCCGATCTTCCCGTGGCGCGTGGCCAGACCGCGCCCAGTCCGTGTGTCCAGTCTGGCAAGACAGCGATCCGTCCATCCCAACCCAGCATCAGGAGAGACCCATGATCCTTCGTTCATCCATCCGTGCCGCCGCGCTGTGCCTGACCGGTCTGTCGATCGGCACCGGCAGCCTCGCCTGCTCTGCAGACCCGATGATGGCCTCGGTGTGCATCATGGCCGTGCCCTGGACCAACCTGCAAAACTTCATGCCCGCGGTGGGCACGCAGATCGCCATCAACAGCAACCAGGCCCTGTTCTCACTGCTGGGCACGACTTTCGGCGGTGATGGCCGCACCTACTTTCTGTTGCCCGACCTGCGCGGCCGCGTCATCGTGGGGGCGGGCCAGCCCCCGGGCGGGATGAACTATGTGGTGGGCGCTGCAGGCGGTTCGGCCAGCGTCACCCTGCAGGCGGCCAACGTGCCGCTGGTGCCGCATGCCCACACGCTGAGCGCCGCAGCCAAGACGACGGTCGCCATCGGCACGCTGGCGGCAACGACCACGCTCAATGGCGTGACGGCCACGGCGGCCGCGTCCGGGCTGAGCCTGAAGGGCTACAGCGGCAATGCCAGCACCGGCACGGCCAGTGGCGGCTCGCTGGCCACGCCTCAGGGCCCCTCCAACAAGATCTATGCGGGCAGCGCGCCTGACGTGAACATGGCCGCAGGCAGCATCGGCGGCACGGCGCCGGTCACGTTCTCGGGCAACCCGGCCACCACGCTGGCGGGACTGCCGACCGTGGCGATCTCGGGCAGCACCGACACCGCCGGGCAGGGTGCCACGGCCCCGGTCAGCACCATGCCGCCCTACCTGCCGATGAACATCTTCATCGCGGTGCAAGGCATCTATCCCTCGCGCTACTGAGACCGCGAACACCACAAGGGGCACGACATGAAGCCTGTGCAGCGCATCGTCTGGATCCTGGCCTTCACTCTGCCTGCGCTGGCCCTGGCGCGTGCCCCCGATGCCCGTGCCCAGGAGCAGCAGTTGCAGGCGGCGCAGGTCAAGCTGGCGGCCGGTCAGCATGATCAGGCGTGGCGGCTGTACCGCCCGCTGGCAGCCCATGGGCACCCGCTGGCGCAGTTCGTGGTGGGGCAGTTCTTCCAGCAAGGCTGGGGCCGGCCGGCCGATCCCGTGGCCGCCTGCACATGGTTCGAAAAGGCAGCGCACAAGCACGTGCCGTATGCCGAGCACCTGTGGGCCGATTGCCTGGCGCAAGGCGTCGGGCGCTTGGCCGACATCCCGCAAGCATTGGCTTGGTATGAGCGTGCGGCCGAAGACGGCCACTGGCTGTCGCTGTGCACGGCAGCAGGCCACCTGATCCGCGGAGAAGGTGTGGCCAAGGATGTGGCGCGCGGCCTGGCCCTGTGCACGCGGGCTGCCCAGGCCGATTCACCGCCGGCGATGCTGGCGCTGGCGCGCCATCTCGACGAAGGCGGCGACGTGCCGCAGGACCTGGTGACCGCGCGCCACTGGTACGAACAGGCCGCACAACGCCGCGTGCCCGCCGCGCAATACCGTCTGGGCGTGATGCTGGCCGAAGGCCTGGGCGGGCCTGCTGACCCGGACGCAGCGCTCTTCTGGCTGGAAAGCGCCGCCAGCGCAGGCTTTGCAGCCGCCTACCTGCCCACCGCGGTGCTGTATGGCAACGCCCCTGTGCAAGCCGACAGCCGGGCCCTGGCGCCCGCCTACCTGGCCAAGGCCTACCTGTGGGCCGCCGCAGCCAAAGCCCGGCCCACCGATGAGCGCGAACAGGCGCGGGCCCGCCTCATCGAAGGCCAGATCCTGGCCGTCATGCCCGCAAGCTGGCGTCCGGATCTGGATCGCAAGGTGGCCGAGCACCTTACCCGCTTCAACCCACCCTGACACAGGCCAGCGACCACGCCGCTGCACCAAGGACATCCAGCGTCTTCAAGGGATTCGACATGAGCCACGCCTTCACCTTCCGCAAACCGCTCAAGCGCGCCTCCCACCTGCGCAGCCTGGAGCCCCGCTACATGTTCGATGGCGCGGCGGTGGTGGATGCCAGCCATGCGGCGCAGGCAGCGGCCAGTGAAGCGGCAGCGCTGCGGGCCATCACCGAAGCGCCCGCGGCCGTGGACGCAAGAAGCCCGGATGCCTCCCGCGAGGCAGCTCGCAAGGAAGTGGTGTTCGTCGACACCTCCTTGGCGAACCATCGACAACTGATGGCCGACATGGCCCCCGGCAGGACCGTGGTCGAGTTCGATGGCTCGCGTGAAGGGCTGACGCAACTGGCGCAATGGGCGCAACAGGCCTGGGCGCGAGGCGGCTTCGATGCCATGCACATCCTCTCGCACGGTGACGCGGGCCGGCTCTTGCTGGGCACCACCCCGTTCGACGCGACCACGATCCAGACCGACGTCACGCGGGCGGCCTTGGCCACCTTGGGCGGCGCCTTGCGTGATGGAGGCGACATCCTGCTGTATGGATGCGAGATCGGCGCAGGTGAACGGGGCACGGCCCTGCTGACGGCCCTGTCCGAGGCGACCGGTGCAGACGTGGCCGCATCCGACGACGACACCGGGGCCGCGCGACTGGGTGGCGATTGGCAACTGGAGCGGCAGGTCGGCACCATCGAGGCCACGCCCATGGCCATCACAGGCTACGAGGGCCTGCTGGCCGTGACCACGTTCGCCAACACAGATGGCGACCTTGACTACACGCAGACATCCGTGCAGCGCACCTCAGGGGGACGGACCTTCACCTTCTCGGGCGGCGGCGGGGTCGGCGGTATGGGCACCGACCCCACTTATGGCCCCGAGGGGCTTTACGCCTATGAAGGCACGATGGGCGGCAACGACATCAAGCTGACCATCGCGGTGGAGTCGGGCTACTCCTTCGACATCAGCTCCTTCAAGGTCGGCGCGGCCTCCGGCAGCATCACCATCGCGCTGACCTATGGCAACAACACCACCACCTCGTTCACGGAGAGTGGAATCTCCACGGGCAGCTTTACCACCCTGTCGAGCTTCGGCACGGCCATCAACGATGTCAAGCAGGTGGTGATCACTTCCGCGAACTTCGGCCTGTTCAACGACTTCGACATCACCGATGTGAAGGCGATCCCGCCGCCGCCCACGGTGTCCGACGCCTACATCAGCATCACCAGCTCAGGCAGCGGTACCGGCGGGGCCTACAAGATCGGCGACAGCGTCACCGCTTCATGGAACAACACCGCGGGCGGCCAGAACCAATCGGGCATCACAGCGGTCACGATCGACTTCAGCGCCTTCGGTGGAGGCTCAGCGGTCGCGGCCTCCAACACCAGTGGAACGTGGGCGGCCTCCTACCTCATCGCCGCAGGTGCGGGAACGATCGACCAGACCAACCGCAATGTGAGCGTGAGCGCCAGCAACGGCGGCGGCACCACCACCGCGGCAGACACCACGAACCTCACGGTTGACAACATCGCCCCCACGGTGACGGATGCGCGCATCAGCATCAGCGGCGCCAGCGGCACGGGCGGCGCCTTCAAGGTTGGCGACACCGTCACGGCCACCTGGAACAACACGGCCGGTGGCGACAACAACAGCGACACGATCAGCAGCGTCACGGTGGACTTCAGCCAGTTCGGCGGCGGCTCGGCGGTGAACGCTTCGAACTCGAGCGGCACGTGGACGGCCACGTACACGCTCGTGGCGGGTGCCATCGACACCACCAGCCGCAACGTGTCGGTCACGGCGACGGACAACGCCGGCAACACCACCACGCGGGCCGACACCACGAACGCCACGGTCGACAACATCGCACCCACCGTGTCGGACGCTCGCATCAGCATCAGTGGCGCCAGCGGCACGGGGGGCGCCTTCAAGATCGGCGACACGGTCACGGCCACCTGGAACAACACGGCCGGTGGCGACAACAACAGCGACACGATCAGCAGCGTCACGGTGGACTTCAGCCAGTTCGGTGGCGGCTCGGCGGTGAGCGCTTCGAACGCCAGCGGCACGTGGACGGCCACCTACACGCTCGTGGCGGGCGCCATCAACGGCACCACCAACCGCAATGTCTCCGTCACGGCCATGGACAACGCCGGCAATGCCACCACGACGGCCGACACCACCAACGCCACGGTGGACAACGTCGCGCCCACCACGACCATCTCCACCAAGGCATTCTCATCCGACACGGGCAACAGCTCGGACTTCATCACCGCCACCGCATCGCAGACCATTTCAGGCACCTTGTCGGCGAACCTGGCTTCCGGCGAAACGGTGCTGGTCTCGCTGGACAACGGCGCCACCTGGGCAGCCGCATCGGCCACCGTGGGCCAGAACACCTGGGCACTGGCCGGCCAGACCTTGAGCGCCAGCAACACGCTGAAAGTCAAGGTGCAGGACGGCGCCGGCAACGACGGCACCACCAGCTCGCAGGCTTATGTGCTGGACACCGGCGTCCCCAGTGCGCCGTCCACACCCGACATGACAAGCGGTACGGACTCCGGCACCAGCAGCACCGACAACATCACCAGTGACACCACCCCGACCTTCACCGGCACGGCCGAATCGGGCAGCACCGTCACGCTCTACGACACCGATGGCACCACGGTGCTGGGCACGGCCACCGCCACGGGCGGCAACTGGTCGATCACGGCATCGACGTTGTCGGAAGGCAGCCATACCCTCACCGCCAAGGCCAGCGATGCCGCGGGCAATGTCTCGTCCGCATCGAGCGGCCTGTCCGTCAGCATCGATGCCTCGGCGCCCACGGGCGTCAACCTTGACAGCACCACCTTCGTGTCGGTCAACAGCACCGCCACATCGACCGTGGCCACGCTGTCGGCCACCGACAGCCAAAGCATCACCTACAGCTTGGCCGTGGGCAATGGCACCAACGATGCCGACAACGGCAGCTTCACCATCACGGGCAGCTCGTTGAAGGTGGGTGGCGCCTCGCTCACGGCCGGCACCTACAAGATCTACGTCGCGGCCACCGACGCGGCCGGCAACGTCGCCAACCAGGCCTTCACGCTCACGGTGGTCGATGCGCCCAGCGTGGCCTCCATCGTTCGCGCTGGCGGGGCCAGTGCCACGGTCAACACGGCGACCACCTCCATCAGCTACACCGTCACCTTCGATCAGGCCGTCACCGGCGTGGACACCAGCGACTTCACGCTCACGGCCACGGGCACCGCATCGGGCAATGTGGCCAGCGTCAGCGGCAGTGGCACGACCTACACCGTGGTCGTCAACACCATCAGTGGCGACGGCACGCTCAGGCTGGATCTCAACAGCAACGGCACCGGCATCCAGAACGGCGGCAACACCGCCATCCTGTCTGGCTACACCTCCGGGCAGACCTACACGCTGGATCACACCGCGCCGAACGCGCCCACCACACCCGACATGAGCAGCGGCACCGATTCGGGCACCAGCAGCACCGACAACATCACCCGCAACACCACCCCGACCTTCACCGGTACGGCCGAATCGGGCAGCACCGTCACGCTGTATGACACCGATGGCACCACGGTGCTGGGCACGGCCACGGCCACGGGCGGCAACTGGTCGATCACGGCATCCACCTTGTCTGCCGGCAGCCATACCTTGACGGCCAAGGCCGCGGATGCCGCAGGCAATGTCTCCTCGGCTTCGAGCGGCCTGTCCGTCACGATCGATACAGCTGCGCCGGTGGTCTCATCGGTGTTGGTGCCGTCGGCCGGCGGCTACCGCGCCGGCACCACGCTGAGCTTCACGGTGAACACGGACGAGGCCGTCACCGTGGACACCGGCGGCGGCACACCACGCCTGGCCCTGAACATCGGCGGCACGACGGTCTATGCGAGCTATCAATCGGGCTCGGGCAGCAGCGCCCTGGTCTTCGCCTACACCGTGCAGGCGGGCGACACCGATGCCGACGGCATCGCCGTGACCACCCTGCAGGCCAATGGCGGCACCCTGAGCGACACGGCGGGCAACAACATGACACTGACGCTCAACAGCGTCGGCGCCACCACCGGCGTGCTCGTGGACACGACGGCCCCGACGGTCAACGCGGTCACCGTGCCAGGCAACGGCACCTACGTCGATGGCAGCACGCTGGACTTCACCGTGCAATTCGCCGAAGCCCTCACGGTGGACACCTCCGGCGGCACACCGCGCATCGGGCTGACCATCGGCAGCACCACCGTCTACGCGAGCTATCTGTCCGGCTCGGGCACCAGCAACCTGGTCTTCCGCTACACCGTGCCCACTGGCCAGCAGGACACCAACGGCATCACCGTCGGGGCCCTGGGCGCCAATGGCGGCACGCTGCGCGATGCGGCCGGCAACGACGCCACGCTCACCCTCAACAGCGTGGGCAGCACGGCCGCGGTGCTCGTCGACAGCCTGCAGCCCACCATCACCGACGTCACGGCCAGCACGGCCAACGGCATCTACAAGGCCGGCGACACCATCACCATCACCGTGAGTTTCAGCAAGGCGGTCACGGTGGACACGAGCAGCGGCACGCCCAACCTGGCGCTCAACGATGGCGGCGTGGCCACCTACACCTCCGGTTCGGGCACATCCACGCTGACCTTCACCCACGTGGTCGGCAACACCGACAACACCGCCGATCTGGACTACACCTCGACCAGCGCCCTGGCCTTGAACAACGGTACCATCACCGACAGCAGCGGCACGCACCAGAACGCCTCGCTGACCCTGGCCACACCGGGCGCCGCGCAATCGCTGGGGGCCAACAAGGCGATCGTCATCGACACCACCCCACCGGCCATCACCTTCAGCGCCCTCGCCCTCTCGGCGGACACCGGCACCAGCAGCAGCGACTTCATCACCGCCACCGCCGCGCAAACGCTGACCGCCACGCTGAGCGGCTCGCTGGCCGGCGGCGACGTGGTCTACGGCTCGCTCGACAACGGCAGCACCTGGACGGACATCACCAACAAGGTCTCCGGCACCACGCTGACCTGGAACGGCATCACGCTGAGCGGCAGCAACACCCTGCGGCTCAAGGTGACGGACAGCGCCGGCAACGACGGCACCGTGGCCAGCCAGGCCTATGTGCTCGACACGGCGGCACCGGCCATCACCTTCAGCAACCTGGCCCTTTCTGCGGACACGGGCCGCAGCAACAGCGACTTCATCACCACCACCGCCGCACAGACGATCACCGCCACGCTCAGCGCCGCCCCGGCTGGCACCGATGTGGTTCTCGGCTCACTGGACAACGGCAGCACCTGGACCGACATCACCAGCAAGGTCTCCGGCACCACGCTGGCCTGGGATGGCGCCACCCTGGTGGGCGCCAGCACCCTGCAACTCAAGGTCAGCGACCGCGCCGGCAACGACGGCACGCCCATCAGCCAGGCCTACGTCCTCGACGCCACAGCCCCGACCATCGTCGTCAGCAACATCGGGATCTCCAACGACAGCGGCACCAGCAGCAGCGACTTCATCACACGCACGGCCGCACAGACCATCAGCGCCACGCTCAGCAGCGCACCGGCCGGCACCGATGTGGTTTACGGCTCGCTGGACAACGGCAGCACCTGGACCGACATCACCAGCAAGGTCACCGGCACGGCGATCGCCTGGGATGGCGTCACCCTGACGGCCAGCGGCACCCTCCTCATCAAGGTGACGGACAGCGCCGGCAACGATGGCCCGGCCGGCAGCCAGGCCTACACCTTCGATGCCACGGCGCCGACGCTGCCCACCGTCAACAACCTGTCGACGACCAGCACCACGCCCACGCTCACTGGCACGGCCACGCTGGGCGCCGGCGAGACCATGACGCTGACCATCGGCAACGCCGTCTACAACGTCACCCCATCGGGCGGTTCGTGGAGCCTGGACCTGGCCTCGGCCGTGCCCGTCAGCGGCACCCTGGCTTTGCAGGCGGGGCAGACCTTCGTGGCCACGGTCACGGTGACCGATGCCGCCGGCAACGCGGCCTCGGCAACCGGCGCGCTCAACCTGGCCATCCCCAACACCGTGCTGCCTCCGCCGCCCGAACCGCCCGCGCCGCCGCCCGAACCCGCCCCTGCGCCGCCTGTGATCGTGGCCGCGCCCCCGACGCCGGAAGGCGGCAGCTTCCTGTCGCCCACCACCCTGGCAACCATCCTGCCCAGCGCATCGGGCGAAGCGGCCGTGCTGCTGGGCCCGGGCGCATCCGGCGTCACCCTGTCGGCCGGCACGCGTGCACCGGCGGAAACGCCCGCATCGCCCCCCAGCCCGCCCCTGCCCACCCTCACGCGCGGCGGTGAAGGTGTCTTCCAGGTGATGGTGCTGCCCAATCGATCGGCCGGCGGCGACAGCCTGGTCTTGAACCGCCCGCTGCCGGACCAGGTCCTGGCGGGCAGCCGGATCTCGTTTGCCGTGCCGGCCGACACCTTTGCGCAAACCAACCCGCAAGCGCGCGTCACCCTGGCGGCCATGCGGGCCGATGGTCGCCCCCTGCCGGCCTGGCTCTCCTTCAATCCGCAGACCGGCCGCTTCGAGGGCACCCCACCACCCGGCACAGGCGACGTGACCATCCGCGTCATCGCCCGCGACGCGCAAGGTCACGAGGCCGTCACCGTCTTCAAGATCAAGGTCCAGCCCAACCGTCCGGATCGCAATACCCAGTCCCCGCAGGAGCCCGCAGGGCGCGCCAGCCTGAGCACCCAGATCCGGCTGGCCGCGGACAAGCAGATGGCGGCCAAGAAGCTTGAAAGAACGCCTGGATGAATGCGCCACTGAGCCCGCAGGCCCACCTCGCCGAAGACGATCCGCTGCTGACGGTGCTCGCGCTCTCGCGCAAGGCCCGCTCGGCAGGCAGCGAGGCGGAGCTGGCCTTCATGGCCGTCAACGACAGCCATGCCTTGTGGCCCTATCGCCAGGCCGCTCTGTGGATGGCGGACCGCGGCATCACGGCCCTGTCGGGTGTGATCGAGCCCGATGCCAACGCCCCCTATGCGCAATGGCTGCAGCGCGTGTGCCAGCACCTGTCACGCACCCAGGCCGGCCTGCTCACGCTCGCGGCCGACGATCTGCCCGAAGACCTGGCACGGGAATGGGCCGAGTGGCTGCCCGCCTTCGGCCTGTGGCTGCCGCTGCCCTTGCCGCCTGACGACGCCTTGACGCCCTCCGCACCCACACACCCCTCGCAGGGCGGCCTGCTCCTTGCCTCTGAGCGCCCCCTTCCTGCACAAGCCCAAGCCTGGCTGGCCGAATGGATGGCGGCCTGGCATCACGCATGGGTGGCGCGCCAGCCCCGATCGCGCTGGCCATGGCGGCGGGCAGACACGTCCCGCGCGGCCAAGGGAACAGGCGGGCGCCTGGCCTCCACCCGCTGGCCGATCCACGCCATCGCGGCCATCGCCGTGCTCGGAGCGATGGCCCTGCCCGTCAAGCTGTCGGTGCTGTCGCCCGGTGAACTGGTGCCCGCGCACCCCGCCGTGGTGCGTGCGCCGCTGGACGGCGTGCTCGCGCAATTTCACGTGCAACCCAACCAGGCCGTCAAGGCAGGCCAGCCGCTGTTCAGCTTCGACCAGGCGGCCCTGGCCGCCCGCCACGATGTGGCCGCCCAGGCCCTGGCCACCGCCCAGGCCGAATACCGTCAATATGCCCAGCAGGCGGTCTCGGATGCGCGCTCAAAGACACAGCTGGCACAACTGCTCGGTCGCATCGAAGAGCGGCGCGCCGAAGCAGGCTATCTGCAGGACCAGTTCCAGCGCACCACCGTGATGGCCCCGCAAGACGGCATTGCCCTGTTCGACGACCCCACCGAATGGATCGGCAAACCGGTACAGACCGGCGAGCGTGTGCTGCGCATCGCCACGCCCCAGGATGTCGAGGTGGAAGCCTGGATGCCGATTGGCGATGCCATCCCGCTGCAGGTGGACGCCCCCGTGGCGCTCTATCTGGCCGCCGATCCGCTCAAGCCCGTGCAGGCCAGGCTGCGCTATATGGGCCATGAGGCCGTGTTGCGACCGGATGGGCAATACGCCTTCCGCGTGCGCGCCAGCCTCTCCGAGCCCACTGCCCAGCGCGTGGGCCTCAAGGGCACGGCCAAGCTCAGCGGCGAGACGGTACCGCTGGCCTACTGGATCCTGCGGCGCCCGCTGGCCACGGTGCGTCAGGCCCTGGGTTGGTGACCATGCCCTCACCCACGCTGTCCCTGTCCGCCCCACTGCCCTTGCTGCGGCAAGAGCTGGCCTTGCTGCCAGGCCCCTTGCTGCCCGATGGCCAACCCAGCCACACACTGCACGATCCTGTGCGCAACCTCTTCTTCCAGATCGACTGGCCGACCTTTGAAGCGCTTCGGCGCTGGCACCTGGGGTCGGCCCAGGCCGTGGCCGCCGAGGTCAGCGACCAGACCACCCTGCACCTGGATGCCCACGACATCCATGCCATGGCCGACTTCTTTCGCCAGCATGAGCTGACCCAGGTGCCACCCGGCCAGGCCCGCGATCTGGCTGCCGGTCTGGCGGCTCGCCATGGTCACTGGCTGACCCAACTGCTGCACCACTATCTGTTCTTCCGCATTCCGCTGATCAAGCCCGACCGATGGCTCAGCCGCTGGGCCCCCAGGCTGGACTTCCTGTATGCCCGCTGGGCGCTGGTGCCGACCCTGGCCGCGCTGGGCTGGGGCCTGATGGAAATCCATCGCCAATGGGAGCGCTTCAGCGCCACGCTGGTGGATCACATCAGCCTGTCGGGCCTGCTTGGATATGGCGCGGCCATTGCCTTCGTCAAGGTCCTGCACGAGCTGGGCCACGCCATCACGGCCAAACGGCTGGGCTGCAGGGTGCCCACCATGGGCGTGGCCTTCCTGGTGCTCTGGCCCGTGGCCTATACCGACACCAATGAAGTGTGGAAGCTCAACCGCCGCCAGGATCGCCTGGCCGTGGGCGCAGCCGGCGTGCTCACCGAAATGGCCGTGGCCGCCTGGGCGACGCTGGCCTGGGCCCTGCTGCCCGATGGCACCCCGAAATCACTCGCCTTCGTGCTGGCGACCACCACGCTGATCTCGACCCTGCTGCTCAACAGCAGTCCCTTCATGCGCTTTGACGGCTACTTCGTCCTGTCCGACTGGCTTCAGATTCCCAACCTGCACGACCGCGCCTTCGCGCTCGCCCGCTGGGATCTGCGCGAGCGGCTCTTCGGCCTGGGACTGCCCGCGCCAGAGGCCTTCCCACCCGCCCGACGCACCGGCCTCATCCTGTTTGCGTATGCCACCTGGGCCTACCGGCTGGCCGTGTTCCTGGGCATTGCCGCCCTGGTCTACACCTTCTTCATCAAGGCCGTCGGCATCCTGCTGTTTGCCGTGGAGATCGGCTGGTTCGTGCTGCGCCCCATCTGGCGGGAGCTGGCGGTATGGCGCGCTGCCTGGCCGGTGCTGCGTCAACGCAGCCGCTCATGGCGCACCGCCGCCGTTCTCGCGATGCTGGGCGGCATGCTCTTGCTGCCCTGGCCCACCCGGCCCTCGGCATCCGCCCTGCTGCGTCCTGCCGCTCAATACGTGGTCTACGCCCCGCCGCATGCCCGGCTGATCACGATGCCGCCTGCCAATGGGCGCCCGGTCAAGGCCGGTGAGCCGCTCCTGTTGCTCGCATCGCCGGAGCTCGCCAGCCGGATGCAAGCTGCGCAGGCCCACGTTCGGCAACTGCGCTGGCAGGCCTCCGCCACAGCCTTCGATCCCGACCAACGCGCACGCTGGCAAGTGCTGCAGGAAGAGTTGAGTGCCGCCGAGGCCGATCTGTCCGCCCTGCAGGCCGATGCCCGCCGCTACGCGCCCGTGGCCCCCTTTGATGGCGAGATACGCGACGTGCCGCCCGATCTGCAAGCCGGCGCCTGGCTCAGCACCGACGAAGCACTGGCCCGCCTGATCACGCGCCAGGGGCACACCGTGACGGCCTACATCGACGAAGACGAGTTGCCACTCATCCAGCCCGGGGACACGGCCCGCTTCTATGCCGACGCCCCATCTGGCCCTTCCGTGCCGCTGACGGTCGTCCGCATCGAGGCCGACGCCACACGTGTGCTGCCCGAGCATGAACTGGCCCACCTGTTCGGCGCCGGCATCGTGGTGCGCGAGAAAAACGGCCTGTTGATGCCCGAGCGTCCCGTCTACCGGGTGACGCTGCAATCGCCTCCAGACCTGCACATCTCCGAGATGGCTCGCCAGCATGCATGGCGCGGCAGCGTCGTGTTCCATGGCCGATGGACGGCGCCCGGGTGGCGCTACATCCGCCACGCGGCCGCCGTCATCCGGCGCGAAGCCGGCTTCTAGCGGCTTTGAGGACGGATCCGACGGCGAGACCGTCCAGCCAATTGCAGCGGCATGCAACAAAGCCCACAAGACAGGTCGCAGCCCCGTTCCCAGCAGTCAAAGGCGATGACAGGCTCTTTCGCTGTCTGGCAGGCCTCACGCCGGTTGCCGATTGATACACGTCTATAACAAACTCTTCATATTTGACGACACGCGCATTCTGATAATCCACCCTGGCCCCAAAGGCCTCGAGAGGACAACGAATGCGTGCCAAGCACATCGATGTGGCGCGTGCACTGTGCATCGTGTTGGTGGTGTTCGGGCACAGTGAACTAGCGAAACACTTCAGCCACGCCAATGGCATCCTGACATCGTTCAGGATGCCGCTGTTTTTCATCATCGCCGGCTCGTTCTTCGCGCCCCGTCACTCGTTGACGGAAACGATCGTGCGCAAGGGCGATGCCCTGATCAAGCCCTATCTGGCGCTGGCGGTGCTGTATGCGCCCTTCTACTTGCACGGCCATCCTGACGAGGCCTGGTTGAGCTACGGCAGTGCCGTGCTGAGCTTCAATGGCCAGGAGATGCCCGGCCGGCTCATGCCGCTGTGGTTCCTGACCTTGTTGTGGGCGCTGCACGTCGGCTGCCGGCTGTTCGTGCAGGCCACCGGCTTCGAACGTGCCGACCGCTCGCGCCAAGTGTGCTGGACGATCGTGCTGCTGTTGGTGGGCTACACCCTGCTGAGAGGTCTGGGTTTCAATGCAGGCCAGACGGACGAGGCCATGCCCCTGCCCAATGGCCTGCCCTTCAGCCTCCAGTTGTGGCCGCTGTCCGCCTTCTTCTTCCTGACGGGATACCTGCTCAGCCGGGAGATCCGCTCCTGGTCATTGGGCCGCAGCGCCACCTTGGTCGCCGCGCTGGTCTTTGCGACCCTGCACCTGCAGTACAAACCGTCCATGGACTTGCTGCAGCACCATTACGCCGATCTGGTCGTGACCACGGTGGCGGCCCTCAGCGGCGCGCTGGCAGTGATCGGCCTGTCCCACGAGCTGGCGCGGATTCCGGCCATGCAGCAGATCCTCGCGCCTCTGGGGCGCCGAAGTCTGTATGTGCTCATGTTCCACGCGCCCTTGCTGACCCTGACGACCAGGCTGCTCGTCGGTCTGCGCGAGGACCTGCCGTCCGCGTGGCTGGCGACGGCCAGTTTGCTCCTGAGTGTGGCGGCGTCCTATGTGCTGGGCAACCTGATCCGGCAGATGCCCGCCCTGCGCCTGTTGTTCGAGCCACGTCACCGCTTTGCATCGGCGGGCCGTCCGCCTGCACCCGCCATGCTGACGCCCGACCTGCCGGACGACACCAGCGAGGCGATCAGACTGCAGTCATGAGCCGCGCGCCCGGCGCGGCCACGGGCGCATGGCCGGCGCTGGCAAACAGCTCGGCACAGGTGGCCTCAGGGTCTTCGCTGGCCAACACCCGATCGACCAGCGGCGCAATGCGGCGCGTGTCCGCACGCAGCACCCGCTGCTTGACCGAGGCGATCTGACTCGGGTGCATCGAGAAGCTGCGCAGGCCCATGGCCAGCAGCAGTTCGGTGAAGGCCGGATCCCCCGCCATTTCCCCACACACACTCACGCCACGGCCGGCCGCGCGCGCCTGAGCGATCGTGGTGTGGATGAGCTGCAGCACCGCCGGGTGCCACGGGTCGTACAGATGCGCCACGGCCTCGTCGGCCCGATCGATGGCCAGGGTGTACTGGATCAGATCGTTCGTGCCGATGGACACGTAATCGAAGTAGCGCAGGAACACGGGCAGCGTCAGGGCCGCCGCCGGCACTTCGATCATCGCGCCCAGCTGCACCTCGCCAAAAGGCTTGCCCGAATCAGCCAGTTGCCGCTTGACGTGGGCGATGTTGTCCAGCGTCTGGCGGATCTCCCGCTGGCTGGCCAGCATCGGGATGAGGATCTTGATCGGGCCATGGTGGGCCGCCCTGAACAGCGCCCGCAACTGACGGCGGAACATGCTGGGCTCTGCCAGGCTCCAGCGGATGGCGCGCAGGCCCAGCGCCGGGTTCAGCACGGATTCATGCCGCAACTCGCTGGGCGTCAGGCCTTCGAGCGGCTTGTCGGCGCCGATGTCCACGGTGCGGATCACCACCGGCAGGCCCTTCATGGCTTCGACGGCGCGGCGGTAGGCGTCGTACTGTTCTTCCTCGTCCGGCAGGTTGCCGCCCCGGTTCATGAACAGGAACTCGCTGCGGAACAGGCCCACGCCCACGGCACCGGATTCCAGCGCCACAGGGCCGTCTTCCGGCATCTCGATGTTGGCCAGCAACTCGACGCGTTCGCCATCCAGCGTCACGGCCGGCGTGTGGCGCAGGCGGGCCAGGCGGCTGCGTTCCAGCTCGCTCTGGCGCTGGCGGAAGCGGTATTCCTCCAGCACGATGGGCGAGGGATCGACGATCACCAGGCCGGCATCGCCGTCGATGATGATGCAGTCATCCTGGCGGATCAGGCTGCTGGCCTGGCGCGCGCCCACCACGGCAGGGATGTCCATGCTGCGCGCGACGATGGCCGTGTGTGAGGTCTTGCCGCCCACGTCCGTCACGAAGCCCGTGAACACGCTGCGCTTGAACGACAGCATGTCGGCCGGGGCGATGTCGCTGGCCACCAGCACCAGCGGCTCGTCGCCACCGAAATCCCGTGCACCGGCACGCGAGGCATCCGGCACGGGCGATGGCACGCCCTTGCTGAGGCTGCGCAGCAGGCGCTCGACCACCTGCTCCAGATCGGCCTTGCGCTCGCGGATGTAGGCATCCTCCATCTCGTCGAACTGCCGGGCCAGCACTTCGAGCTGCGCCGACACGGCCCACTCGGCGTTGTAGTGCCGCTGGCGGATCCATTCGGCCGCGGCACCGATCAGGGCCTCGTCCTGCAGCAGCATCTGGTGCACATCCAGCAGGGCGGCCAACTCGGCCGGCGCATCGGCCGGGAGATCGCGCTTGAGCACATCGAACTCTTCGGCCACCACGTCGCGGGCCGCCATCAGCCGTGCCACCTCCTCATCGATGAGCGAGGCATCGATGAACACGTGGGGCACGTCCACCCGGCTGGAGGCAACCAGCACCGCGCGGCCAATGGCCACACCTCTGGAGACGGGCAAACCGAAGATCTGGATGCTCATGTGCCGAATGCTAGCAGCGTCGGCCCGCCCCTGTTTCGTGATTGATGCAGGGATTAACGCCGATCAACCCCTCACCATGGCACCTGTCACATTGCTGCAGCGCAGCGTCGTCATGCAACTGTCACGGCGACTTCACGGACTCGTCACCGCCGATGAGCAGACTGGCCCGCATGACCACCCACGGACCTCGACCGGAGATGACCATGCGCGAGCTGCCCCTGCCGACCCTGCCAATGGCGGATCTCTCCACCCAGCTTGCGGCCGAATCGCGTGCCGTACGGAGGTCGCTTCATCCAGGCGCTGTCGCTGCGCGCCTCACCGCGGATGCCCCCGTCAGACAACAAGGGCTGGAAATCGTTTGGGCTCGCACTGAAGAGGATGTTCGCGCCGCCCAGCGTCTGAGGCACCTGGTCTTCGCCGAGGAGATGGGCGCGCGCCTGAACGTGCCCGTGGGGAGCCCGACGGGCCATGACATCGACCTGTTCGATCCGTACTGCGAACACCTGCTGGTGCGGCTGGCCTCCAACGATGGGGAGCCTGGCGAGGTCATCGGCACCTACCGGGTGCTGACCCCAGGCTCGGCCCGCCAGATCGGCGGCCTCTACAGCGAAACCGAATTCGACCTGACCCGCCTGCGCCCCCTTCGCAGCCGCATGGTCGAGCTGGGCCGCTCCTGCGTGCACCCCGATCACCGCCACGGCGGCGCCATCATGGCACTGTGGGGCGCCCTGGCCGAGTTCATGGTCCGCAACGACCTGGACACCATGATCGGCTGCGCCAGCATCAGCATGCGCGACGGCGGGCACGTGGCCGCCAGCCTGTGGGAACAGTTGCGTCACACCCACCTGGCCCCCATCGATCTGCAAGTGCGGCCGCGCCTGCCCCTGCCGGTCGACGACCTGGACCGCACGCTGGCCGTGGAGCCGCCCGCCCTGATCAAGGGCTACCTGCGCGTGGGCGCCAAGATCCTCGGCGCCCCTGCATGGGATCCCGACTTCAACACCGCGGATCTGCCCATGCTGATGCGCATCGCCGATCTGCCGGCGCGCTATCGCCGGCATTTCCTGGGCGCCTGACCGGCCCTGCCACCGGCGCCGTCCGAGGCTGCACAAGACGACACAAGACGACGCGCCAGACGCCGATGGCGGGGGCCTGGAGCGCATAGACTGCGCGCCATGACTCGCGCCCCCCGCCCAGCCTCCGGACACAAGCCCGCCACCGCGCTGCCTTCCGCATCCCGCAAAACCGCCCGCCCTGCCAATCCTGCCGCTGCAGGTGGCGCCCTGCCCTTGTGGCAATTGCTGACGGCCTGCGCAGATGCCGTGGCAGCCGTGCGCAGCGGCCAGTCCCTCAATGAGGTCCTGAGTGCCTGCCGCCCTGCCGAACGCCCCGGCACGCAGGCCCTTGCCTTTTCGGTGCTGCGGCAACTGGGCACCGCCCAGGCGCTGCGCAAGGCGCTGGTGCCCAAGGCGCCCCAACCCTGGGTGGACGCGCTGCTGCTGTCCGCCCTGGCCCTCGCCCTGGGCACGGCCTACGACCCCCACACCCTCGTCGACCAGGCCGTGGAAGCCGCCAAACGCCGCGCCCGTCCGGCCAGCGGCATGGTCAATGCGGTGCTGCGCCGCTTCCTGCGCGAGCGTGACGCACTGATGGCGGCCATCGCCACAGACCCGGTGGCGCAGCACAACCATCCCTCCTGGTGGATCGCCCGCCTGCAAAAGGACTGGCCGCAACACTGGCAAGCCATCCTCCAGGCCAATCAGCAACAGCCGCCCATGACGCTCAGGGTCAACAGGCGCCATGTCGACGTCGCCACCTATCGTCAGCGTCTGGTCGATGCCCAATTGCTGCCCCAATTGCTGCCCCAATTGCTGCCCCACCAGGAAAGCGCCGTTGCTGCCCCTTCCACCCCTGCACCGCTCCCACCCGATCAACCCGAACCGCTGATCCTGCCGCAAGGCGTGCCCGTCCAGCGCCTGCCTGGATTTGATCAGGGTGACGTCTCCGTGCAGGACGCCGCCGCACAGATCGCTGCCCCGCTGCTGCTTCACGCCGGTGGCCACCTTCTCAAGCCGGGCGCCCGGGTGCTCGACGCGTGCGCCGCCCCGGGCGGCAAGACCGCCCATTTGCTGGAACTCGCCGATGTGGCCGTGACGGCGCTGGATGCGGACGCACAACGGCTCGGCCGCGTCCACGACACCCTGGCACGCCTGGGCCTGCAAGCCCGGACGCTGGCCGCCGATGCGAGCCAGCCGGCCACCTGGTGGGACGGCTGCCCCTTCGACGCCATCCTGCTGGACGCACCATGCAGCGCCTCCGGCATCGTGCGCCGCCATCCCGACGTGCGCTGGCTGCGCCGCGACAGCGACATCCCCGCGCTGGCCCGCACCCAGGACGCCATCCTGGATGCCCTGTGGCCCCTGCTGGCGCCGGGCGGCCACCTCCTGTACTGCACCTGCTCCGTCTTCAAGGAAGAAGGGCAGGACCGCATCGACGCGTTTTTGCAACGTACCCCGCAGGCCCGCCTCCAGCCATCGCCCGGCCACCTGCTGCCTGTGGTCGAATACCCTGACCCCGCCCGGCACGACCGCGGCGACGGCTTCTTCTACGCCCTGCTGCTCAAAACCACCCTGGGTGCGTGATGTCCTTGATGCGCCGCCGAGACCTGCTGCAACGCAGTGCCTCTGCCCTGCTCGCTGCGTCGCTGGCGAAAGCGGGGCCCGCGGCGCATGCCGCGCCGGGCAGCGCTTCCGGTCAAGGTGTCGAACTCCAAAGACTGGCCCTGCAGCGCACCGACGAAGGCGCCCTGCTGAGCTATGACGTGCGCATCGACCTGCCCGACGACCTCGAACAGGCCTTGGGCAAAGGCATCGCCGTCGTCTTCGTGGCCGAAGCCGAACTGTTCCGAGAGCGCTGGTACTGGACCGACGAATCCCGCGCCCGTGCGGTGCGGCGCTGGCGCCTGGCCTACCAGCCCCTCACACGGGCCTGGCGCCTGAGCCAGGAAGGGCTCAGCCGCAACTGCAACAGCCTGACGGAAGCCCTCGACAGCATCCGCCGCACCGAGCGCTGGCGCATTGCCGATCTGGCCGCCACCAGCGATGACGGCGACTACCACGTCGACTTCAGCTTCCGCCTGGACACGCACGAACTCCCGCGCCCCCTGCAGATCGGGCTGGGCGGCCCCTTCGACTGGAAGCTCGAAGCCGAACGCCGCGTCGCCCTGCCCGCCTCCCGCTGAACCGCGGCCAAGCCGGTCGCTGCAATGCCCGATACTCACCGGACATGAGCACCTTCAAAGCCAACCGTTGGGCCTGGATCGTCTCGGGTGTCGCGATGTCGGGCGCCGGTCTGGTGCTGGCCTTCCTGCTGGTGTTTGCCACCCAGAACAGCGGCCGCTACGAGCCCCACTATGCCTGGCTGGTGTGGACCAACCTGGCGCTGGCCTCCATCCTCGGGCTGGTGATCCTCATCGCCATGGGCCGCTTGGCGCTCCGTCTGCGCGCCCGCAAGTTCGGCAGCAAGCTGCTGCTCAAGCTGGCCGGCATCTTCGGCCTGGTCGGCGTGATCCCCGGCCTGCTGATCTACCTCGTGTCCTACCAGTTCGTCTCACGCAGCATCGAGACCTGGTTCGACGTGCGGGTCGAAGGTGCACTGGAAGCCGGCCTGAACCTGGGCCGCACCACCCTCGACATGCTCACCACCGACCTGGCCAGCAAGACCCGGCTGGCCGCCGAACGGCTGTCCGCCCCCTCGATCAGCGACAACCCGCTGCACCCGACCACCCCGGTGTTCCCCAATGTGCTGGACCTCGAACGCCTGCGTGAACAGCTTGGCGCACAGGCCGTCACACTCGTCAGCGAAGCCGGCCACGTTGAGCTGACCGCCGGCGGTGACGGCACCCGCATCCTCAGTGCCGATCGACTCCCCGCCAGTTGGCGACAGGAAGCCCGCGCCAAAGGCGTGATGGCACAGGTCGAAGGCCTGGAGAGCCGGACCGACGATGCCCCATCCTCCGCCACCGTCGACACCAAGGCCGCGCGCGTCATGGCCGTGGCCTGGATGCCCGATCGCAGCTTCAGCCTGCAGGCACGAGGCCACTACCTCGTGATCACGCAAAGGCTCAGGCCCGAGCTGGTGCGCAATGCCCTGGATGTGCAGACCGCCTACAGCGAATACCAGCAGCGCTCGCTGGGCCGCGAAGGCCTGCGCCGCATGTACATCGGCACGCTCACACTGGCGCTGATCCTGGCCGTCTTCGGCGCCTTCCTGCTGGCCGCGACCCTCGGCCAGCAACTGGCCCGCCCCCTGCTGCTGCTGGCCGAAGGCGTGGGCGAAGTCGCGCGCGGCGATCTGCGGCCCAAGGCGATCTTCGCGTCCGGTGATGAGCTGGGTGGCCTGACCCGCTCCTTTGCCGCCATGACGCAGCAGCTCTCCGATGCAAGACAGCTGGCCGAACACAGCGTACAGGAGCTCGACAGCGCCCGCGCCCACCTGCAGACCATCCTCGACAACCTCACCGCCGGGGTGATCGTGTTCGACGCCATGGGCCGCATCGACATCGTCAACCCCGGCGCCACCCGCATCCTGCGCCTGCCCCTGTCGGCTTACCGGGGCCGCCATCTGTCGGACGTGAACGGCCTGGAGACCCTGGCCGAATCACTGCGCCAGCGCTTCGAGCTGGCTGCCACCGATCCCACACCGGGCGAGCGTCTGCAATGGCAGGAGTCGTACGAGCTGCAACTGCCCCATCTGCCCGAACCCTTGACGCTCCTGGTGCGCGGCGCCGAGCTGCCGCCTGACGAACGCCTCATCGTCTTCGACGACCTCAGCGAAGTGGTCTCGGCCCAGCGCGCACAAGCCTGGAGCGAAGTGGCCCGCCGCGTGGCCCATGAAATCAAGAACCCGCTGACCCCCATCCAGCTCTCGGCCGAGCGGCTGCAGATCAAGCTGGATGACAAGCTCGACGAGCCGGCGCGGCAGCTGCTGCACCGCTCCGTCAACACCATCGTCACGCAGGTGCAGGCCCTCAAGAAGCTGATCAACGAGTTCCGGGACTACGCGCGCCTGCCCACCGCCCGGCTGGAGCCGCTCAACCTCAACGAAATGATCACCGACGTGATGGCGCTGTACGGCCATGCGCTGGAAGAAGGGACCTTGCAACTGCAGTTGGCCGAAGGCCTGCCGATGATCATGGGCGACGCGGCCCTGCTGCGCCAGGTGGTGCACAACCTCGTGCAAAACGCGATGGATGCGGTGACCGAACATCCACCGCAGGACGAGCCGCCCCGCGTGCTCGTGCGCACCGATGCACCGCTCAAGGACGATGGCAGCATCCGCGCCGTTCGGCTCACCGTTCGCGACAATGGGCCAGGCTTCCCCGAAAAAGTGCTCAAGCGGGCGTTCGAGCCCTACATCACCACCAAGACCAAAGGCACTGGACTGGGACTGGCCGTGGTCAAGAAAATTGCCGATGAACACGGGGCTCTGGCCCGATTGCGCAACCTGACACCCAGCCCGGATAACTTACCTCAAGCCGCAGCCGATCCAGGGTATTCCTCACAAGTTCATACTATGAGAGGCGCGCAAGTTTCGTTATCATTTTCAAAGCTGTCATCTTTGGTCGCCTAAACTGGCGGCAATATTCAGGGCAGCGCCCACCCACGGGGTTTATTTCATACATGGCAACCATTCTTGTTGTTGACGACGAACTGGGCATCCGTGCCCTGCTGTCAGAAATCCTGAGCGACGAGGGACACTCCGTCGAAGTCGCTGAAAACGCCGCCAAAGCGCGCATCATGCGCGAACAGTGCAAACCTGATCTTGTCTTGCTGGACATCTGGATGCCCGACGTGGACGGTGTCACGCTGCTCAAGGAATGGTCGGCCAGCGGGCAGCTCACGATGCCGGTGATCATGATGTCGGGCCACGGCACCATCGATACCGCGGTCGAAGCCACCAAGTTCGGTGCGCAATCCTTCCTCGAAAAGCCGATCACGATGCAGAAGCTGCTGCGCGCGGTCGAGCAAGGCCTGACCAAGCCGGCACCGCGCTCGGCCACGCCCACGCCGCCCGTGCACCTGGCCACGGTCACCCCCATCACGGCCGCGTCATCCTATGGCGGCATCAGCGGCATCGTCTCGCCGGTGCGCAGCGAGCTGGCCGGTGGCCACGACAACCACCACCATCATCACACCAGCCCGGTCAGCTATGGCGCGCCGGTGCAGACCACGGTGATGGCCAATGGCAATGGGCACACCGGCCCTTCGCATGAACAAAGCTTCGAGCTCGATCGCCCGCTGCGCGAAGCACGCGACGACTTCGAGCGCGCCTACTTCGAGTTCCACCTGGCTCGCGAAGGCGGCAGCATGACCCGCGTGGCCGAGAAGACCGGCCTTGAGCGCACCCACCTGTATCGCAAGCTGAAGCAATTGGGCGTCGATTTGGGCCGCAGCAAGAAAACGGCCGCAAATTGATGTACACTCTAAGTCTTCGCTGATCACTGCAACGCAAAACGAAGCAGCTTGAACAGTGAAGTGAAGATGGCCTGGTAGCTCAGTTGGTAGAGCAGCGGATTGAAAATCCGCGTGTCGGTGGTTCGATTCCGCCCCAGGCCACCAAAATTTCGAAGGCCCCGCAAGCAAACGCTGGCGGGGCCTTTTCTCATGATGGTCATGACGGGTGTCCGTTCCGCATATGACGAAACCCCTGCCGGATTCAGCATCTCAGCCCATGCGCCCCATCACCGTCCGCCTGTGCAATTGGATTGGCGATGTGGTGATGGCCATCCCCGCCATCGACCTGCTTGAACAGCACGGCTATCAGGTGCACCTGTATGGCAAAGGCTGGGCACGCACGCTGCTGTCCGGCCATGGTTGGCAGTTCACCAAACGCAGCGAAACCGGCCTGGGCGATCGCATCAAGGAGCTCAAGGCCATCCGGTTGCAAGGCCGCAAGGTCGATGCGCGCATGGATCAGCGCATCAACGCCTTGAGCTTCCCCAATTCGTTCTCCAGCGCACTGGAACTCAAGCTGTCTGGGCACAAGGCCTGCGGCTACACCAAGGATGGCCGCAGCCTGCTGCTGAACGATCGCCTGCCTCGCCTCAAAGGCGTCCATGTGCTGGAGACCTTCTGGCATCTGGCCTGCCACCTCACCGGCGAGCATCGCGCACCGCCAGACCATATTGGTTTCAAGATCCACCCTCAGGCCGCCGACAAGGCCGAGGCCCTGCTGGCTCAGCATGGCTTGCAAGCTCGTGCCTTTGCATGCGTCGTGCCCTTTGCGACGGGCATGATGTACCAGTTCGACAAGAAGTGGCCCCACTTCCAAGAGTTGGTGCGCGAGCTGTCCAAATCGCTGCCGCTCATCATCTGCCCCGGCCCCGGTGAAGAGGCCGAAGCCGATGGCTTCAAGGATCACGCCACCATCCTGCCCGGCGTGCCGCTGGATGTGTATGCCGCGCTGATGCAGCGGGCCTGCGTGACACTGGCCAATGACACCGGGCCGGGCCACCTGGCTGCGGCGGTGGGCAGCCCCGTGATCAGCATCCTGGGGCCCACCGATCCGGCGCACTGGGCGCCTTGGGGGCCGAATGTCACGGTGGTGCGGGAGTGGCCTCAGTGGCCGTCAGCCGCCACCGTGTGCACGACGGCGCTGAACCTGGTCCAGCGCTGAGCGCAAAGCGCGCTTGTAGCTGGCAGCCATGGTGTCCACGCTGAACTCGGCGTGCGCCCTGGCCATCGCCTGCGAAGCAAGGCGGGCGGCCAACTCCGGCTGCTTCAGCATGGCTTCCAGCGCATCCGCCAACGCCTGTGGATCGGCCTCGGGCACCAGGCGACCGTCCTCGTCATCGCGGATCAACTCCTTGACGCCCACCACGGCGCTGCCCACCACGGCGCAACCTGCCGCCATGGCCTCCACCAGCGCCAGCGGCATGCCCTCGTAGTGCGTTGACAGCACGTAGATCTGGTGGCTCATCAGCAGCTCGGGTACCGTGGGGCAATGCCCCAGAAAGCGCACCTGCCCCGCCAGGCCCAAGGAGGCGGCCAGTTGCTCGCAGGCTTCGCGGTCACGCTGCTTGCCGCCGCCCGCCAGGCTCACCGGCGGCGTCAGGCCGCGCTGCTTGAGCAGGGCCACGGCGCGGATCAGCGTCTCGTGGTCCTTCTGCCGGGCGAAGCGGGCCGACATCACGATGCCCGGCACACGCGCCTCGAACGGGTGCTGCGATGCGCTGGCAAATGGCTGCAGACGCACACCATTGGGAATCGCCATGGTGCGATCCACAGGAAAGCCCAATGCCAGCAAGCTGGACTTCACCCCTTCCGAGCAGCCGATGATGAGTGTCGTGCGCTTTGCAAGCCATCGCGCCTGCGCCAGCCGCCACGCCGAATAACGTTCACGTGAGTTGTGTTCCACATGCACCAGCACCGGCACGCCCGCCCACAGGCCGGCATACCGCCCCCAAAGGTGCTCGCTGAAGCCATGGGCCACCAGCACATCGGGCTTGTGCACCTCGCACAGGCGCTTGAGGGCCAGGATGGTGGCCAGATGGGTCCAGCCCGGCACCAATTCCACCAACAGCCCCTCTTCGCGCAACTGATGCACGCGGGACATCGGCGTCTGCGACTTGCGGCGCAGCACCAACATGGCCTGCGTGTCAGGGTCGCCCTTGCAGGCGCGGACCAGTTCGATGGCCACCTGGGTGGCGCCGGAAAAGCCGCCGGTGACGAAATGGATGACTTTCAAGATGGAATACAGGTTCATGCCAGACGAGACGGGGCATTATCGTTCCGGCCACCGCCGCAGCCCCCACACCCCGCGCGGCAAAATCGCAGACAATACGGGCCGGCCGCGCTCCGCACCCGCTGCCAGCCAGCCTGAATGCCCATGCCCCCCCCCACCCTCAGCGTCACGCTCATCACCAAGAACGAAGCGGGCAACATCGCGGACTGCATCCGGTCCGTTCAGTGGGCGGACGAAATCATCGTGGTGGATTCGGGCAGCACCGATGACACCATCGACATCGCACGCCAACTGGGCGCCAAGGTTTACCAGACCTCCGACTGGCCCGGATTCGGCATCCAGAAGAACCGCGCGCTGTCCCACGCCACATCCGACTGGATCCTCACCATCGACGCCGACGAACGTGTGACGCCGGCATTGGCCAAGGAGATCCGTCAGGCTGTCCAGCGCAACGCGTCCGCCGCGTACGCCAGCCCTCGCCTGACCTACTTTGCCGGCAAGCCCGTGCGACATTGCGGGTGGTACCCCGATCATTCCGCACGCCTGTTCCGGCGTGGCCGCGGCCGTTTCTCCGACCACCTCGTGCACGAGCACCTCATCCTGGACGACCCGGTGCTGCGCCTCAAAGGCGACCTGCTGCATTACAGCTATCGCGACATGCAGCAAGCCCGCATCAAGGAAGACGCCTACGGCCGCGCAGGGGCGCAGGAGTTGATCCGCAAGGGTCGGCGCCCCATGGCCCTGACGCCGCACCTCAAAGGCGGCTGGGCCTGGTTCAGAACCTTCATCCTGCGCGGCGGCATCCTGGACGGCCGCACCGGCATGGCCATCTCTCGGATGAACGCCCGCACGACCTTCCTGAAGTACCAGCTGGCACACGAGCACGCCCGCCAGGCCAACCGTGACAGCGCCAAGCAACCTTGAACGCATCCATGTTCAGCATCGTCATCCCCACCTGGAACAACCTGCCTTACCTCCAGCTCTGCGTGGAAAGCATCCGGCAGAACTCGGCCATGGCGCACCAGATCATCATTCACGTCAATGATGGGCGGGACGGCACCGCAGACTGGGTTCGCGAACAAGGCTTCGACGCGAGTTTCTCGGATGACAACATCGGCATCTGCTTTGCCGTCAACGAATCGGCCGGCAAGGCGCGGCACGACTACATCGTCTACATGAACGACGACATGTATGTTCTGCCGGGATGGGACACGGCGCTTGCTGCCCGCATCAGCCAGATGCCGAACGACGCGTTCATGCTTTCCGGCACGATGGTCGAACCCGTCTACTCACGCAATGCTTGCGTCGTGGTGGCCGACTACGGTCGCGATGTGGCGCAGTTCCGCAAGGAGGCCTTGCTGAGTGACGTCGACAAGCTCAAGCGCAAGGACTGGTCGGGCTCGACCTGGCCCCCCACCCTGGTGCATCGCCGCTGGTGGACACGTGTGGGCGGCTACAGCACCGAGCTGAGCCCCGGCATGAGCAGCGACAACGACTTCTCCATGAAGATGTGGCACGCTGGCTGCCGCATCTTTCTGGGCGTGGGCGACTCGCTCGTTTATCACTTCCAGTGCAAGTCGACCGGCAAAGTGGTCAAGAACGATGGCGGCAAACAGTTCCTGCACAAGTGGGGCATGACGCAGTCCACTTTTGATCGGTATTACCTGCACCGCGGAGAAGCCGTCACCAACCTCGTGCTGGCAGAGCCCGCCGAGGATGCGCCGGGCTTGCGTTGGGCTTTGCGCAAGGCTGCGATCAAGCGGCGCTTGCGTTAACCCGAATCAGCGGGTCTTCCACCATTTCTTCAAAAAGAAAAACGGCCCGAGCAAAGCGGGACAAGCCGCATACACGAACAGCCGGGCTTTGCGTGATGCGGGCACGTTGGTCGTTCGCAAGGTGAGCAGCACCTTGCTCAAAAAGCCTGTTGCCGCAAAGATGTCCCGCATGAAGTGCTCAAACGCCAGCTGGCGATTCAGCCAGGGCGCAACAGCTTCTTCACAACGGGCCGTGCGCGCATCTTGCCCAATGACAGCCAATTCAAAGAGTGTGCGGCGATTGTTGGCCAGCCAGCCATTGACGACCTCCTGAGCGGACAAGGCCTTGCGCTTGGCAGATATGCCTCCGCGTCGGTATTTCACCAAAGGCTCGTGCACGTTGATGCCACCGCCCATGCACATCGCGCGGAACACCATGATGAGGTCCTCCGCCATCACGCCTTGCGGCAAAGGACCAAAGTGATCGTACAGGCGCCGGGTCCAGGCCTGCGCTGCACCGACAATATGCGGCGGCGAAGCCACCCAGTCCTCGGGCCCCTTGTAAACAGCCAGTTCTTGAGGGCGGATCACACCATGCACCGTTCCGTCTTGGTCCATGTCGTACACATCCGAAGCGATCAGATCCGGCTTGCATCCATGCTGCAACCATACTTCGACGATGCGGGCACAGCGGTCTGGCAAAGAGATGTCATCCCCCGCCATCAAGAAGACCAACTCTCCCTTTGACATCGCCACGGCGCCAGCCACATTCGCTCCCGTTCCCAGGTTTTTCTCATTGCGGTGCGCCCTCACGGCGTGAGGCCCCTTGTAATCCTTGAGCACGGCCTGGATGACGTCGAAGGTGCCATCAGGTGAGCCATCGTCAGACACGATGATCTCAAGTGGCGAGTAGGTTTGCGCCAATGCAGCCTTGAGCGCGGCCTCCACCGTCGTCTCCTGCCTGTAGGAAATCACCAGTACTGAAACAAGCGGGGCGTGAGTCATGGCGCTTCCCGTGATGTCACGCCCGCATGCCAATGAGGAAAGCATCTCTGGCCGATGCCCACGAGATCCAGAACATGTTGGCGAGCGCTGGGGTTGTACGTCAGGCAAGCTTCAGGCTCCGACAATCGGTGCAGCCCCGTCCGCCAAAGCGCCACACAGCGCCCCATGGCGTCTTCGAACGAGGCAGGGCTGGACAAGGAGAACGTCATCCCTGCGGGGGCGCGTATGACTTCGGCGCACCCGACCCCCTCTGCAAGCAGCACAGGTGTCCCGCACAGGACGGACTCCACGCCCACCAGGCCAAAGGGCTCGAAGGAAGAGGCCATCACGGTGAAGTCCACGGCGCGATATATATCTTCGATGTCGCTGCGATAGCCCAGATATCGGATATTGGCGTGCTTGACCGAAATCGGGCGCCCTGCAACCACCAGCAGCACCGGAAGGTCGGTCTTGCGGAAAAACTCCGCCAACAGATCGAGGCCCTTGCGCTTGTGCCCGGTCGAAGCCAGGAGAAATACGGCCTTGTCCTCAGGCAAGCCCAGGCCCGCTCTCAATGCGCGGCGCTGGGCATCACCCACTGGGTGAAACCTCTGCATGTCCACGGGCGGGTACAGCACTTCAACGCGATGGCTGGATATGCCGTAAAAGCGCTGCAACTGCTGCTGCATCAGCCGTGAATGCGCGACCACCACGCGTGCGTTTTCGAAATGAGCCCGCTCCAGTGCAATTTTGCGGCGGTCAAGCCAGTTCGCCGTTGTGTGCATCGACTCCAGAAATCCGGGATGCGTGCTGCCACAAATGGCGATATCCGCAGCCCTCGTCTGATTGCAGGCGATGAGCGGCCCGGGGAGCCCCTTGCGCTTGGCGCGCACGAGGCGCCAGTCAAATGCGAAATCTCTCAGCTTTCGTGGCGCCCATTCCACGCCAAGCTTCACGGCTTCGACCCATTGGTATTCCGGCAAGGCCTTGTCGAATTTCTTGGCCAGCACGATGGGACGCACGCCAAGTTCATGCAGGGCGGCAACCAGCGTCCGCAGGTAGCGCTCGATGCCTCCGCTGTTGCGCAGACCATGGTTGCAGATGACGACAGACAAGACACGTCCCGGTGGGCGATAACAAATCGGGGGGCATTGTATCGCCCCACCTGAACAGCCTCTGTCAACGTTCGGCCGATACCGCCTCCATCAACTCATCCAGTTGGGTTGGCGAGAGTTTGAAATCATCATGCAAGCCCTGTTGCAATGACATGGGTTCACAAATGATGGAGGCGACCTCGACGCCGACACACGCACCAATACGGGCCCAGTATTGATACGGCATATCCACATGGCGCGCCATCAAAACAATGGCACGCGTGCCAGCGCGACAGAACAGGATATTGGCCAAGGCAGCCCCCGTGGCACCCACGACCACCTCCGCCGACTGGAAGGTCCGAACCTGCTCATCGAAGCTCAATTTCTCGGGCTCGATCGTCACAAATCCAAGCCTGTGCAGGGCCGCCTCCAGCAGTTCGGCGCCCCGCATCATTCTGCGATCCGAATTTCTCTTGACATAGATCTTTCGCGGACGCGGCAAGACATCAGAACCGAAGCGCTGGCGAACCCGCCTTGCCAAAATCTGCAACGCCTCGCTGGAAAACATGCCATGCGTGTGATCCGACCGTCTGTCGCCCCGGTGGTGATAAGGGATGTACCCCGCGGCCCCCACCACAAGCGACCGCCGGACCTTCACCTGCCTGTCCCGCGGCGCAAAGAAGATGCGCTGTCCCGGGTTCACCACGGCCAACAACGAACGATGCATATTGGGGTGCAAGCCGTCATCCACAAGAAAAGGCAGGTGCTGCCCTTTTTCCAACCGGCTGAGCAAGGCAACCCTTGGCAGGACTTCGGTCAACCAATGAGCGTAATTGAACGACATCGCATCCGTGAAGATGGCCCCCGCATCCAATTCATGCGGCTGCTCGTCCTTCAGCGGCCCGTGGATGCGCTGCCTGACCACATCGACAAACACGCGTCCCTGGTCTTCTTCCCGCAGCTTCTCCTTTTCCATGGACAACAAATCGTGATGCAGGCAGACCTGCTGCTGCCACAACAAGGACGAGTGGCCGGCCACCACGGCATCCTCGACCTCGTATAAACCTACGTTGAAAGCATCGTCCCTGCCCGCCAACACATCGAGGTGGTCCACCCCGCCAATGCCATGCTGCCCAAACGGCGCATAGGACCTCGCCGCTTCAGCCATGAACAGGCGCGTCAACTTGCGGGACTGCAACATCGCGCTTTCCAGCCCACTACGTCGGGGTGGCTCCAGGAAAGCTTCCTCTGCATCCCAGGCACAGGACTCAATGGGAAGGGACAGCACCGTCATTTCGCCCTGTTGAAAGCGCAACGGCGCAAATGGTTCACACCAGCCACCTGACATGCCCTCATCTCGCCGCCCGCAAGCGTTGAGCGGGATTGCCGACAACCGTGACACCCGCCGGCACGTCCTTCGTCACAACGGCCCCCGCGCCGACCATGGCCCCTTTGCCAATCCTCACCCCCGGCAAGATGACTGCGCCCCCCCCGATGCTGGCCCCCGCCTCCACAATGGTTTCATCCATGATGAATGATCGGTTGCCACTGCGAGGGTGCCTGTCATTCGTGAACGTGACGTTCGGCCCGATGAACACATCGTCATGGATTCGCAGGCCATTCCACAACTGCACCCCGCTCTTGACGGTGACCCGATCGCCAACGATGACGTCTCCCTCTATCAGACAGTGGGCGCAAATGTTGCAATCTGAGCCGATTCGGGCTCCTTTGAGAATCACCACAAACTGCCACACCGTCGTGCCGGCACCGATACAGTCTGTCTGAACATCCGAACTGGGATGAATGAATGCTTCCATGGCTCCAATGCCATCAATGGTTGCCGATGAAGCCATCGGCAAACCGGGGATTGCGGTGAATATCGAAGGAACCGACCGTCGCCAGCCGAGGCCAGTGGTCCTGCACAAATGTGGTCACGGCCGAGCCGAACTTGTCGTTTCGACTGGGATCCGGCTGCCCCCCCCTTCTGATGAAAGCATAAGACACCCGCTGCGTGAGCCGGTCCTCGATCGAGGCAGTGAAACGCCCCACCTCGGCGTTAAGCGGCCAATCGATGCCTACCGGATTGGGTTCATTCGTCAACAAGTGGGACGCGGGCATGTTGGGCAATGTGACGAAGGGCCCAGGATACTGCTGCTTGAGAAATTTCAGTTGAGCGTAATCCTGATAGATCGGCTCCGTCACCCGTATGAATCTGAACGAGGCATTTAACTTGCCCAGATCTTTCACGCTGGCGACGCGCGACGAAGGCCCCTCCAATGAATAGGTAAATTGATGAGCGGCGAAGAACACCCATGCCATACATGGGAGCAGCCCCACCAGGACGTAACGTGCCCCGCGCCAATCCACCATATGCCGCCCAAGCCAATACGCGATGACGAGGATCGGGGGCATCATATACAGTGAGACTGTCTGGTATCCCCAGGATATGGACGCTGCCCAGGCGATGACATGCATGGCCGCCATCCACGGCCAGAAATCTGAGCGCTCCTGCCCGATCATCGTCAGTGTGCACACCAGCGTCGCCAGAAAGATCACATCGAACACCGATGAGGGATGCAGCCAACTCTCGGCTCGCCAATAAATTCTGGCGAGCAAAATGAGTGAGGCCATCACAACCCCCAGCAGCAACGCGGCCGCCAGGGTCCGATGCCCAGACGCTTTCGATTCGCGACGAGCGACGGCAAGCGCCACGCCAACCGCCAAAAACACCGCGGCGCCATATTTGGCCTTCAGGTCGTCCACGTACGCCCAGACGCCTGCATCGAGCAGATCCTGAAGCGACGTCTGTGCTGAAACAGCCCCAAGAAATGCGTCAAGTTCACCACGGCTGCTCAACCAGCCCAGACCGAGGGAAAGCATTGCGGCAGCCGGCACCAGAAGCAGGACAAGCATGGAAGGCCGAGCGCGCAGCCAGATCGCAAGGGACACGAGCAAGGGCAGCACCACATAGAAGGGTTGCTTGCTGCCCGCGGCGGCTAAAGCGAATATGCCCGCCATTCCAAGATGAACGCGTCGGCCATCCAGGCCACGCCACAGGCAGTACAAGGCCAGAACAGAGAAAAACACGCCGTCGACGGTGTGCCACCCCATGGCCGGAAATCCGTGAACGGAAAACATGAAGCCCGCCGCGGCCACACCCGCGGTCCAGGCATCCCGCCATCCACACATGCCCCCAGCCATGCGAGCAGACAGCCAAGAGCACAAGCCCATCTGAAGGAAAAAGATGAACCGGTCGGCAAGCACGGGCGCATACGACAGCGGCCCCCAAAAAACCACACTGTGCAAAATCGGGGTAACGGGAGGCCGGACATAGATCACGTCGGTGTACAGGCTTGCACCTTGCGCAACCTGGTAGGCCAACCCCAGGATGAAGCCCCCATCGTTGTGATCAAAGCCGACGGGCCCATACACGCCAGCGTATACCAACATCCCCACCGTCAACAGCAGGCGCCACATCAAGGCCCCGCCGCCATCTGTTGGGCGTGGCGGTGCGGCACGCAACTCTCTGAATCCTGACATGTCTAGGCGCTTCCCTCCTGCCGGTGACATTGTCCCATCCCGACACGGCTGAAACCGGGACACCGGCCATGGCGCTTTACCTGCTTCAATTTTGGCTATAGTCCCACATTTGCCTTTCAGCCGCCTCGTCGAGGCTTGGCTGAGGACCCGCTCATGAGCATCAGCGACTGCAAGATCATCGAACTTCCGCGGATCAATGATCCGCGCGGCAATCTCACATTCGTCGAAGGTGGTGCGCACATCCCGTTTGAAATCAAGCGGGTCTATTACCTTTACGATGTGCCGGGCGGCGCCGAGCGCGGGGGCCACGCTCACAAAGCCCTGCATCAGCTCATCATCGCCATGTCGGGTTCGTTCGACATTCATCTGGACGATGGCCACGCCAAGAAGACCTTTCACATGAACCGAAGCTACTTCGGCCTGTATGTGCCCACCATGATCTGGCGTGAAATCGACAATTTCTCCTCCGGGGCCGTCTGCATGGTGCTGGCGTCGGAACGCTATGACGAGGCCGACTACTATCGCGATCATGCGGAATTTGTCCAGGTTGCGCGAGCCGGACAGCAGCACTCATGACTGACACCGTTCCTTTCGTCAGCCTCCAACGACAGCTTGAGCCGATCCGCAAGGAAATCGACCAGGCGATCAAGGACGTCCTGGATTCCGGCTGGTTCATCCTGGGGCCACAGGTTGAAGCCTTCGAGCAGGAGTTCGCTGCCTATTGCCACACCAGGCACTGCGTCGGCGTCGGCAACGGCCTGGACGCCATTCATCTGCTGCTCAAGGCATACGGTATCGGCCCGGGCGACGAAGTCATCGTGCCCACCAACACGTTCATCGCAACATGGCTGGCGGTCACGCAGGTGGGAGCGACACCCGTACCCGTCGAGCCCGACCCGCGCACCCACAACGTGGCACCCGACAAGATCGAGGCGGCCATCACACCCCGCACGCGCTGCATCATCCCCGTGCATCTCTACGGGCAGCCGGCCGACATGCCCCCCATCATGGCGATCGCTGACCAGCATGGACTGATCGTCATTGAAGACAACGCGCAGGCACAAGGTGCCCGGCATGGGAACCGGGTGACAGGGTCGCTGGGACATGCGGCAGCCACCAGCTTTTACCCCGGCAAAAACCTGGGCGCCCTGGGCGACGGCGGCGCGGTGGTGACCGACGACGATGCCATTGCTGACAAAGTGCGGGTTCTCCGAAACTACGGCTCCACCCGCAAGTATCACCACGATGTCCAAGGCCCGAACAGCCGCCTGGATGAACTTCAGGCCGCCGTGCTGCGGGTGCGCCTGCGTCATCTTGAAGAGGGCAATGCACAGCGGCGCACCATGGCGCAAACCTATACGGATGCATTGAAAGACGTCGTCGGCATGGTCACGCCCCACGTTCCAGCGTGGGCCGATCCCGTCTGGCATCTGTACGTCATCGAATGTGCCCGGCGCGATGAGTTGCAGGCTCACTTGGCAGCCCAAGGCATCCAAACCGTCATCCACTATCCGATCCCGCCTCACAAACAGGCGTGCTATCGCGACAGCCACGGGCATCAATCTCATCCGATCGCCGAACGCTTGGCATCGCAAGTTCTCAGCCTTCCCATTTTCCCCGGTCTCCAAGCCAATGAGCAGCAACGCGTGATAGATGCGCTTCGCTCTTTCGCTGCCTGACCCCAGCTCCATCGCCTTATGTCATTGCCCATCGATCTTGGCGCGCATGTCAGCCAGCACCATGATGCATCCCTTCTCGCTGCAGAAGGGCCTCCCGTTGACGCGCCCCACCCCGTGGGGTCCACGCCATCCACCGCTGACCTGCTCTGGCACTGGATCGGCACCAACCACCATTTCAACAGCAAGCTCTGGGCCGAAGAAGACCTGGCCCGCCGCACCACCGTCAGTGACAGCGAGATCGCAGCCAACAAGCGCGCCATCGACAAATACAACCAGGCCCGCAACGACGCCACCGAGCGTGTGGATGAAATCCTGCTGACCGAACTCGGCCTGGTAGATGCGGCCTCGGCACAGACGGACGCCCCCGTGGCCAAGGTGCCCGCCAACGCCCGCCTCAACAGTGAGACGGCCGGCAGCATCATCGACCGCATGTCCATCATGGCGCTCAAGATCCACGCGATGCGTGAGCAGACGCGCCGCACCGACGTGGACGAGGCTCATCGCAGCAGCAGCCAGGTCAAGCTCGACAAGCTGCTTCAGCAGCGCGCCGACCTGGGTCAATGTCTGGACGACCTGATGGCCGACACGCAAGCCGGTCGCGCCTATTTCAAGGTCTACCGGCAGTTCAAGATGTACAACGATCCACGCTTCAACCCTGCCCTGGTGGCTGAACGCGCCAAGGCCGGCGGCTGATGCGCGTTCTGGTTGTCAAGACCAGCTCCATGGGCGATGTCGTCCATGCGCTGCCGGCGATCAGCGACATGGCGGCCGCCATCCCCGGCATACAGATCGACTGGGTGGTGGAGAAAGGCTTTTCTGCCATCCCGGCCCAGCATCATGCCGTGCGCCGCGTGATCCCGCTGCAATGGCGCAAGTGGCGCAAGTCCCTGCGCGCACCCGAGACGCGCCTGGCCATTCGCACGTGGCGGCAAGCCATGGCGCAAGAGCAGTACGACCTGGTCATCGATCTGCAAGGCCTGATCAAAAGCGCCTTCTTCGCCTGCTTCGCGCACGGGCCGCGCGGCGGATACGACCGCCACAGCATCCGCGAGCCACTGGCCGCGTTGTTCTATCAGCGCCGAGTTGCGGTCCCGCGGGACATGCATGCGGTCGACCGCTGCCGGCGCCTGTGTGCAGGCCTGTTGGGATACCCGCTGCCCACCACGCCGCCCGACTTCGGTCTGGTCGGCCAGCGCGACGCCTGGACGCCCGGCCCCGGCAGCTTTGCTGTCCTGATCCCCTGCGCCAGCCGCCCCGAAAAGCTGTGGCCGCTCGCAGACTGGGTGGCCGTGGGTGAGCACTTTCGCCAGCAAGGCCTGCACGTCGCCGTCATGTGGGGCAGCCCTCAGGAGCAGACGCTGGCCCAGCAGATCGCCGAGCGCATCGATGGCGCCACGCCGCCCTTTCTCACCGTCGCGCAGGTCTGCAACACCCTGGCGCAAGCCCATGTCGTCGTCGGCCTGGACACCGGCATGAGCCACATTGCCGCGGCCCACGGCCGGCCCACCGTGGGCATCTATTGCGACCACGAGCCAGGATTGGCGGGGCTCACTGGCTCGGGCCCCGTGCGCAGTCTGGGCGGCAAGGGCCAGGTGCCCACACGCAGCGATGTCCTGGCCGCCATCACCGCGGTCCAGAACGCTCGAACTTGACCCACCAGCCCGCGACGAGGGCCGGTGTCACAATGTGCGGTTTGGCCGCAGACACAACCCAGCCGCCTGCCTCACCATGGATTTTGCCGATACCCGCGCCCGACTCTGGCGATACGTTCAGCCGCAATGGCGCTTGCTCGTTGCGGCCGTCACCTTCTTTCTGTTGAGCTCGGCCGTGGAGCCGATGGTGCCTGCACTGTTCAAGAAGCTGATCGATTCGGGCTTCAAGGATGGCACCAAGTACCCTTTGTGGCTGGTGCCTGTCGTGGTCATCGGCCTGTTCCTGATCCGCGGCTTCTTCAACTTTGCGGGCACCTACGTGATGAGCTCGGCCACATCGACCATCGTGCTGAATCTGCGTCGCGATCTGATGCGGGCCCTGCTCAAGGCAGATTCCAAACTCTTCACCACCGTCGGCCCGGGCCTGGCTGTCAGCAAGGTGATCAATGATCCACAGGCGGCCTCCGGCGCACTGGGCGGGGCCGTGATCTCCATCGTGCGCGATGCCTCGACGCTGTTCTTCCTTGTTGCCTACCTGCTCTATCTCAACCCTCAACTCACGCTGCTGGCATTTGTGTCGATGCCGCTGCTCGCCTGGAGCGTCAAGCTCATCCGCAAGCGGCTGAACAAGGTCGGCGAAGCGCAGTACCTGGCCCAGCAGAAACTGGTGACCACGGTGGACGACAACGCCCGCGCCTGGCGGGTGGTGCGCACCTTCGACGCCACCGAGTTCGAACTGAACCGGTTTGAAGGCGCGGCCAACCACCACCGCCGCATGACGATGAAGCAAGTGGCCACCAGCGCCCTGGTCACGCCCATCACCCAGGTGCTCGCCGCCATCGGCGTGTCCATCATCCTGACGCTGGCGATCTGGCAGGCCAGCCAGGGCGCCTCCACCGTCGGCGAGTTCGTGTCCTTCATCACCGCGCTGCTGATGACCATCTCGCCCATGCGCCACCTGACAGACATCTACACGCCCATTGCCGGCGCGCTGATCACGGTCAAGGGCGCGTTCGAGTTGATCAACGCACCCGAAGAGCCGGACCACGGCACCGGCACGCTCGACCACTGCCGCGGCGACATCGCCTTCCATGACGTCACCCTTCAATACGAAGGCGCTTCGACACCCGCACTCAACGGCCTCAATCTGAACATCAAGGCCGGCGAGACCATTGCCCTGGTCGGCTCGTCCGGCGCCGGCAAGAGCACCGTCGTCAGCACCCTGCTGCGCTTTGCCTACCCCACCTCCGGCCAGATCACGCTGGACGGCGTGCCCATCGACACCCTCAAGCTGGCCAGCCTGCGCCGCCACTTCGCCGTGGTTTCGCAGGACATCGTGCTGTTCGAGGGCTCCATCGCCCAGAACGTGGCCTATGCCAGCCCCCACGGCGTCGATCCGGCCAAGGTCGAACAATGCCTGCGCGCGGCCAACCTCTGGAACCACGTGCAGACCCTGCCCGGCGGCATGAACGCCGACATCGGCACCAACGGCAGCAAGCTCTCCGGAGGGCAGCGCCAGCGCCTGGCCATCGCCCGAGCGCTGTACCGTGATGCCGAAGTCTGGATCTTCGACGAGGCCACCTCCGCCCTGGATTCCGAATCGGAAGCCGTGGTGCAGCGCTCCATCGAAGACCTGCGCGGCAGCAAGACCCTGATCCTGATCGCCCACCGCCTGAGCACCATCCGCAACGCCGACCGCATCTACGTCATGTCCGAAGGCAAAGTCGTCGAGCAGGGCTCGCATTCGGAACTCATGGCGCGCGGCGAACTCTATGCCGGCATGGTCAAAATCCAGTCCGCCCATTGAATTGACCCGGATTTGGCTGCCAATCCGGGCATTTATACGGTTTACAGGCATGTTCGATTCGGTAATGATTTACCTTTGATATTCGAAAATTGCCGCCTTCTTCTCTCGCAATACATGGCAGTCGATTCCTCCCTGGCTGAAGCAACACCGTCGCTCTCGGGCGTCGCGCGCGTGCTCGTCAACGCCGGCAAGCTCGATTCCAAGGCGGCCGAAGCCCTGACCAAGGCCGCCAAGGAACAGAAACGCAGTTTCGTCAGCGCGCTGGTCCAAAGCGGCACGATCAAGCCTGACGACCTGGCCCACACCCTGTCCAAGACGCTGGCCGTGCCCTTGATGGACCTGGCGGCCGTGGACGTGCAGCGCCTGCCCAAGGGCATCATCGACAACAAGCTGTCGGCCCAGTACCAGGTGCTGGTGCTGTCCAAGCGCGGCAACCGCCTGTTCGTGGCCGGCTCCGACCCGACCGACCAGGAAGCGATCGAGCGGATCAAGTTCGCCACGCAGCTGACGCCCGAGTGGGTCATCGTCGAATACGACAAGCTGGCCAAGCTGCTCGAGGGCGTCAACGCCACCACAGAGGACCAACTCCAGGCGCTGGCCTCCAGTGACTTCGAGTTCGACGTCACCGATGACGTCACCTCGCCGACGCCTGAAAACGAAGTGGCCGCCGAGGTGGAAGATGCCCCGGTCGTGCGCTTTCTGCAGAAGATGCTGATCGACGCCATCAACGCGCGCGCGTCCGACCTGCACTTCGAGCCCTACGAGTACAACTACCGCGTGCGTTTCCGCGTCGACGGCGAGTTGCGCGAAATCACCCAGCCACCGATTGCCATCAAGGACAAGCTGGCCTCGCGCATCAAGGTGATCTCCAAGCTGGACATCGCAGAAAAACGCGTGCCGCAGGACGGCCGCATGAAACTGAAGTTCGGCAGCAAGGCCATCGACTTCCGCGTCAGCACGCTGCCCACGCTCTTTGGCGAAAAGATCGTGATCCGGATCCTGGATCCGTCCTCTGCCAAGCTGGGCATCGAGGCCCTTGGCTACGAGCCAGCCGAAAAAGAGCGCCTGCTCAACTGCATCCACCGGCCGTACGGCATGGTGCTGGTGACCGGCCCGACGGGCTCGGGCAAGACGGTGTCGCTCTACACCTGCCTGAACATCCTGAACCAGCCCGGGGTCAACATCTCGACGGTGGAAGATCCGGCGGAAATCAACCTGCCCGGCATCAACCAGGTCAACGTCAACGACAAGGCGGGGATGAACTTCGCCACGGCACTGAAAGCCTTCCTGCGGCAGGATCCCGACGTGATCATGGTGGGTGAAATTCGGGATCTGGAGACGGCCGACATCGCCATCAAGGCCGCCCAGACCGGTCACATGGTGATGTCCACCCTGCACACCAATGACGCCCCCACCACGCTGACCCGTCTGATGAACATGGGTGTGGCCCCGTTCAATATTGCCTCCAGCGTGATTTTGATCACGGCCCAGCGTCTGGCCCGCAGATTGTGCGAAAACTGCAAGGCGCCTGCCGAATATCCCCGAGAGGCCATGCTGCGCGCCGGATACAAGGAAGCAGAATTGGATGGCAGCTGGAAACCATATAAGGCAATTGGTTGCTCAGCTTGCAACAACGGTTACAAAGGGCGGGTCGGCATTTACCAAGTCATGCCCATCAGTGAAGAAATACAACGCATCATTCTCAGTCAGGGCACAGCCATGGATATTGCCAGTCAGGCCAAACGCGAAGGCGTGCGAGACTTGCGCGAATCCGGCTTGGTCAAGGTCAAGGCCGGACTGACCTCGCTGGAAGAAGTCATCGCTGTGACCAACGAGTAAAAACCAGTACTTACACCGATTACAGCGACGCATTTCACGGTTTCGCAGCACGGAGTTTCCTCATGGCCACGGCTACCGCCAACAAAACCCAAGAGCAGATTTACGAATGGGAAGGCAAGGACCGCAACGGCAAGGTCGTTCGCGGTGAAATGCGTGCCGGAGGCGAAGCCATGGTGGGCGCCACACTGCGCCGCCAGGGCATCCTGGTCCAGAAGGTCAAGAAGCGCCGTCTGTCTGGCGGCGGCAGCATCAAGCCGAAGGACATCGCCATCTTCACGCGGCAGTTGGCCACCATGATGAAAGCCGGCGTGCCGCTGCTGCAGGCCTTCGACATCGTCGCGCGCGGCTCGACCAACCCGCGCGTCACCAAGCTGCTCAATGACATCCGCGGCGACGTGGAAACCGGCACGAGCCTGTCGCAAGCCTTCCGCAAGCACCCGATGTACTTCGATGCGCTGTACTGCAACCTGGTGGAAGCCGGTGAAGCTGCGGGCATCCTGGAAACCCTGCTTGATCGCCTGGCCACCTACCAGGAAAAGACGATCGCCATCAAGCAGAAGATCAAGTCGGCCCTCACCTACCCCATTGCCGTGCTGGTGGTGGCCTTCGTGGTGGTGTCGGTGATCATGATCTACGTGATCCCGGCGTTCAAGGAAGTGTTCACCTCCTTCGGCGCCGACCTGCCCGCCCCCACGCTGTTCGTGATGGCCATGTCGGACTTCTTCGTCTCGTACTGGTGGGCCATCTTCGGCGCCATCGGGGGCGGCCTGTACTTCTTCTTCCAGACCTGGAAGCGCTCGGTACCGATGCAGCGCAAGATGGACCGCCTGCTGCTGAAGATGCCGGTCTTCGGCGATCTGCTGTTCAAATCGGCCGTGGCCCGCTGGACGCGCACGCTCTCCACCATGTTTGCAGCGGGCGTGCCGCTGGTCGAAGCGCTCGATTCCGTGGGCGGCGCTGCCGGCAATGCCGTGTTCGCCGATGCCACCGAGCAGATCCAGAAAGAGGTCTCCACCGGCACCAGCCTGACGACGGCCATGGGCAACGCCAACATCTTCCCGGTGATGGTGCTGCAGATGTCGGCCATCGGCGAAGAATCCGGCTCGCTCGACCAGATGCTGGGCAAGGCGGCCGACTTCTTCGAAGAGGAAGTGGACGAGGCCGTCAAGGCCCTGTCCAGCCTGATGGAGCCCTTCATCATCGTGATCCTGGGCACCATCATTGGCGGCATCGTGGTGTCGATGTACCTGCCGATCTTCAAGCTGGGCCAGGTGGTCTGACGCAAGGCATGACGGACAACCTCCTGCCGGTCCTGACCGAGATCGTCCTCACGCCCTGGGGCCTGGCTGTGCTGGGCCTTTGCATCGGCAGCTTCCTCAACGTGGTGATCCACCGCATGCCCAAGATGCTCGAGCAGCAGTGGCAGGCGGATGCGCGAGCCATGCTGGAGCTGCCTGAGGCCACCGAGGCGGGTGAGCCCCTGACCCTGTCCAAGCCGCGCTCACGCTGCCCGGCCTGCGGCCACCAGATCCGCTGGTACGAGAACATCCCGCTGGTGAGCTGGCTCGTGCTGCGAGGCAAATGCTCTGCATGTGGCGCCCGCATTTCGGTTCGCTACCCCCTGGTCGAACTGGCGACCGCACTGCTGTTTGCCGCCTGTGGCTGGCGCTTCGGCGCCCAGCCCACCACCCTGCTGTGGTGCGGCTTTGTGGCCGTGCTGGTGGCGGCGGCCATGATCGACTGGGACACCACCCTTTTGCCTGATGACCTGACGCTGCCTCTGCTCTGGGCCGGCCTGATCGCTTCTGCATTGGGCTGGAACCTGCCGCTCAAGGAGGCGGTCTGGGGCGCGGTAGCCGGCTACCTGTCCCTCTGGTCGGTCTACTGGCTCTTCAAAAAGACCACCGGCAAGGAAGGCATGGGCTATGGCGATTTCAAGCTGTTGGCCGCACTCGGCGCCTGGCTGGGCTGGACCATGATCCTGCCCATCGTGCTGGCCTCTTCCGTGCTCGGCGCCATCATCGGCATCGGCATGAAGCTGACGGGCCAGTTGCGTGAAGGCGTCTACGTGCCCTATGGCCCCTTCCTTGCAGGTGCAGGCCTGGTCGTGACGCTGGCCGGCTCGCGTGCCGTGATGGGCTGGCTGGGCTGGGCGTGACACACCGTCACCGTCACCGTCGCGGACGGCTTGTCATTGGCCTGACGGGCGGCATTGGCAGCGGCAAATCCACCGTCAGCGGCATGCTGAACAAACTGGGCGCCCACATCGTCGACACGGATGCCATCTCCCGCGCGCTGACAGCCCCTGGGGGCGCCGCGATGGAGGCCATCGCCAAGGCCTTCGGGCCGGACATGGTGGACGCCCAAGGCGCCATGGACCGCAACCGGATGCGCGAGTTGGCCTTCGCCGACCCGCAGGCCCTGGCGCGCCTCGAACACATCCTGCACCCGCTCATCGGACTGCATGCCGAAATGGCTGCAGCGCAAGCGCGCCCGGATCAGCACATCGTCTTCGACGTGCCGCTGCTGGCAGAGTCCGGCCGCCGCTGGCGCGACATCGTCGACCGTGTCCTCGTGATCGACTGCGCGCCGGAAACCCAGATCTCGCGCGTCATGGCCCGCTCGGGTTGGCCGCGTGAAGCGGTGGAAAAGGTGATGGCCAAGCAGGCTTCCCGGGAGACTCGGCTGCAGGTCGCCGATGATGTCATCACCAACGACGGCCTGAGCCTGGACGCGCTGGAGCAGGAAGTGGATCGCATCTGGCAGTTGTGGCAACAGCTTGCGGCCGTTTCACCAGGTGCGTCGCCTTGACGCCAACGATGCAATCCATGCTGGGGAAATGCGCCGGTCTGTGAAACAATCACTGCTGTGATGTCGTAACTGAGGCAGGTGGCCCGTTGATCCTCTACGAATACCCTTTCGGCGAAAGCATCCGAACCATGCTGCGGCTGGAACATCTGTTCACCCGGCTGAGCATCCTGATGTGGCGGGAAGCCGCGGTAGACCATCACTACGCGCTGGCCACCATCTTCGAAATCATGGACGTGGCTTCCCGCGCCGATCTCAAGAGCGATCTGCTGCGCGACCTGGAACGCTACAAGACCCAGTTCATGGGCTACCGCGGCAATCCGGCCATCCAGGAGTCGGTGCTCGATGAAGTCCTCGCGCGGCTGGAGCGCGTCTATGCCGCGTTGAACAATCAACCGGGCAAGGCGGGCCAATCCTTGTCGAACAACGAGTGGCTGATGAGCATCCGCAGCCGCATCAGCATCCCCGGCGGCACCTGCGAGTTCGACCTGCCCTCTTATTACGCGTGGCAACAGGAGCCCGCCGCCAAACGTCAGGCCGACCTTCAGCAATGGGTCGGCACGCTCACGCCCATGGCCGAAGCCCTCACGTTGATGCTGGGCCTGCTGCGTGATGCCGGACATGCCCAGATGGTGGCCGCGCCTTGCGGACAGTACCAGCAAAGCCTCAAGGAAAGCCGACCGTTCCAGTTGCTTCGCCTGCGCATTGATCCGGCACTGGGCCTCATCCCCGAGATCAGCGCCAACCGCCTGATGATCTCCATCCGTCTCATGCGCCCGGAGGCCGATGGCAAGCTCAAGATCGCGTCGGACATCGATGCGGGGTTTGAACTGACCTTGTGCGCGTGATCACTGCGCCCTTCTCACGCTTTGTCATGGCTTCGCAGACACCGCCTCCCTCCAACGCCGCAGCCCCGCGCAATGCGGACAAGCCGCTGAAAGTGCGCTGCCCCTCGTGCGGCGAAATGCATCTCTACAGCACCGACAACCCCTACCGGCCCTTTTGCAGCAAGGGTTGCAAGGCGATCGATCTGGGGGCGTGGGCGAGCGAGCAGTACCGGGTCGAGGCCAAGCCTGCGACGGAAGATCTGCTGGACGACCCCGGCGCTTGAGCTGCCTGCGCCACGACCACGGCCTCAGCGCTCTTGCCCATCACCAAATTCCAGCGCACGAGGGTCACGTGCTTTCGTCAGCTCGAACAATGTGAAACGACGCGCCAGTTTCGCCCCACCATCACGGATGAGGGGGGCGTACACGATGGAAGCCGTGCCGCTGCCTGAACGCGGCAACATGGCGTCAAACGGGATGTTGACGTAGACGCCCTTGTCGAAGGAGCCCTCTCCAAATTGCTGGGCTGACACATTGGTCTTGGTGGCATATGCGCCGATCGAGACGCCATTGCGGAACACTCTGGACGCGTCCACAGTCATACCGGTGTCCCCCGCAAGGTAGCGACCGGCACTGAGCTTGAGCAACACGTCGGATAAGCCGGTATCCCAATAGGCGGTCACGTGGCCTGTGGTGACCTTGTAATCCCGCATCGACAACCGCTGGTCAAAATCCCGCTGCTGCACGCGGTTCACGTCCACGCCCATGGCGAGCCGACTGTTGACGGGGCGATAAAGGTACTCGCCGCCTACGCCGGCGAACATGCTTTCAAGCAAGCCCGCGTAGGCGAGGTAGAAGTGGTCCCCTCCGCTGCCCAACTGGCCCAACTGGCTGATCTGGAGGTGCGGCAACGTCAGCCGCTCTGTCAGCAGGTATTCGCGCACATACGTCCGCACTCGGGGAAGTTGGCTTGGCGCCGTGTACTTGAAGTTCTCGTAATTGTCGAGCAGTCGCAAGCGCGCTGTCCCCGCCAGCCACGTACCTCGCCCGAGTTGCCACTGGGCCTGAAAGTCAGTGCCGAGCTGGTACAACAAGAAGCCATCCGGGCCACCGAGATTCTGGCGATAGTACACCGCCAATCCGTACGACAAAGCCGATGGGTCTGATGCATACGGCGTCTGGCCCTGTGGGGTCTCAGCGCGTTCAACCTGCCGGGGCACGGGCCTGCTCGACATCGACGCAAGCCCCTCAGCATCAGGCACATATTCTGTGCGTTCACGCACCCATTGCTTTCGGTCGATGTCGATCTCCGAAACAGGTACGCCTTGCTGCGCCAGCCGCACCGAAATCTTTTCCACCTGTGCCGCGGCATCTCTGTGAGCCACGGCAGCGACCTTGTTCACCATCGGACGCAAGTAGCCGACTTCTGGATTCGAAAGAGTGACCGTCATCCGCAAGCCGTCTGTGTCAATGCTTGTCACGTGCACATCTGCCTGGCGTTCGATGTCGCGGGCCGTCTGGGCGGCTGGCACCACCGCAGAGGCAGGGGCTGGCGCCACCGGCAAGCGTTTCGGATCCAGGTATTTGAACGTCTTCAATCCGTCGAGTTGCGTGTGCGCAGAAAGCATGAATGCGGCGCGGTTGCCCCGCTCTAGCCCCACAGCAAGGTCAAGCCACGGCGTCCAGCGGTAGATGAGCCCCAGATTGAATGGTGAAGACTGATGAACGGGTCTCCCTGCTGGCTCGTGCTCGTAGTCATTTCCTTCGTATTCCAACTTCAGCAACCATCTATCCCAAGGCAACTGATACTGCATGCCACCAAAAAAGGCCGCCGGCCCGCGGAAGTAACCCCGCGTATTGAACTCACCACCCTGCTGGCTTCCGGGCCCCGGCCGCGACCGGAAGCGGGGCCACATCTTGCCCAGAGGGTTTCCGATGTCCTGGCGTCCTCCCATATAGCCAAAAGCCAGGCCGCCGCTGATGTCCACATCACCGAAACGCTTGCTGGCAACCAGGTATTCGCTGGCGAAGAAACCCGTCCCCAGCAGATCGCGCAGTCCCAGCGCGATTTGGGGCACCCAGAAGGATTCCGAGAAAATGCGCACCTTGAGGTCTGCGCTTTTATCTTTGTAGGACTGGTCCCCACTCAGTGCGGCCGGGCCATAGCGCAAATCGCTGATGTTCACGTAGCCAAAATCAAACGAGAGCCACTCGACCGGTTGCAATCGCGCCTTCAACACCCCATACGGCGCTGTACGACCATACATCAGCGCTGCCGTGCCCTCCGCCTCCATTCGAGCGGTGGGCGTCTGAAGCAAACCGACTGTCCCCCATTGATTGCTGCTGACATACAAGCCTCGAGGGGCCCGGGCTGCGCCGCTTGATGCCTCGGCATCGAGTGAAATGCGGCGTGCTTGCCGCCACGGATAGGCGGCTGGCGGCGCGACCTGCGTTGCAAGGAACTTTGCCAAAGCACGCGACTCCCGTTCGGACACGTCAACGGTTCGCTCTGGGGCCCAGATCCAGGCGCCGGGAGCCGGCTCCGACTGCAATGTCTCGCTCCACGAAGCCACACCCACTTCCGATACCGAGCCATCGGGCTGAATCACCCAAGCGCGGTCAGCGCCATTGACGGCGCAAGCGGCCAAATACGCCTGAACAGTCGCCCCCGGTTGGTGCCGGACCTGACACAGGTGGCCCGATGGCAACAACACCGTCAGCCATCCTGGACGGGGGGTACGGACGATCCGATCGCCTGGCTGAAGAACGGGATCAAACGCCGGGTGGACCTCCAACCAACGCGCGTCAAACCTGGAGAAGGGGATTCTGCCTGTGGCGGGCATGCTCTCCAATAAAGCTGCAAGCGCTGAAAAGCGTCCTTTCAGCCTCAGAACCAGTTCCTGCTGCTGATCTCGTTGCGCTGCCACGCGCCCGCTGGACAACCAAGACAGATGGACGGCGTCCCCCTGAGACGTGGTCATGGCGTCGGGGCGTGAGATCAACCAGTCACTGAGCCGCAGCGCCCGCTGGACAACGATGGACTCAGTATCGGAAGCCCTCAACGGAAGCTCTTGCGCTGCGCCTTCAACGGCATGCAGGGCAAGCGTCGCCAGGGTCGCAGTCCATACCATCCATCTGAATTTGTCGTTTTGCGTACTGGATTTGTTCTTCTGGGTCAAAACGGTTGCCTCGTCTTCACTTTGGCCCTGGCAATAAGGTGGGTGGCCAACGCTGCCAACTGAGGCAGAACGCCTCCTGCAAACATTGCTCGCCATAAAGAGGCTGGACATCCCCAGGCGCCATGGCATAGCGGGCCGGAGACAGAGCCCCTCCCACAGTCTGGTCGACGACCTCCTCGAACCACACCAGTGGCGTGTTCGTGAAGACCGGCGCCTGGGTACGCGGAGGTTGCGCAATCACGTCAAGGCGAACCTGCTGCTTCCGATTCCACAAGTAGCCAGGCATCTGGTCGAAATGCCGGACGAAGAACGTGCTCTTTCCAATCTGGGTCCACGGGGGCGGCGCGGGCCGAAAGCGCACGCCTGTCCATTCCACGGGCGAACCAGAAAGCCCTGCAAGCCGGCCGGCATTCAGGCGGAGCACCTCTCCGTCCCCGCTGTACCAGACTTCGACCGCCTCTCCATGTTCGTTGTGATCAACATATCCCAGCACCATGAGCATGGCCTTGCCATTCAGCGTAACGCGGAGGTACCTCAAATCAGGGCGGAGTGGGGACGAGTCCACCTCCTCGTTGTGATAAAGCACGGAACGCAAGGCCGCGGCACTCGCCTTTTGCCTGCTGGCGCAGCCTTGCAATGACAATGACAGCGTGCCAAGTGCCGCAATGAATGACAAGGCCCGCAAAGCGGGCCAGAAGAAGGCGGTCCCGGGGGACAACGATGCGGAGACTGCCATCTTGCCCCTCACCGCGGGGCGCGAGCACATAGAAGGCTCACAGCGTGCCTTCGCGCGTACATCACTGAGTCCCGGTTGTCCCTGAGGAGCCATTGTCGTTGTTATCGGTAGCAACAGCGGCCGCCGCACCGACCACCACGGCGCCCGCCGCAATGTTGACTGCCGTCATGCCACCGACAGCTCCCCCCGTTGCACCGGCACCACCCACTGCTGCGCCCCCGCCGCCTCCAGTGCTGGCGCCGGCAGCCCCAGTGGGGCCCGCACCGGGAGGCATCTCATTGACCGCATTGGCGGGCGAATCCGCGGATCGTCCCGCAGCAGGTAAGGACTGGCTTTGCGCCATGGCGAGCGTGGAACTCGCAAACAGACTGAGCGCGATCATGAGATGTTTCATTTCCGACCCTTTCGAAGATGAAGAGAGCAAAGAAGTGCAGTCGCCCGGGTTACGACATGGACGTCCCGGCGCGATATTGCCGCCAATTGCCTCATGATGCAATGCACAACGGCGCCGGAATCCACTTTTGTGGACTTGCCGCAGTCGTTGACCAACGGATGTCGAAAAAGCCACGTGAATTTGCGGTTACTGGACTTGAAAGCATCCCTGAAAGCTCTAGGATGTATGCATGTTGCAGTGCAATACACATTTCGCAACAATTGGCGCCCATTGACCCCCGCATGGAAGCACATCCACTGACATGAAGGTAGCTGAGACCACATCCAGGTCCAGGCCGGCGAGCGGCGCCGTGAGCCCATTTTTGACCAATAAGAACAGGCGCCCCGCCAAAGCGTGGCGCCCGGAACAAGTGCAGGGTTGACATCGTGAGTACGACTGTCGTTATGTGGGGTCTAGCTTCCGTGTTGGCCAGCAGCTTCGCCATGTGTGCATTGCTGGTACTGACACAAAGGTGGCATGGTAAACATTCTCTAGACCACGACTTGGCGGGCGCCCAGAAGGTCCATCAGGCTCCCGTGCCACGGGTTGGTGGCCTTGGCCTGATCGTGGGACTGTCCATCGGTGCCGCCGTGAGCTTCGTGCTCGGGGGCAAGACCTATCCCCTTGTCATTCAGTTGCTGCTGTGTGCCGCGCCCTGCTTCGGGGCCGGTTTCATGGAAGACCTGACCAAATCGGTGTCTGTGCGAGCGAGGTTGCATGCTTCCTTCATCTCCGCCGCGTTGGCGGCCTGGGTGCTGCAGGCTCACTTGACAAGACTGGACACACCCCTCGTCGATGGGTGGATGGCCATCGCGCCAGTTTCCGTGCTGTTTACCTGCTTTGCCGTGGGCGGGATGACAAACGCCATCAATATCATCGACGGGCTCAACGGCCTGGCCGCCGGATCCGTGGCGTTGATGCTCGCTGGGCTGGCGGCCATCGCTTGGCAAGTGGGAGACGTCACGGTGATGAAGCTCTGCCTTTGGGGCATCGCTGCGCTCATCGGATTCCTTTTGCTCAACTTCCCTTTCGGACGCATTTTCCTCGGAGATGGGGGAGCCTATCTGGCCGGGTTCTGGCTGGCCGAATGCGGGGTACTGCTTTTGATTCGGAATCCAGAGGTGTCGACCTGGGCCGTACTTTTGTGCTGCATCTATCCCGTTTGGGAAACCCTTTTCTCGATCTATCGGCGGCATGTGGTCCATCGGGTCAGCAGCGGCAGACCTGACATGACGCACATGCACCACCTCGTGTACAAACACGTGACCAGTCAGCAATTGCCCCCGTTCAGCCCCATGTGGCTGCGACACGGCTTTAGCAGCTCGGTCATCTGGGCTGTGGTGGCAACCTGTCCGATCCTCGCCGTGCTGACCTATCGCCAGACATCATTGGCGATGCTGGCTTGTCTGGTTTTCGTCGCTTTTTATTGGGTGGCCTACAGGAGCCTGCACAGCGCTGAACCGGAGGCCACGCGTCGGTCAGATTCTGTGGTTCAGGCAGAGAGAACCTGAGCCTGTTGCGCCATCGTATGAGCCCATTGGGCCAGCGCATGCTGGCGGGAAAAGCGCTGAACAAACGCTTCGCGCGCATGTTCCCCCAGTGACGCCAGTCTCTGGCGATCGTCGCACCACGAAAGGATCGTCCTGGCGAGCGCCTGCCCGTCTCCTGGGGCAACGGTCACACCGCAATCGCATTGCCTTACCACCCTGGCCGCTTCGCCATCCGGGTCCCCCATGAACACGACAGGCCGCCCTGCTGCCAACGCGCCATACAACTTGCTGGGCACGATCAGCCCCTCCAGTTCAGGGCGCAACGACACGAGGTGCGCATCAAACAAGGTCAGGCTGTAGGGCAGCATCTCACGCGGCTGATATGGCTGAAACCGCACTTGCGTCAAGCCCCGGCTCGACACAGCGGATGCCAGTGCAGCGCGCGCATGTCCGTCGCCGATGATGAGAAAGACGATATCGCTTCGATCACGAAGCAGCGTGGCGGCGGAAAGCAAAGCGTCAAACTCGTGGGCTCGCCCCAGATTACCTGAGTACCCCACGACGAAAGCGTCTCCCAGCTGCCAGCGCTCCCGCAGGAAGTTCTCGCGGCGCCCCAACGGCATGATCGCATCGCCGTTGGCCCAGTTGTGAATGATGCGCAGGCGCTCCGGCGCCACGCCACAAGCGCTGAGGCGATCGGCCATTCGCTCACCAAGCACCACATTCATATCGGCCCGACGGAGACAGGCGTTCCGCCATGCCAGCAGCCATCGGCCCACCACCCCTGATGTCACCTTGAGCCCCAGTTGCTGAGCCACCTCGGGGAAAAGGTCTTGCACCCAATTGACCACCTTGGCGCCTTTCACGCGGGCGCAGGGGGTTGCAATCAACCCGATCAAGGGTGGATCGGTCTTGATCACGAGTACATCTCCCCGCTTCAGAAGCCGGAGGAGACAGCCGCCCGCGCTGGCATAGAAGGTGAGGTAATCCACGGCACGTCCAGCCAGCCTCGCCCGACCGAATCGGGAGGTCCATACCCGGTGCACATTCACGCCGGATATCTGCTCCACAGACGGCAAGCGTCGATCCAAGTCGTCATGAAGAAGACGACTGGTCACAACGTGAACATCGTGGCCGGCCGCGGCCAAGGCCACCGCCAAGTCTGTGAGCAACTGGCTGGTGGCCGAGAGATCGGGATAGAAATACCGGTTAATGAAGACGAACTTCATGGGGGGGCATCACGACCCGGCCACATCGCCGCTGGCACTTCGCCGCTCGACCAGCCAGTTTTCGAGCACCAGCACGTCCATACGGGTACGCAAGAAGCAATCCAGCGCCTCCTTCGGTCGGCAGACCACTGGTTCGTTTTCGTTGAACGAGGTGTTGAGAACCATGGGCACACCCGTCAGGTCCGCAAAGCAGCGGATCAACCGGTGATAGCGAGGACTGGTCGAACCGTCCACAGTCTGAAGACGCCCCGAACCATCCACATGGGTGACAGCAGGAATCAAGGCACGCTTGGCTTCACGAATAGAGAAGACCTGCATCATGAACGGCACGTCGTCATCTTGCTCGAACCAAGCGGATACCGCCTCTCGCAAGACCGATGGCGCAAATGGGCGGAAGGACTCGCGTCGCTTGATCTTCAAGTTGAGGATGTCTTTCATGTCCCCTCGTCGAGGATCGCCAAGTATGGAGCGGTGTCCCAGCGCGCGAGGGCCCCACTCCATGCGACCATGGAACCACCCGATGACCTTGCCTTCGGAAATGGCCCGGGCGACGCGCGCGCACAGCTCGCCTTCATCGTCGATTCTGGTCACCACACATTCCTGCGCATTCAGCTCAGCGTCGTGCTGGCTCAACAAGGCACCGATCTCCTCGTCGGTAGCCTCTGGCCCCCAATAGGCGTGGTCCATGACGAAACGCGAGGCCGCTGAGGTGGCAGGTGCCAGCTGTCTGGCGATCACAAAGGCTGCGCCAATGGCGCCGCCCGCATCCCCTGCCGCCGACTGGATGTACACACGTTTGAATGGCGTGTTCTGGTACACCTTTCCGTTGGCCACCGAGTTCATGGCGCATCCCCCGGCGAGCGCGAGATGATCCAGGCGATGGCGTCGGTGAAGCGCATTCAAAAGGTGGAAGAAGGCCTCTTCGTACATGGCCTGGACGGAGCGGGCGATGTCCTTGTGGTACTGGGTCAAGGCCTCGCCCGGCTCCCTCGCGGGCCCCAGTAAATCACACAAGGAGGCGGCGAAAAGATGACCGACCTTGGGCTCGCCATGCTCCCACTCGTAATCGATCTTCTCACGGTGATGGCGGAAGTAATCAAGATTGAGCCGGAATGAACCATCGTCTTGCAGACGGACAATCTGGCGCATCTTGTCCAGCAACAGGGGCCGGCCATATGGCGCCAGCCCCATGACCTTGTATTCGTCACCATAGTGAGGGAAGCCAAGATACTGCGTCAACGCTTGATAGAACATGCCAAGGGAATGCGGGAAGTACACCTTGTCTTCCACGGTGACCTCCCCCCCTCGGCCCACGCCCCACGCGGCGCTGGCAAAGTCACCGAAACCATCGACAGACACCACCACGGCTTCCTGGAAGGGCGACACCAGATAAGCGGAGCCGAGGTGGGCCAGGTGATGCTCCACCTCGTGCACTTCGCCGATGAACCGTTCGTCAGGAAATGCCTGCCGCAACTCATCCTTCAGATTGGCGCGTTCACGTTTGTTCTTGATGCGATCGAGCACCAGGCTGAGATCGGGCCGCCGCGCCAGGGTGAAACCCACCTTCTTCCACAGGTTGGCCTTCGTATCCTGATTGATGGCGACGTGCTGAACGTCCGACAAAGTGATGCCCTGGGCTTGAAGGCAATAGGCAATCGACTGGGACGGGAAACCAGCCCAATGTTTGATGCGGCGAAAGCGCTCCTCCTCGGCAGCAGCAACAAGCACGCCGTCCTTGACCAGACAGGCCGATGAATCGCCATGGTAGGCATTGATCCCCAGAACGTATGTCACGCGGGCTCCTAAAACTGGAAATAGATGAATTGACTGACCGGCCGAAGGAAAATAAACACGGCAAAGAAGACAACGGCCAGCACCGCATGCTGCCCCCACCATCTCACGCTTGGCGCCTTCAGCAAGCCAACACGCGCGTGAACGGCCAACCCGCTCAGGAGCATGCCCAGCATCAGCACGAACGACAGAAGATAGAAATTCTCCCGGAAGGCAAGCGAGCGATAGCTCCCCAGATCCAGCACCTTCGACATCATCATCAGGGCCGCGTCCAAGGACGCCGCACGGAATGGCACCCAGCCCAGCATCATGATTGGCATCGTCACGAACCAGCCGGCCAGACTCTTGCTCCAACCACGCCAGCCAGCGAAATACGGAGCGGCGATGCGGTAAAGGAAGATCACGGTGGCATGCCAGACGCCCCAAAAAGCGAATTTCCACGCTGCGCCGTGCCAGAGCCCCATGGTGAACCAGGTAAGGAACAGGGCGATGTTCATGCGCCAGAAAGTCAACTGACGCTCACTCTTGAGGACATCGATGCCCCCCCCTGATGTGCCCTGGAATGTGGCACCTGTCAGGGGCAGGTAGAGATAGTCTCGAATCCAAGAGGACAGGGTGATATGCCAGCGTCGCCAGAAATCGCGCGGCGACGTTGCAAGATATGGCCAGTTGAAGTTTTCGGGCAGTTGCACCCCGATCAGCAGCGCCGAGCCAATTGCGATCATGCTGTAGCCGGCGAAATCGAAATAAATCTGGAGGCCAAAGGCATATGCCATTGTCCACACGTCCAGCCCGCCCAGGTGTCGAGGATCGGCCGCGAATGCTTCGTCCACCCAAGGTGCCAACTGATCTCCCAGAGCGACTTTCAGAAACAGGCCCATCAGGACATATCGCAGGCCTGCCATCATTTCATCCATACGGGGCAGCCCCAGCCGCGCCACCTGGGGAATGAGTTCGTGCGCTCGCAGGATGGGGCCCGCGATCATGTGAGGCCAGAACATCACGTAGGTGAGGTAGACCCCGAAATGCCGGATCGGTTCGAAGGTACGGCGGTACACATCCACCGTATAGCTGATCGACAGGAAGGTATAGAAGCTGATGCCCAAGGGCAGGATGATGTCAGGTAAGGCAAATTCCCAGGATTGCCCGAAGATCGCACCCAGTCGAACAGCATTCTCGGCCAGGAAATACGTGTACTTGAAGTACACGAGCAACCCCAGATTGATGGCCAGGGAAATGCAGAGCAAATAGCGCCTGCGAATGAGCCGGGTCTCGTCGTGAATCTTCAGCGAGAAGTAGTAGTCCACGAAAGCCGAGAAGCAGATCAGCAATAGAAATTCGACCCGCCAGAAGCCATAAAAGAACAGGCTTGCCAGCAAGACCAGTCCCATCCGCCATCTTGCAGGAATGAACCAGTAGACGCCCACAGTCAGCGTCAGGAAAGTGAGGTAGGTCAGGGAGTTGAACAGCATCACAAACCCAGCACGTCACGCACTTCCGGCCACAAGGCCTGAGCCACCAGTCGATGCCCCGGCTCCTGAAAGTGCATGAAATCGATGTCTTCGCCGAAATTGCTGCCCCAGGCTTGCGCTGGCACCAGTGAGGACAGGTTCAACAGCCTGGCGCCGTGGCGGTGTGCGATGCGATGGACATCGGACTGCCACTCGCGAAACTCGGCGTGGTCATAGGGCAAAGGCTTGTCGCCCCGAATCGGCGCGAAGTAGAGCACGACCGGCACGCGCGCCTGCTCAAAGTGGGCGAGCATTGCTTCGAATGCCTCCATGTTGCGCACATACCGGGGGCGGATGATCTTGCGCTGACTTTGGGAGCTGATATGGAAGACGCGGTTTCGCAGGGTAAAGAGATCTCCGAGCAACGTGGTGCGCAGATGGGCGCGATCTGCCCAGAGTTGCGAGACCTCTCCAAGCCCTTCACTCAGACGGCTCTCCACACGTTCCTGGAATGCAACTGCCGCTGCGCCATCCTCACGCTCCTTGGCGACACCATCCTTGTCGTTCCGCAAGGCCGCCAGCGCTTTCAACTCCTGTGATGCGGGCGCATCGCCCAACAGTGCCAACAGAGGCTGATGATCGGCCAGAAGCTTGAATTCACCACGTAAAGCGTCCTCGCGAAAGCCCATGAACTCCACTTCGTAGATGACAGCAGCGAGCGGCAGTTCGTGTGCAACGTATGTGCTCAGCACTCTGACCTCCTGCGGATTGGCATTGGCGAGAGAAAGGCCGAGTGGCTGGATGCATCCGCCGCAATCCGAAAGTTGTCGCAGCCAAAAAGGAGCAAGGTGCTGGCCCTGCTTGAACTGGTTGATCGTGTGCAGCTGGGAATTGCCGAACCAGCCGACCTTGCGCGGCTGGCTGCCATTCTTGGCCTGGTCACGGAACTGGTGATCCCGCACCAGCGCCATGACGCCGGCAACACTGTGCGCCGTCATGGGCAGGCCATCCCAGCTTTCGGTCCGGCTTGTGTTCTGTTTGCCGAGCGCAAAATCCTCTGCCTGGATCCGACGCGCGTTGTACGCATGAAGCGCCACGAGCGCCACGATGATGGACATGCACAAGGCGAGCAAAGGCCGTTCAGTCATGGCACGCCGGGCAGGAAGTGCTGATGGACTCATGACAGCGCCATCTCGATGTGACGGGCCATTTGCTGAGCAAAGGTGTCCCAGGAGTATCTGGCCGCCTGCGAGCGCGCTTTGTCGCTGAGGGACTGCCTCAACTCAGGCCTGCCCAGAGCATCGCTCATGACAGCGGACATGTTGTCGACGTTCTGAGCATCGAAATAGACCGCTGCCGTCTCGCAGAATTCAGGCATGGGTGAAAGATTGCAGGCGACAACAGGCGCCCCCGCCATCATGGCTTCGAGAAGAATGTTCGGGCTGTTTTCAATGAGCGAAGGAAACAGGAACAAGGTGGCCCGCTGATACAGCGCCCTCAATGTTTCACCATCGGCCCCAGGCCACAGAAGCACTTGATCCTGCAGAGCGAGTTCTGCCACCAGCCTCTCCAACTCGTGGTAGTAGGCCTCGTTTTCCGGCTTGCCCACCAACACCAGTTGATGGCCTTGTTTCATCTCGCTCGGCAAGGCAGCAAAAGCACGAATCAGCCGCTCGTGGTTCTTGTAGCGATGAAAGTGGGACACGTACAGCAGATAAGGATGCCTTATGCCCAGATGCGAGAGGTCCACCCCGCGCTTCGGCGGGGCAGCCCAGGAGGGGTCGACCCCGTTGGGGGTGACGACGATGCGATGCGGATCCACCCCCTGAGATATCAGTACGTCCCGACATGTGCGTGACAGCGCCAACACGCAACTTGCCCGATGGCAGGAGTCGACGATGGTATGACGCAGCAAGCGCATCTTGAGTCGCACCTTCCAGGATTCGTGTGCCCACGCCTCCTGAGAAAACGGCGCCAGATTAGAGACGCCTACAACGGAAGGAATCCCGATCGGAATGGCCGGCAGGTAATGCGAAAACGTCAGGTACACATCCGGTTTCTCACGCCGGATGAGCCCGTGCATGGCCGTGTTTTCCCACCACATGCGACGCGCCGCCTTCAACCTTCCGAGCCCGATCGGGACATCCATCACCTTGCGCCGACTGTTCGAGACATATTCCTGAAGGACGGCGCGCTCCTTCAGTACCAGCAGTTCGGCCCCGGGCATGACTTGATCGAATCGATCCATGAATGCCCGTGCCCGGGTAAGTTGCCCGCCCGCGGTGGCAGCCAGCAGGTTGAGTAGAACCTTCAACGGTGCATCCTCAGGCCTTCGCAGCCTGTTTCATGCCACGGATGACAAGCAGATTGACTTGCAGCACTTCGATCTGTTTGAGACCGGCTGCCGTCATCCAGCGCCGGATTGTGCCTGGAGACTGGGGCGAGTCATACTGCGGCCCCAGCATGTCAAACGTGTCAAGCAGCGCCCACTCGCGCAGCTGTTGCGGCGTCAGCGGATAGATGCCGGTGTAGTCGGCCACGGGCACCAGTCTCTGCAACAAGCGGCCGACCAAGGGCACCTTGCCCAAGGCCTGACTGACGCCGAGCAAGGTCGGCACCACTTTTTCGAGCAGTGCGAACAGCTTGTCCTGTGGCATGCGCTTGGTGAAAGGACGCAGCAGATACTTGGTATGCAGCATGGTTCGCAGGCGACGCCAGTAGAAGTCGGTGCAAAGCCTGCCGCCCGGCGCGACCATCGGGGGCAGTGAGGCAAAGGCCTTGTGCACGTCCGGTGTGTGCTGAAGCACTCCCAGAGAGTAGACAAACGGGAAGGTCCCTTTGTCGAAGGGCAGCGCGTAAATATCGCCCTGGACGACATGCAGTCCCGGGTGGTGGCCCAGGTTCGCATGACAGGCGTCCACGGCAGTGGAGTAATCCAGCGCCACAACCTTTGCCCCGGCCATCAGGGCCACCTCGGCAAATCGGCCTGACCCGCAGCCGATGTCCAGCACCCACTTGCCACGAATGTCCTCCGGCGTCCATCCGGTGGCGCGCCAGAAGCGTTCTGCAGAAATCGGGCATCCTGAATGGCTGTCGAGCTGAGTTCGACTGAACCGGTTCCACTGCATGCCGAAGTTGTCGGCATAGTTCGATTCGGGCACGAACCTCGGCACATGGTTGCGAACAGGATAACTTCGGCTGCCATCCGCAGAGACAAGCCGCCCGGACCGGACGCGGCCATCCTGCGCATACTCGGCGTCGACCAGTTGCAGCGCCTGCCCTGTCACAGGACAACGCAGCAAGGACAGCAGTTCAATGTGCATGGACCATTCCCTCAGATGGACACGGCATATTCACGCCGCCACAGCTCAAACATGACCAAACCAAAGAGCCGCTCGTTGTTGTTGCGCCCCTGGTCCTGCCACTTCAACAGGTCGGTCACGGCTTTTCGATCAAACACGCACCGACCATCGAGCAGCACATCATGGAAGCAATCCCGCCATGGCCCACCCTGGAGCCACTGCGCAATCGGGATCGAGAACCCCTGTTTGCGCTGCTTGTCGAATTCTGGCGGCAACAGGCGCCCGGCCAGCTTCTTGAGCAGGATTTTCCTCTCGGTTGTGGTTGCCTTCATACTCGAAGGAACCCGGCCAAAGGCGAAATCGATGATCCGGTGATCCAGCAGCGGGGCGCGCAACTCCAGCGAGTTCAACATGCTGGCGCGATCGACTTTGACCAGGATGTCCTCCGCCATGTAGTTTTCGAAGTCCATGCGCGTCACCCTGGTCAGAAAATCGGGATCGTCGGGCACACGCGCGTCCCAGATGCGCTCCGCGGCCACATGCCAGCCTGAGGGGTTCGCACGAGCCATCAGCCGCTTGCGCATGCCTGCATCGAACAGAACAGCCACCAGAGGCAACTTGTGATCCAGATCCTGGCCGATGGATTGAAGCCAGTTCCGGCCCTTGAAGCCCGAGGGCAATACGTGCGGAGCAGCATGTGCGAGTACCCGGCGCAGCGATAGAGGGGTCCAGCCCATGTTCTGTTTGGTCCAGAGCAATCGGCTGTAATGCTCGTAGCCGCCGAACAATTCATCACCGCCATCCCCCCCAAGAGCCACCGTGCAATGCTGCCGGACGAGCTGGCTGACCAGGAAGGTCGGGATCATGGACGAATCGACCACGGGCTCGTCGTACTGGCGGGCCAGCCTCGGCAGCAGATCCGGGCCGATCTGGCCGGCATTGAGCTCGATGTGCTCCGTCCCGAAGTGCCTGGCAATGAGGCGAGCGTGAGGCGTTTCGTCATACTTGCCGAACCCCGGAAACCCCACATTGAACGTCTTGACCTTGCCAGATGCCCGCACGGCCATGGCTGTGATGATGCTCGAATCGACCCCCCCGCTCAGCAGCACGCCCACCGGCACGTCAGCCATCATTTGGCGGGACACCGCATCCTCCAACAAGGACTCCAGCTCGTGAAGCAGCGATTCCTCGTCTGCACGAGCTTGCTGCGCGGGCGATGCCGGCACCTGCCAATATCGCCAGCGGCGCAGCGCACCGGTATCGAGATGGAAGGTCAATGCATGTGCGGGAGGCAGCTTGTTGACCCCCTGCACAATGCAATGGTCACCGGGGATGTAGCCCATGGACAAATACAGATCCATGGCCAGCACATCCACCCGATGCTGCATGGCCGGATCCGGCATCAGCGCCTTGAGCTCCGAGCCGAAGGTCAGACGCCCGTCCGACAGCCGATAGAACAGGGGCTTTTCCCCTGCCCGGTCACGGGCCATGAACAGCAGACGCTCGGACGCGTCGAAGAGCGCGAAGGCAAACATCCCGTTGAAGCGGGCCAGGCACGATGTTCCCCACTCGCGGTAAGCAGCGAGGATCACTTCCGTATCGCTGTGGGATCGGAAGACATGCCCCTTGGCGCTGAGCTCTCGGTGCAGATCCAGATGGTTGTAGATTTCGCCGTTGAAGACGATGGTCAGGCCCCCTGCATGGTGGTGCATGGGTTGATGTCCCAAGGGACTCAGATCGACGATGGCCAGACGGCGGTGCCCCAGGCCGACACGCCCATCGTCAGACCACCAGGTGCCGGCATCGTCGGGACCCCGATGTGCCATGGCATCTCGCCCCACCGTGAGCCAGTCCCTGGAAACCTCCGCGGCTTTCGCCGCGACGCCAACAATTCCACACATCGTCACACTCCCCTGCGCATCGCCAGGCTGTAGACCTGGTCGTACGCATTCTTGGCATTCTGAACCGTCAGTTGCTCCACCAGAGCGCAGGCCTGCTGGGCGCGCTGGTCTGCGCCTCGGCGGTCAGCCAGGACATCCAGCAAGGCCGACACCAGCGCCTGTGCATGATCCACCGGCACGAAGAGTGCCGACGCTTCGTTCAGGATCTCCCGGTGTGCCGGGATGTCACTGACGATCAGCGGGCACCCGGCGGCCATGGCTTCCAACACCACATTGGGCTGCCCTTCGTAGCGGCTCATGCTGACAAGCACGGCGGCACGGTGCAGTTCGCACCACCACTTGTCGCTGTACGGGTGCAATGTCACACGACCTGACAGGGCGCGGCGCTGTATGGCCGCGTCGACTTCGGCGTGCAGGGGGCCATCCCCAATGATGCGCACCTGCACGGGACAATCGGCTGGCAAGCCATCCACGGCCTCGATCACCACATCCAGGGCCTTGGAGGCAATCAACCGCCCCACCACCAGGATCTGATGCCGATGGGACGGGGGCTGCCCACAGTGAAGGCTATCCACCGCCCGGATGGCGGCCACATCGATCGCGTTCCCGACGCGATGAACGCGGGCTGTCGGCCCCAGTTGCGCGCGCCAGTAAGCCGCCCCCATCGTGGAATTGGCCACGATGGCATCCGCCCGAGCGAAGAGAAAGCGCCTCAACCAGACGCGCCAACGCAGTCCCGCACTCTGGTATGCACCGGCGCTGCTGCGCTCCGTCCCGACCCATGGCACGGCGCACAGCAAGGCCACAGCGCCCCCCACGAGATCCATCTGCATCAACCATGTCTGCACGACATGGGGCTGGACACGGCGAACCAGCCGCCAGATCTTGAGTGCCAGCACCGGGCTCGGGCCTCGGTGGTTTCCCAGTTTGTGCACGACGATGCCCTCATCACGGAGCGCCTGTTCATGCACACCACCGGTGCGCACGCCAACGTGAACCCGGTGACCCTGCCGCGCCTGCTCGATGGCCAGCATCGCCAACTGCCGTTCCGCGCCGCCGCCCGCGAGGGTGGGAATGAAATGAAGAATCACCATCATCAGCGCTGCGTCAAAGGGCGACGAAAAAGTGCGATCTCTCGCAATAGGAGCACAGGCAGCAGGAAACCCACAAACCAACCATTCGCAAGGGCGAAGGAGTGCGAGCGGATCACTTGATAGCAAAGGGAAAAACAATATAAATAAAACAGGATCACCACGCCTCTGCGGGGATTTCCTCGCGCCGCTTTGGCAGAAGCGTAAGCAAACCTGAAAACCAAACCAAGAAACGCCCCTTGAAAAATTATGCTGGGAACACCCCAATTCACCACGGCCTCCGGGATCACACCGAAAGCGAGCCCTCCCCCAGCTTCCGCAACAGCCGGAAAATATTCATTGACATACCATTCAGACAGGCTCCATTTGCCCGCGTATATCTGCTTGGGGAGAAACACCAGGAATGCCTCGATGTAGGAAAGCCCGGGCGGCGGCACAAAATCAGGCGTGCCCTCTACACGAACCATATGAAGCGCATTGGAATAAATGGAAACAAACTCCCCTGGGATCAAGAGCTGCAGCCACCCCACCTGCACCGGCCCGTCAACCCGAAGGAAGGAAAACAAACCCATGCCAACAAAAAAGGGCGTCACCAGCAGCAATTCTTTCCACAAACCCAATGGTTTGCGATACAAACAATATGCAGCAAACGCCACGAATGTGTATGTTACAAAAACGGACCTGGAATGCGTGAACAGCATGTCGATGAACAGCAGCGCCCCAATGCCAAACACAACATTAAAAGATTTTAGTGTTTTGTCCCCATTGTAAAAAGATGCCAGGGCTGCGTAAATGAACATCCATTGTGCGCCCACCAGAACGCTGATCATTTGGTTAACAGACTGGGGCATGGTACGACGCACCAAGTACTGATCGCTGTATTCGTCCGAGTCACCGACGCCATAAAATTTCAACGTACCCTTGATGACGACAAAAACAAGCAAGAACCCCCAAAATGCGCGCCGCTCACCCATGAGTAGCCGCCCCCCACCGACTTCAGCGGTCATCACCGGCAATCTGCTCGCCAGAAAAGCATATGCCCCTGTGAAAGCCAGCACGAAGCAGATGCCATAGACAGAGATGCGTTCAGGGAATGTGATGTCGGACCCGTCACCGAGTAAAGCCCCCCCCACGAGCACCAAGCTCGGCAGGAGGTAGCAGAATGACAGCAGCAAAATGATGAGAATGCCGGGCGTGAACAAGGTCCGGTCGTCGCCCTCGTCGAGTTTCAGCAGCGTACGCAGCGATGCGATCACCGCCACCAAGAACAACAAGGTGTTCATCGAACTCTGTCCAACCTTTGCAGACCTCGACGTCCGTCTTCGGCCAAGGCAGCAGCCCTCCTCAAGGCATCCCGTGCCATATATTCGGATTGAACACGTTTGAACCCATTGAGGGCGATACGCTGTCGCTCATCATCGTGAGCCAGGTAAAAGCGCACCTTGTCAATGAGCTCGTCCGCATCCTTGTAAGATTCGATCTCCACGCCCGGCTTGAAGAAGGCATCCAGAAAAACCCCGCCGTCCGATATCTGCATGACCCCATTGGCCGGCAAATCAAACAGTCGATACCCGCCCACAGTATAGTCCCCACGATTATGGACATTAATTCCGATCTTTGCCCTTTGGTACAAAGGAACATAGCCCTCAAAAGGCAAAGGGCGCACCCAACCGGGCGCTCCGTAAACAGCGTTGAAATATAGGTTTTTTTTCCAGCTCGCGAGGCCACGCAACTCCAGTTTTTTTCCAAGCGCTCTTTTCACCCTCGCCAGCATGGGCATCTTATTGAGGTGCAACGCCCCCACAAAGACGACATCAATATCCCGCCTGTGCGACAGAATATTTGCCTCTGTCTTGGTCCTGTCACACAGCGCATCGAAAGCGCACAAGGGCCAGAAATCCGCCCGCCTCGCCCCGCAGTAGGCGAGCTTTTCCGCCATCGTCAGATCACGGCTGTAGGCCGGAGAGTGGTAGAGCACGTGGTCGTACGCATGGACATATGCGAAATCACGGTCGTATGCCGTCATCGGGCCGTCCGTGGTGCGGAGCACCTTGTAGATGTCCAGGGACCTCAGAAATTCCGGATGATAGGGAAAGCAGTTGTCCACCAGCAAAACGTCTGCCCCCGTTTCGCCGATCAATCGGCTCAATTCTGCATACAGACGCATGAGCGATGGATCCTGGGCGAAATACAGGTTGTCCAGCAATTGCGCGCGCAGATAACGCGACGGGTCTGCGAAGCGGCCATGGTTGAACGGAATGAACTGGTGGCCATCCCCGGAGGCCCCCGCGATCTCCCGTGTCCAATACGCCTCCTCGAACCCTGTTTTGTTGAATGAATAGATGATCTTCATGGCCGGACTTTGGGCCCTACGACAAAGTTGTAGCTGGGATTCCAGTCGGCATTGCGATAGGCATTCAAAATTTCGAAATGCTGCGCCAGCCGACGCCGGAGCTGCGCGACCCGAAACCCGCGGTAGCCCAGCTCCCAGTAATGCTGGCCCGCGCAATATCGAGCGGTTTCGCCATCGGGCTTGTGGAAGTAGTTGAAGACATCCACGAAGAATGTCTTGTCGAGGCCTTTGACATCTGCCTTCACTCGCCACTGGAAATGCCGGCCGGCCACAGGCAGGTAAATCAGGGCATATCGCCCCACCCGCGCCAGCTCCGCCAGGCTGCGATCGAGGTACCTGACAGGCAGATGCTCCAGGACATGGGAGGCCACGACCACGTCAAATTGCCGGTCACGGAACATGTGAAGATCGTGGACGCTGCCGAGGTGATCGGGCGAAAACTTCTCATCAATGTCCATGGTGCTCACCTCGTACCCCTTCCAGCGCAGGATGGCGGCGTCCAGGCCTTGCCCTGGCCCGACGATGAGGATCTTGCGCACATGCGGCAGGCTCTGGATATCCCGGTACTCGGCCGCAGCATTCATGAAATTGCTGGCGTTGAGCTGTGCGAACCAGGCATCCCGGTCCACAGGCATGACGGTGGGCTCTGCGGGCTGCGCCACACGGGCATCATTCATTGAGGCAACTCCATGACGGGACGGACCGAGGCCCGGGGTCAGATCCTGTAGCCGGGGAAGGTGGAAAGAATGGCTCTACTTTCCGGCGTCAGCAAGCTGGTGTTTTCTGTGTAGCTGGGCTTGCGCCCGGTCAGCGTTTCGTAAGCAACATAGTTGACATTGCGCGAACCGCCCTCCACCCCGACAGCATAGATGTCCATCCGGGGCTTCAACGCGTTCAAGAAATCTTGCGCGAGGTTGGTCGGCTCGAAGAACTCTCCCTCACCGCGTTCGTACCAATGCGACTTGCGGGCCGGCTGGATGATCCAGCTGTCGAAACCCACCAGGTACACCTCGGAGAAGCCCATGTAGTAGGCCAGTGAGAGGGCCGCGTTGAAGGCGCCGCCGAACAAATTGAAAGCGTTCAATTGTTCGTATTGTTCCTGTCCTGCGGGCAGCTTGCGCCCAAGGAAGGTGACATTGGGGGCCCTTATGCTGCCGCGATTGGACCAGGCAAGAAAAAACTCGATGTCGGGCGAGGCATGGATGCGGGCCCGATAGGCGGCAGCCAGCCCCCGCAATTCGCGGATGTTGCGATGGCGTTGCATCCAGATGGGACAGAACAGCCAGGGGGCAACGATGGCGTAGTACAAGACGTCCAGCTCATCGAATCCCTTGTGGAACATCACGTTGTTGCATGCGATCGCAGGACGATCCTTGAAGGCAGACAAGTCGAACCATTTCAGGGAGGGTCCATCGCCAAAGATGTAGCAGCTCTGCCCTTTGTGAATGCCTTCGAATCGCTTCAGGCGTGCGAGCAACAAGGAGGAAATCATCTCAATATCCGTGCTGTGACAACTACCATGCAGACCATCCGCCGTCCACGGCGATGTTCTGTCCCGTCACGTAGGCCGACGCGTCGCTGCACAGCAGGGCGATGATGCCCTTGAAATCATCTTCGCACCCCATGCGACGCAGAGGCGTCCTGGCCTCATACCGATGTCGGAAGGCATCGGGTTGCCCCCGCGCAATGCCCCCTGGCGAGATCGCGTTCACGCGGATGTCGGGGCCGAGCGTCGTGGCCAGCCACCGGGACATCTGGATCAGGCCACCCTTGCTCGCGGCGTAGGCCGCCGGGTTGCCCATGGCCGTGCCCTCGTAGAGCGACCAGTCGGGCCCGAGATGGCCGTACAGCGATGCCACGTTGACGATGCTGCCGTGGCCGCTGGCTTTCAGCAAGGGTGTGCAGGCCTGACTCAGCACGAAGGCGGAGGTCAGGTTCACCTCCATGGCCAGACGCCATGTGTCGGCGCTCTGCGCCATGAATGGGGCGACCCACCCTTGCAGGCCGCTGGTGCCGACAAAGGCGGCATTGTTGACCAGGACGGCCAGCCCGCCCATGCGCTGCTCGATGAGCGCCGGCACGGCGCGAACCGCCTGCTCGTCGGCCAGGTCGACATCGAGGCCCATGGCCGTCACACCCCGCTGACTGAGTTCATCAGCGAATGCCTGCGTGCCATGGCGGTCCAGCGCCACGATGCCTGCGCCCTGCTCGGCCAATGTTTCGCAGATGACGCGCCCCAGGTGCCCGCAGGCGCCAGTAACGAGTGCGACACGGCCGCTGAGGTCGAAGAGGGTTCGGAGGCTGCTCATGACGGGGCGGCCCCATCGCGCTGGAAGGTGATGTACATGTAGTCTGACAGGCCCTGAGACTCAACGAGGGCCTTGTAAAGCTCATCGGACAGGGGCTGGGCCTTCAGCGGCTCGGATGCCGAAATGCCAATGTGGCCAAGGAAATTGGCCCAGCCGTGGCGTTGTTCGAACTTCGTCTCCTCGTGACGGAATCCCCGACGCGCCATCATGGCCCGCAGCCCTGAAGCGGAAAAACAGTTCGGATAATTCTGCCGATAAAAGACCTTGGCATAGGCCACAGGGGCCGCCTTGATGAGGATGTCTTCCGGGTTGACGCAGCCGATGATCAGGTGCCCACCAGGCTTCACCAGGGTGGCCAGTCCGTCCAGGATCCCCTCGACATCATGGAGGTGCCCGATGGTGGAAAAGCACAAAGCGGTATCGACTTGCGGCAGGATGCGGCGGGCCTCGTCCACGCCCCGAACGATGTCCAGGTTGTCTTCACTGCGGTGGAAATTCTCATCCAGGTCGATGCCCACCACCCGGCGGGCCTGCCGCGCGATCATGTCGATCAGCAGCCCAGCCCCGCAACCGAAATCCAGAACGTCCTTCTGCCAGATCAGGGACGGGGCGATGTGCTGGAGATAACCCAAGGTGCTGTCCTTGTGCCGCAGGAAATAAGCGCCACGCTGATCGCCGGCCTGTCCGTCCACGCTCTGACGATAGACACCTTCCTGAAAATTCGACTCGGCATACGGCCGGCCACTGTGGATGAAGATGGAGTGGCAAGCCCGACACTGCCAGGCATCCGAGACCTCCGCGCTGAACTCGCCGAGATGGCCGCTGCGGCAGTGGCCTGTCCATGTACGCGTCAGATCAGCGCCATGGCATGCGCGACAGGTCTTGGGCTCGATTGGCATGGGGTCAGGCCTTCCGCCCCACGGCAAGCAACACGCGCTCCTTGCTCCACCGTACCCACTTGCCGGAAGTTTTAGGCAAAGGCAGCACGTTGATGACGTCGCAGACGTTCTTGAGCCAGGGCTGGCGCCACACTTGCGGCAGCTGGATGAAGGACTGAACCTGCACGTCACGCAGGCCATACATCTTCATGCATTGCTCCAATGAGCGCTCGGTGAACGGCGTGACATGCGTGTACTCAAGATAGAAATCCCGGTACATGTAGCGCCAATCGGGGGTCATCAGGACGACGTAACCGCCCGGACGGGTGACCCGCTTCATTTCCAGCATGAAGTGTTCGATCTGCGGAATGTACAGGTGCTCGATCACCGCCTTGCTGAAGGTCAGGTCCAGCGTATCGTCGGCCAGCGGGAAGACTTCCGAACCCACATCGCAGACATGATGATCGGCGATGTCGTCCGTGCTGCGCTCGATGTCCAGACCCGTCACCTGAAAGCCCAGGCGCTGCAAGGCGAACAGCTGATCTCCGCGTCCACATCCGATGTCTGCGGCGCGCCCGCCCTTGAGCCCGGTCAATCGGGTGATGTGGCCCATCAACTCATCCGGATAGGAGGTTTTGGGCTTGGTGGCCGTGTCATAGGAAACGGCCAGATAGTTGAGCTCTCGCTTTTTTTCAATCATGTCGCATGCCTTACTTCGTGACGGACGCGGCCAGCAAGGCCTCGCCTACAGTCAGATCGAACGCGGTGTCGATGTCCAGGGCGCGTTCGCGCGGCACCTCGACGGCCCTCACCTTACCGTCAAAAATACGGTTGGCAGAAAGGATGAAATCCGCACGTGCCGCATAAGCGACAGTGGTGATGTCAAAAAGCACCGGCGCGTCCTGGCGGCGATGGTACTGCCCTTCAAGCGCCAGACGAACGGTCCCATCCGCCTGTTTCCTGACCATATTGAAGTATGGGCTGCGCTCTGCCTCGCGCACGGTGATGACGATGTCCGTGCCGGGCTGCTCCAGCATGTCCAGGCATCGCGCCACGTCGGCAGGCAGCCGCAGGGGGGAGGTGGCTGGCAGGCTGAGGAAGACGTCCAGCTTCTCGCCGGCATCGCGCATGAAGCGGATGGCATGCTGCCACGCCAGCCATTCGGGTGCATCGTCGGTGGCCAGGCCAGGAGGCCGCATGAAGGGAACCTCCGCCCCCGCTCGCCGGGCCACGTCGGCGATTTCCTCGTCATCGGTGGAGACGATCACCTTGGAGATCCGCCCGACGGCATGCGCTGTATCGATGGCGTGGGCAATGAGAGGTTTGCCGCCCAAGGGCAGGACGTTCTTGCGAGGCAAGCCCTTGGAGCCCCCGCGTGCGAACACAAAGGCAATGATGCCGCTGCTCATATCGATCACGCCTCCATATCGAGCTGTGCCACGTCGAAGCCGCCGAAGCGTCCAGCTGACGCCACGGCCACGCGAGACAAGGCACCGATTGGCAAGGTTTGCTCGTCAAGCTGATACGACCATCGAAGCCCCGGCTCCTGGATGTCCAGGTTGTCGTGATAGACCTTGCCATCCCGTCCCTGCAAGGCCAGATAGGGCTGCGGACCGAAAACCCGGCCTTGCACAACGCCAATGTCCAGCCTGGTGCCATTGAGGGTGATGCCCAGCTTGAGAGGGGGGGCGTCAACGGCCCCGATGAGCTCGCGGGCAGCGGCCTCGGCCCCCGAGAACCGGATGCGGACATCCGGGTAGAGGGCGCGCGTTTTCTCCAGCATGTCGCGTACCGTGGCCACATCAGGACGGATGTCCCGGTAGTCGTGATTGGCAAAAGCCAGGACCGCCACACCATGCTGGCGCGCCTCGGTGAAGGCCTCATGGACATGCGACATATTGAGTGTGCGCAAGCGCGTGCCGACGTTGAGGCAACGGAAGATGATGCGCCGACAGGCGCCCTCCAGTTGATGGTCGTCATGATGCGGGTGATAGGCCCGCCATGATTTCGGTGCGCGCCGCCAATCTCCGAAACGTCCACCCGCCAGGTCTGGCTGGTCCACGTCGTCCTCGTGCGATTGGTTGGCGTAATCGAAGGGAATCCACTGCTCCAGGAACGCATGCGAATCCGGCCGCTCCGAATGGAATCCGGGGCGGTTCACCACCGGGAACCATCTGTCCTCCAGGATGCGCCGGCACAGGATCTCCGTCAGCATCGGATAGGCATTGACATAGCTGGTGGCCGCATGCAGGGGATGACCGGTGATGGATACCGGATGGAAATGCCAGTTCAACTCATCCTGCCCCTGGGACCACTGCGCGAGGGCCTGTCGGTAGAACCGGAAGACATTCCCGTAGCCGACGTCCTTGTAGCGGGGGTTGTGCATGTACCCCATGTGGTCCATGCAATGCCATGAATAGACCCAGCCGCCACCAAAGTCATCGACCATCTGCCGACGATAGGCTTCGGAAAGGCAATCCTCCAGCATGGCGCCGATGCGCTCGTAGGACGTGTTGTAGGCGAGCAGGTGAGGCGCCACCATGCGGGCGACCATCTCCTCACGGCCCTCCAGAGGGATCTCGCGGTTCTGCAGCCTGCGCAGCGTCTCGGGCGATGGTGGCAGTTCGATGCCGAAGGCCGACCGGATGCGCGCGAATGTCGCATCCAGGGTCTCCGTCATCGGGCCTTCCGTGTCGATGCAGTGAACGATATGGAGAGTTGGCAAGGGACTTCCTAACATGAATCAATGCCGCTTTGGCATCGGCACATCACAGCGCCCGGCGGCGGCGGCCGAAGCACGTGCGGCCTCGATGATGCGCAGAACCTGCAGGCCGTCGCCGATGGAGGGTGCGCATGGGGCACCCAGATCAATGCACTGCAGCCAATGCTGCCATTCTGCGATGTAGCTGTCGTCGCGCTGAGAGGCCAGTTGTGCAAGGGTCTCCCACCCAGTCTGCCCCGCCATGCAGACGTCGACACGTCCATCCAGCGCATTCCACCGCAGGCTGCCCGCCTCGCCGATGAAGGTGACGCAGCGCGTGGTGTCGTGGCGAACGAAATCGATGTTGATCGTTGCCACCAGCGGACCGGATCGAACCCCGTCACCCATGCCGTTCAGGCCCAAGACCAGATGCGCCGTGTCTTCCACGTCGATGTCCAGATCGCTCGCCTTCAGCAGAGTGGCCTGGACCCAGGTCACATCCCCGCACAGCCATCGCAGGTAATCGAGCTCATGGCTCAGTTCAAAGAGCACGCCTCCGCCCAGCACCTTCCTGGCCGACACACCCTGCCGGTAATCGGCATGCGGGCGCCACGAAGGCAGGTATTGCCCCATCTCGCCACGCACCGACAGCACCTTTCCGACGTGACCTGCCGCGAGCAATTCCCGGACTTTTTGCAGAGAAGGCAGGAAACGAAGGTTGTACGCGGTCATGGCCGTCACACCGGCATCGACGCAAACCCTCTGCAGCACATCGATCTGCGAGGAGTCCGTGCCCACCGGCTTCTCGATGAGCAGGTGAATACCGGCACGAGCCAAAGGCAAAGCCACCTCGGCATGAAACGGCGCTGGATTGGCGATGACGGCCGCCATGGGTTTGAATGCCAAGGCTTCATCCAGTGTGCAGCAGACCTCGTCTGCCCATTCCGGCACCTCGTCGGTCTTCTGATGCCTCATCACGCAGATGCGCGCGCGAGGCAACAGTGAGCGCGCCAGACGAAGGTGTCGCCTGCCGATGCTGCCCAATCCGACAATGAGGAGCCGATCAATCATTCGCACCCTTCTTGCGGGCGGCAGCCAGATCATCCGGCCGGCCAACGTCCAGCCACGGCTCGTACATCGGATAAGCCACGATGCTGCGACCTTCAGCGGACAACCGTGCAAACAGCATCGGCATGTCGCAATGCTCGTCCTTGACCAGCGATTTCAGTGCAAGGGGATCGAGGACATAGATGCCGGCATTGATATGGGTGCGAGACACCGGCTTTTCTTCGAAGCCGACGATCTTCACGCCGTCCAGCTTGACCACGCCAAAGGGATGTTGCCACTCATGAAGCCGCACGGCCATCGTTGCGGCCGCATCGTGGTAACTGTGAAAATCCAGGATTTCCCCGTAATGGATGTCGGTGAGGATGTCGCCGTTGGACACAAGCACGGGGGCATCCGGCAGCGATGCCATCAGGCTCAATGCCCCTGCAGTGCCCAAGGGACGCGACTCCCGGAGGTACTCGATCTGGATGTCCCAGCGGCTGCCGTCCCCGAAATACTCCTCGATCATGTGCCCCAGGTAATGGATGGCCAGAATGAAGCGTTCGACGCCTTCGGATTTGGCCCGCTCGATGATGTGTTCGAGCATGGGCTTGCCCGCCACAGGCAACATGGGCTTGGGGCAGTTTTCCGTGTGGGGGCGCAGTCGCGTGCCTTGGCCGCCCGCCATGATGACCATGACATTGGGGCGCTGCCTGGGCGCCAGAAGCTCGTCCCACAAATGGAGGCCCACCACGCGCCGCGATTCGTCGACGACAGGCAACTGGAGGATCTTGTTGGCCTGCATGAGTTGCAGGACGGTATCTCGTCCCATCTGCGGCGGCACCACCAGGGGAGTCCGCTGCACAATGCCTTCGATCGAGCCCTGCAGGTTGACCCCGCGCAGCAAACCGCGGCGGATGTCGCCATCGGTCAGGGTGCCGATGAGTTGGCCATCCGACGCCACCACCAGTGCGATCTGAAACGAGGTCTCCTCGAGATTGCGGATCGCTTGTTGCAAGGTGGTTTCGGGGCGAATCAACGCCCGCTTCCAATCGTTCTTTTGCACAGCTGCCATTGCCACACCTCCTTGCGGGGATTCATACATGTCCGTCAATGTGACTCCAGATCGTAGAAGCGCTTTTTGAGGATGTTGTCCAGGGGACAGGTCGCCACCACATCGACGACACGCTGGCTCGCACCACCATCACCGTACGGATTTTCCACGGCAGGCAGACCCGCCATGAATGACGGCGAATACAGACGGCGCAACGCCGCCTCGATCGCGGCGCGGTCCGGCGCGCAATCGATGACGCTCGCGGCCTTCAATCGACCCAGTTGCCGATCGCCAATGTTGATCGTGCCTTTGCAAAACGATGGCGCCTCGATCAGGCCGCTGGAAGAATTGCCCACCACACCATCCACATGGCGCATGCACGACAAATAGCGCAGCTGGCCCAGCGAAGTGAACGCCTTGGCGTTGGCGTGCTGCGCCACGAATTGGTTGACCATCTGCATCAGGATGCGGCCGTCCGTGTCGGCGTTGGGCATGGTGAAAACCAGCGTCGTATCGTGCAGATTCGAAAGTGCCGCCAACAACTCGCTCATTTGCTGCGCCGCCGTCGCGTGCTCCAGCGTCACGGGATGGAACGTCACCAACAGGCTCTTGGCGCCCAGCGTCATGCCCAGTTCCGCCTCCAAGGCAGGCCGGTCCAGCAAAGGCAGTTTCCGGATATTGTCCAGCCCGAGCCCGCCAACCTGAAATACACGTTCAGGCTGTTCGCCCAACTGGATCACCCGGCGGCGGTAGGGCTCCGCCGCCACGAAATGCAAGTGCGACATCTTCGTCACAGCGTGCCGGATGGCTTCGTCCACCACGCCCTCGGTCGTCTCTCCGCCATGAAGATGCGCCACAGGAATGCGTGCCAGCATCGCTGCGCTGACCGCAGAAAGGATCTCGAAGCGATCGCCCAGAACCAGCAGCAAGTCCGGCTCAAGCCTTTGCAGCACATCACTGAAGCCGATGGTGCCCAGGCCCATCGACTTGGCCAGCGCGGATGGCGTGTCGGCACTGAGCAGCATCTCGACCTTGGCATCGATGATGAAGCCGTCGCGCTCGATCTCCCTGAAGGTCAGCCCGAACTCAGGCGACAAATGCATGCCTGTGGCCACCACCTGCAGGCGCACGTCTGCCCTGGCTCGCAAGCCGTCCATGACCCATCGCAGCAAGCCATAATCGGCCCGCGTGCCAGTCACCACGCAGATCTTTCTGCTCATAGTTCGATCAGTTCATCAGCGGCAAAGGTGCGGGATGCCCTCTTGCCAAGCACATCGTCCCAACGCATGGGCGAGATGCCGGTACCCGGGCGCTTGACGGTGAGGTTGTCCTCCGAGAATGCTTCGCCCGCCTGGATGGGCCGGGCAGCGACGATGGACTTTCGGGCGATCGGCTTGTTCTCGCGTTCGCTCGGGCTGGGGCGCTTGATCCCGTCACCCATGGCCTGCTCGATGTTGCGGATGGCCTGCACCATGGCCTTCAGCTCGTGCGGCTCCACACTGGCGAGGTGGTCGGGGCCAGGCAGATGCCGATCCAGGGTGAAGTGCTTTTCAATGACGGAAGCTCCCAGCGCCACCGCGGCAATGGGGATCTCGATGCCGGAAGTATGGTCCGAGTATCCGACGGCCACTCCGAAAGCATCGCGAATGGACAACATGGCGCGCAGGTTCACATCGCACATGGGCGTCGGATATTGCGTATTGCAATGCAGGACCGTGATGAGCGAACGAGATGTGCCCGCCGCTTCGAGCGCGTCGATGGCCGCCTCGATCTCGCCCAGGCCCGCCATGCCGGTCGACAGGATGACCGGTGTACCGCGCCTGCCGATGTGACGGAGATACGGGAGATTCGTGATTTCGCCAGAGGGGATCTTGAACGAGTCCAGGCCCAACTCGATCAGCATGTCGACACTTGGAATGTCGAAGCCGGTCGAGAAGAATGCGATGCCACGCTCGCTGCAGTGCGCGATCAGCGCTTCATGCATGGGCCGGGTGAGCTCAAGCCTGCGCAGCATGGCGTGTTGAGATTCATCGGACGACGTGGTCTGTGTCTGATAGCGGGCTTTTTTGGCAGCAGTGGTTGCCAAGCGATCTGCACTGAAGGTCTGGAACTTGACCATGTCGGCACCAGCTTGCGCCGCAGCGTCGACCAGTTGCATGGCGAGGTCGAGATCACCATTGTGATTGACGCCTGCCTCGGCGATGATGAGTGTCGTCACGTCAAGCTCCTCCGTGAGGCCAGGTGGTGTGGTCAGGGCAATGCTGAAAAACCATGCGCCCCATGCCCACGACGCACCCTGTTCCGATGCGGACACCGTTGCACACCACGCTGCCACTGCCGACAAAGGTGCCTTCGCCCACCATGACATCGCCATTCAGGATCGCGCCCGTCGCGATGTGGCAATGATCCGCCACCGTCACATCGTGTTCAATCAAGGCTCGCGAGTTCACGATCACGTTGCGTCCGATGTGTGCGCCTGCGTTCACGATGGCACCATGCATGACGATGGTGCCCTCACCCAAGCGCGCATGCCGCGAGACATGGGCCAACGGTGAAACAAGGGCTGGCAAGCTGAAGCCGCATTGGGCCAGTTGCAGATACAGCTGCTGACGTACTCGCGGAGATTTGATCTGCCCGACACACACCAGCGCATGCGACACGCGCTGTCGCCAGTCGGAGAGATCCGCATCCGTGCCGACCACCTCGTAGCCCAGGACACGTGTGCCGACTTCCGCCTGCTGCCCCAGCAGTCCGGCGATGTCGTACTGCCCCGTTGCTTCGATCACGTCGATGCACGCCCTGGCATGGCCACCACAGCCCAGCACAAGGATGGGTGTCTTGTTCACATCAGCCCCTTGCCAAGGCCGGCACTGCTGGGGATGTTGATCGCCCTGCGGACGCACTCTCGGGCGCCCGTCAAGGTCATGCTCGGGCACGAGGCGTATGGAGCCAGATCCGGCATGAGCGTCCACAGCGGGCGGGTCATGAGACCGGCGTCGTTGGTGGCCGCCAGGATCTCGTCCCTGAGATGGGAATGCGTGTCGTCCAGCAACAAGGTTTGAAGCCAGTAATTGCTCTGGCAGCCCGCGGGCTCACCCATCATGCGCACGCCCGGCACGTCGGCAAAGGCCTGCTGGTAAAGAGCGAACAAACGCCGCTTGGAGGCAATGAAGCCCGGCAACTGCTCAAGCTGCGCGCAACCCAGTGCGGCATTGAGGTTCGGCATGCGGTAGTTGAAGCCGATTTCGTCATGGATGAAGTTCCAGCGGTGCGGCACCTTGGCTGTGGTTGTCAGGTGTTTGGCGTGACGCGCCAGCTCGGCGTCGTTGGTGATCACAGCCCCGCCCCCACCGGTGGTGATGGTCTTGTTGCCATTGAAGCTCAAGGTGCCCATCAAACCAAAGGTGCCAGCGTGGCGGCCCTGAATGGTGCTGCCCAGCGCTTCAGCCGCATCCTCGACAAGCGCCAGATGGAAATCGTGAGCAATCGCCGTCAGCGCCTCGATCTGGACTGGATGACCGAAGACATGCATGGGCACGATGGCCCGGATGACCCGGCCCGTTTCTCGGTGGACGCACTGCCCCGAATGCAACGCCGTGACTTCGGACAGATAAGCACGCAGGGCGATCGGATCGATGCCCAGCGCATCGGTCTCACTGTCTACAAAGTGGGGAATCGCACCGCAATAAGCCACGGCGTTTGCAGTAGCCACAAATGTGAGCGCGGGAATCAGGACTTCGTCACCTGGGCACACTCCCGCCAGCTTCAATGCCACATGCAGTGCCGCGGTGCCGTTGACCACCGCCACAGCATGGCGAGCCCCCACATGGCTTGCCAGTTCCGCCTCGAACCGGTCCACGAATGCACCGACCGAGGACACATACGTGGAATCCAGGCAGTCCTTGAGGTAAGTCCACTCATTCCCCATGAAGCAGGGCTGATGAAGCGCAGCAGGCTGGGGCCCCACCACGGAGCGGATGGCCTGGACGATCTGCGATGCCAGATCCTGTTTTTGCACGGCAGGCCTCGTCACAGGTTGTAGATGTCCGCCTTGTAGCGGGCCAGGTTGGCAGGCTGGCGGAACCAGGCCACGGTCTCTGCCAGACCGTTCCTGAAGCCTTCCATCCCACCATAGGCAGGCTTCCAACCCAGGAGATCTTGCGCCTTGGCATTGTCGGCCCACAGGCGTTCCACCTCGCTCTTTTCGGGGCGCAGACGTTGTTCGTCCGTCATGATCTCCACATCTGCATGCATCACCTGGGCAATGGCCGCCACGGTATCACCGATGGAGACCTCGAAATTGCTCCCCAGGTTGATGACTTCTCCTGCCGCGTGCTGCGCTCGCAGTGCCGCGATGAAGCCCGCAACCGTGTCGCTGACGAAGTTGAAATCGCGCGTTGGCGATACGGCACCCAGCTTGATCTGTCGGGCACCATTGGCGATCTGCGAAATGATGGTCGGAATCACCGCCCTGGCCGACTGGCGTGGGCCGTAGGTGTTGAAGGGGCGCAGGATGGTGACCGGCGTACCGAAGGAACTGTAGAAAGACAGCGCGATCTGATCGGCGCCGATCTTGCTGGCCGAATAGGGGGATTGCCCCTGAAGGGGATGCGCCTCCGTGATGGGGACGAAGCGCGCCGTTCCGTAAACCTCGCTGGTGGATGTGTGCACCACCTTGCCGACACCGAGATCCCGAGCCGCCTGCACGATGTTCAAGGTGCCCTTGATGTTGGTGTCGACATAGGTATCGGGAGAGTGATAGGAATAAGGGATGGCGATGAGTGCCGCCAGATGCAGCACCGCATCGCACCCTTTCATCGCTGCGCGAACGCCATTGGGGTCTCGCACGTCACCTGCGAAGACCTCGAAGCGGCCCTTGACATCGTCCGCGCAGGCGTCGAGCCATCCCCAGGAGTTGAAGGAGTTGTAGAGGACGAACGCGCGCACCTCGTATCCAGCCCTCACCAGAGCCTCAGTGAGGTGGGAACCAATGAATCCATCCGCACCGGTGACCAGTATCTTCATGTATTACCCCTTGGCAGTTCAGCTTGCTGCTGCAGTCTCAATCGCGAACCGACATCAGTTCCCTGAAGCTGGCATCACGCTCGCAGAACTCTGCGTACGTGCCCTGCTCAAGGATGACACCGTCACCCAATCGCACGATGACATCACAATGTTGAAGCGTGCTGATCCGGTGCGCAATGATGAGGATGGTGAGCTCGCGGTCCAGGTTCTGGATGGCGTCCATGACCGAACGTTCCGTCGCGTTGTCCAGGGCACTGGTTGCTTCGTCAAGGATCAGCACGCAGGCATGCTTGTACAGGGCACGTGCAATCCCGATGCGCTGCCTTTGTCCACCTGACAGCCGGACGCCGCGCTCACCCACCATCGCATCATAGGCGTGCGGCTGCGCTTCAATGTAATCGGCGATCTGCGCGCGCCGGGCAGCATCCTTGACTCGCGCCAGATCGATGTCTGCCGACGGCACGCCGAAAGCGATGTTCTCCGCCACGCTGGCATCGGCCAGATAGATGCTCTGCGGCACGTGCGCCAGCGTACGTTGCCAGGCCCGCATCGACCCGGCTTCCACAGGGCGACCATCTACAAGCAGGCGCCCCTGCACCGGCTTGAGCAGGCCCATGACGATGTCGAGTGTCGTGCTCTTGCCGCTGCCTGTCGAGCCGATGAACCCGACGCGGCTGCCCTTGGGGATTCTGAGGCTGATGCCGTTGAGCACCCACGGAGCCTCAGGCTGGTAGCGGAAGCGCACATCCTCCAGACAGATTTCCCGACCGATCTGCATGGCAGGAGAATCGTCTTGCACGTGGGGCGGCATGGGCTGATCGAGCAGATCGATGGTCTCTGCCAAGGCGGATTGATTGCCCGCGATGCTGGCCCAGGCGCTGTAGCCTTGCTGCAAAGCAGGAATCAGCCGCTGGGCACCGAGCGCCAAAGCACCCAGTACGGGCAACGCGACCCCGATTCCACCGGGGCGCTGGCTCATCCAGTAGGCCAGCGCTCCGATGAGGATCATGCCCATGGCCTCCATCGCATAGCGGGGACTTCCGCCCACAAACAGGTTGTTGCCCTGGGCCTTGCGCAGCGCGAGGTCTGCTCGCCGGTACACATCGCAGTACAGCGGTTGAGAGCCGTCCAGCAACACGTCCCGGATTCCGCCGAGGCCTTCCTGCAATGCCTTGATCACATGGGTCTGCTCGCGGCCGATGTCTTCGCTGTTGCGGCGCAAGCGCCCACGGGTAGCCAGCGCGACCAGCCCATAGCAGATACCGAAACCACAGGTTGCCAGCACCGCGACGGCGGGATCGATGAACATGATGGCGACCGCCACCGCCGCCACCATGAGCGCGGAGCTCAGCAAGGTGAGCACGTTGTAGAGCACGTTCACGGCACCGGCCACCTTGGCCGTGATGCCGCTGATCACTTCGCTGCTGTTGCGCGCCACATGCACGTCGTAGGGCTGGTAGAGGGTGCGGCGGTAAACATCGATGCTGATGTCCGCACCCGTGTCGAATGCAAGCCGGGTGCTGGCCCACAGCAGGGCCAGGCGTATCAGGCCTGCCATCAGTGCCGCCACGGCAAACATGATGGTCAAGGCCAGCATGAGTTCAGAAGGCGCACGCCATCCGAAGTGCGCCGCAAGGGCGACCACCCCTGGATAGCGGGAGACCACCTCAGGCGAAGTCAGCACGCCAAGGAAGGGCAACACTGCCCCGAGACTCACGACCTCCGCCAGGGCACTGCCCATCATGAGCACGAACAGCCCGACGAACTGTCTGCGCCGCTTGTGGCTCAGATGGCGCCACATTCTGCCAAGCTGGCTGGACAAGGCCACCGCCGGTTCCGCCCCCATCAAGATGGCCTCTCAGGCAACCGTGGCCACGGACCGCCCGCGACGCCCCATGGCACGCCAGAGCGCAACAGCGGCCGCGCACAGCGCAGCGATGGCCGCACCGGCGATCACAATGTTGCTGCGCTTGGGCTTGGTCGGGTATTCCGGCGGCACCGCCACATCGACCTGCTGCAGCAAAGGGCCGTCGCGCGACTCATCCATCTTGGCGATCTCGAACTGCTTTATCAGCGCCTCCAGCGCCGCCTCCTGGACCTTCATTTCCCGGTAAGCCTTGACCGCGGCGAAGCCGCGTGTTCCCAGCCCTCCCTGGGCCTGCTCACCGCCTTCGAGTCGATTGAGCTGTTGACGAAGCGCGCCCAACTCGGCTGCCAGTTTCATCATTTCGGGATTGCGTTCGGTCGCGAAGCGGCTCATCGCTTGCAGTTGCACCTCGCGCGACGCGATCTGCGCACGCAAATCCACACCCGCCTTGATGCCGGATTCGGCGAGCGCCTGCGTGACCACCATGCCGCTTTGGGCCTGCACCTTGCGGAACGTCAGTTCGGCCTGATCGAGATCAGCCTGCGTCTTGCGGACCTGCTGCTCGAAGAACATGCGGCGCTGCTGTGCCTCTGTCACGGCAAGGCTGGCGAGCATATTGCGAAGGGCGTCAACATGTGCGTTGGCCAGTTTGGCCGCAAAAGCGGCATCCGGGTCGTCTGCTGCGATGGTGATCAACCCAGCCTTCTTGTCACTGGACAGTGAGACCCGAAAGGACAGAACCATGCGAGCGTCCGTCATGGTCTTGACCTCATAACGCTGCAGAAGGCCCAGCCTCTTGATCATGTCGTCTTGCAAGCTGCGCGATCTCAGGAGAGCCAGATAAAGCTCGTCGGACGACTTGCTGCCTGCTGCAAGCCCAGCCACACCCGAGAGTGCGCCCAATTGGGCCAACGCGGAAGCCGCCGCGCTTTGCTGCTGCTGGGGAGGCAATATGACGGTGGTGGCGGAATAGAACCGCTGCACGGTCAGGGCGTAAGCCAGGGCCGCCGAAACACCGAGCACCCAGATCAAACCAAAGAGCAACCGCTGCTCATTCAGCGCCTTGATCAGATCCAGCAAAGACACCCCGTCGCCGTCCTCGACGCGTGAGGCGTTGATCCCACGGCCTGCAGCCTCAGATTCGCTCACAACACTCATTGCCGCCACTCACTCTCTCAAGGTCTTGATGGCCGCCGCCCCGAGACTGAACTGGTAGATGATCTGCGTGATGTCCTTGGCGTTGCGCGTGAACACGCTCCAGGCGCTTTCATGATCGGTTTTCTCCGGCAACACAATCACGTCGCCTGGTTGAGCGTCCGCACGCGTGACCCGACTGAACCACTTGCCGTGGTCGGACAGCACGCTGCCATCGGCGCGGATGACAAAGATCTCGTCCACATCTGCCCCCCCGGTCAGGCCGGACTGGTCCAGGTAGTCGCCGACCGACTTGCCGGATTCATAGATCAACGATGACTCGGTGTTCACCGCCCCCAGGACATAGACGAAGTCGGGTCTGGACGGCACGATGAGACGATCCTGATTTTCAAGGCGCAGGTTAGGCAGTTTGTCCGGTACTGCGGTCTGAGGTTGCAAGCCCAGCATGATGCGCCCCGACGGATTCAGGTTGCGCAAACGATCCAGTGCCTGTTTCTGTGCCTGAGCCTCTGCCTGCAGTCTCAGTTGCGCTGTGCCGGCATCGGCGTTGACGGACACACTGGCCGCCGATTGGCTCAACTTGGCCTGCATCTGGGTTTCGAGGCGACGGACCAGTTGCCCGAGGTTTTCCGTCTGAGCGCGCCGCACCTCCTCTCTGAAGAACGACGCGCCAAAAAGGAAGGCATCGGGCGTCAGTCCTCCGGCCTTTTCCAGCAACTGGGGCAAGGTCTCGCCCGGCACCATCTGGTAGATACCTGGCCGCATCACCTCGCCTTCCACGCGCACATAAACCTGACGCTTGGCATGAGGCACGCGTACATCGTTCACGGAGAAGACCGTGACGATGTCGCCGGGCATCAGCGACAGGTTGTCCGGGCTGTTGGCGTCCCGCAGCGCCTGACCGAGATTGAAGGGCAGCAGCTTGACCTGAAGGTTCTCGCTGTCAACGCGCTCAATCACGGCGTAGTCCATGTTGACTTCGTCGACAAGGTTGCCGATTCGCTGCGCCAATGTTTCGGCGGAATCACCGACGGCCTTCTTTTCCGGCTCCTTCACCAAGGTTTTCGCATCGAAGTCCGCGGACTGCGCGCGCTTCTTATCCTCCTCGCTGAGGAGCACGTCGTTCTGACGCTTGACCGACGCCCGGGACATGAGAAATGCCTTGCTGGGGATCAGATCACTGACCCTCATGCCCTTTCGCCACGGGTTGCGGATCGGCTCGGCCACATTTCCCCGCAGTGTGACGACATCACCGAACTCCGGCACCAGCGAGGTCACGGAAAGGATATCGCCGCTGCGCAGCCGCGTACCCAGGCCCTGCGCATCCAGCGCGAACACCTCAACGGTACGCGGCGGCTTGCGGGTCTGATCGATGCGTTCGAGCTGCACGCGCTTGGGGTCTGCCACCACCGGCAGACCACCTGCCAGGGCCAGCATGGCCCCGAGGGTTTCGTTGTCACCGGTCAACTCGTATACCGCCGGGTTGGACACCTTGCCCGACAACGCCACGTAGGCCTTGGCCGGAGGAATGACGATGGTGTCGCCATCCTGCAGTCGAACGTCATTGGACTTGTCGCCTTTGGAGAGAAACGCATACAGGTCCAATTCGGTGACGATCCGATCTGCACGCTTGACCTGCACTCGTCGCATGCTGCCTGTCTGGCTGGGCCCGCCCGTCGCAAACAGCGCCGACACCAGTGTGGAGGCGCTGGTCAGTGTGTGCGCGCCAGGCTTGCGTGCCTGCCCGACCACGTAGACCGTGATGCCCTTGAGCCGCCCCAAGGTGACGCTGATCTGGAAATCCCTGTAATAGCGACCAATGGCAGAGCGGATGACCTCCTCCGCCTGGGCGCTGCGCACGCCACTCATGTTCACCGTACCGATGCGCGGGATATGGAGCTGACCATTGCGATCCACCGTCACACGCACATCCATGTCAACCGAGCCCCAACCTCGGATTTGGAGCTCGTCCCCCAGGCCCGATCGTGTAATCGGGCGAAACGGGCACATTGGATTGGGGACCGAAGTTGGGCGAGGCGTCCGAGAAAAAGCCACTGCCAAACAAAGGCAAGGCCTGACCTGAGGTTTCCAGCACATAGCGCTGAAAATCATTGGGAGGCAGCGGGGCTGCCACCGGAGCCATGGCCTGGTGAGTGGCGTTGGCAGCACGGGCACCCGGCATGGCGCCAAGCATGCCCTGCGGGTCGGAGGCGTCGGGCCGGCCTTCCCACTGTCTGATCACCGGCAAGCTTGAGATCGACGCCCCCCCGGTCATGGACGCGGACGACCCGGCGGCATCCATGCGTGCAGCCCCCATGCTGCCACGCAAGGGCATCGTCCCCGTTGATTCTGTCGCGCCAGGTGCCGCCACATCGGTCAAACCGGTCTGTGCGATGGATGGCCCGGTGGCCAGCAAGAACGACACCAAGGTCAACAGAACCCGGCCAAGCGGATGCAAACGGCGCTGAGACATGAGGCCCATTTCTCTCACTGAAAAGATTCAGTTCATTGTAGAGGCGCGCCCCCCTCAAATCGGGGCGTTGCGCTGACGCGACCGCTGACGGAAACCCGCCTGCACCGCCGGGGCGGCGCGCACATCACGCCGGAGACCTGCCGCAAATCGCGGTTACATGGCACCCATTCCACCTTTTTGACGCTTGCAAATCCCAGCGCCACCCCCATCTTGCTGGACAATCCCGCGTTTTCCGCCCCGAAGTTCGGCCCTCAGGCAATTCTCTGTGCACCCATGAAGACTTACCAATGCGTCGTGTGCGGCTTCGTCTATGACGAGTCCAAAGGCATCCCTGAAGATGGCATCGCCCCTGGCACCAGGTGGGAAGACGTGCCTGACACCTGGGAATGCCCGGACTGCGGCGTCGGCAAGTCCGACTTCGAGATGATCGAGATCTGACGCCGGACGCCGCCACCATGAGCGAACCTGCCATCGTCATCCTCGGCTCCGGCCTGGCCGGCTACAACGTGGCCCGCGAGTTGCGCAAGGCCGATGCCGAAGTGCCCATCGTCGTTGTGAGCCGCGATCATGCCGGCTTCTATTCCAAGCCGATGCTGTCCAACGCCCTGGCAGGCAAGAAGACGGCGGCCACGCTCGTGATGAAGCCGGCCGAGAAGATGGCCGAGGAGATCAAGGGCCGTGTGATCCCGCGTTGCGCGGCCACGCACGTTGACACGCAGGCCCGCACGGTCACGCTGTCCTCGGGCGAAGTGTTGCCCTACCGGGATCTGGTGCTGGCCCTGGGCGCCGACCCGATCCGCCTGCCCCTGGAAGGCGATGCGGCCGACACGGTGCTGTCGGTCAACGACCTGGACGACTTCGCCCGTTTTGCCGAATCACTGGACAAGTCGCCCGTCGGGCAAGCCGTGCAGCGCGTGGTGATCCTGGGCGCTGGCCTGATCGGGTGTGAATTCGCCAATGACCTGCTGGCACGCGGCATCCAGCCGACCGTGCTGGATCTGGCAGACCGGGCCTTGTCCCGCCTGTTGCCGGTGGAAGCCAGCGCTCGCCTGCAGGAAAAGCTCGAAGCCGCAGGCGCGCGCTTCCGCTTTGGTGTCGGTGCCACGCATGTGAACCATGCCGGCACGCACCTGCAGGTCGCCCTGTCAGACGGCAGCACGATGGAGACCGATCTGGTGCTGTCGGCGATCGGCCTGAGGCCACGCACGCAACTGGCCATCGATGCCGGCGTGCTGACGCAGCGCGGCATCATCGTGGATCGCCATCTTCAAACCAATGTGCCGCACGTCCACGCCGTGGGCGACTGCGCAGAGGTCGAAGGCCATCTGCTGCCCTATGTGATGCCGCTGATGCAGCAGGCGCGGGCCCTGGCCGCCAAGCTGGCCGGCAAGCCCAGCCCGTTGAGCTACCCCGCCATGCCCGTGGTGGTGAAAACGCCCGCCTGGCCCACCGTGGTGTGCCCTCCGCCTGCGGATGCCGTCGGCACCTGGACGGTGACGGCCACCGAGGACGCCATCGAGGCGCGCTTCATGTCCATGCAGGCGCCCGAGCAGATGCTGGGCTTCGCGCTGCAAGGCAAGGCCGTGACGCAACGTCAGGCCATGGCCAATCAGGTGCCCGCTCTCTTGAGCTGAGCTTTGACGCAAGACAGGGTGTGGGTCGGGCTCAACCCTTTTGAACCCGCACCCGGATTGCGTTAACCTTGAGCCCCCTTGCAGCCAGCGCATCCATCAGGCGCGGCTGTAACTGGCGCAGCTTGGCCGACACGGACGAGTTCGCGGCCAGCAGCGTCCATCCTTCGTCATCAATGGGCCCGGCCTTCACATAAGGCACCATGGCCGATGGCAGACAGCCATGCACCACCTCCAGGCAAGCCTGCGAAGTGCGAAGGCGCTGCATGAGGCTGGACAACGCGTGAGATCGGCCCAGCGCAGAGGTCACGGGCAGGACGTCAGGCACCATGGGCTTGAAGCTGGGCGCCGTGATGTGGATGCGGCGGCGAGGGTTCGTCATGAACGAAGGCGATACGGTAAGGAAGGAAGAAGGTAAAGCAGCATGCAGATCCTGATCACCACCAGCGCATTGTCTCGCACGCGGATCGTGCAGTTCACACCCGTGAGCCTGGCCCTGACC
>JASGIQ010000005.1:0-167402 GCA_047601765.1 Aquabacterium sp.
AGCCCGACATCGCCCTGGTGCTGCTGGATCTCAATATGGCGGATTGCAAAGGCCTGCAGGGGCTGCGCCAGTTCGTCGAAGCCTATCCCCAGGCGCGCGTGGCCGTCATGAGCGGCACGCAGGATGAGTTCGTCATCGGCCAGGCCAAGGGGTTGGGTGCGGTGGGTTACCTACCCAAGGCGTATTCGCCCTCGCTCACGCGCTCGAGCATCGTCGGCATGCTGACGGAATACTCGTATGCCGCGGCCGTGCCCGCACCGGCCGGCGCCAGCGCCCAGCGCTTCCCGCGTGCGCCCTCCGCGTCCAGCTATGACCGCGTGGCCGAACTGGGCCCGCGCCACCTGGAAATCCTGGAGCTGGTGCTCTCAGGCTGCTCCAACCAGGAGATCAGCAACTCCACCAAGCTGTCCCTGGGCACGGTCAAGAACTACGTCTCGACCATCCTGCTGGCCCTGGACGTCAAGTCGCGTTCGCACCTGATCAGTCTGTTCCGCTGATGCGGCGCTGTGTTCATTGAGGCCGCGCCGTGGCCTACCGCATCGCCCTGGACACGGGGCTGTCCGCCCCTGACCGTTCACCGGATGCCCAGCACCAGCGCAGCGATCTGCTGCTGGCGCAGATCCATGCGCTCTACAACAGCAGCTGGCTGACCACGGCCGGCGCGCTGATCACCGCGCTCACGTTCTGGGCCGGCTACCTGCTCTACACCGGCAACCGCATGGTGCTGATGTGGGCGCTGCTTGTGCACGGCACGCAGGCGGCGCGCGGCATCAACGGCTGGTTCTATCACCGCGATGTGCGGGCCTGGGAGCGCACCTCCGTCTGGCGGGGACGCTTCCTGCTGAGCCTGACGGCATCGGCCGTGGCCTGGGGCACGGCGCCCCTCTTCCTGTTGCCCACCGATGACCTGGCCATGATCTGCCTGATGATGCTGATGCTGCTGGGCATGGGCTCGGGCGGCATTGGCCCCATCGTGGCCTACCGGCCGGCGATCCTCGCGTGGCTCTTGCCACTGCTGCTGCCCTTGCCGGCCACGCTGCTGTGGTGGCCGGGGCCGCTGCACAATGTGCTGGCCGTCTTCGCGATGGCCTACCTGCTGGTCACGCTGGTGTTTGCCTTTGGGCAGAACGAGCTGCTGGTCAAGGCGCTCAAGGCCCAGTTCGACAATGCGGAGTTGGTCTCGCAATTGCGCCACCAGATGATGCTGGCGGCCAATGCCGACCGCGAGAAGAGCCGCTTCGTGGCCTCCGCCAGCCATGACCTGCGCCAGCCCATGCATGCGTTGGGCCTGTTTGCCAGCGCCCTGGAAAAACGCCTGGCCGGCACGACGGAAGCCCCGCTGGTCGGCAACCTCAACCGCTGCATCGAGTCGCTGGACCGCTCCTTCAACGCGATGCTCGACATCTCCAAGCTGGATGCCGGCGTGGTCGAGCCGCAGTTGCAGTCCTTCCCGATCCGCGATGTGTTCCGCCGCCTGCACATGCACTTTGCCGGGCAGGCTGAAGGGGCCGGGCTGGCGTTGCGCTTCAAGCCGGGCGGCAAGCACGTCACCAGCGATCCGCAACTGCTCGAGCGCATCCTCAGCAACCTGATCCAGAACGCCATCAAGTACACACGCGAGGGTGGCATCGTCGTGGTGGCGCGAACGCATGGCACCAACGTCAACATCGAGGTGTGGGACACGGGCATCGGCATCCCCGACAAGGAGCTGCCCCGCGTCTTCGACGAGTTCTACCAGCTGCACAACCCCGAGCGCGATCGCAACCGCGGGCTGGGCATGGGGCTGGCCATCGTCAAGCGGCTGGCGCTGCTGCTCAACCACCCGCTCACGGTGGAGTCGAAGGTGGGCAAGGGCACGATGATCCGGCTGGCCGTGCCGCAGACCGATCTCAACGCGCTGCACGGCATGAACCTCGAAGCCGAGACGGTGCCTTCGCCGATCGGCGATGCGCGCTCGCTGATCTTCATCGACGATGAAGAGAACATCCGCGAGAGCATGCGCCTGCTGCTCGAGGAGTGGGATTACGAGGTGCTGGTGGCCGGCTCGATCAACGAGGCCTGCATGCTGGCGGCCAACCACCCGGAGCCGATCCATGCGGTGCTGTCCGACCTGCGGCTGCGCAATGGTGAAGACGGCCTGCAGGCCATCAACGCGATCCGCCATGTGCTGGGCTATCCGATCCCGGCCGTGCTGATCACGGGTGACACCTCGCCCGACCAGGTCAAGCGGGTGCACGACAGCGGGCACCGGGTGCTGTTCAAGCCGGTGCTGCCCAAGGAGCTGTTTTCCATGTTGCGGCAGCTCTCGTGAGCCGGCCGCTCGACGCGCCCCCCGGTTCCAGGGGTTACCCATCCCTATGTCGAGGGGTAGCGTCACCTAGGTCACTTGCTGGGGCGTGGGCTTGTTCATAGGCTCACGCGTTTCTTCGATTGCTGAGGAGCCGGGATGTCGCGGCGCATGAAGATGGATCAATCCAAGAGAGGTTCACGGGGCCTGCTGTCCAAGGTGGCACTGACGGCTGCCCTGCTGTCGGCCACGCAGGCCTGGGCCCAGGACGCGGCCGACCCGACCCAGCGCGCGCTCACCCGCCAGCGCGAGGCCTCCAGCCTGCGCACCCTGTCGGCCGAGGGCCAGAACCTGCTGGCGCGCGACATCGTCAAGCTCGATGGCTATGCCTACTGCGGGCAGGCCGTGAGCCTGGCCGAGCAGGGCGAGTTCCGCCAGAGCATCCGCGCGGCCAGCAAGGCGCTGTACCTGGGCGAGCGCGACAACAAGCCCGAGCTGCAGGCCGTGGCCCACCGCGATCTGGCCGTGGCCTATCTGTATGCCGGCCAGCTCGACGATGCCGAACGCTATGCGAAGAGCGCGATGCAGTTCCCCGGTGCCAGCCCGGAGCAGGTGCTCGCTCCGGCCAACAAGATCCTGGGCGACGTGCAGGCCCGCCGCGGCGATCACGCTGGTGCCCTGGCCCTGTATCAACAGAGCCTGAAGACCGCCAGCGAGCGCTACCGCCCGCAGGTGCTGGTGGCCATTGCCAGTGCCCTGAGCGAAACCGGCCAGCCCAAGGCGGCGCTGGAGCAGCTCGATGCCGTGGGCGCCGAAGCCCGTGCCGAGCTGGGCAGCTTCTACCTGCGCGCCCGCGCCCGTGCCCTGCTGGCCGACAACCAGCCCGAAGCCGCGCTGGCCGTGTACGAGCAGATCCAGGCCACCGATCGCACACCCGATTCGGAATACCACCGCATGTGGGCGCTGATCGGCGTGGGCAAGGTCCAGCTGATGCGGAATCAGCGTCAGCAGGCCTATGCCACCTTCCAGCAGGCGGTGGGCCTGGCCAATGCACTGGGCGCCAAGTTCCGCAGCGCCGAGATCCGCACCGGCCTGTTCGGCGACATGCAATCGGTGTATGACCAGACGCTGGCCCTGGCCGTCGAGCAGAAGGACTACGCTGCCGCATGGGCGCTGTCCGAAGCCTCGCGTTCGCGCCAGTTGCTCGATGCGGTGCGTGGCCGTGCACCGGCTGACACGCTGGCTGGCCAGTTGACCCTGGCCCAACTGCAGGCCGCGCTCAAGCCCGGCGAAGGCGTGCTCGAATACCACGCCGTGGGCGATCAACTGGTGATGTGGACCATCACACCCGATCGCTTCGAAGGCCAGACGGTCGCCCTGCCGCAGGCCGCGCTGGCCAAGGAGGTCGATGACTTCCGCCAGGCCATCATCCAGCGCAAGCGCGATGTCGACACGCTCGGCCAGGCGCTCTACAACAAGCTGGTGGCGCCGGCCAAGCTGGGCGAGATGCAGCGCCTGTTCGTGGTGCCGCACGGCCCGCTGCACTATCTGCCCTTCCAGGCCCTGCACGATGGTCAGCAATACCTGATCGCCCGCCGTGCCGTGGCGGTGTGGCCCTCGGCCTCGGTGGGCGGCCAGCTGTGGCAGCGCCCGAACCAGGCCATCAACGCGCTGCTGGCCTTCGGCAACCCGGCCACCAAGGAAAACGTGCCGCTGCCCGGCGCCGAGCGCGAGGTCAAGGAAGTGGCCGATCTGTTCAAGCAGCGCCAGATCTACGTGCAGCAGGACGCCACCAAGCCCACGTTCAAGCAACAGGCCAACCAGTGGGCCGTGCTGCACGTGGCCGCGCACGCCGAGGTCGATGAGGTCGATCCGCTGTTCTCCCGCATCCTGCTGGCCGGCGACGACAAGGACCGCGGCCTGCTCGAAGCCCGCGAGGTCTATGGCCTGGACATGAAACGTGTGAGCCTGGTGACCTTGTCGGCTTGCGAAAGTGGCCTGGGCAAGGTCGAGAAGGGCGACGAGATCGTCGGCTTCACGCGCTCCTTCCTGTCGGCCGGTGCCAGCAGCATGGTCGCCTCGCTGTGGCCGGTGGCCGATGACTCGACCGAAGCGCTGATGACGCGCATGTACAAGTCCATGACCGAAGGCGCCGACCTGATGGACGCCATGCGCAACGCGCAGATGGACGTGCAGAAGAACCGCCGCTTCACCCATCCCTTCTTCTGGGCTCCTTTCAATGTGATCGGCAATGGCCGCATGCAACTGGGAAGCTGATATGTCACGTGCAGCTGTTATCTGGCGCGCTCGAGCGCCGCGTCGTCCTGTCGCATCGTGGGCCCTGGTCCTGGCGCTGACGCCCATCGTTCAAGCCGTGGCCCAGACCGCCAATCCCCCTGCCAACCTGCCCAGCGCGGGTGAAGTCGTGCGCGAGATGCCGGTGGCTCCGGCCATGCCTGCCTTGCCTGCCCAGCAAGCGGTGGAGGCACAAGGCCAGGTCGCACCCGCGCCGGCCGTGCGCTTCGTGCTCAAGGAATTCCATTTGCGCGGCAACACCGTGCTCACGCCCTTCCAGATCAGCGGCGTGACGGATGCCTACATCGGGCGCTCGATGGCCGAACAGGATCTCGCGCGTCTGATGGCTGCCATCCGCCAGCGCTATCAGGACCAGGGCTACACCCTCGTCTCCCTCGGCTTTCCTGAGCAGGATGTCGCTCAGGGCGTGCTCACCATCGACGTGGTCGAGCCTCGTCTGGGCCGCGTCGAGACGCCGGCTTCCGCCGATGCCCCGGTCACCCAGGAGCGCATCCGTGGGCTGATGTCCTTCTTCAATGTGCAGCCCCATGGCTTGCTCAATACGGCGGCGCTCGAGCGCGTGATGTTCGCGCTCAATGACATGCCGGGCGTGCAGGCCAAGGCGGCGCTCTCGCCTGCCGGCGATGAGGGTGCGTACAACCTGTCGATCCAGACGCAGCCGCGTCGCCGCTGGGACGCCTCCATGACGCTGGACAACCAGGGCTCGCGCAGCGCGGGCCGCTGGCGCCTGTCCGGCCTGGGCCGCATCAACAACGTGCTGGGCATGGGCGACAACCTGGACGTGCAGGCCCTGTTCAGCACCGGGGCCGTGGTCAAGGTGGGCCGGGTGGCGTATGAAATGCCCGTGGGCTACACGCCGGCACGGCTGTCCGTGGCCTTTGCCAAGGTGGCGTACGACATCACCGAGGGCGAGTTCGGCTTCCTGGAGCCGCAGGGCTCGGCGCGCGTGATCGAGACCAACCTCAGCTATCCCCTGATGCGCTCGCGCAGCCGCACGCTGATGGCCCGCATTGGCGCGGATCAGAAGAACCTGCGTGACGAATACGGTTCGGACGAAGCTGTTCTGGCGGGCCTGGGGCGCCAGGACAAGCGCATCCACAGTGTGTCTGCCGCGTTGAACTTCGAATCCCGCGATGCCTGGCTGGGGGGCGGCTTCAATGGCGCCTCGGCCGTGATGCGCTGGGGGCAGCTGCACTTCAACAGCGGGGCTGACCGCGAGGACGATGCGGCCGATGGCATCTACGGCAAGGGCGGTCGCTTCACGAAGGTGGAGTTGCAGCTCTCGCGTCTGCAGGCCATCGTGCCGGGCGTGTCGCTGTTTGCATCGGTCAGCCAGCAACTGGCCTCGCGCAACCTGGATCCCGCCGAGAAGATGACGCTGGGCGGCCCACGCGGCGTGCGCGCCTATCCCACCGCCGAAGGCGCCTCCGATGAAGGCACGGTGCTCAACACCGAGTTGCGTTACTGGATCAACCCCAGCTGGACGGTGTTTGCGCTGTACGACTGGGCCAAGGGCTATCGCTCGCGCAAGGTCGATGCCATCAACGACAGCAGCAACGAGATCTATCTGCGTGGTGCCGGCCTGGGTGTGGCGGCCAGCTACCCCGGCATTGGATCGCTGAAGGCGACGGTGGCCTGGCGCGGTCCGCGGCCCGTCGAGTCGGATGCCGGCAACGACAAGGTGCGTCTGTTCCTGCAGGCACAGCACGCATTCTGATCAGAGAGGAATGAAGATGATGAAGCGTTCATCCACCCGCCAGCTCGGCCGCGCCTGGCGCGTGCGTCCCTTGATCCTGGCCTTGTGCAGTGCGGGCTGTGTGTCTGGCGCGATGGCACAGACCACAACGGTCACGATGCCCACCGGCATCGAACGGGTGGTCGGTACGGCCACGGTCGATACCAGCGACAGCGCCAAGTACCTGTTCAACCAGACGTCTCGTCTGGCCGTCTGGCACTTCAACAGCTTCAACATCGGCCAGGGTGGCCGGGTCGAAAACAGTGCGATCAACGCCAGCGATGTGACCATCTTCCGCGTGATCGGTGGCAACCGCAGCGACATCTTCGGCACGATGACGGCCAACAACCGGCTCTTCCTCATCAACCGGGATGGCATCCATTTCCATCGTCCTGATGGCGGTGGACCGTCGTTCTCGGGTTCGGGCTCGTTTGTGGCGTCAGCACAGGATCTGGATCCGGCCCTGGTCGCCAACAACTATGCCGGCCTGCAGGCCAAACCGGGCTTCATCCGCTTTGTGGGCGACTCGGGGCAGATGTCCAACGGCACCTATGGCGACAGCATCGTCGATGTGGATCCCGGGGTGAGCATGGTCGCCACCGATGGCGGCAGCATCCTGCTGGTGGCCGATCGCGTGCGCAACCAGGGGACCTTGACGGCCACGCCTCGGGCTTCGGGCTCGGGCGGCAGCGTCGGCTTGATCGCAGCAGGCACGGTCGAATTGCTTGCCGATGTCGGAGACAGCGGTTTCATCAAAATGGAGTTGCACAGCGCGGCGTCCAGCGGCAACCGCTTCTTCCGCTCGGAAGCACGTGTGGCGGAAAACGCTGGCGAGATCAACGCCAACCAAGGCGAGGTGCAGATCATCCAGGCTGACGAAGGCTTCAGAAGCAACAACTTCCAGGATGTGGCGCCGGCGCCCAGCATCGTCGCCGATGTCTACGGTTCGGAGTACTCCCCAGGTGGTGCCTACAACATGGGCACGATCAACGCACTGAGTGCGGGCGCACGGCAAGGGACCGTGGTCGTGGAGGCCACAGGTGGCGGCAATGCAGCGGTCAACAGCGGCGCGATCAACGTCAGCGGTGACGCGGCCAGCCGTGGCGGCAACATCCGCATGTCCGCGGCCAATGTGCTGCATGGCGGCGATGGTGAATCCGTGGCCGTGTTACGCGCCGATGGCGGGACGGGCGGCGGCAATGTCCGCCTGGACAACAGCGTCGCGCCCAAGGATGGCGAGTCCTCCAGCCTTGTCTATGCCAACGGCAGCAGCCTGATCTCGGCCAATGCCACGGCAGCCGGCAATGGCGGCACCATCACCCTGACCACGGCAGCCAACAAGGCTGAGTTGGCGCATTTCGGGACGGTGCAGGCCTTTGGCCAGATGAATGCGCTGGGCGCTGGCGCGGGTGCCAAGGGAGGTACCTTGACCACGATGGGCCGGTTCGTGAGCGTGCGTGACGGCGCGCTCGCCCCGCGCATCAACCTGGGCGCGGGTGGCCTGTGGCGCATGGTGGTGCCCAACCTGAACGTGGGCAACACCTTCTTCGCAGGCGAAGGCGGCAGCAACTTTGTCAATGGTGAAGACATCAGCAACCTGCTCAATGCCGGCACGCATGTGACCTTGCAGGCGCAGGCCAGCAGCCTGGACGCCAGGCGCTTTGAAGGCTATCTGACCGTCAACAGCGACACATCGATCACCCGCACGGTGGCGGGCAACGCCGCCGATCTCAAGATGGAGGCCACGGGGGATCTGCGCGTCGAGCGAGGCGCACGCATCATTGCTTCCAATGGCGTCGTCAACCTCACGCTCAATGCCGATGCCGAGCGGTTTGATACCGAGGCCGCGCCGGACGGGGTGGGCAGCCTCATCATCGGCGAGCCGGCCTTCGTGCCCTCGCTGCAAACGCAGGGTGATCGGGCTGTGCTGCTCAGCGTGCCTGCCGAGGGGCCCACGGTGCAGATCGACACCAACGGTGGCAACCTGGTGCTGGGCGGTGCGGGGACACCGCTGGCCAATGAAAGCGAGGCTGGCATCACCTCCAACGCTGGCGTCTTCATCCAGAACGCCAACCTCAAGGCAGGGGCAGGTACCGTCACGATCGAGGGCAATGGCGGCAGCACCAGCGGTGATCTGCTCAGCCAGAACGGCGTGACGATTCTCGACAGCAGCATCGCCGGCAATGCCGTCAACATCACCGGCGGCAGCACCTCGGCCACGGGCGTGAGCCTCAACAATGTCGAGATCACGGGTGGGGGCGGGCAGGTCGCTGTGGCGGGCAGCTCCGTCAACACGGGGACCTTCGGCCAGCACATCGGCGTCGACATCCAGGACAACGTCGTGATCAATGTGGGCACCGGCGGCGCCAAGCTACATGGCCTGGCCTACGGCGGCACCGATTCCGTCGGCCTGCGCATCAAGAGCCTGAACATCACCACGGCGGCCCTGACGGCACCCCTGGTCACGCTGGTGGGCCAGTCGATACAGACCAACGGCGCCGGCCTGCAGGTGCTGGGTGACGGCGACGGGCTGACGCTGGGCAGCCGCCCCGATCCCGCCAACCCGAATGCGACGCCGCCGCTGTCGCAGGCCGACATCGTGATCGGCGCCAGTGCCGACGCGGGGGCCCAGGCCCTCGTGCTGGGCAGCAAGGCGCCGGTCTTCAACACCGCAGGGCGCATCAACATCGCACCGATGGGGCTGGAGATCAACGATGCCCGTCAGGCCTACCGCAACAACGCCCAGGCCATCCGCATCGGAGCCAGCAATGGCAGCACCAATTTCAACATCGATCCGCGCTGGATCGCACGCACGCCGGCTGGCGGCACCGCACCGGCGGCTGGGTATGTGATCGGATCGAGCAGCCACCGCGGCCAGATCACGGTGGCCGATGGTGCGTTGGACAATGCTGGCAAGGTGTCGCTGCAGAACCAGGGCAGCACGGAGGGCGCGCCCCGCTCGCAAGGCATTGTGCTGGGCGCCCAGTCGGGCATCCGCCAGCTCAATCTGCTGACCACGGGTGACATCAGCCAGACCGGCCCGCTCCAGGTCGGCACCTTGAACATCAAGATGTCGCCGCAATCGCAGGTGGCGCTCAACAGCCCGGGCAACAGCATCCAGACCTTGAACTTCGATGGCGCCCCCACGGCACCCAATGTCACGCCGGCGGCCACCACCAACAGCGGGGATGCGCAGATCGCAGGCTTCAACACCGCGCAATCGGCGTTCGAGAACCTGCGCATCGCCGCTGTGGCGACCAACGATGACCGCGGCATCCGTCACGATGACATCGACCGCAGCTTCGAAGGCACGGACCTGATCAACGAGCTGCGCACCGATGTGTACGTGCACGGCCAGTTGAGCCGGCCGCAGTTGTGCACACCGGCGAACGCGACGGGCCATGCCTCCGGCTTGCGTGATCAGGCGGCCGATGCGCTGGTGCTGGAGTGGGCGAAGGTCCGCCGTGGGCCGCAACTCACCAGTTGTGCCGGCATGCGGGCGGACAACAGCTGCGCGGCGTTCTGAGTCCCACCCTTCCTTTCTCCCTCCCTCGAAAGCCCCGAAGCAGTCGCTTCGGGGCTTTTTTACTTGGCGACCCCCCTTGTTTGAGGGGGGTGTGGAAGCTAAACATTTTTTCAGATCTCAGGAAATAGCTATTTGAAACCTGCGCGTCAAAGGCGCAAGGCACATGACAGGTGGGGGCGTTTTGCGCCACGGCAGCGGAGACAGCTGTCTTGCGCAAATCGGCTGTTTGCCAGGCAAAGCTCAAAGAGATAGGAAAGAAGATGACTGCAATCGTTGCTGGACAAGGACTGGGGCTGTTCAACACGTCGGCCAATGTGCTGGGAGGCCAGGGCGGCATTGGGGTGGCATCGCAGGGGCGCAGTGGGGAGCAGGTGGTGGTCAACGCCACGACGGGCAACCTGGTGGTGCAGCAGCAAGATGAGTGGCTGGTGGGTGTGGGCCCGGATGTGGGTGCCAAGCGCACGTACAACAGCCTGGGTGGCGCGGACGGGGACAACAACGACAAGTGGCGTCTGGGGTTGAACCGCAAGATCACGGGGTTTGTGAGCGGCTCCAAGGTGGTGCGCGTTGGCGAGGACGGGCAGGAGCAGACGTACGACTGGAATGCGACGCTGGGTCTGTATGTGAACAAGGACGGCGCGGGCAGCTTCGATACGCTCAAGCTGGAGTCGACGGTGTGGACGTGGACGGACGGGGACACGCGCACGGTCGAGACGTACGAGATCACGAACGCGACGACCAAGGACGCGCGGCTGCAAAAGATCACGGATGCGGACGCCAAGGTGGTGACGCTGGGGTATGACGCAACGAGCGGGATGCTCAAGACGGCCAAGACCTCGAATGGGGAGACGCTGGAGTTCACGTACGAGAACTCGTCGGTGACGGGGCAGCCCACGCGCATCAAGTCGGTGCTGCTCAAGAACGCGGGCAACGCGACGTACTTCAAGCGCGTGACGTATGACTACGACAGCTCGGACCGGCTGTGGAAGGTGACGGTGGACCTCAGTCCTGAGGACCAGAGCACGGCCGATGCCAAGACGTATGTGACGGAGTACCTGTACTACGACGGCACCAAGCAGTTGCGCTATTTGCGCCAGCAAGATGGCAGCGAGCTGGAGTTCAAGTACGACGCGGGCGGCAAGGTCGAGTGGATCAAGGAGCTGGTCACGCCGGGGGCGACGCCGGAGGTGCGCCAGACGAGCTTCAGCTACAACGGCAACGTCACGCGGGTGACGGATGCGTCCGGGCAGGTCACGGAGCTGACGTACCGCAACACGGCGGGGGTGGCATACGGGCAGCTCGAGCGCATCAGCCGCCCGCTGGTGGGTGGCAGCGCGCCGGTGATCCGCTTCGACTATGACGCGGACGGCAACGTCAAGACGGTGACCGATGAGCGCGGCTACGTCACGCAGTACCGCTACGATGCCAGCGGCAACCGGATTTTTGAAGAAGACGCACAAGGCAATGTGGTCGAGCGCACCTTCAGCGCCGCCAACCAGTTGCTGAGCGAGACGGTCTACAGCGGGCGCGATACGGATGCGGACGGGGGCGCCAGCGGTGCGCAGACGACGTACTACGTGTACGACACGGCCAAGCCGACGCAGCTGCGCTATGTGGTCAGCGCCGACGGGCGTGTCACGCGCTACGACTATGACGCGGGCACGGGCCAGCGCACGGCCAAGTTCCAGTATCTGAACAACACGTTGTCGAGCTGGAGGCAGGACTTCAGCCAGGACACGACCGGCTTGAGCACGGTGGCTGGTTTTGCGTGGAGCGCGACAAGCCGGCGCCTGGAGTACGTGGCCACGACGACGGCGTCGTCGGCGAGCACGTCCAGCAGCGCGACAGCGGCCCTGGGCAGCCTCTGGAGCATGGAGGTGAGCACGCCGGCTGGCGGCATTGGCCAGGATCTGCTGTTTGCGGGGCTGGAGTCGGGCACGGCGGCCACGGCCAGCTTCCGCCGCCTGCGTCTGCGCCTGAGCAACGGCCAGTTCTACACCGAGCAGCAAAGCGGCACCTCGGCCAATGCGGCGGTGCTGCTGGGCGCAGCCGGTGCGGGCAAGACCTATGTGGTGGAGTTCGACACCCGGGCTGACGGCAGCATGGTGTTGTACGTGTACGAGAAGGGCAAGCCGCGCAGCGCCGGTCTGCAAAAGACGTTTGCGGCCGATGCGGGCTGGACGGCGCCCAAGCTGTACATCCAGGGCAACTCCGGGGCATCGGCCATTGCCGGCACGGTGGCGGTGGACAACATCGCAGCGCAACTGCGCCCGACGCTGGGCGAGCTCAACACCTGGGTAGGCCAGACCGACAAGACGGCGTGGGTGCGCACGGCCTATGGCTACGACGAGCGCGGCCAGGTCAGCAGCGAGATCACGTATGGCCGCACGGATGCGGCCGGCAACGGCGAAGAAACGCCGTGGGATCAGGAGAGCTGGTCGGATGAGTACACGCAGTACGTGTATGACCAGTCGGGCAACCTCAAGCAGAAGATCGACCTGACCAAGGTGTGGGCGATGACGGCGAGCAACAACAGCTCGTCGATGGAGCAGCGCCGGCTGTGGGGCGTGGTGTACGGCGCCAACGATCCCAATGGCGTGCAGGGCGAGCCCAAGAAGGTGGAGCACCTGACGGCGCAGGATCTGGCGCTGCTCGAAGCCAAGGCGACGTACAAGACCGAGTACGTGTACGACGGACTCAACCGCATCACCAGCGAGACGGACGGCCTGGGCAACCTCACCAAGACGACGTACCTGGATGCCAGCCGTGGGCTGCAGGTGGACATGGCCAACGGCCTGACGCGCGTGAGCACGTACGACCGTGCTGGCCGTCTGATCTACCAGAGCCAGTACGCGGCCAGCGCGCCGGCGACCTCGCTGGGTGCCAAGGAGTACACGTACGACAAGATGGGCCGTCTGACCTCGACCAAGGAGGTCTCCACGGGAGAGCGCAGCTACATCCTGTATGACGCGCTGGGCCGCAAGGTGGCCGATATTGATGCCGAAGGCGCGCTCACGGAGTACCGCTACAACGATGCGGGGCAGCTGACGGGCACCATTGGCTACACGCTGAAGGTCTCCTCGGCGGTGCTGGCGGCGCTGGCGGCCGACCCGTCGCAGGCGGGCCTGTCGGCGAGCATGCTGACGGCCAACCTGTCGCTGTGGACGCAGCCGGTGAGCCATGCGGCCATCACGTCGGGCATCAACACGCCCACTAACGCGACGGCCAACAAGGCGCTGCTGGCGGGCGACTACACGCGCTGGCTCAAGCAGACGGGCGCGGACACGGGCCTGAGCTCCTATATCCAGAGCGAAGCGGTGGCGTTGCCCGCAACGGGCAGCCGGCGCCTGGAAGTCTCGGCCTACGTGGGGGTGGTCAATGCCTCGGCCAGCATCGAGGTGCAGTTCTTCAACACCACGACGGTGACGTCGACCACCGTGCCGGCATCGACCGTGGTGACCGGCGCGAGCACCTCGGCTGCACCGAAGGCAGGCGGCGTGGCCTTTGGTGACTACGAGAAGCTGCAAGCTTATGTGGACATTCCGGCAGGGGCTGTGATGGCGCGCCTGGTGGTGCGCAAGTCCGGCTCAAGCGCGGCCGAGTCGTACATGTACGTCACGCACCCTGTGCTCGCGCAGGCGGCAGCCCCGACGGCAACGATGAGCAAGTCGTTTGCGCTGCTGGACGTGCGTCCGCCTCTGGCGGCGGGCGACCGCATGAGCTGGAACGTCTACGACAAGGCCGGCCGTCTGGCGATGGTGCTGAGCAGCCGTGGCAATGGTGCCAATGGTCTGGACGAATACCTGAGCGTCAAGGAGATGCGCTATGACGGCGCCGGGCGCCTGACGGACACCATCGAATACGCCAATCCGCTCTACAGCACCAGCGCCAAGGCGCTGCGCCGAGGCGGCGTGGAGGTGCAAGTGCCGGCCAATGGGCAGATCAGCATCGATGGCACGCTGACCGTGCTGACCCCGGACAGCGCATACGACCGGCGCACGCGCAACTACTACAGCGCCGAGGGCCTGCTCATCGGTCAGCTCGACGCCGAGAACTACTACACCCAGTACGCCTACAACGGCGCGGGGCTGCTGCAGACGCTCACGCGCTATGCCAAGGCCGTGGCCGAGCCGATCCCCGAGGACGGCGCGCCCCCGAAGGTCTCGCCCAGCTACTTCGTGTTCAATCTGAACGATCTGGCTGCCGGTGTGGACCGCACCACGCGCTACTACTACAACGGGCGCAAACAGCTCATTGGCGAGGTGGATGCCGAAGGGTATTACACCGCCTACCAATACGATGCCACGGGCAACAAGTCGCACCAGACGCGTTACGCCAACACGGTGAGCAACCTGATCACCAACAGCACCCCGCCGCTGGTGCTGAGCGCAGCGCCGGCGGGCTCTGCCGCGTTCGTGCTGACCAGCAGCGAAGACCAGACGACGCAGTATTTCTACGATGCAGACAACCGGCTGGCGCGCTCGCTGGAAAAGCCCGCCAATGTGGTGAGCACCTTCGAGTACGACAAGGCGGGCAATCTGGTGCGTGCCGTGCGTGCTCTGGGCACGGACGACGAGCGCACGGCGCTCAAGCGCTATGACGCAGCCGGGCGCCTCGTGGGCGAGCTCAGCGCAGAAGGTGCCAAGGCGCTGGTGGGCAAGACCCTGCAGGCCGACATCGACCTGGTGTGGAAGAACTACGGCACTGAGCACCGCTACGATGCGGCCGGGCGGCGGGTGGCGACCATCGAGCCCGATGGCTCGGCCAACAGCGCGGGCAACAAGACACTGTTCTACTACGACAAGGTCGGGCGCCTGACGCACAGCATCAATGCGCTGGGCGAGGTCACGCAGTACACCTACAACGCGTTCGGCAACCAAAGCGAAGTGCGCCAGGTGGGCACACGCCTGAGTGGTGCCGTGCTGGGCACGCTCAATGGCGGCCTGAACACGGCCCTGGGCACCAATGTGAGCAGCTTGCTCAACAGCTCGCTGGATGCCTATGTCGCGCGGCTGTACAACCGCGCCGGCCAGGAGCGTTACAGCAGCGACCAGATGCGCAACGTTACTTACAGTAACTACGGCGTCTTCGGTGACCTTGAAAGCCTGCAAAGGCCCGATACCGGTGTCCATACCGAATGGATGGGCTATGAGTACGACCGACGCGGTCGGCTCATGGCTGCTCACCAGGTGACCGAGGACGGCATCCTGCGCAGCAACCTGACGCAGTACAACGCGTTTGGCCAGCTGATGAAGGCCACGGATGCGCGCGGCAATGTCACGCTGTACCTCAATGACCGCCTGGGCCGCACGTACGCTGTCACCAACCCGAACTCGCAGATGTTCGGTGTCACGACCACGTACGATGCCTTCAACCGCGTCGTCATCCAGCGTGATCGCAACGGCCAGGAGACCACCTACGCCTACGACAGCGCCAACCGCACGGTCAAGATCACCACGCCTGAAGGGGCGGCAGCCAGCGTCACCTACCAGAGCACGCAGGTGATGAACCGCCACGGGCAGACCGTCAGCGTCACCGATGGCCGTGGCACCTACACGCAGTACACGTACGACGCGGATGGCCAACTGACCAACACCACGGTCAAGAAGAGCGCCACCGGCATTGCGCTGTCCAACGACAGCCTCACGTACGACAAGGCCGGCCGTGTGAGCACGCGCAGCAGCACCACTGGCATGCTCACCAGCTACGAGTACGACAAGGCCAACCGCGTGCTCAAGCAGACGCAGACGGACACGTGGTCGGGCCAGAGCTATACGAGCGAATACCGCTATGACGCGCTGGGCCGCGCCGTCTGGAAGAAGGACCAGGCCGGCGTGTGGACGCAGACCGAGTTCGATCTGACTGGCCGCGTCACGGCGGTGGTGGTCAACCCGGCGAGCATTCCCAGCAGCCAGCAAGCCACCAACGAGCTCAACATCACCCTGGTGGCCAACCCGGACACCGGCAGCGATGTGGGCCTGCGCACCACCTTCGACTACGACGAGCGCGGCCAGCTGCGCTTCATCACCGAAGGTGCGGGCTCGAGCCAGCCCAAGAAGACGGAGTACCGCTACGACGCGGCAGGCCGGCGCGAATACGAGATCGTCGATCCGGACAACCTGCAGCTGACCACGCAGTACGTCTACGACGGCAACGACAACGTGGTCGCCCGCATTGCCAAGGGGGCCACAGCCGCCCTGGACCGCACCACCCGCTACGTCTACGATGCCAGCAACCGCGTGGCCTTCGAGGTCGATGCCACCGGCGCGGTCACGCAGACCGAGTACGACCCGCAAGGCAACGTCAGCCGCGTGACGGCGTACGCCAAGCGCATTGACCTGAGCGGCGTGCTCCTGGGGCTGCTGACGGCAGCTGACATCACCAGCCGCACCGGTGCGCCCAGCGCCAGCGTCGACCAGGTGACCCGTTATGTGTACGATGCCAACAATCGCCTGCAGCTGAGCGTGGATGCACTGGGCTATGGCACGCGCTACGAGTACGACCAGGCGGGCAACGTCGTGGTCAAGACCCGCTATGCGACCAAGGCGCCGGCATTGACCGAAGCGAGCGATGAAGGCACGTTGCGCTACACGGTGGACATGGCCGCGCTCAAGGCCATCGGCAACGACAGCATCGACCAGGTCGACCAGTACACGTATGACGGCCTGGGCCGCGTGACCGGCCATGTGGATGCCGAAGGCGGCTACACCGAGACCTACTACAACCCGTACAACGCCCGGGAAATCCGCACCACGCGCTATGCCAACGCGCTGGTGTACCCCAGCACGGTGACAGAGCCGGCCGTCAAGAACCGCCTGCTGCCCAACAAGGCGCCGCTCAAGACGACGAGCGTGCCCAATGCGGCCACCATCCTGGAGCCGACGCTGCAGACCAGCGGCGGCACCGCGGGCAAGGACGTCACCACCTACACCTGGACGGACGGCCTGGGCCGCACGACGGCCACGCGCGACGGCGAGGGCTACCAGGTGCACTACGTGCTCGATGCGCTGGGCCGCGTGATCAAGCGCTTTGACGAGGCGGGCAACACCACGCGCAACGTCTACGACAGCGCGGGGCGTCTGGTGATCAGCGGCGATGCCCGCGGCACGCTGACCAAGAACACCTATGACGCAGCCGGCCGCCTGACCCAGAGCAGCCAGCACGACAACGCGCAAGGCGCGCTGGACATGGGCGTCAACCTGGGCGCAGATGGCGCGCTTGCGCGCAACCTGGGCAGCTTCAACGCAGGCGACCAGGTCACTGTCACGGTCTGGGTCAAGGCCGATGACAACATGATCGGCAAGATGACGCTGGGCAACCAGGCCGGCACCTTGCAGGATGTCAAGGAGGCCTGGGGCACGCGGGACATGGATGACGGCTGGCAGATGGTCACGCTGAGCTTCACGCCCACGGCCACCATGGACGTGTGGCTCACGCTCAAGGGCGATCCCAGCACGGCTGGCAAGGACCGCTTCGTGATGTACGACGACATCACGGCCAGCGTCAAGCGCAACGGCACCAACACCACGACGCAGCTGTTCATCGACAGCTTCTACAACAGCAACATCAATGCGGCGCTGAGCAACTACACCGCCACGGGCAGCGTCAGCCGCATCGAGTACCTCTACAACGTCGGCGACGACGCCTCGTACGAGTTCATGGCCGCCACGACGGCAGCCAGCCGCCTGAGCACGTACACGTACGACACGGCAGGCCGCCTGCTCGAACAGACGCAGGCCAAGGGCAAGGCCGAGGAGGCCACCACCCGCTACGTGCTCAACGCCTTCGGACAGCAGGAAAAGATCATCGATCCGCGCGGCATCGCAGCGGCCACGGCCACGACCGACTGGGCCATCGATGAGCGCGCCCGCATCCTGGGGCGTGACCGCTCGCTGTGCCTGAGCGCACCGGTCAAGGACAGCGCCGACTACAACGCGATCCTGGCGGCCTACACCACCACCAACGTCTTCGACAACGAAGGCCGCGTCACCGAAAGCCGCGACCCCCTGGGCGGCACCACCAGGACGAACTACGACGCCTTTGGCAACGCCATCCGCATCCAGGACCCCAACGGCAACTACGGCTACTTCGTCTTCGATCAGCTCAACCAGGCCACCTGGCAGATCGACCCCATGGGCTATGCCACCCAGACCCAGTACAACGGGTTGGGCCAGGTCGAACAGATCGTCAAGTACGACAGCGCAGTCGTCAACCAGCACAACATCTGGAGCGACACCACCAAGACCGTGCAAGCACCGTTGACCGACAACACGTCGGCCAGCCTGCCCTACCTCGTCAAGAACGCCACCAAGGACGCCACCACTTCCATTGCCCATGACCGCGCAGGCCGCCAGACCAAGATCACCGACGCCGAAGGCTACTTCGAGTCGATGAGCTATGACGCGCTGGGCAACAAGAAGACCTACACAGCCAAGTCCAACACGGCCACCAAGGTCGCCGGCGGCCTCTACAGCTACGAGTACGACCGCCGTGGCCAGCTCAAGCAGGAAACCCTGCCTGTCAAGGTCAAGCAATACGACGCCACGACCGGCGCCGAAACCAGCAGCGGCAACGCCGTCATCAACAAGTACGAGTACGACGCACGCGGCAACCGCACCAAGTCCATCGAAGCCGCAGGCTTGCAGGAGCAGCGCACCACCACCTACAAGTTCGACTTGCTCAACCGCCAGACCGAACAGACCGGCCAGGAGATGGATGTCTTCACGGCTGACGGTGTGGGCGAGCGCAAAGCCACGCCTACCGAGTCGCGCAAGTACGACGCCAGTGGCAACCTCATCGAAGTCAAAGCCGCCGATGGTGCGCGCACGCTGATGTACTACGACGCGCTGGGGCGCAAGGTCAGCGAGGTGGGGCCGACCGGCATGATGACGGCCTACACCTACGACGCCGCCGGCAATGTGGTTGTGCAACGCGTCTATGGCGATGCCGTGGCCTTGCCAGCGTCCGTTGGCAGCACCGCGCCGACACCCGTCAACGCCAGCAATTACCGCGAAACCCGCTTCACCTTCAACGCCAATGGCCTGCAGACCTCGCAGACCATTGTGGGCAACAACAAGCTCCAAGTTGGCGAGATCAATCCGAAGACGGGCAACTTCGAGTTGCGCAGCCAGGATCTGGTGTCTCGCAAGACATACGATGCCAGCGGCAACACAGTGAGCGAAACCGATGCCCGCGGCAACACGATCTGGCGCTACTACAACAAGGCCGGCCAGATGGTGGCCCAGGTCGATGCAGAGCGCTATCTGAGCGTCTACAACTACGATGCCGGTGGCCATGTCACTGGCGAGACGCGGTACGGCAGCAAGATCAAGGACAGCTTCGTGCTCAAGGCCGGCTACAGCGTGACCGAGCTGACCGCCGCCTTGCTGGCGACGGACAACCGCAAGACCGATTGGGCCTTCGACAAGCTCGGGCGCCTGACGACGCACACGGTCTATGGGGTGGAGTCCGCAACGGTCAACAGCACCAACGGCGCCCTCACGGTCAACACCACGGCCAATGCCGTGACAAGCTACGAGTACAACGGTCTGGGTCAGGTCGTGCGCAAGACCGAGGCCACGACCGACGTGCTCGACTGGATCTTCGATGAACTGGGACGCGAGACCAGCAAGCTGGGCGCCAAGTTCACGGACTTCGAAGGCAAGACCGATGCGCGGCAGGTGACAAAAACCGAGTACAACGCACTCGGCCAGCTCAAGCTGCAGACGCGTGCGGGCAAGGTCACGGCGGACGACCGCCATACCTGGTACTTCTATGGCGCCAACGGCGTGCTGCTGCGCGAAGAGCAAGATACCTCCGCGACGCAGCGCATTGCCACCCGCTACCAATACGACCTGGGCGGGCGCGTCGCCAGCAAGGCCATGGATCGCACCAATGCGGCAGGCACCGTCAGCACCGACATCACGACGTACCTGTATGACCAGCGCGGCGCGCAACTCAAGCAGACCACCTACAACCTGACGGGCGCCGGTGCCAAGCTGCTCAACAACACGACCTACACGGCATTGCAGACGGTCGAGGCGCGTTACAGCGTCTACGGCGAAGTGATCAATCGCCGTACTTACGCCAGCACGGCCCCGGCCGCCGACAGCTGGCAGGAGTTTGCCGAGTTCGACGTGGCCGGCCGCATGATCAAGGGCAACGCCGGCGACGGCGTGACCAAGGTCTACGTCTACGACGCCAACGGCAACGCCACGGCCACCATCACCAACAAAACCACCAATCTGGCCACGGTCTCCGTGAGCGATGCCGTCAAGGCAGCGGATGCCATCCGCACCTTCCAGGTCTTCGATCGCCGAAATTCCGTGGTCGAAACCATTGAAAGTGCCGCCTCCACCACGCCGGCGGCCACACCTGTCAGCAGCACCGATCCTGCATGGCAGGCAGGGTCCAATCTGCAGGTCACACTGGGGGCGACGCCCGTCAGCGCCAATACGGAAGTCAATCCGCTACAGCAAGGCAGCATGGGGGCACTTGCAGGCGTGGTCCAAGTCGGCACCACATTCCGCGGAGATTATCCTCGTTGGTACTACCAATGCAGCGTCAACGTTCCCGATAACTCGGCAATGGGCAACGGCAAGCTGCGCGTCGTGGTTCAACTGGTCGATATGAGGTACTCCACGCCGGAAGCACCTGTCTATGGGTACTTTGTTTACTATGTGGACGGTTTGGTAAATGGTGGGACATGGAGCGGTCCAGAAGAGTGGATCGGCATCTTGCAAATCTTCAGCGGGGGGGCGGTTAACGTCGTATATCAATACGTGCCGAGAGAGGTATACATCGAGAAGGAAGGCCCCAACGGATACTCGAGATTGGCCACCGTCTCCGCGTATTTTGATGACGGTATCAATAACGGTGAGGACTATTTCAAGCAAGGGACTATCAACCATGCTGAACTCTTTGAGACCCTCTCTGTCACGGGGCAACCTCAAGGTACCAAGAAGGTTGTGGCCAACTATCGGAAGTCTCTGAGCAATGATGCGTGGAAGCGGATCGAAATGCCGTACGACGCGGCTTCAAGCGGCTACAGCGTATGGCTCACCGACTATTTCGGCGACGGTCAATATGACATCGTTTACTCGGCTCTTGATGAGGCCGGGAATGTGTTGAATCAGCAATCCGCTTCACTCAATGTGGCGGGGTTGTCTTCAACCACCTTCCAAGAGTTGAAGGCGAATTACAAAGCCACGGCGGTGCAACAGCCAAGTGATGGCAACCCGAAAATCTCTGCACTGTACGAAAATGACGGGATCACGACGGGCATTTTGACCATGGGTCTGAAGGGGCAACCTCCTTCGGCAACGGTCAAATTCCGCAAGAAGGGCACCACAACTTGGTCGCAAGACTTCAATTTGAGTCCCGTCACCATTGGCGCGAGCGCGGCCGCGGGCATGTTCCGCTTCGTGCCTACGGACGCGGTGTATGGCCTGACCGATACGGCCGCGCAGTACGAATACGTCCTGAGTACCAAGACGTCCGGTGGAGCAACCATTGAGCGCGTCTTGGGCGAGTTCAAGCTCAATGATCCCAACTCGGTCAAGACGAACCCTTCGTATCTCAACGAACTGGCCACGACCGTCCATTTCCAGAATCTGCCAAAGGACGCCGCATCGGTTCGTGTGCTGTACAGGACCACGGGTACCCAGAACGCCTGGACGTCTCAGACGCTGGACCGTCGCGAATCTGGCTCCTTTGACTGGATCACGTTCGAGACCGTGGTGCAAAATGGTTCTTCGACGTATCCGCTCGACTACGAAGTCCAGGCCTTTGACGCCAGCGGCAGGTTGATCCACGACTCCACCGGCAAGGTGAAAGTCGGCGCGGTCAATGAAATGGTCGCATCGTCCACAGCGAATGCCATGCCGGCCGCTGGTACGGTGGCCTTCAAGCCTCCTGTGGCCGCAGGGGCCACCCCCGTCACTCTCAAGCTGTACTACCGCAGTGCGGGCAGCACCGGCGCCTTCAGTGTCACGCCCTTGACGGCGTCGGTGGGGACCAACGGCGTCTTCTCCGTCAATGTCAGCTCCTTGCTGCCGAGCACTTCGCAAAGCGGTCAGTGGGAGTACTACTACGAGGTCTTTGATGGCGTGCCGACCAAACTCAGCGACAGCGCCCAGCCCACATCCGCCGCTCCTGCCCGATTGGATCTGAGCAGCACGACCGCGGGTGCCACACCCCAGGCCTATCTGCTGGGCATCGGCAGCGCCACGCAATACGCGCACGCCACGCAGAAGGTCAATGCCTATGGCGAAGTGGTCGAACAAATGGATGCGCTCGGCCGCAAGACCACGTTGCGCTACAACGCCATGGGCAAGCTGGTAGAGAAGACCGATCCCCAGGTCTCGGTCACAGGCAAGGATGGTGTTGTTCGTACCAACCAGACGCTGAGCACCAAGTATTTCTATGACCTGCAGGGACGCGTGGTCGGGACCGAGGACGCGCGTGGCGCGGCCTACCGCAATACCGTGTTGTTGGTCAATGCAGGAGAAGGCCAGACCCTCGTGGCCAAGGAGTTCCACGCGGACGGCGGCATCAAGCGCAACGGCTATGACGTCTTCGGAGACCAGCGCTACAGCGCCAATGAGCTGAGCACCAGCGATGCGGACACCACCTATCGCACCACCTTCGAATACGACAAGCTGAGTCGCCTGATCAAGCAGCTCAAGCCGCTGCGCGAGAACGCGTCCCTGGCTGCATTCGACCTGTACGCCTACGACGAAGCGGGTAACCGGATCCGTCACCAGACCTCCGCCGATGGCACCCAGGCCGGACAGTACTTCTATACGGACACGGCCGATTACGATGCCCTGGGCCGCGTGACGTACACCAACAGCGCCGCCAATCGCTGGATGCGTTACGACTACGTCTACGACGCCACCATCACGGGCGTGGGCGGTGCGGTCGTCGGTGGATGGAAGCTCACCACCACCAACAAGAACACGCAGAACAACGTCCTGGTTGACTACGCCGACATCTTCGGCCACCAGGCCAAGCACATCGATCTGGGTCTGCGCACGTTCACATACACGTACAACACGGCGGGCTGGTTGACCAAGCAGGTGGGCAGCAACGGTCAGGACATTGACTACGCGTACTACAACAACGGCCGTATCAAGAGCTTGATGGACAACACGGCCAAAAGCTACACGCTCTACAAGTACGACTTGGTCGGCAACAAGACCTACGAGGGCTATGCGACCAAGAGCGGCGTGAACTGGACGTACTACCAGCAGGCCACCATCAGCTATGACGCACTCAATCGCATCACCGGCGTGGTGGATCCGCAATACCGGATCAACTACGAATACGATGAAGTGGGCAACCGCCGTCACTTGACGGCCTACAAGGGTACGAGCCAGACCGCGACGCAGGATTACTGGTACGACTATGACAAGATGAACCGCTTCACCGTCACGATGGGCAAGCTCGAAGGCGGTGCGGTCGTGCGTGGTACCGGTGGTGACGGCGTGGCCGTCGAATACGACGCCCTTGGCCAACGCAAGGTGGTCTATGTGGCGCGCGACAACCACCGCGAAGACTATGAGTACAGCCGTGATGGCTTCCTCACCAAGTCATACAGCGGCACCAATCTGACGGCCAAGAATGCGCTGGTGTCCGATCGCATCGCAGACCACCTGGGGCGCGTGACCACCTACAAGCAGACGGGCTCGCCAGACCGGGTCTTCGAGTATGACGGCGACGGCAAGACGACGAAGGACACCTATGACGGTGCCGTCACTGAATACATCATGCACAACGATGGCACGTTGAAGCAGACCAAGACCACCAAGAACTCGGCCGTCACCAATACCTACTATGCCTATGAATGGTGGGATGAAGGCAAACAGAAGGCCATCACCAGCCAGGAGTACAACCCGCAAATCAACAAGAACCAGAATGCCTGGAAGCCAGGGACGTCATACTTCGAGTACGACGTCAATGGGCATGCCAAGATTGTGGAGGACGTGGTCGGCGGCCGCGTGCTGCGATACGCGACCAATGCGCAGGGTTTGATTCTGGTGCGCGATGAAATCACCAGCGCGGGCAAGATCAACAAGTCCCAGAAGTTCTTCTATTTCGACGGTGCTCGCATCGGTGAAGTGGGCAACGATGCTTCTGCTGCCAACGTCGACTACGCGCAGGCCCTGGCACAGAAGCCTGTCGATCGTAAGACGGCCTACAAGAACTGGAAGCCGGTCTCCACATCCGACTTTGATCAGAACTACACCCCGATCAGCCCCACCTACCCAGGTTTCACGGCCGCTGGATACACCGTGCAGACATCGGGCATCACCTTGCAACAGGTGGCTCAGGCGGTCTGGGGCGACTCCAGTCTTTGGTACATGCTGGCCGACGCGAATGGCCTGACATCCACCACACCGCTGACCCAGGGGCAGACGCTGGTGATCCCCAACAAGGTCACCAACATCCATAACAACAGCACCACCAAGGCGGTTTACAACGCTGCTGAGGCGATGGGCGATGTGATGCCCACGCTGCCGGAACCCCCACCTCCGCCCAAGAAGAAGTGCGGTGGTCTGGGTGTCGTGCTCATGGTGGTGGTGGCCATTGCCGCGGCGGCCTTTGTGGGGCCGGCCGTGCTAGGCATGCTCAGTTCGTACGCCACCATTGGCGCAGCCGTTGCATCGGGCACGCTGGGTGGCGTGGCCGCTGGCTTGACGGCCGCCGCAGTAGGCGCAGCGGCCGGTTCGGTGGCCAGCCAACTGGTCGGCATGGCGACGGGCGATGTCGAGAAGTTCAGCTGGTCGCAAGTGGGGCGCGCAGCGGTCATGGGTGCGGTGTCGGCAGGTGCAACAGCCCTGGCGAACTCGTCCGGCCTGTACAACCTGGATGCGGCAGGCAAGACCACCAGCGTCTGGGGCTCCATGGGGCAAGCCGCCATGAGCAATGCGATCAGCCAACAGATCGCGCGTGGCATCGGCCTGCAGCCTGGCAAGTTCAGCTGGACATCGGTGGCCGCTTCGGCGGTGGCTGCCGGGGCCTCGTACGAATTTGACAACTCCAGCCTGGGCAAGGCGATGGCCGGAATTGGCGATGGCGGCATCCTGTCGCGGACGGCAAGCGGCATGGTGAGTGGCTGGGCCGGATCCATGGCGCGCCATGAGAAGCCTCATTGGCAGAGCATTGCGGCCAACGCGTTTGGCAATGCCGTTGGTGAAGCTGTCCGGCCTTATGCCGAGAAGGCCGGGTATGCGTTCGGCCAATCAGTCGGTGACGCCGTTGTGGCAGCCTTTGTCAAGAAAGACGAGACTCGCCAGGAACGGGCTCGGGCCTGGGTGAACAGCATGTCGGAGGCGGACCTCCGCGGCATGGCCGACAACCTGGGGCAGCAATATGCCAAGCAAGTGGTTGAGGTGCCGCAGTTGGCCAGTGCAGGGACAGCCACCACATCCGATGCTGGCAGCCTCAGCGCGGGTTACTCATCTGATGAGGCACTGGCAAAACAAGGCGCAAACCTGGCGGATCAGCTCAAGGGATACTGGGCCGCATTGAAGGATGGGACTCAAGCACAGATCGACGCGATCAAGAGTGATATCGATACGTTGGTCCCGGGTCGAGCCAAAGCCTTTGAAGTCCTCACGGAATCCTTGCCCGAAATCCAGTCTGCCATCAAGCAGGAGCTGGTCAATGAGGCGCCTGCCATCGCGAAGGATGTTCTGCTGGCCGTTGGGGGAGCGCTGCTTGCAGAGTTCACCGGTGGGGCATCGGCTGTCTTTGGTGCGGCAAGAGCCATTGAGCGTGGTGCCAAGACGGCCGAGTTGCTCAAGGGCACCTACCAGGCCATCCAGGGCGCCAATGAAGTTTTGCGTGGCCTTTCAGGGGTTCTGAACGAGCAAGGTGTCACTGAAGGCTTGCAAGCCGCGATGGTCGGTGTGTTGAGCAAGACGGCGCAAAAGGAGGGCCTGGACACGGTTGAGGCCTTGATCCTGAAGTACGGTGCCAAGGCGCTTCCCGGGATTGAGGATGCGGCCGTCCAGAAAATCCTGGGTGGCGTGATGGCGAAGGCCGACAATGCGATCAACTCGGCAAGCGCTGGATTCACGAAGAAGAGCCCAATTCTGGGTGCCATCGTCAACGCGGTGTATCGACATGGCGATGTTGCCGAGAAGGTAACGGGCTTCGTCTTGGAGCATTCAGGCCTTTTCAGCACCGAGTACATTCCCGGCACAAAAACCAAGGAAATCGGCTCCATCCAAAACCGTAGCGGCCATGGCATTGACTTCATCGGGCGGGCTTTGACGGGCGATAGCGCCGGCAAGTTCATTGCCGTTGAAGTCAAGGGAGGATTGAATGGCATGGCCAAGGGGTTGGCCGGCGATCAGCAACGCGGTGCAGACTATTTCGTGCGCACTCGGATTGATCGCGCCATCGCAGCTCTGGGACCTTGGGGTGCTGTGCCGAACGGAACACGGGATTTTGCCGCTCACGTCAAACGCGAAATGACGGGAATGGGTTCTTATGCTGGACAATTGGTTCAACATAACTACATGAGGGCAGGTGCGCAGGTACGCTGGTCCCCGTGGAATTGACATGGCTGTTCGCTCAATCAAACCAGACAGAACCAATCGAGAAGAGTCGGTGTCGGCGCTTTGGCGCCGCCTAGGGATTGAAGAGGCCGCGGCGCGTCCCCTTCAATCCACTTTGGCGGCCCTGGACCGGTACGTCGATGCGGGCAAGGCAGCCCAGGCGGGTATGTGTGCCATGGATGTTTCCAGGCTATCCCTGTTGCGTTGGCTCCATGAGCGCTGGGAACACCAGGATCAGTCGCTGGATCTGCAGAGCGCCTTCGCCTACTTCTATTGGGGCGAAGAGCTTTACCTGCATCAATGGCAGGCAGACGGTCTGGACTATGACCGCCATGATGATGTGCTGCACGAGTTGCTGTCTTGGCAAGGACTGGCTGCGGCATGCGGCGAAGCGTGGTTCGCCCATTGGATTGCACCTCATCTGCACAATCTGTTTGCCAGCGGCAATGTCGCGAAGATGGGAGGGGAGTTTGTCGTCGACAAGGCGGCACGCCTGTTTACACAGCAACTTCAGTCCATCCTGATCAGTGGTGTCTGGCCAAGCGTAATCGATACGGAAGGGTTGGGAGCGTATGCCCCGCTCATCGCCACGGCATCCGATCCGGCGGGTTTCAAGGCCGCACTGATTGATTTCTGTGATTACCGCGTTGCGCAATGCTTTGGCTATAACGGAATCGACGCCACCAAGCGGAGGCGCCCTTCGGAGGATGGCTCCATCATGGACAGGGGCACTTGGGAGCAGGTGTTGCCCGTCGAGTTGTTCACCTTGAAGCTCGCTTACGAAACATCCACGCACCAGGTTATGGATCTGAATGCAGATCATCCCTTGCTTCACACGGCACTGATGCAACGTCCGTTCCCGCCCTTGAAGCCCTTGCTCGAGGATGCACTGACAAAGCGCTTGAGTGACTTGGGGCAGGCTGTCTACAAAAAGGAGTGGACCTTATTGAAGCCGGCTCCTTCTCTGTTTCTTGACGCAGAGAGAAAGTGATCCCGACTCGAACTTGAAGAAATAGACGGCCGCTTGTGGACATCATGTTTCTTCAGCAGCGGCTTTCTTCAGGGTGGGGCGTTCAACCGCGCTATGGATCAGATGAGTCAGTCCAGCTCCATCGCCGAGGAGGCATACCGCGTCCTCCTTGACGCATATTGGCAGCAGTCACCTGGCACGCTCAGGGATGTGTCCAATCTGGAGGCGCTTCATGCTTACTTGGCCGATGTTGAGACCCTCGACAACGCGGCCGTGGCACTGGGCTTCCTCGCGCAGGATGAATTGCTGCTGGCTGGCAATCTGCTGGCTCGGGGTGATCGGCAGGCTTGGGAATGGCTCGATAGAGCGCAGGCGCATGCTTACCTGGGCTACAAGTACCTCGGGGAGGCTGCATGGCTTCCTTCGAGGTATACGGGTCCCATTTTTGGTTTTGGTACCTTCTGCGCCTTCTTTTCTCTGGCGCTGGCGAGAGGAAGCGAAGCCAAATGCAAATGGTATGCGCAGCAGCTCTATAACTTGAAGAGAGGTGGCTTGGCCGATTGGAGTTGCGAGGCGGTCGAGTACGTCGACTTCTATTTCGAACTGGCTGTCGCTGTGATGAATGATGAGTGGCCTGAGGTCTCTTATCTGTCCGAGGACATGGGTCCTTACAAAGACCTGTTCATGCACCCAGAGAATTTGACCCGTCAGATGAAAGCACTACTCACGTGTGCCGATCATCACCTGGATTTGTCTGCCATCTCTGCGCCTCGCAATGATGCGGAGGCGGCTCACCCTTTCCGAAGCGCGGTGGGGCATGTTGCTTTCGAACTCTGGGGTTGGCTGGCGATGCGGAAAAGATTGGATGCCGCCACCATGGATGCCGGAGCCGTACCTCACCTCATGCTGCTGCCGGAATTCTTCAAGCCGTCTCCCCCGCAGCAGACAGTGACGGACGACATCACACTCCAGTTTGATGAGAACGCCCGCGCCCGCTTTGGCGGAGCGTGGCAGAAGGCAGACACAGCACGGAATTTCGATGAGCTGTGGCCTCAGGACGAGTAGGCGCCCCTTCAATCTCAAATCGACCGCAGCGACCAATCACAACAATCCCTCTGAAGGGGGGGTGTCATTTAATCAAGTCGCAACCTCAGGCCAAGCACAATCACGCCCGCCTGATAGGCAATCAATCAATATCCACAACGGAGGACACCATGGACGCACGCCATTTTGCGCGTGGGCGGCTCTTGTCGCTCGCCGGTATGATCGCCGGCTTCACACTCTCGGCCACTGCATATGCAGGCTCGCTGACTTTGCCCGTCACGGCGAGTGCTCAAGCCGATGCAGCCGTCACCGGCGCGCTGGAAAAAATCAAGAAGGAAAAGACCACCAAGAGCGCACGCCTCGTCAAGCTGAACCTGGACGCGCTGCGTGATCCTTCGGTGGAGATGGATCTCCGTGCCGACGTGCATGCGAACACCACCACGCGCAAGCTTGTTGAGCGCGCTCCGAACAGCTACAGCTGGTTCGGCAAGCTCAATGGCGTTGAAGGTGACGCGATCATCGTGGTCGAAGGTGACGCCGTCGAGGGCACCGTCCGTCATGGCACCAGCCTGTACTCGGTTCGTTCGGTCGGTGCCGGCATGCACGCCATCATCGAAGTCGACCAGACGAAGTTCCCTGCGGACCATCCCCCGTTCCTGAAATCGACCAGCCTCAAGCCGATCAACATGCTGGCTGACGCTGCAGCCAGCGGCACCACGGCGATCGCGGCAGACGGTATGGTTGCGGCCCGCCCGACGGTGATGGACGTCCTGGTGGCGTATACCCCCGCGGTGGTCGCAGCCAAGGGCAGTGTCTCCGCCGTCAACGCCATGATCCAGCTGGCGATTGATGAGACGAATGCCGGCTATGCCAACAGCAAGGTCAATGCGCAGGTTCGTCTGGCCCGCAGCTATCAGGTCAATTACAACGAGTCTGGCCGCAGCTATGAAACGGTGATGAACCATTTCGTGGGCAAGACCGATGGCTTCATGGATGACATCCATGCACAACGCGACGGCGCTGCGGCGGACCTCGGCGTGCTGCTGTTCAACAACCCTGCATACTGCGGCCTGGCTTCCGGCATCGGCTCGAATGAAGCCAGCGCCTTTGCGCTGGTGCATTACAGCTGCGCAACCGGTTACTACTCGTTTGGTCACGAAATTGGTCACCTGCTGAGCGCCCGTCATGACCCGGACATGGATCCGAGCACGACGCCCTACGCACATGGCCATGGGTTCCAGAACGGCACTCAGTGGCGTACGGTGATGGCGTACAACTGCAACAAGAACACGGTGAGTTGCCCCCGCCTGCCCTATTGGTCCAACCCTTGGGTCAGCTACCAGAATGTGGCCACCGGCACCGTGGACAAGAACGACAACGCGCGCGTGTTGAACACGACGATTCCGTTCGCCGCCACCTTCCGCAATCCAAATTCGGAAGTGCTCCGCTACAACGGGTCGCCCAACAGCTGGACCTTGCTGGACACGGATCCCATGGATGTCAACGTCGTGGCGGGTACGTCTGCCATGTTCGTGATGACCAATGACGGCAGCGTCTGGCGCTATACCAATACCTGGGACGTGTTGGACAACAACGCCAAGACCATCTCGATCACTGCTGGCGATACGGTCTATCAACTGCGCAGTGATGGCGTGATCCTGCGCTCGACCGGCGTTGCCTGCAGCGGCAGCACGTGCACGGGCTGGCAGCAGATCGACAGCAACCTGGCGAACAAGGCCATCGTTGCGGGCGGCGCGGTCCTTTACAAGCAGGTGCAGGACGGCTCGACGTACCGTTATATCAACGGGGCCTGGCAGGTGATCGACGAGGATTCCACCGTCAACGCGATGGTGGCGACCCCGACGGCCATGTACGAACAGACCCGTGATGGTGGTGTCTGGAAGTTCACGGGTACGCCCTATGGTTGGCAATTGCTGGGTACCGATACCTTGACGAAGCACATGGCTGCCGCAGGCAACTCGCTCTACATCATCCGCACGGATGGCGTGATCAAGAAGTACAACGGTACTGCCGGCAGCTGGACGATGCTGGACAACAACCCCAAGGGCACTTCGATCGTCGCTGAAGGCAGCAATCTGTATCAGCTGCACAGCGATGGCGCAGTCTGGAAGTACACCGGCACACCATGCACCAATGGTTCGTGCCCTGGTTGGCAGTTGATCGACAGCAACCCTGCCACCCAAGCACTCGAAGCCGGCAATGGCTCGCTCTATCAAGTGCGTCGTTGATGTCTGAAGGACGGCGTCACGCCGTCCGGGCAGAAGGAGGGGTCAGGCCATGTGTCTGGCCCTTTTTGTTTTCTTATTCAGGCCGATCGAGCTTGGTTGACAGCATCACCGTCGAGAACGTGTCCAGCACACCCTGCACATTGCGGATGCGGTCGATCACCGCATCGAGCTCCTGTGTGGAATCCGTCAATAGCATGGCGCACAGGTCGTAGCGCCCGCTCACCGAGTACAGCTTGGTGATTTCATGCCGCTTGGCCAGCTCGCGCACCACCGACGCCTCATGCCGTGATTCGATGGAGATCAGCACCATCGCGCGGATCACGTGCGGCCCGCGCGTGCTGCTCACGCTGACCGTGTAGCCGGTGATCACGCCCGCATCCTCCAGGGCCTTGAGCCGCAGTTGCGCCGTGCTGCGCGCAATGCCCAGCGCCTTGGCGATGTTGACCAGCGGCAGCCGCGCGTTCACCTTGAGCAGCTCGATGAGCTGGTGATCCAGTGCATCCAGGGGTTTGACAGGAGCTTTGGCCATAAGGCCATTATGTCGATCACCTTGACCGATGCAAAGTGCAGATTTCAGTCACTTTGACCGTTTTCTTCGGCAGCACGGCTTGCCGATACTGAAGACATGACCGGCGGCGAGCCCGTCGCACAGCGTCACCCGGCAGCCTCCTGCCACGCAGATCCCGGACGGGCCCGGCCGCAGCGGCGCAGGAGACCCGTCATGCTGCAGATCCTTCTCGAAGAAGACACCCGCCAGGCCGCCCCGACTCCTGGGTCAAGCGGCGCCCCTGCACAGGGCAGCACCTGCGCCCCCTCATCCCCCAAGAAGCTGTTGAGCTGGGACGCCTTGCAAGCCTACGATCCTGCCGCCGAGCCCTGGCAGAAACAGTTCGCGCGTCGCTACACGCACCACCGTGAGCTGATGGGCGTGTTGCACAAGGTGGAGGATGTGGACCAGACGGTGTATGACAAGTTCGCCATCTCGGTGACGCCGTACATGGCGCAGTTGATGGACCGGGACGATCCCAACTGCCCCATCCGCCTGCAGTACCTGCCATCCTTCCATGAACAGACCCAAGCAGGTTTTCACACCATGCTGGACGAGCTGGGTGAAGAGAAGGACACCATCCCCGGTACCAGCGTGGTCCACCGCTATCCGCGTCGGGTGCTCTTCCTGGTCAGCAACACGTGTGCGGCGCTGTGCCGCTTCTGCACACGCAAGCGCATGGTCTCGCAGCCTTCGGGCTCGGTGCACAAGGACGAGATCGAGGCCTCCATCGACTACATCGCCGGCAACAAGCACATCGAAGACGTGCTGCTGTCCGGCGGCGATCCGCTGACCTTCACCGACGAACGGCTGGATGAGATCCTGGGCGCCATCCGCAGCCGCGCGCCGCACGTGCGCTTCCTGCGCATCGGCTCGCGCATGGTGGTGCAGCTGCCCACGCGCATCACGCCGGAGCTGTGTGCCGTGCTGGAAAAGCACCGCGTGCAGATGCTCAACATCCACATCAACCACCACAAGGAGATCACGCCGCTGCTGCGCGAACGCGTGAAGATGGTGCAGAAGGCCGGTGTGATGATGGGCCTGCAGACGGTGTGCCTCAATGGCGTGAACGACAGCGTGGAGGTGCTGCGCGAGCTGTTCATGCAGGCCGTGGAAATGGGCGTGCGCCCGTACTACGTGTATTCGACCGACATGGTCGAAGGCGCACATCACTTCGTGGTGCCGTATCGCCGCATGCTGGAGCTGTACGAAGGCCTGCGCGGCTGGATCAGCGGGCCGGCGGTGCCCACCTTCATCGTCGATGGCCTGGGTGGGCTGGGCAAGCTGCCCATCATCCCGACGTATGTGCGCGAAGAGGCCCTGCCCGATGGCAGTGGCACCACCATCCAGTGCCGCAACTACGCAGGCAAGACCGTGGAGATGCCCGGGCTGGGCCAGCACTTCAGCCTGCCTTCACAGAGCAACTGATCTTTGACAGACAAGGGCGCATCATGGAAACGCTTGCACCATCCCGGACGGCATCCCCAGGCGCATCACGCCGCATGGCAGAACAGGCCATGGCACCGGCGCAGCATGGCTCACGTCATGGCTCACCTTACGGCACGCACCGCGTCATCGAACCCCCAGGTGTGCTGCCGCAACCCGCCTGGCGCGTGGACAACACCTCGCCCCTGCGCGACAACGAAATCCTGATCGACGTGCAGGCGCTCAATGTCGATGCGGCCAGCTTCACGCAGATCCGTAGCGAGGTGGGCGATGATGTGAACCGCATTGCGGCGCGCATCACCGAGATCGTCGGCCAGCGCGGCAAGCTGCACAACCCGGTGACGGGTTCAGGCGGCATGTTGATCGGGCGCGTGGCGCGCATTGGCGAAGCCCTGCGGGGCCGCATCGATCTGAAGGTGGGCGACCGCATCGCCACGATGATCTCGCTGTCGCTCACGCCCTTGCGTATCGATCGCATTCAGGCGGTTCATTTGCATCAGGACCAGGTGGAGATCGAAGGCCAGGCCATCCTGTTCGAAAGCGGCCTGTATGCGAAGCTGCCCAATGACATCCCCGAGAAGGTGGCCCTGGCCATTCTGGATGTGGCCGGTGCACCTGCGCAAACGGCCCGGCTGGTGCAGCCGGGCGACACGGTGGTGGTGGTCGGTGGCGGCGGCAAGTCGGGCACCTTGTGCGTGTTCGAAGCGCGTCGGCGCGCGGGGCCGCAGGGCAGGGTGATCGGCGTCTCGCCTTTTGAGAACGACGTGCAGCGCATGCGTGACCTCGGCTGGGTGGATGCGGCCTTGCAGGTCGATGCCACGGATGCGGTGGGCATGATGCAGGCGATCGAACGCGTGACCCTGGGCCGCATGGCCGATGTGGTGATCAACTGCGTTAACCTGCCGCATACCGAGATGGGCAGCATCCTGTCATGCCGGGATCGCGGCAAGGTGTACTTCTTCTCGATGGCCACGAGCTTCACGGCTGCATCGCTGGGCGCGGAAGGCGTGGGCAAGGATGTGGATCTGCTGATGGGCAATGGCTACGCCAAAGGCAATGCCGAGCATGCGCTCGACATGCTGCGCACCTCGCCTGAGCTGCGGCGGCTGTTCGAGCGGCTGTATAGCTGAGGTGCGCACGCCATGTCCACCTGCCTGCCTCACCTTGCCAACCCGCTGAAGGATGCGGCCTGCAGCACGCTGTGGCAGCGCCTGCAGGCCTGGCAGGTGAGGACGCTGGCCGTGGTCGGCATGACGAAGAACACCGGCAAGACGGTCTGCCTCAACCACCTGCTGCAACAGGCCAGGCTGGCGCATGTGCCCGTGGGTTTGACGTCCATCGGGCGCGATGGTGAAGCGCGCGACCAGGTCTTTCAATTTGCCAAGCCGCCGGTGTGCGTCACGGCCGGTAGCCTGATCGCCACGGCGCGCGGCACCTTGCCCCGGTCCAAGGTTCGCGCCCGTGCGATCGATGGCACCGGCATCGACAGCCCGATGGGCGAGATCCTCGTGGTGAAGGCTTTGGACGATGGTGAGATGGAAGTGGCCGGAGCCTCGCGCAGCTGCGACCAGCAGCAGGTGCTGGCCCGCCTGCGCCAGTGCGGCGCGGATGTGGTGCTGCTCGATGGTGCGCTGGGCCGCAGCCACCACGCCTCACCGGCCATGGCCGATGCAGTGGTGCTGGCCACCGGCGCGGCCATCGGTGGCGGCATGGACGATGTCCTGCGCAAGACGCGGGACCGGCTGGCCATTCTGGGCATCCAACAAGTGGATGACGCCACCCATGCGCGTGTGTCGCCGCTTTTCGAGCAAGGCGGCATCGCCGCCTGGCAGGCCCATGGCGCCTGCGTGTTCAAGGAAGCCATTCCCACCCTCAATGCCGCCGAGGTGATGAGGGCATGGCGGCACGACGATCTGGCCATGGTGGCCGTGACGGGGGCCGTGGGCCGGCAGCTGTGGCGCGCGGTCCATGACCTGCTGCGTGTGCACCCCGGGCTGACGCTGGTGGTGGGCGATGGCACGCGCCTCTTCATCGATGCATCGGATGTCAAGGCCTTCGAACAAGCCGGTGGCCGCTTGCTGGCCTTGCAGGGCATCCACCTGCTGGGCATCACGCTCAACCCCTTCTCGCCGTTTGGCGGCAGCTTTGATCCCGAGCGCTTTCTGGCGCATGCCCGTCGTGCGTGGCCGCATCACCTGGTCACGGACGTGATGCTGCAGCAGGCCGCCATGGGCTTGCCTCAACCGGTGCCACCAGCAACCCCTGCGATGCCGCCTGCCCCGGATCACCACACCGTGTCGACATCCCACAAGGAGGCCCCATGAGCCACCTCTCGCTCGATGCCACCCAGATCGACCAGGCCCGCGATGCCGCACGCCACATCGCCCACCAGGTCTGGCAGGACATGCGCCGCTTCACCACCACCTCGGTGGAGCGCGCCACCTTGCGGCTGATGGGCCTGGATGGCGTCGATGAAGACCAAGTGCCATTGCCCAATCGCGTGGTCGAGCACCTGCGGTCTCAAGGCCTGCTCCAGCACGGCGCTGCGTTGACCGTGGCCACTGCCATGGCCGAACACGATTTGGACATCCAGCAACTCGGCCAAGCCGTGGCGCAAGGCCGCATCACACTGCGCGCACCTCGCAACGCAAACGAGCGAGCAGCCGCACAAGGCCTGGCCATGCAAATGGCCCAACGCACCTGCACCCACATCGCCCGCCATCGCCGACATCGCGCCGACACCATCGCGCAGCACGGCGACGCCCCCACTCCCTGGCTCTACCTCATCGTCGCCACCGGCAACATCCACGAAGACATCGTGCAGGCCCGCGCTGCGGCAGAGCAGGGCGCCGACGTGATCGCGGTGATCCGCTCCACCGGCCAGAGCCTGCTGGATTACGTGCCCTACGGCGCCACCACCGAAGGCTTCGGCGGCACCTACGCCACGCAGGAGAACTTCCGCCTCATGCGTGCGGCGCTGGACGACATCGGCCACAGCCTCAAGCGCTACATCCGCCTGACCAACTATTGCTCCGGCTTGTGCATGCCCGAGATCGCCGCCATGGGCGCCATGGAGCGGCTGGACATGATGCTCAACGACTCGATGTACGGCATCATCTTCCGCGACATCAACATGCAGCGCACCTTTGTCGACCAGTTCTTCTCGCGCATGGTCAATGGCTACGCCGGCATCATCATCAACACGGGTGAAGACAACTACCTCACCACCGCTGATGCGTACGAGGCCGCTCACACCGTGCTGGCCTCGCAGCTGATCAACGAGCAGTTCGCCTGCCTCAGCGGCTTGAAGCCCGATCAGATGGGTCTGGGCCATGCCTTCGAGATCAACCCGATGATGGACAACGGCTTCCTGTGGGAGCTGGCCCATGCGCAGCTGATCCGCCAGGTCTTCCCCGATGCGTGCCTGAAGTACATGCCGCCCACCAAGCACATGACGGGCAACATCTTCCGCGGCCACATCCAGGATGCCTTGTTCAACGTGGCCAGCGTGCTCACGCAGCAGCACATCCACCTGCTGGGCATGATGACCGAGGCCATCCACACCCCGCTGATTCAGGACCGCTTCCTCGCCATCCAGAACGCGCGCTACGTGTTCAACAACCTGCGCGATCTGCATGAAGAGGTGCAGTTCACACCGGGTGGCCGCATCGAACAACGTGCCCAGCAGGTGCTGCACGAGACGCTGCAACTGCTGCAGCACATCCAGCACACCGGCCTGCCTGCTGCGATTGCCACCGGCACCTTCGCCGACATCCCCCGCACGCCGACCGGTGGCAAGGGCCTGGATGGCGTGATCGACAAGGCTGAGGATTACTTCAACCCCTTCCCCGCCCTCATGTTGCCGCCCGAACTGGCAGCGGATCTGCAGCAGGACTGACATGCACGAAGGAGCCGCGATGACCGCCCCCACCGACATGCAAGCCGCCCCCCAATGGGTCAAGGCCTATGGCGACACCATCGACGATGGCCGCATGCAGCTCTCGTTCACGTTGCCCATCCCGCTGGACGACAACGCCAAGGAGGCGGCCCGCCAGCTCGCACTCCAGATGGGCCTGGACGACCCCACCGTCGTGCACAGCGAAGACATGGGCCAGCGCTTCTCCTTTTTTGTGCTGTATGGCCAGTGCCGCCACAAGGTCGACATGCGCCACATCCATGTGGCCAAGCCCGAATTCGCAGTCCTCGACAAGGACGCCATCAACGAGAAGATCGAACGCCTGATGGGCCGACGCATGGTGGTCATCGGTGCCTGCATCGAGACGGATGCGCACACCGTCGGCATCGACGCCATCATGAACATGAAGGGCTTCAACGGCCACAAGGGCCTGGAGAGCTACCACCAGATCCGCGCCATCAACCTCGGCGCCCAGGTCGACAGCGAAGACCTCGTCTCGCGTGCCATCGATGAACACGCCGATGTGATCCTGGTCTCGCAAGTGGTCACGCAGAAGAACATTCACCTCGACAACCTCACGCGCCTGGCCGACATCCTCGAAGCCGAAGGCCTGCGCGAGAAGGTGATCCTCGTGGTGGGCGGCCCGCGCATCAGCCATGAACTGGCCAAGGAGCTGGGTTATGACGCCGGCTTTGGCCCCGGCTGTTATGCCGAGAACGTCGCCTCGTTCGTGATCGAGGAGTGGGCGCGGCGGCAGGCGTGCTGAGCGCCGAGGCGTCGCTGCCATCCACCTGCATCAGGAGTGCCCATGAACATCGACCCAAGCGCCATCCAGCCCGCACAGGCACCCGACACCGGGGCCGCGGCCCACATCACCAGCCTCATCCGCCTGCGCATGAGCGCCCACGACGCGCACTACGCCGGCAACCTGGTGGATGGCGCGCGCATGCTGCAGCTCTTCGGTGATGTGGCCACCGAACTGCTCATCCGCAGCGATGGCGACGAAGGTCTGTTCGTGGCCTACGACAGCGTCGAGTTCCTCGCCCCCGTGCGCAGCGGCGATTACATCGAGGCCGAAGGCCGCATCGTGCACATGGGCCACACCTCGCGCAAGATGGTGTTCGAGGCGCGCAAGGTGATCAGCGCGGCCGATGTCGATGGACAGCCCACGGCATGCGATGTGCTGCCCCAGCCCATCGTCGTCTGCCGTGCATCGGGCACATGCATGGTGCCTGCGGCCTGCCAGCGCGGCCCGCAACGCACGGCCACGTGAACCGGATCGGCCACCGCCAACCGCGCCGCGATCACATTGAAGGAGCCGCCTCATGGACAAGCTCATCATCACCGCCGCGTTGACGGGCGCCGAAGTCACCCGCGAGCAGCAACCCGCGCTGCCCATCACCCCGCAGGAGATTGGCATCGCCGCGGCCGAATGCGCCGAAGCCGGCGCCAGCATCGTGCACCTGCATGCCCGCCTGCCCGATGGCACAGCCACGCAGGACAAGGCCGTCTACGCGCAGATCATCGAAGAGGTGCGCAAGCGCAGCGACGTCATCGTGCAGCTGTCTACCGGCGGCGCCGTGGGCATGACGGCCGAAGAACGCCTGAGCCCCGTCTCGCTCAAACCCGAGATGGCCACGCTGTCCATGGGCTCGGTCAACTTTGGCGGCGACGTCTTCCTCAACCACCCGGCCGACATCGAAACCTTCGCCCTGGAGATGGCCGCGCAAGGTGTCAAACCGGAACTCGAGGTTTTTGACTCAGGGATGCTGACCACAGCGAAACGTTGGCTGGCCAAGGGCTTGCTGCAAAGCCCCGCCCACATCGACCTGGTGCTGGGGGTGCCCGGCGGCATGGCCGGCACGCCCAAGGCCTTGATGTACTTGCTGTCGGAGCTGCCTGAAGGCGCCACGTGGAGCGTGGCCGGCATCGGCGCCGCGCAACTGCCATTGGCGACGCTGGCCATCGTGCTGGGCGGCCACGTGCGCGTCGGCTTTGAAGACAACGTCTACTACCGCAGGGGCGAGCTGGCCCGCAGCAATGCGCAACTGGTGGCCCGCATCGCGCGGTTGGCGCACGAGCTGGATCGGCCGGTGGCCAGCCCCGCAGAGGCGCGCCAGATCCTGGGTTTGCCAACGATCTGAGCGCTGCGTGCCAGCGCCCACGGGTACGTAACACCTCGTTTCCTTGCGACCCTGCCGCCTCCCCCAAAGGTGCGGGGGCGCACCCGGGCCACAAACCTAGAATGGCGCCTGCCCCTCGATGGGCCGCATCCATAAACAGTCAGGTGAGTTCCCCAACATGCAAGTCCAGCTGCCCGGCGTGCCGACGGGCATGAGCGGCCTGTCCGGCCTGGGCATCGAGCTTGTCTCGCGCCTCAAGGCTGCGCTGTCCATCGGCCAGGCCACCCGCCTCATCCAGCTCGACACGCCCCTGCCGGCCGGCACCCTGGTGGTCGAACGCTTCACCCTGCACGAGGCCGTCCACGCCGACGAGCCCCTGTGGGCCGAGATCGATGCCCTGAGCACCAACGCCCACCTCGAACTCAAGGCGCTGATGGGCGAGCAGCTCACCCTGCGCCTCATGCAGGCCGATGGCAGCTGGCGCACCTGGCACGGCTACGTGGTCGAAGCCGGCCACACCGGCAGCGACGGCGGCCTGGGCGCCTACCGCCTCGTGCTGGCGGCCTTCACCCATTGGCTGAAGCAACGCCGGGACACCCGCATCTTCCAGGACGCCACCAGCGCCGACATCCTCAACCAGGTGCTGGCCGCCTACCCGCAGGCCCACTTCCGCATCGACGTGGCCGACCCTGGCCCCATCCACGAGATCACCACCCAGTTCAGAGAAACCGACTGGGCCTTTGCGACCCGCCTGATGGCCCGCGAAGGCTGGAGCTGGCGCGTGGACCACGAAGCCGATCAGCCCCACGGTTCGGCCGATGCCGGCACAAACGCAGACGACAACGCCGATGCCAACGCGCATGCCGGCGCCCGCGCCGCCCGCCACACGCTGGTGATCTTCGACCAGCATGCCCAGCGCCCCGACCTGGGCCCCTTGCGCTTCAGCCGCCCCGACCTGCGTGCCGCAGAAGGCGGTGGCCTGCTGGCCGCCATGCTGCAAGCCTTCAACCTGCGCACCGGCACTGCCCAGGACACACTGACCGCGTGGGCCCCGGGCCAGCAGGTGGGCCCCAACGCCGTCACACTGGCCGCCTGGGACGAGCGCCAACTCGCCGGCGTGAGCGCCAGCACGAGTGCCGACATCCCCCTGGGCCACGCGCCCACGCTGGAGCACTACCTCGGCCAGGGCGAACGCCGCTTTGCCGATGGCCGCGTCGGCACCGCCCAGCCCGCCAGCCGCACCGTGGCCGAGGCCCGCGCGCAGGCCCTGATGGCCGCCCACCAATTGCAGCAAGTGCACGATCGGCCCAAAGCGCCGTGCGCGGCCTGCGCCCCGGCGCCAACTTCCAGATCACCGCCCACCACCTGTACGAAGGCCCAGGCGCCGACAACGCCTTCTGCGCCCTGCACATCACCCACGAGGCCGCCAACAACCTGGGCCACCAGGCCGCGCAGATCCTGCAGCGCACCGAGATCGAACAAGGCAGCTACCGCAACGAATTCCAGGCAGCCCCGGCTTCCCTGCGCCTGGCGCCCCTGCCGGCACAACGCCCACGGCCCCGGGCCCGCAGATAGCCGTTGTCATGGCCGCAACCGGCGAGCCATTGACCACCGAACGCAACGGCCGCATCCGCATCCAGTTTAGCTGGCAACGCGGCGCGGCGCCCCTGCCCGGCGCCCTGAACGCCCCGCAGACCCTGCCCGGCGGCGACACCGGCCATGCCCCTGGCGACGACCGCAGCGGCACCTGGGTGCGCGTGGCCCAGGGCGTGGCCGGCCCCAACTGGGGCGCCGTGTTCACCCCCCGCGCCGGCACCGAAGTGCTGGTCGACTTCATCGATGGCGACATCGACCGCCCCATCGTCATCGGCCAGCTGCACAACGGCCAGCACGACCTGCCCTGGCCCGCCGGCGTGGACGCCGGCGCCAACCACCCGGGCACGATCTCTGGCTGGCACCACACCCACCTGGACGGCCAGGGCGCCAACCAATGGCTGATCGACGACGCCACCGGCCAGCTGCGCATGCGCCTGCTCACGCACAGCCCGGCCACCGGCCACAGCGAACTGACGCTGGGCCACATCGTCCAGCAAAGCGCGCAGGGCGGCTCAGGCCAGGCCCAACGCGGCCCATGGCTGGGCGAAGGCTTCTACGGCTACACCGATGGCTGGGCCGTGCTGCGCGCCGGCGAAGGCCTGCTGCTGAGCACCACCCCGCGCCCCGCGATGGGCGCCAGCGTGCACAGCACCCAGATGGACGCCGCCGAAGCCGTGGGCCAGCTCAAGGCCAGCCGCCAACTGGGCGACGCCCTGAGCCAAAGCGCCCGCCAGCAAGGCGCCCTGGGCCTGGCCAGCCACGACGCCAGCCAGGCCCTGCAGCAACACACCGAAGCCATGGACCCGGCCGCTCGCGGCAAATACGAAGGCCCGGTGGGCGGCCAGGAAGCCCGCAAGGCCCAGGCCCACAGCCGCACCCTGGCCGACCCGGTGGAACGCTTCGCCCAGCCCCTGCTGCACCTGAACACACCCACCACCGCCGCCTGGGTGACCCCGGCCAGCATCAGCCTCTTTAGCGGCCAGGACACCAGCCTCACCACCCAGGGCGACCTGCACCTGACCAGCGCCCACTCCGTGAGCTGCGTCAGCGGCCAGACCACCAGCCTCTACACCCACGCCGGCGGCATCAAGGCCATCACCGCCAACGCTGACCTGAGCCTGCGCGCCCACACGGATGCCATGCAGATCTGGGCCGACCAGGACGTGACCATCCAGAGCACCACCGACGAGATCCGCATCCAGGCCAAGGACAGCATCGCGATCAACGCAGGGCAAAGCCAGGTGCTGATCCAGGGTGGGGACGTGACGTTCACCTGCCCGGGGACGTGGACGGTGAAGGCGGCGACGCATGATTGGTTGGGGGGTGGGAGCCAAGCAGCGGCTTTTCCAGCCTTACCAAGTTCTCTTGTCGCGCTCTATTCGGCCAAGATGAGGCTGCTGGATGAGCAGACTGGTGAGCCCTTGGGTGAGATGCCTTATTTCATCCGGCTGGAGGGCGGAGTCGTGACGCATGGCGTCACCGACGCAGATGGCTACACAGACATTGCAACTGGCGATGCGGCTGAACGCGGCAAGGTTTACATCGGCCATGAAGCCATGAAGTTGATCGCCAAGCTGGGGGCTCGGTAATGGTTTCACCTTTCCAAATTCTGCTGTCGGAACAACCGGCTCCGGTTGTGCAAAAAATCGAGATGCCGCTGACGTCTGGGCGTTATAGGGTGGGCGAACCAAAGCGGCCCGCCATCGTCCACGACAACGGCTTTCTGGATCGATACCCTCGGCGCGAACCCACTGGTGAGGACAGAAGAAGTTTTGCAACCTGGGTTGCCATATTGGAAGGCTCTGAAGCTGTATGCAATGCTCAAACCGGCGATATGGTGGGGCCCTGTGGCGGGAACCTCGTGGATGCCAATGCGGCCTATCGGCACTTCCTCTTCGGTAAAGGAGCCGATCGCCACTTGGATTACGAGCGCTTCATCGAAGGCGACCCGACCGGCAGGCGGCTGCTTGAAAGCCTGATTGCGGATTTCAAGACGCATGGGACTGTGCTGTCCAAAAACAGGAAGAAGGTCTCGATCACCAGTGATCCGTACCAGGTTGGCGGCGAAAAAGGCTTTGTTGGCTACCCGGAAACGGCAAATTGGCAAAAGGCTTTAGGTGCACACGTGCTGTGGGTGAGCGGGACGATTGAAGTCTCTGTTTCCAAGGACCACAAGCTCATGTACAGAGCAGAGATGGTTGCGCATGTCGAGGATCGCTACAATTTCAATCCCGGAAATGCCGACGTTAAAACCGGCATCAAGGATGAAGAAAATGGTCAATTCGAGTTGTGCGGGTTGGCTCAGCAGTACACAAATTTCGGCGAGTTGCGCCGCACGCTTGAATGGCACGAAGGCGACACGTACGCAGTGCAGACCAATGAGCGTTCCGGGCGTACAAGAATGCCAAATGACAACCGAAGATTGAGGAACAGACTGTGAGACAGCTTTGGAAAATCATGCTCACAGCGTTGTTCCTTGCGGGGTGTGGAATGAATAGCTCATCAGCTATGAAAAGTGACGTGACAGAGCTTCGCTCGATCATTCACATTGATGCTGCGATCTCGTCGGCGAGATGGGAAATGTTTTCTACGCCAGAGTCCTCAGAAGGCGGAGGGCCAACGGATTTTGTGAGTCTCGTAGCAGAAATCCGACCGCCGATTAATTCAACTGCTGCAGTGCACGGGCCTGCAGAAACAGACGCCATATTCGTCGTGCCGGGGGCCGCTCGCGCATGGTTGAGTCCTGCGAGCTACAGCGTGATCAGCAAGATGCGCAATAGCCCTGTAATCACTGGAGACTGGCCCGGTTGCCGTCGCGTGGACGTCAAGGGGGCAAAGTCAGGTCGGACCTTGAAGGCCTTCGCGTGTCATCAAGGTGATCTATCCTTGATTTACGTAAATCTGTTGCCTTGAGGCCGTGCCGATCGTCTGTTGAATATCTGCTAAGCAGCGGTTGCGGCTCGTAGCTTCAAGCGGTTCGACTCACGCTTCCCGGCAAGAAGCGGAAATTGGGCTTGGCAAACTGTATTGACCCAGCGGTTTCTGCACAGGTCAGGCTGCTAAAGCATAAGCCTCAGCAGGTGTCTTCATGCCCAACGCCTGGTGAGGGCGTCGGTGGTTGTAAAAGCCGATCCAGTCTGCGATCACGCGGCTGGCGTGCTGCAGGGTTTCGAATCGGTGGCGGTGCACGCACTGGTCTTTGAGTGTCCTGATCACGCGCTCGACCATGCCGTTTTGCTCCGGGCTGTACGGTGTGATGAACTCCTGCTGCAGGCCATAGCTTTTGACCAGGGCCGTATAGCTACGGCTGGTGAACACCAGTCCGTTGTCTGACCTCAGCAAGAACGGATGGCGGACTCTGCCCAGACAGCCGTAACGGGCAATCAGCGCTTGTTCCAGTGCCGCCTCAGCGGTCTTGGATCGGCCGCTGCGGCTGAGGTGCCAGCCCAGCAGTTCGCGGCTGTAGCAATCGATCACCAGGGCCAGCGAAGCCCAGCCGTCACGCCCGGTCCACACGCGGCACAAATCTGTGGACCAGCGCTCGTCTGGCGCCTTGGCCACTGAAGGCAACGCCTGGATGCGAGGCCTGAAGCCCACCGGGCGCTTGCGCACCTGCCAGCCCTTGAGCTGGAAGATGCGCTGCACGGTGTTCTTGTTGAAGCCGAGCAGGTGCGCCACGGTGCGGTAACCGAAGGACGGGTTCTCTTCAATCATCGCCTTAATGGGCTTGACGAGGTGCTCCTGAACCTTCGGCGCGGCCTTGGTGCTGCGGTAGTACACCGTGCGCCGAGGCATCTCGAACCACTGGCACAGCTTGACCAGGCTGACCTTCAATCCTTCTTCAGCCAGTCCCTGCTGAAGGCCGAGGATCATTTCTCGTCCTCGTTGCCCAGCAGGGACGCCAGCTTTTTTCTGGCACGCAGCTCCAGCATGGCTTCGCCATAGGCCTCCTGCAGTTCGCGCAGTTGCTTCTCGTACTGCTCTTTGACTTCCAGGGGCTTGGTGCGCAGGGCGTTCTCCATGCCGCGCTTGCCTTCATCGACCCACTGCTCCACCTCGGACGGGTTGAGATCGAAGGCCCGGCTGGCCTCCGAGATCGTGGTCTTGCCTTGGATGATGTCCAGGACCAGGGCCGTCTTACGCTTGGCCGTCCAGCGCTTGATGTCGTCTTCCATCAGGGTGCTCATCGTCGTTTCCTTCAACGTTAACACCTGAGCAGGAATTCACTGGGTCAATACAAAACGGTAAGAGCGTGAAAGTCCGATGTGCAAGGTCAAGCGGTCGTACGACCTGTTGCGGCTGGGCAATTTCTCAATGGCTACTGCTTTGCGGCGCAAACCGGAAGTACCAAACAAACCAACAAGGACCCCACATGGGGCCTTGTTTCCATCCGGGTCCACCAAGCCGCCCAGCCCGCAGAGCGACGCCGGTTCAACCGTCCCCGAACTCTGCCCCTTCGGGTTCCTTCGGCAAGTCATAAAGCAGCACCGGAGTTTTGGTCACAAAGAGCGTAACTAGCCGCACCGGCCGCTCTTCAGGAGCCTTCTTTGCCCACATGGCCCCTTCCTGAGCAGCCCTGGCCAAGAATCGGAACTGAGCCTTAATCTCGGCATCCTGGTGGCGAGTCAGCGGGGAATAAGGTGGCCGCCAGTCTGGCTCAAGCAGAACCTGGAAGACCTCGAGCATCTCGCGCAGCGTCTCCGGCGCAGAGTCCTTGTGCCGCATCACACCTTCCATTAGGTGCCGCACCACCTCGCCCAGCGCCATCAGTCTCATGCCTCGCATGGCGGCCAGCGCGACGAAGGACTTCACGATTCCGTAGGTGCTCTCAAAGTGCACTGTCGGCTTGGCCAAGTAAGCCTTGAGTCGCACAACGCCAAAACGCACCCAAGGAGTGCTCTGCTGGAATAAGACCCAGAGGTCCTCCGGAGTCAGCGGCACGAAGGAGCGGTTGGAGAACAGCAGCCGTAGGGCGCTCAGCGAATACCGATGACGGGTCAGGAACCCTTGCTCTGTGGCATGCTGCAGCAGCACCTGAGGCCAGACACCTCTCACTTGAACCTGATCGGCCATCTGGCGAAGCCGCAGATCGGTCGTGATTAGGCAGAGACTTCGCTCGAGTGCGGCGTCAAGCACCGAAAACTCTTCGGGCGAGAGGATGCGCCCAACTCGGCTCAAGAACTTCGGCCTGTGCTCAGGGCCATAGGCAGGAACGACCTTGCAATAACGCTCTAATGCGTCGATGGCCGACTGGGCTTGCCGTCGGGCGTGTTCTCTGGCCTGCTCGGTGATCTCTACAAAGCGCATCTGCCCGTTGTCGTCGAGCAGTTGACCTTCTGGCCCCTTCTCTCTGAGCTCTTCGAGCTTGTGACGCAGAACGCCCTCGGTCTCGGTGGTGGCGTATACCTCCCCGATCGCAGCCAGGGCATCAGTTGCGTCAAGCAATACCAACTCTGTGATCGTAGGGGCGTCGATGAGGTAAGCGTTGTCCTTGTCAGCCAACACAGCTCGGGCGCGCTCGAGCTCCTCGGCGTTGCCGTCGTTCACGTACAGCGGCCCATCGTCAAGGCCTGTCATCCAGCCGTTGACAATGTCCACCGCGTTGTTGCCCATCAAGCGGCCTAAGCCGCCGAGCGTGAACGGCAGTTCTTGATAGCTTTTGAGGGCCTCGCGGATCCGCTCGCTCTGGCGCTTGAGCGTCTGGTGGACCTCTGAGAAGTCGGGGTCACCGCCCGGCTCCTTGCGCACCTTGACCATCCACAGGTTTGGCACCGGCTCGACGCTAGACTCGACCTGGACCTGGGCGAGCTTCAGCTGGCGTGCATACGCAGAATCAAGCGACAGCACGCGGTACACCCGCAGGCCGCCAAACCCCGTGTCGATGCGGACTTCGTCCCCGACCGCTCTTCCCAAGAACTCCTGCACTGCCGTGTCGCCGGCCGACTTGAACTCGGTATCCTGCGGAAGGCCAGGAAGCTCCTTGGGGTCAACCGTGACATGGACGGTGCCCGACGGCCCTTCCAGCGTGACGTGCACGCCAGGCGTGACGACATTCGGGAACTCGTGGAGACCAGCAATCGGCTCGTTGTAGGCAAGGTACGCCATTATCAGAGCCGACGCCGACTCGATCTTGGCCGCGTTCAGGCGCCTCATCTGGTAGAGACGCTGCATAGCCTTGCCCTGCAAGCCTAGGCGCAGCTCCAGCAATGCGAGCTGCGAGACCTGCTGGATAGGCCCGATCAGCCCCAACGGCGCTCTGCCAATGAATTCCTTCAGCTCCGCCGCAGGCAGCTCTCGGCTGCCCACCATGTACTTGAAGAGCCAACTGCCAATGTCGTCTGGTTTGCGGGCGAACTGGGCGTCGGCAAGACGAGTCAGCAGTGGCCAGTCGCCTGCCTCGCGGGCGATCTCGATTGCCAGGGAGCGCAGTTCCTCGTTGTTTTGCCAGCCATCGGGCAGGCGTTCGAGTACCTCCTTGGCCTTTCGGCGACCGCCTGAGCGCAGCAGGCTGTGGAGAAGCCGCGCGTGCAGCTCCCCCGCCCCTTCTGAGGGCAGCACCGACTCGTAGAACTTGGCCGCTCTCTTGAAGTCCCTGAGGTCGGAGTAGAGGTCGGCCAGGAGCAACCGGACTTCCGCGGGCGGCTTCTTGCCAGCGAGCTGTCGAACACGCAGGAGCGCTGCTTCGCTCTTGTGTTTGTCGCTCGGCCGAGCCAGCCGGGTAACAGCGGCGAGCAGCGCGATGCTGTTGGACTCCTCGATCACGAGGCCTTGCAGCTCCTGAGCAACTTCCCCTCGCTGCTTGGCGTTCCACATCGCCAGCCATTTGGTGGCGCGAAGGAGCTCCTTGACGTCGGACTCAATGTCTTCTCGAGCGAGCGTCCGCTCGTAGATCTGCTGGGCAACCCCAACTTCGCCGCGATTGGCCGCAACCTGCGCCAAAGCAACCAGCCCACCGTCTTGCAGGTAGGAAAGGTTCTCTAAACCAAGCGCGAACATTGCCTCGACCTGGCCGGTGTCGTGAAGGGCTTCGAGTTCGACGCGAATCAGCTCAGACCGAGACCGCTGATTGACTCGCGCTTCCTTGGCAACTTCGAGGGCCTCGCCCGGGTTGCCTTGCAGCAGGTAAACCGCCGCCAAGTTGGAAGCAACCACCGACACCGCCTCGTCGGCCTGAATGGCCCAGACCCGCTCGGCGCGGGGCTCCAGGGAGTCGCTCACTGCCTTCAGCATCCGCTTGTGCTCGGCGGTGAGCACACGCAGGGCGGTGTGGACGTTGTTCTGGGCGACAAGGTCCAGGACGTGTGCGAGAGCCGCCGCCCGAACGTAGAAGCCCGGCTTGTCGGCAGTCAGCGAGCGCAGGGAGACGTCGGCTGCCTCTTGGAGACGCCCGACCTTGTGCAGGCCGGCGGCGATGAGCTGCAAGGCGTCTGCGCCATTGCGGTGCGCCTCAGGAATGCTGCTCTCTTCGGGCACCAGCCCATTGATGATCTCGGCATTAGCATTGGCAGTCCAAACGAAGATGGACTCAGGGAAGCGCTCACGGGCAAGGCGGCCAGCTTCAAGTGCTTCTGGGAGCTTGTTTGCAAGCAGAAGGCCGCGGACCTTGGCTGCTGCATTGCGCTCGTCGTCCGGGAACGCTTCCTCGGCTTTGAGGAAGTCTCGTGCTGCGGCCGCTGTGGAGCCTCTGTGCCAATGGCAGGTTGCCTGCAAAAGGTACCAGCGAGACTTCTGGTAGTCGTCGAAATTAGCGAGATACGCTTCCAGACTCGCAAGTCGATTCTGGGCGTCTTGGTAGCGGAACGCCTTGATGAGGTCGTTGACGCCTTCGAGCTCCGTGGTTGCCCAGCGGTTGGCCGAGTCTTGTCGCGCGTCACCGACTGCCGCGCTGTCCATGAGCGGTGTGCTGGCAGCACCTACGGCAGCTTTGAAGGCAAAGCTGTCATCAAGAAGCTCGCGGTCCGTCGCGGCTACGACGGGTTGGACCTCGACGACCTCACCGCCAGCTTGGCTGGCCCGGTGTCGTTCAAAGTCGGCAACAAGCTGCGCAGAGTCTAGCTGGCTGCGCAAGGTGAGTCGGGTGACAGTGGCGGCCTGCTCGTTGAGCCGCTGGCAAATCGTGACCAGGGTGTTCCAGACGTTGGCCGGCCCCCCGTGGCGGTGTTTACCTAGCGCCCAGCCGATCTCCTTGATGAGGTTGTTGACGTCGGCCGAGTCATTCGTCGCAAGCCGGTGTTCCAAGAACCAGAGGTGCCGACAAAAGCCATACAGGTCGTCGTCCGAGAGGGCAGTCTCGGTCTCTTGCTCAACGACTTTGCGGATCGCTGCGAGGGCATCGCGCTGGTCGCTCGAGCTGTAGCCCTCCGACAGGGCTGCCCTCAGGAAGTCGGCAGAGTTGGCGGCAGCCCGTGCCTTCGAGCAGACCTGGGATGCCGCGTGAACGGTGCCAGTCCCCGAGTCGCGGGAATAGACGATGACGATGCGGTCAACGTCTCGCTTGAACTGCGCGCCTGCGTCGTAGTCGTGCCAGGCGTCGGTGATCGAGTCCTTGAAGGGGGTGTCTGAGACACGAGCCTTCAAGGTGAGCTTGACTTGCATGGCAACCTTGAAGGTACTGCCGTCGTCGCGCTCCACCGTGCAGATGAGGTCGTCGGTGTTAAAGCCGTGGATCCGGCCCTGAAACCTCATCTCCGTGATCTGGCTGTGCGCAAGGAAGCGCGAGTCGTCACCGCTCAGCAGGGCGAGCAAGTAGCTCGCCTGCACGCGCGACTCGAAGTGGCCTCCCTCCCCGGAGGTGGACGCCGGGCTCGAGAGCTTTTTGGGGCCTTTTTTATTTGCCATCCTGCAGCTGAGCATTATCTTGCAAGCCGCAGCCACCCCAGGCAGTTATCCGGGCACTTTGAGATCCAGCCGAGTGTCAACCTTCGGGTTCGCTACTGGCGTTCAGCGGTCGCTGATGGCGGGCGCCGTCGAATGGCCGGGTCCGGACGGCGGCGGCTCTCTCTTGCGGAACGAGTGACCGGCCCTAGCCTAAAGCAGCAGCACAAGACCCAAAGGGCAATGCACGGACTTGGCCAATCGCTACGAGACCTACCTCACCCCTCCTTCCCATCCCCCGCCCCCTCCTCCATCCAAATCGCCCCCCACAAGTGCCCATCCGGATCCGCCAGATCCCGGCCATACATGAACCCCAACTCCTGCACCGGGTTCACATCCGCCTGGCCACCATGCGCTGCGGCTGCCACGTTCATCGCGTCCACCGCCTCGCGGCTCTCCAGGGTGAGTGAGAGCATCACGTTCGCGGCCCCTTTGGGCGGCAGGGGCAGGTCAGTGAAGGTGCGCCACTTGGCGTGCGTCAGCAGCATCACGTAGATCGCCTCGCTCCACACCATGCAGGCGGCAGAGCTCTCGTCGCTGTACTGCGGGTTCAGCTCAAACCCCAGCGCCTGGTAGAAGGCCACCGAGGCCTGGAGGTCGGCAACGGGGAGGCTCACGAAAATCATCTTCTGGGTGCTCATGGCGTTTCCTTGCTTGATCAGTCAATCGTCAGTCAGTGATGGGTGGTGACGTTTGCGGCCCCCTGAATGCAGCCGCCTCACCCACACAACGAGCCAGCACCTCCCAAATCGACACAAAGAAGCACGACGCCGCCCCCGCCCACCCAACCTCGCGCACCACCTCAGCGTTGCCAGACTGGCGCGACGGGTGGCCAACGCAGCGAAGTAAAGGAGGAGGGTCCGGCGCAGCCGGAGCCGGGGGACATGAGCGAAGTTGGCCACCCGTCGCGACAGTCCCGCTCCACCGCACAAACGCCACAAATCCACCCCCCTAACTTGACAGTCCCACACCAACCCACATGACTTTTGACAGGTGTGACCGTGTACCCTCAAACCTACAGTCCGTGACATCCATCACACCTTCTGGGTGAAGATAGTTGGCTTGAGCATTACCCCCCATCGGACCACCCCATGTCTCTGATCGACGTCGACTCCCTCCTGGCCCCGCTTGGCGACAGCCAGCCCTGCGGCCCGGATCTGGAATACGACAGCGCCTTCCTCGCCCTTGAGGAAGCGGCGCGCGGCAAGCCCGAGCAACAGTTCGGCGACACGATCATCCCCGGTGAAGACCCTGACTGGCGCAAAGTGCAAACGCTCTCCCAGGAGCTGATGGGACGCACCCGCGATCTGCGCGTCGCTACGCACCTTCTGCGTGCATCCACCCGCCTGCAAGGCCTGGGCGCCGCCGCCGACGGCCTGCGCCTGATCCAGGGCCTGCTCTCCCAGCACTGGGATCACGTCCATCCCATGCTGGATGCCGACGACAACAACGACCCCACCATGCGCCTGAACGCGCTGGCCCCCCTGGTCGATCCCCAATCCTTCCTGCTCGATCTGCGCAAGGCCACCCTGGCCGGCGGCCGCAGCAGCGTCACCGGCCGCGAGGTTGAAATCGCCTCTGGCAAGGCCCAGGCGCACGAAGGCGAAGCCACGATGCCCATGCCCGGCGTCATCCAGGCCCTGCAGGATGCCGAGGCGCAGCAGCCCGGCCTGCTCACCGCCTTGTCCGGCATGTCCGACACGGTGGCCGCCATCGATGCCGTCATCTCCGAGCGCGCCAGCATCTCCGGCCCCGAGTTTCGCCCCCTGCGCGTCTTGACGCAGATCATCAGCGATGCGGCCCGCCAGGCGGCGGGTGCGGCAGCGGGCACAGAATCGAATGCGGCGGCAGCGGATGTGGGTGGCGGCGACCTGTCTGGCGCAGGTCCCGCCGCCCACGGCGCTGCGCTGGCTCAACCGGGTGTGCTGCGCACGCGCGATGACGCCATCCAGGCGCTGGAAAAGGTGTGCGCGTGGCTGGAAACCCACGAGCCCTCCAACCCCGCGCCCTTGCTGATCCGTCGCGCGCAACGCCTCATGAGCAAGAACTTCGTCGACATCATCAAGGACCTCGTGCCCGACAGCATCGATCAGATCGGCAAGCTGGCGGGTGTGAAGTTCGACGAGTACTGATCGATGCCATCGGATCTGCCGACGTTTTATCCAGCCCCGTATCTCAACGCCATTGACCATCCCAGGAGCGAAGCATGGCCACCAGCAGTCAAAAGTTCATTGCCCGCAACCGCGCCCCGCGCGTGCAGATCGAGTACGACGTCGAGCTCTACGGCGCTGAAAAGAAGGTGCAGCTGCCCTTCGTGATGGGCGTGCTCTCCGACCTGTCGGGCAAGCCCACCGAGCCGCTGGCCCCCGTGGCCGATCGAAAGTTCCTGGACTTCGACGTCGACAACTTCGACGCCCGCATGAAGTCCATGAAGCCCCGCGTGGCCTTCCAGGTGCCCAACACGCTGACCGGCGAGGGCAACCTGGCCATCGACCTGACGTTCGAGAGCATGGACGACTTCTCGCCCGCGGCCATCGCGGCCAAGGTGGATGGCCTCAAGCAACTGCTGGAAGCCCGTCAGCAACTGGCCAACCTGGTGACCTACATGGACGGCAAGACCGGCGCCGAAGAGCTGCTGGCCAAGGTGCTCAAGGACGATGCCCTGCTGAAGTCCCTGGCCTCGGCCAAGAAGCCGGCCGAAGGCCAGTAAGCCGCACCCGCAACGCCGCAAGAAGGAGAACGATTCATCATGTCTGAAGCACAAGTCCAGAGCAGCGCACTGCAGGGTGTCGAGTACGAAGGCGGTGATTTCGCCGCGCTGCTGAACAAGGAATTCCGCCCGCAGAACGATAACGCCAAGTCGGCCGTCGAGCAGGCGGTGCTGACCCTGGCCCAGCAGGCCCTGTCGCAGACCAAGCTGATCAGCAGCGACGTCATCGCCTCGATCGAGGCCATGATCGCCGCGCTCGACCAGAAGATGTCCGAGCAGGTCAACAAGATCCTGCACCACCCCGAGTTTCAGCAGCTCGAAAGCGCCTGGCGCGGCCTGAGCTACCTGGTCAACAACACCGAAACCGATGAAATGCTGAAGATCCGTGTCTTCAACATTTCCAAGGCCGACGTGGGCAAGACCTTGAAGAAGTTCAAGGGCACCGCCTGGGATCAGAGCCCGCTGTTCAAGAAGGTGTACGAAGAGGAATACGGCCAGTTCGGTGGCGAGCCCTTCGGCTGCCTGGTGGGCGACTACTTCTTCGACCACACGCCGCCAGATGTCGAGTGGCTGGGTGAAATGGCCAAGGTCTGTGCCGCTGCGCACACGCCCTTCATCGCTGCGCCTGGCCCCGGCCTGATGGGCATGGAGTCGTGGCAGGAGTTGGCCAACCCGCGTGATCTGACCAAGATCTTCACCACGCCCGAGTACGCCGCCTGGCGCTCGCTGCGTGAGTCGGACGATGCGCGCTACATCGGTTTGGCCATGCCGCGCTTCCTGGGCCGCCAGCCCTACGGCGCCAAGACCAACCCCGTGGAAGCCTTCGATTTCGAAGAGGACACGGCCGGTGCCGATCACACCAAGTACACCTGGGTGAACTCGGCCTACGCCATGGCCGTGAACATCAACCGCTCGTTCAAGATGTACGGCTGGTGCTCGCGCATCCGCGGCATCGAATCGGGTGGTGCGGTCGAGGGTCTGCCCACGCACACCTTCCCGACGGATGACGGCGGTGTCGACATGAAGTGCCCGACGGAAATCGCCATCAGCGACCGTCGCGAGGCCGAACTGGCCAAGAACGGCTTCATGCCGCTGGTGCACAAGAAGAACTCGGACTTCGCGGCCTTCATCGGTGCCCAGTCGCTGCAAAAGCCTGCCGAGTACGACGATCCGGATGCCACGGCCAACGCCAACCTGGCGGCCCGCCTGCCGTATCTGTTCGCCACCTGCCGCTTCGCGCACTACCTCAAGTGCATCGTGCGCGACAAGATCGGCTCGTTCAAGGAACGTGGCGAAGTCCAGCGCTGGCTGCAGGACTGGATCATGAACTACGTGGATGGGGATCCCGCCCACTCCTCGGAAGAAACCAAGGCCCGTCGCCCTCTGGCGGCGGCCGAGGTGGTGGTGGAAGAAGTGGAAGGCAACCCGGGGTACTACACCTCGAAGTTCTTCCTGCGTCCGCACTATCAGCTCGAAGGCCTCACGGTCTCGCTGCGCCTGGTGTCCAAGCTGCCTTCGCTCAAGGCAGCCTGATCGCCACAGCGCAACGCTGAGGACGTCTCGTCAAGAAGACAAGCGAAACAAGACCGGGCCGACCGCCTCGTTGAAAGACGGCGGCCTCCTTTACCAACGCCGGCGGCGCGAGGGACTGACCCCAGCCTCGCGCCGGATGGAACACGCCTGTGTGCCATGGCCGGTCTCAACTTTCTGCGGGTTGCTCAACAGGATGGAGAAGCATCATGGCAGTGGACATGTTCATCAAGATCGGTGACATCAAGGGTGAATCGAAGGACGGCTCGCACGGCGACGAAATCGACGTGCTGGCCTGGAGTTGGGGCCTGAGCCAATCGGGTACCGCTCACACGGGCACGGGCTCCGGCGCCGGCAAGGTCAACGTGCAGGATCTTTCGCTCACGAAGTGGGTGGATTCTTCGTCGACCGCGCTGATGATGGCCTCGTGCAAGGGCACGCACATCAAGGAAGCCAAGCTGACGGTCCGCAAGGCCGGCGACAAGCCCCTTGAGTACATCAAGATCACCCTGACCGACGTGATCGTGTCGTCGGTGCAGACCGGTGGTTCGGGTGGTGAAGACCGTCTGACCGAGAACGTCGTGCTGAACTTCGGCAAGTTCAAGGTCGAGTACACCATCCAGGCCAAGGAAGGCGGCGCCGGTGCCACCTCCACCGTGGCCTGGGACATCCCCGCCAACAAGCCGCAAGGCTGATTCACCGCGTAGGAGAGCGCCATGTCCCTGGGAGATATGTTCCTCAAGATCGAAGGCACCCGTCAGGGTCCGATCAAGGGCGAATGCGTCGAAGACCGGCCACGTCGACGAGATCGCCGTGCTGGGCTGGAACTGGGGCATGGACGTCTCCGCGGCCTCGTTCGGTTCGACCGCGGCGCGCACGACCATGCAGGAGCTGGTGGTGCGCAAGCGGGTCGACCGGGCTTCGACGGCCCTGATGTCGGCCTTGCGGGCCAACGAGCCGCTCAAGAAGGTGATCCTCACGGCCCGCAAGGTCGGGGGCGGATGCCCCCGTGGATTACCTGAAGATCACCATCGAGAAGGCGCGCATCATGTCGCACCGCATCGGCTCGGTCAGCGATGACTCGCCGGAGGTGCACGAAGAACTCCGCATCGCCTTCTTCAAGATCAACGTGCAGTACCAGCCGCAGACCGGAACCGGTGGCGGTGGTGGTGCCACGACGTTTGAAACCGAAATCGTGCCGGCCTGATGGGCGCGTGATGCGCAGACAGGCAGGTGCTGGAAAGAGCCTTGGACCATGAACACGGTGGAAGCGGCTGAACAGGCCTTGAAGTAGGGTGATCTGACCCTGGCGCTGCAATACCTGCAGGACGGCGTGCGCTCGCAGCCCGCCAATGCGAAGCTGCGCATCTTCCTGTTCCAGCTGCTGGCCGTGGACGGCCAGTGGACGCGCGCGATGACGCAGCTCAAGGTGTGCGGCGAACTCGATGCGAGCACGCTGGCCATGGTCAACACCTACCGCGAGGCCCTGCAGTGCGAGGCCTTGCGCGATGCCGTCTTCAACGGCCAGACCACGCCCATGGTGTTCGGCCAGCCGCAAACCTGGGTGGCCCATCTGGTGGAGGCCCTGCAGGCCGATGCCCGTGGCGATCACGCCCTGGCCAAGCACCTGCGCGAGCAGGCGATGGAGGCCGCGCCCACCACCGGTGGCACCCTCAATGGCGAGCGCTTCGAGTGGATCGCCGATGCGGATTCGCGCCTGGGCCCCGTGCTGGAGGTGATCATCAACGGCCGCTATGGCTGGATGCCGTTTGCCTCGGTGGCCAAGATCACCTTCGAGGCGCCCAGCGATCTGCGCGACATGGTGTGGATGCCGGCCACGCTGGAGTTGCCCAATGGCGGCGGCACGGTGGCCCTGGTGCCCACGCGCTATGCGCCGATGCCGGAAGCGGCCGACAACCTCACGCGCCTGTCGCGCCGCACGGACTGGGTCGAGATCTCGCCCGAGCAGTACCGCGGCGTGGGCCAGCGGCTGATCACCACCGATCAAGCCGAGTTGGGCTTGCTGGATGTGCGCACGATCACGCTGGATGCCGCCGACGGCGAAGGCAATGCGTCGGCTTCTGGCCAGGCAGCGGCTTGACGCGCCAGGGCCGCGCTCACCGCATTCATCGGGGCAGTAACGACCATGGCGACCACCGATCTGCGTGACCGTCTCCAGCCGGCGCTGCTCGATCGCCTGACGGACGAGAACCCGGACGTCACGCGCGATGCCGACGACCGCCGCGTGCTCAACAAGCAGCAGTTGCGCCTGGCCGTATTGCGGGATCTGAGTTGGTTGCTCAATGCGGTTCAGCCGCTGGGCAAGCAGGGCGACGATGCGCCGTATGCGGCCGATTCGGTGCTGAACTACGGCCTGCCGCCGATGTCGGGCCAGCTGGCCTCGAAGATCGACATGCCGGATCTGGAGCAGTCCATCCGCCAGGCCATCCTGCGCTTCGAGCCGCGCATCCTGGAGCACTCCTTGCGTGTGAAGGCCATTGACGGGGGCGCCATGCTGGACGCCCACAACATCATCGAATTCGAGATCCGCGGCTTCTTGTGGGCGCAGCCCATCCCGCTGGAGCTCTTGCTGCGCACGCAGTTGGATCTGGAGGCCGGCCAGGTCAGGGTGCGCGATGGCACGCCGGGCACGGCACGCGAGGGGATGCGCTGATGGATCCCGGCCTGCTCAAGCTCTACAACCAGGAGCTCGCGCACCTGCGCGAGATGGGGGCGGAGTTCGCGCGCGAATTCCCCAAGATCGCTTCGCGGCTGACGATGGACGGCCTGGAGGTGGCCGATCCGTATGTCGAGCGGCTGATGGAGGGCTTTGCCTTCATGGCTGCCCGCACGCAGCTCAAGCTGGAGGCCGAGTATCCCCGCTTCATCCAGCACATGCTGGAGACGGTCTACCCGAACTTCCTGTCGCCCGTGCCGTCGATGATGATCGCGCGCTTGCAGCCCGATCTGGCCGACCCGGCGCTGGCCAGGGGGTTCAAGCTGCCCCGCCAGTCCAGTGTGATCAGCCAGGTGGCGCGCGGGCAGAACACGCGCTGTGAGTTCCGCACCGCCCATGAGGTGACGGTGTGGCCGCTGGAACTGGCAGGCGTGCAGTACTTCAGCCACGCCCCGGATCTGCCGCTGGCGCAACTGCCGATGGCGCGGCAGGTGCGCGGCGGCCTGCGCTTGAAGATGCGCGTGCATGGCGGGCTCAAGGCCGATCAGCTGCCGATCGATCAGCTTGCGTTCTACATCAGCGCCCCCGATGAAACGGCGCTGCGCCTGCATGAGCTGCTGACCACTGCCACGCTGGGCACCTGGTTGCCGGTGACGGCGGCCAACGCCCAGGCGCAATGGGCGCATGCCGACAGCCTGCAGCAGCAAGGTTTTGCCGATGAGCAGGCGCTGCTGCCCGAGACCCTGCGCGGCTTCTCCGGCCACCGGGTGCTGCAGGAGTTCGCGGCCATGCCGCAGCGCCTGATGTTCTTCGAGCTGGGCCAGTTGCGGCACCGTGTCGAGCGCATCAAGGGCAACGAGTTCGAGATCGTCATCCTGCTCTCGCGGGGGGATGCGTCGCTGGAATCGCTGGTCGATGAGACCAGCCTGTCGCTGTACTGCACGCCGGCCATCAACCTGTTCCCCAAGCGCCTGGACCGCATCGCGCTCAGCGGCTATCAGCCCGAACACCATGTGGTGCCAGATCGCAGCCGGCCCATGGACTTCGAGGTCTACAGCATCGAAGCGATCACGGGTTACGGCACGGGCCGCGTGGCCGAACAGGGCTTTCATCCGCTCTACACCACCTTCCATACCGAAGGCGGCGATCACCCGGCCTACTACACGGTGCGGCGCGAGCCGCGGGTGCTGTCACAGCGTCAGCGCGAGCAGGGCGCGCGTTCGTCCTACATCGGCAGCGAGGTGTTCATCTCGCTGGTCGACCCGCGCAATGCGCCGTATCCCGAAGAGTTGCGCCAGTTGGCCGTCACAGCCATGGTGAGCAACCGGGATCTGCCCATGCTGCTGCCCGGCGCCAGCCAGCGCGATGGCGGCGGCGGCACGCCGGCGTGGATGCTGGATGCGACCGGGCCGATCAAGGGCGTGCAGTGCCTGCGCGGGCCGACGCCGGTGGTGCAGCGCCTGGTGCGCGGCGACATCGGCTGGTCGCTCATCAGCCAGTTGACGCTCAACTACCTGTCCATTGCCGGTGAAGACCCGACCAAGGCAGCCGCGGCCCTGCGCAGCCTCCTGAGCCTGCACGGGCCCGAGGCCGACGCCAGTTGGCGCAAGCAGATCGACAGCATCCGAACGGTGCGCGCGCAGCAGGTGGCGCGGCGCCTGCCGGGGGCTGGGCGCCTGGCCTTTGGCTCGGGCGTGCAGATCGACGTCGAGGTGGACGACATGGGGCTGCAGCAGGGCAGCAGCGCGGTGTTGCTGGGCAGCGTGCTGGAGCACTTCTTCGCACGCCATGCGGCCATCAACAGCTTCACGGAGACGCGGCTGCGGTCGGCTTCGCGCGGGCTCATCATGCAGTGGCCGCCCCGCATGGGCCAGGCCCCCATCATCTGACCGGGGGGCATGAGGATGGACGCCACAGGCCTGCCCGACGATGATCTGGCACCCCCTTCGGTGATGCTGCCGCCGCGCGCGCCCACCGCGCCGAGCAGCCGCGACCAGCAGGCGCTGCAACACCTGTGGGATGAATTGGCGCGGGCGCCATACGCCCACGATGTGTTCCAGGTGCTGCGCACCGTTCAGGCGCACAGCCCCAATGTGCCGCGCCTGGGTGAAGGCTTGCGTCCGCGCGATGAAGGCGTTCGCATCGGCCAGGATCCGGAGCTGGACTTTGCTCCGGCCAATCTGCGCTCGTTCACGCCCTCCGAGACGGGCCAGCCGCCCCGCATCGGCCAGCGGGCGTTCGGCTTGTTCGGGCCCATGGGGCCGATGCCGCTGCACCTGACGGAATACGTGCGCGAGCGCGCCCGCAGCCATGGCGACCCCACGCTCATGCGCTTTGCCGATGTGTTCCACCACCGCGCGATGCTGCTGTTCTATCGCGCCTGGGCGCAGTCGCGGCCCGTGGTGCACCGCGACCGGCCGTGGGACGACGATTTCGCGCGCTGGATCAGCGCCTTGTTCGGCCAGTCACCCAAGCCGTTCCAACAGCGCGATGCCCTGTCTGACGATGCCAAGCGCCTGAACGCGGCGGCCCTGGCGCGCGGCCCGCGCAATGCCGAAGGGCTGATCAAGATCCTCAAGGCCTACTTCGGCATCGAGGTGCACATCGATCCGGCGGTGGGCCACTGGCTGACGCTGCAGGAAGACGATCGCACGCGCCTGTTGCCCAGCACGGCACCGAGGCGGAACACGGCGCTGGGCCAGCGCGCGGTGCTGGGCAGGCAGGTGTGGGATCGCCAGTCGCACTTCCGCCTGCGCCTGGGGCCGCTGAGTTACGAGCAGTATCAGCGCTTCCTGCCTGGCCAGCCGGCCCGAACGGCCCTGCGGGACTGGGTCAGGCAGTACCTGGGCCTGGGCATGTCGTGCGAGACGCGGCTGGTGCTGCAGGGCAGCGACGTGCCCAAGCTGCAATTGCAGCCACGCAAGAAGGCCGGCGCCGGCACACATCTCGCAAGGCTGGGTCTCAATGCCTGGCTGGGCCGCCAGGGCCCGCACCCCGATCGTGCAGACATGCGCGTGCGCCTGGAGAGCGCCGCGCATTGACGGCATGCCCGAACCCCATCGAATCAACACGAACCCTAGGAGAAGCACATGGCCGAGATCAGCCGCACCGCCTTGTTTGGCAAGCTCAATCCGCTGGCCTACAAGGCCATCGAAGGCGCCACCGTGTTCTGCAAGCTGCGGGGCAATCCGTATGTGGAGCTGCAACACTGGTTCCAGCAGATCCTCCACACGCACCCGATTCGGATCTGCACCGCATCGTCAAGCAGTACGACATCGACCCGGCCGTGCTGGTGGCCGATCTGACGGCCTCGCTGGACCGCCTGCCGCGCGGCGCCACCGCCATCACCGATCTGTCGCCCATCATCGAGAACGCCGTGGAACGTGGTTGGGTGTATGGCTCGCTGATGTTCGGTGATCGCCAGGTGCGCACGGGCTACCTGCTGGTGGGCATGCTCAAGACGCCGACGCTGCGCAGCGCGCTGATGTCGATCTCCAAGCAGTTCGAGCGCGTCAAGCTCGATGACCTGACGGAGAAGTTCGCCTCGCTGCTGGCGCAATCGCCGGAAGCGGCGCAGGGCGCATCCGAAACCGGCGGTGCACCCGGTGAGGCCAGCGATGCCATCGCCCCGGCCGCCATGGGCAAGCAGGAGGCGCTCAAGCGCTTCACCACCGATCTGACCGAGCAGGCCCGCAGCGGCAAGATGGACCCCATCGTCGGCCGCGACGACGAGATCCGCCAGGTGGTCGACATCCTGATGCGCCGCCGCCAGAACAACCCCATCCTGATCGGCGAGGCCGGCGTGGGCAAGACGGCGGTGGTCGAAGGCTTTGCACAGCGCATCGCGCGGGGTGACGTGCCGCCTTCGCTCAAGGACGTGGAACTGCGTGCACTCGACGTGGGCCTGCTGCAGGCCGGCGCCAGCATGAAGGGCGAGTTCGAACAGCGCCTGCGCTCGGTGATCGACGAGGTGCAGGCCAGCCCCAAGCCCATCATCCTGTTCATCGATGAAACGCACACGCTGGTGGGCGCAGGCGGCGCGGCCGGCACGGGCGATGCGGCCAACCTGCTCAAGCCCGCGCTGGCCCGCGGCCAGTTGCGCACCATCGGCGCCACCACCTTCGCCGAATACAAGAAGCACATCGAGAAGGACCCGGCGCTCACACGCCGCTTCCAGAGCATCACCGTGGATGAGCCGGACGAGCCCAAGGCCCTGCTGATGATGCGCGGCGTGGCCTCCACCATGGAACACCACCACAAGGTGCAGATCCTGGACGAGGCCCTGGAAGCCGCCGTCAAGCTCTCGCACCGCTACATCCCGGCGCGCCAGTTGCCCGACAAATCCGTGAGCCTGCTGGACACCGCATCGGCCCGTGTGGCCGTGAGCCTGCACGCCACGCCTGCCGAAGTCGACGATTGCCGCCGCCGCATAGAGGCGCTGGAAACCGAGCTGGGCATCATCGGCCGTGAAGCCGCCATCGGTGTCGACACTGCCGCCCGCGAGGCCCATGCCAATGAACTGCTGGCCAAGGAGCGCGAACGCCTGGCCGCACTCGACAAGCGCTGGCAGGACGAGAAGGGGCTGGTGGATCGCCTGCTGGCCCTGCGCGCCAAGCTGCGCGGCGCCATCGAGGCCGTGGAAGGCACGAACAGCTCGCTCGAAGCCAAGGGCAGCGAAGCCGCCGCGGCCGAGAGGCTGCCCAAGCTGACGGATCAGGAGCGCGCCGATGCCCTGGCCGAACTCAAGCAGGTGCAGCAGGAGTTGACCACACTACAAGGCGAGACGCCGCTGATCCTGCCCACCGTCGATTACCAGGCCGTGGCCAGCGTGGTGGGCGACTGGACGGGCATCCCCGTGGGCCGCATGGCCGCCAACGAGGTCGAGACCATCCTCAACCTGCCCAAGCTGCTGGCACAGCGCGTCGTCGGCCAGGACCATGCGATGGAGATGATCTCCAAGCGCATCCAGACCTCGCGCGCCGGCCTGGACAACCCCAACAAGCCGGTGGGCGTGTTCATGCTGGCCGGCACCTCCGGCGTCGGCAAGACCGAAACTGCGCTGGCCCTGGCCGAAGCCCTGTATGGCGGCGAGCAGAACCTCATCACCATCAACATGAGCGAGTACCAGGAGGCCCACACGGTGTCCACGCTCAAGGGCGCGCCTCCGGGGTACGTGGGCTATGGCGAAGGCGGCGTGCTGACCGAAGCCGTGCGCCGTCGCCCGTACAGCGTGGTGCTGCTCGATGAGGTCGAGAAGGCCCACCACGATGTGCACGAGATCTTCTTCCAGGTCTTCGACAAGGGGTGGATGGAAGACGGCGAAGGCCGCGTGATCGATTTCAAGAACACGCTGATCCTGCTGACCACCAACGCCGGCACCGACACCATCGCCAGCCTGTGCGCCGACCCGGAGCTGATGCCCGATCCCGAAGGCATGGCCAAGGCCCTGCGCGAGCCGCTGCTCAAGATCTTCCCGCCCGCGCTGCTCGGCCGCCTGGTGACGATTCCCTACTACCCGCTGAGCGACGACGTCCTGGCGATGATCGTCAAGCTGCAACTCGGCCGCATCCAAAAGCGCGTGCAAGAGCGCTACAAGGTGCCCTTCACCTACACCGACGAGGTCATCAAGCTGGTCGTCTCGCGCTGCACCGAGAGCGAATCCGGTGGCCGCATGATCGACGCGATCCTGACCAACACGATGCTGCCGGACATCAGCCGCGCCTTCCTGCATCGCATGCTGGACGGGCATCCGATCACCAAGGTCACTGTTTCCGTCGGCGAAGGCCAATTCCAATACGGCTTCGACTGAAGACCCAGACCCTTTGTCACCCCTGGCCACACACTCAAGGAGATCGACATGCAACTCAAGCGCAGCGCCACCGGCCACATTGATCCGGAACAGGCATGGCACGTCAAGAGCGTGGACGGTGAGACCGTCTACATCAAGATGGGCGGCGGCAGCAACAGCTTTGCCCACAAGCACCTGATGTCGCCCAGCAAGCAGGACGGCGTCACCGATGACACGAAGGCCCTGCGGCGCCTGTGGCACCGCGTGGACAAGGGCGGCACGCACGGTGACAACCCCGATCCGGGCGGCAAGAAGTCGGGCGCCGGCGTCATGTCGCGGGGCAACAAGTATGGCGACGCCCTGTCGATGAAGACCCGTAAGGGCGTGGTCAAGCCGGCCAGCGAGGTCAAGAACTCGGTGATCTGCCTGAGTCTGCACGACCTGGACTCCGTGCTGGTGGACATGGCCAAGGCCCTGACGGGCTGGGATGGCAGCACCACCAAGATCCCCGTCAAGTTCGCCAAGGCCTGCGTCAAGACGGTGGACCTGGCCGGGCACGTGACCGGGCCGATCGATTCGGTGGAGATCGAAGCGCACAAGATCACCAACGGCTACGAAGTCACCCACCTGTTTGCCTGAGGATGATGAGACATCCGTCATGACGATTGCCAACGAAGCCCATACGCCCCTGCCCGAGCCGCCGGCCGGCGAACTGACCATCGACGACGCCCTGCGCTACGCGATGCAACTGCACCAGGCCGACGCCCTGGAGGCCGCCGCCACCATCTACGGCCGCATCCTGGAGGTCGTGCCCGATCACCCCGATGCGCTGCACCTGCTGGGCATGGTGCGCCACCGCATGGGCCAGTCCGACGAGGGCGTGGCCATGATCGAGAAGGCCATCGCGCAGCAGCCGGACTTCGTGGGCTTTCACAACAACATCGGCAACATCTACACCAGCCGGGGCGAGGTGGACAAGGCGCTGTCCGCGTATGAACGTGCCTCGGCGCTGGCTCCCGAGCACCCTGATCTGCACAACAACCTGGGCGCGCTGTACAAGGCCCAGCGCCGCTTCGAAGAGGCCAAGGCGGCTTATGAGCGTGCGCTGGCGCTCAACGCCCAGCACATCAACGCGCTCAACAACCTGGGCCTGCTGTATGCCGAACTGGGTGACCGCTCCAACGCCATCAGCTATTACGTCAAGGCGCTGGAGTTGCTGCCGGGCGATGCCTCGGCGCGCAAGCTGCTGGGCACCACCTACTACGCCATGGGCCGCATCGATGACGCGGCCGAGGTCTACCGCCAGTGGCTGAGCAAGGAGCCCGATCACCCCACCGCGCGCCACATGTACGCGGCCTGCACCGGCCAGGGCGTGCCCGACCGTGCGGCCGATGACTATGTCGAACACGCCTTCGATCAGTTCGCGGCCAGCTTCGAGTCCGTGCTCAATGAGCGCCTGAACTACCAGGCCCCGCAGCTGTGCGCGGACATGATGGCGCGTCACTTGCCCCCCGCGCAGCGCCAGTACGTGATGCTGGATGCCGGCTGCGGCACCGGCCTGTGCGGCCCGCTGATGAAGCCCTGGGCGCAGGTGCTTGCGGGTGTCGATCTCTCCAAGGGCATGCTGGACCAGGCCCAGACCAAGGGCGCGTACGACGACTTGTACAAGGCCGAGCTGACCGAGTTCCTCACCCTCTCGCCGCGCCAGTGGGATGTGGTGGTGTCGGCCGATACCCTGTGCTATTTCGGCGATCTGCGCCAGGTGGTGGCGGCCGCCTCGGGCTCGCTCAAGCCGGGCGGCCTGCTGGTCTTCACGGTGGAGGCACTGCCGGAGGACAGCCCGGCGGCGCACCAGATCCAGCCCCATGGCCGTTACGCCCACAGCGCCGGCCACATCGTCGAAGTGCTCAGCCTGGCGGGCCTGAACCTGCTCGAGCGTGCCGGCGTCATCCTGCGGGAAGAGGGCGGCAAGCCGGTGCACGGCTGGCTGGTGGCCGCCCGGCAGCTGGCGTGAGGAGCGCCCCAGCTTGCCCGGCCTTGACCGGTGTCAGGGACGCCATCGGCTAGATTCGTGATCCTGGCACCCATGACTTTCGTCGCTTTGCCCCACTGACGGACTGCGTTCCACTCCTGCCATGCCTGCACCGATCACGCTGAGTTCACCGCTGCCCGCCTCGGACCTGTTCCTCGAATCGATGAACTTGGCCGAAGGCCTGAGCCAGCTTGGCGGCATGACGCTCAACCTGCTGAGCGAAAAGCCCGATCTCGCGCCCAAGGACCTGCTGGGCAAGCCGGTGACGGTGAGCATGGCCCTGGCCGACGGCAAGCGCCATTTCCACGGTTACGTCACCCGGTTCGGCATCGGCACGCCCAAGGGACGCTATTTCTCCTATCAGGCGGAGGTGCGGCCCTGGTTGTGGTTCCTCACCCGCACCAGCGATTGCCGCATCTTCCAGGAGATGTCGGTGCCCGACATCGTCAAGAAGGTGTTCGACGACCACGCCGGCATCGCCCAGGTCAAGCTCAAGCTGTTTCGCAGCTACCGCCCTTGGACGTATTGCGTGCAGTACCGCGAAAGCGATTTCCAGTTCGTCACCCGGCTGCTCGAGCGCGAAGGCATCTACTGGTACTTCGAACACAGCGATGGCAAGCATGAACTGGTGCTGGTCGACTCCCTGAGCGCGCATGACCCGATCGAAGGCGAGAGCAGCATCCGCTACATCGAGGACCCGAGCCACGCACCGCCGGACGAGGAATACATCAGCCAGTGGCAGTCCTTCCAGCAGGTCAAGACCGGCAAAGCGGTGCTGACCAGCTATGACTTCGAGCGCCCGTCCACTTCGCTGGAGGTGGACGCCTCGCTCACGCGCCCGCATGACCAGGCCGAGGCCGAGTGCTTCGACTTCCAGGGCGACTACATCCAGTCGGGTGACGGCAAGCAGTTCGCCGGCGACTGGCTGGACGAGATGCAGTGCCGTCACCACCGCCTGCGCGGGCAGGGCAATGCCATGGCGCTGGCCGCCGGCCGCCGCTTCACGCTGGCCAAACACCCGCGCGACGATCAGAACGCCGACTACCTGCTGACCCGGGTCGACATCCAGGCCAGCGTGCAGCTGTTCGATGCGCTGGGTGGCGGCAGCGAGTTCCTGTGCAGCTTCGAGGCCATCCCCTCGGATCAACAGTTCCGCCCTGCACGCATCACGCCCAAGCCCTTCATGCAGGGGCCGCAGACGGCGGTGGTGGTGGGCCCCTCGGGCGAGGAAATCTTCACCGACAAATATGGCCGCGTGAAGGTGCAGTTCCACTGGGACCGCTACGGCAAGAAGGACGACAAGAGTTCGTGCTGGGTGCGCGTGTCGCAGCCCTGGGCCGGGCAGAACTTCGGCTTCGTGCACATCCCGCGCATCGGCCAGGAGGTGGTCGTTTCCTTCCTTGAAGGGGATCCCGATCAGCCCTTGATCACCGGCCGCGTCTACAACGCGCAGCAGATGCCGCCCTGGGATCTGCCGGCCAACGCCACACAGTCGGGGGTGCTCACGCGTTCGTCCAAAGGTGGCGCGTATGCCAACGCCAACGCCATCCGCTTCGAGGACAAGAAGGGCGACGAGCAGCTGTGGATCCACGCCGAGAAGAACCAGGACATCGAGGTCGAGAACGACGAGACGCACTGGGTCGGGCACGATCGCACCAAGACCATCGACAACGACGAGACCGTGCACGTCAAGCACGATCGCACCGAGACCGTCGACAACAACGAGACCATCACCATCGGGGTCGACCGCACCGAGAAGGTCGGCAACAACGAGAAGATCACCATCGGCGTGAACCGCACCGAATCGGTCGGGGCCAACGAAGACATCACCATCGGGGCCAACCGCACCGAAAACGTGGGCGCCAACGAGTCGATCACGATCGGCGCGAACCGCAGCATCAACGTGGGGGCCAGCGAGACGGCCACCGTGGCCATGCAGCGCACGCACACCGTGGGCGTCAACGAAACGATCGCCATCGGTGCCGCACAGGAAGTGGCCATTGGCGCGGCTCAGACCGTGGCCGTGGGCGCGGCTCAGTCGATCACGGTGGGCGCCAACCGCTCGGTGGACGTGGGCTCCGCACTGTCGACCAATGTGGGCAAAGGCGAGAGCCGCAACGTGGCCGACGGCCGCACCACCAGCATCGGCAAGGACGATGCGCTCACCGTCGGCAAGAACCTGGTCATCGATGCAGGTGATTCGATCACCATCAAGACGGGCAGCGCCAGCATCACGATGAAGAAGGACGGCACGATCACCATCAAGGGCAAGGACATCACGATCGAAGGCAGCGGCAAGATCAACGCCAAGGCCAGCAGCGACATCGTGATGAAGGGCTCGAAGATCCTGCAGAACTGAACATGAAGGCATTGAACATGGATCCCCAGGATCTGCCGGCGCCCGGCCTGTCACTGGAGGCAGCGGCTGCCGACGCGGTCAGCGTGCTGTCGCCCTTGCTCGATGGGCGTGCGGCCGCGTCATTGAGCCAGCCGGCGGCAGCACCCGCCCAGGTGCATGGCGTGGTGGTGGGCACCTTGCTGGCGGTGACGGACAACGGGCTGACACCGTTGGTCGCCTATCCCGGCCAGCCCGGCACGGCGGCGATCCCGGCACGCAGCACGGTGGATCTCTGCGGGCCTCACATCGGGCGCGATGTGGTGCTGATGTTCGAGGGCGGCGATCCGTGCAGGCCCATCGTCATGGGAGTGATGCAGGGCGCCACAGGCTGGCCGCTGGCCGAGCAACCAGCCACCGTGGACGTGGATGCCGATGGCCAGCGCATGATCGTGAGCGCTTCCGAGGAGCTGGTCCTGCGCTGCGGCAAGGCCAGCATCACGCTGACGAAGGCGGGCAAGGTGCTGATCGATGGCACCTATGTGTCGAGCCGATCCAGCGGCGTCAACCGGGTCAAGGGTGGCTCGGTGCAATTGAACTGAAAGCCGGTTGCCAGGATGGAACTGATCAATGGCACACGCATGGTGGCCGGCTACAACCTGGGCCTGGAGCCCAGTGGTCGGGAATTGCTGGTCGTGGTGATCAAGGGCACGTTCGTGCTCCCCAAACCCGGGCAGGCGCTGCATCTGCACGAGGCGCAGTTGCCGCTGGTGATGGCCGACACCTTCACCGGTGAACCCGGCCTCAGTGCGCCACTTCAGGAGATCGATTTCGCGCCGCGCAAGCACCGATGCGACGTGCTGCTGACCGGCAGCGCGCACGCACCGGGCGGAAGGCCGGTCACGCGACTGCAATCGATGCTGGCCGTGGGGGGGCTGCGCAAGACCATCGAGGTGGTCGGCCCTCGCGTCTGGCAGGCCGGGCTGACGGGCATCCGCGCATCGGACCCTCAGCCCTTCGTGCAACAGCCGCTGTCTTACGACGTGGCCTTCGGCGGGGTGGACCAGGCTTCGGACGATCCTCAGGAGCACGATGCCTATGGCCTCAACCCGGTGGGCTGTGGTTTCCACAGGCAGCTGAAGAACGAATGGGTGGACGGCCGACCCTTGCCGCTGACGGAAGCTCCCGGGGAGCCCGTGACCTGGCCGAATGGCAGCTACCAGCCCATGGCGCTGGGGCCGCTGGGGCGGGGCTGGCAACAGCGAGCCTGTCTGGCCGGCACCTATGACCAGCAATGGCTGGACCATGACTTCCCGTTCCTGCCGCGCGACTTTGACGAGCGGTATTACCAGGCCGCTCCCGTGGACCAGCAACTGCCCCTGCCCGCACAGCCGCTGGACATCAACCTGATCAACTTCACCGCCGATGGCCTGCGGCAGTTCACGCTGCCCAACTTCGAGGCGCCGGTGCATGTGTTTCCGCGGCGAGGGCCCCGGGAGGATCATCTGGCGCAACTGGACACCATCGTCTTCGAGCCGGATGAGGAGCGCCTCTCATTGACGTGGCGTGTCACGCGGCCCTTGAAGAACAGCCTTCACGAGATTGCGCAGGTGCTGGTGGGCAAACGCTCGAAGACCTGGTGGCGTGCCATGCATCCTTACGAGAGCCAGCCGGAGATGGCGGCCTTTCTGCCAAGCTGAGGATCGCCATGGCGCATTTTCCGATCCTCATCGAACAACTGGGCCTGGTCACCTCCGTGGGCCTGGACGCCGATGCCGCCTGCGCGGCCTTTCGTGCCCGCATCTCCAATCCCTGCGAGACGCGCTTCAAGGATCCTGCGACCGGGCAATGGATCATGGCGCATGCCGTGCCGCTCGCGGGCGATCGGCAGGGGATCGCCCGTCTGGCCGTCATGGCGGCGGCGGCCATCCGGCAGGCACTTCGGGATCTGCCGCAGGCGCAATGGGGCCGCCTGCCCCTTCTGCTCTGCGTGGCCGAATCGGAGCGCCCGGGCCGCCTGGCGGGTCTGGATCAGGAACTCTTCTATGCCATCCAACGTGAGTTGAACCTCACGTTTGCAGATCACTCCATGGTGATCACCCGTGGCCGTGTCGGCGTGGCCGTGGCCTTGGCGCAAGCCCGGGCCTTGATGGCGCAGAAGAAGTGTGCGCAGGTGCTGGTGGCCGCCACCGACAGCCTGCTCACTGGCGCCACCTTGCAGCACCATGGCCGTCAGGGGCGCTTGCTGGGCGGCATCAATCCCAATGGCTTCATGCCGGGCGAAGGGGCCGGGGCCTTGCTGGTCGGCACGCCCCGTCAAGCGGCCGGTGAACTCACCTTGACTGGCCTGGGATTCGGAGTGGAGCCAGCGCCCCTGAACAGTGGGGAGCCGCTGCGCGCAGAGGGTCTGTCGCAGGCCATCAAGGCCGCGCTCGCCGATGCGCAGATGCAGATGCACGAGCTGGACTACCGCATCACCGATCTGTCGGGCGAACAGTATTACTTCAAGGAGGCTGCGCTGGCGCTGTCGCGCACCCTGCGTGTCCTCAAGGATGAATTCGACGTCTGGCATCCGGCGGAATGCATGGGTGAGACCGGTGCAGCCGTTGGCACGGCCATGCTGGCCTGGGCGCAGGCGGCGGGGCGCAAGGGCTACGGCAAGGGTTCCAGCATCCTGGCGCACATGTCCAACGATGCGGGGCCGCGCGCTGCCATCACCTTGCGGTACCAGGAGGCTTGAGATGGCCAACGAGGTCTATGCCAACAACATGGAGGTGTCGTGCAAGGCGGCGGCGGGCAAGTCCATCTGCGCTTTCCCGGACGTGTGCATGACACCGCCTCAGACACCGGCCACACCGCCCGGGGTGCCCATCCCTTACCCCAACACCGGCATGGCCTCGGACACCACCAGCGGGTCGACCAGCGTCAAGGTCTCCAACCAGGAGGTCATGCTCAAGAACAAGAGCTATTTCAGCAAGAGCACCGGAGACGAAGCCGGCTCGGCGCCCATGAAGGGCGTGGTCACGCACAAGAACATGGGCAAGGTGTATTTCAATGCCTGGTCCATGGACGTGAAGGTCGAAGGCGAGAACGTGGTCCGCATGATGGACCTCACCACGCACAACCACGGATCGGCGCCTGGCAACAGCCCGACCTGGCCCTACATCGACGCCGTGGCCGTGGCGCTGGACACCTCCCATCCGTGCCATGAGGTGGTCAAGGGGCTGGCAGACAACAATTGCCAGAAGCACGTCAAGGCCAACACGTATTCGACCGGAGCCGTCAACCGCGCGGGCGCCTCGGCGGACCTGTGTGGCGACCCGAAGTGCAAAAAGGCCATGGAATGCGTGCTGACCCCTTACAGCCCCTCCAATTGCTGCGATGGGCAGACGCCTCACCACGTGGTGCCCAAGTCCCAGTTCAAGGAGCGCGGTGCGGGCGGCAAACCCCTGCTCACCAACTCCGCGGGCGACAACCTGTACGACCCGGACAAGGCACCCTGCATTTGCGAGGACGGGCACAGCCACTCCACCGGCACCCATGGCGACATCCATGAGGAGACCAATCTGCTGACCGTCAACCATCCGACGGTGGCGCCGCACGTCACGGGCAAGACCATCGACAAGGATGCGCGCTGGACGGTGGGCGAGGCGGAAGCCGTCGGTGCCGAGGCCTCCGAAAAGGGCGGTGCAAAATGCAAGGAGGGCTGCACGCAGAGCCAGGTACGGGCGGGCCATCAGCAGATGGGCATCAAGGAATCGGACAAGATCCGGCCCTCGACGGCAGGCCATGTGCCCGACCCGATGGACACCACTGCGCTGTAAGCGTCACCCATTCCGTTGACAGACAAGAGGAAACACACCATGAGCGCCAATCCCTTGAAGGGGCTGATCATGCGCACGGCCGTCGTCCGTGCGCCCGGGCTGGGCTACATCTATGCGGCCGACCCCAAGAAGGAAGCCGATGAGGTGCCCCATGCGATCACCTTCCGCTTCAAGGATCAGGCCTTCACGCAAGGCCAGGCGAACTTCGACGCTCATTCGATCACGGTGATCGCCAAGCCGGAGGTCGGGCTCATCGCGGTGTCGGGAGCCGGGTATTACTCGGCCATTCTGGGCAGTGGCAGCACGGCAGGCGACATCTTCGACCACAGCGCGCCACCCCCTGCCAACAAGCGCACGGGCGGCATCCGCTCCGTGGCCACCATCGACGGGGCGGCCTACGCCATCGGTCTGCGTGGGGCTGTCTACCGCTTCGACAAGCCCAAGCAGTGGGCGCGCATCGACGACGGGCTGCCCGAGACCTTCGACGGCCAGGCCCTGGACGGCTTCTCCGCGAAGGACATCTATGCCGTGGGCCGTCAAGGGCAGCTGTGGCAGTTCAACGGCAGCGCCTGGGTGCAGCGCGATCTGCCCACCTCCGTGAACCTCACGTCCGTGAAGTGCGCGGGCAATGGGCGTGTCTACATTGCCGGCCATCATGGCGTCCTGATCGAGGGCCGTGACGATGCATGGCGCGTCATTGATCATGGCGCCACGGAGGACAACATCTGGGACCTGGAATGGTTTGGCGACCGTCTGTATGTGTCGACCATGAAAGAGCTGTATCAGCTTGACGATGGTGCCCTGGTGCCGGTCGATTTCGGAGCAGATCGTCCCAAGTCCTTCTACCAGCTCAGTGCCACACCCGAGGTCATGTGGTCGAACGGCGAGTTCGATCTGATGTCCTTTGACGGCAAGAGCTGGTCGCGCATCGTCTGATCCCGCGGCCAGCCCCTTCGACCCGCCATGGCCATCATCGAGAACGTGATCCGGCAGCACCTCGACGAAGCGGAGGTGCTGCGGCATGTCCGCACTTCGCTGGTGCGCGCCCCTCACGTCGAGCTGCACCGGCTGCAGCGGCTGGACGAACGGATGGCCGCACACCTCGACGGCCTGTTCGTGGCAGGCGATGCCGCCGCGCCGATGGTGACGGCGGCCCTGGCTTCGCCAACGGTCGGGCTGGTCTTCGTGGGCACGGTGCTGGCCTTGCAATCCCGACACGCAGAGCGCCTGCACGCACTGGCTGCCATCGCAGAAGCGGTGCCCGAACTGGAGGCCGGCTTCCTGTCCGGGCTCGGCTGGGTCTCCGCGCCAGATCTGCAAGGGGCCGTACGGGCCTTGCTCGGCAGCCAGACACCCCGGCATCGTGCCTGGGGCCTGCAAGCGTGTGCCATGCACCGCGTCGACCCGGGCCCGACGCTGAACCGCGCTCTGGAGGATGCGGACGATCAGGTGCGGGCGGTGGCCTGGCGTGTGGCGGGCCAGATGGGCCGCGACGATCTGAAGGCTGCGGCGGCCACTGCGGTGCGTGCGGGGTCGATCGATGCTGCCCGGGCCCTGACCCTGTGGGGAGGGGTGGATGACGTGGCGCGCGAGGTGCTGTTGCGGGTGGATGAAGGCCAGACGCTGCCGCGTCTTGCGACGCACCGTCTGCTCACCCTGGCCTCTTCACTGGACTGGGGACGGGAGCAGGTCCGCACGCTGGTGACCCAGGCAGAGGGCAGCGCAAAGCACAAACGCCGGATGCTGCAGATGGCAGGTTGGCTGGGTGACGCGCAGGTGGTGCCGTGGCTGATTCAGAACATGGCCGATGATGTCTGGGCCAGGGCGGCGGGCGAGGCATGGAGCCTGATGACCGGCGCCGATCTCGCGGCACTGGGGCTGGAGCGGCCTCCGCCTGAAAGGGTCGCAGCCGGCCCCAGCGATGCGCCCGAGGACGAGGATGTGGCGATGGACGAAGACGATGGCCTGCCTTGGCCGGACGTCGGCAAGGTCCAGGCCTGGTGGCGTTCGCATGCGGGCCAGTTCGTGGCGGGACATCGGTTCTTTGCGGGCGCCACGCCCACCCCTGCGCACTGTTGGCAGCGTCTGCGCAGCGCCGGGCAACGTCAGCGGATCATGGCAGCCGAGCATCTCTGCCTGCTGCAACGCGGGGGGCAGTTGTTTCCCGTGGCGGCGCCCGCATGGCGCCAGAGCCGCTGGCTTGCAGCCATGTCCTCGGCTCCTTCTGGAGTGGGCTCGCCATGACCCTCGATCCCAAATGGGTGCTGGCCATCGTCGGCGCCATCATGCTGGCCCTGGCCCTCAAGGACCTGGCCCGCGAGCGCCGCATCACCCCGGCCGTCAAGACGCGGCTCATCGTCGCCTTCATCTTTGCCGCCGTCCTGGTGTGGCTTTCGATGCATCAGAAGTGACACGGGCATGACTTTCGTTGATTGACCAGGGTCAGCCACCCCGAGAGGATCGGGGGTATCGTCTCGTCATCGTCCCCTTTCTCACCCCGGGATCCAGGAGCCCGCCCCATCATGCATTTGCTCATCCGTGCCGTCAGCCTGGCTGGACAGCCCTTGACGCAGGCGATCTCCGCCTACTTCGATGAGCGGGGCGGCACCATTGGCCGCTCGGACACCAACACCCTGGCCTTGCCGGATCCTGAAAGACGCATCTCCCGCCTGCAGGCCGAAGTCAGCCTCATCCCCGAGGGCTGGCGCATCCTCAATGTCGGCAACGCCAATCCCATCTGGCACAACAACCGCCCCGTGCCGCCCGGTGAAGGCGTGATGCTGGGCGAGGGCGATGAGCTGCAGATCGGCACGTATGCGCTGCGGGTCAACCATTCGCAGAACGACGAGACGGCGCGCACCATCACCAAGGGCCGCGCCACCATCGATTCGCGCACGGTCATCGCCAGCTCGGGGCTGGAGCCCAAGACGGATTCCGGGCGGATGCTGCCTGAAGGCCGCGTCACGGTGACGGGGCCCGGCGCAGCGCCCGTGCTGGCATCGGCACCGGCGGCATCCGGCGCGCCGGCTGCCGTCGCCTCGGCCGCCGCCCCGGCCACGCTGCCGCACATTCCAACCGGGTTCGGCATGCCGGCAGCCGCGGCGCCAACGCCTGCTGCAGCGGCCTCGCCCTTTGCCGATCTGCTGGGGGATCTGGCCGCCGGTTCCGCGTCGTCCACCCCGCCGGGTGCAGGGCCGGCGCCTTCGTCGGCCTCGCCCTTTGCCGACATCCTCGGTTTCGGTGCCTCGTCCTCGCCCATGGCCTCTTCGGTGCCGGCGACCCACCCGGTGGCCAACGCGGCGGCCAACGCGGCGGCCAACGCGGTGGCATTTGCGCCAGCGCCGGCAGTGGCATCGCCAGCGCCAGCGCCGGCGGTCGCACGCCTGCCCGATGATTTCGATCCCTTCGCCGACCTGATGCCGGCCACGCCATCGGGCCGTCCCCCGGCGGCCACGGGCAGTTGGGATCTGCCTGCTGCCGCTCAGCCTGCCGGCAAGGGCACCTCGCCCTTCGATCTGCCTTCGCAGTCCGGCGCGTTGCCCGGCGATCTGGACCTGCTCGGGTCGGTGCAGCCGCAAGGCGCCGGCTCCATCGACCAGCTCTTCGGCCTGGGCGGCAAGCCGTCGGGCCTCAGTCAGGATCCGCTGGCCGACTTCCTCAAAAAGACCGAGCCGGCCGCGCCCGCCCAGGCCCCTGTTGGCGCCCCCAGCCACGTCGATCCGCTGGCTTTGCTCCATCGCGGGGACGACATCGTCGCCGAGGCGAACCAGCCCGTGCAGGCCGGCCCAGCGCTGCCGGACGACGTGCCCGAACTCAACGCCGCCATGCCCCTGCCTTCGGTGGCACACCGCGAACCCCTGTCGGCCTCCTTCACCTTCATGCCGCCCAGCCGCGCCGCAGCCAGTGCAGCGCCAGCCACAGCTGCTGAAGACGAGGACGAAGACACCCGGCCGGCCGACCTGGACATGGCCTTCGATCTGCCAACGGCCCCCAGGCTCAGTGCCGCGCCGCTGGAGACGCAGCTGGCACCCGAGAGCCTGGCGGCACGCCCTGTGCTGCCTGACATGGACTTGAGCCCGGCACCTGTGCCGCCGACCAGGCCCGAGATGGCCCCTCCCATGCCCGACCATGTGGCCGCGCATGAGCCGGCGCCTGTGCCCGCCCCCATGCCGGGTTCCGCCGATGCCAACGCCTTGTGGACGGCCTTCTGCGAAGGCGCGGGTGTGAAGTTCGTGCCGCCCCAAGGCCTCAATCCCGATCTCGATGCGCATCATGGGCCAGGTCCTGCGCAACGCCGTGGACGGCAGCCTCAAGCTGGTGGCCGCACGTGCTGCCACCAAGCAGGAGATGCGCGCCGAGGTCACCGTGATTCAGGCCCGCCGCAACAACCCCCTGAAGTTCTCACCCGACACGCAATCGGCCATGGAGCAACTGCTGCAGCCACCGCTGCGCGGCTTCATGAGCGGCCCCGAAGCCGTGGCCGATGCGATGGACGACCTGCTGGGCCACACCATCGGCACCATGGTCGGCATGCGGGCTGCACTCGAAGGCGTGCTGGCGCGCTTCGAGCCGGCGCAGCTGGAAACCAAGCTCGTGGGCCACAGCATGCTCGACAGCCTGCTGCCCATGAACCGCCGTGCCAAGCTCTGGGAGCTGTATCTGCAGCACTTCGAAGCCGTCAAGGCCGAAGCCCAGGACGATTTCCACAACCTGTTCGGCCGTGCCTTCCTGCAGGCCTATGAAGAACAGCTCGATCGCCTCGAAGCCGAAAGGCGTGAGGCCGCTCGGGCACCCGGCAGTCCTGCATGATGCATCTTGAAGTCGCCAGCCGAAGCGAAGTCGGCGCCCGGTCGTACCAGGAAGACGACCTCAGACTGGGCACGTCCGGCCCGCGCCTGTTCGCCATCGTCTCCGATGGGGCCGGGGGGCACAGCAACGGCGCGATGGCCTCGGACATCGTCGTGCGCACCACCCAACTGGGGCTGCAGCGCGCCACCGTGTTCAACGCCGCCGTGATCGAAGCCGCCATCGAAGAAGCCAACGAGGTGCTCAATGCCGGCCAGCAGGGCGCCAAGTCGCACCAGCGCATGCACGCCACCGTGGTCACCTTGTGGCTGGACATGGAGGCCAGCGAGGCCCTGTGGGCCCATGTGGGCGATTCGCGTCTGTATCGCGTGCGGCAAGGTTGTGCCGAGCAGCTCACGGTGGACGACAGCGTGGTGCAGCACATGGTGGATGCCGGCTTCATCAAGCCCGAGGACGCCAAGCACCATCCCAAGAAGAACCAGCTGCTGGCGGCCATGGGCAGCGAAGAGACGCCCCATGTGCACGTGCCCCGCCAGCCCGAAGGCCTGCGTGACGGCGATGCCTTCCTGCTGTGCACCGACGGCTGGTGGGATCAACTCGAACTCGACGACATCGAGCGCACCATGCTGGATGCCGACCATCCCTCCCACTGGCTCGATCAGATGGCGGCCATCGTGGCCAGCCGTCAGGTCGTCAACCAGGACAACTACACTGCGGTGGCCGTCTGGGTCGGCAACCCGGCCGAAATCACCCGCATCGGCCGATGAAGCCGGGCGTGGGTGGATGACAAAAGTCGCTTTTCGCCGCCGCCCCATCTGCCTACAGTGCAGCCAACCATCCATGCCTGCATGGCAATGAGGAACCTTCACCATGAACCTGTCCATCAAGCATCACGTGCTGTCGACTTCCCGCCTGCTGGCGGCGCTGTCCGTGGCTGTCGGCCTGAGCCTGGCCCACGCTGAAACACCGGGCACGCCGCCCACCGTCCTCAAGGGCAAGGCCGTGACCGAGGGCAACCTGATCGATGCGCTCACCCCGGAAGAGCCGGTTGTGACACGCAGCCTGCGCGTGCAGCGCGACACCCCGGGCCAGCAGGCTGCGCGCAAGCCCAGCGCTTCGCTGCTGATCACCTTCGAGACCAACTCGGCCGATCTCACGCCTGGCGCGAAGAAGCAGCTGGACGTGGTGGCCGCGGCCCTGCGCAACAACAAGCTGGCCGAATACTCGTTCAACGTCGAAGGCCACGCCGATCCACGCGGCACGCACGACCTGAACCTGAGCTTGTCGCAGCAACGCGCCGACAGCGTGCGCAACTACCTGATCAGCCACCACGGCATCGACGCCAAGCGCCTGAAGGCCGTGGGCAAGGGCGACAGCGAGTTGATGAACGCCGACAACCCGGCCGCCGTGGAAAACCGCCGCGTCACGATCGTGACGGACGTGCAGGCCAACTGAAGCCTGCCCGTGTTCATGCGGCGGCGTACCCCCGCATGAACAGTTCCACATTGGCCTGCAGCAACGCCGCATCCTCCTCGGGTGTCGGGCGCTGCAGGTTCAGCCAGACGCGGAACTGGCTGTTGCCCACGAACAGCGCCGTGAACTGCTCGGCCGCGATCCGGGGGTGGGGCACGCGCATCGTGCCCGCCTGGTTGGCGGCTTCGAAGTAGGCGCTCAAGGTCTCGCACAGGCGCTGTGGCCCTTGCCGGTAGAAGGCCTCCCGCAAGGGGCGCTGGGTGTCGCACAGCCCGAAGAGCATCACCTGCATGCGTGCGACCTGCTCATGGCGGACCAGCTCCATGAAGCCTTTGCCCAGCCGCGTCAGCATCTCCCGGGGATGCTGGGGATCGAGTTGCGGCAGCTCGCCATGCATCGCGCGCGTCGTGCCGCGCTCGATGGCCGCCTCGAACAGCGCCTCCTTGGTGGGGAAGTAGCTGTAGACCGTCATTTTCGAGACCCCCGCTTCGCGGGCCACATCGTCCATCACCGTCCGCTCGAAACCCCGCTCCTGAAACAGGCGTCCCGCCGCGGCGACCACCCGCTCCAGGCGTTGGGGATCCTTGGGCCGTCCACGAGGGCGGGTGGAAGTGGAGGCGTTCGTCATGCAGGGATGTCGGGCGATGTGGGGTAATTACGAGACTTGACGGTACTGAAAATCTGCCGCCCAATACCGAACCGATCAGTATGCTAAATGAGGAATGGCAAGCGTGGGCAAGCTGGAACAAGGTGACCGCATGCGGGTTGCACGCCAAGCGGTGATCCAAGGAGGCGTTGGTGCGCTGCTGGGCGTGGGGCTGGCGGGTGCCGTTTCGGCCAAGACGGTCTTTTGCGCCTGGGATGTCCTGGGCAAGGCGGGCGATACCTACGCCATGCTGCAGGACTATGCCGTGGCCATGGGCCGTCATGGCGTGGACCTGGAGCTCAAGGCCTACGTGGATGAGCGCGTGGCGGCGGAGGACTTCCGCACCGGCCAGTGTGCCGGCGTGATCCTCACCGGCTTTCGTGCGCGGCCCTTCAACCAGGCCAGCGGCTCACTCGACAGCATGGGCTCGACCACCATCGTCCACGAAGGCCGCATCGACATGCCGGCCAGCTACGACGTGCTCAAGCGCCTGATCCAGGTCTTCGCCAGCCCGCAGGCCGCCAAGCTGATGGTCGATGGCAAGTACGAGGTAGGCGGCATCGTGCCCATTGGGGCCGCCTATCCCATCGTGCGCGATCGCCGCCTGGCGCCCTTGCCCGCCATGTCCGGCAAGCGCGTCGGCGCCTTCGACAACGACCGTGCACAGGCCTGGCTGGTGCAGAAGATGGGCGCGCAGCCCGTGGCGGTGGACGTGACCAGCGTCGGCCCGAAGTTCAACAACGGGCAGATGGATGTGATCTTTCTGCCCGCGCTCACGTACCGGCCGTTCGAGCTGGCCAAAGGGATGGGATCGCACGGTGCCTTCGTCAGGATGCCGGTGATGCTGCCCACCTTCCAGGTCGTGCTGGACAAGGGCGCCTTCCCTGAAGGCTTTGGGCAGACATCGCGCAGCTTCTGGGTGTCGCAGTACGAGCGGGCCATGCAGCTGATCGCGCGGGCAGAGGCCAGCGTGCCGGCATCGGCCTGGCATGACTTGGGCCCTGAGCAGATCGCGCCTTATGTGGACATGCTGCGTCAGGGGCGGCTGCAAGGCGTGGAAGACGGCCTCTACAGCAAACGCACGCTGAATCTGCTCAAGAAGGCGCGCTGCCAGATCAGCCCCGGCGTGGCGGAATGCGCGACGCCCACCGAAGCGCAGTGAAGGAGACCCCATGAGCTCGCACGACCCCCGCTCCTATGACGTTGCCATCGTTGGCGCCAGCCTGGCCGGTTGCACGGCGGCCATCCTGCTGGCCCGTGAAGGCGCCCGCGTGGCCCTCATCGAACGCCATGCGCAGCCCGATGCCTTCAAGCGCCTGTGCACCCATTACATCCAGGCCTCTGCCTTCCCGGTGATCCAGCGCCTGGGCCTGGCACCGCTCATCGAGCGCGCGGGCGGGGTGCGCAACGGTGCGGAGATCCACACGCCTTTCGGCTGGGTCGGCCACCACGTCAGCCCGCAAGACATGCAGGCGGCGCCGCATGGCTACAACATCCGCCGTGAGCGGCTGGACCCGATGCTGCGCCAGCTCGCAGTCGCCACACCCGGCGTCACGCTGATGAGCGGGGTGACGGTCAAGGCCCTGGTGGAAGCCGGTGGCGTCAAGGGCGCGCGCATCGCTGGCGTCCATGTGCGGAGCACGACCTCAGAAAGCGTGCTGACGGCCAGGCTGGTGGTGGCCGCGGATGGACGCCACAGCGAGGTCGCCGCGCTGGCAGGCATCGCCAGCAAACAGGCACCCAATCTGCGCCATGGCATGCTGGCCGTGATGCGGCATGTGGACCTTCAGCGGGGCGGCACCTCCCAGATGTGGATGACCGGGCCCGAGGTGGCTTATGTCTTCCCCAACGAAGACGGGCTGAGCGTGGTGGCGTGGATGGCGCCCAGGCAGGTGCTGGCCGACCTCGACCGGGATGCGGCGCTGGATGCGCTCAAGGCCCGTCTGGCCACCTTGCCCGACGCGCCGGGTCTGCAGCGCGCGGAACTGGTCGACAAGCCGATGATCGTCAAGGACTTCCCCTGCATGTGGCGCCCGCCGGTGGCACGCGGCATGGCCCTCGTCGGGGACGCGGCGACCAGCCTCGATTACCTGCAAGGCGTGGGATGTGGATGGGCCCTGCAATCGGCGCAATGGCTGGCCGATGCCGTTTCGTCGTCGTTGCGGCCAGGGTCGACCGACGCGCAACTGGACGCAGGCCTTCAGCGCTATGCGACACAGCACCGGCGCGCCATCGCCCCGCAGCGCTTCTTCATCAACGACTTCGCGGGGCGCCTGGACTTCAACCCGGTGGAGCGCCTGCTGTATGCGGCGGCCGCGCGTGATGCCGACTTGGCGCGGCGCATGGCGCGTGTGGGTGCCCGCATCGATACGCCGCTGGCCCTGATGCGGCCCTCGGTGCTGGCCAAGGCCGTGTGGCTGAACCTGGCCAGGCGCGGGGCTGGATGGGATTCGCGCGGGCCGGTCGTGGCCTCGATGGCGCGTGAGGCGGCTTGATGTCCGTGGGGCGCTCGATCAAAGCGTCTTGAGCGCCCCGATGCGATACCACGTCCTGATCCGCTCCCCGTCCCAGTTCAGGTTGACATGACAGTGCTGGACCACCGGCGTCTTGACGGCCGGCGGACGCAGCAGTGCCACGCATTCACCGCCAGGCGCGCGCACGCTGCGGTACAGGAGCCCCCATGCGCCGGCCTCGCGCAGCGGCTGGGCGAGTGACTGCGCCGCCGTGTAGTCATCGGGCTTGTGCGCCGCCGTCCACGCTGGCCCCCTGATGTCCACCACGGGTCGCTGCGTCTGCGCGCTGTAGCAGCGCAGGGTGATGGGCTCGGCCGGCGGGCGCGTGGCCTGCATGAAGCGCTCGATGTGGTGCGTCACCTCGGCGACGGCCACCTCCAGCGAGTTCGCGGCGTAGTAGACCCCGTACGCCCCGTTGGAGAAGCGTGTGGGCGTGGTGCCGACATAGCAGAAGGCCGCCATGACCGGCGTCGTGCCATGACCGAAGAGCTGGTCTTCGGGGGGCACGCGCTGCAGGGCGCCCTGCTCCTGGAGGATGCGCTCCTTGGTCAGCCCCTGGATGAGGGCGATGATCTCCAGTTCTTCGGCCGATTCGCAGGCCTCGAAGATGCTGACAGGCGGGAAGCGGCTGTGGACCAGGCGATAGCTCGGCTGCCATGGCACCTCGATGGCCGATGCCATCAGTGCAGCGACATCGGGCTCAGGCAAAGGCGGCTCCCCGCATCCCCTGCAGGTATTCGTTGACGGCGTACAGATCGCCCGTGCGGCCGGAGGTCATGCGCTGGATCGCCGGCTGCCCGCCGAACAGCGGTGCCGTGTTCGGGCGGGTGACCCACTGGTTGGCGGTGTCGGCGTTCGAGAACAGCACGTGCAGGGCCTCGTGGATGTTGAACACGTACGAGATGCGCTCGAGCGTGGCGTTGTCCAGGGGCGCTTTGACCTCGCCGCGCTTGAAAGCGAAGAAGCTGGTGCGCTTGACGCCCAGCAGGCTCATTTGCTGGGCCGGTGTCAGCGCCCACAACTCTGCGATGGCAAAGAACTGGCGCAAGGCCACCTGCGCCGCCCTGACTGACTGCAGCGAGGGCGCCTGTGCGCCGGATGCCGGCTGTGCGCGCGGGCGGTGAAGCGGGGTGACAGAACGCGGGGGCGTCATCGGAGGGCTCGATCAGGCTGGCAAGGGGAGTTCATTGGCGAACGAAGTCTGCCATAAAGTTCGCAGACGCACAACGCAAGCAGGGGCCCCGCTCCAAGGGAGCTTCGGGCCACCACCGAGTGTCCGATATGACGAATCCCCATAACATGGGGTTCTCCAAATGAAGGGATACGACATGTTTCGCAGGGTTTCGATCCGGTTGGCAGCCTGCCTCCTGCTGATGGGCGGTGCGCCAGCCATGGCGGCCGATGCGCCTACCTTGGTGAGTGCGGGGTTCAGTGCCACGGGCATGGGTTTCCGTCTGATCGACCTGGATCCGGACGACGGGATTGATCCTTATTGGCTGCATGTGCCGGATGACGCGAAGACCTACCTGTCTGCCAATCTGGGGGAGGGTGGTCCGCAGGTCAGTCAAGCGCTGCCAGGCAGCTTTTTCGAGGCCCCGTTGTTCGAGGCGCAGAACGCATCCGGCACGGTGGGCATTTCTCGCGGGCCGGACCACATGTCGGGCCATTCATCGGTGACCACAGCAGACCTGCCCAAGCTGACAGATGCGTCATGGTTGCCAGCGGGGGCGCCGCCGGGCACGAAGGTGTTCGGGACCAGCACCTCTTTGACCAATGATTTCAGCGGCACCTCCGAGGCCTTCTGGGAGCGCACGTGGGTGTTGTCACCGCGTACGGCGGTGGTGTTTGACGGCCATGTGCAACTGAGTGGTGCCGTTGACCTGTCCGGGCTGGATGGCACATCGCAAACGGGACAAGTCAAGGCAGAGGTGAACGCCCGACTCCAGCTCTCACTCGGGTCCGCGTCCTACTTTCCCCTCTACACCGAAAGAGACTTCGGCGGCGACAGCGACGACATCCTGACGGCCGCCCGGATCTTGCAGGATCCACAGTACGAGATGTGGCGCTGGCGTCTGGGCGGCTGTTGCGCCGATCAGCGGGTGAGCTTGTCCAACACGAGTGTGTCCGAGGCATACAGCCTGCATCAGGTCTGGACGGATGGCCAGCTTGATCGTCCGGCCGAACAACGCAGCCTGGATACGCCGTTTTCCTTTCGCATCGACAACACCGGAGACCAGGAAATGGTGGGCGCCATCATGGCGAAGATGTCCACGTCCACATACCTGATCGCGCAGCCCGCACCGGTGCCCGAGCCGGGCACCGGGCTCTTCATGGGCCTGGGCCTGGGCCTGGCAGGGCTGGTGCGGTCATGGCGGCGCGCCGTGCCTCAGCGCTCGACTTCCTCGATGTGCACCAGCGTAGCCCCGTAACGCTGATCACAGGCGGTGCCGGGCTCGCACACGGCGGGGCCGACGAAGGGGCTGCCCGGCCCCTTGTGCTCGGACCACATCTTCTCGGCGGTGGCCATGTCGAACTCGGGGATCGCATCCTTCGTGTTCAGTCCGAGGCCTGAGAGATCGCGCTCGACCGGCGAGACGATGGTCACGATGTGGTTCACACCCGGCGGGCCGCCCGCCGTGATGTGCCAGCCCTTGCGCGGCAACTGCACCAGCTTGTCCGCCTCGATGCGGTTGTGGCGGTCCAAGGCGTTGGGGAAAAGCAGGTAGAAGTGGTTCTTGTCGGTGCCGGCCAGGTAGACGTAGAGGTAGCCCGGCACGCTGGATTTCACCTGGAACAGCAGCTTGTCCTTGCCGATGACCAGTTGCGATTTGTCGGTGATGGTGTTGACGGCCATCAGCGGATCGGCGTTGCGCACGATGTCTTCGAGCGCGGCGGTGATGGTGAAAGGATCGCGCTGCGGTGGCAGGCTGGGCGTGGCGGGCGGTGTCGTGACGGCAGGCACGACGGCAGATGCCGCAGTGGCCGAGGCGGCAGCGGTGGCCACACTGGCCGAAGCCTCGGGGGCCTTGGCCGAGCTGCCATCGGCGCTGCGGCCCATGAACCAGGCGGCACCTGCGCCGGCGATGGCCACGGCGCCCACGCCCGCGGCGATCAGCCCGAACTTGCTGCCCCCGGTCTTCGAGGACGGAGGCTGCATCGGGGTGCTGCCTGCCGCCGTCCCCGGAGTAGGTGCCGCAACCGAGCCTGCACCGGCGTCGGCCCCTGCAACGGCAGCATCCGGCCGCGCCACATGCATCGTCTTCGCGAACGCCGTGGGCGCCGCCGTCATCTGTGTCCGCTGCTGGGCCTGCGTCACGAGCGTCGCAGCGTCGGTGCCAGCCGGCATCATCACGGTGCGTTCGTCATCGTCGCCGCTGGCTGCCGAGGGGGCCACCGAACCTTCCGGCAGCGAGGTGGCAAACAAGGCTGCGCGCAGCTCGCCCATGTTCTGCAGACGCTGCTCGGGGTGCACCGTCAGCCCCTTGTCGATGGCCGCCAGGAAGGGCGCCGAATACCTGCCGGCGGCCGCCTGCGAGATGGGCGTCATCTCGTCCTTCATCATGCGGCCGACCGATGGCGGCGGTGCCTTGCCGAGGATCACGGCGTAGAGCACCGCGCACAGCGCATACACGTCCGTCCACGGGCCCTGCTTCATCGAGGGCACTTCGGCGTACTGCTCCACCGGCGCATAGCCTGGCTTGAGGATCACCGTCAGCGCCTGGGTGGCATCGCCGATCACGCGGCGGGCGGCGCCGAAGTCCAGCAGCAGCGGCTTGTTGGGGCCCAGCAGCAGGATGTTGTCGGGGGCGATGTCGCGGTGGTAGCAGTGGTCGGCGTGGATCACGTCCAGCGCATCGATCAGCGGGCCCAGCATGCCCTTGAGCCAGGTCTCGTCGGGCGGCTGCTTGTGTTCCTTGAGCCAGGCCTTGAGCGTGGGCCCCTGGTAGTAGGGCATCACCATGTAGGCGGTGCCGTTGTCTTCCCAGAAGCGGTAGACCTTGATGAGCGCGGGATGGTCGAACGAGGCCAGCAGCTTGGCTTCGTTGACGAAGCTGCGCATGCCCAGCGCGAAGGTCTCGCGGTGGCGTTCGGACTTGACCGTCACCGTGAGGTTGTCGGCCGCGCGCGTGGCCAGCGAGGAGGGCATGTACTCCTTGATGGCCACGGTGCGTTCGAGCTGCGTGTCGCGCGCCAGGTAGACGATGCCGAAGCCGCCTTCGCCGATCAGGCCGGTGACCTCGAACTCATGCAGGCGGTGGCCAACGGACAGGGCATTGCCGCTGCCGGCGGTGGCAGGTGCCGGGGGCTTGGGCGGTGTGGGTTCGGCCGAGTCGGCGGGGGCGGGCTGGCTCATGGGCGCAATTCAAGGTGGGGCAGGCCGGTGGTGCGCATGGGGCTCACCAGCTGCCTTGCAGAAGATCAATGAAGTGGTCGGCCGGCGGCAGGCCGGGGCCCATGCTGAGGCTACCACTGCCGTGACCGGAGTCCGGCAGCCACCACAGGCTCTGGCCCTGCACCTGTGTGTGCAGGCTCTGGCCGGCCACGCCTTCGAGCCAATGGCTCAGCGAGGGATGGGCCGGGCCCTGGAAGCGGTCACGTCCGACCAGGCGGCGCAGGCTGGGGCCGCCCACCGGCGGGCTGGCCTGCCACCCCGGGGCCGACATCAGCTGGGATTCGAAGGCCTCGACATGGCCCCCCGGCTGCAGCGTGGCCATGGCGGCCTGGGCGACGTGGTTCATCCAGCGCTCCAGCGCGGTGTGGTCCTGGCCCGAATCGGGCGCGTGCTGGCTGGCCTGGGCCACGATCAGCGGGAAGTAGCGCCCCACGTTGTCCACGCTGGGCATCATCACGCCCATCCACCAATGCGGGCCGGCGATACCCGGGCTCCAGGCGAAGCGCCAGATGGGCGCGGTCAGGTAGGTGTTGAGCCATTGTTCGCCGAGTTGCTGGCGGCTGGTCTGCACGCCGCGCGAGAGCCAGTCGTCGCAGCGTGAGACGAACTCGGGCGGCAGGCGGCGCGCGCTGAAGTCTCCCAGCGCGGCGATCTTGCCGAACCAGCCGCAGGCCGGCCCCATCACCGCGCTGCCGGGCATGCCGCCGTCGGTGTGCATCACAGGCCTCCGGGGCAGGAGAAGCTGCTGAGCTCGGGCAGCTTGAAGGGGTTCTGCACGCTGCTGGAAGTGACGGCGAAGGTGGCCTTGCGGCCGCCCACGTTGAAGGTCACGTTGAAGCGCTCGGGCGAGCCGGCGGCGGCAAGCTGCATGCGGTCGAACAGGCGGAACAGCGCCCACGGGCCTTCGGTGACGATGGCGTTGTCGCCCGGGCCGGGCGGGGCCAGCGAGACGCGCACCAGCGAGCTGCCGCGCGGGCCGGGCCACTGCACGGTCGCAGGGATCTGCGGGCCGTGGGCATAGCGCACGAGCTGGCCATCCACATCCAGCGTGAACTGGGTGATGGACACGTCCATCTCGAAGGGCTTGAAGTCCAGTCGCAGCGAAGGTGCATTGCCGCCCGCGCGGAAGAAGGTGTCGCGGATGGCGGCCGCGCGCTGGAACTGCGCCAGCGTGCCGGTGTCCGTGCCCATCGTCGCGCCTTCGAGCTTGCGGAAGCTCCAGGGCTTGGTGGAGGTGTCCACGAAGCGCGCCAGCTGCTGCTGGAAGAAGCTGTCCATCAGGCCGCCCGGCGCGAACATGCGGGCGAAGTCTTCCGGCGTGACGTCGCGGCCGCTGCTGCGCACGAAGGGGTAGCGGCCGGCGATGGCCTGCTGGCAGAAGTCGCTGATCTGCGCCTTGATGGCCTGGCCCAGGTTGGCGCGCGTGGCGTCCAGCGCGGCCGAGGTGCCACTGACCGACAGCGTGTTGAGCAGCGAGCGCAGCGGCTCGGGCAGGCGTGCGGCCTCGGCCTTGACCTTGTTGGGCACATCGCTGGGCGGGGGCACGTTGCCGCCCTGCACGGCGGTCTCGGTGGCCGTCAGCAGGGTGTAGACCTCGTTGATCAACGCCAGTGTGCCGTCGATCGGCGCGGGGCCCTTGCCATCGGGGCTGCGCACCATCTGCCGCAGCGCGACGAAGCGGTCGTCCACGATGGCTTCGATGGGCTTGCCGTCGGCGGTGGCCTGCGGGGCCGGCTTGTCGCCGAAGAGCTTGGCGAGCTTGTCACGCGATTTGTCGAGCGCGCTTTCCGCCTTGTCGGTGGCCTTGTCCAGCAGGGACTGGCTCTCGGCCAGGCTCAGCGTCGTCTCGTGCGAGAGCGCCAGCAGCAAGGGCTTGAGCGGCGACTCCGGGCTGGAGAGCACCCGGGCCATCTGCACGGCCTTGGGCAGGCTGTCGGAGGGCAGCATGCGGATGTCGGCGATGAACTGCTCCCAGATCGTCGCGTACTCCGTCAGGTAGATCTGGCGCACGTCGTCGCTCAGGCGCTGGAGCGCACCGATGTCGCGCAGCGACTGGGCCCGGGCACTGTCCTGCACGCCCAGCACCCAGCTCTCTTCTTCGCTGAGCTGCTTGGTGGCTTCTTCCACCTGCGGTTGGAAGCCCTTGTGATAGCCGTCGAAGGTGAACAGGCCGGGCACGCCCTTGGTCAAGGGGGCGCCGCTGGCCCGCATGAACACAAGCGCCGCGCTGCTGCCCGCCGCCTTGGCCACGGTGAACTCGGGGATGTCTTCGCCCACACCCTGCTGCTTGAGGCGGTAGTACACGCGCTGCGCCAGCGGGATGGCCACCAGCCGTGCACGCGTGCTGTCGACCAGCTTGCGGTCTTCCGGCAGCGGCGAGACAGCCGGGCCTTGCGCCAGCAGGTCATCCAGGTAGCTGACCAGCTCGGCCCGCTGCTCGGTGGTGACGCTGCGCGGCAGGTTCAGATCCCAGTCGGCCAGGAAGTAGGCCTTGAGCGCCTTCGGATCGAAGTGCTTGGGGTCGTGCAGCATGACGTAGGCCTTGAGGGCCTCGTACTGCAGCTCGGGGTTGTCGATGCTGGACTTGACCTGGTCTTCCACCCGCAGCGCGATGCGCGGCAGCAGGGCATCGACCAGCATGCGCTCATACGCCTGGCGCGATGCGGAATCCAGCTTCTTGCCCTGGTACAGGCCCCAGCCCAGGGACCACGGCACCTCGCGGTCGCTGTCGCCCACGGCCAGATCGCGCGTGGCCTTGAGGGCCGGCATCAGCACGAGGATGTCGGAAGAGGCACGGTTGGGCGTGGTCTGCAGCAGGGCGCGCACGGCCTGCTCGCGGGCCGAGACCTCCTTGATGTAGGCCTGGTTGTTGAAGTAGCTCACCCCCCAGGCGATCAGCATGCAGGTGGCCAGCACGCCCACGGTGGCATAGCCGGCCATGGCCATCAGGGCGCGGCGTTTTTCCCATTTCAGATCGGTGCTGCCCAGCTCGCTTTCGGCAAACACCACTTCGCCCAGCAGGCGCTCCAGGAAGAAGGCCTTGCCGCTGGCCTTGTTGGGCGGCAGCACGGTGCGCTCGAGCCGGTAGCTGCGGGCGATCTGGCCGAGCATGCGGTCCAGCGGCGTGCCCTCCTGCGTGCCGCTGATGAAGTACACGCCGCGGATCAGCGGGTTGGCTTCGAACTGCGAGGGCGAGAAGGCTTCGTCGACGAAGGTCTTGAGCACATTGCGCAGGCCGCCGAACTGCTGCGGGAAGGCGTAGATGCGGGCGCGTCGGGCGGGATCGTGCTCCAGTTGCAGACGGTCGATCAGGCCGTCGGTGAGGCGTTTTTCAAGCGCATCGAATTCGCTCAGAAAGGCCGCTGCATCGCTGTGCTGCTTGCCATCGAGCTTGAAGGTGAAGCCCCAGGGCGTGGCGCGGGTGTCGCGGTCCAGCTCACCCAGCGTGTCCATGAAGCCCGACAGCAGGTCGCACTTGGTCACCATCAGGTAGATGGGGAAGCGCACGCCGAGCTGTTCGTGCAGCTCCTGCAGGCGCGTGCGCACGGCCACGGCCTGGGCATGGCGTTCGGCCGCAGTCTTGGTCAGCAGATCGGGCACGGAGACCGTGACCAGCACGCCGTTGACCGGCTGGCGCGGGCGGGCACGCTTGAGCAGTTGCAGGAAGCCGTTCCAGGCGGTCTGGTCGGCTTGGTGATCGCTGTCCTGCGTGGTGTAGCGGCCGGCGGTGTCGAGCAGCACGGCCTGGTCGGTGAACCACCAGTCGCAGTTGCGCGTGCCGGCCACGCCGGGCATGCCTTGCGCACCGTTGCCGGGCGTGGCCAGCGGGAAGCGCAGGCCCGAGTTGAGCAGCGCCGTCGTCTTGCCCGAGCCGGGCGCGCCGATGATGATGTACCAGGGCAGCTCGTACAGATAGCGCTTGCCGGCGCGGGCCTTCATGCCGGCCCACACGCCCTTGTGCGCCTCGAAGCGCGCGTTCTTGAGCGTGTCCAGGCCCTTTTCGAAGCGCTCGCGCAGCAGCTTGACCTCAGGTGCCTCCTGCTCGGCTTCGGCGCCCTTCGGAGCTGGCGCGATCAACTGGTTGACCACGGCCTGGTTGGCCTTCTTCGCGCGGATGGCGCCGATCACCTTGACCAGCGCATAGATGCCCACGATCAGGCCGATGAGGATCAGGCGCGACCACACCGATTCCAGCGGACGCACGGTGCCGATGGCGATCAGCGGCCCGACGATCCAGATGACCAGGGACAGGGCCAGCAGCCCGATGACGGCCAGCACCCAGCCGTTGAAGAGGAAGGACAGGAATTTCTTCATTTGGCAGCCTCTTCGCCAGCGGCGTCACGGGCCACGAACAGGATCACTTCGACACGGCGGTTGAGCGCGCGGTTGGCCGGCGTGGTGTTGTCCACCACCGGCTCGCCATCGGCGCGGCCCTCAGAGCGGATGCGCTCTTTGGCCACGCCATTGCTTTCCAGCAGATCACGCACGGTGTCGGCGCGTTCTTGCGACAGGTGCCAGTTCGACGGGAAGCGCATCGAGCGGATGGGCTGGTTGTCGGTGTGGCCGGTGATCAGGATGTTGCCGGGCACGCGCACCAGGGCCTGGGCGATGCGGGTCATGATGGCTTCGCGGTTCTCCGACAGCGAGGCCGAGCCGGCTTCAAACAGCCCGTCGCCACGCAGGGTGATCACGCTGCGGTCGATCTCGTCGCGCACGGCGACCAGGCCTGGAGCGCACATCGGCCTGAAGGAAGTGGGCCAGGCGCGGTTTGGCCGCGGGGATCGGCGTGGGCGGCACGGGCGGCGGCAGGCGCAGGCTCTGGATCTGCCCGAACACCGGATCCGACTTACCCGACAGCGCGAAGCTCAGGCCCAGATACAGGCCCAGCAGCACGAGTGCCGTCACGGCGGCCGTCACCCACAGGGGCAGCCAGGACAGCATCACGCGACGGGCCTGCGGCGCACCTTGCCAGTTCTGCGCCAGCGCAGGTGCGTAATCGCCACGGGCCTGCTTGAGCAGGCCGGCCAGGCGCTCGCGCACCGTCTCCAGTTGCGTGCGTCCGCCGTCGATCACCTTGTAGCGGCCCTCAAAGCCCAGCGTGATCACGGCATAGATCAGCTCCAGCAAGTCGCGGTTGGCGGGCACGTCCTCGGCCAGCTTGGCCATCAGCTGGAAGACCTTCTCGCCGCCATACGCCTCGTTGTGGAAGGACACCAGCAGGTTGTGCCGCGCCCATTGGCCCGAGCCGCCCCAGGGCGTGCTGGCCGCGGCCTCATCCAGGGCGGTGCACAGGATGTAGCGGGCCGCCAGCACCCGTTCGCTGGCGATGCCGGCCTGGCGGGCCTTGGCTTCAAAGTCGCGCAGACCGGCAGACATCGACTCCTTCAGCGTGGCCGCATCCGGCACATGCGAGGTCGAGCGGATCTGCGGGATCAGGGCCAGCAGCGGGTTGGCCAGCGCGACCAGGGTGTTGAGACCGGTTTCGGGCGCCTCCACATCGGAGGCCACATCGGCGCCACGCGCGATGGGGTCGGCACCGAAGGCGGGGGGCGACCCGGCCGGGCGCGCACCGGGCGTCGGCATCACGAAGGTACGGCCGGTGTCGATCGAGGCAAAGGGATCGATGGGAGGTTGATTGGGAGGCTGGGTCATGCCAGATCCTTGAAGGCTGGGCCACGGTTCGCACCCGTCGGGCGCGGGCTCAGGCGGGATGCGGGCCGGCGCTCGGAGGACTCACGAGACGTCCGCGGCGCGGTCGCAAAGAAGGGGGAAGGGCCGCTGCGGGGGCGGTCGCAGACGGCGCGGTCCGAGGTGTCGATGAAGGCGCTGTCCAAGGGGCAGCGAGGGAACACCGTGGCACCGCACATCGACGCACCCCGGCTTCAGCGACGGATGGCCCACAGCGCCAGCTCGAGCCCCGGGAACTCGCCGGCCACGTGCAGGGCCAGGTTGCCGCTTTGCTCGAACTTCTGCCACAGCTCGCCGCCGCGCTCCAGCTCGAAATAGAAGAAGCCGGCGTGGAAGGGCAACTGGCGCGGCGCCACGGGCAGCGAGCGCAGGGTGATGCCGGCCAGGTTGAAGTTGACCAGCTCCTTGATGCTCTCGACCGGGCCGACCTTGGTCTGCGCCGGAAAGCGCGTGCGCAGCTGCTCGCCGGGGATTTGCGCGTTGACAGCCAGCACGAAAGTGGCTGTGCGCGCCATCTCCAGATCGGGCACGACGGCGGTGCGCACGCCGAACTTGCGGTCCACCAGCTCGATCTGGATGGCGTTGTCTTCCTCCACCGCGGAGAGCATGTCGCGGATCGCATCGAGCACGGGCGTGAAGCAGCCGCGCAGGTCATCGTGGCGGTAGAGCGGGAAGTCGGGCGAGCGGCGCGCTGCCGTGTGGAAGGTCGACAGCTCGCCGGCCAGTTGCAGGCAGTGGTGGAACAGATCGCGCGGGTGCACGTTGGGCGCACTGCTGTACTGACGCAGCAGCGGCTCATGGCGGTTGAGCAATTGCAGACGCAGGAACTGCGCCACCTCCGAGACCCCATGGCCGAGCTGACCCATCTTGCCGGCCAGCGCGTGCGCACGCTGGCGCACCAGGCCGTGCAGCAGCGTCAGGCTCGACGACAGATGCCCCGAGGCATCGCACACCACCTGCGGCGGGATGTAGCTGCGGTCCAGCATCACGGCGTTGTCGCTGCGGCGCTCCTGCACCAGGCAGCAGCCCAGCACGGTGTAGGCATCGGTCAGCTCCTTGGCGCGCAGCAGGCGCAGCTTGAGCCGGCCGGTCTGGATGTCCTCTGGCTCGGCCGTGGCATCGGTGTTGTCGCGCACGCTCTCGACGATGGCTTCGAAGCGGGCCAGCTCATCGCCCGCGCCACCACCGAAGTCGCCTTCGTTCAGGCCTTCGCGCTGCACCGGCAGGGCCAGGTAGATGATCTCGTTTTTCAGATCGGCGGGGATGTCCAGCGGGGCGGGGGCCGGGTCCAGCTGGGGGATGGCCAGCGGCGTGCCATCGGGCCACACGCCCTGTGCCCGCGCGATGCCGATGCGGCCGAGCGCCAGCAGGCTGTCGTCGAGCTGCAGCTCGGCAAAGCCCCAGGCATACGGCGACAGCGTGCGCACACGCGTGTCCACCAGACGCTCGGTGTAGCGAGCCTCCTGCTGGAAATGATGCGGTTGCAGGAACATGCCCTGCGACCAGACGACTTTGTTGCGCCAGCTCATGCTTCGTTCAGGCCTTGTTGACTTGCCGGACGCCGGCAATCCGGTGGAGGGGAGGGCGTCCTTACTTGGTGGGTGGTGCGGGCAGGATGGCCACGGACAGCGGCTCGATCTTGATCACCCAGCGGTTGGTGGTGTGGGGCGCCACGGCCGCCACGGCGCGCGAGCGGGCCTTCTCCAGATCCCTGAAGCCCACGACCACCGCCAGGAACTTGGTGTCAGCCTGAGGCTGGCGCTTGAGCTCCTTGGTCTCGCCCGGGCGCAGCACGAACTCGTCGCGCACGACCAGCTCGCTGCCCAGCAGATCCTTGTCGCGCTCGAACAGCGAGATGAAGTCGGCCGCATCGAACTGGTTGCGGGCCTTGAGTTCGTAGATCCGCACCATCACCGGCGAAGGCCGTTTGCGCGCATCCGGATTGGCCTGCAGCGAGGCCACCACCTGGGCATCGATGACGGTCGGATCCGGCTTCATGAAGGGGATCGACTCCTTGGCGCAGCCGGCCAGGCCGAGGACGGATGCCGCCATCAACGCCGGCAACAGCCGACGGCGCAGGGGGGCCGACCCAAGGGCGACCAGGGAGGCGGACATCGATGCCTTGAGCGCGCGCATGCCAGACGAAGGGGAGGTGACCATAGGGGTAGATGTTCGAGAATACTGGGCGGCCTGTCATGGCCGCGGTGACTTAGGTAACAACTCGCGCACGCTTGACCAAGGTCAGTTGCTGCGCCACCCCCGCGATCCTAAGGTGCGCAGCCATGAAAGAAGTCTGCCCAAGCCACGCTTCCCGCCTGTTTGAAGGCCCCCCTGGTCTGCTGTCGCGCCGATGCGCGGGGGCTGCTGCGCTGGTCGTGGCCCTGGCGATGTCTGGCTGCGCCAGCCGCCCCGATGCGCAGCGCGCCGAGCAGGGGGCCGGCAGCGGCGCCTCACTCCGCGATGATGACGCAGACTCGGGCTCCGGCCGGATCACGGGTGTGCAGTCTGGCAACAGCCTGGGCAGCCAGCCAGGCCAGGATCTGGCCACGCGGCACGCCCTGTTCAAGGTCAGCGCCTTCGATGCCTTGCCAGGGTGGCAGCAGGACAACGTCAACGAGGCCTGGGTGGCCTTCCGCGAATCCTGCCGGGCCCTGGAGAAAAAGCCGAGCTGGAAGCCCTTGTGTGCGGAGGTGCGCCGCATCAAGGATCCCAAGGCCGGCCGCGCCTTCATCGAGCGCGAATTCGCCCTGTTGACCGTCCAGAACACCGACCGCACGCGCGAAGGCGAGATCACCGGCTACTACGAGCCCCTCCTGCTCGGCCGCACCCAGCGCGACGCCCGCTTCAACGTGCCGGTCTATGGGGTGCCCAACGACTTGTACATCCTGGACTGGAAGAACATCCCCGCGGCGCAGCGCAAGGGCATCGCCTACGTGAAGCCCAGCGGTCGGCAACTGGTGGCGGCGCAGGCCGGCCAGCCGGGCGCCCTGCGCATCGAACTGCGCCGCTTCACGCTCGACACGCTGGACCGGCGCCTGCGCGTGCGCATCCAGGGCGACGAGGCCTGGCCGTATTACAACCGCTCCGAAATTGCCCAGCGCACCTCGATGGATGCCCCGGTGCTGGCCTGGGTGGACGACGCCGTGGCGCTCTACGCCATGCAAGTGCAGGGCGCCGGCCGCATCCGCATGCCCGATGGCAGCGTGCTGCGCCTGCAGTTTGCCGACCAGAACGGCCACCCCTTCAAGCCCATGCAACTGGCGGCCCAGGGCAACGAGCGGGTGCAGACCCGTGGCAGTGTCACATGGTGGCGGTGTGAACGGCGAGGAAGATCCCGACGTTGAGCACTTCGAGCTGGCCGAGCTCGCGGCCCCGGCGCAGGAAGAAGCCACCGCCGGCATGGATGACACGGTGACCCGGGGCGGCCGCTCGCGTGCAGGCACGGCCCAGGCCGGTACGGCAACATCGGCCAGTGCGGCGGATGGCGACGTGGCTGCGGCCGTTGATGCCCTCACGCCGCGCCCGGCTGCGGCCTCGGCGCGTGCCGCCTCGTCTGGCAGTGGCCCCGCCAACGCTGCCTCAACCCGTCAGGCGCGGTCCCCGGCGGCATCTGCACCCGTGGCCGGATCGAGTCAGCTCGTCAACGATCTGCTCACGCAGGCGGCGGGCAAACCCGGCGCGCGCCAGCCGGCCTCCGCCACCTCGCCCACCGCATCCAGCAAAGGCACAGGCAAGACGCTGTCAGCGGCGGTGCCCGCAGACGGCGGACGCACCCAGGCTGGCACCGGCACAACCGCAGCCGCCGAGCAGCTCAGCGCCAGGTTGCTGGCCCAGCGCCAGCGCGCGCTCGACAGCGATCCCAGCTACGTCTTCTTCCGCGTGGCGAGCGACCAGTCGGGCGATGCCGGTCCAGTCGGTGCGCTGGGGGTGCCCCTGACAGCGGGCCGCTCGCTGGCCGTCGATCCGCGTGTGATGCCTCTGGGCTATCCCGTGTTCCTGGATGCGGCTCCCGGCGGCAAGCGCGAGCCGCACATGCAGCGCCTGATGTTTGCGCAGGACACAGGGGGGGCCATCCGCGGTGCCGTGCGCGCCGACTATTTCTGGGGCTTCGGCTCGGATGCCGGCAAGCAGGCACGCCGCACCAAGCAGCGCGGCCGCATGTGGGTGATGGTGCCGCACGCCGAAGTGCAGGCGCTGCTGTCGAGCAAGCTGGTCACGCGTGGCGCCTCGGCGGCTGCCCAGAGCGACTGCCTCATCCAGGACGAGGCCTTCTGCCTGGATCCTGCCGACGAGGCCAGCCTGCCCTGATGCTGGCACCAGACTGGCCTGCCGCCCGGATTCAGCGGTGGCGACGCCGCCGGGTCGCCGCAGCGCCTGCCCGGTGCAGGGAAAAGGCCAGCATCCCGGCGGCCACCAAGGCCAAGGCATCCGGCTCCGGCACGGGCGTCAGCAGGAAGCCGCGTTCCTGCCCGTTGAACACGCCGTAGCCCACGATCTGGCCCCGGTCGTTGATGTCCATGGCAGCCTTCAGCTGCCAGCCCGAGGCCGGATCGATCAGGCTGCCGAGCTTGCGCATCTGCCCATCCACATACGCAAACGCTTCTTGCGTCTCATCGCCCCAGGGCGTGTAGTAGTTGAGGGTGCCGACCACATCGTTGCGATTGTTGATGCCCATGGCCATGGACGAATAGGCGTCCAGCGCCCCCAGATCCGTCCAGCTCTGGCCTGCGAACAGCATGGCGCGCGGCCGCATGCTCATCGACATGGCCGTGCCCGCCACGGCCCGATGGTCGTTGATCTGTGGGTTGCCGAACCAGGTGCCTTCGCCCGGGGCGGTGAGCGCCACGGTGCTGCCATCGGGGCCGACCAGGGCAGTCTGGATGCCGGCCTCCATGCTGCTGACCGAGATGGCCATCCATCCCGACTGGTTGATGCCATGCCCTTGCGTGACGGCGCCGGCCTCCGTGGAGCCGATTTCCACGATCTGCCCGTTGCGCAAGGCAAAGGCGCGTTGATACGCGCCGCTGGCTGGCATCACGGTGCCGGCCAACTCCCCTGCATTGTTGAAACCGCGCACGGTCAGTGAGCCGCCGTCGGCCGCGCGCCACTCGCGCAGGGTGCCCTGGTCGTACACGAAGGCAGCGCGCACGCCGGTGTCGTTCAGATAATAGTCGCCCGCCACCTGGCCCAGGTCGTTGACGATGCCCACGCCTTCGAAGACATCGTCACGTCCGGCCAGCACGTCGGTCATCACCCCCCGGTCATACAGGAAGGCATGCGACTGGCCGGTGGCGGTGACGGCGCTGCCCGCGATCTGCCCGCTCGCATTGATGGACACGGCCATGCTGGCTGCGCCGCCCAGCGTGCCGATTTCGGTGATGGTGTAGGCCGGCGCCGCGTGGGCGGCACCTCCCGTGGCAAAGGCAATGGCCAGGGCCAGCAGGCCCTTCCCAGCTTGAATCATGGCGTACCCCGAGTGTGAGTTTGGCGAGCCGCCGCGGCAAAAGCGCCAAAGCGGTTGATCCCATGATTATGTGTATCTGTGGGCCGTGTCGATTCCGGGATTGCACGCAGCCCGGCCGGATCTGGGTGGCTGGGCCAAAGTCCAAGCAATGACCTCAAATCGGCACAATTGCGCTTGCCAGACCCAGGGCCAAACCCCGTATACTGCGCAGGCTTTCGAGGAGCGTTGCAAGGTCGTCCCCGCCTTCATGGTGTGGCAGCACGGCCCCAGGCTCGAAAGTCTTGCCTCTTGCAACCGCGCTCACCCGCATGTGTCCCGCTGGGTGAGTTGTATGTCCAAAGTCCCCCCGGCAGCGCATTGCGGCTTCTTTTTCTAGGAGCTGAGCCATGACCGCTGTGTCCACCAAGAACCTGATCTCTGAATACAAGGGCGTCGAGTGCATCGTCGCCGACATGTCCCTGGCCGAGTGGGGCCGCAAGGAAATCAAGATCGCTGAAAGCGAAATGCCCGCGCTGATGGCCATCCGCAAGGAATACGCCGCCACGCAGCCGCTCAAGGGCGCACGCATCACCGGCTCCCTGCACATGACCATCCAGACCGCCGTGCTGGTCGAGACGCTGCAGGCCCTGGGCGCTGAAGTGCGCTGGGCTTCGTGCAACATCTTCTCCACACAGGACCACGCCGCTGCCGCCCTGGTGGCCGCCGGCACGCCCGTCTTCGCCTTCAAGGGCGAATCGCTGGAAGAGTACTGGGACTACACCCACCGCATCTTCGACTTCGGCGCCAAGGGCACGGCCGGCGAAGGCCCCAACATGATCCTGGACGACGGTGGCGACGCCACGCTGCTGATGCACCTGGGCAAGCGCGCCGAGAAGGACATCAGCATCCTGAACAACCCCACCAGCGAAGAAGAGCGCATCCTGTACGCCGCCATCAAGGCCAAGCTGGCCGTGGACAACACCTGGTACAGCCGCAAGGCCGCCGAGATCATCGGCGTGACCGAAGAGACCACCACCGGCGTGCACCGCCTCAACGAGATGAGCGTCAAGGGCACCCTGCTGTTCCGCGCCATCAACGTGAACGACTCGGTGACCAAGTCCAAGTTCGACAACCTCTATGGCTGCCGCGAATCCCTGGTCGACGGCATCAAGCGCGCCACCGACGTGATGGTCGCCGGCAAGATCGCCGTCGTGGCTGGCTACGGTGACGTGGGCAAGGGCTCGGCCCAGGCCCTGCGTGCCCTGTCCGCCCAAGTGTGGGTGACCGAGATCGACCCGATCAACGCCCTGCAGGCCGCCATGGAAGGCTACCGCGTGGTGACGATGGACTGGGCCGCCGACAAGGCCGACATCTTCGTGACCACCACCGGCAACCGCGACGTGATCACCTATGAGCACATGGCCGCGATGAAGAACAACGCCATCGTGTGCAACATCGGCCACTTCGACAACGAGATCCAGGTCGCCAAGCTGGAAGAGAGCTGCGAGTGGGAAGAGATCAAGCCGCAGGTCGACCACGTCATCTTCAAGGATGGCAAGCGCATCATCCTGCTGGCCAAGGGCCGTCTGGTGAACCTGGGCTGCGGCACGGGCCACCCCAGCTACGTGATGTCGTCGAGCTTCGCCAACCAGACGCTGGCACAGATCGAGCTGTTCGCCCACAAGGACGCCTACGACACGGGCAAGGTCTACGTGCTGCCCAAGCACCTCGACGAGAAGGTGGCGCGCCTGCAGCTGACCACACTGAATGCCGAGCTGACGACGCTGACGGACGAGCAGGCCGCCTACATCGGTGTGCCGGTGCAAGGTCCCTACAAGCCTGATACGTATCGGTATTGATCCCCCCGGCCTACGGCCTGACGGCCGCCCCCCCAGGGGCGCACCGCCCAATGGACCGGCAGAGCCGGATCCATGGCGGTCGCTGGATCTGTCGCTGGCCTTCGGCTTTGCTCGGTCCGGTGGTGCTGCTCGGTCTGTGGGTTCGCGGATCATTGAGATCCCGCTGATGTTTGTTCTCTCTGCATGAACATCCTTTTGTCGCGTGCCGATCAGCTGATCCTGGAAAAGGGCCTGGCGCCGACGCGTTCGGCGGCGCAGCGCCTGATCGAGCAGGGCGCTGTGCAGTGGTCGGGCCCGAAGGGCTGGGCCACGGTGCGCAAGGCCGGCGAGTCGCTGCCCATCGATTGCGAGTTCCAGATCCTGGATGACGCGGAGACCCGCTGGGTGTCGCGCGCCGGGCTGAAGCTGGAGGGCGCGCTCGCGCATTGCAAGGCGAAGAAGCCGCAGGTGGCCGTCAAGGCCAAAGTCTGCCTGGATGTGGGGCAGAGCACCGGCGGGTTCACGCAGGTGCTGCTGGCTCAGGGCGCCAAGCGCGTGGTCGGTGTCGATGTCGGCCATGGGCAGGTGCACCCCAGTTTGCGCAGCCATCCGCAGGTGACGGTGGTCGAGGGCGTCAATGCCCGCAACCTGAATGCCGAGGAGTTGGGCGACGCGTTTCCCGCCACGAAGACGAAGTCCGGCTTCGACCTCATCGTGGGCGATCTGTCCTTCATCTCGCTGACCCTGGTGCTGCCGGCCCTGGTGCCGCTGCTGGCCCCCAAGGGCGAGTTGCTCATGCTGGTCAAGCCGCAGTTCGAATTGCAGCCTGGCCAGATCGGTAAGGGCGGCATCGTGAAGGATCCCGCCTTGTACGCCGAGGTGGAGGCCCGCATCCGCACCGCATGCGAGGCGCTCGCACTGCAAGTGAGCGATTACTTTGAAAGCCCGATCGCCGGGGGCGACGGCAACCGTGAATTCTTTGTCCGCGCGCGTGGCGCGGGCATGCAACCTTGAGCCAGTCATGACGACCTCCACCCGTTTCCCCATCAGCCTGGAGTTCTTCCCGCCCAAGACCCCCGAGGGCGCGGACAAGCTGGCCGCCGTGCGCCAGCAGCTCTATCCCCTCCAGCCCGAGTACTGCTCCGTCACCTATGGCGCGGGCGGCTCCACGCAGGACGGCACGATCCAGACCGTGCGCGCCATCCTCAGCGAAGGCTTCGACGCAGCGCCGCACTTTTCGTGCATCGGCGCGAGCAAGGATTCGGTGCGCGCCCAGCTCGCCCAGTTCAAGGCCGAGGGCATCCGGCGCATCGTGGCGCTCCGGGGCGATCTGCCCAGCGGCTATGGCGGCTTTGGCGAATTCCGCTACGCCAGCGAGCTGGTGGCCTTCATCCGCCAGGAGACGGGCACCCACTTCCACATCGAAGTGGCCGCCTATCCAGAGATGCACCCGCAGGCCAAGAGCCCCGCGGCCGATCTGCAGGCTTACCTGGCCAAGGTGCAGGCCGGCGCCGATGTGGCACTGACCCAGTACTTCTACAACGCCGACGCCTACTTCCGCTTCGTGGACGACGCCCGCAAGGCCGGCGCCGACATCCCGGTGATCCCCGGCATCATGCCGATCACCAACTCGGCCCAGCTGATGCGCTTCTCGGATGCCTGCGGCGCCGAGATCCCGCGCTGGATCCGCGCCCGCCTGGAGAGCTATGGCGATGACAAGGCCTCGATCCAGGCATTCGGCCTGGATGTGGTGACCGAGCTGTGCGAACGCCTGCGTGCGGCGGGCGTGCCGGGGCTGCACTTCTACACGATGAACCAGGCCGGCACCGTGCAGGCCATCTGCCAGCGCCTCGGCCTGTGAACGCCGACGCGTCCAGGGCCGTTGCGCATACGCATCGCGCCGGTCTGATCTGGCGCAAACCCTGAGGCGTTTGAGGGCTTTGCGGTTGCCGATGGGTCCGCGAAGTTGATGCAGCACAAGTTTGAGGCCGCTGCGTCTTGTTGCAATGGGTTCATGGGATGTGAAGGAAGCATCCCAGCAACTCCGCTACAAGAAGGATCCATCGATCATGAACGCCTCTCTGAACCGCACCCGCCTGATTGCTGCAGCCGCTCTGGCCTGCGCCGCCGCTGCGCCCGCCTTCGCAGGCGACTTCATGGTGCGCGCACGTGCCCTGTACCTGGAGCCGGCCAATGAAGGGACTTACATTGCCGAAGACGTCAGCGTCAACAGCAAGTACATCTGGGAAGTGGATGCGTCCTACTTCGTGACGCCCAACGTGGCGCTGGAACTGATCGCCACCTCGCCTCAGCGCCAGACCGTCTCCCTCGGCGGCAACAAGATCGGCACGCTGCGCCACCTGCCGCCGACATTGACGCTGCAATATCACTTTGCGCCCGAGAATCCCACGGCGCGTCCGTATGTCGGCTTCGGTGTGAACTACACCCGCTTCTCCGCCCAGAAGATGGAAGCGGCCGGCGGCACGGTGACGCTGGACAAGAGCAGCCGCGGCGTGGCCTTCCAGGTCGGCTGTGACTTCCCCATCACGAAGGACATCTCCTTCAACGTGGACTTCAAGAAGATCAACATCCGCGCCGAAGCCCATCACTCTTCGCTGGGCAACATCGGTACCGTCAAGATCGACCCCACGGTCTTCGGTGTCGGCATTGGCTACCGCTTCTGAGCGTCGGCCCGTCGCCCATGAAAAAAGCTCCCCGAGGGGAGCTTTTTTCATGCTGTGCGGTGATGCGCCGGTCAACCCGGCGCACGCACATCAGGCCATCAGGCCGACTTGCGGCGAGCCACGAAGCCGATGCAGGCCAGACCCACGCCCATCAGGAAGTAGGTCGAGGGTTCCGGCACTTGCGACTGGATGTTCACGGTGCCGATGCGCACTTCCTTGATCATGTCAGCGACGTACGAGAACGAGGTGGCGTCCATTTCGTACACGTTGAGCATGTAGTCCTTGAAGGACTGCGACAGCACGAAGTTGGAAGCCAGCAGGCCCAGGTCGCGCGAGGACGACGACGTCGTCACGCTGCTGCCCGACACGCCGCCGAAGCTGCTGCTGTAGTTGGTGGCTTGCAGCACGGACTGGTTCTGCACGTTGACCAGCGGAGCCAGCGTCGTGCCGACCAGCAGGTTGCCGTAGAGCTCGCCCGTTGCCACGTCGAAGCTGAAGTTCGACAGGGTGATCGAGGGGCTCAGCACCTTGGTGAACTTCAGGCCGGCGGCGTCAGCCAGCTCGACGTTGATCGGGCCGGGGTTGGTCGTCGTGGAGACGGTCTGCACGGGGGCCGTCAGCACGCCGGTGCCGCTGTTGAAGGTGGCGCCGCCCACAGCAGCCATCGAATAGCCATTCAACGCGGCATTCACCGTGGCGGTGTCGATGGTCACGGTCGCATTGACAGCGTTGAAGGGCTGGTTGGCAGCCGAAGCGGCGGTCGCGGCGGCCAGAGCCATCAGAGACACGCTGAACTGCTTGAAGAATTTCATGTTCACGTCCTTGTTTCGGTTGAATTTGAGGCACTGCCTGCTTACCCTCTTTGTGGGGTTTGCTGTTGGGGCATGGACGCCATATTGAAGGTTATATGGGGGGCGGCGCATAGGGTTCCTTCCGGGGTCCCCCGCGTACAGGGGGGCTCATTCGCCCCACGTGTGACTTTCTGTGATGACCGCGACCAAGGGTTGATCGTGGGCCTGTGGAGAAAGCACGTTTTCATCCAGGCGCCCCAACTCCCAGCCGACGCCGATGGCCGTGACTTGCGGGTGGGCGGCCAGATAGCGGTCGAAGTAGCCCCCGCCGTATCCGAGTCGCCAACCCGAATGGGTGAAGCCCACGCACGGCACCAGGACCACGTCGGGCACCACGGGCGCGCCGTCGGCAGTGGGGATGCCGCACTCGTCCTGCCGGCTCGGTGGCTCGCCCGTCCACAACCTGAAATCCATCCCCACCGGCGAGCGTCGGGCGAAGGGCAGCGCCAGGCGACAACGCCATTGCTGTTGTGCCTTCAAGGCCGCTTCCCTTGGGTTAAATTCCCCTTGCACAGGCCAAAAAATCCCCAGGCAGTCGGGTTCCAGTTGCGACAGCACCTGCCACACGCGTTCTTGCAGGGCCAGTTGGGCGGCCGACGCCTCCGGGGTTTCCGACCAGGCCTTGCGAGCCTGAAGCAGGCGTTGCCTCAAGGTTCGGCGGTCGGGGGGCGGTGCGGGATCGGGCTGGCGCGCATCGGGCGGGGTCGGGGCCATCGGAAAAGGGTTGCAATTGAGAATGTTCGACAAGTATGCGCTGCACTGCCTTCGGGCCTTGGCGGGGGTGTCGCTGGCGCTGGGCCTGAGCGGCGCCACGCCCTGGTGCCTGGCCGATGACGATGGCACGGTGCAGGAAGCCCGCGAGGCCTTGCGTGTGCGGGACGAGACCCGGCTGCTGGCGGCCCGTGATGCGCTGTTGATGGCGCGCCATCCCTTGGCACCCTGGGCCGACTACTGGTATTTCCAGGCGCGCCTGATCAAGGCGTCGCCCTCGGAGGTGGACGCGTTCCTGCAGCGCTGGCCTGACGCCTACGTGGCCGATCGCGCCCGCAATGACTGGTTGCTGGAGTTGGGCCGCCGCCAGGACTGGCGCACCTTCCTGCGCATCCAGCCCACCTTCCGCATGAACGACGACCGCGAGGTCACCTGCCTGGGGCTGCTGGCCCGCCATCAAACCAGCATGCCGGTGGAGGGGCCGGGCGATCTGCGCGAACAGGCCCGGCAGGCATGGTGGGCCCAGCGCGACGCCGACTGGGGCTGTGACACCATGGCGCAGACCCTCCTGGCCAACGGTGTGCTGACGCAGTCGGACGTCTGGCGCAAGTTGCGCCTGTCTATAGAAGGGGACAAGCCCAAGGCCATCACGCAGACCTCCCGTCTCCTGGGCGATGCCCTCTCGCGCGCCGTCTCGCGTGCGCTGGCCGACCCACGCGCCTTCCTGATGCCGACGGCACGTGCGGGCAGTCTGGCGGCCCATGGCGAGAATGGGCGCGCCCGCTCGCCCGGCGCTTCCATCGGTCCGCGCGCCACGGGCAAGGCGGCGAAGTCGGCGCGGCGCAAGGGGGCACCCCGTCCGACACTGGCGCCTTTGCCGCTGGAAATCCCGGTCGAAGCCGAAGGCCCCTTGAACCTGCTGGCGTTCATCCGCTGGGCGTCGATGGACCACGTGGCCGCTGCCGCCGCCATCGACGAGGCCGCCACCCGCGCGCGCTGGCGTTGGAATGCCGAGGAGTCTGCATGGGCCTGGTCTCAACTGGGGCGCTGGGCCGCTTGGCGCCTGTCGCCCGAGGCGCCTGCCTATTTCGAGCGGGGCCTGGTGGACCGGGCCCTGGCCTCCGGCACGGGTGCCTTGCTGGACAACGCAAGCGCAGCGAACCGCGTGGCGGCCAACTGGTCCTCCGAGACCCTGGCCTGGATGGCGCGAGCCGGCCTGCGCGCCGGCGTGGCCGGTGACCGCGAGCGCTGGAAGCTGGTCGAGCAGGCCATCGATGCGATGCCCGAGGACGCACGCCAGGATGCAGCCTGGCAGTACTGGAAAGCCAAGGCGATCCAGGCGCGCGCCCAGAGTCTGCCGCTCGCCGGGGCCGAGGTGCTGCGTCACCAGGCGCGTGAGCTGCTGCAGCGTGTGGCCAGCCCCGTGTCGTTCTACGGCCAACTGGCCGCAGAGGATCTGACGGGCGCGCCGGTGAAGCCGCCGCCACCGCCAGCGCCCTTGACCGAAGCCGAACTGGCCCAGGCCCGCAGCATCGCCGGCATCGACCGGGCCTTGCGCATGTTGCAGCTGGGCTGGCGCAGCGAGGCGCTGCGCGAATGGAACTTCACGCTGGGCTATGGCCGTCCGGGCGGCTTGACCGAGCGTGAGCTGCTGGCCGTGGCCGAAGAAGCCTGCCGCCGCGAGATCTGGGACCGCTGCATCAACACGAGCGACCGCACGCGCCGGGAAATCCACCTGGAGCAGCGCTATCCCACGCCCTACCGCGCGGATGTGCTGGCGGCGGCCGGTGAGGTGGGGCTCGATCCGGCCTACATGTATGGCCTGATCCGTCAGGAGTCGCGCTTCCAACTGGCGGTGCGTTCGCATGTCGGGGCCTCGGGTCTGATGCAGGTGATGCCGGCGACGGCGGCCTGGACGGCCCGCAAGCTGCGCATCAGCTACGAACCCGCGCTCATCACCGAGCGCACCACCAACCTGCGCATCGGGGCGGGGTACCTCAAGCTGGTGCTCGATGATTTCCAGGGCACACAGGCGCTCGCGGCGGCGGCCTACAACGCCGGCCCGGCACGATCGCGGCGCTGGCGCGAAGGTCCGCGTCTGGATGCGGCGGCCTGGGTGGAGAACATTCCCTTTTCAGAGACGCGCGATTACGTCAAAAAGGTCTTGTCCAACGCCACGGTGTATGGCCATCTCTTGCATGGGCGCCCGCTGTCCATTAAAACGCGCCTGGGCAGCACCATCGGACCGCGCGCCGAGTCGGCGCCACCTCCCGAAGAAGACCTGCCCTGAAGAGGGCTCGTATGCAACGCATCCTGATCCTGGGCGGCAGCGGTTTTGTCGGCCGTGCCGTGTGTGAACAACTCGCTGCGCACCCCGTGCTGCAGGGGGCACGCCTTGTCGTGCCGACGCGGCGTCGCGACCGGGCCAGGCACCTGAGCGTGCTGCCGCAGGTCGACGTGGTCGAGGCGGACGTCAATGACCAGGACACGCTCCTGGCCGTGTCATCGGGCTGTGATGCGGTGGTCAACCTGATCGCGATCCTCCACGGCACGCCGGGTGCCTTCGAGGCAGCGCATGTGGCCTTGTGCCGGCGCCTGGTCCAGGCGTGTCGTCATGGCGGCGTGCCCCGGATCGTCCATGTGAGTGCGCTGGGGGTGCCCGAGGGGGATCCTGCCACGGCGCCTTCGCTTTATCTGCGCAGCAAGGCCGAGGGCGAGCGCCTGTTGCGGTCCGCCGAGGGCCTGGCGGTGACGGTGCTGCGGCCCAGCGTGATCTTTGGCGAGCACGATCGCTTCCTGAATCTGTTTGCCACGCTGCAGCGCCTGATGCCGGTGATGCCCCTGGCGGGCAGCGATGCCCGTTTTCAGCCGGTGTGGGTGGAAGACGTGGCGCGGGCGATCGTGGCGTGCCTGAGCCATCCGTCGACGGCAGGGAAGACCTATGAACTGGCGGGGCCCCGTGTGTACACCTTGCAGGAGCTCGTGGCGCTCGCGGGGCAGTGGAGCGGGCACGCGCGCGTGGTTGTGCCCATGCCGATGGCCGTGGGACGCATGCAGGCGGCCCTGATGGCCTGTCTGCCTGGCGAGCCGCCGATGTCCGCTGACAACCTGGACTCCATGAAGGTGCCCAATGTGGCCAGCGGCGCGCACCCCGGTCTGGCCGCGCTCGGCATCATCGCGACGGCGCTGGAGGCGGTGGCGCCAGCCTACCTGCGGCGCCAGGTGCGCGGGGTGCAGCAGTGGCTGGATGCGTGGCGGCAGGGCGCGCGTCGTTGAGGTGTCAGGCAGCCTGGGTGCGGCGGCTGGCCCAGCCCAGCCCGGCGAGCCCCAGGCCCATGAACAGGATGCTGGAGGGTTCTGGCAGGACGGTGAAGCCGGTCACGGCGGAAACGTGGAGCGAGCCGAATCCATCCACAGCCATGAATGCTGTGCGGCCAAAGCTGGTGAAGCCCAGTGATGTCGCCATGACCTCGAATGCCCGATCGTCCATGGTGAACTGGCTGACGGTGAAGTCGGCTTGAAAACCGTCCCAGGCCTCCATGGCATTGGGTGTCTGATCTGACGTGACGCCGGTGATCTGTCCGTAATGCCAGATCGGCAACTGACTCAGGGTGCCCACGCCGTTGGCCCCTTTCACGTCGGCACGGACGGACTGGTTGACGAGGTCGACGGTGAGGTTGGTCAATTGCAGCGAACCACCGGTGCTGGCGGGATTTCTCTTGCCGTCGCGGCGCACGGCGGGCATCGTCCAAAGCATGCCGCCCGCGCTGCCCACCCGCGTGAATGTAAAGGTCTGCGTCTCATCATTGAACGTGCCACCCATCGATTGAACCGGGCTGGAGACCACCCGGTTGATGCCGCTCTCGTCGAGCATCGCAGGCAGCACTGTTTGCACCTCGGTGTAGGTGACTCCCAAGGCGCCTTCGAGATAGTCTGAATAGGCGAGCGTGGTGGTGCCCTGCAGCTGGCCCAGCGCAACCTGACGCGGCCACCCCCAGTCGTAGTGGTAAAGGCCGGGCACCACGACCAAACCATCGCGTTCAAGGTTGACCTGTGTTTGCGCAGCGTACGCACTGCCCATGGCCGTCAGTGCCAGGCTGCAAACCCACAGTTTCGACAAACGCTTCATGATTTCCTCCTTGAGCATGTTCATGGGATCACACATCATGTGAGGATCTGGCGGCCGCTGAGGCACGGAACTACCCTCAAACCCCAGGGATGGGGGGGCTCAGTTCTGCACAGCGGGCCACAGAAACGCAAAGGGAGCCCGGAGGCTCCCTTGGAGGGCACCACGGCCACAGCCGTGCGGTGCGGACCGAGTGACGGTAGGGCGATGCCCAAGCTTACGCCGCGGCCAGCAGCGCCGAGGTGTCGAACACGCTGCTCATCGGCGGCAGGTTCATCACCATGGGTTGCGGGGCGTTCTTGGAGACCTTGACAGGCTTGACGGCCGGATCGTTCTGGGCCACTTCGGCCTTGTCCCAGTTGCCGGCCGATTCCTTGCCGGAGACGGCGATGGAGTAGAACACGCGGAAGGGCACCTTGCGCTCGGACCAGAAATCCGCGGCATCGCGGAAGGCGTCCAGCAGCAACTCGCGCGTCTCACGGTCGCACTTGTTGCCGTCGGGGATCAGTTCGAGCACGACGACGAAGCCCGGCTGCGGACCCGACTTGTGGACCAGATCGGTCATGCAGTCGTAGAGGGCGTCGAGGTTCTTGCCGAAGTGATCGGGGAAGAGGAAGTCACGGGCGATGATGTCCAGCACGTCCTGTTTGTTCTGAGCAGCGCTCAGGTTCGTGTACAGGAAATGCTGGCCAGCCGCGTTGGCCGCCTGTTGCAGGTCCTCCGGGCGGAACGCACGGATGGATTGAACGATGTTCGGACGAACGGATTGCAACAACATGATCGCTTGGGGCCCGGGGTTCATGGAGGAAGGCTTCATGTCCTGACGAGCTGGTGAGTTAGAGGTCAAGGGAAAAGAACGAGAACGGTGGACGGTCTGAAAGGCTCAGCGCCTGGGATCGATCTGTTGAAAACTCTGGTAGTGATCCTGCGTGTAGAAACAAGTTTCAGGCCGACTTTCATCTTTACCTCCACACACAATGCGTCGGGCGCCACGGTCGCGCTCGCCGGGTGTGGGGACGGTGTATTCACGGTAATAGCCGCGCGGCTGGCGGGGCAGCTGGCGCTCGCGGTTGCCGAACACCGTGCCGTCCTTGCTGTAGCGGAAGGGGCCACCGGCCTGGATGCGCCGATGAACGTCCCGGGCTTGCGAAGGCAGGCTGGACAGGGCCACCTGATCCCGATAGGCGGGCGCGGTGGTGCTTGTCTCCGGTGTTGCGTGGCGACGTGCGAGGGCTTCGGAGGGAAGCCAAGCTGTGGCACAACTCAGGGCCAGGCTTGCAAAAATGGCGGCGTGCCACCTGATGTGCCGCTTCGAGAACCCCATCTTGCAAGGCACCATGATGCTGTGTTTCCAGCCTCGGTCAGTCAGCAATGCAGCTATTCGTAAAAGCCGTCATGCTATAGAAAACAGCTGAAAAGCTCAAGGGCCAAGGGCGCCTCAAGCCTGCCAGGCAGGCCTTTTTGTGGGGGGTTGACAGACTGTGGTATAACCGCGCGCTTTCAGCGCGTGAGCGGCAGACCGGGTGGGGGTATTTCACGCCGCCTGCACCGTGTGAAAACAGGGTGCCGGGATGCAGCCGGGATGCCGGCGGAAGGCCGGCCTGCTTGCCGGACCTGTCCGCGGCGCTTCATTCAGCGTACCGCGTTGGCGTCCGCCACCGTCATGGCCGTCATGTTGACGATGCGGCGCACGGTGGCCGAAGGCGTCAGGATGCACACCGGCTTGGCCGCGCCCAGCAGCACGGGCCCCAGGGCAATGTTGTTGCCCGCCGCGACCTTCAGCAGGTTGTAGGCGATGTTGGCCGCATCGATGTTCGGGCACACCAGCAGGTTGGCCTCGCCGGTGAGCGTCGAGCGCGGCATCAGTTGCTGGCGGTAGGGGTGCGTCCAGGGCCGTGTCGCCGTGCATCTCGCCGTCGATCTCCAGCCACGGGGCTTGCTCCTGGATGAGGCCCAATGCCTCGCGCATCTTCAGGGCCGAAGGCTGGTTGCTCGATCCGAAATTGGAGTGCGACAGCAGCGCCGCCTTGGGCCGCTGGCCAAAGCGCATCATTTCCTCGGCGGCCATGATGGTGATCTCGGCGAGCTGCTCGGCCGTCGGGTCGTAGTTGATGTGCGTGTCCAGCAAGCTGCACCGTGCGGCCGGGCAGGATGAGGCCTGTCATCGCGGCATAGGTCTTGACGCCGGCCCGCTTGCCGATGACCTGGTCGATGTAGTGCAGGTGCAGGCTGGTCTGGCCCAGGTGCCGCAGATCAGGCCGTCGACCTCGCCCTTGTGCAGCAGCATCGAGCCGATCAGTGTGAGGCGGCGGCGCATCTCGATCTTGGCCATCTGGGCGGTCACGCCCTTGCGTTCGGCCAGGCGGTGGTAGGTCTGCCAGTATTCGCGGTAGCGCGGGTCGTTTTCGGTGCTGACGATGTCGATGTCGCGGCCGGGCTTGAGACGCAGGCCGAAGCGCTCCAGGCGCTGTTCGATCACGGCGGGGCGGCCGATCAGCATGGGGCGGGCGATGTTTTCGTCCACCACGATCTGGGCGGCGCGCATCACGCCTTCGTTTTCGCCTTCGGCATAGCAGATGCGCTTGTTCTTGGCGCGCTTGGCCACGCTGAAGATCGGCTTCATCGTGTTGCCCGAGGCGTAGACGAAGCTTTGCAGCTTTTCGCCATAGGCGATGAAGTCCTTGACTGGCCGGGTGGCCACGCCCGATTCCGCAGCGGCGCGGGCCACGGCCGGCGCGATCTTCATCATCAGCCGCGGATCGAAGGGCTTGGGAATCAGGTATTCCGGGCCCGAAGCTCAGTGATTCGCCCGAATAGGCGGCGGCCACGACCTCGTTTTGTTCAGCCTGGGCCAGCTCGGCAATGGCGTGCACGGCTGCGATCTCCATCTCGTCGGTGATCGTGGTGGCGCCGGAATCCAGCGCGCCCCGGAAGATGTAGGGGAAGCACAGGACGTTGTTGACCTGGTTGGGAAAATCCGAGCGGCCGGTGGCCATGATGGCGTCGTCGCGCACGGCCTTGACCTCGTTCGGCAGGATCTCGGGCGTGGGGTTGGCCAGCGCGAAGATGATGGGCTTGGCGGCCATGTTGGCCACCATCTCGGGCTTGAGCACGCCCCCGGCCGACAGGCCCAGGAAGATGTCGGCGCCTTCGATGACCTCGGCCAGGCGGCGCTGGTCGGTCTTTTGCGCGAAGATGGCCTTGTCCGGGTCCATCAGTTCGGTGCGGCCTTCGTAGACCACGCCGGCCAGATCGGTCACCCAGATGTTTTCGCGCGGCACACCGAGCTTGACCAGCAGCGTGAGGCAGGCAAGCGCCGCAGCACCCGCGCCCGACGTGACGAGCTTGACCTGCTTGATGTCCTTGCCGACGACCTTGATGCCGTTGAGCAGGGCGGCGCCCACGACGATGGCCGTGCCGTGCTGGTCGTCGTGGAAGACCGGGATCTTCATGCGATCGCGCAATTTGCGCTCGACGTAGAAGCAGTCCGGGGCCTTGATGTCTTCGAGGTTGATGCCGCCGAAGGTGGGCTCCAGCGAGGCGATGATGTCGACCAGCTTGTCGACGTCCTTTTCGTTGATCTCGATGTCGAAGACGTCGATGTCGGCGAATTTCTTGAAGAGGACGGCCTTGCCTTCCATCACCGGTTTGGCGGCCAGCGGGCCGATGTCGCCCAGACCGAGCACGGCGGTGCCGTTGGTGATCACGGCGACCAGGTTGCCGCGGCTGGTGTACTTGAAGGCGGCGGCCGGGTTTTCGACGATTTCTTCACAGGGCGCGGCCACACCGGGGGAATAGGCCAGGGCCAGATCGCGCTGGTTGGTGAGCTGCTTGGTGGCCGAGATGGCCAGTTTGCCGGGCGTGGGCAGCTCGTGGTATTCGAGTGCGGCTTTCTTGAGCTCGGCGCGTTTTTCTTCCGGGGTGGTCATGCAGGGAGGCCCTTCGACGGCATATCAGGCGATGCCGGACGGTCCGATTCTAAGGACTTCAGCTGGGCGGGGGCTGCGGTGATCCACAACGGGGCCGCGACTTCTGCATCCCTGAGGCGACTGTGATGGCCGGCCTGCCGGTGCTTCGCGGACAATGTCGCCATGAGCATGGGTGAATTCGATTTGATCGAGCGCTTCTTCTGGCGGCCAGCAGGCCAGGGCGCACGTCACGCAGTGGTGGGCAATGGGGATGACTGCGCCGTGTTGGCGCTTCGGCCCGGCATGCATTGGGCGGTCTCGACGGACACGTTGGTGGAAGGACGCCATTTCCTGTCCACCGTCAGCCCGGCCCGCCTGGGCCACAAGTGCCTGGCTGTGAACCTCTCAGACCTGGCTGCCTGTGGCGCCACCCCCATCGCCTTCACCTTGGCCTTGACCTTGCCCCGGGTGGACGAAACGTGGCTTGCAGACTTTGCCAAAGGCCTGTTGGACATGGCCGATGAGCACGATTGCGAACTGATCGGCGGTGACACGACGGCCGGCCCGCTGGCCATCGGCATCACCGTGATGGGCGAGGTGCCGCAGGGCCGGGCCTTGTTGCGCAGCGGTGCCCAGGTGGATGACGACGTCTGGGTCAGTGGCCTGCCGGGCGAAGCCAGGCTGGCGCTCGAAGCCTTTCGCGGCACGCTGCATCCGGGTTTGCCGACCGACACCTTCGATGCCGTGCGGCTGGCGATGGAGTTGCCTGTGCCGCGGGTGGCACTGGGCGAAGGCTTGCGCAGCGTGGCCACGGCGGCCATCGATGTCTCGGATGGCTTGCTGGGGGACCTGGGCCATATCCTGCGCCGCAGCGGCGTGGGTGCATCGCTCGTTCTGGACGCCTTGCCCTTGAGCCCCCATCTCGCAGCGCGGCCGCGTGCACAGCAACTCGACTGCATTCTGGCGGGGGGCGACGATTACGAACTCGTCTTCACCGCACCGCCTGCCCAGCGCGATCGCATCACGGCGCTGGGTGCCAGCCTCGGGCTGCTGCTGACCCGCATCGGCCGGGTCGAGGCATCGGCGGGCGTGCGCCTGCTGGAAGGTGCACTGGATGGAGGCGAATGCAGGCTGGTGGCCAACCGCTGGCTGTCGTTCGATCACTTCAAGGGGGCGGCATGACCGACGCCGCACCACGCCGGGCGACGGTGCGCCTGCTGTTGAGCCACCCCGCCCACTTCATTGCTTTCGGTGCCGGCAGTGGTCTGAGTCCGTGGGCGCCTGGCACGATCGGCACATTGTGGGCATGGCTGAGTTTTGTCGTGCTGCAGCAGGTGTTTGGGCAGGGCCCGCATGCCGATCTGGCGTGGGCCCTGATCCTTGCGTTGGGGTGGCCTGTCGGCTGCTGGGCCTGTACGCACACGGCGCGCAGTCTTCGCGTGTCCGACCCCGGCTCCGTGGTGTGGGACGAGGTCTGGGCGTTCTGGCTGGTGCTGTGGCTGATGATGCCGGTGGACTGGCGCGGGCAGTTGCTGGCCTTTGTGACCTTCCGGGTGTTCGATGCGGTCAAGCCGGGGCCGGTGGCCTGGGCGGATCAGCTGTTCAAGCTGCGGCCGGGGCAGACCATCGGATGGGCGCAGGGGCTGGGCATCATGTTCGATGATTTGATCGCGGCCTTGTGTACCCTGGTTGTGCTGGCGCTGGCCGTGGCTGTGAGGCAGGGCGGCGTGGGCGCCGGTTTGTTGCCCTGAGCGGTCGTTGGAGGAGAAGGCATGGATACCACCGATGTGCTCGATGTGGTGCGGCCCCTGTCACAGCGCTTGATGACGCTGGGATGGCGCATGGCCACGGCAGAGTCGTGTACCGGCGGCCTGATTGCCGCCGCCTGCACGGAACTCGCGGGCTCCAGCGTGTGGTTCGAGCGCGGCCTGGTGACCTACAGCAACGAGGCCAAGACCGAACTGCTGGATGTGGATGCCGACTTGATCGCTGCACACGGTGCGGTGAGCGAACCGGTGGCGCGGGCCATGGCGCAAGGCGCTTTGCATCGTGCCCGCAGCGATGTGGCCGTGGCTGTCACCGGCATTGCCGGCCCGGGCGGGGGCTCGGTCGACAAGCCAGTCGGCACCGTGTGGATCGCGTGGGCTGATCGCCATGGGCAGCTGACCAGCGTGCGCCATGTGTTCAAGGGGGACCGCGCCAGCGTCAGGGCGCAGACCTGCCGTGCTGCGCTGGAAGGCTTGCGGGATGTGCTCCCTGTCGCTCGTCTGCCTTGAAGGACGAGGCGTCGCTTCGTCGCACCTTCATGCCTGCGGTGGCGGCAAGGCCCTGCCTGAGCCGCCCATCAGTTTCTCCAGCGCCGCATCGATGACCACGCCCCACAGGCTGTAGAGCACCGAGCTGAACACCGCGGCCCAGAAACCATCGACCTGAAAGCCATCCAGCAGCCGTGAGGCCGCCATCAGCATCAGCCCGTTGACGACGAACAGGAAGAGCCCGAGCGTGAGCACGGTGACGGGCAGGGTGAGCAGGATCAGCAGCGGCCGCACAAAGGCGTTGAGCAGGCCGATCACGAACGCCGCCCACAGTGCGGCACCAAAGCTGGTGACCTGCAGGCCGATGTTGAGGTTGGCCAGCAGCACCAATGCCGAGGCCAGCAGCATCCATCTGACAAGGAGTTTCATCCCGCAAGCATATCCCCGCAGGCGGGGGCTTCAGCGTTGACCCTGCACGCCGATAAGACGAGCGAGGCGCCTTGCGTGAGGGGCCGTGTTTTCACATGACGGCAAGAAGCCCCTTTCTTTCCCCGGTGAATCGGCAGGACAATCGCTGCTTTTGCTTTTTTACAAGAGACCATTGGGGCAGGAACTGGGCGGGACCATGCAGTCGTTGTTGTCAGAGCGATCCACGCCGCTGGCCACCCCTGCGGGGCGTGCGCTGCTGGCGGTGGGCGTCGCCACGCCCTGTCTGCTCGGCCTGTTCGTGGCGCATGCCTGGGCCTTGCTGGATACGCGCATCCGCGAGGGCGTCAACGCCGACGTCCTGTGGGCGCTGCAGGCCATCCTGCTGGTGGCGGTGGTCATCAATGTCATGGCGGGGCTGCGTCTGTGGCGTGCACGCGCCCAGGACGAATCCTTTCCCGGATGGGTGCTGCTGGTGTGCCTGGGCATCGGCATCAGCTTCACGGCGGAAGCCATCGCGGCCGGCATCTTCACCTCGGGCATCGCGCCGGTGCTGCTGGGCGTGCTGGCGGTGGGCCTGCTGCTGTTCGAGTTGCGGCCCATGGTGATCTGCTATGTGGTTTGCCTGCTGGGCCTGCTGGGGCACGATCTGGGTCTGCAATTGGGCTGGTGGCCGTATGCGCCCGTGCTGGGTCCTTCCGCCTTCGTGGGCGGTGAGCCGTCCTGGTGGTTTGCGGCATGGCGGCAAGGGGTGTTCGTGGCCGGCTTTACCGTGCTCATCGGCCTGTTGCTGTATGCCTTTGCCATGCTGGATCGGGCCAACCTTCAACTGGCGCACCTGTCCTACACCGATGGCCTGACCGGCCTGGCCAACCGCCGGCGCTTCATGGAGGTGCTGGGCGTCGAAGTGGCCCGCCAGGCGCGCACGGGCCAGCCGCTGTGCCTCGTCCTGATCGACGCCGACCACTTCAAGCAGGTCAACGATGCCTACGGTCACCATGCCGGGGATGCCGTGCTGCGCATGATCGGGCGCCTGATGAAGCGCTGCATCCGCAACCCCATCGATCTGGCCTGCCGGCTCGGCGGCGAAGAGTTCGCGCTCATCCTGCCCGACACCCATCTGGCGCAGGCGCAGGCCGTGTGCGAGCGGTTGCGCGATCAACTGGCCGTGCAGCGATTCAGGGAAGGGCGCGTGTCCTTTCGCGTCTCCGTCAGCATGGGGGTCGTCCAGGGCCGGGGCGTGGACGTGCATGCCTTGATGACGCAGGCCGATGCCCAGCTCTACCGCGCCAAGGGTGCGGGCCGCGACCGCATCTGCGGTGCCGAAGCACAGCAGCCGCAAGAGGCACAGCGATGAGGTGGGTGGGTCGTTGGCTGGCGGGCTTTGCGCGCCGCATCGTCGAGCGGCGCGACAGCACGAGCGTGCTGGTGCTGATCGAGGCCACCTTGCCGATCCTGCTGTTGTTGCTGGGCATGCAGGCCTGGGCGACGCAGCAAGCCGACATCCGCGGGCTCTACCGCCAGGACTGGATCACCCCCAGCCTGTGGGCGCAGGCGGCGCTCATGGGGTGGCTGGTCTGCCTGGGTCTGATGGCCTGGTGGCGCCGGATGGAGCGGGGCCCGCAGCCCTGGCTGGTGCAGCTCACCCTGATCCCCACCGGCCTGGGCGTGCTGCTGCTGTGCCTGGGCCATGGCCTGGAAGACACGCCCATGTCCATGGTGCTGCTGGCCGAGCTGGTGTTTGCGCGGGCCCTGTTTTCTCTGCGGCAACTGGTGCCGGCGCTGTTGCTGTGCATGCTCACGGCGTTTGGCGTCGAGGCCTTGTACATGGGCGGTCACCTGCCGTATGCCCCCCTGCTGACCGCGCCGCTCTACCAGGGCTCGCAGATGCATGCGTGGTGGACGGTCTGGGCCCGCATCGTGCTGGCGATGGCCTCGCTGCCGCTGACGGCGCTGCTGTTCCTGATGGCCATCACGCTGCACCGCCATCGCCGCATGCTCGAGACGCTGGTGCGCACCGATGGCCTGACCGGGCTGTATAACAGGCGGGAGTTCCAGTCCCGGCTGGACCGCGAAGCCCATCGCCAGGCTCGCACGGGCCGGCCGCTGTCGGTGGTGCTGTTCGATGTGGACCACTTCAAGCGCGTCAACGATGCCTTCGGCCACCCGGTGGGCGATGAGGTGCTCTCGCGCATCGGGCTGATCCTGCGCACGTCGACCCGGGAAAACGTGGACACCGCGGCACGCTATGGTGGCGAAGAGTTCGTGTTGTTACTCCCGGAAACAGACTTGTCGGGCGCCCAGCAGGTTGCCGAGAAAATTTCGGCGAAATTGCGGGCCGAGGTCTTCACCGTGGGCGCGCACAGCTTCAGGGTGACGCAAAGCGCCGGTGTGGCCGAAGTCGTCGGTGGCGACACGCAATGGGCGTTGCGCGTGGCCGATCGCAACCTGTACGAGGCCAAGGAGGCCGGGCGCGATCGGGTGGTGGCTTCGGTGGCCTCTGTGGCTTCGGCCCGAAGGTGACGTAGCGGGGGTGTGACGTGGCGGTGGCCGCCAGATGGGCCAGGGATGTGGTGACAGGCCGGTTTGCATGAAGCTCAAGACCGTATCGCGCTGGTTCTTCGTGATGGTGCTGGTGGCGCTGATGGCCAACTTCGCCTTCCTGATGCTGATCCGGCAGGCTTACCTGTCGGCCGAGCACGCGGTGCAGCGCCGCACGGACACGCTGCGCCTGGTCAACGAGCTGCAGCAGGAGACCACCTTGCTGCGCCGCCTGGTGAGTGCCTACACCACCACGGCCGATCCGCGCTACCTGCTGTATTACTACGACGTGCTGGCCATCCGCGAAGGCAGCAAGCCGGCGCCTGCCGTGCAGGACCAGAGCCTGTACTGGGACGAGGTCATCGCCGGGCGCCGCATGCATGTGCTGCCCGACGGCCAGCGCGGCAAGCCGCTGCTGGCGCGCATGCAGGCGCTCGACGTGAGTGCCGAGGAACTGGATGCCCTGCAACGCGTGCTGCAGGCCAGCGAGACGCTCAAGCGCACCGAGCAGATCGCCTTCGCGGCCACGCAGGGCCTGTATGACCCACAGCAGCAGACCTATGTCTCCGATGGTGTGCCCGACCTGAAGTTCGCCAGCGAACGTGTGCACTCGCCCGCCTACGAGGCGCAGTCGGCGGACCTGGCCCGTGCCGTGGCCTACCTGAGCATGGCCACCGATGCACGCACGGCCACCGCACGCAACGAGGCGGCCAACAAGCTGGAGCGCTACATCCTGCTGACCCTGGGCGTCGACCTGGCCTTGGTGCCGGCCTTGCTGCTGGGCCTGTATGCCCTGCGCAGCCGTCTGCTGCAGCCCATCGAGCGCTTGGGCCAGGTGGCGCAGCAACTGGCGCGCGGCAACTACGACGCCCGCGCCGGCGGTCGCGACAAGTGGGTGGAAGAGCTCGACACCCTGGGCGTGACGCTCAACACCATGGCGCACGCCGTGCAGGACGACATCAACCACCGCGCCCGCGTGCAGGAAGAATTGAAAGAGGCGCGCGATCAGGCCGAAGCCGCCACGCGCGCCAAATCGATGTTCCTGGCCAACATGAGCCACGAGATCCGCACGCCCATGAACGCCATCCTCGGGATGACGCACCTGGCCATGCAGACCCCGCTGGACGAACAGCAGCGCGACTACCTGGCCAAGGTGCAGTCGGCCTCCACCATCCTCCTGGGCGTCATCAACGACATCCTCGATTTCAGCAAGATCGAGGCGGGCAAGATGGAATTGGAATCCGCGCCCTTCCGCATCGAGGACGTGGTGGGCAACGCCCTGACGCTGCTGCGCCAGCGCGCCCAGGAAAAGGAGCTCGAACTGCTGTGCGCCTTCGAGGACCCGATCCTGCTGGGCGAGGCCGGCCATGTGCATGGCGATGCCTTGCGCATGGGCCAGGTGCTCACCAACCTGCTGTCCAACGCCGTCAAGTTCACCGACCACGGGCATGTGCGCCTGTCTGTCGGGCTGGTGCGCCGCCAGGCCGATCAGCTCACCTTGCGCTTCGAGGTGCGCGACACCGGCATCGGCATGAACGAGGTGCAGGTGCAGCGCCTGTTCCAGGAGTTCACGCAGGCCGATGGCTCGACCACCCGCAAGTACGGCGGCACCGGCCTGGGCCTGAGCATCAGCAAACGCCTCGCACGTCTGATGGGCGGTGACATCGTCGTGGCCAGCAAGCTGGGTGCCGGCTCGTGCTTCACCTTCACCGTCACGCTGCCGCTGGCCGCGGGCGCACCGGTGCCGCCGCTGCCGCGCGAGGTGCCGCGCATGCGCGTGCTCATCGTCGATGACCAGCAGGAGACCGGCCAGATCCTCAGTCACCTGCTGACCTCCCTGGGCGTCGGCATGGCCGATGGCGGGTTGGTGCGCGTGGTGCACCGCGGCGACGAGGCCCTGCGCCTGGTGGGCCAGGCCGTCTCTGTCCAGCAACCGTATGACCTGGTGCTGCTGGACTGGGTGATGCCCGGCATGGGCGGGGCCCAGGTGCTGGCACGCCTGCATGAGCTGCAGCCGGATCTGCTGGTGGTGGTCATCTCGGCCTATGGCTCGGACAGCCTGCGCATCGAAGCCATCCAGGGTGGGGCGCACAGCTTCCTGCCCAAGCCCATCCTGCCCGAGGCCGTGCGCCAGATGCTGTGGCGCCTCAAGGGCGATGGCGCGCAAGGCGCCTCGGATGCTGCGGCCATCTCCGACGGGGTGCGGCTCGATGGCCTGCACCTGCTGCTGGTGGAAGACAACGCGCTCAACCAGCAGCTGGCCACCGAACTGCTGTGCCGGCGTGGCGCCCGGGTGGATGTGGCCGGCAATGGCTGCGAGGCGCTGGAGCGCATGCGCCAGCAGCTGCCTCAGACCTACGACGTGGTGCTGATGGACCTGCAGATGCCCGTGATGGATGGCTACGAGACCACCCAGGCCATGCACGACGATCCGGACCTCGACAAGGTGCCCGTGATCGCGATGACGGCGCATGCGATGGCGGAAGAGCGCGCCCGCTGCCTGGCACTCGGCATGGCCAACCACATCACCAAGCCGCTGGACCCGGCCTCGCTGTATGCGGCGCTGGCACCTTACTGCCTGGCCGTGCGGGACGTGGCCGCCTCGGCGCCCATGCCTGCCGTCCACCGCAGCGCTACAGCACATCGCATCGAGGTGCCGGGTCTGAACCTGCACGAGGCCATGGCCAATTTCGAAGGCGATGCCGATCTCCTACGTGCCACCCTGTCGGCTTTTGTGACGCACGCGCAGCACATCCTGGCCTGGCTGCCCCAGGCAGTCGCCGGCGCCGACTGGACAGCCCTGGGGCGTGAGGCCCACACGCTCAAGGGCTTGGGCGGCACGATTGGCGCAGCGTCCCTGCAGGGGTATGCCCGAAGCCTGGAAGCGGCAGCCGTGGCGCACGATATGGTCGGCGTTCAACGGTCAGCGGATCTACTCATTCAGGTGATGGCATCCTTGGTCAAAAATCTGCAAAATCAGACATTCAATGACGGCGCAGCCCCAGCAGTCCTTGCCGCTGCGTCGAGAGATGTCACTGCAGCAGACCGCGAACTGGCGCGCAGGCTCAAGCAACTCACGGGGGAATGCGACAGCGAGGCCTTGGCCTTGTGGCAGCAGCACCGCGTCGAGTTCGCCGCCTGGTTGCCCGCCGTGGTCACGGATCGGCTCAACGCCGCGCTCGCCCGCTGTGATTTCGACTCTGCTTTCGGGCTGCTGGATGAACTGGACCTGGAGGCCGATCTGAATGAGCGTTGTTGAGAAGGAGCTGTTGCCCACCGTGCTGGTGGTGGATGACGCGCCGGCCAACCTGAGCCTGCTGGCCGGTCTGCTCAACAAGTCGTATCGGGTCAAGCTGGCGCCTTCGGGTGCCAAGGCGCTGGAGCTCGCACGTCGCTCCGCACCGGATCTCATCTTGCTCGATGTGATGATGCCGGAGATGGACGGCTACGAAGTCTGCCGCCGCCTCAAGGCCGACCCGCAGACGGCGCGCATCCCGGTGCTGTTCCTGACGGCCATGAGCCAACCGGAAGACGAGGCCCGCGGCTTCGATGTGGGCGCTGCCGACTTCATCCAAAAGCCCATCAGCCCTGCCATCGTGCAGGCCCGCGTGCGCACCCACTTGCAGATCAAGGCCTATCAGGATGAGTTGACCGAGCGCAACACCTGGCTCCAATCCGAGCTGGAGCAGCGCCTGGCCCAGGTCGATCAACTGCGTGAAGCCACGCTGCACGTGATGATCTCGTTTGCCGAGTTCCGCGACGAGGAAACCGGCAACCACGTGCGCCGCACGCAGGAGTACGTGCGCACCCTGGCCACGCACCTGCACGAGCAGGGCCGGCACGCCGAGGTGCTCAACCCGGCCACCATCGAGCACATCGCCAAATCGGCGCCGCTGCACGACATCGGCAAGGTCGCCATCCCCGATCACATCCTGCTCAAGCCCGGTCGGCTCGATCCGGATGAGCTCGTCATCATGCGCGGCCACGCCATGCATGGGTGGGACATGCTCAACCGTGCGTCGTCGCGCATGGGCGATGAGGCGGGCTTCCTGCATCACGCGATGGACATCTCCCGGCATCACCATGAGAAGTGGGACGGCAGCGGGTATCCGGATGGACTTGCGGGGGAGGACATACCCTTGTCTGCCCGCTTGATGGCGGTGGCCGATGTCTATGATGCGCTCATCAGTCGCAGGCCGTACAAGGATTCGATGTCGCACCAGCGGGCCGTGGATTTCATCCACCAGGGTTGTGGCACGCACTTCGATCCCGTCATCGTCCGTGCCTTCGATGACACGCTGGACAAGTTCATCCACATCGCGCGCACATGGCGCGATGAATGAGTGAGCCGTCCGACAGAACCGATCACCTCAGGAAGGACCCTCCGAACATGGCAGCCGCCCTGTCGATGAAGCTTTGCCCGAGCCCGCTGCGCCGTGTCGCCGGGCTGTTGTCGTGCGCACCGCTGGTGATCGGCATGCTGAGTTGGAGCCAGGGCGCGCAGGCCGTGGACCTGTCGTACTCCGGCTTCGGCACGCTGGGCTATGCCATCTCGGACCAGCCCTACCACTACCAACGCTACATCGACGACCACGGCACCTTGCAGCGCGACAGCGTGCTGGGCGCGCAGGCCGACATCAAGTTCACGCCGCAATGGTCGGCCACCTACCAGGCCATGCTGGCACCCTCCTCGGGTGAGGACGATGACTGGTCTTTCAAGACGACGTGGGCCTTCGTGTCCTGGCGGCCGGACAACGACTGGCTGCTGCGCGTGGGCAAGCAACGTGTGCCGCTCTTCCTCAATGCCGAGAACCGCGATGTGGGCCAGACCTATGACTTCGCGCGCCTGCCGGCCGAGGTGTATGGCCTGTCGCCCACCACCGACCTGATCGGTGCGTATGTGTCACGCGCATGGCTGCCCGAGATGGGCGAGACCACGCTCGATGTGTTCGCCGGTGAGGCCAACATGACGGCGCGGGCGCATTCGCGTGATCTGGGCCCGATCTACACGCCGGTCAAGACCCGCGTGCAGGGCCTGGCGCTGACCTTGCGGCAGGAGGCGGCCACGTGGCGGCTGGGGTTGCATCACACCACGACGGAAACCCGTGGAGACAGCTGCAGCTGCCCAGCCACTATCCGGATCTGGGTGGCTATTACGGCGTCTCGGCCGCGATGGGTGCCCAGTACACCCGCCGCATCGTCAACGATGTGATCAGCCTGGGCGGGGATGTGGAGCTGGCACCGGACTGGCGGCTGATGGCCGAGGTGGTGCGCAACATCCAGATGCGCACGGAAAACGGCGCCAACACCTCCAGCGGCTATGTGGCGCTGCTGCACCGCATGGATCGCTTCACGCCGTATGTCAGCGGCTCATGGCTGCGCTCGACGGACCGGGCGCTGGCCGTGGTCGGTGGGCTCGACGCCGCGGTGATGCCGGGTTTCCTGCCTCCCGATCAGGCGGCGGAGCTCCAGAGAGGCCATCGCATCGCGGCCGATGTCATCCAGGCCTATGACCAGAGCTCGCTGGCCATCGGCTCTTCGTATGCCCTCACGCCCAGCAGCAAGCTCAAGCTGGAGTGGAGCCGCACGCGCATCGGCCAGCGTTCGGCCATGGTCGATTCGCCTGCCGGTGGTGAGCCGGTGCGGCGCCAGCACATCCAGGTGCTGTCCCTCAACTACAGCTTTGCGTTTTGAGGGGCCGGCACATGAAACGCTTGAAATTCTGGCTGGCCGTGCTCGGTTTGAGTGCCCTGACGGGGCTGATGGCTTCGGCCTGGGCCGGGGTCGTGGTCGTGGGGCATGCCAATGTGCGCAAGCTCGATCTGCCCACGGTGCAGCGCATCTACACCGGCAAGGTCATCGAGGTGGGCGGCGTGGCCGTGGCGCCCGTCAACCTGCACATGGGCCAGGGCCTGCGGCAGCGCTTCCTGAGCGACTACTTGCAACAAAACGAGGACGCCTACCTGGCCTACTGGACGGTGCGGCGTTATGTGGGCAAGGGTGTGCCGCCGCGGGAGCTGGCCACCGTGGCCGAGGTGATCCAGTACGTGCAGACCACGCCGGGTGCCATCGCCTACCTGGACGAGGCCGATGTGCCTTCGGCCATGAACGTGCTGCTGCGCAAGTAGCCCCGGACCGCGGGCCGGCGCAAGGCTGCCCGTGGCTCTGCCCTGATGCCCTGATGCCTTGATGGCTTTGTTGGCGCAAGGCCGCGCGCCATCGGATGATGCCTGCACAGGCGGCTGCCCACCGGGCATGCCGTCTGCCGAAGGCCATGCCGATGCAGACCGAAGCCCTTTCACCGCGTTCCTCCTATTCGCGCGCTGACCGGCGCATCCTGCTGTGCTGGGGTGCGCTGGCCTGCCTGCTCGTGTTCTTCACGCTGCTGCCGGTGAGCCTGCACGCGCAACTCGTGCTGGCCAGCGTCTTGCTGGGCGTGCTGATGGTGTGTCATCGGTTCGGGCGGCGCGCCAAGTCCCTGCGGGCGCAATCCCTGTGGCGACTGACGGTCATCCTCGTGTGCACCTTTCTGTCGTTGCGCTACATCCACTGGCGGGCCACGGAGTCCCTGCCCTTGCAGATGGGGCTGGCCGCGATGGTGGGCGGCCTGCTGCTGTTCATGGCCGAGGCCTGGAGCTTCGTCAATACGTTGCTCGGTTATGTGATCAACAGCGAGCCCTTCTTTCGGCGCAGCATCCCGCTGCGGCCTGGGCAGGCGCTGCCGCATGTGGATGTCTACATCCCTACCTACAACGAAGAGCCCTTCATCGTGCGGCCCACGGTGATCGCGGCCACTCAGCTCGATTACCCCCCAGAGCTGTTGCACGTGTGGATCCTGGATGACGGTGGGACCGATCAGAAGTGCCACGATCCCGATCCGCAGAAGGCGGCGGCTGCGCGCCAGCGTGCACAGGAGCTCAAGGCGCTGGCCGAGCGCTTCGGCGCCGGCTATCTCACGCGCGAGCGCAATGTGCATGCCAAGGCCGGCAACCTCAACAGCGCCTTGCAGCACACGCAGGGCGAGCTGCTGCTGGTGCTCGATTGCGATCACATCCCAGCCTCGGATTTTCTGCAGCGCACGGTGGGCTTCTTCCTGCAGGATCCGCAACTGTTCGTGCTGCAGACGCCCCACAACTTCGTCAGCCCCGATCCCATCGAGCGCAACCTGGGCACGCATGCCCAGTCGCCCGCAGAGAACGAGCTGTTCTACGACGTGATGCAGCCGGGCTTGGACTTCTGGGGCACGTCCTTCTTCTGCGGATCGGCCGCGGTGCTGCGGCGTTCGGTCATCGACGAGTTGGGCGGGATATCGGGGCGCACCATCACCGAGGATGCCGAGACCACGCTGGATGCGCTGTCGCTGGGCTACAAGTCAGCGTATTACAACCGGCCCATGGTCTCGGGTCTGCAGCCCGATACCTTCACCGGCTTCATCGTGCAGCGGGTGCGGTGGGCGCAGGGCATGCTGCAGATCTTCATCCTCAAGAACCCTTGGCGGCAGCCCCGTCTGTCCTTCATGCAGCGGGTGCTCTATACCAACTTCGCCGTGTACTGGGGCTTTGCGGCGGCGCGGCTGGTGATGTTGCTGGCGCCACCGGCCTATCTGCTGCTGGGCATCAACCTGTGCGACACCACCTCCGAGCAGCTGCTGGTGTATGCGGGGCCGGCCCTGGCGGCGTCGCTGCTGTCCACGCAGTACTTTTATGGGCGGGTGCGCTGGCCCTTCGTGTCGCAGCTGTACGAGGTGGTGCAGTCGATGTTCGTGGTGCGCGGGATGTGGCAGGTGTTCCGACGGCCCACCGCGCCCTCGTTCAAGGTGACGCCCAAGGGCGAGATGCTGGACCGCGATTTCCTCTCCACCCTGTCTTGGCCCTTCTACATCCTCCTGGCCTTGACGGCGCTGGGCGTGGTGGTCGGGGTGCAGCGCTATGCCGATGAAACCTGGAACCGCGGCGCCATCGCCTTCGTGCTGTTCTGGGCCGTGCTCGACATGGTGCTGCTGCTGGGCGCTCTGGGCATCACGCTGGAGCGGCGGCAGTTGCGCAGCGAGCCGCGTGCGCCGCACCGTGAATCGGCCGGGGTGCTGCTGGATGGCCAGTCCTGGCAGGGGCGCACGGTCAATGCCTCGGCGTCCGGGGTGGGTTTGATCCTGGAAGCATGGCAGGGGTCCCAGGACGTGTCCACGCTGGTGGGGCAGCCGGTGTTTGCCGAGTTCCTCAGTCGCGGGCAATCGCTGGAAGGCACGGTGCAGTCGGCTCGATGGACGCCAGAGGGGCTGGTGGCACTGGGGGTGCGTTATGTCTTCAGGTCGGTGGCCGATGAGCGCCTGGCCGTGGAGATGGCATTCGGCTCCAGCGGCAAGCTGATGGCCAACAACCGCGAGCGGCACGCCGGACGCAGCATCGCCCGCGCGCTGCTGGACATGGCCGTGCATGCCACACGGCCGGGGATGGCGCACATCGGGCACCTGGAGCGGGATGTGTGGCGCAAGGTCAAGGGTTTGTTCTTCCCAGCGGCTTGAGCAGCAGGAACATGGCTTGCTGCCCAGCCGCGTCGCAACAACGGAGCATGCCGATGCACAAGCGCTTGCGGGCCGTGGTGGTTCATCTGGCCATGTGCTGGATGTGTCTGGGGGCGATGGGCGCGGGCGCTGCACCCGTCAATGAGGCCGCGCTGAGCTTTGCGCGCCTGCTGGGCAGCGGGGAACCCGTCCGCATCACGGGCAGTAGGGGGGAGCTGCAGGTCTTCCTGCCGCTGCCGGCGCAATGGCAGCCCGGCGATCTGACGCTCAAGCTCAGTACGCAGTCGTCCCAGGCCTTGCTGGCCTCGTCGCAACTGGCCGTGTCGGTCAACGGGCATGTGGTGGCGCAGCAGGCGATGGGTGGCGGCCAGACCCGGCTGCGTGTGGCCCTGCCCATTCCCGCCGAGGTGCTCAAGCCCGGCTACAACGACGTGCGGCTGCAATTTGTGCAGCACCACCTCGAGCGTTGCGAATACCCGGAAGCGCCGGAGCTGTGGACGGATGTGGACGTGAACGCCACCGGTTTTGTGGCGCAGCCCGCATGGCGGCCCGTGAGCCTGCGCCTGGATCGCCTGGATGCCTTGTTCGATCGACTGACCTGGCAGGACCAGGCGCTGGTGCCGGTGCTCACGGCCCGGCAACCCGCGGGAGATTTGCTGACCGCCATGGGACTGGTGGCACAGGCCGTGGGGCAGCGCTATGACTACGTGCCCGTGCGCCTGACCAGCGCCCGCCTGCCCACCGACGCCGCAGCCCTGAAAGACGCACTGCCGCCCGAGGCCCCCGGCGCCATCGTGCTGGGCACCATCGATGAGCTGCGGCCCCTGCTGGGTGAGCAGGCCTTGCCGCAGGTCGAAGGCGGCATCGCGCTGCTGCGCGCCTGGCCCGGTGATGACACGCGCTTCCTGCTCATGCTGGTCGCGCGACAGCACAAGGATCTGCCGATGATGGCTGCGGCCCTGGCCATGCCGCGCCTGCCCTGGCCTGATCAATCATGGGCCTTGATCAGCGATCTGCGCATGCCGCCGCTGGGCTCGGTCACCGGGGCGGCGGCTTCACTCAAGCCGGCCACCAACGCCTACCCCTTGAGTGCGCTGGGCTTTCGCAACACCACCTACAGCGGCACGAGCAGCCGGGGGGCTTCCTTGCGATTCTGGAACGCGGCCTGGCAGGGGCGGGTGCAGGTGCGCATCCATGCCGCCTATGCGGCGGGGCTGGGGCCGCAATCGGCGCTCAACGTGATGGCCAATGGGGTGTTGCATGGCGCCATCCCGCTCAACAACCCGGCAGGGGGTGTGTATGACAACTATGCGGTCAGCCTGCCTGCCGGGGCGCTGCGGCCGGGGTGGAACACGCTGGAGCTCAAGCCGGTGCTGATCCCGCAAAGCCATGGCGGGGATTGCCAGCCTTACTTCCCCGGCAACCTGGCCCTGACCGTGTACGAGGACAGCACCTTGCAGACGTTCGGCGGCAGCCCGATGCGCCGGCCCGATCTGGCGCTGGTGGCCTTCGATGGCCGGCCCTTGCCGACGGCGCCAGTGGGTGTGGGCATGGGCGTGCAGTTGACCGATGCGGACGACGCCACCGTCGGCGCTGGCTTGACCTTGATGGCCAAGCTGCAGCAGGTGTTCAAGGGTCCGATGCTGCGCACGCGCTTTGGCGTGGGCGAGATGCAAGACCTGGACAACAGCCTGTGGGTGGGCCGTTTTGCGGCGCTGCCCCTGCCGGTGCGCCAGGCGGCCGGGCTGGGCGCCCGCTTCAATGCGCCCGTGCCCTTGATCGAATCCAGCACGGTGGCCGTGCTCGAAGGGGGCGACAGCTTGCGCGCCCTGCGCGATCAGGTGGATGCCGTAGGGTCCGGTCCGACGGTGCTGGCCGCTGGTGTGACGATGGAGCCCGGGCTGGCAGACCGGGCAGCTGCCCTCAGCCGCCTCATCGACGATCGGCCCGTGACGGTCTTCACGGCAGCAGACAGCCGCACGCTGGAGGCGGCCATGCGCCAGCTGGTGAGGCATGGTCCCTGGAGCCAGTTGCGCGGTGAGTTGGCCTTGTGGCGCCCCGATGCGCCGCAGTTGCTGACGGTGTCCGGTGAAGACGCGCCTTTTGTCGCTTACTCGCTGCGCGGGGGGCTGGGGCTGTGGGTGTCGCAATACCCGTGGTGGGCGCTGTTCATCCTGCTCTCGCTGCTGCTGGTGCTGGTGTGGCTCACGCGGCGGGCGTTGGGCATCTACCGGCTTCGCAACCTGCCGCCGCAACCGGCGCTGCGGCGCGATGACAAGGGGCTACGATGAAGGCAGGCAAAAGCTGGGCTGCGCTTGGCTGCGCGCTGTGCATGAACGCCGGTGCGCAGACGAGCGATGTGTGGCTGGTGTTTGGTGGCACACAGGCCTCGTCCCCCAGCGGCTACAGCTACCTGGGCGTGCTCAAGCCGCTGCATGGCGCGAGCCTGGGGCAAGGGGCCTTTCACCGCACCATTGCCAGCTGGTTGCGTTATGAATACGAGACCACCGTCGCCGGCCAGCGTGTGATGGCCCAGGCCCGTGCGCCGGGCGTGGAGACGGGTTGGGGCTATGCCTGGCGGACAGGGGGCACGCAGATGGAGGCTTCGCTGAGCGTGGGCGTGCGCGACACCGACCTGCGCCCGGCCGCGCTCGACAGCGATGTGCGGGGTGTTCAGTGGGCCCTGACGCCGCAGTGGGCCATGCAGCATCCCCTGTCGGCGACCTGCGCGCTGGACGTGATGGCGTCGTATGCCCTGGGGCCGCGTGATCGTTATCTGCGGGCGCGGGTGCTGGAGTCGTCGTGGATGCCAGGCGGGCGGGTGGGCCTGGAGCTGTCGCATCAGCAGGGGCAGACGTATCGGCAGGTGAGCTGGGGCTTGGTCGGCAGCCGCGATGTCGCCGGTGGTGTGCGCTTGGAGTTGGGTGCGGGGCAGATGCTGTCACGCGAGGGCCGCACGGATCCGTATCTCTCCCTCGCGTTTTCGTGGGTGCCGCGGTGAGCTGGGTCAGCGGCGCAGGGACCAGGCGGGCCACAGGTGCCCCTGTGCATCGAAGCTGAAACGGCCCTGCATGAAGCCCAGGCCGAAGAGTGCGAGCACCTGGTCGTAATAGCGGGCGGGTGAGGGGGCCGGCGACTGCAGCAGTCGGACCCCTTGCGCCTGGCAACTGGCGGGCACCGTGCCGGCGGGCCCCTGGATGCCCAGCCACTGCGGTGCCAGATGGTGTTCCAGTGCACGCTGCAAGGATGGGCTCGGTGGATGAGCCGATGGCACGGCAATAGGGCAGCAGCGCCGCCGAAAACCCCGCAGGCGCCTGGATGAGCGGGACGGGGCTTGCCGGTGGGCGGCTCGTCGGCCGTGTGTCCACCCGCATCGGCACCTGGCCCGTGCGTGCGTCGATGCGGCCTGCCATGCCGCGCAGCGCCTGCAGCAGCGGGGCACGCCGGGGATCGCGCGCATCGGCCAGGCCGGCCCACAGATAGCAGCGGATCGCATCGAAGCTGCCGATGCCCGCATGCTCTGCATCCGCGATCCAGCCCTGGCCGGGGCGGTGACGGATCCAATCCGGGGCCAGGCCCACAGGACACATGGCCTGCATGCGCTGCGGCAGGGTGTCGCGCAGGGTGGCCCAGGGCCCGTGTGGATCTTCGCGCGCCAAGGCCTGCCATTGATGCAGCACCTCGTAGCTGGGGTTGAGCCGCACGGTGTCGTCCGCCTCGATGAAGCCCTTGGGGCCGGGCAGCAGCGTGGGCCCCAGCCCCGCATGCAGGGTGATCTCGTCCTGACGGATGCGCGCCAGCAGTGCGTGCGCCAGGGTGAACAGCTCACGCCTTCGCCACAGCCGCGCGGCCTCGAACAGGGTGTGCGTCAGCCACAGGTCGGCATCGCTGGCGGCGTTGGCGTCGAGCAGGCGCCATTGGCCGTCGTCATGCCGGCCCCATCGCCAGCCGGGCAGCCTGCGGCCCAGCTCGCCTTGCGCGAGGTGGCGGTCCGTCCAGCGCAGCAGGGTGTCGAAGCGGTCGCGGTCGTTGGCCACCAGGGCGAAAAAGAGGCTGTAGGCCTGGCCCTCCGAGGTGGTGTAGCGGCTGTCGTGCTGCTCGTCGATGACGCGGCCGTCGGCCTGGATGAAGGCGGCGGCATAGGCTGACCACAAGGGCCAGGGGCCACACGATGGCTCGACGGCCTGCTGTGGGTTCGCCCCCCACTGCGTCCGGCCATGAGACGGGCCGGGCAGCGCACACCCGGCCAGTGCCGAGCCGACTCGGGCCAGGCATGCACGGCGTTGCGGGTTCGGGAGGGACATGTCGGGGATGCGGCCTCGCATGCGCCATGGCAGCGTGCAGGCGAGGGGGCCAATGAGGGATGCGGGCGAGGGCCATTGTGACGCGCGGGGCGCATCGGTGCCGCACAAGCCCTGTCGCCGGCGCTGTCAGCTTGGCGATGGTACAAAGCCGGCACCCGGCTGGCAGGGCTGCGCCGCCTTCCGTTCCGCAGGAGATCCACCCATGTCATCGCCCTCACCCCGCCCACGCTGGCTGCATCCGGCACGTGCGCTCATCGCGCCCGCCCTGGCCGTGTGTTTGGCAGCGCTGCTGGCCATTGGGCCCGTGCAGGCGCGCGAAGAAGCCGCGGCCACCGTGGCGTCCAGCACACCGGCCACCGTCCCCACGGCGATCACCGCCCTGGTGCCCTTCAACAGCGAGGAAGGCATGGCCATGCTGGCCCGGGCCTCGGCCCGTCAGGATTTTGCGGCCCTGGCCAACCAGTTCGAGCCGCAGTCCAACATCGCTTTTTGCGGGCCCACCAGCGCGGCCATCGTGCTCAATGCCTTGCAGGCCGGCCGCGCCGATCTGCCGGTGGACCGCAGCCGCCTGCAGCCCGAGGACACCCGCCACCTGCCCCCGATGATCGAGCTGGCCGTGCCCAGGCACACGCAGGAAAGCGTGCTCAGCCGGGGCCACAAGACGCGGGCACAGGTGCTGGGCCAGCCCGTCAACGGCGGCGTTCTGGGCCGCCGGGATCCAGGCTTTCAGCTGCGGCAGCTCGACGAGACGCTGCGTGCCCATGGTGCGCGCACCCGCCTGGTGATCGTGGACGACGCCCGGCCGGACAAGCCCGTTCGCGACGAGTTGATGGACAACCTGCGGCGTGCCGGCGACTACGTCATCGTCAACTACAAGCGGGGCGAGTTGGGCCAGAAGGGCGGGGCGCACCTGTCACCGCTGGCGGCCTACGACAGCGTGGCCGACGCCTTCCTGGTGATGGATGTGAACCCGGCCGCGGCAGGCTGGGTGTGGGTGCCTGCATCGCTGTTGATCAAGGCCATGCGCACCTTCGACACGGTGGAAAACCGCGGCTACATCCTCGTGTGGTGAGCAGGGCGGGGGGCCGGCTAGGCAGCCAGGCACGCCGTTCGCCAAGACCAGGGGAAGTCCACTTTGCAAAGAAAGGCTTGCCATGAACGCCATCGACCTGCTGATCGCCCAGCACCGCCGGATGGAGACCCTGGCGCATGAGGTGCTCGACCACCTCAAGCAGCACGAGGGCGCGACCGACATCGAGACCCAGGCCACCACCGCCCGCCTGTTCGCGCGTGCCGCCGATGAGCTCACGGCCCACATCGCTTCGGAAGAAGAGATCTTCTTTCCGGCCGTCAAGGCCCAACGCACCGAAGACATCCTGCTCGAATCGCTGGAAGAGCACCTGTCGCTCAAGCGCCTGCTGGCCGATCTGATCGAGCTGGACATGGGCGACACCACCTTCCTGCCCAAGTTCAAGGTGCTGCGCGAGCAGATGGAACACCACCACAAGGAAGAGGAAGAGCACCTGTTCCCCAAGGTGCGCCAGCGCGTGGAGGCCGGCCAGCTCGATGCCCTGGGTGCGGGCATGCTGACCTTGCAGCAGCGGCTCCAGCAAGAAGGCGCACCGCGTGAGGCCGTCAGCGACCAGACCGACGCGGCCGCGCCTCTGGCCTGATCGCTGCCTGCCGCATCACAGGCGCCGGCTCAAAGCTGCCGGAGATACGCCACCAGGTCCTTCTTCTCTTCCTGCTTGAGCTGCAATTGCAGCACCAGGTTGAAGAACTCGACCGTGTCTTCCAGCGTCAGCGCGCGGCCATCGTGCAGATACGGCGGGCTTTCCTTGATGCCGCGCAGCGTGAAGGTCTTGATCGCCCCATCGCCGGGCTCCTTCACGAAACGCTCGACCTGCAGGTCGTGCATCAGGTGATCGGTGAAGGCCGGGCCCGTGTGGCAGCTGGCGCACTGGCCCTTGCCGTGGAAGACCTGTTCGCCACGCAGCTCGCTGGCCGTGGCCAGCTTCGGGTCCAGCCGGCCGTTGGGCATCAGCTTGGGCGCGGGCGGGAAGTCCAGCATGTTCTGAAACTGCGCCATGTGGCTCACGTGGATGCGGTCCAGCACGGGGAAGCCCTTCTTCATTGCGTGGATGGCGTCGCCGTTGAAGTAGGCCGTGCGGAACTCGAACTCGGTGAAGTCCTCCACCGAACGCAGGCTGCGCTTGGATCCGTGGATCTGCTGGTTGAACAGGCCGCGCAGGCTCACCGTGTCCAGCCGCATGCGGCGCTCCTGAGGACGGAAGTCCGGGCTGAGGTGGAACTGGCCGGTGGTGTGGCCGTTGACGTGGCAGTCGAAGCAGGTCACACCCAGGCTGGGCATCACGCTCTTGCGGTCATCGGTGGGGTTGAACTCTTCCTGCGGCAAAGGCGTGAGCAGCACTTGCAGGCCGTTGAGCTGCACGGGTGTCAGCAGGTCCTTGAACAGGCGGTAGAAGTTGTTGATGCTGACGATCTCGCCGCGCGAGACATCGCCCAGCTCAGGCCGGTTCTGCAAGAAGATGGCCGGCGGGAACTCGGGCAGGAAGGCCTCGGGCAGATCGAAGTCCACATCGAAGCGCTGCAGGCGGGGGAACTGTTCGATCTGCATGGGCGGGAACACCTGCCCGCCCGCGACGTGCTTGGGGTGCGGCAGCGAGGGATAGGGGAACACGCCCTGCTCGCGGATGGCCTGTGGCGACATGGCGGCCAGCCGCTCCCATGACAGACCGCGCTGCAGCCGCGCGGTGGGCCCCACGGCCAGCGGCTTGCCGCGCGACATGCGTACATTCGGATCCAGCCTGCGGCGTGAGGTCGTAGCGTTCGGCCAGCAGCTTCTGCTGGGCCTGCATCACGCCCGGCTTGTCGCGCACATCGGCGGCCATCGTTTCTTCGAACGTCTGCATCGGTTTGGCGGCGTTCAGCGGATCCCGGTAGAAGTCGAAGCCGGTGATCTTGCCGCCCTGGGGTTGCTGCGCCAGCACCGGCGAGATCGGCATGGCCTGTGGGGCGGCGAAGCGCTCGGGCCGGTCCTGGGGCCCCTTGGCCTGTTCGGGCCGGCGAGACGGCACCGCGCGCGCAGGGGCTTGCGCCTCGGCCACCGCATCGGGTGGCGCGGCCGTGACCGCATCGGGGCGCGCCGAGCGGTTGGGATCCTGAGCGCCGATGTGGCTCATCGCGAACAGCGAACACACGGCACAGGTGATGCGTAAACGGCTCAATCTGGGCGGCTGGTGCATGGTGGGCTCCGGAGGTGGAAGAGGGCCGGCGCAGGCGGGTGCCCCGACCGGCGCGAGCAGGCAGCAAGCCCTGTTCCCAAGAGGCGTGAACAACCGCACACAGCCCACCATTCAGGGAAGACCCTCGGGTGCCGATATCCCACGGTGTTGCCGTGGCCTGGCAAGGCCTCGGGCTGGGTGAACATGCGAGGAGACAAGCAACTCATGGACACGTTCGGTCGGATGGGAATTGCGGGCAAGCTGTGGCTGTCCGTGGCGGTGCTGGTGGTGGCCCTGCTGGGCATCGTCGGTGTGGCGGGCTGGCGTGCAAGCGGCCAGCAAAAGGCGGCCGAGGCGGCCTTGCAATCCAATGACGCCAAGATCAAGCTGGCGCACCGGTGGGCGGCCCTGGCCGATGTGGCGATGGTGCGCACCACGGCGCTTTACCTCAGCGGTGGAGACGCCCACGTGGCCGAGGCCTTTGTGCCGGCCATCCAGGCGGGCAAGGACGAGATTGCGAAAGTCCGCGAACAGGTCGAAGCCCTGCCGCTGACCGATGAGGACCGCAGCCAGCTCAGCCGCATCACCCAGCATCGCCAGACGGCCCTGGACGTGGCGGCCGAGCTCAAGACGCACCAGACCGCAGGCCGCATCGACGAGGCGCGGGCCCTGCTGGCCCAACGCTTCGTGCCGGCGCAGCAGCAGTATGTGCAGGCCTTGAACGACTTTGCCGCCTTGCAGGATCGGCACGCCGTCGCCGTTCGCCAAGCCATTGCAGAAGGCCGTCAAGGCACGGTGGCCATGGCCGGGGTGATGGTGTTGTGCGTGGTGGGCGGCGCCATCGCCGGCGCCGGTGTGCTCATCCGCTCGATCAAGCGCCCGCTGGACGAGGCCATCTCCGCTGCCGGCCGCATCGCCCAGGGCGATCTGACCGTGCGCATCCAGACCGAACGCCAGGATGAATTCGGGCAACTCATGCGCTCCCTGCACACCATGGCCGAGGCGCTGTCCCATCTGGTGACCCAGGTGCGTCATTCGGCCGATGGCATCGGCACGGCCTCCACGGAGATCGCTTCGGGCAACCAGGACCTGTCCAGCCGCACCGAGCTGGCCGCCTCCAGCCTGCAGCAGACGGCCTCTTCCATGGAGCAGCTCACCAGCACCGTGCAGTCCACGGCGCGTGCGGCCATCGAAGCCAACAGCCTGGCCGGTCAGGCCAGCGGGGCGGCCCAGCGCGGCGGCGAAGTGGTGGGCGAAGTGGTGCAGACCATGCAGGACATCGCCGCCAACTCGCGCAAGATCGCCGACATCATCGGCGTGATCGACGGCATCGCCTTCCAGACCAACATCCTGGCGCTCAACGCCGCGGTCGAAGCCGCGCGTGCCGGCGAGCAGGGCCGCGGCTTTGCCGTGGTGGCCGGCGAGGTGCGCACCCTGGCGCAGCGCTCGGCCCAGGCCGCGCGCGAGATCAAGAGCCTCATCCACACCTCCACCGACAAGGTGGATGCCGGCGCATCGCTGGTGTCCCAGGCCGGTCAGGTGATGGACGACATCGTCAACGCCGTGCGCCGCGTCTCGGACATGATGCAGGACATCACCGCCTCCACCGCCGAACAGAGCGACGGCATCGTGCAGGTCAACCAGGCCGTCACCCACCTCGATCAGATGACGCAGCAGAACGCCGCGCTGGTGGAGCAGTCCGCCGCGGCCGCAGAAAGCCTGCGCGACCAGACCGGCCACCTCGCCAGCGCCGTCAACGCCTTCCGTGTTTGAGGCCACCCTGCTGCCGTCTTGGACCAGGGCTTGCTTCCAGCGCAACACGACCATCCCGTGAAAAGCCGCCCGACAGAGGCAGGTTTTTCCGGTGCACGGTCGTGGGCCAAAGGCGCATGCTGGTGACGTGATCAAGTCCGCGCCGGCAACACCGATATGTCTGCATGGGGCGCATCACTTTGTTGGAGGTTGTCATGTCGCAAGCGGTCAATGTCATCGGCAAGCGGGTGGGGTCTTTCATCGCGATGTCGGCCGGGGGGCTGATGCTCGCCGGCGCCGTGCAGGCGGCCTCGGGCCCTGCGGTCTCGCGCCCCGGGCTGGTCCCGGCCCAGTCCGATTTCCAGGCGGCGGCACGCCAGCAGCCGCAGATCGCCGGCGCAGAGGACGGCGCCACGGCCTGCGACATGTCCCGCATCAACGATGCCGTGGCCATGATCTACCAGTGGCACGACGCGCCGGCTGCGCTCCATCTGGCGCGGCGCTGCGAGCTGCAGGCCGTCACCAGCGGCCGCCCGGACTACAAAACCCTGGCCTCGCGCATCAAGGCGCTGGTGGCCATCCAGGCCAAGGACATGGATGCCCTGCAGCATGCCGGCGAAAACCTCGTGGCCGATGCCCAGGCCCCCGAATTCATTGCCGACGGGCACCTGTTCATTGCCTTTGCGTGCACGTTCAGCGGGCGCGTGGGCTGTGCGCGCACCCATCTGGAGCAGGCCAAGACCCTGTTCACCCGCCATGACGTGGCTGGCGCCATGGACCAGCTCATGAGCGTCGAGCAGGCCCTGCTCAAGCTGGAAGCAGCCCCCGTCTCCGGCTCCAACTGACGGCATCCTGCCGCCGTGCCAGCGCCCGCGTCCAGGCGGGCGCGCTCACGTGCGGAACGCGATCAGGCACCCCAGGTAGACCAGGTAGGCCAGCACGAAGGCGCCGCCCTCGACGCGCGAGACCTGTCCGCCTGACTTGAACACCGGCAGGCAGAGGATGGCGACAATGGCCGCCAGGGGCATGTCGATCCATACCACTTCCCTGGACACATCCACACCACCGGGCACGACGGCACACGTCATTCCCAGGATCACCAGGATGTTGTAGATGCTGCTGCCGATCAGGTTGCCCACCGCCACGTCCCGGTCATCGCGGAAGGTGGCCATCAGCGTGGTGACCAGCTCCGGCGCCGACGTGCCGATGGCCACGATCGTCAAGCCGATGAAGGTGTCCGACACCCCTTGCGCCTGGGCGATCTGCACAGCGCCTTGGACCAGCCAGTGCGCACCCAGCACCGTCAGGGCCATGCCAGCCAGCAACAGGCCGCCATGCCACCAGCCGCTGCGGACGCCCGATGGATCGGTCTGTCCGGGCGGCGGGTCGCAGGCGGTGGCGGCATCGGGGCCGTCCTGGGGTTGCAGGCGTCGCACCCGCACGCGGATCACGGTGTAGACCGCGGCGGCCAGCATCAGCAGCAGGCCCTCGCTTTGCTGGATGACGCCATCCCAGGCCACCAGGATCAGCCCCAGTGCCGAGCCGATCATCACGGGCACATCCAGCGTCTGCGCCAGATGACGCGTGGGCAAGGGCCGGATCAGCGCGCTCAGGCCGAGGATGAACAGCAGGTTCAGGATGTTGGTGCCGGCGATGTTGCCCACCGCCAAGCTGCCCTTGCCCGACAGCGCGGCGGCGATGCCCACGGCCAGCTCGGGTGTGCTCGTGCCCACCGAGACGATGGTCAGCCCGATGATCAGCCGGCTCACGCCCAGCAGCGTGGCCACGCAGGCTGCCGCCCGCAACACCAGCTCGGCGCCGAGCGTGACGACGCCCAACCCGAGCAGGAAGATCAGGATCGACTGCGTCACTCAGCGGGCAGGCCCCGGGCCGCGCCGGACCTGATTCTGGTTGTCAGAGCCGATATGGGTTTCCCGGTCATGCCTGCTTTGCGGCGTCCGCTTCGATTCATGGACCTGGGTGGCGGACTGCTGGCCCTGCTTGTTGTGGTCGTTCTCGACCTTGCCGGCATGCGGTGCCTGACGGTCGGTCGATGGGGTGTTGGCGTGGCGCATGGCATCTCCTTTTTCAAGCGTGATCCCGAAGAGCGGGATGCCCGATGAGCCGGCAAGGCGCATGCCTTACAGTGTGCCGCAGCCGGGAACTTGATCACATGAACGAGCCAGACAACAACCCATTCACGTTTGTCAAAGCAGGTGCTGCAGACGCTGCAGATGCCGACGCCAAGCCCGTCGAGCCCCCCTCGCAAGCGCTGCCGCCACCCTTGCCGGTGTTGCCTGAAGGGGTGCTGGGCCGGCTGTGGTGGGAGGGGCTCAGGACGGCGCTGTTCATGCGCCCCGCCTGGCCCCGCGTGCACGCCACACCCATGGCCATCGTGCTGTTGCTGGCCGTGGCCAGCGGTGCGGGCGTCCTGCTCGAGCGGCTGCTCATCCCGGGGCAGGCCCGCTTTCATGCACCCTCGCTGCTGATGGGCTGGTTCCCCACGGCTGCGGCCGTGTGGGCGTGCTGGTTGTTGGCTTCGCATCGACATGGTCCGCATGGCGAAGCCGTCCATCACACAGGGCCTGCGCGAGCCGCCGAGGTCTTTGCGGTGCTGATGGCCCAGTTGCTGCCCATGGCCCTGATCGCAGGCCTGCTGCTCGTGCCCATGGCCCGCTCTGAGGATTTCGCCGAGACGGTCACCGGCCAATGGATCGTGTGGAGCACCTGGATCGGTCTGATGCTGTGGTCCTTCCTGGCGCAAGCCGTGCTGCTGTGGCGCAGCAGCGTGCGACCCGTGTGGCCGCGTCTGGCCGGCGTGGCCGTGATGGTGTGCGCCGGCCTGCTGCAGACCTGGTTGCACCCCGCGCGGCACTGGTATCCCGACTCCGTGACATCGCAAGATGCGCAGCCCGAGGATGGCGAGGATGGCAATGGCGGCGTGGAGGCCGCCGCGTATGCACCGCCCTCCTTCACGCAGGAAGAGATCGAGGCCCAGGCGGGTGTGCTGCAGCGAAGGCTGGCCGAACTGCGTCCGCTGCGCCGAGGCGAGGCCGGCCTGTATGCCGTGACCTTCGCACCCAACGGCAGCGAAGACGTCTTCCGGCGCGAAAGCGATATGGTGGCCTCGGTGATGCAGCAGCGCTTTGGCGCCGCGGGCCACACCATCGAGCTCGTCAACCACCGTGACACGCTCTCGCAATGGCCCTGGGCCACACCGCTCAACCTGCAGCGCACCCTCGCCCACATCGGCCGCATCATGGACCGCGAGCATGATGTCCTGTTCATCCACCTGACGTCCCACGGTGCAGCCGATGGCGAGCTCGCCGCCGAGTTCGAACCGCTGGCCGTCGATCCGGTCACACCGCAGGCGCTGCGCCAGTGGCTGGATGAGGCGGGCATCCGCTGGCGGGTCATCTCGATCTCGGCCTGCTACTCGGGCAGCTGGTTGCCTGCGCTGGCCGAGCCGCACACCCTCGTGATGACGGCGGCCGATGCCGACCACACCTCCTACGGCTGTGGCCGCCGCTCGCCGCTGACCTTCTTCGGCCGCGCCATGTACGACGAACAGTTGCGACAGCATCGCTCCTTTGAGCAGGCCCATGCGGCAGCGCGCATCGTCATCGCGCAGCGCGAGCAGCAGGCGGGCAAGACCGATGGCTATTCGAACCCGCAGATCAGCGTGGGCGAAGCCGTCCGGCCAAGGCTGGCGGCGCTGGTCGGTGCTTTGGAGCAAGCGCCGCATCGCTGAACGCCGTTTCACGATGCTTCGATCAAAGCGAAGCATCGTGTCCAAAAATTCTGCTTTTCCTGAAGGTCTGCTCCGCGGCATATTGTGTGGGTCGCAACTCAGCTTGAAAGGCAGATCCATGCGCCACTATCCACGTAACAGTCCTGAAGCCGCCACCCGCATCCTTGCGCTCGTTCTGATTGCAGACGGCCATGTCTGCCGGTCCGAGTACCAGGTGCTGCAGGAACGCGGAGCCGCCCTGCGGCTCGGCTTGCCGCCTCAGATGCTGCCCGAGGTGATCCATGCCGTGTGCGAGGACCTGCTGCTCGTGTGCGGCGGTGCAGGCGGTCTGCAGGATGCCCTCATCGATGCTGTGCTGGACCCTTTGATGGACGATGTGGACGACCCGGACCTGCGTCGCGAGGTCATCAACCTGGCGCTGGCCGTTGTGCGGGCCGACGGGCACGTGGCCGAAGCCGAGATGGACATGCTCAGCCGCCTGCTGCGCCGCTGGCGGGTCTTCGATGCGCCCAATCTGGTGGAACCTGACAGGCACGCCTGGATGGATGCGGCTTGAGGCCGGCGCCCATGCCAGAGGGCTCGCCATCAGCGGTCATCCGTCAGAACAGCGAGCCCTGCGCGTCGGGCGGTTCGGCCTTCCTGTCGGTGACGATTGGCCGCTGCCGTGCAGCGGCCACTTGCTCACGCCGTGCGGCCTGCTCACGCAGCAGCGCGTCCGTGCGTTGGGCATCGCCGAGGTCGAACTGCTCGGCAGGCGTGGGCCGGATCAGGGCGGCGGCTTCGGCCTCGGTGCCATGCAGCCAGGTGTCCCAATCGGCACGGTTGATGTGGGCCACGGCGCGCTTGTCCTGCTTGTCTGGCGGCAGCGTCGGATCCGGCTTGTGCAGCCGCGCCAGCAGCGAATGGCCGTCGCAGTTGCACGTGATCATGGTGTAGTTGGCCACCAGCTCGCCGGTGTGCGGATCCGTCCACTCTGACCACAGCCCCGCCAGCGCCCAGGGCTGGCCATCGGCCCGCTTCATCTGCCACCAGATGTTCTTGCCGGTCTCCCAGTTGGGCTCCTGGTACCAGGCGGCCAGGATCAGGCAGCGCTGCGCCTTGCGCCATGCGCCCCGATAGGTGATGCGCTGGCGGATGTCTTCGATGCGCGCGTTGTTGGTCAGGATCGCGCGGGCGGCGGGCCGGCGCGATTCGGCGCCCGGCTGGATCATGCCCCACTGGCCCAGGCGACCCACCAGCCGGGTGGTGTCGGGTGTCTTTTCCGGCCGCACGAACAAGCCGGCCTGATAGGGGCCTACCGTCGTGGCGGTGTAGGCCTCCAGGTCCACGCCGATGCGGCCAAGGTAGCGTTCGGCCTCGCCTTGCGGCGTCATGTGATAGAGGTTGCACATGTCCTGTCAGGCTGTCGGCATCAACCCAGGGTGCGTGGTGGACTGCCGGATTCGGGCGGGCCGCCGCGATGCTGCTTGGACCAGCTGTAGTCCTCGGGCAATTCATCGCTGACGCCGGGCTTGCCGACGTGGTCGCCCAGTTCCGAGTTCAGCACCACATGGGTGTGAAGGGGCCGGCCTTGGTCATCCTTGTCCTTGCGCCGCGCCTCGGCAAAGGCGAGCGCCGCCAGCAGTTGATCGTCGGTGAAGGCTTGGACGAAGGGCTGGCCACCCCGCAGCCAGTAGACAACGATGCTCATGCAGGAAGGCCCTTTCGGTGACGGTGCTTGCGATCCATGGCAGTGTAGGCGCAGGCGTCTGCCCGCTACCGCTATCCTCTTGCCCCGGAGACATCATGGCCCATCCTTCCGATCCTTCCCCAGGCTCCGGCCGCACCGATGCCGGCACAGCGGCCACTTCGGCACAGCCCGGGTACGTGCCGGGCAACGAGGGCGCGGGGGAAGAGGATCCGGGCGCATCGATCGACTTGGTCGCGCAAACCGGTGGCGCGTCCGCTGCAGCAGCGCCCGGCGGCTCCGCCGTGCCGGAACTCAAGATCGACTTCGTGTCCGATGTGTCCTGCCCCTGGTGTGCCATCGGGCTGGCGTCATTGGAGCAGGCCATGGCCCGGCTGGCGCCGGCCGTTCAAGTCAATGTGCACATTCAGCCCTTCGAACTCAATCCCGGCATGCCCGCCGGCGGGCAGGACATCGGCGAACACCTGAGGCAGAAGTACGGCTCCACCCCGGCACAGCAGGCGCAGATCCGCGAGACCATCCGCCAGCGCGGCGCGGAGGTCGGCTTCGAATTCAATCCAGATGGGCGAGGCCGCATCTACAACACCTTCGATGCGCATCGCCTCATGCACTGGGCCGGGCTCGAATCGCCCGCGTGTCAGCTCATGTTGAAGAAGGCGTTGCTGCACGCCTGTCACCGCGACCGCCAGGCCATGGACGAGCATGCCGTGCTGCTGGCGGCCGCGGCTCAGGCCGGCCTGGATGTGGCACGCGCCCGCACGGTGCTGCAGACAGATGCCTATGCCGATGAGGTCCGTGCGCGCGAGGATTTCTACACCGCGCATGGCATCCATGCGGTCCCTGCCGTGGTGATCAACGACCGCCACCTGATCTCCGGTGGCCAGCCGGTGGCGGTGTATGAACAGGCCTTGCGCGACATCGCGGCGCAGATGACAGCCCAGCCTGCCGTGCACGGATGATGCCTCTGCGTCGGTGCGACGCATCCCCCATAATCCCCGCGACGTCGATTCCTCGTCGATCTTCCTTCCATCTTTGTGCGGGAGCGGGCAAATGCAGTGGCTGGTGCTGGGGCTGGTGTTGTTTCTGGGCGCGCATTCCGTGCGCATCGTGGCCGAAGGCTGGCGCACGCACACCATTGACCGCATGGGGCTGCTGCCGTGGAAGGGCGTGTATTCCCTGATCTCGGTGGCCGGCTTCGTGCTGCTGGTGTGGGGCTATGGCCAGGCGCGCCTGGAGCCGGTCGTGCTGTGGCAGCCGCCGGTGGCCACGCGTCACGTGGCCGGCCTGCTCAACCTGGTCGCCTTCATCTTCATGGCGGCCGCGTATGTACCGGGCAATGGCATCAAGGCCAGGCTGCGTCACCCCATGATCCTGGGCGTCAAAGTTTGGGCGCTGGCGCATTTGCTGGCCAATGGCAACCTGGCCGATGTGATCCTGTTCGGCAGTTTTCTGGTGTGGGCCATCCTGGATTTCCGCAGCGCACGCCAGCGCGATCGCGCAGCCGGCGTGAGTGGGGCATCGGGCAGTGTGGCGGGCACACTCGTCGCCGTGGTGGTTGGCACGGTGGTCTGGGCCGTGTTCGCGTTCAAGGCGCACGCCTGGCTCATCGGCGTGTCGCCGTTCGGGGTGTGAGAGTGGGGGCGCTCATGCAACTGAGTTGGGCGCGAGCGGCGGGTATGCGAGCCTTGCCTGGCATTCGGGTGATCGGGATGGTGGCCGGGCTGATCGCCATCCAGTCTGCCATGGCGCAATCCTCGGCGCCAGACGCGCCCACTTCGCCGAGCTCTGCCGCCTTGGCGGCATCGGCCACCGCATCTGCCAATGCCGCCGCTGCGGCGGTCCAGGTGCCGACGGTTGCCAACATCACGACCGAGATCTTCTTTGATGTGCGCTCGGCCCGCCTGTCTGCCACGGCGCGCACCGCGCTCGACAAGTGGCTGCAATCCACCGAGGGCGTGAAGGCCGACTTCATCCTGGCCATCGGGCACACCGACCCCGGCGAAGTGGCCTCGGCCGAGAAAGCCGTCAAGCTGGCCGAGCAGCGAGGCGAGGCGGTGCGTGCGCACCTGGCTGCCAAGGGCATCGTGGCCGGCACGGTGTATGTCGAAGGCAAGGGCGACACGCAACCGGTGTCCATCGACAACACGCCGGCGCAGAGGGCCCGCAACCGACGCGTCGACGTCGGCATGGTGGGCAGCCGCTTGCGCTGAAGCAAGGGCACAACAGAGGCCCCCAAACCCTAGGGATGGCTGCCATGCAAAGCCCTTGGGCACACTGACCCTCCGGTCTTTGACTGACTGTGGTGCATTGGCTTCACCGCCCGTGCATCTGATCTGCATCAGGCTTGTGCATGGTGTGCGTCATTAGTCTGAGGACCTGACAAGCAAGCCGCGACGGCATCCGGCTGTGTTCAGTACAAGTGGGGACTTCAGTGGGTGGTTTCACCAGCATCGCAGCCGTCGGCAAAAGCATCGAGCGGCTGCTGGCACAGGCCTTCGTCGAGCGCGAGCCCGTGCACACCCGGACCACCAAGGCTGTCCTGATCCGGACGGAAGACCTGGCTGACGCCCTGCTGAAAGAAAAGATCGGCACGTATGCGCTGTCGATCCTGCTCTACCGCGTGGACTTCAACAAGGCGATGCGCACCACCTGGTCTGCCGTGGGCCATGGCGATGGCAAAGGCCATCTGGCGCTCGATCTGCATTACCTGCTCACCCCCTGGGCCGACAACGCCGAGCACCAGCACATGATCCTGGGCCGCGCCATGCAGGTGATGGAGTCCACGCCCATGTTGTCGGGCCCCATGTTGTATGCGCCCTCGCTGCCGGCCGAGTATGCCGATGAGCCGGGCGTGGCACCCACCGACACAGTGCAGCTGGTGATGGAAGAGGTGTCCACCGAAGCGCTGATGCGCACCTTCGATTCCCTGCCGGGTGATTACCACTTGTCCGTGCCCTATGTGGCGCGCGTGGTGCGCATCGACACCCGCCTGATCCAGGCCACGCCGCCGGTCACCGATGCCGACATCCGCCTGAGAGGCGCGGCATGACGTTCACCGAAGCCAACACGGTGCCGATGAGCCATGTGGGCCATCGCCTGGCCTTGGGCGTGCAGTGGCGTGATGCGGTCTCGCAGTTCCCCATGACCTTGTCCGCACCGGCCGATCTGGTGACCGATCTGGAAGCTGTGGGCCAACGCCCCTGCCCGCTGCGCTTCGATGCGCACGGCGAAGGCCGCCATGCGATCCGGCACACCGGCGTGTTCGCCAAGCTGCTGGCGCGCGCCCTGGTCCAGGCCGAGCCGGTGGACGACGGCAACCCGGCCAACGATGCCGACGGGCGCCTGCTGGCCGCCCGCGTGTATGGCCGCCGCCACCGCAACGTGGTGGACTACCAGACCGGCAACGACCCGCGTGTGTTCGTGCCGCGGCGCCTGGCCTTCATGCCGGTGCTCAGCGGCGGCGTGCCCCCGGCCAGCACCGACAACATCCGCCAGGCCTGGTTGTGGCCCGGTGCGGCCTATCCCGTGGCCAGCAAGGCCACCGTGGTGCGGGGGTGCATCCGCCGCCAGATCGCGCCCGGCAAGACGGCGCCGGTGGCCTGGGCGCGCGTCGTGGTCACGCGGCCCGGCAATGGCCCGGCCAACTTCGCCACCGAAGCCAAGATCGGCCATGCGCATGGCGATGACCGCGGCGAGTTCCTGCTGCTGCTGGGTGCGTCGGCCATCGGCGGCGGGGCCACGCTGCCGGTGCAGGTGCCCGTGCATGTGTGGGTCTTCCTGCCGCCGCTCACCACCGTGTTCGATCCGCTCAAGCCGCTCGACAGCCTGCCGCTGGAGCACGCCGGCACCTCGGCCCTGGACGATGTCCTCAAGGGCCTCACCCTGCCTGCTGGTTATGTGCCGCAGGCTGTCCGGAACCTGAATGTCCAGCTCGGCCGCTCGCAGACGATGAGCGATGCCGCGCTGGTCTTTTAGTTGATCCATCCATCTCAGTGACGTTGACATAAGGGAAACACCATGCCCGAGTACCTCGCACCAGGCGTCTACGTGGAAGAAGTGAGCTTTCGCTCCAAGTCCATCGAAGGCGTCGCCACCAGCACCACCGGTTTCGCGGGCGTGACGCGCTACGGCCCCGTCCTCTACGAGAACGGCCCTACCGCGGTCAAGCCCCGGCTCATCACCTCGTACACCGAGTTCGAGCGCGTGTACGGCGGGCTCGAGCCCTTGACGGTGGAAGGCGTGAGCGAGCCGCGCACGTCCTACCTGGCGCATTCGGCGCGGGCCTTCTTCAACAACGGCGGCAAGCGCCTGTATGTGTCGCGCGTGTTCCGCAAGCTGCTGGGCAAGACGGATGCCGATTCCATTGCCAAGCTGACGGTGCCCACCACCCTGGGCTCGGCCAAATGGATCGCGCGCTGGCCGGGTGCCGATGGCAATGTGCTGATCGACACGCAGGCTGTGCGCAGCAAGAACCTGGCCTTCAAGTACGACCCGACGCCGGGCGACATCCTGGCCAAACACACCTGGGGCGTGCAGGTGCGCACGGCCCGCAAGGGCTCGGTGGTGGAGGTGACCTTCCCGCCCATCCCGCCGGCCGTGGTGCCCACGGGCAACCAGACGCTGGTGGCCGGCAGCCTGCTGGTGGTGGATGTGGATCAGGATGGCCGCCAGACCTTCATCGACAGCAGCAACGCTGTCGTGCCGCAGGCCACCCTGGACGTGGCCGGCATCCACATCGCGCTGGTCGAGATGCGCGTGGTGGTCTATGGGCCGCAAGGGCGCATCGACAGCTATGACCAGCTGTCCACGTATCCGGACCAGAGCCGCTTCATCGGCAAGGTGCTGGAGCTGCAAGACCCGGTGGACGAAAACGCCATGGTCTGGCTGCAATACACGCCCGATGCCAGCCGCTTCTCGCCGGCTGCACTGATGATCGGCCTGCAAGGTGCGGACAAGCGCCTGAGCGGTGGCAACGATGGCGCCTTGCCCGAGCCGGATGACTTCCTGGGCATGGAGGCCGATCCGGACGTGATCACCAAGAAGGCCACGGGCCTGGAGGCGCTCGGCGAGATCGACGACATCGCCATCGTGGCCCTGCCGGATGCCGGTGCGCTGGACAACGAAGAGAAGGTGCGCGTGGCCGCCGGCCACCTGATCGGCCACGCCGAGAAGTACCGCTATCGCATCGCCGTGGTCGATGGCATGCCCAACAGCTCCATCACCGAGATCCGGGAGTTCCGCGGCAAGTTCGACAGCAAGTACGCCGCCCTGTATCACCCCTGGATCGAGATCCTCGATCCGCTGGTGCCCAGCGCGCCGGGTGTGCCGCCGCGCAAGCTGCTGCTGCCGCCTTCGGGCTTCGTCACCGGCATCTATGCGCGCAACGACATCGAGCGTGGCGTGCACAAGGCGCCGGCCAACGAGATCGTGCGCGGCCTGACCAAGTTCGAGATCAACATCAACAAGGGCCGCCAGGACGTGCTCAACCCCGAGGGCGTCAACTGCCTGCGCTTCTTCGAAGGCCGCGGCAACCGCGTGTGGGGCGCGCGCACGATGAGCTCCGATCCGGAATGGAAGTACGTCAACGTGCGGCGCCTGTTCATCTATGTGGAGCACTCGATCGAGAAGGCCACGCAGTGGGCCGTGTTCGAGCCGAACAACGAACGCCTGTGGGCCAACATCAAGTCCACCGTGGAGGACTTCCTCTACGTGCTGTGGCGCGATGGCGCCCTGCTGGGCAGCAAGCCGGAAGAGGCCTTCTTCGTGCGCTGTGACCGCACGACGATGACGCAGAACGACCTGGACAACGGCCGGATGATCTGCCTGGTGGGCATGGCCCCCACGATGCCGGCCGAGTTCGTGATCTTCCGCGTGGGCCAGTGGACGGCCAATGCCAAGGCCTGATGACGCATCCAAGGAGCACTGCACATGGCAACCCAACGCAACAACCCATACGGCGCGTTCAACTTCCTCGTCTCGCTGGGCGAGGGCGATGAGACCAGCGTCGTGGCCGGCTTTTCCGATGCCAGCGGCCTGGGCACCGAGATCAACTACTCGGAGTACCGCAACGGCAACGACCCGGTGAACACGGCCCGCAAGGTGGCCAACACCTTCAAGCAGGAAGACGTGACCTTGAAGCGCGGCCTGATCGGCGCGACCAACCTGTTCGAGTGGGTCAAGGCGGTGCGCGAAGGCAAGTACGACCCGCGCTCGGTGGTGATCACCTTGCTCGATGAGGCGCGCAATCCGGTGACGACCTTCAAGCTGCGCAACGCCCAGCCCAAGAAGTGGGTGGGCCCGACGCTGGCCGCCAAGGGCGGTGGCGAAGTGGCCATGGAAGAGCTGCACCTCACGCACGAAGGCATCACCTACGAGTGATCCTGCGAGTGATGTGATGCTGCGTTCCGCCCGATCACCCCTGGGCACGCCGGGAGCCTATGCGCTGCCCGACGTGCGCCCCGTCTCGCTGCACCCGCAGCGCATGGACGTGGCCGCCTTCGTGGGTGTGGCCCCGCGCGGCCCGGTGCATGTGCCGCTGGTCAATGACCAGTGGCCGGCGGGCTGGCGCATGCTGACCGAATCTGGATCGGCCCTTGCGGCGCAGCGTGGCCGTGCCGGTGCGCAGCTTCGACGATTACCTGCGCATCTTCGGCGGCTTCGAAGGGCCGGGCGCCTTGCCGCACGCGGTGGCCAGCTTCTTCGAGCAGGGCGGGCGGCTGGCCTGGGTGGTGCGCATCGTGCATGCGCGCGCGGCCTTCATCGGCGATGGCGCTTCGGCCCAGGTGCTGCTGGAAGGCGCCTTCAGCAAGAGCCTGAGCTTCATCGCCCGCAACGAAGGCGCGTGGGGCAACCGCTTGTCGATGCAGGCGGGCTTCACGGCCACGGCCGTGTACAGCGAGCCGATGCCGCAGACGCCGCCCTTCACCGCCCCCATCAGCTTTGCCATGAACGCACCGGTGGCCGTGGGGTCATGCCTGCGCTTCACCGATGAGGCGGGGCATCGCATGCTGGCCTATGTGGATGCGCTCACGCCCACGCGCGATCCGAAGTTGCCGCGCACGCGGCTGGTGCCCACCTTCGATGTCGATCCGGTGGTGGCATTGCCTGCGCCGATCGCCAGCGTCGAGCTGATCGAAGCCTGGCTGCAGATCGACGATGGCGCGGGCCGCAGCGAGCGTTTCGATCGCCTCTCGCTGTCAGCCGATCATCCGCAAAGCCTGGTCAACGTGCTGTGCGAGCAGTCCACGCTGGTGTGGCCGCACCCCGCGTGGGTCGCTGACCGACTGGTGCCGGCCGATGCACGCATCGAGTTGCAGCAGGGCCGCAGCCAGTTGCTACTGGAGGTGGCGGATGGCTACGGCAGCATCTCTCCTTCTGATTTCTTCGATGTGAACTGGTCCGCCGCCAGCGATGAGCCAGGAGCCGGCATCACGGCTTTGGCCCCCATGGAAGGGGCCGGCGCGATGCCCGGCTCCGGTCTGGCCAGCGTCACGCAGTTGATCGTGCCGGATCTGTATGTGCCCGCCGCCTTTGCCGACCAGGGGGCCGAGCCGCCCATCAGCACGGGCTCGGCCGGGGCGGATTTCTCCACCTGTGTCGATGTGGCCGAGACCGCCGTTGGCACGCTCACACCGCCCAATGCGCTCACGGGCCTGATCCTCGACCCCCGCTCTGAACCCAGACCTGCAGACCATCATCGGCCTGCAGCAGCAGGTCATCGACTTCTGTGAGGCCACGCAGGATCTGATCGCCTTGCTCGACGTGCCGCCCGGCCTGTCTCAGGCCCGCATCGAGCAGTGGCGCGCGCGCTTTGACAGCACCTATGCCGCGGCCTATCACCCCTGGTTGCTGCCGATCCGGCGCACGGCGCTGGGGCAGGATGTGGGTCAGGCACGCCAGCGCCCCTTGCCGCCCAGCGCCGTGGCGGCCGGCATCATTGCGCGCCGCGAGATCGAGCGCGGCATCCAGCACGGCCCGGCCAACGAGGTTGCGCGCCAGATCATCCATGTGGCCGAAGCGCAGCCCGAAGGCCGCGCCGATGCCCTGCACCCGATCCACATCAACTGCTTCGTGCGCGAGCCGGATGGCATCGCCCTGGTGGCCGCGCGCACGCTGTCGCAGGATATGGACTGGCGCCAGCTGTCGGTGCGCCGCCTGATGCTGATGCTGCGCCGCACCTTGCGCATCGAGACGCAATGGGCGGTGTTCGAGCCCAACGGCCCCACGCTGTGGCGTGATCTGCAGCGCGCCATCGAATCGCTGTTGCGGCGGCTGTTCCAGGCCGGCGCCTTTGCAGGCCGCACCGAGAGCCAGTCCTTCTTCGTGCGGCTGGACACCTCGCTGTCGCGGCTGGACCGCGGCGAGCTGCTCATCGAGATCGGCGTGGCACCGGCCGAGCCGCTGGAGTTCATCCTCGTGCGCCTGCGCCGCGATGGCGATGGCACCTTGAGTTTCGAAGATTGACCCGCGCCATGCCCAGCCTTGCATCGTCCCTGCTGCTCACGAGTTTCCGCTTCGAGGTGCGGCTGATCGCCTCGCCCGATGTGGTCGCGGGCCGCCAGCGCCTGCCCGGTGCCGGCGAAGGCTATGAGCCGCCACAGGGCCAGCAGATCCTGGGGGGCGGCGCCTTCCAGGAAGTCAGCGGCCTGGACATCGAGATGGACGTGCAGGACTACATCGAAGGCGGCCGCAACAACGGCATCGTGCGCCGCGTGGGCCGCGCCAAGTTCCAGCCGCTGGTGCTCAAGCGCGGCATGTTCTATCCGGATGAAAGCGATGGCAAGGTCAACACCGAGCTGTGGCACTGGATGCAGCGCATCATCAATGGCGTGCGCCCGGTGCGCCGCTATGACGGCGTGATCAACGTGATGAGTGCCGAAGGCGAGGTGCGGGCGAGCTGGATGTTCGACCGCGGCCTGCCTGCACGCATCAAGGGCCCGGAGCTGAACGCCAAGACAGGCGAGATTGCCATCGAGGAGCTCACCATCGCGCACGAAGGCCTGCGCCTGCTGCCCGCGGAGGCCGACGCATGACCGAACTGGTGAAGGCCCGCCTGGGCGAGATCGGCTCGGGCACCGGCGCGCAAGAGGGCAGCGAATGGGTGGACGTGCAGTTCAACCCGACCTCGCTGCGCGTGCAGATCAGCAACAAGACGGCCGGTGGCCAGCAATCGGGTGCGCAGGGGCGCCAGCGGCCCGGCACGGGTGAGATGCAGGTCAGCTTCGACCTGGTGTTCGACACCGCCGATGAAGGCGGCGACGTGCTGCGCAAGACGGCCGCGGTGGAGCGCTTCGTGCGCCCGCGCAGCGCGCAGCCCGGGCAGGAAGCGCCGCCGCGCGTGGTGTTCGAGTGGGGCAGCTTCCAGGTGCAGGGCGTGATGGAAAGCGCCAACCTCGACATCGATTTCTTCGATGCGGATGGCACGCCGCTGCGCGCCAAGGTGGCGGTGACCATCAAGGGCCAGGATCCGCGTTGGGCGTATGCCGCCTCGCAGACCAACGGGGCGGGGCAGGGCGCGGGATCTGGGTCGGGCTCGTCGGGATCATCGGCGCAAGGCAATGCCTTGGGATCGCCCGCGGGTGGCAGCAACGGGCTGCCCACCGGTGCACCCGGCACGCAAGGCAGCAAGCTGCCCATCGACAAGGTGATGCAGGCGATGCCCGGTGAAAGCCTGGCGCAACTGGCTGCACGTGCCGGGCTGGATCCATCGGCCTGGCGCGCGATGTCGGCCGGCATGGACAACCCGCTGGCTTTGAAGCTGGGGCAGGAGGTGTCGTTGCCATCGGGCCTGGGGCAGGGCACGGCCACGGGGCTGGGTGCGCAGGGCAAGGATCCCGCGCGGGCCACGTCTCGGCTGCCTTTGGTGGATCAGCGACAGGCCGCTGGCGCGGCGTCCTCTTCCTCCACCACGCAGGCCGCAGCGGGCCGCGAGCAGGCCGTTCGACATGGCCAGGCGCTGGCCGTGCAGGGCGGCTTGCAAGGCAGCATCACGCAGGCCAAGGGCCAGGTGCACCAGCAAGGCGCCACGCAAAGCCGCAGTGCCTTCGGGCTGGGTGCCACGCCTACGAACGACACCGATGACCGGCCCTGGGGCGCCGGTGTGCCTTTGAGACCGCGATTCGGCTCAGGACGCATGTCGGCCTCGCGCATCGACCCGACACAGCCTGGCTGGAACACGACCACGGTGGCGGCATCTTCCGGCGCCGGCAGCGCCCGCAACAGTGCCACGGCCCTGCGTGCGCCGGCCAGCGTGTCGCCCACCGCGGCTTCATCGGGCGGCACCGCGCTCAAGGGCAAGGCCCGTGTGAGCCAGGCCAGCAGCACGCGCGCACCGGGTTGTGGCTGCCGCGGCGCGCGCAGCCGCAAGGCACGTTGAGGTCGACCATGCCGTCTTGCCGCCGCTTGCCCCTTACTTCCGCTTACCGAGCGATCACCGAATCAGGAGTGCCCCATGCCGATTGCCATCTCTGAAATCGACAGCACCGTGGAGGTCGATGCCCCGGCAGAAGGCGGCAGCGGTGGTGCTGCGGCGGCCACGGCCCTGCCTTCGCCGCAATCCCAGCAACGATGGGAAGAGATGGCCCGCCGCAGCGAAGAGCTGAGCGCACGCACCGCCGCCTGGCGCTTCGACGACTGAACGCCATCGCCTTGACCACGCCCACCAACGGCCCTTCTGCCCTTCTTGCCCTTCAACCCGAACCTGTCGCCCCATGTCCGTCATCCCCTTGCCCCTGCAAGGCAACGCCCGCCCCGAGTTCAAGGTCGACCAGCAGGTCCAGCCGGATCTCACGCGCGATCTCGTCCTCATGCAGGTGGAGGAAGACATCGACGGCATGAAGCGCCTGCACGCGGTGCTCACCGCCATCGGCCCGCGCGACGGGCAAGCCAATGAGCAACTGCATTGGCTCGATGGCGCGGTGCTGGATTTCGGAAAGGAAGTGATCGTCAACATGGGCGCAGAGGCCGCGCGTGGCGAGGTGTTCAAGGGCCGCGTCAGCGCGCTGGAGCTGAGCATGGACCAGGGCCGTGCACCCGAGGTCACGCTGATGGCCGAAGACAAGTTGATGGACCTGCGCATGACGCGCCGCTTCAAGACGTACGAGAACGTGAGCGATGCAGATCTCGTCCAGCAGATCGCCTCGCAGCATGGCCTGCAGGGCCAGGCCGATGTCGATGGCCCGACGCATGCCAGCATCCAGCAGTGGAACCAGAGCGATCTGGCCTTCCTGCGCGAGCGCGCGCGCCGCATGGGCGCCGATGTCTGGCTCGACGGCAACACCTTGCACATGGCCACGCGCGACCAACGCCAGGGCCAGCAGATCACGCTCATTCAAGGCAACAGCCTGATCTCGGTGCGCCTGCGTGCGGATCTGGCGCAGCAGCGCAGCGAGGTGCATGTGGGCGGCTGGGACGATGCACAGGCCGAGTCCATCGATGAGCAGGCCGCCGCAAGCGAAGTGGCCGCCGAGGCGCAAGGCCAGACGCATGGCGTGACCGTGCTGCAGCGCGCCTTCGGTGACCGTGTCAGCCACCGCGTCAGGGAGGTGCCGCTCAAGGGCGACGAAGCGCGTGCCTGGGCCAAGGCCTCGATGCTGGCGCGGGCGAGGCGCTTCATCACGGCGCACGGCGTGGCCGATGGCCTGTCGCAGATCCAGGTGGGCGCGCTGTTGCGGCTGGAGCGCGTGTCGCCGGCCTTCGAAGGCGATGGCTACTACGTCACCCGCGTGCGCCATCAATACGACCTGACGAACGGCTACCGCACCCACTTCGAGGCCGAGCGCGCCTGGATCGGGAGGATGTCCTGATGAGCCATCCACACGATCAACGCCTCATCCCCGATGGCGAAGGCCCCCGCTGGTATGGCGTGTACCCGGCCATCGTGAGCGATCTGGTCGACCCGGACAACAAGGGCCGCATCCAGGTCAAGTTCCCGTCCTTCGGACAGGCGGGTGAGACGGTGCGCGCCTGGGCCACCTTGCTGACGCCGTATGCCGACGACGACCAGGGCCTGGAGATCCTGCCCGAGGTGGATTCGCAGGTGGTGGTGGCCTTCGAGGCCGGTGATCCTTCGCGGCCCTACATCGTGGGCGCGTGCTGGAACGGCCGCAAGGCCTTGCCGGAAGCTGCGCAGGCCGCCAACAACAAGCGCGTGCTCAAGACGCGCTCGGGCAGCAAGCTGGAGTTCGACGACACCGAAGGCGCGGCCAAGGTGACGGTGGAGATGCAAAGCGGCCACAAGCTGGTGATGGACGATGCCGCGCAGGAGATCTCGGTCACGCACAGCAATGGCTGCAAGATCGTCATCAACATCGCGGGGCAGGTGAGCATCACGGCCAACTCGACGGTGGAGGTCAATGCCTCGGCGGTGAACCTGCACGCGCCGATGGTGACGGCCGATGGCGTGGTGCAGTGCCAGACGCTGATCGCCAGCAGCGGCGTGATCTCGCCGAGCTACACGCCGGGGGCGGGCAACATATGGTGAACGCAGCCGCCTCCAAGGCCGGCACGGCCGCCACCGCGAGCACCACCGGGGCCCAGTGGATGTTGACAGGCCCGTGGTATCGCTGGCCGCAGCCCGGTCTGCCGGCGGCCGGCCGCCAGTCCGCACCTGCATTGCAGAAGTTCGCGGGCGATGACTTCATCAACGGCTTCCTGGCCAGGCCCCAGCATTCGCTCAAATACGACCCGGTCATCGACGTCGTCAACAACTTCGATCTGGTCAAGCTGGACAAGTCCAAGTGGGGCCGCATGCTGATGCTGCTCAACCAGAAGGGCGAGCCAGCGAAGAAGGAGGATGCCGACGCCAACCAGTTGTACAAAGGGCGTCTGGCGCCGACCAACCTGCGCAAGCTCTACCAGCCCGCGCACGATCGCCACTACCTGGTGACCTGCGAGCTGCATTGCGATGCGCCGGGCTTGCCGCGCGTGGGCCGTGACCAAGTCTGCCAGGCCGGCTTCGTGGTGCGACGCCGCACCAGCACCAATCCGCAGAACGTGCCGCTGGATCAGATCCGGCAAGCGCAGGCCAAGGTGCGTGCGCAAGAGGCCGCCTTGTTCGAGCTGTTCACGCTGGAGCAGGCCGGTGTGGAGGCGCAGGCCGGCATCGCCACGGCCCTGTCGGACAAGGCCCGTCAGGCCGCCACCGATCTGCTGGCCAATGTGAAGGCGCGCCAGCTCAAGATCGCGCAGGAAAAGGGCCACGGCTCGTGGTCTGCGCTGATGCAGCACCAGCAGGACAAGGTGGACGAAGCGCGCGAAGACCTCGCCGCCTGGCAGAAGTCGCATGGCATCGGCACGAAGATCGAAGGCTGGTTCCCGACCATGGTCAACGGCCGGCCCAGCACCACCTTCGGCCAGTGGCGCGAGCTGGACGATGCTGCGCAGACGGGCGAGATCTGGCGGGGCGATGGCCAGTCCAGCGAACACGTCTACCCGATGTTCGCGCTGGTGCCCGACCCGCGCGAGCCGCATCACGACGCCGCCGGCCGCACGATGTACTACGGCGTGGTGCCCACCGCCAGCCTGCAGCACGATCACACTGGCCAGGCCCGTTTCGATGACCAGTTCACGTATGAAGTGCGCTGCTTCGTGCGCCGCCATGAGCCCTGTCTCGGCCGCGTCGGCAAGCAGCCCGATTGCCACGGCCCGCTGACCTGGAGCCGCCCCACCGAGTCCTTCCGTGTGGCCGCGCCCTTCGATGTGCTGGGCTCGGCCAACCGCCCCATCACCATCAAGCTGCCCGATCTGCGCGAGCTGGCGGCTCAGGCGGCCACGCGCCCCAAGGGCCGGCTGTCACCCGTTCGCATGGTGCAGCCGCAGCACCTGCCGCCCCCATCGACGGCACCTCGGTCGAAGACGGCGGCAGCATGGGCGGCGAGGCCATCTGCAGTTTCTCGATCCCCCTGATCACCTTGATCGCGCTGTTCGTGCTCAACCTGTTTCTGCCGATCGTGGTGTTCATCTTCAACCTGTGGTTCCTGCTGGTGTTCCGCTTCTGCATCCCGCCCGTCGGTCACGGCCGGTGCGGGCCTGGATGCGGCGCTGGCCGTCACCCCGCCGGGCATCGATCTGGAGGCGGATTTCAAGGTGCAGGTCGAAGGCACGGAGACGCTGGTCAAGGCCGCCGATCTGCTCGATCACCTCGTCAAGGGCAACAGCAGCGATGGCGCGCTGGAGTCGCGCATGCAGCAGAACGCCGGCCTGGATGACGCCCCCCAACTCAACAAGCTGGATGCCAACACGCTCGGCAGCCTGGATCAATCCATGCTGGACCAGGCCGCGCTCAAGGACCATGTACAGGCCGATGGCAGCCTGATCCCGCCGCCCCCCGTGGGCGAAGCCACTGGTGTACGAAGACCCCGTCGTGCCGGTGTGGACGCCGCCGGCCCTCAAGCCCGGCATGGCCTGACCGCGCACAGGAAGCACACACCATGGCCGCCTCATCCACCACCCCCATGAACCAGCACCTCGACCGCTACCGCCGCCTGGGTCAGGGCCTGGGCCAGCCCATCGCGCCCGATGCACAGGGGCCGCCTGCCCGTGGTGAGTGGGCCTGAAAAGGTGCGCCAGGCCATCTTCACCATCCTCGATACCGAACCGGGCGAGCGCGTGATGCGGCCGGATTTCGGCTGCGGCCTGCGGCGCTATCTGATGGCGCCCAACAACCCGGCCACACGCGCCGGCATCGAACGCGAGATCACCAACGCCCTGACCCGCTGGGAGCCGCGCGTCAAGGTGATCGAAGTCAACGTGAACCCGACCGACGACCGCGCCATGGTGCAGATCGACATCCACTACGCGCACGTGCTCGATGGCCGTCAGGACGTGCTCGTCTACCCCTTCTATCTGGAGCAGAGCTGATGTGGTGCTCGCCCTTCTTCATCCTTGAGATGCACGGCGCAGGAGGCCCGACATGCCTTTGATCACGCCCGTGCTGGACGACCGCAGCTTCGAGGACCTGTTCGCCGAGCTGCGCAACCGCATCCCCGTCTACAACCCGCAGTGGACGGACCACCTCGACAGCGACCCCGGCATCACGCTGCTGCAGCTGTTCGCCTACCTCGGCGAAGGCCTGCAGTTCCGCTTCAACCAGATCCCCGAGGCCACGCGCCTGGCCTTCCTCAAGCTGCTGGACATCCCGCTGATGCCTGCGCGGCCGGCCAATGCACTCGTGCGCGTGAGCAGCGAGCTGGACCTGGGCGTGAGCGTGTATGCGGGCGACCAGCTCAAGGCCGGCAAGACGCTGTTCACCGTGCAGCAGGATGCGACCGTCTGGCCGCTGGACATCGTCACCGTGGCGCGGCAGGCGCGCCTGAGCGACAACTCGCCCTCGGCCGTCACCGCCTTCCTGAAGGACCAGGATGCCGAGGTGCGCGACACCGTGCAGGCCAGCATCGATGCGGTCTCGTTGCAAGCCAAAGGCCAGCTCGAAAGCGTGGCGCCGTATGACATCGTCAAGCTGGAAGCGGATGGGCAATCGCCCGCGGTGGATTTCTCGCGCACGGTCGATGGCTGTGTGTGGATCGCGGTGTTCAACCGCAGCAAGAACCCGGCGTTCGATCCGCGCACCAGCGGCCTGAATGCCGGGCCCGGGCGCACGGCGGCCTTGAGCCTGGGCTTCTCGCCCGCCGCCTGGTTCCCCGATGCGCAAGAGGCCGCCACCTGCGGCCCCGGCCAGGCACCCACCTGCTGGTGGCAGGCCTCCATGCTCACGCTCAAGGCCGATGGGCAGCCGCAGTACATGCCGCTGCGCGTCTCGGGTGACAGCACCCAGGGCTTCACGCGGGAAGGCACCATCCGCATCGAGCTGCCGGCCGACACCAGCGGCCTGGGTGTGCCGCAGCCCGGCCCGGGCCTGGCCGGCACCGGCGAGTTCCCGCCCGAGCTGGACGACGAACGCGCAGACAAGGTCTGGTTCTGGATGCGCGTGTGGCGCAGCGATGGCAGCCGCATCGGCGAGGTGCAGTGGCTGGGCCTGAACGTGCTGCCCGTCGAGCAATCGGTGACGGCCGCGCCCGAGTTGCTGGGCACCGGCAACGGCCAGCCCGAGCAGGCCTTCCAGCTGGCCTATGCCCCCGTGCTCAATGTGCAGGACGATCCGCTGGACTTGCAGGTCGAAGAAGGTGGCGTGTGGACGGCATGGACCCAGGTCGAGAACCTGGACAACAGCGGTGCCACCGATCGCCACTTCAGCGTGGATGGCGAGGCCGGCACCGTGCGCTTCGGCGACAACTTCCCGCAGATCGGCGAGCGCGTGCGCATCAACCGCTATCGCTGGGGTGGTGGGGCGGTCGGCAATGTGCCTGCCCTGGCCATCAACAAGTGGGGCGACCTGATGCCCAGCCCCACGCCGCCGCTGCCGCTGCGCCGGCCCGGTGGCCTCTCGCTGGTCATCGGCAACCCGCTGCCGGCCTGGGGCGGGGTGGATGCCGAAAGCATCGATGCCGCCTTGAAGCGCATCCCCGCCGAGCTGCGCCGCAACCACCGCGCCGTCACGCGCGATGACTTCGCCACGCTGGCCCTGGAGACGCCCACCGTCAGCATCGGCCGCGCCGAATGCATCCCCTTGCTGCATGCGCCTTCGCTCAGCCCCAAGCCGGGCAACGTCAGCGTGGTGGTGTGGCCCGCCCAGGATCCGCAACATCCCAATGCCCCCGTGCCCGATGCCTTCGAGCTGGCCCAGGTCTGCGCCTGGCTGGACCGTTGGCGCCTGGTCACCACTGAGCTGCATGTGATCCCGCCGACCTACCAGCGCGTGGCCGTGGCCCTGTCGGTCAAGGTCAAGGATGGTTATGGGCTCGATGCTGTGCGCGATTGGGTCGAGATCCTGCTGCGCCAATACCTCTCGCCCATGCCGCCGTATGGCCCCGAGGGGCAAGGCTGGCCGCTGGGCCGCCGCGTGATGGCGCGTGAACTCGAAGGCGTGGCCATGCAGGCCGAAGGCGTGGCGTGGATCGGCGATCTGCGGCTGGACAAGGAAACGGTGAATGCCGATGGCACACGCCAATGGGCGCCCGCCACCACCGTGACCCTGGCCGACTGGATCGTGCCCGAACTGGCCGCCGTCACCGTGGTGGCCGATGGCACCGCCCTGCCCAAGCCGGGCGAAGCCGTGCGCCCACCGCTGACGCAACAGCCCGTGCCGGTGCCCGTGCTGAACACGGATTGCTGACCACCTTGAACCCTGAGATCGCCGAAGCACCATGCGCCTGATCCCCGATGCCGGAACCCTGTTGATGCGAGGCCTGCCGCACTGGCGGCGCTGCGCGTTCCAGGACACCGCCTTGCTGGGCGACGAGCTCACGCTGGCGCCGGACACCTCGGCCAAGGCCACGGCCTGGCCGGCGGCGCAGCAGGTTGACTGGGGCGGGCTGGCGTTTGACGCGCGCTGCCGGCTCTTCCATGCCGTGGTCGATGCGGCGCAGGCCCAGGGCCATCTCGAATACGTGGTCTGGGGCGATGCCAGCCAGCTCGGCGTGCCCGATGGCCATGTGCATCCCTTCGTGGTCACCGGCCCGGGCAACGAGGCCGATGGCGAAAGCACGCCGGCCACGGCGGACCTGCCTCAGCAGCCCACCGCCATCGCCAGCGACGAGGCCGACTACCTGTACGTCACCGATCCGGCGCGTTCATGCGTGTGGCTCGTCGACACCTGGCAGCAGGAGGTCGCCCGTCGCATCGACTTTGCCCAGGTGCCGCTGGATGTGGCCGCCTGTGGGGCCGCGGTCTTCGTGCTGCTGGCCGATGGCAGCACCTGGCAGATCGGCCCCTGCGATGCGCCGGTGCGCACCACTTGGCCTGCGGTGCCGGGTGCGGCGCGGCTCACGGTGTCCAAGGCCGTTCAGAGCGGCGTGCAGGGGCCCTATGTGGCGTGGGTGCTGGTCAACCCCGGGGCAATGCTCTCCAAGGTCCAGGCGCTGCACAACACCTCGTCCATCACGCTGGCCGATGTGATCGACATCGTCAGCGGCGCCGACGATGCCGCCACCGGCACGCCCATCACCTTGGCCACCCAGCCGGGGCAAGACTTCGTGCAGATCCGCTGGCTGGGCCGGCAGCCGGCCGTGCAGTCCTCGGGTTTGAGCGCGCCGGGCTATGACGGCAGCGGCATCGCCATCGCGCCCGATGGGCGCATCGCCTACTGGACGGCGCAAGGCCTGCGCCATGCTGCGCCCGCACGGCGTCAGTACCGCACCCGCGGCCTGGTCTTCGGCTTTGCGCTGGACAGCGGCCATGATCAAAGCACCTGGGGCCGCCTGCAAATTGAAGCTTGTGTGCCGCAGGGCACGGCCGTCAAGGTGTGGGCCTTCACGCGCGATGACCTGGACTACATCGATGCGCTGCCCGCCAAGCCGCCTGTCGGCGTTGCCGATCCCGACTTCACGCTCGTGCCGCAGCCTGAGTTGACGCCGCTGTTGTCCGCCCAGGTCTGGGCCATGGCCGATGAAGACGGTGCAGGCACGCTGTACCGCGATGAATCCCAACGCCCGCTCTCGCCCGCGCCGGAAGAGGGCATGAGCTGGTTCGATGCGCCCGTGATGGCACCGCCCGGCCGCTACCTCTGGCTGGTGCTCGAACTGCAGGGCACGCGCCACAAGACCCCGCGCATCCGCAGCGTGCGCGCCGAGTACCCGGGCCACGCACTGCTGCGCCACCTGCCGCGCACGCTGTGGAACGAGCTGCCTGCGCGCGACTTCCTGCACCGCTTCCTGATGCCCATGGCCGCGATGCTGGACGAATGGGAGGGCGTGTCCACCCAGCGCCATCGCCTGCTCGATCCGCGCATCACACCGGGCGATGCCTTGCCCTGGCTGGGCTCCTTCATCGGGCTGGCGCTCGATCCGTGCTGGCCCGAGGCGGTGCGCCGTCAGATGGTGCAAGAGGCCGCCGGCATGTTCCGCACGCGTGGCACCGTGGCCAGCCTGCGCCGCATGATCGAGATCCTCACCGAAGGCGCCAAGGTCGTCATCCTGGAGAACTTCCGCCTGCGCGGTGGCGGCGTGGTGGGCAATGACATCGTCAACGAATCGCAGGCGGTGTTGGGCGTGGGCTTCCGTGTGGGCGGGCTGATCGGCGATCCGCAGGTGCAGCCCATGGCCGATGCCGGGCCGGTGGACTTCGACGAGTTCGCCCACCGCTTCACCGTGATCGTGGCCGCCGCGCTGAATGCCGAACAACTGCGCTGCGTGCAGCGGCTCATCGAGCTGCACAAGCCCGCGCACACCGACTTCACGCTGTGCACCGCCGACAGCGGCATCCGCGTGGGTGTGGGCACGCATGTGGGCATCTCGGCCGTGGTGGGGCAGGGCGCGGGCTTCGAGCCGGCCATCGTCGGCGAAGCGGCCTTGGGCGTGGGTTACCTGCTGGGCCGGCCGGAGTTGGACGGCCTGCCATCGGCTGCCACGACGGAGGCCCGCTCATGAGCACCGCCATGCACCCTGGCAGCCTGAAGGTGGGCCGCCTGAACAGCCGCTTCCTCAGCGCCGTGCCCCTGGATGATCAACAGGTACAGCAATGGCACGAGGCCTTTGCCGATCAGGATGCCAGCGAGCTGGTGGGCCGCATGGTGGCCGATGACGAGTGGCTGCTCATCCATCGCCTGCCCTTGCATGTGCGCTGGCGGCCCGACACACCGGCCGCCGAAGCCGGTCGCGTGTGGATCCAGCATCTTCAACAGGCCGTGCAGGCCGCCGCCGATGAAGGCGATGCCCGCAACGTGCTGCGCTACCGCAGCTGGCGCCATGGGCTGGCCGATCTCATCCACCGCAGTGCCCTGGGTGAAACCGGCCGCCAATGGGCCTGGCGCCAGATGGGCTTGCTTGGTGGTGAAGGCCGCGCGGCATCGGATGCACTGCTACACGGTGCGCGCCTGCTGCACAGCCGCCCGGAGATGATCTGGCCCGTGGTGCACCAGGCCTTGCAGGCCGAGGCCGATCACGGCGTGCTGACGACCTGGGTCAGGCGTTTGCCTGGTCAGATCTGGCAGGGCTGGTGGGTCGCGGCACCGCAGACCCGCGCCTGGATGTCGGCCCTGGCCGAGCTTGCGCCAGCGCATGCCTTGGATGCACCCCGCGCCTTGCATGACGCAGTGCCCCCCGCCCCGCAAAGCCCGGCTGCAGGCGAAGGGCCCAGCGCGCAGGCCTTGCTGGCCTGGGCGCAGCGCCAGCCCGCAGCAGCGCGCATGCTGGGCGATGTGTTGACAGCATGGCTGGCCGCCTTGCGCTGGCCACACGGGCCCGATGCCACCGCATCTCAGCGTCAGTTGGATGACGCGCGCCGGGCATGGCAAGGCCTTGCAAACCAGGCAGAAGGCCAGGGCAGGCGCCGCTCTGCCCGTGCGCCGGCTGCCACATCGGAACGTGGCCAGCGTGATCAAGCTTCCGCCACGCAGGCCCGCATGCCATCGCATGGCGATGTGCTGGCCGGTCTTCGGGCAGATCAGCAAACCGATCAGCATGCCGGCCTGGAGGCGCAGGGTCACACCCTGCCACGGCCCGATGCATCCGCCCAGGCTGAGCTGCCCGAGGCACCCGATCTCGGCTCGTCCACCACCCTGCTGCACACCGCCCATGCCGGCGCCCTGTTCTGGCTGCGTCACCTGGGCGATCAGGCCGTGCCGCCCAGCCCCTTGCAGATGCAGGCGCTGGCCGTGGCCCTGCACGTTCCCGTCGACGACCCTGTCATGCAGGTGCTGACATCCCACCAGCCCGCACAGCCCATTCCGCCAGCGACACAAGCCCAGGCCGATCAACTTGTGGCGAGCTGGTCGCACTGGCTGGACGAGGCCCTGCCCGATGCGCCGGCCCCGCGCATGGACTGGGTCTGCCAGCGTCCGGGCCGCCTGCACATCGAGCCCGGCTGGATCGAGCTGTACCTGGACTTGAAGCAGGTCGACACCCGCATCCGCCGCATCGGCCTGGATCTGGACCCGGGCTGGGTGCCCGCCTTGCAAGCTGTCGTGAGGATCCGCTATGAATGAGTGGACCGACACCTTGCGCGCCCACAGCCGCCATGCCCTGGCCCAGGTGGCCGGCCGGCTTGCACGCGCCTTGCAGGCGCAACTGCCGCCGCGCGCCGATGCGCCGGCCGACCTGGCCGCGGCCATCGCCACCGCGCAGGCCTTGTCGCTGGCTGCACAGCCCTCGTCGTCCATGCCGTCCATGAAGGCAGGCCAAGACGTCGCACGGCTCGCCCTTCAGGCCCAGGCCCCGCTGCATCCCCTGCGCCGCGTGCACGGCCTGATCGAAGCGCACGTACACGCCACCGTTCACGCACAAGCGCAGGCCCTCGCACAGGCACAGCCGCAGTCACAAGCGCCGTCACAAGGACAGTGGCCAGACCCGTCCGGAGCCCCCAGCCTCACCCCCGCCCAACACGCGGACCTCGCCTGCGACCTGCTGCTGCTGGCCTGCCTGCCCGAGTGGCACGAAGGCCTGGCCACGCTGTGCCGCCTCACCCATCCGCAAGCCTGGTCATGGCCCACCGTCACGCTGGCCTTGTCGTGGCTGGAGGCCGAGAACCCCGAGTTGCGCGAGCCCCTGCGCGATGCGGTGGAGGATCTGCTGCTGCGCAGCCCGCTGGCGCACCTGGGCCTCATCCAGCTGCACGGCGATGGCCCCTGGCATGGGCGCACCTTGATGCCCGGCGCTGGTCTGTGGTCGGCCCTGATGGCCCGCACGCCCACCGAGCCGGGCCACCCGTTGGTGGCCGGCTTCGAGCAGGTGCCCGGCCTGGCCCACTGGCTGTTGCAACCCGAAGTACAGCAGGCGATCAAGGCCCTGCAACAAGGCCTGCCTTGCCAACTGCTCCTGGTCGGTGGTGATGCCGCCATGCGCCAGACCCGTGTGCGCGCCCTGCTGGGTGCAGCGCAGGCATCGGCCGTGAGGCAGCCCGCACACGAAGTGCAAGGCGCAGCAGCCCAGGCCGTGGCCGCATGGAAGCCGGCCTTGTCGCTGGCCTGGCTGTACCAATCGTGCATCTGGCTGGAAGACCGGCACGACGACGCACCCGACGGCCGGCGCGAGGCCATGGCCGCGCCCGATCCCGCAGCCCTCACGCACACCGCATGGCAGATCCCCGTGATCGCCAGTGCCACCCAGGCCTCGCACTTGCCCGATCTGGGCCTGCCGCAGATCCGCCTGCCCATCCAGCCCTTGCCGGCCGTGGCCCGTCGCCAGCTCTGGCAACACCTGCTGCCGCAACTGGGCGCCCAGGCCAATGTGTTGGCCGCCCGCTACCCCATCGAGCCCGACGATGCGCGCGATGTGGTGCGTGATCTGGCCTTGCGCCAGCAACTGGCCGAAGCGCCCTTGCACCTCGACGACATCGGCGCCTGCGTGCGCGCCCGCACCGCCGCCGTGCAGCGTGCGGGCCTCAGCCGCGTGCTGCCCCAAGCCCATTGGGATGAGCTGTTGCTGCCCACGCAGGCCGTCGATCAACTGCAATCGGCCGTGCGCCGCGTGCTGCAGCAACTCACCGTGCTCGATGACTGGGGCTTCGCCCAAGGCCGTCAGGATCGCCGCGGCGTGCGCATGCTGTTCTATGGGCGGCCCGGCACCGGCAAGACGCTGGCCGCCGAGGTCATGGCCCGCGCCCTCGGCGTGGATCTGCTGGTGGTCGACCTGGCCAGCCTGGTGAGCAAGTGGATCGGCGAGACGGAGAAGAACCTCGCCGCCGTCTTCGACGTGGCAGAGCGCTCGCGTGCGCTCTTGCTGTTCGACGAGGCCGATGCCCTGTTCGGTAAGCGCACCGAGACCCACGACGCGCAGGACCGCTACGCCAATCTCGAAACGGCTTACCTGCTGCAGCGCCTGGAGCGCTACGAAGGCGTGGCGGTGCTGACCACCAACCTGCGCTCGCAGATGGACAACGCCTTCTCGCGCCGCTTCGAGTTCATCGTCGAGTTCCCCGAGCCCGATGCCGCCGTGCGCACCGCCTTGTGGCGCCTGCACCTGCCCGCACAAGCCCCGCTGGCCGGCGATGTGAACCTGCCCGAGCTGGCCGACTGGTATCCCCTCTCGGGCGCCCAGATCAAGAACGCGGCACTGGCCGCGGCCTTCCTGGCTGCATCGGCCGGGCAGCCCATCGCGCAGCGCCACTTCCTCTGGGCCATCGAGCGCGAGTTCGACAAGGCGGGCAAGGCCCATCCCGGCTACCCCGCCGAACACCTGGCAGCCCTTTCTGCCATGTCATCCCTTTCATCTTCAAACGGCCTGGACCCGATCACAGGAGGATCCTCATGAGCACCCTCACGCAATACTGGAGCGACGAAGCCGCCCGCATCCAGGCGGTGTTGACCACCGTGCGCGCCGACAAGGCCACCACGCTGGACAACTGGCAGAAGGCCCGCAAGAACCTGCGCGATCTGGCCGACACGGTGGAGACCGCCAAGGCCGCCGTCGAAGGCATCCGCAAGAAGCTGGCCGCCATCCCCACACCGGCCGATGGCGACCCACTGCTGGTGCAGCTCAACCATGAGCTGATCGCCCTGCGCGAAGCCGAGGCCATCCAGGCCAAGACCGAATGGATGGCGCAGACGCTGCAAGCCCAGCTCACACAACTGGAAGCGCGCGAAGCCGCCTTGGTGGCCGATGCCGACGCAGCCAAGACCCAGGCAGACCAGGCACTCAAGGCCGCAGCCGAACGCGTGCGCATCGGCACGGCGCTGACAGCCGGTGTGTGGAAGGACATCGCCACCGATGCCGCCAAGGCCCTGACGGACTTTGCCGCCACCGCCACCGCGCGCGTCGAGGCTTCCTTCCCGGCCAGCGATGCCACCAAGCCCCTGCTGCTCGAGCGCGTGCGCGCACGCCGTGACCTGGCACGCGCCCTGGTGAGCGGCCAGCGCAGCAACCTCAACGCGGCCTTCAACGCCAGCCACGATGACCTGGCCAAGGCGCAAGCGGCTTTCGACCAGGCCTGGGCCGATGTGCGCGCCTACCTCGATCTGGCCCCCCGCATGGCCGATGACCGCCTCACGCTCAAAGCCCTGGCCAGCCTGCCCGCGCCCAACCCGCCGGCCACCTTGCCCATCCTCACGCCCGCTCAGCACCAGATGCTGCACAACGCCGCCAAGATCGGTGCCCGCGAGACCACGCTGGCCCTGCTCAAGAAGGTCGATGTGCTCGATGAAGCCGTGCGTGCCGCACAAGCCGCTTACGACGATGCCTACAACAAGGCCATCGCCCTCAAGCCCGATGCCACCTTGGCCGACCTCCATGCCGCCGATCTGAAGACACCGCTGGAGACCCTGACCAAGGCCATCAGCGACCGCAACGTGGAAGAAGGCAAGCTCAAGGCGGATGCCGGTTATGCCGACCTGCAAGCCTGGATCACGGCCTTGCCCGACACCCTGCTCGATGCCTTGGACCAACTCGACATCGCCAAGGCACGCCTGAGCACGCTCAAGGGCGCCCCTGTGGCCACCGACCTGCTCGCCACCTTGGCCGCCAAGGAGACCGATCTGGTCACCGCCCTGGCCGCGAGCCGGCTGGCCGAGCGCAAGCAGGCTGCGGCAGAGCGCGGCTGGCAGGCCAGCGAAGACGCACTGGTCGCCGCCCAGACAGCAGCCTCACGCCTGGCACGCGCAGCCGCACGCGGCACGGCCTTCGCCCTGTGATGGCCCCCGCGACATCGCCGAGTGACATTGCCTAGTGACATCGCCTTGTGACCCCCGCCATGAGCATTGAACGCCCACAGCGCACCTTGAGCACCCCGAGCACCCCCACGGAGCCAGCATGAGCGCCAGCACCTCCCTCCTCAACGCGGACTGCAGCAGCCTGCCCACCGGCGACCGCTGCGAAGCCGCCTTGCCCGACAACCCGCAATGCACGCTGAACTACCACTTCGGCCAGCTGCTGGGCGTGGAAGACTTCCGTGCGGAGCAAGGCTTTCACCTCGGCCGCTCGCGCCGCCATCAGCGCCTGCTGCATGGCCACGGCGTGGTGGCCGGCTACCCGGTGAGCTACAAAGCCAAGGACACCGAACTGCGCGTGGGCTCGGGCTATGCCGTCGATGCCCTGGGCCGCGATCTCGTGCTGGAAGAAGACCAGTGCGTCAACCTCGCCAAGTGGTGGGCCGCGCGCGTGGCCGCCAAAGAGCTCGACTTCAGCGACCTCATCGGCAAGACCGAGTTCACCACCGATCTGGACCTCATCGTCTGCTATGCCACCTGCCTGAGTTCCCCGGTGCCGGCGATTGCCGAACCCTGTGCCGGCCAGGCCTCGGATCTCGCCTACTCCCGCGTGTGCGAAACGGTGAAGCTGCAACTGGTGCGCCGCCTGCGCGTGTTGCCCGATGTGGTGCGGCCCATCGATGAAGGCCGCATCCGCCCCGGCCGCGAGCCGCTGGACACGGGCACCAACACAAGCGCCGCGAACACCGTGCGCAGCGCATCGGCCGCCGCGTCGAACTCGGCCACCATCACCGCCCTGCGCGACCGCATCCAGGGCTTCAAGAACCTCCCCGAGCAGCGCGATGCCCTCATCGACCTGCTGGCCCGCCTGGACATCGCCCCGCCCGATCCCGAAGACCCGCAGGACCTGTGCCTGACGCTGGCCCGCCTCGAAGGCGTGCACATCAAGAAGGACGGCCAGACCTGGCAGGTCGACATCGCCAACATCAACCTGCATGTGCGCGAGACCCTGCTGTCCACCGCCGCCCTGCAAAGCCTGCTGATGCCCTCGCTGGACACGCCAGCACCCGAAGCCGGCCCACAGCCCCTGGCCGGGAAAGCCACCGCCGCAGCCGATGTCGTCACCATCGCCTTTGACCAGAAGCTCGCCAAGGCCAGCGTGCTGGGCAATGTCTTTGGCATCACGCAGTTCGATGCCACCACGGGCTGGTCCGTCTTCACGGTGACGGACGCCAGCTATGCCGAAGCGGCCGGCCAGCCCCCCACCGTCACGCTCAAGCTCGACCGGGCGCTTGCGGCCGGCCAGCTCGTGCGCATCGCCATCCATGGCGATGGCGCCACCCCCTTGCTGGGCGACAACCTCCTGCCGGCCGGTGCCACGCGCGCCGACCGCGAAGGCCGCGCGCTCACCCTCACCCTTCAATGAATCCCTGACCAAGACAGAGGTCCGCCATGGGCAATGCAAACGAATTCAGCACCGAATGCGCCGAAACCCCGGTTGAAGATGGCATCGCCTTCATCGAAGGCGCCAGCCCCCTGACCCGGCTGCACTACTTCGATGGCAAGTTCCTCAAGGCCGATGCCTTGTCGCAGGAACAGGCCTACCACCGCACCCGCGTGCAGCTGTCCAACGTCGCGGGCGGATGGGGCGTGGTGCACGGGCTGGGCATCGATGTGAAGGGCAACGAGCTGTTCGTCACCGGTGGCCTGGCCATCACGCCGGCCGGCAACTTCGTGATGAGCGTCAGCGGCGCCAAGGCCAGCCTCGACGACCTCATCAAGGTGGCCGAAAAGGCCCCGCCCGAAGGCAATGCCGACTTCCAGCCCTGCCTGGGCGAAGCCGACAAGGGCAAGACCGGCAACACCACCACCACCGGCCTGCAGGTCTACGAGATCACCGTCGGCCCCATCGATGCCCTGTGCGGCAACGAACCGGTCTACGGCAAGCTGTGCGAATCGGCCTGCGTGTCCGACTCACGTCACCCTTGGTGGCGCGAAGGCCTGGTGCTGCGCCTGCGCCCCATCTCGCTCAAGCTGCCCACCGCCAAGATCCCGCTGACCACCACCCACTTGCGCAACCGCATCGCCTCGGCCTACTTCACGCTGGAGCCAGGCAGCACGCACGATCTGCTCAGCCGTGCCGGCCTGCAGGGCGATGGCTGGTGCGGCACCGCGAGCCTCTATGGCCGCGACGAAGTGGCCATCGGCCTGTTGATGCGCGATGGCAGCACGGCCCGCTTCGACAGCTGGGCCGCCCGCCGCGAGCGCATGGACAGCCAGGCCCGCGGCTACTGGCAAGGCCGCATGGCCATGCGCCCATGGAACGTCTACCTCGCGCAGATCCTGCAGTTCCAGTGCCAGCTCTCCGGCCTGCTGGATGACACCGGCAGCGTCACCCCCGGCAGCGATTGCGATGACCTTCGCGAAGCCCTCGACAAGGCCCGCAAGGAGATCGCCGCGCTGCAAAAGAAGTACGCCAGCAGCGCCAAGAAGATGGTCGAGCGCTTTGGCGGCAAGCTCAGCAAGGCCGATCAGCAATGGGCCATCGACGAGGTCAAGGGCTCCAGTGCCGATCTGTTCGAGCTCTCTGACAGCCTCTCCAAGCTGGATGTGGGCAGCGGCGCCTTGCCGGCCAACCGCCTGCTGTTCAACAGTGGCTTCCAGCAACTGCCGCCGGCCGGCTACTTGCCGGTGGACCCGGGCAAGACCGATGTGGCCGAGCAGCTCCAGCGCATGTTCGGCGAAGGCGTGCGCCTGCACCTGCGCGCCGCGCGGGCCGACGTGCTGCCGCATATGCTCGAAGAAGCCCAGCACATGCAGCGCATCTCGCTGACACAAGGCCTGGACGACCCGAGCAACCTCGAAGACGTCGAAGTCTTCATCCCCGATGGTGAAGTGAAGACCCAGGCCGATGTCTCGCCCGGCATCTGGTGGCAGACCACGGCGCACCTGCCCATCTCGCTGTTCACGCGTGTGCTGGGTGACCTCGACAAGGGCAGCACGGCCAAGGCAGAGCTGGAAGATGATGCCGTGGCAGGGGCCAGCAAAGCCATTCGCTCGAACCTTTCCGGCATGCAGCGCCTGTCTTCGGGCCTGCGCATCAATCGCACTGGCGGCATCGCCAGCCAGGACGACACCGATGCCAAGCAGGACGGCCTGACGCGCACCGAAGCCCGCGCCGACGGCAGCTTCGGCGTGACGATGGCCGTGGGCCTGGATCTGCTCGACCGCGAAGCCACCGTGCTCACGCGAGGTGAACAGGTGCTGGCCCAGGCCAACTCGGTGATCCTGAACCAGGCCAAGGAGATGGCGGGCAACCGCCTCATGCTGCTGCGCGACGATGCGCCCGCCGCGGCTGCGCCCACCTCTGACGCGCAAATGAAGGAAGAGGTCTCCACCCAGCAGATCTACATGCGCCGCCAGGAGATCGCCAACTACTTCAGCGCCGACATCGCCAAGGATCCCTTCAGCCTGACGGTCGGCGAAGAGGTGGCTGGCAAGCTGGAATGGGCATCGATGCTGCTCCTCAACGAGGAAGCCGTGGTGCGCCAGACCAAGGGCACAGGCACGCTCACCGTTGAAAAGCGCGTCATCCAGAACAACCAGACGTTGATGTCCGTGCTGATCGAGTTGCAGGCCACCAGCACCGATTTCGCCGAAGGCCAGACGCCCGAGACCGACGCCATGGCCGGCCGCGTGCGCATGCTGCTCTACCGCAAGGGCGATGGCCAGACCGGCGTGCTCTACATCGAAGATGCCGAGCTCAACCCCGAGACGCCCACGATGGAGATCGACTGGGACGACGCCCCCCGCAGCGCCACGCTCTACCTGCTCGATCGCTCGGGCAGCATCAGCGGCACCGGCTCCACCTACGATGCCAGCAAGCGCCTGGTGCTGCTCGACAGCGATGCCCAGCCCATGGCCTCTGCCAACGACGTGCAGACCACGACCGGCTCAGCCCAGATCGAGCGCCTGCCCTTCATCAGCCTCAACGCCTTGTCCGGCATGCCATCGACCAGCACGGCCATCGGCGCATCGGCCCTCAACGTGCTGGTCACCATCGCCGATGTGATGAACGATGCGGCCTTCCTGGCCCGCGCCCGCGGCCGTCTGTTCCCCAAGCTCGATCAAAGCGCCGGCTTCCAGGTCAAGGCCCTGCACGACTGGGTGATGTTCCGCCGCCAGCGCCCCAACTTCTGCTGCGATGTGGTGCCCGTCAAGGCGCCCGAGTCCGTGGTGGAAGCCTTCCAGGTCTGGCACCTCAAGGCCAAGTCGCTGGAGCAGGTCGGCCAGATCAAGGCGGCACTCAAGGCGGGCGACAACAAGTACTTCATCGAGTTCCCGCCCAAGCGCGTGGGCGTGCTGCGCTACCGCGATGACAACACCACCTCGGAAGAAGGCGCATCCCGCGAAGTGGCCATGTGGAAGCAGGCCAAGCCCGGTGAGATGGTGGCCCTGGCCCGCGTCTGGGAAGGCACGCCCGAAGCCGGCCAAGGCTGGCAGAACCACTTCCGCGTGCGCGAAATGCTGCAGGACATCTCGGCCCTCACCAAGCCGCCCGCACAAGGCTCCGGCGCCATCGCCGTGCTCGACAAGGTGCCCGCCACCTTGCAGGACAACAGCCTCGATGGCGGCATCTTCATCGTCACGGTCGATGAGATCGTGACCGTGGCCCACCGTGTGATCACCGCCTCCATCCGCCGTGCCGAAGAGCTCCACAAGCAGTTCACCAGCAACCCCAACGGCGCGTGGAAGCAGCTCCAGGAGATGATGGCCAACCCCAGCACCGGCCTGTACGCCCACAGCGCCATCGTGCACTTCGATGACGCCGTGCTGCGCCAGAGCGATGAGGCCTTGATCAAGAAGGCCTACGACGACACCGCCATCGACATGGTGGGCCAGGTGGCCTCGCAAAGCTGCAAGGCCATCCGCCTGGATGCCGCCAGCCTCGCTGCCGACGTCAAACCGCTGCCGCAGCACCAGGCCATCTGCAAGGTCATCGGTGCCACGGACCTGAGGCCCGGCGGCATGAACGCCTTCCAGCTCAGCAGCACCGACCTCGGTGGTGCGCAGGTGGTGACGCTCGTGTTCGTGGACGCGGATCCGCAGATCAACT
>JASGIQ010000006.1:0-673157 GCA_047601765.1 Aquabacterium sp.
TACCGCATACGACCTGAGGGTGAAAGCGGGGGATCGCAAGACCTCGCGCTATTGGAGCGGCCGATATCAGATTAGCTAGTTGGTGGGGTAAAGGCCTACCAAGGCAACGATCTGTAGTTGGTCTGAGAGGACGACCAGCCACACTGGGACTGAGACACGGCCCAGACTCCTACGGGAGGCAGCAGTGGGGAATTTTGGACAATGGGCGCAAGCCTGATCCAGCAATGCCGCGTGCAGGAAGAAGGCCTTCGGGTTGTAAACTGCTTTTGTCAGGGAAGAAATCCTCTGGGTTAATACCTCGGGGGGATGACGGTACCTGAAGAATAAGCACCGGCTAACTACGTGCCAGCAGCCGCGGTAATACGTAGGGTGCGAGCGTTAATCGGAATTACTGGGCGTAAAGCGTGCGCAGGCGGCTTTGCAAGACAGAGGTGAAATCCCCGGGCTCAACCTGGGAACTGCCTTTGTGACTGCAAGGCTAGAGTACGGCAGAGGGAGATGGAATTCCGCGTGTAGCAGTGAAATGCGTAGATATGCGGAGGAACACCGATGGCGAAGGCAATCTCCTGGGCCTGTACTGACGCTCATGCACGAAAGCGTGGGGAGCAAACAGGATTAGATACCCTGGTAGTCCACGCCCTAAACGATGTCAACTGGTTGTTGGACGGCTTGCTGTTCAGTAACGAAGCTAACGCGTGAAGTTGACCGCCTGGGGAGTACGGCCGCAAGGTTGAAACTCAAAGGAATTGACGGGGACCCGCACAAGCGGTGGATGATGTGGTTTAATTCGATGCAACGCGAAAAACCTTACCTACCCTTGACATGCCAGGAATCTTGCAGAGATGTGAGAGTGCTCGAAAGAGAACCTGGACACAGGTGCTGCATGGCCGTCGTCAGCTCGTGTCGTGAGATGTTGGGTTAAGTCCCGCAACGAGCGCAACCCTTGTCATTAGTTGCTACGAAAGGGCACTCTAATGAGACTGCCGGTGACAAACCGGAGGAAGGTGGGGATGACGTCAGGTCCTCATGGCCCTTATGGGTAGGGCTACACACGTCATACAATGGCCGGTACAGAGGGCTGCCAACCCGCGAGGGGGAGCCAATCCCAGAAAACCGGTCGTAGTCCGGATCGCAGTCTGCAACTCGACTGCGTGAAGTCGGAATCGCTAGTAATCGCGGATCAGCATGTCGCGGTGAATACGTTCCCGGGTCTTGTACACACCGCCCGTCACACCATGGGAGCGGGTTCTGCCAGAAGTAGTTAGCCTAACCGCAAGGAGGGCGATTACCACGGCAGGGTTCGTGACTGGGGTGAAGTCGTAACAAGGTAGCCGTATCGGAAGGTGCGGCTGGATCACCTCCTTTCTGGAAAATACTTCATACCCGCTTGCTTCTTCGGAAGTGAGTTGAGGCAGAAGTCAAAACAGAAGCCAACAGAAACTTAGCACCCACACTTATCGGCTGTTGATTGAGAGCGCAGAGTGAAGACAGTTGGGTCTGTAGCTCAGTCGGTTAGAGCACCGTCTTGATAAGGCGGGGGTCGTTGGTTCGAATCCAACCAGACCCACCAACCTCGTCAAGAGATACTGGGGGATTAGCTCAGCTGGGAGAGCACCTGCTTTGCAAGCAGGGGGTCGTCGGTTCGATCCCGTCATCCTCCACCACTTCCCGTCTTGAAGACTGGCAATTGGCTGTCAAACAGACTGCAAAGTCTGCTGCGCGCGGTTTGAATGCAAACCTTAAGGTCTGGCCTACGTTGTAAGGCAAGACATTAAGGTTTGCAGTTTTACTGCTTAGCTCTTTAACAATTCGTAGAGTCGAAATAATCAGCATTGCTGGCGGAAAGTACTTCGATGTACACCGTGCCGCCAGCGATGATCTTGATTGCGTCAAAACAGACATTCATTGAAAGATATGAATGATCGGCATAACGCGAAGCTGCATATTTAAACCGATATGTGGCGCTCAAACAGTTCTTGACCTGACGATTGCAAAGCATGGTCGTCAAAGTTATAGGGTCAAGTGACTAAGTGCATGTGGTGGATGCCTTGGCGATTACAGGCGATGAAGGACGTGATAGCCTGCGAAAAGCTTCGGGGAGCTGGCAAATTAGCTTTGATCCGGAGATATCCGAATGGGGAAACCCACCCGCAAGGGTATCGCATACTGAATACATAGGTATGCGAGGCGAACCGAGTGAACTGAAACATCTAAGTAGCTCGAGGAAAAGACATCAACCGAGATTCCGAAAGTAGTGGCGAGCGAAATCGGAAGAGCCTAGTGCTTTTTAGCAGTCAACTTATCAAAACAGCTTGGAAACGCTGACCATAGTGGGTGATAGTCCCGTATGAGAAAAGTCGATTGTGGAACTGAGGGCACGATAAGTAGGGCGGGACACGTGAAATCCTGTCTGAAGATGGGGGGACCATCCTCCAAGGCTAAATACTCGTAATCGACCGATAGTGAACAAGTACCGTGAGGGAAAGGCGAAAAGAACCCCGGGAGGGGAGTGAAATAGATCCTGAAACCGCATGCATACAAAAAGTCGGAGCCCTCCGGGGTGACGGCGTACCTTTTGTATAATGGGTCAGCGACTTACATTCAGTGGCAAGGTTAACCGAATAGGGAAGCCGAAGAGAAATCGAGTCCGAATAGGGCGTCTAGTCGCTGGGTGTAGACCCGAAACCAAGTGATCTATCCATGGCCAGGATGAAGGTGCGGTAACACGCACTGGAGGTCCGAACCGACTAGTGTTGCAAAACTAGCGGATGAGCTGTGGATAGGGGTGAAAGGCTAAACAAACTTGGAAATAGCTGGTTCTCTCCGAAAACTATTTAGGTAGTGCCTCAAGTATTACCATCGGGGGTAGAGCACTGTTTAGGCTAGGGGGTCATGGCGACTTACCAAACCTATGCAAACTCCGAATACCGATGAGTACAGCTTGGGAGACAGTGCACCGGGTGCTAACGTCCGGACACAAGAGGGAAACAACCCAGACCGCCAGCTAAGGTCCCTAAAATTGGCTAAGTGGGAAACGAAGTGGGAAGGCTAAAACAGTCAGGATGTTGGCTTAGAAGCAGCCATCATTTAAAGAAAGCGTAATAGCTCACTGATCGAGTCGTCCTGCGCGGAAGATGTAACGGGGCTCAAGCCAGTTACCGAAGCTGCGGGTGCATAGCAATATGCGCGGTAGGAGAGCGTTCTGTAAGCCTGAGAAGGTGTCTTGAGAAGGATGCTGGAGGTATCAGAAGTGCGAATGCTGACATGAGTAGCGTTAAAGGGGGTGAAAAGCCCCCTCGCCGAAAGCGCAAGGTTTCCTACGCAACGTTCATCGGCGTAGGGTGAGTCGGCCCCTAAGGCGAGGCAGAGATGCGTAGCTGATGGGAAACAGGTTAATATTCCTGTACCGATCTATAGTGCGATGTGGGGACGGAGAAGGTTAGCTCAGCCAACTGTTGGAATAGTTGGTTCAAGCCTGTAGTCGTGCCTGGTAGGCAAATCCGCCGGGCTTAGATGAGGGGTGATAACGGGTCTGCTTGCAGACGAAGTGAGTGATACCCTGCTTCCAGGAAAAGCCACTAAGCTTCAGCTATAGACGACCGTACCGCAAACCGACACTGGTGCGCGAGATGAGTATTCTAAGGCGCTTGAGAGAACTCTGGAGAAGGAACTCGGCAAATTGACACCGTAACTTCGGAAGAAGGTGTGCCTTAAGTAGGTGAAGTTGTACAAACGGAGCCGAACAAGGTCGCAGAGAATCGGTGGCTGCGACTGTTTAATAAAAACACAGCACTCTGCAAAGACGAAAGTCGACGTATAGGGTGTGACGCCTGCCCGGTGCTGGAAGATTAATTGATGGGGTGCAAGCTCTTGATCGAAGTCCCAGTAAACGGCGGCCGTAACTATAACGGTCCTAAGGTAGCGAAATTCCTTGTCGGGTAAGTTCCGACCTGCACGAATGGCGTAACGATGGCCACACTGTCTCCTCCAGAGACTCAGCGAAGTTGAAATGTTTGTGATGATGCAATCTCCCCGCGGAAAGACGGAAAGACCCCATGAACCTTTACTGTAGCTTTACATTGGACTTTGAACAGATCTGTGTAGGATAGGTGGGAGGCTTTGAAGCCAGGACGCTAGTTCTGGTGGAGCCAACGTTGAAATACCACCCTGGTGTGTTTGAGGTTCTAACCTTGGCCCGTAATCCGGGTTGGGGACAGTGTATGGTGGGCAGTTTGACTGGGGCGGTCTCCTCCCAAAGTGTAACGGAGGAGTTCGAAGGTACGCTAACCACGGTCGGAAATCGTGGTGATAGTGCATTGGCATAAGCGTGCTTGACTGCGAGACTGACAAGTCGAGCAGGTACGAAAGTAGGACAAAGTGATCCGGTGGTTCTGTATGGAAGGGCCATCGCTCAACGGATAAAAGGTACTCTGGGGATAACAGGCTGATACCGCCCAAGAGTTCATATCGACGGCGGTGTTTGGCACCTCGATGTCGGCTCATCTCATCCTGGGGCTGTAGCCGGTCCCAAGGGTATGGCTGTTCGCCATTTAAAGAGGTACGTGAGCTGGGTTTAAAACGTCGTGAGACAGTTTGGTCCCTATCTTCCGTGGGCGCTGCAAGATTGAGAGAGCCTGCTCCTAGTACGAGAGGACCGGAGTGGACACACCTCTGGTGTATCGGTTGTCACGCCAGTGGCATTGCCGAGTAGCTACGTGTGGAAGAGATAACCGCTGAAAGCATCTAAGCGGGAAACTCGTCTCAAGATGAGTCTTGCCGGGGCCTTGAGCCCCCTGAAGGGTCGTTGTAGACCACGACGTTGATAGGCTGGGTGTGGAAGCGCAGTAATGCGTTAAGCTAACCAGTACTAATTGCCCGTGCGGCTTGACCCTATAACTTTGATGAATCTGCCCGTCTGCAAAGACGCCAAGCAATTCGTCCAGAACTGTATAATCGTTATATCGATGAATCTGCCTCAAACCCAGATTCTCTGTGCGACAGCAATCAAGATCACCTGATTCGATACGCCAATTGCGCGTATCCAACCGACTCTACGAATGTCTGGCCGAGCCCCCGTAAGGCTCGCCAGGAACAGTTTAAGCCTGATGACCATAGCGAGTTGGTCCCACTCCTTCCCATCCCGAACAGGACAGTGAAACGACTCAGCGCCGATGATAGTGCGGATGCCCGTGTGAAAGTAGGACATCGTCAGGCTACCTATTTAAAGCCCCCGCAATATGCGGGGGCTTTTTCGTTTCTGTTTCCCTGTTTGACTGTAGAAACTTGCCAAGGTCTTCGCATGGATCCTCATGCGAGGGCAGAGGGCATGCGATATAGTGTTTCCATGTTCGACGTATTGGTCTACCTTTATGAGCACTATTGGCGGCCGGATGCCTGTCCGGAGGCTGATTTGCTGGCCCGAAAGCTGTCGGCCGTCGGGTTTGAAGAGGAGGAGATCAACGAGGCGCTGACATGGCTCAACGGGCTGCAGGCCGCAACGCAGCAGCAGCATGCGGTGTTGGCCCCTTCCGAGCACAGCACCCGTGTATACAACGAGGTGGAGCTCGATCGACTCGGGCCGGAGGCGTTGGGTTTCCTGCAGTTTCTGGAGGCGGCCAAGGTCTTGACTCCTCCTTTGCGCGAGTTGGTGCTGGATCGCGTGCTGGCAGTTCCCCGTGGGCCCGTGGCGCTGGATGACTTCAAGATTCTGGTGCTGTTGGTGTTCTGGAGCCGAGGCGAAGAGCCTGATGCACTCATCCTCGATGAATTGTTCGTGGATGACGAGGACCGCCTGATTCACTGAAGCAGATGTGGGCCCTGAAGGCCCACAAGGTGTCGCTCAAGGCGCCGAAGCGCAGTTCAAGATCTGGAAAATCCTGCCGTAAATGCACTGTGGGCACCTCTGGGTGTGTCCTTCATTTGCGGCCAGTGATGTCTTCTCAGTCTTTCTATCTTTTTGAGCTCGGAAGCTTTGCGGACGGTCCGATCAAGGCGCTGCGCCGTGTGGCGATGGCGATGGTGGCGGCCTTTGGAGCGGTTTGGCTGAGTGGTTGCGATCAGCTGGGAATCGAGACGCCCCAGAAGGCCGCTGCGCATCAAGAGGCAGAGTCCAAGGCGATCGGAAGCGCATGTCGACATGCCATGCGGGCCATCGAAGATTGCTACAGCTTGAATCCCAAGGCAGACAAGTCCGCGGTGTTCGCCGGGTGGCGGGAAATGGACGAGTACATGAGGGAGAACAAGCTGGAGGGCGTGGCGCCTGTGGTGCCGCGTCCCGCAGCGCAGGCCGCGTCAGCCGCCTCGGCAGCGTCTTCGAAGTCAGACGAGAGCAGTGAAGACGAAGAGGTCATCGAGGACGAGCCGAGCAAGGCCAAGGCCTCATCGAAAGGCGCCAAGGCCAAGGGCCATTGACGAGCCCACTGCCTGACTTCTGTGCACAAGGGACAATACCGGGCATGACGAGTGCCTTGACGAGCCCGCGCACATGCTTGTCGCTGGCGGATGCCGCGCTGTGGCGTGACCCCGCATGCAGGCAGGGCATGCATGACATGGGGCGGATCATGCCGGGCATGGTGGCCTGGGCCATTGTCACGGGCGTGGCCATGGCCAAGTCCGGGATGCCGCTTTCCATTGCGCTGTTCATGAGCTTGACCGTTTTCGGGGCCAGCGCGCAATTGGCTGCCGTGCCCCTGATGGTGGCCGGTGCACCTTTGTGGGTGGTTTGGATGACGGCTGCCTGCGTGAACCTCCGCTTTGTGATTTTCAGTGTGCAGGTGCGGCCGCACATGATGTGTCTGCCTTTGCGGTGGCGACTGCTGGCGGGCTATCTGACCGCCGATGTGGTGTACGTCCTGCTGGCGCATCGCTATCCACCGCAGCGGCCCGCGGGGGCGGCGTTTCCCACACCCATGTCGTATTTTTTGGGTTTGGCCTTGGTGCATTGGGCAGGGTGGAACATTGCCGTGGTCGCCGGCATTGTGTTTGCGGCAACCATCCCCAGCCATTGGGGGTTGGGGTTCGCCGGGACGCTGGCTTTGCTGGGATTGTTGGTGTCATTGGCCAAGGATGGGCGCACCTTGCTGTCGGCGGGCTTGGCCGGGACGGCGGCGATGGCTTGTTTTGCACTGCCTTATCGCCTGTACATCGTGGTGGCGGTGGCCGCTGCGGTGGGCTGCGGGCTGTTGCTGGATCAGTTGTCGGCCAAGCCTGAACAAGATCCCAAGATCGATGGCGGTGCGTCATGAGCCGGCGTCAGCGGCCTTTGGGGGATGCGAGCCATGTCTGAGTGGGAAATGGTGCTCGCTGTGCTCGGCCTGGTGGTGATCACGACGGTCACCCGATCCTTCTTTTTCATCAGCGAGCGTCCCTGGCAGTTGCCGGCCTGGGCGGAGCGGGGAATGAAGTACGCGCCGCTGGCCGCGTTGGCCGCAGTGGTCTTTCCCGAGGTGTGGTTGACCCAGGGGCACATGCCGCAGCATTGGCAGGACGCGAGGTTCGTGGCCGCGCCGCTGGCAGCCGCTTGGGCCTGGTGGCGGCGGGACATGCTGACGACGATCGCTGTCGGGATGCTGGTGTACCTGGGCCTCAAGCTGGGGCTGGGCTGGTAGGCGGGGCGAAATACAATGGTGGACTTTTGTCCCCCTGCTGCCGATTGAGCCGGGCGGAGGGGCTTCCGAACAGCAGCCATCCTCATCATGAACATCCTCCGATTCGAAGACCTCGTGGCCCAGGGCAAAGCAGCGGGCCAGCGCGTGTTCATCCGCGCCGATTTAAACGTACCCCAGGACGACGCCGGCAACATCACGGAAGACACGCGGATCCGTGCATCGGTGCCGGCCATCGAGATGGCGTTGAAGGCCGGCGCCGCGGTCATGGTGACGTCGCACCTGGGCCGCCCGACAGAAGGCGAATTCAAGCCGGAAGACTCTCTGGCACCGGTGGCCAAGCGCCTGGGTGAACTGCTGGGCCGCGAGGTCAAGCTGGTGAGCAACTGGGTGGACGGTGTGGACGTCAAGCCTGGCGAGGTGGTGCTGCTGGAGAACTGCCGCCTCAACAAGGGCGAGAAGAAGAACAGCGAAGAACTGGCTCGCAAGATGGCTGCGTTGTGCGACATCTTCGTACACGACGCGTTCGGGACGGCACACCGCGCCGAGGGCACCACGTATGGCATTGCGCAGTTCGCCAAGATCGCCTGTGCAGGCCCCTTGCTGGCGGCCGAGATCGATGCCATCAGCAAGTCGCTGGAAGCGCCCAAGCGGCCGCTGGTGGCCATCGTGGCTGGCTCCAAGGTGTCGACCAAGCTGACGATCCTGCAATCGCTGGCCAAGAATGTGGACGGCTTGATCGTGGGCGGTGGCATTGCCAACACCTTCATGTTGGCTGCCGGCTTGAAGATCGGCAAGTCGCTGGCTGAGAAGGATCTGCTGGGGGAGGCGGAAGCCGTGATTGCAGCGATGAAGGCGCGCGGTGCCGCGGTGCCGATCCCTGAAGACGTGGTGGTGGCCGAGCGTGTGCCGGCAGAAAAGTTCGACTTCGGGTCGTTCCTGGCGGCGGCCAAGCCCGTGGTGAAGGCCGCCACCGATGTGGCCGATGACGACATGATCCTGGACATCGGGCCCAGGACCGCGGCCAAGTTGGCCGATCAGCTGAAGTCTGCGGGCACCATCGTGTGGAATGGCCCCGTGGGTGTGTTCGAGGTGGATGCGTTCGCCAAGGGCACCGAAGCCATCGCCCGTGCGATCGCAGAGTCGAGCGCGTTCAGCATTGCCGGTGGTGGCGATACGCTGGCCGCCATTGCCAAGTACGGCATCGAGAAGGACGTGGGCTACATTTCCACCGGCGGTGGCGCCTTCCTGGAGGTGTTGGAAGGCAAGACCTTGCCGGCCTTCGAAATCCTGAGCAAGCGCGCTCAAGGTTGATGAGCGGGCCCTTGGGGGCCACGCCGCTCGCTTCATCCTCACGAAGCCTCTTCCAGCGGGAGAGGCTTTGTCGTTTGTGGGGGGCGGCGATTCAGGCGGAGGCAGGCGGCTGCTGGATCGCGTTGCAGGCCTGAATGGGATCGCCTGTGCGGTTCATGATCTGCAGCCAATGTTCGAAGCCTTGGGGCAGTGCTTGCTGCCAGGGGTGAAAGCCCGGTTTGTACCAGGCCAGGTAAGGCTTGAGCAGCGGCAGCATCAGCCCGCCGGGGCCATAAAGCCAGCGCAAGCCTTTGAGCCAGATGCGGGCGCGAGCGAGCCGGCTGTGATGGCCATCGACCTTGAGCATGTGGTTGAGGACCTGGAAAGTCACGAAGGGGAACTGCAGGCTCACCACGATGAGGGCCCACACACGCATCCAGTAGCCCACATGGGCGACTTGCTGCATCACGTCGAAGGCCACGGCCTTGTGTTCGATCTCCTCGATGCCATGCCAGACGTACATGGCGCGCAGACGCGGGTCGGCGTTGCCGAAGAGTGCCTTGTTGTCCATGAAGCCTTCGGCCATCACGGCAGTGAGGTGCTCGGATGCGGCGGTGAGGGCGAGGGTGTAGCGCCTGCTGAAGCGTTTGCGGGCGATGTCGAAGAGCTGACGGCGCTGGTTCTCGAGGATGCGATCCACCTTGACGCCCTGCTCGGCCAGGCGCTTGTTGAAGGCCATGTGGACCTTGCTGTGCTGCGCCTCCTGGCGGGCGAAGTCCAGCATCAGCTGCTGGATGGCAGGGTCGTCAATCTGGTCCTTGTAATCGCGCACGCAGGCGATGAAGAATCGTTCGCCTTGCGGGAAGATGGTCGACATGGCGTCGAAGAAGCGGGTCTTGAAGACGTCGCCGTCGAGCCAGTGGCGGGGGATGTCCCCTTCGAGGTCGAAGTCCAGGCCTTCGCGCGGCGTGACGGCCGGCGGGTCGATCGCGGGGTGTGCGACGGCGTGGAGTTCGGAGATGCTCATGGGACAACGGTCTTCTCCGGCCAATGTGCCATGTCCGCCGGGCGCTGTGGGCGCCGTCGGCGAGCAGGCTGGAGGAAAGCGTGAAGACTCCACTGCTGCGGCCGAGCGGGGCGGCAGGGGTCTCAAGGGCAGGTGAAAAAAAGCCATGAGACCGCAGGCGGGCTCATGGCTGAGGACGCCGCATGCACCGGGCGGAGACGAACGGGGGCCGTCCGTCGATCAGTGCATCGACGCCGAGGTATCGCACATCCAGTCAGGACGTGGAGAGGAGAGGCGGGCGATACCTCGACACATGGCGGTCAGCTGTAGGGGTTGAGCCGCCGGTGTTCTTGAAAATGTGAAAGGGCTTCGATGGGCTTCAGGCGCCGGCGGCGTGCAGGGCCTCGCCTGCGAGGATGGGGTTGCCGGTGCGGTTGAGCGTGTCGAGCCAGAGTTGATAGCTGTGCATCTGGCCGGTCTGCCAGGGATGGAAGCCGGGCTTGTAGTACTGGATGTAGTGGCCGAAGGTGGACAGGTAGAGGCCGCCAGGCTTGTACAGCCACCACAGGCCCTTGGCGAAGAGCCCGATGCGGTGGAAGAAGCCGAAGCCATCGCGCTTGAGCATGTAGCGCGTGACGATGAGCGAGTGGATGTTGAAGCCCAGTGTGACCACCAGCAGCGCGAAGCAGCGGCGCAGGTAGCTGACCTTGGCGATCTTCTGCATCACGTCGAAGGCCACGGCCTTGTGCTCGATCTCTTCCATGGCGTGCCAGGCGTACATGGCGCGCATGCGCGGGTCGGCGCTTTCGAGCACCTCTTTGCGCTCGAAGAAGCTGTGGGCCATGATGGCCGTGAGGTGTTCGGCCGCGGCGGTTTCGGCCAGGGTCTGCTTCTTGGGGACGTGACGGCGCAGGAAAGCAAAGAGCTTGCGCTCGGTGGTCTCGAGCATGTCGACATCGATGCCTTGGGCCTTCAGGCGGTTGTTGTACGTGTTGTGCACGATGCCATGTTGGCCTTCCTGGCGGATGAAGTCCTTGATCTCCTGCAGGAGCTGGGGATCTTTCACCTGATCGCGGTAATCGCGCACGCATTCGATGAAGAAGCGTTCGCCTTCAGGGAAGATGGTGGACATCGCGTCGAAGAAGCGCGACTTGAAGATGTCGCCGCCGAACCAATACTTCGGGATGTCGCCATCGAGGCCGAAGTCGAGCTTCTCGCGTGGAACGATGCGATGTTGGGGTGCCTGGCTCATGTCTCACTCCTCGTTGTTGTTGATGCGATGGCTTGCCGGGCGCTGAGGGCGTGCCAAGGCAGGCTAGGCGTGGGCCAGCTTGCCTTGCGCTTGTTCATGCAGCCGGTTGCCCGCGATGACCGGGTCACCCGTTTCCTTGAGCAGGCGCACCCAGGGCTCGTAGCTCGGCACCACCGGGTCCTGCCAGGGATGAAAGCCAGGCTTGAGGTACGAGAAATACTTGGCCAGCACGGGCGTGAAGACGCCACCCGGCTTGTACAGCCACCACAGGCCCTTGGCCCAGATCTTGGTGCGCTCCCAGCGACTGAAGCCGTCGGCCTGGAGCATGTGGCGCATGATGCGCATCACGTGGTAGGGGAAGAGCAGCGTGACCATCAGCATGGAGCCCACGCGTTTGGCATAGCTGGCCTTGGCGATGTTGACGAGCACGTCGTAGGCCACGCCCTTGTGCTCCATCTCTTCCATCGCGTGCCAGACGTAGAGGGCGCGCATGCGGTCATCGGCGCCGGCAAAGATGTGCGGACGCTCGACGAAGGCGTCGGCCATGATGGCGGTGATGTGTTCGGCCGCGGCGGTGATGCCCAGCGTGAACTCGCGCGAGAAGACCTTGCGGATGATGCCGAAGAGGCGCCGCTCCTGGCCTTCGAGGATGGCGTCCACCGCGATGCCTTGGGACTTCAGCCGGTTGTTGTACTGAGTGTGCAGCATGCTGTGCTGCGCTTCCTGGCGGGTGAAGTCCTTGATGTCCTGAGCCATCTGCGGATCGGTGATCCGATCCTTGTAATCCCGCACGCAGGTGATGAAGAAGCGTTCGCCGACCGGGAACAGCGTGGACATCGCGTCGAAGAAGCGGGTCTTGAACGGATCGTTGTCCAGCCAGTGTTTGGGGATGTCGCCATCCAGCCCGAAGTCGAGCTTTTCGCGCGGCACGATCGGTGGCGGGGTGAGTTTTTCTCGGCTCATGTTGTGTGTCTCCTCGGTACGTTGAAGCTTGCGCGGTCACGGACCTGTCAAGGAGGGACTGTAGGCAGTCGACTTGATCGACGCTATGAAACACAGCGACATCGAGGTAATTTCGGCGACAGCGCTGCCTAGGGAAAACGAGGGAAATGCCCATCGTTATCGGCGTGTTTTCGCCCCTATTGAGGCAAGGCAGGGTCCGCAGGGTGGAAGCGGGGGGTGCAAGGCCGCTTGATTTGTGCGGCGCAGCAAGGCAGGTGGGGCAGTCGGTTGTGGTGGACGCCGGGTGCGTCAGCTGCCTTGGCGGCGGTACTGGCTGGGCGTGACGCCGGACCAGCGTGTGAAGGCCTGCGTGAAGCTGCGCCGGTCGGAGAAGCCCAGGCGGTCGCTGATGTCTTCGATGGCCAGCGCCTCGTTCTTGAGCCACTGCTGGGCCAGTTCATAGCGCACGCGGCCCTGGATCGCGGAGTGGGTGTCGCCGACCTCCTTCAGGCGCCGCTGCAGGGTGCGTGCGTGCAGGCCCAGCTCTTCGGCCAGGGCTTCGAGGCCCAGGCCCATGAGGCGGGGCTTGTCGCGGAAGGCGCGTTCGATCTGGCGGATCAGCGCGTGGCTTGGGCCCGAGCCGCCCGCATCGGCGGCCGCCGAAGCTTCGGTGCGTTGCGCCACCTTCTGCGCCAGGCGCTGGGCCGCCTGTTCATGCAGGACGGGAAAGGCGCCGCGCAAGGGGTGATCGAGCAAGGCCCGATCGAACCAGATGGCGTCGACCGGTGCATCCCATTCCACGGGGGCCTGGAAGTGCGCTTCGACCAGATCGGCGTGTTCGTGGCGTGGGTGGCGCAGGGTGACGCGGCCCAGGGGCGCATCCGGGCCGAGCAGCACGCGGCTGAACTTGACGAGGGTGGCCATGACGCCTTCGGTGAAGGGCCAGGAGATGTCGAAGCCGCCATCGGGCACCTTGAACTGCAGGGCGATGCGGGCTTCCTGGCCATGCTCGGCCAGTGAGAAGGTCAGATAGGGGTTGATGAGCGGCGGGATCCACTCCAGCGCCCGGGCGGCATCGCGCAGGCTGCCGCTGGTGGTGATGAAGGTCTCCACATCGGAGAGGTATTCGAAGGCGAAGGTGTCGCCCAGGACGATGGGGAAGTGCAGGCCGGTGCCGGCGCGGCGCGTGGCTTCGACGCACAGGTGCATGATCCGCTGCATGGCCGCCCGGTTGATGACGGCCGTCTCCGGGTGCAGCTGGTTCAGGTCGATCTGCTCGCTGCGGAAGATGGTCTCGATGTCGATGGCGCACAGGCGGGCGGCGCGCAGCCAGTTCGTCACGGTGACGAAGGGGATGGGCTGTTCCAGCGGCTGAGAGGGCGTGGGGGCGTCGGCCATGCTGCTTGGGTGGTCGATCGGTCGGTCAGTCAGGCCGTGGCGGCGGGCCGTGGGGCGAGGTGCGGATCGGTCTGGAAGCGCTCCAGCCATTTCAGCACTTCGGCCACGGTGGTGTCGGGATCCTCGAAAGGATACAGGTGTGTGCCCTTGATCCAGGACATGCGCTTGCCGGCAATCAGGCGGATGCCCTCGGTGCCGACGCGGCGTGTCTCACGCGAATGGGTGCCGCCGATGAAGGCCACGGGGCAGCGGTGGGGGTGGCGGCGGAACTCCTGTACCAGGCCGTGCGGCATCGTCATGTAGATGGCGGCTTCGACTTCGCGCTCGAAGCTGAGTTTGCGCGAGACGCCATCGGCATGGGTGACGGTGCCGTGTTGCAGGTAGTCGCCCAGCACATCGGGGTGGAAGGCGGCGAACTTCGGCTTGGTGATGAAGTGGGCGTGGGCGGCCTCCAGGCTGGCCCAGTGGTTCGTGCGCTCAGCGGCGATGCGGGCGGGCGTCATGACGCGGTCCATGCGGCCCATGCGCTTGGCCAGGCCGATGCCGGCGCTCTTCCAGCCGTGCAGCACGGGGGAGTCGAGCACGACCACGCCCTGGGCCAGATGGGGATGCCGGCTGGCGGCCATCATGCCGAGGAAGCCGCCGAGGGAGTGGCCGACGAGGTAGGCGGGATGGCCGACCTCGCGCTCGATGAAGTCCTTGAGCTGGGCCACGAGGTGCGGCCAGTTCATGGTGACGGGGTAGCGGGGATCGTGGCCGAAGCGTTCGAGCGCGTGGACCTCGTAGCCGGCTGCGCGCCAGCCCGCGAACAGCTTGCGGTAGGTGCAGGCCGGGAAGCTGTTGGCGTGCGAGAAGACGATGGTGCGGTGCAGCGATGAGGCGGGGGCGGACTTCGTCGTCATCATGGTGCGGTCAACATGGGGTGGGACGTGTCGCCAGCCAGGGGCTTCGGACACCATGAAGATGTTTTCGGCTGGGGATCGCCATGCTGAACCGGGCTGACACGTCACTTCCATGCGTCATGTGGGGTCGCAGTGTACGGCGGGGCGGTCGGCCGCGTTGCGCAAGGGCATCATGGAGGGGTTCACAGGGTGCAATTTGCCGGATCGCCCCCCCTGGTTTGGTGTGACACTCGAACGTGAATCGGACAACTTTGCAAGAGTGATTTGACATGCAGCGTGCCACCAAGATCGTCGCCACCCTGGGCCCCGCTTCGTCCACCCTCGAGGTGCTGGAAAAGATGCTGCGAGCGGGCGTGGACGTGGTGCGGCTCAACTTCTCGCACGGCAAGGCGCAGGACCACATCGATCGCGCGATGCTGGTGCGCGAAGCCGCCGCCAAGGTCGGCAAGGTGGTGGCCATCATGGCCGACCTGCAGGGCCCCAAGATCCGCGTCGGCAAGTTCGCCGAGGGCAAGGTGATGCTCGAGCCGGGCCAGCCTTTCGTGCTGGACGCCAGCCGCACCGAGCCCGGCGACATCCACGGCGTGGGCCTGGACTACAAGGAGCTGCCGCGGGATGTGCGCCCGGGCGATGTGCTGCTGCTCAACGACGGGCTGATCGTGCTGATCGTCGAGGCCGTCAAGGGCGAGGCGGTGCACACGGTGGTCAAGCTGGGCGGCGAGCTGTCCAACAACAAGGGCATCAACAAGCAGGGCGGCGGGCTGACCGCGCCGGCCTTGACGGCCAAGGACATGGAAGACATCAAGACGGCGGCAAGCTTCCAGTGCGACTACATCGCCGTGTCCTTCCCGAAGAACGCGACGGACATGGAGATGGCGCGCCAGCTGGCCAATGTGGCGGGCGAGCCGTGGAAACATCGCCCGGCCTTGATCGCCAAGATCGAGCGCACGGAAGCCATTCCCAATCTGGAAAGCATCCTGCGCGCCTCCGACGGCATCATGGTGGCGCGGGGCGATCTGGCCGTGGAAGTGGGCAACGCCGCGGTGCCCGCGCTGCAAAAGCGCATGATCAAGCTGGCCCGCGAGATGGACAAGGTGGTGATCACGGCCACGCAGATGATGGAGTCGATGATCGTCAACCCGGTGCCGACGCGCGCCGAGGTGTCGGACGTGGCCAATGCGGTGCTGGATGGCACCGATGCGGTGATGCTCAGCGCCGAGACGGCCGCGGGCAAGTACCCGATCGAGACGGTCGAGCAGATGGCCAACATCGCGATGGAGGCCGAGCACGCCGAGGAGGTGTCGCTGGATGCGGACTTCACGAACAAGACCTTCGGGCGCATCGACCAGTCGATCGCGATGGGGGCGCTGTTCACGGCGTATCACCTGGGGTGCAAGGCGATCATTGCGCTCACGGAGTCGGGCTCGACGGCGCTGTGGATGAGCCGGCACAAGATCCACGTGCCGATCTTCGGGTTGACGGCGCAGCCGATCTCGCAGCGCAAGATGGCGCTGTACCGCAATGTGCGGCCGCTGCTGATCCCGAGTTATTCGGATCGCGATGAGGCCTTGCAGAAGGCCGAGGCCCTGCTGGTGGAGCACGGTGTGCTGCGCCCGGGGGACACGTATGCGATCACCTGCGGGGAGCCGATGGGCCACCCGGGGGGCACGAACATGCTGAAGGTGTGCGAGGTGCGGGCTTCGCGTTGAGGCTGTGCATCAAGCGAGCGAGGCGGGCCGATGAGCCCGCCTTTTTCGTTGGTATCAGACCTCGGCCAGCGTGATGTTGCGCTGGACCTGGTTGGCCTGCATCAGCGTCTCGAAGGCTTCCGGCGGGACGGCCTTGCTGAAAAGGAAGCCCTGGAAGACATCGCAGCCCATGCGTTGCAGGATGGCGCGCTGTTCTTCCGTCTCGATGCCTTCGGCCACCACCTTCATGCCCAGACTGTGCCCGAGCGTGACCACCGTCTCGACGATGGCGCGGTCGGTGACGTGCACCGGCAAGTCGATGATGAAGGAGCGGTCGATTTTGAGCTCGCTGGCGGGGAAGCGCTTGAGGTAGCTCAGCGATGAGTAGCCGGTACCGAAATCGTCAATGGACAGGCCGACACCCAGGCTGCGGATCTGCTGCATGTGCTGCATGGCCTTGTGGGCGTCATCGACCAGCAGGCTTTCGGTCAGCTCGACGATGATCCATTCGGGCGGCAGTTGCGTGTCCTGCAGCAGCTCGTACAACAGCGGGCACAGCGTGCCTTCTTCGAACTGCGGCCGCGAGGCGTTGATCGAAATCGCCAGGCCATTCATGCCCTGCCGGTACCAATCCGTGGCTTGCCGGACGGCCTGCTTGGTCACCCATTCGCCCAGGGGGCCGATGAGGCCGGTTTCTTCGGCGATGCCGATGAAGCGGCCGGGCAGGAGCAGACCGTGCTCGGGGTGCTGCCAGCGCACGAGCGCTTCGGCGCCAACGATGCGGCCCGTCTTGAGGCAGACCTTGGGCTGGTAGTGCAGGCGCAGCTCGTCGTGCTCCAGGGCGCGGCGCAGCTGGTTGGCAATGGTCAGGCGTTCGAGCGAGCGGGCCGTCAGCTCTTCGGAGAAGAACTCGTAGCGGTTCTTGCTGCCGTTGAGGGCCTTGGCGCAGGCCAGGTTGGCGCTGTTGAGCAGGGCTTCGGCGTGCTGGCCATCTGTGGGGGCCAGGCTGATGCCGATGCTGGGCGTCACGAAGATTTCGTGGCCCTCGACTTCGAAGGGGGCGGAGAAGGCCTGCAGCACTTCCTTGGCCAGCAGGGCGGCGCCATCGGCATGCGGTTGATCGGCCAGCACCAGCGCGAAGTCCTGGTCGCCGATGCGCGCGACCATCAACTGATCCGCGTGCAGGCGGATCTGCTCGTGGCCAGTGTCGATGGACTGGATCTGCGTGAGGCGGTGGCTGGCCTGGCGCAGCAGGCTGTCGGAGGCGCGTGAGCCCAGCGTTTCGCGGGTGGCGCGGAACTGGCCGCAGCTCAGGTGCAGCAGAGCCATGGTGCCTTTGCGGCCCATGACCACGGGCAGCATGTCGTCCACGCGGCGCACGAAGCGCGAGCGGTTCGGCAGGCCGGTGACGGCGTCCTCGTAGGCGAGGCGGTCCTGGTATTGCTTGAAGGCCAGCGTGTTGCGCACCCGCAAAATGAGTTCGCTGGCGTCCACGGGCTTGGCCAGGAATTCCGTTGCGCCGATTTCGAGGGCGCGCAGCTTGGTGGCCGGGTCGCTGGCGGCGGTCAGCACGATGATGGGGATGTACTGCAGCTCGGGGTCGGCGCGCACGGCGTCGAGGATGTCAAAGCCGGAGACGCGCGGCATCATCAGGTCCAGCAGCAGGATGTCGGGACGGTGGGAGGCGATCAGCGCGAGCGCGTTGGTCGGGTCGTTGCAGCTCACGAAGCGGCTGTAGCCGGCGTCCTCCAGGTGGGACTGGATGATGTCGGTGAGCATCTCCTCGTCGTCCACCATCATGACGAGGGCCTGGTTCCAGGCGCCGTTGCCGGAGTTGGGAGCTTGGATCATTTCGCGGCCTCTTCGGGTGCTGCGGGGGCCTGGGCTGCGTCAGGTGCATCCAGCGTCATGCGCTGTGCCAGCGAGCGGATGACCACGAGGTGGCGGCTGGCCAGCTCTTTGTGGCGGTCCTTGCAGGCGGTTTCCAGATCGCGTGCGGGGGCAAAGAAATCGTCGAAGCCCACGCTGCCGCCTGCACCCTTGAGCCAGTGCGCCAGCTGGGCGAGTTCTTCCCAGTCGTTGTGGGCCATGGCCGTTTCCATGGCCTGCTGTTTGGTCGGGAACTGATCGATGAAGCGGCGCACGACGTTTCGCAGTTTGGGATGCTGGGACAGGCGCGACACGAGCGGGCTCGTGTCCTCGGCCGGGGCGTCTGGATGGTTGTCGGCAGAAGCGGGGGCAGTCTTGAGCGCGGGCATGGCAGGCATTTCGGCATCCGGAATCACCGCTTCCTGTTGTCCGCCCAGGCGCTGGCCCAGATCGGCCAGCAAGGCATCGATGTTCAGTGGTTTGGTGTGGAAGCCGGTGAATCCTGCGCTGTCGAGCTCGGCTTCGAAGCCCTTCATCGCGTTGGCGGTCAGTGCGAGCACGGGCACGCCGATGCCCATCTCGCGCAGTTTGCGGGTGGCGGTGACGCCGTCCATCACGGGCATCTGCATGTCCATGAGGATGAGGTCGACCTGCTCCTTGGCGAGGCGGTCGAGGGCGACCTGGCCGTTCTCCGCCTCGATGACCGACAGGCCGGTTTCTTCGAGCACCAGGCGCACGAGTTCGCGGTTCTCGTGGCCGTCGTCGACGACCAGGACTTTGCGGGCCGGGAAGCGCCAGCGGCTGGCGGTGAGCTCGGCCGGGCGTTCGGTCTCCTGCCACAGGTCTTGCGGCGGCAGCATGGGGACGTTGTCGAGCGGGCCGGGATCGATGCTGATGTGGAAGGTGCTGCCCTGGCCGAGTTCGCTGCTGACGGTGATGTCGCCGCCCATGGCGCGTGCGAAGCGGCGGCTGATGGTCAGGCCCAGGCCGGTGCCACCGAAGCGGCGCGTGGTGGACGACTCGGCCTGCGTGAACGGTTCGAACACGGCTTCGAGCTTGTCGTGCGGGATGCCGACGCCGGTGTCCTGCACGTCGATGCGCAGGCGCGGCTCGCCATTGCCCGCGTTGCCCAGCTTGACGGTGATGACGACCTCGCCCTGCTGCGTGAACTTGATGGCGTTGCCGACGATGTTGGTGATGATCTGGCGCAGGCGGCCGGGGTCGGCCTGGATGGTGGCGGGCAGGGCATCGGGCAGGTTCATGCGCAGGCCGATGCCTTTTTCATGGGCCCGCACGCCGAGCACGCGCACGACTTCCTGCACCACGCTGTGGGCAGCAAAGCGCACCTGCTCCAGCTCCAGCCGGCCGGATTCGACCTTGGACAGATCGAGGATGTCGTTGATGAGTTCGAGCAGGTGTTTGCCGCTCGAATGGATGGTGTCGAGGTGGCGGCGCTGTTCGTCGACCGTGGGCGGTGTGCGGCCCTTGCGGCGCAGCAGTTCGGTGAAGCCCAGGATGGCGTTCATCGGCGTGCGGATCTCGTGGCTCATGTTGGCCAGGAAGTCGCTCTTGGCGCGGTTGGCGGCATCGGCCTCTTCCTTGGCGATCTGCAGCGCGATCTCCTTTTCCTCCAGCTCGGTGACGTCCTGGAAGCTGATGAGCACGCCTTGCGGTTTGTCGGCAGCGAGGATGGGCGAGCAGTTGACGCGGAAGGTGTAGCGATGGCCCGACTGGGTCTGCAGGTACATCAGCACGTTGCGGCGGGTCTGGCGCTCGTGGATGGCCTGCAGCCAGGGCAGGCTGTCCTTGTCGAGCATGTGGCCGGCGCGGTCGGTCCAGGGCAGGCCGGCGGCCTTGCGGCCCAGCAGGGTGTCCGCACCCACGCCCATGATGGCGGCCAGCGACTGGTTGGCCAGCATGATCTGGCCTTTGGCATCCAGCACCATGAGGCCTTCGGTGAGGGTGTCCAGCGCCGAGCGCACGCGCGCCGGGATGGCCTGCGAAGGATCGAGGTGGCGCAGCATGCGGCCGAGGTACAGGCTGAAGGCGATGAAGCTGGCCAGGCCGAGGAAGGCGAGCAGGCGCATCGATGGATCGTCCAACACGTGGAAGACGCCGTCGCGGCGCAGGGGCGTGAAGCGCAGCTCCAACTGGCCCCAGCGTTCGCCGTCGTGCCACAGCGGCACCTGGATCTGTGCATCGGTGGAGGCCCCGTTGGTCAGCGGTTTCCATGGGGTGTGATCGCCGTGCGTCAGCAACAGGGAATTGTCGATGCGGCGCACGCCGATGGACTTGAGCGCCGTCTGCCGGGTTGAGACCGCCTCCAGCGATTGCGCCAGCGGGCTGGTGTCGTCTTCGTCGATCAGCAGCGAGGTGATGATGGCGAGGTTTTCCGCCACGGTGGCGCGCTGGTCGCGGATCAGGGCTTCGCTGTCGGGGATGAGGCCAAGATAGGACGCAGCCAGGGCCAGCGTCACCAGGATGGATGACAGGCCCATGGCCAGATAAAAACGGGTGGCGAGGCGCTTCATGGGCGCACCTCCGGGGCAACAGGTGAGGGCGGGGGCGGCGGCGGCTCAGGCAGGGGGCCGTCGGGCTGATCGTCGAAGAGGTGTTCGATGGGCTGGTCGTCTTCACCGCCTGCTGCAGCGCCGTTTTGTGCACGGCCGCGGGTCAGCACGGGCAGCGGGTCGATCATCTGCCAGGCCGGCATGGCCGAGAGCATCGAGCCCAGCAGGGCGCCGCCGCGCAGCAGCCAGATCACATAGCCCACGGACAGGCCGGTGGTCACGGCGATGGACGAGGCCACGACATTGCGGCGCTCGGCCCCTTGTTCGAGCAACTGCTCGTGCAGGGCATCCAGGTTGCGGCGCAGCTCTTCGGGGTTGATGAGGGTCTGCAGATCGCCGCTCCAGTTCAGGCGGAAGCTTTCGAACTCGAGTGTGCCGGCAATGGCTTGTGGCTTGGTGGTTTCGGCGGCCTGCGCTTCGGCCAGGATGCGGGCCTGGGCGACGGCGTCATAACGGTCGCGCTCGAGCGAGCCGATGCGCAAGGCTTCCAGGCCGGCTCCGGGCGCGGCGGCCATCAGGGCTTGTTCGCCGGTGGACAGCGGGGCGCTGTCCAGCACCTCGGCGGCCTTGGGCGTGTCTTCCTGCGCAGCTTCGGTGGGCTTGCCGGAATCGGCCGCCGAGTCGCTGGCACTGTCCGAGGTGTTGCTGCCGGTGGGTGTGGTCGGTGTCACGACGGCATTGGGCACAAAGCCGATGGCCGCGCTCGAGCCGGCCGAGCTGGCCTGTCCATCGCTGGCCACGAGGATGTAGGTGGGGGCCGTGTCGCTGCCATCGTGCTGGAACACGATCTGTCCGGCCTGCACATCGGTGTAGCTGAACTGGGTGACGGTGGCCTGCGTGCCGGCGTTGACGAAACGGCCGCCCGAGACGCTTTGCACCGAGAGCGTGATGTTGGCCAGTGCCGTGTCCACATCGGCGACGGCGATCACCGGCGTGGCGCGTCCGCCAGCGGTGACGTTCAGGCTGTTGGCCGTGATGACGGGGGCATCGTTGACGGCGCTGACCGCGAGGCTGCGCGATGCGAAGAGGGGGCCGTAACCACCCTCGACGGTGAAGACGATCTGGCGGGGGGCGGTGGACGGTGCCTCCGAGCTGTTGGTGTAGGTGATGCTGCGCAGGGCCGCCTGATAGCTGGCGATGCCGGCCTGGCCGCTCAGCGTCAAGGTGCCCGTGGTGGCATCCCAGCTGGCGCTGATGCCGGCTTGTGCGGGCAGATCAAGTCGGTCTTGTGCGGCCACATAGGTGCCATCGATGCGCACCGTCGCGCCTTGCAGCGTCGCGGTGTCGGCATCACTGAGCGTCAGCCCCGGGTCGACCGCGATCGCGCCGGCATTCTCCGCATAGTTCAGGACGGAGGGAGACAGGGTCAACTGCGTCTCATCGTCCACGGCGGTGAGCGTGATGTCGCGCGAGGTGCTGACCTGGTGTGCGCCGTCCTGAACCGTCCACGTGATGGTGCGTGAATGGGTGGCGGGGTTGTCCGAGGTGTCGAGGTAGGTGATGCTGCGCAGCGCCGTCTGGTAGTTGGCCACGCTGCTGGTGCCGCTGAGGGTGAGGATGCCGGTGTCGGCATCCCAACTGCCTGTGATGCCCGACTGGTTGGTGAAGGCCAGCAGGTCCTGCCCCGACACATAGGGGCCCGTGATCCGGACGGTGGCGCCTTGCAGGGTTGCCGAGTCCACATCGCTCAGGCTCAATGCGGCATCGATGACGATGGGATAGGCGTTTTCCGTGTAGCTCGCGCTGCCTCCGCTGGCTTGCAGGGTGGGCGCATCGTTGACGGCCACGACGTCGATGCGGCACTCGCTGCTCACCGGTCCGCTGCCATCGTCCAGCGTGATGGTGATGCGGCGCAGACCAGCGGTGGGGGCTTCGGAGGTGTTGACGAAGGTGACGCTGCGCAAGGCCGCCTGATAGTCGCTCATGCTGCCGGCGCCTGTCAGGGTCAGGGTGCCGGTGCCGGCGTTCCATTGGCCTGTGATGCCCGCCGTGTCCACGAAGCCCAGCACGTCCTGGCCGCTGGCGTAGCCCTGGCCGATGACGAGGGTGACGGCGCTCAAGGGGCTGTCGTCCACATCGGTGAGCGTCAGGGCCGGGTCGATGGCGATGGCGTCGTCGTTTTCGGTGAAGGTCGATGTGCCGCTGCTGGTGCTCAGCACAGGCGTGTCGTTGACGGCGGTGACGGTGACATCGCGCCAGGCCGAGGCGGTGGACACGCCGTCGCTGAAGCTGAAGGTGACGCGGCGCGAGCCGGTGTCCGGCGCCTCCGAGCTGTTGCGGTAGGTGATGCTGCGCAGGGCCGCCTGGTAGTCGGCCACGCTGGCGTTGCCCATGAGCGCCAGCGTGCCGGTGTCGGCGTCCCAGCTGGCGGTGATGCCGGCCTGAGGTGTGAAGCTCAGCCAGTCTTCGCCGGCCACGTAGCCGCTGGTGATCTGCGCAGAGGCGCCCGTGTAGCTCGACGTATCGGGGTCGACCAGCGTCACGCCGGCATCGACCACGGTGGCCGCATCGTTCTCGGTGTAGCTCAGTGCCGTGCCAGTGGTGGTGATGACCGGCATGTTGGCCACGGCGGTCACGGTCACGGTCTTGTCCGCCGTGGCGGCGCCTGCGCCTTCATCGATGCTGAAGCTCACGGTGCGGTCCAGCGTGCTGGGCGTGTCCGAGCTGTTGACATACGCGACGCTGCGCAGGGCGGTCTGGTAATCGGCCACGCTGGCCGTGCCGCTGAGCGTGAGCGTGCCACTGCCGGCATCCCAGCTGCCGGTGATGCCGAGCTGGTTGGTGAACTGCAGCGTGTCTTCGCCCTGCAGGTAGTGGGTGCCGATGCGCACCGTGGCACCGTTGTAGCTGAGGCTGTCGACATCGCCCAGCGTCAATTCGGGCGCCACGGCGATGGCCGCGTTGCCTTCGGTGTAGGCGCTCGGGTCGGTCGAGACGGCCAGTTGCGGCAGATCGTTGGTGGCCGTCACGGCAATGGCGAGGCTGGCCGTGCCCGTGCTGCTGCCGTCGTCCACCGAGATGAGCAGGCTGCGTGTCGAGGTGTCGGGCGCGGCGGAGTTGTTGCGGTAGGTGACGCTGCGCAGCGCGGCTTGATAGTCGGCCACGCTGGCCAGGCCGTTGAGCACCAGCGTGCCGTTGTCGGCATCCCAGGTGCCATAGATGCCGCCCTGGTCCACGAAGACGAGTTCGTCCTGATCGGGCAGGTAGTTGCCGTCGATCTGGATGACGGCGCCGATGAGGTTGGCGCTGTCCGGGTCGGTCAGCGTCAAGGCGGGATCGATGGAGACGGCGCCGGCGCCTTCGGTGTAGGGCAGTGTGGGCGTGCTGATGCCGATGACGGGCGTGTCGTCGATGGCCGCAATGGTGATGTGCTGCATGGCCGTGACGGTGATGCTGCCGTCACCGATGCTGAAGGTCACATTGCGTTGGCGCGTGTCGGGCGTGTCGGACAGGTTGCGGTAGCCGACGCTGCGCAGGGCGGCTTCGTAGTCCTGCGGGCTGGCATTGCCGCTGAGCGTCAGCACGCCGTTGAGGGCGTCCCATTGGCCGGTGATGCCGCCTTGGGTGGTGAATGTCAGCTCGTCCTCGCCTTCGATGTAGGTGCCGGTGAACGAGATGGTGGCGCCGGTGATGACGGCCGTGTCCGGGTCGCTGAAGGTCAGCTCTGGGTCGATGGGCTGGGACGGGCCTTCTTCGTAGTTCAGCGAGGACGGCGAGGTGGCCAGCGTGGGCCCGTCATTGCTGGCCAGGATATAGAGGCTGCGATCGGCGCTGACGGTGATGTTGCCGTCGATGATGCTGAAGCGGAGGGTGCGGCCGGCAGTGCTGGGGTTGTCCGAGGTGTTGGTGTAGGTGACGCTGCGCAGCGCGGCTTCCAAGTCGGCCACGCTGCCGGCGCCCACCAGCGTGAGGGTGCCGGTGGTGGCATCCCAGGTGCTGGTGATGCTGGATGGGCCGGTGTAGGCCAGCACATCCTGCCCGGCCACATACGTGCTGCCGAGGCTGACGGTGGCCTGGGACGGGCCGGTGGTGTCGGGATCGGTCACCGTCAAGGCACTGTCGACGATGACGGTGGCGTTTTCGGCGTAGTTCAGCGGCGTGCCGGTGACCGTCAGCGTCGGCGCGTCGTTGTTCATCAGGATGTCGATCTGCCGCGTGGCCGTGGCCGTCGTGCTGCCATCGTTGACCTGGAAGGTGACCGTGCGCATGGCGTAGGAAGGCAGGCCGAATGGCGTGTTGTTGTACTGCACGCTGCGCAGGGCCGCCTGGTAGTCGGCGACGGTGGCGGCACCGCTGAGGGTGAGGGTGCCGGTGAAGCTGTTCCAACTGCCCGTGATGCCGGACTGGTTGGTAAAGAGCAGGTTGTCTTCGCCGTTGGCGTAGTTGCCGGTGATGCGGACGGTGGCGCTCTGGATCTGCGTGTTGTCGGCATCGGTCAGCGCCAGGGCCGGATCGATGGCCGTGGCGCCGTCGCCGGTGGAATAGGCCTGCGGCGTGGGCGAGGTGCTCAACACCGGCGCATCGTTGACCGCCGCCACCGAGATCGCCCGTGTCAGGGTGCCCGATCCATTGCCCTCATGCAGGTTGATGGAGACGCCGCGCGTGGCCGTGCTCGGGTTGTCCGAGGTGTTGGCATAGGTGATGGTGCGCAGGGCCGCCTGATACGCAGACAGGCTGGCCGCGCCGCTGAGCGTGAGCATGCCATTGGCCGCATTCCAGCTGCCGGTGATGCCCGACTGGTTGGTGAAGGCCAGCACATCCTGGCCTTGCGCATAGTTGCCGGTGATCTGGATCGAGGCGCTGCTGAAGCTGGTCGAATCGACATCGGTGATGGTCAGGCTGGCATCGAGCGCGACGGGGGCACCATTTTCGGTATAGGCCAGCGTGGTGCCGCTGCCCGTCAGCACAGGCAGGTCGTTGACGGCCGTGATGGCAATGCCGCGCGTGGTCGTGATGGTCGAGCCCGCATCGGTCACGCTGAAGGTCACGGTGCGGGCGGCGGTGTTCGGAGTGTCCGAGCTGTTGCGGTAGCTGACCGCACGCAAGGCCGCCTGCCAGTCGGCGATGGTGCCGCTGCCCGTGAGCGTCAGGGTGCCGCTGCCCGCATCCCAGCTGCCGGAGATGCCGGCCTGGTTGACGAAGCTCAGCACATCCTCGCTGGAGACGTAGCCGCCGGTGATGCGCACGCTCGCGCCGGTGATGCTGGCGCCATCTACATCGTTGAGGGTCAGGCCTGGATCGACGGGGGTGGCTGCGGCGTTCTCGGTGTAGTTCAGGGTGCCGCTGCTGGCGGCGGCCACCGTGAGGTCGGACAGCGGGGCCACGATGATGATGGCGGTGTCCGTGTCGGTGGTGACGGCGGGCGCATACGCCTGGCCGCTGTTGCCCTGGTCGTTGCTGAGCATGGTCAGCGTGTCGCTGCCGGCGAAGTTGGCGTCGGCCTGGTAACGCAGGCCACCGGTGGCGGCCAGGGTGTTGTTGATGGCCGCCAGCGTGCCCGTCAGGGTGACCTGGCGGCTGTTGTTGCCGCTGACGCTGGTCACGCCATTGGTCACGGAGGTCGATGCGTTGAGCGTGCCGTGGGCCACACTGAAGGTGACCGCCATCGTGCCGGACGCGGCGTCGCTGTCGGCGATGCTGATGCCGGCCAGGTTCACCGCAGCGTCTTCGTTGGTGCTGAAGCTGGGCGGCAGCGTGTTGGTGGGCGGATCGTTGTGGTCGAGCACGTTGACCGTGAGGTCCAGCGTGTCGCTGTAGGTGCCGTCGCTGGCAGACACGCGCACGCTGTAGGTGTTGGTGCCGCTGGACGAGTAGATCGGCGCATCCTTGAAGCTCAGCGCGCCGGTGATGGCATTGATCTGGAACAGCGAGGCATTGCCGTAGCCCGAGACGATGCTGTAGGTGATGTTGGCATCGAAGTCCGAGTCGCTGGCGTCGACGTCCATCACGAAGGTGGACTCCTCCACCACGTTCACGGTCTGGGATGCATTGCCGCTGATGGCAGGCCTGTAGTCGTTGGCCGTGGAGATCGATGCCGACGCGTTCAGAACCAGGGACAGCGAAGCCTTCGCACCGCTCGGATCGGTGGCCACCAGCGTGAGCAGGTAGTTGTCGCCGTCCTGGGCCTGGAACTGCTTGAGCTTGACCAGGCCGGTGGACGAGCTGACGGTGAAGTAGTTCGCGCTCAGGCCTTCGAGGCTGTAGGTGAGCGTCTGGCCATCGGGGTCGGAGGCGCGGATGGTGAACAGGCTGGTCGTGCCATTGCTGTTGGCGACCGGGATGTCCATGTAGTTGTAGCCGAAGATGCTGGACATGCCCGGAGGCGCCTCGATGACGGGGGCCTCGTTCACATTGGTGACCGTGACCGTGATCGTTTGCGTGTCGGTGTAGGTGCCGTCGCCGACGCTGACGATCACCTGGTAGGCATTGCTGTTGGCGGCAGAGACCGGGTCTTCGAAGTCCATCGCCGCGCTGAAGGTCAGCACGCCGGTGCTGGCGTCGATGCTGAAGCGCCGCGCATCGGTGCCGCCGCTGATGCGGTAGGTGAGGCGGTCGCTGTCGGCATCGGTGGCCGTCACCGTGGTCACGGCCGTCTGCCCTTCGGCCACGGAGATGGCCGCGGTGGTGCCGCCCCCATTGCTGGTGATGGCAGGCGCCGCATCCAGGCTCAGGGCCAGCGAGTCGAGGGCTTGCGCAGTCAGGCCCACGCTGTTGCCTTGCAGGAGCGTGGTGGCCGTGGCCTGCGTGGCGTTGCTGGGGCTGAGAACCGCCACGTCGCCGCGGTTGACGGCGATGGCCGTGCCCGTGTTGCCGACGCTGCTGTCATCGGCTTCCAGCGTGAACAACAGCGAGCCTGCGTTGAGCGTGACGTTCTTGAGCGGGGTGGCGGCCGAGATCACTTCCAGGCCCGTGATGGCCTGGTTGATGTTGACGTTGCTGCCTGTGATGAGGGTGGAGGCGTTGCTGCCAACGAGAAGGCCGCTGAGCAGGTTGGCACTGCTGAGCGTGATGTACTGGATGTTGGCGGCGGCCGTCCCTGTGCCGGAAGTGAAGAGGAGGGTGCCGGCAGCCAGGCTGGTGCCGGCGACCGTGGTGGCTTGTTCGACCAATGCGAGCCCGCGTACGTCCGGCCCCCGAACGACGATGGCACTCAGGCCCACACGCGTGGAGCCGAGCGATTGCACCAGGATCGTGAACGTACCCTGGTCATAGCGTCCGGCCACGGTGGGCCGAAAGCGCACCACATCGTCGTTGTTGACCGCCAGCGTGCTGCCGTCGGCATTGAGCAGGGTGCTGGTGCCCGATGTGGTGAACAGGAGATCGCCGCGTTGAACGGTGACGCCGGAGGCCAGGGCCACGCTGCTGTTGACCATCACGATGTCGTCCACACCTTGTGCGCCCAGGGCCTCCAGGTTCACCACGTGGGAGAAGCTGCCGTAGGTGGTGCCGCTGCCATAGCTGGCGGCCGGGTCATCGAAGGCCATCACCTCGGTGTCGCTGACGTTGTTCACGCCGCGCCAGCCGGTGGTGTCGCTGGCGCTGCCCACCAGCAGGGTGTTGGTGGTGTTGCCCGAGTCATCGTTCTGCCACAGCCATGTGAAGGCCGGCGTCAGCGTGCTGCCGCTGTTGGCCGTCATGGTCGATGTGCCGCCGAAGGCGCTGCCATCCCAGTCGGTGAAGCTGACGGCGCCGCTTTCGGCCTGCACGCCCATCATCACGTGGTTGGTCAGCGGATCGGCGTACAGACGGACGGCACCGGCTGCACCCGTGGTGGGGCCGGTGCTTTGCGATGACCAGCCGCCCGCGTTGGTCCAGGTGCGATAGCGCAGCGCGTTGTCGCCACCACCGTAGACGGCCAGCAGATCGCCGCTGCGTGATTCGAAAGCCAGCGAGAGGTCGGTGCCGGGGGTGGCATCGGTGTAGCTGTTGGCCACCAGGCGTGTGCCCCAGCTGCTGCCGCCCCACACGGCCAGGGACACCTGTGCCGCGTTGCCGGCGCCGGTGCTCAGGAAGCCCAGGGCGATGCGGTCGGAGGTCGGATCGCTGGCCAGCGTAAGCCATTGCGGCGCCGCCGTCTCGCTGAAGCTGCCTACCGCGGCTTCGCTGCTCCAGCTGCTGCCGTTGAACATGCGGTAGTACACGTTGGCATTGCCTGCCTTGGCATACGCCACCATGGCATGGCCGCTCAGGCTTTCATACGCCACGCCCAGGCTCAGTTGATCGGCGCTGCCGGTGCCCGAGGTGTCGAGCGAGACGGCATTGCCCCAACTGCTGCCATTCCACACCATGGCGTAGTCGTCGCCGTTGGCGTCGGTGAGGGCCAGCACCATGCCATCGCCCGTGGGGCTGGACACCAGCTGCATCTGCTGAGGCGCGCCCCCGGTGTAGGCGCCGATGGCCGCCGCCGCGGACCATGTCGTGCCGTTGAAGGTGCTGTAGCGCAGCGAGCTGCCGTTGTTCCACACCAGCACGGCATCGCCGCTGTTGTGTTCATAAGCCACGGCAAAGCCCTGGCGGTCGGCCACGGTGCTGGTGGCCAGCGGGTTCAGGGGGATGGCCGACCACTGCATGCCATCCCAGCGCTGGGCGCGGATGGTGCCGCTGGCGTCCACGCCCACGGCCATCGCTTCATTGCGTGTGGGCGATTGCGCCGAGGTGATCACCTTCCAGGTCGACAACGTGGCCGTGTTGGTCTGCTGGCTGAGCGTCAGGCCGTCCCAAGCGCGTTGCTGCGCGGTGGCATCGCCATTGACGGCCCAGACGGCGGTGCCTTTGCTGCTCGGTGTGGCCTGCAGCAGCAGGGCCTGCCATTGCGACTGCATCGCTGCGCCGATCGCGATGGGTGCGTCGATCTGGCCCGTCTGCACTTCGAGGTCCCAGTCGCCGCCGAGCAGGGACGAGCCGGTGAGGTCGTTGCTGGCGGCCACGTCGGCGCCGGTCAGCGAGGCCAGGCCATCGACCAGGGCCTGCCCGGGCGTGCCCAGGCCGACTTCGCAGCCGTAGAGCAGCAGGTCGCCATCGGCGCTCAGGGCGTTGCCCCATTGGGCGATGTCGCCGGCATGCTGCAGCAGGCTGTCGGCATCGAGTTCGCTGGTGCCCAGCTGCATGCCGGCTTCATGGCCGTGGCCAATCAGGTGGACGGCGGTGATGTCTTGCCGGTTCAGCAGCGTCTGGGTGATGCGCGCCAGGCCGTCTTCATCCGAGCGGATCACGACGACTTCGATCGGGCGGCCTTGCGCGGCCTGCTGCTGGATGTCCTGCACGAGGCCGGCCACATCGGTCACGGAGGCATCGATGAAGGCGATTTCGGTGGCGCTGCCTTGTTCGATGAGCGAGGCATGGCAGTCGAGCACGGCCATCGACGCTTCGTCGCTCATCAGCGTCTGGTTCAGGGAGGCATCGGCCGTGGGGGCGAAGGCGGTCACGCCCAGGTCTGCCGAATACAGCAGCTTGGCTTCAAGCGCCTCGACGATGGGGCGCTTGGGGCTGGGCAGGCCGGACTTCGCCATGCGGGTGCCCCGTCCTCAGGTCGCGCTGGCGAGCGTGAGGGTCGTGCTCAGGCGGCGGGCCGGGGCGGCCGCCGGCGCCTGCACGCGGGGTGCCGGGGCAGGGATGGCCGTGGCCGCGGGCCGGGGCGAGGCGGGCGTCATCGAGGTGGCGAGCACGGTGCGCATCTCGGCCACGCGCAGGGCCACGATGCGCTGCAGGCTCGGCTCGGACAGCGTCCAGGCGGTCTTGAGCAGCAGGCCGCCGTTGGGTGTCTGGCGGATGGGGGGGGCGTCGGGCGTTGCCATGGCCACCCGTGCGGGTGTGCGTGAGGGCTGTGCGGGCGTCTGAGCGGGTGCGTTCGTCTGAGGATGCACGGGCATCGGCGCCACGAACGATGCGGGCCGCGTCGTCCCGGTTGCAGGCGTTGCGGCTTGCGCGGTGAAGTCCGCCTTGCAGCGCAGACCGCCCGGCAGACGGTTGCCCGGATTGGGCAGGCTCAGCCTCACGCGGAAGGAGTTGCTGGCGGCATCGAGCACCTTGTCGACATACGTGACCGTGGCGCGCACCGGATCGATCCCCGGCAGCTCGGGCCGGATCACCAGGGACTGGCCCACTGCGAGTTGGCCGTACTGCGCCACCGGCACCATCAGCGACACGCGCAGCGGATCGATGGCCGCCACGCGCACCACGGGCTTGTCTTCCACGCGTTCGCCCAGGTTGTTGTAGCGCTCGATGACCACGCCGCGAATGGGCGAGCGCAGCGTGCGCAGCCCCAGTTGCGCCTGGGCCACCGCTTCTTCGCGGGCATAGATCTTCTGCTGGCTCTGCGCCAGTTTGAGCTTTTGCACGGCCACTTCCGCCTCGGCTTCGGCCTGCTCCACGGCCTGGGCGGAGACGAAGTTCTGATCCAGCAGTTGCTTGTTGCGGTGCACCTTCTGGCGCGCCAGATCCCAGCTGGCCTGGGCGGCCTTGACTTCGGCATCCACCTGCGCGCGCATCAGCGCGACGCTGGCATTGGCACGTTCCACGTCGGCGCGCAGGCGCACGAGGGGCTGGCCGGCGTCCACCGCATCGCCCAGCTGCACAGGCAGATCCTCGACGATGCCGGTCACGGGCGAGCCCACATCTGCCACCTGTTCCGGCTCGATCAGGCAGCCCGCGGGTTTGCCGGCCGCATGCACAGGCGCGGACGGCAGCGACACGCAGGCGATCAGCCCGACGACGAGCCAGGGCGTCGGGCCTGCTGTTGGTGTGTTTCCCATTGCCTGTCTTGCTCCAGTAACTGCTGCCGCAAGGCCACCTGCCTGTGCGATTGCACCCATTGGTGCAGCCACAGACCTGCCAGAGCCCACCGGGGCGCGCAGACAATGAGGGTGCTTCTTGCGGAAGATATCCATCGCATCAGCTTAGATCCAGGGCGTTTTTCACGGTCTGCCAAATTGCCGGGACAAAGCCACGTTTCTATGGAGCCGGGTTGACCCTGACGCGCGTTGCGTCCCAAAAGCTGGCGATCCATGCGGGGCGACTCATTGAACTGGCAGTGCAGCACGTGCAGGCCGCCGGCGGCCAGGGCCTGGTCGTCCAGGTGGATGTCGGTGCCGCGGCCGGCCATGCGGGTGGCCACGGTGATGCGGCCCGCCGTGCCGGCCTGGGCGACGATGGCGGCCTCCTGCGCATCGTGGCGGGCATTGAGCACGGTGTGGGGCACGCCGGCCTGTGTCAGATGCTGGGACAGCCGCTCCGAGTCGGCCACCGTGTCCGTGCCGATCAGCACCGGCCGGCCCAGGGCCCGCATCTCGGCGGCGCGCAGCGCGACGGCCTGCCAGCGGCTGTCTTCATCCTGGAACACGCGCGTGGGCAGGCGCAGGCGTTGCGGCGGCAGCCGGGTGGGCAGCCGGTGGGTGCGCAGGCCATAGGTGCGGTGCAGTTCGCCGCGCGCCTCCAGCAAGGTGCCGCTGAGCGCGCCCATGCGCCAGTAGCGCTGGAAAAAGCGCTGAAAGGTCAGCTGCGCCAGCGTCTCGGTGGGCGGGCTGGCCTGGCAGCCTTCCTTGAGTTCGACCAGGGCCTGCAGGCCTCGGGACCAGACCCGTCCCTCAGCCACGCGGCCGGTCAGCGTGTCCAGCAGTTCGATGCGGCCCTCGCGCAGCAGATAGTGCTGATCCAGCTTCAGCGCATGGCGGGCCGTCAGCGCCATCTGCACCAATTCGTGCCGCAGGCGTGGGCGACGCCAGACGTCACGCAGGCGCTCGGTGCGGGCGGCCACATCGGCCTCGCCTTCAGGCGTGAGCTGCATGCCGCGGCCTTGCGCCATGCGCGTGAAGTGCGTGCCTTCCTGCAGCGCCTGCGACAGCTGCCAGGCCTGCCACCACAGGGCGCGGCGCTGGGCCTGGTGTGCAGGCGATTCAGGCCGGCCCGCCGAGATGATCAGCGGCACCACGGCCTCGTCCAGCAGGATGCTGTCGGCTTCGTCGAGCAAGGCCATGCACAGGCCGCGCATCACCGGCTGTTCATGGCCACTGCCGGGTCGGGCCAGGCAATCGCGCAGGTGGTCGAAGGCCAGCTCCTTGCCCGTGGCGTAGACGATGTCGTGCGCATACACCGCACGGCGTTCCGCCGGTGTGTGCGAAGAGGCGATGTGGGCGGTGCGCAGGCCCAGGGCCTGCCACAGCGGCTGCAGATCGGCGGCATCGCGTTCGGCCAGATAGTCGTTGGCGGTGACCACGTGCGTGGGCACGCCCGCCAGGGCGCCCAGGGCGGCGGCGGCGGCCATGGCCAGGGTCTTGCCTTCGCCGGTGGCCATCTCCACCGCGCGCTGGTCCACCAGCATGGCGGCGGCCAGCAGTTGCGTGTCGTGGAGGCGGCGGCCGGTCACCCGTTCGATCGTGGCGGTGACCAGGGCCAGGCCTTCGATGAGGCTCTCGCCGGCCAGGCCATGGCGGCGCAGCGCGAGCCGTGCGCGCACGAGCGCCGCGCAGCTGGCCGATGCGGGCGGCGCGGGCAGTTGGGTGAGGATGTCTTCAGTGCGTGCGCGCACCCTGGCCAGCCAGCGCGCATGCCAGCGCAGCGCCCAGCGTGCCGGCAGCCACACGGGCAGCCCGGGCCAGGTGGGCCTGGCGCCGTCATGATCGCCTGCTCCGCCAGATGCGCGCGATGGACGCTGCGGGTAGCTGCCCCAACGAGGGCCGGGCCGGGGCAGGCTGTTGGCCAGGCTGTGCGTGCTCATTGCCGTGGATTGAAATCGGCCATGGCGCGACGCTGCACCCATCGCCAAGCCTGCCAGGGCAGAGGCGCCCAGCCACGGTCGAAGCGCACCCACACGCGCTCGCCCAGCCGGGTGTGGTCCAGGCTCCGGGTGTTGGCCGCATCGACGGTCACATCCATCAACACGACCGGCTTGAGCGTGCGCACATGCTTGTCGTCCTGCGGATCCGTCAGGATCTCGCCGCCCATGTCGGCGCTCAGGGCCGCGCTGGGCAGTTCGCGCGTGGCGCCGATGCTGTCGCGCAAGAGCGTGGCGGGCAAGGTCGGCACATCGGGCGCGCGCCATGCCACGCTGACCGAGCGCGTGTCCTTCCGAAGGTCTTTCACCTCATCGACCTGCACGGCCAGCCGCACGCGGGGCGGGGTGGCATCCAGCACATGGCCGAGCAGCACGCCGCGCTTCAGATAGCGCCCGGGCAGATCCTGCGCGCCAGGCAGCACCAGCCGGCCGGCGCGTGCCGCACGCACCTGCAAGGCGTCGATGCGTGCCTGCACCTCCTGCAGTTCAGCCTGCCAGCGCAGCACCGCATCGCCGGCCTGGCCAGCCTTGCCCAGGTTCTGGCCACGCTCCTCGCCGAGAAAGCCGAAGGAGCCTTGTTCCGCCTGCGCCAATTGCGCCAGGATGCGCTCGCGCTGCGCCATCAGGGATGGGTTGTGCAGCATCACGAGCACATCGCCGGCCTGCACGGCCGCACCATCGGCCCGATGCACGGTCTGCACCATGCCTTCTGTCTGAGGCCGCACCAGCGCTTCGTCGGGCGCCCACACCACGCCCTGCACCAGGGTGCGGTCCGGCCAGGGCAGGGCCAGCAGCACGGGCAGCGACAGCAGGCCGATCACACGCCACCGTGTGGCGCCTTGCTGCGGGCCGGACCACAGCCAGGCCTGCCACAACACCTGCAGCCAGCGCCGCGCCGGCGCGATGGCACACGTCCACACGGATGCCAGGCCCAGCGCCCATCCCAGCCAGCTGGCCACGCCGCCCAGCCACCAGGTCAGCCCTGCCATCAGCCCGCACTGGAACAGCCACGACAAGGGCGCATACGCGACCAGCCAGGGCTTCTCGCCGCTGGCCGGCGGCGCGTGGTTCACCTGCGCGGGCGAGTGGCCGGCCTGCAGCCAATGGCTGACGGTGGTCTGCCACCACTGCCGACTGCGGCCGGCCAGATTGGGCAAGTGCAAGGCGTCCGTCAGCAGGTGATAGCCATCGAGCCGCTGCAGCGGGTTCGCGTTGAACATCACGGTGGAGACGGCACCCACGAACCACATCACGAAGCCGATGTCGTGCAGCAGGCCGGGCTCGGTGCCCTGCCACAGCCACAGACCGATGGCGGCCAGCATCAGCTCGGTCATGATCCCGGCCGCGCTCACCATGGCGCGCTGCCAGGCCCGGCCGAAGCCATGGGCGGCCGATGCGTCCACATACGGCACGGGCATCAGCATCATCCAGGTGATGCCGGCCTCGTGCACCTGGCCGCCCCATCGGCGCACGGCCAGCGCATGCGCGGCTTCGTGCAGCGCCTTCATCACCGGATAACACAGCGCCGCGATCAGCAGGTAGCGCGGCGTCTGCATCCAGGCCGCGGCATGGGCGCGCAAGGCGCTGCCATGCAGCAGCATCCCCGCCAGCAGCGCCAGCATGGCCGCGCACCACACCATCAGCCCGGCCGAAGAGAACAGGCGATGTGCCCAGGGCGTGGCGCGCTGCAGCCAGGGCGAGGGATCGATCAGGCGCATGCGCCATGACAGCAGGCTGCGTTGCCGGCCATGGGCGGATGCGGTGTCCGTGGCAGCGTTGTGGCTGGCGTCTTGCGGGCCCTGCGCACCCGCCACAGGCGTCGCCAGGGCACCGAAGTCTGGCGTGCCCTCGAATTGCAGCAGGTGATGCCGATGCAGTTCGCGCACCACGGCCAGCACCTCATCCTGGCTGGGCGGATCATTCACATGCGCGTCGGCCTGTGCGGGGTCGGGCTGGCCCGCGTCATGTCTCGCGTCATGGCCCGCATGATGCGCGTCCAGCAACGCCCACAGCGCCTGCAGGCTGCGCCGCCCGTCCAGCCGTGCGGCCACGTCCCAGGCGCTCGCGTTGAGCCGGCAACTGCGGCCGGTGCGCGGGTCCATCAGCACATGCCAGCGCTGGCCGCGCACCCATTGCCGCGTCACCTGCACCTGCTCGGCCAGGCGCGGGCAGACATCGGCCACCCGGTGCCATTGCGCGCTGCCCAACGGGTTGAAAGAAGGGTTGAACGAAGCCGCATCCTGCATGGCCAGGCCTCATCCCCACCAGGACCACAGGCCCAGGCGGATGCGCTCGACCAGCGGCCGCACGCCCCGCCACAGCAGCGGCGCATGCCCGACCTGCACCTTGGCCTGTCCCAGCAGGCCCGGGCGCACATCGCGCGGCACGCGCGCGGTGAACTCGGCCTCCACCTCGAACAGGTTGCGGCCTTCGCGCGCCTGCGCCAGCGGGGTGATGCGGCGCACGCGGATGGGCAAGGTATCCCATGGCAAAGCAGACAAGGCCATCTCGCCGGTCTGCCCGATGTGCACACGGCCGATGTCGCCTTCATCGATCTCGATCATCACGCGCCAGCGCTGCGTGCTGGCCACGGTCATCAGGGTGTCGCCCTGCTTGACCGGTGCACCCACCGACTGGCTGAGATCACCCTGGATCAGCACACCATCGAAGGGCGCGCGCAGTTGCGTGCGCTGCAACTGCTCATCGACCAGCGCCAACTGCGCCTGGGCCTCTTCCAGCCGCGACAGGGCCAGCGCGGCTTCGCTGCGATCGGCGCGGGTCATGGCGGCGGCGTACGCGTTGTCCTGTTGCGCGATCTGGCTGGTCCACTTCTCGCGCTCCAGCCGAAGATCCTGCTCGGCCAGGTCGGCCAGCACCTGCCCGGCCTTCACCGTGTCACCGGGCTGGGCATGCACCTGTTTGATGAAGCCATCGCTCGTGGCCACCAGCACGCGTTGCTGCGCGCCTTCTATGCGCGCCTGCCCGCTGACCTTGTCCGGCAGCGGCACGACGGCCAGCAGCGACACGGCGACTGCGACAGCCACCAGGGCGCGGCGGGGATGGGTGCGTGCGCCCTTGCGGCTGCGCTGCCAGGTCTGCAAGAGCGCGGCCCGGACATGCCAGTGCCACGGGCGGCCTGAGCGCTGCTGCCAGGCCAGCACGGGGGCGGCCTGGCTCATGAGTGCCTGCCATGCCTGGACCTCTTCATCGCGCCAGCCAGCATCCTGGAGGGGCCGCGCCAGCGTGAGGGCGCCCAGCGGCACAGCCGGGCCGGGCAAGACCAGCGTGACGACGTGCGCGCCCAGTGCCTGCGCCAGGATTTGCTGCGAACGCGTCACCCATTCATCCGATGCGCTGGCACCCTGGCCCGGCCGATGCGACAAGGCCTGCCCCTGGTCCAGCGCCTCTTCCATCGCGTCGGTCCATGCCTTGGGATCGGCCGCTGGCGTCTCTGGGGCCAACTGGATGTGGCCGCGCTCGTACCATCCGATGTGGACGGCCGATGCACCGGCTTCCCGCCGCACCCAGTCGGCCAGACGCCGCACGCCATCTGCCAAGGCGTCGGCTGCGGCGAGATGCTGGCAGAGCCCGGACGCGCCCGGCATGGCCTGCGCCCCGTCCCGTCCCGCTGCGCGCGCGCCGGCGCCCTCGCCCGTGTCGGGGCGGTCGGGCGAGGGCGGGCCTGAGGCGGGATCCTGGCGCGTGGGGGCGAGCAGCACGAAGGGAGGTCCTGACGGAATGCGAAGCCCCATCGTGCCCTCAGGCAGCCGTGGCCGATCGGGGGAAAAACGCCGCGCAGCCCGCCAAAAGCGTGCAAAGTGGACGGATCGGCGGGCCGCACTTCCGGTCCACACCGGGCCGTCAGCGTGCAACACCCATTTCGAATCGTGAACGACACCGCATCCAGCCCCCGATCACGGCGGGTTGTCCCCACTCATGCGAGGGCAGACGCGGGGCCCGCCATCCGGGGCCCTTGCCGTAGAATCGCCCGCAGTCCGTGACGCGCCGCCTTCCCAGCAGGCGCGTTTCCATTTATTCGTTCATCAATCAATCAACCGCTTCCTGGGGGTTCCATGCCACTCGTCTCGATGCGCCAACTGCTGGACCACGCTGCCGAACACAACTACGGCATTCCGGCTTTCAACGTGAACAACCTGGAACAGGTCCAGGCCGTGATGGCTGCTGCCGATGAAGTCGGCGCGCCCGTCATCCTGCAGGCCAGCGCAGGCGCCCGCAAGTACGCCGGCGAATCCTTCATCAAGCACCTCATCCAGGCCGCGGTCGAAGCCTATCCCCACATCCCCCTGGTCATGCACCAGGACCACGGCACCAGCCCGAAGGTCTGCCAGGGCGCCATCGACCTGGGCTTCGGCTCGGTGATGATGGACGGCTCGCTGATGGAAGACGGCAAGACGCCCTCCAGCTTCGACTACAACGTCGAAACCACCCGCAAGGTCGTCGAGATGGCCCACAAGGTTGGCGTGACGGTCGAAGGCGAACTGGGCTGCCTGGGCAACCTGGAAACCGGTGATGCCGGCGAGGAAGACGGCATCGGCGCCGTCGGCAAGCTGGACCACAGCCAGATGCTGACCGACCCGGAAGAAGCCGCTACCTTCGTCAAGGCCACGCAGCTTGATGCCCTGGCCATTGCCATCGGCACCAGCCACGGCGCCTACAAGTTCTCGCGCAAGCCCACGGGCGACATCCTGGCCATCTCGCGCGTCAAGGAAATCCACAAGCGCATCCCCAACACCCACCTGGTGATGCACGGCTCCTCGTCCGTGCCTGCTGAACTGCTGGCCATCATCAACCAGTACGGCGGCAAGATGAAGGAAACCTACGGCGTGCCCGTCGAGGAAATCCAGGAAGCCATCAAGCACGGCGTGCGCAAGATCAACATCGACACCGACATCCGCCTGGCGATGACGGGCGCGGTGCGCAAGTTCCTGGCCGAGAACCCCGACAAGTTCGACGCCCGCGAGTGGCTCAAGCCCGCCCGCGAAGCCGCCAAGGCCGTCTGCAAGCAGCGCTACATGGAGTTCGGCTGCGAAGGCCAGGCCAGCAAGATCAAGGCGATCCCGCTCAGCGACATCGCGGCCATGTACGCCAGCGGCAAGCTGTCGCAGGTCGTGGCCTGATCGGGCCCTGGCTTGACCGACCTGGCGCGCGTACGCAGATGAGCGGGCCCAGGTGATCCAGACGGCGTGGCATGAATGATGATCTGTCGTTCAGCCACGCCGTTCGTGTCTCTGCGATGTGAATGAGCAGTGTGGTGTCCCTGTGTGGTTGCGTGCGTTGAAATGGCTGCTTGGCGGCGTGGTGGCGGTCAATGTGGTGTTCTGGGCCATGGTCGTTGGCATGACCGCCTGGACCCTGATGGATGCGCCGGTCTCGTCGGCCAAGGTGGATGACGAAGCCCACACGCGTTACCCCATCGTGCTGGCCCATGGCGTCATGGGCTTTGGCCAGATCAACCAGCAAAGCTACTGGCGCAACATCCCCGAGACGCTGCGTGCGCACGGTGCCACCGTCTACGTCACGCAGGTCTCCGCCTTCAACAGTACCGAGGTGCGGGGCGAGCAACTGCTGGCGCAGGTCGAACAGATCCTCCGGGAATCCGGCGCCGAGAAGGTCAACCTGATCGGCCACAGCCATGGCAGCCAGTCGGTGCGCTACGTGGCGGGCAAGCGGCCGCAATGGGTGGCCTCGGTCACGGCGGTCTCGGGCCCCACGATGGGCTCTGAGACGTCGGACTGGCTGCTCGCGCTGGAGGGCACGCACCCCGCGGTGGCCGATGCGATCTACCAGGGCGGTGAACTGCTGGGTCGCCTCATCAACTACCTGAGCGACAAGGACCTCCCCTTGGATCCGCGAGCCGCCGTGCGATCGCTGACGGTTCAGGGCACCGCCGATTTCAATGCCCGCTTTCCGGCTGGCGTGCCTACGACGCCCTGCGGCGAAGGCGCGCCGGAGGTCGATGGCATCCGCTATTACTCGTGGAGTCTCGGTGGGCCGCTTCTACCGGGTGCTCAACCCGGCCGACTACCTCATGGCGCTGACGGGCCTGACCTTCCAGCGTGAACCGGGCGACAACGACGGCCTGGTGGGCCGCTGTTCCAGCCACTTCGGCCAGGTCATCCGTGACGACTACCCGATGAACCACTTCCACGCCGTCAACCAGATCAAAGGGCTGGTCGGGCCCGGCGTGGATCCGGTGGGCCTGTTCGTCGAGCATGCGCGCCGCATGAAGCTGGCAGGGCTGTGAGCCAGCCTCCTGCGCGATGATGGTTTAAGCTGCGGCGGCCCCATCATCGAACAGGAGACACCATGCTCAAGCTCTACGGCTTCCCGCTTTCGAACTACTACAACAAGGTCAAGCTCGCCCTGCTGGAAAAGGGCGTGCCCTTTGAAGAGGTGCTCGTCCACTGGGGCCAGGAAGGCAAGCAGGACAAGTCGCCGCTGGGCAAGGTGCCCTACATCGAGACCGAGCATGGCTTCCTGTGCGAAAGCCAGGCCATCCTCGACTACATCGAGGCGCAATACCCCGCCCACCCGCTGATGCCCACCGACCCCTGGCAGGCCGCCAAGGTGCGCGAGATCATGGTCTTCAGCGATCTGCACATCGAGCTGTGCGCCCGTCAGCTGTATCCGCAAGCTTTCTTCGGCGGCACGCTGCCCGACAAGTTCATCGAGCGCGTCAAGGGCGATCTGACGCGCAACATCGCCGCCTTCAAGCAGGTCGTCAAGCTGGCGCCCTATGCCGCGGGCGACACCTTCACGATGGCCGACTGCGCCGTCTACACCAGCCTGCCCCTGGCCGCGCTGGCCAGCAAGCTCGTGTGCGGTGAAGACCTGGTGGCCGCGGCCGGCATCGACTGGAAGTCCTACGCCAAGCTCATCGAAGCGCGCCCGACCGCGCAGAAGGTGGCGGCCGATCGCAAGGCCGATCAGGACCGCGCCCTCAAGCTCAACCAGGAGAAGCTGGGCAAGTAGCAATTTGTTGCACCTGTCCCCCAATCGGGCGAAAACCGTGAGCCTCTGGTGCCGGGACAATGCCGGCACATCGCATCGAAAAATCCAGGGATCTCATGGCACTGCCCACCTTGCCCGCAGGGCTGCCGACCGGCTTGCCGTCTGTCGACTCCATTCTTGAGCCTCTGCTGGCACAAGTTCTGGCCCGCTGGGGAAGTGGCACCCGCCTGTATGCCTTGAGCGCCCCGGCCGGCGGCACACTGCCGGCCGACCTCATGGTCGAAGACTTCGTCCTGCACGAGGCGGTCTCCGAGCCCTTCGTGCTGAAGCTGCACGTGCTTTCGCTCGACGCCCGCATCGACCTGCGCCGCCTCCATGCACGCCCCATCACCCTCGAGACCCGACTGTCCGACGGCTCGGTGGCACGGCGCAGCGGTTACGTTACCGAAGCCAGCGCGCTCGAAGGCGACGGCGGCTTTGCCCGCTATGGCCTGCGTGTGCAACCCTGGATCGCGCTGCTCGGCCACACGCTGTGCAGCCGCATCTGGCAGGACCAATCCCTCATCGACATCGTGGACGACGTCTTCCACGGCCACGACAGCATCGCCGCCTGGCGCTGGGACGAAGGCGTGGCCGCCCACGTGGCCGAAGGCTTGTTCGCCCGCAACGGTGGCCGGCGCGCCTACTGCGTGCAATACCGCGAAAGCGACCTCGACTTCGTGCAGCGCCTGCTGGCCGAAGAAGGCCTGTGCTGGCGCATCGAAGAAGACGACACGGCGCCGGGTGGCCACACCGTGGTGCTCTTTGCACGCAGCGCACAGCAGCCTGAAGACGCGACCAGTGCGAGCGCCATCGGCGGGGCTGGCATCCGCTTTCACCGCAGCGGCAGCCAGGAGGAGCAGGACGCCATCCAGGCCCTGGGTGCCCTGCGCCGCCTGGGGCCGACCGGCATGGCCGTGCAGGGATGGGACTACAAGGCCCATGCTGCCATCACCGCCGCTGTACCTACGGCGCACGCATGGGGCGGCGAAGAAGCCGCCAGCCTGCAGAACTGGCTGACCAGTTACGACCCCACGGGCGACTTTCTCTTCGGCAGCCAGGCCGAAGCCCGCTTCGCCGCCACGCTGATGCAAGAGGCTCACGAGGCGCGCTACAAACAGTGGGTGGGCCGTGGCACGGTGCGCACGCTGCGCGCCGGCACGTGGTTCGGCCTGACGCAGTCCACGCTGGATCCGCTGTCCGCCTTTGGCTTGAGCGAAGACGACAAGGCCTTCTTTGTCACGGGCTGCCAGGCCATCGGCGTCAACAACCTGCCCAAGGAAGTGCAGCAGCGTGTGGCCCGCACGCTGGGGGCTTCGCCTTTGTTGTCCCACGAAGACGAAGGCTTCGAGGGGAATGAGGCCGTTGTTGACGCACACAGGCCCCGGCATCCTGGCCTCGGCCCATCGCTGACCAGCTTCAACGCCTTGCACGACGAAGCCGAGCGCAGCGGCTTTGCCTGCCAGTTCCAGGCGGTGCGCCGCAGCGTGCCCTGGCGAGCCGTGCGCATGGACGAGACCGGGCTGCGTCCGCGCCCCAGGCCGACGGCCCTGGGCCCGCAGACGGCGGTCGTCGTCGGCCCGGATGGCGCCACATCGCCGAACGGGGCCGATGAGATCCATACCGACCGCCTGGGTCGCGTGAAGGTCAAGTTCCATTGGCAGGCCAACCCGTTCGCGCCACAGCGTGCCAACGCCGACCACAGCTGCTGGGTCCGCGTGATGCAGCCCTTCGCGGGGCCCGGCATGGGCCACCAGTTCATCCCCCGCATCGGCCAGGAAGTGCTGGTGGCCTTCCTGAACAACGACATGGACCGGCCCGTGCTGCTCAAGGGCCTGTACAACGGCCGTGGCGAATCCGGCGTGCCGCGCACCCCGGGCGGACAGGCGGCCGAAGCCGACACCTTGGCCTTGGCCGAATCCACCGATCACCGCCCGGCCAGCCAGATGAACCTGGTGGGCAGTGGCTCAGGCGGCAACAGCCCCGCGTGGCACGGCGCGGCCCCAGCGGCGGCCTCTGAAGGCGCACCAGGCCAGAACAACGCCGCGGCCCTCAGCGGTTTCAAGAGCAAGGAGTTCGGCGGCAGCGGCCACAACCAGCTCGTGTTCGACGACACCCCCGGCCAGTTGCGCACCCAGCTGCACAGCACCCAGGCCCAGACCTGGCTGCAGATGGGCCACCTGCTGCACCAGGCGGACAACCACCGCGGCTCCTTCCGCGGCCTGGGCTTCGAGTTGCGCACCGATGCCTGGGGCGGCCTGCGCGCCGTGCGCGGCGTGATGCTGAGCACCTATGGCCTGCGCAATGGCCTGGGCCAGACCGCCGAAGGCACAGGCGACAACGCGGCCGGCATCGCGCTGGCCAAGCAGATGCAGCAATTGGCGCAGAGCTTCCACCAAGCGGCCAGCACGCATCAGACCGTGGGCCTTGCCAGCGCAGCAGGCAGCTGTGCCCCCAACCAGTGCACCCTCGACGAGCAGCTGGCACCGGCTGCCGCCTTGACCAGGAGCCTGAGCGGCATGGTGAGCACCACCCACCTGAGCCACGCGCTGGCCGATGCGGCTGACAAAGCCACCACCACGGCTGCCGACCAGGTGCCGCACATGGCCGACCCCAACATCGCGCTCGTCGGCAAGGCCGGCGTGGGGCTGACGGCCGGGCAGGATCTTCACCTGAGCGCCCAGGACACCGCCACCGTGGCCAGCGGGCAGGACACGCACGTGGCTGCGGGCGGGCAGGCACGCGTTCACACGGGGCAGGCGATTGGCGTGCTGGCAGGCGCCATCCAGCCGGGTGACGGCGGCGCGGCAGGCAAGGGCCTGACGGTGATGGCCGCGCAAGGTGCGATCGACATGCAGGCGCAGGCCGGGCAGGCTGAGGTGGCAGCCAAACAGGCGCTGGAGATCAAGACGGCCCAGGGCGTGGTCAACATCGCCGCGGCCAAGCGCGTGGTGCTGGCCGTGAGCGGCGGGGCCGGGATCACGGTCGAAGGCGGGCAGTTCATGGTGCAGTGCCCGGGGAAGATCACGGTGAAGGCGGGGGTGAAGTCGATGGTGGGGCCGGGGGTGATGAAGATCGATTTCCCCCCCATGCCCAGAACCGTCTGTGTGGCTTGCCTGCGTAAGTCATTGCTGGCGGCCCCAGCGTTCACAAGCCTGGAGTGACACGGATGATTGATCCATTCGTATCGACATGGCTAGACGAGCTTGAGGCCTGGGCTGTCCAGGCTACTTGCGGCTCGACCTATTTGCTGGTTGACGCCGCCTTCCTGCCTGACACTCGACGCTGGTTGATGAATTGGCCGTCCACCGTTGGCGAAACGCAGGCCTTGTTCCACGCGCGGCCGGGTGCAGACGAGGCGACGCTGCAAGCATCGCCCTGGCTGCTGAAGTATCCCGTCGATACGCAGGCTGCTCGCGTGCAGTTGGGCCAGTGCGATGGTTTGCCTGCACTGACAGCCATTCAGACATCGGAATCGATGGCTTGCCTGCTGACCCGTCTGCGCAGATGGTGCACCGTTCGCTGCGATGACATGCTCTTCAACTTCCGGTACACCGATACACGCCGCCTGCCCGGCATCCTGAGCGTGCTCGATGCGCAGCAGCGCCTTAGCCTGCAAGGCGAACAGTCTGGGTGGCGCTGGATGGGGCGCGATGGGCGCTGGTGCAGCATCGATGGGCCACAAGGTGAAATGCCTCCAACCACAGCTGCAAGGCTGGACGATGATCCATGCCTCAACGATATGCAGTTTGGGGCCTTGTTGAGGGACAGTGAGGCCGATGAAACGCTGGCGGCTCTGGCGCTTGAGTCCGGCGCCGACGCGTCAGAGATATTTACGTTGCTGCCTTCCCAGCGTCACGCTTATGCCGAGGCTTGCCTGAATCAGGCGGACCGCTGGCGGCTGGAAGGCAGCACACAGCGAGTGGCCCTGTGCCGCTACGTGTTGTCAGGCGCCGCGCAAAGGCGCCTGGAAGGATTGAAGCAAATGCCACAGCCCGAAGCCAACACCGACATTGAAGCCTTGCTCAAGGCGCTGGAGGACATGTCGTGCGCTTGAATCGTTCGCTGTTCGAAAACGCCGCAAAGCCCATGCCATACAAGCACCCGATTCACCGATTTCTGTTGCCTCTGCTGATGGCCTGCATGACGCTGAGCAGTTGCGCGCGCAACTCGGGTCAGGAGGCGGTATCGGTATCCGCCATCAATTACACCGACCAGGAGCTCAACGGATACCTGTTCGAATCACTGGAAGACAAGGAGAAATACGCAGGAGGCGAACCCGTGCGGCCGTTTGAGGGGGGCGGCTCCATGTGCTGCTTCAGCTTGCCGGCGAAGTGGCGCCCGGGCATCAAGGTGCGGGTGCGTTATGACTGGTGGCAAGGCCCGGACGCCCCGCGCAAATACCAGCAGGTAGAACGGGAGATTCCGCCTTACCCCGATGGACAGGTTGGCACGCTGTGGGCCTTGTTCTATCCCGACGGCGCCGTTGAAGTCGTGTCCAGCGAATTTGCGCCAGGCCATGCCAAGTGGCCCGGCAAAGTCAAGGGCTGGCCTGTGCCGACTTTGGAACATCGCCGCAAGTTGTGGCAGATGGACTATGACGAAGCGCTTTGGTTTGTGACCAGCTTATCGAAACTAAGAGACGAGTCCGAAGGCGGCTGGAAGAAGAAGTGGGAAGACGATCAGACTTACGCTCCTCAGATGGTTCGGTCCTTCAAAGGGTATGACGATCCGGCGTATCGCGCCCACACTCGTAAGGCAGATCACGACGCATTGCAGAGCGCCAGAGAGCGACTCCAACAACTGCAGGAGGTTCGTCCATGACTGTGGAGTTGATAAGACAGCAAGGACTTCAGCTGGCCAAGCCAGAGGTGTTCTCCGAATTTTTTGCCGGCAATGAGGACAAACTTAAAGCATATGTGCTTCGCGAAACCATCCCCATTGGCAAACCCGGCCAGTCCTGCCAGAACAACCTGTTCCTGGGCTTTTTCTTCGACGGCACGCGCAATAACTATGCGACGAGCTTCCGAGAAAACACAAACACCTATTCCAACGTTGCCCGATTGTTCGACGCCTTTCCTGGCCGGATGATTGCCCCGCGAGCCGTGACGAGCGTGGCAACCCCATGGCCCGCCGAATCCCAATACCCCAACTACCTGCGCATCTACACCCCCGGCGTGGGCACCCCCTTCGAAGAAGTGGACGACACGGGCGAGCGCGGAGGCCCGACGTCGGACGGCGGGGCTGGTGCGGCATTTGCCCGTTGGGGCGAGCGGCGTCTGATCTGGGCGCTGTGCCAGGCGCTCAACGCGCTCTACGTCTATTTCAAAAAGGAAACGTTTATCAAACCTGCGGAGGTGCGCGAGCTGTTTGCGGCCCTCACACTCGATGGCCGGCAGCTCAAGGCCGCACCGATCTTCGTGGACCTGGCGCGGGCAGCCAATACCAAAGCTCACCTGGAGCGTCTTCTGCGTCGGTTCCATCAGGCCGTACGCTCACACATGCCACAAGCGGTGACGGGCAACAAGCCTGCGCTGGACCCTGGGTTGGTGCAGCACATCTACGTGAGCGCTTTTGGGTTTTCGCGAGGAGCCACTGCGGCGCGTGCCTACACCAACTGGCTGCTGTCCCTGTGCGAAATGGATGCATGCTTGACCGGCCAAAGCGGCTACACGCTTGCTGGCATACCTGTCACCTTTGATTTCCTTGGCATCTTCGACACCGTCGCTTCCGTTGGCACAGCTGCCATCGTGCCGGCTCTGGGTGCTCATGGCCATGCAGCCTGGGCAGATGCCGAACGATCCTTGCGTGTGCCTGCCGATGTGAAGTGTTTGCACATTGTCTCGGCCCATGAGGTGCGCCGCTGCTTTCCCCTGGATGCGATATCCGTCAAGGGGCAACTCGCTGCAGGCCACCGCGAGATCATCATGCCTGGCGTGCACTCCGACATTGGAGGAGGCTACGCACCTTGCGAGCAGGGCAGAGGGGTGGATCCGCAAGGCAGCGACATGCTCTCCCGCATTGCGCTGGCGATCATGTACCGCGAGGCGCGCCTGAGTGGCGCGCCGCTCAAGCTGGAGCGGGCGGCGCCGGTTGCTCGGCAGCGGTTCGCGGTGCATCCCGACATCATCCGCGCACTCAATGCGTACTTGGCCGCCTGCCCCGTTAAGGATGGCGCGTTCCAGTCGATCATGCATGACCAGATGCGCCTGGCCATTCTGTGGCGCAAGGCGATGGCCGGCAAGATGCGCGGCCTTGCTAGCGTGAACCGCGCAGCACAGGTCGATATCAATGACATCGTCGGTGCAGATGAAGAGTTCGCGGCAGAAGTGGCAGCCTTCGAGCGGTGGTTGACCCAACCCAAAACAACCCAGTCGTTCTGCCCAAGGCCAGAGATGGACATTTGTGTGGACATGGAAGTGTCTGCACTGCCGGGCGTCGACCCCGACAGGCTCAAGGAGTGGCAGGACATCGCGCGGTTCTGGCGCCATGGGCCCGTGCCCGCTGCAGTGGTGCATCTGTTGGAAAACCACGTGCACGATTCACGCGCCTGGTTCAAGCTTACAGGCACCGAAGCGGCCGATGCAGAAGCCGAACTGAAGGCATGGGTTCATCTTTACGACAGATTGAAGCGAGGTGGAGGTATTCAGCCGGGCCAGTTCGGCAGCGGGATGAGTAAAGAACAAGTAGATTGGATTGAGGCCTACAAACGTACAGGCAAAGTGCCAGCGATGAAGACGCAGGGCCGCGAACCCTTTGAGTTGGGCGGGGGTTACTTGCGGTGGCGGCGGGTGTATGCAGGTGCAGACGAGTGGCGCTTGACCAAGGTAATTGCTCCAGCCGTAGGCGAGGATGCTCCTTCGCTTGTGTGATTCACCGCGCGATGCGGGCACCATGACCGCCGCCCTTTAAACGTCCCAGCTAATCGCGTTCCCTACTCGCGCAGTAGGGTGCGAGCCAGCCTCGCGTGGGCAACGATCACATCCTGATCGTTGTGTCTGATCCCCTTGCAAGTGGCAGATCAGTTTGCTCCGGCCTTATTTGCTGACCGTGTGATGTTCTGCGTGTTGATGCTGGAGTTGGGGGCCGTTTTGAACTCAGCGAGCAGTGGGCCCCTTTGATGCATCAGGTCAAGCAGCGCCCAATGACGTTCCTGCAAGCCATTCAACAAGCCACCCAACCATCATGAACCCCGGAATCTTGAGCACCTTGTCATTGATTGTCCTTGGCGCGACGGGGTGCGTGGCCTCTCAGCAAGAGGTCACCAGGGCGTCTCAAGCTCAAGGCCTGCTGATCCAGGGCTATAACTACACCGATACCCACATTGACAGCTTCACAGTCAACGGCGTCGGCGGTGGCAACGTGTTCGTGAGCAGCCCGACAACCGGTGGCGGTAAGTCCGCTTGTTGCTATAGCTTCGATCCCCTCAGCAACGCGCGGGTGACCATCCGTTGGGCGGCCAGCTATTGCATGTACACCGCCACCAACAAGTATGGTGAGACCTACCAATGGCGCAAGAGCCTCTTTCGAGAGGACGTTATTCCCGTCGAGGGCCTGGGTATTCGCGAAGCCTCTGCATTGGAGGTGCACTTTTACCCGGATGGGCACGTGGAAGCTGCAATCACCGCAGGCCATTCTCCACCCCGTCTGCAACAGCCCATCACCGCAGACGAACAGCGCCCTGGCGCTTCCAGGAATTTCCCGCCCTGCGCCCATGAGCAACTCCAGCAAGGCCGTTGATGCGGCCACCTCGGGCCCCGTAACCCGTCAGCCTTACGAAGTATTGGGTAGCAGCGCTGCCGCATTGCAGACATTGGCTGCGCCTGTCTGCTCCCCGTCGGTCGCGCCCAGCCAAAAATGGCGCAACGCGCGCCTCGCATGAGAGGCGTGCGTCCGTCTCAGCGCCGCTCGGTCTTGGAGTCGAAATCAACGTGGATGGCATAGGGCACCGATCAGCGCATCGCCCGGCAACAGGCACAATACACCCCTCCCGCCGCCCACCCTCGCGCGCCTGCTCCCAGCATGCGCAACGCCGCCCCGCGGCGGGCAATCTCCGTGACTCCGAGCCTCTCTCGCCCACCCACCATGACCACCGCCCTCCACACCTCCCAGCTGACCTCGCTTCCCCTGCTCGCCCGTGGCAAGGTGCGTGACAACTATGCGGTGGGCAACGATCGCATCCTGATGGTCGCGTCCGACCGCATCAGCGCCTTCGACGTCATCATGGGCGAGCCGATCCCTGGCAAGGGCGCGCTCCTGACCAAGATGGCCCTGTTCTGGTTCGAGTTGCTCAAGGACGTGGCCCCCAACCACCTCACGGGCGATGACCCCTGCAGCGTGGTCAAGCCCGAAGAGCGCGCACAGGTCGAAGGCCGCGCGATGCTGGTCAAGAAGCTCAAGCCCTTGCCGGTTGAGGCCGTGGTGCGCGGTTATCTGGCCGGCAGCGGCTGGAAGGAATATCAACACAATGGCGAAGTCTGCGGCGTCAAGCTGCCCGCTGGTCTGAAGAACGCGAGCAAGCTGCCCGAGCCCATCTTCACCCCGGCCACCAAGGCCGATGTCGGTGACCATGACGAGAACATCTCGTTTGACAAGATGAGCGAGATCATCGGCCGCGAGATGGCCGAGAAGGTGCGCGATCTGGCCATCCAGCTCTACAAGAAGGCCGCCGATTACGCGCTGACCAAGGGCATCATCATCGCCGACACCAAGTTCGAGTTCGGTCTCGATGAGCAGGGCACGCTCACCGTGATGGACGAGGTGCTCACGCCCGATTCGTCGCGCTTCTGGCCCGTCGAGGGCTATGAAGAGGCCTTCCAGAAGGGCGCCAATCCGCCCAGCTACGACAAGCAGTTCGTGCGCGACTGGCTGGAGCAGGCCACCGTCAATGGCCAACCCTGGGACAAGACCGCACCGTCGCCCGCCTTGCCGACGGATGTCATCGAGAAGACCGCTGCCAAGTATCAAGAAGCGCTGGTGCGCCTGACCGGTCAGGCCGCCTGAACCTTCTCGCCGCGCCGTTCAGCGGTCGGCAGCGTCCTCGTCCTCCTGGCCTAGGGCGCGATGCGCCGCGGCCAGCGCCTGCGCGAGCTCCGGCGTGGCGGCCCATTCGCGGATCATCATGGCGGCGTCGCCCACGCCCGTCTTGTTGAGCGACGAGAACAGTGCCAAGCCGATGTCGGCCTCCTCGGTGGCCAGCGCACCGAGCACATCCTGCGCCTTGCGCAAGGCTTCCGCGCCTTCCTTGCGGTTGAGCTTGTCGGCCTTGGTCAGCAGCACCAGCAGCTTGACCTCGCCGTTGCGCACGCGCGGCGTGACGAATTCCAGCAACTGCAGATCGAGCTCGGTGAAGCCGTGGCGCGAATCGACCATCTGCACCACGGCCGTGAGGTTGCGGCGCAGTTCCAGGTAGCTGGCCATGACTTCCTGCCAGCGCAGCTTGGCCGTTCGCTCGACGGCGGCATAGCCGTAGCCGGGCAGGTCGGTCCAGACCTGGTCGGGCGCGGCCTTGGGGCCCACCAGGAAGAGGTTGATGTGCTGTGTGCGCCCCGGTGTCTTGGAGGCGTAGGCCAGCTGGCGCTGCTGGGCCAGCGTGTTGATGGCGGTGGACTTGCCGGCGTTGGAGCGGCCCACGAAGGCCACTTCAGGCAGTTCGGTGACGGGCAGCTGGTTGAGCTGCGCCGCCGTCGTGAAAAAACGCGCGGAATGGGCCCAGCCCAGGGCTTCCTTGGCGGGATCCGGGGTGACCGCAGGTGCCGATTTGGCTGCAGCCGGGGCCGGCTTGGCGGCCCCTGTTGCAGTTTTGTTGGGGCGCTTGGGGCGGTTGGAATGAGGGTGAGGCATAGGACATTGTAAAATCACCCGGTTTGACTGCCCGAAGACCGGTTGTGAACGGTTGAATGGGACAGCCGTCAGCCTGCAAGCCAGTCTCAAACCAACCCAGCTCTAAGCCATGAAGCGCTTCCTCAACCTGATCGCCTTTGCCTCCGTGGCCCTGTCCCTGTCCGGCCTGGCCCACAGTGCGGAACACGCCGCTGCCGCCAAGCCCGATGTGGCCGCCGGCGAAGCCAAGGCAATGGCCGTGTGTGCAGCCTGTCACACGGCGGATGGCTCGCGCGGTCTGCCGGCCTACCCGATCCTGCAGGGCCAGCACCCCGAATACCTCGTCAAGCAGCTGACGGAATTCAAGGACGGCAAGCGCAAGAACGCGATCATGAACGGCATGGCCGCCACCCTGACGCCCGAAGACATGCGCAATGTGGCCGCCTTCTACGCCGCCAAGAAGGCCAAGGACGGCACCGCCAAGAACAAGGATCTGGTCGCGATCGGCGAGAGCATCTACCGCGGCGGCATCGCCAAGAAGGCCGTGCCCGCCTGTGCCGGCTGCCACAGCCCCAATGGGGCCGGCATCCCCGCCCAGTACCCGCGCCTGGCCGGCCAGAACGCCGACTACACCAAGGCCCAGCTGGTTGCCTTCCGTCAAGGCGAGCGCACCAACAACGCCCAAATGACGAGCATTGCCGCCAATTTGAGCGACAAGGAAATCGACGCTCTGGCAGACTACATCTCCGGTCTGCGTTGATTCCTTGCCAGGCGCCCGCGTGTGCCTGAGGACAGATCGCCAGGCGGGCCCCTGTTCACGGGGGGCCCGCCTTTTTCTTCTGGATTTGTGCGGGTAATCCTTGGGTGGGGGCGCTGCGCCGAATGCGTTTAACGCACCACCGAATCGTTATAGTCGGCCGAGGATCTTTCTGAGCTTATGACCGTTGCCGTAGCCCCTTCGAGCGCGCCTTCCCCGCGTTCACTCAAGCGCGAATTGAACGAGCTGCTCTCGTCGATGCGTTTCGCGATCACGCTGCTGACGGTGATCTGCATCGCCTCGGCCATCGGCACGGTGGTCAAGCAGGGCGAGCCCTTCGTCAATTACGTCGACCAGTTCGGGCCGCTGTGGGCCGAGGTCTTTGGTGCCATCGGCCTGTACCGCATCTACAGCACGCCCTGGTTCCTGGTGATCCTGGCCTTTCTGGTGATCTCCACCAGCCTGTGCATCGCCCGCAATACGCCCAAGATCCTGACCGATCTGCGCACCTTCAAGGAGCACGTGCGCTCCAAGGGTCTGGAGGCCTTCCCGCACAAGGCGAGCGGCCGCCTGGGCCAGTCGCTGGCGCAGAGCCAGGAGAAGGTGCTGCAACTGCTCGGGCAGCAGGGCTGGCAGATCAAGACGGAGCAGCGCACCGAGGCCGTCAACGGCGAAGCCGGCTTGATGGTGGCCGCGCGCCTGGGTCGGGCCAACAAGCTGGGCTACATCGCGGCGCACTCGGCCATCGTGCTGGTGTGCCTGGGCGGCCTGTTCGACGGCGAGATGATCGTCAACGTGCAGGCCTGGGCGCAGAACCTCAAGCCCTTCAAGGGCGCGGACACGGTGCCCGAGGATGGCCGGCTGAGCGAGGCCAACCCCGCCTACCGCGCCTCGCTGTATGTGCCCGAAGGCCTGCGCAACAACAATGCCGTCATCAACCTGGAAAAGGGCATGCTGGTGCAGCCGCTGCCCTTCGAGGTGGAGCTGCGCAAGTTCAAGGTCGATTACTACGAGACGGGCATGCCCAAGCGCTTTGCCAGCGACATCGTGATCCACGATCCGCGCGAGAAGGAGCCCAAGGCCTTCACCGTCGAGGTCAATCACCCGGTGCAATACCAGGGCGTGACGATCTTCCAGTCGAGCTTCCAGGATGGCGGCTCGCTGGTGCACCTGCGCCCGCACAACCTGTGGGCGCGCGATGCCCAGGAGCAGCCGCTGTTCGATGCCATCGTGGGTGGCAAGCCGCGTCCGTTGCCGATGACCGGCCCGAACGGCCAGCAGATGTCGTTGAACCTGGAAGTGACGGACCTGCGCGTCATCAACGTCGAGAACATGGCCGCGGCCAAGAAGAAGGCGGAGAAGGCCGATGGCAAGTCTGCCGATGCGGCCGACAGCGGCGATGGCAGCACCGACGTGCGCGGTGTCAACCTCGAGACGCTGACCAAGCACCTCGGCTCGGGCGCCAAGCCGGCGGGGGACAAGCAGATGGTCAACGTCGGCCCGTCGATCACGTACAAGCTGCGCGATCAGGCCGGCCAGGCGCGCGAGTACCAGAACTACATGGCGCCCATCCACCTCAACGGGCAGACCGTGTTCCTGCTCGGGGTGCGCGATTCGCCCAACGAGGGCTTCCGCTACCTGCGCGTGCCGGCCGACGAGAACATGAGCCTGCAGGGCTGGATCCGCTTGCGCCATGCGCTCAACGATGCCGACTTGCGCATCGAGGCCGCGCGTCGTTTCGGCAAGATGGCAGCGCCCGCCGACCGGCCGGAGCTGCAGGAGCAGTTGAGCCTGTCGGCGCAGCGCTCGCTGGACCTGTTTGCCGGTGCCGTGCAGCTGCAGGGCCAGGACATGCAGACGCCCAGCGGCATGCCCCTGGGCGGGCTGGCAGCACTGTCGGCCTTCATCGAGCAGGTGGTGCCACCCGAGCAGCGCGAGAACACCTCGGCCACGCTGATCCGCATCCTCAACGGCGCCATGTTCCAGCTGTGGAACCTCAGCCGCGAGCGCGCCGGCCTGCCGCCCAGCTCGCCTGAAGACCAGGGCGTCCTGGACTTCATGACGCAAGCCGTGCTGACGATGTCGGATGCCGCCTTCTACCCGGCGCCCATCCTCTTCACGCTCGACAGTTTCGACCAGAAGCTCGCCAGCGTCTTCCAGGTCACGCGCACGCCGGGCCGCAACATCGTGTACCTGGGCTGCGCGCTGCTGATCATCGGCGTGTTCGCCATGCTCTACATCCGGGAGCGTCGCCTGTGGATCTGGCTGCAGGAAGATGGGCAGGGGGGCACGAACGTGAAGATGGCCCTGTCCTCGACCCGGCAGACGCTGGACACCGACCGTGAATTCGACCGCCTGCGCGAGGCCGTGCTCGGCCCGCAGGCACCCGCCGCCCACTGACGAAGCAGGAGGCTGACATGAGCACCACTTCCACCACGACCACCAACGCCGCACTCGGCGGGCTGGCCACGGCCCGCCGGCCGATCACCGACTGGCTGTTCGCCGCGCTGATCATCGGCCTGGGTGCCTGGGGCTTCGACAAGTACGGCGCCTCGATGGACGTCTACGAGAAGGCCATCCTCGCGGGCGCCATCCCCAGCCTGATCGCGCTGTGCTGGTTCTGGCGGCCGCTGCAGGTGCTGATGGTGTGCTCGGGCCTGGCCACCGCCGGCGCCGTGGCGCTGTACATGCGCGCCACCGACGATTACGGCGCGGACCTGGCCAAGGGCGAACAGATCTTCTGGCTGAAGTACTTCCTCTCCAGCCAGAGCGCCATCCTGTGGATGAGCGTGCTGTTCTTCATGAGCACCATCTTCTACTGGATCGGTGTGGCCTCGCGCAGCGCCACCGGCATCCGCCTGGGCTCGCGCATCGCCTGGCTGGGCGTGTTCATGGCCATCACCGGCACGCTGGTGCGCTGGTTCGAGAGCCATCAGATCGCGCCGGATATCGGCCACATCCCGGTGAGCAACCTGTACGAAGTCTTCGTGCTGTTCTCGTGGCTGACCACGGCCTTCTGGCTCTACTACGAAGACCGCTTCCGCAAGATGGGCCAGTCGCTCGGCTCGCTGGGCGGCTTCACGATGCTGGTGGTCAGTGCAGCGGTGGGCTTCCTGCTGTGGTACGCGCTGGAGCGCAGTGCCAGCGAGATCCAGCCGCTGGTGCCCGCCCTGCAGAGCTGGTGGATGAAGCTGCACGTGCCGGCCAACTTCATCGGCTACGGCACCTTCTCGATGTCGGCGATGGTGGCCTTTGCCTACCTGATCAAGCAGCAGGCAGCCGAGACCCGCTGGTGGAAGCTCGCCCCGCTGTGGCTCATTGGCGTGGCACTGTGCTTCGAGCCGCTGGTGTTCCGCTCGGGCAAGGCCACGGCCACCAACACCTACTGGCTTGTCTACTTCGGCATCTCGGCCCTGATCGTGGCGGGCATCCTGACGGCGCGCCGCAAGATTTCGGAGCAACTGCCCGATTTCGAGGTGCTCGATGACGTGATGTACAAGGCCATCGCCGTGGGCTTTGCCTTCTTCACCATCGCCACCATCCTGGGCGCCTTCTGGGCCGCCGAGGCCTGGGGCGGCTACTGGAGCTGGGACCCGAAGGAGACCTGGGCCCTGATCGTGTGGCTGAACTACGCGGCCTGGCTGCACATGCGCCTCATGAAGGGCCTGCGCGGCACCTTCGCCGCGTGGTGGGCGCTGGCCGGCCTGCTGGTCACGTCCTTCGCCTTCCTGGGCGTTAACATGTTCCTGTCCGGGCTGCATTCCTACGGCCAGCTCTGACCGGCTCTGATCGATGCGCGATGGGGCTGCGTTGTGGCCAGCCCCATGGAGACGATCAGAGGTGAGCGAGCATGCGTGAATGGATCACGCCGGACATCCTGGCGCTGCTGCGCGCCGACCCCTGGTTCGGCAGCGTGCCTGAAGCCTTCGTGCAGGACCTGCTGGCCCTGGCCGTACCCAAGCGCCTGAAGTCGGCAGAGCACCTCTTTTTTCGCGGGGATGCCCCTGACGGGCTGTACGCCATGCTCGAAGGCACCTTGCGCGTCTCCGGGGTGACGGAGGCCGGCAAGGAGGCCATCCTGTCGCTGGTCGACGCACCCAGCTGGTTCGGCGAGATCGCGCTGTTCGATCGCCTGCCGCGCACGCACAACGCCGTGGCCGAAGGGGCCGTGCGCCTGCTGCACGTGCCGCAGGCCGAACTGCTCGGCCTGCTGGAAGCCAAGCCGCACTACTGGCGGGAGCTGGGTGTGCTGATGGCATTGCGCCTGCGCCTGACCTTCATCGGCATCGAAGACCTGGCCCTGCTGCCCGCGGACGCGCGCCTGGCACGGCGCCTGGTGTGGCTGGTGGAAGCCTCGGCCCTCAGCCCGAGCGAAGGCCCCTGCGTGGTGCCGATCAGCCAGAGCCAGCTCGGGCTGATGCTCTCGCTGTCGCGGCAGACCACCAACCAGATCCTCCAGACCCTGCAGGATCAAGGCATCCTGCGCGTGGCCTACGGCCGCATCGATGTGCTGGACCGCCGGCGCCTGATGGACTGCGCGGGCATTTCCAGCACCGAGCGGCGCATCCTGAGCCAGCTTCAGGGCGCAGGCCCGAAGGCGCGCGACGCCGCGGCGGCAGAGCGGGACCGGGACGACTGAACGGCGTGGCCGCCACGCACGGATGCGGTGCAAGCCAGGCTGGCCTGTTCCTTGCACTGGCTTGAGGGTGTCTCTCCGCTCCAGTGCTTGACGAACCAGAGGCGTTGGGCTCCTTCGGCCGCCGGCGAAATCCGGCGGCCTTTTTCATCTGGCGAGATGCCAAGGCGTGTCGCTCAAGGTTTGCGCATTTCGGCCGATACCTCCGCTACCAGTCATGGGTTGTGAATCGAGGTCGACATGTATTACGTCCTGCGCGATGCTTCCGGGCAAATCAGCAGCCTGCACCGTGATCCCGTCATCGGTGCGCAGGTGCTGCCTGCAGATCATCCCGAGGTGCGGCAATTCATGGGCGATGGCAATGAAAGCCGTCAGTACGCCACCCTGGACGCCGGCTTCCTGCGGGTGCTGGAAGACTTGATCGATGCGCTGATCCGCCGCAATGTGCTGTGCATCACCGATCTGCCGATGGAGGCCCAGCTCAAGCTGTTCGATCGCAAGCACTTCCGCGAAGGGGTGCAGTCGCACTCGCTGGATCTGTACGAGCCCGGCTCGGCCCCACGCGTCCATGAGTCCAACGTCGTCATCGCCGACTGGCAGGAGCTGCCCTCCGAAACCACGTCCGAATAAGCGGATGGTCTGAGGGCCTTTCCAATCCCCGAAACAGGCGGGGGACAAACGCGGAGGCGCGTGCCCCGCGTTGTGGCCAAGATGTGCACCTTCGCCGTCATGGTCCCATGAGCCTGTTCTATGTTCCTCTCTTCGTTCCCAGCCTGCGGGCCCAGGCCGGCAGGCGGCCCCGGTGTCTTGCGTCTGCCCGCGATGGCGGCGGCCATCGCCGTGTGGGCCGTGTCCTTCGGTGCTTGCGCTCAATCTGCATCTGAATCCTCGGCCGAGCCGCCGGAAGCGGTCGCGCCTCAGACCGTGGTGACGGCCACCCGGCTCACCCAGGTGCTGGGCGATGTGCCCGCTTCCACCGATGTGGTGCCCGCGTGGCAACTGCGCGAAGCCGGCCCGCGGGTGAACTTGTCCGAAGCGCTGGCGCGGGTGCCGGGGCTGGGGGTGCTCAACCGGCAGAACCATGCGCAGGATCTGCAGATCAGCAGCCGCGGCTTTGGTTCGCGCTCCACCTTCGGCGTGCGCGGCGTGCGTCTGTATGAAGACGGCATCCCCATGACGATGCCCGATGGCCAGGGACAGACGTCGTCGTTCGATCTGGGCAGCGTGCAGCGCGTGGAGGTGCTGCGAGGGCCAGCATCGGCCCTGTACGGCAATGCCGCGGGCGGGGTGATCCAGGTCTTCAGCGAAGAGGGGCCGCCCAGGCCGGAGCTGACGGTGGGCCTGGCGCGCAGCCGCGACAACCTGCAGAAGGCCACGCTGAAGGCGGCAGGCCAGCAAGGTGCGATGAATTATGTGCTGGATCTGAGCCAGACCGACACCGATGGCTATCGCCAGCACGGTGCGATGTCCAAGCGCCAAGCGCATGCCAGGCTGCAGTGGGACATCGGCAGCGATGCAAGCCTGCTGTTGATCGGCAGCATCCTGCAGATGCCCGAGGTGCAGGATCCGCTGGGCCTGACCTGGGATCAGCTCCAGGCCAATCCGCAGCAGGCCGGCGCCAATGCCTTGACCTACAACACGCGCAAGAACATCGACAACAGCCAGCTGGGCGCGGTCTATGAGCGGCAGATGCGGGGCGACACGCTGCGGCTGATGGTCTATGGCGGCACACGGCAGGTGACGCAGTTTCAGAGCATCCCACGCGCGGTGCAGTTGGGCGAGGATCTGCATCCGGGCGGTGTGATCGACCTGGAGCGGCGCTTTGAGGGTGTCGATGCGCGCTACACGTGGCGAGCCACCCTGGCGGGCGCGCCCCTGGCGATGACGGGCGGCTTGAGCGTCGATCAGATGCGCGAGCGTCGTCGTGGCTTTGAGAACTACCAGTCGGCCACGCTGCTGGGCGTGCAGGGCAACCTGCGGCGTGATGAAGACAATGCCGCCCGCAACAACGACCAGTATTTGCTGGCCCAATGGGACCTGCATCCCGCGTGGCAGGCGAGCATGGGGGTGCGTCACAGCCAGGTTGATTTCCGTTCGCGCGATCACTTCGTGGTGAACACGAATGGCGATGACAGCGGCACCTTGTCGTTCGAGGCCACGACACCGACAGCCAGCCTGCTGTGGCGGCTCGACGAGACATGGCGGACGTACCTGACCGTGGGCCGCAGCTTCGAGACGCCAACGCTCAATGAGGTGGCGTACCGGAGCGTGGATGGCACGCAGACGGGGTGGAACACGGGTTTGAAAGCCGCGAAGGCGAACCACCATGAATGGGGCTTCAAGACCCTGGAAGGCAAGCGCGTGAGTGCGCAGGTGGCCTTGTTCCAGATCGACACGGAAGACGAGATTGCCGTTGCCCAAAGCGACAACGGACGCTCGTCCTATCAAAACGTGGGCCACACCCATCGACGCGGTTTGGAGGCCAGTGTGCATTGGCGCATTCAGCCGGGATGGTTTGTCAATGGCAGCACAACCTGGCAGCGGGCCGAGTTTGCCGAATCGTTCACAAGCAGTGGGCGCGTCGTGCAGGCAGGCAACATGCTGCCCGGCGTGCCGCGCCGCACGGCCTTTGCCGAGCTGGTCTGGCGCTCGCCGCAGAACTGGCATGCCGCACTGGAATGGCGCCACAGCGGCGGTGTGTGGGCCAATGATGTGAACACGGCGTATGCGCCGAGCTACCACCTGTGGGCCGCGCGCGCAGGCTATCGCCGCAGCTGCGGTGATTGGCGTGCCGAGGCCCTGCTGCGCGTGGACAACCTGGCCAATGCGCACACGGTGGGCTCGGTCATCGTCAATGAATCCAATGGCCGCTATGACGAGGCTGCGCCGGGGCGCAGTGCCACCGTGGCGGTGTCGGTGACGCGGGCGTTCTGAGCGCGATTGCGTTGCGTTGCGCCGGGTGCGTCAGCCCAGCACCCGGTGCGTCAGCGCAGGCAGTTGGGTGCGGACCGTGTCTTGTCTGGCTTGATCGATGTCGGCCATCACCACGCCCGGGCCTTCGGCCTGCACGGCCATCACCTCACCCCATGGGCCGATCACCAGCGAGTGCCCGAAGGTGCGCCGGCCGTTGTCATGCAGGCCGCCTTGCGCGGGCGCCAGCACGTGGCAGAGGTTCTCCACGGCGCGGGCGCGCAGCAGCAACTCCCAGTGGGCCTTGCCGGTGGTGTCGGTGAAGGCCGCGGGCAGCACGATGAGATCGAGCGGACGCGCCTGCCCCAGCTTGCGAAAGAGCTCCGGAAAGCGCAGGTCATAGCAGACGCTCAGGCCAATGTGCCATGCCTGGCCGCGGCGGTCGTGCATGACGAAGGACACCGGCTCGGTGCCGGGCGTGAGGGTGGCCGCTTCGTTGTAGCGCCGCTGGCCATCGTCGAAGCAGAACAGGTGGATCTTGTCGTAGCGGGCCACGCGCTGGCCTTGCGGGTTGAACACCAGCACGGTGTTGAAGACGCGATCGGCTTCGTGGCTGCGGATGGGCAGGGTGCCGCCGATCACCCACAAGCCATGCTCGCGTGCGGCTTGAGACAGCATGTGCTGCAAAGGGGCCTGCGCTGGATCTGGCGCGGTGGCATCGGCCAGCGGCTCGGCGATGGCCAGCTTGTCGGCATCCTTCATGCCCATGAGGCAGAAGTATTCCGGCAGGGCCACCAGCTCGGCGCCGGCCTGTGCGGCTTCGGCGATCAGGGCACGGGCATGGCGGACGTTGTCCTCCACGCGCGGGGTGGAGACCATTTGCAGTGCGGCGACTTTCATGGTGAGCCATCGAAAGGAAGGTCAGTGACTGTAATGCGGACGCCGGGGTGGGCTTGCGCATTGCCTTATGCTTGCGCCTCATCATGGATGAACACCCGATTCCCGCGCAAGCCGAATCCCCCGCTTCCGAGCTTGCCGAGGTGCAGGCGGAGGCGCCGCGCAAGGTGCCCTGGCAGCCTTGGATCGACCAGATCCAGGACGCGGCCGAACGTGGCGTCTGCCTGCGCATCCGCGGCGGCGGCAGCAAGGACCATCTGGGAGACACCACGCGAGGCGAGGTGATGGATGTGCGGCCCTGGCGCGGCATCGAGGTGTATGAGCCCAGCGAGCTGGTCATGCGGGTGCGGGGCGGCACGCCCTTGCATGAGGTGGAAGCCGCATTGGCCGAGCGTGCGCAGCATCTGGCCTTCGAGCCGCCGCGCCACGGTTTTGCGCCGACGCAAAGCGATGCGCCGACCATCGGCGGGGTGGTGGCCAGTGGCTGCAGTGGGCCGGCGCGCGTCTCGCGCGGGGCCGTGCGCGATCACGTGCTGGGCTGCACCGTGCTGACGGGCCGAGGCCAGGCCCTGTCCTTCGGTGGCGCGGTGATGAAGAACGTGGCCGGCTTCGATCTGTCGCGCCTGATGGCCGGCTCCATGGGCACGCTGGGCGTGATCCTGGATGTGACGCTCAAGGTGATGCCGCAGCCCGTGGTGGCGGCCACGATGCGCTTCGAGCTGAGCGAGGCCGAGGCACTGGCTCAGGTCAACCAGTGGGCGGCGCGGCCCTTGCCTCTGGATGCCTCGGCCTGGTGGGATGGCATGCTGGTGCTGCGTCTGCGGGGCGCGCGCGCCGCGGTGGCCTCTGCCGTGCAGGGCCTGTATCGCGAGCGGCGTGGCGAGTTGCTGGCGCCGCCCGTGGCCGACGCCTTCTGGCTGGGCCTGCGCGATCAGGCCGACGAATTCTTTGCGCGCGCACGCCAGGCCGTGTCGCAGGCCGGCCAGCATGGCGTGAGCTTGTGGCGCATCTCGGTGCCGCCCACCACAGCGCCGCTGGGCCTGCCTGGCGAGCAGCTCACCGAATGGTTCGGTGCCTTGCGCTGGGTGTGTTCCCCCGCACCGGCAGCGGTGGTGCACGAGGTGGCGCACAAGGCCGGTGGGCACGCGCAGGTGGCCTTCGGTGCGCAGCCGGGGCCGTTGGTGGCCGCCTCGGCCTTGTCAGTGGTGCAGATGCGGCTGCATCGCCAGGTGCAGCGCGCCTTCGATCCGCAAGGCGTGTTCGACACCGGTCGGCTGTGGCCCGTGGCTTCTTCTTGATGATTCCCTTCGGCCCGGCGGCCAGATCGTGACCCATGCAGACCCACCTCGCAGAGAACCATTCCTCGACGCCGCAAGGCCAGACGGCGCAGGCCGTGCTGCGCCAGTGCGTGCACTGCGGCTTCTGCAATGCCACCTGCCCGACCTACCGCCTGACCGGCAATGAGCTGGATGGGCCGCGCGGCCGCATCTACCTGATGAAGCAGGTGTTCGAAGGGCAGACCCCCACCCGCACCACGCAGCAGCACCTGGATCGGTGCATTGGTTGCCGGCATTGCGAAAGCACCTGTCCTTCGGGCGTGCAGTACCACGAGCTCCTGGCCGTGGGACAGCCTGTGGTGGATGCACAGGTGGAGCGGCCGTGGCAGGAGAGGCTGCTGCGCTGGGGGCTGCGCACCTTGATGCCTTCCCGGTGGTTCAAGCCGGCCTTGCGGCTGGGCCAGGCGGTGCGGCCGATGCTGCCGGAGGCGGTGCGCGAGCGCATTCCCGCGCGGCCGCCGCTGGCGCCGCCGGCCTGGCCCGATCCCAAGAAGAGCCTGCATGCGCGGCGCGTGCTGATGCTCAAGGGCTGCGTGCAGCCGGGCCTGCGGCCGCACATCGATGCAGCAACGGCGCGGGTGCTCGATGCCATCGGCATCCGTGCGGTGGTGGAGCCGGCTTCAGGCTGCTGTGGTGCCGTGCAGGGCCACATGGGGGATGTCGAAGGCGCCAAGGCACGCGCGCGGCGCAACATCGATGCCTGGTGGCCTTACATCGAATCGCCCACACCGGTCGAGGCGGTGCTGGTCAACGCATCGGGCTGCGGCGCGTGGGTCAAGGATTACGGCAGCCTGCTGGCCGATGACCCGGCGTACGCCAACAAGGCCCAGCGCGTGGCCGGCATGGCGCGTGACCCGGGCGAGCTGCTGCCTGCGTGGCTGCCTCTGCTCAAACGCAAGCTGGGCAAGAAGGGGCAGCCAGGTGCCTCGCAGCCGGCATTGGGCTCGGTGACGTTCCATCCGCCCTGCAGCTTCAGCCATGCGCAAAAGCTCAGCAGTGCGGCGCGGCCGGGGCCGGTGGAGTCCGGCCTGCGTGAACTGGGCTTCGAGGTCAAGCTGGCCATGCAGGACAGCCACCAGTGCTGCGGCGCGGGTGGGGCCTACAGCGTGCTGCAGCCGGAGATGTCGCGGCAGTTGCGCGATCTCAAGCTCAAGTCGCTCGAAGCCACCGAGCCGCATGTGATCGCGAGCGCCAACATCGGCTGCATCGTGCACCTGCAGTCAGGCACCGACACGCCGGTCAAGCACTGGCTGGAGGTGGTGGACGAGGCCTTGTCGCGCTGAGTGTGCCGAGGTGATGCGGCTCAGTCGGTGATCAGTTCGCGCCAGGACAGCCGCCGGGTCTGGGCGCTGCCCTGCCGGTCGATGACCGGGCCGGGGCCCTGGTTCGTGCGCAGGACGACCTTGCCGCCCTTGAGCCGCACCATGTAGACGCCGCTGGCAATGGAGGTGCCGCTGTCGTTGCCCAGAAGGGAGCTGCCTTCGTTCAGGCCCGCCAGCTTGAGGCCCGTGGCGTAGTCCAGATAGTTGATGTAGGACTGGCCACCCACTTTGCACGGCTCCGTCTCGCTGGGCATGATGCTGGTGAAGGCGATGATGCCCAGTTGGAGGTCCGCACGGCTGACCACACGCTCGCCGATCTTCTGCAGGTCGATGAACCAGCCGTTCATCGTCGCGAGGTTGGCGGCATAACTGGCTTCGCTGGCCACGTCGCGCCGTTTGCCGTTGTCCAGGTCCAGGAAGTAGTTCTGGATGAAGCAGTCGCTGGCCGGGCCCAGCTTGGGGCACTTCTGCTTGCGAGGCGTCTCGGCACTGAACACGCCCTTGTTGGGCACGACGGTCAGCGGGTCCTTGATGGCGTAGAAGGTCTGCATGTCCGACGAGGCGACGTCCGTCTCGCCAAGGTACTTGCCTGTGCCGATGTAGACGATGTTGGCGCCCTGGATGCTGCCCAGTTCAGGGGCCGAGGTGACGGGCTGGCGCCGGTCGCCCAGGTCCATGAACGTGGTGAGCAACTGCACCGTGGCTGTGCTGCCCTTGTCGGCCGTGAGCTTGCTGATGTCGATGCGCCAGAGGTGTCCCAGCAGGTCGCCCGCATACACGTGCGAGCTGGTGTTGTTGGTGTTGTTCGTTGCGGCGAAGGCGCGCACATGGGCCAGGCCACTCGGGCAGGGGGCCTTGGCGCATCCCGGCACGGCACTGTTGGCGTTGCCCTTGCCGGTGTCGATCTTGTGCAGCACCGCACCCGTGTAGGCATTGAGCACCCACACGATGCCATGGCCGCTGCCGGGGTTCACGTTGTTGTAGCCGGAAGCCAGGATGACCACCCAGGTGCCGTCGGACAGCTTGGTGATCTCCGGTGTGCCGTAGGCGTAGCCCATGTCGGTGTCGGCGGTGTAGCCGGCGCCCTGGGCGCTGTCGTGCGTGAACTCCCACAGCACGGTGGGCGGCTTGTCTGCATTGGTGATGTCCAGCGCGTAATAGCCGCGCGCGCCCTGACCGAAGCCGCCGACCAGGATGGTGCGCCAGGTGCCGTTGGCCATGATGTCGCCCTGCTGGGGCGTGGCGTTCACGTAGTTCTGGTGGGCCTCCGCATAGTTCTTGTCGGCCAGCTTGTACAGCTTGGACAGCAGGATCGAAGGGATGTAGGCCCAGGATTCCTGGCCGTTGTCGGCGCGGATCGCGTGCACCATGCCATCGTTGGCGGCGGCATAGACCATCGCCTGGCGCGAGGCCTGGGCCGTGCGGAAGTCGGCATAGCCCTTGTCCAGGTAGTTGAACATGGGCTTGCGCACGTACACCACCTGCGCCCCGACGATGTCGCCGAGCTTGTGGCTGCGTTCGCGGTAGTAGCCCTCCTTGTCCTTGCCTTCGTGGCTCTTGTCGCCACGCAGGAAGTTCACGAGGTTGGGCCCGCCCACGCCGCGACCGGTGCTGCTGGTGTCGCTGTCGATGCGGGCGTCGCTGGCCACGCAGCGTGCGCCGGTGATGCAGAACTGCGAAAGACCCTGCATGGCGTTGTACCGGAAGAGCGCCTTCATCGGATCGGTCAGCTTGTCCCAGCGGAACAGCAGCGGGGTGCCTTTGACCTTGGCCGGATCCGTGGTGTAGATGGCGCGGCTGTCCCAGGCCTTGCTTTCCAGCGTGGGGCTGGTCTGGCCGCTGGCCATGGCGCGAGGTTCTGACAGAGACCACAGCGCGTACTTGGCGTCTTCACCCGTGTCCGGGTCGACGCGCAGGCTGATGAGGTCGCCATGCCAACTGCCCGAGGCATAGGACGGCTTGAAGACGATGTTGTCGTCCTGGCTGAGGTTGCGGTTGCTCACGGCGGCCGTGACGGCCGTGACGCTGCCGCCATCCTTGACGTCCTGGATGAAGGCCTGCAGGCCCTTGCTCAGTTCATCCGCATTGCTGGCGCTGTAGTAGGTGCCGCGTCCGTTGACGGCGGCATGCCACAGGTCGTCGATGGTGGTGGAGGTGTCCTTGACGGGCGTGGGCCAGTCACGCCGGCCCTGGACGATGTCGGCGTAGTCCCCCGTGGTGGCCGTGGCGTAGTCGGACCGGTACAGCAGCGAGCCGGATGCACCCAGGCCGATGGTGGAGGTGTACATGCGCTGCTGCTTGTCCTCGACCTCATTGCTGGCCACATCGCTGCCGAGTGCGCCCTTGTCGTTCTTGAACGGGTCCTTCGGCGAGCGGATGTCGGTCAGGTAGAAGTACTGCGCCACGTCGGCCAGGGTGTCGCGCGTCTGTTTGGCATCGAGCTGCGGGCGCTTGACGACGTCGGGGTTGCCGTCCTGGTCGCCGATGTTGGCGTTCACGCCCAATTGCTTGGGCGGTGTGTCGTCGTTCCAGTAGCCGTCGGTGGACAGCATGGTGTAGTTGCGCTGGCAGGCGTATTGAACCGGGTCTTCGGTCGTGACGCCATAGAGGCTGTTGTTGGGCACCTTGTGTGCGTAATAGAGGCCAGCGGTGGCCAGGGCCGTGCGCAGCGGCGTGTCCCCATCGGGTTCGGCGGCCAGCAGCTTCTGATACCACTGTGCCTTGTGCCCGCCGGCCGTGGTGTCGGCCGCCTTGATGTTGAGGAAATCGCCCTTGCGCGTGGCGTTGTTGATGGTCATGAAGCCGATGCGCAGCTTGTCATCCACATCGGCAAACGCCAGGCTGGCCGCGGATTTGGCCATCTGCATGCGCGTGTGGTAGTAGGCCCACCAGTTCGCGTAGTTGGTCATCTCCTCGTCGTAGGTGCACAGGGAGGCGGCACAGTCCGTGCGTGTCAGGGCCTTGGCGGCGGCGCCCTTGTCGCCATACAGCTGGTTCTTGTTGATGTTGACCTTCACCTCCTTCGCAGGCACGCGGATGCTTTCGTATTCGCCATTGATGGGCGTGGCGCGGCAATCGCTGGAGGTGTCGCTCTTGCACCAGCGCACCAGGGCTGGATGGCGATAGTCCCCGTTGGGGGCGCTCAGTGCCTTGCAGTCGCGCAGGTCCTGTGCCTTGCAGAAATGGTCCGGGACGAAGTAGTGGTAGTACGCGTTCTCGAGGTTGGAGGTGTTGTCGGATTGCACCCCGAAACCATCGTTGGGGATGGCCTTCCAGTCTGCCTGTCGATTGATTTGGAACTGGGCCGTCATCGACGGATAGCTGCTGCCATCGCCCTTGATCGGCGGCGTATAGCGCACGGCCGGGTCGTAATAGAGCCGGTTGACGGCGCTGTTCGATTCCCAGTTGGCGCGGAAGTCGGTGATCTTGATGTCGTTGTTGCGGGGCGGGTTGCGCGAGGCCCAGTCCGGCATGAAATCCCAGCTCATGCTGCCTGAGTCGTCCAGGATGAACATCAGGTTGGGCCGAACGATGGGCGAGACGGTTTGCAGCGGCTCGGAGGCGAGATCCGTCGCGGCGGCCAGCACGGCAGCGGGCAGCACGGCAGCGAACAGGCCTGCCAACAGACCAGGCAGGGGCGCCAAGCGGCGAAGGAGGGTGATGGATGCATTGGTCATGAGGACCTCCAGCATGCTCAGATTGCCACCATGGCCTGAACCAGGCTCTGGGTGTTGCGCGGGCCATCCACGCGCACGGTGATGCGGTAGTAGACGGGCTGGGGTGAGGCCAGGTTGACGTTGCCTGCGCCGCAGCTGCTGCCGCCCGTACAGGTGCCCACGCCCGGGTTGGGTGAGACGGTGCAGGCGGTTTCCACGGCATCGGGGTCGCCCGTGGTCTTGCACATGCGCTCGATCACGTAGCGCACGCGGTTGCCGGCGCCATCCTTGTCGGTGAGGGTCCAGGCCTGCGCCTCGAAATTGTCGCCCCAGTGCTTGTTCCAGTCGCGGTCGACCGGATCGGGCTTGCGTGTGGCCAGGTAGCCCGATGCCGCCACGTCGGTGTTCAAGGCGGTGGGGTTGGTGGCGCAGATGTCCGGGTTGGGGACGCGGCCGTTCATGCATTCGAGCCAGGCCACCGCCCGCTCCAGGCCGGCCTCGGAAGAGTGCGTGGCGGCCCGCTGGAAGGCCAGGTTGCCTGCGATCACGTTGCTGGTGTAGACCGAGCGCATCAGTGCCAGGCTGGCCAGGGTCAGCGCCACCATCACGATGATGGCCACCAGCAGCACGATCCCTTCCTGCCGTCTGGGCAGCGGGCGCGGGCGTCGGCGTCGCGTGGGCATCAGCATTCCGTGTCCCCTTGCCAGATGGTGTTGCGCAGGGGGATGGTGGTCTCCAGCGTCTTGTGCCGGAACTGCTTCCAGTCGGCGTCGGGCTTGCCGTTGTCGTCGACGTCGAGATCGATCGGCACAGGGTTGGGGTTGGGAATGAGCGGCGGCTTGTCGGGGTCGGCAGGCGGGCCACCGCTCCAGGTGGGCTCGTTGAGCTGGATGGTCTTGCCCAGTTCCTTGTCATACACCGCGCCGCGCGCCACCAGGCCGATGCGGAGGGTCACCACGCGCGCCCAGTCGCAGTTCAGCCGGTTGGCATCGCTGGGGATGACCTGGTCGTACTGGGTGATGACGCCCGTGCGGGCGGATGTCAACGGGCTGCCGTCCTTGCCGTATTGCGCGCGCAAGGCCACGATGTTCTGTGCCATCGGCACCCACACGCTGGTGTCGTCCTTGAGGCCGGCGTCGCCGCAGTTGGACAAGCGGTAGTCGCACATGGTGAGGTTGCCGCCGCGGATGGCGTAGACATGCACCGTGAGTTCGCCCAGGTTGTAGACGATCGAGCCGGCCGGTTTGCCGGCCACGCCCGGCATGTCCTTGGATGTGTCGAAGACCAGTGTGGAGGTGGCGTCATCGGTCCGGAGCACCTGCGAGGGCGTCAGCGTGCAGGGGTTGCTTCGCGTGGCGTTCTGCACCACGACGATGTCGTTCTTGCGGAAGCTGCCCACCCGCGTGACCTGGTAGGCATCGTTGGCGCTGGCCGCGGCAAGGGGGTCGCCATCGGCCGATTCGCTGGCGGTGCCATACACGACCAGCAGGGTGTCGGTCGATGGGGTGCCGGCCGGAATGCCAGGGGGGTTGATGGTCACGGGTGCGAGCGGCACGAGCGCGGGCTTGCCGACCACCGTGTAGCTCAGCGTGCAGCCCAACACGCCCGGGGCGTTGATGCCATAGCCTGCGGCGCGGATCTCGCGCTCCAGATGGAACAGCGCGATGGTGCCGGCGATCTGTGCGTCATTGCCGCCCACGGTGATGCGCTTGGCGGCATCCGTCTTCGACAGCATCGTCAACATGATGGTGACGGCGGCCATGCCGATGACCAGCGCGATCATCAGCTCGATCAGCGTGAAGCCGACCTGTGGCCGGCTTGGCTTGGGGCGATGGGCGAGGTTCGCGTGCATGGCCGTTGTGCTTACTTCATCAACACCGTGGTCACGTATTGATGCCGATCCGTCTCGCCGGGGGCTTGCCAGTTCAAGGTGATGGTGACTTGTGCACCGCCCTGTGCGGAGACCACGGAGACAGACGGCTTGTTGTTGTCATCCAGGGCGCGGGGCAGCTTCGAGTCGCGGATGGATGCGACCCAGTCCTCATAGCTGGCACTGCCGGCTTTGCCGTAGGTGTTCTGCAGCGTGTCGAGCTTGCGATCGGTGCCCCACATGCGGCTGACCAGATCGTTGGCCAGCATGGCTGCCAGCGAGCGGTACTCGGCATCGGCCGATTGCTTGACGGCGGCAGCCTGCAGCTTGACCATGGCCAGCACCCCGACCGAAAAGATCAGGATGGCCACCAGCACCTCGATGAGCATGCCGCCTCGCTGGGATGTGGGCTGGGGTGTCATGGTGTCGAGCAGGCGGTGGTGCGGTTGTTGGTGTTGCGGGTTTGGCCCGGATCACACAGATAGGCTTGCCCGTTCTTGCGCAGGATCACGCGCATGCAGCGCACCGTGCCGCCGTCTTGCGCGCAACTGCCCTGGGACGATGAGATCGTGAGCGTGACATCGGCACCGCTCATGCCATCGACCGAGGTCTGCTCACCCAGGCCATTGAAGGCGACCACGGCCGGGTTGCGGTCCATGTTGACCTGCAGCCCGGCGCTGCCGCCACCCAGGCTGGCCTTTTGCAGCAGGTAGGGCACCACACCGGCGCTGCCGTCGCCGGGCACCAGGCCCGCACCGCACTTGCCGTTGGGATTGATGGCCTTGTCCAGGTTGACCACCCAGTTCTGTCCCGCAGCGCTCAGCGCGCAGCCGTTGTCCAGCGTGGTGGTCAGCTGAAAGCGTGTGGCGGTGTTGCGGCGCACCGCTTCGGTCCGGGCGAACTGCAGGCCGCTGAGCAGCGATTCGCCGGCACTGCGGATGCGCACATTGCGCAGCCAGTCGGCAAAGGCGGGGGCGCCCGAGAGCAGCAGCAAGGCGAGCACGGCCAGGCCGATCATCAGCTCGATCAGCGTCACGCCGCGTGCCGGACGAACCGGACGCGGCGCGGGCATCGGCGGGATCGGCGCGCATGAGGGCATCAGCAGGTTCCGCCCTTCTTGGTGACCCAGCAGTTGACGGTTCCGGTTCCCCATGCGGAAGAGGGGAAGCCGGTGGTCTTTCGGGCGCCATCCTGGTCGATGGTGTAGACAAAACCGTTCATGCTTCCGGCGCCTCTCGCCGTCACGGTGAAGGTCGTGGTGCTGCCAGTCGTGCAGTCGATCACGAAGTTCGCTGTGTCGGCCGGATCACCGATGCCGCAGGCCCCACCCGCGTTCTGATAGCTGCGGTTGTCCTGGAAATACTGTTCCATGCGGTTCTGGGCAGTCGACAGCGCCGAGGTGGCCTCCGGTATGCGCCCGCGGATCACATAGTCCTGATAAGCCGGATAGGCCACCGATGCCAGGATGGCGACGATGACCACCACGATCATCACTTCGATGAGGGTGAAGCCGAGCGCGAGGTGGCGTTGGATGCGGGTGGGTGAGTGGTGCATGTTGAACTCCTGCGCTTGCATGGACAGGCCTTGATGAAATGATCGGATCGCGTCGAACATTCTGGGATGGGGGCATCGCGCGGGATGGCCCGATGACCGTGAGAAAAGCCGCTCTTTCACTGTGTGCGCCCCCTCATACGGGGCAGGGAATAACGAGGTGCCCGCGGCAGATCACCGTTTATCGGCAGGACGGCGCCGGCCATCCAGCCGCGCTGCGTGACGGATTCACGGCCCATCCAGCGGGGTGTTGTCGAAGACGACCTCCACGCGGATGCGCGATTTCACATCGTGCCCTTCCAGCTGGCCGGGGCGGAAGGTGGCGGCCATGAAGGCTTCACGGGCAATGCGTTCGTACGCCGGAGGCAGTTGCGGCGCTTCGCTGGTGATGTGGTGCACGCGGCCGGTCTGGTCGATGTAGAGCGACAGGATGCCCACGCGGCGGGCCGCCTGCGTCTCGCCCTCGGGGGCGATCAGCACGACCGGTGCCAGCACCTCAGGTGGCAGCGTAAGTTGGGGCCGCGGGATGAACTGCGCCAGGCTGGCGGCCGTGTCGTCGGTGGCCGGGGAGGCGGCCTGCCCCGACGCCGATGCGTCGTCGATGACGCCAGAGGGCGGTGCCAGCTCGGCTTCGGGCTGCGGTGTTGCCAGTATCGGCGCTGCGGGTGGGGTTGGCCCGACCGGGGCTTCGTCCTGGCCGACGGCAGGGTGTGCCCGCGGCGCCGGCGATGGGGCCTCGCCGTGGATGAAGCGCACATGGGTGACCGGGGCCGGCTGGGTGCGGTGCGTGGCCGCCATCTGCGGCACCTTCGGGCGTGGCTCCCACGTCAGTGCGTTGAGGAGCACACCATGCCCCACCACGGAGGCCAGGGCGCAGCACCCCAAGGCATGGCGCCAGTCCGTGCGGGCCGGTGCCACCTGTGTGCGTGGCTCGGCCTTCACCCGGCCGGGGGCCGGGGGCATGAAGGACAGGGCCAGCATGTTCACCGTCGTGCCCCAGGCTCAATCCACCAGCTCGCGCCAGGAGGTGCGGTGCACGCTGCCGGCACCCGACGAGGGCGCTGTGGGCGGCACCTCGGTGATGATCTGGCTGTCGCTGTTCTGATAGATGATGCGCACGTTGCCGTTGATGTCCTTGATCCAGCTGATGCCCACGATCAGGGACAGCGGGCTCCACTTCACGCCCACCGGGTTGTCGGAGACGGCCGAGCCGGTGCCCACGTTGAGGTAGTAGCGCCATGACGAGCCGCCCGAGGCGCACGCATCGCCGCTGGGGATGGCCGTGCCGATGGCCAGCGTCCCCAGTTGCAGGCCCATGTTGCTGAACACGCGCTCCTTGCTGTGCGGGAAGTCGATGCGCCAGCCGCCCTTGGTGGTCCAGTCCACGGTGTTCTTGCTGACAGACGCCGAGGTGGAGTCCGCATCGGCTGCGTTGAGCGTGAGGAACTGCTGCACGAAGCTGGTGCTGGCGCGCACATCGCCCCAGCCCGTGCTGGTGAGGGTGTCGCGGATGGCGTAGATCGATTGCTGCGTGCTGTCGGAGATGTCGGAGTCGCCCATGTAGCGTCCCGTGGCCACGATCACCACCGGCTTGCCGGAGACCTCGACCGTCATCGGCTTGACCGAGATGGGTTGAGGCGTGGTGACGTTGATGCGCAACTGCGCCAGCAGCATGGCCGACTGGTGCGGCTCGGTCACCGAATCCACATCGAAGCGCCACAGGTTGCCCTGCTGGTCGCCACCATAGAAACGCGTGGCCATGTTGTTGGCCGGGTTCTCGATCCAGGCGTTGATGCGGGCCAGGCCGCTGGGCGTGGTGGTGGAGCCGGCCGTGGTCACCAGGTCCATCAGCAGGGCGCCGGTGTTGGCATTGAGGATGTAGAGATGGCCCTTGCCGTCACCGCTGCCGTTGTTGAAGCCCGAGGTCACCGCCACGATCCAGGTGCCATCGGCCCGCTTGGTGATGATGGGGTTGCCATAGCTCAGGCCCATGTTGGCGGTGGTGAACTCCCACAGCGTGCGCGGGTTCTCCGGATCGGTGATGTCCAGGGCGTAGTAGCTCTTGCCGCCCTTGTTGAGGCCACCCACCAGGATGGTCTTCCATGTGTCGCCCACCTTGATGTCGCCCATCACGGGGGCGCCATCGACGTAGTACTGGTGGGTGCTGCCGTAGTTGGTGTCGGCCAGGCGGTACATATTGGGCATGACCGCTTCGGGCACATAGGCCCACAGTTCGCTGCCGCCTTCCGTGCCTTCCGCGGCGATGGCGTGCAGCATGCCGTCGTTGGCTGCCACGTACACCACCGGCTTGCGGCCCGCCTTCTCGGTCACGAAGTCCGCGTAGCCCGTGTCCGAGTAAGAGAAGGGCGGCTTGCCCACGTGGACGGGGGCCCCGTTGATGATGTCGCCCAGCAGGTGGGCACGCGCCCGGTAGAGCTGAGGCACGCTCGTGCCGCTGATGGTGGCCGTCGTCTCGTTCGTGCGGTCGCCGCGCAGGTAGTTGACCAGCAACTCGCCGTTGTTGGCATATCCCTTTTGCGTGGACGTCAGCCCGGCGCACTGCGCGGGCGCCGGGGCCTTCGTGCAGATGTTGCTGAAGTAGGCCTGCTGGGCGGCGCTGAGGTTGCCCCAGGTGAATGCCGCCAGGCCAGAGCTGCCCTTGAAGTAGATCTTGCGGGAGCTGGCCGGAGTCTGGTCCAGACGGGCCTTGGCCGACCAGGCGGGCGTGGCGCCGATGGCGGCCGTTTCGCCATTGAGCGTGAAGGCTTCCAGGTCGCCGAACCAGGCATTGGTGGTGTAGCTGGCGCGATAGACGTAGTTGTTCTCGCCGGCCACGAGTTCGAGCGAGCTGGTCGAGGCCGCCGACGACGCGCCCAGGTTCTCCGCCACGGTCTGCACGACCTTGTTGATGGCGGTGCTCAGGTCACCGGCACTCAGCGCCGAGAAGTACTGGCCGCGGCCGTTGAGGGCGGTGTGCCACAGATCGTCGATGTTGGTGGCATCGCCGCCGCCGCTGGTGGTGGTGTCGGCATTGGTGGGCGAGGGCCACTGGATGGTGCCGGCCGTCAGGGCCGCCAGCGTGGCATCCGTGTAGTCCAGCGTGCCCTTGAGGCCCAGGCCGATGGTGAACGTGTTCATGTGCTGCGACTTGAGCGGGTCCGCAGACGTCGTGGGCACGATGTTGTTGCACACGTCCAGCGATGCGCCGGAGCTGGACGAACTGCAGTTGTTCAGCGTGCTCGTGCGCAGGTCGGTGGCGTAGTAGTACTCGGACACGTCGGCCAGGGTGTTGGGCGTGCCGGCATCGCTGGTGTCGGTCACCACGGGTGTGCCGGCCGTCCAGGTGCCCACGACAGGCGTGGAGGCGCTGTAGTTGACGTTCGAGGGGCTCCAGCTGGACCAGCTGCCCACCGTGGCGGTGGTGTAGACGGTGGTGCCCGCGGTCTGGCTGGGGGAGGTCACGCAGCTCGTGCTGACATTGCGGTCTTCCCAATTAGTGCTGCCGCCGGCGTCGCCCGAGTCGGTGGTCTCGGCCGTGGCAGAGGCGGTGTTGCTCCATGAGCCGTAGCTGACCGAGCTGTCCGTCGGCCCCGAGGTGACGACGCCTTCGGTGGTGACGGTGGTGCGCGTGTACGAGGCCGAGGCCGTCTGTGGCGTCACGAAGCGCTGGGTCTGGGACTGGATGTAGCGCTGCGACGTGGTCGTCACCAGGTATCGGGTCGACGAGCAGCTTCCGCCTTTGGCCGCGGCCACCGTGGTTTCGGTGCGATTCCAGGTGCGGGTGCGCGTCTGCGTGGTCGAGACCACATTGCGCGTGGCGGTGGACCGGTACGTGATCACCTCGGTGCTCTGCTTGGTCGCATCGTCGCGCATGGGGCGGGCTTCCAGGCCGTCCTGCTGGCCGATGCCCGTGCCGTCCAGCTTCACACCGTTGCTGCCGTTCCAGTAGCCGTCGGTCGACAACAGCGCGTAGTTGCGCTGGCAGGCGTACTGCATCGGGTCATAGGTCTGGCCCGAGACCTTCTTGGCGAAGTAGCGCCCGGCCTTGGACAGCGCCGTGCGCAGCGGTGTGCTGCCGTTGGGCGTCACCGAATACAGGCTGCTGTAGAAGTTGCTCTTTTGCGTGTCGCCGAAGTCCTTGACGTCCCGGAAGTAGTTCGTGCCGTCCACGGCCGAATTGTCCGAGATGGTCGAAAAGCCCACGCGGTAGTTGGAGTCCAGCTTCTTGATCGCATTGCCCATGGCCGTGCGCATCAGCAGATAGCGCTTGCGATAGTACGAGAACCAGTTCGCGTAGTTCTGGGCCTGCGCCGATGTGGACGACAGCGTGATCTTGGTGAACACATTGGAGCCAGGCGTGCTGCCTTCCGCGCTGGAACACTCGCGATAGAAGGTGTTGGAGATCACGCCGCTGCTGGTGTAGGCCCAGCCCATGCGGGGCTGGGAGCCGCTGTAGGTGTAGTAGTAGCTGCCGGCCAGATCGCGTGTGCTGCTGCTGTCGTTGAAGCCGTCTTCCTTGGCCAGGGAAAAACTCGCATTCGGATAGCTCGTGACCCCGTCGGCCTTCAGGGGCGGGGTGTACGTGGTGTCCGGGTCATAGGCGGTGCCGTTGCACTGGGCTGCGCGGTAGCCATACCAGGTGCTATAGGGCTCGTCCGTCACGGACGATGACCTGCCCAGATCGTCCGGCATGTAGCTCCAGTTCATCGAGCCCGAGTTGTCGAGGATGAACAGGAGGTTGGGTTTGGCCTTGACCTCGGGCCGCGTGGCCAGCGGTTCGCCTGAAATGTCGACCTCGCCGGCGTGCGACAGCGGTGCCGTCAGCATCAGCAGGGCGGCGGTCAGCAGCGCCTGCAGGCGCGGCACTGGGAACGAGAGAGGCTGGATCTTCATGGCGTCGACTTCCTGTCCTGGCTCAAAACGGCGGTGTTCGCACGGGCATCCATCCGTCCATCAGAAATGGACGATGGTTTCCGTGAAGCTCGCCGTGTTGCGTGCGCCAAGTACACGCACCACGATGCGGTAGTAAGGGCCTGAGGTGGTATTGAAGCGGGTCGGCTCGGCGTAGTTCAGATCGCCCCGTCCGGAGGCATTGGTGGCGCCGGCCGTCATGGGCTTGGCGCACTGGATGCTGGTGTCGGTGGTGTAGTCGCCGGCTTTCGAGCACAGGCGGAAGATCACGTAGCTGGCCTGGTTGCCTTGGATCTCGCCGGCGCTGGCCGGGGCGATGGTGCAGCCGGTGTAGGTGCGGCTGTCGGTGGCGCTGCAGTTGTTGCCGTCCCAGTCGATCAATTGCCGGTTGGTCTGCCCGTACAACTGCTTGCCGGTGGCGTCGACAGGCGGGCGGGCCGTGGTGCCATCCACATCGAATTCCTGCGTGCTGGCGTAGTAGCCGCCGCCTTGCAGGTTGGTGTTGAGGGCCGAGCGGTTGTCCGACAGCCACTTGATGGCCTGGCGAGAGGCCCGATCTGCCGTGCTGGTGGCGTCCTGCTTGAAGCCGATGTTGCCCAGCAGCATGGTGCCGGTGTCCACCGAGCGCACCAGGCCCAGCGTGGCCAGCATCAGCACCACCAGCGTGATGAGGGCGAACAGCAGGGTCGTGCCGCGTTGCTTGTGTTGCATCGTCGTCATGGCCGCCTCACGAGTTCCACAGCACATTGCGCAGCGGCACCACGGTCTCGTAGACCTTGTAGCGGTAATGCTGCCAGTCGCTGATGTGGTTGACCTTGATGGCGATGCAGGCGCTGTCCGTGTGGCACGTGCTGGTGGTCACACCCGAGACGGTGGCGGCCGTGCCCACGTTCCACAAGGGTGCGCTGCTGGTCACCGCGTCCTTCTCGTACTGGTTGGAGCGGGCCACGACGGCCACGCGCACGGTGAGCACCTGCTGCCAGCCAGCGCCGGTGGTGGGGGTGGTCGTGTCATAGCTGTCCACCACGCCATCCGCGTCGGTGTCCTTGCCGTACAGGGCCTGCATGTTCACGATTTGCGGATACAGCGTGTTGTTGACCGTTCCGCCCGTTACCGGCGAGAGCTCCAGCGCCACCAGGTTCTGGGCGCTGTCGACGGTGTAGCTGCGCAGCACCATCGATCCCATGTTGATCAGGTAGCTCTCGGTGACATAGCCGCCGGCTGGAAACACGCTGCTCTGGTTCCACTTCGCGGTGGCCTTGCTCACGTGCGGGATGCGCGTCGAGCCCAGCGTGGTGCTGGACGACGAGGCATCGCTGGCCACGCTGAACAGCGCGCAGCCGGTCAAGGCGTCCTGCGTCTTGGGCACGGCGATCATCATGTCGCCTTCGGCCACGCCCAGGGCCGACTGCACGATGAAGGCGTTGCCCGACTGCGTGTGGTTCTCGGTGATCTTGATGGGCACCGAAAAATCATGGGTGCGGGCCTGCATCACGGTCAGCGTATCGGGGTTGCCATCGACGCCGTCCGAGATCACCACGGGCGCCAGCGTGAAGGCGAAAGCCAATCCCGAGCTGTCGTACTTGCTGTTCACGGGGCAACCCAGCGCATCGGGACTGGCGGAGGCGCCATAGCCCGCCATCTGCAGGTCACGCTGCAGGGTGTAGAGCGCCAGGGAGCCATTGACCTGGGCATCGTTGCCCATCGACACCGTGCGCTTGCGGCCTTCGGCCTGGACCGTCACCTGCGTGATGACCAGCATGGTCAGCAGGCCCAGCAGCACGCCGACCATCAGCTCGATGAGCGTGAAGCCATGCTGGCTGCGCGAAGATGAAAGGCGGCGTCGCGTCATGTCTCAGCTTCCTGCGGCCACGATGGTCGTGTGCGTGACGTACTGGTGCTCGCTGGCATCCGTGGATTGCCAGGCGATGGTGATCGTCACGTCGTTCGTGGCGGTGTCCACGGCGATGGTGCCGGTGCCGTTGGGCAGCGTGGCGGCCACCTTGCTCTGCCATTCGCTGCAGTGCGCCTGATCGGCGCAGGCATCGCCGTCGTAATCGGCCAGGTGCTGCAGGTCGGCCCACATCTTGCCGGCCACCTCGCTGGCCAGATAGGCCGCATCGGCCCGGACCTTGGCATCGGTCTGTGCGCGCACCAGCGAACTCTGCATGCCGACCAGGGCCAGCACGCCCAGCGAGAACAGCAGCAGGGATACCAGGGCTTCAATCAGCGTGACGCCGCGCATGTGGCGCCGACGAGCGATGCGGACGCATGGGGTCTGCATGGACATGGGTCGCTCCTTCCTGCCGGATGCAGGCGGTCTGGGATCAGGGTCGGTTCAGCGGATCAAGGCGTTGGTGCCGGGCATATGCGCGGATCACCGGTTTGCGTGACGGCTGGGTCGCACATGCGCACCAGGCCGGCCGGCGTGATGGACACGCGCAGGGCACGGTAGTCGCCGCTGGTGTCCGGGCCATTGATGTTGATCTGGCTGATTGCTTCGGTGGCATCGACGATGCGGCCAAAGCCGTTGAAGGTCACCTTGGTGGCCGGGGTCGATGCGTCGGCCTGCACGGCGCTGACGTTGACGTTGCCGCCGCCGTCGCCGACGGCCCGGCCGTTGACGATCATGGGGGACGATGTGGTCGAGGGGGCATCGGCGCAGTGGCCGATCGGCGAGTTGATGCTCACCACCCACGAGCCGCTGGTGCTCGACAGGCCGCACGAGTTGTCCAGTGAGCGCTGATCGTTGCTGCTGACCAGCCAGAAGGTCACGTTCTGGTTGCGGCGCACGGCTTCGGCGCGTGCCAGCTGCAGACCGTTGCTGATCGATTCGGTGGCGTTGCGGATGCGCGTGTTGGCCAGCGCGGTGCCGATGCTGGGCACGGCCGTCACCAGCAGCAGCGCCAGAACCGCCATGACGACTGCGATCTCGATCAGGGTAAAGCCACGGTGTTTCTTCATGATGAATCGCCTCAGATACTGCTGCGCCTGGGCTTGCAAGACGCAAAAAGGCTCAGGCTTTGGAGAAATGATCAGCCTGGCCAAGCGATTCTGGAAGGAGCGACTCGGGCCCTAACGCCGGAAAACCGTGACAAATCCGACGTAGCAAATGCGCATTACCTTTTGTTGCAGCTGGGGATGTCGTGATGCGTCCATGCCCTGTGCCGCTTGTCGGGCCAGGGCGTCCGTTCAGCGCTGTGGTGAAAGGTGACGCATGGCTTCAGCGCGCCACCGGCCGCGCCGGATCGGCACACCACTCGCTCCACGATCCGGGATACAGGCGCGTGTCAGGCAGGCCGGCATGCGCCATGGCCAGCAGGTTGTGGCAGGCCGTCACCCCCGAGCCGCACTGGTGCACCACCGAGCCGATGTCGGCGCCATCGAGCAGGGTGAGGAATTCTTCACGCAGTACCGCGGCGGGCTTGAAGCGGCCGTCGGCCTGCAGATTGAGCTGGAAGAAGCGGTTGCGCGCACCGGGAATGTGGCCGCCCACCGGGTCCATCGTCTCGTTCTCGCCGCGAAAGCGATCGGGGGCGCGGGCATCGATCAAGGTCTGTTGCGAGGGGGCCTCCAGTTGCGCCAGCACCTGCGCTGCATCCACCAGCCAGTCTGCTTGCGCAGGCCGTGCGGCGCCAGTGCGGTGAGGGCGCGCTGGCGGCGGGGCCGTCTCCACCGTGCCATCGGCCGCCTGCCATGCCTGCCAGCCGCCATCGAGCACGCGCACCCGAGCGTGGCCGGCCCAACGCAGCAGCCACCACAGCCGCGCTGCGAACATGCCGCCGGAGGCGTCGTAGGCCACCACCTCGGTCTCGGGCATCACGCCCCAACGTGCCAGCGTCTGCGCCAGTGCCTCGGGCGATGGCAGCGGATGGCGGCCATTGCGGCCCGTCTTGGGGCCCGAGAGGTCGCGGTCCAGGTGCGCATACAGTGCGTCCGGCACATGGCCTTCCCGCCAGGCGGCTTCACCGGCATCCACATCGGCCAGATTGAAGCGGCAATCCAGCACCAGGCAATCCGTGCCGGGGGCTTGCGCCAGCGTGCGCAATTGCTCCACCGTGATCAAGGGCGAGGCCGGGCCGCGCTGCAGCGCCGCCTCGATGGCATCGCCCACCGCCTGCGGTGCCTCGTGCACCAGCCAGTGCGTGGCCTGGGGCAGGCGGACCACGTGCAGGTCCTTCACATAGGCATCGAGGCCATCGAGCAGCGAGGCGGGCAAGGCGGTGTCGGCCTCCCCCCAGATCACCGTGGTGGGCACCCGCACATGCAGCAAGGCGTCGGGCAATTGCAGTGTGTGGATGGGGTCCTCGGGCGATGTGGGCGGGTGCAGGGGCGAGGCGCGGTAGTAGTTCAGCGGGCCCGTCAAGGCCGATGCGGCGGGCGTGATGCCATCGCATGCCTGCGGGGTGGCCGACCATGCGGCGCGGTATTGATCGCGCAGTGCGGGCGTCAACCAGGTGGCGCCGCCGAAGCGCTCGAAGAAGGGCCACATCTGCTCGAAGTCGCGGGCGCTCCATTGCGGCTCGATGCCCGGCTGACGCAGCAGGTTCATGTAATCGCTGGCCGACTGCTGCAGGGGGTCGTCACGCAAGGCCTTGAGGAACAGGCCGGGGTGCGGCGCATTGAGGATGACCAGCCGCTGCAGGCATTGCGGCATCACGGCCGCCAGCCCCCAGGCCAGCGCGCCGCCCCAGTCATGCGCGATGACAGCGGCAGCTGGCGTTTCCGGCGTGGGGGCCTCCTGCCGGATCAGCCCCAGCAGATCGCCCAGCACCACGTTGGCCCGGTAGGCCTTCACATCGGCGGGCGCGTACGAGCCCGGATAACCCCGCAGGTTCGGCGCCACGCAACGCCAGCGGTCCGCAAAGCGTGCGATCAGCGCATCCCACACGAAGGCCGCTTCAGGAAAGCCATGCAGAAAGAGCAGCAGCGGGGCACCTTTGGGGCCTGCCACGCGGCAGCTCAGAAAGGGCTGTTCAACGCCGACGGGCGGCAGCGTGATGGTCTCGGTGGTGATCTGCATGCAAGGAGCCTTGTCGTGTGAAAGGGCGGGCGGCCCATTCTCCACGAAGCGCCAGGAAGACCCCCGTCACGCCTTCATGCCCTCACGGCCGGCGCACCGTCTCCTCACCATCGACTCATGGCGACAGGTGCACGTCCACCTTCACATACGTGGGCGATGCGGCACCCGTGATGAAGCCCTGATAGCGGCGGTCCTCGTCCACATGGCGCTTGAGCCAGGGGATCACCGTGCGGGCCACCGTGTTCTGCACGGCCGCCTTGGCCAGCGAGGTGGGGCACAGATGGTCCGCCCCCGCAATCTCGAGGTAGGCGCGATCGAGGGTGCTCGGCAGGGTGGGGTAGTACTTGGCCGAGAAGGTGGCGTTCGGCGCGATTGCATCCTTCTCGCATGCCAGGATCAGCGTGGGCACCGCCACCGTGTCGAAGCTCGACACATTGCTGGCCGGCGTCATGGGGATGGCGGCTTTGAGGCCCGGGTTGTCGCGAGCCGCCGTGAGCGTGCCGCCACCGCCGGCCGAGTGCCCCATGATGGCCTGGCGTGCCGTGTCGGTGATGGCCGCATACGGCACGGTGCCGGCCGCCACCAGGGTGCTCACCTGCTTGAGCGCGGCCATCAATTGCACGCCGCGCGGCTCGGGCGTGTCGAAGACCGTCTTGGTGCCCATGTTGACCACGACGAAACCGTGCGAAGCCAGACGGCTGGCCAGCCAGGTGTAGAGGCCCGGCGTCGACAAAAAGCCGGGGGCCAGGCCGACCAGACCGAACTTGCCTTCCTGTGTCTGCGTGGGGTAGTAGACGGTGGCGCTGCCAAAGCCGGCAGGCGATGCCACCTTGGCCGATGCCACGGTGTACGGGCCGTTGCCCAGCAGGCCTGCTTCGGTGGGGGCGGGGCCGCGCTCGAAGCCTGCGGCCCAGGCCGAAGCGCTCAAGGTCAGGGCCGTGGCGGCCAGCAGGTGGCGGCGATGAACAGACGTGTGCACGAGCATGGAAGGCCTTTTGGAAAACAGTGTTTTCCGGATCCTAGGCAGCATCCATGCAGCGATTGAACCGTGTTTGCACCGCCTCCCCCGCAAACCAGTGGGATCAGAACAGCGCCATGCTCAGCTTGCGCCGGTACTGGTCGATCACCGGATCGGCTGCAGCCACTTCCACCTTGCCGGCGATCTCCAGCTTGGGGGCACTTTGGGCACCCGGTGCGCCGGAGACGGGTTTGCCGGCGGGCGCGGTCTTGGGTTGGGGCTTGGTCATCACTTCCAGGATGGCGACATAGGTCTTGCGCGCCAGCTCCTCGTTCCAGGCCTTGTCGCGCATGATGATTTCCAGCAGTTCGTCCATGGCCTGCGTGGGGCGGCCGGCGGCCCAGAACAGCTGCGCCAGCTCGAAGCGCGCCGGGAAATCGCGCTTGTTGGCCTGGATGGCGGCTTCCAGTTCCTGCGGGGGCCGGCCTTCGCGTGCGCCCTGGCAGGCCGCGATGTAGCGGCTGAAGGCCAGCACGCGGGCCTCGGGTGCGGGGCCTGTGGCACGGCCCGCGATCGGCTGGAAGATGTGCTTGGCCGGCTCCACGGCGCCTTCGGTCAGCAGCAGCTTGATCAGCTCATAGCGGGCTTCGTCGTTGGCCGGGTCCTTCTCGATGGCGTCCTGCAGTCGGGCGATGACGGCATCCAGGCCGCCTGCCGGGGCGCCTTGTCCGCCCGGCGTGCCGTCCTGGCCCACGTCATCGGCCTGTGCAGCTTCGTCGGCCGCCGCATCGCCCATCTCACCGGCCTGCACATGCTTGTTCAGGAACTCGCGGATCTTCTCGGCGGGCAGGGCGCCCACGAAGCCATCCACCGGCTGGCCGCCCACGAACATCACGCAAAACGGAATGGAGCGCACGCCGAACATCTGCGAGAGCTGGCCGGCGATCTCGGGCTGCTCATCGGCATTGACCTTGGCCAGGATGAAGCTGCCGCCATATTCTTCTTCCAGGCGCTCCAGTACCGGCCCCAGGGACTTGCACGGGCCGCACCATTCGGCCCAGATGTCCAGCAGCACGGGCGTGCGCAGCGAGGCGGCGATCAGGTCGGATTCGAAGTTTTCAATCGTGATGTCGATCATCTTGGGAAGCGCGAGTGGGGGGTGTCGAAATCGGCGGGTGAAAGGCGTGGGTCGGGCGAGCGCCTAAAATCAGGGTTTTTGCGCCATTCCAGCGCCGCATTCAGCGACGCATCCAGCAAGACAAGGACCGGGCCGTGACCGACACCAAAGGCGAGAACACTGTGAAAGTAGGCGTTGTCATGGGTTCCAGCAGCGACTGGGACGTCATGCGCCATGCCGCCGACATTCTGACCGAGTTCGGCGTGCCTTTCGAGGCCAAGGTCGTCTCTGCGCATCGCATGCCCGACGACATGTTCCGCTACGCCGAAGCCGCGGCCGACCGCGGCCTGGTGGCCATCATCGCCGGTGCCGGCGGCGCCGCCCACCTGCCCGGCATGCTGGCGGCCAAGACCACGGTGCCGGTGCTCGGCGTGCCGGTGCCTTCCCGCCATCTGCAAGGCGTCGATTCGCTCCACTCCATCGTGCAGATGCCCAAGGGCATCCCCGTGGCCACGTTTGCCATCGGCACGGCAGGGGCAGGCAATGCCGCCTTGTTCGCCGTGGCGATGCTGGCCAGCGGTGATGCCGCCTTGCGCGCCAGGCTCGATGCCTTCCGCGCCCGCCAGACCGAAGTGGCCCGCGCCATGACGAACGACCTGACGATGCAGCCCACGGAAGGCGGCAAGGCATGAGTGGCAAGCTTGACGTGATCCTGCCTGGCGCGACTTTGGGCGTGATGGGCGGCGGCCAGCTCGGCCGCATGTTCGTGCACGCCGCGCAGGCCATGGGCTACAGCACCGCCGTGCTCGATGCCGATCCGCACAGCCCCGCCGGCCTGGTGTCGCACCACCTGATCCAGACGGGTTACCTCGATCCGCAAGGCCTGGGCGAGCTCGCCAAGGTGGCCGCCGCCATCACCACCGAGTTCGAGAACGTGCCCGCCCAGGCCCTCGACCAACTGGCACAGACGCGCCCCGTCGCGCCCGCCGGCAGCGCCGTGGCCATCTGCCAGGACCGTGCCCGCGAGAAGGCCCACTTCGTGGCCTGTGGCGTCGATTGCGCGCCGCACGCCGTGATCGAAACGCCCGAGCAACTGGCCGCCGTGCCCGACGATCTGCTGCCCGGCATCCTCAAGACGGCCCGCCTGGGCTACGACGGCAAGGGCCAGATCCGCGTCAAGACCCGTGCCGAGCTGAATGCCGCCTGGGATGAACTGAAACGCGTGGGCTGCGTGCTCGAAAAGATGCTGCCGCTGGCGTATGAAGTCAGCGTCATCGTGGCCCGTGGCCGCGACGGCCAGGTCGTGCACTTCCCGCTGCAGCAGAACCTGCACCGCGACGGCATCCTCGCTGTCACCCAGGTGCCCGCGCCCAACGTGACCGAAGCCGTGTCGCAGCAGGCCTATGCCGCCGCGCACAAGATCGTGGCCTCCATGGCCTATGTGGGCGTGTTGTGCGTCGAGTTCTTCGTGCTGCAGGACGGCCGCATCGTCGCCAACGAGATGGCGCCGCGCCCGCACAACTCCGGTCATCACACCATCGATGCCTGCGATGTCTCTCAGTTCGAGTTGCAGGTGCGCGCGATGACCGGCCTGCCGCTGGTCGAGCCCGTGCTGCACAGCCCGTGCGTGATGCTCAACCTGCTGGGCGATCTGTGGTTCCCGGCAGGCAGCTCGAAGGATGCCGCCCAACAGGAGCCCGATTGGGCCGCCGTGCTGGCGCTGAGCGGCACGCACCTGCACCTGTACGGCAAGACCGAAGCCCGCAAGGGCCGCAAGATGGGCCACCTGACCGTCACCGCGGCCACGGCCGAAGCCGCCCACGCTTTGGCCCTGAAGGCGGCCGCCATCCTGGGCATCGACCCGTTCTGACGCGCCTTCCCGACGCACCTTTCTGCCCCAGCCTGCTGCCATGCGCCTGCTCGATCCCGTCACCCAGCCCGATGCCATCGAGCAGGCCGCGCGCCGCATTGCCGAAGGCGGCCTCGTCGCACTGCCCACCGAGACGGTGTACGGTCTGGGCGCACGCGCCGATGACGATGCCGCGGTGGCGCGCATCTTCGCCGCCAAGGGGCGCCCGGCCGACCATCCGCTGATCGTGCACGTGCCCAACGAAGCCGCGGCGCTGAGCTTCGTCTCTGCCTTCCCACCCGTGGCGCAGCGCCTGGTGCAGGCCTTCTGGCCTGGTCCCTTGACGGTGATCGTGCCGCGCAACCCGGATGTGGCCGCGGCGGCGGCCGGCGGGCAGGACACCATCGGTCTGCGCTGCCCGGCGCACCCCGTGGCGCGCGAACTGCTCGAAGCCTGTGCCCGCCTGGATGTGATGGGCGTGGCCGCGCCCAGCGCCAACCGCTTCGGCCGCATCAGCCCCACGCGGGCCGAGCATGTGCTCGAAGAATTCCAGGGGCAGGGCGCCGGCCTCGACGAGGTCTGGGTGGTGCAGGGCGGCGCCTGTGAGGTCGGCATCGAATCCACCATCGTCGACTGCTCGCGCGGTACGCCCGTGCTGCTGCGCCCGGGCCGCCTGACGCTGGCCGAGATCGAAGCCGTGGCGGGCGAGCCGGTGCGCTGGTCCCGCCCGGAAGCGCGCGACCCCAATGCGCCGCGGGCCTCGGGCACGCTCGAAGCGCACTATGCGCCGCGCGCCAAGGTGCGCCTGATGGAAGATGGTCAGCTCAATGCCGCGCTGGACCTGATCGAGCCCGAGCTGACGGCTGCGCTGTTGGTCGATCCCCAGCGTGGCCCCCGCATCGCCGTGTACTCGCGCAGCCTGTGGGCTTGGCGGCCCCAGAACCGCGGCATCGTGCACCTGTCCATGCCGGGCGATGCCGTCACCGCTGCGCATGACCTGTTCGCCGACCTGCGCGAACTCGACGCCGCCGGGGTGGAGCTGATCTGGGTGGAAACGCCGCCCGAGGACCCCGCCTGGGACGGCGTGCGCGACCGCCTGCTGCGTGCGGCCGCATCCTGATCGCGGGGTGTCCGGCAAAGCGAGGTCGCAATGGCGATATGCTTGCCGCCTTGCGCGTGTGCTGTTGCGCCCCCCCGATGCCGACTGTTTGATCGACTGAAACTGCTTCCCGGAGATCCCATGTTTCGTTCCGCTGCCACGACCCTGCCCCAGACCCTGCGCCAGACCTTGCGTCAAATGGGCGGGTTGGCACTGGCCTGTTCCCTGGTGATGCTGGGCGGATGCGGGGGCGGGGATCGGGCGGAGGAGTATCGGCCAAACAGCCTCGTGGCCTTTGGTGACGAGAACAGCGCGATGGAGAGCTTCTCGGGCGTGATGGATCCGGTGGCGAATCAGGCGCGCACCATCACGGGACTGACATACACCGTCAACCCCCAGTCTTCGATCTTCTGGTATTGCCCAGGGCCGTTTTCTGCGACGGCTGAGCCTTGCGATGCGGGAACCATCTATTCGCTGGAAAGCGCTTACACGGCCGCTACAGGCGAGGACACCTATCCCTACACCTATCCCTGGTACCACTTCGCCGGCTACAACACCAATGTGCTCGCCAATACCGTGACCTGGACTCAAAAGGGCACGGCCTCGTATACGCTCACGGCGGACACCACCCAGCCCCGGGTCGTTGTGGCCAATGGTGAGGTCCGAAAGGTGGAGCATCGCACCTACCTGTGCTCTGCCCCGTCCATCTGGATCCAGCACATCGCGTCCAATTTCGGTCTGGCGTTCGGCGATCAGTGCGCTCTGGCTTCCAACACCAAGGCGTACTCCGCCGCGGCCTACGGCGCCAAGGTGGCGGATGTGGCCACGCAGATCCAGACCCATCAGGCCCGCCTCGGCGAGGGTGTGCTGGTGACCATGCTGGTGGGGCAGCACGATGTGCTGGAAGCCTTCAATGCCTTGCTGCTGACGGCCGATCACGATGCCGCCATGACCACTGCCCAAGCCTTGCTGGACAGCCGTGCCGCAACCTTGGCTGGCCTGGTTCGCAACATCATCCAGACCAAGGCCAAGGTCGTGCTGGCGCTGGTGCCGGATTTCAGCGAGTCGCCCTATCCCGCTTCGGTGTCCTTGTCTGAAGCAGATCGCCTGCGTCTGAAGACCCTGATCAAGCGCTTCAATGACAAGGTCTACATCACGGGTTTGAGCGATGTGTCCGGCCGCTCGCTGGTCAGCGTGAACTTCGATCTCTATACGAACCCCAGCCTGCGCAACAACAACTACAACTACACGGATACCGCCTGCGTGTTCACGGCCACAGCCGATTTGAAGAACGAGGTTCGCATGCCCAACCACGATGCGCCCGCCACGGCCGACGAGTTGAAACAGCGGGTGAAGTTCTGCACCAGCTACAACCTTCGCTCGTCGGGTGTCACGTACGTGTGGGCCGATGAAACCCACCTGGCACTCTGGGGCCATTTACAACTGGGGGCGATTGGCGCCTCCCGCGCCGGCGATCAGTTCTGATCCCCGCGATCCCGCATCGCCCAGCCCAGCAGCGCCTCCATCACCGGGCGCGCCGCCTGGGCTTGCGGGTGATTCACGATCGCCACCACGATGTGGCGCTGGCCTGAATCGCCCAGCACGATGCCGGCGATGGCCGACACGCCCTCCAGCGAGCCCGTCTTGACGTGCGCCCGGCCACTGGCGCCGTTCATGCGTCGCGCGGTGCCGTCCACACCGCTGACCGGCAGCGAAGCCAGGAACTCCGGCATCATGGGGCTGGCCCACATCGCCTGGATCCAGCGCGCCAGGCAGTCGGCGCTGGCGCGTTCCTCGCGCGACAGGCCCGATCCGTTGTCCAGCACCAGCGCGTCGCCGTCGCACATCGAACGCCCGGGTGATCCCGCCCAGCGCGCATCGGGCGTGGCTGCGCGGACCTGACTGGCGACCGCCTGTCTCGCCTTCTCCAGCGTGGCCGGCCCGGGCGGCGGCGACAGGCTCAAGAACAGATGGCGCGCCATCACGTTGTTGCTGAACTTGTTGATGTCCTGCACCACCTTGCCCAGCGGCGCCGACACCCAGGTCTGCCACACCGTCACGTCCGCCGGCCAGGTGCCGGGCCGCACGACGACCTCGCCTGAGCCAAGCGCCTGGCCATCACGCAGCGTGCCACCGACGTGCCCACCCGCCTGCGTCCACAGCCGCTGCAGCAGGCGCGCCGCATGGTCGCCAGGGCCGTTGCCCTGCCAAAGAAGCGGCCACTCCCGCGTCTGGCAGTTGGCGGGGTAGGGGCCGCGCACCCGCAGCGTCCAGGGCGCAGCACCGCTCTGGGCGTCGGTCTGGTGAGCCGTGTGTTCGTCGGGCGAGAGGTCGATGTCCAGGCCTTCGCGCCAGTTGCCGCATTCGCCATTGCGCAGCAGCTTGACCTGGTTGTCCAGGCGCACGCCGGCCAGCTCCGGCTCCATCGTCACGCGGATGCGATCCGGGCGGGCGCTGTCGCGCATGAAGCGCAAGGTCACCGCCTGATGGTTGAGCATCAGCGCGTCCGGCCCCGCGTTGTAGGGCTTGAGCGGCGAAGCGTCGAAGGCCGCCGGGTCGTGCGCCGGCAGGTCGAAGGCGCTGCGGTCGATCACGATGCCACCCTGGATGTCATGCAGTCCCGCAGCCCGCCAGCGCAGCATCATCAGCCACAGGTTCTCCAGCACCAGGCTGGGGTCCCCGCTGCCTCGCAGATACAAGGGCCCCGCAAGCCGCCCCTCGGCACTGAGCGGGCCGCCCAGCCCTGCATCCGTTCGCCAGGTGAAGGCCGGCCCCAGCGAGACCAGCGCCGAACCGGTGGTGAACAGCTTCATCACCGAAGCGGGTTGGCGGCTGAGCTGGCCCAGGTGGTCCAGCCTGGGCGTGGCCGCATCCACCGGCCACACCACCATGGAGACGGCCTGCGCCGGCAGTCCCGTCATCTTCAGGGCCTCGCTGATGGCGGCGGGCAGGGGAGGAGAGGAGGGGGAGGGCGGTGAAGAGGGCACGCTGCCCTGCGCCTGTGCGGTCAGGCTCATCGCGCCACCGACCAGGGCAGCGCCCAACACCTGCAGGGGGCGGCGCCAGGCCGAAGGGCCGCATGGCGGCATGTGCAAACGGGTCATGGCACGATCATAGATACACTCCCGGCCATGCCTGCCGCCTCGCCCGTCCTGTTGTCCCTGGACACCGCCACCGACCGCATCCACGCTGCCTTGTCCCAGGGCGGCGAGGTCCGCGTCCGCGACTTGCCCGGGGGCGCGCAGGCCTCGTCCACGCTGCTGCCCACGCTGGGCGCCTTGCTGGGCGAGGCCGGCATCACGTGGCAGGATCTGGACGCCATCGCCTTCGGCCGCGGGCCGGGCGCGTTCACCGGCTTGCGCACGGCCTGCTCGATCGCGCAGGGGCTGGCGCTGGCGCTGGCATTGCCGGTCATCGCACTCGACACGCTCATGGCCGTGGCCGAAGACGCTCGCCAGGCTGCGCCCGACGCCATCGCGCCAGGCGACATCCTCTGGGTGCTGCAGGACGCACGCATGGACGAGCTGTATGTCTCGGCCTTTCAGTGGCTGGGTGACCGATGGCAGGTGGCGCAGGCCGCCCGACTGTGGCCCCTGGCCGATGTGGCGCAGGCTTGGCACGCACGCACGCCGGCGGGCCCTGGCGGGCGCTGGGCCGGCAACGCCGCTCAGGCGTATCCGCAGGCGTTGGCCGGCCTGCCGGCTCCCTGCGCCGGCACCACGGAGGCATCACCCTGCGCGATGCCCGTGGGCCGTGCGCTGGCCGCACTGGCGCAGTCCGCCTGGCAGCGTCAGGACACGCTGGACGCCGCACTCGCCCTGCCCACGTATGTGCGCGACAAGGTGGCCCTCACGACTGCCGAGCGTGCCGCAGCGACCGCCATGAAAGACAATGGCCAGCCCGCGTGAGGGCGCCGCAGGGATGGCCGCGAGGTTTCCTGGCCGGGGCATGCGCCATGTGGGCCACAATGCCACTCCCTGCTCCCGTCATTCCTCCCGCTGAACGCCCGCTTCGCTTCCCGCCGCCATGCAGAGCCTGCAGACCCGCTTCATCGATCGCCCGATGGCCGAGACCGACATCCCTGCGGTCATGGCCATGGAAGCCGATGCCTGTCTGCATCCCATTCATGCCTGGAGCGAAGAGAACTACCGCTCGTCGATGCGCGCAGGCTATTGGCTGAACGTGCGCTGCGAGCGCGCCACGGGTGACATCGTCGCCGTCTGCGTGGCCATGGACGGTGTCGACGAAATCCATCTGCTCAACATCGCCGTGGCGCGCACGCACCATGGGCTGGGCATCGCCCGGGATGTGCTGTCCACCCTCTACGAACGCTGCCGCCTGCTGCATGCAGCGGCGCTGTGGCTGGAAGTGCGTCCCAGCAACCATCCGGCCCGCGCCCTGTATGCCAGCGAGGGCTTCAGCAGCATCGGTGTGCGCAAGAACTACTACCCTGCACCTCAGGGCCGGGAAGATGCCCTGGTGATGAAGCGCGACATCCTGCCCCTCCACGGAGTGACGCATGCGCTGGACTGAACGGCAACGCGCGATGCTGCGCGAGATGGGCATCCCGTCGTTCTGGCCGGAGGAGCCTGCGCCGGTCCAGATGCCTGTTGCCGATGCGGCCGTGCAGCCTGACGTGCGCCTGGCTGCGCCGACCATGGATGCGGCGGTCGTGCCCGTCCAGCCCGCCGCCGGGATGCTCCCCGCCGAGGCGGCCCGACCGGCTGCCGTCGCCCGGCCCGCGTCGCGCCCCGTTCAGCCGGCCGCTGCCTCGGCTGCAGCACCTGCCGTGGGGGTGCGCCCCCCTCCAGCGCCGGAGATGGCGGGCCTGGGTCCTCGTCCCGAAGGTGTCGACCGCATGGACTGGCCTGCCCTGCGCGAGGCCGTCGCCGACTGCCGCGCCTGCGGTCTGTGCCACAGCCGCACCCAGACCGTCTTTGGCGTCGGCAACCCACAGGCCGAATGGATGGTCATCGGCGAAGCCCCGGGTGAGCAGGAAGACCGCCAGGGCGAGCCCTTCGTTGGCCGTGCCGGCCAGCTGCTCGATCGCATGCTGCAGGCGGTCGGCCGCACCCGATCCGAGGCGCCGCCCCCCGAGCAGGTCTTCATCGCCAACGTGCTCAAGTGCCGCCCGCCCGCCAACCGCAATCCGCAGCCTCAGGAGGTGGCCCAGTGCGAGTCCTTCCTGCTGCGTCAGATCGAGCTGGTGCGCCCCAAGGTCATCGTCGCCATGGGCCGCTTTGCCGTGCAGTCGCTGCTGAAGTCGTCTGAGCCCATCGGGCGCCTGCGGGGTCGGGTGCATGAGGTGGGCGGCGTGCCCGTCATCGTCACCTACCACCCGGCCTATCTGCTGCGCAGCCCCGGCGACAAGGGCCTGGCCTGGGACGATCTGTGCCTGGCGCGGGAAGTCTGGCAGCGGGCCGCGCCTCGCGTCTGAGCGCGGGCAGGTCGGGCAGCTGCGCGGCCGTCCCTCCAGCAGTGACGCACCTCGTCACTCACCCAGATACTGCTTGCGCCGGAACCACCACACCAGCCAGGCCACGATCCCCAGCATCAGACCGAAGGCGATCCAGAAGCCGCGCGAGGAGTGGATCAGCGGCAGCGCATCGAAGTTCATGCCGAAGATGCCGGTGATGAGGTTGAGCGGCAGGAAGATGGCCGTCAGCACGGTGAGCGTGCGCATGATGTCGTTGGTGCGGCTGCCCTGGGCCGAGAAGTGCATCTGCACCGCGCTTTCGGCCGAACTCTCCAGCCGGCGCACATGGCCCAGCACCCGCTCGATGTGCTCGACCACGTCGCGTGAGCGCACCCGCAGCAGCTCCCGTTCGCGGGCCGCGGCCGGCTCGGCCGGGATGGGCCACTCGTCCAGCGCATCGAGCCATTCCTGGATGGCGCTGCGCTGGTCCTCGCAGGTGTCTTCCAGCAGGTGCAGCGTGTTGCGCGATTCCAGCAGCGCCTGCCAGTGCGTGAAGCGGCTGCGGTTGCTCAGCAGCTCCTGCTGCAGGTAGCCGAACTGCTTGGTCAGCAGCCGCCGCAGGTCCAGGTAGGAATCCACCATGTGGTTGACGATGCGCAGCATCAGGTCGGCCGGGCTGGGCGGCAGCCGGCTGCCGCCGCGGTACTCGTGCCGCAGCGCACCGCTGATCAGCTCGGAGGGCGCATCCTCCAGCCGTTCGTTGTCCGGCCCGCTGTTCGGATCGGTGTCTTCCGTGAGCGGGCGATCCCGGGTGTCTGCGCGCGCAGGGCCGGGCGCCGGCGGCTGGGTCAGCTGGCTCAGCCTGGATTGGAAGAAGTCGCGCACCGAACAATCGGCCGGGTGCACCGTCAGCAGCACCCGGTCGAACAGGGCAAAGCCGACCGGGCTGGTGTCGATGGCCGCCATGGCGCGGCGTGCGCTGGTGGCCGTGCCATGCGCCTCGTCGATGAAGAGATGCTCCGTGCCATGTCCCGCAGCCAGCCGCCTGAACACGAGGACGTCGTACCAGGATGTGTATTCGTACTGCGAAGGCAGTTGCGGGTTGAGCAGGTCGGCGATGTGCAAATCCACCAGGCTGCCGCCCGTCAGGCGCTGCAGACTGCTGCTGTGTGCGCGACAGCTGCACCTCGAACACGCGCCGGCTGCAGGTCACCCACAGGAAGCCCTGCGCCGGCAGCGCCGCGGGCCAATCCTGCAGTTCGCTGAATTGTTCGTGGATGTGGAAGAAGCGCACGGCCTCAGGCGCCTTCGCGCAGCTTGCGGGCGGCTTCCAGCGCGAAGTAGGTCAGCACGCCATCGGCGCCGGCGCGTTTGAAGGCCAGCAGCGCCTCCATCATCGTCAGGTCATGGTCCAGCCAGCCGTTCTGGGCGGCGGCCTTGATCATCGCGTACTCACCGCTGACCTGGTAGGCAAAGGTGGGCACGCGGAACTCGTCCTTGACGCGGCGCACGATGTCCAGATACGGCATGCCGGGCTTGACCATCACCATGTCCGCGCCTTCGGCGATGTCCATGGCCACCTCGCGCAAGGCTTCATCGGTGTTGGCCGGGTCCATCTGGTAGACCTTCTTGTTGCTCTTGCCCAGGTTTGCCTTCGATCCCACGGCATCGCGGAAGGGGCCGTAGAAGGCGCTGGCGTACTTGGCGCTGTAGGCCATGATCCGCGTGTAGATCAGGCCCTGCGATTCGAAGGCGTTGCGGATGGCGCCGATGCGCCCGTCCATCATGTCGCTGGGCGCGACGATGTCCACGCCGGCTTCGGCCTGCACCAGTGCCTGCTGGGTCAGCAGGGCCACGGTCTCATCATTGAGGATGTAGCCGGTGTCGTCCAGCAGGCCATCCTGGCCATGCGAGGTGAACGGGTCGAGCGCCACGTCCGTCATCACCCCCAGGTCTGGAAAGCGCCGCTTGAGTTCGCGCACCGTCCGCGGCACCAGGCCTTCGGGGTTGAGCGCCTCCCTGCCGTCGGGCGTCTTCAGGCTCCCGTCGATCACCGGAAACAGGGCCAAGACGGGCACGCCCAGCGTCATGCAGGCCTCGGCCGCCTGGAAGAGGGCGCTACGGCCCAGCCGCTGCACACCTGGCATGGAGGGCACATCATGGGTCCCGTCGTCCTGGTCCAACACGAAGACCGGATAAATCAGATCCGAAGAAGTGAGCGCATGCTCTCTCACGAGGCGGCGCGAAAACTCATCCCTGCGAAGGCGGCGGGGGCGGTGCTGAGGAAAGTGCTGCGAAAACGTCATGAGGCCGTCACGTGAAGAATCTGTGAAGGAATGCAAAGCGCGCAAAAAAACAGCGCATTTTTGGGGATATCCGGACATCAGGTGGAGACATGACGGCGGAACCCATCTATAATCGATCCTGAATGATACGCCGCAAGGCCTCATTCCCTGCTTTTCCTCCCTGAGCAGGTGCCTTACCGTGATGACAGCGTTAAGGCTTGAAAGCCCCGGCTCGTGCCGGGGCTCTTTTTTTCCCGAAGCACTTTTTGCGCGGCGTTTCCGTTGCGCAAGGCGGGCCGTCCCGATGCGGCTTTCATGCTTGGCCATAATCCCGCCATGAGCACCGCCTACCTCTGGGTCAAAGCCCTGCACATCATCTTCGTGGCCAGCTGGTTTGCGGGCCTGTTCTACCTGCCCCGCCTGTTCGTGAATCTGGCCATGGTGCCGTCGGACAGCCATGCCGAGCGCGAGCGCCTGCTGCTCATGGCCCGCAAGCTCTACCGCTTCAGCAACATCCTGATGACGATTGCGCTGCTGACGGGGCTGAGCCTGTGGCTGTATTTCGGCATCGGCAAGGGGCCGGGGCAGATCTGGCTGCACATCAAGCTGTTGCTGGTGATCGGGGTGATCGGCTATCACCATGTCTGCCGCCGGTTCCTGCGGGAGTTCGAGAGCCTGCACAACCGCCGCACGCACAAGTGGTATCGCGTGTTCAACGAGGTGTCGGTGCTGTTGTTCGCGGCGATCGTTTTCCTGGTCGTGCTCAAGCCCACGGTGGGTTGAGCGCGGCCGCGGCATTTCTTCTCATGGAACGCGGCTGATCCGGCTGGCGGCCGGCGGCCCGATCGCGCAGACTACCCCTATGTCCTCGCATCGCAGCGCCGCCTGGCCGATGAGCTGGGTGGCGATCGCCCTGATCATCTACGCCACGCTGCACCCCTGGAGCGGCTGGAAGTGGCCCGAAGGCGTGGCCTTCACGTGGGTCCTGCCGCGCCTGAGCTTCGAGGTGGCCAATGACCTGATGGCCAACATCGTGGGTTATGTGCCGCTGGGCCTGATCCTGTGTCTGGCGCATTTGCGCAGCGGGCGTCGGGCCTTGCCGGCCGCCGTGCTGACGGTGCTGGTGGGCTCGTGCCTGTCGTACGTGCTAGAGCTGCTGCAGTTCACCATCCCGGGCCGCGTGCCGTCCCTGGCCGACTGGCTGCTCAACTCCTTGGGCACCGCCTGGGGGGCGCTCGCGGCCGTGACCTCTCAAGCGCTCGGCCTGGTCGAAGGCTGGCACAAGCTGCGCCAACGCTGGTTCATCCCGCAGGCGGGCCATGGCCTGGCGCTGCTGTGGATCTGGCCCATCGGCCTGCTGTTTCCGCCACCCGTGCCGCTGGGCGAGGGCCAGTTGCTGCCGCATCTGCGCATCGTGCTCATGGAGCTCACGCGCGACACGCCGCTGCAGGCCTGGATCCTCCCACCCGATCCGCTGACCTTGTGGGCCTCGGTGCGCACGGCCCGTCTGGCCGATGCCGGCTGGATGCCCACGCTCGAAGCCTTGACGGTGGCCGCCGGGCTGCTCGCGCCCATGTGCATCGCCTGCGCGATGGCGCGGCCCCGGACCCTCCGTCTGGCCCTGATGTCCGGGCTGGTGCTGCTGGCCATCACGGTGTCCGCGCTGTCTACGGCCCTGAACTTCGGGCCCACGCATGCCTGGACCTGGTTGACGCTGCCCACGGTGATCGGGCTGTCGATGGGGGCGCTGATCGGGGCCTTGCTGGTCAACCGATCGCGCACCAGTTGTGCCGTGCTGGGGGTGGTGGTGGTCATGGGCCTGATCGGGCTGATCCACCTGGCACCCACCGATCCCTATTACGCCCAGACCCTGCAGTCGTGGGAGAACGGCCGCTTTGTGCGCTTTCACGGCCTGTCTCGCTGGTTCGGCCTGTTGTGGCCTTATGTGGCGCTGGGCTGGCTGGTGGCCCGGCTCTTCGGGCGCGACCGGGTCGAGCCCTCCGTCCTGCCGTCGATCCAGCCGGCCGAGCACCCGCAGCGGGCTTTACATTCCTCAACCGAGGTCGGCGGGCCTGGCGCCTAGAATGGCGCCCATGAGCTATTACCAGCGCCACATCTTCTTTTGCCTGAACCAGCGCATCAACGGTGAAGCCTGCTGCGCGGATCACGCTGCCAAGGAAGGCTTCGACCATTGCAAGAACCGCATCAAGGATGCGGGCCTGAGCGGGCCGGGCAAGGTGCGCGTCAACAAGGCCGGTTGCCTGGACCGCTGTGCTGGTGGCCCGGTGGCCGTGGTCTATCCCGAAGGCACCTGGTACACCTTCGTCGACAAGGCCGACATCGACGAGATCGTCGATCGCCACCTGGTCAAGGGCGAGGTGGTCGAGCGCCTGGTCCTGCCCGCCGACGTCGGGCGCTGACCCTGCAGCGCATGCTCGGACGCCCCGCCTCCAGCACCATCGATGGGCCCGCCGGCCGCATCGAAGTGGTCGTTGAAGACCCCGCCGGGTCGCCACCTTGTGGCCTGGCGGTGATCGCGCATCCGCATCCGCTCATGGGCGGCACGATGGACAACAAGGTCGTGCACACCTTGGTGCGAGCCTTCGTGCTGGCGGGCTGGCGCGCGGTGCGATTCAATTTCCGCGGCGTCGGCCAGTCAGAGTCCGGCTGGGACGAAGGGCGCGGCGAGACGGTCGACATGATGGCCGTGCTCGGGCATCACCTGGCCGACGAGGCCGTCAAGGGCCTGCCCGTGGCTCTGGCCGGCTTCTCCTTTGGCGGCTATGTGGCCGCGATGGTGCATGCCCGCCTGGCGCAGGCCGGCGCCAATCAGCCCGATCTGGTCGTGCCTTCCCAACTGGTGCTGGTGAGTCCGGCCACGTCCCGATTCGAGGTGCCGCAGGTGCCCGCCCACACCCTCGTGGTGGAAGGCGAAGAAGACGATGTCGTGCCGCTGGCGAGCATCCTCGATTGGGCGCGGCCCCAGAACCTGCCCGTGACGGTCATCCCCGGCACGGGCCATTTCTTCCATGGGCAACTCGGGGTGCTGCGCGAAGTGGTGCTGCGTCATCTTCGGGCTGTCCAGGCCAGGCCGGCCGCCCAGTGATCTGTTGTGTCGCGGTGGCGCCGTGATGCGCCGCCAGCCCCGTATCCCGCTTGCATTTCCTTTTATCCATCCCATCTATCTTCGAATGACTGCCATCCTGACCCGTCGCGCTGTCGTTGCCGTTTTTGCCGCCACGGCCGCTGTTGTCACCGCTGTCGGCCTGCCGTCGAGGGCTGTGGCGCAAACTGCCGCGCCCCCGCCCCTGTTCTCCGAGCCGACCACGGCCATGCCGCAGCCGCCCGAGGTGGCGGCGCGTGCCTTCATCCTGCAGGACTTGAGCAGCCGCCAGACCCTGGGTGCGCGCAATGCCGACATGCCGGTCGAGCCCGCCTCGCTGACCAAGTTGATGACGGCCTATCTGGTGTTCCAGGCCTTGCAGAGCGGCAAGCTCACGCTGACGCAGGAGTTGCCCGTGTCCGAGCGGGCCTGGCGCACCGGCATGACCGGCGCCTCCCGCACCTTCCTGAACGTCAACAGCCGCGTCAAGGTCGATGACCTGCTCAAGGGCGTGATCGTGCAAAGCGGCAACGACGCATCCGTTGCGCTGGCCGAAGGCGTGGGCGGCACGGTGGAAGGTTTCGTCGAGATGATGAACCGCCAGGCGCAGGTCTTCGGGCTCAAGGCCACGCACTTCGCCAATCCCGAAGGGCTGACGGCGCCGGGCCACGTCAGCACCGCGCGCGAGCTGTCCATCATCGCCACCCGCCTGATCCAGGACTATCCGCAGTCGCTGCCGTACTACTCCATGAAGGAGTTCACCTACAACGGCATCAAGCAGGGCAACCGCAACCTGCTGCTGTTCCGCGACCCGACGGTCGATGGCCTCAAGACCGGCTACACCGACAACGCCGGCTACTGCCTGATCTCCACCTCCAAGCGCCCGACGGCAGGTGGCGAGCGCCGTCTGCTGAGCGTGGTGCTGGGCGCGGCATCGGCCGAGGCGCGTGCCAACGAAAGCCAGAAGCTGCTGAACTGGGGCCACAGTGCCTTCGACGTCGTCAAGCTGTTCGACGCCAGCCAGCCGGTGACGACCGCCCAGGTGTGGAAGGGCGCATCGCCCACCGTGCGTCTGGGCCGCACGACGCCCTTGGTGGTGGTGGTGCCGCGCGGGCAGGGTGGCGCCGTCAAGACCAGCCTGCAGCGCAAGGATCCGCTCATGGCACCGCTGGCCAAGGGCCAGGCCGTGGGCACCCTGACCGTCACCGTGGGCACGCAGACCTGGCAGACCCTGCCGCTGCAGGCGCTGGACGAGGTGCCGAGCGCCGGCTGGTTCGGCCGCATGTGGGATGCCATCCGCCTGGCCATCCAGTAAGGAGACCGAGATGAGTGCTTCGTCCGACTTCACGCCTGCCAACCGGCCCATCCCGCCGGAAGAGTCGCTGATCGAATATCCCAGCGCATTTCCGATCAAGGTGATGGGCGCGCACACGGAGGCCTTCGTCGAGGCGGTGGTCGAGGTGGTGATCCGCCACGATCCGGGCTTCGATGCCGCCACCTTGCAGCGCCGGCCGAGCAGCAGCGGCAATTACCTGGGCCTGACGGTCACCGTCACGGCCACGAGCCGTGAGCAGCTGGACAACATCTATCGGGGCCTGAGCGGCCATCCGCTGGTCAAGTACGTGCTGTAAGGGGCGCTCAGCCGCCCTGCATCCCCCCTTAACGAGTGGCGGTAAGCCCCTGAAAGGCGGCCTGCTGCCGCCCGCATACAATCGTTGGTTCCGGCCGGAGCATCTGCCCTCGTGGGGCAGCATGCCTCGGCCCTTTGTTTGAAGGAATTTGCCGTGTTGATTTCTGAAGCCTACGCTCAAGCCGCTGCGCCTGCCGCCGGTGCCTCCGGCGGCATCATGGGCATGCTGCCGCTGATCCTGATGTTCGTGGTGCTGTACTTCGTCATGATCCGCCCCCAGATGAAGCGCCAGAAGGAAACCAAGGCCATGCTCGAAGCCCTGGGCAAGGGCGACGAGGTCGTCACCCAGGGCGGCGTGATCGGCAAGATCACCAAGCTGGGCGAGACCTTCGTGACCGTCGAGGTCGCCAATGGCGTCGAGCTGCAGGCTGCAGCGCGTGGCCATCGTGCAGGTCCTGCCCAAGGGCACCTACGGCAAATAACGACAAGATCAGACCGCAGTCGAGGACCCCATGAACCGCTATCCCTTGTGGAAGTACCTGATCATTGCGCTGGCCCTGGCGGTCGGCCTGATCTACAGCCTGCCCAACGTCTTCGGTGAGGCGCCGGCCGTGCAGCTGTCCAGTGGCAAGGCCACGGTCAAGCTGACGTCGGAAGCCGTGCCGCGCGTGGAGGCCGCGCTCAAGGCGGCCGGGGTCGCGGCGGATTTCGTGGAGCTCGACGGCAACTCGGTGCGAGCGCGCTTCAAGGACACGGACACGCAGATCAAGGCGCGCGACGTGATCGCCAGGACCTTCAATCCCGATCCGGCCGATCCGCACTACATCGTGGCGCTCAACCTGGTCTCGCGCTCGCCCAACTGGCTGCGCAGCCTGCATGCCAATCCGATGTTCCTGGGCCTGGACCTGCGCGGTGGCGTGCACTTCCTGATGCAGGTCGACATGAAGGCCGCCCTCACGCAGAAGACGGAAAGCCTGAGCGGCGACATCCGCAGCCTGCTGCGCGACAAGGACATCCGCCACAGCGGCATCCGCCGTGAAGACCGGGCCATCATCGTGCGCTTCCGTGATGCCGCGGCGGCCCAGGCGGCCCGCGGCGTGCTGCAGGACAGCATGGCCGATCTGGTCTGGACGGATGGCACCGACCCCTCCGGCGACGTGACCCTGGTGGCCACGCTCAAGCCGACGTCGGAGCGCGCCATCCAGGAGCAGGCGCTCAAGCAGAACATCACCACGCTGCACAACCGGATCAACGAGCTGGGCGTGGCCGAGCCGGTGATCCAGCAGCAGGGCCTGGACCGCGTCGTGGTGCAGTTGCCCGGCGTGCAGGACACCGCCAAGGCCAAGGACATCATCGGCCGCACCGCCACGCTGGAAGTGCGCATGGTCGACGACAGCACCGAGGCCCAGGCGGCACTGGCCGGCGGCCCCGTGCCCTTCGGCACCGAGCGCTACATGGAGCGCGGCGGCATGCCCGTCATCGTCAAGCGCCAGGTGGCCCTGACCGGGGACAACCTCACCGACGCCCAGCCCGGCTTCGACGAGAACCACGAAGCGGCCGTGCACCTGACGCTGGACGCCCGCGGCGCCCGCATCTTCAAGGACATCACCCGCGAGAACGTCGGCAAGCGCATGGCCATCCTGCTGTTCGAAAAGGGCAAGGGCGAGGTCGTGACGGCGCCGGTGATCCGCGGTGAGATTGGCGGCGGCCGCGTGCAGATCTCCGGCCGCATGACGACCGAAGAGGCCGCCGACACGGCCCTGCTGCTGCGCGCCGGCTCGCTGGCCGCACCGATGGAAATCATCGAAGAGCGCACCGTGGGCCCCAGCCTGGGCGCCGAGAACATCGAGCAGGGCTTCAAGAGCCTGGTCTACGGTTTTGCCGCCGTGGCCGTGTTCATGGTGATCTACTACATGCTGTTCGGCGTGATTTCCACGGTGGCGCTGTCGGTGAACCTGCTGCTGCTGGTGGCGGTGCTGTCGATGCTGCAGGCCACGTTGACGCTGCCCGGCATCGCGGCCATCGCGCTTGACGCTGGGCATGGCCATCGACTCGAACGTGCTGATCAACGAGCGCGTGCGCGAAGAGCTGCGCAACGGCTCGGCACCGCAGTCGGCCATCCATGCGGGTTATGAACACGCCTGGGCCACCATCCTGGATTCGAACGTGACCACGCTGATTGCCGGCCTGTCGCTGCTGGCCTTCGGTTCGGGCCCGGTGCGCGGCTTTGCCGTGGTGCACTGCCTGGGCATCCTGACCTCGATGTTCTCGGCCGTGTTCTTCTCGCGCGGGCTGGTCAACCTCTGGTATGGCCGCCAGAAGAAGCTCAAGAGCGTCTCGATCGGCCAGGTCTGGAAGCCGCAGGCTGAATAAAACCATCAGAGGCAAGACACCATGGAATTCTTCCGCATCCGGCGCGACATCCCGTTCATGCGCCACGCGCTGGTCTTCAACGTCATCTCCTTCCTGACGTTCGCGGCCGCCGTCTTCTTCCTGGTCACCCGTGGCCTGCACCTGTCCATCGAATTCACCGGTGGCTCGCTCATCGAGGTGCAGTACGCGCAGCCGGCCAACATCGCCAAGGCCCGCGAGGCCATCGAGGCGATGAAGTTCGGCGATGTGCAGGTGCAGAACTTCGGCACCTCGCGCGACGTGCTGATCCGCATGCCGCTGCGCGGTGGCATGAAACAGGGCGAGGTGGTGTCCAAGGTGTTCGGCGCGCTGTGCACGGCCGAGGCCGGCACGGTCACCATGGCCAAGACCGACCAGGGCGACCGGCAGGTGTGTCAGGCCGGCGCCGCCGAGCCCGTGAAGCTGCAGCGCAGCGAATTCGTCGGCCCGCAGGTGGGCGATGAACTGGCCCACGATGGCGCACTGGCGCTGCTGGCCACTGTCATTGGCATCATGATCTACTTGGCCATCCGCTTCGAATGGAAGTTCGCGGTGGCCGGCGTCATCGCCAACCTGCACGACGTGGTGATCATCCTGGGCTTCTTCGCCTTCTTCCAGTGGGAGTTCTCGCTGTCGGTGCTGGCCGCGGTGCTGGCCGTGCTGGGCTACTCGGTGAACGAATCGGTGGTGATCTTCGACCGGATCCGCGAGGCCTTCCGCAAGTACCGCAAGATGAGCACGTCCGAGGTGATCGACCATGCCATCACCAGCACGATGAGCCGCACCATCATCACCCACGGCAGCACCGAAGCCATGGTGTTGGCCATGCTGATCTTCGGCGGCCCCACGCTGCACTACTTCGCGCTGGCCCTGACCATCGGCATCGTGTTCGGGATTTATTCCTCCGTGTTCGTGGCCGCGGCCATTGCGATGTGGCTGGGCGTCAAGCGCGAAGACCTCGTCAAAACAACGGGCAAAAAAGACCTCGATCCCAACGATCCCCACGCTGGCGCGGTGGTGTAGAGTCAAAGACAGTCGAACTCTAGGCTGGCCCGGGTGGCTCTGCATGCACCCTCCGGCCGCCGGACTGCCCAACAGCCCATGACCACCGGCTCACACCGCGCGTTGGCCCTCACGGCCCGCGTCAGTTACCTGGAATCCCTGGCCAAGGGCAGTGCGGCCGTGGTGCGCGCCTGCGTGGAAGGCGCCCGGTTGCTGGCCAGCCAGAGTTGCGAGCCGGCCCTGCGCATGCGCCGCCAGGATCTGGTGCTCGACCTGCCGCCGCGGGCGGCAGCCTGGCAGGCCGAGGTCGATCGCCGCATCCACGATGCCCTGCGTGATGTGCGCCTGGGCCGCCCGGTGTCGCTGCGTCCGAACGAAGGCGGCACGTCCGCGGTGGACATCCCCCTGACCCTGGTCGATGACCGCGATGTTGAGCGCGATCTGGTCGCCTCGCGCCTGTCCCAGGCCGTCTCGGACCTGACCGGCCAGGAGTTCACCGACCTCAATGCCCGTCTGCAATCGGTGGGTGGTGCCATCGGTGCGGAGGTGGGACAGGCCGATGTGTTGGGCGCAGCCTGGCTGGCCCGCTGGGTCGTGGAAGGCTGGCTGACGGCCGAGTTGACGCTCGACCAATGGGCCACCCTGCAGAACGTGCTGCACAGCGAGGTGGCGCAATGGGCCCAGGAGGCCTATCACCATGCCAACCGCGTCCTGCTGGACCATGGCGTGCGGCCCGAGATCGATCTGCGTCCCTTCATCAAGCGGGCGCGCGATGGCGGCACGCCTTCGCGCCCGGCGCCGCTGGGCCCGGCGGAAGGCGGCGCACGGATGGGCGGCGGCGCGGCCACGCCCTCCGGCCCGTCCGGCAACAGCGGTCTGCAGCCCATGGGGCAGAGCTACGACGAGACGCGCATGCTCACGCAGACGCCGCAGATGATGCGCGGCGGGGCGCAGGCCCAGGCCGTGGCGGGCAAGCTCAATGAGCTGGTCGGGCGGCAGGTGCCCGGCTTTTCCGCCACCTCGCCCATCCAGGTGCCGGTGGCCCTCAGCCCCGGCCTCGGTCAGGCCATCCAGCAGGTCGACCAGACGCTGCGCCGCCATGCCGACACGGTGGCCGATGGCGCCGCCGCCTCGCCCGCGGCCCTGCTGCAGGATCTCCAGGCCGGCAAGCAGGCGCTCAAGCAGGCAGCCAGCACGCCGGTCGAGCGCGCCACCATCGAGATCGTGGCGCTGCTGTTCCAGTCCATCCTTCAGGAAGAGCGGCTGCCCGCGGGCACCCGTGTGTGGTTCGCCCGCCTGCAGATGCCGGTGCTGCGTGTGGCGGTGAGCGAGCCGGATTTTTTTGCCACCGTCAGCCACCCCGCCCGCATGCTGATCGACCGCATGGGCTCGTGCGTGATGGGCTTTGCCGGCACCGCGGCCCCCGATCAGGAAGAAGCGCTCAACCGGGAGATCAAGCGCATCGTGCAGGTGGTCGAGGCCTATCCCGAGACCGGCCGGCGCGTGTTCCAGACGGTGCTCATCGAATTCGAGCGGTTTCTGGAGTCCTATTTCCGCGATCAGAACGAAGCGAGCAAGAAGGGCGTGTCCCTGGCCCAGCAGGTGGAGCAGCGCGAGACGCTGGCCATCCAGTACACGATCGAGTTGCGCAAGATGCTCGACGGCGTGCCGGTGCATGAAGGGGTGCGCGATTTCATGTTCAAGGTCTGGGCCGATGTGCTGGCGCACAGCGCGGTGCAGCACGGCGGGAACAGCGACGACACCAAGGCGCTCAAGAAGGCCGCGGCCGATCTTATCTGGTCGGCCAGCGCCAAAACCTCCCGCGAGGAGCGGGCCGACGTGCTGATGCGCCTGCCGCCGCTGCTCAAGCTGGTGCGCGAAGGCATGGCGCGCGCCGGTCTGGCCGCCGACAAGCAGGACTCCCACATCCACGCCTTGAACGCTGCCCTGGCGGCGGCGTTTTCGGCGCGCTCGTCTGCCATTTCCACCGCCCATCTCCAGGAGGTCATGGAACGGCTCGATTCCATGGGCGACCTGCTGCCGGATCTGGGCGAGGTCGAGCTCGACGAGCAGACCCTGCGCGATCTGTCCGGCCATGAAAGCGATGACCTGGAGATCGTGGCCGACGGCGGCACCATGCCGACGCCGGCCATGATGGGCTGGGCGCGCGAACTGCAGGTCGGGGCCTGGTTCACCCTGGACTACCGCGGTGCACAGGAGCCCGTGCAACTGGCCTGGCAGGGCATGCACAAGCAGTTGGCCCTGTTCGTCACGCCCAAGGGGCGCGGCGTGCTGTTCCAGCTTCACCGCCTGGCCGCCTTCCTGCAGGCCGGCTTGCTCGTGCCTGTTGAGGACGAGTCGCTCACCACCCGGGCGACCCGTCAGGCCCTGGCCAAGATCGACGCCGATCCCGCCCGTCTGCTGAGCTGATCCCGGCCTTGTCGGTGTGTCGGCACCCGGGCAGCTTGCCCGGCGTCGCGAGGGCGGCACACCTCTGCGCCCACCCCCGATGACTTGCGAGAAATAAGACACGAAGCCGTCTTTATTCCTTCCACTTCGTGGAAACCCATCTGTCAGCATTCCCCTGTATGAGTCTCGGAGTGCCGAATGTTGTTTCGACGTCGCAAGTCGCATGATGGATCCCGCTGGGTCAGCGTGATCCAGGAAGGGTCGGTGATGTATGCCGCGCAGTTGGCGTACGTCGACCCGGCGCGCCCGCGCGTCGACTGGCTGTGGCAGGGCGAGGCACCTCAGATCCTGCAGGGCTTGAGTGCCCTCAAGAACGCACGCAAGCTGCGCAATGAAAAGCTGATCGGCCTGCTGGACCGCGCCCAGTACCGCATGCAGGCCTCCGAGGCTCCCTCGGATGTGCCCCGTGACCACTGGGCCGATGCCATCCGCTGGCAGTTGAAGGATCAGGTCGATTTCCCGGTGGACGACGCCGTGATCGACGTGCTGGAGGTGCCGCACAGCACCCAGCTGCGTCAGAACAACGCGGTCATGGCCTTCCTGATCCCGCGCACGGACTACACCGCCATCGAACTGGCCGCCGACGATCTCGGCATGGGCTGGGCTGCACTCGATGTGCCCGAGACCTCGCTGCGCAACATCTGTGCCCTCACCGAGGACGGCGAAAAGGCCCAGGCGCTGGTCGTCTTCGGCGAAGCGCACGGCATGCTGGTGATCACGTACAAGGGCGAGCTGCTGATGGCGCGCCACATCGAGGTGGCCATGAGCGCCATCACGGGTGAAGAGGAAGTGCGCGGCGCCGCGCTGAGCCGGGCGGCGCTGGAGATCCTGCGCACGGTGGACACCTTCGAGCGCATGCACAGCCAGGTGCAGCTCTCGGGCATGACGGTGGCCCTGCCGCCGGGCTGCGGTCCAGAAGTGCTGGAGCTGCTGGCCGAGTTGATCTATGTGCCGCTCAGCGCCTTGCAGCTGAGCGACTGGTTCGACCTGTCCCCGCTGGGCGACGAGGGCGAGCGCGTGGGCCGCAACGTCACCTTCACCGAACTGTGTCTGCTGGGCTCGGGCCTGCGTGCCAGCCAGGCGGCATCGACGCGCGCACAGCTGAGCCTGCTCGATCCCGAGAGCGTGCTGGGGCAGTCTCCCCAATGGGGGGCCTTGCTGGGGGTGCGCCTGATCGGTGCGGTGGCGGTGCTGGGGCTGGGGGCGGGGCTGGGCCTGCGCGCCGCGGCCACGGCCTACACGATGAAGGCCGAAGGTGTCGAGGCCGAACTCAACAGCCTGCGTGCTGCCGAAGCGGCCAACCCGCCTTCGCCGGTGGTGCAGGAGCTGGAAGGGCTGCGCCAGAAGGAGGCGCAGCAGCGCCAGATGCAGGACACGCTGACGGGCAGCATGGCCTGGTCGTCGCAAGGCTATTCGGAATACCTGATGGCGCTGGGCCGCCGCACACACCCGTTGGTGTGGCTGACCCAGTTCCAGGTGGTGGGCGACGGCCACGAGATCAGCATGGCCGGCCGCACCCTCAATCCGCAGGTGGTGCCGCAGTACCTGCAAAAGCTGGCCCAGGAAGAGCGCTTCAAGGGCCGCCGTTTTGCGCAGATCACGATGACCGGCCTGCCGCCTGGTGAAGGCGTACCGGGGGGCATCGTCCAGTTCAGCCTCCGCACGACCTCGGACGTCTCTACCAAGACCAGCCAGGGGGAGAAGTCGGTCGAGGATGCCGCCCGGGAGATTGCCTCGCGGCCGAAGGAGGGCAGCAAATGAGTTCACCCCTCGCCACGTGGGGCCCCCTCGTCATGACGCGTTGGCGTCAGGCGCGCCGCAAGTTTGACGCGCGCCTGCTCAATGAGCGCCGCCTGATCATCTGTGCCGCCCTGGCCCTGATCGGCTTCATGCTGGACTCCGCATTGATCACGCCTTCGTTCAAGACATTCAGCATGGCGGGCAAGCGCAGCAAGTCGGCGCTGGTCGCACGCGATGCGCTCCAGGACACCTTGAAGCGGCGCCAGCAGGACATGGCTTTGCAGGAGGCTGAGGCCCGTCGCGAGATCCAGCAGATCACGGAGCGGCTCGAGAAGGGCAAGAAGGCCCTGGCCGATCAGCAGAGCATGCTGGCGCCGGCGCGCGAGATGCACACCTTGCTGGAATCCATCCTGGCCCAGAACGGCGGCTTGCAGATCAAGACCATGCGCAGCCTGACGCCCGAGCCTGTGAAGCTCAATGCCGTGTCCGGCGTGGCGATCAGTGAAGCGCTGCTCTACAGACATGGCATGGAGATCGCCGTGGAAGGCAGTTTCATCGAGGGGCTGGTCTGGCTGCGCAGCGTGGAGAACATGCCTCGCAAGCTGCTGTGGGACAGCCTGGAGATGCGCTCCGATGAAGGGCGTGTCACCCTGACTTTGAAGGTGCACACCTTCAGTCCTGACCGCGATGCACTGGAGATCGTGCCATGAGCCTGTTGTTCACCGCGATGCCATGGCGTGCACGTGCACGTGCCGGCGCTTGCGCGCTGGCCTGCTGCGTGATCCCGTTGTGGGCACAGGCCAACCCGTTCATGGAAGAGCTCAAGAGCATCGGCGATCCGACGCGGCCGCCTTACGGGGCCATGCGCAAGGGCTCGGCGCAAGACCAGGCTGCCGCGGTGCCTGCCGATGGCAGCGCACCCGATGCGGCGGCGACCAAGCCCAAACCGAGGCCGGTCCATCTGAAGCTTCAGGGCATCCGCTATGACGCTGCCCGCGGCCATGGTGTCGCCATGATCAACGACGAGATCGTCGAAGTGGGCGACAGCGTCGCGGGCATGAAGGTGGTCTCCATCTCGTCGCAGATGGCCGTGCTCAAGGGCGAAAGCGGAGTCAGGAAGCTGCGCCTGCAGATCGACCCGGATGAGCAGGCCTCGGCCACGGACGCGTCGTCGCACGGCAGCCAGACCTCTCAGAACGCGAAAGCCCCGGATCAGGGCGGCCAAGACAAGCAGACGGTACCCGACAGCGGTGCCGATGAAACCGCCCGGAGCGGTCGAAAGGAAGATCAATGATGTTCAAGCCAGCCATCCAGAAGGCCACGCTGACCTGTCTTGCGCTGGCCGTTTCGGGCCAATCTGCCTTGGCGCAGATATCCGATGCATCCTCGATGACACAGGCCGCAGCCAGCCGCATGAGCACGTCGCTGAGTGCCATGCCCGAGTTCAGCGCCCCCGAAGCGGGCCGCAAGCCCGCCGCGCCACCCGCCGCCGCACGCGTCGTCGCCACAGAAGCGTCCAGTGACAACCGCTTCGATCTGTCGGTCAAGAACGCGCCGGCGTCGCAGGTCTACTTGCAACTGGGCATGGGCAGTCGCTACAACGTGCTGGTGCCGCAGGACCTGGATGGCCGTGTCACGCTCAACCTCAAGAACATCACGCTGATCGAGGCGCTCGATACGCTGCGCGATCTGTACGGCTACGACTACCGCATCGCCGGCAACCGCGTCTTCGTCTCCGGCAACACGACGCAGCTGCGCCTGTTTCGCATCAACTACCTGCCGGGGCGCCGTGTCGGCTCGTCGGAGCTGAGTATTTCCTCGACCTCGTCTTCCACCAGCAGCTCCAGCGGCTCGGGCTCCTCCAGCAGTGCATCGGGCTCTGCCGACAAGGGCAGTGCGGGTGGCGGAGGCTCGGAAGGCAAGAGCGGCGGCAATGTCACATCTTCCGTTGCGACCAGCACCGACACCGACTTCTGGCGTGACGTGCGCTTGTCTCTGGAGTCCCTGGTGGGCACGGAGAAAGGCCGCAGCGTGACCATCAATGCGGCCGCAGGTGTCATCGTGGTGCGCGCCACGCCGCTTGAGCTGCGTCAGGTCGCCGATTACCTCCGCGCCGTTCAGCTCACCATCGAACGCCAGGTGATGCTGGAAGCCAAGATCGTTGAAGTCAGCCTGACCAAGAACTCCGAGGCCGGCATCAACTGGTCTCTGTTCAGGAACTACAGCAATGGCTCGCGCAAGGTCAGCGTGGGCTCCGTCGCGCCCGGTGTGAAGCTCGGTCACACGGGTGAGATGGTCGATGGCAATGTGGCCATCGAGCCGGGCGTGAGCCTGACCACGCAAGCCATGGGCAAGGGCTTCTACGGTCTGGCCGTCCAGGGCGCCAACATCGCGGCCTTGCTGAACTTCCTGGAAACGCAAGGGGATGTGCAGGTGCTGTCGAGCCCGCGCATCGCCGCGCTCAACAATCAGAAGGCCGTGCTCAAGGTCGGCCGCGATGAGACCTTCGTGACCGAAGTGGCCAGCAACACCACCAGCAGCACCACGTCGACCACCTCCTCCCCCTCCGTGAAGACGGGCAGCTTCTTCAGCGGCATCTCGCTGGACGTGACGCCGCAGATCGACGAGAACGGATCCGTCATGCTGCACGTGCATCCGAAGATCAGTTCGGTCAGCCAGAAGGACCTGTCGGTGACCATTGAAAACAAGGTCTCGACCTTCCCCGGCGTGGCTGTCTCCGTCAACGAGACGGACAGCATGGTCCGCGTGGCCGATGGCCAGATCGTGGCCTTGGGCGGCCTGATGGAGATGGAAGGCAGCGATGGCCAGTCGGGCGTGCCAGGCTTGAGCCGTGCACCGGTGGTCGGACGCCTGTTCAAGTACAAGACCTCTTCCAGCTACAAGCGCGAACTGGTGATCCTCATCAAACCGACCGTGCTGCAAGGTGATGGTTCGGGCGCGGATGCCGGCTTGCCGCAGATGGGCTTGCTGGACGCGGGCAAGGCCAAGGGAGAGTGAACCATGTCCCGCCCTCAACGTTTCCGACTCGGTGACCTGCTTGTCCAGGACAAGCTGATCACCGATGAGCAGCTCGAGCAGGCGCTCGGCGAGCAACGCAGCAGTGGCCGCAAGCTCGGCGAGGTGCTCATCGACCATGGCTGGATCACCGAGGCGCAGATCGCCAAGGCGGTGGCCCGGCAGTTGCGGGCACCGTACATTGATCTGGCGCACTTCCCGCTGCGGCCCGAGCTGGCCCAGCTGCTGCCCGAAGCCCACGCCCGCCGCATGCGGGCGATCGTGCTCGATGACCCGCCCACCGGCCTGATGGTCGGCATGGCCGATCCCACCGACATCTACGCCTTCGACGAGATCGGCCGCCTGCTCAAGCGCAGCATCGACCTGGCCGTGATCACCGACACGCACCTGCAGGCTGCGCTGGACCGCGTCTATCACAGCAAGCAGGAGATCGAGGGCCTGGCCGCCGAGCTGACCAGCGAGCTGGCCGGCAACGAATCCGACCTCGGCGACTTGCTGGGCATGGACAGCACCAGCAACGAGGATGCACCCGTGGTGCGCCTGTTGTATTCGGTGTTCGAACAGGCCTTGCGCTTGCGCGCCTCTGACATCCACATCGAGCCTCAAGAGAAGCAGCTGCGCATCCGCTTTCGCATCGATGGTGTGCTGCACGTGCAGACCGAGGCCGATGCCAAGATCGCCGGGGCCGTGGCCCTGCGCCTCAAGCTCATGTCGGGCCTGGACATCTCCGAAAAGCGCCTGCCGCAGGATGGCCGCTTTGCCGTGCGCCTCAAGGATGGCAACGTCGACATCCGGATCTCCACGATGCCGGCGCAGTATGGCGAATCGGTGGTGATGCGTCTCTTGGCGCAAAGCACCAACATGCTGGATCTGGACAAGATGCGCATGCCGGCGCCCATGCTCACGGCCTTGCGCAAGTCCATCGAAAAGCCCAGCGGCATGATCCTGGTGACAGGCCCCACGGGCTCCGGCAAGACGACGACGCTGTACGGTGCGCTCAATGCCTTGAACACCACCGAACGCAAGATCATCACGGTGGAAGACCCGGTGGAATACCGCCTGCCCGGTCTCAATCAGGTGCAGGTCTCGGAAAAAATCGAGCTGGGGTTCGACCGCGTGCTGCGCGCCGCCCTGCGTCAGGACCCGGACGTCATCCTGGTGGGTGAAATGCGGGACAAGGACACGGCCGAGATCGGCATGCGTGCCGCCATGACGGGCCACCTGGTGCTGTCCACGCTGCACACCAACGATGCGGCCTCCACGCCGGCGCGTCTGATCGACATGGGCGTGCCACGATGGATGGTGGCGCTGTCACTGCAACTGGTGGTGGCGCAGCGTCTGGTGCGAACGCTTTGCCAGGCGTGTGCAATTGCGCACGATCCCAGCCCGCAGGAGCTGGCCTGGCTGCGTGCACAGATCGGTGCCGAGGCCGACAATGCCACGTTCAAGTTCGGCAAGGGATGCCCTGAGTGCAATCACTCGGGCTTCCGTGGCCGAACGGGTGTGTACGAATTCCTCGAAATGAACCTGGCCCTCATCGATGCGCTGAACCATCCTGAGCCCGGCGTGTTTGCCAAGGCGGCGCGCGAAGCGATGGGCGGCAACACGCTGCGCCGCAATGCCGCACGGCTGGTGGTGGCCGGCTTGACGACCGTCGATCAGGCGATGTCCGTCAGCGCCGAGGTGGATGAATGAGCAAGTTCGCCTATGTGGCCAAGGGGCCGCACGGCAACATCGAAGGCACGCAGGAGGCTGCCTCGTCGTCTGCAGTCGCCAATGATCTGCAGCTCAAGGGGCTCACGCCGCTCAAAATCCGTCCGCTGGATCCGCCCAAGCAGGAAGGCGCAGCCAGTGCTGCGGTGCCCACGCCGGAGTTCCTCAAGCCCAAGGTGCAGCCGCTGGATGTGATGCTGTTTTCCAAGCAGCTCTACACCTTGACCAAGGCCGGTGTGCCCATCCTGCGCGCGCTGGCGGGCCTGCAGGAAACCACGCAGAACCCCACGCTCAAGGATGTGCTGCTGGACCTGCGCCGCAACCTTGAAGGTGGCGTGGAACTGTCGGCCTGCATGGCGCAGCACCCCAAGATCTTCGACCAGTTCTTCGTGTCGATGGTGCGGGTGGGTGAAGCGTCCGGTCGGCTGGAAGAGATCTTCCTGCGCCTGTCCGAGCACATCGAGTTCGAGATGTTCATGCGTCAGCAGGTCAAGTCCGCGCTGCGCTATCCGACCTTCGTCATCATCGCGATGATCGCGGCCATCGGCGTGATCAATGTGATGGTGATCCCCGCATTCGCCGGCGTCTTCAAGTCGCTGGGCGCGGACCTGCCGCTGCCCACGCAGATCCTGGTGGGCGCCTCGAACTTCACGCTCAAGTACGGCTGGCACATGCTGGTGAGCATGGTGGTGGCCTTCTTCGTGTGGCGGCACTGGAGCCGCTCGCCCGAGGGCAAGCCCATCTGGGACCGCATGCTGCTGACCTTCCCCGTGGTGGGCGGCGTGGTGAGCAAGGCCGCCATGGCGCGCTTCACCCGTTCGTTCTCGCTGTCGCTGCGCAGTGGCGTGCCGCTGGAGCGCGCGCTGGTCAGCGTGGCCATCACGGCGGACAACGCCTACATCACGCAACAGATCGAAACCATGCGCGACCGCATCATGCGCGGCGAAACCCTGGCGCATGCGGCGGCCACCACGGGCGTGTTCAGCCCCATGGTGCTGCAGATGATCGCCATCGGCGAGGAAACCGGCATGGTCGACGAACTGCTGGAAGAAGTCGGCCAGCTCTATACCGAAGATGTGCAGTACGCGCTCAAGACACTGGCGCAGCAGATCGAGCCCATCCTGATCCTGTTCATGGGTGCCCTGGTGCTGATGCTGGCCCTCGGTGTGTTCCTGCCGATGTGGGACCTGGGCAGTGCGGCCATGAAGCACAAGTGAGACGGCATCAATGTGTGATCGAGCTCACGTGGCTTTCACCAGACGGCATCGCGGCTTCACGATGATCGAGCTCATCGTGGTGATCGTGATCCTTGGCATCCTGGCGGCCACCGCCTTGCCGAAGTTCATCGATCTGTCGGATGACGCACGCGCTTCCGCGGTCGAAGGCATCGCCAAGGCGGCCGGCAGCGCCATGCTGGTCAATTACGGTGGCTGTTCGTCCACAGGGCATTCGACGGCGGGCGCCAACGCAAACAAATGTCGGGCGGTTCACTACTGCGATGACATCGACAACCTGCTGCAGGCGCCGCTGGATGCCACGCAATACACGGTCGCCCACACGGATCTCGGCACGGCCAACGGTGTGACGGGCACGTGCACGGTCACGCAGGTCAGCAGCGGCAAGACCGCACAGTTCGGCGGCATTGCCAGCGGCAATCCGTGATGAATGCGGGAAGAGCGCAGAAATGTAACAAGGCTAAAGACGGCGCATGTCATGACGAAAAAACTCGCATGCGTGCATTTTTGAACAAGCCGGGATGCACGGACGGGGCCCGGACCACTTTCATCCTTGAGAGGTAACGCTTATGAAACGCCATCAATCCGGCTTCACGATGATCGAACTGATTGTCGTCATCGTCATCCTGGGCATCCTGGCCGCCACGGCCCTGCCCAAATTCATCGACCTGAGCAGTGATGCCAAGGACGCCGCGCTCAAGGGCATGGTCGGCACCATGGGCAGCGCCATGAGCGTCAACTATGCGGGCTGCTCCGCCAAGGGCCATACTCCCGGGGCCAACTGCGTCGCGGTGGACAACTGCAACGACATCATCAACCTGCTGCAAGGCGGCGGCACGTTGTCAGGCTCCGACGCCGTGGTGGGCAACTACACCGTGACCGGCGCCGCCATCAACGGCAGCGACGCCACCGTGGCGAACGGCGATACGGACAGCTGCACGGTCACCCCGACCGATCCGGGCAGCATCGCCACGCTGACCTTCACCGGCATTGCCGCAGGCAACTGAGGATGACCCGTTTCGCATCGGGCTGCGGACCCCTCCGCGCCAATGCGATCAATCCTCCCCAACATCGGCTAAATGCTGTGAAAACACCGCCTAGGCGGTGTTTTTTCGCTTTCTCCGCAGAGATAACGGCGTAACAATGTGTTTACAAGTGCGTCCATGTTGACGCGGTACAGATTGGCCTTTGCGGAAGGTGCCCACATGATCAACACACACATCCTGAGCCGCTGGTTCAAGCTCTTGCTGCTGCTGTGTCTGACGGCCGGCATCGGCAAAGCCGTGGCGGGCTACTATGTCTACACCACCGGTGTGTATGCACCGCCCGATCCCGGTGCGGCCCTCTACACCATCGACTTCAGCACCCGGACGCTGGGCACCGAAAACACTGCAACCCCGAGCCGGCTGAGCTACACCAGTGCAGCGGGTGCGGCCGGCTTTCTGACGTCCGCCGGTTCGGTCAGCTATTCGACTGGTGGCCCTTCGGCTTCAGGTTTCTCCGGCAACGCCATGCGCCTGACGTCCGGCACAACGTCGAACGTCACGACGGCCACCGTCACTTTTGCCAACGCCACGCCCTATCTCGGCATGATGTGGCGCGCGCAGTTCAACGCCGAAAACTCGCAGACATTGACCCTGACCCTGTCCGATGGCAGCACCAAGGTGCTGAAGAATTGCACGGCCTCCACCAACAACCAGTGCATCGGCATGTATGTGGACGACCCCAGTTGGCTGACCTCGCTGCTCAATGTGCTGTTTGGCTGGCTGTTCGGTGACACGATCACCTGGTATCCGATCTACGTGCAGTACACGCCGGATTTGGGCGTGAAGGTCACCAAGGCCGAGTTCAAGGTGTCCAACTGTGCTGGCTGCGGCTCCTTCCTGTCACCCAACACATCGCAGGACTGGTACATCGACAGCCTGAGCTACATCGATGGCTCGGTCGTGCCGGATCACCTTGAAATCACGACGCTCAGCCCGAACGCATCCTCCGTCTCGGCCAACTCGGCCGTGACCATGCGGATCAAGGCTTGCGGCAACGCCGCCTGCACCACCAAGTACATGACCGGCGTGACGGGCACGCTCTCCGTCACCGGCGTGACGGCCACCTACACGGGCGCATGGACCATCCCTGCCGGCACCACCAATTACGTCGATGTGGTGGTGACGCCGACGGCGGCCGGCACGGCAACCTTCAGTACCACCTACAACCCCACACCCAGCAACACCCCGAAGGTGTTCTGCGGCATGGGCGTGGCCGCAGCCAGCGGCAACTCCTGCAACCTCACCGTTACCGTGCCGCTGCACCATGTGCGCATCTCGGCCAGCAACGGGCTGACGTGTTCGCCGCTGACCTACAACATCGAGGCATGTGCCGACGCCACCTGTACCACCAAGTACAACTCGGGTCTGACCGGGACGCTGGCAGTCAGCGGTGCGGGCATGACGGTCAATTACCCATCCGGCGCCGACTTCTCAATTGCGAACGGCTCGTCGAGCACCACGGTGTCGGTCCATGCCACCACCGTCGGCTCCCTGACTGCCGCCACAGTGAGCAATCTGAAAAATCTGAGCGCCGTGACCGTCACGCCCACCGGCTCGCCGTCCACCTATTGCGGCATGAACGGCACCACGCCGGCCAGCGGTGGCAGTTGCACGGTGAGTGTGGCCAGCTCGGCCCTGCTGGTGTCCGTGCCGGCGCATTATTCGAATGCCTCCGCAACGGCCACGATCACCGCCGTGCGCGCATCGGACAACAACGCTTCCTGTACACCTGCGTTTGCGAGTGTGAGCAAGAACGTTCTGTTCAAGTGCACATACAGCAACCCCGCGACCGGGACCTTGCCGGTGCGCGTGGGCGGCGCCGCGCTCAATGCCACCAACAGTACATCGGCCGTCTGTGACACCACCGGGCAGAGCGTCAGCCTGAGCTTCAATGCCAGTGGCGTGGCCACGGCGACCTTGCAGTACGCCGATGTGGGGCGCATGGGCTTGTCTGCCACCTACACCGGCTCGGGAACGGATGCGGGCCTCAGCATGACGGGCAGCACCACCTTCGTGGCCGCACCGTATGACTTCGCCGTCTCCGGTCTGGCTGTCAACACGGTGGGCAGCCCGGCTGGATGCTCCACCAGCAACTTCATGGCCGGCTGCACGTTCAAGGGCACCATCACCGCGCGCAATGCCTCGGGCGCCGCCACACCGAACTTCGGCAAGGAGACCTCGCCAGAAGGCGCGACACTCACCTTTACCCGCACGATGCCCGCCGGCGGCAGCGGTGGCACCTTCAGTGGCACGCTGGGCAGCTTCACCAGCGGCGCAGCCTCGTCGACGAACATGACATGGAGCGAGGTGGGCAAGGGCGATGTGGTGGCCACGCTCACAAGCGGCAGCTATCTGTCCAGCGGCCTGTCGGCCACCGGCGCGAGCACGGGCGGTGCTGCGGGCATCTTCTATCCACATCACTTCACGGTCAGTGCCTCCAACCGCTGCAGCACCTTCACCTACAGTGGCCAGCCGTTCGCGGTGACGGTCACGGCGCTCAATGCCACCGGCGGCACCACGACGAACTACGCGGGCAGCGGCACCATCTCGGCGGCCGCGCCGGTCTACCCCAACGGCGTCACGCTGTCGGAGACCACCAGTGCAGCCGGCTCGCTGACGAACAGCACCATCGCTGCCACCAGCTTCGTCTCGGGCGTGGCAACGGTGGCCGCCTCCAGCACCTCGCCGACCTTCACCTATACCTCCAAGCTGACCTACAGGGCGGCCGCACTGAACCTGCGCGCCACCGATGCCTGGCCGGCCAGCGGCGCGGCCAGCTCCAGCGGCTATACCGAAGGCAGCGTGTCCTTGCGCAGCGGTCGCCTCAAGGTGTCCAACGGCTTCGGATCAGAGAAGGCTACCCTGCAGATCCCGGTCCAGGCGCAATACTGGTATTGCAACGCCTCCAACCTGTGCGCCTGGGTGCTCAACAGCGCCGACAACGCTTGCACTGTCATCCCGACCTCGGCCATTGCGCGCGGCAACTACGTGGACCACAAAGGCGCCTCGACGGTGGCGTGGACCACGACCCCGACGGCGGCCGTGACGATCGGGACGAACTGCAGCGGCAGTCCGACACCCGGCACCGGTTGCCTGAACCTGGGTGCGCCCAATCCCTCGGGATCCGTCGGCAGCGTGGATTTCGCCTTCAACCTCGGGCCGCCGTTACCTCGACCGATGCCTCCTGCCTGAGCACCCCACGCCCGTCCAGCACCGGCGCCAACCTGTCGTGGTTCCGCTCGCAATACGGCTCGGGCAACAACTGCGGCGCGGGCGTTGACACCACCTACACACGCGACCCCTCTGGCCGGGCCACCTTCGGTGTGTACTCACCGGAAAGCAAGAAGACCGTGTTCTCCAGTGACATCTATTGACGGGCCGAAGCAATGAGGGGTGTTTGAGCCGGTATTCGGGCCCTTGCGTGATGTGGAAGGCTTCCACAATCGTCACCATGGAGATCGTCCCTGTCAGCTTCACCCCTTCTGCCTGCGCCTTCTCGCGCCGGCGGCAGGCTGGCTTCACCATGGTCGAGCTGGTGGTCATCATGGTGATCGTGGGCATCCTGGCGGTGTATGCCTTACCCAAGATGGCGGCGGCCATCAACCTGCGTCAGGACTCCTGGCGTGATCAGCTGGTATCGACCCTGCGCTATGCGCAGAAGAGCGCGGTGGCGCATCGCCGGCTGGTGTGCGTCGATGTCCAGGCCACCACGGTGAGCATGACCATTGCGCCAGCCAACCCAGCAACCACCTGCACGACCGCACTGACCGGCCCGGATGGCAACGCAACCTTCGCCACCTCGGATGACAGCAGCGTGGCCACATCCACCATGGTGTTGTACTTCCAACCCGACGGCCGCGTGACGACCGATGGCGCAGGCGCCACGGCCACCAACCGGACGATCTCCGGCACAGGCTTGACCAGCATCACGGTTTACGCGGAGACCGGCTATGTGGAATAGGCGCCAGCGCGGTTTCACGATGGTCGAAACCATCGTGGGCATCACCATCATCGGCGTGGCGTTGGCGGGCCTGGTCACGGTCTTTTCTCAGACCACGCAGAACAGCGCGGATCCGGTGGTTCGCAAGCAGCTGCTGGTGCTGGCTGAAGAGATGATCGAAGAGATCTCGCTCAAGCCTTACAACGGAACCCTGGATGCCGCCCTGGTGCCCTGTGGCCGCTACAACTTCAACGATGTCTCGGATTACCACGGCTACAGCACCACTGGCTACATCTGCGACATTGATGGCACCCACATCACTGCCCTCGATGGCTACTCCATCACCGTGTCGGTGGCTACGACCACCCTGGGCGGTGTGGCCGCGGCCAAGCTGATCACCGTGACGGTCTCGCGCGGCAGCGACAGCCTCACCCTCAAAGGGTGGCGGACGGATTACGCATCATGATGCGCTTGCCTGCCTCTGCCCGCGGCTTCACCCTGGTGGAGCTCATCATGGTGATCGTCATCACCGCCGTCATCGGCACCACGCTGTCGGTGTTCTTGCGGCCGGTCATCGACAGCTATGTCGACATCCAGCAGCGCGCGGGTCTCGCGGACCAGGCCGACACGTCCTTGCGCCGCATCCTGCGCGACGTCCGGCGCGCGGTGCCCAACTCCCTTCGCACGCCAAACTCGAACTGCTTCGAGCTCGTGCCCGCCTCCACCGGGGGGCGATACCGCATGGGTCCGGATGTCACCAATGACGCCTCGGCCGGCTGCACCCCGGGGTCCAATTGCGCGGCTTACGTCAACACGTCACAGCCCACCACGTCCTTCGATGTGCTGTCGACGCTGTCGGTGACGCCTTCTGTCGGTGACTACGTCGTGATCAACAACCAGAACGGCAACGACGTCTACGATGGTGTCAATCGGTCGGCCATCACCACGGTCACCACAGGCCTCCCCAATCTGGTGTCGACGCAAGGGACCGCGCGTCTGGGCATCAATTCGCTGCAGGTTTCCACCGGCTACAACGGTGGGCGCTTCCAGGTCGTCAAGAGCAGCGAGCAATCCGTGTTCTACATCTGCAGTGGTGCCGACGGCACGGTGAATGCCAGCGGCAATGGCAAGGGAACGCTCTATCGGCTGGTGCGCAATTTCACGGCAACGTACCCCGCGTCATGCCCGGCGACTGCAAGCGCCGTACCCCTGGCCACGAACGTCCAGTCGTGTTCGTTCGTATACGACCCCAACCAGGGCGCCACCTTGCAAAGCGGCTTCCTGTGGATGCAGCTGACGATCACGCGAGACAACGAGTCTGCTCAGCTTGCCGTGGGCGCCCATGTGATGAACGTGCCATGACACAACGCCAACCTATGCTTGATCGACGATTGCAGCGCGGCCTGGGCGTCGTTGCGGCGCTGCTTGTGCTGGTGCTCCTGTCCACCCTCGCGGCGGCCGTGATCCGGCTCAACTGGACGCAGCAGATGGCCTCGTCGCAAGACATCATGGGTGCCAAGGGGCTGCAGGCTGCCCAGGCGGGCACCGAATGGGGGATGTTCCAGGCGCTCAGGGGAGGTTGGGTGGGCTGCACCAACTCCACCCAGACCCTGGATCTGCGCAGCGTCAACGGCTTTTCCGTCACGGTCACCTGCACTTCGCAGGCCACGCCCTATGTCGAAGGGGCGGATTCGGCCGGGGCAGCCCGTTCGGTGCGTGTCTATCGCATCACCGCGGTGGCCTGCACGGCTGCCAGCTGCCCAGACAACACCCAGTCGACCACGGCAACCTACGTCGAACGTCAACGCCAGGCCACCGTCACCAGCATCGACACCGACAGCTGATGGGCGAGCGCCCCGGTCAGGCGTGCAGCGATGAGGTCTTACCAGCCGCGGCCATTGCGGTGGATGCCGCGGCATCCTGCCTGATCGCCGCGATCTGATGTGCGTGCGCGCGGCTGTGTTCCATCAGCAGCGCTTCGAACACGTCTTCCTTCATCGGGCGGCCCAGGTGGTAGCCCTGCGCCTCATCGCAGCCATGCGCCACCAGGAAGGCGGCCTGCTCGTTCGTCTCCACGCCCTCGGCCACGATGCCCACATCCAGCCGATGCCCCATCGCGATGAGCGCGGCCACCAGGCGGCTGTCGCCCGGTGAGTTGGGCACCGAGCTCAGGAAGCTGCGATCCAGCTTGAGCCGGTCCACCGGCAGCTCGCGCAGGTAGGCGAAGCTGGAGTAGCCCACGCCGAAGTCGTCGATGGCGATGCTCACGCCTTGCGCGCGCAGTTGCGTGAGGATGTCGGCGGCGCGCAGCGATTCACGCACCACCACGCTTTCGGTGATCTCCAGCTCCAGGGCGGTGGCCGGCAGGCCGGTTTCCTTGAGCACCTGCGCCACCAGCGCGGGGATGTCCTGCTGATCGAGCTGCACGGCCGACAGGTTGACGGCCACGCGCAAGGGCCAGCCGCTGCGTTGGCGCCATTGCTGGGCCAGCGTGCAGGCGCGGCGCAGCACCCATTCGCCCATGGGCACGATCAGGCCGGTCTCTTCCGCGGTGGGGATGAAGTCAGACGGTGGCACCAGGCGCCCGCCATGCTCCCAGCGCAGCAGCGCCTCGGCACCGGTGATGTGGCCGCTGGCGCAGTCGTACTGAGGCTGGAAGTGCAGGCGCAGTTCATCGCGCTCCAGGCACTTGTACAGGTCGTTCTCCAGCACCAGCGTCTCCACCGTCGGTGAGGCCATCTGGTCGCTGTAGACCTGCACGCGGTTGCGGCCGTTGCTCTTGGCCTGGTACATGGCCAGGTCGGCATGGCGCATGAGCGTGATGGTGTCGCCGCCATGCTCCGGGTAGAGCGCCAGGCCGATGCTGGGCGTCACGCGCAGCTCGTGTTCATGGATGCAGATCGGCTCTGCAAACAGATCCAGCACCTTCTGCGCGACCAGCTCGCCATCCTCCTGCGCCGTGATCTGCGGCAGCAGCACGACGAACTCGTCGCCACCCAGACGGGCCACGATGTCGGAGGTGCGCATGCTCGTGCGCAGACGGCGGGCCACCTCGATCAACACGGCGTCGCCCACCTGGTGGCCCAGGCCGTCGTTGATCTTCTTGAAGCGGTCCAGATCCAGGAACATCATCGCCATGTGGTGGCCATAGCGGTCCGCCAGCGTCATGCAGGTCTTGAGGTGTTCCTGCAGCATGTTGCGGTTGGGCAGGGCGGTCAGCGCATCGTGCTGCGCCATGTGCTGCAACTGGTGCTCGGCATCGCGGCGCGAGGTCACGTCATACGCCATCACCAGGTAGCCGTTGAGCTGGCCGCATTCCGAGCGCAGTTCGGTCACCGTGATCTCGCCCACCAGGTAGCTGCCGTCGGCGCGGCGCATGTTCCACTCGCTGGGCAGGCCCGGCGATTCGATGGACAGGTGCTTGAGCACGTCCAGTTCCTGCACGGGCTGGTTCAGCCGCAAGGCCAGCATGCGCGCACGGTCGGCCACCTGGTCGCCATCGAAGAAGCGCTGTGTGGTGCAGCGGCCCACCAGCTCCTTGGCGCTGTAGCCCACCAGCTTCTCGCCGGCTGGGTTCACGTTCTGGATGATGCCCTGGGGGTTGAGCACGAAGATGGCGTAGGGCGCGTTGTGGATGATCACACGGCGCATCTCGTCGATCTCGTTGAGCTGGCGGTGTGCTTCGACGATGGCCCGCTCGGCCGCATCCAGCTTGCTCAGATCCCGCATCAGGCCGATGTGCTGCACCTGGCCGTCGATGCTGACCGAACTCATCGCCAGGTCGATGGGAAAGCGCATGCCATTGGCTCGCTGGCCCTGGCTGCGATGCCCCACGCCATCCAGGCCGATGCGTTGGCCGGCCAGGAAGACGTCCATGGCCTTGGGGCCGTCGGCGCCCATCGCATCGGGCAGGAGCCGGCTGATGTGCGCATCGACGAGCTCGTCTTCCGCATGGCCGAACATGCGGCAGACCGCGCGGTTGACGCTCAGGATCGTGCCGCGCGGCGTCATCGTCACCAGGCCATCGGCCATGTTGTCCAGCACAGCGCGCAGGCGGTGCTCGTTCTCGTGCGCCTGCACGCTCAGGTCGATCGCCATCGCCGCTGCACCGGACTGCCGGCTGGCCGCGCTGCGCATGGCCCACCACAGGCCCAGCGTCGAAAACAGCCCACCCAGCAGCAGCGCCATCGGGTAGGGGGCGGTGCGGGCGTTCACCGGCATGCGGGTGAACTGGAACTGCCATTGGCGACCGTGGGCGTTGAGGGGGCGCATCAGCGTATCGGAGGCCTCAGCGGCCCGCGGCGTGCGTGCCATGGCCACCACCGGTGCGGGCTGCGAGTCGAAGACGGCCGCGGCCTCATCCCTGGCATGGCCGGGTGTGACATCCATCACGCGCCATTGCACGCTTTTGCGGGCCGCCAGGGCCCCGGCCTCGGTCATGAAGCCCGAAGCCTTGATCACGCCGCTGATCAGGCCGATGAAGGCGTCCCGCCGCGCCTGTACCGAATCCAGCTTCGCCCCAGGCCGATAGACCGGCAGGCGCACCAGCAGGCCCGTGCGATCGGGGGGCGCGGCCTGCACCAGCTCGATCGGCGCCGACAGTTGCGGCTCACCCGTATCGCGTGCCTTCTCCAGCACGGCCAGGCGTGCCCCGGGCGCGGCCATGTCAAAGCCCATGGCCTGCGCATTGGGCGCCATGGGCTCGTTCATTTCCACGGCCACGTATTCCGGGCGCTCGCCCTCCGGCCGGATGCTGTAGCCGGGATAGCCGTGAGGATCGATGCTGCGGTCTGCCCGCACAGCTGCTTCGAACGCCTGCTTGGCTTCATGCGGCACCCGCCGCGCGAACTGGATGGCCAGCATCGAGGGATATTCCCCCGTCACACCGAGCTGCGTGAAATGGCGATGGAACACTTGGCGCGGCACATGCTCCGTCAGCAAGTACATCGCCCGAAAGCTCTCCAGCACATCCACATAGTGGTCCAGCTGCCGCTCGACCTGCTGCTGCACATTGGTGGCCGAGCGGGCGAACCGCTCATCGGCCTCGCGCCGGATGTTCTCGCTGCTGCGCCACCAGGCCGCCAGGCTCAACGTCAGGCCGGCCGCGAGCACGATCCACGAGCACCATCGCAGCCATCGGGCGTCATCTTGGGTCTGTTGAATCTCGGCGAGCATCCAGGGTCCTTGACAAGGCGAGGGCCCGCGATGGGGCCGACGCGCGTTGTCGGTGTATCGGTCGGCGGCCTGTGGCCTTGACCCTGGATGACCCGCAAAAACGTCCGGCAGGGCGCAAGGGCCGTGCCGGACGTGAAGACGTCACACGAAATGTGATGGACTGGAACTATTTGACCATGGCCATCAGGCGTGCCACGCGCTCCTCGGTGGCCGGGTGCGTGGAAAACAGCCCGCGCAGCCCCCCGCCGGACAGCGGGTTCATGATCATCATCTGGGCGGTTTCAGGATGCGCCTCGGCCGCATGCAGCGGGATGCCTTGCGCATAACGCTGGATCTTCTGCAATGCGGAAGCCAGGGCCTGCGGATCACCGCTGATCTCGGCGCCGCCGCGGTCGGCTTCGAACTCGCGGGCACGGCTGATCGCCATCTGGATCACGCTGGCTGCCAGCGGCGCCAGGATGGCCACGGCAATGCCGGCGATCGGGTTGACGGGGCGGCCATCTTCATCGCGCCCCCCGAAGAACATCGCGAAGTTGGCCAGCATGGAGATGGCGCCGGCCATGGTGGCGCTGATGGTGCTGATCAGGATGTCGCGGTGCTTGACGTGGGCCAGCTCGTGCGCCATCACGCCGCGCAGTTCGCGCTCGGTCAGGATGTTGAGGATGCCGGTGGTGGCCGCCACGGCAGCATGCTCAGGGTTGCGGCCGGTGGCAAAGGCGTTGGGTGCCTGCTCGTCGATGAGGTAGACCTTGGGCATCGGCAGTTCTGCACGCTGGGCCAGCTCGCGCACCATGGCGTAAAAACGCGGCGCCGTGGTCTCGTCGACCTCGCGCGCGTTGTACATCTTCAGCACCATCTTGTCCGAGAACCAGTAGCTGAAGAAGTTCATGCCCAGGGCCACCAGCAGCGCCAGCATCATCCCGGAGCGGCCCCCGATCATGCCGCCGATGGCCATGAACAGGGCAGTGATCGCCGCCATCAGGATGGCGGTTTTCATCATGTTGAACATCTTGTTCGGGCCTCCTGACCCGTGCAATGGTTGCGCCGCGCCATTGCGGCAACTGATTAGATAGGGAGAACCCGCGAGGATTCAAGTGAATTCGGACGGCACCTGGGTACTTTGCAAAAATTCACGGGCGCTGATGCGCTTGCCGCCCGGCTTTTGCAGACTGTGCAGCGCCAGGGCCTGCTGACCGCATCCGACCACCAGGGTGTCGCCCTGCGCATGCAGCACTTCCCCGGGGCGGCCCTGTGCCGGCACCACGCTGGCCGCCCACAGCTTGATCGTCTCGGCGCCTTTGCCGCCCGCCATCTGGAAGGTGGTACCGGGGAAGGGATCGAAGGCCCGCACGCGGCGTGCAATGTCCACGGCAGGCTGTCGTCCAGTCGATGGCGGCTTCGGCCTTGTCGATCTTGTGCGCGTAGGTCACGCCTTCGGCCGGTTGCTTCACCGCTTGCAGTGCGCCCCGTGCGGCCAGTTCCAGCGCCTGCACCACCATGCGCCCGCCCATGGCGGCCAGCCGGTCGTGCAGGACGGCGGTGGTGTCGTCCGCGCGGATGGCCTCGCTCTCGATGAGCAGCATGTCCCCCGTGTCCAGGCCCGCGTCCATCTGCATGATGGTGATGCCCGTCTCTGCGTCGCCGGCTTCGATGGCGCGGTGGATGGGCGCGGCGCCCCGCCAGCGCGGCAGCAGCGAGCCGTGGATGTTCAGGCAGCCCAGCCGCGGCAGATCCAGCACCCATTGCGGCAGGATCAGGCCATAGGCGGCCACCACCATCACGTCGGGTGCGGCATCCTGCAGTACTTGCCGTGCGGCAGCCGCCTCATCCGGATACTTGCCATCGAGCTTCAGGCTGTGCGGCTGGCATACCGGAATGCCGTGTTCGAGCGCCAGTTGCTTGACGCTGGAGGCCTGCAGCTTCATGCCGCGGCCCGCGGGGCGATCGGGCTGCGTCAACACCAGCGGCACCTCCAAGCCAGCCGCCAGGATGGCCCGCAAGGCCTCGCGTGCAAATTCAGGCGTGCCCGCGAACGCCACCTTCAGCGGGGCGCTCATGAAGCGGGGTGTTCCTCGCGCGCGCGCTTTTGCAGTTTGGTCTTGATGCGGTTGCGCTTGAGCGGCGAGAGGTATTCCACGAACACCTTGCCCAGCAGGTGATCCAGCTCGTGCTGCACGCACACCGACAGCAGTTCGTCGGCATCGAACTCGTACGGTTGGCCGTCGCGGCCCAGGGCACGCACGCGGATGTGCTTGTGGCGGTGCACCTTGTCGTAGATGGTGGGCACCGACAGGCAGCCTTCTTCCCAGATGATCATGTCGTGGCTGGCCTGGATGATCTCCGGGTTGATCAGCACGCGCGGCTCGTTGCGTTCCTCGCTGGTGTCGATCACGACGATGCGCTCATGCACATCCACCTGGGTGGCCGCCAGCCCCACCCCCTTGGCGTCGTACATCGTCTCCAGCATGTCGTCGACCAATTGGCGCACCCGCTCATCCACCACGGCCACGGGTTTGGCCACCGTATGCAAGCGCGGGTCGGGATATTGAAGAATGGACAACAGGGCCATGATGCGAAATCTTTGAAAGGGGTTTGGTTCTTGAAAATGCCGCCGGGCTCGGGAAACCGACGATATCAATGTGGAAGCGGCGCAACGTGGCGGGCAGCAAGCGCCAATCAGCCAGAGGTAACACGGGGCAATTTTCGTTGCGACCGTCCGGGATTTACGGGCAGAATCAAATGATCATTGACCAGATTTTGCCGAATTGCCGTCCACCGGGAAAGTGAATGGCCATCGGCGGGTAAGCGGAGAAAGTATTCATGACCCAGCGATCGCTGTCGAAGGGCCAGGCAGGCGGCCCGAAGCTTGTGCGTGCAAACCGGGGCTTGAGTGTATCGATCCTGGCGCTGGTGGGTATGCTGGCCGGGGCCATCGCCCCTCAGGCGCAGGCCCAGAAGTTTCCCGACTATCCGATCACCTCGCAACAGAAGGCCACGGCGCAGCAGGTGTCCGAGGCCGGTGTGCCGTTGTCCGAGCTCTCGCCCAACGCCCCGGATTCCTACACCGTCAAGCGCGGCGACACCCTGTGGGCCATCTCCGGCATCTTCCTCAAGCGCCCGTGGCGCTGGCCTGAGTTGTGGGGCATGAACCTGCAGCAGATCCGCAACCCGCACCTGATCTTCCCCGGCCAGATCCTGTACCTGGACAAGAGCAACGGCCGCGCACGCCTGCGTGTGGGCCAGCCCATTGGCGACGGCGGCAACAGCAAGCTGGTGCCCCGCGTGCGCGAAGGCAGCCTGGAAGACGCGATCACCACGGTGCCGGTGCACCTGCTCGAGCCCTTCTTCAACGAAGCGGTGATCTACGAATCGAGTGAAGAGCTGCTCAAGGCGCCCCGCGTCGTGGCCACGCAGGAAGGCCGCGTGATGCTCTCGCGCGGCGAGACCGCCTATGTGCGCGGCGATCTGGGCGGCCGCCTGGATTGGCGCCTGTTCCGCGAGCCCAAGCCCCTGCGTGACCCGAGCACCCGCGAAGTGCTGGGCTATGAAGCCCAGTTCGTCGGCACCGGCAGCATCGTGCGCGAAGGCATCGAAGGCACGGGCGCCGATGGCAAGCCCATGGTCATCCCCTCGACGCTGACGGTCAATTCGCTGCGCCAGGAAGCCGCTGTGGGCGACCGCCTGGCCCCGGTGCCACCGCGCGAGTTCACCAACATCGTGCCGCATGCGCCCAAGCAGGAGATGGGCGGCCAGATCGTCTCCATCTACGGCGATGCCCTGACGGCGGGCTCCAACCAGATCGTGTCGCTCAACAGGGGCGCGCGCGACGGCATGGAGCGCGGCCATGTGCTGGCCCTCTGGCGTGACGGCGCCGTCGTGCGCGACCTGACGACCGAAGCCAAGACGCCCATCAAGCTGCCCGATGAGCGCCATGGCCTGCTGTTCGTCTTCCGCGTGTTCGACCGCATGTCGTATGCGCTGATCCTCAATGTGCAGGAGCCGGTCAAGGCAGGCGATCGTTTCACGCAGCCTTGATGCGGAGGCCTTGATGTTTCAGCCTTGATGTGCCAGGCTTGATGCCTCCTCCTTGCGGGGGAGGCCCGCTGCAAAGGCAGATCCGGTGACGGGTCTGCCTTTATGCTTTGCGCCTCTCGAAATCCAACACACAGGCAGGGGCAGGACATGGCAGGGCAGGACATCTCCGATGACACGTTGCGTGCCTGGCTGCGCCTGGTGATGACGCCTCACCTCGGGCCGGCGGCCGCCCGCAGACTGCTGGCCGCGCTGGGATCGCCCCAGGCGGTGTTCGAGGCGACGCTGCCCACGCTGGAGGCCTTGCTGGGCCGCCGCGATGCCGCGGCCGTGCAGGCGGTGCCCGAGGGGCTGGATGCCCAGGTGGCCGCCACCCTCGCATGGCTTGAGGCCTCGCCCACGCTGGCCAGCGGCGCCGCCGCACGCCATCTCGTGTGCCTGGACGATCCCCGCTATCCGCCTGCCCTGCTGGAGGCCGCCGACCCGCCGCTGCTGCTGTTCGCGCATGGTCGCCTGGGGCTGCTGGCGAGGCCGGGCGTGGCCGTGGTCGGCAGCCGCCATCCGACGCCCCAGGGCCTGGAAAACGCCCGCGCCCTCAGCCGTGCGCTCAGCCAGGCGAGCGTCACCGTGGTGTCCGGGCTGGCGCGTGGCATCGATGGCGCCGCACATGAAGGCGCGCTGGAAGGGGCGGGCAGCACCATCGCTGTCGTGGGCACAGGGCTGGATGAGGTCTATCCCAAGGCCCACACCCAACTGGCCGGTCGGATTGGGGAAAGCGGCTTGATGCTCAGCGAGTTCCTGCTCGGCACACCGCCCCTGTCGGCCAACTTCCCCAAGCGCAACCGCATCGTGGCGGGCTTACCCGCGGCACGCTGGTCATCGAGGCCGCACTGCAGTCCGGCTCGCTCATCACGGCGCGGCTGGCCGCCGAGATGGGACGGGAGGTGCTGGCGGTGCCCGGCTCCATCCATTCGCCCCAGGCGCGCGGCTGCCATGCGCTCATCAAGCAGGGCGCCAAGCTGGTCGAGACGGCGCAGGACGTGCTGGAAGAGCTGCGCCTGGACGCCGACGTGGCCCAGCCATCGCTCGACCTGTTCGGTGCGGTGGCTGCAGCAGAGACTGGAGCCGCTTCAGCGCCGCACGCCGAGGATCCGGTGTTGGCGGCCATGGGCTTCGATCCCGTCAGTCAGGACGCCTTGAGCGCCCGCACCGGCCTGTCGGCGGCCGAACTTGGTGCGCGCCTGCTGGAGCTGGAACTGATGGGGCAGGTGGCGCGGCTGCCCGGGCAACTGTTCCAGCGGGTGGCGGCTGCCTGAGTTGCCTGTAGTAAAAAGGCACCCGTGAACACCCTCATCCAGAACCTGGGCCTGGTGCCTTACGAGCCCACCCTGGCCGCCATGCAGTCCTTCACCGAGACGCGCGGCCCCGACACCCCCGATGAAATCTGGATCTGTCAGCACCCGCCCACCTTCACGCAGGGCCTGGCCGGCAAGGCCGACCATGTGCTGTTCAACCCGCCCGGGCCCGACCACATTCCGGTGGTGCAGACCAACCGCGGCGGCCAGGTCACGTACCACGGCCCCGGGCAGGTGGTGGGCTACCCGCTGCTGGATCTGCGCCGCCGGGGCTACTTCGTCAAGGAGTACGTGCACCGGCTGGAAGAGGCCATCCTTCGTACGCTGATGCACTTCGGCGTCACCGGCCACCGCGTCGCGGGCGCGCCGGGCATCTACGTGCGGCTGGACGACCCCTTCGCCCACGCCGCCCTCACCGAGCCGCGCCACCCCGCCGATCCCTTCAAGGGCCTGGGCAAGATCGCCGCGCTGGGCATCAAGGTGACGCGGCACTGCACCTATCACGGCATGGCGCTCAACGTCGCGATGGACCTGCGCCCCTACGACCGCATCAACCCTTGCGGCTACAACGGCCTGAAGACGGTGGATTTGGCCAGCATCGGCGTCGATGTGGGCTGGGATGAGGCAGCGGCGGTGCAAGCCTCGTCAGTTGGAGACCTGGCTGGCGCCCTGAAACGGGCTTCGTCCGCATGAAAGGCATGTGCATGTGGGCGACCGCAAGCCCCCCGTGGGGCCGATCGGCTACATTGCAGGATGGTCCGGTCACGAGCCGGCTCCCTGAAGTCAAGCGCTGCCATGTCCTCTGAACACACCCCCGCCGACGGCACTCCGGCCGCCTACGATCCCACTGCCAAGCAGAAGGCCCAGGCCAAGACGGCCCGCATCCCCATCAAGGTGGTGCCTGCCGGCGAGGTGCTGCGCAAGCCCGAATGGATCCGCGTCAAGGCCGGTTCACCCAGCACGCGCTTCTACGAGATCAAGAACATCCTGCGCGAGCACAAGCTGCACACGGTGTGCGAAGAGGCCTCCTGCCCCAACATCGGCGAATGCTTCGGGCACGGCACGGCCACCTTCATGATCATGGGCGACAAGTGCACCCGCCGCTGCCCCTTCTGTGACGTGGGCCACGGCCGCCCCGACCCGCTGGACGTCAACGAGCCGGCCAACCTCGCCAAGACGATTGCCGCGCTCAAGCTCAAGTACGTCGTCATCACCAGCGTGGACCGCGATGATCTGCGCGATGGCGGCGCCGCCCACTTCGTCGACTGCATCCGCCAGGTGCGCGAGCAATCGCCGGCCACCCGCATCGAGATCCTGACGCCCGACTTCCGTGGCCGCATGGACCGCGCCCTGGAAATCCTCAAGGCCGCCCCGCCCGACGTGATGAACCACAACCTCGAGACGGTGCCCCGCCTGTACAAGGAAGCCCGCCCCGGATCCGATTACCAGTACAGCCTGAACCTGCTCAAGCGCTTCAAGGCCTTCGCGCCCGATGTGCCCACCAAGAGCGGCCTGATGCTCGGCCTGGGCGAGACCGACGAAGAGATCCTGCAGGTGATGCGCGACATGCGCGAACATGGCATCGACATGATCACCATCGGGCAGTACCTCGCGCCCAGCGGGCACCACCTGCCTGTCAAGCGCTATGTGCACCCGGATGTCTTCAAGATGTTCGAGGACGAGGCCAAGAAGATGGGCTTCACGCACGCGGCCGTGGGGCCGATGGTGCGCAGCAGCTATCACGCGGATCAGCAGGCGATGCATGCGGGGGTGGGTGTGAACGTCTCGAACTGAGAGAGAAAATCTCGAAGGTGCGGAAAAAATTGAGGGTGAGTAGGGCGGCTCGAAAGCTCAAGCGGTTGGGTGTGGGCGCATTGGCCGTATCAGGCTGAATGCATCCGATGGGATATGTGACTTTGGCCGCCACCAATGTGACACACACCAGTCACTGCTCTGGCATTGCTAGACGTCCAAGACCACTTCGGCGTCCGTTTCCTCCCATTTGCCGTGCGCCCGAATCCGAGCCTCCGATTCATCGCGTGCAGTTTGAATCAGCTGGGTCAAACCCCATTTGCCCATGTGCCTCCCGAGGATGGCGTCAAACAGAATGGCTGAAGTCGAAGGTTCGCGATTCCGCTCCACGGCCTCCCGCATCAGCTCCGGCAGGTCCACTTTCCCCGTGGCTATTGCAATTGAGAGACGCTCGAAGCTCTCGATCGAAAGCACAAACACATTCGCCAATGGAAGGCGCCGTTGACTTGCCTCATCCGGATAAGCAAGCTCGCCCGCCTTGTAAAGACGGGCAAGCATCTCGCCGTCGCCGATGAAGAGTTCACGACTGGTGACGACTAACAGGAAGTCTTGTTCAGCATCCTTGCAGGCGGGAAGCGGGCTATTCGGGGCGCGAACATCTCTGCCGACATTCCAGGCTTGCTTGATGGCGTCGCGAATCTTCTTCGTTTTCTGATGCGCCTGCCGCTCGTTTGTTGAATCACGAGCAAAACTGAGCCAGGCGTCACGTCCAAAACTGAGCCACTAGGTTGACGAAGAAATGGACTGCTCGGTTGTGGATAAGTCTACTGTCTGGTCTGCTCCTTTGGGTGATTTGGTGCGGGTGGGTTTGGTTGCAGCCGGTTGCGCCGTCGAGTGCCTGAAGCGCCAGCTTTGATTGCCGGTCTCGACGATGTGGCAGTGATGGGTGAGGCGGTCTAGCAGTGCGGTGGTCATCTTGGCGTCGCCGAACACGCTGGCCCATTCCGAGAACGACAGGTTGGTTGTGACCACGACGCTGGTGCGCTCGTACAGCTTGGACAGCAGGTGGAACAGCAAGGCGCCACCGGCCTGGCTGAAGGGCAGATAGCCCATCTCGTCAAGGATGACGAGATCGACGTACATGAGCCGATGTGCCAGTTGCCCGGCCTTGCCTTGGGCCTTCTCTGCCTCCAGCATGTTGACCAGCTCCACCGTCGAGAAGAAGCGTACCCGCTTGCCGTGCGCTCGGATGGCATGAACGCCCAGGCTGGTGGCCAGGTGTGTCTTGCCGGTGCCTGGGCCGCCCACGAAGACCACGTTGTGGGCCGAGTCGATGAACCTGAGCTCGTGCAGCTGACGCACCAGTGCCTCGGCCACCTGGGCCTGATCAAAGGCAAAGCCAGCCAGGTCGCGGTGGTGGGGGGAATCGCGCAACCCGCATCTGGTAGGCCATGGAGCGCACTTCCCGATGCGCACCCTCGGCCTTGATGAGCTGATGCAGCAGGGCTTCGTGGTCGAGCGATTTGAGCCGGGCAATGCCCAGCAGCTCTGGCCAGGCGCTGGCCATGCCGTGCAGGCTCAAGCCTTTAAGAGCTGCGGCAATGTCATTGGACATGGTCATCCTCGTGGGGCTGGCGCAGGCGGTCATAGCGCGACACATCGGCCTGAGGCGGCTCCTGCAGTGTCAGTGAAGGCATGGCTTCATCTGGCAGGCTTCGCACAGCTTGGGGTTCCTTGAGCCTGGCCAGCACGTTGAGCACATGGTCGGCGCTCACGTGGCCCGATTGCAGCGCCAGCTCCACCGCCACCAGCACGTCATCGAGCCCGTGCAAGGTGATGGCCATGAGCACCTGGGCCATCACCCGGTCGCCGCCGGGGTGGCGCAGCAGGTGCGCTTGCAGATGCTGCAAGGGCTCGGGCATGGTCTTGAAGGGGGCGCCGTTGCGCAAAGCGCCAGGTTTGCGCTCGAGCAAGCTGACGTAGTGCCGCCAGTCGTACAAGGTCTGTCCTCGCTCGAAGCTGCGTGGCAGGTTCACAGGATGTTCTGGTGCATCGGCGATGGGGCCGACCACCACCAGGCGGTCGGGATAAGCGCGCACGCTGACACTGGCGTGAGCCCACTCGCACGGCACGCTGTAGCGGTTGCGCTGGTAATGGATCAGCGAGGTGGCCGTCACCCGCGCCATCTGTTCGACATAGCCGTCGAAGGGTGCGGGATTGGGCATCAGGTGCGTCTGCTCTTGCTGCCAGACGTCGGCAATGGTCAGCTCTGGCCACTCGGGGTGCGGCAACGTGTGCCAGGCGTCCAGGCAGGCCTGGTGCAGCCATCCGTTGAGGCTGTCCAGGTCGGGCCAACGGCGCTCGGCCGCCTCCATCCAGATGCCGCGTCGGCGATCTTGTACGTTCTTCTCGACAATGCCCTTCTCCCAGCCAGCGGCGCGGTTGCAGAACTCGGGCTCGAACAGGTAGTGGCCGGTCATGGCCTCGAAGCGGGCATTGACCGTGCGGCTCTTGCCCTGGCCAACCTTGTCGACGGCAGTCTTCATGTTGTCGTAGATGCCCCGGCGCGGCACGCCACCAAAGGCAGCAAAGGCCCGAGCGTGGGCGTCAAACAGCATCTCGTGGGCCTGGCTGAAGTAAGCGGTCATCATGAAGGCGCGGCTGGCTGCCAGCTTGGTGTGCGCGGCCTCCAGGCGCTTGCGCATGCCGCCCACAAACAGGTACTCGCAGCTCCAGTCGAACTGGAAGGCTTCGCCCATCTCGAAGCTCATGGGCACGAAGGCCATGCGGGTGGGGGCGTCGGACTGCGCCTGCTGCCAGCGCTTGGCAAATTCATAGACCGGGCCACGACTGCCGGGGTAGCCCATGGCCTGCAGCGCCCGGAACATGGCCTTGACGCCTCGGCGCTCGCGCTTGTTGCGGTGGCTGTCGGCCTTCAGCCACGTGGCAAGTTGATCCTTGTAGGGGTCAAGAACGCTGGGAAGCGTCGCCCGCTTTGGATAGCGGGGCTCGACCATCGCATCGGCTTCAAGCCACTTGGCGGCCGTGTTGCGAGAGATGCCCAGCCTGCGGCTGGCTTCGCGCACGCTCAGGTGGTCACGGTGGACCATGCGGCGCAATTTGCTCAATGTGCTCACGTTGATCACTCCTGCACCCCGCTGCTGCAAAAAGCAGCAGGGTAGGTGGATAACGTGGCTCAAAATTGGACGTGACGCACGCCCTTCAGTGGCTCAGTTTTGCTCGTGATTCAACAACCAAGGTCATCACCGCATGGCAAGTCGCGCTCATCACGAGCGCGTGGGTTGAAACGGCCACGCCGTACAGAAACTGCACCGCAACCTGAAGCCGCCGCGCTTCAGGATGACACCGACATCGGCGCGACCACGAAAGCAGAGAGCCCCTTTCCCTCCAGCCCGGGCCCCAAGGTCAAGGTGCCCCTGAGTACCTCCACGGCCTGGGCCACGATCGCCAGCCCCAGGCCGCTGCCAAGCTGCTTCTCGCCGTGCGGGGCGCCGGGTCTGTATCGCCCTCCAGCCACCTGCTGGGCCGTCAGGCCGGGGCCGCTGTCGGCCACCACCAAGGTCCAGTTGGGGCCGGTCTGGCTCAGCTTGACCTCGACGCGCCCGCCTTCGGCGCCATGCGTGATCGCATTCTTGAGCAGGTTCTTGATCACCAGTTCCACGGCCGACTCACGCCCATGCAGGGTCAGTTGATCCGGCGCATCCAGCGTCAGTTCCATGTTCCGGCTTTGCGCCAGCGGCATGAAATCAATCAGCATGTCTTGCAGCAGGGCCACCATGTCCAGCGTGCAGGGCGGTTGTGATGCCGGTGAGGTGGACAAGGAAGACAGGCAAATCAACTGGTTGATCTGCGTGGAGACGGTTTCGATCGTCCTCTCCAGCACACGCAAGCTTTGCAGTTTGGTCGCCTGATCGGTGTTCAGCGCAACCGCGTGGGCATGGCCTGCGATGACCGCCAGGGGTGTCTTGAGCTCGTGTGCCACGGTTTCATAAAACTGCTTTTCGTGCGCACGCTGCTGGCGCACGCGTCCCAACAGGTCATTGAAGGCCGTCAGGATCGGCGCCAGCTCGGCGTAGCCCGTGGGGTCCGTCAAGGCGGTGAAGTCATCCGGTGACCGATGCCGCACCTCATCGCTCAGGCGCTTCAAGGGTTTGAAACCCTGCCAGATGGCCAACATCAAGAGCAACACCAGGACAGGAAACGCCCAGACCATGTAGCTCAGCAGATCCAGGGCAATGGCAGTCAATGCGGCGCTGTCGTCCATCGCCGGATGCCAGAGGGTGAGTTGCCAATGTGCCGAGGTGTGGGTGACGGGCCAGTACGCGCGCTGTTCAATGAGCGTGACTTGTCCATTGGGCGGCGGTGATGGCGGCAACGCTACGGCAGGATGCGACACATACAGCCGCCCGGTGGGCCGGTGGCGCCATTGAAAGTAGACCGGGCCTTTGGCTGCCGCAGCGCTGTGCGCATTCAGCAGCTCGAAGGTGACATGGGTGTGTGAAATGGCCGTCTCGGCCTGCTGAGCAGGCAGGCGCTCCAGCGACATCAGCAGAGACCGGTTGAGTTCGCCCTGCGTGAGCTCATGCCGGATCTTGTGCCGGTATCCCAGGTAGTCCTTGACCAGCAACATGCCCCAGATGAACAGCATGCCGCCCAGCAGGGTGAAGATCAGGCGCCGCTTCAGTGAGGGCTGCAAGCGTGTGCTCATCATGGCCGCGCGATCAACTGGTAGCCGATGCCCCGATGCGTCTTGATGCGATCGCCGCCGATCTTCTTGCGCAGGTTCGACATGTGCACTTCGACGGTGCTCTCCTCCAAGGGGTCGCCCAGAGGCTGAAGGCGGCGGCACAACTCCCTCTTGGACACCACGCTGTGCGGATCCCTGGCCAGCACCTGCAGGATGTTGAATTCACGCGGAGACAGGTCCAGAGCCTGGCCATCGAGCCAGACCCGTCTGGACTTCCATGACAAGGCCAGCGCACCGCATTGCCAATGGTCACTGGCCTGTTGTGCATGCCGTCGGTGCACGGCGCGCAGCCGCGAGATCAATTCGGCCATGGCAAATGGTTTGGGCAGGTAGTCGTCTGCACCTTCGTCCAGGCCCACCAGCCGGTCCGACAGCGCCACCCTGGCAGAGATCACGATCACCGGAACTTGGACTCCCGACCTGCGCCACAAGCGCAGCATGTCCAGGCCGTCTGCGTCGGGCAGGCCGAGGTCCAGCAGCACCGCATCGGGCGTGGGCTGCAGCGTGCGCAGGCTGACCTCTGTGGCCGTCCTGACCCACAGCACCGTCATGCCTTCGGCACGCAGGGCCAGGAGAATGGCTTGCCCCAAGTCGAGATCGTCTTCAAGGAGAAGGATGTGCATGGCGTGGAGTCTATCGGGTGGACCTTTGGCCAAACTAAAGCTTGGCTACTTAAGCTGAGGCTCTGCTTTGACCCTTCACATGCAAAAACAGGACAGGACATGAAACCGAAGATCAGCTTCTTTCTCATCGGCCTTTACGCCATCTTGCCGGGGTGCGCGACGCAAATGCCGCCGCCCACCCTTGGCATCGGGCAGCAGCAGGAGGCCATCGCGCACCTGCAGGCCTTCATCCAGCACGAGATGCAGCAAGAGCATGTGCAAGGGCTGAGCATTGCCCTCGTCAGCGATCAGACCGTCGTGTGGGAGCAGGGCTTCGGTTGGGCCGACGCCGAGAAGCGATCCCCTGCCGACGCCCGCACGCGCTATCGCGCCGGCTCCATTTCAAAGCTGCTGACGGACGTCGGTGCGATGGAGCTGGCCGCCTCGGGGCAATTGATGCTCGATGCACCCGTTCGCCATGTGTTGCCGGAATTCGCACCGACAGCACCGGATGGCAAGGCCTATCCCATCACGCCTCGCATGTTGATGACCCATCACAGCGGCTTGCCCAGAGATGTGCTCAAGGGCTTCATGTCCAGCCGGCCGGCACCGTTTGGCGAGGTGGTGCCGCAACTCAATGCCATCGGTGCAGACGATGTGCCGATGCGGAGCTTTTCGTACTCCAATGCCGGCATCAGTGTGCTGGGGGCGGTGGTGGCCCGTGTGGCAGGCCGGGATTTCGAATCCTGGATGCAGGATGCGGTGCTCAAGCCGATGGGCATGAGCGATTCGGTCTTCGAGGCCAGCCCCTCGGCACACGAGAAGATGGCGCAGGGTTACATCAAGGGCCAGCCGGCCATTGAGCCAGGCCTGCGTGATGTGCCTGCGGGCGGGCTTACCAGCAGCGTGCATGATCTGTCCAACTTCATGCGCATGGTGTTCGCCGAAGGGCGTTTCGAAGGCCGGCAGATATTGCCCGCTGAAGGGGCCAAGTCGATGCTGACAGCCCAGAACACGCAGGTGCCGCTGGATGCGGGCTTTCGGGTGGGGCTGGGCTGGATGTTGGGCTCATTGAGTCTGGATGCGCCAAGGGGCGTGGGGCCTGTGGCGCATCACGCCGGCGCGACCCGGCTGTTCCACAGCCAGATGTATGTGCTGCCCGAGCAGAAGATCGGCGTGGTCGTGATGGCCAATGAACGGGGGGCGCATGAGCTGGTCGATCGCATCGCCTTGCGGGCCTTGAATGTGCAGTTGCAGGTCCAGTCCGGGCATCGGCATGCACCGGCGCCTGCGGCCCCGTGGGCCTCGGCGCAGCAGGCGCAGGCCTTGGGCCGGCAGGAAGCCGCCGCGAAGCGTTGGGCAGGGTGGTACAGCACGATCGTGGGGCCGGTCCGCATCTCGCAAACCGCGGACGGGTCGACCACGGCACAAGCCTTCGGGAAGACATTCCAGCTGCGCATGCGTGAAGGCGGTGCGCGCTCTCCCGTGTGGTCGCTCATGGGCCTGCTGAACGTCGAACTGGATGAGCTCAGCGCGCTGACCTTGACCCGGCAGGACATCAATGGTGTGGAGGCCGTCGTTGCGCGCCTGGGCGGCCAGGAGATGCTGGTCGGATCACGCATGCCGGACAGCCCTGTTCCCCAAGCCTGGCAGCAGAGGGTGGGCTCGTATCGGCTGCTCAATCAAGGGGACGACAGCATTGCCATCAAGGACCTGAGGATCCGTCTGGATGGTCATCAACTGATCTTGTCTTACGTCGATCTGGATGCGGGCGAGCGCGAGCAGCAGCTTCTCCTGCGCCCCCTGTCGGACACCAGCGCACAGGTCCTGCAAGGGCTCCCGGATGCCGGGCCTCGCGTTCAGGCGTTGACGGTGTCTGGCAAGGAGCAGGTGACCTTCAGCGGCTTCGTGGCGGAACGTCAAACCCCCTGATGGCCGCAGGACGGCCTTGAAGGGCTCAGGCCAGGATGTCGCTCGGGTCGACCCCCTTGTCGCCTTTGGGGATCGTGCCCTGGGCGATGGCCTCCAGTTGGGCCGCGGTGTCGTAGGTCATGTCCGACTTGCTGCGGTTGCAGTCGCTGCAGATCCACCAGAGGTTTTCAGGGTCGTTGTAGAGCACCTTGACTATGTCGCGGTCGATCAGCAGCGCACCGCTCATCGGGTCCATCTGGATGTGCGGGCCGGCTGCTGCGGCCACGTACACGCGCCATGGGCCCATGTGATCGAGCTGAAAGTCCTGCTTGGCCTGCTGGCACAGGGGACAGGTGCTGAAGGGCTTGGGTTTGGTGGCCACGCCCAGCTTGGCCTGGATGCTTTTGCCAAACCAGCTGAAGGCCTTGCGCTGCACGGTGGCCAGATCCACCTTGCCGACCGCACGAAACCGGGCGCCCGATGCCACGGCCTGTTGCTTGAGGTTCGAACCGATGTTGTCCATGAGGTGCTCCTGAAAGTGGGGGAGGAAACGTCATGTACACGGGCGGCGCAGCACGTAGCGCAGCATGGCGCGCGCGTCGATGGTTCCCGTGCGAGGCGGGTAGACCAGGCCCGCAAACCACAACCCTGCCTTCTCGGCCACCCGCACGGAGGCCATGTTGTCGCGGTAGATCCAGGCCGTCAGTTGCCAAACGTCATCTGCGCCAAAGGCCTTCTGGCATGCCTGCCGCAGCATGGCCGTGGCCAGGCCCTGGCCCCACCAGGCCGGGTCCACGAAGTAGGAGAGTGTTCTGTCGCCAGGCTCGGCCCGGGCCGGGTCGTGTGCCACGCTCACGGCACCAATGAAGCAGGGCGCCTGATGCCGCTGCACGAACGCCAGGTGATGCGTTGTGCGTGCGTCCGTCTGTTCGCACCAGTGCTGCCGGATGTGGGCCTCGATGTGCTCGCGAGGCCAGGGCCGGCCCAGGTGGGCTTCGGCCACGCGAGGATCTTCCAGCAGCCGGCATACCGCATGCAGGTGTTGGGGCGTGAAGCGCTCGAGCCGCAAGGTCTCGGCAGGGGCAGGAAGAGAGGTGCCGTCGTCCATGCGGGCACTGTAGCGGCCCGCTCAGTGCGCCAGCATCTTCTGTGCTTCAGCGCACAGCGACAGCACCTGCATCTCCACCCGAAAGATGCCGCCTGTGGCCACATGGAACTGCGCCCGTGCCTGTACACGCACGGCGCGCGGCGCTTCATGCTGGGTGGCGGGCGGCACCGAGGCCAGCAAATCCACCGTCTGCCCGTTGGCAATCGGCGACTCCGACAGGATGGACAGCCGGGTGCGCTCCAGGGACACGATCTTGACCAGCAGGAGCGGCAAGCTGGCACAGGACAGTTGTGCCCGCCAGGGCAGGCCGCGCAGCAACATGCCGCGCAGGCGGGCGGAAGGGGGTGAGGTCTCGGTACTCATGGGGCAAAGCCGCGGCCAACCCGGCCTTGTGAACCGGGGGTAATAAATGACTGGTGTGGCGTCATTTTCGCCCGCGGCAGCCGGATTCTGGAGAGTCATTGCGGGGCGTGTGTGAACCTCGGCACGGTCTGTCGGGCTTTCAGGCCGATGGCGGCTGCGCCCACTCGGGGTTTGACTTGATGTCATCATGGGCCTCCAGTCGATCGCATCGCATCCACATGAAGGGCAGGGCAGACATGGCAAGTTGGCAAGGCAGGACGGCAGCGGTGGTGCAGCACCTCGCGTTCGAAGACCTGGGCTCGTTCGAGTCCGTGCTCCAGGAGTTCGGCCTGCACATCAGGTATGTGCAGGCCGGGGTGGACGATGTCCTGGCCCCGATGGCCGAGGCCGATCTGCTGGTGGTGCTGGGCGGGCCCATCGGCGTGTACGAAGCCGAGCTCTATCCCTTTGTCACCGACGAGCTGGAGGGCCTGCAGCAGCGGCTGGCCCGCCAGCGGCCCACGCTGGGCATCTGTCTGGGCTCGCAGCTGATGGCGCAGGCGCTGGGTGGGCGTGTGTATCCCGGTGGCCGCAAGGAAATCGGCTGGAGCGCGCTGAGCCTGACGGAAGCGGGGCAGCACTCGGCCCTGCGGCATCTGGCGAATGTGCCTGTGCTGCACTGGCACGGTGACACCTTCGATCTGCCGCCTTCGGCCCAACGCCTGGCCTCTTCGGAGATGTACGACAACCAGGCCTTCCAGGTGGGCGCGCACGCCCTGGCGTTGCAATGTCATCCCGAGGCCATGGCGCACAACTTCGAGCGCTGGCTGATCGGGCACACCGGCGAGTTGCAGGCGGCGCGCATCGACATCCCCAACTTGCGCGAAGCAGCTCGTCAACATGCCCCCGACCTGGAAGCGGCCGGCCGGGCCATGCTGCGCGAGTGGCTAGGCGGCCTTCAGCCGGCTTGACGGGCCGCTTCCCGTTGCAGCCAGGCCCGCGGTGACAGGCCCAGCCGCTCGGTGAACACACGCGACAGCGCCGAGGCATTGGCATAACCCAGCTCGTCGGCAATCGCCTTGACGGGCCGGCCACGGGCCAGTTCGGCGCGGGCGAGCGTCAAGCGCCAATCGGTGAGGTGCTCTGCGGGCGGGATGCCCATCACCTCCTTGAAGCTGGCCGCAAAGGCGCTGCGCGACATGCCAGCTTCCTCGGCCATGGCCGCCAGGCTCCACGCTTGTCCGGGCGCCGCATGCATGGCCACCAGCGCACGCGCCAGCTTCGGGTGGGACAGGCCCGCGATCAGCCCGGGTGAGATGCCGGCCTCTTCATGGTGATCGATCAGCCAGCGCATGAGCTGGATGAGCACGACCTCGAACAGGCGATCGGCCAGCAGCTTCGAGCCACAGCGCACCTGATCGGTTTCCGCGAACAGCAAGTCCAGCGCGGGCCCCAGCCCTGGCACGCGGTGCAGCGGCACCATCACCATGGCCGGCAGTGCGCGCACCAGGGGGTGGTGCACACCCCCATCGAAATGCAATGCGGCGCAGGTGAAATCTGAGCCTTCCACCGGTGCGTTGTGAAAGGCATGGGCCAGGGGGCGCGGGTAGAACAGCAGCGTGGGCTCCTTGAGCTTGACGCGCCGGGGGGCACCGCTGCGGGCCGTGTGCGTGACCTCCATCTCGCCACGGCGCAGCACATGCAGGAAGCCGTGGCCCATCTCCGGATAGCGGGTGACGCCGCACAGTGGCCCTGTGTAGAACAGGTGTGCGCGCACACGGAAGTGTTCGAGCAAGGCGGTCAGGCGATCCAGCGGGGTCTCGTGCGCGGCCATGGTGTCTGGACGATTGGATAAGTTTCAGGGATGAATGGATATCCATCATACAAGCCGGGCCGACACACTGACCTCCATCGCAGCAATCCGCCGCGATCCCGTCAACCGAGCAGACACAAGGAAGCACACCATGTCACGTCTTTCCCTCATCGATCGTCAACAGGCACAAGGCCCTTCGAAGGCCCTGCTCGATCAGATCCACGGCGCCTTCGGTGCCACGCCCAACATGTTCCGTGCCGTCGCGCATTCGCCGGCGGCTTTGCAGAGCATGTGGAGTGCGTTTGCAGCGCTGGGTTCAGGCCGCATCCCGCCGCGCCTGGGCGAGTTCATTGCCGTGGCCGTGGCCGACCGCAATGCCTGTGAATACTGTCTGGCCGCCCACACGGCGCTGGGTCGCAAGGCCGGGGCGTCGGTAGACGAGATGCGCGCCGCGCAGATGGGCGAATCGTCAGACCCCCGCACGGCCGCCGCGTTGCGCTTCGCGCTTCAACTGGTGGATCAGCGCGGGCAAGTCAGCGATGCCGATGTGGCCAGCCTGCGCGCGGCAGGCTTCGATGATGGCGAGATCGTCGAGGTGCTGGCCCATGTGGCCCTCAACCTGTTCACGAACTATGTGAACGTTGCCTTCCAGGTGCCGGTGGACTTTCCGGCTGTGCCGCTGAGCCGCAAGGTCTGATCGACCAGAGAGGTCCGGGCCGGGCGGGCCGTCGTGCGGCATGCCGATTGCCGGTCCCGCTGGCCCGATCCAGACCGATCGCGGATCGAACCACACCAGGCGCAATGCATCATGCACATCACCCTCGGCTCCGCGCCGACACCCAGGCAGTCATGGCATGCCGCCATGCTGGCCTTCATCGCAACCACCGTGTGCCTGGGCACGGTGCTGAGGCCATGCGATGGCCATGCCATGCCGGGGGCCCGCCCGCTGCCGCCCGGTGAGCCGACGCGGTTGCAAACCCGCGCACTCGAGTCGGCTGCTGCGGTGGTGCAGCCGCATGCGCCTGTCGCAGCGCTCAACACCTACCTCAATGGCTTCCATCCCATGAAGGCCGATCCATCACATCAGATGGAGGCCCATCACTATTGCCATCAGCTCAACGAGGATCTGGCGCAGTGCGTGCTGTTCGATGGCAGCGACCGCGACGCGCGGCTCAGTGGCATCGAATACATCATCTCCGAGAAACTGTATGCACGCCTGCCTGAGCAGGAGCGGCGCTACTGGCATCCGCACAACGGCGAGATCCTCTCCGGGCAGTTGGTGGCGCCGGGCATCCCCGAGGTGGCAGAGCGTGCGCTGATGAAGACCAAAATCAACAGCTACGGCAAGACTTGGCACGTGTGGCATACCGGCGCACAGGGCCGGCACGGCGATGCCTTGCCTCTGGGAGAGCCGAAGCTGGGCTGGTCGTTCAACAGGGAGGGCGAGGCCATGCCGGGCCTCGTGGAGGCGCGTGATGAGCGCCTGCGTCTGCGCAGCGCAGAGAAACGACAAAGCCGGGCGCCCCTGCTGGAGCAGGCCCGGCCGCAAACCGGCGTGGATGCGCTCAAGGGCGCATTCGGCCGGCCGACGCGTGAATGGCCGGGCGTGACCGAAGCCAGACCCGGGCCGTGATCCGGATCAGGGTGCGGGCGTCTCGGTGACGGGCGCCACCGGGTAGGTGCAGCGCGCCGTTTCCTCCACGTTGTAGAACGAGGTCGTGCGGTCCACGCGGATGGCCTTGAGTGTCTTGGTCAGGCGCTCGAAGCTGCCTTCGGCGGCCATCATGCCTTTCTCGACACAGGCCGAGAAGCCGCCTTCCTTGCCGTAGCCGGCCACGTCGAAATACGAGATGGTGTTGCTGTAGAGCGCTTCGGCCAGCAGCAGACGCACCTTGCTGTAGGCGCGAGCATCCACGGCCGGGCCGATGCCGCCGATCGAGATCTCCAGAGCGGGGCCGGCGCCCGTGGTGGCGTGGGCAGTGCCGAGGGCGGCGCCGGACAGCAGGGCGCTGCAGACCAGCGCGGCGAGAGGCTTGTTCATTCAATGCTCCTGTGGTGTGTGAATGGGATCGTCAAGAGGCCGCCACATCGACGGCGCAGCGACTATGGCGGCAAGGCCGGTACCTGTCCATGGGGTTGCTTCGCACAGGGTTGTTCTGTGCATGCGACGCCTCAGACGTGGCGTCCGGTATCAAAGCCGCAGCGCGCCGTCATTTGTGTAACCGAGTGGTACGGCCCGCTTCGTCCGGAATCCTTTTTGCCCACGTCCGTCCCCCCTCAAGAGAGGGGGGTCTCATGGCGGATGCCGCTTGAAGCCATTTGTAAGTTGTTACATCGCGCCACGCCGCGGCCCTAGCATCCGCCTCCGTCGGTGATCCCAGCAACGGTGACCGGCGCAATCGCAGCGGCCGACAGGAGGCCGCCCCTTACTCAAATGGAGAGACCATGAAATTTGAAGCACTGGCGGCCAAAGCGGGCGCAACGATGATGTTGACTGCTGTGGCGATGTCGGCTCAAGCCGCTTCCCTGTGTGTGTTCGACATCGTTGGCACCACGGGCGATGCCTACAACATGGCCAAGGATTACGCCGTCGGCATGCAGAAGAACGGCGTGACCATCGAACTGAAGGTCAACAAGGACGAAGCCGCCGCCGTCGAAGAGTTCAAGGCTGGCAAGTGCGACGCCCTGATGGCCACGGCCTTCCGTACCCGCCAGTTCAACGGCGTGGCCGGCTCGATCGACACGCTGGGCTCGACCACCGTCATCAAGGACGGCAAGATCGACGTGGCGGGCAGCTATGAAGTCGTGCGCAAGGTCGTGCAGACGTTCTCGTCGCCCAGCGCAGCCGGCATGATGGTCGAAGGCGCCAACGAGATCGGCGGCATCTTCCCCTTCGGCGCTGCCTACCCCGTGGTGGCCGATCGCAAGATCGACTCCGTCGAAGCCCTGGCCGGCAAGAAGATCGCCGCCCTGGAATATGACCAGGCCCAGGCCATGATGATCCAGCGCGTGGGCGGTCAACCCGTCGCCACCGACATCAACAAGCTGGCAGCCACGTTCAACTCGGGCGCCGTCGACATGATCGCTGCCCCCACGCTGGCCTACAAGCCGCTGGAGCTGAACAAGGGCATCGGCACCAAGGGTGGCATCGGCCGCTTCCCGCTGATGATCCTGACCTACCAGGTGGTGCTCAACAAGTCCAAGTTCCCCGAAGGCTTCGGTGCCAAGTCGCGTGACTACTGGGTGAGCGAGTTCGACCGCGCCATGAAGCTGATCGCCAACGCCGATGCCGGCATCCCCGCCGGCACCTGGATGGAAGTCACGCCCGCACAGGCCACCAAGTACAACGACATCCTGCGTGAATCGCGCATCGCGATCGCCGAAAAGGGTGTCTACAACAAGCAAGGCCTGAAGATCATCAAGAAGGTGCGCTGCTCGGTGAACCCGGCCGCTGCCGACTGCTCCAGCGCCGACGAAAGCTGATCTGAACTGATCTGGCTGTGAACGACTGGCCGGCGCGTTGAAGCGCCCGGTCAGCCGCATGGAACACAGGCCCGAAGGACGCCAGTCCTCGGGCCTGTGTGCTTTGAACGGTGGGTCTTGAAGAGACGGGCCGAGGAAGGCCGAGGCGCTCAGCCAGCCCTGGCTTGCGGGGGCGCCGCCAACTCGCCCTCCAGCTTGCGCGCGTGCGCGATCGAGGCCTCGAACAGCACCAGCACATTGCGCAGCACGCGCTCCAGCGGCGTCTTGCAGCGCTCGTCCACCCATTGCGTGGCGATGCGGGTGTTGGCGCCCACCAGCCCGTTGGCCAGCGTGAGGAAATCCAGATCGCCGTGCGCCGCCAGCTTCGGGAACATCTGGTGCATGAAGCCGGCGATCAGGTGGGCGAAGTCCTGGTGGGCCTTGTCGGTCAGCACGTTCATGCCTTCGCCCACGTTCATCACGTCGATCAAGGTGACACGGGCGCGGTGGGGATCCTGGCGGATGAATTCGTAGAAGGTGCGCAACGCCGCTTCTGCGAGTTTCTCCGGGGTGGGCTCGCAGGTGGCCAGCGACATGATCGTCGCCTGCATCAACTCCCGGCTCACCGAAACGTACACGGCACGGAACAGATCTTCCATGCCTTCGAAGGATTCGTAGAAGTAGCGCGACGTTAACTGCGCCTGCTTGCACACGTCCCGTACAGTAGATTGGTGGTAGCCGTGTTCCCCGAAGACCGCCAGCCCCGCCTCGATCAGGCGCGTACGGCGCTGACGCAGACGCTCCTCTGAATCGACACCCCCATAACGCCTTCCGGTTGTCCCCGGACTGGAGGGGGTGGGCGGGTTAACCCTATTTCTGGAAACAGGCATTGTCAAATAGTATTTTGAAATTGACCATTGTCAAAATCGCGGCGACGAGATTGCAATGGCGCGGGACGTGATGGGAACAACGGTTTCGTAGGCTGCCGAAAGGAAAAGCGCAAAACCAGGATTTTCTCATTTCATGCAGGTCAGATCCGCACGGCGTGTGTCGCATATTGGCCCGCCCGTTTTCCGGCGCCTACGTGGTTTCTACGGCCCGCGAGTCAATGGCCTTCACTTGGGTGGGCGCCCCTTCCGCCCGCTTTTTCCAGCAGACCAGGCAGTCACGATGAAGAATTTCCAGAACAAGGTTGCCGCCATCACCGGCGCGGCGTCAGGCATGGGACGCACCCTCGCGGTGGAGTTGGCGCGGCGCGGCTGCCATCTGGCCCTGTCCGATGTGAATGAAGCCGGTCTGGCCGAGACGGCCCGGCTGTGCGGGCAGCACAGCGTGAAGGTCACGACCGCCAAGGTCAATGTGGCCGATCGCGATGCGGTGTTCGCCTGGGCCGACCAGGTCGCAGCCGACCACGGCAAGGTCAACCTGATCTTCAACAATGCCGGCGTGGCCCTGGGTGCCTTCATCGACACGGTGGCGCCCAAGGATTTCGAATGGATCATGGGCATCAACTTCTGGGGCGTGGTCTGGGGCACCCAGGCCTTCCTGCCGCACCTCAAGAAGTCGGGCGAAGGCCATGTGATCAACACATCCAGCCTGTTCGGTCTGATGTCGGTGCCCACGCAGGGCTGCTACAACGCCAGCAAGTTCGCGGTGCGCGGCTTCACCGAAGCCCTGCGGCAAGAGTTGGACATGGAGAAGTGCGGCGTGAGCGCCACCTGCGTGCACCCGGGCGGCATCCGCACCAACATCGCCAAGGATGCCCGCATGGACCACAGCATCAAGACCAAGACGGGGGCTGATCCACACGCGGCCCGCGACAAGTTCGACAAGCTGCTCAACATCACCAGCGCCGAGAGCGCCGCGCTGCAGATCCTGCGTGCCGTGGAGGGCAACAAGCGCCGCGTGCTCGTGGGCCTGGATGCCAAGTTCCTCGACAAGTGGGTGCGCTTCATGGGCGCCTGGTACCAGCCGTTCACGACCTTCTTTGCCAAGAAGGGCATGCTCAGCTGAGGCTGGGTGCGCATCACTTTTGTCGGAGTCTCCATCCATGTCGGCCGTCCCCATGAACGAGCGCAGCGCTTCCGCCCCTGTCCAGCCCATCATCCGCGAATACCCGCCGCTGTCGGGCGTGCATGAAGCCGTGGGCGCAGCGGCCATGCGGTTCAGCCTCAAGGCCTTCTTCAAGTCGATCATGAAGCCGCCGACGCCGGTGCAGGTCGAGCGCGTGGTGATGGAGATCCTGTCGGCCTCGATGCCGCCCGCGCTGGGCGTGAAGATCGACAAGATTCGCGTGGGCGACATGAAGGCCGAGTGTCTGACGCCGCGCCAGCAGCCTCAGCCTCGCCATGCCATCCTGTACCTGCATGGCGGCGCCTTCTGCACCGGCAGCCCGCGCACACACCGCAGCATCACCACGCGCCTGGCCAAGTTCGCCGATGCGCAGGTGCTGGCCATCGATTACCGCCTGGTGCCCGAGCACCCGTTCCCGGCCCAGATCGAAGATGCCGTGACGGGCTTCAAGCACCTGCTTCAGCAGGGCTACACGCCGGATCGCATCGCGGTGGCCGGTGACTCGGCGGGCGGCACCTTGACCTTGCTGGTGGCCAAGGCCTTGGAGCTGGAAGGGTTGCCGCAGCCCAGGTGCCTGGTCATGATGTCGCCGGCCTTCGATCCGGCGCTCAACAGCCAGAGCGTCAAGAAGAACAGCAAGATCGATCCGATGATCAACGTCTCGTGGGGGCACCAGGGCTTTGCCTGGTACCGCGCCCGCCACGACCATCCGCTGGCCTTCCCCAAGCGCCAGAACCTGTCCACGCTGCCGCCCACGCTGGTGCAGGTGGGCGAGCACGAGGTGCTGTATGACGATGCCGTGTGGATCACCCACGCCGGCACGCGCCTGGGTCGCCACATCGAGCTGGAGGTCTACCTCAAGCGCTGGCACGTGTTCCAGGTGCACGCCGGCATCATGCCCAGCTCGACGCTGGCCTTGCAGCGGCAAGCGGCCTTCATGAAGCAGCATTGGGCCGCCTGATATATTGAAATTAGGCCATTTGATTTGTCAAAAATCATGGGGCCACGTATTTCGGGGTATATCTGAATATCGAAGCCCTGGTCGTTGCGGCCAGGGCTTGTTATATTGGTGGTGCCGAATTAACGCGAAAGTGTGATTTGCATGCGGGCGACGTCCCGTTTGGGAAGCCCGAGCCCGCCTGTGTCGCGGCGCGAAGGCCCCGCGGCTCGCCATCGCGGCATGGGTCCTGAAAACATGCTGCGCCACGTAGGAGCCTGGTGCGAATGCGTCCCCTGGGGATTTGACATTCGCATTTTTCTGATTTTTATATTCATTCGATTAAAGTCATTGCCGGCATTTGAATATGTGGTGCGGCGGGTAATGGCTCGCCTTTTATCTCCTTTATTCACGGCTGATATTCGAAACACGGGGTAATTACCGGTGCGTGTTCAATGCCCGTCGATGAAAGTCGCGATCAGGAAAACAGATTTTCCGAATTGATGCTTCATTGACGGAGACAACATGGTTTCGATCACTTTTCGCAAGAGCGCCCTGGCCATCGGCGCAGCCCTTCTCGGGTTGATGGCCGCCACGCAGACCCAAGCCGCCGTGATCGGTTCGTCGGGCGATGACTTCTACAACCTGCCGGCCACGCTGCCCGGCGGCGTTCATGGTGACCTGGTGAGCTACCGTGTGGCCAACGTCCGCCTCAATGGCGCCACGCCGGATGCCAACGCCTGGAACGTCACCTACCTCAGCCAGGACAGCACGGGCAAGGCCGTGATCTCGACGGGCACGGTGCTGGTGCCCCGGGCTGCGGCCGCAGGCGGCGCGCGTCAGGTCATCCTGTATGCACCGGGCGTGCATGGCATGGGCAACGGCTGCGCCCCCTCGCGCCAGTTCGCCATCGACCAGGAATATGAGGCTGCCAACATCGCGGCCGCCCTGAAGGCCGGCTACGCCGTGCTGGTGACCGACTACGCCGGCTACACCAACGGCAGCACGCCCCGCTTCATGGCCGGCCCCTCGCAAGGCCGCAACCTGCTGGACATCTTCAAGGCTGCCAACGGCATCCCTGACGTGGGCTTCAGCGCCACGGCACCTGTGGCCATCTGGGGCTATTCGCAAGGCGGCCAGGCTGCCGCGTTCGCCGCGGAAGAGCAGCCCACCTACACGCCCGGCATCGACCTGAAGGCCGTGGCCCATGGCGGCACGCCGGGCGATCTGATGGAGACTGCGCCGTATCTGAACGCACGCAATGGCGCCGGCTTCCTCTTCAGCGCCATCCTGGGTCTGAAGCAGGAGTACCCCTCGTCCATTCCGCTGGACCTGGTGCTGACGCCGCAAGGCAAGGCGGCCTTCGAGGAAGTCAAGACCAAGTGCATCTTCAGTGCCTTGTATGCCTACCAGAATGACGACATCTCCGAGTACACCAACCCGGGCACCAAGCTGGATGACCTGCTGGGCCTGCCCGGCGTTGTGACGGTGCTGGACAAGCAGAAGCTGGGCACCAAATCCGTCAACGTGCCGATGTACCAGTACCACGGCCAGGCCGATGAGTTCATCCCCCTGGCCCAGGCCTACGCACTGAAGAAGGCCTATTGCGCCAAGGGCACCTCGGTGACCTTCGACTTGTACCCGGGTGAGCACATCATCACGCAGTTCCAGGCCGCCCCCAAGGTGCTGGCATGGCTGGGCGATCGCTTCAATGGCCAGGCCGGTCAGGCCACCTGCAACCTGGGCAAGCCCGATCCCACCTCCACCGCCAACGACAACACCGGTAACATCAAGGTGTCGCTGGTCAAGTGGCCCTTGGATGCCAAGGTCGATCTGAAGACGCTCAAGCAGACGGTCTTCCTGCCCAAGGAGTCGACCTTCTCTGAAGAGACCGACATCAACGCCAAGACACTGACGGGTGTGCTGTCCGTGCCGGAGTTCAGCCAGTCGCTCAAGCTGTTGGGCATCGGTGCGCAGATCCGCATGAAGATCGAGCCGGCGGGTCAGGCCACGGGTGCGGTGGCGCTCAGCGAACTGGGCCGTCTGACGGTCAAGGGCAATGTGCCGGTCAACATCACGATTGCATCGGTGTGGGGCATCCCCTTCGGCCAGTGCAAGACCGAGAAGCCGGTGGACTTCCCCCTCGATTTCGAAGGCCCCATCTCGTCGCTGGGCAATGGCAACCTGACCTTCAAGGGCACCACCAGCTTCCCGATGATCAAGGGCTGCATCATCTCCGCCATCATCTCGGCCTTCATGACCGGCTCGGGCCAGGCTTACACCTTCACGGTGTCGCCGCCGGCACCGCTGCCGAACTGATCGGCTGACCCTTGTGCCGGTCGGGCTCTGTTCACGCAGGGCCCGGTCTGACGGAGGCCTTGTATCTGTCGTGAATCATGTCTTTCCAGACTTCGCCCGCCGGGTTTCGATCCGGCGGGCTTTTTTTCTCAGATGGACTGGCCTCGCCGGGCCACGAAAGCCACCGTGCACAGGCCTGCCAGCATCAAGGCCAGGGCCTCGGGTTCGGGCACGGCCTGCGTGGCGGTCCAGGCGTTGCTGGGCACGCCGCTGCCGCCCCAGGTGCCGTTGAGCAGGCTGCGCCCATCTGCGCCCACGTCGGCGTTGTAGGTCACGTTGGTGACGATCCAGTGCGTGGGCGGCACCAGCGCGTGGCCTTTGACATTCAGGTGATTGGCGGCCGACAAGGTGCCGCTGAAGTTCTCGCGGCCATAGGCGCCGATGGGCGATGTCCAGTAGAAGTAGCCGGCCACATCGAAGCCGCCGCCGGCATTGGCCACCTGTGATTCGAAAGTGATGGTCGAGCCGCTCCAGTCGTTGCCGGCCGTGTCGAAGCCGGAGAGGGTCCAGATGCCTGCGTCCAGGTCGGGTGTCACCGCCGACGCCATCAGGGGCACGAAGCCCCATGCCAGCGCGGCGGCGCGCAGTGTGCGCAAGAGGCCGGAGTGGTGATGCTTGCTCATGATGCGAACGCTCCTTGGTTTGAACAAAGTGATGAACCGACGGAGGCCCATGCTAAGAAGCCCCGAGGTCCATCAGGAAGTGACTTTCGAATGGTGAAAGCCGCTTCCTCGCGTTCGCGCGCCACGGCGTTGTATCGCAGCCCGGGTGATGACTCAGGCCACCTTGCGATGTGCGGCCATCTCGTGCATGGCCTCGTCCCGCAGGTCCTTGCGCAGGATCTTGCCCACATTGGACTTGGGCAGGTCTTCGCGGAACTCGATGTGGCGCGGGCGCTTGTAGCCGGTGAGCTGCTCCTTGCACCAGGCCAGCACATCGTCTTCGGTGAGGCTGTAATCCTTGCGCACCACGTACAGCTTGACGGCTTCGCCCGAGCGCTCGTCCGGCACGCCGATCACGGCGCATTCGCTCACGCCCGGGTGCAGGTTGACCACCTGTTCGACTTCGTTGGGGTACACGTTGAAGCCCGACACCAAAATCATGTCCTTCTTGCGGTCCACGATCCTGATGAGGCCGGTCTCGTCCATCACGCCGATGTCGCCGGTGCGAAAGAAGCCGTCGGCCGTCATCACCTTGGCGGTCTCTTCGGGGCGATGCCAGTAGCCGGCCATGACCTGCGGGCCACGTACCGCGATCTCGCCGGGCTGGCCGATGGGCTGCGGCGTGCCTGCGTCATCCAGCAGCAGCACCTCGGTGGAGGGCAGGGGATAGCCGATGGCGCCGTTGTACGTCCGGTTGTCCAGCCGGTTGACGGTGACCACGGGCGAGGTCTCCGACAGGCCATAGCCCTCGACGATGGGCACGCCGGTGATGCGCTGCCAGGCCTGCGCGGTCGATTGCTGCACGGCCATGCCGCCGCCGTTGCAGACCTTCAGGCGAGAGAAGTCCAGCGTGGCGAAGTCCGGCTCTTCCACCAGCGCGTTGTAGAGCGTGTTGACGGCCGGAAACTGCGTGATGCTGAACTTGCGCAGCGTATTGATGAGTCGGGGCAGATCGCGTGCGTTGTCGATGAGCACGTTCATTGCGCCCATGCGTGCGCTCAGGAAGAAGCACACCGTCAGCGCAAACACGTGATAGAGCGGCAAGGCCGCCACGTTGACCAGTTGCCCCTGGACCTTGTCGAGCTCGGGCTTGAACCAGGCCTCGCATTGCAGGATGTTGGCCACGAGGTTGCGGTGCAGCAGCGTGGCCCCCTTGGACACGCCGGTCGTGCCGCCGGTGTACTGCAGGAAGGCCGGGTCGCTGCCTTGCAGCCGGGGCCGGGTGTAGCCCATGTTGCGCCCCTCATCGAGCGCCTGTTTGAACGAGGTGACGCGGCAGGAGCCGTCCGAGGGCAGGCGAAAGTCGATGACGTGCCGGTCGATGTGGCGGGCCTGGAAGGTCACCCAGCGACGCTTGATCGGCCCGAACACATCGCCCAGGGCCGCCAGCACGACGTGGCGCACACCCGTCTGGGCCACCACCTCCTGCAGGGTGGGGGCGACGTTTTCCAGCAGGATGATGGCTTCGGCGCCGGCATCGTTGAGCTGGTGTGCCAGCTCTCGCGGCGTGTACATCGGATTGACGTTGACCACCACGTAGCCGGCCCGCAGCACCGCGGCAATGGCCACCGCATAGTGCGGGATGTTGGGCATCATGATCGCCACTCGGGCGCCTGGTTTCAGGTTCTGGCCCTGCAGCCAGGCGGCGAGGTGCCTGGACTGCTGGTCGACCTCACCGAAAGTCCAGCGCGAGCCCAGGTAGGCCGCCATGTCGCGTCGGGCAAAGCGTCCGAAGGCGTCCTCCAGCAGATCGACCAGGGTGGGGCAGGCGTCCGGGTTGATGGTGGTGGGCACGCCGGGCCCGTAGTGTGTCGTCCAAGGGGTTGCTGTGGCCATCGTGAATCCTGGGCAGTCTGGTAACGGTTGTTATCTGAAAACAAGCGCTGTCATTTTGGCGGCGGCGACGCTGTCTGCAAACCCCTAGGACGGACGGGTAGGGGTTCTGTATCTGACCTTTTCGGCTGTCAGAAATGTCTGTTTCCCGCAGGTTTGCACGGCTTGGCATGCCCTGCGGTCTCAGTAGACTGGCTCACAGCAGCTTTGTTGGTGCTTCGGTCCGGACAGCCTTCACACCTCGTGTGTGCAAGCCGCCCGAATCGCCAGGAAACTGTGCGTGAACTTCACCCGCCCTCACCAGGGCGGGTTTTTTTTGCCCCTTCAGGGTTAACTCATTCGGTATATTGATTTCCGGATCTGCCATTTGAGAATGTCAGAATGGGTTCATTTCCGCAGGTTTGTCCGCTGCCTGACATTTGCGCAGCTGGCTAATATTGGTTTCAGTCGATATCGACTCATATTTCTTCCAAAGGATGCGTTAAATGAAAGTTCTGAACCAGACTCAAGTCGAGCAAGTCAGCGGCGGCGCCACCGAAAAGGATCCGGCACTGGGCCTGTTCCCCCAGACCGGCATCAAGCTGATCGATGACATCCACAAGATGGAGTGGGCCCTCTACGGCAAGCTGCTGTTCGGCTGGCTGGTGAAGTGAGTCGCTGCGGGGCTGATGCCTCGCATCGCCTTCTCTTCCGAGGAGACAAAAAAAAGCCACCCGGGCCTGTGAAGGCGGCGGGTGGTTTTTTTTGGTTGTTGCTGCGTGCCGGCTTCAGGTGGCCATGGCGGCCGCTTCAGGCGACTTGTCGTGCTGCGTCAGCCATTGGTGCAAGCCCAGCCAAGCGTAGGCATTGTGGTCGACCAATACCTCGAGCGGGGTATCGAACTGGCGCTCGGCCCAGACAGAAGCAGTATGGATGATCATGCCGACAAACCCGCCCACGACCAATTCCACATCCAGCGGTACATTCAGATTCGGATAACGCTTCTTGAAACGGCTTTTCAAGAATTCGGCATATTGGCTGACCTTCGCATTCAAATTGCGGGGATTTGTCAATCCCGTGGCCACGGCGTCGAGCAGGAGAATCTGTGCGCGGCGGGGATCGGCCTTGATGAATTCGAAGAAGGCCGTGAGCCCGGCACGGGTCTGGGCCACCGGATCGTCGCCCGCAGCCATCACGCGCGTCATGATCTCCGCACTCACCTCGGCCGACAGGCGCTTGTGCACGGCCAGAAACACCTCGTCGACATTGGAGAAGTGCTCGTAGAAGTAGCGCTCGGTCAGACGGGCCTGTGCGCAGATCAGACGCATGGTCGTGTTGCGGTGGCCGTCGCGCCCGAAGACGTCGTAGGCCGCTTCGATGAGGCGTTCACGCCGTTGGGCCTGACGCTCTGCCGCAGACACGCCGCCGTAGGGGCGGGGGGCCACGTTCACGCTGAGACTTTCGAGGGGGGCATTCATGGTGTGGCTGGCAGCGGTCGTCCGACGAGGGGTCGAACTGGTGATCAGATCATTCAGATGGCATGTTTGTAGCACTGTGTGACATGCCGCGCATGGCGGTTAGCCAGCATCGCCCCGCGAATTGGTGAGTCGCAAACTCATACGTCGGGTGTAATTTGCGACAGATCGCGAGCCTTGGCTGCCCATGAAAAAACCCGCCACACGGAGGGCGTGGCGGGTTTTGGCAGGCCCGCGCGCCCCACGCACCCGAGGGAGGGCGGCGGTGCAGGCGGGAGAGCGCATCAGACGAAGCTGAAGTGCTCGTTCTTCATCTGCATCACCGAGCTGGTCGGGGCCAGCATGGCCTTCTTGTGGCCGTCGGCACGCGGCATCAGGCGCTCGAAGTAGAACTCGGCCGTCTGCAGCTTGGCCTTGTAGAACTCGGCCGTGTCCTTGCCGCCCTTGGCCAGCTTCTCGTTGGCCACCAGGGCCTGCTTGAGCCAGAAGTGGCCCATCATCGTGAAGCCGGCGAACATCAGGAAGTCATAGCAGGCGGAGCTGACCAGATCGCGGTCCTTGTTGGCGCGCAGCATGATCTTGAAGGTCAGGATCTTCCACTGCCAGGCGCGCTTGTAGCAGGCGCGGGCCATCTTGCCGATGGGGCCGCCGTCCAGCAGGTGCGGCTTGGCCTGCTTGATCATGTCGTTGGTGAAGTCGAAGACGCACTTGCCGCGCGATTGCAGCAGGGTCTTGCGGCCCAGCAGGTCAAGCGCCTGGATGCCGGTCGTGCCTTCGTACAGCGTGGAGATGCGGGCATCGCGGGCGATCTGCTCCATGCCGTGCTCCTTGATGTAGCCGTGGCCACCGAACACCTGCATGCCGATGTTGGCGCACTCCAGACCCATCTCGGTGATGAAGCCCTTGAGGATCGGAGTGTAGAAGCCCAGCTTGTCGTCGTACTCTTCGTACTGCGCCTTGTTGCCGGTGGACACGCCGGTGACCATCAGGTCGGCCAGCTTGGCAGCGTGGTAGATCATGGCGCGGGCGCCTTCGGCCACGGCGCGCTGGGTCAGCAGCATGCGGCGCACGTCGGCGTGCCAGATCAGCGCGTCGGCGATCTGGTCGGCGTCCTTCTTGCCGGACAGGGCGCGCATCGAGCGGCGCTCCAGGGCGTAGGGCAGCGAGCCTTGGTACGACAGTTCGGCGTGGGCCAGACCTTGCACGGCGGTGCCGATGCGGGCCGTGTTCATGAACGTGAACATGGCTTCCAGGCCCTTGTTGGGCTCGGCGATCATGAAGCCGGTGGCGCCGTCGAAGTTCAGCACGGCGGTGGCCGAGGCGCGGATGCCCATCTTGTGCTCGATGGCACCGCAGGCCACGGTGTTGCGTGCACCGACGGAGCCGTCGGCGTTGACCATGAACTTGGGCACGATGAACAGCGAGATGCCGCGGGTGCCCTTGGGGGCGTCCGGCAGGCGGGCCAGCACGATGTGGATGATGTTCTCGGCCAGATCGTGTTCGCCGGCGGAGATGAAGATCTTGGTGCCGGTGATCTTGTAGGTGCCGTCAGGCTGGGGCTCGGCCTTGGTCTTGACCTGGCCCAGGTCGGTGCCGCACTGGGGCTCGGTCAGGCACATCGTGCCCGTCCATTCACCGCTGACCAGCGGAGGCATGTAGGTGTTCTTCTGCGCTTCGGAGCCGAACTGGAAGATGGTGTTCATGCAGCCCAGGCTCAGGCCGGGGTACATGGTGAACGACCAGTTGGCCGTGCCCATCATTTCCGACTTCAGCAGGTTCAGCGACATCGGCAGTTCCTGGCCGCCGTACTGCTTGGGGTGCGAGATGCCTTGCCAGCCGCCGGCCACGTACTCGGCGTAGGCTTCCTTGAAGCCCTTGGGTGTGGTGACTTCGCCGTCCTTGAAGGTGCAGCCTTCCAGGTCGCCAGACAGGTTGATCGGGGCCAGCACTTCTTCGCAGAACGTGGCGCAGCCTTCCAGGATGGCATCGACCATGTCGGGCGACGCATCTTCGGAATTGGGCAGCTTGGCGTAGTGATCGGCGTAGTCAAAGACTTCGTTGAGCAGGAAGCGCACGTCGCGCAAAGGGGCCTTGTACTGCGGCATATGTCACCTCTGGAATCGGTCGGGCGCCTGGCAAGCCCGGCGCACTGTTGGGGGAAAGGTTCGGTTTTCGAACGGTCGTTCTTTTCAAACGGTCGTTCGAATCAGGGCGCATTTATACACCGTACGCCGCGGCTTGTGTCCACTCTTTTCGCTCGTTCGCGGGGGTGGAAGGGGCTTTGCCGCGGCAATGGCGTGACTTTTCCCTCGGAAACGGGTGTTTGGACGACAGCCCCCGAACTTGCGGGGCGCCCCCACGGCCGAGGCGCAGCGCTTTCAGCAGGCAAAAAAAACCCCGCCACGAGGGGCGGGGTGAATCGGAGTTAACCGAGGAGACGGCCATTGCTGGCCGAGATACAGCTGCGTCAAGCTGCGCCCGAAGGATAAAACGGTGTTGCAGGCGCGAACATCCGTATTTCCCTTCCTTCGCGGGGGTGGCAAGGCGGGGGATGACCTTCGGACAACTGTCGGGGAATTGGCAGTGATGGCGCAGGGCCTGTGTTACGCAGTGGGGTTCGGGCGCTTTAAAGTGCCCTTCGACCCCGTTGTGTTGCATCCCCTTCCCATTCCATTCCCCCCGACCTTCGCGGAGGCCCCGTATGTACGAGCTGTTCATCGCCAACAAGAACTATTCGTCCTGGTCCCTGCGGCCTTGGCTGTTGATGACCGAGTTGGGCATTGCCTTCGCCGAGCGGCTGCAGCCGTTCGAGCGGGGCAGCAGTTGGGAGGCTTTCCGCAGCTTTTCGCCAACGGGCAAGGTGCCCTGCCTGCATGCCGATGGGCTGCGGCTGTGGGATTCGCTGGCGATCGTGGAGTTTCTGGCAGAGCGCCACACGGGGGTCTGGCCGGCGGATGCGCAGGCCCGGGCCTGGGCACGCTGCGCTGCGGCAGAGATGCATGCGGGCTTCGGCGTGCTGCGCGAGATGTGCTCGATGAACTGTGGCGTGCGCATCCAGCCGAATGGGATCCCGCCTGATCTGCAGCGTGAACTCGACCGGCTGGCGGAGTTGTGGCTGGAGGGGCTGGCGCGTTTCGGTGGCCCCTTTCTGGCGGGGGAGCGCTTCACGGCCGTCGATGCGTTCTATGCGCCCGTGGCCTTCCGCGTGCAGACCTATGGCTTGCGTTTGCCCGATCTGGCCGAGGCGTATGTGGCGCGGCTGCTGGCGCTGCCCGCCATGCAGGCCTGGTATGCGGCCGCATTGGCCGAGCCCTGGCGAGAGCCGGCGCACGAGGCCGCTGCGACGCAGTACGGCCAGGTCACGTCCGATCTGCGCGTCTGGCCGGCGGACTGACGGCGCTTTCCGGTTCCCTGCCGGGCCTTGCGGCTCATCGAAACCCGGCATGGGCGTTGCTTGTATACAAGTCTGTACATCACCTTGTACTTCAGTTGCACCGAAGCGGTGCTCGGGTGATGGGTTGTGCAACAGGCTGGTGCAAGCAAGGAGAAGCGCATGTCGTTGGATCAATGGAATCGTCGGACCTGGATCAAGGGTGTCGGTGCAGCGGGGGCCACGGCGGCCTTCGGTGGTCTGCCCGGCATGGTGTTCGCCCAGAAGCCGCTGACGATCGGGATGATCTATGTAGGCCCGAAGGATGACTTCGGCTACAACCAGTCGCATTACGAGGCGGCCTCCGAGATCAAGAAAATGCCCGGCATCAAGATCGTCGGCGAGGAGAACGTGCCCGAGACGCAGGCTGTCCAGAAGACGATGCAGGGCATGATCTCGCAGGACGGGGCCACGCTGCTGTTCCCCACCTCCTTCGGCTACTTCAACCCGCACATCCTCGAGGTGGCCAAGAAGAACCCCGATGTGCGTTTTGCCCACTGCGGCGGGCTGTGGGATGCCAGCAAGCACCCGAAATCGGCGGCCAGCTTCTTCGGCTACATCGACGAGTGCCAGTACCTCAACGGCGTGATCGCCGGCCACATGACCAAGTCGAAGAAGATCGGCTTCGTGGCGGCCAAGCCCATCCCTCAGGTGCTGCGCAACATCAATGCCTTCACGCTGGGCGCGCGTTCGGTCAAGCCGGACATCACCTGCTCGGTCATCTTCACGGGTGACTGGTCCATGCCGGTGAAGGAGGCCGAGGCCACCAACAGCCTGATCGACCAGGGCGTGGATGTGTTGACCATGCACGTGGACGGCCCCAAGGTGGTGGTGGAGACGGCAGCCAAGCGCGGCAAATTCGTGTGCGGCTACCACGCCAGCCAGGCCAAGCTCGCGCCCAATGCCTACCTCACCGGCGCCGAGTGGAACTGGATCACGCCGTACAAGCAGATCGTGGAAGCTGCCCGCACGGGTGCACCGCACCCCAACTTCCTGCGTGGTGGCCTGAAGGAGGGCTTCGTCAAGACCTCGCCATATGGCGCCATGGTGCCCGAGGGTGCACGCAAGCAGGCCGATGGCATCAAGGCCGCGATGCTCAAGGATGAGTTCGAGATCTTCAAGGGCGAGATCAAGGACAACACCGGCAAGGTCGTCATCCCCAAGGGCACGACGATGAAGCAGACCGATGTGGCGCTGGAAGGCATGAACTACCTCGTCGAAGGCGTGATCGGCAAGGTCTGATCCTTTTGGGACGAGGCCCGCGGCGGCAGCAAAGGAGTGAGCCATGCAGACTGAGTCGCGTCTGGTGCAGGTGTTCGACGGCGTGGTGCTGCCCATGCTGGCGCTCGCCGGTGCCGTGCTGCTGTTCGGCGGCTTTGTCTGGCTGGGCGGCACCAGCCCCACGGAGACCTGGCTGCTGTTGTTCAAGGGCGCCTTTGGCGATGCCTTCTCGTGGCAGAACACGCTGCAGCGGGCCGCGCCCTTGATGCTCACGGCCTTGTGCGTGGCCATTCCCTATCGCGCGGGCTTGATGGTGATCGGTGGGGAGGGCGCGCTGGTGCTGGGCGGCCTGGCCTGTGCCGGGCTGCCGTACCTGATCACGCCGCCAGATGGCCTGGTCGGCACGGCCTTGGTGTTGTTGGCTTCTGCATTCGCGGGTGCGGCCTGGCTTGCCCTGGTGGGTGTGCTGCGGCAGTACCGCGGTGTGAACGAGACCATCAGCTCGCTGCTGATGGGCTATCTGGCTATCGCCTTGTTCAAGCACTTCGTGGAAGGGCCGATGCGGGATCCGGCCAGCCTCAACAAGCCGTCCACGCTGCCTTTGCCGGAGAGTGTGCTGCTCGGGATGATGCCGGGCTACGAAGTGCATTGGGGGCTGGTGTGGGGCGTTGTGGCCTGCGTGCTGGCGGGGGTGTGGCTGTTCGGCTCGACGCATGGCTTCGCCACACGGGTCGTGGGCGGCAACGCACGGGCGGCACGGCTGGTGGGCTTGCCCAGCCACCTGCTGGTGATCACGGCGTGCGGATTGGGTGGGGCATGCGCAGGCCTCGCAGGCGGCATCGAGGTGGCGGCGGTGCACACGGCCGCCAACGCGTCCTTGATTGCAGGGCTGGGCTATACGGGGATCCTGGTGTCCTTCGTGGCGCGGCACAACCCGTTTGCGGTGATCCCGGTGGCCATTCTGTTCGGTGGCTTTGGCGCGGCGGGCAGCCTGCTGCAACGTCGGCTGGATCTGCCGGATGCCTCGGTGCTGGTGCTGCAAGGGTTTGCGTTCGTGCTGATCCTGGCCAGTGAGGCAGGGCGGGGCAAGTTGGGCGAGTGGTTGCAGCGCCCGCAGGTGGCGCCGGCAGACAGGCCGCATGAAACCAGCCGCCAGCGCCTGGCCCGCATGGCGCGTGAGCGTGCGGCCCGCAAGGTGGCCTTGAAGGCCGCGATGAACGCAGACCGCAGGGAGGCCGCATGAGTGGTGAGGCGTCGATGTGGGGTGATGTGGCGCTGGCCGTGCTGGGCGGCGCCATCCGGGTGGGCACGCCGTTCCTGTTCGTGAGCCTGGGCGAGTGCCTGACCGAGAAGTCCGGGCGCATCAACCTGGGGCTGGAGGGCGTGCTGGTGCTGTCCGCGATGGCCGGCTTTGCGGGCTCGTATATGACGGGCTCGCCATGGGCGGGCGTGGTGCTGGCCGGGGTTGCGGGGGCCTTGCTGGCCATGCTGCATGGCCTGTTGTGTTCGCTGCCGCGCGTGAACGACATCGCCACCGGCATTGCACTGATGCTGCTGGGTGCGGGGCTGGCCTTCTATCTGGGCAAGCCCTTGATCCAGCCGCAGGCCGCGCAGATCCCCTCCATCGAGCTGGGTGCGTGGAGCGACTCGCAGCAGGTGCAGGCGGCCTTGCGCATCAATGCGCTGTGCCCATTGGGGCTGGCCCTGGCGGCCTTCATGGCCTGGGCGCTGGCCAACACGCGCTGGGGCCTGATCGTGCGCATGGCGGGCGACAGCAGCGACGCAGCACGGGCCCTGGGTTATTCCGTCAACACCGTGCGTGTGCTGGCCACGATGGCCGGCGGCTTCATCGCCGGCCTGGGCGGTGCGTCCCTGTCGCTGTATTACCCGGGCAGCTGGAACGAAGGGCTGTCCAGTGGCCAGGGCTTGATTGCGGTGGCGCTGGTGATCTTCGCGCGCTGGCGTCCCATGGCCTGTTTTGGGGCCGCCTTGCTGTTCGGTGGTGCAGGTGCCTTGGGGCCGGCCTTGCAGTCGGTGGGCATTGGCTGGGGCTATCACCTTTTCAACGCCACACCGTATGCCTTGACGCTGTTGATCCTGATCTGGACCTGCAGCCCCAAGCGCTCTTTGCAAGGTGCACCGATGGAGCTGGGTGTGTCGCGCTGAACCTCTTTGAGCGTCTTTTTGAACCTGACGAGGAGTGATCGCATGAGTGGACTCGGTGGCCTGAACAAGACGCCATCAGGCATGGTGATCGGCATGGTGCAGCTGCAACTGCCAGTGGTGGAGACGCCCGCCCAGCTGGCCGCGCAGACGCAGCGCATCGTCGACATGGTGGGCAAGGCGCGGCGCAGCTATCCGGGCATGGATCTGGTGGTGTTTCCCGAATACGCCTTGCATGGCCTGTCGATGAGCACGGCCGATGAGCTGATGGTGACGCTCGACGGGCCGGAGGTCGCAGCCTTCAAGGCAGCGTGTGTGGCCCACCGCATCTGGGGCTGCTTTTCCATCATGGAGAAGAACCCCGGTGGATCCGGCAAGGGCCAGCCCTACAACACCGGCCTGATCATCGATGACCAGGGCGAGCTGCGCCTGTACTACCGCAAGTTCCATCCCTGGGTGCCGGTCGAGCCCTGGGAGCCGGGCAACATGGGCATCCCCGTGATCACCGGCCCCAAGGGCGTGAAGCTGGCGCTGATCATCTGCCACGACGGCATGTTCCCGGAGATGGCGCGCGAATGTGCCTACAAGGGCGCCGAGCTGATGATCCGCACCGCCGGCTACACCGCCCCCATCCGCCATGCCTGGCAGATCACCAACCAGGCCAATGCCTTCCAGAACCTCATGGTGACCGCCAGCGTGTGCCTGTGCGGCAGCGATGGCACCTTCGATTCGATGGGCGAGGCCATGGTGTGCAACCTCGATGGCACGGTGATGGCGCAAGGGGGCGGTCGTCCAGATGAAATCGTGTGTGCCGAGGTGCGCCCCGATTTGATCCGCGAAGCCCGCCTGCACTGGGGCGTGGAGAACAACATCTACCAGCTCTATCACCGGGGCTATGTGGCAGTGAAGGGCGGGGCGCAGGACTGCCCCTACACCTTCATGCAGGACATGGTGGCCGGCCGTTTCCGTCTGCCCTGGGAAGACGAGGTGGTGCACACCGACGGCCGCAGTTGCGGCTTCGCACCGCCCGATCGACCCTACATCGGTGAAGAGCCCAATCTGCTGGAGGCCGGTGATGCGGCCACCCAGAAGCCCCTGTTTGCCGCGAAAGACATCAAGGAGGCCGCATGACGACCTATGTGGATGCCCAGCCCTACGCCTGGCCTTACAACGGCGATCTGCGCCCTGCCAACACGGCGCTGATCATCATCGACATGCAGACCGACTTCTGCGGTGTGGGCGGGTATGTGGACAAGATGGGCTACGACATCTCGGCCACGCGCGCTCCGATCGAGCCCATCAAGGCCTTGCTGGCCGCGGCGCGGCAAGTAGGCATGCTGGTGATCCACACGCGGGAAGGCCATCGCCCGGATCTGAGCGACCTGCCGGCCAACAAGCGCTGGCGCTCACGCCAGATCGGCACCAACGGCGTGGGCATCGGCGATGAGGGGCCTTGCGGGCGCATCCTGGTGCGGGGCGAGCCGGGTTGGGACATCATCCCCGAGCTGTACCCGATCGAGGGCGAGCCCATTGTCGACAAGCCGGGCAAGGGCTCCTTTTATGCGACCGATCTGGAGCTCATCCTGCGGACGAAGGGGATCGAGAACATCATCCTCACGGGCATCACCACCGATGTGTGCGTGCACACCACGATGCGCGAGGCGAATGACCGTGGCTTCGAGTGCGTGATGTTGACCGACTGCACGGGCGCCACCGATCCGGGCAACCATGCTGCGGCGTTCTCGATGATCCAGATGCAGGGCGGGGTGTTCGGGGCGGTATCCGATTCGAAGGCGGTGATCAAGGCCTTGCAGGCGCTGTGATCACAGGAGTGCCACGATGACCGCCCCCATTGATCCCATCCCACCCAAAACCGGTGCGCTGGCCTTGTCCACGTATGAACTGAGCAAACGCTTCGGCAGCTTCACGGCGCTCGACAGCGTGTCCATCGAGGTGCGGCCCGGCACCGTGCACGCCTTGCTGGGCGAAAACGGTGCCGGCAAGAGCACCCTGGTCAAGGCCATCGTCGGCTATCACCAGCCCGATGGCGGCGCCGTGCTGATCGACGGTCGCGAGCAGGCCATCACCTCGCCCGTGGTGGCGCGGCACCTGGGCATCGGCATGGTCTACCAGCACTTCACCGTGGTGCCCGGCATGACGGTGGCGGAGAACCTGCTGCTCGCCCGTGGTGAACTGCCTGCCGTGATCCCGTGGCGGCAGGTGCGCCGCGAGCTGGAGGCCTTCATGGCCACCACACCTTTCAAGCTGGATCTGGATGCGCGGCCCATGGACCTGTCCGCCGGAGAGAAGCAGAAGCTGGAGATCCTCAAGCAGCTGTTCCTCAAGCCCCGCCTGTTGATTCTGGATGAGCCCACTTCGGTGCTGACGCCGCAGGAGGCCGATGAGGTGCTGGGCGCGCTGCGTGACCGTGCCCATGCCGGTGAGGTGACGGTGATCATGATCTCGCACAAGTTCCGCGAGGTGATGGAGATGGCCGATGACGTCAGCGTGCTGCGTCGGGGGCGGCTCATGGGCAGCCACCGCGTGGCCGATACCTCGCCGGCCATGCTGGGCGCGGAGATGATGGGGCTGGGCGCGGCCGCGGCGTCCGACGGCATGCCAGGCCCGCTCGCAGCCGTGTTGCCACCCGATGAGGTGCCGCGTGAACTGATCCAGGACATGGTGCGCGAGCCCTTGCCGCCAGGTCCTGTGCGCCTGCGGGTCGATCGGCTGTGCGTGGCGGGCGATCGCGGTGAACGCGCCGTGCATGAGCTGTCATTGCAGGTGCGTGGCGGCGAGATCGTCGGGGTGGCCGGCGTCTCCGGCAATGGCCAGCGCGAGCTGATGGAGGCCCTGGTCGGTCAGCGCGACCGCGAATCGGGCGAGGTGTGGATGGCCGAAGAGCGCTACCACGCCCGCCGGGAGCAGAACCAGCGCCTGAACGTGCGCAGCCTTCCGGAGGAGCCTTTGCGCAATGCCTGCGTGGGCGACCTCAGCGTGGCACTCAACATGGGCCTGCGCCGATTCGATCAGGCACCCGTGGCCCGCATGGGCTGGCTGCGTGGCGGCCTGTTGCGCGACAAGGCCCGCGCGCTGATCGCCGAGTACCGCGTCAAGACACAGGGCGAGCAGGCGCCCATCCGTTCGCTCTCTGGTGGCAATGTGCAGCGGGCCGTGCTTGCGCGTGAGCTGGATGGCCAGGTGGACGTGCTGCTGGTCTCCAACCCCGTGTTCGGACTGGACTTTGCCGCAGTCGCCGAGATCCATGGCCGCATCATGGCCGTGCGCAATCGAGGCGGTGCCGTGCTGCTGGTCAGCGAAGACCTGGACGAGTTGCTGAAACTCTCCGACCGCATCGTCGTGATGAGCGAAGGCCGCATCGTCCATGCGTGCGAGGCGGCCGACGCCGACCGGCATGTGCTGGGCACCTTCATGGGCGGCCATGCCCACCATGAACCCGTCAAGGAGGCCGCATGAACACCGCGATCACCGTCAAGGCGCAACCGTTCGACCATGTGTTCGAGCTGGACCGCACCGCGCTGCTCATCATCGACATGCAGCGCGATTTCATCGAGCCTGGCGGCTTTGGGGCCTCCCTGGGCAACGACGTGAGCCTGCTGCAGGCCATCGTGCCGACCGTGCAGCGCGTGCTGACGGCATGGCGTGAAGCAGGCGGGTACGTGGTGCACACACGCGAATCGCACCGACCGGATCTTTCCGACTGCCCTCCCGCCAAGATCCATCGAGGCTCACCAAGCCTGCGCATCGGCGATGAAGGCCCGATGGGGCGCATCCTCATCCGCGGCGAGCCGGGCAACGCCATCATCCCCGAGCTGGCACCGGTGGATGGCGAGGCTGTCATCGACAAACCGGGCAAGGGCGCCTTCTACGCGACCCACCTGCGCGAGGTGCTGGAGGTCCGCGGCATCACGCATCTGGTGGTGATGGGCGTGACCACGGAGGTCTGCGTGCAGACCACGATGCGCGAAGCCAATGACCGCGGCTACGACTGCCTGCTCATCGAAGACGGCACCGAGAGCTACTTCCCCGAATTCAAGGCGGCCACGCTGGCCATGATCCGTGCGCAAGGCGCCATCGTCGGCTGGACCGCACCCAGCGATGCGTTGCTGAGTGCCCTGTCGCTGGCCCATCAGGCCGCCGCGTAGGTGTTTATGCGTTTCCAACATACCGTCCCCAGCTCCCACATTCCCCCACCATTGGTGGTCTGCTTGCCGCCTATCGCGAGGGCAGCCTGCAGCCGGCGCAAGTGATTGCACGGCTGTGGGCACGCTGGCAGCAAACGCCCATCACCGAAGACCCGGCGTGGATCACACGTGCCGATGCCGAATGTCTCCAGGCGCAACTGGATGCCTTGGCGCAGGCCGCGGCCGAGGGGCGTGCGGACAGCCTGCCCCTGTACGGCGTGCCCTTCGCCGTGAAGGACAACATCGATGTGGCCGGGCTGCCCACCACCGCTGCCTGCCCTGCATTCGCCTTTCATCCGACAGCCACTGCGGAGGTCGTGCGCAGGTTGATGGCCGCAGGCGCCATCGTGGTCGGCAAGACCAATCTGGATCAGTTCGCCACTGGGCTGGTGGGCATGCGCTCCCCCTATGGCGCGCCTTCGTCCGCCTTCAGCGCGGCCCATGTCAGTGGCGGCTCCAGTTCAGGCTCGGCCGTCGTGGTGGCCCGGGGCGACGTGCCCTTCGCGCTGGGCACGGACACCGCCGGCTCCGGTCGCGTGCCCGCTGGCTTCAACAACCTCGTCGGCCTCAAACCCACCCCTGGCCTGGTGCCCACCCATGGCGTGCTGCCCGCCTGTCGCAGCCTGGATTGCGTGTCCGTCTTCACGCTCACGGCATCGGACGCGGCCCGTGTGCTGCAAGTGGCGCAAGGCCCCATGGATGGCGAGCCTGTCTTCCATCACCTTCGCCCACGTGTGCCGCGCCTGCCCGACACGCTGCGCATCGGCGTGCCGAGCGAGGCGCGCTTCTTTGGCGATGCGGGTTATGAAGCAGCGTTCGAGCAAGCGAAGAAGATGGCCGCCCAACTCAGGCACAGCCATGGCGAGAGCTGGCCTGTCACCGTCGTGCCGGTCGACATGCAGCCTTTCCACGAGGTGGCCGCCCTGCTGTACGAAGGCCCATGGGTGGCCGAGCGACGGGCTGCGATCATCGACTTCATGCGCACGCACGCCGATGCCATGAACCCGGTGGTGCGCGGCATCATCGAAGGAGCCGGCCGCTTCGACGCGGTCGCCGCCTTCCAGGGACAGTATCGTCTGCAGGCCCTCGCCACGCAGGCTGGCCAGGTCTGGCATGACATCGACGTGCTGATGGTGCCCACGGCGCCCACGATGCCGACCCGTGCCAGTGTCCAGGCCGATCCGGTCGGCCGCAACACCGAGCTGGGCACCTACACCAACTTCGTCAACCTGCTGGGGCTGTCGGCCCTGGCCATGCCTGCGGGTTTCACCACAGAAGGGCTGCCATTTGGGGTGACCTTCATCGCGCCGGGAGGTGCCGATGCGGCGCTGCTCGATCTGGGGGCAGGCTGGCAACAGACGTGCTTGCATGCCGGTCTCTCTGCATCGGCCGAACAGGCGGGCACGCTGTCACCGGGACATGGCTTGCCGGCGGTCAGCGAACACGAACTCATCCTGCCCGATCCGATGACCGTGGCGTGCGAGCCCACGATGAAGCTGGCCGTGGTGGGCGCCCACCTCAGCGGCATGCCGCTGCATGGCCAGTTGGTCGAGCGGCATGCACGGCAGCTGCAGTCGACCACCACGTCGCCGCGCTATCGCCTGTATGCCTTGCCCGGCACCGTGCCGCCCAAACCCGGCCTGGCGCGCCTGCCTGACGATGCACCGGCCGACGCCGGCCATGCCGTCGCACTGGAGGTGTACGAGCTGCCGCAATCGGCCATCGGCTCCTTCCTGGCCTTGATTCCGCCGCCGCTCGGTCTGGGCTCGGTCGAGCTTGCCGATGGCAGCTGGGTCAAGGGCTTCATCTGCGAACCCTGCGGCATCGAGGGCGCCGATGACATCAGCCACTTCGGCGGATGGCGTGCCTACATGGCGCACGTCAAGGCCACCTCGACGCCCGCAGCGGCCACCACGCCCGACAGCGTGGACCGGAGGGTGGCATGACGACCGGATCGGCCTGCGCCATCACCCACATCAACCTGCATGACACCGTGCAGGAAGTCAGCCGGCTGTTCCTGGACTATGAGGCCGCCTTCATGCGCAACGATGTGCAGGCACTCAACGCCTTCTTCTGGCGCAGCCCGCTGGTGACCCGCTACGGCATCTGCGATCGGCAGCTCGGCCACGATGCCCTGGTCGCCTACCGCGCCGGCGTACCCGCCCCGGACTTCACGCGCAGCCTGCACGATGTGCGCATCACCGCCTTCGGCCCCGACATGGCCGTGGCGATGTGCGAATTCCGCCGCAGCGACACCTCCTTGCATGGTTTTCAGACGCAAACCTGGGTTCGCCTGCCCGAAGGCTGGAGAATCGTTGCCGCTCACGTCAGCATGGTTCCGTTTTCACCCCCCGCAGTGTCGTCATCATGATGCTCGTCTCCCCACCGGCCTCCTTGCCTGCCGTCACCCTGGCTGAGCGGGTGTATGCCCAGATCAAGCAGTTGATCTTCGACTTCGTGCTGTTGCCTGGCGATCGCTTTTCCGAAAGCGATCTGGCCAACCAGGTGCAGGTCAGCCGCACGCCGCTGCGTCAGGCCTTGCAGCGCCTGCAGCGCGAAGGCTTCCTGCTGGTCTTTCCCAAAAGCGGCTGGCAGGTGGCGCCCCTCGATTTCGAGACCTTCGACCAGTTGTACGACCTGCGGGTGCTGCTCGAAACGCATGCCGTGGCCAAGCTGTGCGAAGCCGAGGATCGACCGGCCTTGCGTGAGTTGGCCGATACCTGGCTGATCAAGCCCGGCGAGCGCCAGACCGCCTTCATCACCGTGGACAAGCTGGACGAGGCCTTCCATTCGTCCCTCGTGCGTGCCACCGGCAATGCCGAAATGGCCCGCGTGCACGAAGACATCACCGAGCGCATCCGCATCATCCGCCGGCTGGACTTCACCAAGCCCGAGCGCGTGGAAGCCACCTACGACGAACACGCCCGCATCATCCGCGCGATCACGCGGCGCCGCAGCGACGAGGCGCAGCGCCTGCTCAAGGCCCACGTGGCGCAGAGCAAGGCCGAGGTGCGTCACATCACGCTGGACATGCTGTATCAGGCCCGTCAGCGCATTGCCGCGGGCGCCTGAGGTCAGAAACGCGGCAGGGTGGCCAGCGCTTCCTGCAGCGCCGGCGTCTGCCCCATGCCCTGCCCGGGTGGCGGCCGCAGTTCGCCGCATCTGGCCAGCATCGGGATCAGCTTGCCGGGGTTCAGCCTGCCGGCCGGATCGAAGGCGGCCTTGAAGGCCAGCATCTGCGCACGTTCCTCATCGGTGAACTGCACGCACATGGCATCGAGCTTTTCCACCCCCACGCCGTGCTCGCCCGTGATGCTGCCGCCCAATTCGACGGCTGTGCGCAGGATCTCGTTGCCGAAGGCTTCGGCGCGCTTCAATTGATCCGCATCGTTCGCATCGAAGAGGATCAGCGGATGCATGTTGCCGTCGCCCGCGTGGAACACATTCACGCAACGCAAACCGTAGGTGTCCTGCATGCTGTAGATGGCCTTGAGCATGGTGGCCAGAGCCTTGCGCGGGATGGAGGCATCCATGCACAGGTAATCCGGGCTGATGCGGCCCGTGGCGGGGAAGGCGTTCTTGCGGCCGCTCCAAAAGCGCAGGCGCTGCGCCTCATCCAGGCTGATGTCCAGCCGCGTGGCACCGGCCTGCTGCAGCACGGCGCTCAGGCGCTCGACCTCTTCGTCCACTTCTTCCGGGCTGCCGTCGCTTTCCACCAGCAGGATGGCTTCGGCATTCAGGTCGTAGCCGGCCCTGACGAAATCCTCGACGGCCAAGGTCATGGGCTTGTCCATCATCTCCAGCCCGGCCGGGATCAGGCCCGCCGCGATGATGGCGGCGACCGCATCCCCCGCCTTGCCGACGTCGTCGAAACTGGCCAGCAGGCAGCGCGCCACCTGCGGACGAGGCAGCAGCCGCACGGTGATCTCGGTGGCCACACCCAGCAGGCCTTCGCTGCCGATGAAGGCCGCCAGCAGATCCAGTCCGGCGGCGTCCAGCGCCTCGCTGCCCAGCTCCAGCACCTCGCCTTCAACGGTGAAGCCACGCACGCGCAGCACGTTGTGCACGGTCAGCCCGTACTTCAGGCAATGCACGCCGCCCGCGTTCTCGGCCACATTGCCGCCGATGGTGCAGGCGATCTGACTGCTGGGGTCGGGCGCGTAATACAGGCCATGGGGTGCCGCGGCTTCACTGATCGCGAGGTTGCGCACGCCGCATTCGACGACGGCTGTGCGCGCCAGCGGATCGATGTGCAGGATGCGGTTGAGCCGCGCCAGCGACAGCGTCACGCCCATCGGGTGCGGCAGCGCACCACCTGAGAGGCCCGTGCCGCCACCGCGTGCAATGACCGGCACGCCCATCTCATGACAGGCCTTCAGCACCGCGCCGACCTGGGCATGTGATTCGGGCAGCACGACGGCCAGCGGCCGCTGGCGGTAGGCGCTCAGCCCGTCGCATTCAAAGGGGGTGACGGCTTCGTTGTGCCACAGGACGCTGTGTTCCGGCAGCACGCGCCGCAGCGCCTTGACGACCGCCTGCTGGTGCGCCAGCCGCTCGGCCTCGGGCAGGGTAGTGACCGTGGTGTCCATCTGCATCACTGTACTGCAAGGCCGCCGCCGGTCTGTATCCGGACGCGCGGCTGGCACCCGATGCAGGAGGTGCCAGCAGGAAGCCTGATCCTTTATCGGATCACCAGATCCGAGATGCGCTTGAGCAGCACGACGTCGTTGCGGTCGATGACGAGGCTGTCACCGTGGCCCTGAAAGCGGTAGTGCCGTCCCGTGACCGATGAGCGCACGCTCAAGGCGCCATGGCCGATGTAGCGCGCCGAGATCTCGGTCAGTGCCGAACCGTTGTTTTGATGATGGCGCGGCCCGCCGACATGCGCCGTGGACGCGGTCGAACCGGGCTTCGGTGCCTGCATCGATGTGTGGGCATGCGTGGACCGCTGAGCCGCCTGCGCGGTGTGGACGACCTTGGGGCGCGGTGCCGTGCTGGCGGGCAGCGGCGCCTTCACGGGCGAGAGCCGGGAGGGCGTGACCTGGGCGATGGCGGGGGCAGGGGCGCCCACGCCCAGCGTGGCCGACCAACTGACCGAGCGGGTGGATGCACCGTGGCTGGACGGGGCTGGTGCATCAAAGGGAATGGGCTGGGGGCGGTGAATGGGGCGGGCAATCATGGCGTACTCCGATGGGACCGTTGATCGACAACGGGCCGCAGTGTGCGAGTGCGCCATGTGAAAGAAAATCCCCTCGGGGGGCGCCACCGCTTGGGGGCCCACGGAAGGGGGCCCCAAGAGTGGCGAGGCGTTCAGCCGCCGAAGACGGTCAGCACGCCCGTGTAGCCATACAGGTGATGCCGGGCGATCTCGCCATTGGCAAACATGCCCACCATCGGGATGTCGCCCAGCGCGTGGGCGATGATCTCCATTTCCGCGTTGGGCGCGCCGAAATGCGGCCCGCCTCGCCCGGAGCAACTGATGTAGATCGCCCCGGCAGGCTGAAAGCCCGGGTGCTCGATCGGATCGAATTCTTCGCGGATCTCGGCGCAGATGCGCACCAGATCCTGCCGGGCCGCGTTGACGTGGCGCTGGCAGAAGGCCAGTTGCATGCCCGTCTCCACCAGGTCGCTCACGGCCACGCCGTGCCTGGCCGGATCCAAGCCCACCAGATGACGCACCCACGTGTCCGCACCGAAGTGCTGTCCATGGCTGAGCAGGTCGCTGCCCGCGTCGGTCAGGCCCACCAGCGTCGCGCGGATCTTGGGCAGGGCTTCGCGGTGCCAGTCCTCGTCCTGCACCGTCACGTGCACGCCCAGATCCTTGAACAGGCAGCTCAAGGCGGGCAGGCCGTCCAGTTCGTACACCACGTTGCGATGCGAGGCCGTGATGGCGCGTTCGGGGCCGATGGGCTCGCACCCTTGTGTCACCCGGGAGACCAGTTGCGCACGTTCGCTGAAGGCCACACCCGACAGGCCGCCCTGCCACACGCCGCTGCCTTCGGCCGCGTCGGCATCGAGGGCCAGGTGCAGGCTGGGCCCGGCGCTGATGCCGCCGAACACATAGCCGGTGGCAGTGCGGTCGGCCAGCTCCTTGATCAACTCCGGCAGATCGGGTGACTGGCCGTCGGCATGCACCTGCGCCGTGTGGGCCTGCCAGATCGGGACGGACGAAGACGTGCCGGGCGAAGGCAGGGGTTGGCGGCCGTGGAAGATGCGGAAATCCTGCGGCGGCAGATTGCACAGCATCACGGCCAATGCCGGCTCATCCACATATTCGATGCCGCTGGCCAGCACGCCGGTGCCGATGCCGCCCGTCCAGGCCACGCCCGGCAGCCGTTGACGCAGCCCCGCCAGGAGGGTGTCAGCGCCATCGGCCAGATCTTCGGAGAGGTAGCACCAGCCCAGCGTGGGCGACATTGCCTGCACGCCTTGCGAAGCCAGTTGCGCCCACACCAGCTCCAGGGCCAGATCCGCCCGCGGGTGGGTGGCGTGGGCGTGCAGGAACTGGAGCGGCGCGGGCTTCACCGGGTCAGCCTCCCCGAGGCCCGGATGCGCCCGGCTTGCGCGCCGGCGCAGGGCGTGAGGGGGCGTTGCGTGCCGCCGTGGTGGTGCTGCTTGCCGCACGTTTGCCGGGTGCGGTCTTGCCGACGGCGGCAGAGGCAGGGGCGGCACCGGCCGCGGCACGGGCTGCCGACGGCGTGGCGGTGCTGGCCGCGGCTTCGGCTGCTTCGGCGGCCTTGGCCTGGGCCTGCTTGAGGCGGTCCATCGACTCGCCCACCGAGTCATTGACCGTCTGCGCTGCCTGCGAAGCCAGATGCGTGAACTGCTGCGTCAGCGTGTCCCACCAGCGCATGGGATTGATGAGTTCATTGGCTTCGGCCGAGGCGTCGCCACCCGTGCTGGCAGATCCCTCTGCCGCAGCGGGCTGAGCCGGTGCATCGTCCGATCCCGAACTTCCTGTGCCGGACGAGGATGCCGCAGCCGAGCCCGCGCGCGCCTTGAGCGATTCCCGCAGCGCATCCATCGACACATTCATGCCCTTGAGCGTGGACAGCGTCATGCGCTGCACCTCCAGCCCCTGGATCGTCATGGCGATCATGCGGGCGTTCTGTTCCAGCCAGAACTGCACGGTCTTGAGGTCCTGGATGCGTTTTTCCAGCTCGACCGGATCCAGTGTCGGCATGGTCCACGCCGACATGCCACCCGCACCCGTGGCTGCTTGCGCGCCGGGCATGTTGGGCAGTGCGCTGCCGGCGGCCTTGAGCCAGTCCTGGAAGAAGTCCAGGCCGGCGCCCAGGCCTGCGTTCAAGGTGGCAAACGGATTGGTTTGATCCGCAGGCGTGGCGCCGGTCGGATCGGGCGTGCTTGGGCGTGTGGGCATGGGCGTCTCCAGAGGCGGCAAGGTGGCCTCAGGTCATTGTGCCCCCAAGCCGGGGCCCTGGGCCGGGCGTGGCCATGCTTGCATTGATAATCGGCGCCTTCATGCAACGCCGACGACTGCTTTCTCTCTGGACTCAGACCGCCGCCTGGACCGCCTGGCACCAGCTGTTCTCCACCCCGGCACGTGCCCAGGGGCCCGAGGATGCGGGCTGGCGCAGCACGGCGCCGCTCTTCACATTGGGCGTGGCCAGCGGTGAGCCGCAACCCGATTCGGTGGTGCTGTGGACGCGCCTGGCCCCTCGTCCGATGGCGCGGGATGGGGGCATGCCGCCCAAGGCCGTGGAGGTGCGCTGGGAGATCGCGGAGGACGAGGGCTTTGCGGCCGTGGCCCGATCCGGCGTGACCGTGGCGGGTCCCGATGGCGCGCACAGCGTGCATGTCGAGGTCACCGATCTGGCGCCGGGGCGTGCGTACCACTATCGTTTCCTGGCCGGCGGGCAAGTCAGCCCGGTGGGGCGTACGCGCACCGCACCGGCTCACCAGGATGAGCCACCACGGCTGCGCATCGCCGCGGCCTCTTGCCAGCATTACGAGACCGGCACCTTCGATGTCCACCGCGAAATCGCGCGCGCCGACGTCGACCTCGTCATCTTCCTGGGCGACTACATCTACGAAACCGAAGTGCGCCCGTATCAGCGCGTGCGCCGCCATCCCCATGTGATGTCGGACTTCACGCTCGACGACTACCGCCTCCACCACGCCAGCTACAAGCTGGACGCGGACCTGCAAGCCGCGCATGCCGCCCATCCCTGGCTGATGGTCTGGGACGACCACGAGCTGCTCAACGATTACGCCGGCGACTACGCGCCCGAAGTGCCCGATCGCAACGAGTTCCTGCGCATGCGCACGCAGGCCTTCCGCGCCTACTTTGAGCACCTGCCGATCTCGCCGCGCCGCGCGCCGGTCGGCTCGCACATGCCGATGCAGGCGCGCTATCGCTGGGGACTTCTGGCCGAGATCTGGACGCTCGATGGCCGCCAATACCGCGACCGGCCCGTCTGTCAGGGCCTGCATGCCTACAAGCAGGGCAAGCTGCTGTGGAACTGCGAGGACGTCAAAACACCGGCGCGCACCCTGCTGGGCACGGAGCAGGAAGCCTGGCTGGCTCAGGGCCTGGCGTCCAGCATGTGCGACTGGAAGATCATTGCCCAGCCGACGCAGGTGTCTCCTGCCTCGGTGAAGACGCCACTGGGTGCGCTGGTCTATGGCGATGGCTGGGATGCCTTCCCGGCTGCGCGCGACCGGCTGATGGAGGCCATTGCGCAGCCCCGCGTGCAGGACGTCGTCTTCCTTTCGGGGGATGTGCACCGGCACGTGGCGGCGAACCTGCGCATGCGTCCGGCCGATGCCGCCTCGCCCCTCATTGCCAGCGAATTTGCGGTGGGCTCGGTGACCAGCCCCGGCATGAGCGAGCTGCTGACCGGCTGGATGAAGTCGGTCCAGCCCGATCTGCTGCACGCGCGCAGCGAAGAGCGTGGTTATGCCCTGATCGAGGTGACCCCGGGCCAGCTCAGTTGCGATTTCAGGGCGACGCCCCATCCGGTGCGGCCGGGCGCGCGGCTGCACACGCAGGCCCGTTATGTGGTCCAGCGAGGCGTGCCAGGCCCCCGCAAAGCGGTCGCGCCACGGGAATGACGCGTGTGCCGCCGGCTCAGGCCGGTGTTCTGTCGCGTCCCTGCTGCGGTGGGTGACAAGCCCGCCTCCTACAATCGCCCCATGGCCCGACTCCCCTTCAAGCAGCAAGTCCTCAAGGCACGCGAAGACGCCATCGTCGACGCGGTCAACCGTCTCCTGGCGGAAAAGGGCTTCGACCTGATGACCGTGGACGAGGTGGCTGCGGAGGTGGGCATCGCCAAGGCCAGCTTGTACAAGCACTTCGATTCCAAGGAGGCGCTGGCCGCTGCGGCCATGAAGCGCCTGCTCACCCACGCCCTGGCGGAGCTGGATCGCATCGATGCCGAGGGCCTGCCCGATGCCCGGGCCCGCCTCAAGGCGGTCGTGCGCTGGACCATGGAAGTGCAACTGGCTGGTGAGATGCCATCCCTGCCGGCACAGAACTCCAGCCTGCGCGCCGCCCTGATCGCCGACATGGACTACATGACCCAGCTCATGACAGTCAGCGAACGCCTGGGAGCCTGGATCACGCAAGCCCAGGAAGCCGGACAGCTTACCCGGGCCGTGCCGCCTGAAGTGGTGCTCTACACCTTGTTCGCGCGTGCCTGCGATCCGGTGCTGGGCGTGCTGAAGGCAGGCGGGCATGACACGGTGCAGATCATCGAATGGGTGCTGGTCACCACCTTCGAGGGCCTGGCTTCGCGCTGACTTCTTCGCGTTTGCCCTGCCTCCCCATTGCGAGGGGGATGACCCCGGGCCCGCCTTGTTATCCTTGCTGCTATCCATGGCATGACGCGCCGGCGCATCAGCGGGCGGGTCCACATCCAAACGCAAGGGGGAAACATGAGCATCGTTCAAGGTGGGATGGGCGACGACCAGTTGTGGGGCAGCGGCGAGGCGGACACCTTGTCCGGCCAGCAGGGCAACGACACCCTGTGGGGCAACCAGGGCGATGACCTGCTCCAAGGCGGCGCCGGCGATGATTGGATGGATGGCGGCGAAGGTGCCGACACCTACCTCTTTGGTTTGGGGGGCGGGAACGACACGGTGGGCCCGGCGATGCCCGGCGGCCCGGGCCAGCCCGACCGCCTGGTGCTGGGCCATGGCATCGGCATGGGCGATGTGGCGCTGCGCCAGGAAGGCGCAGACCTGATCCTCACGCTCAAGCCCACGGGCGAGAGCGTGCGGCTGCTGAGCTACATGTACATGCCCGAGCCCGATCGCACGCAGCTGGTGTTTGCCGATGGCGGCTACTGGGATGGTGCAGCCGTGCAGCGCCAGCTGTATGCCAGCGACGACACCGTGATGGGCACGCCGGACGACGACGTGCTCGAAGGCGGGCTGGGCCGAGACCTGCTGTGGGGTGGCCTGGGCCACGACACGCTGCATGGCGGCGCCGGTGACGACACGCTCGATGGTGCCGAAGGTGCGGACACCTACGTCTTCGGGCGTGGCGATGGCCAGGACCGGGTGGTGCTGTTCAGCGATCCGCAGTGGCAGGACAGGTTGTTGCTGGGCGCAGGCATCGACGTGGGCGACTTGGTGGTCAAGGACAACACCATGGGTGGCCTGGAGCTGAGCGTGCGGGGCAGCAACGACCGTGTGACGCTGGACAACTATTTCTACGGCTCGACGCCCGACGGTGTGGTGATTGCCTTTGCGCAAGGCGGCCAGTGGACGAGCCAGGACGTGCGCCGGCAGCTGCAGTGGTCGGACGACATGGTCTACAGCAACGCGCCAGGCGGCGCCCTGCTCGAAGGCGGGCTGGGGCGCGACACGCTCATGGGCGCGACGGGCAACGACACGCTGCATGGCGGCCAGGGCGATGACCTGCTGGATGGCACCGAAGGCGCCGACCTCTACCTGTTCGGGCTGGGCGATGGGCACGACACGGTCATGCCCGGCATGCCGGGCGGCCCCGGCCAGCCTGACCGTCTCAAGCTGGGCCGCGGCATCGGCATGGGCGATGTGGCCTTGCGCCTGGAGGGGCAGGACCTGATCGTCACACTCAAGCAAAGTGGCGAGAGCGTGCGGCTGACGGGCTGGCAGTACATGCCCGAGCCTGATCGCACGCAACTGGTGTTTGCCGACGGCGGCTACTGGGATGGTGCAGCCATGCAGCGCCAGTTGGTCAACACGGACGACAACCTGTACGGCACGCCGGACAACGACATGCTCGAAGGCGGCCTGGGCCGAGACAACTTGTTTGGTGCCATGGGCCGCGACACGCTGCATGGCGGCGCCGGCGATGATTGGATGGATGGCGGCGAAGGTGCCGACACCTACCTCTTCGGTTTGGGAGACGGGAACGACACGGTGGGCCCGGCGATGCCCGGCGGCCCGGGCCAGCCCGACCGCCTGGTGCTGGGCCATGGCATCGGGATGGGCGATGTGGCGCTGCGCCAGGAAGGCGCAGACCTGATCCTCACGCTCAAGCCCACGGGCGAGAGCGTGCGGCTGCTGAGCTACCTGTACATGCCCGAGCCCGACCGGACGCAGCTGGTGTTTGCCGATGGCGGCTACTGGGATGGTGCAGCCGTGCAGCGCCAGCTGTATGCCAGCGACGACACCGTGATGGGCACGCCGGACGACGACGTGCTCGAAGGCGGGCTGGGCCGAGACCTGCTGTGGGGCGGCCTGGGCCACGACACGCTGCATGGTGGCGCCGGTGACGACACGCTCGATGGGGCCGAAGGTGCAGACACCTACGTCTTCGGGCGTGGCGATGGCCAGGACCGGGTGGTGCTGTTCAACGATCCGCAGTGGCAGGACAGGCTGCTGCTGGGCGCAGGCATCGACGTGGGCGACGTGGTGGTCAAGGACAACACCATGGGTGGCCTGGAGCTGAGCGTGCGGGGCAGCAACGACCGTGTGACGCTGGACAACTATTTCTACGGCTCGACGCCCGACGGTGTGGTGATTGCCTTTGCGCAAGGCGGCCAGTGGACGAGCCAGGACGTGCGCCGGCAGCTGCAGTGGTCGGACGACATGGTCTACAGCAACGCGCCAGGCGGCGCCCTGCTCGAAGGCGGGCTGGGGCGCGACACGCTCATGGGCGCGACGGGCAACGACACGCTGCATGGCGGCCAGGGCGATGACCTGCTGGATGGCACCGAAGGCGCCGACCTCTACCTGTTCGGGCTGGGCGATGGGCACGACACGGTCATGCCCGGCATGCCGGGCGGCCCCGGCCAGCCTGACCGTCTCAAGCTGGGCCGCGGCATCGGCATGGGCGATGTGGCCTTGCGCCTGGAGGGGCAGGACCTGATCGTCACACTCAAGCAAAGTGGCGAGAGCGTGCGGCTGACGGGCTGGCAGTACATGCCCGAGCCTGATCGCACGCAACTGGTGTTTGCCGACGGCGGCTACTGGGATGGTGCAGCCATGCAGCGCCAGCTCGTCAACACGGACGACAACCTGTACGGCACGCCGGACAACGACATGCTCGAAGGCGGCCTGGGCCGAGACAACTTGTTTGGTGCCATGGGCCGCGACACGCTGCATGGCGGCGCCGGCGATGATTGGATGGATGGCGGCGAAGGTGCTGACACCTACCTCTTCGGTTTGGGGGACGGGAACGACACGGTGGGCCCGGCGATGCCTGGCGGCCCGGGCCAGCCCGACCGCCTGGTGCTGGGTCATGGCATCGGGATGGGCGATGTGGCGCTGCGCCAGGAAGGCGCAGACCTGATCGTCACGCTCAAGCCCACGGGCGAGAGCGTGCGGCTGCTGAGCTACATGTACATGCCCGAGCCCGATCGCACGCAGCTGGTGTTTGCCGATGGCGGCTACTGGGATGGTGCAGCCGTGCAGCGCCAGCTGTATGCCAGCGACGACACCGTGATGGGCACGCCGGACGACGACGTGCTCGAAGGCGGGCTGGGCCGAGACCTGCTGTGGGGTGGCCTGGGCCACGACACGCTGCATGGCGGCGCAGGCGACGACACGCTCGATGGTGCCGAAGGTGCAGACACCTACATCTTCGGGCGTGGCGATGGCAGCGATACCGTGGTGTCGGCCGGCTACGACGCGCTGGCACCAGCCGACACCATCCGCTTCGGCGCGGACATCACCCTGGCTTCGCTGCGCGTGGTGCGCGATCAAGACAACCTGGTCATCGGCTTGCAAGACGCCGCGGACCAGATCACCCTGGCTGGCTGGTTTGTCCCCACGATGCCGCGACACACGATGCTGCAGTTCGGTGATGGCCGCATCCTCCATGCCGTTGAACTCGAACGCAAGCTCGCCGAGGGCAACGGGTCCTTGTACGGTGGGCCAGACGATGACGTCCTCCTCGGCGGCCGCGGCGACGACCTCCTCAAGGGCATGGCTGGCAACGACTATCTCGTGGGCGATGACGGCTCAGACACGTTCAACGGCGGCGAGGGGCTCGACACGCTGGCTGGCGGCCGCGGGAACGATGTGTACAACCTCGAAGACATTGGTGACGTGGTCATCGAATATGCCGACGGCGGCTTCGACGAGGTCTATGCCTGGTACAGCTACACCCTGCCCGAAAACGTCGAATATCTGGCACTGCAAGGCAGTGCCGACATCGACGCCACAGGCTCGGACGCCGGCGTGCAGATCTGGGGCAATGCCGGCAACAACGTGGTGACCGGCGGTGCGGGCGCCGATGAACTGAGCGGCAACTTCGGCGGCCGGGACACCTTGATCGGCGGAGCAGGGGACGATCTGTACTACGTCCTCAACCAGGGCGACATCGTGGTGGAACAGGCGGACGGCGGCTATGACGAAGTCAAGGTGATGGTCACGGATCACCGCCTGGCCGACCATGTCGAATCCCTGACCCTGCTCAGCAACATCAAGGCAGGCTATGGCAACGAGTCCGACAATGGCCTGTACGGCAACGGCGCGGCCAACGTGTTGGAAGGCGGCGGCGGCGACGATCTCTTGAGCACCTACGGTGGCAACGACACTTTGACCGGTGGCAAGGGCGATGACCTGCTCAGCGGCGGCACCGGCAATGACCTCTACCACTACACCGTTGGAGATGGGGACGACTACCTCAGCAACTACGACACCAAAGGCAACGACACGCTGTGGATCCACGGCGCCAGTCAATCGCAGATCTGGCTGCGCATGAGCGGCAAGGACCTCGTGGTGTCGGTCATCGGTCAGGATGGGGAAGTGCAGATCGGCTCGTGGGCGCGGGGCAGCGCCTATCAGGTCGACGCCATCCGGCTGGACAACGGCAAGACGCTGAATGTGGCCGGCGCCACCAAGCTGGTCCAGGCCATGGCGGCGTTCGCGGAGCCGGCCCAGACCACGCTGCCGCCAAGCTACCAGACGGCGCTCAATCCGGTGATCGCTGCGAACTGGGTCTGAGTCGCGAAATGACGAGGCGACGGCTGTCACAGGCCGTCCAATCCGGTGCTTCCCCGCCCCTTGTCTGAGGGGTGGGCAAGCCGATCGCTCGCAAAGCTCGGGCAAGTGCGGAGGGGTTGCACATGGCGACAAGCCTATAAACAACCCTCATTACATGCTGGATGTGGTTCGCACATCCGGCGACGTTCTGCACCTCACAGCGCTTCGCGGGCAAAAAACATGGGTACCTACACAGGCACATCGGGCAATGACACGCTGACCGGCAGCTCCAGCGCCGACACACTCACCGGCAACGCTGGCGATGACTACATGGATGGCGGTGGCAGCGCCGACACCTATGTCTACAACCTCGGCGATGGCAACGACACCATCGTCTCCAACACCAGCGGCCTGCTGTCATCCAGCGCGGACATCCTGAAGTTCGGCCCCGGCATCACCATGGCCGACGTCAAGATGACGCAGGAGGGCTCCACGCTCGTGGTGACCCTTTCCAGCGGTCGCGGCAGCATCCGCATCCTCAACTACAGCACGCCGCTGGAGGTCGCTCGTACGCGCCTGGTCTTCAACGATGGCACGCAGTTGGGCAGCGCCGAGATCAAGGCCATCTTCAACACCGACATCACCACCAACGGCGACTACAAGGAAGGCACGGCCAGTGCCGACTTCTACTACGGCGCTGCTGGCGACGACATCCTCAACGGCGCTGATGGCAATGACACGCTGTACGGCGGGGTGGGCACCGACTTCCTGACGGGCGAAGGCGGCCAGAACACCTACTACTATGGTCGCGGTGACGGCCAGGACTTCATCGGCGTGTTCTCGCTGGCCGAAGGCACGGTGGACCAGGCCGACGTGCTGCGCCTGGGCAGCGACATCACGATGGCCGATCTGTCCGTGACCAACGACGCGGCCAACTTCCTGATGAGCATCCGGGACTCCAAGGAGTCCGTCAGCTTCCTGAACATTGCCGACGATCCTCAGTCCTACAACGCGTCCGTCGTGTTTGCCGATGGCACCACGTGGGACAAGAACGCGATGGTGCGCAAGGTCAATGCCACCAACGACACCTATACCGGCACCACTGGCAATGACTATTGGGACGGTGGCATGGGCAACGACACGCTCAACGGCAGCGACGGTGCAGACACCCTCTACGGCGGCACCGGCAATGACCTGCTGGATGGCGGCAACGGCGCCGACACCTTCTACTTCGGTCGCGGTGACGGCCGCGACACCATCGTGGCCAGCAGCGCGGCCAGCGCGGGCGACAAGCTCGTCTTCGGCGCGGCCATCGACATCAGCGATGTCAACGTGTCGCAGCAGGGCAATGACGTCGTCCTGAGCGTGCGCGGCACGGCCGACAAGGTGATCCTGCAGGGCTACATCGGCCTGGCCGCGGCCAGCCGCCCGGCCGTGCGCTTTGCCGACGGCACCGTGTGGGACAGCACGGCCATCACCCGCAAGATCAGCGGCGTCGGCCAGAGCTTTGCCGGCACCACAGGCGCCGATGTGCTGGACGGCGGCATCGGCAACGACACCCTCAGTGGTGGCACCGGCAACGATACGCTGTACGGCGACGCCGGCAATGATTCGATGGACGGTGGCGACGGTGCCGACACCTACGTCTTCGGCCGTGGCGACGGTTTCGATACCGTGGTGGCCGGCGCGGCATCGGGCGGCGTCACGGACCGCGTGCGCTTTGGTCACGGGCTGATGGTGACCGACTTCAACGCCAGCCGCTCGGGCAACGACCTGATCCTGTCCGTCATCGGCGGCAAGGATGGGCTGTATGTGCAGAACTACTTTGCGATCGCCGCGGCGGATCGCATGCGCTTTCAGTTCATCGACGGCATCGTTTGGGATGCGGCCACCATCGACCGCAAGGTCGCCTCGTCGAACGACAGCCTCACCGGCAGCGACAACGCCGACATGATCGACGGCGGCCTGGGCGACGACACCATCGCTGCGCTGGGCGGCGTCAACACCTACTACGGTGACGGCGGCAACGACTCTCTCGTGGGCGGCGAAGGCACGAACACCTATTACTTCGGCTTTGGCGACGGGCGCGACACGCTCGTGGCTTCCACCTCTTTCCTGTACGACCAGCAGGACCTGATCCAGTTCGGCTCCGATGTCACGGCGGCCGATGTCGACAGCGTGATCGACGGCATGGACCTGGTGTTCCGCCTGCGCGCCACCGGCGACTCGCTGCGCTTCAAGAACTTCATTTCGGATCCGGAAAGCTATTCGGCGCTGATCCGTTTCGGCGACGGCTCGCAGCTCGATCTTCAGCAGATCAAGGGCCTGTACCAGGGTGTGGATGGCTCGACTTCCGGCACCACCGGCGACGACATGCTGCATGGCGGCCTGGGCCAGGATTCGCTCATGGGCCTGGAAGGCGACGACACGCTGTATGGCGACATCGGTGCCGACACGCTGGACGGCGGCGATGGCGCCGACACCTATCTGTACGGCCGCGGCGATGGCCGCGACGTGATCCTCGCCGGCTCGGCCGCCAGTGCCAGCGACCAGCTGCGTCTGTCGTACGACCTGGACACCTCCAGCCTCGATTTCGCCAAGGATGGCAACAACCTGGTCCTGTCGGTGCGCGGCACGCTCGAGCGCGTGACGCTCAAGGATTACTTCGTGCCTGCCGTCGGCAACCGGGTTGCGATCAATTTCGCCGATGGCCTGTCCATGGACGGCGCGGCCATCAACCGCAAGCTCAACCTCAGCGCCAACATCACCACCGGCACGACCGGCGATGACTGGCTGGAAGGCACGCAGCTGGCCGAGACCCTGACCGGCAATGCCGGCAACGACACGCTCTATGGTGCAGGCGGTGCCGATTCCCTGGATGGCGGCGCCGGCGCCGACACCTACCTCTACGGTCGCGGCGATGGCCAGGACACCGTCGTGGCCGGTGCGGCCGACCGCGTGCTGCTCAGCCGCGAGATCAACATGGCCGACGTCGATGTCAGCCTCTCCGGCACCGATCTGCTGCTGACCCTCAAGGGCAGCAATGTGACCGAGACCCTGCTGGTCAAGGGCTACACCTCGCTGGTGGCGGCCGACCGTCCCCGCATCGAGTTCCGCAGCGGCGGCTACTGGGATGCCGCGATGGTGGACCGCAAGCTCTCGTCGGTGGCCGACACGCTGACCGGCACGGCCGCCAACGATGTGCTGGACGGCGGCCTGGGCAACGATGTGCTCAATGGCGCAGCCGGTGACGACACCCTCTACGGCGATGCCGGCGACGATTCGCTGACGGGCGGCGCCGGGGCCGATACCTACCTCTTCGGCCGTGGCGATGGCGCCGATCGCATCCTGACCGGCACCGTGGCCGATCGGCGCGATGACCTCGTGCAGTTCGGCAAGGGCATCACCATGGCCGACGTCGATTTTTCGACGGTGGGCAATGCACTGGTCGCCACCCTGCGCGGCACGGGCGAAAAGCTCACCATCGACGACTACCTGCTGGCCGCATCTGCCGACCGCATGGTCATCCGGTTTGCCGATGGCGCCTACATCAACGGCGTCGGCATGGACACGCTGCTGGCCGGCACCGATGACGGCCTGTGGGGCGGCTCGTCCAACGAGGCCTTCCATGGCGGCGCGGGCAAGGACGTCATGGCCGGCATGGACGGTGACGACACGCTGTACGGCGATGCCGGCGACGACTGGATGGGTGGCGGCTCGGGTTCCGACACCTACTACTTCGGTCGCGGCGACGGCTTTGACACCATCACGGCCGGCCCCTTCGATGCCGACGGCTCGCAGGACCGCCTCATCCTCGGGACCGATGTGGCGCCCGGCGACATCAGCTTCACGCAATCCGGCTCGGACCTGATCCTGTCGATCAACGGCACAACCGACAAGGCCCTGCTGCAGGACTGGTTCCTGCGCGCCGCGGCCGACAGCACCTACATCCAGAGTGCGACGGGCTGGATCTGGGACCGCGCTGCGCTCTTGCGCGAGGTCACCGACACGGCCGATGTGCTGCAAGGCGGTGCAGCCGAAGACATGCTGACCGGCGGCCTGGGCAACGATTCGCTCAGCGGGCTGGCCGGCAATGACCTGCTGCTGGGTGGAGAGGGCGCCGATGTGCTCGATGGCGGCACCGGTGCCGACACGATGGTCGGCGGCGCCGGCGACGATGTCTACACCCTCGACAGCGCCGGCGATGTGGTCGTCGAGGCCGATGGTGGCGGCTTTGACGAGGTGTACTCGTCTGTGTCCTACACCATGGGCGAGTTCGTCGAATACACCCAACTGACGGGCAGCGCCAACATCAACGTGACCGGCAACAACCGCGGCATCCAGATCTGGGGCAACGCCGGCAACAACCTGGTGACGGGCGGCACGGGCGATGACGAGCTCAGCGGCAACTTCGGCGGCCTGGACACGCTGGTCGGCGGCAAGGGCAACGATCTGTACTACGTGCTCAATGCCACCGACGTCATCACCGAGAAGGTGGACGAAGGCTATGACGAGGTCAAGGTGATGGCCAGCGGCTACAAGCTTGCCGACAACGCCGAATCCCTGTTTGTGCTGAGCAGCTACAAGATCGGCTACGGCAATGAGGGCGACAACGGCGTCTTCGGCAACGGTGCGGTCAACGAGCTCTATGGCTACGGTGGCGATGACATCATCAGCGCCTATGCCGGCAACGACACCATCGTGGGTGGCAAGGGCGATGACACCCTCAGCGGCGGCAAGGGCAACGACCTGTACACCTACAACTCCGGCGACGGCTACGACTACATCACCAACTACGACACCACGGGCACGGACACCCTGGCCATCAAGGGTGCGACCGAATCCCAGATCTGGTTCAAGATGTATGGCCGCGATCTGGCCGTCTCGGTGATCGGCGTCGACGGTGAGGTGGTGATCTCCAACTGGAAGGGTGGCAGCAACTACCAGGTCGACCTGATCAAGCTGGACAACGGCAAGGTGCTGACAGCCAGCAAGGTGGCCAACCTGGTCAATGCGATGGCTGCTTTCACGCAGCCTGCAACCGGCCAGACGACCTTGCCGGCCAACTACCAGACCACGCTCAATCCGGTCATTGCCGCGAACTGGGCCTGATCGGGCCGCGGCGGGCGTGGGCACACGCTCGCAAAGCTCTACCAGGGCGAAGCCATTCGGCTTCGCCCTTTTTCATGAATGGCGCCCAAGGGGTCAGGACAGGCGAAGCCGGCTGTGCGCCGGCACGCTGGCCAGCAGGAACTCCATCTGGTCGGCCACGATGCGGCGGCCGCGCAGGATCATGTCCTCGTGCAGGCTGGGCACGTAGGGCAGGTAATAGAGCGACCAGCCCAGCTCGTTGAGCGTGCGGTTGCCCTTGCGGCCATTGCAGTTGCGGCAGGCCGTGATGCAGTTCATCCAGGTGTCGTGGCCGCCGCGCGAGGTGGGCACGATGTGCTCGCGCGTGAGGTCATCCAGGCCGAAGCGCTGGCCGCAATAGGCACACACCTGCCGGTCACGCACGAAGAGCTTGGGGTTGGACAGCGCCGGCTGCTGGCGCCAGGCCCGGCTGGGCACGGCGCCATGCACGGCCACGATCGGGTGGATCTCCAGCCGCGATTGCATCCCGGTGCGTCGCTGGATGCCGCCTCTGAGGACCATGAACGGATCCCCCAGCGTCCACGCGACACTCTCGCTCGCATACAAGACAGCCGCATCCTTGGCTGACAGCCAAGCCTGCGGACGGCCTGACACGTCAAGTTGCAGCACGTCCATACAACCCCCACAAGGCGATGATGCAAACAGGATAGATCAGGTGGGATGAAGTTCTCAACCATGGGCGTTCCCGAGGGCAGGGGATCGCTGCCCGGCTGCAACAGGCGGGCGCTGTGTCACACGGCTGACCTAGGGTGAGCCCCAGGGCAGGCCGCCGCCACCGCCGTGCATTCATCCACGATGCGGGGGCGTTCACAAAAAAAAGTTCTGGAAAGTGCACACAGCCGCCGCAATTTCTGCAAAATAGCACGACCGTTCGTTTTATTCTGCAACGCTGCCGAGGAAGCCCTGTGTCCGACGTTCTGCCCCACGACGCCAAGCCGGCCCCCGAGGTCGTGCGCGAGCGTGGGCGCGGCGCGCACAAGGGCCAGCAGACCCGCGCAGCCATCCTGGATGCGGCCCTGAACCTCGCCTCGCAGATGGGCATCGAGGGCCTGTCCATCGGTGCGCTCGCGGAAGTCACCGGCATGAGCAAGTCGGGCGTGTTCGCGCATTTCGGATCGCGCGAAGAACTGCAGATTTCCGTCATCCGGGAATATCACGAGCGTTTCGAAGAAGAAGTCTTCCGCCCGGCCATCCAGAAGCCCCGGGGCCTGCCGCGTTTGCGCGCCCTGTTCGAGAGCTGGATCGCCAAGGTGGCCACCGAAATCGATTCCGGCTGCATCTACATCAGTGGCGCCGTCGAATTCGACGACCGTCCTGGCCCCGTGCGCGATGCGCTGGCCAGCATGGTGCTGATGTGGCATGGGGCGCTGGGCCGCGCCATCCGCATGGCCATCGACATGGGGCATCTGCGTCCCGATACAGATCCGATGCAGATGCTCTTCGAGATCCATGGGCTCATCCTTTCGCTGCACCATGACGCGCGCTTCCTGCGCTCGGCCGGTGCGGTGGAGCGGGCCCGCATCGCGTTCGAGCGCGTCGTGCAGTTCTATGCAACCGGCGCGCCCGTGACATCCCCAGCCTGAGTTTTTGCTTTACCCACGTCGCCTGGCACTTTGATCAGGTTTCCATTCGTTTCACCACCCTGCGTTTCTGACCGAGGAGCTTTACGATGCCTTCCTATACCCCCCCACTGCGCGACATGCAATTCGTGATGCACGAGCTGCTGGGCGCTGTTGACGAGCTGAAGACGATTCCGGCCTACGCCGATCTCGACGCCGACACCGTCAACGCGGTGCTGGAAGAAGGCGGCAAGTTCGCCTCCAAAGTGATCGCGCCGCTGAACCTGGTGGGCGACACGCAGGGTTGCGTCCTCAACAAGGAAACGCACGAAGTCAAGACGCCGGACGGCTTCAAGGACGCGTACAAGCAGTACATCGAAAACGGCTGGTCGGCCCTGTCGGCCGATCCGGAGTGGGGTGGTCAGGGCATGCCGCAGCTGGTCAACCAGGCCATCTATGAAATGCTGAACGCTGCCAACCAGGCCTGGACGATGTACCCCGGCCTGAGCCACGGCGCCCACGCCTGCCTGGAAGTGCACGGCACGCCCGAGCAGAAAAAGATGTACCTGCCCAAGCTGACCTCGGGCGAGTGGACGGGCACGATGTGCCTGACCGAGCCGCACTGCGGCACCGACCTGGGCCTGCTGCGCACCAAGGCCGAACCGCAAGGCGACGGCACCTACAAGATCACCGGCGCCAAGATCTTCATCTCGGCCGGTGAACACGACATGGCCGCCAACATCGTCCACCTGGTGCTGGCCCGCCTGCCGGACGCACCTGCCGGCTCGAAGGGCATCTCGCTGTTCGCCGTGCCCAAGTTCAAGGTGAACGCCGATGGCTCCATCGGTGAGCGCAATGGCATCTACTGCGGTGGCCTCGAGCACAAGATGGGCATCCACGGCAACGCCACCTGCCAGATGGTGCTGGAAGACGCCGTCGGCACGCTGGTCGGCCAGCCGCACCGCGGTCTGCCCGCCATGTTCGTGATGATGAACGGCGCCCGTCTGGGCGTGGGCAACCAGTCCCTGGGCCTGACGCAAGTCGCCTACGAGAACGCCGTCAACTACGCCAAGGACCGCGTGCAGATGCGTTCCCTGTCGGGCCCCAAGCGCCCCGACCTGGCAGCTGACCCCATCATCGTGCACCCCGATGTGCGCAAGATGCTGCTGACCGCCCGCGCTTACGCCGAAGGCGCCCGCGCCCTGGTGTACTTCGTTGCCATCGAGTTGGACAAGGCCCACAACCACCCGGATGAAGCCGTCCGCAAGGAATCGGAAGACACCGTCGCCCTGCTGACCCCGATCGTCAAGGCCTTCATCACCGACAACGCCCTGATCTCCACGGTGCACTGCCAGCAGGTCTTCGGTGGTCACGGCTACATCCACGAGTGGGGCATGGAGCAGTTCGTGCGCGACTCGCGCATCAACATGATCTACGAAGGCACGAACACCGTGCAGTCGCTGGACCTGCTGGGCCGCAAGGTGCTGGGCGACGGCGGTGCCAAGCTGACGAAGTTCGGCAAGCTGGTGGGCCGCTTCATCAAGGAAAACGCCGACAACGAAGCCATGCAGGAGTTCACCAAGCCCCTGGGCGACCTGGGCCAGAAGGTGCAGGCCTTCACGATGGAAGTTGGCATGAAGGGCATGCAGAACCCCGATGAAGTGGGCGCTGCCGCCGTCGACTACCTGCGCGTGGTCGGCCACATGGTGTATGCCTACTTCTTCGCCCGCTCGGCTGCCATCGCTCTGGAAAAGCAAGGCTCCGGCGATCCGTTCTACAAGGCCAAGCTGGCCACGGCACGCTTCTACTTCGCCAAGCTGCTGCCCGAAGTCGAGACCGCGATGATCACCGCCAAGGCGGGTCTCAAGCCCCTGATGGAAATGGACGAAGCCCTGTTCTAATCGACAGGCTTTGCTTGGGTGCGGTGTTCGACGCTCATCGGAACTGATTCAGCCATGACTTGACTGTGCTGACAGCGTTGCGAATCCTCGCGATACCGCCCGGTATCGCTGCGGTTCGCGCCTTGCCAGCCCAGCCAATCCATGGCTGACTCAGCCCCGCTGAACATCGAATACCGCACCAGGAGTCGCCGGCAGCACCACCATGGCTGGCGTCTTTCAATCTCCATCTCCATTCACACAGAGTTCCGCTAGGAGAGAACATGAGTCGATTCAATGTCCGCAAGGTGGCCGTGCTCGGCGCCGGCGTGATGGGTGCCCAGATTGCGGCCCATCTGGTCAACGTGAAGGTGCCGGTCGTGCTGTTCGACCTGCCCGCCAAGGAAGGCCCCAAGAGTGGCATCGCCATCAAGGCCATCGAGAACCTCAAGAAGATCAAGCCCGCTCCGCTGGGCGTGCCTGAGGACGCCGCGCTGATCCAGCCCGCGAACTACGAAGAGAACCTCGAGCTGCTGCGCGGCTGCGACCTCATCATCGAAGCCATCGCCGAGCGCATGGACTGGAAGGAAGATCTCTACAAGAAGATCGCTCCCTTCGTGAACGACACCGCGATCCTGGCCACCAACACCTCCGGCCTGTCGATCACCAAGATGTCGCAAGTGCTGCCTGAGCAGCTGCGTTCGCGCTTTTTGGGCATCCACTTCTTCAACCCGCCGCGGTACATGTACCTGGTGGAACTCATCCCCACCCCGACCACGAACCCCGCCATCGTCGACCAGCTGGAAAGCTTCGTCACCACGGCCGTGGGCAAGGGCGTGATCCGCACCAACGACACCCCCAACTTCATCGCCAACCGCATCGGCATCGCCGGCGCGCTGTTCACGCTGATCGAAACCGAGAAGTCGGGCCTGACGTACGACGTCATCGACGACCTGACCGGCAAGCGCATGGGCCGTGCCTCGTCGGCCACCTACCGCACGCTGGACATCGTCGGCACCGACATCATGTCCAAGGGTTCGCAGACCCTGCGCGACAACCTGCCCAACGACCCCTTCCTGCACAACTTCAATGAGCCGGCCGTGGTCACGAAGCTGCTGGAAAAGGGCTGGCTGGGCCAGAAGTCCGGCTCGGGCTTCTACAAGAAGGAAGGCAAGACCGTCCTGCGCCTGGACCCCGCCACGATGACCTACGTGCCCGGTGGCGCGAAGGCCGACAAGGAAGTCCTGGACATGCTCAAGCTCAAGCCGGCTGAGCGTCTGAAGGCCCTGCGCGAATCCAGCAACCCGCAAGCCCAGTTCGTGTGGGCCGTGCTGCGCAACGCCTTCCACTACAGCGCCATCTGCCTGGCCGAGATCGCCGACACCGCCCGTGATGTCGACTTCGCCATGCGCTGGGGCTATGGCAACAAACAAGGCCCGTTCGAGCTGTGGCAGGCCGCTGGCTGGCTGGACGTGGCGCAAGCCGTGCAGGCCGACATCGAGGCCGGCAAGGCGCTGAGCAAGGCGCCGCTGCCCGAGTGGGTCTTCAAGGGCCCCGTCGCCGACAAGGGTGGCGTGCACCAGCCGGAAGGCTCCTGGTCTGCCGCCGAAGGCAAGTTCAAGCCGCAGAACCAGCTGCCGGTCTACAGCCGCCAGTTCTTCCGCGAAAGCGTGCTGGGCTCGAACGCCCCGGACGCCGCCACCGCCGGCAAGACCCTGTTCGAAGACGCTTCCATCCGCCTGTGGACGCTGGACGACGAAGTCATCATCGCGTCGATCAAGTCCAAGATGCACGCCATCGGTCAAGGCGTGTCGCAAGGCCTGTTCAAGGGCCTGCAGATGGCCGAGACCGGCTACAAGGGCCTGGTCGTGTGGTCTCCCGATGCACCGTTCTCTGCCGGCGCCGACCTGCAGGAAATGATGCCCGCTTTCATGCAAGGTGGCGGCAAGGCCATCGAGCCGCTGGAAAAGCAGCTGCAGGAATTCATGCTGGCCGTGCGTTACTCCAACGTGCCGACCGTGGCCGCCATCCATGGCATGGCCCTGGGCGGTGGTTGCGAGCTGGCCATCCACTGCGCCAAGCGCGTGGCGGCCATCGAGTCGTACATCGGTCTGGTGGAAGTGGGCGTGGGCCTGATCCCCGGTGCCGGTGGCCTGACGTATCTGGCCCGCCGTGCCGCTGAACAGGTCGAAGCCGCCAAGGGCGTCTCCGGCCAGAACGGTGCCGAGCTGATCGGCTTCGTCAAGGAAGGCTTCCAGGCTGCGGCCATGGCCAAGGTCGGTGTGTCGGCTCACGAGTCGCGCAAGTACGGCTACCTGCTCGAGAGCGACGTGATCGTTCCGAACAAGGACGAAGTGCTGTATGTGGCCATCCAGCAGGCCAAGGCCATGTTCGAGTCCGGCTATCGCGCACCGCTCAAGCGCCAGTTCGCTGTCGCCGGCCGCAACGTGAAGGCCACGCTGCAGTCCTCGCTGATCAACATGCGTGATGGCGGCTTCATCTCGCAACACGACTACCTGATCAGCTCGATGATCGCCGACGTCCTGACCGGCGGCGACGTGGACGCTGGCACGCTGGTGACCGAGGAATACCTGATGGCCCTCGAGCGCAAGCACTTCTGCACGCTGCTGGATCACCCCAAGACGCAAGAACGCATCATGGGCATGATGTCCACCGGCAAGCCTGTCCGCAACTGATCGATCGGAGCATTCAACATGACGCAACTTCGTGACGCCTACATCGTCGCCGCCACCCGCACCCCGATCGGCAAGTCTGGTCGTGGCGTGTTCAAGAACACCCGTCCGGACGACCTGCTGGTGGCCGTGATCAAGAACGCGCTGGCTCAAGTGCCCACGCTGGATCCCGCTGCCATCGAAGACGCCATCGTCGGCTGCGCGATGCCCGAGGGCGAGCAAGGCATGAACGTGGCCAAGATCGCCGCGCTGCTGTCGGGCCTGCCCAAGACCGTGGCCGGTGCCACCGTCAACCGCTTCTGCGCGGCTGGCATCACCGCCGTGTCCATGGCCGCCGACCGCATCCGCGTCGGTGAAGCCGAAGTGATGATCGCCGGTGGCGTGGAATCCATGTCCATGGTGCCCATGGGCGGCAACAAGCCTTCGTTCAACCCGGCCATCGTGAACCTCGATGAAAACGTGGGCATCGCCTACGGCATGGGCATGACCGCCGAGAAGGTGGCCGAGCAGTGGGGCATCAGCCGCGAAGAGCAGGATGCCTTCGCCGTCGAATCGCACCGCCGTGCGATCGCCGCCCAGCAAGCCGGCTTCTTCAAGGCCGAGACCACCCCGATCGAGGTCGAGGTGCGCACGCCCAACCTGGAAACGGGTGAAGTGACGGTCACCAAGAAGACCATCACGCAAGACGAAGGCGCTCGCCCCGACACCAGCCTGGAAGGCCTGGCCAAGCTGCGCCCCGTGTTCGCCGCCAAGGGCAGCGTGACCGCCGGCAACAGCTCGCAGACCTCTGACGGCGCTGGCTGTCTGATCCTGGCTTCCAAGGAAGCCTGCGAGAAGTACGGTCTCAAGCCCCTGGCCCGTTTCGTGAGCTTTGCCGTCAAGGGCGTGCCGCCCGAGATCATGGGCATCGGCCCGATCGAAGCCATCCCCCTGGCGCTGAAGTACGCAGGTCTCAAGGCCTCCGATCTGGACTGGATCGAGCTGAACGAAGCCTTCGCCGCGCAATCGCTGGCCGTGCTCAAGGACCTGGACGCCAAGGGCTATGTGCTCGACCGCGCCAAGGTCAACCCGATGGGCGGTGCCATCGCCCTGGGCCACCCGCTGGGTGCCACGGGTGCCATCCGCGCTGCGACCGTCGTGCACGGCCTGCAACGCACCGGTGGCAAGTACGGCATGGTCACGATGTGCATCGGCACGGGCCAAGGCGCTGCCGGCATCATCGAGCGTCTGTGATCGGATGAACCAGGTGCAGGGCGGGTTGCAACGCATGCGTTGTGGGCCCCACCTGAATCGCACCTGAGCTGACACCGAGCCCGCCCGGGAGTGATCCCTGGCGGGCTTTTTCTTTCACTGCAGATCTTGGGCTGCAGAAGGAGGGGCCAGGCCATGTCCATGCAACCGCTTCAACTGCCTGCACGCGATGGGCGGTCGCTTGCGGCACGCGTCTACCTGCCGCAAGGGGGGCAGGCGCTGGAGCGCGCCGTGCTGATCGTGCAGGCCATGGGCGTGCCGCAGCGCTTCTACGAGGCCTATGCCAACTGGCTGGCCTTGCAGGGCGTGGCGGTGATGACCTTTGACTTCCGCGGCATGGGTGATTCGGCGCCCAAGCGGATGCGCGGCTTCAAGGCCAGCATCGCGGACTGGGCTTCGCTGGATCTCAATGGTGTGGTCGATGCCTTCTGCGCGCGCTGGCCTGATGTGCCGCGCGTGTACCTGGGCCACAGCCTGGGCGGCCAACTCTTCGGCTGGATCGATGAGCCGACCCGCTTCTCGCATGTGTTGACCGTGGCCAGCGGCAATGGCTACTGGCGCCTGAACGCACCCGCCGTGCGCAAGCAGGCGCCCTTGCTGTGGTGGGTGCTCGCACCCCTTGGCATCGGCATCGCCGGCTACTTCCCCGGCAAGCGCATCGGTGCGGTGGGCGATCTGCCGGCCGGGGCCATGTGGCAGTGGCGACGCTGGTGTCTGCATCCGGATTACCTGGGCGCGGAAGGGCCGGCCGTGCGGGCGCGCTATGCGGCCGTGCAGGTGCCGATCCGCGCCGTGATCCTGGATGACGACGAGTTGCTCAGCCCGGAAGGCATCCGCCGGCTCTATCGTTTGTACGAAAGCGCGCCCGTGCAGTTCGAGCACCTGCATCCGCATGAATTGGGCATGAAACAGATCGGGCACTTCGGTCTGTTCAAGCCCTCATCTGCCGCAACGCTTTGGCCGCGAAGCCTTCAGTGGGTGCGGCAGTGAGCGCGTCACGCTCCCGGTTTTTTGCCGGGTTTTTGTGTTTCAGAGAGCCGGGCATGAGGGGCTTTTTGCCGTCTAATGCAGGCTCTTGCATTTGGAAAGACCTGTCCCATGAGCGACATCCTGCAGCACCGCGAAGGCGGCGTGTTGACCCTGACCTTCAACCGCCTGGACAAGAAGAACGCGATCACCGCGGCCATGTATACCGCGCTGGCCGAGGCACTGGAGGCGGTTGCGCAGGATGACAGCGTGCGTGTGGCCGTGATCCAGGGTGCGGTGGAGGTCTTCACCGCCGGCAACGATCTGGCCGACTTCCGCAACAACCCGCCGGACATGACGCCCGGCGCCGAGCCCGCACCGGTGGTGCGCTTTCTGAACATCCTGCGCAGTTTTCCCAAGCCGCTGCTGGCGGCGGTGGCCGGCCCGGCGGTGGGCATCGGCACCACGCTGCTGCTGCATTGCGATCTGGTCTACGCAGCCGACAACGCGGCCTTCAGCCTGCCCTTCGTGAACCTGGGCCTGTGCCCGGAGGCGGGCGCCAGCCTGCTGCTGCCGCACTTGGTGGGCTACCCCCGTGCGGCCGAGAAGCTGCTGCTGGGCGAGGCTTTCTACGCGGAAGAGGCGCTGGAGATGGGCCTGGTCAACCGCATCCTGCCCCCCACCGAGGTCAACAGCTACACGCAGGCCCAGGCCGCCAAGCTGGCTGCCAAGCCGATGGCCTCGCTCAAGGCCACCAAGGCCCTGCTCAAGATGGGCCAGACCCAGCTCAAGCCGGTGATGGACGCAGAGCTCAAGCTTTTTGGCGAGCTGCTGCGTGGCCCCGCGGCCAAGGAGGCGATTGCGGCCGTGATGGAAAAGCGCAAGCCCGATTTCTCCCGCTTCTGATCTGGCTCAGACCGCTGCGGCTTGCTCGCAGTGGCGCCGGCGATAATGTCCGGAAACGAAAGCCAGGATGGGTCGTGATGCGAGCCTGCTCGTCGAGTCAGTGCCAGTCTGCCGCTTTGCCTGAAGGCAGGCGGCCATCAATGCTGCGGCGTCTTTGCCTGCGGGCCGTGGGGCCGCGGGCGAGCATGCTGTCGGCCTGGGTCGTGGCATGCGTCGGCATTCTGTTGAATGTGATGTTGTATGGCGCAAGCACCATCGCCTCGCCTGCATGGGCCCAGGCGGCGCCGGCCGCGGCAGGTCAGGCCATCACCGTCGTGCTCGACGACAACTACCCGCCCTTTGTCTTTCGTGATTACGCCGGCCGCCTGCAAGGCATCCTCGTGGACGAGTGGGCGCTGTGGGAAAAGCGCACCGGCGTGAAGGTGCGTCTGACGGGCATGGACTGGGCGCGCGCCCAGGTCGAGATCCAGATGGGCCGCGCCGAGGTCATCGACACCTTGTTCAAGACGCCTGCGCGCATGGATGTGTATGACTTCGGCCCCCCGCACACCGATGTGGAAGTGCCCATCTACTTCCACGAGAGCGTCACCGGCATCCAGGGGGCGGCATCGCTCAAGGGCTTCACGGTGGGTGTCAAGGAAGGCGATGCCTGCGTCGACGAGTTGCTGCGTGAGGGCCTGGAGTCCTTCCGGCGCTACCCCAACTATGAAGCGGTGATCGATGCCGCCGCCGTCGGTGAGGTGCGTGTGTTCTGCGCGGATGCCCAGCCGGCCTCCTATCTGCTGCAGCGCAAGCAGCTGGAAAAGTCATTCCGACACTCGCCGCCCTTGTTCAAGGGGCAGTTCCATCGCGCGGTGCGCAAGGGCGATCAGGCCATGCTCAAGCGCGTGGAGGAAGGCTTTGCCCGCATCACCCCCGCCGAGCGGCGTGAAATCGAAGAGCGGTGGCTCGGGTCGCCCGTGGCCAGCACATCCTGGAGCGAGGGCTACTGGCAATACGGCATGTACGGGCTGGCCGCCACGGGCAGTGTGGCCTTGGCGCTGGCCGCCTGGAATGTGGGCCTGCGCCGCCGTGTGCAGGCCCGCACGCGTGCGCTGACGGCCTCGGTGCAGCAACTCGACGAGGCACGGCTCAAGGCCGAAGCGGCCGCCTCGCATCTGGATGCCATGCTCGAAGCGATCCCCGATCTGCTGTTCGAGGTCGACATCGATGGGCGGTTTCTGGAGTGCCGCACCGCCTCGCACGAGTTGCTGATGATGCCGCCCGAGCAGTTCCTGGGCAAGCTGATCCGCGAGGTGATGCCTGCCGAGGTGGCCGAGCAGACCATGCAGGCCTTGCACGAAGCGGCGCACAAGGGCAGCAGCAGTGGCGTGCAGATCAGGCTGGATCTGCCCAAGGGCGAGCACTGGTTCGAGCTGTCGATCGCGCGCAAGCGGGAAGGGCGTGCGGGGCGCGACCAGTTCATCGTGCTCTCGCGCGACATCACCGATCGCAAGCGGGCACAGGAGGCCCTGGCGCGGCATGGCAGCGAGCTGGAAAAGATCGTGCAGGAGCGCTCGCGCCAGCTGCTGGAAGCGCGCGATGTGTCCGAGCGCGCGAGCCGGGCCAAGAGCGAGTTCCTCTCGCGCATGAGCCACGAGCTGCGCACGCCGATGAACGCGATCCTCGGTTTCTCGCAATTGCTGGAGATGGACACCGGCACCACGCCCAAGGGCAAGCAATATGTCGACGAGATCCTGCGCGCGGGCAAGCACCTGCTGCATTTGATCAACGATGTGCTGGATCTGGAACAGGTGGAGTCGGGCCGGCTGACCCTGGAGCCGCAGGAGATCGCCATCCATGGTCTGATGGCCGAAGTGGTGGCGCTGATGAAGCCGGCCGCCGCCGAGCACCACATCGGCCTGCACCTGACGCCGGTCGAAGGGCCGGCAGGCCGGCTGGCCGTCAAGGCCGATGCGGTGCGCGTCAAGCAGATCATGCTGAACCTGCTGTCCAATGCGGTGAAGTACAACCGGCCTGGCGGGCAGGTATGGCTGGATGCCATGGCGATCGGCGAGCGCACCGTGCGCATCAGCGTGCGTGACAACGGTGTCGGCATTGCGCCGCGCCATCTGCCGCAGTTGTTCCAGCCCTTCAACCGGCTGGGGGCAGAAGCCGGGCCGATCGAAGGCACGGGCATCGGGTTGAGCCTGTGCCAGCGGCTGGCCGAGCTGATGCAGGGTCGCATCGGCGTCGAAAGCCACGAGGGCCTGGGCAGCCTGTTCTGGGTGGATCTGCCCAAGGCAGACGTGGTGCCGGCTGCTGCTGCGGTCACCGATGCCGAGGCAGCTGCGCCCATGCATGGGTCGGCATCCGGCCCGCAGGCACAGCCTCACGAGCCGCAGGCTGCAGCCCACGCCATCGTGCTGTATGTCGAAGACAACCCGGCCAACCTGGAGTTGATGCAGCAGATCGTGGCCAGGCACAAAGGCGTCACGCTGATCTCTTCACCCGGCGGCCGCCTGGGGCTGGAGCTGGCCCGTGCGCATCGGCCCGACCTCATCCTGCTGGACATCCACCTGCCCGACATCGATGGCTACACGCTCCTGGGCGAGTTGCGGCGTGATCCGGCCACGCGGGTGACGCCGGTCATCGCCGTCACGGCGAACGCCTTGCCCATGGACGTGCAGCGCATCCGCGATGCCGGTTTCGACGACTATGTGGCCAAGCCCATCCAGGTCACGCAGATGGACATGCTCATCCATGAGCGACTCGGCTCCACCCTCGCATCCTGAGGCCCTGCCCACGGGCCTGAGCGCAGCCGAAGCTCAGGCACGTCTGCAGCGTCTGGGTTTCAACGAGCTGCCGCAGGCGGGCCGGCGCACCATCTGGCGCATGCTGCTGGAGGCCTTCAAGGAGCCCATGCAGCAGTTGCTGATCGGCGCCGGCGTGATCTACCTGCTGTTGGGCGATGTGCACGAAGCCGCCATGCTGCTGGCCTTTGTGGCCGTGTCCATGGCCATCACCTTGTTCCAGGAGGCGCGCAGCGAGCGCGTGCTCGAAGCCCTGCGGGATCTGAGCAGTCCGCGCGCCCAGGTCATCCGCGATGGGCAGCGCGTGCGCATCGCCGGGCGCGAGGTGGTGGAAGGGGACCTGCTGGTGCTGGAGGAGGGCGACCGCATCGCGGCCGATGCCCGCGTGATGATCGCCAATGATCTGCAGACCGACGAGTCCCTGCTGACGGGCGAAGCGGTGCCAGTCACCAAGGTGGCGGCGGGCTTGAAGGACGAGGGCGCGGCCATGCGGCCTGGCGGCGATGGCCAGCCCTGGGTGTACTCCGGTTCGATGATCGTGCGGGGCCAGGGCCTGGCGGTGGTCACAGCCACCGGACCGCGCACCGAGATCGGCCGCATCGGCGTGGCCCTGCGCGACATCGCACCCGAGTCATCGGCCCTGCAGGCCCACACGCGCCGGCTGGTGCGTCTGTTCGGCTTCGGCGGCATGGCCATCAGCGTGTCGGTGGCCCTGATTTACTGGGCCACGCGCGGCGAGCCCGTGGCGGCCTTGCTGGCCGGCATCACCCTGGCCATGTCGATGCTGCCGCAGGAGTTCCTGCTGATCTTCGCGGTGTTCATGGCGATGGGGGCCTGGCGCATCTCGCAGCAGCGTGTGCTGGTGCGCCGCGCCAGTGCGGTGGAGGCACTGGGCACCACCACCGTGTTGTGCACCGACAAGACGGGCACGCTCACACTCAACCGCATGCGCATCGCGGCCCTGCACGCGCAAGGTGTCGCATGGCAGGTGGCCGAGGGCGCCTCGACCATGACAGACGCACACCGCCTGCTGCTGTCCTTCGGCATCCTGGCCAGCGAACGGCAGCCCTTCGATCCGATGGAAAAGGCCTTCTGGGCCTTGGGCGAGCAGGCCTTCGTGCCCGATGATCCTCATTGGCATCCCGACGGCACGCTGGCGCACGAATACGCCTTGAGCCCGGAGATGCTGGCCATGACGCATGTCTGGCAACTGCCTGGGCACGATGGGCACGTGGTGGCCACCAAGGGCGCGCCCGAGGCCGTGGCCGATCTGTGCCACATGCCCGATGCAGAACGCGTGCCCTTGCGCGGCATCGTCGAAGCGATGGCCTCGCGCGGCATGCGCGTGCTGGCCGTGGCACGCTCCCGGCATCCGGGTGTGAGCAGCGAGGCCGACTGGCCAGCCATCCAGCACGACTTCGATTTCGAGTTCCTCGGCCTGGTCGGGCTCGAAGACCCGTTGCGGCCTGCGGTGCCTGCGGCTGTCAAGGCGTGCCGCGATGCGGGCATCCGTGTGGCCATGATCACGGGTGACCATCCCGCCACGGCGCTGGCCATGGCCTCGCAGGCGGGCCTGGATGTGTCTGCGGGGCTGATCACGGGCGAAGAGATGAAGGCCATGAGCAATGAGGCGCTGGCCCGGCGCATCGGCGATGTGTCCGTCTTTGCACGCGTGATGCCCGAGCAGAAGCTGCGCCTGGTCAAGGCCTTCCAGGCGCAGGGCGAGGTGGTGGCCATGACGGGCGATGGCGTCAACGATGCGCCCTCCCTGAAGGCCGCCGACATCGGCGTGGCCATGGGCCAGCGCGGCACCGATGTGGCCCGTGAGGCCTCGGCCGTCGTGTTGCTCGATGACGAATTCGGCACGATTGTCGATGCCGTGAGGCTGGGGCGCCGCATCGATGACAACCTGCGCAAGGCCATGGCCTTCGTGATGGCGGTGCATGTGCCGATCGCCGGCCTGTCACTGTTGCCTTTGCTGATGGGGCTGCCGCTGCTGTTCCACCCGGTGCACATCGCCTTCCTGGAACTGATCATCGATCCGGTGTGCTCCATCGTCTTCGAGGCCGAGCCTGAGGAGCGCGACATCATGCAGCGCCCGCCGCGCGCGCCGGATCGGCCCCTGCTGTCGGGCGAGCTGATGGTCTGGAGCCTGATGCAGGGCCTCATCGCGCTGGGCGTGGTGGGCGCCTGCTATGTGTGGCTGTTGCAGGCCGGTGCACCCGAAACGATGGCCCGTGCGGGGGGCTTCATCGCGCTGGTCGGGGCCAATGTGGCGCTGATCTTCAGCAACCGCTCGTTTGGCTCCAACCTGATTGCGGCGGTGTTCAAGCCCAACCGCGCCATGTGGCGCATGCTGGCGATCACGGCGGGCCTGCTGGCGCTCAGCCTGTGGTGGGCACCGGTGCGGGCCTTGTTCCGCTTCGATCTGCCGGATGCCGCCACGTGGCAGGTGGCCGGGCTGGCCAGCCTGCTCACCTTGATCCTGCTGGAGATGCTCAAGGCGGTGCGCCGCCATGTGCAGCGCCCCACCGCCCACGTGAGTTGAGGGGTGAGTCCCGGGCCCTTGCGGGCGGGTCAAGGCGCAGGCGGCTGCGCCGGTACCACCTCCAGCTTGGCCGCCGGAAATGCGGGTTTGGCCGGCCGGTTGGCGTCGGGCACTTCGGCCCAATCCGCCTGGCCACGGTCACACGTCTGCTTCACCTTGAACCACAGCGTGCCCGGCTGATCGGGCAGGCGGCCGCGCAGCACGAAGGTCGTCTTCTCGCCTTGGGGCAAGGCGTTCTGCGGCGTCTCTGCCGTCCAGCTCACCTGCTCGCCGCGTGTGCTGATCGTCCAGCCCGCCCGGGGCGGTACTTCGCGCAGCTCGAAGCCTGCAGGCAAGGTCACGGTGATGCCGGTGGTGGCCGTGGCATCCGGACAGGCGTGGCCCACGCGGAAGTGGGCGGTGTAGACGGAGCCGGCCTGTCCAGGCTCGTTGGGCAGGGTGATGTGCGCGTAGGCGGGCGCGGTCAGCAGCAGGCTCAGCGCGAGGCCGGCATGGGGCAGATGAGATCGAAGGGTTCGCATGATGATCCGATGTGAAGTGGCGAAAGTTGAAGAAGGCGCGCGTGCCATCAGAGACCGATCAGAGATCGAAGGACAGCTCGGCCGCGTAACTGCGTTGTGGGTACGGGTGGAAGTTCCAGTACTTCTCGTTGTTGAGGTTGTCGATGCCGAAGGCCGCTGTCCATTGCTGGCTGACCTTCCAGCGCACACGCATGTCCAGCGTGAGGTAGTTGCTCACGCCCATGTAGGCATCGCCATGGATGTCGGCGTTGTTGAGCGTGCGGTACTGGCGGCCTGAAAACCGTGCCCCCAGGCTGCCCGTCCACTGCGGGTTGAAGCGGTAGCTCAGCAAGGCCGTGCCACGCCAGCGCGGGATGTTGGGCTGCCACTTGCCGAGGGTGTCGCCCGGTGTGTTGACATAGCCCTGGTTGGCCTTGATCTTCGAATCCGTCCATGTGAGGCTGGCCCAGAAGTCCAGGCCGTCCATCAGCCAGTTCTCGCTGTTGAGCGCGGCCTCCAGCCCACGCGTGCCGACACGGTCGATGTTCTGCACACGGGAGACCACGGTGCCGCCCACATCCAGCCTTTGCGCGTAGATGGCATCGCGCGTGGTTTCGGTGAATAAGGTCAGGCGGGCCAGGGCCGGGCCGAGGTCCTTTTCTGCCGTGAGTTCGGTGGTCCAGGACTTCTCGGGCCGCAGATCGGGATCGTTGACCTTCTCTGTGGTGCCACTGGTCGTGCCATACATCTCGTGGACCGTGGGCATGCGCACGGCCCGTCCTACCGACACCTTGAGCACGGTGTCCGGCCGCCATTGCCACGACAGCGCGGCTTTGGGTGACCACGCCGTCTCATGGCGCGCCGCATAAGGTGCGGGTGCTGGCCCGCTGGTGAATTTCGTGTAGCCGTTGAAGGCCTCCCAGCGCTCGCCACGCAGGCCCAGCACGGCCTTCCACGCATCGGCCATCTGCCAGGTGTCCTGTGCATACAGGCTTTGCAGCGTGGTGTTGCCCCGTGCTTCGGTGGCGGGTGCTGCGCCGGCAGCAGGCAGGTCCGCGATGTGGTTGCCGCTCAGGTTGAAGGTCTGGTAGCGCAGCTTGTAGGCATCGTGCTGATAGCCCACATCCACCACATGCCGGCCCTGCGCCTGTGCCGGCCGCCATGTGCCCTTGAAGGCCAGGTTGTGCCAGCCGGTGCCCCTGCCGTCGGACAGCGTGCCCGCGCCGCCATCGAGGGCCAGCGGTGGTGCATTGCTGGCGGCGTTCTGCCGCTTGTCGTCGTGCAGGTAGTCATACAGGCTGGCCGCCACTTCCCAATCCCACTCGCCGCCGCTGCGCTGCTTGAGCGACAACCCGTGCATGGCGTGCAAGAGCTTCTCCCGCGTGGCCACGAAGGCGGCGCCGTTCACCGCAGCATACGTCTGCCCATCGATCTGGATCGGCAGGGCCGTGTTGTAGACCGGCGCGCCGGCCGCATCGCGCAGATAGCTCGTGGGCCGCCCTTCGGACAGGTTCTGCCACAGGCCCAGCACATAGCTGGCACGCACGGTGGGGCTGAACTCATACGCCAGTTTGACCTTCATGTGATCCTGCCGCGTGTGGTATTGCGTGCCGGTGCCCAGGATGTACCAGGGCTGGCCATTGGCATTGCGGCCAGCCACCGCACCGGTCACGGGCACCGAGCCACCGGGCGCAGGCACGGTCTCTGCGGCCACGCGCGTCGCAAACGTCTGCGGCTGGCCTTCGCTGTCCGTCTTGTTCACGCCGAGCCACCAGGACCAGTCGCCGGCACGGTTGCCCAGCGAGACACTGGCCTGCGTGGCCCCGAAGGTCTCGCGCGTCTGGTACAGCTCATAGGGCTGTACCACATGGCCGATCTTGGCGTGGGCCTCGAAGCGCTTGGGCATGCGCGTCACATAGTCCACCACCGCGCCGGCCGAGTTGCCCGGGTAGGCCGCCGAGAACGGTCCGTACATGACGTCCACGCGCTCGATTTCTTCGGGGGTGACCAGGCCCCAGCGCGGCGGAAACGACAGGCCGCCAATGCCATTGCCCAGGAAGTTGGACAGCAGGATGCCGTCGGCATACACCACCGAGCGCGCGCTGTTGCCCGTGCCCGAGGCCCGGCTGGAGAGGATGGCGTGGTTGTAGTCGCCGATGTAGCGCTTGCGCACCAGCAGGCTGGGGAAGTATTTGAGCGCGTCTTCGCTGTCGGTGGCGTTGACCGTGCGGGCGATGTCCTCGCGGCTGGCGCCATGCGTGCTGGTGGGGATGTGCGTGGGCAGCGAGGTGGGCCGTGAGCCTTGCACGGTGATCACGCCGAGCGATCGGGTGGGGGCCGCCACGCCCTCTTCGGCCTGGGATGGGAGCGAGGCGGGGTCGGCGGCTGAGGCCAGAGGTGTGTAGGAGACGGACAGGCCGATGGATGCGCAAGGCAGCGCAATGGCGCCGGCAGTCCACTTCTTCAAGGGGTGGTTCATGGATGTGCTCACGGTGGGCGAGGCCGGCACGGCAGACGTGCCGGCGCAACTGGCCCGGATCAAGGCATGGCCCGCTGCAAGGCGGCGGGCCGCATCGATGTCAGGTCGTGAGCAAAGGAGGGGCCCGCGCAGGGGCCATCGCCCAGGCATGCAGGGGCCGGGGCGCATGGAGGAAGAGATGCGGCAGGGCGGTGACCGCAGCCGATGGCGATGGCATCTGGATCGACGCCACGGGAGGAGGCAGCGCATGGCCATCACCCTGCAGCACACAGAAGGGGCAATGGTCCATGTCATGGGGCGATGCGGGCCAGCCGCTGTCGCTCCGGGTGAGTGGCGCCTGCTTCAGCACCAGCGTCGAAGGCCCGGCTTCACGTGTGGCACAGACCTCCATCAAGGCCAACGGCAGCGAGGATGAGGCATGCACCCAGCGTGACACCGTTGGCGCGAGCGCACCCAGCAGGACGATCAGGGCGATCGCCCAGCTCATCCATTGGCGGTGTGTGTGGCGCAGTGCGTGCAGCATCGCGGTGGAGTGTATCGGCTGGCCGCCTCAGGCCGGTCCCTGGTATCCACCCTGACGGAAGGTGAGCACCAGCGTGTCGCGCCAGCCGTGGTCGCCCAGGGGCTGGATGGGCGTGGATTCGTGGATGACCCGCGCATCGTCGAGCAACAAGGTGGACCAGGGCTGCTGCAGGGTGAAGCGCACACCATGCGGGCCATCGGCTTCGAAGACGCGCGTCTCTCCGCCCTTGACCTGGTGCCGCGCCAGCATGAGCACCGCCACGAAATCGACCCCATCGCGGTGGGCGCCTTCGGGCGTGGGCCGGCCGATGCCGCCGGTGGTGTCGACACGGAACTGATGCGCTTCGATGTACCAGGTGGGCACCGGCTTGACCCGCGCCAGCAGCTGTCCGATCTGCGTCAGCAGCGCCCGCCACATGGGGTGCTGGGTGATGTCGGGGCGCACCGGCTCGAACCAGCGCTCGAAGCCGCCGTGCAGGGCGTTGTAGGTGACCGGCTGCCAGTGTGCGCGGTGGGGCGACTGGGTCAGCTCGCCGCTGGCCGTGTCCAGCACGAAGCAGCTGTGGCGGCGGAAGCGGTAGTGGCCGCCGTCGCGCAGATGGGTGTCGGGGGGCAGGTCGTTCCAGCTCGCGTGCACGGCATCGGCCGCGGCGGCATCGGCATGCAGCCAGTCGAACAGGGTGGGAGCGCCGATGACAGCCCAGCCTTGCGATTGCAGGGTGGTGGGAACAGCGTCGATCGAGGTGGGGGTGAGGGCGTCCATGCCGCGATCGTCGCACGAGAGACGAAGCCTGCCGGATGGCAGGGCTTGCGCGGGGTCAAATCACCATCGTCTCCCGGTGCGGCGCAAGGCCGGCTCACCAGGATGTGAAACGGTCAGAGCCAGCTTTGGAGCAGGGTCACCAGGCTGGCAACCAGCAGGGTCGCGCCAACCAGGCCGCCGGTGACGCGCAGCATCTTCTGCTGCTGTTGCACCTGCAGGCGGGCAGCACGGGCCTGAGTGGGGGCCATCGGGCGTTGCTGAGAACGGTATGCCATGTCAATCTCGTCACAAATCACGTGAAGACAGTGTGACATGCCTGCGGCGGCCATGCAAATGACAGGGCCTCCGACGGGCGTCTGCCATGCGGCGTTTCGCACAGTTGCCGCCGCCAGCAGGGCGCCTGGATCAGACCGGGCGTGCCGGGCGCGGTCGCCCGTCGCGGTCGATGGCCACATACGTGACGTTGGCCTCCGTCACCTTCACCAGCATCGGATCGGCGGGGCGGCGCTCAGCCCACACTTCCACGTGCACGGTGATCGAGGTGTTGCCGATGCGCTCCACGCGCGCATAGAAGGACAACAGATCGCCGACCGATACCGCATTGCGGAACACGAACTGGTTGACGGCCACCGTGGTGACGCGGCCGCGCGAGATGCGGGCGGGCAGCACGCAGCCGGCCAGGTCGACCTGCGACATGATCCAGCCGCCGAAGATGTCGCCGTTGCCATTGGCATCGGCGGGCATGGGCATCACGCGCATGACCAACTCCATCTCGGGATGCAGGTCGGGCGGGGTCATCAGGGTATTGGGCGGGGGTGAAACGGTCATCTGGGAATCCGGTCGACAATGGGGCATCCACACGCAAGCGATGCCCTTCAGGTGTCGGCATTGTTTCAGATTGCCTGAGCCCATGCGCCGTTACGCAGCCATACCCGTCCCCGAAAACGCCCCATCTGCCACACACCCGCGTCGCACCGACCGCGAGACGCTGGCCCGCCTCTGGCCCTACCTGTGGGCCTACAAGTGGCGGGTGATGCTGGCCCTGGCCTTCATGGTGGGCGCCAAGGTGGCCAACGTGGGCGTGCCACTGCTGCTCAAGAACCTGGTCGACACGCTCGCGCCCGATCCGCACAGCGCGCGCGCCTTGCTGGCCGTGCCGGTGGGCCTGCTGGTGGCCTATGGCCTGCTGCGTCTGTCCACCTCGCTGTTCACCGAGTTGCGCGAGTTGGTGTTCGCCAAGGCCACGGAAGGCGCGGCGCGCAGCATTTCGCTCAAGGTGTTCGGGCACCTGCATGCCATGAGCCTGCGCTTTCATCTCGAGCGCCAGACCGGCGGCATGACGCGCGACATCGAGCGCGGCACCCGCGCCGTGCATTCGCTGATCTCGTACTCGCTCTACAGCATCGTGCCAACCTTGATCGAGGTGGTGCTGGTGCTCACTTTGCTGGGCACGAAGTTCGACATGATGTTCGCGTGGATCACGCTGACGGCGCTGGTGGTCTACATCGCCTTCACGGTGTCCGTCACGCAATGGCGCACGCGCTTTCGGCGCGAGATGAACGAGCTCGATTCCAAGGCCCACACGCGCGCCATCGATTCGCTGCTCAACTACGAGACGGTCAAGTACTTCAACAACGAAGCCTTCGAGACCAACCGTTACGACGAAGCCCTGGAGCGCCTGCGCAAGGCCGGGGTCAAGTCCCAGCAGACGCTGTCGCTGCTCAATGCCGGCCAGCAGACCATCATTGCCATCGGCCTGATCGCCATGCTGTGGCGCGCCACCGAAGGCGTGGTGGCCGGCCGCATGACGGTGGGCGATCTGGTGATGGTCAATGCTTTCATGATCCAGCTCTACATCCCGCTCAACTTCCTGGGCGTGATCTACCGCGAGATCAAGCAGGCGCTCACCGATCTGGACAAGATGTTCACGCTGATGGAGCGTGACCGCGAAGTGGACGATGCTCCCGATGCCAAGCCGTTGCTGCTCAAGGCGCCGCCTGCCGTGCGCTTTGACCACGTCGAGTTCGCTTATGAACCCGCGCGTCCCATCCTGCACGATGTGAGTTTCGAGATCCCGGCCGGGCAGACGGTGGCCGTGGTCGGGCCATCGGGCTCGGGCAAGTCCACGCTGGCGCGCCTGCTGTATCGCTTCTATGACGTGCAGGGCGGGCGCATCACCGTCAACGGCCACGACATCAAGGGCCTCACGCAGGACAGCCTGCGCCGCAGCATCGGCATCGTGCCGCAGGACACGGTGCTGTTCAATGACACCGTGGCCTACAACATCGCCTATGGCCGGCCCGAGGCCTCCCACGAGGAGGTGTTGGCGGCTGCGAGATCGGCCCACATCCACGACTTCATCCAGAACACGCCCAAGGGTTACGAGACCATGGTGGGCGAGCGCGGCCTCAAGCTCTCAGGCGGCGAGAAGCAGCGCGTGGCCATTGCCCGCACGCTGCTGAAGAACCCGCCGATCCTGGTGTTCGATGAGGCGACCTCTGCGCTGGATTCGGCCAACGAGCGCGCCATCCAGGCCGAGCTGGCGGCGGTGGCGCAGGGCAAGACGGTGCTGGTGATCGCGCACCGCCTGTCCACCATCGTGCATGCGCACGAGATCCTGGTGATGGATGCGGGCCGCATCATCGAGCGCGGCACGCATCCCCAGCTCATCGCGGCCAATGGCCGTTATGCGCAGATGTGGCGGCTGCAGCAGGCGGGGGCGCAGGGCGAGCATTGATGTGTTCGCGCCTGCCATCTTCTTCGACGGCTCCGGTTTGCAGCACCTGTGCCATCACGTCGGCCAGCACCGCCTGAGCCGGGTCGCTGGCGGGCAACATGGGCGGCCTGACGGTGGGCGCCATCCAGCCCTGCATGTGCAGCGCCTGCTTGACCAGCGCTGGGTTGGGCTCGGTGAAGAGTGCCTGCAGCAGGGGCCGCAGTTGTTGCTGCCATCTGCGCGCATGGGCCAGCCGCCCGGCCTTCACGGCATCGTGCAGGGCCATGAAGGCGGCAGGTGCCACCTGGGATGCCGCGGAAATGGCGCCGTGTGCGCCCAGACACAGATGGGTGAAGATCAGCGCATCCTCGCCTGACATCACCTGCAAGCGGCCGTCCATGATCAGGGCCTCCGTCTTGTCCAGCGAGCCGCCGCAGTCCTTGACGGCATGGATGTTCGGATGGGCCGCCAGCGTCAGCAGCGTGTCGAGCGACATCGTCACGCCGGTGCGATAGGGGATGTCGTAGAGCACCAGCGGTGCCTCGCACGCATCGGCCAGCGCCTGGAAATGCGCCACCAGCGCAGGCTGCGAAGGGCGCACGTAATACGGTGCGGGGCTGAGCACACCGGCCAGCGGCAGGGTGTTGAAGTGGGCCAGGCGTGCATGCAGGTGCCCCACGTGGTTGCCTGCCAGGCCCGCCATCACGGGCAGGCCTTCGGCGGCCTCCCGCACGGTGCCCAGCACGGCATCCTGCTCGGCATCGTTCAGCGCGGCCGCTTCGCCGGTGCTGCCCAGGGCAACGAGCCCGCTGATGCCCTCGGCACGCAGATGCTGCACCAGCGTGCGCAAGGCCGCGTGATCGACGAGCGGCTGCCCGGCATGCGGGGTGTGTTGATCCTGAAACGGGGTGACGATGGCCGCCCAGATACCTGAGAAATCCGACATGGAACATGCTCCTGACATGAGGAAGACCGGTTTGAAAGGAAACCGTCAGGAGGGCGCCGGATGCAGCCAGGCATGATGCCTTGGGTTGCCTGGGATACCGACCGGGTCGTGACCCTGGGTGGGCAGCCTGTTCCGTCGCTCGACTGACGGAACAGCTGCTCCGGTCAGGCGAGCGGCTGTTTTTTGGATTTGACCTGGGCGACACCCACCTTGGCCAGGCAGGCCGATGCCGCCGTCGACAGGGGCGGCAGAGCAGGCTGGAGGCAAAGGGACGGGGTCATGCAGGGCATGCGGGCCATTCTAGTGCGAAGCTTTTCCGTCCGGGGCCCGTTCAATCCGGGGGGATCGAGGGCCTCGGGAACTGTTTTTCGTAGGATCACCAATGGCATCCCCGGCGCCGCGTCAGACAATCACGGCACCGTCCCCTCGGCCGCAACCCATGTCCCCATCCAGGCCTGCTCCCGCCAACAGCCCGCGCACCTTGAACGCGGCTTATGCGCGGCTGCTCGTCTCGTATCTGCTGCGTCTGCGGCCAGAGCTGGTGCAGGTGCTGAGCCCGCAGCACATGGCCATGCTGGATGAGCGCCAGCCGGCGGCCCGCTGCGCCCTGACCGACTGGCACGCATTGATGGACGTGGCCGAGCAGCATCTGGGCCGCCGTGACCTGGTGCCCGAGCTGGCCGAGCAGTTCAAGCCCTGGCATGCCGGCCTGCTGGGCTTCACCTTGATGACCAGCCCGAACGTCAACAAGCTGGCCGGCCTGCTCAGGCGCTATCACTCCCTGCTCAACGATGTGTTCATGGTCGAGCCCGGCCTCACGGCGGACAAGTTCTTTCTGCGCCTGAACCCGGCGAGTGCCGAGGTCTCACCGCGGCTGGCGCGTCTGTCCTTGTCGATCTGGGCCGAGCGGCTGCGTTGGCTGACGGGCCGGGCCGATCTCAAGCTGGACGTGTGCCTGCGCGGCCCCGAGCCGGCGGACCTCGCGCCTTATCGGCGCATCTTCGGCGGGCAGGTGCGCTTCCATCAGGATGAGGACGCCATGTATGGCGACATCGCCTGCGTCAGCATGGCCATCGTCTCGCACGATCCGGCCAGCCATGTGCTGCTGCAGCATCAGGCCCGCAAGCAACTCGAAGAGATGGCGCCCGGAGAAGAGCGCTTGATCGACCGTCTGCACAGCCTCATCCACATCCGGCTGGATGACGGCAAGCTCAGCCTGGAGGATGTGGCTTCTGCGATGAAGCTGCCTGCGCGCACGCTCCAGCGGCGCCTGGAGGAAAGTGGCCTGAGCTTTCGGCAGGTGGTGGAGGACGTGCGCCGCACATCGGCCGAGCGCTATCTGAGCGACACCAACATGTCGCTGGCCGAGATGGCTGCGGCGCTGGGCTTTGCCGACCATGCCAGCTTCAACCGGGCCTTCAAGCGCTGGACGGGGTCCTCGCCCGGTGCGTTCCGGCGGGCGCGACAGCAGATGCGCCTGGCCGCCCACAACGATCCGGCAAATCGGGCAGGCGTCCAGGAGGACGCGCACGCATGCGACCCGGCATGGAGCCGCATGCCCATTTGAGGGCCTGAGCGCTCGCAGGCTTACTTGCCTTGCGCCGCCGCTTCTTGCGCTGCAGCCTTGGCCTGCACCTCCTTCATGATCTCGGCCTGCGCCATGCCCACCGCTTCTTCGGTGGTGGCCTTGGGGTTCTTCTGCTTGTAGGTCACCGCCATGGTCAGCATGCGGTGCGTGAGTTCTTCTTCTTCGCAGAACATCGCGCAGGCCTTGTCGGCGCCGAAGTACTGCACGCGCAGCTCGTGCAGGCTCTTGTGCAGGGTGCTTTCCAGCTTCTCGACCGGGATGGCCGTCTGCTCTTCCACTGGCCACGTCTGCTTGACGGCGGTGATGTATTGCACGTACTGCTGGTACAGGTTGCGCATGGCCTGCTTGGCACGCGGGCCTTTGTCCTGGCAGGCATCATCGAGCCGGGCCATGGCCTGCTCGGGCTTGTAGAGCATCACCACCATCTCCACATCGCCGCGGGTGTCGGCGTCCACCACGATGTCGCCGTTGTCGGTGGTGCGGCAGCCCGGCGGCGCGACGGAGTCGATCAGGGCGTTGGGCGAAGGCGCGCTGGCGCCCATGGCGCGCATCTGCCCCATGCCGGGCAGGGGCAAGGGCTCTGAGCCGGCAGGCTCGGGGGTGGGCACGTGCGCCTGGATCAGGCCGGATGCGGCGGTGGCACTGGCCTGGCTGACGTCGGCAGGTGCCGGGGGGCGGGTCCACACCAGCACGGCGACCACGGCGGCACCCGCCAGGGCCGATAAGGCGATCCACTTCGCTGTCGACACGGATGTTCCTTGTTCCATGAAAGCAAAAGACCGGTGCCCCATGTGCACCGGTCTTTCACCGATCACTCACCTGGCAGGCAGGCGAGCAGGGTCGGTCAGGCCGCGATCAGAACGGGCCGGTGGATTCGTAGCTGGCCCACTTGGCGTCCAGGTTCTTGATGAACTGGCCGTACTCGGTGTTGCCATCGGCGAAGCGCTTGTTGAAGGCGATGTTGGTGTAGCTCACAGGATCATCCGCCGTGGTGGGGAAGAAGTGGTTGTCGCCTTGCAGAACAGCCAGGGCCTTCTTCGTGGTGCTGGGGATGGCGTTGTAGAAGGTGATGGCATGCGTTTTGGCCGGGGCAATGATGTCACCCGTGGCGCCGAAGATCATCGTGGGCACGGTGATCGCCTTGAACGGCGAGTTCTGCGTGTTCCACGGTGCGTAGGCCACGGCAGCCTTCAGGCGGGGCGTCTTGGCTGCGGCCAGCAGCGTGCCGCCGCCACCCATCGACCAGCCCGAAGCCACCAGGCGGCTGCTGTCCACCTTGCCAGCGGCGTTGCCGGTGTTGACCTTCACGCCGGCGTCCAGGGCAGCCAGGATCTGCGAGGCGCGGCTGGGCGGGAAGTCCAGCAGCGTGGTCGTGGCGATGGTGATCACCGAGAAGCCGTGCGTGGCCAGACGCTTGCTGATCTGTGCGATCGAGCTTTCAGGCGAGACGAAGCCGGGGCACACGGCCACCAGGGCGTACGGGCCGCCGGTCTTGGGCGTGTGGATCGTGGCGCTGCCGTAGCCGCTGCCAGCCAGCTTTTCCGAGACGATGGTGAAGGGACCGTCCTTCTTGAGTTCGTCCAGGGTCACAGCCTGTGCGGCGGTGCTGAGGGCCAGGGTTCCGTAGGCCAGAGCGGCCGCGAGGTGAGTGCGCGTGAACATGCTGTCTTTCCTTTGCTTGGTTGGTCCGTCGCCGAGGCCGAGGCCCCGATGCAGACGCATTCTTGGTGCTGGGGCGCAGTATGTATTTGCCTTGCACGCGCGTGGATTGTTTGTCGGCGCCATTCGCGGGTAAGCGCTATGGGGGACTTCGCTATAAGCCTTTTTGGTAGGGCGGCAAAATGGTAAAAGGCCCACCTCATTCGAGGGGGCCTTGCATTCGGACGAGGGCTTGACGCGCGATCAGCCGCGGCGACGTCCCATCCAGCCCACACACGCCACACCGGCCAGCAGCAGCGCGATGCTGCCCGGCTCCGGCACGGCCGTGACCGTGCCGCCGTTGTAGGTCACCGTCACGGCATTGCCGAACTCATCACCGAAGGGAAAGCTGGCCGACTCGCTCAGGGTGATGGCCGATGTGCCTTTGCCGATGGCCGTGAAGTTCAGTGTCGCGGTCAGGAAGTCGCCCTTGATGGGCGCGGTGAAGGTGTTGAAGTAGACATCGGAGACCGTGCCCGAGGCTTCATCGAGCAGGCCGGTGGAGCGCGCGAATTCCCACGATGCCGGGATGACGATCGAGTCCAGCTTCAGCAGGGTCGGGTCGAAGGCGATGTTGTAGCCGCCACCGAAGATCTTGTCGGGAAAGCCGGTGGCTTGCAGGGCCACGCTGAAGCTCTCGCCCACGCTCACATCGGTGTGGGGCTGGACCACGGACACGCTCTGGGCTTGTGCCGCGCCGAAGACCAGCATGAGCGCTGTGGCGATGAAGGTGTGTTGTGTGTTCATGTTGAATGACTCCTTGGATATCCGTCAGTGAAGGGATGAGGTGGGCCGCGCTCAGCGCGCAGCGGTGCTGTTCAGATGGAAGGCCGATGGGCCGGGCGCCTTGCCGAACAGCTTGGCAAACAGGCTCACATCGATCGAGTTGACGATGCCGTCGCCGTTGAAGTCGCCGGGCACGCCGCGCTTGCCGAACTGGCCGCGCATGGCCGCCAGATCCAGCGAGTTGACGAAGCCGTCGTTGTTGAGATCGCCATCGCAGGCATTGCCATAGCCGTCGCCGTCGGTGTCGAGCTGCGACTTGTTGGGCACCAGCACGCAGTTGTCCCGGCTGTCGGGCACACCGTCACCATCGCTGTCGGTCTCGATGGCCGCGGCCTGCTGCGTCGTGCCATCGGGCGAGCCCACCCGTACGATCACGTTCTCAGGCTTGACATCGCCCAGGTCGATGCTGCCTTCGCCCTTGTCGTCGATCAGGCCGCGGCCGAGGATGGCACCTGTCTTGGGGTCCAGCGCGATGGCCGTGATCCACTCGGGCTTGGCGATGCGCTCGGGCGGGCAGGTCAGGCACACGGGCTCCCAGGGCACCTTGATCTTGACCGTGACGCCTTCAAGGAAGATCTGCGGGATGCTGATCTTGATCGGTGGATACACGCGCAGCTTCACGGTGGGGTCGCCCAGCAGGTTGTAGATGTTGAGTTCCTGGCGCAGATCCACGATGCCCGGGCGCGTGCCGCTGCCGCCGAGCGGATGGATGTTGGCCTGCGCACCCGAAGCCACATCGCTGAGGTAGGTCTTCGCGTAGTTGAGCAGGTCGCCCAGTCGCTGCACGGGGCTGCCGCTGCCATACGTGCCGATCAGGCCGGGGAACACACCATCGAACAGGCCCAGCGTGAGCTGGTTGTTGTCGGTGGTGCTGCTCTGGCGTGTGTCGCCGATGATGGCCAGCGCGCCGTCCGACTTGCGCAGGAAGGCTTCGGCCCAGTAGGTGCTGGCCGAAGACATGCCATAGCCGCTGCCCCAGATGTTGGCCGGCAGGTCCACCGTCTCGTTGTCGAACACGCCGCTGGCGCAGTTGATGCTGAAGACCACGGGGAAGCGGTTGTTGGTCACCGAGATCAGCGACAGGTCAGAGGTGGTGAACGAGGGATCGCCCCAGCCATCCCACCAGCCGTGGTCGCGGTGATAGAGCAGGGCCGTGCCCTGGTTGACGGCCGCGGCGATGTCGTTGCGGTCGGCATCCCACGCGAAGCCCGGCTTCTTGAGTGCTGCAGGAATGGCCGCACCGCTGTTGTAGAAGGACGGGTTGGAGCCCGCCGGTGCCGTGTAGAGCCTTGCCACGCTGTAGCCCAGGCCCACGGCATGGTCGCGCACCATTTCGCTGGTCTCCACGAACCAGCGCTGGTCGGTCGTGCCGCTGCTCTGGAAGTACGAGGCGAACGTCAGGCGGCTGTAGAAGTCCTGGCCGAAGATGGCGTTGGCCGGCGGCGAGTTCTCGAACGCGATCACCTTGTTGACGATGGTGTTGGCCTGGGCCAGCGTGTCCACCGGCATGCGGCCGATGCCGAAGGGCGGGATGGTCGTGGCCGTGGCACCGGGCAGGAACTGGCCATACCACATGTCGCCGGCGTTGCGTGCCGGATCCCAGATGTTCTTCTGGTCGTAGTGCGTGGGCACGAACTCCGAGTCGCCCATGAACAGCACCCACTTCGGGCGCACCAGGTGCGTGTTGTAGTAGTTGGCGATCCAGCTGCGGATCTGGCCTTCGGTGGCCGATGCGCCGCCGCCCGTGATCTCGCTGGTCGTCACCACGCGGGTCGAGATGCCCAGGGCCTGCTTGTGGGCCTTGAGCGAATCCGCCGCGGCCTTGAAATTCGGGTGCGTGACGATGAGGTAGCGCGCGCCCAGCAGGGCCGGGTTGATCGTGATCGGCGGCACGCAGGTCAGCTCGTTGACCAGGCCCTTGTTGAGCGTGAACTGCACGGCGGGCAGGGGCAGCTTCTCGATGCGCTGGTCGATGCCATCGAAGCCGGCCTGCTGCGTTGTGCCCAGCACGCCGCGGATCTTCAGGCGGTCATAGCGGAAGCACTGGCCGGGGTGCTTGATGGTCACCAGGTAGCTGGGGTAGTAGGTGATGAGCTGCTGCGAGGGGTCGTAGCCATAGGGCGAGAGCTGGTAGCCCTGCACGCTGGCATCGCCGCGGAAGACCACGCGTTCGCCCTGCTTCTGGCCGGGCGACTTGAAGCCCTTGGCCCACAGGTCGGGGTTGAACTCGAACTTCGGTTCCGATTGATCGCCCGTGCGGTTGGATTCGGGCGCCTGGATTGGGTAGAGGCGGGCCTGCAGGCGCTGGATGCCGCCTTCGGGCTGGATGTCGACGCTGCTGTCCTTGTTGTCGACGGGCAGGGCCAGCGAGAAGCCGGAGACGGGCACTTCCGGCATGCCGATCTCGCTGCGGTCATTGCCGACGGCACCAAAGCCGCCGCGCTGCGAGAAGCGCAGGAACACGCCCGAAGGCGTCTCCACCTTGTCCAGTTCGGGCTTGGGCACGACCACGCGCAGCACGGTCTCGGTGGGGGAGATCGACACGGTGTCGATGCGCACGCCCGGGGGCGCCGCGACTTGCGCCATGGCCGTGTGGCCAAGGCCGATCAGGCCGAGCACCGCCACGCTGGCACGTGCGGCGGCCTTCATCGGGATCAATGGGTTCATGGGGTCACCTCCTCAAAAGGGGTCTCAACAACATCACCGGCCGGGACTGACGCGGTGCGGGTCGGACCTTAGGGAGGGGGTGGACGGCTCACAAGCGGCGGTCCCTAAGGGTGGGGGCCAGGGCTGCACGAAGGCCCTAGAACAGGGGCCCTAGGGCTTGGGGGACGCCCCCTACGCTTAGGGCCCGTGAACGCGGGGAGGCCAGAGGTGAGAAAATCGTGGCCCCATTCCCATCGCCGTCTGCCCGAGCCCTGCCATGAGCGCCTCCACCCCGACCACCCTCGTCCTGACCCGCCCCGATGACTGGCACCTGCATGTGCGTGACGGTGCGGCCATGGCCTCGGTGGTGCCCGACACGGCGCGCCAGTTCGCCCGCGCCATCGTGATGCCCAACCTGCGCCCGCCGGTGACCACCGCAGACCAGGCTGCGGCCTACCGGGATCGCATCCGCGCGGCCGTGCCCGCCGGCCTGAGCTTCGAGCCGCTGATGGTGCTCTACCTCACCGACAACACGCCGGTCGAAGAAGTGGCCCGGGCCAAGGCCATGGGTGCCGTGGCCTTCAAGCTCTACCCGGCGGGTGCCACCACCAACAGCGATGCCGGCGTGACCGATTTGCGCAAGACCTACAAGGTGCTCGAAGCCATGCAGCGCGAAGGCCTGGTCTTCTGCGTGCACGGCGAAGTCACCGACAGCGAGGTCGATGTGTTCGATCGCGAGAAGGCCTTCATCGACGACAAGCTCATCCCGCTGCGCCGCGACTTCCCTGAACTGAAGATCGTCTTCGAGCACATCACCACCAAGGAGGCCGCGCAGTACGTGAGCGAGGCCGACCGCTTCGTGGGCGCCACCATCACGCCGCAGCACCTGCTGTACAACCGCAATGCGATCTTCATGGGCGGCGTGCGCCCGCATTACTACTGCCTGCCCATCCTCAAACGCGAGGAGCATCGCCAGGCACTGGTGCAGGTGGCCACGAGCGGCTCGCCCAAGTTCTTCCTGGGTACCGACAGCGCCCCGCATGCCTCGCATCTGAAGGAACACGCATCGGGCTGCGCCGGCTGCTACACCGCCCCCTGCGCCATCGAGCTGTACGCCGAAGTCTTCGAAGCCGCCGGCGCGCTCGACAAGCTCGAAGCCTTCGCCAGCTTCCATGGCCCCGATTACTACGGCCTGCCGCGCAACACCGAGCAGATCACCCTGGTGCGCGAGGACTGGGTCGTGCCCGAGGTGCTGCCTTTCGGCGAAGCGCAGATCAAGCCGCTGCGCGGCGGCGAGACACTGCACTGGCGCCTGCGCTGATCGCGCCACGCGTCATTCGACAGGACAGACCGGCTCAGGCGGCCTTGCGCCTGGTCTTGCGAGCGGGGGCGCCAGCGTCGCCCTCGGCCTGCCGGCGCTCCGCTTCGCGGTACATGTGATCGAGGCTGCGCACGATCATCATGTTGTGCATCAGAACCTCGTCGAGCGACAGCTTGAAGCCCGATTGCGTCCAGTTTCGAGCGATGTAGATGGTGGCACCCGCCAGCCCGGCGATCACCACATCCAGATCGATGCCGAAGCGTGCAATGTCCGGGTAGAGCATGGTCACGAAGGTGCGCAGCATGCCCTTGAATTCGTTGATGGCCGCCTCGGCTCCACGCATGCCGCTTTCGCTGATGCTCACCACATCGATGAGCATGATGCGCGCCCGCCGCGGGTCTTCGTGCAGGAAGCCATACCAGGCCCGCAACGAGCATTCACCCATGCCCAGCGGATCCGGTTTTGTCATGCCTTGCGCGATCACCGCAGCCATCACGCGCTGCATCACCTCCGTGCGCAGTTCGGCATAGACCGCGTCGAACAGCTCGCCCATGGTCTTGAACGATTCGTAGAAGTAGCGCTCCGTCAGCCCCGCCTGGGCGCACACATCGCGCACGGTGGACAGGTGATAGCCACGGCGGCCGAAGGTCTCCAGCCCTGCTTCGAGCAGCCGAGTGTGGCGCTCGCGCCGCCGCTCGGCCGCGTCCACACCCCCGTAGCGGCGCGTGACGGTGGAGGCGCGTTTCTTCTTCGGCTCGGTATCGGACATGGCGGGAAAACGGCGTTTTTGCCGGAAAGCAGGCCGGATGGGGCACGCGATTTTGCAGGAGCGCATCCCGCCCCAGGGGCTGATTTCACGGCACGCCTTTGGACGACGGACGAAACCCTGACAGGGGCTTTCACACCTGGAAACCAGCGCGGCCTGAAGGCCCTTGCGTGCGGCTCAGCGGCGCTCGAACAGGTCTTCCGCCTCGGGGGATGAGGTTGTCTGCGGGGCCGGGCCGCCCTGAGCTTCGCCGGGCCGCGGCGAAGCGGCAGGATGCGTTGCGCCGGCTTCGGACAAGGCCTCCACGCTGCCTCGCAGGGCCGCGATCTCCTGCCGCACCGATTTGAGCTGCGCATGCAGATCCCGCAGGATCTCCTGCTCCACCTTGCGCTCCTGCGAGCCCACGAACATGGCCGCCACACTGGCGGTGACCAGCGACAGCACCCCATAACCCAGCAGCACCACGAAGACCGAGAAGATGCGCGAGGCCGTGCTGCTGGGCACGACATCGCCATACCCGACCGTGGCCGCCGTCGAGAAGGCCAGCCACAGGCCCTCGTTGAGCGTGGAGACCTCCGGGTCCAGCCAGTAAAAGCCGATGCCGCACAGGCCCAGCACCGTGCCGGCCAAGGCCAGCAGACGCGCCAGCCCTGTCTGGGTCAACAGCGGCATGCTGATCTTGAGCAGGCGATACAGCATCAGCACCGCGATGACCAGCCGCCAGATCAGTGCCGGCTCGGACACATTGCTCTGCGGCAGCACGGCGCTCAACAACAGGGCCACCCCCAGAAACCAGTCCAGCTTCTCGTGCGCGCGACGCATCAGGCCACTGGCCGTGTCCCCGCCCGCGCCGCTGTGCACCCGCCTGATCCGCGTGCGCCGCTGGTGCCACGCCGTGGCCAGCACCACCCCGCTGCTCACCAGATACATCCACGTCGCCCAGGTGGCCGCCGTCGGCATCATCGAGTCATAGAAGGCGGGCACGCTGGCGATCAAGGCGATCAGCATGCTCCACGGCGAAGGCTGGGCCGGGCGTGAATGGCGGTGCGGCATGAAGGCGATGGCCAAATGGGTGGCGAGTGCTCGGGGCGCGGCAACGCGCCCGAGCGTTCGGACGATCAAGCGGTCATCTCAGGCTGGCAGGAAGCCTTCCACAGACAGATAGCGCTCACCTGTGTCGTAGCAGAAGCCCAGCACACGTGCGCCATCGGGCAACTCCTGCAGCTTGTGCGCGATGGCCGCCAGCGTGGCCCCCGAGGAGATGCCCACCAGCATGCCTTCCTCGGCTGCAGCGCGGCGTGCGTACTCACGCGCCTCTTCGGCATCCACCTGGATGACGCCATCGAGCAGGGCCGTGTGCAGGTTGACCGGGATGAAGCCGGCGCCGATGCCCTGGATCGGGTGCGGTGCAGGCTGCCCCCCCGAGATCACCGGCGAGGCTTTCGGCTCCACGGCGAACACCTTCAGCTTGGGCCAGGCGGCCTTGAGCACCTTGGCACAGCCGGTGATGTGGCCGCCCGTGCCCACGCCGGTGATCAGCGCATCCAGACCCTCGGGGAAGTCCGCCAGGATTTCCTGCGCCGTGGTCTGCTCGTGCACGGTGATGTTCGAGGGGTTTTCGAACTGCTGCGGGATCCACGACAGCGGTGTCTCCGCGGCCAGTTCCTGCGCGCGGGCGATCGCGCCCTTCATGCCCCGCTCGCGCGGCGTCAACTCGAACTTGGCGCCATAAGCCAGCATCAGGCGGCGGCGCTCGATCGACATGCTGTCGGGCATCACGAGGATCAGGCGATAGCCCTTGACGGCCGCCACCATGGCCAGGCCCACGCCGGTGTTGCCCGAGGTCGGCTCGATGATGGTGCCGCCCGGCTTGAGGGCGCCGCTGCGCTCGGCATCCTCCACCATGGCCAGGGCGATGCGGTCCTTGATGGAGCCGCCGGGGTTGGCACGCTCGGCCTTGATCCAGACCTCCGGGGCCTGGCCGAAAAGCCGGTTCATGCGGATGTGCGGGGTGCGGCCGATGGTTTCGAGGATGTTGCGTGCTTTCATGTCTGCTCCAGATTTCGCCTCAAAGGCGCACGTCGCACAGGATACGCCGACGAAAGGCAGAATGCGCGCATGCCTTATCTGATCCGGAACCTCCTGCCTGCCTTGGGCCCCGGCCTGGCCGATGCGACCCGATGGCTCAGGCGCGTGCTGTGGTGCGCGATCTGCGCGGTGCTGGCCATCGCAGCCTCTGCGCAGGCGGCGTACGCGCAGGACTTTCTGCCTGCCAACCAGGCTTTCCAGCTTGCCGTGCGTCAGGCCGGCCCGCACACCGTTGCGGCCGATTTCACGATGGCCCGTGCCGTCTACCTCTACCGCGAGCGCCTGGAGGCCCATCTGGACGCCGGCAAGGGCTCACCTCCTACTGCCTTGACCTGGCAGGTGCCGCCCGGCGAAGTCAAGTACGACCCGACTTTCGAAAAGAACGTCGAGGTCTATCACGGCCTGGTCACCGGCACGCTGGTCTTGCCCGATCAGGCCCGCGGCACGCAGACGCTGACCATCGTCTACCAGGGCTGTGCCGATGCCGGCCTGTGCTATCCGCCGCAAAAGCGCCACTTCACGCTGACGTTCACCGACAACGGACTGTCTGCCATCGCGGAAATCGCCTCCGCGAAGACGACGCCCACCGCGGACAGTGGGGCCGCTCCTCCAGCCGATGCATCGGCCGGGGGCGACGGCGGCATCGCCAAGGCCCTTGCCTCGGGGCAATGGTGGACGGTGGTGCCCGTCTTCCTGCTGGCCGGTGTGCTGCTCTCGCTCACACCCTGTGTGCTGCCGATGGTGCCCATCCTGTCGTCGATCATCGTCGGGCACCGTGGTGAGGTCAGTCGGGGGCGCGGCTTTGCGCTGGCACTGAGCTACTCGCAAGGCATGGCGCTGGTCTACACCGGTCTGGGCATCGCTGCCGGCTTGCTGGGCCAGGGCCTGGCCGCCTACCTGCAGCACCCGTGGGTGGTGCTGGGCTTTGCCGCGCTGATGGTGCTGCTGGCGCTGTCGATGTTCGGCCTGTACGAGCTGCGCCTGCCTGCATCGGTTCAGAGCTGGCTGGGCGAGGGCTCCAACCGCCTGCCGGGGGGCAAGTTCATCAGTGTGTTCGCCATGGGCTTCGTCTCGGCGCTGATCGTCAGCCCGTGTGTGTCGGCTCCGCTGGCTGGCGCGCTGCTCTACATCAGCCAGACCCGCGATGTTGTGCTCGGTGGTGTGGCGCTGTACGCCATGGCCTGGGGCATGAGCGTGCCCTTGCTGCTGGTGGGCCTGTCGGCAGGCAGCGTGCTGCCGCGCACCGGACCGTGGATGACGGCGGTCAAGGCCTTGTTCGGTGTGCTCATGTTGGGCATGGCTGTGTGGGTGGCCCGGCCGGCCTTGCCCTATCTCCAAAGCCTGGTCGGCATGGCGCCCGCCACGTCCGCCCACCACAGCGTGCTGCCTTTCGAGCGGGTGCGCACGCTGGCCGAACTCGATGCCGCCGTGGCCCGCGCTGCAGCCCAGGGCCGGCCGGTCATGCTGGACTTCTATGCCGACTGGTGCACCGCCTGCCTGGAGATGGAACACCAGACCTTCCGCGATCCGGCTGTCCAGGCCGCGTTGAAGGACGCCGTGCTGCTGCAGGCCGACGTCACCCTCAACGGCGAGGATGACCGGGCGCTGCTGGCGCGCTTCAAGCTCTTCGGCCCACCGGGCATCATCTTCTTCGACGCCCAGGGTCGGGAGGTGGCCGGCAAGGCGGTGATCGGCTTCCAGGATCGCGATCGCTTCCTGCGCAGCTTGCGTGAGGCCGGTATCGCTGTCGCCCCTTGAGGGATAATCCGCGCCGTGAAGTCAGCCAGACCGCCGCTGGTGCAAGTCCCGCAAGGGGTCCCGAAAGGGCGTACTGGAGGAAGGTCCGGACTGCGCAGGGCAGCGTAGGAGGTAACACCTCTCCACCGTGAGGTGAGGATCAGAGCAACAGAGACGAGTCTTTGGGGCCTTTCGGGGCCTCGGAGGGTGAAACGGGCAATCTCTACGCGCAGCAACACCAAATAGGCACACGTTGACCTGGTCCCGGGGAGTGTGCGGGTAGGTGGCATCGAGCCGTTCTGGCGACAGGCGGCCCAGAGGAATGGCGGTCACGTCCCTCCATCGCAAGGTGGCGGGATGCACAGAATCCGGCCTATCGGCTGACTTCACACTTATTTCACGTCCAGGTACACATGGTGCGCACGGTGGGGGCGCCGCGGGCTTGCCTCGCGTTCAAGTTGCCGTTTTACTGGCCGAAATCTCCGGCGTTCTGCGGAGATTCGAACATGCACTTCAAGCTCAAAGCCTGGCTGGCGCCCACCTGCGACCTGGGTGTCGCCCTCGTCGCCAGCATGGCCCTGGTCGTGGGCGCCCAGGCATCCGGCGCCCATGGTGACCCCGAAGAGGAAGCCAAGCCGGCGGCCACCAAGCCCCTGCCTCGCCTGTCCGAAAGCCGCCTGCCGGCCAGGGAAGCGGAGTCCTCTGCCCGCTCGGGCAAATCGGGGGCTGGCGAGGCGCGGGAGGTGCGTGAAGGCGCCGCAGCGGCCTCCGAGGCGCGTGCCTCCGTCTCCATGACGGAGTTGCGCGACATGATCGACAAGAAGATCGCTGAGGTGCGCACCCAGCGTGAGGCAACGCCCGTGGTGCGGCTGCGTCCCAAGGCCAAGCCGCAGAAAAAATCGCCGGAAGACAAGTTGGCGTCCGCTGGAGCCACCCATGATGCCCATGGTGCGCTGCTGCCGGCCGGGGCGGCGGCCGATCCCCATGGCGGCCATGGCATCGATCCCATGGGGCGCGATGTGCATTGGGCGTATGGCGGTGCCACCGGCCCGGAGCAGTGGGGTCGGCTCAAGCCGGAGTTCCAGACCTGCATGCTGGGCAAGCGCCAGAGCCCGATCGACATCCGCGATGGCATCCCCGTCCAGCTCGATCCCATCCAGTTCGATTACCGGCCTTCGGGTTTCCGGGTGATCGACAACGGACACACCGTGCAGGTCAATGTGGAGCCCGGCAACGGCATCATTGTCCAGGGCCGCCGCTACGAACTGATCCAGTTCCATTTCCATCGCCCGAGCGAGGAGCGGATCAACGGTCGGCAGTACGAGATGGTCGCTCACCTCGTGCACAAGGATCTGGACGGCCGCCTGGCCGTGGTCGCCGTCCTGATGGATGCCGGCAAGAGCCACCCGGTGGTGCAGCTGGTGTGGAACAACCTGCCTCTGGAAAAACAGACGGAGCAGGCTGCGCTGGTGCAGATGGACCTGAACCAGCTGCTGCCCGAGCAGCGGCAGTACTACACCTACATGGGCTCGTTGACGACGCCGCCATGCACGGAGGGTGTGCTGTGGATGGTGATGAAGCACCCCAGCCTGGTCTCGCGCGAGCAGATCGGGGTGTTCAGCAAGCTCTACCAAATGAATGCGCGGCCGATCCAGCCCGCATCCGGCCGCCTCATCAAGGACGGCCAATGAACGCCCGCTGCTGAGCAGCTGGTTCCGGCCAGGCAAAGAAAAACGGGTTGAGCGCGATGCCCAACCCGTTTTTGCTGGAGGCCGAAAGACCGATCAGGCCTTCTTGGCGGCGCGACGGCGGGCGATGGCGCCCACGGTGGCCAGACCGCCGATGACCAGTGCATAGGTCTCGGGTTCCGGCACCGGCGTCAGCACGGCGGCGACGTCAGGCGAGCCGTTGACCTTGGCCATCACGCCAGAGTACAGGCCGTTGGTGGTTTGAGCCGTGATCTTGGCACCCACGAAGTCCAGGCCGGTGGCACCGTAGGAGCCGCTCACGTTGGAGTCCGGATCCCACTTGAACTTGAAGGTGTCGAAGCTGTTGAAGCTCGTGAAGTTGAAGCCGAAGACAGCGCCGCTACCGAAGAAGGTGGCCGTGCCGCCAGCGGGAGGCGTGATGCTGATGGGGCTGCCATCGATCACGATGAAGCTGTTGTCGCCCGTCACCGTGTTGGTGAAGTCGAACGTCAGCGAGGTGATGTCGAAGCTGGAGCCGTTGAGCACCATGGTTTCGATGTTGAAGCCGTCGGCGCCTGGCTCGGAGACCAGGATCGACGCCTGAGCCAGGCTGGCGGACAGCACGCCAGCGGCCAGGAGCAGGGGTTTGAGAAGTTTCATGCTTGTTCCCGTCTGTGTTGAATTCCGGACAAAGGATGCCTGGTCACGCGAAGATCTAGTGACCGCTGCCGCAGGCTAAACGACCGGAAGGACCAGTTCAAGTGACTTGTCGCTGAACCCCCCTTGTTTGAGGGGGTCAGTACACCCTTCCGCCTTTGATCTGTGCGTGGGTACGACGGTTCAATGACGTGGCACGTGCCATTTGGGCCATGGCATGCCCGGCATGGGCATGACAGATGGCCAAACCCAGGGCGTCAGCAGCGTCATTGTGTGGTTCTCGTGGCAGATCCAGAAGGCGCATCACCATGTGACGGATCTGGGCTTTGGCCGCGTGGCCGTGCCCTACCACCGCCTTTTTCATCTGGAGCGCCGTGTATTCCGAGACCGCCGGGTAGTTGACGCTGGACACCAGCCCTGCAATGGCCGCCCCCCGCGCTTGCCCGAGCAGCAAAGTGGACTGCGGATTGACGTTGACGAACACGATTTCGACCGAGGCTTCTTGCGGCTCATAGCGGGCCACGACCTCGCGTACGCCCTCGAAGATCAGTTTGAGGCGACCGGGCAGGTCACCCAGAGCGGCTTCCCGCGTCTTGATCGTCCCGCTGGCCAAGTAATGCAGCCGCGGGCCCTCTGCTTCAATGACGCCGAAGCCTGTGGTTTGCAGGCCGGGGTCGATACCCAGAATTCTTACCATGCGCCACTCTAACGTCGTCGAGGCTTTGTGCAACGGACGCCGCTGCATCGATCCGCGGGTGGACCGGATGGCGGAAAGGGGCGTTTGCTGCTAAAAACGTCAAACGATCAATGTACAGGGAGATTTCATGATGAGTATTCGTTCGTCCATCGCGTTTGCAGGGGCCTTGCTGGCCATGGTGCCGTTCGCGGCTTCGGCTCAGCTGTTCGTACCGGTGTCGCAAACGGCTTCGGCCTCCGCTTATGCGTCTGGCTACACGCCCGCGTCCGACATGCAGACCGGCAGTCTGGCGTCACTCAATGTGGGCGTGACGTCCGGGCCCAACTACCTGGCCAATGCCGGCGCACATTCAATCATTCGTGCCGATCAGATTGGCATCAATCTCGGGGTGGGCGTGAACCTCTCCAGACCGCCGGAGGACAGTCCGTCGGGGACGTATCCTGGCTATCCGGGAGGCTATTCAGGAGGGTATGACGGCGGCTATGAGCCTTCATATGGTGACGCTCCTGCACCCACAGGCAGCGCCTCTGCGTCCATCGAGCTCGGTTTCATGCTGACGCAGGACACCGATGTCCATGTCGATGTCACCGACCTCTACGCCGTGGTCAACGGCCTCATGGGCTTCAACTCCACCTTGGCTCTCTATCAGGTGAACGGTGAAAGCCAGACCGTCTTTGCAGATCGCAGTCACCTGGCCGGTCTGTCGCATTTGGGCGCAGGACAGTACAAGCTGGTCGGCGCGTTCGATTACAGCGAGCACCCGTATAACGGTATGGCTGGGGGCGGCGCATCGGTGTTGATCACGGCGGTCCCTGAGCCCGCGTCCTTGGCCTTGATGGGATGGGGTGTGCTGGGGCTGATGCTGCTGCGCCGGCGCCCTGCGGCTGCGAGCCATTGACGGCGCGGCCCACTCTGGCTCACATGCAAAACAGGCCCTCCATGGGCCTGTTTGCGTTGTACCACCTGATTGCAGGGCCAGAGGCACCCCGCGGGCGGCTTCATCAATGACGGAAGTGGCGCGTGCCTGTGAACACCATGGCGATGCCGCGCTCGTCCGCTGCGGCGATCACTTCGTCGTCACGCATGGAGCCACCCGGGTGGATGACGCAGGTGGCGCCCGCATCGACCACCACATCCAGGCCATCGCGGAACGGGAAGAAGGCATCCGACGCCACGGCGGTGCCCTGCAGCGTCAGGCCTGCGTGGCCGGCCTTGATGGAAGCGATGCGGGCCGAATCCAGGCGGCTCATCTGGCCGGCGCCCACGCCCATGGTCATGCCGTCCTTGCAGAACACGATGGCGTTGCTCTTGACGAAGCGGGCCACTGTCCAGGCGAACAGCAGATCCTGCATCTGCTGTGCGGTGGGCTGCAGCTTGCTCACGACCTTGACCTCACCGACGATGTCGATGTTGTCGGCCGATTGCAGCAGCATGCCGCCGCCCACGCGCTTGAAGTCCAGCGCATTGGACAGCTTGCGGGTGGCTTCGTCCAGCGGCACTTCCAGCAGGCGCACGTTCTGCTTGCTGGCGTAGGCCGCGCGTGCTGCATCGGTGAACTTGGGTGCGATCACCACTTCCACGAACTGCTTGTTGGCGTTGATGGCCTCGATCACGTCTGCATCGACCACCCGGTTGAAAGCCATGATGCCGCCGAAGGCACTGGTGGGGTCGGTCTTGAGGGCCTTGGTGTAAGCCTGAAGCGGGCCTTCGCCCACGGCCACGCCGCAGGGGTTGGCGTGCTTGATGATCACGCAGGCCGGGGCCTCGAAGGCCTTGACGCATTCCCAGGCGGCATCGGCATCCGCGATGTTGTTGAAGGACAGTTCCTTGCCCTGGATCTGGGTCCAGTTGGCCAGGGTGCTGACCACAGGCGAAGCTTCGCGGTAAAAGGCAGCCGACTGGTGCGGGTTCTCGCCGTAACGCATGCCCTGCACCTTGTGCAGCTGCAGGTGGTAGACGGCGGGGTACTCGGCCTTGGCGGGCACGGCCTCGGTGGCCAGTTCAGCGCCGGCTTCCAGCGAGGTCAGGTAGTTGGTGATCATGCCGTCGTAGGCAGCGGTGTGGGCGAACACCTTCTTGGCCAGCATGAACTTGGTGGTGCGGGTGATCTGGCCGGCCTTCATCTCCGACAGCACTTGTGCATAGTCGGTCGGGTCGATGATCACGGCCACGTCCTGCCAGTTCTTCGCGGCGGCGCGCAGCATGGTCGGGCCGCCGATGTCGATGTTCTCGATGGCGTTTTCCAGCGTGCAGTCGGCCTTGGCCGTGGCCTGTGCGAAGGGGTAGAGGTTGACCACCAGCAGGTCGATGGTGTTGATGCCATGTTCCTTCAGCGCCGCCATGTGCTCGGGCAGGTCGCGGCGGGCCAGGATGCCGCCGTGCACGCGCGGGTGCAGGGTCTTGACGCGGCCATCCAGCATCTCAGGAAAGCCGGTCACTTCGGCCACTTCGGTCACGGGCAGGCCCTTGTCGGCCAGCAGCTTGGCGGTGCCGCCGGTGGACAGCAGCTTCACACCCTGCGCATGCAGGGCTTGGGCGAATTCGACGATGCCGGTCTTGTCGGACACGGACAGCAGGGCGGTCAAGGCCATGGTTCTTCCTTTGGATCTAAAGAGCGCAGAGATGAGGAAACGGGAAGCGGCGCAGCTGAGGATCACTTGATGAGCTTGTGCTCGAGCAGCTTGCGGCGCAGGGTGTTGCGGTTGATGCCCAGCCAGTCGGCGGCCTTGGACTGATTGCCGTCAGCGCGCTGCATGACCACTTCGAGCATGGGACGCTCGACGGCGCTGACCACCATGTCGTACACGGCGTGGGGCTCGGCGCCTCGCAGGTCATGGAAATAGCCTTCGAGGTTGTCGCGGATGCAGTCTTGGATGCTCTTCTTGCTCATGGCGGCGGCGTTCAGTGGGCAGCGCACAGCGCCGCGGAGGGGGCGGCGTGTGGCGTGTCATCGTCTTCGAGGGGGGCAGCCTCGCCGGTGTCCGGCAGACGGTCGTGCGTCAGGCTGAGGGTGTCGAAGAAATCGGAAAGGGCCTGGATCTGGCTGTCGCAGGTGTCCAGGGTGTTCATGTGGGCGCGAAAGGCTTCGCCACCGGGCAGGGCGCGCACGGCCCAGCCGATGTGCTTGCGCGCGGTGCGCACGCCGGCGAATTCGCCATACAGGCCGTAGTGTTCGTGCAGGTGCTCAAGCAGCCACTGGCGGGCCTGCTGCACCAGCGGCGCGGCGCGGTGCGTGCCGGTGGCCAGGTAGTGGGCGATGTCGCCGAAGATCCAGGGGCGGCCCTGCGCAGCGCGGCCGACCATCAGCGCATCCGCACCCGTCAGGCGCAGCACCTCGACGGCCTTCTCCGGTGTGGTGATGTCGCCATTGGCCACCACGGGCACCTTCACTGCCGCCTTCACCGCGGCGATGGTGTCGTATTCGGCGTGGCCCTTGTAGCCTTGTTCGCGCGTGCGTCCGTGCACCGTCAACATGGCGATGCCGGCCTGTTCCGCGGCCCGCGCGATGCGCACGGCATTCCGGTGGTGAGCACTCCAGCCGGTGCGCATTTTCAAGGTGACGGGCACGTTGCGAGGTGCACAGGCGGCCACCACGGCTTCCACGATGGCCAGCGCCAGGGGCTCGTCCTGCATCAGCGCTGAACCCGCCCACTTGTTGCACACCTTCTTGGCGGGGCAGCCCATGTTGATGTCGATGATCTGGGCGCCGCGGTCGATGTTGTAGGCGGCGGCTTCGGCCATCATGGCCGCGTCTGTGCCTGCGATCTGCACGGCGATGGGGGCTGTCTCGCCTTCGTGGTTCGCGCGGCGAGAGGTCTTGAGCGTGTGCCAAAGATCCCTGCGCGACGTGACCATCTCGCTGACGGCATAGCCGGCACCGAGCCGCTTGCACAGTTGGCGGAAAGGACGGTCGGTCACCCCGGCCATGGGCGCCACGAACAGCCGATTGGGCAGCTCGACGCCGCCAACCAGAAGGCTGCCGGCGAGCAGACTGCTGCTGGAGGCGTGGGGGTGGGACATGGCGCGGGACGTACTGCAGGGATAAGAGACGCCACAGCCCCGATCGTGGGGCGACCAGGGCTGCTTAAAAAGGAGGCAGAGTATAGCCGGCGCCAAGGGGGTTTGGGCACCCCTTTCCATCAAATTCTCTGTACCTTCGCCATGCGCGATGGCGAGTTGCGCCGACGGCAAGCCGATGGCACCGTTCATGTTCACGCCAGTCACATGAACATGGGAATCATTTGGTAACCACTTGCCGGCGGCGGAGCGGCACATTTCCACATCCGGCGCATAAACTGCCTCGCACAAGTGGCACAGACCGCGACAACATCCCGATGCCAGGCGCAAGAAAACCCTGGTGCAAGACATTCGAAACAGGTCCAGGGAGGATCAATTCCGGATGTGACAAGGCCCTGGTGATCCAGGGCCTTGTTTCTTGTGGGGGTAGACGGTCGGTGCTTACTTTCGCACTTCGATGCTGGTCACGGTGAAGTGGCCATTGATCTTGTCGGCCGAGAAGCGGACCTTGTCTCCCACCTGAAGGCTTTTCAGCATGGCGGGGTCCTGCACCCGAAACGCCATCTGGATGGCCGGCATGTCCAGGCTCTTGATGCCGCCGTGGCGGATCGTCACCTTGTTGTCTTCGGTGTCGATCTTCTTGACTTCGCCGTCCACCGGTTCGGCCTGGACGGCCAGGGCCAGACCCAGACCTGCCAGAAGGCCGGCCAGGGTGCGGGCGATGCGTGTGTTCACGGAGGGCTCCTTTCCAGAGGTGATCATTCAACGCGGATGCTACCCCGCCCGTTGACGGTGCGATGGCGGGTCGGTGCCGTGCGGCTCTGCGGGGTCCTTAAAATACCGCTTTCTATTTTCCTGACCCCGCGCCCGCCATGTCCAACGCTTCCACTCCGGCCCACACCGACCCTGTCGCCCACATCGCCCCGCGCGACAAGGCCGAAATCCTGGCACAGGCGCTGCCCTACATCCGCAAGTTCCACGGCAAGACCATCGTCATCAAGTACGGCGGCAACGCCATGACGGATCCGGAGCTGCAGGCCGATTTCGCGGAAGACGTGGTGCTGCTCAAGCTGGTGGGGCTCAACCCGGTGGTGGTGCACGGTGGCGGCCCGCAGATCGATGCGGCCCTCAACAAGATCGGCAAGAAGGGCCAGTTCGTGCAGGGCATGCGCGTGACGGATGACGAGACCATGGAAGTGGTCGAGTGGGTGCTGGCCGGTGAGGTTCAGCAGGACATCGTCGGCCTGATCAACGCCGCAGGTGGCAAGGCCGTGGGCCTGACCGGTCGCGATGGCGGCCTGATCCGCGCCCGCAAGCTCAAGCTGATCGACAAGGACGATCCCACCAAGGAACACGATGTCGGCCAGGTCGGCGAGATCGAGTCGATCGACCCCAGCGTGGTCAAGGCCCTGCAGGACGACCAGTTCATCCCCGTGATCAGCCCCATCGGCTTTGGCGAGCGCAACGAGAGCTACAACATCAATGCCGATCTGGTCGCATCCAAGCTGGCCGAGGTGCTCAAGGCCGAGAAGCTGATGATGCTCACCAACATCAAGGGTGTGCTGGACAAGCAGGGCAATTTGCTGGCCGACCTCACCGCCCGCCGCATCGACGAGCTGATCGAGACGGCACGATCTCCGGCGGCATGCTGCCCAAGATCGCCGGCGCGCTGGATGCCGCCAAGAGCGGCGTCAATGCCGTGCACATCGTCGATGGCCGTGTGCCGCACGCCATGCTGCTCGAGATCCTGACCGAGCAGGCCTACGGCACGATGATCCGTTCACACTGATCACCGTCGTAGACGCGACTGCGTTGAAACCCATCTGGCTGTTTGACCTGGACAACACCCTGCACGATGCAGGGCGTGCGGTGTTCTGGCGTCTGAACGGCTCGATGACGGAGTACATCGCCGAACACTTGGGTGTGCCCGCCGAAGAAGCGGACCGCCTGCGTGTTCACTACTGGCGACGCTATGGCGCCACCCTGCTGGGGCTGGAGCGCCATCACGGCATCCGCGCAGCCCACTTTCTTGCACAGACGCATGTGCTGCCGGGTCTGGAAGGGCAGTTGTACATGCCCCCCGCCGATCGCGCGGCGCTGCAGCGCCTGCCGGGTTGCAAATTCCTGCTGACCAATGCGCCGGCCGACTATGCCAAGCGTGTGCTCACTGCGCTGGATCTGGCCTCCTGCTTCGAAGGCGTGATCGCCATCGAGGCCATGCGTGTGTTTGGTGACCTGCGGCCCAAGCCCGACGTGCGCATGCTCAAGGTGGTGCTGGCGCGGCATAAGCTGCCGGCGCACCGCTGTGTGCTGGTCGAGGACACGGTGGCCAATCTGAAGAGTGCGCGGCGCCTGGGCTTGCGCACAGTGTGGATGCAGCACTATCTGCGCGGAGCCGGTCACGGCCCCGAAGCGGGCATGCGCCTTCATGGTCGGCCGTCTGCGGTGTGTGTCAGAATCAAGGCAATCCGGACATTGCATGCATGGCGCTTTCTTCCCAGGGTGCCCGCGTGCCCGTCAAGCCAATGATGCGAGCATGTTGCGCGACAGGGGCCAGCCGCCATGGACATTGAGGTGATCAGCACGGGTGAGCCGGCGCAGCCGCCACAGGCGCAAGCGCCGGTGCGCAAACGCCCCAAGCCGGGCGAGCGCCGCATCCAGATCCTGCAGGCGCTGGCTTCGATGCTGGAACAGCCGGATGCAGATCGCATCACCACCGCCGCACTCGCTGCACGCATCCAGGTCAGCGAAGCCGCGCTGTATCGGCATTTCGCCAGCAAGGCGCAGATGTACGAAGGCCTGATCGAGTTCATCGAGCAAAGCCTGTTCACACTGGCCAATCAGATCCTGGAGAAGGAAGCCGACCCCGCCGTGCAGATCGCGCGCCTCATTGGCATGGTGCTTCAGTTCGGCGAGAAGAACCCGGGCATGAGCCGCGTCATGGCGGGCGATGCACTGGTGTTCGAAAACGAGCGGCTGGTACAGCGCATGAACCAGTGCTTCGACAGGCTGGAGTCCCTGCTCAGGCAAAGCCACAAGGCACTGGCCGATCAACGTCGCACGTCGACGCCGACGGTGGATGCGCAAGTCGGCGCTTCGCTGTGTGTGAGCTTCGTGATGGGGCGCCTGCACCGCTTTGTGCGCACGGGCTTCAAGCGTCTGCCGACCGAGCACCTGGACGCCGCGATCCGGCAGTTGCTGGCCTGAGTCGCGGCACGCACATGCCAACGCCGGCAAAGGGGCATGGATCCCCGCGGCTTCGGGGTGCATCCGCGGCAGCCGCTGAAGGGGGCAAAGCCCTTGGCCTACACTGCCGCCATGTCTTCGCTCGATCCCCTCTTGTTGCAACTGGTGCAGCGCGCCGAAGCCCTGGTTCAGCGGCTCGATGCCTTGCTGCCATCGCCCCACCATGCCGTGGCCGCCCCCGATTGGTCGGCGTCGATGGCCTTCCGCTATCGCAAGCGCAGCTCGGCCGCATGGGCTGCCGGCTGGCTCGAGCCGGTGCGGCATGTGGGTGTGATCCGTTACGAGGATCTGCAAGAGGTCGACACGCAGAAGGAGCGTTTCTCGCGCAACCTGGCCCAGTTCGTCGCAGGTCGCCCAGCCAACAATGTGCTGCTGTCGGGCGCACGGGGCACGGGCAAGTCCTCGCTGGTCAAGGCTGGCCTGCAGGCGCATGCGCCGCAAGGTCTGCGGCTGATCGAGGTCGACAAGGCCGACATGATCGATCTGCCGGACCTGATCGAGCTGGTCAGCGCGCGGCCGGAACGCTTCATCATCTATTGCGATGACCTGAGCTTCGACGAAGGCGAGCCGGGTTACAAGGCGCTCAAGTCCATCCTGGATGGCACCGTCTCGGCCAGTGGCGACAACGTGATGATCATCGCCACCTCGAATCGCCGTCACCTGCTGCCTGAATATCACGCCGACAACAAGACCTACACGCGCGGCGACGATGGCGAGTTGCATCCTGGCGAGGTCGTGGAAGAAAAGATCTCGCTGTCGGAGCGCTTCGGCCTGTGGATTAGCTTCTACCCGTTCAGCCAGGACGAGTACCTGGCCATCGTGGCGCAGTGGTTGCGGCACTTCGGGCTGACGGATCCGGACATCGACGCCGCAAGGCCCGAGGCACTCGTGTGGGCCATCGAGCGAGGCTCGCGTTCGGGCCGTGTGGCCTATCAGTTCGCGCGCGATCACGCCGGCCGAAAGCAGCAGCCATGAGCGAGCGCAAGTCGTATCACGTGATGGACGCGACCGACCGCGTGCCGGTGGAGGTGGCCGTGGGCGTGCTGATCGAGCGCGATGCGGCCGGCCAGGAGTCACGCTTCCTGCTGACCTCTCGCCCGCAAGGCAAGGTGTATGCAGGTTATTGGGAGTTCCCGGGTGGCAAGCTCGAAGCCGGTGAAACGGTGGAGCAGGCGCTGCGCCGCGAATTGCATGAAGAGATCGGCATCACCATTGGCGCCGCCCACCCCTGGCAGGTCGAGCTGATGGACTATCCGCATGCCCGCGTGCGCCTGCATTTTTGCAAGGTGTACGCATGGCAGGGCGAGTTCGAGATGCGCGAAGGCCAGCACATGGCCTGGCAGACCTTGCCGGTGGAAGTGGGGCCGGTGTTGCCCGGCACGATTCCTGTGCTGCAGTGGCTGGCGGCCGAACGCGGCCACACCGGGCTGACGCATCAGGAAGCGTCGGCCTGATCCGGTTGCGGGCTTACACGATTACTGAGAAGCCGCGCTCGCGACCTCTGAAGCAGCCGGGGCCGGCGCCGTGTCATGCGATTCGGTCGCATCGACACCGTGCTTCTCGCCGCTCATGTCAATGTCCGCGTCCGATTTCATCAGAACGAACACGACGATCGCCGCAAAGACGACGAAGCCCACAAGCAACTTCCACATGACGCTGTCTCCAAAATGGGGTGGCTGACGATGCGAGGCGCATTGTGCGTCAGCCACGCACATGAACCGCCTCGGGATATTCCCCCGCACTGGCATCTCGTGCATTCCTCACCGAATCCGTGCGGTATCCTGCGGCGCGACCTTACCTTGCCCATCCCACCTGTCTCTTGATGAGTGACAAAGCCATGTCTTACAACACCTTGAGTTATGTCGTCGGCGAAGACGGCGTGCTGCTGCTGACCCTCAACCGCCCGGAGCAACTCAACTCGTTCACGGTCGAGATGGCCAATGAACTGGTTGATGCCTTCACTCGGGCCAGTGACGACGATGCCGTGCGCGCCATCGTGGTGACGGGCGCGGGCAAGGCCTTCTGTGCGGGCATGGACCTGAGCAAGGAAGGCAATGTGTTCGGCCTGGATGAATCGCAGCGGCCGACGATGCAGGACATGCGCGAGCGGCTGGACGATCCAGCCATCTTCGAAGGCGTGCGGGACACGGGTGGCCGCGTCGTGCTGTCCATCTTCAACTGCAAGAAGCCGGTGATCGGGGCAATCAATGGCGCAGCCGTCGGCATCGGCGCGACCATGACCTTGCCCATGGACATCCGTCTGGCTTCGGACAAGGCCCGCATCGGCTTCGTCTTCGGACGCATCGGCATCGTGCCCGAGGCCTGCTCCAGCTGGTTCCTGCCCCGCATCGTGGGCATCTCGCAGGCACTGGAGTGGACCTATCTGGCCGACATCTTCGACGGCCATGAGGCGCAACGCGGCGGCTTGGTGAAGGCCGTGGTGCCGTACGATCAACTGCTGGACGAAGCGATGAAGATCGCGCGCCGCATCGCCCAGGAGCGCTCGGCAGTGGGTGTGGCCCTGACCCGGCAGATGATGTATCGCAACTCGGCCCAGCCGCATCCGCTGGCTGCGCATCAGGTGGATTCGCTGGCGATGTTCTACACCAGCATCGGCGACGGCAAGGAAGGGGTGCGCGCCTTCCTGGAGAAGCGCCCGGCCGAATTCAAGAGCCGCACCTCGGAGATGCCGCCGTTTTATCCCTGGTGGGATGAAGGCCGCTGATCACTCGGCTTGAGCCGCGCATAAAAAAGCCCGGCATGGCCGGGCTTTGCTGTCTGGCCTGCACTGCATGCCTCGTCAGGCATGCGGTGCTGCCCACTTGAATCAGCTCAGTTGATCGCTGATCAGCTTGGTCAGCTCGAACATCGTGACCTGGGGCTTCTTGAAAATGGCCTTCAGCTTGTCGTCTGCATTGATGTTGCGCTTGTTGGCGGCATCTTGCAGGTTGTGCTTCTTGATGTATTCCCACACCTTCTTGGTGACTTCCGTGCGGGGCAGCGGCTTGTCGCCGATGACGGCGGCCAGCGCAGGGCTCGGGGTCAGAGGTTTCAGGAAAGCGGCGTTGGGGGCGCGCTTGGCGGCTGCCTTCTTGGCAGCAGGTGCCGCTTTCTTGGCGGGGGCGGCCTTCTTGGCCGCGGCTTTCTTCGCAGTTGCCATGTGAATTCACTCCATCGATGGATCGATCTGATGCGGGCCCGGGCGTCTGCTTGCATGCGCAGACGTTCCTCAGGGAGGTTGCGAAAGCGATGGTAATGCTTCTTCCTAGGTAAATACAGGCCCTCAAGGGCATTGTGGCCCTCGAACATCATCATTTTTTGCTTTGAAACAGCCCTTGCACCGGCTTGAGGCATGTTTCATCCGTTCCGGGGGGCATCCATGGACGCAAGCTCAGGGCTTGCATGTGCGTGTGGCATGGTCCTTTTGGTGTTCAATGGCGGGTTCCAACATGGATGCCGCAGCCTTGGCATCCCGCGCAGGAGACACATCGATGAAGCCGCAAGAAGTCCTGGCCCAGTCCTTTACCTTGCCGCATGGTGCGGTCGTGAAGAACCGCTTGCTCAAGTCCGCGATGAGCGAAGCGCTCGGCGATCGGCAGGGGGCCGCCACCCCTGAGCTTGCTCGGCTTTATGGCACCTGGGCGGACGGCGGCATCGGGCTGTGCATCACCGGCAATGTGATGATCGACCGGCGCGCCTTGGGTGAGCCCGGCAACGTCGTGATCGAGGACGAGGCCCATCTGGATGCGCTGAAGGCGTGGGCCAGTGCGGCCACGCGCAACGGCACGCAATGCTGGGTCCAGCTCAATCATCCGGGCAAGCAGGCTCCCAAAGGCCTGAACAAGGAGAACGTGTCGCCATCGGCCGTGCCCTTTCGCGCGGAGATGCAGGCCTTCTTTCCGACACCCCGCGCTCTGTCCGACGCCGAGGTGCGCGACCTCATCGCCCGTTTCGGCACGGCCGCGCGCGTGGTCAAGAAGGCGGGGTTCTCAGGGGTGCAGATCCATGGCGCACACGGCTACCTGGTCAGCCAGTTCCTGTCGCCGCACCACAATCAGCGCACCGATGATTGGGGCGGCACCGCTGAAAAGCGCCGGCGCTTCGTGCTGGAGGTCTATCGCGCCATGCGCGAGAACGTGGGCCCCCACTTCCCGATTGGCATCAAGCTCAATTCGGCGGATTTCCAGCGCGGTGGCTTCACCGAAGAAGAGTCGCTCGACACCATCCGCGCGCTGGCTGAGGCGGGCATCGATCTGATCGAGATCTCGGGCGGCACGTACGAGGCACCGGCGATGACCGGCGTGAAGGCCAAGTCAGCGCAGGTCAAGGACAGCACGCGTCAGCGCGAGGCGTACTTTCTTGCCTTTGCCGAGAAAGCGCGCCAGGCCGTGAAGACCCCGCTGGCCGTGACGGGCGGGTTCCGGTCGCTGGCCGGCATGGCCGAGGCCATCACCAGCGGTGCGGTGGATTTCGTGGGTGTGGCGCGTTCCCTGGCCATCGAGCCCGATGTGCCCAATCGCCTGCTGGCAGGTCAGGAGCCTCGTCTGCAGGTCAAGCCGATCAAGACGGGGCTGCCGCCCATCGACCGCATGGGCCTGATGGAGGTCACGTGGTACACGGGCCAGCTCAAGCGCATCGGCAAGGGGGAGCCGCCCAGGCCCAATGAGTTGCCGCTGTGGGTCTTCCTCAAGTTCATCGCCAAGCAGGCCGGGCTGGGCCGCAAGAAGAAGGCGCCGACGCGCCTGCGAGCCAACTGAGGCGCTGCGCGATGGCTTGTGCCTGACGGCGAGATCAGGCCGCGACCAGCAGGCCGCGATGGATGTCGGCCAGCGTGCGGCAGCCGGTCAGCGCCATGGCGATCTCGAATTCGTCGCGCAGCAGGCGGATGACGTGGGCCACCCCCATGGCACCCGCATTGGCCAGACCATGGATGCAGGGCCGGCCGATGAGCACGGCACGCGCGCCCAGGGCCAGCGCCTTGAGCACATCGGTGCCGCGTCGGATGCCGCCATCCACGAGCACCGGCATGTCCGCACCCACTGCCTCGACCACGCGGGGCAGGGCCCAGGCCGTGCTGACCGCCGTGTCCAGCGTGCGGCCGCCATGGTTGGACACGATCAGGCCATGAACGCCCAGCGCGGCGGCCTGGCGGGCATCGTCTTCATGCAAGATGCCTTTGAGCAGCACGGGCAGACGGGTCTGTGACAGCAGCCACGTGATGTCATCCCAGGTGGTGGCATGCTGGGGCAGCAGGCCGTCGAACAGGGCGCTTTGGCCGGGTGCGAGCCGAGGCCGGTCTGGTGGCCGCATGCCGCCAAGGTTCACGGCGTGGATGCCTGCCGGCAGTTGGAAGCCCGCGCGGCGCTCCCGATCGCGGGCGCCGCTGCACGGGGCATCGACCGTCACCACGATGGCTTCAAAGCCTGCAGCTTCTGCGCGCTGGATCAGGCTGGACGTGAACCCACGGTCGGCTTGCGCATACAGCTGGAACCACAAGGGGCCCCGATCGGCATCGCCCGCAATGGCTTGCGCCACCCGCTCCATCGGCATGCTGGCCTGCGTGCTGAGCACCATGCCCGCGCCTTGTGCCGACGCGGCGCAGGCGGTGGCCACTTCCCCATCGACATGGGCCATGCGCTGATATGCGACCGGCGCGATCAGGATGGGGCAGGGGGATGTCCGGCCCAAGAGCATCATGCGCGTGTGCCCTGCAGCGACCTGCCGCAGCACGCGCGGATGCAGATGCCATCGATCCCAAGCCTGGCGATTGGCCTGCACGGTGAGCTCGTCACCTGCCCCGCCCTGGAAATAGGCCCAGACCGGTTCGGGCAGGTGTGTGGCCGCCAGGCGCTCGTGATCGCCCAGGGTGACGACCCCGGCGGGCAGCGTGGTGTTCACAGTCAGGCCTGTTCAGTCGGCCTTCTTCTGTTCTTCGACACGCTCCAGGGTCTTCGGGTTGAAGTAGACCTCGGCGCGTTTGCCTTTGTCATCGAAGCCGTAGACCTCATAGCAGCCCTTGTCGATCTTGATGATGCGGACCTTCCAGCCGGCCGCCTTGAGCTTGTCTTCCAGCACTTCGCGCTGCTGCCATTCGGCCACGGGCTCCTTGCAAGACACATTGCCGTGGGCATGCACAGACATCGGTGCGGCGGCAGACAAGGCCATCAGGCTCAGGGTGATCAGGGTGTGTTTCATGAGGATCTCCTTTGGGGTGTCGGGACGGCAGGTGTCGGTCAGGTGTCCGCCCACATGCGCAAGAGGTTGTGATACGTGCCCGTGATACCGACGGTGGTTTCATCGTCGCCATGGCGTTCGCGCAGTCGCATGATGTTCATGTCGAGATCGAACAGCAGGCGCCGCTGCTCGTCGCTGCGCACCATGCTTTCAATCCAGAAGAAGCTGGCCAGCCGGGCCCCCTGCGTGACCGGCTCGACGCGGTGCACGCTGGTGCCCGGGTAGAGCACCATGTCGCCGGCGGCCAGCTTGATGCGTTGCGCACCATAGGTGTCGTTGACCACCAGCTCGCCACCCTCGTATTCATCGGGATCGGCCAGGAACAGCGTGCACGAGACGTCCGTTCGCACGCGCTGCCCAGTGGCCGCGACATGCCGCACGGCGTTGTCGACATGGTCGCCATACATGTTGTGCTCGCCGCTGTAGCGGTTGAACATGGGCGGGAAGATGCGTTTGGGCAGGGCCGCAGAAAAGAAGATGGGGTGGCGGTCCAGGGCCGGCAGGATGAGGGCCTGCAGCGCTTTGGCGGTTTCGCCTTGCGGGTCCAACTGTTCGTTGTTCTTGGCTTGGCTGGCTTGCGTTCCTGCCGTTCGGCGGCCGCACAGCCACTCTGCTCCTGCCAGCCAGGTCCGTGCTTCAGTCAACTCAGCCGCGCTCAGAATCTCTGGAATGTGCAGGAGCATGATGGGTCTGTTGTCTGTGATCAGAACTGTGTGGTCATGCTCAGCTGAATGGATCGTGCAGCGCCCGGAATATAGTGCCCAGAGTACAGCATGTCCGCATACAGCTTGTTCGTCAGGTTGGTGACATTGAGCTTGAGTTTGGTTTTCGTCAAGCTGTACTCCACCATCGCGTCGAACGAAGTAAAGCCAGGAGCAACCAGGCCGGCAGGGTTGCGGTTGGGTGTCTGTGAGCTGCGGTAATTGATGCCTCCGCCGATGCGCCACTGTGGCGCGAGCCGGTACGTACTCCAAAGCGTGGCGCTGTGTTTCGGTGTCAAGGAGGGGCGCGTGCCGCTGCCTTCGCCGACATTGGGGGTCGTTCCCGGAGCACCTTCGTCGATGCGCGCGATGGGTGTCCACGCATACGATCCAAACACTTCCCAGGCATCGGTCAAGGTGCCGGTGATGTCCATCTCCAATCCCGCGGCATGCCGCTTGCCGGACAGCAGCGGTGCATCGGCAGCGCTGTCGGAGTCACGGTTGCGTTCGTGATATTTGGTGCTGTGGAACAGCGTGAAGCGGGTCGAAAGATCTCCACTTTCAGAATCGATTTTGGCGCCCAACTCCAGGTTGCCGCTGGATTCTGCCGGCGTTCGTGCCGCGTGGTCATCCTCGTACTGATATGTGTCACCTGCGGTATTGAACGAGGTGCCATAAGAGAAGTGGAAAGAGTGCAGTGCCGTGGGCTGATACAGGATGCCTGCGCGCTTGCTCAGCAGCACATCACTGCGTCCGCGCATTGTGGCTGGAGTGCTCCAGTATTCACCCTTGAAGTAATCCACCCGCAGGCCACCGACGAGCTTCCATTGGGGCGAGAGTTCCATCATGTCCTGACCATAGATGCCAAGCGCACGGGCCTTGAACTTGCGCAGAGGAGTGATGTTGCGGGCGTCTTCATTGACGGAGCCGCTGCCATCCGTGTCACCGACGTTGGTCAGCGGCTTCGTGATACCAGTTGTTGAGGCGGTGAAGCTGTCCAGTCGCTCGTGTGCAAAGTCAACCCCTGTGAGGACGCTGTTCTTCAATCCGAACCAATTGAATTTGCCGCTGTAGTCGCTTTGCACAAAGACAGAGTCCATGTCCTGGATCTTGAAGTTGTTGCCGCGGCACAGGCGGGTGGCATCGGTGATGGGTCCATAGACGGCACCGCCCGTAGCCTGGCAAGTGGTCGGGCTGTTGGCATTGGTCGGCTGATATCGCACGGCACCCGCGCGCAGGTCGCGGTCGTAATGGGCTTTGCGCACCACCGTCTTTAGTTCCCCCTCGTTGGTATCGAATTTGTGCGTATGCGAGAGCGTGCCAATCGTTGCGCTTGTGTCGTTGTAATCGGTATCCAGGCCGTAGTAAGCATTGGGCTTGACATGTAGCAGACGATCCCCGTCTGTGGCTTGCGATGCAGGCACCCATGGAATGCCGTAGTTCACGCCATTGTGATTGTTCAGGTGGTAGAGACTGGCGCTGTATTCGTCTCGGGTGCCGATGCCCCAACGAGCCGTTCCCGCCACGCCGCGCTTGTTGGTCTTGACACCCAGACCGTTGTCAGAAGCGCCTGTGTACATGGCGTTGAGACGCACGGCGGCTTGTTCACCTGTCTGCACGTTCAGGTCGGTCGTCGCACGTACATAACCGCCATTACCGACGGTCACTTCAGCCTCGTTGTGATTGTCCAGATAAGCTTGTTTGCTTACCTGATTGACGACGCCGCCGGTCGATCCACGGCCGAACAACATCGATGCCGAACCGCGAAGCACTTCAAGTCGATCAAGGTTGAAGGTGTCGCGCTCGTAAAACGCGGAGTCCCGGATGCCGTCTGCAAAGATGTCGCCCGTGGACGCCAGGGAGTAGCCGCGCAGGCGGATGTCTTCCTCTCCGCCTTCCGCGGCCATGAAAGTGATGCCGGCCGTGTTCTTGAGGGCCTCTTTGACTGTGTCCTGGTTGCGGTCGTCCATCAGCTTTTCCGTCACCACGGTGACCGACTGCGGAATGTCCCGCAGCGCCTGCTTGCCCTTGCCGATGGTCGTGGTCACGGCTTGGTAGGTTTGCTTGGCTGGCGGCCGCTTGTCCAGCTTGTCCTTGATGGTGACGGTAGGCAGCTGGCGGCTGACGGCGTCCGCCGGTTGCACCGCGGCATCCACGGCAGGTGCGCTGGCTGAAGGCTTGGGCGCTGCCGGCACCGTCTGCGCCAGTGCGGCACTGGCCAGCAGGCTCAGCCCCACGCCGGCGGCCATGGCGCCCAGAGGCATGCATGGAAGGGAAGCGGAAGACGGCGGCACAGACGCTGTGCTGCGCAAGGCCGCTTGGGGAGCGGCAGGGTAAGACTTGGACATGGCCAGAACTGCGAGAAAGTTGGATGGATGAGGGCGACGACGCGCCATCAGGCAATGCGCCCGAGGGCTGTGGCGGTCTCCAAACTGGCTGGCTGTCCTGGAACGGTGGGCTGGGCAAGCCGCAGTTCACCGGGGAGTGGCTGGCGGAATGAGGGTCGTCAGTGTTTGCAAATGATAATGATTCTCAATCATGATGTAAAGCAAACATGTGGCGAACAGATGGCGATCAAGCCCCCGTGTTCGGGGGCCTGGTCACTGGATGCGAGGCGTGGGGCGGGCTCAGGCGTCCGGCAACGCAGTCTTGGAGGGGCCGATCTTCGGTGCCGTCTTCACGCTCCAGATCATGGTCGCCGCTAGGATGCCGATCACCACGCCCAGCGAGGCCAGCACCGGGATCTTCACGATGTCGATCAACATCATCTTCGTGCCGATGAACACGAGGATCACGGCCAGGCCGTAGCTGAGCAGGTGGAACTTGGCGGCCATGGCAGCCAGCAGGAAGTACATCGCCCGCAGCCCCAGGATGGCGAAGATGTTGGACGTCAGCACGATGAAGGGGTCCGAGGTGATGGCGTAGATCGCAGGGATCGAATCCACCGCGAAGATCACGTCGGTGAAGCCCACCAGGGCCACCACCAGCAGCAGCGGGGTGGCGATCTTCACGCCGTTTTGTACCGTCCAGAAGTTCTCGCCGTCAAAGTGCTTGCTGACCGGCAGCACGCGGCGCAGGAGCTTGAGTGCCGGGTTGTCTTCCAGGTTGGGCTCCTTGTCCGCGGCCCACCACATCTTGATGCCGGTCAGCAGCAGGAAGGCACCGAACAGGTACAGCACCCAGTGGAACTGTGCGATCAGCCAGCCACCCACCAGGATCATGGCCGTGCGCAGCACGATGGCGCCGATGATGCCGATCATCAGCACGCGCTTCTGATAGGCCGGCGGCACCGAGAAGTACGTGAAGATCATCAGGAAGACAAAGATGTTGTCGACCGCGAGCGACTTCTCGATCAGGTAGCCGGTGAGGAATTCAAGGGCCTTGGTGTTGGCGACCGCGGTACCTTGTGCATCCATGAAGGCCCACCACAACAGCCCGTTGAAGGCCATGCTGAGCGCGACCCAGATGACGGACCAGCGGACGGCTTCGGGGACAGAGACTTCGTGGGCGCCTTGCTTCTTGAGGACGACGAAGTCGACGAAGAGGGCCAGAAGGACAAAAATGACAAAGACAGACCAGAGCCAGATCGGCGCCAGGGTTTGCATGAGGTTCTCCAAAGGAACGAGCATGAGTACCGGCCACCATGGCCGGCACACCTAAGCGCCGAAAGGTCTTGCGATGCAGGCGAGCGCCTGCCGTGAACCCCGGGCAGCCGGACGAGCCGGACTACCGTACTGACGGGATGACACCATGGCCGGGCGGCCGCGTGCTACTCCCCCTTCGGACCAGCGGATTCTATGGTGAAAATCCATGCCCCGTGATGGGCTGGGGCTTTGCGCTTGCCTCAGCGGCCACTTTCTTCACGCATGTCTTCGCGTTGCTGACGCTGCCAGGTCTTGAGGCGCGAATCCATCACGCTCAACTCGATCACATCGGCCGAAGACGGTTGGCGGAATCGCTTTTGCGCCGCCTGGATGCGGTCGATCGCGCCGGGCAGATCGCCCAGGGCTGCGGCCGCTTCCGCTTCGGCACGCACGGCCCGCAGCGGTTGCTTGAGGCGCTGCCACAGCTCACCCAGTGCCGCCCATGCGGCGGCATCCTCGGGCTGGTTGCTGACATGCGTCTGCAGGCGTGCGGCGATGTCCGCCCACGTGGCCGGCAGGTTGGAGCTGTCGGGCAGCAGCATCGCGATTTGGGCCTGCATCATCAACTCGGGCCGGGCGGTCAGGCTCATGGCGGCCTTGCCGGCGCTGAACTCGCGGTTGAGCGTCTGGGCCGCGTCCACGGGCTGGCGGCTGCCCAGTTGAAGATCGGCCTGGGACAGCGTCAGGACGCGCAGGGCGACGGGTTGTTGTGCGGGCGGCAGGCTGGCCACCAGCGATCGCGCCTGAAGGAAGTGGGACATCGCCTTGCTGCTGTCGCCGGTGCGCTGGGTGGCCAGGCCGGCACGGTACCAGGTCGCCATGGCTTGCAGCGGGTCGGTGCCGCGCCTCACTTCGGGGTTGAGCAGGTTGTTGAGCGACACGCTGCGGGTGTCCATCAGCACGCGCGCGCGGCTGGCCATCAGCACGTGCTGCGCCCAGATGGCGCTGTCTTTCTCGCCCGCCGCGGCCGCTGTGCGCCAGCCCTGCACACCCAGTCGCGAGCGCGCTTCGCCAATCCGTTCGGACGTCAACGGGTGGGTGCGCAGATACGGGAAGCTGCCGTCGTCGTTCAGGCGGGAGGCTTGTTGCAGGTGCTCGAACATCTGCGCCATGCCGGCCGGCTCGAAACCGGCTTCATTGAGCACGGCAAAGCCCACGCGGTCAGCTTCACGCTCCATGTCGCGCGAGAAGTTGAGCTGGCCCTGAATGGCCACGGCTTGCCCGCCGTAGATCATGGCCTGCGCCGCGGCCGGTGCGCGGCTGGCGGCCAGCACGCCGAGCACCATCGACGCCAGACTGACCCACGACTGGCGCGATTGCTGCCCGATCATGCGCGCGATGTGGCGCTGCGTGACGTGCGAGAGTTCGTGCGCCATCACCGAAGCCAGCTCGTCGGGCGTGCCCGTCATGGCCAGCAGCCCCAGGTGGATGCCGATGTAGCCGCCGGGCAGGGCGAAGGCATTGACGGTGCGGTCCCGGACGAGGAAGGGGCGCCAGGCGTGCACCGATTCCAGTTCGGAGCCGATCTCACCGCGCAGCTGTGCCGCCTTGAGCAGCGAGGTCCAGATCGATTGCACGTATTCGAGCACCAGGGGATCGTCGATGACGTCCGGATCGCGCAAGATCGAGCGCATGATGCGGTCGCCCAGCCGCCGCTCGGCGCGGGGTGACAACTCCAGCGAGGAGGCGTCTCCCAGGGCGGGCAGCGCCGATGCACTCAGGGCCGGGGTGACCGGGTCGGGCTCGGGCTGGGCCAGGACCGTGGGGCTCAGCGGCCAGCTCATCATCGCCAGCCAAAGCAGTGCACGGCGGGGGTGAAGGCGCGATGGCGGTCCGGCTGACGTCAGAGGCATGGAGCGGTTCAGTGGAGATCTGGTGAGCAGTATGCTGCGAACTGCCCGGGTTTCGACGCGAGATTCGACGCCAGAATAGGGCAGCGGTTCCACCGCCGAGCTTCTTTACCTTGTTTCACCACCTCGTTCGACAGATTCCGGCATGAGCGATCTCACCCATTTCGATCAACAGGGCCAGGCCCACATGGTGGATGTGTCCGCCAAGCCGGCCACCGTGCGCGTGGCCGTGGCCCAGGGGCGCATCGTCATGCAGCCAGCCACCTTGGCGCTCATTGCGCAAGGGCAGGCCGGCAAGGGCGATGTGTTGGGGGTGGCCCGGATCGCCGCCATCCAGGGGGCCAAACGCACGGCAGACCTGATCCCGCTGTGCCATCCGCTGGCCTTGTCGAAAGTCGCCGTGGCATTCGAGCTGGATGAATCGGCTTCGGCCGTGGTGTGCCGGGCCACGGTGCAGACCGTCGGCCCCACGGGCGTCGAGATGGAGGCGCTGACGGCCGTGCAGGTCGGCCTGCTCACCATCTATGACATGTGCAAGGCCGCTGACCGCGGTATGGTGATGACCGATGTGGCCCTGCTGGAAAAGCAAGGCGGGCGCAGCGGCCATTGGGTCCGCCCTGACACGCCGGTCTGAGCGCCCCGGCATGGTTCACCGAGGCAGCAACTCCCGCCAGGTGTACTGCCGCTGAGGCGGGCTGCATTGAAAGGGCAGCGGCTCGCCTGGCTCGGTCTCGTCATGGCAGGCCGCCAGGAAGCTGTCCCCCATCGGGTTGCGAAACTCCTTGAGGCGCTCGACCACGTAGCGGGCCTTGTCGACATCGCCGTGTTCGGCCAGCGAACGGGCATACGCGATCATCAACCGCGCGTCCAGCAGGTTGTGCAGCGTGCGGCGGAAAGCCTGGGGCGGCTTGCTGGGCTCGTCCTCCTCGCCGTTGGTCACGTCGGCGTAGTCGGCCTGGTAACCCCACCACGGCATCTTCTTGCCGAACTCAATGCGCTGAGGCAGGGGACCCGCGCCAGACCAGGGTGCATAGATGTTGACGGCCGACAGGTAGTCCAGCGCACACCAGATCGACAGGGCCGCCATCAGCAGGCCGGCCCCCACCATCACCCGTTGCGGCCGTGCCGAAGCCGAGACCTTGGGCGTCCACGCGTCCTTGACGCCCAGCCCCAGGCCCCACGCAAAGGCGGAGGGCAGCAGGAAGTAGCTGTACCACAGCGGATATTCGAGCAGGCTGTGCAGCGCCGCGATGGCGACGATCACAGTGCAGGCACCGACGGTGGCCCAGCCACTGTCGTCGGCGCGTGCGGCTTTCCCGGCCCCAACAGGCTGCGCAGCGGGGCGCAGCATGGCGATGAAGCCCCATGCGCACAGCCCGCTGAGCAGCAGCGCCAGCGGCACGCCCAACTCCACCGCCCATTGCAGCAACAGGTTGTGCGTGTGGTCGAAAAAGGCCACGGGGCGCTGTGGGAACGGCGTGAGCGTCCATGCCAGATTGAACTCCCCGTATCCGACACCGAGCCACGGGTGCATGCGGATCAACTCCAGCACATTGGCCCAGATCTTGAATCGTGAGCTGGAGATGTCGCTCTTGTCATGCAGGCGTGCTTCCGCGGCGAAGGCCACCTTGCTGTCCGCATGCGACAGCTGCCACATCCCCCCCCAGAAGGCGCCGTAGATGAGGGGGGCGGCCATCAAGGTGATGCGCAGCACCCTCGGCAGGCGCCGATCCAGCAGGCCCCACAGTGCGATGAAGACCATGCCGACCATGCCGGTGCGCGAGGCCGTCAGGACGATGCCCCAGATGAACAAGGCCACCAGTGCGGATGCCAGCCATGCGGGCAGCCGTTCACGGGCACCCAGCCATGCCGCCCCGCAGCAAGACCAAACCAGCAGGGTGCTGAAGTGATTGGGTTGCCGCAGATTGCCCACGGCGCGGCCCGGCATCGTCGGGATGGCCAGGATGTTTCCGTCGGCCCAGGTGGGCATGAAGACCTGGATCAGGGCCAGCACCATGCCAATGACGCCGGCCAGGGCCAGTGCGCCGAAAAACACATCCAGCATCGCTTCGCGCCTCGGCGAGCGGCCGCTGCGCCAGCCCGCCCACAAGGCCAGCGCGCCGGCGAGGCTCAGGCTGCCGCCCATCATGCCCAGGCCTGCGGGCAACTCTCCCCAGGCAAAGGCGGAGCCGAACGCCGCCAGTGCATGGATCAGGAAGACCGCGGACACGGCCAGCATGGCCAGCCAGGCGGGTGTCCGCTCTTGTCGGCCGCGGGGCTGCTGCCCCAGTGAGGACACGAACAGGCCCCAACCCATGGCGGCGAGGGCCTGATTGAAGAAGGTCACGGATGGCGGCGCATGGGCGGCAATCAGCGTCGGTGCGACGATGGCCAGCAGACCCAGGAACCAGAGCAGCGCGGGATTGGGAAAACGGAAATCTGCCGGGGTGTTCGTTGTCATCCCGGTATTGTCGGGCAAGCTTTGCGCAAGGGCATCGCTGGTGATGTCGTGCAGCCCGCGCGAAATCCCGCGACACTGTGGCGCTCGCCAACCGCGCCTGCCCTTTTCATGTCTGCTTCCGCCGCCTCCGCTTCCTCCCCATCGGCCCTGCTGGTGCGCGAGCGCCTGCTTCTGTGGAGCCTGGCTGCCGTCAACTTCACGCACATCGTCGATTTCATGGTGATGATGCCGCTGGGGCCGCAACTGACGCGTCTGTTCCGGATCACCGATGCGCAGTTCGGCCTGCTGGTGTCCGCCTATTCGCTGGCCGCCGGCCTGTCCGGCCTATTGGTGTCCATGGTGATCGATCGCTTCGAGCGCAAGCGCGCCCTGTTGATCGCCTATGGCGGCTTCACGCTGGCCACCGTGGCCTGCGGGCTGGCGCCCACGTATGCGGCGCTCATGGCAGCGCGCATTGCGGCGGGTGTCTTCGGTGGTGTGCTGGGCGCATTGGTTCAGACCATCGTGGGCGATGCCGTGCCATTTGAGCGCCGCGGGCAGGCCATGGGCCTGGTCATGTCGGCGTTCTCGCTGTCGACGGTGGCCGGCGTGCCGCTGTCCTTGTGGATGGCGGGGCGCTGGGGCTGGCACATGCCCTTCTTCGCGATTGGCGCAGCATCCGCGCTGGTGTGTGTGGCGGCCGCACGCACGGTGCCCGTGCTGCGCGCGCACATGGTCGGTGTGTCTGCGCAGCCGCCCTTGCTGCAACTGCGTCTTGTCCTGTCCGAGGTGAACCACTGGCGCGCATTCACACTGTCCATGCTGATGCTGGCCGGCAGCTTCTGCGTCATTCCCTACATCACCATCTACACCACCTCCAACCTCGGGCTGCGGCAGGATCAGGTGCCGCTGGTCTACCTGTTCGGTGGCGTGGCCACGCTGTTCACGGCGCGCTTGTGGGGGGTGTTGACTGACCGTTGGGGCAAGGTGCGGATGTTCCGCGTCGTCAGCGCGCTGGCCGTGCTGCCGATGATGGCGCTGACCCACCTGCCGCCTGTGCCGCTGCCCGTGCTGCTGCTGGTGACAACGGCCTTCTTCGTGTTCGTTTCCGGCCGCATGGTGCCCGGCATGGCGCTGCTCACCGCGGCCCCGATGCCCTCGGTGCGCGGCTCGTTCATGAGCGTCAACGGCGCACTGCAGTCCGTGGCCATGGGCGTGGCGGCCTGGGTGGGCGGCGTGCTCATCTCCCGCTCTCCCGAGGGCCTGGTGCAGGGGTATGGCCATACGGGATGGCTGGCCCTGAGCACCACCGCCATCACCTTGTGGTGGGTGGGTCGGCTGCAGTTGCATGTCCAGGCGCCGGCCAAACCCCAGCCTGCGGGCGCGTGAAACGGGTGTGAACGATGTCACGCCCGCGCTTCGGATTGACCTGTCGCAAGGCTTTTCGGAGTTTCTTCACGGGCCCCACCGTCTCCATGCAAATACCGATGCCATCCCCTTGTCAATGCGGGCCGACAGGCGCACACTGGTCTTCCGGTTGACGGTTTTAGCAGCTCCCAAAACCGCATCTTTTTTCTAGCGGCGAAGTCTTCTTCAACTCGGAATGCCGCTGAAACGCCGGCCGGATGTCCTCAACGTTTCTGCCCTGCTCTCGAAAGGAGGCAGCATGAATTTGACGATCAGTGGCCATCACCTTGAAGTGACCCCTTCTCTGCGTGAGTACGTGCTCACCAAGCTTGATCGAGTGACGCGTCATTTCGATCAGGTCGTGGATGTCAATGTCCTGCTCACCGTTGAAAAGCAAAAGGAAAAGGATCGCCGGCAACGCGCCGAAGTCACCTTGCACGTCAAGGGCAAGGATATTTTTGTCGAAACCGCTCACGAGGATCTTTACGCCGCCATTGATCAATTGATGGACAAGCTCGATCGCCAGGTCTGCCGCCACAAGAACCGCGTGCAGGACCACCATCACACTTCTCACAAGCGCCAGGACATCCCCCTGGACGCGATTCAGTAGCACGCGCTGCCGCCGCAAGCCTCATACAGCGTGCTTGGTGCTGACCTGATTGCGGGTCGCCAGCGCAGGGTAGGCACCAAGTTAACGGCCCTTCGGGGCCGTTTTTCATTTTTGTCGGTGCAAGCCGCAGGCCTAGAGTGGGACGGTCTGAGTGGAAGGGCGACTTGGAAGCGATTTTTGGCAATTTGCCTCTTGCTGCGGTGCAGCAAGCCGTGCAGAATCCCTTAAATCGAGGGGCCGGGTGGTGTGGCAACGCGTTTCACCCTGTTCCTATAATCCGCCCCTCATCCGTCCCGGGGAGCGGGGTCAAGGCGCCAGCCGTCGCCTCGCTTGTATCAAGATGAATCGTCTCTCAGCCATCCTTCCCGCCACCCAAGTGCTGGTGGATGTGGACGCCAGCAGCAAGAAGCGGGTCTTCGAGCACGCTGGGTTGCTGTTCGAGAACCAGCACGCCATCGCGCGTGCCATCGTGACGGATAACCTCTTCGCCCGTGAACGCCTGGGCTCCACCGGCCTGGGCCATGGCGTGGCCATCCCTCATGGCCGCATCAAGGGCCTGAAGAACCCGCTGGCCGCCGTCATCCGCCTGAGTCAGGCCATCCCCTTCGATGCACCCGATGATGAGCCGGTCAATCTGCTGATCTTCCTGCTCGTCCCTGAGGCCGCCACCCAGCGCCATCTGGAGATCCTCTCGGAAATTGCCGAGTTGCTCTCCGATCGGGAGTTGCGCGAACGCCTCAAGAGCGAGGGCGACGCGGCTGCCGTGCACGACATGATCGAGCGCTGGCAGCCTTTGAAGTCGGTCGCCTGACTTCGAAGCCCGGGCTTGAGGCATCATGAGGTCCTGTCCTTGAACACCCAAGCAGCACACTCGTGAGCGTCAAAGACCTTGCCGTCATCAGCGCCGAAGCGCTTTTCGAAGCCAACCGTTCGGCCTTGCGTTGGGAGTGGATCGCAGGTCACGCCCACCCTGAGCGCCGATTCGACGAAGAGGCCGTGCAGACCGCGCAGTCGGCTGCCGACCTTGTGGGCTACCTCAACTACATCCACCCCTACCGCGTGCAGATCGTCGGTCGGCGTGAGGCGGCCTACTTCACCAACTCCAGCCCAGAAGACCAGGAGCGCCGCATCCAGCGCATCGTGACGCTGGAGCCGCCGGTGGTGGTGGTGGCCGACGCGCAGGCGCCCTCCGACAAGCTGGTGGCCATGTGCGGTCGGGCCGGCATTCCGCTGTTCGTGACCCAGGAGCCCGCCGGCCACGTGATCGACGTGCTGCGCAGCTACCTGACCCAGCACTTCGCCGAGCGCATCACGCGGCACGGCGTGTTCATGGACATCCTGGGTCTGGGCGTGCTGCTGACCGGCGAATCCGGCCTGGGCAAGAGCGAACTCGGTCTGGAACTGATTTCACGCGGCCACGGCCTGGTGGCCGACGATGCGGTCGATCTGTACCGCGTCTCGCGCACGGCCATCGAAGGGCGTTGCCCCGAGCTGCTGCTCAACCTGCTGGAAGTGCGTGGCATCGGCCTGCTGGACATCAAGGCCATCTTCGGCGAGACGGCGGTGCGTCGCAAGATGCGGCTCAAGCTCATCGTGCACCTGGTCCGCAAGGAAACCATGGAGCGGGAGTTCGAACGCCTGCCCTACGAGCCCCTGTTCGAAGAAGTGATGGGGGTGCCCATCCGCAAGGCCGTGATCGCGGTGGATGCCGGCCGAAACCTGGCCGTGCTCGTTGAAGCCGCCGTGCGCAACACCGTGCTGCAACTGCGCGGCATCGACACCTACAAGGAATTCATCGAGCGCCACCAGCGCGCGATGGAGCGCGGCGGCGCCTGAGCTTGGGGCCTGCCGCCGCCTCAGCGGTGGTGATGGTGGTTGTTGCCACCCAGGTTGACGCCCTTGCCGCTGCAATCCTTGCAGATCACATACAGCGACAAGGCGTGGTCCTGCAGCTTGTAGCCGCGTTCCTCGGCGATCTCCTGCTGACGGCGTTCGATTTCCGGATCGTAGAACTCTTCCACGCGGCCGCAGTTGACACACACGAGGTGGTCGTGGTGCTTGCCTTCATTGAGTTCGAACACGGCCTTGCCGGCCTCGAAGTGGTTGCGCGAGAGGATGCCGGCCTGCTCGAACTGCATCAGCACGCGATAGACCGTGGCCAGACCGATGTCCGAGCCCTCGTTGAGAAGGATCTTGTAGACGTCTTCGGCCGTCATGTGGCGCAGGCTGGCCTGCTGGAAGACTTCCAGGATCTTGATGCGAGGCAAGGTGGCTTTGAGCCCGCTGCTCTTGAGTTCTTCTGCGTTCGTCATGGGGGTGGGCTCCGGGGCGGCGCAGGCGCGATGGCGCCCCGCTAGAATGCCCAATGATATCGACTTGGCCCGAACCCTGGAATGCGTCGGGCCTTGAACCACCAAGCGAAACCATCCGATGACGTCGACCCTGATCCGCCACGCCGCAGTCATGCTGGCCCCGCTGACCCTGCTGGCCGGCTGCAGCAGCCTGAGCAACGTCTCGCTCAGCAACCCCGAGACGCTGTTCGGCCTGCTCGAGCCCTACAAGGTCGATGTGGTGCAGGGCAATGTGGTCACCCAGGAAGTCATGGCGCAGATCCAGCCGGGTCTTGGCCGCCTGCAGGTGCGCGAGATCCTCGGCACGCCGCTGCTGGCCGATCCCTTCCACCAGGATCGCTGGGATTACGTCTTCACCATCCGCCGCCAGGGCGTGGCCGACCAGAAGCGCCGCGTGACCGTCTTCTTCAAGGGCGATGAGGTCGAGCGCTTCGAGAGCGAACCGCTGCCGAGCGAGCGCGACTTCGTGGCCTCCATCGACAAACCGATGCCGGCCGGCAAGAAGGCGCCTGAAAACCTGAGCGAGGCCGAAGTGGCCGCGCTGCCCGTGCCGCCCAAGACCGAGGAAATCCGCAAGACCCCGCAGGGCGCTGCGCGTGAGTATCCTCCGCTGGAAGCCGGCAGCGTCCGCTGAACCCCTCAAAGGGACACCTCGGGCCTGCGCTGCGCTTTGCCGCCTGCTGAGCCCGCCCGTCCGCCAAGCACGACAGAGAACACACCATGAGCACCGCCCCATCCTCGTCTTCCCTTGCCATCGCCATTGCCGGCGCATCCGGTCGCATGGGCCGCATGCTGATCGAAGCCGTTCAGAACGCGCCTGACGCCCACCTGGCCGGTGCCCTGGACATTCCCGGTGCTGCGGCGCTGGGCGCCGATGCCTCGGCCTTCCTTGGCGTCAACAGCGGCGTGAAGATCACCTCCGATCTGCGTGAAGGCCTGAAGGATGCGCAGTACCTCATCGACTTCACCCGGCCGGAAGGCACCATGGCGCACCTCAAGATGTGCCGCGAGCTGGGCGTCAAGATGGTGATCGGCACCACGGGCTTCAGCGAAGCCCAGAAGGCCGAGATCGACGCGGCCTCGCGTGACATCGCCATCATGATGTCGCCCAACATGGCCGTGGGTGTCAACGTCGTCTTCAAGCTGCTGGCGCAAGCTGCCAAGGCGCTCAAGGAAGGCTATGACATCGAGATCATCGAAGCGCACCACCGTCACAAGATCGATGCGCCCAGCGGCACCGCCCTCAAGATGGGCGAGATCGTCGCCGAGGGTGTCGGCCGGGATCTGAAGGAATGCGCCGTGTACGGCCGCGAAGGGATCACCGGCGAGCGCGATCCCAGCACCATCGGCTTTGCCACCATCCGCGGTGGTGATGTGGTGGGCGATCACACCGTGCTGTTCGCGGGCATCGGTGAGCGCATCGAGATCACGCACAAGTCGTCCAGCCGCGCCACGTATGCCCAGGGCAGCCTGCGGGCCGTGCGCTTCCTGTCGCACCAGCCGCACGGCCTGTTCGGCATGGACGATGTGCTCGGTCTGAAGTGAGCGAGGGCGGCCCACGATGAACAGCCTCGCGCAGTACTGGCAGCAGGGTGACGCCATCAGCCGTGGCGTGGCCATCATGTTGCTGCTGATGTCGGTGGGTGCCTGGGTGGTGATCTTCTGGAAGGCCTGGCTGCTGACGCGGGCCCGCAAGGATCTGAGCACCGGTGCCGAAACGTTCTGGCGCGCGGCCGATCTGGCCGCGGCGCGCTCGGCGCTGGCGGGCATCGATCGCGAAGCCGTGTTGCTGCCGCTGGTGGATGCCGTCAACCAGCCCGTGGCGACGGGCACCCTGGAGGCGCAGGCCCTGCCCGAGGCCTTGCTGACGCGCCGCCTGCGCGACAGCCTGCACGCCGTGCTGGCAAGGCTGAAGGTGGGGCAGGTGTTGCTGGCCTCAGTGGGGGCCGTGGCGCCCTTCGTGGGCCTGTTCGGCACGGTCTGGGGCATCTACCACGCCATGATGAGCATCAGCACCGAAGGCTCGGTCAGCCTGGACAAGGTGGCCGGCCCGGTGGGCGAGGCGCTGGTCATGACAGCGGCCGGCCTGGCCGTGGCCATTCCCGCCGTGCTGGCCTACAACATCTTCGGCAAGATCGTCTCTTCGTGCGAAGCCGATCTGGAAGGCTTCGCGCACGACCTGCGCGAGACGCTGCTGGGCCGTCAGGCCTTGCGCGATTGAGGCACCGGGGCGCACATGGCATTTGGCAGACTGGAGCGCCCGCAAGGCAGCGAGCCGATGAGCGAGATCAACATGACGCCGCTCATCGACGTCATGCTGGTGCTGCTGGTCATCTTCATGCTGACGGCCCCCCTGATGACATCCCGGCTCAAGCTGGAGTTGCCCAAGGCCGATGCCGCCCCGCCCGCGCAGACGCCCCCCGCTTTCATCAGTGTGGCGCTGACGGCGGATGGCAAGGTTCACCTCGCGGAGCAGGACATCACCCTGGAGGCACTGGCCACCCAGGCGGCCGAGCAGGCGCGCCAGAAGCCGGAGACCGAAGTGCAACTGCGTGCCGACCGGGCCGTGCCCTATGGGCGTGTGGCCGAGTTGATCGGTGTGCTGCAGAAGGCCGGCCTCAACCGCATCGCCTTCGTGACCGAAAGTGCCGAGGCGCCGGGGCCTGCGTCGCTGCCTTGATCAAGGCGTCCTGCCGGGGTTCGCCCGGGCGGACTCACTGTTATACAGCCCCCCGCGTTCGAGCGGATGGCGTTGTCGGTCAAGAGCGACAAGGCCCTCAAGCCCTGACAATTTGATGCCTTGCAAGCCGTGCGCCGCGCGCACAATGGTTTGCAGCTAGACAGTAGGTCAGGACGAAGATGGCGGCCCCGAAGTTCCCCACCCAGCGATTCGACGATGCCCAGGCAGCGCTCGAACACGTCACACGGCTCTACGACTCCCAGATCGCGTACCTGCGCGGCGCCTTGCAGCGCTTCGTGGCTGGCGAGACCTTCCGGCACCATGTGCGTGCCAAGTATCCCTTCGTGCGCATCCACACCGAGACGGTGGCGCGGGCCGATTCCCGGCTTTCGTACGGCTTTGTGGCCGGCCCAGGCACGTATGAGACAACGTTGACGCGTCCGGACCTGTTCGCGGACTACTACCGCGAGCAGTTCCAGTTGCTGCTGGACAACCACAAGGTTTCGCTGGAGGTGGGGCTGGGTACCGACCCCATCCCGGTGCACTTCTGTCTGGCGGAGAACCAGCACCTGGAAGGCAGCATGCCGGCCGACCGCCGCCTGCTGCTGCGCGATCAGTTCGATCTGCCGGACCTGGCGTCCATGGACGATGGCATTGCCAACGGCACCTACGAGATCCGTGGCGGAGCGCCCCGGCCACTGTCCCTGTTCACGGCGCCGCGCGTCGATTATTCGCTGCACCGCCTGCGGCACTACACCGGCACGTCACCCGAGCACTTCCAGAATTTCGTCCTGTTCACGAACTACCAGTTCTACATCGACGAGTTCGTGCGCATGGGACACGAACTGATGCGCCGCGCGCCGGACCCGGCCAACCCGCGTGACGACGACGACTGTGTGGCGTTCGTGGAGCCGGGCAATGTGATCACGCGGCGCGTGGGGCAGGCCGTCGAAGCGGCCGATGCCCAGGGCGCCGTGCCGCCGCGTCTGCCGCAAATGCCTGCTTACCACCTCATCCGCAAGGACCGCACCGGCATCACGATGGTCAACATCGGGGTGGGGCCGGCCAATGCCAAGACCATCACCGACCACATCGCGGTGCTGCGCCCGCATGCCTGGATCATGCTGGGCCACTGTGCCGGCCTGCGCAACACGCAGCAGCTGGGCGACTACGTGCTGGCCCACGGCTATGTGCGCGAAGACCACGTGCTGGACGAAGACCTGCCGCTGTGGGTGCCCATCCCGCCGCTGGCTGAAATCCAGCTGGCCCTGGAAGGCGCCGTGGCCGATGTGACGCAGCTGCATGGCTACGAGCTCAAGCGCATCATGCGCACGGGCACGGTGGCCTCGACCGACAACCGCAACTGGGAGTTGCTGCCTCAGCGGGAGCCTGAGCGGCGTTTCAGTCAGAGCCGTGCGGTGGCGCTGGACATGGAAAGCGCCACCATCGCGGCCAACGGCTTCCGCTTCCGTGTCCCGTATGGCACCTTGCTGTGCGTGAGCGACAAGCCGCTGCACGGGGAACTCAAGCTGCCCGGCATGGCCAACCAGTTCTATCGGGAGCGGGTGGATCAGCACTTGCGCATCGGACTCAGGGCCGTCGAGCGGCTGAGGGCCAACATGGCCGGCCAACTTCACAGCCGCAAGCTGCGCAGCTTCGCCGAAGTGGCGTTTCAGTGAACGGCGAACGTCGATGCGTCAATGTGCATGGGCCAACGTGATGGGGCCTCATACTTTGTGGTGGATGCGCCTTCTCAGACGCACCGGCGCCACAGACGGCATTCGTCGTGGCGCCCAACCCGCGCAGGCCGCTCGGGCCCGCCGGATGATGGGGATGGAGGTGATCAGGCCGCGGCCAGCACCTGCGGTGCTTCGGCGACTGCGGTGGCAGCCTGGACCGGCGTCACTTCACGGCGGATCTGCTCGCCAGCCAGTTGCTCGGCCACCTTCAGGTCGTACGCCGTCTGAAGATCCATCCAGTATTGCGGTGTGGTGCCAAAGAAGCGCGCCAGACGCAGGGCGGAGTCCGGGCTGATGCCGCGACGTTCACGCACGATGTCGTTCACGCGAGGCGCGGGAACATGCAGCCGAATTGCCAAACCGCTGGCGGACAGGCCGTGTTGTTCCATGAATTTGGCACGCAGGATGGCGCCGGGATGCACAGCTTGTGAGTTGTTCATGGCCTTGAGGGTTTCCATAGAGATGGGCCTCATCGTATGAGGTTTGTCTCATTCAGATTGTCAAAATCCATACAATTACACGTGGAACATCTAACCATTTCAGGGGGGTATAGGGTAAACCGATTGGTGTTTACCGTATGACGAAACCATGCTGCGCCGTACCGAGTCCACCCCCCTTTCCCTGTTGCCGGCTCTCAAGAGCCACCTTTGGTTTGCCAGTTGCCCTGAGCCCTTTCAGATCGCCCTCATCGAGCTGTCCCGTCTGTGGCACTTGAGATCGGGCGAGACCCTGTTTTCGCGCGGAGAAGAGCACGACAGCCTGTGCTGCGTCGTGGCGGGCGCGCTCAAGGTCGGCTCGACCGATCCGCGGGATGGCAGCCATCGCCTGTCGCTGTACCTGGAGCCCTATCAGTGGATCGGCGAGATCTCCATGATCGATGGCTTGCCTCGTGGCCAGGATGCGGTGGCCGACATGGACACGACGGTGATGGTCGTCTCCGGCGTCCAACTCGACGCCTGGCTGGCGCAGAACCCGCAATACTGGCGTGACATCGCGCGCCTGGCCTGCGGCAAGCTGCGCATGATCCTGACGGCCATGGAAGACAACGCCACGCTCAGCATCGAAGAGCGACTGGCGCGGCGTCTGCTGTTCTCGGCCACAGGCTTCGGCCAGTCGACCTCGCTGGTCGTGCGCAAGCGGGTGCGCCTGCCGCAGGACTACCTGGCGCGCATGCTGGGGGTGTCCAGGCAGACGGTGAACAAGGCGCTGCGCACCCTAGAAAAGGAAGCCGTGCTGGCCGTGCACTATGCCGAGGTCGAGATCCTGGACGTGGCGGCGCTGGTGTCGCGCTGTGGCGCCATCGATCCAGGCTTGATCACCCAGGGGCTCAGCCCCTTCTGGGGCGATCGTCCCGGGGCGCTGGGCGAAAAAGCCTGACGAGCAACGTCAACCGCCCCGGTGCGGCAGGCGGGGCTTGACGCAGGCAGCAGAGCGGCGGGCTTTGGCGCGCGCTGCGTCGATGTTCGTGTCCACCGCCAGCGCAACGCCCATGCGGCGTTTGGCGAAGCTCTCGGGCTTGCCGAACAGACGCAGGTCGGTGCCGGGCTCCGAGAGGGCCTGGGCCACGCCATCGAACACCACATCCTGCGCGTCCACGCCGCCATAGATCACCGCCGAGGCGCCCGGGCTGCTCATCCGTGTGTCCACGGGCAGGCCCAGGATGGCGCGGGCGTGCAGTTCGAACTCGCTTTGCACCTGGGTGCAAAGCGTGACCAGGCCTGTGTCGTGCGGGCGGGGACTGACCTCGCTGAACCACACCATGTCGCCTTTGACAAAGAGTTCGACCCCGAAGATCCCTTGTCCGCCCAGGTTGTCGGTGACGGCCTTGGCGATGTCGCGGGCCTTGTTCAGGGCGGTCGGGCTCATGGGGTGAGGCTGCCAGCTTTCGACGTAGTCTCCACTGACCTGCAGGTGACCAATGGGTTCGCAAAAGTGTGTGACGATCTGGCCGGCCTGTTCGCCATGGCCGGCTGCGCGCACGGTCAACTGCGTGATCTCGTAGTCGAAGTCGATGAAGCCTTCGACGATGACGCGGCCGTGGCTCACTCGGCCTCCGGCCATCGCGACCTCCCAGGCCTTGCTGACGTCGGCTGGGCCATCGATCTTGCTCTGGCCCTTGCCGGAGGAGCTCATCACGGGTTTGACGATGCAGGGGTAGCCGATCGCGGGGCCGTCGCGACCATCGATGGCCGATTGAAGGGCTTCGAGCGAGTCGCAGAATCGGTAGGGGCTGGTGGGCAGGCCCAGCGTTTCAGCAGCGAGGCGGCGGATGCCTTCGCGGTCCATGGTCAGCCGCGCGGCACGTGCGGTGGGGATGACGCGCACCACGCCTTGGGCTTCCAGTTCTTCGAGCACCGAGGTGGCGATGGCTTCGATCTCCGGCACGACCAGGTCAGGGCGCTCCTGCTCGATGAGGTGGCGCAACTGCGCCGGATCGCTCATGGTGATCGTGCGGGCATGATGGGCCACTTGCTGACCGGGCGCGTTCTCATAGCGGTCGACCGCGATGGTTTCCACGCCGAGCCGCTGCAGGGCGATCAGCACCTCCTTGCCCAACTCGCCAGCGCCCAGCAGCATGACGCGTGTGGCGGAGGGAGACAGGGGCGTGCCAAGGGCAACAGCGTGGGGGATGGCAGGGGAGGCTGCGGTCATGATCGGGCGTGGAAGAAGAGGTGGGTGCCGGGTGGCCAAGGGCCAGCCCCCGTATTGTGGTGCACCGGCCCGGCGGTCTGTCAGCCGGGCCTCAGGCGGGCGCGTGCGAAGGCAGGATCACCGTGAAGCTGCTGCCCTGATCGGGCACGCTGTCGACGTGAAGCTCGCCTTGCAGCCGGTCTACCAGTCTCCGCACAATGGCCAGCCCGAGGCCCGATCCTTCCGTGCGGGCCATGCGCTCATCCTCCAGGCGCACGTAGGGATCGAAGATGCGCTGGAGGTCCTGGGCAGGGATGCCGATGCCGCTGTCGGACACATGGATCAGGATGCGGCCGTCGGTGGCCGGGCTGGTACGTACGGCGATGTGGCCCGAGAGGGTGTACTTCACGGCATTGCTCAGCAGGTTGTCCAGCACCTGACGGATGCGTTGTGGGTCGGTGTGGACAATGGGCAGTGGCTGGAGATCGCAGCGCAGGCTCAGGCCTTTGGCGGCGGCCTGAACTTGCCATGCGTCGCACGCCTCTTGCACGAGGTGGGTGAGGTCCACGGCGGCAGGGTGCAGGCGCCAGTCCGGGTCTTCCAGGCGGGTGAACTCGGTCACGTCACGCAGATGGCCATCGAGCTGGCCGGCAGCTTGACGCAGCCTGTCCACCGCGCGCTTTTCGGGGGGCGATTGCACCTTGATGGCCAGCAGGTCGATGGAGCCCAGCATGGCCTGCAGGGGCGAGCGCATTTCGTGCGAGAGCATGGCCAGAAAGCGCTGCTTGTCAGTGTGGGCCGTGCGTTCGGATTGCAGCAGGCGGTCCTTGAGCATCGTGATGTACTGCAGCGCCAGGATGTAGCACGGGTGGACCAGCAGCAGGATGAACCACAGGTGGCCGACGCCATCCCCGGGCTGGGGCCACGCGCCTCGCCAGTCCGGCCACGCGTGGTGCCATAGATAGAGCGCGGCGATGGCGCCGTAATGGAGCCAGCTCAGGCGTGCGGCGCCGCGCTCCATGGCGATGAAGGCGGCCACGTAGATCATGGGCATGAACTGCGCGTTCGAGGACAGGGAATACAGCCCCGTGGTGCCGCCCAACTGCGCCGCCTGGTGCAGCATGCCCAGGAAATAGAGGTTGGTGATGGACAGGCAGGCGATCACCGTCGGTGCCAGCCAGTCTGGCCGCAGCCACAGCATCAGGCCACTGCCCAGGTAGACCGCACCCACCAGGGGCACCGTGACCAATTCCCACGGGGTGCCCATGTTCTGGCTTTCATCGATGTACCAGACGATGAAGATGCTGATGCCGGCAATCAGGGCCATGATGCGCAGCAGGCGCAACAGTGGCGTGTCGGCCGATGGCTTCATTGGGCTTGCGCCGTGGCAAGTCGGTCGAGCGCGCTCTGGACGGCGGCGGTGAGCACCGCGGGCCTGACGGGCTTTTCGAAGAAGGTCACGCCCTGTGTGCGCAGGATGGTCGACAAGGTCGCTTCCGAGGCCGTGCCGTCCCGCAGCTGGCCGGTCAGCAAGACGATGGGCGCCTGCGGTTGGGCCAGGCGGATCTGTTCCACCAAGGCCTGGGAGGTCTGGCCGCCACCGAGGATGAGATCGATGACATACGCATCGTGGGCGTGGAGCGAAGACGCCAGCAATTGCCGGGCACTGGTGAAGGCCTGGGCGCAGTAGCCCAGTTCGTTGAACCAGTCTGCCAGCGCATCGGCCGAACCGATGTCGTCGTCGAGCACGGCGATGCGTGCGCGGCTGAGAGGCTGGGGGGCTCGCATGTGCAGATGCTGCACCGCGTACAAAGCTGTGCAGGCACCTTCGGAGGCCATCCGCCGGGGGCTGCCGACGCACCAGCCGTTGGCGGGCAGATGCGCGGCAACAAGGGCCGGTGCGTTTGGCGATGCGGACGAGGTGGGCAGGATGGCACCGAGCTGGATATCGCACTCAAGGCGGTCGCCATCCATCAGCAGGACGGCAGGGTAGGTCGGGGCGACAGCAGGCGATTGACTCGGTGTGAGACGTGAGGCGTCCGCCGCGAAGATCGCATCCAGGCCTTCGCCGAAGTGGCGTGCGAGCGCCAGCACTTCGTTGAGCAGCCAGACCGCACCCCGCAGCTTGCGACGTGCCTGGCTGACGGAAATCGCGCAAATTTGCGCGATGACGGTGGCCTGATGACGGGGTGCGACCCCATGGCGCTCCATCAGCGCAGACACGCATGCACTGGCCCAGGCCGATGTCGCGTCGGGCAGGGGCTGGCAGTCCTCGGTCTCAAGGCTGGAAGAGGGCATGGTGTGGCTGAAGGCGGAGGAGGCTCGAGCAAACTCGCCCCCAAAAGAGGGGAATTCGTAACAAAGATTCACGAATGCGCGAAAGCGTCAAATCTGCTCTTTACAATGCCATTGTGCGCTGAAAACACATCACAACAAGGGCACTTGCTCAGGGGATTCTTTATAAATGCCGCCTTGTCTGACACGGCGGACAACATGGCGCCAGACCGCTGCACAAGGTGTGGCCATGCGCTGCGTTGTTGGGCGACAGCCTTCTCCAAACCATCCTGCGGGGTGGTTTTTTCTTGGGCGATGATGGAGGTTGTGTCTTCGGGCCTCGCTTTGGCGTGGGCCGTCCAGAACCCAGGCCTTCCCCATGTCGCTGTCTTGCTCCCCTTCTGACGCCTGCTCCCACCGCCCCGCGCGCATCGGCATCCTGGCTGCGATGCCCGAGGAATTGCAGGCGCTGCTGGATCGCAGGCCGGATGAGGCGGCCGTCGAGGTGGCGGGGCGGTGTTTCTGGGTGGGGCATCTGCATGGTCAGGATGTCGTGGCCGTGCTTTCGCGCATCGGCAAGGTGGCTGCCGCCACGACGACGACCTTGCTGCTGACCCGGTTCGGGGTGGATGAGGTGCTGTTCACGGGGGTGGCCGGTGGGCTGGGGCCGGGCGTGAAGGTAGGCGATGTCGTGGTGGCCGATGCGCTGGTTCAGCACGACATGGATGCCTCGCCGCTGTTTCCTCGCTACGAGTTGCCAGGCCTCGGCGTATCGGTGCTCTGCCCGCCTGATGCGATGACGGCGAGGGTCAAAGCTGCTGTGGATGCGGTGCTGGCGTCTGCCTCGCTGGCCGCTGGCGGGGCGCTGGCCGATGTCCACCTGGAAGAGCTGGGTTTGCAGCAGCCACAGGTGCATCAGGGCCGCGTGCTGAGCGGTGATCAGTTCATCCACGCACGGGAGACTTGCCACGCCCTGTTGGCGGGGCAGCCCGGTGCGCTGGCGGTGGAGATGGAGGGGGCCGCCGTGGCGCAGGTGTGCCATGACTTCGGTGTCCCGTATGCCATCGTGCGGACCATCTCTGACCGGGCCGATGAGGCGGCGCATGTGGACTTCCCCCGCTTCATCGCTTCAGTGGCCAGCCGCTATTCGCTGGCGGTGGTGGAGCGGTATGTGCAAGACAGGGTTGCCGGGCATTGATCCGCACGCCAACTTGCATCAGGCTGGCGGATGGCGCCGGCCATCCATGTGGTCGATCTCGCGGAGTGCAGCATGAGCCGTTATCAATCGTTCGCAGAGTTCTATCCCTTTTATCTGTCTCAGCATGAGAACGTCACGTGCCGGCGTCTGCATGTGATTGGATCGCTGGGCGTGCTGGCCCTGTTGGCCTATGCCCTGGTGTCAGGTCAGTGGTTGTGGCTGCTGATGCTGCCTGTGCTGGGCTACGGCTTTGCGTGGGTGGGGCACTTTCGCTTCGAGCGCAACAAGCCGGCCACCTTCCAATATCCGCTCTACAGCCTGATGGGTGACTGGGTGATGTTGTGGCAGGTGTTGACGGGCCAATTGAAGTTCTGAAGCAGGGCCGGGCTCGGCTGCGCAGCCCTGGCAACAAAAAGCCCCTGGCTGGGGCAAGCGCAGGGGCTGGATGGGACGGCATCCTCACGCCGGCACGGGAGCCGATGCGGGCGCCGATGCGACGGCAAGCGTCAGAACGGAATGTCGTCGTCCATGTCGTCGAAGCCGGTCGACGACTTCTGAGCGGGAGCCGGGGCTGACGGGCGTTGTGCGGCAGCCGGGCGGGCGGCCGGCCGGCTGGGTGCAGCGGGCGCTTCCTGGCTGAAGTCGTCGCCGCCGCCCTGGCCGCCGCCGTAGCCGCCACCCCCACCGCCGCCTTCACGGCCGCCGAGCAGTTGCATCTGTTCTGCCACGATCTCGGTCGTGTAGTTGTCCTTGCCGTCCTTGTCTTGCCACTTGCGGGTCTTGAGGCGCCCTTCGACATAGACCGGGCGGCCCTTCTTGAGGTATTCGCCAGCGATTTCGGCCAGGCGGTCGTAGAAGACCACGCGGTGCCATTCGGTCTCTTCCATCTTGTCGCCGCTGTTCTTGTCCTTCCAGTTGCGCGTGGTGGCAATGGAGACGTTGCAGACGGCTGCGCCATTGGGCGTGTAGCGCACTTCAGGGTCGCGACCCAGGTTGCCGATGAGGATGACTTTGTTGATGGACGCCATGACTGGTCCTGAAACTGAGGTTGGTTAATCGAGTTGCCGTTAGTTGATGGCCGCCAGCCCGTGGGCAGGCAGCACCGGCATTATGACGGCAGAGTTTCGGGCGCCCATTCACCCGCTGGGGGTCGTTCCGACTGGGGTGCCGCATCGTGGAAGCGGCCGTTAAAGTCGGGCGGAGGGCTCCGGCCGGGTCAGCAGGTAGGCGCACAAGGTGGCCAAGCCGGCCGCAATCACCCACCCGGCCGGCTTGTGCACGCCGATCATGGCCAGCGTGAGCAGGGCGCTCACGGTGATGCCCGTGCAGGCGGCCACTTTGCCGCGCCGCGAGAGTTGCCGGTGTTCGATCCACAGCGTGAGGGCTGCGCCGTAGCGGGGGTGGGCCAGCAGGCGTTGGCGCATGGCCGGATCGCCCTTGCCGTAGGCCCAGATGCCGATGAGCAGAAAGACTGTGGTGGGCAGCAGCGGGATGAAGGCGTTGATGATGCCGATGGCCACGCTGCTCATGCCCAGCACGCGCCATGCGAGCCGCACGGCAGCACCAGGGGTGGCGATGGCCACGGCGGCAGGCGGCTTGGTCGGCATGCGTCTCATCCCAGCTTGAATTTGGACGATTGCTGAGCCAGTCGCAGACTTTGCTGGCGCAGCTCGCGGGCTGCTTGCGTCACCTGCGAGACCAGGTGGTTGGTCTTGTCGCAGTTGTCGTTGACGGTGTCCAGCGTCTGGGTCATCTGTTCGGCGTTGTCGCGGCCTTGGGAAGTGACGTCGGACAGTCGCCCCAGGATGCGGCCCATCTCGCCCACATGCGTTTCGGTCGACTGCACGGCCTCGACGGTGCCGCGGGCGATTTCCTGGCCGATGGCGATCTCGGTGGTGGAGGCGCTGACCACATCGTTGATCTGCGCAGCGGCATCGGCCACGCGCTGGGCCAGTTGCCGCACCTCGGAGGCCACGACGGCAAAGCCCTTGCCTGAGGCGCCCGCCTTCGCCGCTTCGACCGAGGCATTGAGCGCCAGCAGGTTGGTCTGGAAGGCGATGGCATCGATGAGGGTGACGATTTTGCCGATCTCGCGGCTGCGCTCCTGGAGTTTTTCGATGACTTCGGCCAGGTGGTTCATGGCCCGGCGGCTGCGGCCCGCGTCGGCGGCCAGTTCATGGGCGCAGTCCACGGCCTGGGTGACGTGGCGCTGATGGCCTTCGAGGTGTTCGAGCATGGTGCCGATGCCCTGGTGCAGCCCGGACATGGCGTCGGAGGCCTGTTCGATGCGGTGGGTGAGCGCTTCGCTGGCCGAGGAGATGTCGCCGGATGCGTGTGAGACGGAGGCCACGCCGCGCCGCACGACGGTGAACAGATCGGCCAGGCGGGCCAGCGAAGCGCGCAGATCGCGCAGGGTGTCGGCCACTTCATCGTCGCCACGGGCCAGGGCGCGGCTGGAGAGATCGCCCTTGGCCATGCGGGCCACTTCGGACTGGATCAGCGTCATGCCGCCGCGCATCACGTGCATGAAGGAACGGATCACATAGGCCGTCACCAGGATGCCGAAGACCGCCACGCCGATCAGCCAGCGGCCTTGCGCGGTCACGCTGGCTTCGTCGGCGTCGAGGGCGGCATCGAGTTCGCTCAGGCAGGCTGCGCGCAGTTGGCCGAGTGCGCTGTGCAACTGGCGGGCCGAGGCCTGGTCGATGCGCAGCACAGGGGGGGTGTCGGGCGTGAGCAGTTGGGCGCGCGCGGTGCGGATGACGGCGCCCAGCTGTTCGTGCAGCGCCTTGTTCGGCCGCAGGCAGGCAGAGGCGGATGATGGCGCGCTGGCCCATGCGGCCTGTTGTGCGCTGGCCAGTTCGTTCATGGCCTGCTGCGCGGCGGCGGCTGGCGCGAAGATGGCTTCCATGTCGGCGGCGGTGCGCGAGGGCGGAGCCGGCAGGGTGGCGATGTGGTGATGCAGCGTGAGCAGCGCCTGGTCAAGCCGTGGCAGCGTGTCGATGGACAGGTGGGAAAGGTGATGCATGGCCGTCGTCGAGGGCAGGCCCAGCAGCGCCCCTTCGCGAACGCGTGAGGCAAAGTCCTCGGCGGCCTGCATGAACGTGGCATGCGCGTGGGTGCGGTCACTCTCGGAGGCCATCGGGTCCATCAGGCGCACATAGGCGGCATTGAGCTGCTTCCAGGCGGGCGAAGTGCCGAAGCCGTCGCCGGCTGCGTCATGGAGGCTGGCCAAGGCGAGGTATTCACGCGCCACCTTCTGGGTGAGTGCGGGCAGAGCCCGGTCGGTTTGCCCTGGGGAAAAGGCCTGGCTCAGTTGAAGCGGTACGGTGGCCGTGAGCAGACGATCGAGGGCCAGCAGTTGATGCACGCCGGCTTGCTGGTGGCGCACCTGGTACCACTGCCGCCACTGGGTCTTGAACTGGGCGGTGAAGACGATGCACGCGGGCAGGGCGAAGGCCAGGCACAACAGGATCACCTTGTGGCTGAACCGGATGTCGCGCATGAGGCGCACCAAGGGGGCCAGCGCGCCGTGGTAACGGAAGTACTCCCTTACTTCGTCGTAAAGCCGCGTGCCTTGGCTGCCACCGGCCATGCGCTGGGTCAGCGCAGCCGGGATCTTGAAGGTCAGTGCCATGGATGTTCCCTGGATGAGCGCGGCATGCCAATGCCCGCCGCACGGGGCATTCATCGGTTTATCGGAGCGGGCAACGCCATATTGAGTGAGTTCTTACCCAGCTCGGCGGGATAAATGCGTGGTGATAACGGCCTTATTGCACGTACAGCCGGGCGGCGTGCGCGTCAAGATTCAAAACGCTCAGTCGAAAACCTTCAGTCGAAGCGAATTTTTTGTTTCAAGGTCGTTGCCACGGTCCGCAAGCATGGTTTCTTCTCCTCCTTCAGCGTCGGTTCACCGGCCTGCCACGACGTGGAACTCGGATGGCTGGATGCCGGCCATGGCCGCTGCGTGTCTGGTCATGCTGGTGGCCGTCGTGCCGCCGTGGCTGGGGATGCCGGCGTGGGTGTGCGGGGTGGTGGGCGCGGCCCTCGTGGGCTTGCTCGTCAAGAAGGCGGTGGCTGGCAGGAGCGCTGAAGGTGTGTCGCTACAGGCGGCTGCCCCGGCGCCACTGGTCACGGAGGTGCTGCCCGTCTGGCGCCGGCACATCGACAACGCACGCCAACATTCGGAAGAGAGCGTCAGCGGCATCCTGGCGTCCTTCGGAGCCATCTCGGAGCGGCTGGACATGGCCGTGCAGATGACGCAGGGGCATCAGGCCGGCTTGTCGGCTCAAGGCACCGATGAGCTGGTGCGCCGCAACCAGGATGCCATCGACACGATGCTGTTGCCGCTGAAGCAGGCCATGGCGTCACGCGATGAGGTGTATGGCAAGCTCGATCACATCACCGAGGCCATGGGCGACCTGCGCCAGATCTGTCTGCAGATCAAGCAGTTGGCGAGGCGCACGAACATGGTGGCGCTCAATGCGTCGGTGGAAGCGAGCCGCGCGGGCGAAAGCGGCAGCGGTTTTGCCGTGGTGGCGCAGGAGGTGCGTCAGCTGGCCACGCAATCGGGCGATGCAGCCAACCAGATGATGTCGCGGACCAATGCCATCGACCTGGAGCTGCAGGAGTTGCGCATCCGCGCTGCGGCCCATGACGGCAGCGATGAGGCCTTGCGCGATCTGGCGCAACGCAGTGCACGCCATGTGATCAGCGGCTTGCTCGACAGCCTGGGTGAGCTCAATCGCTCCTCACGCGAGCTGCAGGACGCGGGCACGGCGGTCCACGATGAGGTGGAGCGGGTGCTGATGAATTTCCAGTCGCAGGACCGGCTCAGCCAGATGCTGAGCTGCGTCATGGACGACATGAATCGCCTGGTGGATTGGTTGAAGCAGGGCGGGGATCTGAGTGCATCGCAGGCCGGGGAATGGCTGGCGAGGCTGGACGCGAGCTACACGATGGAAGAGCAGCGGGCCCAACACCATGGCAACACTTCCATCCAGCGGGAAACCGCGATCGAGTTTTTCTAAGAGGGTTCAAGCATGAGCAAGACCATTCTCGTCGTCGACGATTCGGGCAGTTTCCGCCAGGTCGTCAAGATGGCGCTGCAAAAGGCCAGCTACGAAGTTGTCGAAGCTGTGGACGGGATGGATGCCTGCGCCAAGCTGGATGGCCGCAAGCTCAACCTGATCGTCTGCGACGTCAACATGCCGCGCATGGATGGGCTGACCTTCGTCAAGCACTTGAAGACCACGAACTACAAGTTCACGCCGGTCATCATGCTGACGACGGAATCGCAGGAGGCCAAGAAAGCCGAAGGGCGTGCAGCCGGCGTGCGGGCCTGGGTGACCAAGCCCTTTCAGCCATCGCAGCTGGTCGACGCGGTCGCCAAGCTGTGTGCGGCCTGATCGCGCGCGGAGCCGATCATGAGCGCCGCGAACGCCTGCCTGACAGGTGAATGGACGATCCATGCCATTGCCCAGCATCGGGATGCCATGCTGACGCTGGTCAATGAGGGTTGTTGCAGCTTCGATGCCGCAGGCATCACGGAGATGGACACCGCGGGTGTCCAGTTGCTGCTGGCAGCGCAGCGCAGCATCGCCAGGCAGGGTCAGGAATTGAGCCTGCTTCAGCCCAGCGGTGTGGTCAAGGATGTGCTCAAGGCATACGGGCTGGATGCCAATTTGAATCCCCTGCATGGGCAGGAGGGCACGCCATGAGCCAGACCGACCAGAGTGATGACGAAATCCTGGCCGCGGCGCGGGCGGGTTTTCTCGACGAGGCGCGCGACATGCTGCGCCAGTTCGAGGAGGCCTTGCTGGCGCTGGACGAGGATCCCGATGACAGCGAGATTTTGAACTCCGCCTTCCGTGCGGCGCACACGATCAAGGGCACGGCCGGCCTGTTCGGCTGTGACCGCGTGGTGGCGTTCACGCACGATGTGGAGACCTTGCTGGAAGCCGTGCGTGCAGGCCAGTACCAGCTGGGCGACGAGGCGATGGCCTTGCTGTTGAGCAGCCGGGATCAGATCGAAGCCTTGCTGGGCGATGTGGAATCGACGCAGGGCGACCCCGCCTTGAGCGCGGCCAGTGCGGCCTTGTCGGCCCAACTGCGTGCGCTGCTGGGCGCCTCGGAGGGGGCGGCAGGCGCCGATGTACAGCCGGCTGCCGTGGCCCCGGGTGCCGATGAGGCCGATGGTGTGTGGCGCGTGTGGGCGATGTTCGGCACCGACGCCTTGCGCAGTGGCCTGGACCCCTTGTCTTTCCTGCGCTATATGGGCACGCAAGGTACCGTGCGCAAGGCGCGCATCCTCAGCGAGCAGGTGCCGGAACTGGAAGCCCTGGATGCGGAAGACTGCCACGTCGGCTTCGAGGTGACATACGAGACCACGGGCGACCGGGATGCCATCGCCGGCGTGTTCGAATTCGCCATGGACGATTGCCAGCTGGTGATCGAACCGTTGTCGGCGCACACGGCGGCACATGTGCATGCCGCGGTGTCTGCGCCGCTTCAGTCGATCCCTGCGGTCGACATCGCCGAGATCGGGCAGGCCGCCGCGATGATCGCCGAAGAGGTGCAGGCCGTGGCCCACAGCATTGCCGAGCACATCGATCAGGTGCAGCCGGTGGAGCGGCGCGGTGGTGCTGGCGATCGACGCAAATCGCGTGATCGCCGCTCGGAGGAAACGCGCTTCGTGCGCGTGCAGGCCGACAAGCTCGATCGCTTGATCGATCTGGTCGGCGAGCTGGTCATTGCCAGCTCGGGCGCCCAACTGGTGGCCCAGCAGGAAGGCTCCAGCACGTTTGCCGAAGCCGCGCTGCGCATCCGCACGCTGGTGGAATCGGCCCGCGATGGGGCGCTGGCCTTGCGCATGGTGCCCATCGGCGAGACCTTTGCGCGCTTTCACCGCGTGGTGCGCGATGTGAGCAAGCAGCTGGGCAAACAGGTGGACCTGCAGATCACCGGTGCCGAGACGGAGCTGGACAAGTCCATGGTGGAGGTGATTGCCGATCCGCTGATGCACCTGGTGCGCAACAGCCTGGACCATGGCCTGGAGACGACCGAGGAGCGCCTGGCCGCCGGCAAGCCCGAGCGCGGTGTGATCGCGTTGCATGCGTATCACGAGGGTGGTCAGGTGATCATCGAGGTCACGGACGACGGCCGAGGCCTGCACCGCGAGCGCATCTTCAACAAGGCGGTCGAGCGCGGTTTGGTCAAGGCCGATCAGGTGATGTCGGAGCATGAGATCGATCAGCTGATCTGCGCGCCGGGCTTCTCGACGGCCGATCAGGTGACCGACATCTCGGGCCGCGGTGTCGGCATGGATGTGGTCAAGCGCAGCATCGAAAGCCTGCGCGGGCAGATGCAAGCTGGCCAGCGAGTGGGGCCGGGGAACGACCACGCAGATCCGCCTGCCGCTGACGCTGGCCATCATCGATGGCTTCCTCACCAGCGTGGGCACGACGTATTACGTGCTGCCGATGGAGATCGTCTCCGAGTGCATCGAGGTGCCGCCGGAATGCGGGATCGATCCGCAATCGGGGTGGGCTACTTCAATTTGCGCGGCGAGGTGCTGCCCTACTTTGACATCGCCTTGCTGCACAAGGTCAGCCCCAATACGGGTGGCCGCCGCAGCCTGGTGGTGGCGCGCGATGGCAGCACGCGCATCGGCCTTGTCGTCGACAAGCTGCACGGTGAATACCAGACCGTCATCAAACCGCTGAGCAGTCTCTTCCGTCATCTGCGTGCCATCGCCGGCTCGACCATCCTGGGTTCGGGCGATGTGGCCTTGGTGCTGGACGTGCCCGCGCTGGTCAGCTATGCCATCGAGGCCACGCGGCCTGGGGGCTCAGGGCACACGCCGTTCTCCCTCCCCAACCCAGGCAGTACCGCGGGCGTTCAGCCTACGCGCTGAGGGCATCTTCCATCCAGCCGACACGGATTCAACATGAGAAGCAACCTCCCCGTCACCCAGCAAGAGTACGTCCTCAAGGATGGGATGACCATCGTCTCGCGGACCGACCTCAAGGGCCGCATCACCTACATCAACGACGATTTCATCGAAGCCAGCGGGTTCACGCAGGCCGAGCTGATCGGGCAGCCGCACAACCTGGTGCGCCATCCGGACATGCCGGAAGAGGCCTTTGCCGATCTGTGGAAGACGCTGCAGGCTGGGCGTCCGTGGACGGGACTGGTGAAGAACCGCCGCAAGAACGGCGACCACTACTGGGTGGTGGCCAATGCAACGCCCATTCGGGAAGGCAGCTCGGTGACGGGCTACATGTCGGTGCGCACGCGCCCGACACGGGAGCAGGTGGAGGCCGCCGACCGGCTCTACCGCATGTTCAAGGATGGCAAGGCGGCAGGCTGGGCCATCGTGGAAGGCCAGGGCGTGCATGTGGCGGGCCTGGGGCATCTCAAGGCCATGGGCCGCATCTGGAGCAACCAGGGCGTGGGCGGCAAGATGGCCACGCTGGGCGGCCTGTCGGCACTGACAGTGGTGGGCGCGGTGGCAGCCGCCACGGCGGCATCTCCGATGCTGTGGGGTGCACCCGTCGTCAGCGGTGTGCTGGCCGTGTGGGGTGGCGTGCAGTTTGCGCGGCGCCTGAGCCGCCAGTTGGGCGAGGCCGAGGCGCACCTGGAGCGTTATGGCCAGGGCAATTTCGACGGCATCGTGGACACGTCTGGCGGTGATCAGATGGCATCGATGATGCTGTCGCTCAAGCGGGTGCAGACCCGTCTGGGCTTCGAGTTTGCCGACACGAAGAAGCGTGCCGATGAATCCACCCGCATCCGCCAGGCGCTGGATGTGGCGGCCACCAATGTGATGGTGGCCGATGCGGACTACAACATCGTGTACGCGAACGCATCGCTCAACGAGATGCTGCGCGCCGCCGAGGCCGACATCCGAAAGGATCTGCCGCGCTTCGATGCAGGCAGCGTCGTGGGCACCAACATCGATGCCTTCCACAAGAGCCCCTCGTATCAACGCGGTGTGCTGGATCGTTTGAGCCAGACGCATCAGACCCGTCTGAACATCGGGGGCCGACGCTTCGACCTGATCCTCAACCCGATCCGCAACGCCGAGGGCAAGCGCCTGGGTGTGGTGGTCGAGTGGAAGGACATGACGATGACGCTGGCCGCCCAGGAGCGCGAGCAGAAGCTGGCTGCGGAGAACGCCCGCGTCGAGCAGGCATTGGACACGTGCTCGACCAATGTGATGATTGCCGACGCGGACGGCAACATCGTCTACACCAACACCTCGGTGGTGGAGATGATGCGCCGCAACCAGTCCGAGCTGCGCAGGGCCTTGCCCAACTTCGATGCCAACCGCATCGTGGGCAGCCATTTCGACAGCTTCCACAAGAACCCCGCACACCAGCGCAACCTGCTGGGCCAGCTGCGCAGCGAATACAAGACGCAGATCAAGGTCGAAGGGCTGACGTTCGCGCTGACGGCCAACCCCATCACCAACGAGCAGGGCGAACGCCTGGGCACGGTGGTGGAGTGGAAGGACCGCACGGCCGAGGTGGCCGCCGAAGCCGAGATCACGGCGCTGGTCGATGGCGCCACGCAGGGCGACTTCTCCGAGCGCATGGTGCTGGAAGGCAAGGAGGCCTTCTTCCGCCTGATGGGAGAGAAGTTCAACGACCTGATCGACACGGTGAGCAAGACCATCGTGGAAGTGCGCGTGGCCGCCGACGAGCTGACCTCTGCAGCCAGCCAGGTATCGGAGACCTCGCAATCGCTGTCGCAATCTGCGGCTTCGCAAGCGGCCAGCGTGGAGCAGACGAGTGCCTCGTTGCAGGAGATGGCTTCGTCGGTCAAGCAGAACGCGGACAACGCGACGGTGACCGATGGCATGGCCACCAAGGCTGCCAAGGAAGCGATGGAAGGTGGCGAGGCCGTGGGCCGCACGGTCGAGGCCATGCAGGAGATCGCCAAGAAGATCTCGATCATCGACGACATCGCCTACCAGACCAATCTGCTGGCGCTCAATGCGGCCATCGAAGCGGCACGGGCCGGTGAGCATGGCCGTGGTTTTGCGGTGGTGGCCGCCGAGGTGCGCAAGCTGGCCGAACGCAGCCAGATCGCAGCGCAGGAGATCGGGCAGTTGGCCGGCTCCAGCGTGGAGCGCGCCGAGCAGGCCGGTGAGCTGCTCAAGCAGATCGTGCCCTCGATCCACAAGACCAGCGAGCTGGTGCAGGAGATCGCGGCGGCCTCGGGCGAGCAGTCCGATGGGGTGGCGCAGATCACCGGTGCGATGGAGCATCTGAACGGTGCGACACAGCAGAACGCATCGGCCGCCGAAGAGCTGTCGGCCACGTCCGAAGAGCTGTCGGCACAGGCCACGCAACTGCAGGGGCTTGATGGGTTACTTCAAGCTCAAGGACGATGGCAAGCAAGCGGGCACAGCCGCCGCCCGGCCCACTGCGCCGGTGCGTCAAGCCCCCTCGCGTGCGCGCCAGACGGCGGCCATGCCCGCCGGCCCGCATTCCCGCACCACCGTGATGGCCCAGTCCAGCAGCACGGGCGTGGACGAGTCGCACTTCGCGCACTTCTGAGCTGCGTCGGCCCTACCCAGGCAAGGAGCCATCAATGAAGCAGATTCTGTCGAGACTGATGCTGTGGCAGAAGTTCCTCATTCTGGCGGTGCTGGGGGCGGTGCTGTGCGCCGTGCCGGCCACGCTGTATGTGTCGAACGTGGGCGCCCAGATCGGTGTGGCCAAGCTCGAGCGTGTGGGTGTGACGCTCGTGCGTGCGGCCATGACAACCGAAGGTGCCTTGCGTGCGGCCCGCATCGCCTTGCAGAACGAACCGGGCAAGCCGGTCGACCTGTCTGCTGTGTCCACACGGGTGGGGGAGTTGGGCCAGGTGGTCGAACAGCACAAGGACCAGGTCGATGTGCGCCTTGCTTTCGCTGCTTTCAGGCAGGCGGTGCAAGCCGCATCGGTCGGTGCCGACAAGCAGGCCCGCATGGACGATGCTGCACTGGAGAAGGCCGGTGTGGCCCTGGACGAGGTGATGGTGGCCATCACCGACAAGTCTGGCCTGGTGCTCGATCCGGACATGGCTTCGTATTACGTCATGTCGGTCTCGACAGACATCGTCCCGCAGGTGCGTGAATACCTGCTGCGGGTGCGAGGTCTGACCGGCACCCTGGCACGTGGCGGTCAGTCGGATGCTGAGCTGATCAGCCATGCCCACGCCTACAACTACTTTGCACGCGTGCATGTGGGCGAGATCGAAGAGCTGATCCGCCGTGCGGGCTCGGGCAGCGAGGTGGTCAAGCACAAGGTGCAGCCGGGTGATCTGGAGCGTCTGGCCTTGCAGGCGCTCGAAGACAACGCGAAGGCCGTTCGCAATGGCACGCCTGCCTCCGCCGTGGCGGCGAGGACGGCGGCAGATGCGGCCTTCAAGGCGCTGGACACCTTCCATGCACCGGCTGTCGAGGTGCTGGATGTGCTGCTGCAGGACAGGATCGCCTCGCTGCAGGCCACGCGTACCAGCCTGCTGGGTTTGATTGCCGGTGTGGTGCTGGTGGCTGCGGGGCTGGGATGGGCTGTGGTGCGCGCCATCTCCCAGCCGATCACACTGGCCATGCAGGCGGCAGATGCCGTTCGCACGGGTCGGCTGGATCATCGCATCGAGGTGGAAGGCCGCGATGAAACGGCCCGTCTGCTGGCGTCGCTGCGCGAGATGCAGCGGGCCTTGAAGGATCGCAACGAGCGCGACGAGCGCACGCTGGCCGAGAACCTGCGCATCCGCCAGGCGCTGGATGTGGCCGCCACCAATGTGATGGTGGCCGATGCCGACTACAACATCGTCTACGGCAACCAGGCCCTGCACGGCATGCTGCGTGAGGCCGAGGTCGATCTGCGCAAGGACCTGCCTCGCTTTGACGCGGCCGCCGTCGTGGGCAGCAGCATCGACGCCTTCCACAAGAATCCCGCCCACCAGCGCGGCCTGCTGGACCGCCTGACGGGCAGCCATCGCACGCGCCTGAGCATCGGGGGCCGGCGCTTCGATCTGCTGGTCAACCCCATTCGCGATGCGCAGGGGCAGAGGCTGGGCATGGTCGTCGAATGGAAGGACATGACCCGCGAACTCGAAGCCCAGGAACGCGAACAACGCGTCGCGGCCGAGAACGCCCGCGTCAAGCAGGCACTGGACCGCTGCTCGACCAATGTGATGATTGCCGATGCGGATGGGAACATCATCTACACCAATGATTCGGTGATGGGCATGCTGGGCCGCAACGAAAGCGAGCTGCGCAAGTCGCTGCCCCAATTCGCGGTCAGCCGCGTGTTGGGCAGCAACTTCGATGTGTTCCACAAGCACCCGGCTCACCAACGCAATCTGCTGGGGCAGATCAAGGGGGAACACAAGGCGCAGATCAAGGTGGGCAGCCTGCACTTCTCCTTGACGGCCAACCCCATCACCAACGAGCAGGGCGAACGCCTGGGCACGGTGGTGGAGTGGAAGGACCGCACGGCCGAGGTGGCCGCCGAAGCGGAGATCACGGCGCTGGTCGATGGCGCCACGCAGGGCGACTTCTCCGAGCGCATGGTGCTGGAAGGCAAGGAGGCCTTCTTCCGCCTGATGGGCGAGAAGTTCAACGACCTGATCGACACCGTCAGCAAGACCATCGTGGATGTGCGGGTGGCCGCCGAGGAACTGTCATCGGCCGCGGGCCAGGTGTCGGAGACCTCCCAGTCCTCTGTCGCAATCGGCAGCGGCGCAGGCCGCCAGCGTGGAGCAGACGAGCGCCTCGTTGCAGGAGATGGCTTCGTCGGTCAAGCAGAACGCGGACAACGCGACGGTGACCGATGGCATGGCCACCAAGGCGGCCAAGGAGGCGATGGAAGGTGGCGAGGCCGTGGGCCGCACGGTCGAGGCCATGCAGGAGATCGCCAAGAAGATCTCGATCATCGACGACATCGCCTACCAGACCAATCTGCTGGCGCTCAATGCGGCCATCGAAGCGGCACGGGCCGGTGAGCATGGCCGTGGTTTTGCGGTGGTGGCCGCCGAGGTGCGCAAGCTGGCCGAACGCAGCCAGATCGCAGCGCAGGAGATCGGGCAGTTGGCCGGCTCCAGCGTGGAGCGCGCCGAGCAGGCCGGTGAGCTGCTCAAGCAGATCGTGCCCTCGATCCACAAGACCAGCGAGCTGGTGCAGGAGATCGCGGCAGCCTCGGGCGAGCAGTCCGATGGCGTGGCGCAGATCACCGGTGCGATGGAGCATCTGAACGGTGCGACACAGCAGAACGCATCGGCCGCCGAAGAGCTGTCGGCCACGTCCGAAGAGCTGTCGGCACAGGCCACACAGCTGCAGAACCTGATGGCGTATTTCAAGCTCCATGCGGGACAGGAGCAGGCTGGGGCGATGCAGCAAGCTGCACGCGAACGCACGACGGCTCGCCAGGCCGCGCGCCCGGTCTCGCACCGGCCGGCCGGCTCGACCCCCAATCTGGCCGAGCTGCATCGCGGCTCGTCCGGCATCGATGAATCCCATTTTGCGCACTTCGGATGATCATGGACACGAACCTCCCTGTCGTACTGGATGGTGGCCTGCAGACGGCGGATGCCGGTCTGGCCGTCGCCCGGCAGTACCTGTGTCTGGCCGTGGGCCAGGAAACGTATGCCATCGGCATCGATGTGGTGCGCGAGATCCTGGAAGTCGGGCGCATGACCCCGCTGCCGCTCACGCCCGACTTCGTGCGCGGGGTGATGAACCTGCGCGGTGCCGTGGTGCCGGTGATCGATCTGAAGGCGCGATTCGGTGCGGCGCCGGCAGTGATCGGCCGCCGCAGCAGCGTGGTGATCGTCGAGAGCGATCACAAGGATCAGGATGGCCCGCTGGTGGTGGGCGTGCTGGTCGACGGTGTGTCCGAGGTGCTGGAGATCGGTGAGCATGACATCGAGCCGGTGCCCGCGCTGGGCACGCGCATTCCGCGCGAGTTCCTGCAGGGCATGGCCAAGGCCAAGGGCACGATCCTGTCCATCCTGGATGCCGACCGCATCCTGGCACGTGAGGCCATGGCGGCCCTGATCGCGGCGCACTGCCCCCATTGACGAAGCGGCCATGAAGCTGTCCGAGCGATCGTTCAACACCGTGGCGGAGGTCTTCCACAAGGTCTCCGGCATCCGGCTGGTGCCCTCCAAGCGGCAACTGGTGATTGGCCGGCTGCAAAAGCTGGCCACCGAGAAAGGCATGTCCAGCCTGGACGACTATGTCGACAAGGTCATCCGCGGTGGAGACCCGGGTGAGCTGGTGCGCGTGGTCGATCGCCTGACCACCAACGAGACCTACTTCTTTCGCGAGCCGGCCCATTTCGACTTCCTTACCGATGTGCTGTCGCGGCGCAGGCCGGGTGGCGAGTTCCGTGTCTGGAGCGCGGCCAGTTCATCGGGCGAAGAGGCCTACAGCATCGCCATGCTGCTGGCCGACAAGATCGGTGCCAATGGCTGGCAGGTGGTGGGCACCGACTTGTCGACCGCCATGGTGGAGGCGGGCAGGCGCGCGCTCTATCCCATGGAGCGGGCGCGCAACACCAGCCCCGGCTACCTCAAGCGCTTTTGCATGAAGGGCAGCGGCCCCTATGACGGCCAGTTGCTGGTGAGCAAGGCGCTGCGCGCCCACGTGCACTTCGAGCAGGCCAACCTGATGCAGCCCTTGCCCGACATCGGCCAGTTCGATGTCGTGTTCCTGCGCAATGTGCTCATCTACTTCGAGCCCGATGCCAAGCTGGACATCGTGCGACGCGTCACCCCGCTGATCAAGCTGGGCGGCTACCTGTTCACGGGGCATTCGGAGTCCCTGAGCAACCTGCCGACCGGCCTGGTCAACGTCAAGCCGGCCATCTATGCTCGAGCTTGACAGCAAGGGCCCGGCCCGACTGAGGCATCACAGCGGGGAGCGTGTCTTCCTGCTGCCGGGGCAGTGGTATTTCGGTGCCACGGGCGCCACCATCAAGACACTGCTGGGCTCGTGCGTGGCCATCACCCTGTGGCATCCCCGTCGTCACCTGGGCGGCATGTGCCACTTCCTGCTGCCCAGTCGCAACCGCCATCCCAACGGCGTGCTGGACGGCCGCTTCGGTGACGAGGCCATCGAGCTGCTGGTGCGCGAGATCAGGAAGACCGGCACCAAGACGCAGGACTACGAAGTCCACCTGTATGGCGGTGCCGACACGATGCCCGATGAAGCGAAGGTCAAGTTCAACATCGGCGAGCGCAATGTGGAGCGGGCCTGGGAGTTCATCGACCATTTCGGCTTCCAGCTGCAGTGTGTGGATGTGGGCGGCAACGAGCCGCGCAATGTGACCATCGATCTGACGAACGGGCAGGTGGTGTTGAAGCGCGGTGGTCCGGCTGCCGCAAGGAAAGGGTGATCTCATGAGCGAGATCAAAGTCATGATCGTGGACGACTCGGCTGTGGTGCGCAGGCACCTGACCGAGCTGCTGACGGCCGGCGGGCTGAATGTGATTGGCGCCGCCGCGGATCCCCTGTTTGCCATGCAGCGCATGAAGGCCAACTGGCCGGACGTGATCGTGCTGGATGTGGAGATGCCGCGCATGGATGGCATTTCCTTTCTCAAGCAGGTGATGGCCGAGCGGCCGACGCCGGTGGTCATGTGCTCGACGTTGACGGAAAAGGGCGGTCAGACCACGATGCAGGCCCTGTCCGCCGGCGCGGTGGGCTTCGTGACAAAACCGCGCATCGGCCTGAAGGATTTCCTGGAAGACGAGAGCAATGGCATCGTGGCGGCCGTCAAGACCGCGGCGCGTGCCAACTTGTCGGCCCTCAAGCGCGTGATGCCGGCTGTACCCAAGCCGGGCGCACCACGCCCGGTCGTCCATGCCCCGCAAGAGGCCATGGCCGAGACCACCGACCGTGTCATCGCCGTGGCCATCTCCACGGGCGGTGTGCAGACGATCGAGTCCGTGCTCACGCGCCTGCCGCGCACCGTGCCGGGCATGGTCATCGTGCAGCACATGCCCCCCAATTTCACGGCCAGCCTGGCCTCGCGCCTCAACGGCCTGTGCGAGCTGGAGGTGATGGAGGCCAAGGATGGCGACCGCGTCATCAATGGCCGCGTGCTGTTCGCACCCGGCGGTCGCCACATGCGTCTCAAGCGCAGCGGCGCGCAGTATGTGGTGGAGGTGTTCGACGGCCCCTTGGTCAACCACCACCGGCCCAATGCCGATGTGCTGCTCAAATCCGTGGCGCAATGTGCAGGCCGCAACGCCATCGGCGTGGTGATGACCGGCATGGGCGACGACGGCGCGCGTGGCCTGCGCGAGATGTTCAATGCAGGGGCCCGCACGGCGGCGCAGGACGAGGCCAGTTGCGTCGTCTATGGCATGCCCAAGGAGGCGGTCAAGCACGGCGGGGTGCAGCAGGTGGTCTCGCTCGATGACATGCCGGCCTGGCTGATGTCGGCGGCACGCGCACCGGTGGCGGCCTGAGGCGCATCGCGCGCGTCGGCACATCCAACAAGGGAAAGCAGGATGGACAAGGGGCTCTTCTGGCGGATGATGCAGCCGGGCATGCGGTGGTTGAGCGGCTGGAACATGGTCGGCCGCGTGGCGGTGCTGGGCGGCCTGGGTTTTGCCACGCTGCTGGCGCTCACCGTCCATGTCACGGTGGGCCAGTTGGCGCTGGTCAGGGATACGCAGGCCAAGATCGACGCGCTGCCCACGGTCGAGCATCTCTCGCGCCTGATGGTGTCGCTTCAGTCTCATCGCGACGCCTTCAAGCTCGCTGCCTTGACCCGATCGCTCGGCCAGGCTCAATTGACCCAATCGGCCGCCGCCGTCAAGGACGAGGTGGAGACACTGGACCGCATCTTTGCATCGCACGCCGCATCCACGCGTGCGGGATCGAAGCAAGTGGTAGACGCCTGGCGCAACATTCGCGCAGCCGTCGACCGGTTGGTGCGCGAGACATCCGTCTCGATGGGCTCGACGCGTGACATTGCGCAGTTCAACGCACGGTATGCCGAGCCGATCCAGGCCATCGTCGACCTGCAGTGGCGGACGGGTGAGGCCTCCACGCTGCTGCTCGATCCCAGACCGGAGACCTTCTACCTGTCTCTGATGCTGGTGGATCACATTCCGCCCTTGATGACAGCGGTGGCCGATGCACGCTCCCGGACGCTGGAGAAGGCGCTGTTGTCGACCGAGACGCAGGGCGAGGATGCCCGCATGCACGATGGCGTAGAGGAAATCCGACGTGAACTGGCCGAAGTCGGCAAGCTGATGACCGTGCTTGAGCGGGCCGGCGGGGTGCCATCGACGCCCTGGGTGTCCACCCGAACCGTGATGGAGACCTATGCAGGCCGTTTCATGTTGCCCCAGGCTTCCGGCGCATGGACCACCTATGCCCCGGAAATCGTGGAGCGCGGATCACAGGTGATGGCCTCGGCCATGTCGTTCGATCAGAGCCTGAGCACGCGCCTGGACGGACTGCTGCATGAGCGGCTGGCTCAGGAGCGCAGCCTGATGGCGATCTACGCCGCGGTGACCGTGGTCGTCTTCCTGCTGATGGCCTATCTGTTCGTGGCCATGAACGCCATCATGATCCGCGCGGTGCGGCACATGTCCAGCACCATCGATGATGTCAGTCGGGGTGATCTCAGCAACCGCCATGAGCAGGTGCTGGGCTGCGACGAGCTGTCCCGCATCGGGCAGGGCATGCATGCCATGACTTTGCGTCTGTCGCGCATGGTGGCGTCCATCCGCACGAATGCGGTGCTGGTGGCCATGTCCGCGAGCAAGCTGGGCGATGGCGCGCTGGCCTTTTCGCAGCGCACGTCGCGCCAGGAAGCCAAGCTGGCCGAGGCCAACCAGATGCTGCAGCACATCCGTGAGGCGCTGGGCCGAGAAGGGCTCGTGTCCGAAGCCCTGGCCGAGCATGTCCAGCATGTCGGTGGCATCGCCTCGCAAGGCAGTGCGCTGATGCCCGAGGCCGTGGCCACCATGGCGCAGATCGAGGCAGGTTCGCAGCGCATGCGCGAGATCGTGGCCATGATCGAAGACATCGCCTTCCAGACCAATATGCTGGCCCTCAACGCCGCCGTCGAGGCCGCTCGCGCAGGCGAAGCTGGCTCCGGCTTTGCCGTCGTGGCCGGCGAGGTGCGGCAACTGGCCGGCCGATGCGCGCATGCGGTGGCCGAGATCAGCGATCTGATCGAACAATCCAAACGGGAGGTCGACGACGGCACACGCCACATGGCGGGCATTCACGAGACCTTGTCGCAACTGGCCGGGGGCGTGCAGCGCATCGCCGACGATGTGACGCGGCTGTCGAACTGCAGTGCCGAACAAGGCGATCGCCTGCACAGGGTGACCACCGTTCTGGACGATCTTTCCCACATCACGCAGGAGAACGTGGCGGCCCTCGGTCAGGCGCGCGTGGGTGCCGACGACCTGCTCTTGCGGGCGGCGGGCCTGTCCAAGTCGGTGCGAGACATCCGTCTGGCCCAGGGCAGCGCGGACGAAGCCCAGGCCCTGTTGCAGCGTGCCGCCGCCCTGCTCAATGAGCGGGGACTGGCCGGTGCCATCCCGATCCTGCACGATCCCGCAGCCGGCTTCGTCGACCGCGATCTGTTCGTGGTGGGGATCGATCGCAGCGGCATGCAGGTGTTTGCCTCGCATGAACCGACCCAGGCCGGCGAGCCGCTGCCGATGCTGACCTCGCAAGATGGCTACCTGCTCAACGAGGCGCTGTGGCGTGCCGCCGATGCCGGGCAGGCGTGGATCGAGTACGAATCGTGCGATGCCGAGACGCTGGAGATCGTGCCCAAGCTGGCGTGCGTGCTCAAGCACAGCGATGAGTTGCTGCTGTGCGGCGCGCTGTTCAAGAAGGAAGACGGCATGGCGGGCCCGCGCGCCACGCCCATGCTCACCACAGGGTTGTGAACCCGTTGTTCGTCAGAAATTCAAGTTGGTGCCACTTCTGACGAAAAGACCGGGATAGAAGGATTTCCCGAACGGTCTCATCGCATGAGTGCAAGCTTTTCTTCCACCGCGCGCAGCCAGGCCCGGCAGGCGGACATCGTCATGCTGGTCTTCGGCATCATCCTGGCGGGGCTCACGCTTTATGCCGGCCAACAGGGCGGTGTCCTGTCCGTCAGTGCGTGGGTGGTGGGCGCGGGAGCCGTGCTGTCTGTGGTGGGCGTGACGCTCATGCGCCAGCCCACCTGGTCCAGTGTCAGCCTGAGCATGGCGGCCACCGTGCTGTCGTGCGGTCTCATCCATGTCACGAAAGGCTCGCCCGAGGCCTGCCTGACCATGTTCCTGCTGGGCAGCCTGCTGGTGCACTACCGCAACTGGCGTCTGATTGCGGGGGTGCTGGCCAGCCTGATGCTGTTTCATGTGGTCTTCCGTGGCGATTTCAATGCCTCGCGTCACGTGGGGATGGAGTTGGCGGCGCTCACGCTGCAATACGGCTACATGGGCCATCTGGCCTGGCAGCAAGAGCGCAGCGACGCAGAACGCTTCGAGCTGGACTTCCTCATCCGCGCCATGGGGCACGAGGGCCCCATCCGCCTGAACCTCGATGTGCTGCGGGCCGACTCGGCCGTTGGGCAGCGGCTCAAGCACGTGCAGCAACGCATGGCCGAGACCATCCGCCAGGTGTATGCCTCCATCGAGGGCGTGCAGCAGGCTTCTCAGGTCCTGCGCCAGGGCAGCGAAGACCTCAGCGCCCGCACGCACAGCACGGCATCGGGCCTGCGCGATGCGGCCATGTGCCTGGATCAGATCAACGTCATCGTGCAGACCAGTGCCAAGGCCTCCCTGGAAGCTCGGGCCATGGCGGTGCACGCCACGGAACTGGCCAACGACGGTGGGGAGCAGGTCAAGCGCGTGATCTCCACCATGCAGGAGATCAGCCACTCCTCGGGCAAGATCACCGACATCATTGCCGTCATTGACGGCATTGCCTTCCAGACCAACATCCTGGCGCTCAACGCCGCGGTGGAAGCCGCGCGGGCGGGTGACCAGGGCCGCGGCTTTGCCGTGGTGGCTTCCGAGGTGCGCAGCCTGGCTTTGCGTTCGTCCGAAGCGGCCCGCGAGATCAAGACCCTCATCAGCAGCTCCATGCAGACGGTGGAGGCCGGCGTGGCACAGGTCAACCTGACGGGCACCACCATGGAAAACATCGTGCAGTCGGTGCGCCGCGTGGGTGAGGTGTTCGAGCAGCTGTCGGCCGATTCGCACGAGCATGCAGGCGGCATCGACGTGGTGACCCAGTCGGTCAAGGAGCTCGATGCCGTCACGCAGCAGAACATCAGCGTGGCGCAGGATTCGGGCCGCATCGCGGCAGACCTCATGGCGCATGCCGGTCAGATGACCGAGGTGCTCAGTGCCTTCAGGCTGGGTGGTGGGGCATCGCCGTTGCCCGCATCGCCTCAGGCGGTGGGGGGCCGTGAGGCAGTGGGCGCGCGTGGCCCGCGCGGGGCGGCCGAGACCCGCCCTGCTGCATCGCCGCAGGCTGCGGCCTCGCAAGGCGTCGAGTTCTTCTGAGCGCAGAGCGGACGCGGTGGCCGTCATGTCATCCCATCTGACGGCTCGCGACGATGCACGGCTTCACGAGCGCGCCTACCAGGCCACCATGTGCCTGGTGGTGTTGATCTTCTGCCTGTCCCTGACCCTGCTGGGGGTCAACTGGATCAATCGCGATGCGCATCAGGAGGCCGAACTCAACTTCGACCGCTATGTGGAGCGATTGGAAGTGGACATGGGCAAGCGCTTCGGGCGGCTGCTCAACAGCTTCAAGGGCTTGCGCGGGTACTACGCGGCCAGCCGCACGCCGGTCATGCGCGACGACTTTCGCATCTGGGTGGCCTCGCGACGTCTGCAGGAAGACATGGCCGGCGTGCGCGGTCTGGGCTTCATCCAGCGTGTGCCGCGCGGGGATCTGCAAGCCTTCGTCGAAGCCGAGCGGGCCGACTATGCGCCTGGCTTTCGCGTGTCCACCAGCGGCCAGGCTTCGGATCTGTACGTCATCAAGTTCATCGAGCCGCTGGTCCACAACGAGAAGGCCTGGGGTTACGACGTCGGCTCCGAGCCGGTGCGCCGCGAGGCGGCCGAGCGGGCCGTGGCCACAGGTGAGCCGGCGCTGACGGCCCGCATCGTGCTGGTGCAGGATGGCAAGAAGCGGCCAGGCTATCTGTACTACATGCCGGTCTTCAAGTGGGCCACCAAGATCGACACGCCCGAAGACCGCCGTCGCAACCTCGTCGGCCTGATCTACGCGCCCATCGTCCTGGAGGAGTTCATGGCGGGCATCGCAGACGTGGCCGATCGGCAGATCGACGTGGAGCTGTACGACGGCACACAGGCCCAGGCCGATCGCAAGGTCTTCGATCTCGGGCTCAGCCACGATGCGGACCGCTCGCCGATGGGCGATGTCATGTCCCCGCATGCGGTGCACCTGCCCGCCCGGCACGAAGCCGTGCGATCGCTGGAGGTGGGAGGGCACGGTTTGGTCATGCTGGCGCGCAGCACGTTGGCCTTTGACGCGCGTTATCAACGCAACGAAGCCTGGTGGTTTGGTGCCACCGGCACCTTGTTGAGCCTGCTGGTGACGGTGACGGTCTGGCTGCTGCTGGCCGGTCGATCGCGCGCCGAAGCCATCGCGCAGGGCATGACGCTGGATCTGTCCGAAGCCAAGCTGCGCGCCGAAGCGGCCCTGCGTGAGAACACCGTCCTGCTCGATACCTTGCAGCGCTTCAACCTGATGTCGGTGGCCGACCGGCAGGGGCACATCGTGGAAGTCAACGATGCCTTCTGTCAGGTCAGTGGTTATGCGCGCGAGGAGTTGATCGGGCAGCGGCACAGCATCATGAACTCCCGCGTGCACCCAGATGCCTTCTGGGCCGAGATGTGGCAGACCATCGTCAAGGGGCAGCCCTGGGTGGGCGAGGTCTGCAACAAGGCCCGCGATGGCCGCCTCTTCTGGGTCAAGACCATCGTCGTGCCGATGATCGGGCAGGGCGGCCTCATCGAGAAGTTCCTGTCCATCCGCACGGACATCACCGAGAACAAGCGCAACGAGCAGGCCTTGCATGCCATGACGGAGCGCTATCAGCTGGCCGTCGATGGCGGCAGCGACGGCCTGTGGGACTGGCTCAACGTCAATGACCACAAGATGTGGTGGTCTCCGCAGCTCTATCGCATGCTGGGCTACGAGCCCGACGAGTTCCCTGCCGGCCTGGAGGCCTTCGAGCGCCTGATGAGCCGCGAGGGCAGGCGCGAGCTGCAACGCGCCATCGAAGCCGCGCTCACCAACAGCCGTCCGCTGGACGCCACCATGAGCCTGCGGACCAAGTCCGGCGGATACCGCTGGTTCCGCTGTCGCGGCAAGGTGTTCTACGACGAGCAGGGCTACCCCATGCGCATGGCGGGCTCGATGCACGATGTGCACGATCGGCACGTGGCCGAAGAGGTGGTGCAAAAGCACAGCGAGCAGCTCAGTGCCATCTTCAGCCTCAGCCCCGATGGTTTCGTGTCCTTTGGATCCAACGGTCAGGTCAGTTATGCCAGCGCGGCCTATGGCTCGCTCACCGGCTTGTCGGTGGAATCGGTGCTGTGCCTGGACGAAGGCGAGTTCCTGGCACAGCTGCTGGCCCTGTGCGTGAACCCGCCGTCCCTGCGTGCGCTCGACGAGCTGGTGCAGAAGGTGGATCACAAGGACCCGCTGTCGTGGCTGTCGCGGCATCGGCTGGTGTTGGAGCTCAAGGAGCCCGCCGGACGCATGCTGGCGCTCAGTCTGTTCCAGACGCAGGGCGATACCGTCTCTCGCCTGCTGCTGGTGCGTGACGTGACGCACGAGGCCGAGGTCGACCGCATGAAGAGCAACTTCCTGTCCATGGCCGCGCATGAGCTGCGCACCCCCATGGCCAGCATCTACGGCTTTGTGGAACTGCTGCTGGACCGGGAGATGAAGGTCGATCGCCAGAAGGACCTGCTCGGCCGTGTGCATCGCCAGTGCGAGGTGATGATCTCCATCATCAACGAACTGCTGGATCTGGCGCGCATCGAGCAACGCCGCGGTGCCGACTTCGAGTGCCGGCCGTGGCATCTGCAGGATATGGTGCTCGAAGCCGTGGGCGACTACCAGCCGCCGGCCCATCGGGATGGCCCTCAGGTGGTGCCGGCCGATGCGGCGCTGGCGGTTGTCGTGGACCGGCAGAAGTTGTGTCAGGCCCTGCTCAATGTGCTGTCCAACGCCTACAAGTATTCACCGCAGGGCGGGCGCGTGCGGGTGAGCTTTCCCACCCGCCAGGATGCGCATGGGGTGGACTGGTGCGGCGTGTGCATCGAAGACGAGGGCATCGGCATGACGGCCGAACAGCTCGCGCACATCGGCGAGCGGTTCTTCCGCGCCGACAAGTCGGGCAGCATCCCCGGCACGGGCCTGGGCGTGAGCATCGTCAAGGAGATCATGGAGCTGATGGGCGGGGCCATCGAGGTGCGCAGTCAGCCCGGGCAAGGCACGACCGTCATCCTGTGGATGCGCCGCAGCCAGGTGACTCAGCCGGAGGCCTTGTTGTCCGAAGCCTGAGCGGCCTCGGGGGCCGCACCCGGTTGCAGCGGCAGGCCCAGCACGTCATCGATGAGCTGGTTCACGTCTGCCGAGAAATAGTCCAGCTGGCCATCGAGCATCAGGTGGCTCAGGCCGTGGACCAGGCTCCAGCGCATGATGGCCGTCAGCAGGGCGCGGGGATCGTTCGAGGCGGTGCCGGCGTCCTTGGCGGCGGCTTCGAGCAGGCCATGGAAGGCCATCAGCGCCGAGGTCTTCAGATCGGGATCGGCCTTGGCGTGCAGCACATGGCCGAACATCAGCCTGAACAGGGCAGGGTGGGTGCGCGCAAAGTCGACATAGGCCCGCCCCGATGCGCGGCGTGTGGTCTGTCGGTCGGCTTCGCCTTGCGTGGCCTGGACCTGCAAGGCGGCGAAGCGCCGAAACCCCTCGGCAGCCAGGGCGGCCAACAGCGCGTCCTTGTCCTCGAAATGGCGGTAGGCCGCATTGGCCGAGACTCCCACATCGCGCGCCAGGGCACGCAGGCTGATGTCTGCCGAGTCCGTCTTTTCCAGGGCCGCCAGGCCCGCTTCAATGAGTGCAGACCGAAGGTTGCCGTGGTGATAGGGTTTCGCGCTCGACGTCATGCGCCGATTGTCCCACCGCCTCCCCTGGTTCGTCTTCGATGGGCCCAGACGGCGGGGGGGATGTGGTGAATGTGGCGCGGCGCATCCCGCCGGCCATCTGCCGCATCAGGACACGCAGCAGATCGTCGCGGTGAAAGGGCTTGCTGAGGTAATCGTTCATGCCCACGGCCAGGCACTGCCGGTGGTCGTCCGAATGCGTCTTGCCAGCGCTGACGGCAATGATGGGGGTGGGCGGTAGACTGCGCAGGGCTTCCATGTCGCGGATCTGTCGCGTGGCCTCCAGGCCGCCCATCTCGGGCATGTGGCAGTCCATGAGGATGACGTCGGCCTGTCGTTGCGCCAGCCATTGCAGCGCCAGACGGCCGTTTTCCACCACGTGCACGTCCAAGCCCCAATTGTTCCAGCATGGCCTGGGCCACCAGGGCGTTGACCGGGTTGTCCTCGGCCATCAGCACCGTGCCGCGCAGGGCGGTGGGTGCCGTCTCCGATGTCGCCTCTGCGTCGATGGCAGCCGGGCGCAAGGCGGCCGGATCTGGCTGCGCCGCATCCGATGGCAATCCCTCGGCGGCTGCCAGCCTGGGCAGGCACAGGGTGAAAGAGAACACGCTGCCGATGTGCGGCCGGCTTTCGCACAGGATGCGGCTGCCCATGGCCGTGCAGATCTGCTGCGCGATGCTCAGGCCCAGGCCAGTGCCGCCGCCCAGCCGGTCGCGGCCCTGCTCGACCTGATGGAAGGCATCGAAGATGCGGCCGAGCTGCTCGGGCGGGATGCCGTGGCCGGTGTCTTCCACCTGGAAGACCACGTCGACCTGTTCATCCGAGGCGGGCTGAGCCAGCGACAGACGCACGATGACGTGGCCCTGATCGGTGTACTTGACGGCATTGCCCACCAGGTTGGTGAGGATCTGGCGCAGCCGGTCGCCATCGGCCGACACACGCAGATCGGCCGGCAGATTCGAGGCCATGGTGACCACCACGCCCTTGTCGCGCGCGGTGGCGTCGGCCAGATCGCACACGCCCTGCACCAGGGCCTGCAGATCGAGCGGCTGGGGGCGCAGGGCCAGCTTGTTTTCCTTCAGGCGCGTGAAGTCGAGCACGTCGTTGATCACGCCCAGCAGGTGTTCGCCCGCATTTTGCAGCAGGCTCATCTGTGCATGCGCGGTGGAGCTTTGCAGTTCGCTGCGCAGCATGCGCGAGAGCCCCAGGATGCCGTGCAGCGGCGTGCGCATCTCGTGGCTCATGGTGGCCAGGAAGCGGCTCTTGGCCTCGCTCAGCGACTCGGCTTCCTGCAGGGCCTGGGCGCGTGCCTGGGCCAGTTGTTCGCTTTCATAGCGCAGGCGCAGCATCTCGCCCATGCGGCGGTGCGCGCGATCCGATTCCAGCCACAGCATGACCAGGAAGCCCGCCACGCTCACGCCTCCGAACCCGCCCAGGGCCCCACCCACATAGCCGCAATAGGCCACCGCCGACAGCAGCACCGGTGTGATCCAGGCCCGCGTGTGCAGGCGATCGAAGCCCAGCATGGAGGCGCCCGTGGCGGCCATGCCGATCATGCTGCCCACCACCGAGGAGGTCAGGTCCGTCCGGTTCTCGATGGGCAGCACCCACGGCAGGATGGCCCAGACCAGCCCGAGCGCCAGGGTCATCGCCAGAAAGGTCGGGCGCCAGTGCCGGGCTTGCCGCTGTTGCGAGCGCAGATAGGCGATGGCGTGCGCCGTCCGCAGCACGGCCACGGCCACCGCGCTGAACAGCCACAGCGACATGGCCAGGTTCATGGGGTGCGGCAGCACCACGCACACCATGGCAATCACCACGAACGCGAAGCCGCCGACCGTCAGCGTGGCCCGCGGCATGTGGCCGACGAGCATGCGCGTGCGCGACAGCTCAATCTGCTCCTTGAGCGATTCGCTGAGCGCGGGACGGACGGTGGCAACCGGGGTGGACATGCGGCATCAAGATCATTGCATTGCTTGTGCAATAGTCTTGGGCCGCAAGCCGTTCATGTCATTGAGGTATCCACTGAAGGTCCCCCGTCATGCGTGACGAATTGGGACGATGGGCCCCACGCGATCAGGGGGTGTCGGGCACCGGCGTTGCGCCGGATTTCATCATGCGGTTTCAGCAAACAGCTCGCGGCCGATCAGCATGCGGCGGATCTCCGAGGTGCCGGCGCCGATCTCGTACAGCTTGGCATCGCGCCAGAAGCGGCCCATCGGGTAGTCGTTGATGTAGCCATTGCCGCCGAAGATCTGGATGCCTTCGCCGGCCATCCAGGTGGCCTTCTCGGCCGCCATCAGGATGAGCGCGGCGCAATCCTTGCGCACATGGCGCGCATGCGTGGGCCCCAGCGCATCCAGGTTCTTGGCCACCGTGTAGGCGAACGAGCGCACGGCCTGCTGCATCGTGTACATGTCGGCCACCTTGCCCTGCAGCAGCTGGAACTCGCCGATGGCCTGACCGAACTGCTTGCGCTCGTGGATGTAGGGAATGACGTGGTCCATCACCGCCTGCATGATGCCCAGCGGCCCACCGGACAGCACCGCGCGCTCGTAGTCCAGCCCGCTCATCAGCACCCTGGCACCGTTGCCTTCGCCGCCCAGCACGTTGTCTACGGGCACCTCGCAATCCTCGAAGAACAGCGGCCAGGTGTTGGAGCCCCGCATGCCCAGCTTGTCGAGCTTGTTGCCCCGCCCGAAACCCTTGAAGCCCTTCTCGATGATGAAGGCTGTCATGCCCTTGGCGCCGGCATCCGGTTCGGTCTTGGCATAGACGACCAGCGTGTCCGCATCGCCGCCATTCGTGATCCACATCTTGCTGCCATTGAGCACATAGCGGTCGCCCTTCCTGTCGGCGCGCAGCTTCATGCTCACCACATCGGAGCCCGCATTGGGCTCGCTCATGGCCAGCGCGCCGATGTGCTCGCCGCTGATCAGCCGGGGCAGGTACTTGTGCCGTTGTGCCTCGGTGCCATTGCGGTAGATCTGGTTGACGCAGAGGTTGGAGTGCGCGCCATAGCTCAGGGCGACGGCCGCGCTGCCGCGGCTGACCTCTTCCATGGCCACCATGTGTGCCAGGTAGCCCATGGGCGTGCCGCCATAGGCCTCGGGCACCGTCAGGCCATGCAGGCCCAGGTCGCCCAGCTTCTTCCACATGGCATGCGGGAACTCGTTGTCGCGCTCCACCTGATCGGCGATGGGCGTGAGCTCCCGGGCCACGAATTGGCGAACGGTGTCGCGCAGGGCATCGATGTCTTCGCCGAGTTGATGGTTGAGGCCTGGCAGGTTCGTCATGGTGGTGATTCCTCTCGACAAGTTCGCACGCGGGTTCGCAAGGTGGATCCGTTCAAGGCGCTGGCATCGTCAGGCTGCGGTGTCGCTGCGGGCGCGGCGGGCCAGCAGCGCATTGCTCACGCGCGAGACCGGTTTGCGCCCGAGCACCTCGGAAATGAAGGCGCCCGCATCCACCAGCTTCTCCAGGTCGATGCCGGTGTCGATGCCCAGCCCATGCAGCAGGTAGACCACGTCTTCGGTGGCCACGTTGCCCGTGGCCCCCTTGGCATACGGGCAGCCGCCCAGGCCGGCCACGCTGGCATCGAACACATGCACACCCATCTCCAGGCAGGCATAGATGTTGGTGAGCGCCTGTCCATAGGTGTCGTGGAAGTGGCCGCTGAGTTCGGCCAGCGGCACGTGCTTCATGGCGCGGGCCATCACGTCTTTCACCCGGCCGGCTGTGCCCACGCCGATGGTGTCGGCGATGCCGATGTGGTGGCTGCCGATGTCCAGCAGGCGCTTGACCACATCCTCCACTGCGTCGGGCGAGACCTCACCTTGATACGGACATCCGAGCGCACACGATACGGCGGCACGCACCCGCATGCCATGCGCCCTGGCTGCATCGGCCACCGGGCGAAAGCGCTCGATGGATTCGGCGATGGAGCAGTTGATGTTGCGCTGGCTGAAGGCCTCGCTGGCCGCGGCAAAGATCACCACCTCGTCGGCCTTGGCGGCCAATGCGCCTTCAAAGCCTTTCATATTGGGCGTGAGCACGGCGTATCGCACGCCGGGCTGGCGCCGGATGCCGGCCATCACCTCGGCGTTGTCGGCCATCTGCGGCACCCACTTGGGGCTGACGAAGCTGGTGGCCTCGATCTGCTTCAGGCCGGCCTGCTGCAGGCGGTGGATCAACTCGATCTTGTGCGCGGCGGAAACGGGCTGCGCTTCGTTCTGAAGGCCATCGCGCGGGCCGACATCGACCAGCGTGACGCGTGAGGGAAGGGGGGCTTGCATGGCAGGGATCATGGCTTCATTCGATGCGCAGCAGCTCCGCACCTTCGGCCACCTGCTCGCCCACGGCGCACAGGATCTCGGAGACGGTGCCGGCCTGCGGCGCGGTCAGTGTGTGCTCCATTTTCATCGCTTCGGTGACGGCCAACGGCTCGCCCTGCGCCACCTTCTGACCGGCCTTGACCAGCAGGGCGATCACTTTGCCGGGCATCAGCGCGGTGAGGCGGCCGCTGTGGTGGCTGGCATCGTGAACCGTTTGCAGCGGGTCGATCCAGGTCAGTGCGGCCGGGCCTTGCTCAGTGAACAGGGTGATGTGGTGGCCATCATGCCGGTAGGCGGAAAGCTTGAGCCGCCGTCCGTCGATCGAAAGGTCCAGTTCAGGGTCCTGCGCCTGGCCCTGATGGATGTGCAGCGTGATGGTGCGATCGCTCCAAGCCAGCTGGTGCGTGTGGGCATCCAGCCTTGTCTGCCGCACCTGGATGGGCGTGCCCGCGTGGTCGAAGGTGTCGATCCGACTGGCTTGACCATGCAGGCGCCAGCCATCGTGGCGTGACCAAGGGTCGACAGCCGCGTGCACGAGTCGATCGACGATGCAGCGCGCCACCGCGCCGGCCAGGAGGACCTCATCCGGCACGGCCGGCCCCTGGAAAAGCGCGGCATGTTCGCGTTCGATCAGCGCCGTGTCCAACCGGGCCTGCGCAAATGAATCGCTCTGCACCACACGCCGAAGGAAGGCCACATTGGTGTGCAGGCCGACGATGTGCAGATCCCTCAGGGCTGCATCCATCGCACGCAGCGCAGCGTCCCGTGTTTCGCCGTGCACGATGAGCTTGGCGATCATCGAGTCGTAATGCGGCGAGATCACATCGCCTTCGCGCACGCCACTGTCGATGCGCACGGGTGCGATCTGGAACGATGCTGCGGCGGGTGTGCGCAACACGCGCAGCGGGCCGGTGGCCGGCAGGAACTGCTGCTGCGGGTTCTCCGCGCAGATGCGGGCCTCGATGGCGTGGCCGTGGATCTGCAGAGCCTGCTGCTGCACAGGCAAAGGCTCACCCGCGGCCACACGAAGCTGCCAGGCTACCAGGTCCATGCCGGTGATGGCCTCGGTGACGGGGTGCTCCACCTGCAGCCGCGTGTTCATCTCCATGAAGTAGAAGCGCCCATCCTGATCGCAGATGAACTCGACCGTGCCGGCGCCCACATAACCCACGCTGCGCGCCGCCGCGATCGCCGCCTCGCCCATCTGCTGCCGCCGCTCGGGCGTCATGCCCGGCGCGGGCGCCTCTTCCAGCACCTTCTGGTGGCGGCGCTGCACGGAGCAGTCCCGCTCGAACAGATGGACGTACTGCCCATGCCGGTCACCGAAGATCTGGATCTCGATGTGGCGCGGCTGGCTCACATAACGCTCCACCAGCACATGTGCGTTGCCGAAGCTGGCCTGCGCTTCGCGCTGACACGAGGCCAGCGCGGCCTCGAAATCCTCGCTGCGCTGCACCGCCCGCATGCCCTTGCCACCGCCGCCTGCGCTGGCCTTGATCAGCACGGGATAGCCGATGGCGTCGGCCTGGGCGCGCAGGAAGGCGGGGTCCTGTTCATCACCGTGGTAGCCGGGCACCAGCGGCACGCCGGCCTGCTGCATCAGCGCCTTCGCGGCCGACTTGCTGCCCATCGCGGCAATGGCCGAGGCCGGTGGGCCGATGAAGACCAAGCCGGCTTCTTCGCAGGCCCGCGCGAAGTCCTCGTTCTCGCTCAGAAAGCCGTAGCCAGGGTGGATCGCCTGCGCGCCCGTGCTGCGCGCTGCGGCCAGGATGCGGTCGGCACGCAGATAGCTGTCCTGGGCGCTGGCGCCACCGATGTGGACCGCTTCATCACAGGCCTGGACATGCAGTGCGTCGGCATCCGCATCCGAGTAGACGGCCACCGTGGCCACGCCCATGCGCCGCGCCGTGGCCGCCACACGGCAGGCGATCTCTCCGCGGTTGGCAATCAGGATCTTCTTGAACATCAGGCCTCCCCGGGCTTGTGGTCCATCTGCCAGGCTGGCGGTGTGCGCGTCAGGAAGGCGCGCAGGCCTTCGCGCCCCTCATCGCTGGCGCGCACATCGGCGATGCGTCGCGCGGTCAGGTCGCGCAGGTCCGGGCCGATGGGCAGCTTGCCGATGTCCTTGACCAGCTCCTTGCAGGCCCGCACGGCCACCGGCCCGTTGCGCACGATGCTGTGCACGACCTGATCCGTGGTCTCGTCCAGAGCCCCTGCGGCGCACACTTCATGCACCAGCCCGATGAGTTGCGCATGCCGCGCATCGAAGCGTTCGGCCGTGACGAAGTAGCGCCGGGCCGCCCGTTCGCCGATGGCATGGATCACATACGGGCTGATGGTGGCCGGGATCAGGCCCAGGCGTGCCTCGGAGAAACAGAAGCCGGCCTCTTCGGAAGCCACCACCACGTCACAACACGCCACCAGCCCCACGCCCCCGCCATAACAATCACCCTGCACGCGTGCCACCACGGGCACCGGGCAACTGGCAATCGTCCACAGCATGTTGGCCAGCCGGGCGGCATCCGTGTGGTTGTCGGCCCAGGTGTAGTCGGCCATGGCGCGCATCCAGTTCAGGTCGGCGCCGGCGCTGAAGGCCGTGCCGTGCGCACCCAGCACCACGGCACGCACATGCGGCATGGTGGTGATGTCCCGGAAGGCCTGTGTCAGCTCGAAGATGGTTTCGGCATCGAAGGCATTGCGCAGGGCCGGCCGGTTCAGCGTGACATGGCTGACATGGCCTTCGTGGCGGATCTCCAGGTTCGACATGGTCGCTCTCCTTGTCCAAGCCTTGTCACAGGCGCATCACATGCGGAAGACGCCGAACGACGTCTTCGGGATCGGTGCGTTCAAGCTGGCGCTCAAGGCCAGGGCCAGCACACGCCGTGTGTCCGTTGGGCGGATCACGCCGTCGTCCCACAGGCGGGCAGAGGCGTAATACGGATGGCCTTGCGCCTCGTACTGCTGGCGTATCGGTGCCTTGAACGCTGCTTCCTCATCGGCCGTCCAGGTGCCACCCTTGGCCTCGATGCCATCGCGCTTGACGGTGGCCAGCACGCTGGCGGCCTGTTCGCCACCCATCACGCTGATGCGGGCGTTCGGCCACATCCAGATGAAGCGCGGGTTGAACGCCCGGCCGCACATGCCGTAGTTGCCCGCGCCGAACGAGCCGCCGATGATCACCGTGAACTTTGGCACCTGTGCACACGAGACGGCCGTCACCATCTTGGCGCCCGCCCGGGCGATGCCTTCGTTCTCGTACTTGCGCCCCACCATGAAGCCGGTGATGTTCTGCAGGAACACCAGCGGGATGCCGCGCTGGCAGCACAACTCGATGAAGTGTGCGCCCTTGTTGGCGCTCTCGGCAAACAGGATCCCGTTGTTGGCCACGATGCCCACGGGCATGCCTTCGATGTGCGCAAAGCCGGTGACCAGCGTGCTGCCATAGCGTGCCTTGAACTCGTCGAACTCCGAGCCGTCTACCAGCCGTGCAATCACCTCGCGCACGTCGAAGGGCTTGCGCGTGTCGGTCGGGATGACGCCGTTGAGCTCGTCGGCGTCATACAGCGGTGCGCGCGGCGCGGTCAGGGCCAGTTCCGGCTGCTTGCGCCAGTTGAGGCGCGCCACGCATTGCCGTGCCAGCGCCAGCGCGTGCGCATCATCGCGTGCCAGATGGTCCGCCACGCCCGACAGCCGCGTGTGCACATCGCCGCCCCCCAGGTCTTCCGCGCTGACTTCTTCACCCGTGGCCGCCTTGACCAGCGGTGGGCCGCCCAGGAAGATCGTGCCCTGGTCCTGCACGATGATGGTCTCGTCGCTCATGGCCGGCACATAGGCACCGCCGGCCGTGCACGATCCCATCACCACGGCGATCTGCGGGATGCCGGCCGCGCTCATGTTGGCCTGGTTGTAGAAGATGCGCCCGAAGTGATCGCGATCCGGGAAGACCTCGTCCTGATTCGGTAGGTTGGCGCCACCGGAATCGACCAGGTAGATGCAGGGCAGGCGGTTCTGCCAGGCGATTTCCTGGGCACGCAGGTGCTTCTTGACGGTCAGCGGATAGTAGGTGCCGCCTTTGACGGTCGCGTCATTGCACACGATCATGCATTCCACGCCCGCCACCCGCCCGATGCCAGCGATCACGCCGGCACACGGTGCGGCGTTGTCGTACACATGCAGCGCCGCCAGCGCACCCACTTCCAGAAAGGCAGAGCCAGGGTCAAGCAGTTGCGCCACGCGGTCACGCGGCAGCAGCTTGCCGCGCGCGAGGTGCTTGGCACGCGGCCCTTCACCGCCCCCCAGAGCGATGCGCGCCCACTGCGCTTGCAGATCCTCCACCAGCGCCTGCATGGCCTGTGCATTCGCCTTGAACGCTTCCGATCGCACTTGCAGTTGGGTCTCGATGAAGGGCATGTCCGGCACTTTCAATGGCTGGCGTCCACATGACGCAGTGCTTCACGCACCTCGTCGCGGAAACGGTGAAGCGCCGTCAGCGAGGCATCACGCGGCATCACGGCGCTCCAGATGAGTTCGATCAGTTGCTCGGCCGTCGTGTCGATGCGCGGCCGGCGCGACGTGGTGATGGCGTCCCACAGCACATGCTCCATGGCGCCGTAGACCAGATCGCGCATCAGCCGCAGCGGCATGTCCTGCCGGATCTCGCCTTGGGCCTGCGCCTGCGCGAGGCTGTCCATCAGCGGGGCGGTGTAGCGCCGCTTGCATTCGGTGATGACCTTGGCCAATTCGGGCTCCGCCGCCCGCCCTTCGCTCAACACCAGCGCACACATGCCCGAGCCATCGGCCAGCAGCGTGACCAGGTGCGCACGCACGACGTGGCTCAGGCGTGCGTGCACACCATGCAGGCGGGGCACGTCCTGCTCCAGCTCGCTGCTGATCTCGTCGTACCAATCCTTGATGACCTGGATGCACAGATCCCGTTTGCTCGGGAAGTACGTGAACACCGTGGCTTCCGACACGCCGGCGGCCTCGGCGATCTGCGCCGTGGTGGCGCGCTGATAGCCGTGTGCGGAGAACACGCGCCGCGCCGCCTGCAACAGCGTCTGCATGCGTTCCTGCGTGCGGGGGCGCCGGGTGGCGGGTCGGGCAGAAGTGGTCATCCAATCTTGAGTGTCACTCAATGTTTTGATGATGATGCCACGTCTTGGAAGGGATGGAATCGTCGGATGAATGGAAATTCGTTGGCGTCGTGATGTGAGTGGCACTCAGATAGGATGGATGCCTTACCGCGGCGGCATCCTCAGTGCCCCATCCAGCCGGATCACTTCGCCATTGAGGTAATCGTTCTCCACCACATGCCGCACCAGCGCACCGTACTCCTCTGGTCGTCCCAGCCGCGCCGGATGCGGCACACCGGCCGACAGCACCTTCTGCGCCTCGGGCGGCAGGCCGGTCATCATGGGCGTGGCGAACACCCCCGGTGCAATCGTGACCACCCGGATCCGGTCCCGGGCAAGGTCCCGGGCTGCGGGCAGCGTCATGGCTGCCACGCCCCCTTTGGAGGCCGCGTAGGCGATCTGGCCGATCTGGCCATCGAAGGCTGCAATGGATGCCGTGTTGACGATCACCCCCCGCGATCCACCGTCCTCGTCGTCGCTCCTGGGAGGCCGAGGCAAGCATCACCGGCACCACCACCCGCATCATGTTGAAGGTGCCGATCAGATTGATCTGCACCACCTTCTGAAACGAGCCGAGTTGATGGGGCCCCTCGCGGCCGTGCAGTTTTTCCGCGAACGCGATGCCGGCGGCGTTGACCAGCACATCCAGCCGCCCGAAGCGGTCCTGTGCCAGGTGGGCGGCCGCCATGGCTTGCGTGTCATCGCTGACATCGGTACTGATCCAGGCCCAGCGCTCGCCTGCGGCATCGAGGGCCCTGAGAGGATGGTCATCCCGCAAGTCGGAGCGGTCGGCAATGATCACCCTCGCGCCGGCCTGCCAGGCCGAGGTGGCCGCGGCCGCACCCAGGCCTGAACTGCCGCCGGTGACCAGGAACACACACGCTGAAACCTTCATCGTCTGCCCCTTCCGAAGCCGTGCCAGTTGGCCCCATGAAGGGTTGTAGCACTGCCCCTGTCGGCCTGTCACCGGAGAGACCCCCATGGCCGCGCGCTCCCGATGGCATCATCCGGGCAGATCACCGCACCGCCTCCTTGCCGCATGAAACCGATCGACTGGGATCTGCCCACCCCCTTCACCCTGGACGTCACCGTTCAGGAGTCGCACATCGACTTGATGCGCCACACCAACAACGTCGTCTACCTGCAGTGGCTCGAAGACATCGCATGGGCCCATTCCGTGGCCCTGGGCCTGGGGCCCAAGGAATACGAAGCGCTGGGCCATGGCATGGTGGTGCGTCAGCATGAGCTGACGTATCTGCAGGCCACCCGGCTGGGCGAGCGCATCACCCTGGCCACCTGGCTCACGCAGGCGGACAAGCTCAACCTGCATCGGCGCTACCAGTTCGTGCGTGCGGACGATGGCGTGACCGTGTTCCGAGGTAAGACGCATTTCGTGTGTGTGGACATCGCGCAGGGGCGGGTGCGCCGCATGCCGTCTGCGTTCTTCGACACGTATTCAGCGGCAGTCGTCGCGTCTGAACTCGCCCTGACTGGGGCAAACCGCCGGGGGGCTTGATCGCGCGGCGGCTGCGGTGACAATGGCGGCTGCACCGCAGCTTGGCGGTGCCTGCCTCCAACCGCTTGCCCTCCTGTTCCGTGTCTGCCCTGCCTGCCGCCCTCGGTGATCCCGCCCACGCCTCGACGACGCCATTGACCATCCTCCAGGAGGTCTTCGGCTACGGCGCCTTCCGCGGCCACCAGCAGGCCATCGTTGACCATGTGGCGGCGGGCGAGGACGCGCTGGTCCTGATGCCCACGGGCGGTGGCAAGAGCCTGTGCTACCAGATCCCCGCCATCGTCCGCCACCGCGCCGGCAAGGGCGTGACGGTGGTCGTCTCGCCGCTGATTGCGTTGATGCACGATCAGGTCGGCGCGCTCGAGGAAGTCGGCGTGCATGCGGCCTTCCTCAACAGCACCTTGAGCTCGGAAGAGGCCCAGCGCGTCGAGCGCGACATGCTCTCCGGCCGGCTGGTGCTGCTGTATGTGGCGCCCGAGCGCGTCACGCATCCCCGCTTCCAGGCCCAACTGGCCAGCCTGCACGAGCGCGGCCTGCTCAGCCTGTTTGCCATCGACGAAGCGCACTGCGTCAGCCAATGGGGCCACGATTTCCGGGAAGACTACCTGCAGCTGAGCATGCTGCACGAACGCTATCCGGACGTACCCCGGCTGGCCCTGACCGCCACCGCTGACGACCAGACCCGCGCCGACATGATCGAGCGCCTGCAGTTGCAGGACGCGCGCGTCTTCATCAGCAGCTTCGACCGGCCCAACATCCGCTACACCCTGGTGGAGAAGGACAACCCGCGCGCCCAGCTGCTGCGCTTCATTCGCGACGAGCATGAAGGCGATGCGGGTGTTGTCTACTGCCAAAGCCGCAAGAAGGTGGAGGAGACGGCTGCCTGGCTGAGCGAGCAGGGCGTGCCGGCCCTGCCGTATCACGCCGGCCTGGATGCTGCCGTGCGCCAGAAGCACCAGAACCGCTTCCTGCGCGAAGACGGCCTGGTCATGGTGGCCACCATCGCCTTCGGCATGGGCATCGACAAGCCCGACGTGCGATTTGTAGCCCATCTGGATCTGCCCAAGAACATCGAGGCCTACTACCAGGAGACAGGGCGTGCCGGCCGCGACGGCCTGCCTGCCGACGCCTGGCTGACCTACGGCCTGGCCGATGTGGTCAACCAGCGCCGCATGATCGACGAAAGCCCGGCGGCGGATGACTTCAAGCGCATCCAGCGCGGCAAGCTCGATGCCCTGCTGGCTCTGGCCGAAGCGCACGATTGCCGCCGTATGCGCCTGCTCGCCTACTTTGGCGAAGACAGCCGGCCCTGCGGCAACTGCGACAACTGCCTGCATCCGCCCGCCACCTGGGATGGCACCGAGGCGGCCCGCAAGCTGCTGAGCTGCATCTATCGCTTCTGGCAGCACGGCCACCAGCGCTTCGGGGCGGGGCACCTCATCGACGTGTTGCGCGGCAAGCAGACGGACAAGGTCCAGCAATACGGCCATGCCTCCCTGAGCACCTTCGGGGTCGGTGCCGACCTGAGCGAAAACCAGTGGCGTGCCGTCCTGCGGCAACTGGTGGCCTTGGGGCACGTGGTGGCCGAAGGCGAGTTCAACACCCTGTCTTTGACGGACAGCGCCCGTGCGGTGCTCAAGGGCGAGGTGGCCCTGACCCTGCGCGAGGCGATGGATCCTGTGCGGCGATCGCGTCCGACCAAGGTCGGTGGCAAGAGGGCTGCGCCCGGCGACCTGCAGAGCGACGCCCTGGTGCGTTACGAGGCCCTCAAAGCCTGGCGGGCAGAAGTCGCCCGGGCGCACAACCTGCCGGCCTATGTCGTCTTTCACGATGCGACGCTGGCCGACATGGCCCGCATCGCGCCGGGCACGCTGGGTGAGTTGGGGGCCATCAGCGGGGTGGGTGGCAAGAAGCTGCAGGCCTACGGCGAAGCCATCCTCGGGGTATTGCGGGCAGCCTGAACGCTGTCGGCTTACCTTGCCTGCCGGCCTTTGCGCCACTTTGTTGTGCGCAAGTCACAAAAAAGGTGCGTATCCCCCTCCCGTGGGGGAGTTTGCCTATCGGTGGTGCACGAATGGGGAAAACCAGCGGCGATGCCAACCACAATGCGTTGCGCGGGCTCGACCCGACGCTCTGAATCGGTGCGGGCAGGTGCCCGACACCTCTCAAGAAGGAAAACGCATGCGCAAGATGAATCTGATCGCCGCCGCTGGTCTCGCCCTGCTGGCCGGTGCTGCCCAAGCTCAAGTGACCCTGTACGGCAATCTGGATGTGAGCGTTGCTTACAGCAAGACCAAGGGGGCGAACGATAGCGAATCCACGACGGCCGTCGAATCCAGCCATCTGGTCGACAGCTATATCGGCTTCAAGGGCAATGAAGACCTGGGTGGTGGCCTGAAGGCTCTGTTCACCCTGGAAAGCGCCATCGAATGTTGACACCGGCCTGCCCAGCAGCCCACCACTTCTGGGGCCGTAATGCCTACGTCGGTCTGGCCGGCGGTTTCGGTACCGTGAAGGCTGGGTAACCAGGAAAGCCTGTTCAAGACCGAAGGCAATGCCTTCAGCGCCTTCGGCGTGCTCGTCCACTGCTGTCCTCCATCGCCGTGTTCACGCGGTGGCACCTCGGCGGCAGCTGGCAGAACGCCGTCGGGTTACATCTCCCCAACCTCAGCGGTTTGACTGTCTCGGCCAATACAGCGCCAAGGAAAATGCCAAGGGCACGTCTTCACGTACAGTGGCGGTGCTTATGCGCTGGCTGCCAATTACGCAGCCGGTCCCCTCGGCGCTTCGCTCGTTGGGCGAAGTGAAGTCGACCGACGGTACGACGAACGTTGCCAGTAAGAGCAAGGCATACCTGCTGGGCGCTTCCTATGACTTCGGCGTGGCCAAGGCTTTCGCACAGTACGGCCGTGACAAGGTCACCACCAAGAACGTGTCCGGCGACAACACCGACAAGTTCTACCAAGTGGGCACCATCGTTCCGGTGACGGATGCTGGCAGCGTCCATGCTGCCTATGGCCGCATCAAGAACGACACCCGTAAAGTCGACGGATTCTCCCTGGCATACAACCACTCCTTGTCCAAGCGCACCGGCGCATACGCAGGCCTGGCTTACACCAAGTTGAAGTTCGACGGCGTTGCTGATGCCGTCAAGACGACCGCTGTGGCTGTTGGTGTGCGTCACTCCTTCTGATCATCTTTTTCACCGGATCTTCAGAAAGCGCCCTTCGGGGCGCTTTTTTTATTGGGTGCATCAAAACGCACCGCATTTATTTGTCCGAAAAAGAAGGCACATGTAGGATTTTTGTTGTGCGCGCAGAGACAAAAATGGGCTGAAATACGGGGGCTTTCAAGTGGAATGGATCTTGCTGTCCCCCTCCCCCGAGGACGATCCGTCCCACAATCAGCCCCGAGGTTCGACGCCAACCAGGGCGCAGTACCGAAGAGTTTTGTTAACCGATTGCTAGGAGAACTCAATGTTTGTGAAGAAGAACCTGGTGGCCGTGGCCGCCCTGATGGCCGTGGCCGGTGCCGCTCAAGCTCAGTCCAGCGTGAAGCTGTACGGCTATGTGGAAGCCGCCGTTGGTTCGTTTGAAGAGGCACACACGACCGGCGCAAAAGCACGTACCTCTGAAGTTGCGAGCGGCCAGATGATGACCAACTTCATTGGCTTTTCGGGTTCGGAGGATTTGGGCGGCGGTTTGAAGGCCGAATTCGCGCTGGAATCTTTCTTGGCTGCTGACACCGGCGCCACGCTGACCAACAATCACGGTGGCTTTTGGGGCCGCGCCTCTTGGGTTGGCCTCAGCGGTGGCTTCGGCAGGATTGCACTCGGCCAGTACGACAACCCGCTCTTCACGTCCGGCTACACATACAACCCGTTTGGCAGCTCGATGGGCTTCTCGCCCACGATGCGTCACCTGAGTTACATCGGTCAGACTGCCACTGCCACACCGGGTGTCAATCCTGGCGTGGGCTTCGATACGGGCTGGATCAACTCCATCACCTACGAGTCGCCGGTCATGTCGGGCTTTCAACTGATTGGCCAATATGCCCCGAAGGAATCGACAGCCACGGGCACGAAGAACGCATACACCGTCGCTGCTTCCTATAACGCTGGTCCCTTCAGCGCGATGGCGACTTATGTGAAGTCCGGCAAGTCGGCCTCCACCGCGTGGACTGCCGATGAGAAGGTCTGGAACCTCGGTGCGAGCTATGACTTCGGCATGCTGAAGGCCTTTGCTCAGTACACCGACATCAAGGAAGTTGATTCGGTGGCGGTGACGGTGAGCTCCACCGTGACGAACGGCGCCCTGCTTGCAAATAAGAGCAAGATTTATCAACTGGGTGTGTCGGTCCCTGTGACGGACAAGGCTGCCGTGCTGGCATCTTATGGTGAGCTGAAGAACGAAGTGACGTCCACCAAGGCCGAAGAAAAGGACCGCCTCTTCACGCTGGCGTTCAACTACGACCTGTCCAAGCGCACCGGCGTGTATGGCGCATTCATGAACAACGGTCACACCAACCTGCAGAGCGGCCAGTCCTACGCCGTCGGCATCAAGCACTCGTTCTGATCGATCACCAGATCATCTGAACCGTGCATGAAAAACGCCCCCTCGGGGGCGTTTTCTTTTGCCTGTCTGGCCCGTCGCAAGGGTCTCACACACTGCCCGCCATGCGCTTGCCCGATCCCGGCGGCGCACAGGTATACGTCACTTCCTGCCCAGCTGTGGCAGCCAGCGCACGCAATGCGGCGTCGGTGCGCACCGTGTCACCCGTGGCGCTCACGAAGTTGCCGCTGGCGACATCCAGCATGAAGCCGCGCCGCGCACCGCTTTCCACCACGGTGGCCACCAGATCGCATTCAGTCACCTGGCCCCCCAGTTCCTTGGAGACGAAGGGCGCCTTGGCGCGCGCGATCAGCAGATCGATGCGTGCGCCGGCCGATGCCGCATTGGCCGCGGTCAGCGTGACCTGCTGCCCGACGATGGGTGCCAGATCGCTGTCCATCGCGTGCATGAAGTCCGAGACATCGCGGCGTGTGGCATCCGGGTTCAGCATCGGGAAGCCCGATGTCAGGTTCGGCTTGAACACGCGTGCGGTGAAGAAGTGCGCCAGCGTGTCGGTCGCCCCATCGTGCACGAAGCCGAAGCCGCGGATCTGGTTGCCCTGAAAGCCCGTGCCCGCCGCGGTGAAGAAGTCCGATGGCGCCTGGCCGAAGCGGCCGATCTTTTGATAGACGTTGCGCAGCTGCGGGATCTTCACGATCTGCGAAATGCCCTCGAAGCTTTGATCGCCACTGGTGCCGTAGAAGCCCTGTGCCGGATCCACGCGGTGGCAGCCGTTGCAGTTCTTGCCCTCCGAGATCTTCTTGCCGAACAAGGTGATGTCAAAGCCATCGGAAGAGCGTTTGCCGAAGTAGAAGTCCGAGCCGCGCTTTTGCGCTGGTGTGAGTGAGTTGTCCAGATTGCGGATGGGATTGGGCGGCAGCATGACATCGAGCTGGAAGTCGGCGAACTTCTGCATCTCTTCCTTGCTCATCACCTCCTTGTTGCCCAGCAGGCCTTCGAAGGCCACGGCAAAGTTGATGAAGGACAGATTGCTGTCCTTGGCACCGATGCCGAAGATGCCGTTGGAGCGGTCCCCACGCCAGTGCATTGCACCGGCATTGCGCATGCCGCGCAGGGTCTGCGTGGTCATCGGGCCCTTCATGGGATGGAACTCCTTGGGGTTGTCGCTGCCGTTGATCTTGGTCTTGACGCCGAAGAGCATCTTGGCGGTGGACAGGTCGGCGGTGAACTGTTGCGGGATCGGGCTGGTGGTGACGACATCGTCCGGGTTGCCCAGATCCCAGGCCAGCGCATCTTCATCGCCGAAGATGTGGCAGGACGCGCAGGAGGCTTCGCCATTGGCGGATGAGCGCTGCGCGTCATACAGCAGTGGCCGGCCGCCCACGACGTGCGCTGGCTCCGGATTGGGCAGCACGGCCTTGGCCGTCTCCGCCCGGGTGCTGAGGTTGATGACCTTGACCGCATTGTCGAAGCGCGTCATGGCGTACAGGCGCCCGCGTGCCTCGTCCAGCAGCACGCCGCTGGGGCCGCCGCCGCTGACGGTGATGTAGTTCGCGCTCGCAGCACGTGGGTCGAAACCGTCGCTTTCCAGTGCCGCGGTATCGAACACGCCGATGCGGCTGGAGCCGTAGGCGCTCACGTACAGCGTCTTGCCATCGCGTGTGATGGCCATGTCCAGCGGCATCGACAGGCTGTGCTGCTTGGCCGTGGCATCAAACGCCGGATCGTTGACCAGCTTGCTGTAGTCGATGTGCTTGTTGAGGTGGCGCGGTGCGATGTCGTTGCCCTTGATCACCGTGACGCGCGACAGCGCGATCTTGCCTTGCACGGTGGAGCCGCCCGTCTTGCCGGGCCCTTCAAAGCGCACCATGTTGTTGGCTTCGGTGTTGCTCACGTACAGCGTGCCGTTGACCGGGTTCGTCACCATGTTGAACAGCGTGGTGCCGACATGTGCGTAGGCCACCTTCTGCACCAGGTTGTTGGCGTCCAGCGCAAACACGTCCTGGTCCGGCAGGGTGAACTCGACGGCGTTGTTCCAGTTGCGGCCGATCACGTCCTGCCACTGCTTCTTGTCGCGGTTGTACTTGACGAGCAGGCCGGTCTCCGGCGCGGGTTTGCCTTCGATGTTGGTCTTGGGGCCCATCAGGCCGCCGGGCATGCTGCGCAGCTTGACCAGGCAGCTCTTGGCCGGATCGAAGCCATCGCACACATGGCCTTCGTCCACCGATGCGGTCTCGTTGCCTGACTTGAAGGCCGCCACATACACGGTATTGCGGTCGGGGCTCACGGCGAGGGCGCGCGGCGTGTCGGCGAAGAAACTCATGATGCGGATGGGCACGCCGCCGAATTCGGTGCCGTTGGGCCGCTGGGCATCGAAGATCCACACATCCGCGCGGCCGACACCCGGCTTGGTCAATTGCGGGTCACCGGCGCCGGGCACCGCAGCGATGGAGGGGTGGGTGCGGTGCTGGCCGCGGTGGGCCGTCGTCACGAAAGCCTTGAGCGGCATGCCGGCGAAGACGATGTCTCGCGGTTCGTCGCCGACCAGCAGGGTGCGCACCACACGGGGCACACCATCGAGCGAGACCACGCTGACGCTGTCGGACAGATGGTTCACCACCCACACCTCGTTGTCGGTGCGTGCGGCCACGGCCACCGGCTCCATGCCGACGGGCACGCGGGCCATCGGTTCGAGCCCGCCTGCCGTGATGCGGAAGACTTCGAGCGTGTTGTTCGGCGTGTTGACCGCAAACAGCTTCGTGCCATCGGGCGACATGGCGATGGGGCGCACATGCCCGCTGTCGAAGGCGATGAAGGAGGGCGCGGCCTGGGCGCTGGTCGGCACGCTCAAGGTGGAGACAGACAGCAGCAGCGCGGCGGGCAGGGCGCGCAAGGCTGACATCGCAAGGTGGCCGAGGCGCGCGCCGGCCTGTTGGAAGGTGTACTGCATGTCAGAACAACGTTGGATGAAAAAACGATGTTCTGAATCTAGTGGCGCAAGATGCGTGCTGACTCATGGAAAGCGCGCAAGCCCCGCATGGAGACGAGGCGAGCCCCCACAACAAGGGGGCGGCGAGGTGACGATTCACGCCAGGGGGATGCCGGTAAACCCGCGCCACCCGATCAGGTGGGGTGCAGCCACACGCTCAACTGCGCTCGAACTTGAACAAGGCAGTGGCCGCGCGCAGGTTGGGCATCAAGGTGACCACCTCGCCGCCGTTGAGCCCGAAGGATTCGAGGATGCGCAGGCCATTCTTGCGGGCCAGCACCTCGAAGTCGGCAAAGGTGGCTACGCGGATGTTGGGCGTGTCGTACCACTGGAAGGGCAGCGTCTTGGTCACCGGCATGCGGCCCTGCAGCACGGCCAGCCGGTGCGGCCAGTGCGCGAAGTTGGGGAAGCTCACCAGCCCCAGTCGGCCCACACGCGCCGTCTCGCGCAGCATGGCTTCGGTGTTGCGCAGATGCTGGAGCGTGTCAAGTTGCAGCACGACATCGAAGCTGTTGTCTTCGAACAGGCTCAGGCCTTCTTCCAGATTGCGCTGAATGACGTTGACGCCGCGGCGCACGCATTCGATCACCTTGGCATCGTCGATCTCGACGCCGTAGCCGGTGCATTGTTTGGTGTCGCGCAGGTGGGCGAGGAGGGCGCCGTCGCCACAGCCGAGGTCCAGCACGCGCGAGCCGGCGGGCACGAGGTCGGCGATGACCTGGTGGATGGATCGTTGGTTCATCGTGTCACCTCCCTGGCTTCAACCAAACTTGCGCGCGGCGGTCTGGCCGATCTCGGCAGCCACGCGATTGAAGTAGGCGCGCACGAGCTCGTGATAGCGCGGGTCGTCCAGCAGGAAGGCGTCGTGGCCGTGGGGTGCGTCGATCTCGGCATAGCTCACGTCATGCCGGTTGTCGACCAAAGCCTTGACGATCTCGCGCGAGCGGGCGGGCGAGAAGCGCCAGTCGGTGGTGAAGCTGATGACCAGGAACTTGGCCAGTGCCTTGGCCATGGCGGCTGCCAGGTTGCCGCCGTGCAGGCGGGCCGGGTCGAAGTAATCGAGGGCGCGCGTGATCAGCAGGTAAGTGTTGGCGTCGAAGTAGTCGCTGAACTTGTCACCTTGATAGCGCAGGTAGCTTTCCACCTGGAACTCGATGTCCTGCGTACTGTAGCTGGGCTCGGCACCGGGCTCGCGGCCGACCATCATGCGGCCGAACTTCTCGTCCATCACGTCGTCTGAGAGATACGTGATGTGGCCGATCATGCGGGCCACCCGCAGGCCACGGCGGGGCACCACGCCATGTTCGTAGAAGTGGCCTTGATGGAAGTCTGGATCGGTGATGATGGCGCGGCGCGCGACTTCGTTGAAGGCGATGTTCTGGGCCGACAGGTTGGGCGCGGTGGCCACGGCCACGCAGTGGCGCACACGCTCGGGGTGCTGCAGTGTCCAGCTCAAAGCTTGCATGCCGCCGAGGCTGCCGCCCAGCACCGCTGCCAGCTGGCGGATGCCCAGCTGATCCAGCACGCGCGCCTGTGCGTTGACCCAGTCTTCCACCGTGACCACGGGGAAGTCGGCGCCATACAGGCGGCCGGTGTCGGGGTTGGTGTGCATCGGGCCCGTGGAGCCAAAGCACGAGCCCGGGTTGTTGATGCCGATGACGAAGAACTTGTCGGTGTCCAGGGGCTTGCCGGGGCCGATCATGTTGTCCCACCAGCCCTGGCTCTTGGGCAGCGGCTTGCCATCCGCATCGGCATGCAGTCCGGCCACGTGGTGGGAGGCGTTCAGCGCATGGCAGACCAGCACGGCGTTGCTGCGGTCGGCATTGAGCTGGCCGTAGGTTTCGTACACGAGGGTGTAATCGCGCAACTGCGCGCCGCTTTGCAGCGCCAGCGGCGACTCGAAGTGCAAGGTGGCAGGGGTGACGACCCCGAGGGAAGACATGACGCTACGAGAAATCGATGGACAACAAAAAACCGGCCTCGCGTGAAAGCAGGGGCCGGTTGAGCAGCGCCCTCTTTAGCGGAATTTCTTGAGCGCCCGCAATCCGGACAAATCGGCGCTGTGGCGCTAAGTGTAGCGCCAATTACCGGGGGCGTGACTATTTCGCAATCTGAACCTGAATTGCCCGGCTTCCCCGGACACCAGCGCTCATGAGGCGCGCGTAGCATGAAGGACGCAGGTGCGTGTCATGCATGAGCAGCATGCGGCCCAGCCTGCGGAGCCGAGGAGACAAAGACATGCCCAGGTGGTTGCTCAAACTCAACGAGTACGTACCCATTCGATATGCCGCCTGGGTGTTTGCCGTGCTGGCATTGCTGGGCGGCGTGCTGGTCTGGCGGACGGAGCATGCCGGCTGGGGGCTGGGGCTCGTCGTCATCGGGGCCGTGCTGAGCTTTGTCGGCTTCAGCGATGTCACGCAGACCAAGCGCGCGGTGCTGCGCAATTACCCGGTGATCGGGCACCTGCGCTATTTCCTCGAATTCATCCGTCCTGAAATTCGCCAGTACTTCATCGAAGGCGACAGCGAAGCGGCCCCCTTTTCGAGGCAGCAACGCTCGCTGGTGTATCAGCGCGCCAAGGGTGAGCCCGACAAGCGTCCCTTCGGCACGCAGAAGGACGTCGGCGCCACCGGCTACGAGTGGATCAGCCATTCCATGGTGCCCAGCGTGGTGCCTTCGGCCGACTTCCGCGTCGTCATCGGGGCGGGCGGTTCATCGTGCACGCAGCCGTACAGCGCCAGCGTGTTCAACATCTCGGCGATGAGCTTCGGGGCGCTCAGCGCCAATGCAGTGCTGGCGCTCAACACCGGTGCCAGGCGCGGCGGGTTTGCGCACGACACAGGCGAGGGCTCCATCAGCCGCTACCACCGCGAACCGGGTGGCGACCTGATCTGGGAGATCGGTTCCGGCTACTTCGGCTGCCGCACCGCAGAGGGCCATTTCGATGCGGACAGCTTCGTGCGCAATGCCACCGAGCCGCAGGTCAAGATGATCGAGCTCAAGCTCAGCCAGGGCGCCAAGCCGGGCCATGGTGGCGTGCTGCCAGGCCCGAAGGTGACGCCCGAAATCGCCGAAGCGCGGGGCGTGCAGGTGGGCGTCGATTGCGTGTCGCCGGCCAGCCATTCGGCCTTCAACTCGCCCATCGAGATGATGCAGTTCATCGAGCGGCTGCGGCAGTTGTCCGGCGGCAAGCCTGTTGGGTTCAAGTTCTGCGTGGGCCATGTGTGGGAGTGGTTCGCGCTGGCCAAGGCGATGCGCGAGACCGGGCTGTGGCCTGATTTCATCGTGGTCGACGGGGCCGAGGGCGGCACCGGTGCGGCGCCGCTCGAGTTCACCGATCACGTGGGGGCGCCATTGCAGGAAGGGCTGCTGCTGGTGCACAACACGCTGGTGGGCTTGAACGAGCGCCATCGCGTCAAGATCGGCTGTGCCGGCAAGGTGATCAGTGCCTTCGACATCGCCCGCATGATGGCCTTGGGGGCCGACTGGTGCAATTCGGCGCGTGGCTTCATGTTCTCGCTGGGCTGCATCCAGGCCCAGACCTGCCACACCGGCGAGTGCCCCACGGGCGTCACCTCACAGGATCCCTTGCGCCAGCGTGCCCTGGTGGTGGGCGACAAGGCCGAGCGGGTCTACCGCTATCACCACAACACCCTGCATGCCTTGCAGGAGCTGGTGCAGGCCGCCGGTTTGCATCATCCCAACGAGATCACCGCGGATCACATCCTGCGGCGCGTCTCCGGTTTCGAGGTGGGGCGGCTGGCCAATCTGCTGCCGTACATGAAGCCGGGTGAATTGCTGGCGGCCGAGCGCGGTGATGCGCCCTGGCTGCAGCCCGGCTTCGAGCAGTACTGGCGGCGTGCGCGGGCGGATACGTTTGCGCCGGCCTTGTGAGACACTCGTTCGCATTGCGCCTGAAAAAACAAACGCCCCGATGAAGGGGCGTTTTGCTGAGGGCAGGGTGATCAGGGCTTGGGCGGCGCCGTGTCGATGAAGCTCTGACGCTGCGACAGCTTGTCGAACAGCTTGGCGAGGTTGGGGTAGTCATCCCGCCAGGCGATCTCCGGGAAGCGGAAATCCAGGTAGCCCAGGGCGCAGCCCACGGAGATGTCGGCCAGGCTGTGGTGGATGCCGGTGCACCAACTGCGGTCGCCCAGGCCGAGGCTCATGGCCTTCAGGCTGGCGTGCACCTTGCTGATCTGGCGGTCGATCCAGGCCTGGCTGCGCTGCGCATCGGTGCGGCCGGACCAAGTCTGTTCCATGCGGGCCAGCACGGCGGCATCCAGCAGGCCATCGGCCAGGGCTTCCCAGGTGCGCACTTCCACCCGCTCGCGGCCGGACAGCGGGATCAGCTTGCCCACGGGCGACAGCGTGTCCACGTATTCGACGATGACGCGCGAATCGAAAACCGCCTCGCCACCTTCCATGACGAGGCAGGGCACCTTGCCCAGCGGGTTGGATTCGGAGATCGTCGTTTCAGCCGACCAGACGTCCTCCACGTCGAACTTGTAGTCGAGCTTTTTCTCGGCCAGCACGATGCGCACCTTGCGGACGAACGGGCTGGTCAGGGATCCGATCAGTTTCATTCTGTGTCTTGATGTAGGTTTGCGCACGATTTTAGCCACCGACCGCCGCGTGCAAGGCGTTTGTGGGGTCTCTGGCGGCTCCCACCCACTCAGGGGGCGGGCGGGTCCTTGACGCCGGGCCATTGGCCGTGAGGGAGGGTGATCGTGCCAGATTGCCGAGCAAGTCGTGCGCCAGCGGCGGGCCCGGCCGGTAAAATGGCGGGTTCGCCTTTTCCTTGTCGTCCCTCCGTTCTGCTCTTCGTCGGTCCTTGCGCCACGGACACACCGCCATGAACCTGTCTGCCCTTTCCGCCCTGTCGCCGCTGGACGGCCGCTATGCCGCCAAGGTGGCCGCACTGCGCCCGCTGCTCTCCGAATTCGGCCTGATGCACCGCCGCGTGCAGGTCGAGGTCGAATGGTTCATCGCCCTGTCCGATGCCGGTCTGCCCGAGTTCCCGGCGCTGTCCGAAGCCGCCCGTGGCTATCTGCGTGGCCTGGTGGCCCGCTTCTCGGAAGCCGATGCGCAGTCCATCAAGGACATCGAGAAGACGACCAACCACGATGTCAAGGCCGTCGAATACTGGATCAAGCAGCGCTTTGCCAACCACCCCGAGCTGGAAAAGGCCGGCGAGTTCGTGCACTTCGCCTGCACTTCGGAAGACATCAACAACACCAGCCACGGCCTGATGCTCAAGGCCGCGCGCGAGCAGGTGCTGCTGCCGGCCATCGACGGCATCATCGGCACCTTGAGCGCCATGGCCCACACCATGGCCGACATCCCCATGCTCAGCCGCACGCACGGCCAGACGGCCTCGCCTACCACGGTCGGCAAGGAGATCGCCAACGTCGTGGCCCGTCTGGCCAATGCCCGTGCACGCATCGCCGATGTGAAGCTGCTGGCCAAGATGAACGGTGCCGTGGGCAACTACAACGCCCACCTGTCGGCCTACCCGGAGATGGACTGGGAAGCCTTCAGCCAGAGCGTGATCGAAGGCCAACTGAGCTTGAGCTTCAACCCCTACACCATCCAGATCGAGCCGCACGACTACATGGCCGAGCTGTTCGATGCCGTCACGCGCACCAACACCATCCTGATCGACTGGTCGCGCGATGTGTGGGGTTACATCAGCCTGGGCTACTTCAAGCAGAAGACCAAGGCCGGCGAAATCGGCTCGTCCACGATGCCGCACAAGGTCAACCCCATCGACTTCGAGAACGCCGAAGGCAACCTGGGCCTGGCCAACGCCGTGCTGACGCACCTGAGCCAGAAGCTGCCCATCAGCCGCTGGCAGCGCGACCTGACCGACAGCACCGTGCTGCGCAACATGGGCGTGGCGCTGGGCTATGCCCTGCTGGCCTACGACAGCCTGGCGCGCGGCCTGGGCAAGCTCGAAGTCAACCCGCAGGCGCTGGCCGATGACCTGGACAGCTCCTGGGAAGTGCTGGCCGAGCCCATCCAGACGGTGATGCGCCGTTATGCGCTGCCCAACCCGTACGAGCGCCTCAAGGAGCTGACCCGCGGCAAGGCCATCACGCGCGAATCCATCCAGGCCTTCATCGAGACGCTGGAGTTGCCGGAAGAAGAGAAGGTGCGCCTGATGGCCATGACGCCGGGCAACTACATCGGCAAGGCCGTCGAGCTGGCCCAGCGCATCGGGCAGTGAGGCGGGCATGACTTCCTTTCTCGCCCAATTGGCCCAGGCCCAGCGCCAGAACGATTCGCTGCTCTGCGTCGGCCTGGATCCGGAGCCGACGAAGCTCCCTGGTGCGTGGAAGGGCCAGCCTGATCGCATCTACGACTTCTGCGCCGCCATCATCGACGCCACGAAGGACTTGGTCTGTGCCTTCAAGCCGCAGATCGCCTACTTCGCTGCGCACCGCGCCGAAGACCAGCTGGAAAAGCTGATGGCACACATGCGCCGTGTGGCGCCCGGCGTGCCCGTCATCCTGGATGCCAAGCGCGGCGACATCGGCTCCACCGCCGAGCAGTACGCCCGCGAAGCCTTCGAGCGCTATCAGGCCGATGCGGTGACGCTGTCGCCCTTCATGGGCTTCGACACCATGGAGCCCTTCCTCAAGTACCCCGGCAAGGGCGTGATCCTGCTGTGCCGCACCTCCAACCCGGGCGGCTCGGATCTGCAGAACCTGCGCCTGGCCGATGTGGCCGGGCAGCCGCGCGTGTACGAGCACATCGCCGCGCAGGCGCAAGGCCCCTGGAACACGAATGGCCAGATGGGCCTGGTGGTGGGCGCGACCTTCCCGGAAGAGATCGCTCGTGTGCGGGAGCTGGCGCCCACCTTGCCTTTGCTGATCCCCGGCGTGGGGGCGCAGGGCGGCGATGCGATCGCCACGGTGAAGGCCGGTCTGCGCACCGATGCCGGTGGCGCCATCACGGGCACCATCATCGTCAACAGCTCACGTGCCGTGCTGTATGCCAGTTCGGGCGAGGACTACGCCAGCGCCGCGCGCAAGGCGGCGCAAGACACGCGTCTGGCACTGAACGCCGCGCGCTGATGCCAGCCTCGCAGGCGCGCGGGCCGTGTCAGACTCTGGCCTGATCCCCGCTGCCCGGCGCCGACATGTTCCTCCTTCGCCTGCTGTTCAAGAACGCCTTCCGCTATCGCCTGCGGGCCCTGCTGACCATGGTGGGGCTGGTGGTGGCGATCTCGGCGTTCGGGCTGCTGCGCACCATCGTCGATGCCTGGTATGCCGGGGTCGACGCCACCTCCAGCACGCGGCTGGTCACGCGCAGCGCGATGTCGCTGACCTTCCCGCTGCCGCTGAACTACGCCGAACGCATCCGCGCCATCGATGGCGTCAGCGGGGTGTCCTGGGCCAACTGGTTTGGCGGCATCTACATCACCGAGCGCAACTTCTTTGCGCAGTTTGCGGTCGACGCGCCCACCTACCTGGCCCTGTACCCGGAGTTCGTCCTGAGTGACGAAGAGAAGGTGGACTTCAATCGCGATCTGCAAGGCTGTGTGGTCGGCCGCAAGCTGGCCAACAAGTTCGGCTGGAAGGTGGGCGACACCATCGCGCTGCGCGGCACCATCTACCCGGGCACCTGGAACTTCACCATCCGCGGCATCTACCGGGGGCGCGATGCCCGCACCGACGAGCAGCAGATGTTCCTGCACTGGAAGCGCCTGGCCGAGGTGATCCGCGCACGCAACCCCGGCGCCCAGGTGGACTATGTGGGCGTGTACGTGGTGCGCATCAAGAACCCCGACGATGCGGCCCTGGTGTCGCAACGCATCGACGAACAGTTCCGCAATTCCCTGGCCGAGACGCTCACCGAAACCGAGAAGGCCTTCCAGCTCGGCTTCGTGTCGATGAGCGAGGCCATCCTCATGGCGGTGCAGGCCGTGAGCTTCATCATCGTCCTCATCATCATGGCCGTGATGGCCAACACCATGACGATGACGGCACGCGAGCGCCTGGGCGAATACGCCACCTTGAAGGCGCTGGGCTTTCCGCCGCGCTTCGTGGTCAAGCTGCTGTTTGGGGAAAGCCTGTTGCTTGCCTTGCTGGGCGGCGGCATCGGGATCGCCTTGACCTTCCCGCTGGCGCGGGCCTTCGTCTCACAGGTGGGCACCTTGTTCCCGGTGTTCCAGGTATCGGCGACGACGGTGTTGCTCCAACTGGCCGCGGGGGTGCTGGTGGGCCTGGTGGCAGCGGCCTGGCCGGCCTGGAAGATGTCCCGCATCGACATCGTCCAGGGGCTGCGGCATGTGGCGTGAGCGAATCTGCGCCCGGGCTTGATTAGGAGCGCTGCAGGCGTGTCGGACGGCGCACCACCCCGATGATCGCCAGACCGAATCCCATCAAGAGCGCACTGGACGGCTCGGGGATGGGGCTCAATGTCAGGTTTTCCTTGACCATGAAGTACCCGACATCCAGCTTCCCATCCTGATACCAGTCGGGGGTCATCACCTCCGTCCACCATTTGACGGGGATCCACGACGTTCCGGCGACCTTGTTCGCCTCAAAGTCCGCCTGCGTGCCAATGAGGTATTGCCCAAATCGGGTGGTGGTCCAGCCTGACCGGGGAGCGCCGGTCATCCAGTAGTAGGACAACATCCCGGCCAGCGTGGTGTTGTCCCCCCTGCCGCCATCGACATATCCGATGGACACCATCTCGTGGTCGTCCCAGGCCGTGAAGGTGCTGGGATCGGGGGCGAAATTGGCGCCCATCAGAAAGAACGGCGAACCGGGGTGTTCACCCAAGACCACGCTGGGGCTGCCCCAGTAGTGCACGCCATCTACCAGCGTCTTCTGAATGAGATCTTCGGCTTCAGCGCTGGTGGCCAGACGGTAGCCGGCACGCTGGCCTGCTGCCAGCGTGTCCGCCTTGATCCATTGGAGGTGGGTCTGACCGTCGTACAGGTCCTGCTCGGGCGTGCTGTCTGGCGCATAGACGAAGGCCTGTGCGGAAGTGGTGCAGATGAGTGCGGCCAACGCCAGGCCGGCGCATGTTTTGTTCATGGTGTTCCCTGAAATGAATGGAGTGTTGTGAGTTCAGCCAACCAGCTTAAGGTCGCCTGCAGGTACCGTCATCCGTGCTTGCACTGTGTGCCGCCTGGCAGGGCACAATCGCCGGCATGGCACCTGCCTTTCGTCCCGTCCCCTTGAGCTACATCGCCCGCAACCTGTGGGTGCGCCGCGTGACCACTGTCTTGACCGCCGCCGGCATGGGCCTGGTGGTCTATGTGTTTGCCACCGTGCTGATGATGAGCGAAGGCATCCGCGCGACGCTGGTGGCCACCGGCCAGCCCGACAACGTGATGGTGCTGCGCAAAGGCGCAGGCGCGGAGATCAACTCGGCCATCACGCGCAGCCAGGCATCCGTCATCGAAAGCCTGCCGGGGCTGGCCACCAACGCACAGGGCCTGCGCATGATCACGCGCGAGCCGGTGGTGCTCAACACCCTGCCCAAACGCAGCAATGGCAAACCCAGCAATGTGACGGTGCGGGGCACATCGGCGGTCGGCATGCAGCTGCGGCCACAGGTCAAGCTGCTGCAAGGGCGCATGTTCCGGCCCGGCACCAGCGAGATCATCACCGGCAAATCGGTCGCGCGCGGCTTCGTCGGCGCGACCCTGGGCGAAACCATGCGCTTTGCCGGGCGCGAATGGAAGGTGGTGGGCGTGTTCGATGCCGGCCGCACCGGCTTTGATTCGGAGATCTGGGGCGATGCCGAGCAGATGATGCAGGCCTTCCGCCGCCAGTCGTATTCCAGTGTGGTCTTCAAGCTGGCGGACACAGCCGCCTTCGATGGCCTGCGCCAGCGCATGGAGGATGACCCGCGCCTGACGCTCGAAGCCAAGCGCGAGATGGTCTTTTACGCCGAGCAGTCCGAGGCCCTGTCCACCTTCATCCGCCTGCTCGGGCTGGCCTTGTCGATCATCTTTTCCATCGGGGCGGTGGTGGGCGCGATGATCACCATGTTTGCCGCGGTGGCCGCGCGTGTGGGCGAGATCGGCACCTTGCGGGCCTTGGGCTTCCGACGCTCGGCCGTACTCTCGGCCTTTCTCGGCGAATCCATGCTGCTGTCCCTGGTGGGCGGTTTGATGGGCCTGGCGGGTGCCGCGCTGATGCAGACGGTGCAGATATCCACCGTCAACGTCCAGACTTTTGCCGAGCTGGCATTTCAGTTCACACTCACACCCGGCATTGCGCTGAAGGCTCTGGGTTTTGCGCTGGCCATGGGGCTGGTGGGCGGCTTCGTGCCGGCCTGGCGTGCCGCGCGCATGAACATCATCGATTGCCTGCGCCAGGCCTGAGGGCAGCAGGCCTGAGACAGGAGACCACATCCATGCATCTGTGCACATACGAATTCGAAGGCCGCATCCAGGTGGGCCTGGTGCGCGGCAATGGCATCGTCAACCTCAGCCGTGTGCTGGAAGGCGAGCTGTCCGATCACCAGCCGATGATCGACCTGATCATGAAATGGGCGGCGCTCAAGGACCGCGTCGCTGGCATGCAGGATGTCGCCGCCGATGTCGCCCTGGACCAAGTGCATTTGCTGGCCCCGGTGCCCCGTCCGGGCAAGACGCTGGCCATCGGCCTGAACTACCTGGAACACGTCAACGAGCAGATCATCGGCGAGCAGCGCACGGTGCCCGAGCACCAGATCTGGTTCACCAAGCTGGCCAACGCCATCAACGGGCCGTTCGATCCCATCGTGCTGCCGCGCATCTCGCAGATGACCGATTACGAGGCCGAGATGGTGGCCATCATCGGCCAGCGCTGCCGGCACGTGGCGGCGGAGGATGCGCACGCCGTGGTCTTTGGCTACTGCGTGGGCAATGATGTCTCGGTACGCGACATCCAGAAGCGCACCTCGCAGTGGACGCTGGGCAAATCCTTCGACACGCATGCGCCCTTCGGCCCGTGGATCACCACCGCCGACGAGGTGGGGGATCCGCATGCGCTGGACATCCAGTGCCAGGTCAACGGCGAGGTGCGCCAGCACAGCAACACGCGGCTGATGATCCACACGGTGTGGGACCAGATCGCGCAGCTCACGCAGGTGATGACGCTGGAGCCAGGGGATGTGATCTTCACCGGTACCTGCAGTGGCGTGGGTGCAGCCTTCAATCCGCCGAAGTTCCTGAAGGCGGGGGACACGGTGCGCGTGGAGATCGAGGGGCTGGGGGCGATCGTGGCGCGCTGTGTGGGCGAGGATGACGGGGCTGCCTGATTGAGCTGCGCAAGGCGGCGAGGCTTGCGTCTCAGGGCGCGGGATCGACCGGGTCCAGCGACTTCAACACCGCCTGCACGAACTCCGAGATGGTCGGCGTCATCTCGCTGAGCCGGTCGGCCCGGCCTTCCTCGATGGCTTGCAAAATCAACTCGTGGATGCCGCCCACCACGGCCGTGCCCAAAGCCGGGCTCATCGGCCGCTTGCGGGGCTCTGCCAGCCGGAACAACTCCACCTGCAGGATCAGGAACTGCGCAAAGCGCTGCGAGATCTGGCGACGCAGGGCCATGCCTTCGTCGCCCAGCGTCAGCAGGTCCAGCGTCAAGGCTTTCAACAAGGCGGGTTGCGCTTCCAGGCTGCTGAGGTAAGCACGCGTGACGCCTTCGAGCTGCTCCACCCAGTTGGCATCGAAGCGGTAGTTGGCCGCGATCACGGCCAGCGTCTGCTGGCTCATTTGCTCGCACAGCGCCAGAAAGCAGGCCTCCTTGCTGGCGAACTGTTCATAGAAGGTGCGCTTGGACACACGTGCCTGCGCCACCACATCGGCGATGGTCAGCCGCGCCAGCGGCGTGCCCTCCAGCAGGGCGGCCATGCCGTCGAGCAGGCGCTGACGGTAGGCCTGGGCGGTGTTGACATCCGCGGTGCTGCGGGCTTTTTCCATGAGGTGCAAAGGCGAGGGCAGGGCGGCGTGCAGCCCAGCCCCTCGATTCAGGTGAGTGGGGTGTGGCTGGTACTTGACAGTACCGGCTCATCGGATAATCTTAAGGCTTGGTACTTATTGGTACCAATTTCATGTTTGCGCCACAAGAGGAGACACCCCATGCGCGCCATTCACGCGATCTTAAGCGCCTGCGTCCTGTTGACCGGTCTGAGCGTTCAGACGGCTCATGCCGCGCCCCAGCCGGCATCACAGACACCTCCGGCCTACACCGTCGTCGATGCCAGCTTCCCCTGCCAGCAAACCACCTGCGATGCCGAGATGTGGTTGCCCAAGGTGCGTCCGGCCGGCGCGGTCGGCAAGCCGCCGGTGATCGTGATGGCGCATGGTTTCGGCGCGCTGAAGGACTGGGGCCTGCCGGCCTTTGCCGAGCGCTTCGTGCAGGCCGGCTTTGCGGTCGTGCGCTTTGATTACCGCGGCTTCGGCAAGAGCGGTGGCCAGCCACGCCGCGTGGTCGATGGCAAGGAGCACGTGAAGGACTGGCTCGCCGCCATCGACGCCATCTCCAAACGCCCGGATGTGGACGGCGAGCGCCTGGGCATCTGGGGCACCTCGTACAGCGGTGGCCAGGTGCTGGTGGCCGGGGCTGAGCGGCCCGGCGTGGTCAAGGCCGTGAGCGCGCAGGTGCCCTTCGTCAACGGCTTTTCCAGCAGCCTGCGCTATCCGTGGAAGTTCAAGCCCATGGCGGGCTGGTATGCCGTCAAGGATCTGATCCTGGGCGGCAAGGATGAGGCCGTGTACGTGCCCATCATCGATGGCAACGCGTTCTCGGCGCTGCAGTGCGCGGAGTGCGAAACGGGCTACCGCAAGGTCGTGCGCCCGGGCTTCGAGACGGAAAACAAGGTGGCCGCCCGCGTCTTCATGACGCTACCCTTCTGGTTCCCCGGCAGCCGCGCGGCCGACATCCAGGCGCCCACGCTGGTGATCGCTTCAGAGAACGATGGCCTGATCCCGATCGAGAAGGTGCGTGAGACGGCCAAGGCGCTCAAGCATGGTGAATATGTCGAGCTCAAGGGAGCGGATCACTTTTCGCCTTACACGGGCGAGGTGTTCGAGCAGGTGGTGGCGCGGCAGACGGCGTTCTTTGCGCAGCATCTGCGGCCTTGATCAGCGCGCGCGCCGGGCGAAGGTGTCGCATTCGCCCACGTCGCCGCTGTCCATGCCGCGCTTGAACCAGGTCACCCGTTGCGCGCTGGTGCCGTGCGTGAAGGTCTCGGGCGAGACATGGCCGGAGGCCTTTTGCTGCAGGGTGTCGTCCCCGATCTGCGAGGCCGCGTTCAAGGCCTCTTCCACGTCACCCGCTTCGATGATCTGACGGCTGCGCTGCGCATGGTGGGCCCACACGCCCGCATAACAATCGGCCTGGAGCTCCAGGCGCACGCTCACGGCATTGAACTGGGTCTTGCTCAAGCGCTCGCGCATCGCATCGACCTTGTCGGAGGTGCCCATCAGGTTCTGCACATGGTGCCCCACTTCGTGCGCGATCACGTAGGCCTGGGCGAAGTCACCTGGCGCGCCCAGCCGCGAGCGCATCACATCGAAGAAATCCATATCCAGGTAGACCTTGCGGTCGCCTGGGCAATAGAACGGGCCCATCGCCGCCTCACCGCGCCCGCAGGCGGTTGGCACCGTGCCGCGGAACAGCACCAGCTTGGGATCCTGATAGCGGCCGCCGCCTTGCGCGAAAAGCTCGCGCCACACGTTCTCGGTATCGGCCAGGACGGTGCGCACGAAACGCGTCTGCTCATCTTGGGCTGGCACGCTGGCGGGACGCGGCGCGTGCTGTGGTGAAGCGCCTGGGCCACCCCCCAGCAGGTTCAGCACCGTCATGGGGTTGACGCCCAGGAAGTAGCTGGCTACCAGCGCAATGGCGACCGAGCCCAGCCCCAGGCCGCCTCCGCCCAGCGGAAATCCGCGCCCGGACCCCGTGTCGCCTCGGACGTCTTCGACGTTGTCGCTTTCGCGGTTGCCTTGCCAGCGCATCTCAGCCTTCTTCCTAGGGGCATGCAGAGTGGGGATGTTAATCGGTGCAGGGCTGGCCTGGGTCATCCACTCCCACGTATCATGTCCGGTTGCACTTGCCGCAGGTTACCGAGTCTTCGCCGTGTCCCGACGCACTGATCCCCTTGAACCGCCCGCCACTGCGCGGCCCGATCCCTCCAACGATGTGTCACTGAAGGCGGCCCGCCCTCGCGGCGACAACCCCCTGATCCAGATCCGCGGCGCCCGCACCCACAACCTCAAGAACATCGACCTTGATCTGCCGCGCCACCAGCTCGTGGTGATCACGGGCCTGTCCGGCTCCGGCAAATCCAGCCTGGCCTTTGACACGCTGTATGCCGAAGGCCAGCGCCGCTATGTGGAAAGCCTCTCGGCCTACGCCCGTCAGTTCCTGCAGCTGATGGACAAGCCCGATGTGGACACCATCGAAGGCCTGTCGCCGGCGATCAGCATCGAGCAGAAGGCCACCAGCCACAACCCGCGCTCGACGGTGGGCACCGTCACCGAGATCCACGATTACCTGCGCCTGCTGTATGCGCGCGCCGGCACGCCGTTCTGCCCCGATCACAACCTGCCTCTGCAGGCTCAGAGCGTCAGCCAGATGGTCGACATGGTGCTGGCCCTGCCGGAAGACACCAAGCTGATGATCCTCGCGCCCGTGCTGCGCGACCGCAAGGGCGAGCACGCCGAGCTGTTCGCCGACATGCAGGCACGCGGCTATGTGCGCTTTCGCATCGATGGCCGCATCATCGAAGCCGCCGATCTCAAGCCGCTGGTCAAGAACGAGAAGCACGACATCGACATCGTGGTCGATCGCCTCAAGGTGCGGCCCGACATGGCGCAGCGCCTGGCGGAAAGCTTCGAAGCCGCCCTCACGCTGGCCGATGGCCGCGCCATCGCCTATGAGATGGACACGGGCGCCGAGCACCTGTGCTCGGCCAAGTTCGCCTGCCCGGTGTGCAGCTATTCGCTGGCCGAGCTGGAGCCGCGCCTGTTCTCGTTCAACTCGCCGGTGGGTGCCTGCCCCACCTGCGATGGCCTGGGCCATGTGATCGCCTTCGATCCGCAAAGGGTGGTGGGCTTTCCCTCGCTCAGTCTGGCCAGTGGCGCCGTCAAGGGCTGGGATCGACGCAACCCCTACACCTACAGCCTGGTCGAATGTTTGGGCAAGCACTACGGCGTGGACATGGAGCAGCCCTTCGAGGAGCTGCCCGCCAATGTTCAGCAGGTGGTGCTGTATGGCTCGGGCAGCGACGAGATCGAGTTCGTCTACGAGGCGGATGGCCCTTCCGGAAAGAAGCGCAAGGTCAAGCGCACGCATCCCTTCGAAGGCATCATCCCCAACTTCGAGCGCCGCTTCAAAGAGACCGATTCGGCGGCCGTGCGCGAAGAGCTGGCCCGCTATCAGCAGCCCAAGGCCTGTCCCGATTGCCATGGCACCCGCCTGCGCACCGAGGCCCGCCATGTGAAGCTGCTCGATGCCAACACGGGCGAGACGCGCGCCATCTACGAGATCGGCCATGCCACCCTGGCCGAGGCCCATCGCTATTTCGACAGCCTGCACCTGCAAGGCGCCAAGGCCGAGATCGCCGCCAAGGTGGTCAGCGAGATCCACTCGCGCCTGCGCTTCCTCAACGATGTGGGCCTGAACTACCTCAGCCTGGACCGCAGTGCCGACACGCTCTCCGGTGGCGAGGCGCAGCGCATCCGCCTGGCCTCGCAGATCGGCTCGGGCCTCACAGGTGTGATGTATGTGCTGGATGAGCCCAGCATCGGCCTGCACCAGCGTGACAACGACCGCCTCATCGGCACCCTGCAGCACCTGCGCGATCTGGGCAACAGCGTGATCGTGGTCGAGCACGATGAAGACATGATCCGCGCCGCCGATCACGTGGTCGACATGGGGCCGGGCGCTGGCGTGCACGGTGGCCGGGTGCTGGCCCAAGGCACACCCCAGGACATCGAGGGCGACCCCGAAAGCATCACCGGCCGCTACCTCGCGCACCAGTTGCGCATCGAGGTGCCGAAGCAGCGCCACGCCTTCACCGATGAGACGCCGCGCCTGCGTGTGGTCAATGCCCGCGGCCACAACCTCAAGGGCGTGACGGTGGATGTGCCCGTAGGCCTGTTCACCTGCGTGACGGGCGTGTCCGGCTCGGGCAAATCCACGCTGGTCAATGACACGCTGTACGCGGCCGTGGCGCGCAAGCTCTACCAAAGCCACCTGGATCCCGAGCCGCATGACGACATCGAAGGCCTCGAGCTGTTCGACAAGGTCATCAACGTCGATCAATCGCCGATTGGCCGCACGCCGCGCAGCAACCCGGCCACCTACACCGGCCTGTTCACGCCCATCCGCGAGCTGATGGCCGATGTGCCGGCCGCGCGTGAGCGGGGTTACAGCGCCGGGCGCTTCAGTTTCAATGTGGCGGGCGGCCGCTGCGAGGCCTGCCAGGGCGATGGCGTCATCAAGGTGGAGATGCACTTCCTGCCGGATGTGTACGTGCCTTGCGATGTCTGCCATGGCAAGCGCTACAACCGCGAGACCCTGGACATCCTCTACAAGGGCAAGAACATCCACGAAATCCTGGACCTGACCGTGGAGGCCGCGCTTGACTTCTTCAGCGCCGTGCCCACCATCGCGCGCAAGCTGCAGACGCTGATGGACGTGGGCCTGGGCTACATCCGCCTGGGCCAGAGCGCCACCACCCTGTCAGGCGGTGAGGCGCAACGCGTCAAACTCGCACTGGAGCTGTCCAAGCGCGACACCGGTCGCACGCTCTACATCCTGGACGAACCCACCACCGGTCTGCACTTCCACGACATCGCCTTGCTGCTCAAGGTGCTGCACCAGTTGCGCGATGCCGGCAACACCATCATCGTGATCGAGCACAACCTGGACGTCATCAAGACGGCCGACTGGCTCATCGACATGGGGCCCGAAGGCGGCTCGGGCGGTGGCACGCTCGTGGTGGCCGGCACGCCGGAAGACATCGCGGCGCATGCGGGCAGCCACACGGGCCGCTATCTCAAGCCCTTGCTCGGCAAGCGCTGATCGCGCCTGGCTTCACGCGCAGCTTCAAGCGTTCAAGAAGCCCAGATCATGCCCGCCGCTGGGGAACTGCCCCAGGTTGGGCAGGATGCCCAGCAGCTCGCTGCCCGACAGCCCCATCCACCGGCCCAGCGTGTAGGCGTAGTGGTCCACCGAGGTGCTGGGCAGCAGCACGCCGTTGTCCAGTTGATCGGGGCTGCTGAACTTGCCCTGCCCATCGGCCGTGCTGTATTGCGGGAAGGTGCCGTACACCTCGGTGCCACGCACGGCGCCACCCATGATGAAGTGATGGCCGCCCCAGCCATGGTCGCTGCCATCGCCATTGGAGGTGAAGGTGCGTCCGAACTCGGAAGCCGTGAAGGTGGTGACCTGATCGCGCGCGTTGCCGCCGGGCATCCCGCCCAGCACCGCATCGAAGTAGGCCAGCGCGTGATCCAGCTGCGCCATGCGCTCGCCATGGTCACGGATCAGGCGATCGTGCGTGTCGAAGCCGCCGAGGTTGACGATGAACAGCTGGCGCGACATCTTCAGCCCGCTCGGCTGATTGCGGTTGGCTTCGATCAAGCGGGCCACCATCTGCAACTGCACGGCCAGCGCGTTGAACTTCGGCGTGCCGTCGATGGCGCTCGTGTACATCAACTTGGGGTCGGCACTGGGCGTGGTGACGCCAGGCGAACTCCACGGGGCCAAGCCCAGTGCAGGCAGCTTGCTGCCGATCAGGCTGCCGGCCCGCAGGCCACGCTGCACGATGCGCTGGTGTTCATTGACGAACTTGTTGTTGGAGGTGGTGGCGCTCATCAGGCTGACCACCGCGGCGTTGAGTTGCGTGCTGCCGTAGATGCGGCTGTTCTGGCCGAGTTCCTGGATGCGCGTGCTGCCGCTTTGATACGGTTGCAGCGACAGGCTGCCGAACCAGCCGGATTCGTTGCCCGGCGTCATGCAGGTGAAGGACTTGAGGGCCACGGCTTCGTCGCTGTCGGCCGCCACGCCCTGCAAGGGGCTGCGCGCCAGCAGATCGCCCATGCGCCCGCCCCAGCCAGGGTTCGATCCTTCCGGCTTGAACGACAGCCACGTCGATTGCTGGTCGTTGTGCGAGAACAGCTTGGCCGGCTTGCTCATGCGCACATCGCTCATGTCGGCCTTGGCAGTGGGGCGTGTGAGCGGCCCCACATTGGCCAGCACGGCCAGGCGGCCTGCGGCGTACAACTGCTGCGTCTGCTTCAGGCTCGGATGCAGGGCAAACTGCCGGCCGGTGTGCACCGCGCGGCCTGCATGTGCGATGGGCAGCACGCCGCCCAGCCGGCGCGGGTCGTCTGCGGAGACCGACGGGTTGGCCGAGCTGGCCGCCGCCAGCAGCGCAATCGATTCACCATCGCCGTTGCGGGCGCTCGGGTCACGGTGATTGCGATAGTGCTGCCACGAGGTGCTGTCCGTGGCGAGCACCGTGTTGAAGGCATCGTTGCCGCCGTGCAGGAAGATGCACACCAGTGCGCGGTAGCCGCTGCCGGCGCTTTGCGCAGCGGCCTCGGTGATGGCGCTCAGGTTCAGGCCCAGCGGGCCGGCCACGCCCATTGATGACAGGGCGGCAGCGCGGCGAAGGAAGGTGCGGCGATCAGGCTGACTCATGGTGGTCGGCGTCTCATTCATTGTTGGACGATGAACTCGGGGGACATGGCCACCATCAGCACGGCAGCCTGGACGCGCAGGCGCCGCTCCAGCGCGGTGTTGACCGGCATGGCATTGAGCGCGTTGCGGGCGATGCTGGCCTGCGCTTCGGGCAGCGTGTGGCCCAGCAGGCGCGTGGCCATGGCGTCGAGCAGCGCACTCGCATTCGATGCACCCGCTTCCCATGCGCTGAAATCGAAGCGGATGTCCGGGCGTTGCTGCGCGGCATTCCAGTAGCCCCAGCCGTTCATCAAGATCGTCGAGACGAAGTTGGCCCAGCCCAGCACCGTCGTCTCATTGCTCAACTGCATTTCGGGGGCCACCATGCCGGCGGCCGCAATGGCGCTTTGCGGGGGCGTGTAGCCAGGCCGGTAGAAGTTGAAGACCGAAGGTGCACGCATGGGCGTCTGGCCGATCTGCGTGGCCGTGTCGCCGGTGTCTTCGGCCAGGTACAGCTTGGCCGAGGTGCCGTAGTTGATGCTGGCGTGCGGCAAGGCGCGCATCAGGTGGCTCAAGCGCAGCAGCGGTTCACGCACCTTGCCGTAGTTGCCCATGTCGGCCATGGTGTTCTGGGGCGTGCGGGCCTCTTCGTGCAGCAGGATGGCCTTGATCACCGCCTTGAGGTTGCCGCCGTTGGCACGGAAGACCTGGGTGATGTCGGCCACATAGCGGTCGCTCGGGTTGCTGGTCACCAGCTTCTGGATCAGCTGCCTGCTGATGAAGGGCGCGGTGTTGGCATGGGTGGCCAGGCGGTCCAGCGCCGTGCGCAGGCTCAGAGCAGGATTGGATGTGGCCTGCGCGGGGATCGTCACGCCCAGGAAGGTCTTGGCGCTGACGGAATGCTGATCGTCGTAGGCCACCATGTTCAGGCTGAGCTGATCTTCGGTCTGACATTGCAGCGTGCGAAAGAAGCAGTACCACCAGGGCAGGCTTTGTTGCGAGGCGCTGCGATACCACGACCAGCCCGTGAACACCTTGGCCAGCCCCTTGATGTCATCGGAGGTGTAAGTCTCCACCGGGCTGCCATTGACCAGCACCGGCCGGGCGCTGTCATCGAGTTGATACAGGCCGATGGAAAACAGCTGCATCACCTCGCGCGCAAAGTTCTCGTCGGGCACGCGACCGCTGCCCAGGTCTTCCTTGCGGTTCGACAGGTGGGACAGATAAAAGCCCATGGCCGGGCTCAGTGCCACGCCTTCGAGCAGATCACGGTAGGTGCCGTCGGCCCGGCGCGTCAGCATGTCCAGGTAGGCGGCCGTCATCTTCGTGTCCACCGTCACCGTCGACACGACGAAGATCTGCGACAGCGCATAGGCCACGCGCTGGCGCAACTGATTGGGCGCGGTGACGGCATGCGTCCACCAGCTCTGCGTCAGCATCTCGGGGATGGGGTCTCGCCCATCGTTGCGCGCCGCCGCCAGGGCCTTGACCGAAGCGAGGTGGTTGAAGTTGACGGGCAGGTTGAACTGCTCGTCGATCCAGGCTGAAAAGCCGAGTTCGCGCACGCGGGCCACGTCGCTGTCCGTCGGGCCGAAGCTCGCCTGCAGCAAGAATCGCCGTGCGTCGGCTTCGCTGGGAGGCTGTACGAGGCTGCCTTGCAACTGCTCGCTGGGTGGGGTGCCCCCCGTGGAGGACGACGAGCTGCCACCGCCACCGCCACCACACGAGGCCAGCAGGACGCTGACGCTCAAGGCCAGCGCACGGGCCGGCCGGTGACACAAGGGATCAAGCAGAAAAGCGCGAAGCGAGACCGGGCGATCCGGTGCGGCAGCAGAAGCAGGCATGAACAAGGCAGACGCGAACGAGATGACCTAAGGTGGGTCATCGGCGTTGCCGAAGCTCAACTTGAGAACCTTTGCACGCTTGTTCAGCACACGCGTGGCAAGGCCAGCCCACGGGATGCGACTGTGCGCATCCCGGGCCGGCCCAGGTGGTTCATGGCTGCGTCAAATGTGAGCAGCTGTTTCGCAATGCGAACAAAACTGGCGCGAGCGTGACATCCATCACAGCACGGGCGAAAGGGCTCTTTCTGCGCTGGCCTGATCGAGCCCCGTGCGCACCGCCCAGTCATGCAACTGGTCCTGCCCGATCTTGCCCACATTGAAGTAAACCGATTCCGGGTGCGCCATGTAGAAGCCGCTCACGCTGGCCGCGGGCATCATCGCCAGGCTTTCGGTCAGGTGCATGTGGATGTCATGCGCATCCAGCACGCGGAACATCTCCCGCTTGACCGTGTGGTCCGGGCAGGCCGGGTAGCCCGGCGCAGGGCGGATGCCGCGGTATTGCTCCTTGATCAGCGCCGTGTTGTCCAGCGCTTCGGCGGCGGCGTAGCCCCAGAACTCCTTGCGCACACGCTCGTGCATGCGCTCGGCAAAGGCCTCGGCCAGGCGGTCGGCCAGGGCCTTGAGCATGATGGCCGAGTAGTCGTCCTCATGCGCCAGGAATTCGGCTTCCTTCTTCTCGATGTTCAGGCCCGCGGTCACGGCGAACATGCCGATGTAATCGGGCTTGGCGTCCTTGGGCGCGATGAAGTCGGCCAGCGAACGGTTCGGGCGCTTGACGCCATCGACCACCGGCCGCTCCGTCTGCATGCGCAGCGGACACCAGGTCATCAGCACCTCGCTGCGCGATTCATCGCGGTAGATCTCAATGTGATCGTCCTGCACCGTGTTGGCCGGGTACAGCGCGATCACGCCATTGGCCGTCAGCCAGCGGCCGTCCACGATCTTCTTGAGCATGGCCTGCGCATCGGCGTACACCTTGCGTGCTTCTTCGCCCACCACGGCATCGTCCAGGATGGCGGGGAAGGGGCCGGCCAGATCCCAGGTCTGGAAGAAGGGACCCCAGTCGATGTAGGGCGCCAGCTCGCCGAGGTCGTAGTTCTTGAACACGCGGCGGCCGATGAACTTCGGTGCCTCGGGCGTGTAGGTGGCAAAGTCCACGCGCGTCTTGTTGGCACGCGCTTCGGCCAGCGTCACCATCGGCGTGGCCTTCTTGTTGGCATGCTGCACACGCACGCGCTCGTAATCGGCATTGAGTTCTGCGATGTACTCCGCCTGGCGCTCCGGACTCAGCAGCTCCGAACACACCCCCACCGCGCGCGAGGCATCGGGCACATACACCACCGGGCCACTGAAGTTGGGCGCGATCTTCACGGCGGTGTGCACGCGCGAGCAGGTTGCCCCACCGATCAGCAGCGGCGTCTTGCGCTCGCGGAAATACGGGTCGCGCTCCATTTCAGCCGCCACATACTGCATCTCTTCCAGCGAGGGCGTGATCAGGCCCGACAGGCCGATGATGTCGGCGCCTTCTTCCTTGGCCTTGTCGAGGATGTCCTTGCACGGGACCATCACGCCCATGTTGACCACCTCGAAGTTGTTGCACTGCAGGACCACGGTGACGATGTTCTTGCCAATGTCGTGCACATCACCCTTGACGGTGGCGATCACGATCTTGCCCTTGGCCTTGGCGTCGCCCCCGCCTTCGATCAGCAGGCGCTTTTCTTCTTCGATGTAGGGCAGCAGGTGGGCCACGGCCTGCTTCATCACGCGGGCGCTCTTGACCACCTGCGGCAGGAACATCTTGCCTGCACCGAACAGGTCGCCCACCGTGTTCATACCGGCCATCAGCGGCCCTTCGATCACGTGCAGCGGGCGGCCACCCTTGGCCTTGATCTGTTGCCAGCACTCTTCGGTGTCGGCCGTGATGAACTCGGTGATGCCGTGCACCAGCGCATGGCTCAGCCGCTCTTCCACAGATGCCGGGTGCTCGGCCGTGCCGCGCCAGGCCAGCTTGGCCGAATCGTCCTTGGCCGTGCCCTTGACCTGCTCGGCGATCGCCAGCAGCCGCTCGGTCGGTGTTTGAGAGGTGTCCTCGCCATCCTTGAACACAGGCTTGCGGTTGAGCACCACGTCTTCGACCAGTTCGCGCAGACGCGCATCGAGGTCGTCGTACACGCCCACCATGCCCGCGTTGACGATGCCCATGTCCATGCCGGCCTGGATGGCGTGGTACAGGAACACGGTGTGGATGGCCTCGCGCACCGGCTCATTGCCGCGGAAGCTGAACGACACGTTGGACACGCCGCCCGACACCTTGGCGCCAGGCAGGTTCTGCTTGATCCAGCGCGTGGCCTCGATGAAGTCGACCGCGTAGTTGTCGTGCTCCTCGATGCCCGTGGCCACCGCGAAGATGTTGGGGTCGAAGATGATGTCCTCGGGCGGGAAGCCGATTTCATCCACGAGGAAACGGTAGGCCCGCTCGCAGATCTCGATCTTGCGGGCGTAGGTGTCGGCCTGGCCCTTTTCGTCGAAGGCCATCACCACCGCGGCGGCGCCATAGCGCTTGACCAGCTTGGCCTGCTCGCGGAAGTTGTCCTCGCCTTCCTTGAGCGAGATCGAATTGACGATGCCCTTGCCCTGGATGCACTTCAGGCCCGCCTCGATCACCTCCCACTTGGATGAGTCGATCATGATCGGCACACGGGCGATCTCGGGCTCGCCGGCGATCAGGTTCAGAAAGCGCACCATCGACGCCTTGGCGTCGAGCATGGCCTCGTCCATGTTGATGTCGATGACCTGGGCGCCGTTTTCCACCTGCTGGCGGGCCACCGACAAGGCATCCTCGAAACGCCCCTCCAGGATCATGCGGGCAAAGGCCTTGGAGCCCGTCACGTTGGTGCGCTCGCCCACGTTCACGAACAAGGTGCCTTCGCCGATCAACACCGGCTCCAGGCCGGACAGCCGCATGGGCGCGACTGCGGTGTTGGACGTGGCAGTGGGGGAGGAGCCGGAAGAGGAGGGGGCGGATGCGGTCATCCCGGCATTTTAGGGGCGAGCGCCCTGGGGAGCCGGCCTGCACATCAGGGGGATGTCCCAGGGCGTCCCATGGCATGACATGCCCGCCGGAAAAAGGAAAGGGCCGGGTGCTTGTGACACCGGGCCCCGAGGCGCTGCCCAAGCCGCCCTGTTCAGGCGGTATGCAGAATTGCCTTAACTGGTGATGACCGTGTGCGACCTGCCCATCAGGCCTTCAGCATCGTGTAGAGCTCATCCTTGAGCGACACGCGCTGCAGCTTCTTTTGCTCCAACTCGGTCGACGAGCCGTGCTCCACGCCGTTTTCCAGGCGGACGATGGCCTTGTCGACTTCTTCGTACTCGCGCTCCAGACGGGCGAAGTGTGCATTCGATGTCTTGAGCGCGTGGATCTTGTCCTTGAACTCGGGGAAATCCTTCGCCAGCGGGTGATGGTCTTGTGTCATTCGCGCTCCTCTCAGTCTCGAACCGTGGTGTCCATGGTTTCATCTTCCGTGCTGGACGCGCTGCTGGCCTTGCTTTAAGTCAAGAGCGGTGCGGACTTGCTCATTTGTCCGTGGCAGGCGCCGGCGGCTGATGCAGAAAGACCTCTTCGATGCTGAACGAGCTTTCCACGCCGACCTGATGCCGGTGCGCCCCTAGCCAGCTCTCGGCCGACTTGCGCCCCAGCCGGTGCAACTCCTGCAGAAACGCCCAGTCCGTGTTGAACTTGCTGGAAGCGTTGTAGGGCATCATCCCGTCGTCGTCCGCGATCATGTGCATGTGCAGGTCCTTGTAGCGGCCGCGGTCCAGCTTGCGGTCGCGGATCAGCCGCTTGACGAAGCCGATCGCCCGCATCTCGCTGATCAGGCTGGCATTGAAGGTGATCTCGCTGAGCCGGTCGATGATGTCGATGCTGCGCGTCGGGTTGTCGTTGCGCATCAGCGGGTTGATGCGAACCAGCAGGATGTCGTCCACCGCGGTGTTGTAGATCAAGGGATACAACGCGGGGTTGCCGGTGTAGCCCCCATCCCAATACGGTTCGCCGTCGATCTCCACGGCCTGGAAGACGAAAGGCAGGCAGGCCGATGCCATCAGCGCATCCATCGACAATGCCTCGGCCGTGAACACGCGCGCCTGCCCGGTGTGCACCGAGGTGGCGGTGACGAACAGGGGGATGCCGCAGTGCTGGCAGCCGGTGTGCAGCGCCTCAATGTCCACATGCCGGCGCATCACATCGCGCAAGGGATTGAGGTTGAGCGGGTTGAACTCGTACGGGCTGAACGAGCGCATGAACAGGTTCAGCCACTGGTACGCGGGGAACTGGTCGTAATTGAACTGGTTCTTGAGCATCCCGTTGGACTGGATGCTCAGCGGCGAAAACAGGGGGCCGTGCTGGCTCACGTCCCGCCAGAAGTCATGCAAGGCCAGTTGCGCATGGCGGCGTGCACGCGCCTCGTCCTGCTCGGGGCCGAACCCACGCACATAGCCAGACAGCAGCACCGCACCATTGAGCGCGCCCGCGCTGGTGCCGGACACCGCGCTGACATCCAGGCCGTCCTCCTCCAGCAGGCGATCGAGCACGCCCCAGGTGAAGGCACCGTGCGAACCACCGCCTTGCAGGGCGAGGTCCACCCGGGGACGGCGGGGCGGCGTGGCGGGCCGACGGGCGGCCGTTTTGCGTGGCGCGGTTTTGGAAGGCGCTGGGGGAAGCGCAACGGAGCTGGAGGGAATCTTGCGCGGCATGCGGGCAGTCTAAGGGTAATTGCTGCGCTGCAGCATTGTGTGCGCAACATCCCTCTCAAGCGGGATCAAAAATATTTCCCGGGGCACTGTACAAACATCCAGCTTTTGCCATAATTGCGCTCATTCGCCGGCCTCGGCACCCTGAACACACGTCACGACATCCCCTGGAGATCGCATGGAAGCCACGTCCAAATCCGCCCTGAGCGCCGAAAAGGCCAAAGCCCTGCAAGCCGCACTGGCCCAGATCGAAAAGCAGTTCGGCAAGGGCTCCATCATGCGCCTGGGTGAGGGCGAAGTGGTCGAAGACATCCAGGTGGTGTCCACTGGCTCCCTGGGCTTGGACATTGCCCTGGGCGTGGGCGGTCTCCCCCGCGGCCGGGTGGTCGAAATCTACGGCCCGGAGTCCTCCGGCAAGACCACGCTGACGCTGCAGGTCGTGGCCGAAATGCAGAAGCAGGGCGGCGTTTGCGCCTTCATCGATGCCGAGCACGCCCTGGATGCCCAATACGCCCAGAAGCTGGGCGTCAACCTGCAGGATCTGCTGATCTCCCAGCCCGATACCGGCGAGCAGGCCCTGGAAATCGTCGATGCCCTGGTGCGCTCCGGCTCGGTCGATCTGATCATCGTCGACTCGGTGGCTGCGCTCACCCCCAAGGCCGAACTCGAAGGTGAAATGGGCGATGCGCTGCCCGGCCTGCAAGCCCGCCTGATGAGCCAGGCATTGCGCAAGCTCACCGCCACGATCAAGAAGACCAACTGCATGGTCATCTTCATCAACCAGATCCGCATGAAGATCGGCGTGATGTTCGGCAGCCCCGAAACCACCACCGGTGGCAACGCGCTGAAGTTCTATGCCTCCGTTCGCCTGGACATCCGCCGCGTCGGCTCCATCAAGAAGGGGGACGACGTCATCGGCAACGAAACCAAGGTCAAGGTCGTCAAGAACAAGGTGTCGCCTCCCTTCAAGACGGCCGAATTCGACATCCTGTATGGCGAAGGCATCAGCCGCGAAGGCGAGATCATCGATCTGGGCGTGACCGCCAAGATCGTCGACAAGGCGGGCGCCTGGTACGCCTACAACGGCGAGAAGATCGGCCAGGGCAAGGACAACGCCCGCGAATTCCTGCGCGAGAACCCCGAGTTGGCGCGCGAGATCGAAAACAAAATCCGCGAATCGCTGGACATCGCCCTGCTGCCGGCCGCAGTGGATGCCGGTGAAGCCTGAGCCCCGTCAGTCACAGCCTCCTGAATCGTCTTTCGAGCCATGAGTGATGAGGCCGCGCGCGGCGCCAAAGCCCGCCGGCCCACCCTCTCCTTGAAGGGCCGGGCGCTCAAATACCTCGCCATGCGAGAGCATTCCCGCGTGGAGTTGATGCGCAAGCTCGGCGCCCATGCCGAGACGCCAGACCAGGTGGCCACCGTGCTCGACGAACTGGAGGCCAAGGGCCTGCTGTCTGCCCAGCGCTTTGCCGACTCGGTTCTCCATCGCAAGGCCGCCCGCTTCGGCGCTGCCCGTCTGCAAGCCGAGCTGGCCCAGCACCAGCTTCCCGCCGACATCGCCCGCGAAGCCGCACAATCCTTGCGCGATACGGAATTCGCGCGCGCCCATGCACTGTGGGCCCGGCGCTACGGCACTCCCCCCGATTCACCCGAGGACAAGGCGCGCCAGATGCGGTTTCTGGCCGGCCGCGGTTTTTCGTCCGAGGTGATTCGCCGCATCCTCAGAGGTGAAACGCCCTGTCCAGATGGACCCGCAGACGAATAAGCCACTCCGCCGGTTTTATTCGACACCGCGTTTTCACAATCCCGATGGCCCACCGGGACTCATATTTGTTTCCCACTGGGCCGGTGCTATGCTGCCTGCTGCACCGCATCAGACCCAAAAGTCTGTGCGCGGTCATGTCTGCCCGGGTCCGATCGGCCCTGGCATCCATTCAGAACGCACTACAAATTGCGAGTTACCCCCATGAAGATTCATGAGTACCAAGGCAAAGAGATCCTGAGCCGATTCGGTGTGCCGGTCCCAAGAGGTATCCCGGCGTTTTCCGTAGACGAGGCCGTTGCGGCCGCCGAGAAACTGGGAGGCCCGGTTTGGGTCGTCAAGGCCCAGATTCACGCCGGTGGCCGGGGCAAGGGCGGTGGCGTGAAAGTCGCCAAGTCCCTCGATGACGTCAAGCGCCTGGCCGGAGACATCCTCGGCATGCAGCTCAAGACGCATCAGACCGGCCCTGAAGGTCAGAAGGTGCGCCGTCTCTACATCGAAGACGGTGCCGACATCCAGAAGGAATATTACGTCTCCGTCGTGACGGACCGCGGCACCCAGAAGGTCGCCGTGATCGCGTCCAGCGAAGGCGGCATGGACATCGAGGAGGTCGCCCACAGCACGCCCGAGAAGATCATCAAGGTCTTCATCGACCCGATCGCCGGCCTGACGGATGCGCAGGCCAAGCAGGTCGCTGACGGCATCGGCATGCCGGCGGACTCCACCGCGCAGACGGTCGACATCCTCAAGAAGCTCTACCAGTGCTACATGGAGACGGACGCCTCCCTGGTCGAGATCAATCCGCTCAACCGCGATGCCAAGGGCAAGGTCACGGCCCTGGACGCCAAGTTCAATTTCGACGCCAACGCGCTGTTCCGCCACCCCGAGATCGTGGCCCTGCGAGACCTGGACGAAGAAGATCCGGCTGAAATCGAAGCCTCCAAGTTCGATCTGGCCTATATCCAGCTCGACGGCAACATCGGCTGCCTGGTCAATGGCGCCGGCCTGGCCATGGCCACGATGGACACCATCAAGCTCTTCGGCGGCGAGCCTGCCAACTTCCTGGACGTCGGCGGTGGCGCCACGGCCGAGAAGGTCACCGAAGCGTTCAAGATCATGCTCAAGAGCCCGAAGGTCAAGGCCATCCTGGTCAACATCTTCGGCGGCATCATGAAGTGCGACACCATCGCCGACGGCGTGATCACGGCCTGCAAGGCCGTGAACCTGCAAGTGCCGCTGGTGGTGCGCATGAAGGGCACCAACGAAGACCTGGGCAAGAAGATGCTGGCCGAATCCGGCCTGCCCATCATCTCCGCCGACACCATGGCCGAAGCCGCGACCAAGGTCGTGGCCGCCGTCGCCTAACGCCCAGAGGATTCGTCATGAGCATTTACATCAACAAAGACACGAAGGTCATCACCCAAGGCATCACGGGCAAGACCGGTCAATTCCACACCCTGGGCTGTCAGGCCTACGCCAACGGCAAGAACGCCTTCGTCGCCGGTGTGAACCCCAAAAAGGCGGGCGAGAAGTTCTCCGACATTCCCATCTACGCCTCCGTCAAGGAAGCGTCGCAGCAGACCGGCGCCACCGTCTCGGTGATCTATGTGCCCCCTGCCGGCGCAGCTGACGCCATCTGGGAAGCCGTCGAGGCCGATCTGGATCTGGTCATCGCCATCACCGAAGGCATCCCCGTGCGCGACATGCTGATGGTGCGCAACAAGATGAAGGCCAAGGAAGCGGCCGGCGGCAAAAAGACGCTGCTGCTGGGCCCCAACTGCCCCGGCCTGATCACGCCGGAAGAGATCAAGATCGGCATCATGCCCGGCCACATCCACCGCAAGGGCCGCATCGGCGTGGTCAGCCGCTCCGGCACGCTGACGTACGAAGCCGTGGCGCAGTTGACCGAACTTGGCCTGGGCCAGTCCAGCGCCGTGGGCATCGGCGGTGACCCGATCAACGGCCTCAAGCACATCGACGTCATGAAGGCCTTCAACGACGACCCCGAGACCGACGCCGTGATCATGATCGGCGAGATCGGCGGCCCCGATGAAGCCGAAGCAGCGCAATGGTGCAAGGCCAACATGAAAAAGCCCATTGTCGGCTTCATCGCCGGTGTGACGGCGCCTCCGGGCAAGCGCATGGGCCATGCCGGCGCGCTCATCAGCGGTGGTGCCGATACGGCCGATGCCAAGCTGGCCATCATGGAAGAGTGTGGCTTCAAGGTCACGCGCAACCCGTCCGAAATGGGCAAGCTGCTGAAGTCGCTGCTCTGATCCTGTGCCGGCGCGAAGGTCCGTGCCCGCGCCGGGTCAGGCCATGCGGGCATCGGTGACACCGCCCCTGCAAGCCACACGCATCAGCCCCTACACTCAGGGGCTGATTCTTTTTCAAGCTCTCGCATGGAAGCCTTCCTGACTCCCGAATTCCTGCTGGCGGTCGGTCAGATCATCATGATCGACATCCTGCTCGGCGGCGACAACGCCGTCGTCATCGCCCTGGCCTGCCGCAACCTGCCACCCGATCTGCGCACCAAGGGCATCATCTGGGGCACGGCGGGCGCCATCGCCTTGCGCGTGGTGCTGATCTTCTTTGCCATGTCGCTGCTGGCGCTGCCTTATCTGAAGCTGGTGGGCGCGGCCTTGCTGGTCTGGATCGGCGTCAAGCTGCTGGTGCCGGAAGACGAAGGCCATGGCGATCTTCAAGCCAGCGACAAGCTCCTGGGGGCGATCAAGACCATCATCATCGCGGACTTCGTCATGAGCGTGGACAACGTCATCGGCATCGCCGGCGCTGCCCAGGGTGCGGGTCATGAGGGGCACCAGATGTCCCTGGTGATCTTCGGCCTCCTGGTGAGCATTCCCATCATCGTCTGGGGCAGTACACTGGTCCTCAAGCTGATGGACCGCTTCCCGATCATCATCACCGCCGGCGGCATGCTCCTGGGCTGGATTGCCGGCACCCTCGCTGTCACGGATCCGATCGCCGTGCCGCATCTGCCTGCCGGCGACATGACCCGGTATGCCGCGGGCATCGCCGGGGCGCTCTTCGTGCTGCTGGTCGGCACGGTGCTGGCAAAGCGGGCCCCCCAATCGGAGTCCTGAACCCCATGCAGCCCACCACGCTTGCGCTCCTCATCGGGCTGTTGATCGTGACAGCGGGGGGGCTCTTGTTGTGGCTGGTGCGCAGCCTGCGTCGGCCCAATGTGGCCCGAACCGAGTTCGTCAACACGCGGCCCGTGTTCGCCGACACGGTGTCCTCGGGGGGCGGCGCCGAACCGCAGGAGACGGCCCCGGATGACGCAGGCCCGGACACGGTGCTGTCCTATCTGGATGTGCCCACCAACTCCGGCTTTGCATCCCGTTTTGCAAGCACCTCGCCCTCGCTGTTTCCCGAGGATTTCGAGACGTCCACCCAGCCGCAGGCCTTCACGCCTTCGCTGCCCCCCAACGAAGCCACCAACCCGGATGAGCGCCAGCGCATCGCACGTGCGGTCCAGGCCCTGGGCGATGGCCCGGCGGACAGGGCGTGGCAGACCCTGCAGGGCTTCATGCCCGAGCCGGGCAACCGTCCTGGCGGCGCTGGAGACCATGGAAGCCATTGCCCAGGCCTTCGAGCGTGACCAGCGCTACGATTGCGCGCGCGATGTGTATGAGCAGATGGCCGACATCGATCCCGATTGGCGCGGCGTCAAGCTGAGGTTGATGCGCGCGCGCGGCCTGGCTCAGGTCGCCACGGCCAACACCTGGGGCACCTTGCCGGCCCGTCCCCTGCCCGACGTGGCCCAGGCGCAGATGGGCAAATACCTGGTCGAGAAACAGATCGGCAAGGGGGCCATGGGGGCGGTGTACCTGGGCTTCGACCCATCGACGGATCGCAAGGTGGCGCTCAAGACGATGGCCCTGGCCCAGGAGTTCAGTGGTGCGGAACTGGCCGATGCACGCGCGCGCTTCCTGCGTGAGGCCGAGATGGCGGGCCGGCTGCACCATCCGGACATCGTCAGCATCCTGGATGCCGGCGAAGAAGGCGGCGTGGCCTATATCGCCATGGAACTGGTCGATGGCGTTGACCTGAGCCAGTACGGCCACCCGGATCACCTGCTGCCCCTGCATGTGCTGCTGCCCATCCTGGCGCGGGTGGCCGACGCATTGGCCTACGCACACAGCCGCGGCGTGACGCACCGCGACATCAAGCCGGCCAACATCATGGTCGAGCTCAGCCACGATACGGTGAAGGTGATGGATTTCGGCGTGGCGCGGGTGGCCGATGCCGCGCGCACGCGCACGGGCGTGGTGCTGGGCACGCCCACCTTCATGTCGCCGGAGCAGCTTTCCGGCCAGGCCATCGACGGCCGCAGCGATTTGTATTCGCTGGGCGTGTCGGCCTTCCAGTTGCTGACCGGGCAGTTGCCCTATCGCAACGATTCCATGGCATCCCTGATGCGCGCCATTGCCCGCGAGACGGCGCCCAATGTCTGCACCGTCCGCCCCGATCTGCCGGCGCCGCTGGGGGACGTGATTGCGCTGGCGCTGGAAAAACACCCCAGCACCCGCTACGCCAGCGGCCAGCAAATGGCCGAGGACCTGCGGATGGTGGCACGTTCCCTGCCACCTGTGGCAATCGACCTTCCCCTGGGCTGATCTCGATCGGACCGGCGTGAAAACACAGCGACAATTGGCCCATGGACTTTGAGTTCTTCAGTCAGACCGACACCGGGCGGGTGCGCACCAACAACGAGGATTCCATCGCGCTGGACGCCGCGTGCGGCATTGCCGTGCTGGCCGATGGCATGGGCGGTTATGCCGCCGGCGAAGTGGCCAGTGGCATGGCCTGCGATTTCATCAAGTCGGAGCTCAGCCGCTGGCTCAACGAGGCCGCGGCCAACGCCAGCGATGGGGACGTCAAGCGTGCGATGGACATCTGCGTCGACAACGCCAACCGCGCCATTTTCAGCGCGGCCAATTCGAATCCCACCTATGCGGGCATGGGCACCACGCTGGTGCTGGGCGTCTTCCGCTCGGGGCGGCTGATCCTTGGCCACATCGGCGATTCGCGCGCCTACCGCCTGCGGGGCGGTGTGTTGCAGCAGATCACCAAAGACCATTCGTTACTGCAAGAACAGATCGATGCTGGCATCCTCACACCCGAGCAGGCCCAGTTCGCCGCCAACAAAAATTTGGTGACGCGTGCGCTGGGCGTGGAAGACCTGGTCCTGATGGAAACGCACCTGCACGACGTGCAGTCCGGAGACATCTACCTGATGTGCTCCGACGGTCTGTCCGATATGCTGCGGGATTCGCAAATCGCCGAGGTCATGTCCGCCCACAGCCATTTGCCCGAGATGGGCGAGGCGCTGGTGGGTGCGGCCAATGACGCTGGCGGCAGAGATAATATTGCCGTGGTGCTGGTTCGTGCCCAGGGAGAGGCGGAACCGGCCCCCAAATCATGGTGGCCTTTCAAGCGCTTGGGCGGCACAGGCTGAAAGACTGAAAAAGATCCATACCCGAGAGGTTTCGAATGGGAAAACTGGTCGTGTCGCTGGACGGGGTCGTCATCAAAGAGGTCCAGATCACCAAGGAGAAAACCTCCCTGGGACGCCGCCCCTATAACGACATCGTGATCGACAACCTGGCTGTCAGCGGCGAGCATGCCGTGCTGCAGCTGGTGGGCACTGACGTCTTCATCGAAGACCTCAATAGCACCAACGGCACCTACATCAACGGCAAGGCCGTCAAGAAGCAGCTGCTGCAGCACAACGACACGGTCGAGATCGGCAAATACAAGATCAAGTACCTCGTCGAGCAAGGCTCGGACTACGAGAAGACGATGATCATGCGGCCGGGCCAGGTGCCGCCGATGCCGGGTGGCGCTGCGTCGACGGGCATGGGTTCGTCCACGGCCACCGCGGCAGAGCCGCGTCCACCATATGGCGCTACCTCGGGCGGCGGCCTGGGCACGGGCTTTGGCGGCATGGCGCCGCAGACGCCTGCCTCCATCAAGGTGCTCAACGGTGCTGCGGCAGGCCGCGAGGTCGCGCTGACGAAGGTGGTGACCACGGTCGGCAAGCCCGGTGTGCAGGTGGCGTCCATCACCAAGCGTCCGGGTGGATATGTGTTCGCACACGTCGAAGGGGCGTCCAGGCCCACGGTCAATGGCACGCCGGTGGCGGCCGAGCCGGTGCACCTCAAGAGCGGTGATGTCATCGAGCTGGCCGGCACGCAGATGCAGTTTGTGCAGGCCTGAGTTGGGTGTTCAGGCAGCCAGCTGATCGCAGACGGTCGATGGCACAAGAAGGAGGCGTCAAACCGCGGACGGTGGTTGACGCCTTTTTTGTAGTTGATTGGCAAGGAGCCCCAGCATGATTCGGGTCCTCGGATGTTTCGGCTCGATCGCCGCCCGGTGCCACACCACGTCCTTCCTGCTGGATGACGACATCCTGATCGATGCGGGCAGCGGGGTGGGCGAGCTGCGGCTGGATGAGCTGGCACGCATCGATCACATCCTCATCAGCCACAGCCATCTCGATCACGTGCTGGGCATTCCTTTGCTGGCTGACAGCGTGTTGAAGCTGCGTGCTGGTGCCAGTGGCTTGTCATCGCTCAAGCCCATCCATGTGCATGCCCTGCCCGAAACCTTGCAGGCTCTGCGCGAACACATCTTCAATGGCGTGATCTGGCCGGATTTCACGCGGCTGCCCAGCAGTGCGCATCCGGTGCTGGTGTTCCATGAAATCGAGGTGGGGCGGGCATTGCGTTTCGAGGCGCGGGGTGGCGCCGCCGACCGTGTGGTGCATGTGTTGCCTGCGGCTCATACGGTCCCCGGGGTGGGATTTGGGGTGGAAACGCCCATGGGCTGGTGGGTGTTCACCGGAGACACGGGGCCCAATCCAGCGCTTTGGCAAGCTTTGAACGGGCGGCGGATTGCGCAACTGGTGATCGAGACCGCCTTCGGCAATGAAGAGGCACATCTGGCGCAGATCAGTGGGCATTTGTCGCCCCAAAGCCTGGCGGAAGAGTTGCGGCAACTGGATGGAGAGGTGAGTGTCTACATCACCCACCCGAAGCCCGGTGAGGTGCCCTCCGTGTTGTCGCAGATTCGCGCGCTGGATACCCGACATCGGATCGAGCCGCTGCGAGAAGGGCAGCGGTTTGGGGTGCCGGTGGTGGAGTGAGCGGCGTGAAGTGGATGCGCCTCGCACCCTGCGCTGGTCTGCCCGCAGAGGCCCTACACACCCTGGAATAAGACATCCAGGGCAGAGGTGATGTCGAAGGCGCGCTCATCGGCGGTTTGCACCTGCATTTTTAACAACCTTACGGGCACGGCCGCCATGAATTGAGTCGCCATGACAAAACTGCCCGTGCCGATTTGAAACACCGGATTGAGAGTTTGGGCAGGGCGGGGCGCCTGTTCCAGAGGCAGCAAGGGCACGACCATCCGGGTGTTCAAATGGCTTAACAAATTAGCTTGTACGTCGAGAAGGTAGCCGGGGCCTTCCGGGTTCTCGTAGATGGCAAATCGCGCCACGGTTCAGAACTGCCGGTGTTTTGACAGGGGCAGGCCTTCGCGTTCGACAAAGGCGTTGGAGCTGTCCAAGGCATCTTTGTTGGCGGCGAGCCAGAGGGCGCTCCGCTTTTCTGCCACGGCTCGAGCCAGTCCCGCTTCAGATGCTTGCGAGATGTTGATGTTCAGCGCCTTGGCTTCTGCGAGCAGGTCTCCTGGCAAGGAGACATTGGTGGCTTTTCGGGGGGAGGGGGCGGCGGCGGGCGTGAGCATGACAGAGACTTGCGTTCGCGACTCAAGACAATGCTAAGCCTTGTGCGCATGTTTGGCAATAAACTTCATGCGCATGCGGGTGCTGTGAGCATGCGGTAGATTGCCTGATTTCGCAGCGCTGCTTAGTGGTAATGGGTGACAAAAATTGTCAGCGTAGGTGGGGGAGTGACTTTTTTTGACGTGCCGGCTGGATACAAGGTTGACCAGAACCGGGTGCTCGCCGCAGAAGGCTTAGGGAAACCGTGCGGGAAATCACGTTTTTTCAGGCGTTGAAACCTGGCACGGCTGCTGCGTATTGGTAGACGTGGCTCCCGAGGTCGTGGAGCTTGATGGAGCAAGAGTCTTTTTTAGACGGGTCCCCACCCTGAGGAGTTCACCATGAAGCGAGTTCAACAAGGTTTTACGCTGATCGAACTGATGATCGTTGTGGCGATCATTGGTATTTTGGCTGCAGTGGCGTTGCCGGCGTATCATGACTACACTGTGCGAGCGAAGGTTTCCGAATTGATTTTGGCAGGTTCTGCGGCAAAGAATGGTGTCGTGAATCGTTTAACACCACCGGCGAACTTCCAGGCGCAAGCTTTGTGCCCACCAACAAAAACTCGTCCGCTACATCTGGTTATTTGACAATCACTGCTAACGTGGTGAGATGCCATCGGCGGCAAGACATTGGACATGGTGGCGACGGTGTCTAACCAGCAGGTTCAATGGACCTGCCGTGCAGGTACCGCAAGCGGCATTGATGCGAAGTATCTCCCTCTAGCTGCAAGTAACATACCGCCTGCATGAACAGCCCCATATCCATGGGGCTGTTTTCATTTTGATCCTCATGGCCGCCTTGCTTCTTCTTGTCAGGCTGTCTGCCCTTCCTTAATTTTGGGCGCGTCGGCCCTATTGTCTCGTTCTGGCCGGAATGGTGTACTGCGCTGCTTTTCGTCGCACTTCTTGCGATGGCATCAAGGCTGCGAAACAAAGCCCCCAGTCTGATTGCCCCGGTTCCCCTTCTGCTGGGGGTGCTGCTTCTTTGTTTGCTGATTCAAACCATCCGGGCAGGTGCACTCATCGCGGCCACCCTCCTGGCGGGCGGCATGCTAGGGCTGTTGCTGGTTGGCACTACGTTGGTGTCTACAGATGGCGATCGAGAAAACCTGCAGAAATGGGCTCCTTACTGGGCCCAGGGAGTATGTGCTGCACTCCTGCTTCATTTGCTGATTGCAGTGCTGCATTTGTCTGGGTACGACGTGGTTTATGGGCGCATCATTCAAATTGACGCACCGCTGCGCGCCTGGGGTATGTTCGGGCATCCAAACCAGTTGGGAGTATTTGCTGTATTGGCTGCAACGTCGGCCTTGTATTTGTGGCATCTGAAAATCATCAGCGCTGGTGCTGGCGCCGCGTTGCACATCGTTGCGTCTGTTTTGATCATCGCGACCCTCTCTCGCGCCGCCGCGGTTGTTGCCGTTGCTTATGGTTTTTGGTTGCTTTTCGATGTTCGACGTTTGCCGAGAAACAGACAACTGGTGTTGGTTTTCATGGCCGGATGCATGTTCCTTGCCGCAGCCCTTTCCCTCTTTCATTCCACGGAAGTGGCGCGATGGATGTCGGTGTGGGGCCCCTCCCAGGTAGGAGAGATCAATTCAACAAGAGGCTTTTCTGGTTCATCGAGGCTGGAGCAATACCGATTCATACCGACTTTGGCGCCTTCATCCTCTGACCGGTGTAGGCTACGGAAGATACCCGGCGGGGCGATTATTTGAGCTGGATGGCTCTCTCATGGAGCCTAATGTCGTATATCCCCATAATCTTCTTTTGTATCTCCTGGCAGAATTTGGTCTTGAGGGTTCTTGTCACTGACTGTTGTTCTTGATGGTCCGCTTTGCGTATTTGGAAGGTCCGGGCGCGACTGTTTCAAGACCCTCTGTCCGTCCTGATGTTTCGCTGGGTTGTTTTTATTTTGCTTTATTGCATGTTTGAATTTCCCTGGGCGTATACGTTTTTCCTGATCCCCTTTGTTATGTTTGGCTCGCTTTTGACGGGGGGCGTGTCGTCAAAAGGCGCAGTGTTAAAGGTGGTGTATGTGAGAATTGCCTTGGCAGGGGCAGCTTGTGTTTTGATGGGGCGCCTTGGCTGCAGGGTCGGGGCCGCTTAAGAGAAGTTCAGTCTCGCGCCGCGCGGCAGTCGCCGGTCACGGCGCAGTTGGGCAAACAGTGGCACAAATCAGTGAGGGTACCCTGTTTCGGTTTCAAGGTTCCGTGCTTTGGCTTTCTTGGCTGGCACAAATGCAATGTTTGTTGAAGAAAAACTTGGGGTGGCCCGATTTGTATTGGAGTCTGCGCCGGTGCCCGCGAGTATGGCGCAATATGTTGCTTTTCAGATGCTCGCCGCCAGGCATTCCGATGCGGAGTTGTTTTTGAAATCTTTGAGGTTGAGGAATCCTTACGTCGCCGACCAAACCGAGAACGAGTTAAAGCGGCTGGTTTCTACTTCTAAAGAGTTGGAAATGGCATGGAAAGTGTATATCAGTCGTGCCCGCGTTCAATAAACTAGCGAGCGATTCGCTCTTCGATAGGGCAGGTAGCAGGCCCACGCCGATCCCCGCGCATCCTGTCGCTGCCGCCCAAACTCCGTTCCAAAATGTGAACGAATCCGTGAGAAAGGCTGTGGCGTAAATCAGAGCAGAGTGCCGCCAGCCATGAGCCAGAGTCCTCCATGTTGTCCGCACGTCGCGGACCCCTAATTGTCCCAAACGCCCACCCAAAGCGTCACAAAACAGGCCAGTGCCGGGATGCCTTTGGAGAGAGCAACCTGCAGATAATCGTTATGTAGATGCGCCATTAGCGTTACCGCTTCCTGCTGCCTTCCCCATTCCGCCCATCGGTGATTGAATTCTGCATAAAGCGCAAGCCTGCCTTTACCTGTGAGTGGTGCGTCAAAGAAATGTTCGGCCGCCCACTTGATCGCGTCCGTCCGCTCTCCCACCGACGTTTTGTACATTTGGTTGTTATAGCTGCTGACATCGTCCCGCACAATTTTGATTTTTTCGCTCAGAGCGATGCCCCAGCAAATGCCGATGGCGGCAACCCACGTCAAAATGAGTCTGCGATGTTCACGTTCGCAGGCCGCCAGCATGAGGCCGCCAGCGAGGAAGGTGAGAAGGCCTGTTTTTGCTTGGGTCAGGATCGCTGCAAATATCCCCAGTGCGGCGCTCAGCTTGAATGTGAGCAGGTCGCCGCTTTTGTGCGTGAGGGTTGTCAAAGCGCCGAGCAGACATATCAAAGCAAGGATCAGAGGTGAAACAAGGACGTTGTAGGACAGTGCCGGTGGCCTGTCCTCTTGCTGCACAAAGCGTTGCCATATGACCAGCAAAGACGTGGTTGCCAGCGCCAAGGCAATCGTCGTCACCAAGCCCCGGGCGTTCTGTTTGAGACATTCATACGTCAATGCCGCCATCGGGATCCACAGCACCGGAATGAAGGCGGCATGTTGCTCAAGCCGTGTGCATTGGTGCTCAAGGCATCCGAGCACGATCAATATGGAAAACGCAAGGGAAGTGGCGCCCAGAATGGCGTGTCGCCGGATGATCTGGCGAAGCGAAGACCTCACCGGCGCATGGCATAGCGCGAGAATCCACGGCAATAACAGCGTGGTGTCGGTCCACACCGCCTCCTCATGCGCAAGCAGCAGCAGCCCCAGGCTGATGAAGAACACCCATTGCAGCCAGCGTGGGCAAGGGCGGGAAGCATCCGTCGTCATGTCTCAACCTGTGTGTCGTGGCGGAACGATCCATGGCGAAATCCGGGGGCTAGATCCGGCGTCATGCGGTTGACGCCCCATGGAGCCGGAATGGCTTCGCCAGGTGTGGGCGGTATTGTGCCCAGCCTGCGGCCTCGTTCGGCGACCGTTCCCGCCGGAACGCGTCTTAGAATCGCCGCTTCGCACGTTTGCAACCATCCCACCCATGCCCAACACCACCAAGAACACCACCGCCATGGCCAACGCCGTCCGCGTCCTGGCCATGGACGCCGTGCAGCAAGCCAACTCTGGTCATCCTGGCGCCCCGATGGGCATGGCCGACATGGCTGTGGCGCTGTGGGGCCGTCATCTGCGCCACCACCCCGCACAGCCGCAATGGGCTGATCGCGACCGCTTCGTGCTGTCCAACGGGCACGCCTCGATGCTGATCTACTCGCTGCTGCATCTCACGGGTTATGACCTGAGCATCGATGACCTCAAGGCCTTCCGCCAGATGCACAGCAAGACGCCGGGCCACCCGGAAGTCGGCATCACCCCGGGCGTGGAAACCACCACCGGCCCGCTGGGCCAGGGCATCACCAACGCCGTGGGCTTCGCGCTGGCCGAGAAGATGCTGGCCGCCGAGTTCAACCGCGAGGGCCACACCGTTGTCAACCACAACACCTATGTGTTCCTGGGCGATGGCTGTCTGATGGAAGGCATCAGCCACGAGGCCGTGGCCTTGGCCGGTGCGTGGAAACTTAACAAGCTGATCGCGCTGTACGACGACAACGGCATCTCGATCGACGGTCAGGTCACGCCCTGGTTCATCGATGACACGCCCAAGCGCTTCGAGGCCTGTGGCTGGAACGTGATCGGCCCGATCGACGGCCACGATGTCGACAAGGTGGACGCCGCCATCGAGAAGGCCAAGATGAGCGTCGACAAGCCGACGCTGATCGTGTGCAAGACGCACATCGGCAAGGGCTCGCCCAACCGCGCCAACACGGCCAAGGCCCACGGCGAGCCGCTGGGTGGCGATGAGATCAAGCTGACGCGCGAGGCCCTCGAGCTGGGTGCACGATCCGTTCGCGCTGCCCGAAGAGGTGTATGCCGACTGGAATGCCAAGGCCGATGGCGATCAGCTCGTCAACGACTGGAACCAGCGCTTTGAAGCCTACAAGGCTGCCCATCCCGAGCTGGCGGCCGAGTTCACGCGCCGCATGACCGGCGAGCTGCCCGCCAACTTCGCCGAGGTGTGCGTGCAGGCCGTGGCCGCCGCCCATGAGAAGGCCGAAACGGTGGCCTCCCGCAAGGCCAGCCAGCTGGCGCTGGAGCACTTCACTGCGGCCCTGCCCGAGATGCTGGGCGGCAGCGCCGATTTGACTGGTTCGAACCTGACCAACACCAAGAGCACGCCGCCGCTGCGCTTCGATGACGAAGGCAAGGTGGTGCTGACCGAAAGCGGCAAGCCCGGCCGTCACATCAACTACGGCGTGCGCGAGTTCGGCATGGCCGCGATCATGAATGGCGTGGCGCTGCATGGCGGCTACATCCCTTATGGCGGCACCTTCCTGACCTTCAGCGATTACAGCCGCAACGCCATCCGCATGGCCGCGCTGATGAAGCAGCGCGTGATCCACGTGTTCACGCACGATTCCATCGGCCTGGGTGAAGACGGCCCCACGCACCAGTCTGTCGAGCATGCGGCCAGCCTGCGCCTGATCCCCGGTCTGGACGTGTGGCGCCCCGCCGATACGACGGAAACCGCCGTGGCCTGGTCCATCGCGCTGGCCAACAAGAATCGCCCGAGCGCGCTGCTGCTGTCGCGCCAGAACCTGCCGTATGCGCCCAAGGTGGATGCCGACGTCATCACGCAAGGCGCGTACATCCTGGCCGAGCCTTCGGAAGTGGGCCTCAAGAAGAAGCCCGTGGCCGTGATCATCGCCACCGGCTCGGAAGTGCAACTGGCGCTGCATGCCCAGGCCGAGCTGGGCAAGATGGGTGTGCCGGTGCGCGTGGTGTCGATGCCTTCGACCAGCGTGTTCGACCGTCAGCCCGTGGCCTACAAAAAGCAGGTGCTGCCCGCCAACCTGCCGCGCATCGCGGTGGAAGCCGGTGTGACCGATTTCTGGTGGAAGTATGGCTGCGCCGCCGTGGTGGGCATCGACACCTATGGCGAATCGGCGCCTGCGGGTGTGCTGTTCAAGCACTTCGGCTTCACCCCCGAGAACGTGGTGGCCACGGTGCTGACGGCACTCAAGCAGCGCTGATCGGGCCAAATCAGGCGTAAAGTTCGCGGTTTGCGCGCGCCCACAAGGCGCCGGGTGGTCTGGCTGTCACGCTGCCCTGTCGCGCAACCGCTGAGCGAACACTCGATTTTTCATCTCTCGCAACTTCATCCAAGCCTTCACCCAAGAGGTTTTCCATCATGGCGATCAAGATCGGTATCAACGGCTTCGGCCGCATCGGCCGCATGGTGTTCCGTGCCGCTGTCCAGAACTTCAATGACCTCGAGGTCGTCGGCATCAACGACCTGCTCGAGCCGGATTACCTGGCTTACATGCTGAAGTACGACTCGGTGCATGGCCGCTTCAAGGGCGATGTCTCGGTCGATGGCAACACGCTGATCGTCAATGGCAAGCGCATCCGCCTGACCGCCGTGAAGAACCCGGCCGAGCTGAAGTGGGATGAGGTTGGCGCCGATGTGGTGGTCGAGTCCACCGGTCTGTTCCTGACCAAGGAAACCGCCGAGGCCCACCTGAAGGCTGGCGCCAAGAAGGTGATCATGTCGGCCCCGTCCAAGGACGACACCCCGATGTTCGTCTATGGCGTCAACGACAAGACCTACAAGGGCGAAGCCATCATCTCGAACGCTTCGTGCACGACGAACTGCCTGGCCCCGCTGGCCAAGGTGATCAACGACAAGTGGGGCATCAAGCGCGGCCTGATGACCACCGTGCACGCTGCCACCGCCACGCAGAAAACCGTGGATGGCCCTTCCAACAAGGATTGGCGCGGTGGTCGCGGCATCCTGGAAAACATCATCCCCTCGAGCACCGGCGCTGCCAAGGCCGTGGGCGTGGTGATCCCCGAGCTGAACAAGAAGCTGACCGGCATGTCCTTCCGCGTGCCCACCTCCGACGTGTCGGTGGTGGACCTGACGGCCGAGCTGAGCAAGGAAGCCAGCTACGATGAGATCTGCGCCGAGATGAAGGCCCAGTCGCAAGGCGCCCTCAAGGGCGTGCTGGGCTACACCGAAGACAAGGTGGTGGCCACGGACTTCCGCGGCGAATCGTGCACCTCGGTGTTCGATGCCGAAGCCGGCATTGCACTGGACAAGACCTTCGTGAAGTTGGTCGCCTGGTACGACAACGAGTGGGGCTACTCCAACAAGGTGCTGGAGATGGTCCGCGTCGTGTCGAAGTGATGTGACGGACAAGGCGGTGGCCCGTGATGGGTCGCTGTCCACCAAGCCCCGGAGCCCTCGGCGGACCGGGGCTTTTTTTTGGCATTTCGCGCCATGGGCGTCCGATGTGCCACGGAAGAGACAAAATATTTGTACCTGCTTGTGACAGGCCCTGAAAGTCGGGGCCTGGGCCCGAAGGGCGCGGCGGGATAATCCCGCTCTCCATTCCAGGGATCCGCCCGTCGTCGTGTTGTCCGATGGTGCCCGGAGGCGGGCGGCCCTTTCTGCAGTCGATTGCATACACATGAGCTTCGCGCATCGCGCTCTGGCGTCTTTCATTGGCCCGGCCTTGTCCCTGGGTGTCGGGCTGAACCTGCTCTGGGCGGCAGACTGTGCCTTGGCGGCGGGGGCGGCCTCCTCACCGTCGCTTGCGCCCAGCCGTCCGGCGTTGGGTGTCATCGTGCAGCTCAAGGAGCAGTCGCACGAGTTGCCTCAATCGACCGAAGCAGGGCGTTCGCAGCGAGCCCAGCGCCTGGCCCGGCTGGCGTCTGCGGCAGGTTATCCCTCGTCCCTGCCGTGGGAGGCGAGCGTGGGGAATGTGGCCCACACGCGGGTGCCGACCCGCCTGACGCGGGACCAGGTGCAGAAGGTGATCGGCAAGCTGATGGCCACCGGGGAAGTGGCATGGGCGGAGCCGGATGTGATGCAGTCGCTGCAGCAGGCGGCCCCCATGGCCGTGACCGGCCCGACGCCCAACGATCCTTATGTCCCCAACCAGTGGTGGGTGGACAACGTCGATCTGAGCCCCAATCCGCCAAGTGGCGGTGTTCCGAACTGGAAGCGCGCCTGGGCCAATGTGCACCGCGGTGCCGACAGCAATCAGGTGGTCGTGGCTGTGCTGGACACGGGGATTGTGGCGTCGGCACAGGAATTCGGCGGAGGGCGGATTCTGGCGGGGTATGACTTTGTCTCTGAGACCGTCTATGACCGCGATGACCCTGGCTATGGTGGGCTTGGCCGTGACGCCAACCCTGCAGATCCAGGGGATTGGCTCACGAGCCTGGAAAAGAGTGGCAACACGCTGTTCCAGGAATGTGCGGTGCAGGACAGCACCTGGCATGGCACGGAGGTCGCCTCCATCATCGGTGCTGCGGCCAACAATTCGGTCGGCATGGCCGGCGCGCACTGGAACGCACGGATCCAGCCTGTGCGCGTATCCGGCAAATGCGGGGCGGCCTTGTCGGACATTTACGACGCCATGATGTGGGCCGGCGGTGTCAGCCAGCAGCCGGTGGCCAACGCAACGCCTGCCAAGGTGATCAACATCAGTTTCGGCGGCGATGGCGATTGCGGGCAGGTTTACCAATCTGCCATCAATTCACTGCGCGCGGCCGGCGTCCTGGTGGTGGCGTCGGCGGGCAATTCTCAAGGCGTCGTCACACGGCCCGCGAATTGCGCTGGTGTCGTGTCCGTGGCCGCGCTCAATCGCATCGGTATCAAGGCCAACTACTCCGGGTTCGGCGCCGGGGTCACCGTGTCGACGGTGGGCGGCGACATCTCCGGCGGCGCCTGGGATGCCACCCTGAAGGACACCGGTGTGCTGGTGCTGGCCAACAACGGCACGCAAGGGCCGGGGCAAGAGATCTACCGCTATGGCCAGGGCACCAGCTTTGCAGCGCCTCAGGTTTCGGCGCTGGCGGCCATGATGTGGGAGCTCAATCCGGGCCTGTCGGTGGACGATGTGATCAATGGACTCAAGCGATCTGCCAGGCCGCACGTCACGTCTCAGTACGTGGGGCAGTGTTCGAATGACAACCCTGGGCGCTGTGCGTGCACGACGGCGACCTGTGGGGCGGGCATCCTGGACGCAGAGCGTGCATTGCAATATGCCTTGAATCCTTCCACGGACTTCGCGCTCAACAATCCGCTGCCTACAGTCAACATCGATTCATTGGCCGTTCAGAATGCGGCGATGCAGGGCCCGGACGATGGCCCGGTGACACCCACGCCAACGCCCACGACCAGCGGGCGCAACAGCGGTGGCGGCGGGGCGGTGGACGCCGTGGAGCTGTTGGGACTGTGCCTGGGGGGCGTGCTCAGCCTGTTCTGGCGAGCAGCCCGGCATGCTCGTCTCAGGGCCGGCAGGCCGTGAATTCCTTGCCCTGGGGCAGCTTCAGGCCAGCCAGCTTGACCTGCGTGTCGACATCGGCGCGGGGCACCCGCAGCAGTTGCAACTCCATCGGCTGACGCAGCGTGACGATGCGGGCCGTGCGGATGCCGCGGGTGCGCAGCATTTCCAGTTGGTTGTCGGCGTTGTCGCGTTTGCTGAAGCGGCCCAGTGAAATCCCCTGCGCCAGATTGGGCGGCGTGCGCACGACCTCGAAATCCAAGCCCTTGATGCGGCGCAGTTCGTCCTGCTTGCGGGCCAGTTGCTCGGCATCGGCATAGGGGCCCATGTAAACCAGCCACATGCCCTGGATGGCCACCTGCTGACGCGTCCAGATGCCGCCCGGCACGATGGGGCGCAGCATGGTCTCTGCGGATGCGTATTCGGCTGCCGTGAAGGGGCCGGCTTCGACGCACAGGGTCTTGCCGGACTTGGTGGGGCTCGGCGGTGGCGACGATGCTTCGCGCGTGGCCGCCTCGGTCGTGCTGGCCGAGGCGACGGCAGCGCTGGAGCCGGGGGCCGCCGTCTCGGGGGGCGAGCCTTCCGAAGCAGGCGATGCGGCCGCTTCGGCCGGCGTCTCGCTGAGGGCGGGTTCGGGCGAAGCAGTGGGTTGGGGCGCAGGGGTGTCTGGTGATGGCGGGGGGACCACCGTGATCCGCTCGGCCTTGACCTGTTGGGCCAGACGCTGCGGTTCGTGCTGGGCGTCGGGCTTGACGCCCACGACCTCGCTGAGCCAGCCTTGGCTCCATGCGTAGAACGCAGCGTTGACGAGCAGCAGGATCAGAACCAGGGAACGCAACATGGGTCGGTCGTGATCGTCAGGAGGGCCGGGTGGTGTGCGGTGGAGAAGGCGGGCGCGGATGCAACAGGTGGTTCAAGTTCCGGAGAGCCGGACGCTGACCTCTCCACTGGTCCAGCTTTGGACGCCCACGCCGGGAGTATGCACGAGCAGGGCGCCGCTTGGGTCCACGCCGATCGCGGTGCCGGTTTCCGAAGGCGCGGCCCCCGACAGCGGGCCGGTTTCAGGGGATGTCCACAGCCCGACCTGTTGTCCGGCCAGCACATCCCGCTCGGCATACGCGGGCTGCAGGGGGGCGAAGCCGGCATGCGGGAAGGCCATCACGGCGCGCAACAGGGTGGGCGCGATCCATTGCCAGACCAGGCCGGGCGTCAGCATCGCCTGCTGTGGCGTGGTGGACAAGGCCGCCACGGTGGCCAGGGCGGTGGCACCCGGTGGGGCGGCGCCTTCCCTGACATTGACGCCCAGGCCGATCACGACCCAGCGTTCGTGCGCCTGCAGGCCGGGTGCCGGTGAGGCCTCGATGAGGATGCCGCCCAGTTTGCGGCCTTGCAGCCACAGATCGTTCGGCCACTTGAGCCCGACGGGGGGCCAATGGCTGCGGCCTGCGGCTGCCGTCAAGCTGCGCATGCCTTGGTCGATGCACTGGGCCGCAGCCAGTCCCACCGCCAGAGACAGGGCACTGCCGCCGCCGGGCACCTCGTCCAGCCTCAGGGGCAGCCCGAGTGAAAACGTCAAGCTGTCGCCAGGTGCGGCCTGCCAGGTGCGGCCCTGGCGACCTCGGCCGGCGGTCTGCGCCGCAGCCACCAGCAGGATCGGCGAGGTGTCCCCTCGGCGTCCGCGGGCCATCAGTTCCGTGTTGGTCGAGCCGATGTGCGGGGCGACTTCCAGGCTCAGTCCGGGCACATCGGCATGCGACGCTTCCCAGATGCGCTCGGCGGCCGTGTTCAGATCGGCGATGACCGCAGCGAGGTCGGGTGGGCTGGCGGGCGTCGTCACGGGCGCGATGGGTGCGGCTGGCGGTGCGTCGTTCAGCGGCGCTTGGCGGCCAGCATGGTGCCGCGGCACTTGGGCGAGCCGCACCAGCAGGCGTATTCCTTCTTGAGCTTGGCCGTCATGCGGGCGTCGATGACGAGACCGTAGTCGAAGAACAACTCTTCGCCGGGTTCGATGTCGCGCAGGGCCTTGAGGAAGACGCGGTCGCCGTCCTGTTCGGCTTCGAGGTTGGGATCGCAGGAGTGGTTGATCCACTTGGCCGAGTTGCCCTGGTACTTGCCATCGATGACGTGGCCATCATCGAGATGGAAGTAGAAGGTGTGGTTGGGCTGCTCGGGATCGTGGGGGTGGCGATCCAGGGCCTCTTCCCAGGTGATGATCTCGCCCTTGTACTCCAGCACGGTGTCGCCTGCCTTGAGTGGCCGGACCGCATACACACCCTTGCCATGAATGCCCGATTCCCGCACCTGGGTGCGCGGGCCGCGCGTAGGGGCGGCGGGTGCCGGCGCAGCCTTGGGTGCCGATTTGCGGGCAGCGGCCTTGCGGGCCTTGGGGCGTGTTTTTTGTGCGGCTTGCGTCATCGGCCAGATTGGGTACATTGAATTGGTGGGCGCGCGCGCCCGCGTGTGTACACGTATGTACGTGTGCGTGCGTGCGCGCGAGAGGCCTTATTGTAGAAACATTCCATCAAGCGATTTCGCCAACAAGACGTCATGAGCAAAGCCCTGGTCATTGCAGAGAAACCGTCCGTCGCGCAGGACATCGTCCGCGCCCTGACGCCGGTGGACGGCAAGTTCGACAAGCACGATGAGTATTTCGAGAGCGAGCACTATGTGGTGAGCTCCGCCGTGGGCCACCTGGTGGAGATCAAGGCCCCCGATGAATTCGATGTGAAGCGAGGCAAGTGGAGCTTCGCCAACCTGCCGGTCATCCCGCCGCATTTCGATCTCAATCCGATCGACAAGAGCAAGGGGCGCCTCAATGCCCTGGTCAAGCTGATCAAGCGCAAGGATGTCGACATCCTGATCAACGCCTGTGACGCGGGCCGCGAGGGTGAGCTGATCTTCCGCCTGATCGTGCAGTACGCGCAGGACAGCACGGCCACCACCAAGGCCAAGGGCCTGGGCAAGCACGTGCAGCGCCTGTGGCTGCAGAGCATGACGCCGCAGGCCATCCGTGATGGCTTCGAGCAGCTGCGCACCGATGAGCAGATGCAGCCCCTGGCTTCGGCCGCGCGCTGCCGCTCCGAGGCCGACTGGCTGGTGGGCATCAATGGCACGCGGGCGATGACGGCCTTCAACTCGCGCGATGGCGGCTTCTTCCTGACCACGGTGGGCCGTGTGCAGACGCCGACGCTGTCCATCGTGGTGGAGCGCGAAGAGAAGATCCGCAAGCACATCTACCGCGATTACTGGGAAATCAAGGGCACCTTCGGCGCCGAGGCCGGCAGCTACGACGGCAAGTGGTTCGATCCCAACTTCAAGAAGGACAAGGCGGCCGCAGAAGGCTCGGCCGAAGCCGAGTTCAAGGCCGATCGCGTCTGGTCGGCCGCCGAGGCGCAGGCGATTGCCGATGCCGTGCGCGGCAAGCAGGGCACGGTCACCGAAGAGGCCAAGCCGAGCAACCAGTCCAGCCCCCTGCTGTATGACCTGACCACGCTGCAGCGCGAGGCCAACTCGCGCTTTGGCTTCAGCGCCAAGACCACGCTGGGCCTGGCGCAGGCGCTGTATGAAAAGCACAAGGTGCTGACGTATCCGCGGACGGATTCGCGCGCGCTGCCCGAGGACTACGTGGGCGTGGTCCAGCAGACCATGGGCATGATCGCCGACGAGGACCTGCCCGGTCCCTTGCGCGATCTGGCCCAGCACGCCCGCAAGGCCATCAACGATGGCTATGTGAAGCCCAACAAGCGCGTGTTCGACAACGCCAAGGTCTCGGACCACTTCGCCATCATCCCGACGATGCAGGCGCCGCGCAGCCTCACCGAGGCCGAGGCCAAGCTGTACGACATGGTGGTCAAGCGCTTCATCGCGGTGTTCTATCCGGCGGCCGAGTTCATGGTCACCACGCGGATCACCAAGGTGCCCGTGCAAGGCAAGGATCATCACTTCCAGACGAATGGGAAGGTGCTGGTCAAGCCGGGCTGGATGGCCGTGTATGGCAAGGAAGCTTCGGAAGAGGGCGACGAGCGCACGCTGGTAGCCGTGCAGCCTGGCGAATCGGTGCGCAACGAGGACGTGCTGGTCAACGCCTTGAAGACCAAGCCGCCTGCACGCTACACGGAAGCCACGCTGCTGAGCGCGATGGAGGGTGCCGGCAAGCTGATCGACGATGAGGAACTCAAGGCCGCGATGACGGAAAAGGGCCTGGGCACGCCTGCCACGCGCGCGGCCATCATCGAAGGCCTGATCACCGAGAAGTACATCTACCGCGAAGGCCGCGAGATGATCCCCACGGCCAAGGCCTTCCAGCTGATGACGCTGCTGCGCGGCCTGGGTGTGGAAGACCTCACCAAGCCGGAGCTGACCGGCAACTGGGAATACAAGCTGGCCGAGATGGAGAAGGGCCGCCTGAGCCGCGAGGCCTTCATGGACGAGATCGCTGCGATGACGCAGCGAGTGGTGCAGAAGGCCAAGGAATACGACCGCGACACCATCCCCGGCGATTACGCGACCCTGAAGACGCCCTGCCCGAATTGCGGTGGCGTGGTCAAGGAGAACTACCGCCGCTTCACCTGCAACGGCAAGGGCAGCGAAGGTGAAGGCTGCGGCTTCAGCATCACCAAGATCCCGGCGGGGCGCAGTTTCGAGCTCGACGAGGTGGAGCAACTGCTGAGTGCCCGCAAGATCGGGCCTCTGGAAGGCTTCCGCTCCAAGGCGGGCTGGCCGTTCACCGCCGAGCTGCGCCTGGTGCGTGACGACGAGGCGAACAACTGGAAGATGGAGTTCGATTTCGGCGAGGACGCCAAGAAGGACGAGGAAGCCGGCGAGGCCGTGGATTTCAGCGGGCAGACCTCATTGGGCACCTGCCCCAAGTGCGGGGGCCAGGTGTACGAACACGGCACCAACTACGTGTGCGAGCACACGCAGGGCGCCGGCAAGGCCAAGTGCGACTTCAAGAGCGGCAAGATCATCCTGCAGCAGCCCATCATGCCCGAGCAGTTCACCAAGCTCCTTGAGACCGGCAAGACGGACCTGCTGGAGAACTTCGTCTCCAACAAGACGCGCCGCAAGTTCAAGGCCTTCCTGAGCTGGGATGCCAAGGCGGGCAAGGTCGGCTTCGAGTTCGAGCCTCGCGCCGCCAAGGCGCCGGCTGCCAAGAAGGTGGCCACCAAGGCGGCGGCCAAGTCACCCGCGAAGAAAGCGGCCTGAGGCCGCGGGCAGGCTTCGTGGGGCGACAAAGGCCCTGTCCGTCACCATGTTGTGCACCCCGTCCTTGTCAGGTTTCTGCCGCTTGGGACGACAGTGCACACATGGGATTCGCATCGAGCCGGATCCAGGAGCACACCATGAGTTTCATCCGAACGTCCCGCCACATCCTTCATCCTGACAGCGGCAAGACGGTTGCCGGGGCCGAGGACCTCACGCCCCGCTCTGTCTATGAATCGCGCAGGTTGTGGCTCCGGGAGGCCGCCGTGGCTGGTGCGGCGGGCTGGCTCGGTGGCCTGGCGCAGGCGCAGGGCACCATCGCGACGCGGCCCGGCAAGCTGCCGCCCTTGCCCGGCGCGCGCAGCAGCGTGCCCGGAGCCCAGGTGATGGAAAAGCTCACGCCTTATGGCGACGTCACCGGCTACAACAACTTCTACGAATTCGGCACCGACAAGTCCGATCCGGCCGACAACGCGCACACGCTCAAGCCGCGGCCCTGGGCCCTGAGCATCGAGGGCGAGGTGGGCAAGCCGATGAAGCTGGGCCTGGACGATCTGCTCAAGCTGGCGCCCATGGAGGAGCGCATCTACCGCCTGCGCTGCGTGGAGGGGTGGTCCATGGTGATCCCTTGGATCGGCTATTCGCTCTCGCACATCCTCAAGAAGGCCGAGCCCACGAGCCGCGCGAAGTTCGTCGAGTTCACCACGCTGGCCGATGCCAAGCAGATGCCCGGCGTGCGCTCAAGTGTGCTGGATTGGCCGTATGTGGAGGGCTTGCGCATCGACGAGGCCATGCATCCGCTGGCGCTCATGGCCTTCGGCCTGTATGGCGAGGTGCTGCCCAATCAGAATGGCGCACCGCTGCGCCTGGTGGTGCCGTGGAAGTACGGCTTCAAGAGTGCCAAGTCCATCGTGCGCATCCGCCTGGTGGAGAAGGAGCCGGTGTCTTCGTGGACGAAGGCCAATCCGCGTGAATACGGCTTCTATTCGAACGTGAACCCGAAGGTGGACCATCCGCGATGGAGCCAGGCCACCGAGCGCCGCATCGGCGAAGGCGGCTTCTTCGCACCCCGCAAGCCCACGCTGATGTTCAATGGCTACGAGGCCCAGGTCGGGCAGCTGTATGCCGGCATGGACCTCAAGAAGTACTACTGACCGAACCGAAGCAAGACGATGGATGTGTCGCTGTTGAACCGGTGGCTGCTCAAGCCCTGGGTGAAGCCCCTGCTGTGGGTGTTGTGTGCGGTGCCGCTGGTGGCCTTGTTCATCGCGGGCTATGCCGATCGGCTGGGCGCCAATCCCGCGGAGAAGGTGATCCGCGAAACGGGTGAATGGACACTGCGATGGCTTTGGCTGACGCTGGCGATCACGCCCTTGCGGGAGGTGGCTTCGCTGCCATCGCTGGTGCGGTATCGGCGCACCCTGGGTGTCACGGCCTTCGTCTATGCGCTGCTGCACTTCCTGTCGTATGCGTGGCTGGACAAGGGCCTGGTGATGGACGACATCATCAAGGACGTGTTCAAGCGCAACTTCATCCTGGTGGGCATGCTGGCGCTGATCCTGATGACGCCGCTGGCGCTGACCTCGTTCAATGCGGCCATCCGGGCGATGGGGGGGCAGGCGCTGGCAGATGTTGCACAAGCTGGTCTACCTGATCGCCTTGCTGGGCCTGCTGCACTTTTACTGGAAGAAGGCGGCCAAGAACGATGTGGGCGAGGTGATGGTGTATGCCGTGATCCTGGCCGTGCTGCTGGGCTGGCGCGTGATGCGCAAGGGTGGCTTCATGGGCATGCTGCGCGTGCGTTGATGGAGCCTTGTGCGGCCCATGCTGGATCTGCTGCTGCTGTTCATTCCCTTCTTTGCGCTGGTGCTGACCGGGTGGGCGGCCACGTGGCGTGGCGTGGTGCCGCTGGCGGGCATCCCCGCGCTCAACAGCTTCGTGCTGTACTTCGGGCTGTCGGCGATGGTGTTTCGGCTGTCGGCCAGCGGGGCCTTGATGCAGGACGGCTTGCTGGGCCTGCTGCTGGTCTATGGCATCGGTGGCGCGGCCATCACGGTGCTGGCGCTGATCTGGAGCGTGCGCGCAGGCCTGGTGCGCCGCGATGGCGGCTTGACGGCGCTGGTGGCGGCCTTTCCCAACACGGGCTTTCTGGGCCTGCCCTTGCTGACGGGGCTGCTGGGGCCGCAGGCCGCAGGGCCGGTGGCGGCCACGCTGATCATCGATGTGCTGCTGCTGAGTTCGGTGTGCCTGGCGTGGGCGCACTCACATGGCGCACGGGATGCCGCCAGAGAGGATCCGCTGGAGGCCTGGCATGCGGCGCAGGCTTCGCTCAAGGGGGCCCTGCGCAATCCCTTGCTGTGGTCCATGGCCACGGGGCTGGCGTTCGATGCCATGCAATGGCACCTGCCTCGCCCTGTCGATGAAACCGTGCGGCTGCTGGGCCTGGCGGCCACGCCCACGGCCTTGTTCACCTTGGGCGCCATCCTGGCCCGGGCCCAGATGCAGCGTGGGCAGCCAGGCGCATCCCATGGCGTGATGGTGCCCGTCGCCCTGAAGCTCGTCGTGCACCCGATGCTCGTGTGTGCGCTGGGCTGGGGGCTGGCGCGTGCCGGGTTCGCGTTGCCCGCCGCCGGTCTGCTGACCCTCACGCTGGCTGCCGCCCTGCCATCGGCCAGCAATGTGTCGATGCTGGCGGAGCGGGAGGGCGCAGACACCGCGCTGGTGGCCCGCGTAATCCTGTGGACCACGGCGGGCGCGCTGTTCAGCGTCGCGTTGTGGGCCCATCTGCTGGGCGTGGCTGCGCACATCGCCTGACCACAGACAGGGCGCAGGCCTGCACCGTCACCGTCAGGCGCTTGTGCGGCAGGATCAGGCCGCCTCCACGCGGCGGCCGAGCACACCCCGCAAGGCCACACCCGTGTGGGTACCCTTGGCCACCAGCACCTCAGGCGGGCCTTCGGCCACGACCTTGCCACCGCCCGTGCCGCCTTCCGGGCCCATGTCGATGACCCAGTCCGCTTCGGCGATCACATCGAGATCGTGTTCGATCACGACCACGCTGTGGCCGCCATCGACCAGGCGATGCAGCACGCGGATGAGCTTTTCCACATCGGCCAGGTGCAGGCCGACCGTGGGTTCATCCAGCACATACAGGGTGTGCGGTGCCTTGTTGCCGCGACGCGTGATGTCGTCGCGCACCTTGCTGAGTTCGGTCACCAGCTTGATGCGCTGCGCCTCGCCACCTGAGAGTGTGGGCGAGGGCTGGCCAAGCGTGAGGTAGCCCAGGCCCACGTCCTGCAGCAGCTTCAAGGGGTGGGCGATGGATGGCATGGAGCCGAAGAACTCGACGGCTTCGTCGATCTCCATCTTCAGCACATCGCCGATGTGCTTGCCGCGCCACGTGGCCGCCAGCGTCTCGGGGTTGAAGCGCATGCCGTTGCAGGTGTCGCAATGCACCTTCACATCGGGCAGGAAGGCCATCTCGATGGTGCGGATGCCCTGGCCTTCGCAGGCAGGGCAGCGGCCTTCGCCGGTGTTGAAGGAGAAGCGCCCCGGGCCCCAGCCGCGTGCACGCGCTTCCAGCGTGTCGGCGAAGAGCTTGCGGATGGTGTCCCAGAAGCCGATGTAGGTGGCGGGGCAGGAGCGCGGGGTCTTGCCGATGGGGGTCTGGTCCACCTCCAGCACGCGGTCGACCTGGCCCCAGCCTTCGACGCCTTCGCAGCCGACCCACAGCGGTGAGGCCTTGGCGCGGTCCTTCGGGGGGATGGCGACGGCGGTCTGCACATTGGCCAGCAGCACGTCGCGCGCGATGGTGGATTTGCCCGAGCCGGATACGCCGGTCACGGCCACCAGCCTTTGCAAGGGCACCTGCACGCTGACTTTGTCGAGGTTGTGCAGCCGCGCCTTCTTGAGCAGCAGCGAGGGCGTCTGCTTGTCGACGGGGCGGCGCCCACCGTCCACGCCCTGGATGGGGTGGACCATGGGGGCGCGCAGGCTGCGGCCCGTCACGGAATCGGCCGAGGCCATGATGTCGGCCACGGTGCCTTGGGCCACCACGGTGCCGCCCCGCACGCCCGCGCCGGGGCCGATGTCGATGATGTGTTCGGCGCGGCGGATGGTGTCTTCATCGTGCTCGACCACGACCAGGGTGTTGCCCTCCTGACCCAGCGTGTGCAGGGCATCGAGCAGCAATTGGTTGTCGCGCGGGTGCAGGCCGATGGTGGGCTCGTCCAGCACATAGCAGACGCCCTGCAGGCTGGAGCCGAGCTGTGCGGCCAGGCGGATGCGCTGGGCTTCGCCGCCGGACAAGGTGGGCGCGGCGCGGTCCAGGCTGAGGTAGCCCAGGCCGACCTGCTCCATGAAGGCCAGGCGGCTCTTGATCTCGCTGACGATGTCGCGCGCGATGGTGGCTTCGCGGCCATCGAGCTTGAGCTTCTCGGACCACTTGCGCGCGTCCTTGACGGACAGAGCCGAGATCTGCGCGATGGACTGGCCCCGCATCTGCACGGCCAGCGCCACCGGGTTCAGGCGTGCGCCATGGCAGGTGCCGCATTCGGCGTCCTCTTCGACGTCTTCCACATCTGGCTCGGCAAAGGTCTGTTCGCGGCCCTTGTTGTCGTCGGTCTGCGAATCGTCCAGCAGCTTGCGCTGCTCGCGCGTCAGCGCCAGGCCCGTGCCCACGCAATCGGGGCACCAGCCGTGCTTGCTGTTGTACGAGAACAGGCGCGGGTCCAGCTCGGGGTAGCTGGTGCCGCAGCTCGGGCAGGCCCGTTCGGTGGAGAACACCTTCACGCGGCCCATGTGCAGGGTGGACTTGCCGCTGGCCAGCGCATCGGCCAGGCCTTCGAGGCCGGTGATCAGATGCACCACGCCCTTGCCATGTTCGAGTGCTGTGGCCAGCAGCTCGCGCAGGCGGGCCTCGTTCTCGGGTTTGACGACCACATCACCCACGGGCAGCTCGATCGTGTGCTCGCGGTAGCGGTCGATCTTGGGGCCCTTGGCGGTGCCCCAGCCGGCGCTGGACAGGAACTCGCCATCGACCCGCAAATGCGTGAAGCCGCGCACCGATGCCCACTTGGCCAGCTCGGTGTAGATGCCCTTGCGGTTGACCACCAGCGGCGCCATCAGGCCGATGTGCTGGCCGCGGTAATCGCGCACCCATTGCGCGGCGATGGCTTCGGGCGTCTGCGGCAGCACGGGGATGGGATGGCCCTCTTCATCATGGCAGTGGATGCAGTGCTGCACACCCAGCTTGACGAAGAGCAGGCGCAGGAAGTGGTGCACCTCGGTGGTGGTGCCCACCGTGCTCTTGCGCCCGCCGCGCGACAGGCGCTGCTCGATGGCCACCGTGGGCGGGATGCCGTAGACCGCATCCACCTCGGGCCGGCCCGCCGGCTGCACCAGCGAGCGGGCATACGCGTTGAGCGATTCGAGGTAGCGGCGCTGGCCTTCGTTGAAGAGGATGTCAAAGGCCAGCGTCGATTTGCCCGAGCCCGACACGCCCGTGATCACATTGAACTTGCCACGCGGGATGTGCACGCTCAGGCCCTTGAGGTTGTTCTCATGGGCGTTGATGACTTCGATGGCATCGTGGCCCGGGGCCTTGGCTGCGGCTTCACGGCGGCGATCGCGGCGGGCCTTGATGAGGGCCTGGAGGGATGTGCCTTCGTCTTGCGGTGCGCCGGGGCCATAGGCTGGCAGTTTTTCTGCCGCGACCAGGGCGGTGCTCGGCTGCGATGCGGTCGCGTCTGAGGCAGGCGCTGACTTGCCCTTTGCGCCCTTCGCTGCCTTGGCGGGCTTGCCGGCCTGGTCCATGTCACCTTCTTGCCCTGGCGCAGCCAGGCCCAGGGCCTGCTCGTACTCGCGCAATGCCACACCGGTGGCCGTGTCCTTGAGCCGCACCTCTTCCGGCGGCCCATACGCCACCATGCGCCCGCCCGCATCGCCACCTTCCGGCCCCAGTTCGATCAGCCAGTCACATGCGCGGATCACATCCAGGTTGTGCTCGATCAGGATGATGGAGTGGCCGGCATCCAGCAGCTTGCCGAAGGCCCGCATCAACTTGGCGATGTCATCGAAGTGCAGGCCGGTGGTGGGCTCGTCGAACATGAACAGCGTGCCCTTGCGTGCCGTGCGCTGCCCGCTCTTGCTGAACTGCTGCGCGCTTTCCACAAGATGGCCGGCCAGCTTCAAACGTTGCGCCTCGCCGCCCGACAGGGTCGGCACCGGCTGGCCCAGCTTCACGTAGTCCAGGCCCACATCGGCCAGAGGCTGCAGCGCGCGCACCACGTCCACATCCTGGCCGAACAGGCGCACGGCTTCGGCCACCGTCAGCTCCAGCACATCGGAGATGGACAGCTGCTTGCCCAGCCGCTCGATCTTGACCTCGCGCACCTCGGCGCGAAAGCGCGTGCCGTCGCAGTCGGGGCAGCGCAGGTACACATCGCTGAGGAACTGCATCTCCACGTGCTCGAAGCCCGAGCCGCCGCAAGTCGGGCAGCGGCCCGTGCCGGCATTGAAGCTGAAGGTGCCTGCGGTGTACTTGCGCTCCTTGGCCAGCGGCGTGACAGCGAACAGCGTGCGCACCGCATCGAAGGCGCCCACATAGCTGGCCGGGTTGGATCGCGCCGTCTTGCCGATGGGCGATTGATCGACGAAGTTGACGGCGCTGAGCCAGTCGGCGCCGAGCAGGTCGTCGTGCTCGCCAGGCGAATCGGTGGCCTGGCCGAAGTGGCGCAGCAGGGCCGGGTGCAGGATGTCCTGGATCAGCGTGGACTTGCCTGAGCCGCTCACGCCCGTCACGCCCACCAGCCGCTGCAGCGGGAACTCGACGTTCAGGTTCTGCAGGTTGTGCTGCCGCGCGCCTTGCAGGATGAGCTTGGGCGTGTTGTCTTGAACCGGGCGGCGCAGGCCCATGCCGATGGTGCGGCGTGCGCCCAGGTAGGCACCGGTCAGCGTCTCGGCCTGCTTGAGATCGTCCGGCGTGCCGTCGAACACGATGCGCCCGCCTTGATGGCCGGGGCCGGGGCCCAGATCGATGACACGATCAGCCGCCAGCATCACGGCCGGGTCATGTTCAACCACAACCAGCGTGTTGCCCGCATCCACCAGCCTTTGCATGGCGATGTTGATGCGGTCCATGTCCCGCGGATGCAGGCCGATGCTGGGCTCGTCCAGCACGAACAGGGTGTTGACCAGCGAGGTGCCCAGGGCCGTGGTCAGGTTGATGCGCTGCACCTCGCCGCCTGAGAGCGTGCGGCTTTGCCGGTCCAGCGTCAAATAGCCCAGGCCGACATCGACCAGGTACTTCAGGCGCGTGCGGATCTCATCGAGCAGCAACTGAAGGGCTTCGTCATGGCCGCGCGAAGGCAGCGTCACGAACGAGAAGAAGCGCTGCAACTGCGAGATGGGCAGCAGCATCGTGTCGTGCACATTCAGCCCGGGCAGGGCTTCGAGCACCTCGCGCGCCAGGTGTGCGCCCTTGGGGGCAAAGCGCTTGGCAGGCGCCAGCACCGCATCGGCATCCTCGCGCGAGCCCAGGCGCCACAGCAGCGATTCGAGCTGCAGCCGCGCGCCATCGCAGGTGGGGCAGGTCGTGTAGCTGCGGTACTTGGACAAGAGCACGCGGATGTGCATCTTGTAGGCCTTGCTCTCCAGGTACTCGAAGAAGCGCCGGATGCCGTACCACTGCTTCTGCCAGTTGCCCTTCCAGTTCGGATCGCCTTCCAGCACCCAGGCCTTGTGCTCGGGCGTCATCTGCGACCAGGCCAGATCGCGCGGCACGCCGGCATCGCCCGCGTACTTGATGAGGTCCTTTTGGCACTCTTCCCAGGCTGGCGTCTGCAGGGGCTTGATGGCGCCGCCACGCAGCGTCTTCTTGCTGTCAGGGATGACCAGGCCCCAGTCCACGCCGATCACGCGGCCGAAGCCACGGCAGGTGGGGCAGGCGCCCGCGGCCGAGTTGAAGGAGAACGCGCCCGGCGTGGGCGTGCTGTAGCGGCGGTGGCTGTCGGGGCAGTGCAGGCCGCTGGAAAAGCGCCACAGCTCGGGCTCGGTCGCCTCGTCAGCCTCGGGCAAGGCGTACACGGTGATGTGCCCGCTGCCTCGCTTGAAGGCCACTTCCAGCGCTTCCATGATGCGTGGGCGATCCAGGTCGGCCCCGGTGGGATCGGCGCCGATGCGGAAGCGGTCGGCCACCACATCGAGCACGAGGCGTTCGCCTTCGCCCACATCGACAGCGCTGGCATCGTCGCCCTTCTTGCTGGCCTTGGCCGTCTTCTTGGCCGCAGCCTTCTTGGCGGGTTTCTTCTTGGCTGAAGACGATGCAGCCGCGTCATCCGGATCGGCCTCGGATGCCGATTGCGAGGCCGTCAAGGCCGCGGCCGGCAGTTGGCCGACCGGCACCACGCGCTGCGCCTGGATGCGCGAGAATCCACTGGCCGACAGCCATTCCTGCATCTGTTCGGGCGTGGTGTTGGCGGGCAGTTCGGCACCGAAGGTGATCACCACACGCCGGCCGCCTTCCGTGGCCGCACAGCGCCGCAGCAGCTCATCGAACACCGATTGCGGCGAGTCCTCCCGCACCAGCCGGCCCGTGTCCTGATCGAACAACTGCGCCGCGCGGGCATACAGCAGCTTGAGGTGATCGTTGAGCTCGGTCATCGTGCCGACCGTCGAGCGCGAGGTGCGCACCGGGTTGGTCTGGTCGATGGCGATGGCCGGGGGCACGCCTTCCACGCGGTCCACCGCGGGCCGGTCCATGCGGTCGAGGAACTGCCGCGCATACGCGCTGAAGGTCTCCACATAGCGCCGCTGGCCTTCGGCATACAGCGTGTCGAACACCAGGGAGGACTTGCCCGAGCCGCTGGGCCCGGTCACCACCGTGAGTTCACCCGTGCGGATGTCCAGATCGAGGTTCTTGAGGTTGTGCTGGCGGGCGCCGCGAATGCGGATATCGGACATGAGACACCTTACACGGAGGCACCGCCGCGAAGCGGTGACGGAGCTGCCAGGGAAAGGCTCCCCGGCATGAGCGCAAACATTCTAGAGACGGCCGGGGGCCGGGATCGGGGTGGGGGGATGCCGCCATGTCTCAAAAAGGCGGGTGAAGCGGCTTTTTCTCAATGCCAGGTCTCAAGTAGGGGTAAACGCTGACGTTAAGGGAGGTGTTGCAGGGGGTGGCAACGTGTCCCGAACTCCCCCGTTTGTCCGCTAGAGAAACGAACAAGGAGAGGATCATGAGGTCATGGATCGCCAATCTGCCCTTGCGTTGGAAGTTCTGGGTGCTGGGTGTCATCGCCATGCTGATGACGGCGGCACCCTCGGTCCATCTGGTGGTGGATGGACTCGACAATCTCAAAGGGCTGCATGCGGAACAGCGCGGCCTGGCGCCGGCCAAGGCGCTGTTGGAGGTGGTCAAGCTCACGCAGGTGCACCGGGGGCTCAGTGCCGGCGTGTTGAGCGGGGATGCGGGTCAGCAGCCTCGGCGCCAGGCACAGGAGGCGCTGGTGAGCCGCGCCTGGCAAGCCGTGCACACGGCGATGTCCTCCAAGGATGACAAGGCAGCCGAACTGCAGAATGAGGCGCGCGCCCAGGAACAGGCGTGGCAGGCGATGGCCGCCGAGGTGTCCGCCGGCGGGCTCAGCGCTGCCGACAGCGCGAAGCGTCATACCGAGTTGATCGCCCGCACGCTGGTCTTGCTGGACGATGTGGTGGACGTCAGCGGCATGGCCCTGGATGCGGACGCCGAGTCATACCACCTCATCACGGCCGCCTTCCGCGATCTGCCAAGGCTGACAGAAAAGCTGGGGCAGGCCCGCGCACGGGGCACGGCCACCATCGTGCGTCGTGCCACGGATGCCTCCAACAGCCAGGTCCTGCAAGGCCTCGCTGAAGCGGCGCAGATCCATGCGGCCGATGCCATGCGGGCCATCGCCAAGTCCGGCACGTTGAAGCCGGACGATGCCCGTGACTTGGCCGCCATGGTCGAGCGGGCGCAGCAGGCGCTGACGCGCGGTCGCACACAGATCGAGCAGGTGGCACATGGCAGCGACCTGGCCACGCGGGATGCCTCGGCCTACTTCCAGGCCATGACAGAGGCCATGGCGGCGCAGTTCGATGTGATCGGCGGCATCGTGGCGCGTCTGGATGGAGTGTTCGACAGGCGGCTCGCTGACGAACGCGATGGGCTCGTGCTCACCGTGCTGGCCATCCTCGCCACCATGGCCGTGGGCGCTGCGATCTCGATGGTGATCGTCAACGTGACCACGCAGGCCGTCAGCCAGGCCGCCCAAGCGGCCCGCGCCCTGGCCCAGGGGGATTTCACCCACACCATCCACAGCGATCAAAAAGATGAATTCGGCGAGATGCTGCGCGCCATGGGCACGGCCAAGGACCAGCTCCAACACATCATCTTGCGCATGCGCGAGGCCTGCGAATCGGTGGCCTCCGTGTCCGAGCAGATCAGCCAGGGCAACCTGGACCTGAGCGCACGCACCGAGCAGCAGGCCTCGTCGCTGGAACAGACGGCGGCCTCCATGGAGCAGATGTCGGCCACGGTGAGCCACAACGCGGCCACCGCGCAGGACGCCAACCGCCTGGCCATGTCGGCCTCGGCCGATGCCGCACGGAGCGGTGAGGTGTTCTCGCAGGTGGTCAGCAAGATGGCCGACATCAAGCACGCCAGCACGCGCATCGCTGAGATCAATGCGGTGATCGACGGCATCGCCTTCCAGACCAACATCCTGGCCTTGAATGCGGCGGTCGAGGCCGCGCGGGCGGGGGAACATGGGCGCGGCTTTGCGGTGGTGGCCGCCGAGGTGCGCACCCTGGCGCAACGCTGTACCCAGGCGGCGCGCGAGATCAAGACCCTCATCACCGACAGCACCGACAGCGTGGAGGCCGGCTACGGCCTGGCCACCGACACGGGACGCTTCATCGAGCAACTGGTCACACAGGTGCAGCAGGTCAGCCAGTTGATGGGCCAGATCGCGGTGGGCAGCGAGCAGCAGCACCTGGGCATCACCCAGGTCAACGAGGCGGTGAGCCAGCTGGACCTGACCACGCAGCACAACGCCGCCCTGGTGGAGCAGGCCAGCGCTGCAGCCGGCACGCTCAACGAGCAGGCCCAGCGCCTGCAGGACACCGTGGGGCAGTTCCGGCTGGCGTGATGGGCTGGCGCAAGCGCAGGAAATAGCGCTCAAGTTCGGCACGTGGTGCGACGTTAAGGCGGTAGGACGTGCGCGCCAGCCGCTCACGCGGCTTGTGCTTGACGGGAATGTGGATATGAGCAAGTGGATGGCGAACTTGCCGCTTCGGTGGAAGTTCGCGGTGTTGGGCCTGGTGGCCTTCGTGATGACGGCGGTCCCGACGGCGCTGGTGTTGCGCGATGGTGTGGCTTCGTTGAACAAGCTGAGCCACGAGGCGCAAGGCCTGAAGCCGGCCCGTGCGGCGCTGACCCTCGTGCGGCTCACGCAGGAGCACCGGGCGCTGAGTCTCCGCCGTGCTCAGCGGCGATGCCAGCAAACGCGCGCAGCGTGAAGAACGTCACGCCAAGGTCGAGGAGGCCTGGCGTGATTTCAATGGACAACTGGATGGGCTGGCCTCCGAGCGCGTTCGCAGCGCTGCCGCCGATGTGCGTCAGGCATGGCTGACCCTGGCGTCGGACGTGGCGGCCGGCAGCCTGCCCGCCCCGGACAGCGCTGCCCGCCATGCCGCAGTGGTGGCCCGGCTGCTGCGCATGCTGCAGGATGTGGTGGACGTCAGCGGCCTGGCGCTCGATGCAGACAACGAGAGCTACTACCTGATCAACGTCGCCTTCCGCGACCTGCCGCGCATGAGCGAAAAGCTGGGACAGGCCCGCGCGCGCGGCACGGCGATGGTGGTCAAGAACGCCGTGACACCGGAGAACTCGCAGGTCCTGCTGACCTTGCTGGATGCGGCCATGACCCACCATGAGGACGCCGGGCTGGCTGTGGAGAAGTCCCAGATCCTCCAGAACCCCGATGCGGCAGGCGTACAGCAGGCATACCGGTCCGCCTGGGATGCCTTCGAACAAGGGCGTGCCTTGGTCGACAAGGTGGCCCGTGCCTCCGATCTCGCCGGCATCGGCGCCGGCACCTACATCGACGGCACCACGGCCGCCATCCAGGCGCAGTTCGCGCTGGTCGATCGCATCGTCGAGAGGCTGGATGAGCGCCTTGACGAACGCCTGTCTGGCCAGCGCACGGAGGTCTTCACCGCCCTGGGGCTCATCCTGGCGCTGTCGTCCGTGGGGGCGCTGCTGTCGCTGCTCATCGTGCGCGGCACCGTTCGTGCGCTGGGCAACGCCGTGCAGGCGGCCCAGGCACTGGCCCATGGCGATCTCTCCCGCGTCATCGAGAGCGGGCAGCGGGACGAAGTGGGCGATCTGCTGCGTGCCGTCGGCATGGCGGTCTCGCATCTGCGGCAGGCCATCGGCGACATCCGCTCTGCCAGCGAATCGGTCGCGACGGCTTCGACCCAGATCGCGCAGGGCAATCTGGACCTGAGTTCACGCACCGAACAGCAGGCCTCCTCGCTGCAGGAAACCGCCGCGTCGATGGAGCAGATGTCGGCCACCGTGGGCCAGAACGCGGGCCACGCCCAGGCCGCCAGCCGCCTGGCGCAGGAAGCCTCGAACGAAGCGACCCGCAGCGGAGAGGTGTTCTCGCAGGTCATCACGCGCATGGAAGACATCAAGCGCGCGAGCGCCCGCATCGCCGAGATCAATGCCGTGATCGATGGCATCGCCTTCCAGACCAACATCCTGGCGCTCAATGCGGCCGTCGAGGCCGCGCGTGCGGGTGAACAGGGCCGCGGCTTTGCGGTGGTGGCCGGCGAGGTCCGCACCCTGGCGCAGCGCAGCGCACAGGCCGCCCGCGAGATCAAGGGCCTCATCCAAAACAGCACCGAGAGCGTCGAGGCCGGCTATGCCCTGGCCGGCGAGACGGGGCAGTCGATCGAGAGGCTGGTCGAGCAGGTGTGCAAGGTCAGCCAGTTCATGTCCGACATCGCCACCGGCAGCGAGCAGCAGCAACTCGGCATCACGCAGGTGAACCAGGCCGTGAGCCAGCTGGATCAGACCACGCAGCAGAACGCCGCGCTGGTGGAGGAGGCCAGTGCGGCCGCGTCCAGCCTCAGCGACCAGGCGGCCCGCCTGACACAGGCGGTGTCGCAGTTCAAGGTGGCCTGAGCGCCGGCCCGCGGGCTGGAGACGCGGGGTTTCGTGTCAACATAGCAGGCAGGCGGCGCAGTGGCGCCGGCCTGTGCGACACCTGTTGACCGACGCCCCATGACTTTCAAACGCATCCTCATCCTCTTGTTGCTGGCAGCCCTGCCGGTGCTGTACTTCATGGCAGCGCTGAAGTGGAGCTATTCAGACGGTGAACGCGCCGGTTGGGTCCAGAAACTGTCCCGCAAGGGCTGGGTCTGCAAGACCTGGGAAGGCGAGCTGGCCCTGGTGTCGCAGCCCGGTGCGCCCTTGGAAAAATTTCCCTTCACGATCTGGGACGACAAGGTGGCCGACGACCTGAACCGCTACATCGGCAAGCGGGTGTCGCTGCACTACGAAGAAAAGGTCGGCCTGCCCACCAGCTGCTTCGGTGACACGCGCTACTACATCACCAAGGTGACGGCGGTCGATGACATCTCGCTGTCGCCGGGGGTGGTGGTGCACACGCCGCCGGTCACGCCATCGGCCGCATCCGCCCCGCAGGCTGCCTCGGCACCATGACAAAGGCCCGCATCGAGCGGGCCTTGCTTGCGGCGATCGGGGCAGGGGCGCACCCCGCCTGAACGGTTCAGCGCACCAGCAGCACCGGCACCTTGCTGCGTGCCAGCACCTGCGTGGCCACCGAGCCGGTGACCAGGTTCATCAAGTTGCTGTGCCCGTGCGAGCCCATGATGACCAGGTCGTACTTGCCCTTGTCGGCCAGCTTGGAGATCACTTCGGGTGCATGCCCGGTCTTGGCCACATAGTTGGTGGCCAGATCGTGCTTGGCCATGAACTTGCGGATGGGCTTGAAGATCGCCTCGGCCGTGTCGTCGTAGTACGTCTTCAACTGGTCGGCGGGGAACATGGACGCGGCGTGCGGCGGGATCATCGGCACCACGGTGAGCACCGTGTATTCGTGCGGGGCCGTCAGCCATTCTTCGTGCGTCGTCAGCCAGGCCAGCATGCGCTTGGTGTAGGGGCTGCCATCCACGGGAAGCAAGATCTTCATTGCGTGTCCTTTTCGTTTCGGGTCAGATTCATAGTCTAGGGCAAGCCATGGTCTTGTCTGCCGGGCTGCTGCCCCGCTTTACACAGCGACACAGCGCAGGCCGTCGTAGCCGTCGGACTCATGTTTGTAGCCATGGCCGCGCGCATTGCTCACCACGCGTGTCTGGCCCGCGCCGTGCGCCACCACATAGTCGTGCCGGCAATGCAGGTGGCCATGGATCCACAGCGCGGCATGCGGCAGCAGATCGTCGTCGGCGTTGCAGAAGCTGGCGGTGCCGGGCTGGCGGCCATAGCGCGGGTCGGCGCTCAGCAGGCTGGGGCCGTAGTGGGTGATGGCGATGGTGAGGTCCCATCCGATGCCGTCATCCGGGTCGGGACGTTTGCTCAAGGTGTCTGCGAGCCACTGCCGGCATTGCAAGTGCTTCGTCACGCACCTGATCCGGATCGAAGATGGCTCCGCGCCGCTGCGCCTTCATGATCTTGACGAAGTAGGCGGCCGCCCGCATGGCCTTGGCCCGTTGCGCTTCGCCGAAGGCATCGAAATCGCACCAGCGGGTGGTGCCGACGAAGCGGATGCGGCGGCCATCGGGGGCTTGCACGATGTGGGTGTCGCGCTCCAGCAGGGTGATGTCCAATTGGCGGCAGTGGTCGCGCAGGCCGGCCAGGGCTTCGTCGATGTCGCGGCCGTCGTATTCATGGTTGCCCGGCACGAAGATCACGGGCACGGGCCAGCCGGCGAACAGGCTCAGGCCTTCCCAGGTGCTGTCGACATCGCCGGCCAGCACCAGGAGGTCGGCACCCGGCGCGGGACGGGGCTCGAAGTCCTCCGTCTCCAGGTGCAGATCGGACAGGATCTGGATGTTCAAGCGCAGGCCGGGCAAGAGCTCAGTTCGCGCCGTGGCACTGCTTGTACTTGCGGCCGCTGCCGCAGGGGCAGGGATCGTTGCGGCCCACCTTGGGCTGATCGCGCACCACGGTTTCGACCTTGTGGCGCTCGGCGATGCCGATCTGGGCCAGGTCCACCACATCGAACACCAGGGCCTCGATGCCCTCGTCCAGCGAGTTCAGCGGGTGCTCCTGGTCCAGGGCCTTGGTCATGGCCTGCTGGGTCTCGTCTTGCTCGGGCAGGTGGCGCCAGATGGAATCGAGCAGGTCGGGCACGCCGGGCAGGGCGGCTTCTTCGAGCTGCGGGAAGTTGGCCAGCGCCCATTCGAAGCCGGCCGCCCAGTAGCCCAGGCCTTCCATCGCGTCCTTGCCGCTGACGGGCTTGCCCTCGTCGTCCTCGATCATCGGCACGATGGGGTCGAACCAGCCTTCTTCGAGGATGCCGCGCAGGATCTCGTCCTTGCGGCGCGTGATCAGGCCGATCAGCTTGTCGTGCTGCGCCTGCGTCCAACCGGGGATGCCGGGCTCGGGCATGCCTTCGGTGCCGAAGATGGGGGGCAGCCACTGTTCGGGCTGCAGCACCACGGGCTGCACCAGCACGCCGGCCAGATAGCCGTCGAGGATGACCGCATCGACCGTTTCATACGGCGCCGGCACCGGCCGCCAGCAGCATGTCGATTTCGTGGATGTCGGCGTCGCTCAGCGCAGGCGGGTTTTTCATCTTGGGCGGTCGTTTTTGGGGCTGGGGGCCTCCATTGTGCCGCCAAGTGCCGGGAATGCTTTATGCGAGCCGGATGAACACCTTGATTGCGCGGCAAAGGAGTTGCACCATGCTGGACACGACCTCGACCAAGTTCTCCCACATCCGGCCCGAGGACACCGAGTGGCGGGGCGAAGGCCTGCGCGACTTCTTCCTCTACAAGGACCTGGGCATCAAGGATGCGACCAACGGCCGCGTCATCGCGCACCTGGTCAAGGCGAACCATGCGCCAGAAAAGGGCACCGGCTGGCACCGTCACGAGGCCGATTTCCAGATCGTCATCATGACCAAGGGCTGGGCGCGCTTCATGTACGAAGACAAGGAGACGCTGGTCAAGGCGGGCGATTGCGTGCACCAGCGCCCCGGCGTGCGCCACTATCTTTTCGACTATTCGCCTGACATGGAGTACCTGGAGATCGTCAGCCCGGCGGACTTCCGCACGGTGGACGTGGCGCCGGTGTGCGACATCCCGGATGCCACACCCTGGGACGGCCCGGAGGCCTGAGCCCCGGATCCTCGGCCTGTTCGTCAGAACTCGACATCGAGCTCATCGATGTCGACCGGTTCCGATTTGGCACCCTTGAGCCATGCCTTCATCTCCGGCTGAGACAGCATCAGATCGCAATAAGCCTGGCAGGCTTGGTCCAGCTTGACGTCGTACGTCGCAAAGCGGGTGCACACCGGTGCATACATCGCATCGGCCATGGTGCGCTGCTTGCCGAACAGGAAGGGGCCGCCATAGGTGTCCAGACACTCGCGCCAGATGTGGGTGATGCGGTCGATGTCGGCCTGCGCGCGCGACCAGATCTTGAACTTCGGGAAGTGGGCGCGCAGGTTCATCGGCAGGGACGAGCGCAGCGCCGAGAAGCCCGAATGCATCTCGCCGCAGATGGCACGGCAATGCGCGCGTGCCTTGGCGTCGGCGGGCAGGAGCTGCGCTTGCGGACAGGTCTCATGCAGGTATTCGGCGATGGCCAGCGTGTCCCACACCCGAATGCCGTGGTGGTTCAGGCAGGGCACCAGGATCGACGAGGACAGCAGCAGGATCTCCGCGCGGGTGGACGGATCGTCTGGCGGCAGCACGTCTTCGGTGAAGGGCAGCCCGGCAAAGCGCACCAGCAGCCAGCCGCGCAGCGACCACGACGAGTAGTTCTTGCTCGTGATCGTCAGCGTCGTGGAGGTGGCCACAGTGGCCGGTGTCTTCTTGCTGGCGCTGGGCTTGCGCACAGGTGCTTTGACCACGCTCGACATGCGTTCTCCTGGGAAAGCTGAACAGCGGCCCGACGTGGGCACAAGGGTTCATCCAGCAAGGCCTGTGCCACGTCTGAGACAGGCGCAGGGAGAAGGCGGGGAGAGCGCATGCCAGGCCCGGGTGGCTCGCAAATTGCTCGAACAGGGCATCGGCAGGTTCCACTGCCGCCATGAAAGAACGGCCATGCTTTACTCCTCCTATCAGGCCCAACACATGTTGCTGGAGCCTTGGCGCGTGATGGCGCAAGGCTTTGCAGACTGGATGAACCAGACCTTGCCCGCGGACCCGTCCGCATCGAAGCATGCAGAGATGTATGCCGGCGGTGCCATCAGCCGCAGCCTGGCTGCCGCCGCCGACGTGTTTGCACGCATGCGGCTGACCCACGCCCGCCCTGCCTTCGACATCGAGACCGTCACCAGCCAGGGCCGCTCCTACGCCGTCACCGAAGAAAAGGTGATGGCCACGCCGTTTGCCACCCTGCTGCGCTTTCGCAAGGAGGGGGCGCCGGAGATGCCCCGCGTGCTGCTGGTGGCGCCCATGTCCGGCCACTTCGCCACTTTGCTGCGCGATACGGTGCGCACCCTGCTGCAGGACCACGACGTCTACATCACCGACTGGCACAACGCGCGCGACGTGCCTTTGAAGCACGGCCGCTTCGGCCTCGATGAATACACCGAGCACCTCATCCGTTTCCTGGATCGCATCGGCCCTGGCTCGCACCTGATGGCCATCTGCCAGCCCTGCGTCGCTGCCTTGGCGGCCACCTCGCTGATGGCGCAGGACGCGCATCCGGCGCAGCCGCGCAGCCTCACGCTGATGGCCGGCCCCATCGATTGCCGCATCAACCCGACCACGGTCAACGATCTGGCCACCGGCCAGCCCTTGAGCTGGTTCGAGGAACACATGATCCACACGGTGCCCTGGCTGCACCGGGGGGCGGGCCGCAAGGTCTATCCCGGCTTCGTGCAGCTCACGGCATTCATGAGCATGAACCGGGATCGGCACATCCAGGCGTTTGCCGACATGTACCAGGCCATGGCGGCCGGCGACCACGACAAGGCCCGGCATGCCCAGCAGTTCTATGAAGAGTACTTTGCCGTGGCCGACCTGCCGGCCGAGTTCTATCTGGAGACGGTCGGCAAGGTGTTCCAGACCTTCGATCTGCCGCGTGGCCAACTCAGCTGGCGCGACACGGTGATCGATCCCAAGGCCATCCGCCGCACGGCGCTGCTCACCGTCGAAGGCGAGCGCGACGACATCTGTTCAGTGGGGCAGACCGTCGCGGCGCAGGACCTGTGCAGCGCCGTTCGGCCTTACTGGCGCAGCCACCATGTGCAGACGGGCGTCGGCCACTATGGTGTCTTCAGCGGCCGGCGCTGGCAGAACGAGATCTATCCGCGCGTGCGCGACCTCATTCACCAGACGTCGGTGTGAGCCCGATTCAGGTGCCGCTGCCAGTGGCGTGGGCCGGAAACTCCAGCGGTAGCATCTTGGTCCGGACGTTCAGCAGCAGCTTCTTGCCATCCGCACTGGGGATGTTTGCCTTGTCGAGCAGAAGCAGGCCGGAGCTGGGCGTGTAGTTGACGCCGCTTTCGCACGTGGCTGGAACATAGCCATATGCATCTTGAATGACGGTCTTGTCCTCAGTCGACCACGCGGCGCTGATGCATTCATAGCTGGTCTGTGAACCTGGGACCTCGGCACTCAGGAAGAACTTGGTGGGGGCGCCTTCCACATATCCGAAGTTGAGGGTCACCGCATCGCTTCTCATCGGGATGTAGCCCACCAAGAGGTTGCCGAGCTCAGCAAATTCCGGGGGGCTGGAAGAGAAGGTGTAGCCCCGGAGGGTGGTCATCGAGCTGACCGCTTCGGTGCTGCCCTGCAGGACATAGAACTGGTTTTCCGTCGGCGTTGCGGCGGCAAAGGCATCCGCCTGTGGATCCACAGTGGCCCATTCGCTACCGCCGCCTCCACATGCAGACAACACACAGGCGGACAAGGCGCAAAGGGTTGCGCGGAAGCGGTAAGACATGGGAAAACTCCGAAACAAGGGGTGACGCTCGTGTGAGAATTTAACGGTTCCTGAGGATTTCTCACTCCGTATTCCCACTCGGATCGGCGCCCCCCACTCACGGGGTTTTCGTGTTATGAAACGATCAACGTTCGGGTTTGATCGCTGCCTGTAGCTGCGACAGCGCGGTCGGATCCTCGATCGTCGTGAGATCACCCGCGGCGCGGCCTTCGCACACCGCCTGGATGGCCCGGCGCAGCAGCTTGCCCGAGCGGGTCTTGGGCAGCACCTGCACGAAGTGCACGCGCGCCGGCCGTCCCACCGCGCCGATCTGCTGGTCCACGGTCTGCATGATCTCGGCCTCCAGCGCCTTGCGGCCCGCCTCGTCCGCCACCCGCGCGGCATCGCGCAGCACCACGAAGGCCCGTGCCACCTGGCCCTTGAGATCGTCGGCCACCCCCACCACGGCCACCTCGGCCACGGCCGGATGGCTGCTCACGGCTTCTTCGATCTCGCGTGTGCCCAGCCGGTGGCCGGCCACGTTGATCACATCGTCCGTGCGGCCCAGGATGAAGTAATAGCCGTCTTCGTCGCGCACGCCCCAGTCGAAGGTGTTGTAGACCTCGCGCTGCGCGAAGCTGCGCCAGTACGTTTTCACAAAGCGTTCGTCGTCGCCCCAGACGGTCTGCATGCAGCCCGGCGGCAGGGGGCCTTCCAGCGTGAGCACGCCCTTGCGATGCGGCTCGGTCAGCTCTTCGCCGGTCACGTCGTCCAGCAGCTTGACGCGATAGCCCGGCATGGGCACGCCGGGTGAACCGATGCGCGGTGCGGCCTCGGGATCGGCACCCCGCGCGATGCCCAGAATGGGCCAGCCCGTTTCGGTCTGCCAGTAGTTGTCGATGATGGGCTTGCCGATGGCATCGCCGATCCAGCGGGCGGTGGGTTCATCCAGCGGTTCGCCGGCCAGGAACAGGTGCTTGAGCGACGACAGATCGTGGCGGCGCAGGCAGTCGGGATCCTGCTTCTTGAGCACGCGGATGGCGGTGGGGGCCGAGAACATCACGCTGACCTTGTACTTCTCCACCAGCGACCACCAGACGGCGGCATCCGGGCGGATGGGCAGGCCTTCATAGATGATGGTGCTCATGCCTTGCAGCAAGGGCCCGTAGACGATGTAGCTGTGGCCCACGACCCAGCCGATGTCGCTGGTGCACAGGAAGGTCTCGCCCGGCTGGCCGTCGTAGATCATGTCCATCGAGGCGGCCAGCGCCACGGCATGGCCGCCCGTGTCGCGCTGCACGCCTTTGGGCTTGCCGGTGGTGCCGCTGGTGTAGAGCGTGTAGCTGGGGTGATCCGAGTCGACCCATTCGCAGGGCACGGCGGCATCCAGCACCTCGCGGTAGGCCTGCCGGTAAGGCACATCGCGTGGGGCCCGGCAATCCCAGGGCGTCAGCCCGCGGTCGACCATCAGCACGTGGGCGACCGGGTGGGTGCTCAGCTTCAAGGCCTCGTCCAGCAGCGGCTTGTAGGGGATCACCTTGCCGCCGCGCGAGCCGGCATCGGCCGAGACGATCACGGTGGGCCGGGCATCGTCGATGCGGCTGGCCAGAGAGTGGCTGGCAAAGCCCCCGAACACCACGGAGTGGATGGCGCCCAGCCGCACCGTGGCCAGCATGGCGATCACCGCTTCCGGGACCATGGGCATGTAGATCAGGACCCGGTCGCCGCGCTGCACGCCCAGCTTGCGCAGGATGGCGGCCATGCGTTGCACTTCGACGAACAGCTGCCCATAGCTGATGATCCGCTCCTTGTCCGTCTCGGTGGAGACATGGATCAAGGCGGCCTGATCCGGGCGATGGGGGACATGGCGGTCCACGGCGTTGTGGCACAGATTGGTCTGGCCGCCGGCGAACCATCGGGCGAATGGCGGGTTGCCGTGATCGCAGACCTCATCGAACGGTCGGTGCCATTCGATGCGCTGCGCCTGCTCCTGCCAGAACGCGTCCCTGTCGTCGATCGAGCGCCGCCACAAGGCGTGATAGTTCATGTGGATCCCTTTGAACGCATGCATGCCTCTGACGGGCGTTTTGTCGTGCATCCATCCTAGTGACGATACCGTCCCATGATCCCGGGAGTATCCCGATAAAGTGCGCGCCGGTGCCAGTTGTGCCTTCAAAGCGTCGCCAATTGGTCCGGTATCCCGGGTGAGTTTGCGAGTGCCCTGGGTGAATGGGACCAGCGATGTGGGTTTTGCGCGTCAAGCCTGGGTCATGTGTGCTTGTCAACATCGGACACATCCACCCACCGGAGCTGTCATGTCGGATTCTTCAAATGCCAACCGCCGTTCTTTCCTGGTGCAATCGACCGCCGCCTTGGGCGCGACGGTGCTGCCTCTCGCATCGCGCGCCCAGGCTGTGGCGGGGCCGGCCATCATCGGCTCGGATGCCGTGCGCCCCGTGGCCCAGGGCCTTCAATTCGGCGATCCGCTGCCCGGCGCCGTGATGCTGTGGGCCCGTGCCGACCGGCCCGCGCGGGCCATCGTGGAGTGGTCGCTGGACGAGTCGTTCCGCCGTGCCACCAAGATCATCGGCCCGCACGCCCTGGAAGAGGGCGACTTCACTGTGCGCCAGGATCTCACCCGCCTGCCTGCTGGCCAGGACGTCTTCGTGCGTGTGCAGTTCCAGGGGCTGGACAACGCCCGCTCCATGAGCGAGCCCGTGCTCGGCCGCTTCAGTGTGCCGGCCCTGCATGCACGGGACATCCGCTTCACCTGGGGCGGTGACACCGCCGGCCAGGGCTTCGGCATCAACCCCTCTTTCGGTGGCATGAAGATCTACGAAGCCATGCGCCAGCGCGCGCCGCAGTTCTTCATCCACAGCGGCGACAACATCTATGCCGACGGCCCCATCCCCGAATCCAAGACCGTGGAAGAAGGCCGTCTGTGGACCAACATCGTCACGCCCGAAGTGGCCAAGGTGGCCGAGACGCTCGACGAATTCCGTGGCCGCTACCGCTACAACCTGCTCGACGACAACGTGCGCCGCTTCAACGCCGAGGTGCCGCAGATCTGGCAGTGGGACGACCATGAAGTGACCAACAACTGGTCGGATGCCAAGTCGGTCGCGGGCGATGCGCGCTACACCGAGAAGAACGTGCCCCTGCTGATCGCACGCGGCACCCGCGCCTTCCTGGATTTCGCGCCGATGCGGCCGTTCCATGCGCAGGAATCGCAGCGCGTGTATCGCCAGTTTGCCTACGGCCCGCAACTCGACGTGTTCGTGCTCGACATGCGCAGCTACCGTGGTCCCAACAGCTTCAACCGCCAGACCCAGGCCGGCCCCGAGACCGCCTTCCTGGGCCGTGAACAGTCTGGACTGGCTCAAGCAGGCGCTGGCGCGTTCCAGGGCTACCTGGAAGGTGATTGCCGCTGACATGCCCATCGGCTTGATCGTGGGGGATGGCAAGGATGCGCAAGGCCGTGATCAGTATGAAGCCGTGGCCAATGGTGACGGGCCTGTGCTGGGCCGCGAACTGGAGATCGCCGAGTTGCTGACCCATCTCCAGCGCGAGCGCGTGCGCAATGTGGTGTGGCTGACGGCCGATGTGCACTACTGCGCCGCGCACTACTACGATCCGGCCAAGGCGCAGTACAAGGACTTCGACGGCTTTTGGGAGTTCGTGTCGGGGCCGCTGAATGCCGGCTCCTTTGGCCCGAATGCCCTGGACAACACCTTCGGCCCGCAGGTCGTCTTTCAGAAGGCGCCGGCGGCGGGCCAGTCCAATCTGTCGCCTTATGCCGGCCTGCAGTTCTTCGGCGAGGTCAACATCGATCGCCACAGCCACGCCCTGACGGTGGACCTGCGCGACATCGATGGCCAGTCAGTGTTCAGCAAGACGCTGCAGGCACGCGGCCGAGGCCGAGACGACTGATCGCGGAAATCAGAGAAAGACCGCCGCGCGCCGCAACACCATGAAGCCGATGAAGGCCAGGCCCATGGCCACGCCCCACTTGAGCATCACGATGGCGCGCTGGCGCCAGATGGCTTCACCGGTGAGCGTGTGCGCGGCCATGCACAGCACGAAGGCCAGCACCAGCACCAGGCCGATGGCTCTGAACAGCACCATGTTGTTGTGGCCTTTCGCTTACCAGGCCGGGGCCAGCTCGGCCATGCCGCGCGGTGCCTTGGCTTCGTCCTCGAACGAGACGATCTCATAGGCATCCTCGCGGGCGAGCAGGGCGCGCAGCAACTGGTTGTTCATCGCATGGCCCGACTTGAAGGCCGTGTACGAAGCCAGCAGCGGATAACCCACCACGTACAGATCGCCGATGGCATCGAGGATCTTGTGCTTGACGAACTCGTCGTCGTAGCGCAGGCCATCGCTGTTGAGCACCCGGTAGTCGTCCACCACGATGGCGTTGTCCATGCTGGCGCCCAGGCCGAGGCCGCGAGAGCGCATGGTCTCCACATCCTTGGTGAAGCCGAAGGTGCGCGCGCGGGCGATGTCGCGCTTGTATTGCCCGCTGGAGAAGTCGAACACCACGCGCTGGCCGGTCTGGTCCACGGCAGGATGATCGAAATCGATCTCGAAGGCCAGCTTGTAGCCGTGATAAGGCTCCAGGCGGGCCCACTTGAGCGAGCGGCCTTCGCCTTCGCGCACCTCCACCGGCTGGGTCACGCGCAGGAAGCGCTTGGGCGCCTTCTGCAGCTCGATGCCGGCGCTTTGCAGCAGGTAGACGAAGGCGGCCGATGAGCCATCGAGGATGGGGACCTCTTCGGCGGTGATGTCCACGTAGAGGTTGTCCAGGCCCAGGCCGGCGCAGGCCGACATCAGGTGCTCGATCGTGTTGACCTTGGGCGCACCGGGATCGCCGCCGGGCGAAATGGTGGTGGCCATGCGGCAATCGCACACGGACGCCGGATTGACCGGGATGTCCACCGGCTGCGCCAGATCCACCCGCCGGAACACGATGCCGGTGTTGGCCGGCGCGGGCCTGAGCGTCAGTTCGACGCGCTGACCACTGTGCAGCCCGACGCCCACGGCGCGGGTCAGCGATTTGAGGGTGCGTTGTTGCAGCATGGGCGCCATTATCGCGGCAGTGCAGCATGGCCGCCACGACCGGCGGTATACCCCTCGGCCTTTCGTCTGATCCTGGCGCGGATGGCCAAGTTAGGGGGAAGTGCTCCCTAGCTCTCCCAGCGGGTGCCAGCGGCCACCTTGTGGCGTCCCCTCAGCGGCTTGGATCATGGGCTTCACGCCTCGTCCCCGGGTGCGTTCTGGTCGGGGATCTCCTCCTTGTTCCGTGCAGGCCGCCTGAGGCGTCGGCCGCCGCTTTCCATCGATGTTTTCATCGATTCCGGAGATCATCATGTCCCAGGTTCACCTTCAGGAAGTCCGCCGTCACTCACGCCTGTCGCATGTCCGCCATGGCGTGGCCTTCGGGCTGCTGCTCGGCTTGTGCGCCACCGCGGCGCAAGCCCAGTCCACCACCGTCTGCGGCAGCCAGGTCAAGCAGGAGGTGGCCAAGATGCTGTCATCCGCGACCACGGAAGATGCCCAGGTCAAGCTGCAGGCCGAGTTGTACGACAAGTACAAGAGCTGTGCCCAGGATGCGCAGTACGTTGGTACGACCGATCCCTTCTACACGGCCACCCGGCAGTGCGGTGCCAAGGTGTCGTTCATGGGCAGCACGTATTACGAGGAGATGAGCTGTTGCGGCTATGACCCGCAGCGTCGAGCCTTTGCCTGTCCGGTGAAGATCAAGCAGGGCTTCGGCTTCGGGGGCGCGCCCTTGCCCGGCAGCCGCGAGTACGTGCTGCATTGCGTGATGGATGCCAGCGGCGCCTTCCGCCCCGTGGGCGATGACAGCGTGCACCTGGGCGATGTCATCAATGCGGTGCAGCCCACATGGCAGTTCGCGGTGGTGGCCAACGCCATCAACCACTTGTACCTGGTCCAGCCGATGAGTGGGGGCACGCGCACGGCGCGCTCCATCCTGTCATGGGGCTTCAGGCCGACCGGCTGCAATTACCAGCCGATCTGGGGCAATGTGCTGGACTACCGGATCCGGCTGGATCAGTGATCAGCGCTTGCGGCGCAGCGCCACGCCCAGGGTCAGCAGGCCGGCCAGGGCCAGACCGTAGGTTTCCGGCTCGGGAATGGCGACCACGGCGTCACGGGTGTAGACCTGCACGCTGCCGCGGAACTCGCCGACCATGGTGGCGTCCGATGTGTTGGTGTAGGTCAGCGCCTGGGGGCCGGTGCCGGCGATGGCAAAGCCGGCCGGGCTGTTGACGTTGACCACGTCATAGACCGGATCAAAGCCCGTCCATTGGCCACCCAGGATGCCTGAGGTGTTGACCACCATGCCGTTGACGAAGTCGTAGCTGTTCGGTGCGTTGACCTGGCCGCTGTGGCTGCCACTGATCGTGCGGTTCCACTGCAGCGTCATCGTGGCGCCAGGCGCCAGCGAGAAGAAGCCGTAGATGTCCAGGTTGGCCACGGCGATGCCGCCGGCATTGCCCGTGGCCACGAAGAAGCGATAGCCGGTTTCGGTCAGCGATGCGCTGGCGGTGTTGCCGGCGGCCGTGCTGACCAGGGCCTGTGTGCCGTAGTCATAGTTCAGTTGCTGCGCCGCGAAGGTCGGCGTGCTCAGGTCGGCCCAGCCGGTCTGGTCTTCGACGGCGGCGCCCAGGCCGTAATCCAGGCTCAACCATGAGAAATCGCCCGTGGCTGTGACGACGGGGGAATCGATGGTCACCAGCAGGCTCGACGAAGCTTGTGCGGTGGTGGCGGCGAATGCGGCCAAGGCGGCCAAGATCAATTTGGTTTTCATGCGGTGCTCCCTGTTCGACCACCCTCCACCCGGAGAATGTGTCGAAACGTATTTCACTGTCGCATGACCTTCACAGCTTGTCCATTCGGTGGATGGGACATTTGTCCCAAGCCCCTCAAATGGACGCCGGGTGTCTTTGTGCGACATGAAAAATCGGCCAAACGCCCCTGGGGAAACCGCTTGGTCTGAGCCGAACGGCCCAGTCCGCCTTACAGCGTGTGGGTGCGGTCGCCGTGCGCAAAGCCGATGGCGTCGAACCATGGCCCCTTGACGAAGCCGATCACCTTGAACAGCTCGCCCATCTCGTGTTCGGCCACCAGCATCTGCAGGGCGGCGCGTGCCTTCAGGGCTTCTGCTGTGACGGCGTCCCCTGTGGCGGCCAGTGCTTCGCCCAGCCCGCAGTTGGCCAGGAAGCGGCCCTGGCTGGTGTAGCCCAGCACCTCCCATCCGGCTTCCTGCCCGGCCAGCGCGATGCCGGTGAAGTTCACGTGCGTGGTGATGTCCTTGTCGCCCACCATGGCCAGCGGATCCGTGTCGGCCGTGTGTGCGTGGTGGCACATCAGCGTGCCGCCGTGGCGCTGGGGCAGGTAGTACTCGGCCTCCGGAAAACCGTAGTCGATGAAGAAGGCTGCGCCCCGGCTCATGCGTTGCGCCAGCGTGGTGATGAAGGCTTCGGCCTGGCCGTGGGTTTCGGTGACGGTGCCGGGCGCGTAATCGCTGTCTGGCCGCTCGGTGGGCGGGCGCACGCCTTCGGGCGCGGGGCAGTCTGACCATGTGAACCGCAGATCGTCGTCCTGCCCGGTGGGCCTGGCCAGGGTCACGCCGCGCTCCATCCAGCATTCGCCCGTCCAGTGCAGCAGGTGCACGGGCATGGCGTCGAGCACCTCGTTGCCAATGACCACCCCCTGCATCTGCTCGGGCAGGCTGTCGGCCCAGACCACCTTGTGCGCCATCTGAGGGTGGGCCCGGGCGATGGCCTGGTGCTGCCGATCCCGCAAGGTGCCGGAGAGATCGACGATGGTGTAGCGGCGGATGCGGTCGCCCACCTCGCCGAGCAGCTGGATGGCCAGCGCGCCACTGCCGGCACCGAACTCCCACACCTCGTCGGTACCGGTGACTTCCAGTGCCTGCGCGATCTGGCGGGCCACCGTTTCGCCGAACAGGGGTGTGAGTTCAGGGCCGGTGACGAAATCGCTGCCGTCCTGCGGCCGGTGGCCCAGCACGCGGCGGCCACCGCTGTAGTAGCCCAGGCCGGGGGCGTACAAGGCCAGCTCCATGTAGCGCTCAAAGCTCATCCAGCCGCCGCGCTCGCGGATTTCGTGCGCGATGAGTTCGGCCAGCGGATGGGCGGTCACGGGGGCGGCCACTACACTGTGGTCGGAAGAAGGCGGGCGGTGCATGCTCGCATTGTAGGAAGCGCGCCATGTCTGATTCATCGATGCCCTCGCAAGACCGCACCCCGCGTGTCGCGCTGGTCACGGGCTCGGCCCGGCGGCTGGGCCGGGAGATCGCCCTGACGCTGGCCCGTCAGGGTTGGGACATCGCCGTGCACTGCCGGCATTCGCAGGCCGAAGCCGTGACCACGGCCGCCGAGATCCAGGCCCTGGGCCGTCGTGTGCACGTGTGGTGTGCCGATCTGGCCGATGAGGCGGCGGTGCGCGGGCTGGTGCCCGGCATCGCGGCGCACTTCGGCCACCTCGATGCCGTGGTCAACAGCGCATCGACCTTCGAATACGACAACGCCGAGCGCTTCACTTACGCCATGCTGGAGCGGCATCTGCGTGCCAACACCGCGCCGGCCATCGTGCTGGCGCAGGCGTTGTTCGAACACGTGCTGCAGCGCAGCGGGCAGGGGGCGGTGGTCAATCTGCTCGATCAGAAGCTCTGGAACCCCAACCCGGATTTCCTGAGCTATACCTTGTCCAAGGCAGCGCTGGAATCGGCCAACACGCTGCTGGCCCTGGCCCTCGCACCGCATGTGCGCGTGGTGGGCGTGGCGCCTGGCCTGACCCTGACGAGCGAGTGGTTGAAAGGCGAAGCCTTCGCGGCCGCCCACACACTCTCGCCCCTGGGCCGCTCCTCCACGCCGGAGGATGTGGCCGCCACCGTGGCCTTCGCCCTGGCCAACCGCTCGATGACGGGCACCACCTTGCTGGTCGATGGCGGCCAGCACCTCCAGCGCTTCGAGCGCGATTTTTCGATGATGCGAGACACGCCACCATGTCCCTGACCAAAGGCAACCAGATCCTCACGCTGACCGGCCTGCGCTTCGACGCCAACCTGGGTGTGCTCGACCACGAAAAGGATGCGCCGCAGCCCATCCGTGTGGACGCCGAACTCAACATGGGCAGCCAGCCCCTGCTGCCGCACGACGACGAGATCCTCAACGTGCTGGACTACCGCAAGGTGCGCGCCATCATCATCGAGGACTGCACCGCCGTGCACGTCAACCTGCTGGAGACACTGATCGGCAAGCTGTGCAAGCGCCTGATGGAGTTGCCCGGCGTGCTGGGTGTGCGGGTGCAGATCGCCAAGCTCGAGATCTTCGAGGACTGCGAGGTGGCGATCAAGATGGAGACCGGGCAATGGTGAAGCCCGGTCGTTCGGCCTGCATCAGGGCTTGGCGTTGATCCGCACCCAGGTGATGGTGTCCGGCGCGCTGAGCTTGTAATAGAACGCCAGGATGCTGCCCTGGTTGTTGATCGCAAAGGGGCAGCCCAGGCGCGTGCCAGTGGGCAGCCTCAGGCCCTTGGTGGCCATGTCGTTTTCCAGTTGCAGCAGCTTGCCGTCGCGCCAGATGAAGGCGGTCAGATCGGCTCGCGTGTAGGTGATGCTCGGGTCCTGCTCAAGCGTGCGTGTGCAGCCGACGACCACGCCCTTGTCGTTCATCGCCAGCGGGTGGACCGACTTGCCGCTCGCCCTCATCTGCATGGCCGCGCCGTTGGACCACAGATAGGCGACCGGATTGAACTGGAAGCTGGTTCCGATCTGCGGGCCGATCATCACCTGCCCGGATTCATTGATGGCCAGGGCCATCAGCTCCGCCATTTCCTGGCCACCCAGGTAGGTGGGCTGGCCGTCGGTCCACAGGGTGGGGCGGTATGCGGAGTTGAAGCCGCCGGAAGTGGAGGGCACCCAGTCGGTCGTGGCGCCCACGATGACGCCGGATTCATTGACGTCCAGGGCCAGGGCAGACATCTGTGGCGCCTGCTGGATGACCGGCAGATCCGTGCGCGCACCTTGCCGCCACACCACGGGGATGCTGTAGGGCACACCTTGCGCATTGATGGCGCCTCGCGCGCCGACGAGCGTGCCCGCATCGTTCGCCCCGAGGATGCTCAAAGGGGCGGGACCTTCCGGGAACAGCGCTTGTGGCGTGCCACCCGGCACGAGCACGTGAGTCGGGCGTGGATGAAAGTCGCCGGCCTGGGTCACAGGCAGGGGCAGCCAGCGATGCGGCACCCAGGTCGGGTAGTCCAGCGTCTTGGCCGAGGACACCGCCCCCAGTTGCGTGCCGCTGCCGCCGCCCATGAGGCCAAAGAAATCGCGCACGCCGGCCTTGCCCGTCACGGTGCCGCTGCTGGTGGCGGCAGGCCAGTAAGCCTCGCGCACCGAATAGAGCGGGCAGTACAGGAAGCAATTGGTGGCTGCCGTATCGGGCGTGTAGCCATTGACCTGGTACATGCCGCCACGCACGACGCCCTGGTTGTCCAGCGAGGTGGGCAGGAAGGAGCCCGCACCGGAGGGCTTGGCCAGCACGCTCAAGGTGTAGGCAGATTGCGCCTGGCTGGCCTGCATAGCGCCCAGGCAGGCCAGGGCGATGGTCGCCGAGGCAGACATGGAGAAGACCGCGGACAAGCCTGTGCGGCGGAGTGTTTGACGCATCGAAACTCCCAAATTTGGAATGAGGTGATGTAGTGGGGCCAGAGGCGCCAGGAGGGGCCGCGCCCGAAACGCACACTGTAGGTTGCTCACATGAACATGTGGCATGCAAATTACCCTTGATTTGGGTGCCCGGACGGCGGTCATCGAGACGACGCCGGGCGCCAGAGCGGCGACATCGGCGAAAATCCGGCCCATGAACGCCCGTACCCCTTCCTCAGAAGCGCCTCTGCTCGACCTCGCGCAGGTCGACCGCCAGATTGACGACGCCGTGTTGCTCGCGCATGCCGCGCTGGCTGCCGAGCATGCCGTGGTGGCAGCGGATGGCGGGTCGGCGAAAAAGGCCGACAGCGGCAAAACCCCCGAAGAGCTGCAGGCCGCCCGGCACGCCTTTGAGATGAACAAGCTCAGCAAGCGCCTGCACCGGCAGGTGGGTCAGGCCATCACCGACTTCAACATGATCGAAGACGGTGACAAGGTCATGGTGTGCATGTCCGGCGGCAAGGACAGCTACGGCATGCTCGACATCCTGATGAACCTGCAGAAGCGGGCGCCCATCCAGTTCGAGATCGTCGCTGTCAACCTGGACCAGAAGCAGCCGGGCTTCCCCGAGCATGTGCTGCCCGAGTACCTCACCAAGGTCGACGTGCCCTTCCGCATCGAAGAGCAGGACACCTACAGCGTGGTCAAGCGCGTGGTGCCCGAAGGCAAGACGACATGCAGCCTGTGCTCGCGCCTGCGCCGCGGCATCCTCTACCGCGTGGCCACCGAACTGGGCTGCACCAAGATCGCCCTGGGCCACCACCGCGACGACATCCTGCAGACGATGTTCATGAACATGTTCTTCGGCTCCACGCTCAAGGGCATGCCGCCCAAGCTGGTGACCGACAACGGCGAGCACGTGGTCATCCGCCCCATGGCCTATTGCGCCGAAAAGGATCTGGCCACCTACGCCGAGCACCGCGAGTTCCCGATCATCCCGTGCAACCTGTGCGGCAGCCAGGAAGGCCTGCAGCGCCAGCAGATGCGCGAGATGATCAACGAGTGGGACCGCAAATTCCCTGGCCGCGTCGACAACATGTTCACCGCCTTGTCGAACATCGTTCCCTCGCACATGATGGACCGCAAGCTCTACCCGTTCGAGACCATCCAGGCGACGGGCAAGCCCATGGCGGGCGGCGACATCGCGTTCGACGAGGACGAAGGTTGCGGCACCCCCACCGACGGGCTGCCGGCCGAGACGGCGGTGCCGCTGTCCAAGATCCACATCCGCAAGGCCTGATGTGCCGACGAGGCGGGCCGTTCCCGGCTCGTTGGCAAAAAGGCAAAGGGCGAAAGGTGCCGACATGTCATCACGCATGCGCCTGTTCTTGAACCGTCTGGGCTGGGCCCTCGCGGCCCTGACCCTGGCCCTGGCTCAGGCCGGTTGCGCCGGCCTTCATGAGGTCACCAGCAAGGTGGCCAGTTATGGCAGCTGGCCCGAAGGGCGCCAGCCCGGTGCCTATGTGTTCGAGCGTCTGCCCTCGCAGCAGAACCGGGCCGAGGCACAGACCAAGCTGGAAGCGGCTGCCGAGCCGGCGCTGGCTGCCGCAGGGTTTCGCAAGGTGGACGACGCCACGCGCGCAGACGTGACGGTGCAGGTCGGCGCCCAGACCCTGGTGGATGAACGCGGCCGCTATGAACCCTGGGGCCCCTATCGACCTTATTACGGCCCGTGGCGGCCGGGCTGGGGCGGCTGGTGGGGCAGCGGCGGGCGCGGCGGCTTCGGCATCAGCATGGCGATGGAGCCGCCCTGGACGCAAATGCAGGTCGATCTGCTGATTCGTGATCGCCGCAACAATCAGGTGCTTTATGAGACGCATGCGGTGCACGAACGACTCGGATCGCCGATAGATGAGCTATACCCTTTCCTGTTCCAGGCAGCGCTCAAGGATTTTCCGCATCAGGCTGTGAGCCCCCGCATGGTGACGGTCCCGGTGCCCGATGCCGAGCGCTGAGCCGGCCGCTTGACTCCCACTCACAACAACACAGGCAGTTCCATGTCGCTTTCCATTGTCATCATGGCCGCGGGCAAAGGCACCCGCATGAAGTCCGCCCGCCCCAAGGTACTGCACAAGCTGGCCGGCCGGCCCATGCTGGCCCATGTGATCGCGACGACCTCCGTGCTCAAGGCGGCGCGCGATGTGGTGATCACCGGCCACGGCGCCGAGATGGTGGAAGCGGAGATGAAGGCGGCGTTCACCGACGCGCCGCTGCACTTCGTGCGCCAGGAGCCGCAACTGGGCACCGGCCATGCCGTGCAGCAGGCCGTGCCCGTGCTGCCCGATGAAGGCATCACCCTGATCCTCAATGGCGACACACCGCTGATCGAAGCCAGCACGGCGCAAGCCCTGGTGGATGCCTGCGGTGGCGACAAGCTGGCCTTGCTGACCATCGAACTGGATGACCCTACCGGCTATGGCCGCATCGTGCGCGATGCCTCGGGCCAGAAGGTGCTGGCCATCGTCGAACACAAGGACGCCACGCCTGAGCAGCGCGCCATCCGCGAGGTCTACACCGGCATGATGGCCGCGCCCACCGCGCGCCTGAAGCAATGGCTCTCGCGCCTGACCAACGACAACGCGCAGGGCGAGTACTACCTGACCGATGTGGTGGCCATGGCCCAGGCCGAAAGCCTCACTGTGGTGGCGGCCCAGCCCCAGGATGAGATCGAGGTGCTGGGCGTCAACAGCCCGGCGCAACTGGCCGATCTGGAACGCCGCCATCAGCGTTCGCAGGCCGTGCGCCTGATGGAAGCCGGCGTGCGCCTGGCCGATCCGGCGCGCTTCGATCTGCGCGGCACGCTGCAATGCGGCCGCGATGTCGACATCGATGTCAACTGTGTGTTCGAAGGCCAGGTCGAGCTGGGCGACGAGGTGCAGATCGGCGCCAACTGCGTGATCCGCAATGCCCGCATCGGCTCGGGCGTGGTGATCCATCCCTTCACGCACATCGATGGCGACACGCTGGGTGTGACGGTCGGCGACGGCTCGCTGATCGGCCCCTTCGCGCGGCTGCGGCCTGGTGCGCAACTGGCGGCCGAGGTGCACATCGGCAACTTCGTCGAGGTCAAGAACACCACGATGGCCAAAGGCGCCAAGGCCAATCACCTGGCCTATCTGGGTGACGCCGAAGTGGGCGAGCGCGTCAACTATGGCGCCGGCAGCATCACGGCCAATTACGATGGGGCCAACAAGCACAAGACCATCATCGGCAACGATGTGCACGTGGGCTCGAACTGCGTGTTGATCGCGCCGGTGACCTTGGGTGATGGCGCAACCATCGGGGGCGGCAGCACCATCAGCAAGGATGCGCCGGCCGGGCAGTTGACGGTGGCGCGGGCCCGGCAGGCCTCCTTGCCCAGCTGGCAGCGTCCTCAAAAGACAAGAAGATGACTTGATTGGAATGAACGTCAGCCGTTCATTGCGGGATATTATTTCGATCTTTAGCAGGACCCGGATCACGTGAACCACTACGAACGCTTGAAAGTCTCCCAGGACGCGCCGGCAGAAGTGATTCGCGCGGCATACCGGGCCCTGGCCGCCAAACTGCATCCCGATCGGGGCAACGGCCCTGGCGGCCCTGAAGACGAAGCGCACACGCAGATGGCCGCACTCAATGCGGCCTACGAGGTGCTCATCGATCCCAAGCTTCGCCGTGAATACGATGCCACGCTGCTGGCACCGTCACGGCCGGCTTCGCCCTTTGCTGCAGCCGCCGCCGCGGCAGCCGGCATGGGTGTCGCAGGGGGGCTGGCCGGTGCAGCGGGCACCGCTGGCGCGGAACCGGAAGGGCCGTCCACACGTGTGGACCTCAATTGGGTGCCGCCCGGCGTGGCCACGTCTGCCCAGCCGCTGTGGCCGCCGAGCCGCCGCATGATGCTGGTGGGCGGCAGTGCTCTGGCCGTGCTGATCGTGGGTGGCTCCAGTGTCATGTGGCAGGTCATGGGCCAACATCGCATGGAGCAGGCGATGTCGACCAACTACACCCCGGAATCGCCGGACACCATGCCCAAGCCCGGCATGACCGCCCAGCAACTGCGTGAACTCAACGCGCAGCATGAGGCCAGCGTTCGATCGGCCCCTGCAGTCGATGTGCCTGAGGACACCGCCTCCACAGGCGAGAAGCGCCGCCCGAGTGTGGAAGAGCTGGCGCGCATGTCCGATGCTGAACTGCTCAAGGTCCTGCCGACGCTGGATGACGGTGGCGGCGCCGCAGTGGCCGCAGCCTTGCGCGATCTGGCCCGCAACAAGGGCAAGCACCCACTGGATGGCACCTCGCTGAGCCTGCGCACCGATTCGCAGATCGTCGAGCCGATCCCCGCCGAGCAGCCGCCTGCACGCAAATCGCGCAAGTGACGCGCGCTGCATGCAAGGTCAGCGGCCCGATGGCGCCAATGGCGCCAATGGCCACTGCGTGCCGAACTTCGCACGCTTGACGGAGAAGAACGCGCGCACATTGCGCACCAGGCTGTCTTGGGTGAACAGGCGCCGGGCCAGGTCCTGATAGGCCGGCATGTCCGGCACCTGCACCACCAGCACGAAATCCGGGCCGGGCGAGACGCGCCAGCACTGCTGCACCTCGTCGGTGGCCACGGCGCGTTTTTCAAAGGCGTCCAGGGCCTCTTGGGTCTGCACGTCCAGGCTGATCTCCACCAGTGCCGTCAGGCCCCAGCCGAGCGCCTCCGCCATGCGCTGTGGCGAGAGCACGGCCACCTGCGCTTCGATGAAGCCCTCTTCCCGCAGCCGCTTGACGCGCCGGTGGCAGGTGGCCGGCGACATGCCCCCCAGTTCGGCCAGGGCTTGATTGGACAAGGTGGCGTCCCGCTGGAGTAGGCTCAGCAGCGTCAAATCAGCCTCATCGAGCAGGGAATTGTTCACAAGCAAATGGAAAGAAATTTCGTTTCATTGTCAATTTTAGAATGAAATTTTCATGATGGATTGGGTGAGGAATTTCCTTTCAAAAACAAGTCAAAAAAGAATGAACATTTCTTTTCACTCTCGTTAGGATGCCGATCTATTGCACTGCAACAGTGAGGGTAAATCGATATGTGTGGCATCGTCGGCGCGGTTGGCTCGCGCAACATCGTTCCGGTTCTGGTCGAAGGCCTCAAGCGCCTGGAATACCGCGGCTATGACTCCTGCGGCGTGGCCGTGCTGCAAGACGGGCAACTGCGCCGCTCGCGCAGCACCCTGCGCGTGGCCGAGCTCGAAGCCCAGGCGCATGCTGAAGAGATCATCAGCACGCTGGGCATCGCCCACACCCGCTGGGCCACCCACGGCGCGCCGGCCGTGCACAACGCCCACCCGCACTTCTCGCATGGGCCGGGTGCCGATGCCGCTACCACCAAGCCCGGCCGCGTGGCCCTGGTGCACAACGGCATCATCGAGAACCACGAAGAACTGCGCCGCGAACTGCAGGCCAAGGGCTATGTGTTCCTCAGCCAGACGGACACCGAAGTCATTGCCCACCTGGTGGACCATCTCGTATGACGGCGACTTGTTCGCGGCCGTCAAAGCCGCCACTTTGCGCCTGACGGGCGCGTATGCAATCGCCGTGTTCCACCGCGACGAGCCGCAGCGCGTGATCGGCGCACGCCAGGGCTCGCCGCTGATCATGGGCGTGGGCGGTGCCGATGACACGGAACGCTTCCTCGCATCGGATGCCATGGCCTTGGCCGGCGTGACCGACCAGATCGTGTACCTGGAAGAAGGCGACGTGGTGGACCTGCAGCCCGGTCGCCACTGGATCGAACACAAGGCCCAGGGCTCGATCCACCACATCCGTGTGGATGCAGACCACCGCCCCGTGCGCACGGTGACGGCGCACAGCGGTGCGGTCGAGCTGGGCCCGTATCGCCACTACATGCAAAAAGAGATCTTCGAGCAGCCGCGCGCCATTGCCGACACGCTCGAAGGCGTCGAGGCCATCACGCCCACGCTGTTCGGCGAAGGCGCCGAAGCCGTGTTCAAGCAGATCGACCGCGTGCTGATCCTGGCCTGCGGCACCAGCTATTACTCGGGCTCCACCGCCAAGTACTGGCTGGAATCGATCGCCAAGATCCCGACCAATGTCGAGATTGCCAGCGAATACCGCTACCGCGACAGCGTGCCTGATCCGCGCACGCTGGTGGTGACGATCAGCCAATCGGGCGAGACGGCGGACACCATCGCGGCCCTGAAGCACGCGCGCAGCCTGGGCATGCAGCAGACGCTGACGATCTGCAACGTTGCTACGTCCGCCATGGTGCGTGAATGCAAGCTCTCGTACGTGACGCGCGCGGGGGCCGAAATTGGCGTGGCCTCGACCAAGGCCTTTACCACGCAACTGGCGGCCTTGTTCCTGCTGACGCTGACGCTGGCCAAGCTGCGCGGCCACCTGACGGCCGATGAAGAGGCCAAGCACCTGACCGACATGCGCCATCTGCCCGCCGCGCTGCAGGCCGTGCTGGCACTGGAGCCTCAGATCATGTCCTGGGCCGAAGCCTTTGCGCGCAAGGACAACGCCTTGTTCCTGGGTCGCGGGCTGCATTACCCCATCGCACTGGAAGGCGCCTTGAAGCTCAAGGAGATCAGCTATATCCACGCGGAAGCCTATCCGGCCGGTGAGCTCAAGCACGGGCCGCTGGCGCTGGTGACGGCCGAGATGCCGGTGGTGACGGTGGCTCCCAACGATGCCCTGCTAGAAAAGCTCAAGAGCAACATGCAGGAGGTGAGGGCGCGTGGTGGTGAGCTGTATGTGTGTGCGGACAGCGATACGCACATCCAGGCGGAGGCGGGGATCCATGTGATCCGGATGCCCGAGCACTATGGCGCCTTGTCAGCGATCTTGCATGTGGTGCCGCTGCAGTTGCTGGCGTATCACACGGCTTGCGCAAGGGGCACGGATGTGGACAAGCCGCGGAATCTGGCGAAGAGTGTGACGGTGGAGTGAGGGCGCGGGGCCTGATCAGAACGCAAACTGCCGGTGAGATGCATGTTGACAAGGGGCCTTCTGGCCCCTTGTTTTATCTGGTGGCTGGTTGCCAGCTTATGCGGTTGTGGCGAGTGACGTGATTTGCAGCGGGAGCCGCCGCTCGCGCAATTGGTCTGGCAAGCTGCTATCGAGCAAAACCCGTCATCGGTTCCCGAATCGAACCCGCTCGCTTAAGTTGCGCAACCGGCCTCGCATAAGGCAATGTGTCCGATCGATTGCCGAAATCAGCCCTATTCCACCCTGGCAGCTCTGAGGCGCAGCGCGTTTGCAATGACGCTCACCGATGACAGCGCCATGGCCGCCGCTGCGACCACGGGTGACAGCAGCAGCCCAAAGAACGGGTAAAGCACCCCGGCCGCGATCGGAATGCCCGCCACGTTGTACGCGAAAGAAAGGAACAAGTTCTGACGGATGTTGCGCATCGTGGCCCGCGACAGCGTGCGCGCGCGCACGATGCCCATCAGATCTCCTTTGAGCAAGGTGATGCCCGCACTTTCCATGGCGACATCGGTGCCAGTGCCCATCGCCAACCCCACCGTTGCCTGGGCCAGTGCCGGTGCGTCATTGACACCATCACCGGCCATCGCCACGACGCGCCCTTCACCTTGAAGGCGCTTGACGACGGCTGCCTTGTCCTCAGGGAAAACTTCGGCCACCACCTCGTCGATGCCCAGCTCTCGGCCCACGGCTTCTGCCGTGGTCTTGCCATCGCCTGTCAGCATGACCACGCGCACACCTGCGGCCTGGAGGGCCTTCAAGGCCTGCGGTGTGGTCGCCTTGATGGGGTCGGCAATCGCGACGAAGCCAGCCAGCTTGCCGCCAATGCCCACGAAGATGACCGTTGCGGCTTTCTGGCGTTGCGCCTCGGCCGCAGTGACGAGGCTGCTGGAGTCGATGCCATGCTCATCCAGGAACTTGGCACTACCCGATACAACGAGCTGGCCATCGACGCGCCCGACGACCCCCTTGCCCACGGGCGAGTCAAAGTCCATCACTGGCGACAGCGTCAGCTTGCGCGCCTGCGCATCCATGACGATGGCCATCGCCAACGGATGTTCGCTGGCGCGCTCGACGCTTGCCAGCTTCTGAAGGACGTCCTCGGCCGCGTGTCCGGCGGCCGCCTCAATGTGAACAACCTTGGGCCTTCCCTCGGTGAGTGTTCCGGTCTTGTCGACGACCAGGGTGTCGACCTTCTCCATCTTCTCCAGCGCTTCGGCGTCGCGAATGAGCACCCCATGCTGGGCCCCCTTTCCGACCCCCACCATGATGGACATCGGCGTCGCCAGGCCCAGTGCACAGGGACAGGCAATGATGAGAACGGCCACCGCCGCGACCAGCGCAAAGCTGAGCGCGGGTGAGGGCCCCCAGACCAGCCAGGCCATGAACGTCAGCACCGCCACCAGGATCACCGCCGGAACGAACCAGCCCGCGACCTGGTCGGCCATGCGCTGGATCGGCGCCCGGCTGCGTTGAGCCGCGGCCACCATGTGCACGATCTGGGAGAGCAATGTGTCTGCGCCGACCTTCTCGGCGCGCATCACAAAGCCACCGGTCTGGTTCAGTGTGCCCGCCGTGACCTTGGAGCCAACGGCCTTGGCAACGGGGATCGGCTCGCCCGTCACCATGGATTCATCGACGTTGCCTTTGCCTTCCGTCAGTTCACCATCGACGGGCACCTTCTCGCCGGGGCGCACCCGCAGCAGGTCACCCGCCTGGATGCCGTCGACCTGGACAGTCTCGTCGGTGCCATCAGGCTTGACCTTCACTGCCGTCTTGGGTGCCAGACCCAACAGCGCCTTGATGGCACCAGATGTCTTCTCACGTGCACGCAGTTCCAGGACCTGGCCCAGCAGCACCAGAACCGTGATGACGGCTGCGGCCTCGAAGTAGACTGCCACCGCTCCGCTCTCATCACGCAAGGCAGGGGGAAACAGTGTGGGTGCAAGCGTCGCGACGATGCTGTAGAGCCACGCTGCGCCGGTCCCTAGCGCGATGAGCGTGAACATGTTGAGGCTGCGGTTCTTCACCGAGGCAAGCGCACGGGTGAAGAAGGGCCAGCCGGCCCAAAGAACAACAGGGGTGCCCAGCACCAGTTGAACCCAGTTCGAGGTCTGCTGCGCAATGAGGTGATGGATGTTGAACAGGTGCCCGCCCATTTCCAGCGCGAACACGGGCAAGGCCAGCAAGCCGCCGACCCAGAAGCGCCGGGTCATGTCCCTCAGCTCGGGGCTCTCATCTTGCTCTGCACTGGCGACCACTGGCTCCAAGGCCATGCCGCAGATGGGGCAGTTGCCGGGCCCCATCTGGCGAACCTGTGGGTGCATGGGGCAAGTGTACTCAACCTGGCTCTGGTCGCCTTTTGGGGCCGACTTTGGCGACGCTGCGTGGTGGGCATGCGCAGCATGGCCGTGCCCGGCATGCGCGTGGTCGGCGTGATGGGCGTCGTGCGAGCAGTGCTCGCCCTGCATCACCGTGCCGTCAGGCATCACGTGCGTTCGAGGAGTGGCGTTTGGCTGAGGCGCGGCTTGGTGCTCATGGTGAGCGCCATGCGATGCATGGTCGTGGTGTTCCGTGTTCGATGACGGCATGGCGAAGACCTGTTCTTGTTGGCTGTTTGCATCTGTCCGAGCAGGAAAATCACGCGCATTGCTTGTTGATGATGCGCTAGGCCAGTGCGAGGTGGTGGCTCATTCCCGCTTGTCGCGATGGTTGTCACCGTGATGATGACCCTCGTGCCCGCCATGGTGGTGTCCAAACAAGTGCATCAAAGGACACGCCAGGAGAAACAGATAGGGAATCGCCTGCGTGACGTGCGTGAGATGCTCGGTCAAGAGGTAATAGATGCCGACGGCGCCCGCGACGAGCATGAAGATGCCCGCAGGCGAGCGCCAGCGCGAGGGAGGGTTGGGGTTCTGGTTCATCGAGCACCTCGAATGAGTGTCAGTGGTTCTTGACGGGCCGGTCGGCGTCTTGCCCTGTCAGCTTGGGAATAAAGCCGGGCGTTGCCGCTGCATAGTCGCGCCAGGCTTGACCAAAGGCCGCTTCGGAGTCACGTTCTTCGGCCATGGCCAGGCGCACATACATGACCACCAGCGCGGGGAACATTGCCAGCGTCAGCAGTGTGGACCACTGCAACAGAAAGCCGAACATGATGGCCACGAACCCGATGTACTGGGATGGCGCACCCGTCGATAAGGGCCACCATCGGCCAGCTTGCCTCGCCGCTTGTTCCACGGCAGCCCCCTGTGGCGATCACTTCGCAGGCAGGGAGCGAGCCGCCTCGCGGTCCATCATCATCTGCATCATCATTTCCATCATGTCCATGCGCTTGGACATCATCTCGTCCTGGCAAGGCATGCCTTCCTTGCCGCGCATTCCCATGCCGGGCTGGTCACCCTTCATTTGGCCCATCATGCCCATGCCGTCCTTCATGGTCTTCATGTGCTCATCCATCAAGGCCTGGCGTTCTTCGGGCGTTTTGGCGGCCATCATCTTGTCATGCATGTCCTTCATCGACTTCATCATCGCGTCCATTTGCATGGCGGATGGCGCACTGGCCTTGTCGGCGGGCTTCGGTGCAACCTTTTTCACGGGCTTTGCGGCCCCCTTGGTTGCAGGCGCAGCAGCAGAGGCCCCTGCAGGATGGTGTGCGGCATGGTCCTGGTCGGACTGAACGGTCTGGGCAAACGCACCGTCCGCGAACATGGCGGCGATAGCGAGAACGAGGATGGAACGCATGGTCTTTTCCTTACAGTGGGACAGGGTTGATAACTCTCGAAAAAATGAACTGAGTCGACTCAAGCGCCGCAACGTGCGGCGCCACTTCCGCAGCAACACCCGCCGTTGCGCACACCTGAGGGTTGGCCGCTCTGAGACTTGACGCCAATGGGCTCGTAGCCCGCCCCGCGAATCGCCTGTTTAATGGCGGGCTCCGTTGCAGAAGTCGATTCCACAAAAATCATATGTCGGTTTAGATCTGCCTCGACCTTTGCGCCACCATCCAGTGCTTGAACGGCCTTGGTGATGGTGCCGACGCAATGACCGCAGGTCATGTCATGGACTTGATAGGCAAACATTTCACGCTCCTTCACGGTTGGCATGGTGACTGTGAACCTTCCCACCGGGGGAAGGTCAAGCCTCACAAGCCCCTCCTTTGACGTGCGTCATACAAGTGGCGTGAGCGCTTTACCCTCCCCCGGTAGGAAGGTTTAAGCTGAAAACATGTTGCTTTGAGGAGCGATCAATGCTGAATATTGGTCAAGCGGCCGCCGCCTCCGGCATGTCAGTCAAGATGATTCGCCACTACGAGGATATTGGCTTGCTGCCGGCAGTACAGAGATCGGGGTCCGGCTACCGCCAATATGGTGAGGTGGATGTCGAGACGCTCCGCTTTATCCGACAGGCACGTGACCTCGGTTTTTCCCTTCAGGCAATTGACCAACTCGCGAGCCTTTGGCGAGACTCTGGGCGAACCAGCCGGGAAGTCAAAGCAATAGCGCTTCAACACATTCGCGAGTTGGACAGGAAGGCCAAGGAACTTTTGGTGATGAAAGCCACACTCAGCCGGCTGGTGCGTCGCTGCCGCGGAGACGGCAGACCTGAGTGTCCCATCATCGATTCGCTGGCGTCTTAGGTGGCCATCAAGGCGAGCTCGGAAGTGCGCGAGTCGTACTCGGCCTACAGGACGGCCTACGCCGTTGCGCGGCATTTCCGAGATGAGGTGGTCCCGCTGCGTCAACGCATCTCCGAGGAGAACCTTCTTCGCTACAACGGCATGCTCGTCAGTGTCTTTGATTTGTTGTCTGACTCCAAGGACCAGATCAATGGCGTGGTCGGGTCCATCGAGGCCTTACGCGACTACTGGCAGGCCGAAACAGACCTCCAGACTGCCATAACGGGCCGCTCGCCCAGCCGCGGCAACTGAGAAAGGCACACCATCATGACCAACCGTAGAACCTTCTTCAAATCCGCTGGTGCCAGCTTCCTCGGCGCGGCCGTGGTCAGCAAGGCGGGCGCAGCGCTGCTGCCCGAAGCGGTCATCCAGACCTCGCCGGCAACCTTGCCTCCTCCCGTGCCACCCAATGGCCGACCATGTCAGCCCATCGTGACACTCAACGGCTGGTCCTTGCCCTGGCGCATGAAGGACGGCATCAAGGAATTCCATCTTGTCGCCGAACCCGTGGTGCGCGAAATCGCGCCAGGCATGAAGGCCAATCTGTGGGGTACAACGGCTCCAGCCTTGGGCCAACCATTGAAGCGGTTGAGGGTGACCGTGTCCGCATCTTCGTGACCAACAGGCTGCCGGAGGTGACATCGGTGCACTGGCACGGCATCCTGGTCCCATCAGGGAAGGATGGCGTGAGTGGGTTGACCCAGCCACCGATGGGCGTTGGCAAGACTTACGTGTACGAATTCGTCCTGCAGCGTCCGGGTACCTTCATGTATCACCCGCATGCGGACCAGATGGTCCAGATGGGGATGATGGGCTGTTCATCGTCCACCCCAAGGACCCACGGCAGTTCAAGGTCGACCGGGACTCCGGCTTCATTCTGAACGCCTACGGCATCGAACCAGGCAGCGCCACGCCGAAGGTGAACACCATGCTGGACTTCAACCTCTGGACATGGAATGGCCGCGCCTTCCCGGGCATCGACCCGTTCGTGGCACGCACGGGTGACAGGGTCAGAATTCGCGTGGGCAATCTGACGATGACCAACCCCCCCATCCACATGCACGGGCCTCACTTCGAAGTGACGGGGACCGATGGCGGGTGGGTGCCGAAGGAAGTCGCCAAGAAGATTTCGAGCCTGATTCCTGACTACATGACGATGGGTGACAAAGGCACGCACGACATGGCCGCGATGGAAATGCCCATCCCCGATAACACGCTGCCCATGATGACCGGGATGGGGCCTTTCGGACCTGTCGGCATGGGCGGCATGTTCAGCGTGGTGAAAGTGGGCGACGAGCTCGCTCATGGCGACTACAAGGAACCTGGCTGGTACCAGCACCCTGCTGGCTCCATTGCATCCGAATACACCGCTGAGGTCCCCGACGCGCCACGGGCAATCCCGCCCAAAGCCGATGCCAATATCCTGAACGTCCGCAAGTCAGGCAGCCATGCGGGCCACTGAAAGAGAGGACCATCATGAACGACCTGAACGAAATGGCCTTGGCCACCTATGCATATCAACCCAAGGGGCATGTGCCTCGGTCCATCAGCCGGCGTAGCTTCATGGCGCTTGTCGCTGGATCCGGTGCACTGCTCACACTGCCCGTGAGTGCGGCAAGCGCCTTGCCCTTGGTGGAGGTCTTCAAGAACCCGTCTTGTGGCTGTTGCGGCGCGTGGGCAGACCATCTCAGGGCTGCCGGCTTTCCCGTGAAGGTGACCCCGGTCGAAGACACGGGGGGAGTGCGCCAGCGGTTTGGCATACCAGACCGACTTGGCGGTTGCCATACAGCTTCGGTAGGAGGCTACGCCGTGGAAGGCCACGTGCCAGCAGTCGAAGTGAAGCGATTGCTCGCCGTAAAGCCAAAGGCCATCGGGCTGTCCGTCCCCGGCATGCCGCCAGGCTCTCCGGGCATGGACATGGGGGCCCGCAAGGCCCCATACAGCGTCTTCCTGATCGACAAGAACGGACGCGAGTCTGTATTTGCCAGTTACCCAAAAGCCTGAGAAATTTCGACATGAAAGCTGCCCACATCATCTCCTCTGCGGTGTTGGCCTTGACCGCATCGGCCGCGCAGTCTGAGGCCGTATCTGTGAGCAGACACGGTTCAGCCGGGGCTCGGGAACCGTGTTCAGTCGTGGGTCGAAATGAACCAGGAAGACATAAGAGGGATCTCCGGCACTTGAGATGTGTGCGGGCGCTGTCGTAGGCGCCTTCAGCCATAGCGGGCGGCTAATACAGACAACGGTGCAGAGTCGCAATATGCCGCTTCAAGCCGGCGTCGTGACGCGCAGCCTGCCCTCTTGTCGTCCAGCGTGCCTTGCTGGCGTGAGCCGTGCTCTTAGGATTGCGTCAAATCAAATGTGATGCGCCTTTGAGGCGTGCGATTGGAGACAGAGATGAGCCAACAAGCCCTGCACAACGCCAAGGAGCTGGTCGCCCGCGAGAAGCTGGACTTCGGCCTGGACGGCGAGCTGCCCCGCTGGTGGTACGAGAACAACCCCTACAAGTCCCGCCTGATCGATGCCTTGCAGGCCGCTTTCCCGGACGGTGAGCGCTATTTCATTTCCTGCGTGCGGGCCTACCGTGAGCAGACCACGGATCCCAAGCTGCTGGCTGAAATCAAGACCTTCATTCGCCAGGAAGGTCAGCATGGCATCGTGCATTCCAAGTACAACCAGCGCCTGCGTGAACAGGGCATGGATGTCGATGCCATTGTCAACTTCATCAACTGGAACAACGCCTTTCACACCAAGCATTTCTCCAAGGCCTACAACCTGGCCTTGACCGCGGCTTTCGAGCATTTCACGGCCATGCTCGCCGAGATCTTCTTCGTCAAGAAGCGGCCCATGGCCAAGGCCGATCCCAAGCTGCGCGCCATGATGGCCTGGCATGCGGTGGAAGAGATGGAGCACAAGGCCGTCGCGTACGACGTGATGCAGGATGTGGCGAAGGTGGGCTACGTCAAGCGTTGCGTGGCGATGCTGCACGTCATCGTGTTCCTCAGTGTGCTGACGATGCGCTATACCAACCGTCTGCTCAAAAACGATGGGTTCTCCTTCGGCAGCCGCATGTGGATGATGGCCAAGTGCCGTTGGTGGCTGTTTGGCTACAGGGGCATCCTCTCCAGCCATCTGGGCAGCCTGTTCGCCTACTTCAAGCCGGGCTTTCATCCATGGCAGCAAGAGGCCATCCACAACTATGACGCCTGGATCGAAGCGTATGAGCGCACGGGCGATCCGATGGTTGCGGGGGCGGCGCTGTATCAGGCTGCGCGTTGAGTGTGCTCGTCAAGGCAGGTCGGTTTGCTGGCAGATCCAGCGCATGCAGTACCCTGTGCGCACATTCCTCTGACCGACTTTTCCATGGCGAGCCCCACCCAGCCCGACAACCCCCTTCACGGCGCCACCCTCCAGCACATCGTCGAATGCCTGGCGGATCACTACGGCTGGGCCGAGTTGGGCCACATGATTCCCATCCGGTGCTTCACGCATGACCCCAGCGTGTCGTCGAGCCTGAAGTTCCTGCGACGCACGCCGTGGGCGCGGGCAAAGGTGGAGGCCTTGTATGTGGAGACGTGGCAGCGGGCGCGAGGCCTTCGCTGAGGGTGCTCAGCCGCGCGTCTGGATCATCTTCCACCCATTGCCCGATGGATCGCGGAAGCCGGCGTCCACCGTGCCATACCGGTCAACGGGTTCCTGCGTGAATTCCACGCCCTTGGCCAGCATGTCCTGGTAGACGGCGCGGCAGTCGGTCACCGTGAGGACGAGCGGCGGCATGGCGCCCTTGGCCACGATGGCGCTCGCGGCTTGCGCGGTCGCGGCATCGAGCACGGGCGGACCGGGTTTGAACAAGCCGAGCTGGAACGTCGTTTGATTCGGATGCTGGATGGTGAGCCAGCGGTAATCGCCGTTGCGCACGTCCGTGTGGACGCGAAAACCGAGTTTGTCGACATAGAACGCAAGCGCTTCATCCTGATCGCGCACGTACACACCGACGACTTGAATGCCTTGAATCATGGGGTCTCCTGTTGTTGAGGCCCGTTTGTACCGTCTGCGGCCTGGCGGCGCTTCTCCGAAACTGCGCTCGTGAGTTGGGGGCGGTGTGCGGCGCCCACGATGCAGTGGGGAACGCGCTCGAGTTGAATGGCCACGGCGCGTGCGCGGGCGCGGATGGTGCTCGGGCTCTCGCCGGTGATGTCCCGGAAGGTGCGCCCGAAGGTGCCCAGGCTGGACCACCCGGTGTCAAAGGCAATGTCGGTGATGGACAGCTCGGTGTCGCGCAGCAGCGCCATGGCCCGCTCGATGCGGCGCGTCAGCAGATAGCGGTGCGGCGGGATGCCGAAGGCCTGCTTGAACGAGCGCGCGAAGTGGGCCTGCGAGACGCCGCTGACTTCGGCCAAGCGTGTGACTGGCCATGCTTCGTGGGATGCGCCGTCCATGCGGTCCTTGGCGCGCAGCAGGCGGCGCAGCAGGTCAGGATCCTGTGTGAGTGGGGGGGCGCTCATGCCATGCCTTCGGCTTGCCGCCAGCTCGTCAGGCCGGGGCGTTGTCACCGGCTGCCAGCGTCGCCGGCTCGGCCTGCCGCGTCTGCCAGGCCCGCAGGGCGCGGCGATAGTCGTCCATCGCCATGTCGTGCAGGTCAAAGATGCAGGGATCGCAACCGTTGCCGCAACAGGCGTCGAGATCAGGCGGCTGCGGGGGTTGGGGCATCGGGTCGGTGGAGGGCGTAGGCGCTTGGCTCATGCCGATATTCTCCTGCACCGGCTGGCCCTTGGGCATGCATATCGGGCACGCTGTTTGCCATTCCGTGCGGTTATCGGGGATGTCATCAGGGTTGAAGACGCATGGCACAGCAGCAAGGCAAGCGAGTGAGGACGTGGGTGGCTGGCGCAGCCATCTGTCTGGCGGGGACCGTCCCTGGCGTTAAAGCCGCAGGCGCGAAGGAGGCGGGGGACTGTCGTCACATCGATGCTGATGCGGCGCGATTGGCCTGCTATGACCGGCGCTTTGGCCGCGCCACCGGCCCGGTGCCGGAAACACCGGTGCCGGGTTCACCCGATGCGCAAGCGGAGGGCGCGCGCACGGTGGCTTCGCCTGCGGCCGCCCCCGCCGCCTCGGCAGCCGATGCAGGCTCCCTGCGCACACCATCGGCCTTGTCGCAGTTCTGGGAACTGGAAAAGCCCGACAAGCGCGGCACCTTCCGGGTGCTGACTTACCGGCCCAATTTCCTGCTGCCCTTCATCGTCAGTGATCGGGTCAACCGGGAGCCGGCCACGCCCACCCATGCGGCCGATGACACCTTGCCTGCCTATCGGCACCTGGAGGCCATGGTGCAGGTGTCGCTGCGAGTGAAGCTGGCGCAGGAGGTGCTGTTGCCTGGTGCGGATCTGTGGTTCGGCTACACGCACCGTGCGCAGTGGCAGGTGTGGACGGGGCAGGCCTCCAGGCCCTTTCGCAACACCGACTACGAGCCGCAGCTGATGTATGTGGTGCCGGTATCGGAGTCCCTGCGGGCCTTGCCGCTGGGGTGGCGCTGGCGCATGGTCAGCCTGGGCGTGGCGCACCAGTCCAATGGCCAGACCGATCCTTTGTCGCGCAGCTGGAATCGCTTCGAGTTCGGCGTCGGGCTGGAGAAGGACAACTTCACGCTGGAGGCGCAGGTGTTTCGTCGCATGCGCGAGCGCTATCGCGACGACAACCCCGACCTGACGCAATACATCGGCCGCGGCGAGGTGCGCGCCTCCTGGCTGCCCGGCCGTGCGATCACGACGCTGACCTGGCGCACCAACCTGCGCGATGCGGACCGCGGCTCATGGCAGGTGGACTGGAGTTATCCGGTCGCGGCGGATCAGCCGCAGGGCCTGCGCTGGTATGTACGCGGCTTTCAAGGCTATGGCGAATCGCTGCTGGACTACAACTTCCGCAAGGTCAGCCTGGGTGCCGGGGTGATGCTGATCAACTTCTGAGGCGCTTGGCTCAGCCGATGGAGGGCAGCTCCTCGGGGGGGGCGACATCGGCATCGAAGAGGCGCTCGACATCGCGGTCGCCGTGCTCTTCATCTTCAGGGCGCTCGCGTTCATCCGAGGCCAGGATGGGCAACGGATCCAGAGAGCGCCAGGCCGGTGTGCTCAGCAGCGCGCTGGTGACCAGCCCGGACATGCGCGCCGTCCACCAGATGGTGCCGATGGACAGACCCAGGCCGGTCGAATAGGCGGCGCTGCGGGCCACGGTCAACGGGCCCGTGTCGCCGGTGGTGCTGTCGGAGCCGGCGTGGGTCTGGGGCGACAGGGGCAGGACGTGCATGGTGCTGCTCAGCGGCGTGAGCGAGAGGTTGATGTCGTTGCTGGCGACATCGATGTGGGTGCGGATGAGTTCCAGCAGTTGCATGACCGAGGCGTTGTGGCCTGTCTGCGCCGTGCTGAAGCCACCGTACTTGAGCAGCAGGTTCGAAGTCTGGCCGGCATAGAGGCCCGAGTCCATCCCGCTGTTGCGCACACCGCCGGTGGTGGGGATGCGTTCATGCAGGGCGGCAGTGCCGTTGCCATCGTCTTCTGTCGGGGTGCCTGCGCCATTGTCCGAGCTGCCCGGCATGGGGTTGGACGCACCGGTGCCGCTGGCAGGGGTGTCGGCCGTGGGCGTGCCGGACGAAGCGCTGTCCGGTGTCTTGCCGGTCGTGTTGTCGTTGGTCGGGGTGGTGGCATCGGTGCCCGAAGACGGTGGGGTGATCGGCAGGGCGACCGGTGGGGCGCCTGCCGTCACCTGGATGGCCATCTGCCGCACGCCTGCGCTGCCGAGTGCGCCGTCGTAGGCGCGCCAGCTGAAGCTGTCGTTGCCGCTGTAGCCCATGTTGGCGGTGTAGTGCCATTGGCCGTCCCCGGTGCGTTCCAGCACGCCATGCAGGGGGGCCTGCACCACATCCAGGCTGAGTGTGTCGCCTTCGGCGTCGCTGGCGCCGCTCAGCAGCATGGACTCGGACCAACTGGCCGTGCCGGTGGCCTGGCTGGTGCTGGCATCGACCGACAGCGTGGGCGCGTCGTTGACGGGGCTGACGCTGACGGCGGACGCCACCGCGATGGTGCGCGTGTCCAGCCCGCCGTAGGCCGTGCCGCCGTCGTCCTTGATGCGGGTGAGTGTGATGGTGCGCAGGCCTGCGGTGGGGCGATCGGTGTTCGTGTTCTGGTAGCTCAGGCCCGTGACCACGCTTTGCGCCTGGCTGGCCGTGAGCGGGGCCGCCGCGCTCAAGGTCAGGCGCGCCGTGTCGCCCACGATGAGGACGGCATAGCCCATGTTCCGGCCGCTGGTGGTGCCGGTGCTCGCCGATTGCAGCGTGATGGCGGTGCCATCGACGGTGATGCGCTCGTCGGCGCCATCGCGCAGGCCGGCCACTTCGAAGCTCAGGGAGGTGATCTGCTGACTGGCTTCGATGGTGTCGATGGTGGCACTGCCAAAGAGTGTCACGGCGGCGGCCTGGGTGCCAAGGCCCGCAGCTTCGGTGAAGGTGGGGTGGAGGGCGGTGGCTGTCAGCGAGGGGGCGTCGTTGATGGCGGTGACGGTGATCGACGAGGTGCCCGAGGCGGTGGAGAACGCGGTGCTGCCGCCGCGCACGCTCACGTCGGCTCGCCCGCCCGCCGTGCCGGTGGTGGCATCCCAGGCATGAAAGCTCAGCGATGCGGTGTCGGCATCCACGCCATCGGGGACGAAGCGCAGGCGATCGGTGGCCCGCAGCAGCAAGGCCGTGCTGGCATCCACGCTGCCGATGCCCGACCAGCTGGTGCCGCCATCGAGCGAATACTGCCAGGTGCCGCGGCCACTGCCGAGGCCGTAGACGGCCATGCCGCTGGTTGCACCGGTGTCCACATCGGTGGTGGCTATCAAGGTGGACACGGCTTGGCCGGCGTTGGCCACTTCGTCTTCGGTGATCGGGGTGAAGTCGCTGGCGCCGCTGAGGACGGGGGCATCGTTGGCCGCGTTGACGGTGATCGCGGCGCTGCCGGCCGCCGTGGAGAAGGGCGTGGTCTGGCCGCGGGTGCCGACATCGATGAGGCTGCCTGCCGTGCCGGCCGTCTGGTCCCAGGCGTAGAAGTCGATGGCGCAGGCATCGGCGTTGAGTCCGTCGGGCACGAAGCGCAGCCGGTCGGTGGCGCGCAGCAGCAGGGCGGCCGAGGCATCGACCGAGCCCACGTCCGACCAGCTCGTGCCGCCATCGAGCGAGTACTGCCAGGTGCCTCGGCCACTGCTGGTGCCAAAGACCGCGATGCCCGATGCTGCGCCGGCATCGACATCGGTGAGCGTGAACAGCGTGGAAACCATCTGGCCGGCGTTGGCCACATCGTCTTCGGTGAGGGTGGCGAAGTCGCTGGTGCCCGTCAGCACGGGGGCATCGTTGACGGCCGTGATGCCGATGGTGGCGGTGCCAGAGGCCGTGGAGAAAGCCGTGTCGGCTCCACGCGTGGCGACATCGACCTTGCTGCCGGCGGTGCCGGTGCTCTGATCCCAGGCATGGAAGCTGATGGCGCCGCTGTCTGCATTCAGGCCGTCGGGGTTGAAGCGCAGGCGATCGGTGGCACGCAGCAGCAAGGCCGTGGTGCCGTCCACGCTGCCCACGGCTTGCCAGGTGCTGCCGCCATCGAGCGAGTACGACCAGCTGCCGCGGCCATCGCTGGTGCCGAACAGGGCGATGCCGCTGGCGGCGCCCGCATCCACATCGCTGGCACTGAACAAGGAGGACACCAGTTGCCCCGCGTTGCCTGCGCTGTCTTCCTGGATGGTCGCGAAGTTGGCCGTGCTGGTGAGCACGGGGGCATCGTTGACCGCGTTGATGGTGAGGGTCGAAGTGCCGGTGCCCACCGAGAAGGCCGTGCTGCCGCCGCGCGTGGCCACATCCACCTGGCTGCCTGCGACGCCCGTGGTCTGATCCCAGGCCACGACATCGAGCGAGGCGGTGTCGGCCTCCAGGCCGTCGGGGACGAAGCGCAGGCGATCGGTGGCGCGCAGCAGCAGGGCATGTGTGGCATCCACCCCGCTGACGTTGGACCAGCTGGTGCCGTTGTCCAGCGAGTATTGCCAGCTGCCGCGGCCGGCATCCATGCCGTGCACCGCGATGCCCGTGGCGGCGCCGGTATCCACATCGGTGGCCGTGAAGATGGACGAGACCAGTTGGCCGGGGTTGCTGCTGTCGTCTTCGCCGATGGCGGTGAAGTCGGGGGTGCCGGTCAGCACGGGCGCATCGTTGACGGCACTCACGACCATCGACGAGGTGCCCGAGGCGATGGAGAACGGGGTGGTGCCGCCACGCGTGCCAGCGTCCACGCGGCTGCCGACGGCGCCGCTGGTCTGATCCCAGGCGTGGAAGTCGAGCGAGGCGGTATCGGCGTTCTGGCCGTCGGGCACGAAGCGCAGCAGATCGGAGCCGCGCAGCAGCAGGGCGGACGAGCTGCTGACGCTGCCCACATTGCTCCAGCTGCTGCCGTTGTCCAGCGAGTATTGCCAGGTGCCTTGGCCATTGACCGTGCCGTACAGGGCGATGCCGGAGGCCGCGCCCGCATCCACGTCGCTGACGGCGATCAGTGTGGACACGGCCTGACCGGCGTTGGCCGTGTCGTCTTCGTTGATCGGGGTGAAGTTGGCGATGCCGGTCAGCACCGGTGCATCGTTGAGGGCCGTGACGGTGATGGACGATGTGGCGCCTGCCGCCGAGAAGGCCGTGCTGCCGCCGCGTGTGGTGACGTCGGTGGTGCCGCCGGCCGTGCCGGTGGTCTGGTCCCAGGCATGGAAGCTCAGCGTGGCGGTGTCGGCGTTGCGGCCATCGGGCACGAAGCGCAGGCGATCGCTGCCTTGCAGCAGCAAGGCGGCATTGGTGGAGACCACGCCGATGTTGTTCCACGTGCTGCCGTTGTCGGTCGAATACTGCCAGGTGCCGTTGCCGGCGTTCTTGCCGTAGATGGCCACGCCGCTGGCAGCGCCGCTGTCCACATCGGTGGAGGTCAACAGGGTGGAGACAAGCTGGCCGGCATCGTTGGTGCTGTCTTCGTTGATGCCCGTGAAATCGCTGTGGGCGCTCAGCACGGGCGCATCGTTGACGGCGTTGACGCTGATGGCCGATGTGCCGGATGTCGTGGAGAAGGCCGTGGTCGATCCGCGGGTGCTCGCGTCCACCTTGCTGCCTGCGCTGCCGCTGGTCAGGTCCCAGGCCACGAAGGTGAGCGAGGCGGTGTCGGCGTTCTGGCCGTCGGGCACGAAGCGCAGGCGGTCGCCGGCATCGAGCAGCAGGGCCGATGCGCTCGAGACAGCACCGACGTTGCCCCAGGTGGTGCCGCCGTCGAGCGAGTATTGCCAGGTGCCGCGACCATTGCTGCTGCCCGTCAGCGCGATGCCGCCGGCCGCTCCGGTGTCCACGTCCGCAGCGGTGTAGAGCGAGGAGACCAGTTGGCCGGCGTTGGCCGTGTCGTCTTCATCGATGGCCGTGAAGTCGGTGGTGGTGCCCAGCACGGGCGCATCGTTGACGGCGACCACCACCAGGTTGGATGTGCCGCTGGCGCTCGAGAATGCGGTGGTGGTGCCGCGTGTGCTCACATCCACCTTGCTGCCGGCTGTGCCCGTGGTCTGATCCCAGGCATGGAAGCTCAGGGACACGGCATCGGCGTTCTCGCCATCGGGCACGAAGCGCAGGCGATCGGTGGCGCGCAGCAGCAGGGCCGAGGTGCCATTCACACTGCCGATGCTGCTCCAGTTGTTGCCGCCGTCGAGCGAGTATTGCCATGTGCCCTGGCCGCTCACGATGCCGTGGATGGCGATGCCGTTGACGGCGCCGCTGTCCACATCGCTGGCGTTGAACAGGCTGCTGACCAGTTGCCCGCTGTGGTTCGTGTCGTCTTCGGTGATCGCGGTGAAATCGTTGGTGCCCGTCAGCACGGGCGCATCGTTGAGTGCCGTCACCGTGATGGCCGAGCTGCCGCCCGTGGCCGAGAAGGCCGTGGTGCCGCCGCGCGTGCTGGCGTCCACGAGGCCGCCGGCCGCGCCTGTGCTTTGATCCCAGGCGTAGAAGCTCAGCGTGCCGTTGTCGGCGTTGAGGCCATCGGGCACGAAGCGCACGCGGTCGCTGGAAGCCAGCAGCAGGGCGCTCGTTGCATCGACCGCGCCGATGTCGCTCCAACTGCCGCCCCCATCGAGCGAGTATTGCCAGCGGCCCTGACCGGCGGTGAGGCCGTAGACCGCGATGCCGCTGACAGCGCCGCTGTCCACATCGCTGGCCGTGTACAGCGAGGAGACGAGCTGGCCGTTGCCCGCGGTGTCGTCCTCGTCGATGCTGGTCAAGGCGCTGGTGCCGCTCAGCACCGGGGCATCGTTGACCGCCGTGACGGTGATGGACACCGCACCGCTGGCCGTGGAGAAGGCGGTGGTGGTGCCGCGCGTGCTGGCGTCCACCTTGCTGCCGGCCGTGCCGGTGGTGCCATCCCAGGCATACAGGTCGAGCGAGGCGCTGTCGGCATGGAGGCCGTCCGGCACGAAGCGCAGCCGGTCGGTGGCGCGCAGCAGCAAGGCGGTGTTGTCGCCGACCGTGCCGATGTCGGTCCAGGCATTGCCGCCGTCGGTCGAGAACTGCCACGTGCCGCGGCTGTTGGCGGTGCCATGGATGGCCACGCCGCTGGTGGCGCCGTTGTCCACATCGGTGGCGGTGAACAGGGAAGAGACGAGTTGCCCTGCGTGGGCCACATCGTCTTCGGTGATCGCGTTGAAGTTGCTGGTGCCGGTGAGCACCGGCGCATCGTTGAGCGCGGTGACGGTGACAGCGCTGCTGCCGCCCACGGACGAGAAGGCGGTGGTGCCGCCCCGTGTGCTGACATCCACCTTGTTGCCCGCGCTGCCGCTGCTCTGATCCCAGGCGTAAAAGCTCACCGAGCCTGCATCGGCGTTGTGGCCGTCGGGCACGAAGCGAAGGCGGTCGGTCGAGCCCAGCAGCAGGGCCGAGCCTGCGTTCACGGTGCCCACGTCGTTCCAGTTGTTGCCGCCATCGAGCGAGTATTGCCAGGTGCCGTTGCCGGCCGACAGGTCATGGATGGCGATGCCGCTTTGGGCGCCGGTGTCCACATCGGTCGAGGTCAGCAGCGAGGACACCAGCTGGCCTGCGTTGCCGGTGTCGTCCTCGGTGAGGGTGGAGAAGTCCTGTGTCTGCGTGAGCACCGGCGCATCGTTGACCGCGGTGACGGTGATGGCTGCGCTGCCGCCGCTGGCCGAGAACGCCGTGGTGCCGCCCGCGGTCGTGACATCGGCTGTACCACCGGCAGAGCCTGTGGTTTCGTCCCAGGCCAGGAAGTCGAGGGTGGCGGTGTCGGTGTCCTCGACGTTGGGCACGAAGCGGATGCGATCGGTGGCGCGCAGCAGCAGCGCCGAGCTGCTGCCCACATTGCCCACGGCCGACCAGGTCGATCCACCGTCGAGCGAATACTGCCAGGCCCCGCTGGCGGTCGATGCGCCGTAGACCGCGATGCCTTGGATGGCGCCCTGGTCCACGTCGGTCGAGGTGAAGATCGACGACACGAGTTGGCCTGCGCCGTTGAGGTCGTCCTCGTCGATGCTGGCCAGATTGCTGGTGCCGGTGAGCACCGGTGCATCGTTGACGGCCGTGACGGTGATGGCCGAGCTGCCTGCGGCCGACGAGTAGGCCGTGGTGCCGCCGCGGGTGCTGACGTCCACCTTGTTGCCCTGGGTGCCGGTGCTCTGATCCCAGGCGTAATAGCCGATGGAGGCGCTGTCCGCATTCAAACCGTCGGGCACGAAGCGCACGCGGTCGGTGGCACGCAGCAGCAGGGCCGAGGTGCCATCGACCACGCCGATGGCCGACCAGTTGCCGCCGTTGTCGGTCGAGTATTGCCAGGTGCCGTTGCCCGGGCTGAGCGTGTGGATGGCGATGCCGTCGACTGCGCCGCTGTCGATGTCGCTGGTGCCGATGAGCGTGGACACCAGCTGGCCGCCGTTGCTGGTCTGGTCTTCGGTGATGCCGGTGAAGTCGTGCGTGGTGCTGAGCACCGGCGCGTCGTTGACGGCGTTGACGTGGAGCGTGAAGGTGTTGGCCGACACCGCCACCCCACCGATCTCGTCCATCACCTTGAATGTGAAGCTCGTGTAGGGCGTGCCGCTCTCGTTGGCCACGGGCGTGTAGACGAGGCGGCCTGCCGCGATGTCGGCCGCCGAGATCACATCGCTGGCCTGCACGGCCACGCCGTTGAGCAAAAGGCTGCCATTGGCCGGCAGGGTGACCACGGTGATGCCGCCGAAGTTCTGGCCCGGGTCGGGATCGGTGTAGCCGAAGTCCGTGTCCACGAAGGTGTGGCTGCCGTCTTCGTTGATCGTCTGGCTGGCGTCGCTGCCGCTGGGCGGGTTGTTGGGCGAGACGGTGACCGTCAACGTGGCGTTCGAACTGGTCAGCCCGTCCGGATCGGTGAGGTAGTACACGACCGTCTGCGCTCCGACGGTGAGGCCGGGGTCGAAGTGGATGGTGCCGTCGGGGTTGACGGTGGCCGTGGTGCCCGCGCTGCTGCTGACGATGGTGACCGTCAGGTTGCCTGTCGTGTTGTCCGGGTCGCTGTCGTTGGCCTTGACCGCCACATCGATGGGCACACCCGGGTTGGTGGAGGCGACGTCGTCGTGCGAGACCGGTGGGTCGTTCAAGACGGCGACCGTGACGGTGGAGGCGATGGACACATTGGTGGTGTCGATGCCGCCATTGCTGGTGCCGCCGCTGTCCTTGATCTGCGTGAGCGTGAACGTGCGGCCGCCGGCGGTGGGGTTGTCTGCGCTGGTGTTCTGATAGGTGATGCCGTCGATCAGCGTCTGCACGTTGGCGGCGCTCACGCCGGCACTGGTCAGGGTGATGGTGGCGGTGCCCGATGAGATCGACACCGCATAGCCCATCGCATTGTTCAGGGTGGTGCCCGAGCTGTTGGCGCCCAAGGTGATGGCCGTGCCGTCGACCACGATTTTCTCGCTGGCGCCATCCATCAGCCCCCCCACGGTGAAGGTCAGCGAGGTGAAGGTCTGCCCGGCTTCGATCGTGCTCACGGCGCTGCCGGTGAACACCGTCACGGCCGGCGAGGGCGGCGAGGCCACGCCCACGGCTTCGGTGAAGGTCGGGTTCTGGGCCGTGGCCGAGAGCGTGGGCGCATCGTTGACGGCGTTGACGGTGATGCTGGGCGAAGCCGTGGCGCTGCTGAAGGCCGTGGTGCCGCCGTTGCTGCTGGTGTCGGCCGTGTTGCCTGCGGTGCCGGTGCTCTGGTCCCACGCGCGGTAGGTGATCGTGGCGGTGCCGTTCCAGTTGGCATTGGGCACGAAGCGGATGGAGGTGCTGCCGTTGGCCGCCAGCAGGCGCGAGGCCGCTGCGCTGGGTGTGCCGAAGTCCGTCCAGTTGCCCCCGCCGTCGGTGGTGTACTGCCAGGTGCCGTTGGTGTTGTCCACCGATGTCACCGCGATGCCGGTCACCGCGCCCGTGTCCACATCGCTGCTCTTGCCCGAGATCAGCGAGGACACCAGCGTACCGGGGCTGGTGACGTTGTCCTCGTTGATGGTGGTGAGGTTGTTGGTGCCCGACAGCACGGGCGCATCGTTGACAGCCGTGACCGTGATGGCCGAGGTGCCGCCTGAAGAAGAGAAGGCCGTGGTGCCCCCGCGTGAGGCCACACTGGTCTTGCTGCCTGCAGAGCCCGTCGTCTGGTCCCACACATAGAAGCTGAGCGATGCGCCTGCGTCGGCATTGCTGCCATCGGGCACGAAGCGCATCTTGTCGCTCGAGCGCAGCAGCAGAGCCGATGCGCTGGAGACCGTGCCCACGCTCGTCCAGGTCGATCCGCCATCGGTCGAGTACTGCCAAGTGCCATTGCTGGGCGTCTGGCTGTAGACGGCGATGCCGTTGGCCGCGCCGCTGTCCGCATCGGTCGAGCTGAACAGGGTGGACACTAGCTGGCCGCTGTTGCTGGTCTGGTCTTCGGTGATCGATGTGAAGTTGCTGGCGCTGACGAACACCGGGGCGTCGTTGACGGCATTGACGGTGATGCTGGGCGAAGCCGTGGCGCTGCTGAAGGCCGTGGTGCCGCCGTTGCTGCTGGTGTCGGCCGTGTTGCCTGCGGTGCCGGTGCTCTGGTCCCACGCGCGGTAGGTGATCGTGGCGGTGCCGTTCCAGTTGGCATTGGGCACGAAGCGGATGGAGGTGCTGCCGTTGGCCGCCAGCAGGCGCGAGGCCGCTGCGCTGGGTGTGCCGAAGGCCGTCCAGGTGCTGCCACCGTTGGTGGTGTACTGCCAGGTGCCGTTGGTGTTGTCCACCGATGTCACCGCGATGCCGGTCGAGGCGCCGCTATCGACATCGCTGGTCTTGCCGGAGATCAGCGAAGACACCAGCGTGCCGGCGCTGGTGCTGTCGTCTTCGTTGATGGCGGTGAGGTTGTTGGTACCCGAGAGGGTCGGCGCATCGTTGACGGCCGTGACCGTGATGGCCGAAGTGCCGCCCGAGGAGGAGAAGGCCGTGGTCGTGCCGCGCGTGCTGGCATCCACCTTGGTGCCCGTGCTGCCGCTGGTTTGGTCCCACACATAGAAGCTGAGCGAGGCGCCTGCGTCGGCATTGCTGCCATCGGGCACGAAGCGCATCTTGTCGCTCGAGCGCAGCAGCAGGGCCGATGCGCCGGAGACCGTGCCCACGCTCGTCCAGGTCGATCCGCCATCGGTCGAATACTGCCAGGTGCCGTTGCTGGGCGTCTGGCTGTAGACGGCGATGCCGTTGGCCGCGCCGCTGTCCGCATCGGTCGAGCTGAACAGGGTGGACACCAATTGGCCGCTGTTGCTGGTCTGGTCTTCGGTGATCGATGTGAAGTTGCTGGCGCTGACGAACACCGGCGCGTCGTTGACGGCATTGACGGTGATGCTGGGCGAAGCCGTGGCGGTGCTGAAGGCCGTGGTGCCGCCATTGCTGCTGGTGTCGGCCGTGCTGCCTGCGGTGCCGGTGCTCTGGTCCCACGCACGGTAGGTGATCGTGGCGGTGCCGTTCCAGTTGGCATTGGGCACGAAGCGGATGGAGGTGCTGCCGTTGGCCGCCAGCAGGCGCGAGGCCGCTGCGCTGGGTGTGCCGAAGGCCGTCCAGGTGCTGCCACCGTTGGTGGTGTATTGCCAGACTCCGTTGGTGTTGTCCACCGATGTCACCGCGATGCCGGTCGAGGCGCCGCTATCGACATCGCTGGTCTTGCCGGAGATCAGCGAAGACACCAGCGTGCCGGCGCTGGTGCTGTCGTCTTCGTTGATGGCGGTGAGGTTGTTGGTGCCCGACAGCACGGGCGCATCGTTGACGGCCGTGACCGTGATGGCCGAAGTGCCGCCCGAGGAGGAGAAGGCCGTGGTCGTGCCGCGTGTGCTGGCATCCACCTTGGTGCCCGTGCTGCCGCTGGTCTGGTCCCACACATAGAAGCTGAGCGAGGCGCCTGCGTCGGCATTGCTGCCATCGGGCACGAAGCGCATCTTGTCGGTCGAGCGCAGCAGCAGGGCCGATGCGCCGGAGACCGTGCCCACGCTCGTCCAGGTCGACCCGCCATCGGTCGAATACTGCCAGGTGCCGTTGCTGGGCGTCTGGCTGTAGACGGCGATGCCGTTGGCCGCGCTGCTGTCCGCATCGGTCGAGCTGAACAGGGTGGACACCAGCTGGCCGCTGTTGCCGGTCTGGTCTTCGGTGATCGATGTGAAGTTGCTGGCGCTGACGAACACCGGCGCGTCGTTGACGGCGTTGACGGTGATGCTGGGCGATGCCGTGGCGCTGCTGAAGGCCGTGGTGCCGCCATTGCTGCTGGTGTCGGCCGTGCTGCCTGCGGTGCCGGTGCTTTGGTCCCACGCACGGTAGGTGATCGTGGCGGTGCCGTTCCAGTTGGCATTGGGCACGAAGCGGATGGAGGTGCTGCCGTTGGCCGCCAGCAGGCGCGAGGCCGCTGCGCTGGGTGTGCCCAAAGCCAGCCAGTTGCTGCCGCCGTCGGTGGTGTACTGCCAGGCTCCGTTGGTGTTGTCCACGGCGGTGACGGCGATGCCGGTCACCGCACCCGTGTCCACATCGCTGGTCTTGCCGGAGATCAGCGATGACACCAGCGTGCCGCTGCTGGTGCTGTTGTCTTCGTTGATGGCCGACAGGTTGTTGGTGCCCGACAGCACGGGCGCATCGTTGACGGCCGTGACCGTGATGGCCGAGCTGCCGCCGCCCGTCGAGAACGCCGTGGCATTGCCCCGCGTGTTGACATCTACCTTGGTGCCCGTGCTGCCGCTGGTCTGGTCCCAGGCATAGAAGCTGATGGAGGCACCCGCATCCGCATTGGCGCCATCGGGCACGAAGCGCAGCTTGTCGGTCGAGCGCAGCAGCAGCGCCGACGATGAAGACACCGTGCCCACGCTGCTCCAGTTCGTGCCGCCGTTGGTCGAGTACTGCCAGGTGCCGTTGCTGGGCGTCTGGCTGTAGAGCGCGATGCCGGTGGCCGCGCCGCTGTCCACATCGGTCGAGCTGAACAGGGTGGACACCAACTGGCCGCTGTTGCTGGTCTGGTCTTCGGTGATCGAGGTGAAGTTGCTGGCGCTGACGAACACCGGCGCATCGTTGACCGCCGCGATGTTGACCGTCACGTTGTCCGTGTCTGCCGTGGACGTGGGCGAAGGGTTGTCGCCCGCCAGGGTGGCGATCTCGGCAGCGCTCAATGCGCGGTTGTAGACCCGCGTGTCATCCAATGCGCCGTCGAGGTTGTGGTTGTTGTTCAGGCCCGTGCCATCCCATCCCGATCGCGCGAACTTGCCGATGCGCGTGATGGTGTTGTTGGTGTAGGCAACGTCTTCCGTGTAGTTGGTGCTCGCCACCGCCACGCCGTCCAGATACAGCGTCTGGACATTGTTGGTGCTGTCCACGCTGTAGGCCACGTGGTGCCAGCCCGTGCCTGCCAGGGTGATGTTGTATTTGGTGACGTGGTAGGCCGAACCATCATGAAAGTAGGCGGCCATGTTGTCGCCCAGGTAGGTCTCGTCCAGCACCACGTTGATGGTGTCGCCAATCGTGATCAGCGTCGCGCCATAGGTGTCCGCCGTGTTGACCTTCACCCAGGAAGCCACCGTCAGGTTGGTGGGCTGACCCAGCCGGTTGCTGACTTCGAGCTTGCTGCCGCTGCCGCTGTTGCTGAAGGTGGCCACGTTGCCGCGCGTGGCGTCGTTGGTGGCCGTCACGCTGGTGTTGGTGGCCGTGTAGCCCGCGGCAGGGCTCGTGTCGGTGCCCAGTGCCGCGGTGTTCTCGTAGCTGTAGTAGGCCTTGAGGCTGGTGTCCACGGTCAGAGAGGCCAGCGTGGCATCCTGGCTGGTGATGGTGACGGTGTCCGTGCCGTTGTAGTTGGCCGTGGCCGTGTAGTTCATGCCGGCCAGTGCGGCGTTGATGTCGGCCAGCGAGCCTTTGAAGGTCATCGTGGCGTCGCTGGTGCCGTCGCCCGATGTGAACGTCAGGCCCGTTGTCTGAGACAGCGTCAGCGTGCCGTGCGAGGCGCTGACCGTCACCTGCATGGTGCTGCCGGCATCCGCATCGGCCACCGAGATCAGGTTGCCGCCGCCGCTGGAGAAGGTGATGGAGCCGTCCTCATTGATGCTCTGGGCACCCGGCACGGTGTTGACCGTCGGGTCGTTGACGGGCACCACAGTCAAGGTCACCGTGTCCGTGTCGCTGAGCGCTCCGCCCGATCCCGTGTTGCCCTGGTCATCGGTGACGATGGTCAGCGTGTCCAGGCCGCTGTACTGCGCCACGCCGGTGTAGCTCAGCCCGTTGAGCGCCGTGTTGATGTTGGCCACGGTGCCGGTGAAGGTCATCGTCGCGTCGCCCGTGCCGTCGCCCACGGTGAAGCTCAGGCCGGTGGTGCCGTTGAGCGAAAGCGTGCCGTGGTTGACCGTCAGGGTGACCTGCACGCTGCTGCTGCCCGCATCGGCATCGGCAATCGAGATCTGGTTGCCGTTGCCGGACGAGAACACCTTGGCCACGTCCTCCGATGCGCTCTGCACCGTGGTCGGCACGGTGTTGACCGGCGCCGTGTTGGGCGACATCAGTCGCTGGAACTTCACATCCGATGTGGCCGTGCCCGGGGTCGTCCACGCGGCCACGCCATAGGCGCCATTGACGGCGATGCTCGGCGTGGTCTGGCTGCCCGTGGTCGTCGTGTTGAGGATGGACTGTGCACCCGTGGCCGTGCCGCTCGCATCGAACTGGCGGATGTAGATGTCGTTGCTGCCCGAGCTGTCCTGGTAGACGATGGCGTACTCGCCCGTGCTGCGGTTCATCGCAATGCTCGAGACCGTCTGCGTGTTGGTGGCGCTGCTGTGCACCATCGATTCGGCGGCCAGGGCCGTGCCTGCGCTGTTGTAGCGGCGATGGAAGATGTCGTTGGTGCCGCTCTGGTTCGTCGTCCAGGTCACCACGAAGTTGCCGGAATCGTCGATGGCGGCGCTGGCATCGGCGCGCGTGTACGAGGTCGTGTTGCTGTTGACCGTGATGATGCTGCCGCTGGCCGCGCGGCCCGAGGTGTAGCGCTGGGCCTGGATGGTGTCGCCGTCCGTCCAGGCCACCACGAAGGCGCCGGAGCCGTTCATCGCGATCGTGGCCCCGGCCATGCCCGTGGTCGCCGATGAGACATCGTCCGATCCGTTGGTGCCTTGTTGCGCACCCGCGGCCGTGTAGGCCTTGAACTGGATCAGGTCGTTGGTCGGGCCGGTGGGAGACCAGGCATAGTCCTTGGTACTGACCACGTTCTGCGTGTAGGCCACCACGAACTCGCCGGCCGTGTTGATGGCCACCGTGGGATCGAGGTACTTGTAGTTCGTGGTGTACGAATAGCCGGGCGCGCCGCCCGAGCCGCTGTAGGCCGCCGCTACGGTCGTCACCGATCCCGCCACGCCCGCGTTGGTGTAGGTCCTGAAGTAGACGTTGTTGGACGAGTCCTGCCACACCACCACGAAGGCGCCGCTGTTGTTCATGGCGACCTGGGCATTGGAATTGGTGCCGCTGGCACTGACGGACAGCACACCGCCATTGACGCTGCCGTCCGCGTTGTAGCGTTGCGCCTTGATGTTGGTGCCGTCCTGCCAGACCACCACGAACTTGCCCGTGCTGTCGATGGCCACCTGCCGGTTGGTGGCGGTGACTTCGGTGGCGGCGGTGGACGAGATCGTCGTCTCGCTGCCGGTGGCCGCCAGGGTCAGCAGCCCGTTCCAGCCTGCCTGCGTGGCCGCGTCGGGTGCCACCTGCGATTCGATGGCGCCGAACTGGTATTCCAGCAGCCAGTCGCCGCCCCGGGACGCTGCGCCGGTGTCGTCGGTGCTGGCTGCCACGTCCGCACCGGTGAGCACGCCCAGGTCCTGCAGGAAGTGCTGGCCCGTGGCGCTGGCGGCCACATCGCAGCCGTAGATCAGCAGGTCGGCCTCCGAGGTGAGGGCCTGTTGCCAGGTCGTGAGCGCGGCGGCATGTTGGGGCAGGGTGTCGGCATTGAGCAGGGTCTGGCCCAGTTGCAGCACGCCATCGCTGCCATGGCTGATGAGGTGCAGGGCCGCCACGTCATGCCGGCCTTGCAGCACATCGGTGATGGCCTGGATCCCGTCCACATCGGCTTGCAGCCAGTGGACTTCCAAGGTGCGCGTGCCGTCATGCTGGGCGCGGATGCTGTCGATCAGGGCCTGCGCGTCCTGCACGTGCGCGTCGACGAAGACGATCTCGACGGGCTGGGCGGCGGGGATCTCCGCGGCTGTGCCCACGACCTGCGTGGTGGCCTGCGTGTCGGAAGGGGTGTTGCCCGAGGCCGTGGCGTCCGGTGCCGGGGGCAGCACCTGCGTCATGGGTGCGTCCACGCCGTTTCCCGCCAAGGCGGGATCCGTCCACAGCAAGGCGCCCCCGTCTGCGTTGAACAGCAGGCGGGGCTCAAGCTCCTCGATCGAGCCCTGAAAGCGCAAGGCGCGGGGGCGGGACGGTCGGCGTGTCATGGTTGCCCGGGAGGGCGAGGGGATTCAAAGAGGGTGGGAAAGCGTTGCCGGCAGCTTGCTCCGCTTCCCCGTAAACCCCTTTGCTGCCAGGGGCAGGCAGGGGTGACGGCATGCACCCATTGTGTGCAAACCGCCCTGGCCCATCCCCTCAAAAAACGTCGATAACTGGCGTCATCTTGAATTCTGTCTGTCTCAAAGGACCGATTTGCGACAGATGCCGGCGGGTGGTCAAAAGCCCTTGATGTCGAAGCGGCTGTAGTCCCCCACGTTCATGCCGCCCTTGATCAGCGCGTCATAGCGGGTGTCTTCGTCCACGAAGCGCTTGAGCCAGGCCACGGCCGCCTTGCCGACCTCATCGATGTAGTTGGGCGCCAGGTTGGTCGAGCACATGTGGTCCACGCCCTTGACCTCGACTTCGCCGCGCGGCAGATCATTGGCCAGGCTGGCGTAGAACTTGTCCGAGTGCTGGGCGTTGGTGGCGATGGTGTCCTTCTCGCAGGCCACGATCAACGTGGGCACATCGACGCGGGAGAAGTTCTTGGTCAAGTGCCACGGCGCCAGCGGTACGGCGGCCTTGAGCGTCGGGTCGGCCTGGGCCGCCGACAGCGTGCCGCCGCCGCCCATCGAATGGCCGCTGACCGCGCGACGTGTGACATCCGTCACGGAAGAGAAGGGCGCCTTGCCGCCCTTGGCCATGTTGACCACCTGCTTGAGCGCGGCGGCCATTTCGCGGGCACGTATGTCCGGCTGGTCGTAGATGCTGAGCGGATCCAGGTTGATGACCACGAAGCCGTGCGAGGCGATGAACTGCGACAGCGGCTTGTAGTAGCTCTGCGTGGCCAGGAAGCCGGGCGTGATCGACACGATGCCGAAGGTCTGCGTGCCCGACTTGGGGTAGTGGACCGTGGCGCCGCCATAGCCATTGGCCTGGGCGCGGGTGATCACGTGTGCGGCGACCTCATAGGGGCCCTTGACCGACAGGGATTCGACCGTGGGATCGGGGCCGCGCTCGTAAGCCGAGCCGGCATAGGCCGCGGAGGACATCAGGGTGGCCAGGCCGGCCGTGATCAGGGCGAAGCGAGCGGAGCGCGTGAAGGGCTTGTTGAACATTTGGATTCCTTTGATGGACTGCACAGTGACGTAACTGCTGTGAGTTCATTCTCGAAAGACCGGGAATTCCGCGCTTATCATTTCGCCGCGCTTGCTTATCATTTCCACGCATGGGGCTCTGCCCCTGGTAGAAGTCCCAGGAGTTGCACATGCGTGCCAACCATCCCGCCCGTTATCTGGCGATGATCGTCGACCACCTCGAGAAGCAGGAGGGCTTCGACTGTTCGCAAGCGCTGGCACTGGCCGGTGTCTCGCGCCAGAGCCTCGATCACCTCGATGCCGTGCTGCCGCTGCCCACGCTGGCGCATGCGAGCTACCTGATCGACACGATGAGCGGCCGGCCCGACATCTTCCTGGTCACCGGCATGCAATGCGGGCCCGCGCAATACGGCGAGATGGGCCGCGCCATCCTGTGCAGCGAAACGCTGCGCGAAAGCATCGCCTTCACGCAGCGCTACTACCGCCTCATCACCAAGTCCACGGCCATGACCTTCCAGGAAGCCCGGGGCGCGGCCGAGGTGAGCTGGCGGCCGGTGGTCGGCCTGCAATACCACCTGCTGATCGCCACCTTCGACTTCCTGCTGGGCGCCTTCTACAACCGCCTGGTGCTGATCCTCAAGGACGATCTGCCCGACTTCGAGGTGCACTTCTCGACGCCAGCGCCGCCCGATGTGAACCGCTATCGTCATCTCAAGCGCGGGCGCATCTACTTTTCACAGGGCGGTCTGCCTTGCATGAAGCTGCGCATCGATTCCAGCGCGCTGGACACCCGCATGCCGCTGGCCAACCCGGCCATGTTCAAGCAGGTCGAACAGAAGATCGAGATGTTCCATCAACTCACTCAGATGCCGCAGCGGGACTGGAAGGCCTGGGTCGAGATGATGGTGCGCGAAAGCATCGGGCACCAGCCTTCACTGGATGAACTCGCCGTGATCGCCAACGTGTCGTCCAGCACGCTGTCGCGTTATCTCGCAGCGCAGGGTTGCAATTTCCGCCAGCTGTCGAATGAGATCCGCCATGAGCGCGCCTGCGTCATGCTGCGCGACCACCACATGCGCGTGAGCGATGTGGCGCAGACCCTGGGCTATGGCGCGGTCAACAACTTCATCCGCGCCTTCCGCACGCAGGCGGGCATGAGCCCGACGCAGTTCACGGCGGCCGCGATCGGCGCCGCGTGATCGGCTGACGCTCGACTCCGGCGCGTCTGTGTGCCGTCACGGACGCTCGAAGGTCATCTCACGGATCAGCTGCGCATGCTGGGGAAACTTGGCCAGCAGGCGGCCCCGGTCGTCGAGCGTGAAGTCGGCGAAGTCGAAACCGGGTGCCACGGTACAGCCGATCAGGCTGAAGCCGGCCGGCACCTCGCAGCGCAGGGCGAACCAGTGGCCGCCGGGCACCACCAGGGCGAACTGCTCGCCTGCCGCCAGATCACGGCCCAACGTGCGGACATGCATGGCCCCGGCCGTGTCGATCTCATACACCTGCAGCGGATGGCCATCGTAGAAGTGCAGCACCTCGTCGGAGGCGAGCAGATGGAAGGCGCTGAATTCGCCATGCCTGAGCAGGAAGTAGATGGCGGTGCTGGCGTTGCGATCACCCTGGTGAGCGGGGCTCAAGGCGGACTGCGGCAGCATCAAGGGCGCGCGGTAGTGCTCTTTGAAGGCACCGCCTTCGATGTGCTGTGTCATGCCCAGTTGGGTGATGTAGTGGTCTGCGTTCTTCATCGGGCGGTTCCGTATGGTGCTTGAGGGGCCGGTGTCAGGGCGGGCAACAGTTTGCGCACCCCTGTCGGCGTCAGCGTCAGGGCGCGGCCATCCTGACGCCGGATCCAATCCTGCCGCATGAAGTGGGCCAGGATGTCATCGGCCAGTTGACCCGCCAGATGATCACGCCGTTCGGACCAGTCCAGGCAAGGGTAGGCAAAGCGCCGGGCTGCCGATGGCGGTGAGGGCACCAGGCCCAAGTCTGCCAGCCAGCTCTGCCCCTGGACGGTGAGTGCGAAGCCATCATCGGCCATGATCAGGCCTTGGCATGACTGCAGGCTGGCCAACAACTTGACGCCCAGCTCGCCCGCCAGGTGCCCATAGCAGCATCGCGCAAAGCGCAGCCGCTTCCGCGCGGGGTGGGCCCATTGCCGATCGTGCGTGCCGCGTTCGGCCACCATGGCCAGGGCTTCCAGCGCATGGGCCACATCCGGCCCGGCCAGCCGGTAGTAGCGATGCCGCCCTCTGGGCTCGCACACCAGCAAACCGGCGGCCAGCAGCTTCGTCAAGTGCCCGCTGGCTGTCGCCGGGGTGACCGAGGCCGCCGCTGCCAGCTCGCTGGCACTGGCCATGGTGCCGGACAGCAGATAAGCCAGCATCAGGGAGCGGGCTGGATCCGCCATCATGGCGGCCACACGGGCGATGCGCGGTTCGTGGGCGGCGGCAAGGTGCTTCATGCGCTCAGCCTAAAGCATCCGGCGGTTCTTCAGGCGCCTGCGTGCGGTCCTTCAAGCCGTAGTCGCGAATGACATGGGCGACCCTCAAGCGATAGTCTGCAAAGATCTCCGCCCGTCCTTCGGCCTGTGCCTGGCGATGGTCGTGCTGCCGGCGCCACTGCTGTATGGCAGCCTCGTCACGCCAGAAGCTGAGTGACAGGTAGTGGCCCGGCCGGCTGAGGCTTTCAAACCGCTCGATGGCGATGAAGCCGTCCACCTTCATGAGCGATGGCTTGAGTGTTTCGGCAAGCTCGAAGTACCTTGACGCCAGCGCTGAATGGGGAGCCACCTCGAAGATGACGGCGATCATGCGGGCCCCTGCATCGTGGGTTGGTGCGGCACGGGCAGCGCTTCCAGCCAAGTGCGTTCTTCACGAAGGATGAACCGCAGGGACTGGGCCATGTCGAAGTTGCGCCGCCCTTCTTCATCCGCCTTGAGCGTGGCGCGATAGCGTTCGTAGGCAGCCAGGCTCTCGAAGCTGACGAGGCCCCAGGCCACGTCGTTGCTGCCTTCATGCGGCAGGAAGTAGCCCAGCAGATGGCCGCCGCAGCGGGGGATGATGCGGCCCCAGGCCTCGGCATATTGCCGGAAGGCATCGCGCTGGAAGGGATCGATCTGGTAGCGGATGAAGCAGGTGATGGTCATGGGCCGCGTGGTGTGTGGGTGGCAGATGTGCCCACTGTGACCTCCTTGTCGCTGGCAACGCTTCGGTGCACACCAAAGCGTTGCCCCGAGGGGGGGCTCATCCCTTTGGCACCAGCTTGCGCCCCTGCTTCTGCCGATCCAGCGCGCCGGACGCTGCCGCCTTGAGCAGCTTCTGGAAAGTCGGGCATTCAGCGTGGCTGGGCGCCGGGCATGCCGCCGCATGGCGCAAGCCCCGGCTGACGGCCCGCAATTGCCGCACGGTGGCGTCGATGTCATCCGCCTTGTTGGCCAGCAGTTGGCGGTCAATGTTCGGCCCGCCGCGAGGCGACAGCATCGAGCGGATCTCGTCGAGCGAGAGGCCTGCCGCCTGCCCCAGCGCGATCAAGGCAAGCTGGTTGAGCACATCGTCCGCGAAGCGGCGCCTCACGCCCTGCGGGCCGGTGGAGGCGATCAGCCCCACCTTCTCGTAATAGCGCAGGGTGGACGCAGGCACCCCAGACCGTTTGGCGACTTCGGCGATGTCCATGCACAAACCTCTTGACTTGAAGTTGACTTCAACTTCTATATTGCCCTTCATCGGCCCTCGGGTCAACGCAAGAAGGTGCACACATGACATTGCAAGACGGCATCCGCATCGTCCTCATCGGCGCAGGCGCCACCGCCGTGATGGACCTCTGGCTCACGCTGCTCGGGCGCCTGGGTGTGCCCACCCTCAACTTCGCCTTCATCGGGCGGTGGGTCGGGCACCTGCTGCAAGGGCGCTGGCGCCATGAGGCCATCGGGAAGTCGCCACCCATTGCGGGTGAGCGCCTGTGGGGCTGGCTGACGCACTACGCCGTCGGCGTGATGTTTGCCGCCTGGCTGGTAGGCCTGCACGGCGTGAGCTGGATGCAGGCCCCGACCCTGACGCCTGCGTTGGCACTGGGGGTGGTCACGGTGCTCATCCCCTTGTTCGTGATGCAGCCCTCGATGGGGGCCGGCTTTGCGGCCTCGAAAACGCCCACCCCCTGGCAGAACCGCCTGCGCAGCCTGCTCAACCACACCGTCTTCGGACTGGGGCTGTATGCCGCGGCGTGGCTGCTGGAGGCCATCGCGCACGGTGCTGGCCTGCCTGACATCCTTTGATGACGCGGAAAGGACATGGACATGAAGACGATCGCCGTGATCTTCCACAGTGCGCACGGGCACACCGAACACATCGCCCGCCATGTGCTGGAGGGTGCGCAAGAAGTGGCGGGCTGCGACGCCCATCTCCTGAGGGCCGAAGAGGTGGCAGGCAACCCGGATGCGCTGCTGCCGTACGACGGCCTCATCCTGGGTTCGCCCACCTACCTGGGCAGTGTCTCGGCCCCCTTCAAATCCTTCATGGATGCCACCGGGCGCTTGTGGCGCACGCAGGGCCTGCATGGCAAGTTGGCAGCGGGCTTCACCGTGTCCTCCCTGCCTGCGGGCGACAAGCAGTCCACCCTGATGTCCCTGTTCGTGTTCGGCATGCAGCACGGCATGCTGTGGGTGGGCAACCCCTTCATGCCAGGGCAGCGTGACGGCGTGGCCGAGGAGGAGGCCATCAACCGGCTGGGCTCATGGTCGGGATTGATGGCCCAAGCCGGGCATGGCGCGCCGGCCAACGCCTTTGTGCCGGGCGACATCCGGACCGCTCGCCTCTTTGGGCGGCATGTGGCCGAGACGGCCCTTCGCTTGAGCGCTTGAGTGCTGGCAGCACGGCGAGGGCCTTACAAGCCCCGGGCCTGGATGTCGGCTGCGATGGCCGCCAGCAGTTGCGCGTAGCTCAGCCGTGGCTGCCAGCCCAGTGAGCGCGCCTTGTCCAGCGGGAAGCGGTTGTCCCAGGCGATGAGGTTCAGGGCTTCGCGGGTCACGGGCGGGCGTTGCCTGGGCCTGAGCGCACGCCAGGGCGTCTCCGTCAGCCATGCACCCAGATAGGCCAGCCACCGCGGGACGCTGCGAGGTGGTGCGCAGTGCAGCAGGCTGGCCAGATCGGTGAAGTAGCGTGCCCAGGTCACATCCAGCCCGTCGTGGACATGGAAGGCCTGGCCGATGGCCAGTGGGTGTCTGGCCGCCAGCCTCAGGAAATCCGCGACGTTGTCCACGCCGGCGAGCGCGGCGTTGCCCTTGCCGCCGCTGATCAAGGCAGGCAGGCCTTGCCGCAAGGCGTGGCACGCATCGCTGACCCAGGGGCCGCAACCCGGGCCGATGATGTTGGCCGGCCGCACGATGACCATGCGGCCGCCCTTCGCCTTGAACTGCCATGCATGCTGCTCCTGCAGTTGCTTGGCGCGGCTGTAGGGCCCCTGGTAGGCGCCAGGGGGCACATCTTCGGGACAGGCGCCACGTTGGATGGCGCTGCCATACGCGCAGATGCTGGTGGTGAGCACCACCAGGGCCTGATGCTTCAAGGCTGAAGCAAAGACGTGGGCCGTGCCGTCGGCCGTCACGCGTTCGTGGTCTGCGTAACTGGCGCCGTCGCCCACCAGGGCAGCGAGATGGAAGACCGTGTCGCAGCCTTGCACGGCCTGTTCCACATCGGCAGCACGTGTGATGTCGCCCCGGTGCAGTTCGACGCGGCCTTGCCAGGCGGGCGGGATGGCTTCATGAGACAGCGCCAGCACGCGCACCTGCGTGTGGCCTTCATCGAGCAATTGCTGTGTCAGGTGCCGCCCGAGAAAGCCGGCGCCGCCGGTGACCAGCACGCGCGGTGGAGAGGTGTGTGCGCTCATGCGGCCTCGGCGTAGCGCTGAGAGGCAAGGGCGCCGAAACTGACTTCGCCAAACAGATGGGACACCGGCTCACCGGGAAAGAGCCAGAACGGCGTGCGCTCGCTGGAGGTGGCGCAGTTGGGGAAGTCGGGATGCGAGGACGGGCCGGCCAGCGTCTTTTCCAGCACCATCGAGATGTACTGGTCGTTGCTGCCTTCCAGCGTGTTGCCATTGAGGATCACCTCCATGCCGCTGTGCTGTGCATGGCGGCGCACGGCGTTGATGCGCGAGTGACGAGGTTCATATGCATCGGCACCCACGCCGTTCTCGCTGGTCACGCGGATGCCGTCGGGTGTGCGCACGGCCAGCGAATGGTTGCCTTCCGTGTGACCCGGTGTGTGCACCAGGGCCACGCCCGGGCCCAGGCTCAGGCTGCCCTCAAAGCACACCACCCTTTGCGAGGGGATGCCAGCGATGCCATTCGGGCAGTACCACTGGGCCTGAAGAGGCAGCAGGGCCAGCGTGGAGGCCCACTCCTGCTGGTGCACCAGCAGCCGGGCGCGCGGGAACAAGGCCGGCTGGCCCGGTGCGCCGAGCCAGCGCCGCACCTCCTGCGTGTGCAGGTGGTCATAGCTGATGTAGTCGATGTCTTCGGGCTTCAGGCCGCATTCGGCCAGGGCCCCTTGCACGGTTCGGTACTGAGGCGCGAAGACCCGGTCCGCCCACTTGGGCGCACTTTGAGCCAACTGCTTGAAGAACGGCGTCTCACGGTTGCCTTCGTGATCGGAAGGCGACATCAGCAGCGTGCGCAACACGCCATCGTGGTCTGCGTACTGGACCACGAACAGGCGATTGAGCAGGTGCACCAGCGGGAACTTGAAGCCGCGCTGCGCAAAGACGCCCGAATAGGCGTAGTAGGTCGGGTAAGGCGCGCGGATCAGGTCCATGCTCCGGTAGAAGGCCACCGGTGATGCGCTCATCATCCGCTCGCGCAGCGCGTGTGCGCGGTATCTCACTTCGCGCAGCCGGTCCTGCGGGCTGGTGGCATGGCGGGCGCCATCGAAATCGGTGAGCGGGCGCAGGCCGGACGGCGTCGTGCAGGTGTTCATGGTCAATAGCCCCCCAACCATGCCGTGACCAGCCGGTTGATGGCCGAAGGCGACAGCTTGGACAGCACGGCAAACAGCCGTGTCTGCCAACCGACATGGGTGTGCACAGGCAGGCGTCGATGGCGTGCCTGGGCGCGTGCCCAGGCCTGCGCCGCGATGTCGTCGGCAGACAGGCGCACGCCCAGCAGGCTCACCGTCTTCATGCGGCTGACCTCGTCGCGCACCATGCCGGTGTTGACGAACAGGGGCAGCAGGTCGATCACCTGGATGCCTTGGCGTGCCCACTCGATGTTCAAGGCCTCGGTGAGTGCGCGCACGGCCGCCTTTGTGGCCGAGTAGGTGCTCAGCATCGGTTGCCCATACAGGGCCGAGGCCGAGCACATGTTGATCACCAGGCTGTGCGGCGTCTGCTTCAGATAAGGGTGTGCCGCATGGTAGCCCTGGATCATGCCGATCAGGTTCACCTCCACCAGCAGGCGGTGGCGCTGCACATCGGCTTCTTCAAACGGTGCCGTCACCGCGATGCCGGCGTTGTTGAAGAGCGCATCCATGCGCTGCCCGGCCGCTTGCCAGAAGCGGGTCAGCACGTCCTGCCAGGCGGCCATGTCACGCACATCCAGCGGCGCGGCAAAGTGGCCTGCGCACAGCGGCGTGGCGCCCAGCTCCCGGCTCAGGCTGTCCAGCCCTGGTGCATCCGCATCCGAGATGCCGACGAACCAGCCCTGGCGCGCGAAGCGCAAGGCCGTGGCGCGGCCGATGCCGGCGGCGGCACCGGTGATGAAGATGGCAGGCGAGGAGGAGGGCGGGGCCATGGTGTGCTTTCTTGATATCGCCCAAGCATAGGGACAGGGGGGTGAACAGGCATTGACCGGCGGGCGCCAATTTTTAACAATTTCGTCCGTGCGTTCTCTTTCAAGCTCCAAGGGCGATGCAGCCGGCATGGCGCGCCTGCATGTGCGCGATCGCGTGCTGGGCACCGTGCCGCGCACCTTCCTTCAAGTGCTGGCCGACTACCTGGAGGCCCAAGGGCATGCGGCCGATGAACCCTTGGCGAAAGCCCTGGCCGCATCCCGCGAAGACCATCTGGCGCCGTTCTCGGCGGAGGCCTGGTGCCAGTTGCTGCTGCGTGCGGCCGAACGTCTGCAAGATCCCTTGCTGGGCTTGCACCTGGGGCAATCGGTGCGGTTGTCGCACCTCGGGGCCATGGGCTATGTGCTGCAGACCTGCGACAACCTGGGCGGTGTGCTGGTGCGCATCCAGCGCTATCACCGCCTGCTGCATGACATCAACCCGATCGAACACGCCATCGATGGCACGCACTTTGAATTGCGTTGGGGCATCGCGCATGGCAAGCCGGGTGCGTTGTTCGACGAGGCCGGCATTGCCGCGCTGGTGCAGATCGGTCGTGGCCTGTTCGATCGGCTGGATCATGTGTCAGCCGTGGATTTCGTGAACCCGCCGCCGCGCGATGCGAGGCCCTTCAATGACTACTTCGGATGCCGTGTGCGATGGGGGCAGCCCGTCACGCGGCTGGTGATCCCGCTGGCGCTGCTGCATACGCCTTTGCCCAAGGCCGATCCCATGCTGCTGCGCCTGATGGAGGCGCAGGTGGATCAACAGCTGTCATCGCGCACAGCCGACGAGGGCGATGGCCTGAAGCAGCGCACCATGCAGGTCGTCATCCATCTGGCCCGCCATGGCATGCCGGAGCTGGAGCAGGTGGCCGAGGCGCTGCGTTTGTCGCCCAGGGTGTACTACCGACGGCTGGCCGAGGCCGACCTGAACTTCCGCGATCTGCGCAAGGACGCCCTGCGTCAGATCGCAGAGGCGCACCTGATGGAAGGCCGGCTGCCCATTGCCGAGATCGGTGCCTTGCTCGGCTACACCGAGACCAGCGCCTTCTCGCGGGCCTTCAAGCAGTGGACGGGGAGGTCGCCGTTGCAATGGCGCCAGCAGGCTGGTGCAGACTGAGATCGGCGATCAGCCTGCGCTGCGCACCGGCACCGAGGCGTCGTAATCGGCCAGCCAGTGATGCAAGCCCTGCCATGAGAACGCGGCGTGGTCCACCAGGTGTTCGATCGGGGTGTCGAAGTTCTGGAGCGCCCACACGGCGGCGAGGTAGGTCACATGGCCCAGGAAACCGCTGGCGATCAGCTTGGCATCCAGGTGCGGCGGCAGGTGAGGGTAGCGGGCCTTGAGCCTTTGTTCGACCATGCCGGCATACCAGCCCAGCCGGGTTTGGGCCACGGCGGTGCTGGTCAGGCTGAAGGTCATGGCATCGAGCAACAGGATGCGTGCGCGACGTGGGTCTTCCTTGACGTATTCGAAGAAGTTGGCCAGTGCCGCCCGGATCATCAGGACAGGATCGGGTTCCGGTCTGGCCAGCACCTGCATCAGCCGTTCCATGAGCTCGACCGACAGCCGCTTGCGCACCTGCAGGAAGATGTCGTCCAGCGATTCGAAATGCTCGTAGAAGTAGCGGTCCGTCATCCGCGCCTGCGCACAGATCATGCGCATCGTCGTCTCCTTGTAGCCCTGGCGGCCGAAGACTTCGAACGCGCTGTCGAGCAGGCGCTCGCGCCGTTGTTGCTGACGCTCTTCGGCGGTCGCTCCGCCATACCGCCGCGGCAGCGAAGAAAAGGGCACGGGTGAAGAGGGCGGGTTGTCGGCAGTCATGCGGGAGCGGGCAGGGAACGTGCAGCCAGGCTGCGTCCGCAAATTATCAGATGGCGCCGAGGCTCACAAGCTGAAGATCCCGCAGCTTGCGGGGTGCAAAGGCGCCGATTTGTCCCATGACCGCTTGCCCATCCCCCGCTCGGGTAGGTGGGTTCGGTAATCGGGCAATCCAAACAATCAGTTCTCCAGGACTCACCCCGGCTTGGGTGGGGTGCAGAGACATTGGGTTTTCGTATGGTTGCGCCAGCTTTCACAGCGTGTGCTGTCCTCGCTCTCCAACGAAAGGTTCTCCATGACTCATCCAGCCTCTGGCCGTTTGGCCAAGCCGCTGCTGGCGCAAGCCGGCACGGCGTGCTCTTCCGCCCTGCGGCAGGTGCGCGGCGCCATCGCCGTGGCCGCTGTCGCCACCATCGCCGTGCTGCCCGCCACCTCGCATGCACTCGATCCCAAGCTGGTGCCCTCCATCGGCGCCGACACGGGCCGCTTTACCCTGCCCATCAAGTGCGGCATCAGCCTGGCTGGCCTCGAAGATCATCTCGATCAACGGCAACGTGGACATCGAAGGCATCGCCCCCGTGCAACTGGGCCCGGGCCAGGAGTTCTATCTGACGCAAGGCAAGGGCGCCCTGTCGCTGCCCGGCTTCCTGTCGCTGCTCGGCCCCTTCGTGACCATCACCAAGGCCGATGCCATCGTCACCAGCCTGAAGATCGGTGCCACGCGTTCCACGCCTGCCACGGTCGATCTGGCCAATCTGTATGACCTGACCGTCACCGACGTGCCCGTGCAAGTGGGCAAGCAGATCGTGGTGGGCCTGCCCAAGCAGGGCGACTTCCTGGTCGGCCCCTACAAGGCGCCGGCTGACGGCCGCGTGCAGTTCCGCTTCGAAGGCGCCAGCGCCGACGTGACGCTCAAGAGCTCGCTGGGCCTGAAGATCAAGGTGCACGCCGAGTGCCAGGCTTCGCAAGGCAATGCGCTGCTGTCGGTGGCCGTCGGTTCGCAAGTGGATGCCAGCAAGCCGGCCCGTTATGAAGGCGAGCCCCTGTCGTATCCCAAGGTCGCCCCGGGCAACCTGGTCGGCATCGTGCACGCACCGTACACCTGCACCATGGATGGCCAGCAGTACGACGTGGGCATCGCCGTCGGTGGCGTGATCCCGCTGGCCGTGCGCAAGAGCGGCAGCATCTCGTTCACGCAGGCCTCTGGTGCGCTGACCGTGCCGGCTTCGACCGTCAACCGCCTGATGGATGCGGGTGTCACCTCGATCAAGGGCCGTGTGGATGAACTGCGCCTGATCGTGGACCGCGGCACGCCGACGAACCCGAACGTGCTCCCCGATGGCACCGAGTTCCCGACCGTCACGCTGCAGCGCAACACACCGGTCACTGTCTCGCTGCCGACGGCTGGCACTGTGACCGCTGGCCCGTTCAAGCCGGATGCCGGCGCCGAGACCATGGTCATCGGCATGGGCAGCGCTGCCGCCACCTTCGAGTTCAGCAATGGCCGCACGGTCAAGGCTGTGTGCCCGAAGCCCGAGCCGGATGCGCTGCTGGTGGATGCACCGGTGATCCCGTAAGCACCTCTCTCGCTCTCCCTGGCCACGCGCTGGCCAGGGGCCGTGACGCCGCCTGCCTTGTGCAGGCGGTTTTTTTTGTCCGGACCGGTCTGAGCGGGGCGCCCCCCGGTTTGAGGGAAAATAGCGGGTTTCGCTTGCCGTTCGCATGTCCTTGTCGCACAGCCCTCTCAGCCGTCCCGCCCTGGTTCGCCTGCTCCAGCCCTGGGTGCCTGCGGCCGGTGAGCCCGTCCGCCAGGATGTCGCCGAGCGCCTGGGGGAATGGCTGAGTGCGGTCGACAGCGTCAAGCTGGATGGGGCCTTGCAGGCCATTGCCAGCTATGGCGCGCAGCATGCCGCCCGGCAGCGGGGCGCTCACAGACCGGGCGCCACGGCCGTGGATGCCGCCGGCCTGGCTGCCCTGAGCCGGCGCATGCACGCCGAGATGGCCGAGCAGATCACCCAGACCCTGGCCGCGCTGGAACCTGCCGATGCAGCCGAGCCCGCGGCCTATGGCCCTGTCCATCAGCGGTACCTGGCCCTGCAAAAGCGCATGGAAGCCAAGGTATCGGCCTGTCGCGCACAGGTGCGCCAGGTGCTGAGCAAAGGCTCGCCCCGGCTGCGCCAGCTCGCCGCGCTCGACGGCGTCATGGCGGAGATGCTGGCCGAGCGGGAGCAGAAGCTGCTGGCCGCCGTGCCGGTCTACCTGGAGCGGCGCTTTGCCCAGGCGCAGCAGCAAGCCGCTGATCACGATGCAGGCCGGCTTGCTTTCCTGGATGACATGCGGCAGGTGCTGATGGCCGAGTGGCAAACCCGCATGCACCCGGTGCAGGGCCTGATCGAGTCAGCCCAGGAAGAAGACGTCCCCCCACATGCGCCCACCCATGGCCCAGCCTGAACCGGCCAGCGGCCCGGCGTTCGCGAACCTCCATCCAGCATGAGCAAGAAGCACAGCCATCCTTCCCATCGCATTGCCACGACGGCGGTGTTCCTTGTTGGCCTGGCGGCTGTTGCCTGGGTGGGATGGGGCTTCGTCGCGGGCGCGCACACCTTGGCGCTGACCCTGACCGGCCTGATCGCCGCCGTGTACCTGCTGGGCGCGCACGAGCTGCGCCAGTACCGGCAGGCCACCGCCACGCTGTCGTCGGCGCTGGCCGACGTCCCTCAGCCACTCTCCGATCTCAACGCCTGGCTGGCGCGCGTCCACCCTGGCCTGCAGAACCCTGTGCGCCTGCGCATCGAAGGCGAACGCACCGCCCTGCCGGGGCCGGCGCTCACGCCCTATCTGGTGGGCCTGCTGGTGATGCTGGGCATGCTGGGCACCTTCCTGGGCATGGTGGTCACGTTCAAGGGGGCCGTGTTCGCGCTGGAAGGATCGGCCGATCTGGCGGCCATCCGCGCCGCGCTGGCCGAGCCCATCAAGGGCCTCGGGCTGTCGTTCGGCACCTCGGTGGCCGGGGTGGCGGCATCGGCCATGCTGGGGCTGCTGTCGGCGCTCAGCCGTCGTGAGCGCCTGGAAGCCGTGCGCCTGCTGGATGTGCGCATCGCCACGGTGCTGCGGCCGTTCTCCGCCGCCCATCAGCGTGAAGAGACCTTCAAGGCGCTGCAAGTGCAGGCGCAGGCCTTGCCGCAGATTGCCGATGGCCTGCAGGCCATGATGGACGGGCTGACGCAACGCACCGAGTTGCTCAGCCAGCAGTTGCGAGATCAGCAGGCACAGTTCCATGGCGAGGCCTCGGCGGCGTATCAGGCCTTGGCCGCGTCGGTGGGCGCATCGCTCAAGGAGAGCCTGAGCGCCAGCGCACGCCTGGCTGGCGAAGCCATCCAGCCGGTGGTGGCCTCGGCCATGGCCGACATCACACAGGCGGCGCGCCTGACGCATCAGCAATTGATCGACGCCACGCAAGCCCAGGTGCAGGGCCTGGCCACGCAATGGGCACAGGCGGCCCAGCACGCTTCGGGTCAATGGGCGCAGACGGCCGCGCAGCAGGCTCAGGCCAACGAGGCCCTGATGCAAGGTCTGGACGGCACCTTGAAGGGGTTCAGTCAGCATCTTGAGCAGCATGCCCAGGCCTTGCTGACATCGGTGCAGCGCGTCGCAGAGCAGGCGCAGCAACAGCAGGCGGCCGCTGACGAACAGCGCCTGGCCGGCCTGGCTCGGGCCATGTCCGACATGGGCGAGACCTTGTCGGCCCAATGGCAGCGCGCAGGCACCGAAACGCTGGCGCAGCAGCAGGCCACTTGCCAGGCCCTGGAAGCCGCGGCCAGCCAGGTCACCGAGCGGGCCAGTGCGCATGTGGGCCAGACGCTGGAAGGCCTGGCGAAGTTGCTGAGCCAATCGGAAGAGCTGGTGCGCTCACGTGTGGCCTCGGAGGCGCAGTGGGTGGCCTCGCAGGGCGAGCGCATGGCAGAGTTGACCGCCGTGTGGCGCGCCGAGCTGTCGGCCTTGCGTGATCAGGAAGCCGCGCGCGGACAGGCGGCTGTGGCCAGCCTGGATGGCTTGCATGCCAAGGTGGCCGAACACCTCGCCAGCCTGGGTGCATCGCTCGAAGCCCCGATGACACGCCTGCTGCAGACCGCCGCGGAAGTGCCCCAGGCAGCGGCCAGCGTCATCGCCCAGTTGCGCCAGGAAATGTCGCGCCTGAGCGAGCGCGACAACGCGGCCCTGGCCGAGCGCACCGAGATCATGGGCCAGCTGGGCACCCTGCTGCAGGGCATCAACCAGGCTGCGCTGGACCAGCGCACCACCATCGAATCGCTGGTGAACTCGGCGGCCTTCGTGCTGGAACAGGCTGGCAAGCGCTTTGCCGACGCACTGGGCGCGCAGGCCGGCCAGGTGGAGGAAGTGGCTGCGCGTGTGACGGCCAGCGCCGTGGAACTGGCCAGCCTGGGCGAGGCCTTCCACCATGGCGTGGACCTGTTCAGCGCCAGCAACGACAAGCTGATGGACAACCTGCAGCGCATCGAAGCGGCCATCGGCCAATCGCTGCAGCGCAGCGACGATCAGCTGGCCTATTACGTGGCCCAGGCGCGTGAGGTGATCGACCTCAGCATCAGTTCGCAGCAAGGCATCGTGGAGGACCTGCGTCGCCTGCATGCGGGCAGCAAGCCTTTGCCGGGTGCGGCGGCGGGCACGCTGGCTGCCGTCGAGGGCCTCTGAGCATGGACCTCGAAGAGCGCGACGACGCCATCGAGCAGTCCGCCCCGGTGTGGGCCATCTTCGGCGACCTGATGTCGGGCCTGCTGGGTGCCTTCGTGCTGATCCTGGTGGGCATGGTCGTGGTGCAGATGGACCTGGTCACCCACCTCAAGCAGGAAGTGGCCCGGCGCGAACAGGAAGAGCAGCGGCGCATGGCGCTGGAGCAAGCGCTGGCCGGCCCCCTGGCGAGTGGCCGCGTCACGCTGCACGATGGGCGCATCGGCATCAGCGGCAGCGTGTTGTTCGCCACCGGCTCGGACGAGCTGCGCCCCGATGGTCGGCAGTTGCTCAAGACCCTGGTGCAGCCGCTGCGCGTGTACCTGGGCGAGCGCAAGGAGCTGTTGATGGTCAGTGGCTTCACGGACGACAAGCTGCTGCGCAACGACAACCAGCGCTTTGCCGACAACCTGGAACTGTCGGCCCAGCGGGCCTTGACTGTGACGCGCGCTCTGATCGATGCGGGCATGCCTTCCGATCAGGTGTTCGCGGCGGCCTTCGGCGCCGAACAGCCCGTGGCAGCGAACACGGACGAAGCGGGGCGAGCCAAGAACCGCCGGGTGGAGATGGCGCCGGTGCCGAGGCTGTCGAGTGAGGCGGTGCCGCCTGGCCGTGCCATGGGTGCGTCGTCAGCAACCCCGTCAGCCACTCGCTGAGCCACGCATCCACGAGACATGAGCGAAGCCCAGGACATCCTGCTTGCGATGCGCGCTGAAGGCATGCACCGGCGCGACCCTGTGCGCTTCCATTATCTGGAAGCGCTGGCAGCGCGCATGCAAGTCCAGCCTGAGGCCGTCAGGCAGGTGCTGGCTGGCCGTTTTGCTCAAGCGGTGGCCGCGTACCGGGCACAGGCGAGCGCGGCAGGGCATGACGAAGCGCCCCTTGCATCGGAGCCCGGCACAGAGAGGCCATCCGAGGGGGCCACACGCTGGGCGCAGTTCCTGCGGGACATCACCCAGGCTGCGCCACTGGCGGGCGATGCCGACGCCCACATGGCAGACATCGGCAGCCCTTCAGACATGAAGAGCGTGCGCCGCTTTGCACGAACTTGGTCGAAGATCGCCACCGAACGCCAATTGAGTGCGGCCTTGACCCGCGGCCCGGGCCATGCAGGCCCGCTCAACTCGCACAAGCTGATGCTGCGCACCATGTCCTTGATGCATGAGCTCTCGCCAGCCTGTCTCCAGCACTTCATGATGCAGGCCGATGCCTTGCTGTGGCTGGATCAGATGAACCAGCAGTTGGTGTTGAAGTCAGGCAAGGCGGCCTCACGCAAGCCTCGTCCAAGGAAGTGACGCATTCACCCACATGCTGGCTTGCCGCCCGATGCGGGCAGCATCAGGACGGCGCCCGCTCCGATGCCAAATGAATCCAGATGGCTGGTCCGGGAGGCGTCCGCCGCCACAAGATGGGCATGGATGCGCTCGCCGGGATGCGTGATGACACCGACATCATGAGGCGCTGCAAAGAATCCGACGACGGTTCCGGTGCCCGAGGGCATCCGTTCTTCCATCTGTCTGGCCATGGGCATGCCGCTGCCGTGACCCTTGAAGCCGGCATTGGCACCTTGCAGGACGTGCGCCTTGTAAGGCCCGAGCCGGCCTTTGATCAGGAATGCAAACGATGCCGTGTCGCTCAGGCCTGCCTTGCGCGCTGCAGCGGCCACGAAGCCTTCCACATCTTCAGGTTTGACATCCTCTAGCACGGGAACCTCCCGCCATGAGGGCACGCGGGCCGTGACCAGCAGTGCGGCACCCATGCGCGAGGGCCTGGCCCTGGGAGCTTAGGGCGCGAAAATGTCCCTGATCGCCGCACGGACCTCGGCTAGCATGGCAGCTTCACTCCCAAGCCCTGCACCATGAAAGCCATCTTCAACGGCACTGTCGTGGCCGAAAGCGACGACATCGTCACGCTCGAAGGCAACCACTACTTTCCCCGCTCATCGCTCAAGAGCGAATACACCACCTTCAGCAACCACCGCACCAGTTGCGTCTGGAAGGGGCAGGCGCATTACCTGAGCCTGCTCGTCAACGGCGAGATGAAGCCGGATGCCGCGTGGTACTACCCTGAGCCTGCCGAGGCCGCCAGCGAGATCAAGGACCGCGTGGCCTTCATGCCGGGCGTCAACATCGTCGAGTGAGCAGGTGCCTGCTGTGATCGTCAGGAAGTCGACATGACGATGGATCCCTTGCCCTCCATGGCGAACCGCCAGGACGACGTTCGCGTCCCCGTCAACGGCGTGGACACGCTCTACATGCGCCGCATCCGCCATCCGCAGCACGAGGGCGGCCCGCCCGTGCTCATGGTGCACGGCATGATGTCCAACGGCCGCATCTTCTATTCGCACAACGGCAAGGGCCTGGCGCACTACCTGGCCAGCCAGGGCTTCGATGTGTTCGTGGCCGATCTGCGCGGCAAGGGGCTCAGCACCCCGCGCATCAGCCGCCATGCGCGCCATGGCCAGACGGAGATGATCCGCGATGATGTGCCGGCGCTGCACGCAGCCATCCGCCGCCTCAGTGGCGAGCAGCCCGTGCACTGGGTCTCGCATTCCTGGGGTGGCGTGATCCTCAACAGCGCCCTGCTGCGCAAGCCCGAACTCATCGCCGAGGTGGCCAGCCTCGTGCACTTCGCTGCCAAGCGCAGCGTGCATGTGCGCAACTGGCCCAAGGCCATCGAGATCGATCTGATGTGGAACATGGTGCTGCGGGGCGTGACGCGTTCCGTGGGGTATCTGCCCGCGCGTGAACTGAACTTCGGCGCCGACAACGAGACGGACAAGACCCACCGCCAGATCAAGCGATGGGCCATGGTGCGGCCCTGGGTGGATGGCGACGATGGCTTCGACTACGGCGCGGCCGCCCGCCATACCCATCTGCCGCCGGCTTTGTACCTGGCTGCCAAGGACGACCCCTGCCGCGGCCATCGCTACGACGTCAAGCGCTTCCGCGACGAGTCCGGTCCGCATGTCTCTCGGGTGCACCTGCTGTCGCGCCGCACCGGCCATCGGCATGACTACGACCATGTCAGCCTCTTGACGCATCCGGATGCCGTGAAGGACCACTTCCCGCTGGTCCGGTCATGGATGCAGGGCGACCTGGCCAGCGTGTCCGAAAACTATTGAGCGGCAGCGCGGACGAGCCCGCCCGGCGTTTGCCTCCCCCTCAATCAAGTGGGGCGCGGATCGCACGAATGCGCGTGCATAAGTCTCAGCCTAGGGTTTAGCCAGTGCCCGCGCGCAAGGACAGCCCGCAACATTTCCGCATGTTCGGTCTGCCTCAGGTTTTGTCTCGCCATCTGTCCCGTTTTCCGATCATGGCCTCAGCGGGCCATGGCCGGGATCCTGTGCGCCTGTCCGATGCAGACCGGCAATTGCGTCTGGCCCAGTTCAGGGCCATGAACGAGGTCATGCCCATCGTCATGGCTTCAGCGGCATTGACGACGGTGATGCTCTATGTCGTGCTGAGGCAGTACATCCATTCACCGGACCTCACCGTCTGGCTGGTCTGGCGCCTGTCCGTCAATCTCGCGCGAGGCCTGTTCTCGCATCGCGTTGTCAAGGGCCGCCTGCAGGCCAGCCCCGCCAACATGCGGACCTATGTGCTGCTGACCTTCCTGGATGGCGTGTCCTGGAGCGCCCTGGGGTGGTGGCTGACCCCCGTGCACCAACTGGACCTCGCCCTCATCACCATCACCATGGGCGTCATCGTGGCATGCATGGGTGTGTTGGGCTTGCATGTCCACGTGCCGTCCGCGCTTGCCTTTCTGCTGCCCGTCACGCTGCCCAATGCCTGGCATGCGCTGGGGCGCCAAGATCAGCTCGGTGTGCTGGGCTGCATGGCCTTCCTGGGCCTGACGCTCATGCTGATCATGGAGCTGCTGCGCTTCAACCGCCGCTTCCTCGAAGTCCTGCGCCTGCGCATCGAAAGCGAGCAGACGGCCCGCGCCAAGACCGAGGCCTTGCATCAGGCCCATGAGCTGGCGCAGACGCGCAGCCGATTCGTGGCCACGATGAGCCATGAGATCCGCACACCGCTGCACGGCATGCTGGGGCTGCTGGATCTGGCCCGCAAGGCGGGCAACCTGCCCGAAGCCGAGCGCCATCTGGCGCTGATGCAAAGCACGGGCGATCACCTGGTCAAGGTCATCAATGAGGTACTGGAGCACGCCCGCATGGCCTCCTCCGGATTGCCGGTGCATGCCCAGCCTTTCGACCTGCCGCCGCTGCTGGATGAACTGGCCGACCTGATCCGCCCCGCATGCGACGAAAAAGGCCTGCGCTTCACGCTGGATGTGGACCGCACCCAGGTGGCCAGGGTGACGGGTGACGCCACCCGGGTGCGCCAGGTGCTGCACAACCTGCTGGGCAATGCCGTCAAGTTCACTGCGAAGGGTGGCATCGCCCTGGAAGTACGGCGCGACGACATGGACGGTCGGGTGCGCATCACCGTGAGAGACACGGGCGTCGGCATCCCTGACGCTGAAATCGACCGCATCTTCGAGCCCTACCACCAGGCCGAAGGGACCTACGAGCGGCGCTTTGGCGGCACGGGGCTGGGCCTGACCATCTCCCGCGAGCTGTGCGAGGCCATGGGGGGCTCACTGACCTGCACCAGCGAAGTGGGCGTGGGCTCGGTTTTTGTGTGTGAGCTGCCGCTGCCGGCCACCGATCCTGTCCCTGGCCCAGATCCCGCACGGGGTCCCGCATTCGATCTGGCGCCCACGTCAAAGCCGAAGGCAGGGGAGCCGGTGCAGGCGGCAAGCCATCGCGCATCCCCACAGGCCTCTTGCGGCATTCACGTGCTGCTGGTGGAAGACAACCCGGTCAACACCATCGTGGCCGAGGCGGCGCTCAGTCACCTGGGCCTCGACGTGAGCACGGTCGACAGCGGCGAAGCGGCCTTGGCATGGCTGCAGGTGCATCGCGCCGACGTGGTCCTGATGGACTGCGAAATGCCCGGGATGGACGGCATTCAAACCACCTGCCTGATCCGTGCCCGCGAACGTGAAGCGGGCCGCCCGCCGGTGCCCATCATCGCCATGACGGCCAACGGGCGCGACACCTACGAAGAGCGCTGCGTGCCGGCCGGCATGAACGACTACCTGAGCAAACCCTTCGATGCAGCGGAGCTGGAGGCGGTCGTGATGCGTCAATGGCTGAGTCAGCAGGACAGGGCCGAAGCGCTTCATTGAGGGAAGCAAACCCGATCCTAGCCCGCTATCCATGTGGAATCCTCCAGCGCATCAGCTGTGCAGGCAGAAGGTCTGGCGTGCACGCCTGCGCCTTCAGAGGGCGGTTCCGTGCCCTCACGCTGGCGCGCCTCATTAGGTCTTCACGTCCACCCCCAAGCCGTCAGATCACGTCCCAGCCCGCGTCTACCGATGTAGCTTGTTGGCGTGGGCCATGCCTCATATCGATGAAGCGCAGCAGGGTTGTGCGTGGGATGAAGATTTCCGCCGGCACTTGCCATGAAGCCGATGAGTCTGCGCGTCAGCGCCTGAGCGATCGGCTGACGCTTTCCAGGGTCATGCCAATGGTTGCCATCTCTTCGCGTGAGAGTCGCAGTATCTGTCGGCGGCATTCAGTGCCCCAGCCATGTGAGAGGAAGTGCCACGCCGAGGCGGGCAGGCTGCAGAAGGTCAGCATCTGTTGGGGCCTCTGCCGATTCACGGCTGAGCGATCTCACCAGCAAATCGAAAACGATGGGGTGGCGCGTGCCGATCTGGACCAGTTGCACATACGCAGCTCCAGACTTCACCGGTGTCCATCACGACGGCATCGCATTCGTGCCGCCATGCACCATCGCATCCATGCCGAACCAGTCTCCCTTGAAGCGGAACGACGCGATGCGCTCGCGCCCGTCCGCCGAGCGGTTCACCAGTTTGGCGATGCCTGAGTTCAGCACGTGGATGTCTTGCAACGCATCCCCTTGAAGCACGTCGCCCGCACCAGCCTCCGCTGCGGCAGCGTTCGTTCGATGAACGGCATGAGCTCTTCCGATGTCAGGCCGGGCGCTCGGGCCACGTCGGCCTGCGCGCAGGCATAGGGGCCGGGATACCACGGATAGGCCATCAAAAGCATTCGAACCTCGGTGTCTCTTGCGCATGAGTGGAGCCGACATGCTCCGGCTTGAAAAGACGTTCCCGCACGTACGTGGCAACACGTATGGGGTGCTTGAGCAAAGTAACCGCCTGGCGTGAGGCCGGGGATAACGTGAGGGCATCACACAAAAACGCAGGCAAACGTTAGGCCCTTGCAGGGTTAGTAGGGAGGGCTTTCAGTCATGACCACAAAAAAGTCAGTGCGGGGCGCTGTATGGCAATCGGTCAAACCTGCCTCGCCCCGTGCCGAGATCGCCCCAGGAATCCAAACAATTGTACTAGGCACAGGCGTTACCGCTTCGTGCCGTGCATGATCACCCAGTGCCAGAGGCCGCCCGCATCACCCATCAAAACGTCGTGGACGCCGATCTGCAGCGCCTGCTGTTCAAGGACGAAGATTGGCTGGCGACGAACTCTAGGAGGACCCCATGCATCATCTCCCCACGTGCGCTTTCAGGCGGGTGCTCGGCTTCGCCATCGTGGCCATGGCCTCAGCGGCCCATCCAAGGCCACCGAAGGACCATGAACCGTCCTTCGGCGGCGATCCCGCCAACGGCTCGGTGCTGCTCAACTCGGCCAATGCGCAAAACAGCAAGTCCGACCCCAAGGCTGCAGCGCTTTGCGCAGCCGATTAGACGCCGCTGCAGCAGTTCACCGACATGCGCAGCGCTCCATCCTCTCGCGCATCTCGGCCAGCGTGTCGAACGGCCTGTTCAACAGCTCGGGTGGACTGATGCCGGGCAACGTCGAGACGACGGATTTCCGCATCAGCATCACCGACCTGGGCAGCGGCACCTTGCAGATCACCACCACCGACAAGACCACCGGCCAGATGACCAGCTTCCAGGTGTCGCAATGATCCGCACGCAGTCCGCCCATGCCCAGGCCGCCCGGTTCGCAAGCTGGCCCTGTGCTGCGCAATGCCGCTGTTTGCAGGCCTGCAGCACGCCGATGCCCGTGCCATGATGGGCCGGCTCACCTTGCGCCGGCCACGTATGGCTACCGCACCTGATCGCTGCCGGATTGCGTGGCTGTATGGCTTCCGGGATCAGACGGGCCAGTACAAGCCCTCGCCAGACAGTTCCTTCTCCACCTCGGTAGAGGTTCATCCTATAAAGCGGATGGCTGGTTCACCGCCATGGAACGCGAAGGCCTGCAGAACTGTTAAGCGCGCATCATCCGCGCCATCGAAAAAATCCATCATTCAGCTCTGCCAGGGCAGGGCGAGTTCAGCGCCCCTCAGGTCCCTCGTCACCACCGGTGTGGCCGCAAACACACCGATGATCTCCATCGGTGTGCCGCCCGAGTTGACGATCTGATGCTCCCCATCGGCAGGCAGCGCGAGCGTGCAGCCCGCATGGAAATGCAGGGTGTCCTGGCCCGAGCGCACTTCACCTGACCCGGACATGCACATCACCACTTCATCGCAGTCGTGGCGATGCGGCGGCGTGGCAGCGCCGGCCTCCAGCGTCTGATGCCACACGGACAGGGTGCTCAGCCCATCGCCTGCGCTGGCGCGGGTCACGTGTTGAATGCCAGGCAGGACGGTAGGCAGGGGGGCGGCGGGGGCAATCACTTTCATCTCAATGGCTCCATGGCGTGGGTGTCGGATGAGCCGGAGTGTGGGTCAGCGCAGATTCAAGCGGAAGCACTGTCAATGGCGTAACATTGCCGACAAAAATTCTTCAATATCGCCACGCCATGGGCAAAGGCCTACAGCAGTTCATCGCGTTCGCGCAAACCGCGCGCAGGCAAAGCTTCGCCGCGGCAGCGCGGGACCTGGGCACTTCGCCGTCCGCCGTGGCCAAGAGCGTGGCCCGCCTCGAAGAGCGGCTGGGCGTGAAGCTCTTCCACCGCACCACCCGCAAAGTCAGCCTCACGCCCGACGGCGAGCGTCTGTATGACCGCTGCGAGCGGCTGCTGGCCGAAGTGGAGGATCTGGAGGCCGATGCAGCCGGCGTGCGTGCCAGCCCCGCAGGTACCTTGCGCATCGATGTGCCGGTGACCTATGGCCGGCGCTTCGTGGTGCCGGTGCTCACGCGCCTGGCCATGGCGCATCCCGGTCTGCAACTCGACATCCGTCTGCAAGACGGCTTTGCCGACATCGTCAAGGAAGGGCTGGACATGGCCGTGCGGGTCGGCAAGCTGCAGGATTCTTCGCTGGTGGCGCGCCGCATCGATGTGCAGCAATTGATCTTCGTGGCCAGCCCGGCCTATCTGAAGGCACACGGCGTGCCGGCCACCGCCGAGGCCTTGTCCGGTCATGTGGCCGTGTGTTTCAGGCAGCCTTCGTCGGGCCGCATCCGTCCTTGGCAGGTGCGCGCCGGCCGACGCACCATCGAACTGCGGCCCGGATGTCGCGTTCAGATCAGCGATGGCGACGGCATGGTGGCCGCCGCCATCGAAGGCATGGGCATCGCCCAGGTGCCGGACTACATGGCAGAAGAGGCCTTGGCTCGGGGGCTCCTTGTGGAACTCCTGCCTGGTCTTCGCCCTGCGCCCATGGACATCCATGTCGTGGTGCCAACGGCCCGCCTGATGCCCGCACGGGTGCGTCTGGCGCTCAAGGCACTGGAGGGCATCCAGGCGCACAGGCACGCCATCTGCCAGAGCCCGGCAACCCAGCCCAAGCCCAAGCCCCTTCCCCGCAGCAAAGGATCCCGCACATGCTGATCAACTGTGTGGCCTACCGACAGGGCCAGAAGCTCGCCGACATCCCTGCGGCCGACATCGGTGCCTACCTGCAGCACCCGGACAATTTCGTGTGGGTCGCTCTCAAGGACGCCACGGCGGACGAGCTGTCCCAAATGCAGCAGGCCTTCGGCCTGCACGACCTGGCCATCGAAGATGCCCGCAAGGGGCATCAGCGGCCCAAGATCGAGCACTACGGGCAAAGCCTCTTTTTGTGCATGCGCCTGGTCGAGCCCAGTGAGGCCGATCCCTCGGCACTGGCCATCGGCGAGGTGATGGTGTTTGCCGGTCCCAACTTTGTGCTGTCGATCCGCAACGGCAGCAAGGCCGACTTTCTCGGTGTGCGGCGCAGGGCCGAAGCCGAGCCCGAGCTGCTGCGACATGGCTCGGGCTTTGTCCTGTACGCGCTGATGGACGCGGTGGTGGACCGCTACTTCCCCGTCATCGACCTGCTGGAAGACGAACTCGACCGCATCGAGGAAGCCATCTTCGGCCAGGGCAATGCCTACGCCAACATCCAGCACCTCTACCACCTCAAGCGCCGGGTGGTGCTGCTGCACAGAGCGGTGGCGCCGCTGCTCGAAGCCATGGGCGAGTTGCGGGGCGCGCGCGTGCCGCAACTGGTGGCGGGGGTGCAGGATTACTTCCGCGATGTGGCCGACCACCTCGCCCGCATCAATGCCTCCATCGACACCATCCGCGATACGGTCAACACGGCCATCCAGGTCAACCTGTCCATCTCCAGCATCGAGGAAAACGCCGTCACCAAGAAGCTGGCTTCCTGGGCCGCCATCTTCGGGGTGTGGACGGCACTGGCCGGTGTGTGGGGCATGAACTTCGATGTCATGCCCGAGTTGCGGCTGCACTATGGCTATGCCCTGGCCCTGCTCATCATGGCGGGCGCCTGTGGCGGCCTGTACTGGCGCTTCAGGCGCGCCGGCTGGCTGTGAAGGCCGAGGTGGCCTGCCTCAAGGCCACAGCCACCAGGCCACCAGGCCGCCCAGCAGCAGCCACTTGAGCACGTAGTACAGCGTGCGGTCGCGCTCCTTGAGCGCCTTGGCCTTGAGCCGGAACTTCTGCACCGTGCCGAAGGCGCGGTTGATGCCGCCGGTCGGATCGCCTTCCTTGTTGGGCGAGCTGGCCGCGGCCAGCAGGAAGCTGCTCACGAAGCGGTTGAAGGCCACAGCCAGGCGGTTGCCCAGCGGGCGCTCCACATCGCAGAACAGAATGATGCGCGGCTTGTCGGTGGTGTTCTCGGCGTGGTGCAGATAGGTCTCATCGAACATCACGCCTTGCCCGTCGCGCCAGCTGTAGCGCTCGCCGTCCACCTCGATGAAGCAGCGGTCGTCGTTGGGCGTCAGCAGGCCCAGGTGATAGCGCAGCGAGCCGGCAAAGGGATCGCGGTGGCGCACCAGACGCGCGCCCGGTGGCAGCGAGGCAAACATCGCCGCCTTGATCGACGGCAGTTGCTGCAGCAGGGCCACGGTCTTCGGGCACAGTGCGGCGGCCGAAGGGTGGGGCGCATCCGTGTACCACTTCAGGTGAAAGCGCTGCCAGCCCGTCTTGAAGAAGGAGTTGAAGCCGGCATCGTCATAGCGGGCCGAGGCCTTGATGTCCCCTTGCCGCGCCAGCGCGATGGCTTCTTCGCGGATCTCCTCCCAATGAGATTGCAGCAGCGTCAGTTCCTTGAACGACGACACCGGGATGTACGGCCGGTTGGGCACCTTGGAGAACAGGTACATCACCGCGTTGATGGGCGCCATGAACGTGGAGTGATCCGTCAACTGGCGACCGAAACTCAGCCGCGCGCGCCCACGGAAGTGGACGAACAGGATGCTGCACACGTAGACCGCAATGATGATGAGCTTGGTGGGCGTGAGGATCATCGCACTGGGGATGGTGAGGGGCGAAGCGCGGATTATCGCTGCCCTTGCCAGCCTGGGCCGCTGAGGGGATTCACTTGCGGGCTTCCCGCTCCAGCAGGCGGTCCACACGGGCCTTGGCCCGGTTGCGCACCAGGAAGCGCTCGACGAAGCTCACGTCGTCCATCAGTTGCTGGGCGCGCGTGGTGCAGGTGGCCAGCCTGGCATCCTGCTCTGGACGGCCCAGCAGCCGCCAGCGCTTCTGGGCGGCCTTGAGCAACTCTTCGGCCTGCGGGCTGCGCAGCCCTTCCTTGTAGGCCACGCCGATGAAGACGAAGCCCCACTCCGTGTCGCTCAAGATGGCCTTGTCGCGCGCTTCCGACTTGGGTTGCGCCAGACGAGCCACCACGCGCGCCTCGAAGGCGGCCGTGCAGTCCGCCGCTTCGAGGTAGAAGGGCGGCACAGGCGTCTGTGCACGGGCGCAGGGCGCAGCCGCCAGCCCGGCCAGCAGGCAGGCGGCCATCAGAAGGGGCGCTCGCATCAACGGGCGGGCCAACGTGGATGTCAACGGGGGTGTCAGCATGGGTGCCTCACTATGTCACAGGCGCTGCAGCGCTTGTGACATAACGCATCAGCGCGCCTGCCGGTGCATCCACGAAGAGGCGTCCATGGACACTTGTAAACTGACGACAATCATCCTCACATTTGCCCGGCTTTTCCATGCAGCAGTACACCGTCATCATCATCGGCAGCGGCTTTGGCGGCCAGGCCGCGGCTGTCAACCTTCGGCGCATCGGTATCGATGATTTCCTGATCCTGGAGCGCCGACCGTGGATGGGTGGCACCTGGAGCCAGAACAGCTATCCCGGCGCAGCGGTGGATGTGCAGTCGCCCTTGTATTCGCTGTCCTTCGAGCCGTATCGGTGGACGCAGATGTTTGCCGAGCAGGATGAACTGGTCGAGTACACCAACCACGTGCTGGCCAAGTACCGGCTGCGCGAGCAGACCCGGCTCCATGCCGACGTCACGCGGGTGCAATGGGATGAAGCCTCCCAGACCTGGCAGATCGAGACCGCCTCGGCCGGCCGCTTCCAGGCCAGGTTCCTCATCAATGCATCCGGCCCGCTCAGCACCCCGGTGATCCCGGAGTTCAAGGGGCGTGACACCTTCAAGGGCCACAGCTTCCACACCAATGCCTGGGATCATGCCTACGACTACGCAGGCAAGCGGGTGGCCATCATCGGCAGCGGGGCCAGTGCGGCGCAGGTGATTCCGGCGATTGCGCCGAAGGTCGGCAAGCTGCATGTCTTCCAGCGCACGCCGCACTGGGTGCTGCCGCGTCCGGACCGTGTCTTCTCGCGCGTCGAGCGGGCGCTGCTGGGCTCCAGGCTGCTCTACAAGCTGCTGCGCGTGGGCATCTATTGGGCGCTGGAAAGCCGCATGATCGGCTTCAAGTATTCCAAGACGATGCTCAATGTGGTGGCCCAGCAGGCGGCACTCAGACACATCCGTCGTCAGTTGAAGGACCGGCCCGACCTGCAGGCCGCCGTCACGCCCGACTACACCATCGGGTGCAAGCGCATCATCCTCTCCAGTACGCTGTACCCCGCGCTGGCCCGACCGAACGTCACCCTGCATCCCAAGGACGACGGCATCCGCGAGATCAACGAAAAAGGCATCGTGACGGCCAAGGGCCAGCAGATCGATCTGGACCTGATCGTCTACTCCACCGGCTATGACGCCACCGATGGGGTCATCTCCTATCCGGTGATCGGCAAGGGCGGCAAGTCGGTGGCGGACTTCTGGAAGGAATATCCCCGCGCCTATCTGGGCACCACCATGCCGGGCTTTCCCAATCTGTTCGTGGTCACGGGGCCCAACACCGGCATCGGCCACACCTCGGCCATCTTCGTCATCGAATCGCAGATGGAATACATCGTTCGCGCGATCCAGGCGGTGCAGCAGCGCAAGGCCCGCGCCATCGAGATCAAGGCCGATGCCGAACGCGACTACACCGCCATGATCCACCGCGAAATGAAGCAGACGGTGTGGCAGGCGGGCGGCTGCCACAGCTGGTATCAGAGCCAGAGCGGCCATGTGATTGCCATGTTCCCCGGCTTCAGCTTCACTTTCCGCCGCATGGCGCAGGCCTTCAAGCCGGCGCACCACGTTTTCACTTGACGTCATCCACCTTGGGGTGTGACGTTTCAGGGCACCCTCTGCAAGGGCAACCTAAGTCGCCTGTGAAATGAGGAAAGGCGCTTTGCGGCATCCACCGGAAAGCGCCTGATCCATCAGCGGCCTGGGACAGGCCGCCAAGCGGCAAGATTACTTGCTGGCAGCAGCAGAAGCGGCGTGAGCAGCCTTCTTGGCCTTTGCCTTCACATGCTTCTTGGCCTTGTGGGGTGCCGAAGCCACGGCGCTGGCTGCATCGGCAGCAGCAGGCGCCTGGGCGAACGAGGAAGCGGCAAACAGGGCGAGCATGGAAGCGAGGATCACGGACTTCTTCATGGTGGACCTTTCAGGAAGGATGGTGAGATTCGTCTGAATACTCAGTCGACGAATGTCGGCTGCCTTCCCTCAACGTGGTCCCTTTGCAGGCGGTTGACACCGGATCACAAGGTCAGCTCAAAATTTCTGACCAGGGCGCCCGGGGTGGTGATGGCGCCCAGTTGCCGCGCTTCGTAGGTGCTGGTGTCCGGGAAGCATTCGGCCCGATCGGTCAGCGCGATCAGGCGCTCGCCCAGCACGGTCAGCAGGTCATCGTCAAAGCGCATCACGTTCAAGGGCGCCACCCGTTGGCCGTTTTCCACCCAGAAGCAGGCAAAGCGCGTCATGCCGGTGACGCGGCCCTGGCGCCGGTCGCTGTAGTTCAGGTAGTGCAGGTTGCTGATCCACAGGCCTGTGCCCAGTTGGGGCAGGATGTCCTCTTCGCGCAAGGCGCCCGGGCTGAGCGACAGCGCCTGGGGCGACTCGCCTTCGGAGGCGCCATTGCCGGCAACGCCGTACTCCCGCGCCGAGCGCGGTGAACACAAGCTGCCGGCATGCCGGCCCTGATCGATCAGCACCACTTGCGGTGCGCGGGTGAAACCATCGGCGGTGAAGGCTGGCGTGGCGCTGCCGGCCGTGTCCTCGCGCAGGTTGAAGGAGGGATGCATGGACACCTCACCTTGCACCAGGCGGCTCAGCGGCGAGGTGCCCAGGGCCTGTTCCTTGTGGCTGAAGCCGCCCCAGGCGAGCGTGCCCAGCAGCTCGGCCATGGCAGACGGTGCAAAGAACGCGCGATAGCGCCCCGGCTTGAGCGTGATGGCCGGCTGCGCCAGCAAGGTCAGTTGGGCGATGCCCTCCTGCAGCTTGCCGGCAAGCTGTGCCCCATCCCATTGCGAGCCCGCGTGGTGCTGCTTGACGGCCTTGTCGCCGCTTTGATAGAGGCACCAGTCGAATGCGAAGGTGTGGGCACGGTGCCAGTTGCGCTGGCCTCGGCTGTCGGCATGGAAGCGCACGATCGGCCCGCCGGCATACAGGCCGACGAAATCATGCGGGCCCGCGTGGGCGGCCACGGTGTCGATCACCTCGCTGGCGTCGGGCAGGGTGCCGGGCGCATCGCACGAGGTGTGGCACACCCTCTCGGGCAGCATGAGGTGGGGATCGGGCGGCAGCCCGGGCAACAGATCGGTCAGCGCGCGCATCGCTTCTTGCAGCAGCAGGGCATCCGTCTCGCGCTGGCCGGTCAAGGTGTGCGTGGCGCGTGCAGCCCGCAGGCCATCGCTGAGCATCAAGGTGGCGTGGCCTTGGCTTACCTGTGTGGCCTGGCGCACCTGCGCATGGTTGAAACGCAGGAAGGTGCTGTCTTCCGATGCGACAGACAGGCTGGCACGCAGCGCCGCCGGCGTGTGGCCGAGCACCGCATCGGCCAGTGGATGCAGGTAGCCGGGATCGATGAGGTTCATGGACATGTCAGGCGCCCCCGAAGACGTCGATCTGCGAGAACTTGCACACCGGTGAGGCGTGCCCCACGCGGATGATTTGCGAGGGCTCGCCCTTGCCGCAGAACGGTGTGCCCATCACCTGGAAGGTGTCCTCGTTGCCCACCATGCTCAGGGACCGCCAAAAGGTGGCGGAGATGCCGCGGTAGTTGGGATTGCGCACCACTTCGGCCAGCCGGCCATGGCGGATCATGCGGGCGTACTCGCAGCCGAACTGGAACTTGTTGCGCGAGTCGTCGATGCTCCAGGAGCAGTTGGTGTGCATGACGATGCCGTGGTCGACCGAGGCGATGATGTCGTCGAGCGAGGCATCGCCTGCTGCCACGTTGAGGTTGCTCATGCGGTCGATGGGCGCGCGGTTCCAGGAGGATGCGCGTGTGGTCGCCAGCCCGCCCAGCGTGGGCGCCATGCCGTGTGCCGGTGTGTATGCCTTTGCCTGCGCACGCGCCTGCGAGATGCATCCTCCGATGGCCTGCTTGAGGATGCCGCGCTCGATCAGGCACTGTCGCGTGGCAGGCTGCCCGTCGTCATCGAAAGCGAAGGCGGCAAACTCGTGGGCCTGGTGCGGGTCATGCCAGACGTTGAGCAGTTCGCTGCCATAGCGGTAGTGCCCGAACATGTCGGGTGTGACGAAGCTGGTGCCGGCGAAGTTGCGCTCGTCGCCGAGGATGCGGTCCAGTTCCAGCGGATGGCCGATGGATTCGTGGATCTGCAGCATCATCTGGTCGGGCATGAGCACCAGGTCCAGGGTGCCTTGCGGGCAGGGGGCTGCCAGGGTCAGCTCGATGGCTTCTTCGGCCACGCGGGGGCCGTCCAGCCGGAAGCCGGCGCGGTCCAGCACCTCCAGCCCGCCCTGCTGGCAAAAGCCGTTGTACTGCCCGGCCGATGAACGGGTCTGCGTGATGCCGTTGACATGGGCGGTGGCCTGGATGGCGGGCGTGTGCATCTGCCATTGCTGCAGGATGTGCGCGCCTTCGCTGTTGATGAACAGTTGCCGTGCCTGGGTGCACCACAGGCTGGCTTGCCAGTCGACGATGCGGTCGTCCAGATGGGTGGCGGCGCTCACCGCCTGCAGCAACTCGATCTTGTCGCGCAAGGGCAGGCTGTCGCTGTCTTGCTCGACGGTGCTCTGGAAGCGGCCGTGCTCGCCTGGCAAGTTGAGCTGGCCGTAGTCGAACACGGCGTGCTCGGCAGAGATCTCGGCCAGGCGGCGGGCTTGCGAGAAAGCCGCTGTCAGGCCCGGGACGGAGGTGTCGCTGGTGGCGGCGTAGCCGATGCCACAGCGGGCGCCTCGGCCCGCGATGACGGTGACCATGGCGCCCTGGTCGCGTGACAGGGAGGGCGTCTGCGCCACGTCCTGCCGCACCAGCAGGCGTTCGTGCCGTTCATCCAGGCCGCGCACCGCCCAATGGCGAACACCTGCGGGCGCGGCCTGTCTTGCGTGGGTTTCGAGATCGTCGAGCATGGCCCATTATGTGCGCCGCGCTGCCGCGCGCGCCCAATGGGATGCCTCGCGATCACGACAGATCAAGGCCTGCGCGAACCCAGACCGATCAATGCCACGCCCACCGCGGCGGTGCCGATGCTGGCCCACAGAGGGATGTTGACCTGGCGGTTTTCCTTGACGTCCACCGCCACCGGGCCGGCTTTGAGGGCCGTGCGTTCATCGGTATAGGAAAAGCCGCCCACCGCCATGCCGACCAGACCGGCAATCAGCAGCACGATGCCCAGGATCATCACGGGTTTCATGATCAATCCTTTCTCTTGGTGCCGATCTGGTTGCCGATGACGCCGCCCACGGCTGCGCCACCCACGGTGCCGACGCCGCTGCCATTGCTCAGCACGGAGCCGGCGGCGGCACCAATGGCGGCCCCTGCGGCGGTGTTGCGCTCCTGCGCCGTCATGTTCGAACAGGCCGACAAGGCCGTCAGCCCCACCGCCACCGTCGAGGTGGCCAGCAAGGTCTTGAGATCATGGGGTTTCATGTCTGACTCCTGAAATGAAATGAACTCAGGGTCAGTGTGAGATGGGGTGCCGGCAGGGCCTATCAGCGCATGCCGTTTCGCGTGTCAGACGCCTCCGACAGGGTGTGACCCCGGTCGGGTCCTGGTCATCACGGTGCCATCACGGTGCCAGCGCGGCGGCGGGAGGATCGAAGCGCAGGTTGTGCGGGTTGGCCGCGTCCTGTGTCACCTCGTCGGCATGGTAGTTGTGGGTCACGACCTGGGGGCAGCGCAGGCAGGCGCTCACGCCTTCCTGGCCCCACCACACGCATTGGCTGCGGATGGCGCAGCGGGGCGGCTTGGTCACCATCACCGGCGTGAGGGCAACGGTGCGTGTGGCCAGCCGGCAGCTGTGGTGCTCGCTGTTGAAATGGCCGCAACGCTCGCCTGCACACGGTGCGCTGATGCGGAAGATTTCCTCCGGGGCCACCGGGCCGGCCATCTCCACCAGGGCGGGCGACATGGGCAAAGGCTTGTCGAGATAAGAGACGCTGGGCTCTTCCAGCGTGCCGCCCACCACGGCGAAGACGTGGGCGCCCTGCTCGGTGTGCGGAGCGCTCGGGCACATGGGTGACCGGGTAGGTGACCTCTCGGGTGTCGTGGACATGGTGGCGGCTCCCGGGATCAGAACTGCGCGGTGTTCAAGGTCCCCAGGCTGCCCAGGGTCTTGGTGTCGATGGGCTGCCACAGGCCATAGATGATGGGCTGTTTGATCAGCAGGCTGCTGGTCGGCGAGGCCAGGGCGGCACCGCTGACTTCACGGGTCTGCTCGGGCGTCAGTTCGGTCAGGCCGCGGGCGGCCAGGGCGCGCTGCACGCCTTGCGCGGCGGCTTGGGCCAGGGTGTCCGCGTCGATGCGGCCGGCCAGTTTGTCGGTGTGTTGGGACATGATGTCGATCTCCGTTGCGATCTGGAAAACAGGAAGAAACAGGGCGGCTGCCCTGCAGCCATCGCCATGTGCGACGGCCTGGTCGGCATCATCCGGATCGCTGCCGTGCCCGCCCACCCTGAGAGTTAGGGACCCTAGGCTTAGGGAGGAGGCACCTGGGCAGGGGCCCCCGTTTCGGGGTCTCGGCCCATGGCACGCAAGACCTCGCCGAGTTCTTCGGCCGTCTTCGGGGGCGCATCCACATCGTCGGGATGCGCGCTGACCACAGGCACGATGCCGTCTTGTGCGGCATCGGTGGCCGCATCGGGGCCGGCACCGGGGGCCAGCGCCTCGTCTTCGTTCATGGCTTGCGCCCAGTCGACATCACCAGCAGGCGGTGGTCGCACGGGGGCCGCAAAGGCCAGCTTGCGCGACAGCAGGCCCTGGTCCAGCACGCGGCGCATGAAGTCGCCCACCACGCGCACGGCGCTGTGTCCGCCTTGGCCCCAGTAGCGGCTGCGCACGGTCACGCGCTGATCGTTGAAGCCGATCCACGTGCCTGCCACCAACTGCGGATGCATGGCGATGAACCAGGCGTCCATGTTGCGTTGGGTGGTGCCGGTCTTGCCCGCCAGATCGGCATCGCCCGCATACCGGCTGCGCAGCATGTGCCCTGTGCCCTGGTTGACCACGCCGCGCAGCATGTCGATCACCTGGTGGTCCGTCTCCACGCTCAGCACGCGTCGCTCTGGCAGCGGGCCGAAGCTGGCCAACAGATGCCCCTGCTTGTCGACGATGCGGTCCACCACATAGGCCGGTCGATGGCGGCCTTCATTGGCCAGCGTGGCATACACATTGGCCATCTCCAGCAGCGTGACGGGGCTCGTGCCCAAGGCCATGGAGGGCACCACGGCCAGCGGGCTGCGATCGATGCCCAGGTCGCGCGCGAGTGCCGCGATGCGGTCCAGGCCGGCGTCCAGCATGACCTGCGCGGTGATGGTGTTCTTGGAATAGACCAGGCCTTCCCACAAGGTCATCGGGGCCTCGGTGCTGCCAGACATGTTGGTGGGGCGCCAGACCTTGCCTTGTCCGAGCTGGATGTCGATGGGCGTGTCCATGTAGGTGCGTGAGACGGGGATGCCGCGCTCGATGGCGGCGGCATACACGATGGGTTTGAAGGTGGAGCCCGGCTGCCGTTGAGCCTGCGCGACATGGTCGAACTGATCGATGGCGAAATCGCGGCTGCCGACCCAGGCACGCACCGCCCCCGTGCCTGGCTCGATGGCCACGAAGCCCGCTTCCAGCCTGGTCTTGTCGTTGCGAAGGCGAGCGGTGAGCGGCTCGTCTTGCCGCAAGGTGTTCAGTGCATCGGCATCGTCGCGGCCGACGCGGCGCAGGGCGGCATACGCAGGTGTCTTGCGCAGGGCTTCGTCCAGCAACTCGGGATGGGCTCGCCAGAAGTACGCGAAGGCCTTGCGGGAGGTGCCCGCGGCACTGCGGCCGGCCAGTTGGGGGGATTCGGGTGGCGCGCCGGGCTGGGCCCATTCGGTGGCGGCAATGTGCTGCAGGGCCTGAAGCTGCGTCTCGACGGCCTCGGCGGCCGCCGCCTGCAGGCCGGCATGCAGCGTGGTGTGGATGACGAGGCCGTCGGTCTCCAGGTTTACATCGCGCTCGCGGGCCCAGTCGTCGAGCCAGCGCCGCACATACGCGGTGAAGTGGGGCGCCAGTTGAGGCCGGTCCACGCGGTCCTGGATGTCCAGCTCGATGGGGCGGCCTTGCCAGGCAGTCAGCTCGGCGGCGGGCAGCAGGCCTTGGGCGGCCATCTGGCCGAGCACGAGGTTGCGCCGCTGCTGCGCCCGTTGGGGATGCTGTACGGGGTTGTAGGCATAGGTGCCTTTGAGCATGCCCACCAGCATGGCGCTTTGGGCCGGGTCCAGGTCGATGGCCTGTTGATTGAAGTAGGTGCGGGCTGCCGCGCCGATGCCGACGGTGTTGTAGAGAAAGGGGACCGTGTTGAGATAGGCCTGCAGGATCTGCTCCTTGGTGTAGAGGCGTTCGATGCGCAAGGCCGTCACGATCTCCTTGACCTTGCGCTCGACCGTGCGGGCGCGGCCGATCTCCACGGGGTAGAGGTTGCGGGCCAGTTGCTGGGTGAGGGTGGAGCCGCCCTGCGTCTGGCCTGTGGCGGTCCGCACGATCGCGCGGCCCAGGCTGCGCCAGTCCACGCCGTGGTGGGTGTAAAAGCGCCGGTCTTCCGTGGCAATGAGCGCGTGCACCACGTGGGGCGAGATCTGATCGAGCGTCAGAGGCTCCTGACGGTTCTGCTGGAAGCGGGCAAGTTCCTGCCCGTCTGCCGAGAGCACGACACTCGGTTGCGGCAGGCGGGTGCTGCGCAGGTCATGGATGGAGGGCGCATCGGCGGCCACACGGGCCGTCCAGATGGCTGCCCCGATGCCCAATGCCAGCAGGCCGCATGTGCCCACCATGCCCAGCATGGCCAGCCGCCGGCCAGGGCGATGCGCACCGCCAGTGGGGGCGCGCATGTCAGACCGACGGATCTTTGCCCCGCGTGCGGGCCACGCCGGTGAAGATGCCGATGCCCAGCAGAATCGTGGCGCCGATCAGCACATACAGCTGCGGCACGCCAGCCGTGATGAGGGCCCAGGCCACACCACCGATGAAGATGAGAAAGCCGATGAGGTAGAGCGCAAAGGACATGGAAAGGCTCCTTGAGACATGGGAGGCAGCTTGCCCGCGCCCCCGTGAGCCTGCGATCAGCACATGCCGTGCCTGCGCGTCGGAATCCGCCTACTTCTCTGACTGGGCCACGTAGATGAGCCAGGGGCTGCGCGGCGCCAGTTCCCCCGCACCCAGCGGGCGGCCTTCCGAATCCATGGCTTCGAGCAGCCGAAAGCCCATCTGATGCAATTGCTGCTTCTGGGCGACGTGGTCGATGTAGTAGTGCAGACACGCGAAGTCATGCCCCTCGTCGCTGTACAGCGCGTGGTCGACATGCTGCGACGTGCAGGGCCGCCATCCGGCGATGGTGGCGGCATTGCTGCATCCATGTCAGCGCATGGCGCGCAAAGTTGACCGGGTTGCGCGACCAGGCCAGCCGGGGCCGCCGCAGTTCAGGCAGCAGGGCACGGTTGTGTGCCGAGAACATCACCACGCCACCCGGCCGCAGCACGCGGCGCAGTTCGCAGAAGGTGCGCAGCCGGTCTTGATGCGAGACGGCATCCAGGACATTGTTGGATGCCAGCACGAAGTCGAACGAGCCGTCCTCGAAGGGCGAGAGCCGGCGCATGTCCACCAGCCGGGTCGAGACCTGCGGCCACAGGCGCTGCATGGCCTGCACCATCACCGGCGAGTAGTCGATGGCTTCGTACCGATGGGCCAGAGGGGCCATGTACAGCGTGGTGCGGCCGGCGCCCACGCCCACGTCCAGTACATCGCGCTGTGCAAAACAGGGCTGGTACTTCAGCAAGGCCATGACTTCGGCGCGGTTGAGGGCCGTGCGCAGGTAGGTCTTGTGGGCACCACGGGCGTGGTAGACGCGCCGATTGATTTCGTCTTGCGCGTCCTGCGCATCGTCCAGTGAAAGTTCGAGTGCCATCGATCGCCGAAAAGGTCAGAAGGCGCGGCCCACATGAGGGCGCGGCCGTGCAGGTGGACGGCCGGTCGGGATGGCCGTGGCGGGGACTGCCGAGGTACTGCTGAACTGCAGCGGCGATCATGCGACAGTGCGCGCATTTGTGCAAGACGCGCCAAGCGGTTCACTCAGGCGGCGTCACCGAGGTTGTGCGGATCGGCGGTGGCGACGGTGCGCGCATCGGCACCCGCATCGTTGGTGATGACCTGAGGGCACCTCAGGCAGGCGCTGACGCCTTCCTGAGACCACCACATGCAGCTTCGGCGGATTGCGCACCGCGGCGGCTTGCTGACCACCACGGGCGCCAGCCGGACGGTGCGGATGGCCAGGCGGCATTTGCGGCGCTCGTCGTCGAAGTGCATGCAGGCCGTGCTCATGGCGCAAGGCCCGGCAATGCGCAGGACTTCGGCCGGGTTGAGCGGCGCAGTCATGGCCCAGATGTCAGGTGTGACGGGCAGGGCCTCATCGAGGTAGGCCACCTCGGGCCTGTCGGCCGTGCCGCCCACCACGGCAAAGACGTGTGCGTCAGGCGTGTCGGGCTGCACGCTGGGGCAAGTGGTGTGAACGGGTGTGGTGTTCATGGCGGCACTCCTGGCAAGGGATGGGCTCGGTCAGAAGCTTCGTGCGAGGTTCTCGAAGCCGGCCAGCTGGTACGGATCCGGGAACTTGCCGTTGACGATGACGATGACGCCACCGCCGAACACGCTGCCACCGCCTCCGATGGGCAGCGGGCGGATGCCGTTGCCGCAGTAGTCGTCGTACATGAGGCTGAAGCTGGCGCCACCGCTGACCGCCTCCCGTTGTTGTGCGGTGAGTTCGCTCATGCGCGCGGCCAGGGCGCGTTGCACGCCATGGGCGGTGAGCAGGTGCAGGTCCGCGGCGCTGGCGCGGCCGGCTTCGGGCAAAGAGGTCTTGTCCATGATGGTGTCCTTTCAAGGGGTTGAAGGTCATCGACCGTGCGGGGTCGATGGACACCAATCTAGGCAGCGTCGGGTGTGCCGGCATCCCGAGATGTGGGGGCGGTCCCTAGTTCAAACTAGGCCTCCCCCAGTTTCGAACGCAGGTGCTCAGGCAGTGGCCTGGGGGACCGTCTCCAGCGGCAGCCAGATGTCGAAGACGGTGCCCTGGCCCACGGTGCTGTGCACGCCGATGTGGCCATGGTGACCCTTGACGATGCCATAGGCCGCCGCCAGTCCCAGGCCCGTGCCTTCGCCCACCGGCTTGGTGGTGAAGAAGGGCTCGAAGATGTGGGCCAGGTCCTGGGGGGCGATGCCGCAGCCTTCGTCGCTGACTTGCAGATGCACGGCGGGCCGGCGCAGAGGGTTGTGGCCCTCGGCGGTGCAGGTGGCCGTCACGGTCAGGGTGCCGCCGCTTTCGCGCATGGCATAGCCGGCGTTGTTGACCAGGTTGAGCAGCACCTGTTCGATCTGGACGGCATCGGCCAGGACGGGGGCTTCGCCGCGGGTCTGCACTTGCAGCCGCACGCCGCCCGGCAGGCCCACGGCCAGCAGCGGTTCGATGCGGCGCAACAGCCCGGACAGGCACAAAGGCTCGCAGGCCTGCGGCATCTGGCGTGCGTACTCCAGCATCTGGCGCACGAGAGAGGCCGCCTTGCGGCCCGTCAGCAGGATGTTGTTCAAGTTGGTGTGCAGCCGCGTGCCGGCTTCGCTGGTCAGCATGCAGACCTCGGCCAGGCCGGTGATGGAGCCCAGCATGTTGTTGAAGTCATGGGCGATGCCGGCAGCCAGCGTGGCGGTCACCCGCAACTGGTCGTTCTCCCGCAGTCTGCTCTTCCATGGACTTGTGGTGCGTGATGTCGCACAGATAGCCGTTCCACTGCACGCGGCCGTTCGGTGTGGTGCGAGGGATGAAACGCAACTCGCACCAAGAGACCTTGTCCGATCCGGGCCGGCGGTAGCGCAGTTCTTCGACGTGCACGCGCCCTTGCGGCAGGCGCTGCTGGAGCAGTTGCCGCACATGCGCACGTTCGGTGTCCAGCAGGAGGTCAAGCAGGCGCGGGGCCTCCTGCTTGAGGCTGCCTGCTGGCAGCCCGGTGAGCTTGACGATGTTGTCCGACAGGTGGAGGAATCGCACGTCGCCCGAAGTCTCGATCTCGAGCTGGAAGAGCACGCCGGGCACCTGTTCGGTCATGCGCCAGGTCTGTACCAGTTGTTCTTCCATCTTGTGCCGCTGCTCCACGGGCATGAAGACGCAATGGTTGACGGGCGTGGGCCCGTCGGTGTGGCGCACGCCGTGGCACAGCACGTGGATGTCCTGGCCGCTGCGGTTGCGCAGGATCAGGCAGATCTCCTGCGCCTTGCCGCGCAACTTGAGCATGGGCAGCATCACCATCTGCATGATGACGCGCGCCGAAGGGGTCAGCAAGGCGTCGACGCGCAGGCCGTCCAGATCGGTTGCTGCGTCGAGCTCGAGCATGCGCGCCAGCGTGCTGTTGAGCGCCAGCAGCGCGCCATCATCGGCGATGAGGGCGATGCCGCAGGGCAGCATGTCGATGTCGAGCGCAAAGCCGGAGCGGGCCCACATGTTGTTCACCTGCGCAGATACGCCTGCATGTGGGCCACGGTTTCGGCCGGATGGCTCACGTGCGGGCAGTGTCCTGTGGCGGTCATCTGCTGGAGCGTGGATCCCGGCAGGTGGCGTTGCAGATGGCGCCCCACCTCGACGGGCGCGATGGCATCGTCGCTGCATTGCAGGATCAGGGATGGCGTGCGGCATTCGTGCAGGCGGTGGCGCAGATCGGTGCAGAAGGTCACTTCGGCGAACTGGCGCACGATGATCGGGTCGGTCTTGCAGAAGGTGTCGTGCAGCGCATCGGTCAGCTCGGGGCGCTCGGGGTTCTGCATCACGTTGGGGGCCAGAAAGCTCGCCCAGTCCAGGCCGTTGTGGTCCATCATGGACAGCAGGCTGGCGATGTCGCTGTGCTCGAAGCCGCCGATGTAGTCGGGTGGCTCGTTCGTGTAGCAGGGTGATGGCGCCACCATGAGCAGGTGGCTGAAGCGTTCGGGCTGCGCGATGGCCGCCAGCATGCCGATCATGCTGCTCACCGAGTGGCCGACGAACACCACATCGCGCAGCGACAGGGCTTCGCAGATGTCGAGCACATCCCGTGTGTAGCCATCCAGCGTGTTGTAGCGCACGGGGTCGTAGGCCAGCCGGTCGGAGTCGCCGGAGCCCACGTAGTCGAAGACGATGACCTGGTGCGTGGCCTCGAAGGCGGGCGTGACCAGCTTCCACAGGCTCTGATCACAGCCGAAGCCATGGGCGAACAGCATGGGTTGCCGGCCGCGGCCCGAGATGCGGACGTTGTTGCGGGCCAGGATGTCGGAGGTGGTGGGCATGGGGTCTTTCATCGGCCGAGGGCGGTGCGCACGGCGGTCTGCAGTTGCTGGCGGCTGAAGGGCTTGGCCAGTTGGAGGTCGGCGCCTGCCAGGGACGCCGTCTCGAGGTTGAAGCGCGGCGAGAGCACGCGGCGTCCGCCGGAGATGGCGATGACAGGCAGGCTTGCGTGCCGTTGGCGCAGCGCGGCAATGAACTCGGCGCCGTCCATGCCGGGCATGAGCACGTCGGTCATCACCAGGTCGGGCGTGGCTTCGCGCAGGCGCTGCAGGCCCTCGTGGCCATCGGCGGCCTGCGTCACCTTGTGGCCGTCGAGTTCCAGCATCTGCGCCACGGTGTCGCGCAAGGTGGTGTCGTCATCGATCAGAAGCACATGGGCCATGGTGGTTCCTCAGAAAAACTCGATGCGCTGTGCACCGGCACTGGCATCGGCATCGGCATCGGGCGCAGCCGTCAGCACACCGCCGTGCTGCTGTTCGAGATGGTGGTAGTGGTCCACCAGGCCGGCGGCGCGGGTGCGCACTTCCTCGATGTCCTGGGCGCCATCGAGCAACTGGTGGATCAGCTCGGTGGCGAGCTGGTGGCGCAGTGCCATGGCCGGGCCGGTGCGGTCGATGATCTGCTTGAACACGTCCTGATACTGGCCTGCATCCAGCAAGCCGGCAATCTGGGCGTCAAGCTGCAGGTTGTGCGTGGTCACCGCGTTGAGCAGCATCTTGTAGAACTGGCGCAGGTCCACATAGCTTTCGTCCAGCTTGCGTGTGAGTTCGGCCAGCCGGCGCGATTCGGCTTCGTTGTGGTCGGCGCGCGCCTGGAAGTCCTGCGAGCCCTCACCACTGACGGTGTGCACCAGGCGGTCGATGTCCTGCTCGATGCGGCTGGCGGTGTCCTTGCTTTCCGTGGCCAGACGGCGGACTTCGCCGGCCAGCACGGCAAAGCCCCGGCCGGATTCGCCCGCCCGCGCGGCTTCGATGGCTGCGTTGATGGCCAGGATTTCCGTCTGCCGGGCCATGGCCTGGATGGCTTCGGTCATGTCGCCCAGGCGGCGCACGTCGCCCACCACGCGCTGAAAGTGCTGCCGTTCGTCGGCGATCTGGCGAGGCAGGTGTTCGATGAAGGCGGCCAGTTGCGAGATGATCTGCGCGTTCTCGTCGATGCTGCCCTGCATGCTTTCGCTTTGGTGTTGGGCCTCGCCGAGGTAGCCCACCAGGCGGGTGGAGTGCTGGTGGATCTGGTTGGCACGCTGCAGCATGTCCAGCGTGGCTTCGCCCGACAAGGAGACCGCCTCCTGCAGCTTGGTCTGCATGGCTTCGTCCAGGGCCGACAGGCCGGCCAGCGCCTGCTGTGCTGCGGCGCGGCGGGTGAGGTCGCGGGAGGCGGAAGCGCCGGTCAGTTCGCCGACGAAAGAGAGGCTGCCGCGCAGGACGCGGGCGAAGAAGGGGAATGGCATGCGGGTCTCGTCTGTGAGCCAGCAAGCCGCAAAGGCATGCGGCTGACGCGGGCTCTGTGCCAGCCTTGTGAACTGGGACGTGAGCCTTATCGACCGGGCACCGTGAGAATGAAGCGCAGATGCGAATGAAGGCGCGTGGGCGCCGGTAAAACGATGGCTTTGCACGGGCGCACGAACAAATCACTGCCAAGTGCGGGAGGCCGGCCGCAAGCCGCTATGCTTGCCCTGTTTCCTCAAGCCTGGAATGGACTTTGACCTCTGTGTACACGCATCCCACGAAGACGCGCATCGACTTGGCCACCTATCCGCGCGCAGACATCCTGCAGGCCTTCGTGCATCGGCAGATGCCGCAGTTCAGCGTGACCTGCGAGGTCGAGATCACGGCGTTGAAGAAGGCCTGCGATGAGCGGGGTGTTTCCTTCTTTCTGGCGATCAGCCATGCGGTGTCGATGGCGGTCAATGCGGTGCCTCAGTTGCGCCATCGCATGATCGACAACGAGCTCTACGAGTTCGAACGCACGGACCCGGGCTATACCGTGGCGCGCGAGGGCGACCTGTTCTCGTTCTGCGATGGCGTGCACCTCGATGACTTCAGCGCCTATTGCGCCGAAGCGCAGCAGCGCATGGCGGCCGTGCGGGAGGCGCCCGATCTGGCCGTGTACGAGAAGCACCACATGTTCTTCATCTCGTGCCTGCCCTGGTTGGCGTTCACGGCCTTCACGCATCCGTATGACCCGATCTATGCCTACATCCCCGTCATCACGCTGGGCAAGTTCGTGGAACGTGGCAGCGAGGTGGTGATGCCCGTGGGCGCCCAGGTGCACCACGGGACGGTCGATGGCGTGCACATCGCGCGCTTTTACAGCGAGCTTCAGGCGCGCGCCGCGGCGGCACCTTCGTGGTTGCACCTCAAGGCCTGAAGACGGGGCTGAGGTCTTCGTGGCAGCCCTCCCGCGTTGACGCAGCAGCCGTGTCCGCGCCGACTTGGTCCTCGGGGGCGCGCGTGGCGGCCTGTGCGCCTGCATAGGTCCACGCGCGGCGCAAGACGGTGGGTGACCAACTCTCTTCGGGGATCAGCAGCAGCCCTGCGCTGCGGACGCGCTCGCCCAGACGCTGACGGCTCGTCCACACCGTGAACGGGATGGCGCACAGCAAGGGGATGCCCACGGGCAGCAGCCACAGCAGGGCGGGCGGATGCGTCATGGCCACCAGCGCCGCCAAGCCCACAGCCAGCAGGCAGGGCGTGGCGAAATGACGGCTGGCCTGCGCCCAGCTGACATCCACGGCTTCACGCGGGGGCGATTTCCACTCCAGCTTCCAGCCGGTGAGGGCGCCGGTCACGAAGAGGGTGTGCGCCACCATGCGCAGCGGCGCCTGCAGGGTCGACAGGCCGGCTTCGATCACCGCGCTTTGCAGCAGGCGCCGCGTGCCGCCGAACAGGCGCTGCTCTCGCCGCAGCAACACGGCGGCCAGGCCCAGCACGCGCGGCAGCACCAGCATGGCCAGGGTGCCGGCCCACAGGCCCATCACGCCCAGGGTCAGCTCGCCTTCGGGTGTGAAGAACACATTGCCGCCCACCAGCCACAGCAGGGCACCCAGTGCCACATACGCCAGCCACAGTGGTGCGGAGAGATACGCCATGGCGCCCGTGGCCAGCATGCCGCGGTGCACGGCGTGCAGGCCGGGCTCGGCGATCAGGCGTGCGTTCTGCAGATTGCCCTGGCACCAGCGGCGGTCGCGCTGCAACTCGGCCAGGATGTGGGGCGGCTGCTGCTCATAGCTGCCCGGCAGATCGTGCACCAGCCACACGTGGTAGCCGGCACGGCGCATCAGCGCCGCTTCGACGAAGTCGTGCGAGAGGATGTCTCCGCTCAAGGCGCCTTCACCAGGCACAGGCGCCAGCGCACAGTGCTTCATGAAAGGCTCGATGCGGATGATGGCGTTGTGGCCCCAGTAGTGGGCTTCACCCAGTTGCCAGTACTGCATGCCGGCTGTGAACAGGCGGCCCGTCACGCGTGAGGCGAACTGCTGGCCACGTGCATGCACGGTGGCGTGGCCCACCGCCTGTGGGGCCGTCTGCAGGATGCCCGCATCGGGATGCGCTTCCATCAGGCGCACCAGCGTGACCATGGCATCGCCGCTCATCACGCTGTCGGCATCGAGCACGATCATGTAGCGAAAGGCACGGCCCCAGCGCCGGCAGAAGTCCGCCACATTGCCGGCCTTGCGTTGGGTGCGGCGCGGGCGCCAGCGGTAGTGGATCTGCACGTGGCCCAGCTTGTCACGCAGGGCGCGCCAGGCTTGCAGCTCGGCGGCACGGATGGCCGCATCGCTGCTGTCGGACAGCACGAACACATCGAAGAGCCGGCCGGCGCCCGTGCCGGCGAGCGATTCGCAGGTGGCCCGCAGGCCGGCGAACACGGTGGCGACGTCTTCATTGCAGATGGGCATGATCAGCGCGGTGCGCGCTTCGTGGCCCAAGGGACGATGTTCATCGATGGCGTGCGCCGACATGGCATGCCGGTCGCCCCGCAGCAGCACGACAAAGCCCATGATCGCCGTGATGCACCCGGCCGAGACCCAGGCGAACAGCAAGGCGAACAGACCCGTTTGAAGCCACTGCAGCAGGGGGTACTGGTAATTGGGCTGGGCCTGCGACAGCACGAGCGTGGCCAGCACGGTGGTGAACAGGATCATCAAGGTCAGCAGCCGGCGTCTGAGCCACGCGGCATGCCGCCAGGCGGGCGGGGCGATCAAGGGATCGTGGCTGGCCTTCATCACGACGTGGCCGGCACGTGGCCATGCGTGGTGCCACAGGCTGCGCACGAAGCCCAGCCAGGGCACGGGCGTCATCGCGCCACGCAGGTGAGGCGGCATGGTGGCGGCGCGCGCGCTGCGCGGCGCCGTGCGGGCATGCCGGTTCATTGGGGCGGTATGACGTGGGTCCATGTCTCGCTCACAGTGTCTCGTTCGTGTTGGAGGAAGGCGCGCAGCTCGACCGGGCGGTCGGCACGCAGTTGTTTGACGCGCAGGGTCAGGCGCCAGCCGCCGGTCGCGTCGTTGCGGTAGGCATTGCGCTCGACGATTTGCGCGTTGTCGTTGCCGCTGACCATGGGCTTGAGCACAGCACCCGCAGGCAAGGCATCGAGCGCAGGGCCGGCGAAGTCGATGAGGTACTGCTGTTCATTCGGGGCCAGCGCGGCAAAGCCTCGGCCCACGCGGGTCTGCGTCACCCAGGCACCGGGCGGGCGTTGCTGTGCCGTGCCTTGCCAGCGCAGTTGGTAGTTGAACGACATTGGCTGGCCGGCAGCCGGCAGCTTCTCGGGCACCCAGTAGGCGACGATGTTGTCGTTGGTTTCATCGGGCGTGTGCAGTTGCACCAGCTCGATGCGGCCGGGTCCCCAGTCGCCTTGCGGTGTGACCCAGGCACTGGGCCGTCTGTCATAGCGCGCCTCGACGTCTTCGTAGCTGCTGAACTGCCGGTCGCGCTGCATGAGGCCGAAGCCCTTGAGCGAGGTCATCGCAAACGAGGTGGCCAAGGTGTGGGCCGGGTTGATCAGCGGGCGCCACAGCCACTCGCCTTCACCGGTGTGCACCATCAGGCCATCGGAGTCGTGCACCTCGGGCCGGAAGTCCTGCCGATGCGGCTGGTTCTCGCCGAACATGAACATGCTGGTCAGCGGCGCGACGCCCAGTGTGGCGATGGGCTGCCTGTTGCCCGAGGGGCCAGCGCGCACATACACGCGGCTTTGCACCTCGGTGACGGTGTCGGCGCCGGGCTTGACTTCGAAGCGGTAGGCGCCGGTGAGCCGGGGCGATTCCATCAGCGCATGGATCACCAGCGAGGTGGCACCGGGCTGGGGCCGCTCGATCCAGAACGATGAAAAGCGCGGGAACTCTTCGCCCTGGCCGCCCACGGTGTCGATGGCCAGGCCGCGCGCCGACAGACCATAGAGCTGCTGCTGCCCGATGGCGCGGAAGTAGCTGGCCCCCAGGAACACCACCACCTCGTCCTTGTAGGCCGGCGTGTTGATGGGGTAGTGCACGCGAAAGCCCGCATAGCCGATGTCGCCCCAGCGCCTGGGTGAGAGCTTGTTGGCGCCGTAGTCGAAGTCATCGCTGTCGAAGGCGATGTCGCGCACCTCGCCTTGGGGCGTGATCTCGTGCAGGCGCACGGCCTGGGTCTGATAGAGGCCCAGGTGGAAGAACATCAGCTCGAAGGGCAGGCCCTCCTTGCGCCACAGCGCGCGATCGGGCTTGAAGCGGATGTCGCGGTACTGGTCGTAGTTGAGCGCCTTGAGTTCAGGCGGCAAGGCGTTGGCGGGGGCACGCCAGGCCTGTGTCGCTTGGGCTTTGGCCAGGCGGTCCACATCGTCGAAGCCGAAGGCGTGGGCCGCTGTGGAAAGGCCCATCAAGGCCCATGTCAAGAGGCTTGCGGGTATCAGCGTGTGTCGTCGGTATCCGGCAGTGAGCATCGGGGCGCCAAGCAGGTCGTTGAATGAAGTCAACACCTTTCAAGGCAATGCCCATGCCAAAGCGGCAGCATCCCGGGTGGCCATGCGGCCATGTGCCATGAATCAAGGCTTTAGCTCGCTTGCATGCACCCTGGCCCCTGCATTCCGGACGGTGAAGGCCCAGCCGAGAAGGCCGATGCGTCGGGCTGCGGCGACAGGCGCCAAGGGGCGCGCGGCCAAGTACCTGATTCAGCAGGGATCAGGCTTGTCGCTCATCGGCGACGGCGCCTTCCAGGCGGAAGACACCCGGTGTCAGCCCATGCCGTTGCAGCAGCCGATAGAACTCGGTGCGGTTGCGTTCGGCCAGCCGCGCCGCGTCGGCCACGCTGCCATCGGTGAGCTTGAGCAGGCCCACCAGGTATTCACGCTCGAAGCGCAGGCGGGCCTCGCCCAGCGGCAGCACCGCCACACCGGGCGCACGCAAGGCGCGCTGCACCAGGTTGAGCGGGATCAGCGGCGAGGTGGCCAGGGCGCTCACCTGTTCGACCACGTTGTGCAACTGCCGAACATTGCCCGGCCACGATGCGGTGGCCAGCGCCTTCATGGCATCGGGTGCAAAGCCGTTGAGCGGCTTGTTGTACTTGGCGGCCAGGCGCTGCAGGAAGTGGTTGGCCAGCAGGGGGATGTCCTCGCGGCGCTGCGAGAGTGAAGGCAGGCTGAGCGAGACCACGTTGAGGCGGTAGAACAGGTCTTCACGGAACTGGCCTTCGGCCATGGCGGCATCCAGATCGCGGTGGGTGGCCGACAGGATGCGCACATCCACCGGCACGGCCTGGCTGGCACCCACGGGCCGCACCATGCGCTCTTGCAGCACGCGCAGCAACTTGACCTGCAGGGCCAGGGGCATGTCACCGATCTCGTCGAGGAAGAGCGTGCCGCCATCGGCGGTTTGAAACAGGCCGGCCTGGTTGGCGACGGCGCCGGTGAAGGCCCCCTTGATGTGGCCGAACAATTCGGACTCCAGCAGGTTTTCGGGGATGGCGCCGCAGTTCACCGCCACGAAGGGCTTGCCCGCCCGCGCACTGGCCTTGTGAATGGCCTGCGCCAGCACCTCCTTGCCGCTGCCGCTTTCGCCGCGGATGAGCACGCTGGCGTCCGAGCCGGCGATCAGCTTGGCCTCGGCCAGCACCTCGGCCATCGCGTTCGAGCGGCTGACGATGTCGGCCCGCCATGGCTCGCTCGTGCCCGTGTCTTCGCTGCTCTGCGGTGCATGCAGGGTCAGGGCCTGCTGGATCACTTCGAGCAGTGCCTTGCCATCGAAGGGCTTGGTCAGGTAGGTATAGACGCCGCGCGCCGTGGCTTCCACTGCATCGGGGATGGTGCCGTGCGCGGTCAGCAGGATCACCGGCAGCGAGGCATGGCGTTCGCGGATGGCATCGAACAAGGCAAGCCCGTCCATGCCGGGCAACTGCACGTCGCTGACCACGAGATGCGGGCGCTCGATGGCCATCTGCGCCAGCGCCTTCTCGGCCGATTCGACGGCGGTCACGCGCAGGCCGGCCCCGCTCAGGCGCATGGACAGCAGCCTGAGCAGATCCGGATCGTCATCCACCAGCAGGATGTGGGCGTTCATGGGCGGGGTCCTGGTTTGGAGGGGCCGGGTGCCGGTGTGGCGGGCACTATCGGCGCCACGCCGGGGGTGGGGAAGCGGTTGTTGAGGCTGCGCTCGATGGACTTGAGCGCTTCGAGCTTCTCATTGAGTTGATCGAGCTTGCGCTGGTTGTCCCGCTGCGCATCGCGCAGTTGCTGGTTCAGGCGCTCGATCTGTTCTTCGTTGCGGCGTTGTTCGGCAATCAGGCCTTGCAGCATGCGTGCCACGCCCTGCCAGGCCTGGGCCTCCACGCTGGGGTTGGTCAGCACCTTGTCCAGCAGTTGCAGGGCGCGTGCGAGATCCCCGCTGTTGTGGGTGTAGGCCAGCACCAGGGCCAGCTTCATCGTGTCTTCCAGCGAGGCACTGCCATCGCCCAGGCGGCCGGCTTCCTTGGGCCAGTCGGCCGGCGGCATCTTGGACAGCGCGGCCTGGTAGGACAGCAGTTGGCGCGCCGCCAGGTCTTCGGGCGCCAGCATGGGCACATAGACGGTGGTGGGCGGCGGCGGAGGGGGCGGCGGCACCGGCTCGGCTGGCGGCTTGGGCTGGAGCGGCGCGCAGGCGGTGCACCACAACAGCACCATCGCGGCGGCACCGAAGCGGCGCCATCGTTGCTGAGGCGGCCGCCACCCTCGTGGCACGCACGATGACGGTGGCATCCGGGGATCAATCCAGGGCATGGGGCAGCTCGATTCTGAAATGGGCACCCGTGGCGGAGGGCGAAGGCGGCATCAGCACGACCTGGCCACCGTGCGCGGCGATGTATTCGCGCACGATGGACAGGCCGATGCCCGTGCCCCGCACGGCGCCTTCGGGTTGGTGTTCGCCACGGTAGAAAGGTTCGAAGATCCGGTCGGCATCGCTGGCAGCCACGCCGGGCCCCTGATCGATGAGCTCGATGCGCGCGCGCTGGCCCGTCCTCGACAGGGTCAAGCCGATGCGCCCGCCCATCGGGCTGAACCGGATGGCGTTGGACAGCAGGTTGCCCAGCGCCGCGGACAGCTTGTCGGGATCGACTTCGGCGCGCAGCGGGCCGCCCGTGATGTCGATGCGCAGCTGGCGGGATTGCCACTGGATCTGCTGCGCATCCACCAGCTTGCGGATGAGTTCGCCCAGTTCAGTGGGGCGGCGCACCAGCCGGCGCGCATCGAAGGCCGCGGCATTGAAGCGCAGCAGGTCCTCGATCTGCGTCTGCAGGGCCAGCGCGTTGTGGCCCAGGATGCGCGCGATCTCGGCCTGATCGGGCGTGAGCTGCCCCGCCACGCCTTCTTCCAGCAGCGCCACGCCTTCGCGCAGGGCGGCCAGCGGGGTCTTGAGTTCATGCGAAACATGGCGCAGAAAGCGCGCCTTGTCATCGTCGAGTTCCTTCAGGCGCAGGCGCAGCCATTCCAGCTTGCGGCCGAGGGCGCGCAGGTCGCTCGGGCCCTGCATGTCGACCGGGGCATCGAGCCGGTTTTCGCCGAGGTGGACGATGGCGCGCTCCAGCCGCTTGATCGGACGGGTGAGCCACAGGGCGAAGCCCAGGGCCAGCAGGATCGCAACCACGATGGCACCGAGCACCTGCTGACCCAGGGCGGTGCGGCCGGCTTCGAGCTGATCCTGCAGCAGGCGGTTGCGGGCCTCGCTGCCGCGGCGCACCTGGTCCGCGATGGCGGCGTTGGCCAGATCCAGTTCGCGGAAGTGGGCGGTCAGCGCCAGCGCGCGCAGGCGCTGGCTCGCGCGCGTGCCCTGCAACTGGTCTTCGATGCCCGCCAGCCGTGCGCGCCAGGCCTGGGCCAGCGCGCCGGGCAGTTGCTGTGCCACCAGCCCGTCGAGCACATGGCCGGCATCGCGGGCGGCCTCCTGAAAACGCTGCAGCAGCACCGGGTCATCGAGCACCAGGTACTGGCGGGCTGCGCGCTCCATCGCCACGCTGCGCTCGGCCAGTTGCTGGGCGGCGGCCGTCTGCTGTACGGCGGTCTCGGCGGCGCTGCGGCTTTGCACCATCAGGTGCTCCAGCGTGAACAGGCCCCCGAGCGAGGCGGCCGCCAGCAGCCCCGCGATCAGCAGGAAGGCGGTCAGCAGCAGTTGTCGGAACGAGGCAAGCGGCAGGGCGATCATGCGGGTGGGTGGACGGCAGCGTCAGCGCCGGGTGCAAGTGCCGTGCCGGGCGGTTGCCGCAGCAGCGCGCCACCCAGGATGGCGGCGATCAAGGCAAACGCAGCGCCCAGGGCAAAAGCCCATTGGTAGCCCCCCGTGAGGGCCGCCGCTTGCGTGGCGCCATCGGCCGCCAGCGAGGCCGTGCGGCCGGCCGCCACACTGGCCAGCACGGCCAGCCCGAGTGCGCCGCCCATCATGAAGGAGGTGTTGACCATGCCCGATGCCACGCCCGAGTCCTCGGGCCCCACGTCGCTCATTGCGGCCAGCAGCATGGGGTTGAAGGCGATGCCTGCCCCCAGGCCCAGCAACACCATGCCGGGCAGCACATCGCGCATCAGCGTGCCCTCTACCGGCGCCCGGGCAAACAGCATCAGGCCCAGGCTGGCCAGCAGCAGCCCGGCTGCCAGCGGGCCGCGAAAGCCGAAGCGCATCACCAGCCTGGCCGACAGGCCCAGCGAGAACACCGCCATGATGAGGTTGGCCGGCAGAAAGGCCAGGCCGATCTGCATCGGGCTTTGGCCCAGCACCAACTGCATGTACAGCGCCGAGATGAAGAACCAGGCGAACATGGCCGCGGCCCACAGCACGCCTGCCACATTCGAGACCGCCACATTGCGCCGCGCGAACAGCGCCAGCGGCATCAGGGGCGAGGCCACGCGTGCCTCGATCCACACGAAGGCGCCCAGCAGCACCAGTGCGGCCAGCAACATGCCCAGCGTCTGCGGGGAGGTCCACCCCAGCTCATGGCCGTTGACGATGGCATACACCGCCAGCATCAGCGCCGTGGTGACCGTCACCGCGCCCCCGATGTCGAGCTTGCCGTGCGCGGCTGCCTCGCCGCGCGGCACGAGCATCAGGCACAAGGCCAGCACGCCCACGCCGATGGGCAGGTTGACCAGGAAGATCCAGTGCCAGTTGAACTGGCTGGTCAGCACCCCGCCCAGCAGCACGCCGATGCTGCCGCCGCCGGCGCACACGAAGCCGTAGATGCCCATGGCCTTGGCCCGGTCCGCAGGCGAGGAAAACAGGTTCATCACCAGCGACAGCGACACGGCCGACACCACGGCGCCGCCCAGGCCCTGCACCGCACGCGCCGCCACCAGCATGGTCTGCGAGCCCGCCATCCCGCAGGCGGCCGAGGCCAGGGTGAACAGCACCAGCCCGCCGACGAACACCTTGCGGTGCCCATACAAATCGCCCAGCCGGCCCCCGAGCAGCAGGAAGCCGCCGAAGGTCAGCATGTAGGCGTTGACCACCCACACCAGTGCGGTCTCGGAAAAGCCCAGGTCATTGCGGATCGAGGGCAGGGCGACGTTGACGATGGTGCTGTCGAGCACGATCATCAGCACCCCCAGACACAGGACGAGCAGCGCGCTCCAGCGGCGGGCATCGGGATGGGCGCTTGGCATGTGAGAAGACTTCACTTGGCATTCCTTGTTCGAGTCAGGCAGCGTGACACGGCGTCACCCTGGCACGACGAACGGCTGCCCCCACTTTCGACAGGGCTTCGAGCCGACGGCCTGGGGAGGCAGGGCGACATCCTCGGGCGAGACGGTGACCTGCTTGTGTCAAAAAAAGTTTCGTTCGCAACCGGACGTCGCCGATCTGATGCGTGCGCATTCAGGAGGAGGCCGGTGCGGCGACCTGCCACCAGTTCGGCAGCAGCACCTGGATGTCCGGCCGGGCGAAGCGGTCGTCCATCAGGTGCACCACGCCTTCGTCGTGCACCGTGCGGATCACGCGGCCGGCCGCCTGCACCACCTTCTGCAGGCCCGGGTAGACATAGGCATGGTCATGACCATGGCCCATCAGCTTGTCCAGGTGCTGGCGGATCTCTTCGTTGACGGGATTGACCTGCGGCAGCCCCAGGGTGGCGATGAAGGCGCCGATCAGGCGCGAGCCCGGCAGGTCCACCCCCTCGGAGAACGAGCCACCCAGCACCGCAAAACCGATGCCGCGGCTGTCGGGCCGGAAGCGCAGCAGGAATGCGTGTTGATCGTCCTCCGACATGCGGCGGGCCTGCTGCCAGATGGGGATGTCCGGGTGCAGATCGGCCAGCAGGCTCGCGGCATCCTGCAGGTAATCGTGGCTGCTGAAGAAGGCCAGGTAGTTGCCGGGCCGCAGGTGGAACTGCCGCGCCATCAGCGTGACCACCGCGGGCATGGACCGCGCACGATCGCGCCAGCGTGTGGACACATGCCGCGCCACCTGCACCTGCAGTTGCTCGGGCCGGAAGGGCGAAGGCACATCCACCCACACGGTGCGTTCGGGCAGGCCCAGCATCTGGCGGTAGTGCGCCTCGGGCTGCAGTGTGGCGGAGAACAAGGTCACCGAATGCGCGGCCTCGAAGCGGGGCTTGAGGAAGGGCGCGGGCACCACATTGCGCACGCACAGGGTCGAGGCGGTGCGGGCCCCCCAGGTGCGCCGCGTGAGATCGCACAGCGAGTGCGGCCCGAAGAGCTCGGCCATGCGGCCCAGGTGCAGCGCCTCCAGATAGAAGCGCTGCAGCGGGCCATCGACCTCGGTGGGGTGCTCGGCAAAGAAAGTGGTGATGGCCGAGCAGGCGTGCTGCAGGGCGGCCAGCCATTCCTCGGGCAGATCGTTGAAGGTCTGGTGCGTCTGGCTGGACGCACGGTTGAGCGCAGACCAGGCCCGCTGCAATCGATCCAGTGGCTTGCGCAAGGTGGCCGGGGCCGTGGTCTTGAGCGCGCGCAGACTGTCCTGATCGAGCTCGGCGGTGTACATGCCGCGGCCGCGCTCCACCAGGTTGTGCGCCTCGTCGACCAGCACGCCCAGGCGCCAGCCGTTGGCCTGTGCCATGGCGTGCAGCATCGCGTTGAGATCGAAGTAGTAGTTGTAGTCGCCCACGATCACATCGGCCCAGCGTGCCATCTCCTGGCCAAGGTAATACGGGCAGACCTGATGCGAGGCGGCGACCTGCGCGAGCGTGGCCTTGTCGAGCACGGGTTGACCGATGCAGGCCGTGCGCGCAGCGGCCAGCCGGTCGTAGAAGCCCTGCGCCAGCGGGCAGGCATCGCCGTGGCAGGCCTTGTCCGGGTGCACGCAGGCCTTGTCGCGCGCCACCAGCTCCAGCACGCGCCAGGGCGGCTTGCCCGCCTCTTGTGCATGGCTGGCCGGCGCACCGGCCGACAGCCGTGACAAGGCCTCGAAGGCCAAGGCACGGCCCGACGATTTGGCCGTCAGAAAGCAGACCTTGTCGAGCCGCTGGCCTGGTGCCGCCTTGAGCATCGGGAACAAGGTGCCCACCGTCTTGCCGATGCCGGTGGGCGCCTGGGCCATCAGGCATCGGCCCGACACCGCCGCCTTGTAGACCGATTCGGCCAGCACCCGCTGGCCCACGCGGAAGTCCGCATGCGGAAAGCGCAGGGCCTGCAGGGCGGTGTCGCGCGCATCGCGGTGCCAGGCTTCCTGCTGCGCCCAATCGCTGAAGCGCCCGCACAGATCGAGCAGAAAGGCCCACAGCTCGGCGGCCGGGTGCGTGGCGCTCAGCACCGTCTCCTTGCCGCTGCCCACATCGAGGTACACCAAGGCCAGCTCGACCTGTCCGAGCGCCTTCTCGCGGCACAGCAGCGCGCCATACACCTTGAGCTGCGCCCAGTGCAGATGCCGATGGTTGTCGGGCATGGCGTCGAGCCGGCCCTTGTAGGTCTTGACCTCTTCCAGCCGCTGGCGCCGGGGATCGTAGCCATCGGCGCGGCCCCGCACATGCAAGGCGCCCACATTGGCGGACAAGGGCACTTCGGTCAAGTGGCCTGCGCCGCGGCGCGATGCCACCAGGGCATGTCCGGCGATGCCTTCCTGGGCGGTGGGCGAAGGCGTGAAGCGCAAGTCCAGATCGCCTTGCTTGGCGGTGAACTCGCACAGGGCGCGCACCGCCACCGTGTAGCGCCGGGGGCCCATCATCGGCTCACTGCGCCAGACCGCCGTCATCCAGGCCCGGGTCACCCAGCCAGGTTTGCGGCGCGTTCACGTCCACACGCAGGGGCGTCGATTTGGCCAGTGTCATCCAGGCATCGAAGGGCAGGGTGCAGGCGCTGTGGCGGGCCGGGCGCAACTGCTCCAGGCGGCCATCCTCGATGTCGCCGTGCAGCACCCACACGCCGAACTCTTCGGGGATCTCGTTGGGCTTGGCGATGCCGACCGGGAACACGTAATAGCAGGCACTGCACAGCCACCGGTAGGACTCGCGTTTGGCGGCATGCCGCAGATCCGACAGCAGATCCGCGCGGCTGACCTTGATCTCATGGATCACCGGCTGCAGATAGGCCTCCACCGAGGTGTTGCGCACCGAGAAGACATCGGGCCGTGCCATGCGCCAGATGCCTTTGGCCTGGCCTTTTTTCGTCCGTCCTTTCCCCCTTTCGTGTCCCCTTTCGCATGGCCTGAAGAGAGCGGTCCACCCGCATCCTCACCGGTCCACAGGCCCAGATCGGCCACCGGTTCTTGGGCATGCAGGGCCGGGTCTTGTTCATCGCCTTGCACCAGCGAGCGCACCATCAACTCCAACCACACGATGCGGCCGGCTTCGGCCAGATGCCTGGCCACGCGGTGTGCCAAACGGTCATGGCGGCTGTTGGCGCGCAGGTTGCGCTGGCGGCTGGCAGCCAGGATCTGGATGCCGGCTTCGGTGAGCTTGAGCGTTTCGTGGCCCAGCGCATCCATGCTCAGCGTGACCCAGCCAGCGGCGATCAGGTCGATCTCGATCGGGTCCCGGCAAGGCCAGCCGGCGGAGCGCCAGACCTGCATCAAACGTGCAAGATGCGTGCGGCTCGGCGTGGGGCCGGCAGCAGGCGGCGGGGCGGCGGTCACGTCGTCGGTGGGGCTCATGACTGTACAAGTATACAGTGAGGCCCCGCAGGATGTCAGGCCTCAAGGCTCGCCTTCCTTGAGCACGCTGATGGTCCCATCGCTTTCCATGAAGGCGCGACGCACCTGTTTGATGTCCTCCACGCCGTTCTTGCGCAGCTCGGCCATCAGGTCGGCGACATTCACGAACTCCTGCCGCAGATTGCGATGCAGGATGTGGCCGCGGTAGACCAGCAACAGGGGCGGGGGCTGCAGGAATTTGTGCAAGGCCACCCACCGGTAGGCGCCCCAGTCGATGAGCCAGTTCCAGGCCACGATCACGCCCACCAGCAGCATGCCGTCGGCGATGGTCTCGTACTCGCCGGCCATGGCGTTCTGCGAGGCATCGGCCACGATGACCAGCAGCAGGACATCGGCAATCGCGATGGAGCCCACATCGCGCCGCATCACGAAGCGGAAGATGCAAAACAGGAACCAATACATCGCCGTGCCGCGCAAGGCCAGCTCCAGCGGCGACATCGAGAAAGTGAACAGGTCGATGAGCTTGTCGAGGTCCATGCGCCGCGTCGGCAAGCAGCATGCCTGTCTCGCATGCTGGGTCACCCAGGCACAGCAGTTGCCGATGCATCGGTGATCCTTTTTGCTTACCGGAGACCCTCATGAGCACCGAAACCGACGCCGCCCAGGATGCCGCCTCGCAGGCCCATGTCGACATCAGCACGCCCGAAGCGCTCAACCGATGGTCCAAGGCCTTGAGCGTTCCCCCAGAGGCGCTGGAAAGCGCCGTCAAGGCGGTGGGCACGCGCATCGACTGCATCAAGAACTACCTGACCACCGGCATGGCCGGCAAACAGGCCGACGCGTGAGCCGGTGGGGGCAGGGCGCTGCCATGCTAGCCTCGCTGCATGCCTGTCTTGCCGCCTCTTCTGCGACCGTATCCGCGCTCCAACCCGAACTCTCCTCGTCGCGCCGGCCTGAGCGCTCACCGCTCGCGCGGTGCCGCCACGCTGCTGGCCTTGCTGCTCGGCGGTTACCTCGCCGTGCTGGCGGGCTTGTGGTGGAAGCAGGAAAGCCTGCTGTTCCAGCCCGATGTGCTGCCCGTGGATCACCGTTTCGATGTGCCGGCCGATGTGCGGGAGCTGTTCATCGACGTGCCGGGTGGTCGTCTCAATGCCTTGCACATGCGCCTGCCGCATCCCGCGGGCGTCGTCTTCTATCTGCATGGCAACGGCGGCAGCCTGCAAAGCTGGTTCGTGCGCACGCACGACTTCTACCGCGCGCTCAATGTCGATCTGTACATGATCGATTACCGCGGCTATGGCAAGAGCACTGGCGTCAACACGGACGAGGCGCAATTGATGGCCGATGTGCAGGCCGCCTGGCAGCAGGTGGCCGCGTCGTATGAAGGGCGGCCGGTCATCTTCCTGGGGCGTTCGCTGGGCACCGGATTGGCCGCCAAGCTGGCCGCCGATCTGCCCGAGGCCCGACGGCCGGATCTGCTGATCCTTGTCTCGCCGTATGTGAGCATGAAGCAGCAGGCTGCGGACATGTACCCGTATGTGCCCTCTTCCTTGTTGCGTTACCCGCTGCACACCGACGAGGCGCTGCGTCGCCTCGATGGCGGGCACACGCGCATCCTGCTGCTGCATGGCGACCGCGACACCCTCATCCCCTATCCCCACAGCGAAGCCCTGCACGCGCTGGCACCCGCGTCCAGCCTGGTGCGCATCAGCGGCGCGGGCCATGGCGACATCTCGGTGTTTCCCACGTATCAACTGGCCGTGCAGCAAGCCATCCGTGAGGTGACGCAGGCGGCCAGCGCCACCTCGCCTTAGGAGATGGCCTTCACCGAGGGCGTCATGTTTCGGTGGTGAACGGCCACACGGGTTGGCGCAGCAGCGCCGCGAACTGCTCGGCGGGCACGGGCTTGCTGAACAGATAGCCCTGCGCCGTCTCGCAGCCATTGGCCTGCAGGAAGGCCAGTTGCTCGGCCGTCTCCACGCCTTCGGCGATCGTCTCCAGCCCCAGGCTTTGCGCCAGGCTGATCATGGTCTTGACGATGGCCTCGTCCTGCCGGTCGAAGTTCAGGCCGCGCACGAAGGACTGGTCGATCTTGAGCTTGTCCACCGCAAAGCGCTTGAGCGAGCTCAGCGATGAATAGCCCGTGCCGAAGTCATCGATGGACAGCATCACGCCCAGGCGCTTGAGCTCTTCGATGGTAGCGATGGTGAAGTTGGTGTCTTCCATGGCCACGCTTTCGGTCAGCTCCAGCTCCACCATGTTGGTGGGCAGCTTGCTGTCGCGCAGCACCTCGATGATGGCATCGCGCAGTTGCGGATCCTTGAACTCGGCCGGCGAGAGGTTGATGGCCACCGGCACGATGGGCAGGCCCTCTTCGCGCCAGCGCTGGTTCTGCGCCACGGCCGTCTGCATCACCCAGTGGCCGATCTGGCGGATCAGGCCGCACTCTTCGGCAATCGGGATGAACTTGCCCGGCGGCACCAGCCCCCACTCGGGATGCTGCCAGCGCACCAGCGCCTCCACGCCCACGATGCGCTTCTGGTGCACATCCATCTGGGGCTGATAGTGCAGCACCAGCTGCCGGCGCTCGACCGCATGGCGCAGGTCGCGCTCGATCAGCAGCGATTCCTTGACCTGTTCCTGCAGGCTGTGTGAGAAGAAGCGGAAGGTGTTGCGCCCATCGCGCTTGGCCTGGTGCATGGCCGAGCCTGCAGACTGGATCAGCCGCGCCAGGTCGGCACCGTTTTCCGGGAACTCGGCAATGCCGATGCTGGCGGTCAGTCGCATCTCCTGGCCCGCCACGGTGAACGGGTCGTTGACGGCGCCCATCAGCCGCAGCGCAATCGCCGGCACATCCTGCACCGGCGTGTGCGGCAGCAGCACGATGAATTCATCGGCACCCAGGCGCGAGACGGTGTCCTCCGGCCGCAGCACCGTCAGCAGGCGCTGTGCCACGGTCACCAGCGTCTGGTCGCCGGCTTCGGGCCCGAGCGTTTCGTTGATGTTGCGGAAGTGGTCGATGTTGAGCTGCATCACTGCCACCGGCACATGCGTGCGGCTGGCCGAGGCCAGGGCCACCTTGGCGCGGTCTTGCAGCAGGGCGCGGTTGGGCAGGTTCGTGAGCTGATCGTAGTTGACCAGGCGCTCGATGCGTTCTTCTGCGGCCTTGTGGCTGGAGGTTTCGGTGAAGATGCCCAGGTAATGGCGCACCTGCCCCTGCGCATCCTCGATCGCGCTGATGGTGAGCCACTCCGGATAGACCTCACCCGATTTGCGGCGGTTCCAGATCTCGCCTTCCCAGCGGCCTTCCGTGGCCAGACGCTGCCACATCTCTTCGTAGAAGGCGCGGTCCTGGTGGCCGGACTTGAGGATGGCCGGCGTCTTGCCCTGAACATCTTCCTGGGTGTAGCCGGTGATGCGCGTGAACGACTGGTTGACCGAGACGAAGCGGCCGCCGGCATCGGTGATGCTGATGCCCTCCTGGCTGGCCTCGAAGACGCCGGCCACGAGTTGCAACTGCTCCTCGGCTTCACGGCGTTCGGTCACATCCATCCAGGCGCCCAGGATCTGGGCCGGGCGGCCATCGACATCGCGCAGCAGGATGAGGTGGTCGCGGATCCAGCGGTAGCTGCCATCGGCATGCTGGAAGCGGTATTCGTGGCTCACACCGCCGGTGTCGTACAGCTCGGCGTTGGCCTTCTCCACGGCGGCGCGGTCATCCGGGTGCACGTGGTGGATCCAGAATTGCGGCTCGTTGAGCCAGCGCGACATGGGGTGGCCGGTGAACGCTTCGACGTTGTGGCTGACGAAGTCGGCCTGCATGGACGGTTGTCCATCGGGGCTGGCCTTGAGCGAGTAGATGATGGCCGGCGTGACGTCCAGGATCTGGGCCAGCCGATCCTTCTCACGGACCGCTTCGGCCTTGAGCGCAAGCTGCGTCCTCTCGGCATGGCGCACCAGCACGTAGATGAGCACGGTGCTCAGGCCCACGAACACCATGCCCTTGATCGACTGGATCCAGGTGGCGATGTGCGGGTCCGCGACGACGAGGTCGATGGCGCGGTCCGATACCCAGATCCACGCAATGCCGAACGCAAGAAAGAGCGCAACGATCCGGCTGGCGTTCATGAATCCTGATTTCCTGCTTGCTGGTCCACGGTCGGGGGTATCCAACGAATGTAGCGCACAAGTGCGCCGCCCCAAGCGCGAAATCCGCGGCGATTCACCCCGCAAATGTCCGCCAGACCCCAGGCTACAGTGGCGACATGAGCCGCATCCTGACCCTGACGATGAACCCGGCGCTCGACCTGTCCACCGAGGTGGTGAAGGTCGAGCCTGTCCACAAACTGCGCTGTGCGCCGGCCTGCGTGCATCCGGGTGGAGGGGGCATCAATGTGGCGCGGGTGGCGCATCGCCTTGGCGGCGAGGTGCTGGCCGTCTTTCCTGTGGGCGGCGTGGTGGGCGACAGCCTGCGCCAGCTGTTGGCCGCCGAAGGCGTGCCTTGTCAGGCCGTGCCGATCGCCGGGGAAACGCGGGAGAGTTTCTCCGTCCATGAAACGGCCAGTGGCCAGGACTTCCGCTTCGTGCTGCCCGGCCCGACGCTGACGCAGGCCGAAGCCCAGGCCTGTCTGGCGGCGCTGGCGGCGCAGTGCAGGGCGGGAGACTGGCTGGTGGCCAGCGGCAGCCTGCCGCCCGGTGTGCCGCCGGCCTTCATCGGGCAACTCGCCCGACTGGCGCACGAGCGCGGTTGCCAACTGGTGGTGGACACCTCCGGGCCTGCCCTGGTGGAAGCCTTGAAGACGGGGGTGAGCCTTGTCAAGCCGAGCCTGAGAGAGCTGCGCGAGTTCACCGGCCTGCCGCTGAGCGACGAGGCGCAATGGCTGGCCGCTGCGCGCGACCTGATTGCGCAAGGGTGCGCGCAGACCGTGGCCCTGTCGCTGGGCGAGCAGGGGGCGATGCTGGTCACCGCCACCCAGGCGTGGCGGGCGCCCGCCCTGTCGGTGGATGTGGCCAGCACGATTGGCGCAGGCGACAGCTTCCTGGCCGGCCTGGTGTGGGCCCTGGCCGCAGGCCGTCTGCTCGAGGATGCCTTCGCATATGGCATGGCCGCAGGCGCGGCCGCCCTGCTGAGTGCCGGTACGGCGCTGTCCCAGGCGGCCGACGTGGCCCGATTTCACGATGCGGTCAAACTCACCCCCCTGAAGGCGTGACCGATTCACGCTTTGCGGCCGGCACCACGGCTTCTCCCCCGCGTCTCGGGGTGCTTACGTTTTGTTGCACCCGTCTAACATGCATCCCATCGGACGCATTGTTCGCCCACGGATTCGAGACAACCATGCAAGCGCTTCGCCACACCGCCGTCATCGCCGCGGCCCTGCTGATCACCGCCACGGCGCAGGCCGCCTCGGTGGTGGTCAATGGCTCCCTCAACGGCCAGACCGAGAACAACGCCGTGCCCGTGGGCTGGACCATCCTGCAGGGCACGCCCGATCTGATGGACGCCCTCGACAACGTCGGCCTGCCCAACACGACCCGCTTCGGCGCCGCGCCGAAGGCCTCGCCCGATGGCGGCACCTGGGTGGGCCTGGGTGCCGATACCGGCCTGGTCGAGCGTTTCGGCCAGGTGCTCAACGGTCTGACAGTGGGGCAGGAATACACGGTGTCCTGGCTGGCCGGCAACTTCGGCTACGACGGCGGCCGCATCCAGTACCTGGGCGCCAATGCCATCGACGTGCTGATCAACGGCGTGTCGGTCGGGCAGGGCGCGAAGCTTGCGCTGGGTTCGGACTGGTACAGCCAGTCCGTGAGCTTCGTGGCCACGGGCGCCTCGCAGCAACTGTCCTTCAAGCTGGCCACGGCCGACAAGGCCTATATGTCGATCGATGGCATCGCCGTGCAGGCCGTGCCGGAGCCGGCCACCTGGATGCTGATGGGCATCAGCCTGGCCGGTCTGGCTGTGGTGACACGTCGCGGTCAACGCACGGTCGGTTGATCCGGCCAAACGACGCAGCACGGGGGGCGATTCAGCCCCCGTGCTTGCCTGTCCCGATCCGCTGCGATCGGTAGATCCCGGCGTGGCCTGAGAACAGATAGCTCACCACACAGGCCAGTGCCGCATGCACACCGATGGACGCACCGAACAGCTCCATCGCCATCAAGGTGCAGGCCAGCGGCGTGTTGGCTGCACCCGCAAACACCGCCACAAAGCCCAAGGCCGCCAGCATGCCCACCGGCAGATGCAGCAGCGGCGCCAGTGCGTTGCCCAGGGTGGCGCCGATGAAGAACAGCGGCGTCACCTCCCCACCCTTGAAGCCCGTGCCCAGCGACAGGATCGTCAGCGCTGCCTTGGCCGCGAAATCCCAGGCCTGCACCGGCTCGCGCAAGGCCGCTTCGATGACCGGGATGCCCAGGCCCACATGCCGCCAGGCCCCCGTGAACCAGACGATCACCGCCAGCACGATGCCACCCAGCAAAGGGCGCAAGGGAGCGTACGCAATGTGCCGCTTCACGTATGCGTTCAAGGCATGCGTGCCGCGTGCGAAGGCCATGCCCATCAGCCCGAAGGCGGCGCCGGCCAGCACCACGGCCGCCAGGGTCCAGGCCGACACGGCAGGCAGCACGCCGGCTGCGTAGTGCGTGTGATGCACGCCCCACAGCGTGGTCACCTGATCGGCCACGATGGCAGCCACAAAGCAGGGCCACAAGGCGCTGTACTGGATGCGCCCGAGCATCAGCACCTCCAGCCCGAACACCGCGCCGGCCAGCGGCGTGCCGAACACCGAGGCAAAGCCTGCGCTGATGCCAGCCATCAGCAGGATGCGGCGGTCGGCATGCTGCAGGCGGAACAGGTGCGTGAGCTGATCCGACAAGGCGCCGCCCATCTGCACTGCGGTGCCTTCCCGCCCGACCGAGGCGCCGAACAGATGCGACACGACGGTGCTGACCAGGATGAGCGGGGCCATGCGCAGCGGCACCGTCTTGCGGGGATCGTGGATCTCGTCGATCAGCAGATTGTTGCCGGCCTCCACGGCCTGCCCATGGTGCAGGTAGACCCAGCCCACGGCAAAGCCGGCCAGCGGCAGCAGCCAGATCAGCCAGCGGTGTGCCTCGCGCGTCTGGGTGGCCCAGTCCAGCGCCACCAGAAAGGCGGCCGAGGCGGTGCCCGCCAGCACCGCCACGATCAATGCCAGCAGCAGCCACTTGAGCACCTGCGGCAGCAGATGCCAAGGCTCTGCCGGCGAGGGGTGTGGGGGGGGCTGCGATGGGGGCGATGCGGGGTGGGACATGCTGCGGCCCATTCTAATGAGCCCGTGCGTGCAAACCCTCGCAGCTTGCGCACCTCATACGCTCGCACATGGCGGGGCTTCATGGCATCCTGAACCAGGCGCTTTGCCCATCGCCATCCGAAAGGTGTGCCGCCATGTCGTCTCATCGCTTTGCACCGCCCTCCGATCCCGTCGTGATCGTGGGCGCCCGACGCACCCCCATTGGCGCGTTCCAGGGCCAGTTCAAATCCTTGTCTGCCCCCGTGCTCGGCGGCGTGGCGATCCGGGGTGCGCTGGCGCAGGCCGGTGTCTTGCCCGACGTGCCGGTCGACGAGGTGTTGATGGGCTGCTGCCTCATGGCCGGCCTGGGCCAGGCGCCCGCGCGACAGGCGGCCATCGCGGCGGGCCTGCCCGTCCACACGGGTGCCACGACCTTGAGCAAGATGTGCGGCTCGGGCATGAAGACGGTGATGCTGGCGCACGACCAGTTGCTGGCGAGGGCCGTGGATCTCATGGTGGCCGGTGGCATGGAATCCATGACCCGCGCGCCGTACCTGCTGCCCGCCGAACGCGCCGGCCAGCGACTGGGCCACGGCCGCACGCTGGACCACATGTTCTTCGATGGTCTACAGGACGCCTATGGCGGCGAGCTGATGGGCCACTATGCCGATCTGGTTGCCGAAGCCGAGGGCCACACCCGTGCAGCGCAGGACGCCTACGCCACCGAATCGGTCCGGCGCGCGCAGCAGGCCGTCCGTTCGGGCGCTTTGCGCAACGAGATCACGCCGGTTCAGATCGACACCAAAGGGGCACAGCAGGACATCGCCGAGGACGAAACCCCGGGCACCTGCCAGCCCGACAAGATCCCGCGGCTCAAGCCTGCCTTCCGCCCCGAGGGCACGATCACGCCAGGCAGTTCATCGTCGATCTCCGACGGCGCCGCGGCCCTCGTGCTCACGCGCGCCAGCCTCGCGGCGCAACACGGCTGGCCCGTGCTGGCCCGCATCGTGGCGCATGCGACCCACGCCCAGGAGCCGGCGCTGTTTGCCACGGCGCCGGTGCCCGCCATCCGTAAGGTGCTCGACAAGGCAGGCTGGTCCGTGCAGGAGGTGGACCTGTTCGAAATCAACGAGGCCTTTGCGATGGTGGCCCTGCACGCCATGCGCGAGCTGGCCCTGCCGCACGACAAGCTCAACATCCATGGCGGTGCCTGCGCTCTGGGCCATCCCATCGGCGCGACGGGCGCGCGCATCCTCGTCACGCTCATCCATGCCTTGAAGCGCAAGGGCCTGCGCCGGGGCGTGGCCTCCTTGTGCATCGGCGGCGGCGAAGCCACGGCCATGGCCATCGAATGCGAGGGCTGAAGCCATGGACGCCTTGCTGACAGAAGACCAGCGCCTGGTGCGCGATGCCGCACGCACCTTTGCGCAAGCGCAGCTGGCCCCGCATGCCGCGCAGTGGGACCGTGAAGGCCGATTGCCCGATGCCATCGTGCAGCAGATGGGCGAGCTCGGCCTGCTGGGCATGCTGGTGCCCGCCGAGTGGGGCGGCACGCGCACCGACGATGTGGCCTATGCCCTGGCCGTCGAGGAAGTGGCGGCCGGCTGCGCCTCGTGTGCCACTTTGATGAGCGTGCACAACTCGGTCGGGTGCGTGCCATTGCTCAAGTTCGGCACGCAGGCCCAGAAAGAGGCCTGGCTGAGCGATCTGGCGCAAGGCCTGCGCATTGCGTGCTTCTGCCTGACCGAGCCCCACAGCGGCTCCGAGGCCGATGCCTTGCGCACCCGCGCCGTCGCACAGGCCGATGGGGCCTGGCGGCTCAACGGCAGCAAGCAGTTCATCACCAATGCCAGCCGCGCGGATCTGGCCATCGTGTTTGCCGTGACCGATCCTGAACTCGGCAAGAAAGGCATCTCGGCCTTTCTGGTGCCGACGGGCACACCGGGCTTCCAGGTCGGCCCGAAAGAACGCAAGCTGGGCATCCGCGCTTCCGATACCTGCCCCGTCACCCTGGTCGATTGCGAGGTCGGGCCGCAGGCCATGCTGGGCGAGCCCGGGCAGGGATTGCGCATTGCCTTGTCCAACCTCGAAGGCGGGCGCATCGGCATCGCCGCGCAAGCCGTGGGCATCGCCCGTGCAGCGATGGAGGCCGCCGTGGCCTATGCCCGCGATCGCATTCAGTTCGGCAGGCCCATCGCGGAGCATCAGGCCATCGCCCACACCCTGGCCGACATGCAGCTCAAGGTCAACGCCGCGCGCCTGCTCGTGCTGCATGCCGCGCGGCTGCGCACCGCGGGCTCGCCCTGCATCTCGGAGGCTTCGCAGGCCAAGCTGTTTGCCTCTGAAATGGCCGAGTGGGTCTGCTCCAAGGCCATCCAGGTCCATGGCGGCTACGGCTATCTGGAAGACCACCCCGTGGAGCGCCATTACCGCGATGCCCGCATCACGCAGATCTACGAAGGCACCAGCGAGATCCAGCGCCTCGTGATCGCGCGTGAGTTGCTCAAGCAGGCATGATGCCGTCTTCCTGACTGCCTTTTTGAGCAAGGATGTAGAGATGATCGAACTCGACCTGGACGCCGGCGGCGCCATCGCCACCCTGACCTTGAACCGCCCGCCCGCCAACGCCTGGAGCATGGACGGCCTGCGTGCCTTGAAGGCCGCCGTGATGCAGTTGAATGAAGACCGCCGCGTGCGCGCGCTCGTCATCACCGGCCAGGGCCCCAAGTTCTTCAGCGCCGGTGCGGATCTCAATGTGATGGCTGATGGCGACAAGGCCGTCGCCCGCGAGGTGGCGCAGTGCTTCGGTGAGGCGTTTGCCACGCTGCAGGAGGCGCGCATGGTCGTGATCGCGGCGATCAATGGGTACGCCATGGGCGGTGGCCTGGAGTGCGCGCTGTCATGCGACATCCGCATTGCCGAACGCCATGCGCAGATGGCCTTGCCCGAAGCCTCTGTCGGATTGCTGCCTGCCGGCTGCGGCACGCAGACGCTGACGGCGCTGGTGGGCGAAGGCTGGGCCAAGCGCATGATCCTGACCAACGAACGCGTGGATGCCGACACGGCCCTGCGCATCGGCCTGGTCGAAGAAGTGGTGGACAGCGGTGCGGCCCTGGCCAAGGCCCGCGAGATGGCGCAGCGCGTGTGCTCGCTCAGCCCCGAGGGGGTGGCCTACAGCAAGCAGTTGATCCATGCGGCGCGCCAGGGTGTGCCCCGCCATGCCGCGCTGGCGCTCGAGCGCGAGAAGTTCGTCGATCTGTTCAGCAGCCCGAATCAGAAGGAGGGCGTCAACGCCTTCCTGCAAAAGCGTACGCCCCAGTGGCAGACCTGAGGCCCGGCCCGCGCCCTTCGGGCACGCCACGTGCTGGTAGCGCCGCGTTACAAGGCTGTCACGCCGGCCATGTATCCTTTCTTGCGGCAGGCATTGCCGCGCCCCGTCACTTTCTGCTGTAGGACGACACCATGACACTCAACAAGAAATTCACCGCCTGGGCGGTGGCCATCGCCCTGAGCCATTCCGCAGGTCTGCAAGCCGCGCATGCCGGCCTCATCGCCACCGAATCGGTGGCAGCCGAAGCCAGCGCCGCCCAGAGCGCTGCCCAAGTGGCCGAGCGCCGTGCCCACGTGCTGGCCACGCTCAATCGTGCCGACGTGGCGCAAGCCCTGACCGAGCGCGGCGTCGACATGGACGCTGCCCGCGCCCGTGTGGATGCCCTGTCCGATCAGGAAGTGCTGGCCCTGGCAGATCAACTGGACAAGGCGCCCGCAGGTGCCTCCGACGTGCTGGGCGCCATCCTGTTCGTCTTCATCCTGCTGCTGATCACGGACATCCTGGGCCTCACGAAGGTCTTCCCCTTCACCCGCTCCGTGCGTTGATGCGCTGGCTGTCGGCGGCCTGCCTGGCCGCCGCGCTGTGCCTGTTGCCGGGTTGCGCCAGCCTGTTGCAGGCTCCGCAGACCGAGGCCCTCGTGGCGAACCGGCCTGCCGATCTGCCTCTGCGGGTGGCGCTGTCGGCCACGCCCTTCTTTCCTCAGACCGCCTTGCAATGCGGCCCGGCGGCCCTGGCCACGGTGATGGGGGCATCGGGCCTCGACGTCTCGCCTGAGGCGCTGATCCCCCAGGTCTTCGTCCCCGGACGGGGCGGCAGCCTGCAGATCGAGATGCTGGCCGCCGCGCGCAGGCATGGGCGGGCTCAGCGTGCGTCTGCCTGCCGATCTGCAGGCCATGTTGACCGAGGTGGCTGCGGGCCATCCCGCCGTGGTGCTGCTCAACCTGGGCCTGGCGATCGCGCCGATGTGGCATTACGCCGTGGTGATCGGGCATGACCTGGACCGCCGCGAGGTGCTGCTGCGCTCCGGCACCACGCCGGTGCTGCGCATGGCCCTGTCCACCTTCGAACACACCTGGGCCCGCTCCGGCTATTGGGCCTTCGTGGCCCTGCCTGCCGGGCAGTTGCCCGTGACCTCGGGCGTGCGCGACGTCGCCGATGCGCTGGCCGCATTCGAGCGCCTGAACCCGCCTGCATCGGCCCTGTCGGGCTATGAAGCCGCCCTGGCCCGTTGGCCGGACGATCAGGTGTTGGGCATGGGGCTGGGCAACACCCGGTTTGCCCTGGGCCAGTTCGAGCAGGCTGCATCTGCTTTCGCGCGCATTGCCGAGCGCACGGACAGCGCAGCGGCCTGGAACAACCTGGCCATGGCCCGATGGCGCCTCGGGCAGACGGCAGCGGCGCAAGAAGCGGCCCGGCGTGCCGTGCAGCGCGCGATGCAGGCCGAGCCGAACTGGCTGGCTGCAGCCCAGGCGACCCTGCAGGAAACCCAGCAGTCGGGAACTTCCCTGAAGCCGACGCCCGGCCCCCCTTAAGCGGGTTCCGCCGGCTGCTTCCTTTGCCTAGCATGGCGGGACGCCTTCCCGCATGGAAGGCAGCACAAGGGCAGGGAGGGATCATGGCTCTGAACACCAACACCATCGCACTGATCAGCGTCGTGATCGGCTTCGTCGGCATCGCCTGGGCGGTGTTCTGGCCCGTGCGCCATCAGCCGGGCTCGCAACCCGTGTCCTCCCACTGGGACATCGTCTATGTGGACGACGAAGGCATCATGCATTTCACCCTGGTGAGGGTGATCAAGATCCATCCCAGCACCCGGCGGATGACGGCCTGGTGCTCGTCCACCGGTTCCGAGCGCGTCTTCAAGCTGGGCAAGATCGTCAAGGCGACGGACATCCGCAGCGGCCACCGCATCAACATTGCCTGGCTGATGGACCGGCAAAGGCTGATGGACGCGGCCCTCACCCCGGCGCAGCCCAAGGACGATCAGGGCCTGTGCCTGCCCGATGCGGGCGGTTGGTGGAGCGCGTCGCGGCTGGGCCTGCACTGACCTGCATCCCAGCAGCAGGTTCACGCGTCGGCCGCCAGCGTCATCAAACTGGCATTGCCCCCTGCCGCAGCCGTGTTGACGGACACGCACTGCTCGTGCATCAGCGGCGCCCATGAAAATCCGCCCGGCTGACGCCAGCCCGGCGGCAAGGCCTGCAAGGGGATGAGCGGCCCGGGGCGATCGGCCAGCATCTGCGCCATCGTGATCACCTCCGATGCGCTGCCGTGCATCAGCACGCCATGCCAGGTGGCATCGGCCAGGTCCGGCACCACGTCAATGCGGGCGCGCACGTCCGGAGGAAGGGCCTGGAGCAGGGGCTGACGTGAAGGGGCGGCCGCCCACACCGCCCGGCAGTCCATGGCCAGGGCGGTGGCCAACTGGTAGAGCAGATCGGCCTCCTGCGCCGCGACGCACAACACAGGCCCCCTGGGGCGCAGGCGGTAGGTGTTGCGCTCGCCGGTCGGCCCGGGCAGCACACCTTCATGGCCAACGGGGCTGTGTGCGAGCAGCCAGTCCACCTGTTCGAGCAAGGCGGTGGCATGCGGCATCGGCCACTTGCTCAGCCAGTCACGCAACTGTCGCACCGGCGGCAGGTCGTCCCGCGTGCGATGCGCAGCCATGGCGCGCAGCGAGGCTGCGTTGCCTTGCGCTGGTGCGGTGGCATGGAGCAGTCGATGCAGGTACAGCGGCCCGCCGGCCTTCGGGCCTGTGCCAGACAAGCCCTGGCCCCCGAACGGCTGCACCCCCACCACCGCACCGATCATGTTCCGGTTGACGTACACATTGCCCACGCGCGCCCGTGCCACGACGGCCTCGATGGTCTCGTCGATGCGGCTGTGCACGCCCAGGGTCAGGCCATAGCCAGTGGCATGGATGTCGTCGAGCAGGCGATCGAGGTGGGCGCGTTCGTAGCGGATGATGTGCAGCACGGGCCCGAACACCTCCTGGACCAGCTCCTGCAGGCTGTGCAGTTCGATGAGCGTGGGCGCCAGGAAGCAGCCGGCACCGTGGTCGCGCACGGCGGCCAGCGCCCGCTCCGGCTGGAAGACGCGTCGGTCGCAGGCTCGCAAGGTCTCAACGTGCAGTTCCACTGTCTGCAAGGCCTCCTGGTCGATGAGGGGGCCGATGTCGGTGCTCAGGCGGTCGGTGGGGCCGAGTTGCCATTGCGCCATCGCGCCCTGCAGCATCTCGATGACCTTGTCGGCGATGTCGTGCTGCAGGCACAGCACGCGCAAGGCCGAGCACCGCTGGCCCGCGCTGTCGAAGGCCGAGGCCATCACATCGTTGACGACCTGCTCGGGCAGGGCCGATGAATCCACGATCATCGCGTTCTGCCCACCCGTTTCGGCAATCAACACGGGCGGTGTGCCGCGTGGCGTCACGCGCATGGCCAGCTGCGATGCAAGCAGGCGTGCCACCTGGGTCGAGCCGGTGAACATCACCCCCGAGACCTCCGGGCGCGAAACCAGTGCGGCGCCCACCGTCTCGCCGCGGCCGGGCAGCAATTGCAAGGCTTCGCGCGGGATGCCGGCGGCGTGCATCAGCATCACGGCCTGCCAGGCCATCAGGCTCGTCTGCTCGGCGGGTTTGGCCAGCACGGTGTTGCCCGCGGCCAGCGCTGCGGCGATCTGGCCTGTGAAGATGGCCAGAGGGAAGTTCCATGGGCTGATGCACACCACCACGCCCAGCGGATCATGCCGCCCGTCGTGCAGATCGCCTCGGGCCTGGGCCGCGTAGTAACGCAGGAAGTCGATGGCTTCGCGGATCTCGCCCACGGCATTGGCCAGGGTCTTGCCGGCTTCGCGCACCAGCAGGTTGATGAGCTCGGGCTGGTGCGATGCAAAGGCCTGTGCCGCGGCCTCCAGCAGGGCGGCGCGGGTGCCCACCGGCGTGCGGCGCCAGACCGGCGCAAAGCGGCTGGCCGTGCGCACGGCTTTCTCGATGTCCTGTTCGCTGCTCAGAACAAGCGTGCCCACCGTGTCGCGGCGGTCTGCGGGGTTGCGCACCGGCTCGCGCAGGTTGTCGCGCAGATCGTCGGCCAGCGGGTCGGACACCGTGGCCAGCAATGGGCAGCCGTGCACCGGCAAGGCCGCCTGCTGCGTCAGCTCGGCGTGCAAGGCGGCCAGCGTGTGCTCGTCGTTCAGATCGGTGCCTGGCGAGTTCAGGCGGCCGGGGCCGGCTCCCGCGCTGTACAGATGGGCGGGCAGCGGAATGGCCGGGTGGCTGCTGCCCGGATGCGGGGCCATGGCCACCTGCGTCACCGGATCGGCCACGAGGGTGTCCAGCGGCAGGCTCGCATCGGCCACCTGGTGCACGAAGGAGCTGTTGGCGCCGTTTTCGAGCAGCCTTCGCACCAGGTAGGGCAGCAAGGTGTCGTGCGACCCGACGGGCGCGTAGATGCGGCACGGGCGTCCGAGGCCGCCCTCGTCCACGGGGCTGACCACCCGCTCGTACAGCGCTTCGCCCATGCCATGCAGACACTGGAACTCGTAGCGGCCTTCGTTGAAGTCGGGGCCGGCCAGGTGGTAGATGGCCGCCAGGGTCTGCGCGTTGTGGGTGGCGAACTGCGGGTAGATCTCGGCAGGCGCATCCAGCAGCTTGCGGGCGCAGGCGATGTAGGCGACGTCGGTGTGGGCCTTGCGCGTGTAGACCGGGTAGTCCCGTTGACCTTCCTGCTGGGCCCGCTTGATCTCGCTGTCCCAGTAGGCGCCCTTGACGAGCCGCACCATCAGGCGATGTCCGGTCTGTCGCGCCAGGTCGATCAGGTGATCCAGCACCTCAGGGCAGCGCTTCTGGTAGGCCTGCACCACAAAGCCGATGCCATCCCAGTGCTGCAGCGAGGGCTCGCGACACAGTCGCTCGAGCAGATCGAGCGACAGCTCCAGACGCTCGGATTCTTCGGCATCGATGTTGATGCCGATGTTGTAGCGGCAGGCCTGTTGCACCAGCTCCAGCAGGCGTGGATACAACTCGTCCATGACCCGCGTGTACTGCGAGCGCGCATAGCGTGGATGCAGGGCCGAGAGCTTGATGGAGATGCCCGATGCCTCGTACAGCGTGCGCCCTTGTACGGTCTGGCCGATGGCGTGGATGGCGTCGGCATAGGCACGGGCATAGCGCTGCGCATCCGCCGCGGTGAGGGCAGCCTCGCCCAGCATGTCGAAGGAGTGGCGAAAGCCTTGGGCAGCCTGGGTGCGGGCGTGTTCGAGGGCGCGGTCCATGCGTTCGCCGATGACGAACTGTTCGCCCAGCATGCGCATGGCCACGTCCACCGCCTTGCGGATGACGGGCTCGCCGCCCTTGATGGCCGCACGTTTGAGGGCGGCGGTGAGCCCCGTCTCGCCATGGGTGCTGACCAGGCGGCCGGTGAGCAGCAGGCCCCAGGTGGCGGCATTGACGAAGAGGGAAGGGCTGTGGCCCAGGTGCGCAGCCCAGTTGCCATCGCCGATCTTGTCGCGGATGAGGGCATCGCGCGTGGCCTCGTCTGGGATGCGCAGCAAGGCTTCGGCCAGGCACATCAGCGAAACGCCTTCCTGCGTGGACAGCGAGAACTCCTGCATGAGCGCCTGCACGCGGCCTTCGCGTCCCATGCCGGCCTTGCGATCACGCAGGGCCTGGGCCAGGGACAAGGCCAGTTCATGCACCGGCTCGCGCAAGGCTTCGGGCAGCATGGCTTGCGGCAGCAAGTCCTGCATGCAGAGCGCTTCGTCACGCCGCGTGGCGCGGGTGATCGCGTCTCGCAGGGGGTGGGCAGGGCGCAGGGCAGACCCGAGCGTCTGGAAGGGACGAAGGCTGGGCGTCATGTCGGCTTCAGATTAGATGAAGCCGACACCCGCGTAAAGCGGCGGGTGAGAACGATGTCTCACCTTGCCGATGGCCTGCGGGGCTTGGCGACCGAAACCGGCGATATTCCCCGGATGCAGGCCAGGGTATGGCGGCCTCAGGCCGGGTACGCGCTTTGGATGATCTGTGAGAGATGCTTGCCTTTGATGGCATCGCTCATCACAAATCGCGGCATGCCTTGCATGGCGTCGGCCAGGGTCACAGGGCGGTCGCCCAGCGAGACCGAAGCATGGAAGCCGATGGCCTCGGCCAGGTCCATCAGCCTTTTGTCGGCCGAGCCGAAGGGCCAGGCCTGGAAGGACACGGGCTTGACCAGGCGGTTTTCCACCGTCTCCTTGCCTTTGATCATTTCGTTGCCGGCATAGGTGGCGAAGTCTTCGTCCGAGCGGTTGCGACGCTCCTTGAGCAGGTCCACGCCCGACAGGCACCGTGACTGCACGCTGAAGCGGCCGCTGTGATGCAGACCGCTGAGGTCGTCCCAGCTCAGGCAGGTCTTGGTCTTGCCGACCTGCTCGGGCGAGATGTAGAGGGACACCGGCCAATCGGAGCCGTGCATGGCCTTCATCAGGATGTCCACGACGGAACGGTGGCAGCCGTCGAAGCTGAGCACCACGGGCCGTGGCGGCAGGTTGGCCAGCCGGCCCTTGTGATGACCCACCAGGTCGACCATCGAGATCACGCTGGCCTTGAGCTCGCGCAGGGTCTTGAAGTGCTCGGCCAGGGTGGCCTTGGAAACGGCGCCGGCCTCGCCGGCCTTGTCCGAGAACTGGCTGTAGCAGAGGATCACGCCGGTCGTGGGCTGGGTGCCGGCCGGCGCGGCCTGGGCCATGGCGGCCAGCCAGGGCGCGCACGCGGCGGCGCCTGCCTGACGCAGGAAATCGCGCCGGGGGCTCGAGGTGTCCGAAAGGCCATTCAGGGAGAGCAAAGAATGCAGTGGCTTGTTCATGCGAGCGTGACCTGTGATGTGCGGGCCGCCAACAGGGACGAGGGGACCCGGGCGGATTTTCAGTCGGCGTTAAGCGGGCGCCATCCGGATTGACGCGCAATGCCACCTTCTCGCCCTGCAAACAGGGGGTGGGTGAGGGAGAGGCGCAGGTGTTGTACGCTCGCGCGTCATGCAGACATTCGAACTCAATGGTCAGGCGGTGACGGTCCAGGTCGAAGACGAGATGCCGCTGTTGTGGGTCTTGCGCGACGAACTGGGCCACACCGGCACGAAATTCGGCTGCGGCGTGGCCGCGTGCGGTGCCTGCACCGTGCATCTCGATGGGGTGGCCGTGCGCTCGTGCGTGATGCCCATCGCGGCGGTGGCCGGCAAGAAGGTGCAGACCATTGAGGCCACAGGGGATGCCATCCTGTCGCGGCTGCAGGCTGCCTGGATCGCGCATCAGGTGCCGCAGTGTGGCTACTGCCAATCGGGCATGTTGATGGCCGCGGCCGCCTTGCTGCGCAGCACACCGAGCCCGACGGACGCCGACATCGACGGCGCCATCACCAACCTGTGCCGTTGCGGCACGTACCAGCGCGTGCGTGCGGCCATCCACACCGCGGCCGGCCAGGTGCTTGCCCAGGAGAAGACGGCATGAGCGCGCCCGGGCACGGCTCAGGGCAGGGGTTGTCGCGACGCGCATTCCTGATCGCCGGAGCGGCCGCCACGGGCGGGCTGCTGGTGGGCTGCGGCCGGCCCAGCGGGCGTGATCGTCTGGGCGAGGCGGCGCTGCTGCCGGTGCAGCACGGCGAGGTGGCGCTCAATGGCTGGGTGCGCATCGCGCCCGATGGCGTCGTCACCGTGGCCGTGCCGCGCTCAGAGATGGGGCAGGGTGTGATGACGGCCTTGCCGCAACTGCTGATCGAAGAGCTGGGTGCGCGATGGGAGGATGTGCGCGTCGAGCAGGCGCCGGTGGCGCGCATCTATGCCAACGTGGCGGTGCTGCTCAATGTCGTGCCCTTCACCTCGGACGATGACAGCATGCTGGCGCGCGCGGCGCGGGCCACGGTGCAGCGGCTGGGGTATGCCTTGTCGCTGCAGATCACGGGTGGGTCCTCCAGCGTGCGCGATGCCTGGGAGCCGATGCGCACGGCGGGCGCAGCCGCACGCGCGATGCTGGTGTCTGCCGCGGCAAGGCGCTGGGGCATCGATGCGGCCGATTGCCGGGTCGAGGATGGCCAGGTGATCCATGGCAAGACAGGCGAAAAGCTGGGCTTTGGCGAACTTGCGCAAGAAGCCGCGTCGATCGAGCCGCCGTCCGACATCGTGCTCAAGGATCCGTCGCAGTTCAGCCTGATCGGCAAGCCCCTGCCTCGTGGGGATCTGCCGGGCAAGGTCAAGGGCTCGGCGGTCTTCGGCATCGACATCCGGCTGGGTGGCATGGTGTATGCCGCCATCGCGCAGCCGCCGGTGTTTGGCGCGGCCATCGATTCGGTCGATGACAAGGCCGCACTGGCGCGCAAGGGCGTGATCAAGGTGCTGCGCATCCCGCAGGGTGTGGTCGTGGTGGCCGACAGCTGGTGGCGGGCGAAACAGGCCTTGGCCGATGTGAAGATCACCTATGGTCTCAGCGCCAACGCCCACGTGACATCTGCCACCTTGATGGCGCAGTTTGAAGACGAGTTGAAGGCCCATGAAGGCTTCAGCTATGGCGCACGCGGCGATGGTTCAGTCGAGGAGCCGCAGGCCGCATTCCAGTCGGCGGCCAAGGTGGTCGAGGCGCGCTATTGGGCCCCGTTCCTGGCGCATGCGGCCATGGAGCCCATCAACTGCACGGCCCAGGTCAAGGATGGCAGGGTCCAGGTATGGTGCGGTACGCAGGTGCCGTCGCTGGCCAAGTGGAAGGCGGCCCAGGTCGCCGGGGTGGACGAGGACCAGGTGACGCTGCATGTGCCGTACCTGGGCGGAGGCTTTGGCCGGCGGCTGGAGACCGACATGGTCGAGCAGGCCGTGGCCATCGCGATGCAGCTCGATGGCCGGCCGGTCAAGCTGCTGTGGTCGCGCGAGGAAGACATGCAGCACGACATGTACCGGCCTGCGGCCCTGTCCGTGTTCAAGGCGGCGCTGGATGCGCAGGGCAAGGTGACGGCCTGGCAGAACCGCGTGGCCGCGCCTTCCGTGAGTCACGGCTCGGTGCAGCGCCTGATGCCGTCCATGGCCAGCGATGCGCCCGACAAGAACCAGATCGAAGGCGCCTTCGACATCCCTTATGACATCGGCCACATCGACGTGCGGCAGGTGCGCCCCGTCACCCATGTGCCGGTGGGCTCGTGGCGCAGCGTGGGCCATTCGTACAACGCCTTTTTCACGGAAAGCTTCGTGGATGAGCTGGCCCATGCGGCCGGGCAGGATCCGCATGCCTGGCGCCGGGAGCGACTGAGCCGGCATGCGCGTCATCGCGCGGTGCTGGATCTGGCTGCCGCGCGTGCGGGCTGGGGCACGCCCTTGCCGGCCGGGCGGGCGCGCGGCATCGCCCTGCATGAGTCCTTCGGGTCCATCTGTGCGCAGGTGGCCGAGGTGTCCGTGAGCGAGGGCCAGGTGCGCGTGCACCGCGTGGTGTGTGCCATCGATTGCGGCTCGGTGGTCAACCCGGATACGGTCGAGGCGCAGATGCAAAGCGGCATCGTGTATGGCTTGAGCGCGGCGCTGTTCGGCGAGATCACCTTGCAGGACGGGCGCGTGCAGCAGTCGAGTTTCCCGGATTACGAGGCGCTGCGCCTGTCGCACATGCCGGTGATCGAGACGCACATCGTGCCCAGCCGCGAGGCGCCGGGCGGTGTGGGTGAGCCGGGCACACCGCCGATTGCGCCGGCCGTGTGCAATGCCCTGTTCGCGCTGACGGGGCAGCGCATCCGTGCCTTGCCCATCCGTCTGGGCGGTCGCGTGGGTGCCGGAGCCTGACATGTACGGCAACGAGCACGAGGTGCTGGCGCAGGCGCTGCGTTGGCGGCAGGAGGGCCACCGCACGGTGCTGGCCACGGTGCTGTCCACATATGGTGCCAGCCCCCGTCCGCCCGGCTCCCTTGCCGTGATCAGCGAGCGCGGGCTGATCAGCGGATCGGTCTCGGGCGGCTGCGTGGAAGACGATCTGGTGCACGAGGTCATGGCCGGCCACTTCTGGCGGCCCGATGCAGAGCGCGTGGCCTTGCGCACCTATGGTCGCGATGCCGCCGAGCGCGAGCGCTACCGCCTGCCATGCGGCCATGCCTTGCGGCTGGCCATTGAGCCCTTCTGGCAGACCCCGCCGGTGGAGACCGCCTTGCAGGCCATGGCGGCGCGCCGTCTGGTGCTGCGCCGGCTGGACTACGCCACGGGCGAGGTGCAGATCACGCAAGGGGCCGCCGATGCGCCCTTCCAGGATGACGCGCAGGGCCTGTGCCAGGTGCTCGGCCCGCGCCACCGCCTGCTGCTCATCGGTGCCACCGAGGTCAGCCGCTACCTCGTGCCCATCGCCACCACGCTGGGGTATGCCGTGACGGTGTGCGATCCCCGGCAGGAATACACAGGCGCCTGGCCCCCCGACCTGCCTTGCGATCTGTGGACCGCCATGCCCGACGATGCCGTGCAGCAATTCGCCTGCGACGAACGCACCGCCGTGATCACCGTCACCCACGATCCCAAGCAGGACGACCTGGCGCTCATCGAGGCCCTCCAATCGCGCGCGTTCTACGTGGGCGCGCTGGGATCCTCGGCCAACACCGAGCGCCGCAAGGCCCGCTTGCGCGCCTTCGATGTGAGCGAGGCGCAGGTGGCCGCGCTGCATGGGCCGGTCGGGCTGCCGATCGGCTCGCGCTCGCCCGCCGAGATCGCCGTGTCCATCGCGGCCGAGCTGGTGCAGGTGCGCCGATGACATCGCTGGTGTCGCCATCGTGGCAACCGTCTGTGCAGACCTCGCCCCGCATCGCCGCCTTGATCCTGGCCGCCGGCCAGTCCCTGCGATTTGGCAGCGACAAGCGGCAAGCGATCCTCCCCGATGGCCAGAGCATGCTGGAGGCGGTGCTGCGGCGCTATCAAGCCGTGTTCCATCGGGTGCTGCTGGTGGCGCGGGAGGGCGATGATTTCGCGCGTCAGTTGGCCGACATGCATGGCTGCGAACTGGTCATCAGTGCAGAGGCGGAACTCGGCATGGGCCATTCACTGGCCTGTGGCGCGCAGGCCTTGATGGCGTGCGAAGAGCTGGCCGGGGCCATTGTGGGCCTGGCTGACATGCCCGGCGTGGCAACCGAAACGCTGCGTGACCTGAGGGACGTGCTGGCTGCCCGGCAGCGCCCCGTGGTGCCGGTCTTCCAGGGACATCTGGGACATCCGCGCGGCCTGCCTTGCGCGTGGTTCGAAGCCTTGGCGCGCCTGAGCGGCGACCAGGGCGCGCGCCAGTTGATGGACTGGCGCCGCGCCGAAGCCGTGCACGTCAACGACCCGGGCATCCTGCTGGATGCGGATACCCCGGAGGATCTGCACAAGCTCGCGCGCATGGCCACGCATGTCACGGGTGCGCGCGGGTAACATCCTGCCCGTCTCTTCCCGATTGCCCGCAGATGTCCGCCGAATCGCCCCCCCGCTCTCAGACCTTGTGGACCCGCTGGCGCAAGCCCGTGCTGGGCGTGGCTGCCGGTGCCTTGGCCTGGACAGCGGTGGTGGGCGCATGGCTGCCGGATTGGCTGCGGCCGCGGATCGAGACGGCCGCCACCGAAGCCCTGGGCACACCGGTGAAGCTGGCCGGTCTGGCCGTGCACCCGTGGACGGCGAGGGTGCGGGTGGAAGGCCTGAGCGTGGGCCCGGCATCGGCACCGTTGCTGACGCTGCAGCAGGCGCAGGTGCAGTTGTCTGTGGAATCGCTGTGGCGCCTGGCGCCGGTGATCCGGCAGCTCACCTTGACGCGCCCCGAATTGCGGATCGAGCGGCTCAGCGCCGAGCGCTTCAACTTCTCGCCCCTGCTCGACAAGCTGGCTGCCAGGCCCAATGAGCCGGCGTCCGAGCCGCTGCAGTTCGCGGTCTTCAACATCCTGCTGCAGGAGGGGCGCATCCGCTACACCGATCGCGTGCTCGGCCAGACCCATGCGGTGGAGCAACTGCGTGTGGGCGTGCCCTTCGTGTCGAACCTGCCCAGCCGGATCGATGTGGAGGTGTTGCCCGAGCTGTCGGCCACGGTCGATGGCAGCCCCTTGCGGCTCACTGGCCGCACACTGCCGTTTCAGGAGGGCATGCGTTCGAGCATCGATGTCGGGCTCGATCGCGTGGACGTGCCGCTGCTGGCGCAGGCGCTCGCTCCTTGGGTGCCCGAGGCCTGGCGCCCCGCGGCGCGCACGGGCCAATTGGCGGTGGCCTTGAAGATCGGCTTCGAGGCGCGCAAGCCACCTCAGGTGCCGCATCTGTCGATCCAGGGCCGGGCTCAGCTGGACAAGCTGGACCTGGGCTGGGCCGATGCGCCCACGATCGGCGCAGCCAGCCTCGGATGGGACAGCTTGAAGGTCGAAGGCATCGATGCGGCGCCCTTGGAGCGGCGCGTGGCTTTGGGGACCGTGGCCCTGCAAGGCTTGAGCTGGCAGAGCGATCTGCGGTTGACGCCCGGCAAGGCATCCGCCACTGCACCGGTCGCTGCACCGCTCGCTGCACCTGTCGCGGCGTCATCGCCTGCTGCAGCAGGTGCCAAAACCCATCGACAGGAAGCCCCTGAGGACACCCCCTGGGCATGGCACATCGGCCAGCTGAACCTCCAGACCGAGCGCATCGACGTGCAGCCGCACACCGGCCCGGCCAGGCCGGCTGCCCAGAATGCGGGGCCGCGCTGGCCTGCCCTGGCCATGGTGAAGCTGCTGGCCAAGGGGCTGGACAGCCGGGCCAAGGCGGCGCCGGCTTCGTGGCAGCTGGAACTGCGCGATGAACACCAGGCCACCTTGCTGGGACAAGGCACGGTGCAGCCTGCGCAGCAGGCGCTGACGGGGCGCCTGAACCTCAGCCACCTCGCTTTGCCCGCATGGCTGGCGCCGCTGTCCTCCGCCCTGCAGGTGCCCGTGGCACTGAAGCAAGGCGAGCTGGCGCTGGAGGCCGAGCTGTCTGCGCGGCTGCAGGCGGCATCGGCCACCGAGCCGGCTCAAGCGCGGCTGGTGTCCGGCCGTGTGCAGCTTCAGGGCATGGACGCCCAGGCCACGGCACGCGGCCTGAAGGACCGGATCCGACTGGCGGCCCTGACACTGGAAGGTGTGCATGCCCGCGCAGACCTGGGCGCGCAAGCCGGTCTGCGCGAAGCCGGTGCGGCCAGCCTCCTGCTCAGTGGCCTGGATGCGGACGTGACCCGCGGCCCGCATGGCGAATGGATGGGGATCTCGCCTGCGGCAACCTCGCCGGGCCCGCCGGCGGGTCCGCCCGATGCGTCGGCCGCAGCCACCGGATCGCCTGCTGCACTGGCCCTGCAAAGCCTGCGCTGCGAGGATTGCCGCATCCGTTTGGTGGACCAGGGTGTCACACCGGCAGCGCATTTCGATGTGAGCCGCGCCACGCTGGCGCTGACCGATCTGTCCAATGATCTGGCGCGCCCCATCCAGGTGGCGCTGGACACGCAGGCCCAAGGCCCGGGCCGGCTCAACGTGAAGGGCTCGGTGCGCCCGGCGCCCTTGTCGGTCGACGCACGCGTGCAGGTGGCCGGGCTGGACCTGCGCGCCATCCAACCCTACATCGACCCCTGGGTGAACTTCACGCTGGCCGGTGCCAAGGCCCGCGCCGATGGCCAACTCGTGCTGAAGGACCAAGGTCCCGCGGGACTGAGCGCACGCTACCGCGGCCGGGCCGGCCTGAGCGATCTGCGCGTGCAGGATCGCGTCAACGATGCGGACTTCCTGCGCTGGCGCCAATTGGGGCTGGACGGTCTGAACGTCAACTGGAGCGGCAACCGGCTCGATGCCGATCTGGGCCGCATCGCCCTGCAGGATTTCTATGGGCGGCTCATCATCAACGCCAATGGCGAGCTGAACCTGGCTGGCATCCTGCGGCATCAGGCGGGGGCGCAGGCGCGTTCGCTGACCACGCCGGAGCCGGCCTCGAAGGCCGCGTCGTCTGCCTCGGGCGAAGCTGTCGCGTCTGCATCGCTCCCGGCATCGACACCCGCTTCCGCGGCCAGCGTCCCTGCGGCATCTGCCCCATCTGCCCCATCTGCGGATCCAGCCAAGCGGCCATCCCTGCGCTGGCAGCGCATCGAGTTGGCCAAGGGTCGCATCGACTTCACCGACAACTTCATCAAGCCCAACTACTCGGCGCGGCTCACGCAGGTCGAAGGCGAGGTCTCGGCCGTGTCCTCCGAGCGGCCTGAGCCGGCCACCCTGCGCATTGCCGGTGCGGTGGACGATGCCGCGCCCTTGCGCATCACCGGCCAGATCCACCCCCTGGGCCCGCGCCTGTACACCGACATCGAAGGCTCGGCCAAGGGCATCGAGCTCACGCGCCTGACGCCGTATGCCGCACGCTATGCCGGCTATGCGATCGAGAAGGGCTCGCTGTCGGTGACGGTGCACTACAAGGTGGACGGCGGCAAGCTCGAAGCCAGCAACCAGATCTTCCTGGATCAGCTGACCTTCGGCGAAAAGACCGACAGCCCCGATGCCATCCAACTGCCCGTGCTGTTGGCCGTGGCCCTGCTCAAGAACAGCCGCGGCGAGATCGATGTCAACCTGCCCATCTCCGGCTCGCTCGACGATCCGCAGTTCTCGGTAGGCGGCATCATCTGGCGCGTCATCGTCAACCTGATCACCAAGGCGGTGCTGGCGCCGTTCTCGCTGTTGACGGGCGGCAGTTCGGAAGAGCTGGGCGTCATTCCCTTCGATCCCGGCTCCGCGCGCTTGAGCGATGCCGCGCGCGAACGCCTGGACAAGCTGGCCGACAAGCTGCAGGACCGTCCCGCCTTGAAGCTCGAAGCCACCGGCCGGGCGGATCCGCAGGTGGACGTCGAGGGCCTGCGCCGCGTGCACCTGCAGCGCCTGATGCGTGCGGCCAAGGCCCGCGCCACCGGCGTGCCCGCATCCGATGTGCAGATCACGGACGAGGAGCGCGCCACCTGGATCAAGGCGGCCTACAAGGAGGCCGACATCCGCAAGCCGCGCAATGTCGTCGGCCTGCCCAAGGGCCTGAGCACCGAAGAGATGGCCAGTTTGCTGGAAGCCTCGGCAGCGGTGAACGACGAGGCCTTGCGCAGCCTGGCCAACCGCCGTGGCGATGCTGTCAAAGCGTATCTGGCCACCAAGATGCCGCCCGAGCGGGTGCTGCTGACGGCCTCCAAGCTCGGGCGCGAAGGCCTGCCCGAAGACAAGGAGCCTTCATCGCGCGTGCAGTTCAGCGTGAAATGACGGGCGGCTGCATCAGCGCATCGATCATGGCCTTGATGGCCTTGATCTGCGGTGCGTCCTTGCGGGCAAACGGCGGCTCCGAACTGAACAGCGACGCATCGCCCATCGGACTGGTGTAGCCCCAGAAGTCCCAGCAGCCCTTCGGGTTGAAGCGGAAGGGCGCATCCATGCTGCCTTCGCTGCTGGGCAGCACCTGCGGGTACAGCACGATCATGCCCAGGCTTTCGGCCCAGCGGTTGTAGCCGGCCTGCTCCACGAACACGGTGCCGTACGGCGTGGCGCCGGGCACACCGTTGGCCGGGAAGCTCTGGCCTTGTTCGCAGCCATGGAAGGCCACGTGCAGCTGGCAATGTGCGCCGGGGATCTCGCAGCGTTGGGGGATGTAGACCCAGCCGGTGCGGTCCAGCCCGTCGAACACGGCCGATTGCCGATAAGGCGTCTGATCGAAGGGCTTGAGCGCGCCGGCCTGGGCCGTGCCAGGCTGGGCCCGCGGCTTGTTGTACAGCCACTTGAGCAACTCCCCGGCACCGTCGATGTTGCAGCCGTTGAGGTAGGGCGAGCGCGTGATCTCGCAATCGCCATGCACGGGAATCGGCATGCCATGGCCGGCTTTGGGTCCTTTGACGCGGCGCACCTGCTTGTCGGGCACCCCCGCCGAGGCATAGAAGGCCTGAAGGCCATCGACGATCATCGGGTCCACCACTGGGTCCGCATCGCCCGAGTACAGCCACACGCGGTGCTTCTTCAGCGCCCGCGGCTCGTCGATGAAGCGCCGGCTGTGTTCGACGGCATGCATCGCCCGCGCGGCCAGGGCCAGCGCCGGCACGGGCGTGCAGCTCAGCCGTGCGACCGCCGTCCACAGGCCGGTGGGCCCGGACGAATCGGTGGTGTCGTAAGGGCAGGAGCAGGTCAGTGCCGCGGTGCGCACCGATCCCATCGAGCAGCCATACGGCCCGGCCGCCACGATGGCCGCGCCTTTGAGCGAAGCCGAGTGCACCACCTCGAACTGCGCCGCCATGTAGCCACCGGAAGACAGGCCCGACACCGTCACGCCCTTGGGATTGACGCCCAGTGGGGGCAGCGGCTGGAAGGCGGCATCGGCCGCCGGGCTGACGGCCGGCTGGGCCGTGACCAGCGCGGGCCAGAGCACGGCCAGCGCCAGAAGATGTCGGAGCGGGCGACCGCCTCGGGCAGCCGCAGACCGCGCAAGCGCTTGCATCATGGGGATTCCTTCCTGGGTGAATTGCTGCATCGCAGCATGCCAGCGGACGATACGCGGCGCAGGTGCTTTTTGTCATGCAAAAGACCGAGGGCCCTGGTCGGGATCAACCAGGGCCCTCGGCGCTGCCCAAGCGGGCTCAGGCAGTGAATGGACGACAGCGTGAAAGGTGCGTGGAAGGTGATTTCGCCTGGCGGGATGCGGCTTGGAAGCGCACCGCGAGGGGAGACACCACCCTGGCCAAAGGCCTGTTCTCATTAGAATGTTGTGAAATTGTCCGGGTGGCAGCGCCTCAGTTCCTGAAATGCGCCTGAAGAAGCTCTGAAGCTTCCAGATCCATCCCCTGCAGTGCCCCGATCCCGTTGACGCCGAGGACAACGTGCCACCGTCCAGCTACCGCTTTGACCGCTTCGAACTCCGGCTCGGCGAGCGGCTGCTGTACCGGGATGGTGAGCCCATCGGGGTGGGCGCACGTGCGGCGGATGTGCTGGCGGTGCTGCTGGCCGCGCAAGGTCGGCTGGTCACCAAGCAGGAACTGCTGGAGCGGGCGTGGCCCAACCTCGTGGTCGAGGAAAACAACCTCCAGGTGCAGATCTCGGCCTTGCGCAAATGGGTGGGCGCAGACGCCATCACCACGGTGCCGGGTCGCGGCTACCGCTTCTGCCTGCCGGTGGAAGTCGACATGGCGGCTGCGCCCCAGCCCCTGTCAGCCTCGGCCGCGGGGGCAAAAGCTGGGGCTGCGCCTGGCGCCAGCCCATCTGCGGTGCCCCGGCTGTCCCCCTTTACCGTGCCTGCCTGCCCGGCTCGCCTGTGGGGCCGTGAAGCCGAGCGCATCGCCCTGGACCTGCAGTCACCGGCTCCGCTCATCACCATCGTGGGGCCGGCCGGCATCGGCAAGACGGCCTTGGCCCAGGTCATTGCCCATGACTGGCAGCCCGCGCGCAAGGACGGCGCCGTCTGGGTGGAACTGGCTGGCATCACCCAGGGCGAGCACGTGTGCGCCGTGGTGGCACAGGCGCTCGGTGTGCCGGTGCCTGCTGCCCCGGCGGATGCACGCGCTGGGGAGCCGGCCCCGGACGCGCTGGTGCACGCGCTGCGCGGCTTGCACCTGCTCATCGTCATCGACAACGCCGAACATGTGGCCGATGCCGTCTCGGTACTGGCCCATGCCATCACGCAGCATGCGCCCGATGTGCGCGTGCTGGTCACCAGCCAGGTGCCGCTGAAGGTGCCCGGCGAACGCGTCTTCAGGCTGGGCCCTCTGTCGGTCCCGGGCGATGAGGTGCCGCCCGACGAAGCGCGGCAGCATGGCGCCGTGGCCTTGTTCTTCGACCAGGTGCGGGCATCGGGCCATCGCATGCAGGACGATGCGGTGCAGGTGCGGCGCGTGGCGGCCTTGTGCCGTCGGCTCGATGGGGTGGCCCTGGCGATCAAGCTGGCCGCCTCGCGTGTGCCGCTGCTGGGCCTGCAGGGTGTGGAAGACCACCTCGCAGAGCGCTTCCGCCTGCTGCAGGATGCCAGCCCGGTCGTGCCGGCACGCCAGCAGACGCTGATAGCCGCCCTGACCTGGAGCCATGGCCTGCTGGATGAGGCCGAACGCGTGGTCTTTCGCCGTCTGTCGGTTGCGGCGGGCGGTTTCTCGCTGGCCCTGGCCCGCGCGCTGGCCAGCGATGGACAGGGCGATGACTGGGCCACCCTGGAGGCCCTGTCCACGCTGGTGGAGCGCTCGCTGGTGATGGCCGATGCGGGCGAGTGGCCCCGCTACCGCCTGCTCGACACGCTGCGCGAGTTTGCCGCGATCCAGCTGCAATCGGCCGCTGAAGTGCAGGCCTGCCGCGAGCGTCACGCGCGGGCGATGGCCGACATCATGGTCTGCGCCTACGACGCCTACTGGCAGCAGGCCGATGCGCCCTGGCTGGCGCAGCACGCCTGCGACATCGACAACGTGCGCCTGGCCCTGGCCTGGGCGCAGCGCCATGATCCGGCGCTGGGTGTGCGGCTGCTGGGGGCGGCCGGCCCCTTGTTCATGCTGCTGGGCCTGGCTGGCGAATGCCGTCAGCAGGGCGAGCTTCTGGAGCCGCATGCCCTGGCCATGGACGATGACGCCGATGCCGCCCGCTTCTGGCTCGAGCGCAGCCGTCTGCATTGGGGGATACGCAACACGGCGATGCACGACATGGCCGAGCGCGCCCTGGGGATCTCTCGTCAGATGGGCCATGAGATGGGCGTCTACCTGGCCTTGCGCTGCATGGCCGGCAGCGGTGTGTTGCCACCCACGCGTGCCTTGCAGGTGCTCGAAGACATGGCCCGGCTGGAGCAGCCCCATTGGCCTGCCCGTGTGCGGGCCCAGCGCATGCTGGCCCAGGTGGGCGTGTTGCGCGCCATGGAGCACATGGCCGAAGCCCGACGGGCCTGCCACCACCTGCTGGTCACGGCCGAAGCGGCGGGTCTTGAGGGCTTTCTGTCGGCGGCCTTGAGCGATCTGGCTTCGGTGTCGCTGGCACTGGGGGATACCGATGGGGCGATGAAGGCCTGTCAGCAACTGCTGGCCCGCAGCCGCCATCGCCGCGACAACTTCGTGCTGCATGCGCTGGCCATCGTGGCTTGCGTGTCCTTCGTCAAGGGGGATCTGCGTGCGGCCCGCACGGCCCTGACGGATTTCATGGCCGCCTCCCGCAGCCGAGGATGGGAATGGCTGGGCCTGTATGCCGGCCTGCTGGCCTTGCTGGCCGCCCTGGAAGGCCGGCACGAAGCGGCCGCGCGGCTGCTCGGTTATGCGGGCCGCGCCCGTGAACGGCTGGGCACCCGCGATGTGTTGACCGTGTACGCCTGGTCGCGCGCCACGGCGCTGGTCAAGGATGCGCTCGAAGGCATCGTCCTCCAGCGTCTGCAGGACATGGGCCGCGAGATGGACTCCGATGCCGTCTGCGGCTGGGCCCTCGCATCGGGCTGACGCCGCACGGCCGCCATGGATGCATCCGAAGCCTTTCACGCCGGTGGGTCTCCGATGCTGGACTGGCTCGCCAGTGTCGGCTTGGCCCATCTGGAGCCGGTGCTGCGGCGTCACGACATCGCCGAGGATGTGCTCACCAGCCTGAACGAGCGCGATCTGGCGGAGATGGGCCTGTCGCTGGGCGATCGAAAGCGCTTCATGCGCGCCATCGCCCGCATGCTGGATGCGGGTGAGCATGCCCGCGGTGGGTCAGTCGCGCCACCTGCAAACCTGCCCGTGCACACCGAGCTGCGCCAGCTGACCATCCTCTTTTGCGATGTGGTGGGTGCCACCTCGCTGAGCATGCGCCTGCCGCCGGAGACCTGGCGCGATGTGGTCCTGGCCTACCAGCGCACCGCGGCCGAACTCATCGCCCGGCATGGCGGCAGCGTGGCGCAATACCTGGGCGACGGCCTGCTGGTGTACTTCGGCTATCCGCAGGCCCGGGAAGATGCGGCCGTGCGCGCGGTGCAATGCGCCTTGTCCCTGGTCAGCGCACTGGGCGCGCTTGCCATGCCTGCGTTGGCGCAGCCCTTGCGCACGCGCATCGGCGTGCACACCGGCATGGTGGTGGTCGGCGATGTCGGGGCCGGCCTGCGGCATGAACCGCTGGCGCTGGGCGAGGCACCGCATCTGGCCGCGCGCCTGCAGGCGCTGGCCCGGCCCGACACGGTGCTCATCAGCCAGGCCACCCGGCAGCTGGCCGCAGGGCATTTCGAGTACGAAGATGCCGGCCTGCATGCGCTCAAGGGCATCGCCGAGCCGCGGCAGGTGTGGCGTGTGCGGGCGGCGCGGCCGCAGGCCAGCCGTTTCGAGGCCCGTCGCCAGGCAGGGCAGGCAGGCCTGTCGCCGCTGGTGGGGCGAGCCGATCTCCTGGCCTTGCTGGCGGATCGCTGGCGCCTGGCCACTTGCGGCCAGGGTCAGGTCGTCGTGATCTCGGGCGAAGCCGGCATGGGCAAGTCTCGCCTGATCCGGGCCTGGCTCGACCGCATCGACCTGCCCGATGCCCAACACATCGAGGGCCAGTGCCTGCCGCACGCCATCGACGAGCCATGGCATGCCTGGCGCGCACTGATCGCCGCCCCGGCATGCCCGCCCCATGTGGATGAGGTGTCCGAGGCTGTGCGGGCGGCCTTGCAACAGCGCGCAGCCGTCGCGCCGGTGTGCCTCGTCATCGAGGACGCCCATTGGGCCGATCCGGCTTCCCGCGATGTGCTCGCGGCCGTGGCTCGGCAGGTGGCGTCCTTGCCGGCGCTGATGTTGATCACGGCCCGGCCATCGGCGCTGCCCGATGGCATGGATCTCCCGCACATCACCCGCATCCGCATGTCCGGCCTGCACCGCGCCGAGGTCGGGGCCTTGATGACGCATCTGGGTGGCGGGCAGGTGCTGCCGCCCGCGGTGGCGCAGCAGATCCTGCAACGCTCAGGCGGCGTGCCCCTGTTCGTTGAGGAGATGACGCGCAACGCCTTCCACCAGCCCGATCCGCAAGCGCCCATCCCGGACACCCTGCGCGATGCCCTGATGGCCCGCCTGGATGCGCATCCCCTGGCGCGCAGGGTGGCGCAAGTGGGCGCCCTCATCGGCCACGAGTTCAGCGAACGGCTGCTGCGGCAGGTCTGCAGCGACATGCGCGATGCCGAACTCGATGCCGCCCTGCAGGCCTTGTGCGACGACGAACTGGTGCTGCGCTATGAAAGCGAAGGCGGCACCATGTACGTGTTTCGCCAGGCCTTGGCCCACCAGGCGGCCAGCGACAGCCTGCCGCCTTCGCGCCAACAGGCGGTGCATGCGCGCGTGCTGGCCTGCCTGCTGACCGACGACGCGGTGTGTGCCACCAGCGCGGGCCAGGCCCGTCTGGCACGCCATGCGGCCGGTGCAGGGCGCCCCGATGAAGCCCGGGCAGGGTGGCAAGGCGCGGGTGACATGGCCTGGGCCCGCGGTGCCCTGCACGAAGCCCGAACCCATTGGCAGCATGCCCTGCAGAGCTTGCAGACCGAGCCTGCCGGCCCTGCACGCGACGAAGCCGCGTTGAACCTGCACGTCCGCCTGGGTGGGGTGCATGTGCATGACCAAGGCTGGGCGGCGGGCGATGCGGCCATGGCCTACCAGACCGCCTGCGAGGCCGGCGCACGCCTGCCGCGCCCTGGCCCGATGCATGCGATCGCGTGGTGGGGCCTGGCGCTGCATCACGGCTGGCGCAGCCAGCCCGGCGAGCTGCTGCCATGCCGCGATGCACTCATCAACCTGGCCGGCCCGGCTCCCCGCGATGGCGAGGAAGGCCCGCCTGCGCTGGTGCATGCCATGGCCAAGGCCTGCGAGGTGATGCACCACCTGGCATGCGGCCGCTTCGACATGGCCGCGCGCTGCGTGCCAGAGTGGCGGGCGATGGTCGATGACCTGGCCTGGATGCCGATGGATCCGCATGTGCATGCGCAGGCGCAAGGCATTCTGGCTGCCTGGATCCTGGGTCGACACGATGACATCGATGGTGCGATGGCCCCGCTCCTGTCACGCGCCCGGCTACCCATGTCGCAGGCCGTGGTCTGCCTGCACGCAGCCTGGTTGCACATGCTGGCCGACCAGCCGCAGGCCATGCTGCCGTGGCTGCACCGTGTCGAATCACGGTGGCCTGCGCACGGCGGTCTGGCCTGGATGCAAGCCACTGCGCAGTTTGCCAAAGGCTGGTGGCATGCGCGCACCGCCAGGATGGAGGAGGATGTGCACGCCCGGCCTTGCCATGAAGGCCTGGCCCTCATGCAGCGGGCCATCCATGCCCACCTTCAGCACGGCCTGCGCAGCCTGTTGCCGTGTCAATACGCCTTGCTGGCCGAGGCGCAAAGCCTCGCAGGCCTGCACGAAGAGGCGATGGAATCGCTGTCGCAGGCCTGGAGCGCCACGGTCCAGACAGGGCAGCGCTGGCACGAGGCCGAGCTGCATCGCATCCGCGCCGAATGCCTGTCCCGCCAGCCCGGGCCCGACCTCGTTCAGGCACTTGCCAGCGTGCAGCAGGCCCGGGCCGTGGCCCATTCACAGCAGGCCACCCGCTGGGCCAGCCGCGCCCGATCCGCCATGAGCCGCCTGGCGCCTGACCTCGATGGATCTGCCACAGATCCCGAGGCGTGAAAGCCCGGATTCGACATGCTGAAACCGGTCTCCAAGGGCGATCGATCCCGGCACGAAGTCACGCAGATCATCCCGCTGCAGTGCTCAAGCCCGCGTCCTGCGCGCCGAAGACGGCGGCATGGAGGGTTTATGAACACCATCTCATCCATCGCCTTGTCGGGTGTCCAGGCAGCGTCCACCCGGCTGAATGCGTCCTCCCACAACGTCGCCAATTCGCAGACGCCCGATTTCCACCGGCAGGTCGTGCACCAGAGTCAGGAGACGGCCGGCGTCGTCACCTCGGTGGGCAAGGCCGACGAAGTCGGTGTGGACCTGGCCACCGAACTGGTCGAGCAACAGGCGGCCAGCTATGCCTACAAGGCCAACCTGCGCTCCATCCGCACCCAGGAGGAGATGATGGGCAGCCTGCTGGACATCCAGGCCTGAGCGGCATGGGGCGCGTCGTGCGCCGGTGCGATCCATCGGTCAGAATGGCCGCCTGGATGGAACCGATGCCCTTGACGTGCCTGCGCCGCGCCGACTGATTGCCCACCTCGACATGGACGCGTTCTACGCGTCCGTCGAGTTGCTGCGCTATCCCGATCTGAAGGGCCTGCCCGTCGTCATCGGCGGCGGCCGGCGGCACCAGCCCGAACTGCTGGCCGACGGCACGCGCCGGTATGCCCGCCTGCGCGATTACGCCGGCCGAGGCGTGATCACCACGGCCACCTATCCCGCGCGTGCGCTGGGTGTGCACTCGGGCATGGGCCTGATGAAGGCCGCGGTGCTGGCGCCCGATGCGGTGCTGCTGCCCGTCGATTTCGATCAATACCGGTTTTACTCGCGCCGCTTCAAGGCGGCGGTGGCCGATGTGGCGCCGGTCATCGAAGACCGCGGCATCGACGAGATCTACATCGATCTGAGCGAGGTGCCCGGCGCACAGGAAGCGCGCCAGGACGATGCGCTTGCCGGGGCGCGGGATCTGGGCCTGCGCCTGAAGCAGGCCGTGACAGAGGCGACCGGCCTGACGTGCTCGGTGGGCATCACGCCCAACAAGCTGCTGTCCAAACTGTGCTCGGATCTGGACAAGCCCGATGGCCTGACCCTGCTCATGCCCGATGACATTCCCGCGCGCATCTGGCCCCTGCAGGCCAGCCGCATCAACGGCATCGGCCCCAAGGCCAGCGCCAAGCTCAAGGACCTCGGCATCGAGACCATCGGCCAGTTGGCCCAGGCCGATGTGGCATGGTTGATGTCGCGCTTTGGCTCGCATTACGGCCAGTGGCTGCACGAGGCCGCCCATGGCGTCGATGACCGTCCGGTGGTGACCTGGCGCGAGCCCAAGTCGCTCAGCCGTGAAACCACGTTCGAGCGCGACCTGCATCCGCGCGATGACCGCGAGACGCTCTCGCCCATCTTCACGCGCCTGTGCGAACAGGTGGCCAGTGACCTGGAGCGCAAGGGCTATGTGGGCCGCACCGTGGGCGTCAAGCTGCGCTACGACAACTTCCGCATCGTCACCCGCAGCCTTACCATGCCGCAGGCCACGCGAGATCCGGTCGTCATCCGTCAGTGGGCCGGGCGATGCCTCAAGACCGTGCCGCTGGAGCGGCGATTGCGGCTGCTGGGCGTGAAGATGGAATCGCTCAGCAAGGGCGATGCGAGCGTGCAGGTGGCCGAACCCATGCACCCTTATTCATTGCCCTTGTTCGAGACGGACTGAAAGACGATGGACGACACGTCGCCCACGGGGCCATCCATTCTGCGCATCGAGCCGGCCGGCTGGGAGGTGCCCATCCTGCCAGGCCAATCCCTGATCGAAGCGGCATTGGCCGCCGGCATCCAGATGCCGCGTTCGTGCCGCAACGGCAGCTGTCGCGCCTGCCTGTGCCGGCTGGTGTCGGGCGAGGTCTCGTATCGCGTCGAATGGCCGGGCCTGAGCTTCGACGAAAAGGCCGACGGTGATGTGCTGCCTTGCGTGGCGATACCCGAGACACCGCGGGTGGTGCTCAATGTGCCGGCGGCAAGCCGTCCAGGTGCTTGAAGCGTGGCACCGTCTGCCCATCGACTTCCACCGTGCCGGTGAACATCGCCCAGGGCCGCACCCACAGGGAGGTGTCGCCTTCGAGCGGGTGGTAGATCACCAGCGGCTCCAGCGTCTCGCTGTGGCGGGAGATCCCCAGCACCTTGTACAGCGGGCCTTTGTAGTGTTGGTACAGGCCGACCTCGATGGGCGGCAGCGGCGGGACGGGGCGGTCTGAGCTCATGCCGGCATTGTGATGGCTGCACCCCGAGGCATCCAGATGTGTGCTTTGTCCCATGTCGTGAGCAGGTGACACGGCCAGGGCTGGACAAATCCCTGCGGGGCACGCTAGGATCGTTCGCATGAACACGTCCATGGTTGCCGTTTCGTTTGCTGCCCGCTGGTGGCGCTGGCCTCACAAGCCGGCGGCACGCTGACGTCCTTCGAAGCATCCCTTCCATGAACGCATGCCGCCCTCTCAGGCGGCTTTTGTTTTTCTGATGATGTGCGTTGCGCAAGCTGCACCAGCCTCCTGACAGGGCGATCACCTCGACCCGATCCATCCCTTGCGGATCCGTTTTCAGGAGACCACCATGACCCCCTGCGATACCCTGGCCGACGTCCGCTCTGCCATCGACCAGATCGATGCCATGCTCGTCGGCCTGCTGGCCGAGCGCGGCCGCTATGTGCGCGAGGCTGCGCGCTTCAAGCGCACGGAAGCCGATGTGGCCGCGCCCGACCGCGTCCAGCAGGTGATCGACAAGGCCTTGCGCCACGCCCGCGAGACCGGGGCGGCGCCGGAAGTCGTCGAAGCCGTTTACCGCAGCATGATCGCGGGCTTCATCGATCTGGAGCGCCAGGAGCACCGACGCCGGGCGGCCTGCCAGGCCGGCGCGGCGCACGCACCGGCCGCTTGAGTGGGCGCGCGCCTGCTTGATGCCTGGCTGATGCCCGACGGCGTGTGGCGGCACGACGCAGGCAAAATGGCGGGCTGCGTTGTTGCCGCCCCGCCATGCTCTGGACTTCTCTGAACCGCTTTCTCGACAAGCTGCGTCCGCGCCGACAGGCCGCCGTGCTGCTGGCTGACGCGTGCCTGATCGCCATCGCCTGGCACACGACCTACCTGTTCCGCATGGGCGTGGAGCGATGGCAATACGAGCGCCCGAGCTACGACACGGCGGTGCTGCTGGGCGTGATCGCGGTCTACAGCGTCGTGTCCTGGGCCTTGGGCGTGCCGCGCGCCACCTGGCGCTACACGAGCTTCCACGAGATCAGCCGCCTGAGCTGGGTGTGCCTGGGCGCCGGTCTGGCCAGCGCCGTGGTGGTGCTGATGGCGCAACTGGTGGAGGTGCCGCGGGCCGTGCTGGCCTTGCATCCCGTCTTCACCCTGGTGGTGATGTCGCTGGCGCGCATGCTGGTGCGCATGGCCAGCGAATCCTCCCGGGCACGCCGTGCCGGGCGCCATCCCACGGGGCAGCACGCGCTGGTGCTGGGCGCAGGCGCCGCGGCCAAGTTGCTGATCGCGGGCATCCAGCATCGCGGCTGGACGGTGGTCGGCCTGTTGGACGACGACGCGCGCAAGCACGGCACCAGCATCGCCGGGGTCACGGTCTGGGGCGATCTCGCCCTGCTCCAGGACCGGGACATGCTGGCCGATGTCACACACCTGATCCTGGCCATGCCTTCGGCCAGCAGCGCGCAGCGCAGGCGGGCGCTGGAGCTGGCCGGTGAGACGGGGCTGCCCGTGGTCACCGTGCCTTCGGCCGACGAGCTGCGCGAAGGCCGCTCCCGCATCGACCGCGTGCGCGACATCGAACCTGAAGATGTGCTCGGCCGCGAGCCGGTCAAGCTCGATGAAAGTGCCGTCTCGCGCCTCATCAGCGGCCAGACGGTGCTGATCACCGGGGCGGGGGGCTCCATCGGCTCCGAGCTGTGCCGCCAGATCGCGCGCTTCGGCCCCAGCCGCCTGGTGCTCTTCGAGCTCAGCGAGTTTGCCCTCTATCAGGTGGAACAGGACCTGGGCGAGCACTTCCCGCATCTGCCGCTGGTCCGCCTGGTGGGCGATGTCAAGGACCTGGCCGCCTTGCGCCGCGCCATGCAGGCACACCAGCCCGATCTGGTCTTCCATGCCGCGGCCTACAAGCACGTGCCGCTGATGGAGGACGACAACGCCTGGATCGCGCTGCGCAACAACACGCTGGGTACCTACCTCAGCGCACAGGCAGCGGCCGAAACGGGCGTCAAGCGCTTCGTGCTGATCTCCACCGACAAGGCCGTGAACCCCACCAATGTGATGGGTGCCACCAAGCGGGCGGCCGAAATGGTCGTCTCGCACTGGGCAGGCCAAGGCGCCGGGCACGCGCTTCATGGCCGTGCGCTTCGGCAATGTGCTGGGCTCCAGCGGCAGCGTGATCCCGAAGTTCAAGGAACAGATCGCCAAGGGCGGGCCGGTCACCGTCACGCACCCGGAGATCACGCGCTACTTCATGACCATTCCGGAAGCGGCGCAACTGGTGCTGCAGGCCGCCGCGCTGGCCGAATCCGGCCAGGTCTTCGTGATGGACATGGGCCAGTCGGTGAAGATCGCCGATCTGGCGCGCGAGCTCATCCACCTCAGCGGCCACACCGAGGCCGAGATCCCCATCGTCTTCAGCGGCCTGCGCCCCGGCGAAAAACTGTACGAAGAGCTGCTGGCCGATGCCGACACCACCTTGCCGACACCCCACCCGCGCCTGCGTCTGGCGCAGTTGCGCGGCGAACTGCCCGCCGACTGGATCGAGCGCCTGATGGCACTGGCGCAGGACGAGTCGGCCAGCACGCCCGCCGTGCTGCGCGCCCGCCTGCACGAACTGGTGCCCGAATACGCACCCAGGTAGTGGCCCACCGCCAAGCGGCCTCGGTGCCGCACCCATCCAGCGGCACCCGCGGATCCGGCTCCGCCGGTCCGCCAGGTGCGCCCCCTTGAGGGGGAGCGCCAAAGGCGCTCGGGGGTGGGCCTTTTCAAGCGGGCATGAGCTCGTCGACTTCGCGCAGCAATTCCGCCAGTTGCACCGGCTTGGTCAGATAGCAGCTGGCACCCGTGGACAGCGCCGCATCGATCTGCTCCGGCATGGCATCGGCCGAGATCATGATCACCGGGATGTCCACCGTGTCCGGGTTGGCCTTGATGAGCTTGAGCAGCTCCAGCCCCGATGCGTCGGGCAGGTGCACGTCCAGCAGGATCAGGTCCGGCTTGCTGCCGGTCAGCCGGTTGTGCAGCACGGCCAGGCCTTCTTCCGTGGTGGGCGCCACCGTCACCGTCACCCAGGGGCGGGCGGCCAGCGCGGCGCAGATCACCTCGCTGTTGGCCAGGTTGTCTTCCACATACAGCACATGGCGCGGGCTGGGGGAGGGCATGCCAGCGTTCGCAGACGATGCGGCCTCCAGCTTCGGTGAGGCTGGTACCGGCGTTGCGGCCGGCTTGCTGCGTGGCGGCAGGGTCAGCGCGGGCAGGCTGAGCGTGAACACGGAGCCTTCTCCTTCCACGCTCTGCACATCCAGCTGGCCGCCCATCAACAGGGCCAGATGCCGCCCCACCACCAGGCCGATGCCTGTGCCGCCCACGGCCGAGTGCTCGCGCCCCAGGCGGTTGAAGGGCTGAAAGAGCTGCTCCATCTGCGCCGCGCTCATGCCGATGCCCGTGTCTTCCACGGCGATGTGCAAGGCGGGCATGTCACGGCCCACGGCCTGGCTGCGCGTGACCTTGAGCCGCACCTGCCCGCCGCGCCGATTGAACTTGATCGCATTGCTCAGCAGGTTGCTGACGATCTGGCGCAGGCGCCCGGCATCGGCCGTCACGCCCCATTCAGATGGGATGTCGTGCGGCAGGATCAGCTCCACGCCCTGCCGTGCCGCCTCGGCCTGCATCAGCTTCACGGTGGTGGCCAGCTCATCGCGGATGCGCAGCGGCTCGGTCTGCAGCTTCATCGTGCCGGTGTCGATGCGCGAGATGTCCAGCACGTCGTCGATCATGTCCAGCAGATGCCAGCCCGCCTGCTGGATCTGCTCAACCCGTCCGCTCTGCGAGGCCGGCAGGGGATCGCGCTGGTCCATCTCCATCAGTTGCGCAAAACCCAGCACCGCATTGAGCGGCGTGCGCAGTTCATGGCTCATGCGCGACATGAACTCGCTCTTGGCGCGGTTGGCGGTCTCGGCCGCCGCACGTTGCCGGCGCGATTCCTCCATCGCTTCTTCGATGCGGCGCGTGTGGCCGGTCATCACCAGCAGCAGGCTGCCCAGTGCGGCCGCAAAGGCCGCCCCGCCGATGGCCAGCAGCCATGTCGTGCCTTCCTGCCCTACCAGCGGCACCGGTGCCGAGTTCCAGGCCACCAGTTGCCAACGTCGTCCTGCAAAGTCGATCGGCACCACGGCCTGGTGCACGCTGCCTTGCCCCATCTTTCCCTGCGCACAGCCCGCAGAGCCCGCCAGGACCGGGTGCGTGTGTTCCGTGGCGTCCACCAGACAGGCGCCCAGGTAGGTGGGCTGGCCCTGCAGCATCGCAGCCAGCGCATCTTCCATGCGCAGCGCCAGGAACACCGCGCCGGTGTTGGCCGCCAGACGCGCCTGCGGCGTGGCCGGCTCGCCCTGGTAGACGGGGTGGTAGACGATCACGTCCACCTGCCTGCCCGGCTCCTGGATCATGCGAAAGCCGGTGGTGGCGATCATCCGGCCTTCGCGACGGGCCTGGTCATAGGCGTCGCGGCTGATGGCGCGCGACAGCACATTGAAGCCCAGCGCCCTTTCGTTGCCTTGGCGAGGCTCGATGTAGCGCACCACCACCGCTTCCGTGCGTGGTCCTTCAGCCGCCCCGGGGCCCTGCACGTGAAACACCTTGAATCCGGGCAGGCCTTCGGCCTTTTGCGCCGCTTCGAACGCGGGCACGGCAGACATGGGCACGCGTTCATCCCAGCCGATGGCCTGAATCCCCTTGAGTGTCTGCAGCCAATAACGGCTGACCCGGGAGAATTCCGCCCGGCTCACGTGTTCCGAACCCTGGAACACCCCGTGGACGGCTGCCAGCGCATCCAGGAAACCGCTGAGCCGCAGGTTGACCGCATTGGCGGTGGCATTGACGTCCTGGTTGAAGACCGCCGCTTCCCGCTCCGTGCGCCACGATTGCACCTGCCGCACGGCCAGCACCAGCAGCATGATGGCCACCAGCAGCGGGATGCCGACCAGATCGCGACGCGAATGCCACAGCGGCCGCGGCTGGCCGACCAGCGTGAGCATCATCGGCGCCGCCAGCATGGCGCCCAGGCTGTGCCCGAGCCAGCCGCCCACGAGCGCCTGCGGCCATTGCGAGACGGACAGCAGACCCAGCCCCGCCTGGGCCAGCACCTGCACGCAAGGATGCACCACCGAGGCCAGGGGCCCAGCCACCAGCATGAACAGGCCGATGTCGCGCGGCGTATCGAGCGCCAGCCGGGGGGCTTCACTGGCGCGGGCCCAGCGCCGGGTGAGCCACGCACCCAGCCAGGCCTGCAACGCAGCGCCAGCGCCTGTGGCCAAGGCCATGCCAGCCAGGCCTGGCGTCAGCGCGGGGTGGCCGTCCCCCATCAGCGCAGGCACGAGGCTCACCGTGGCGCCTCCGAGCGCCACCCCCCACAGCACGCCCGGGCCCCAGCCCAGCACGCACGCCAGCCCCACACCCGCCGCCAAATACAGCGGGGAGACCTGCTCGTCAGGTGCAGACAGCCACGCCGAAACCAAACCAGCGAAGGCATAGCTCAACCAAGTCAGAAGCGCCCTGATCCACGGGATGTCCAGGGGCGTGCGCGACGGCATGTTCGGTCCTTTCGGGGATCTTCGATTTTGCCCCGCACCTTAGCACCGGGACGCCGTCTGCCAGGGCGGGGCTTGCGCGCAGACCCCTGCAAGTCGACCCGAACCCCCCTAGACTTTGGTGCCCGCGGTTTGGCCGCGTTGTTCAAGAACCACCCAGGAGAATTTGACATGTCCCGTTTCCCGCGTTTGCGCCCGCAGTGGATCGCCTCCCTGGCTTTCGGCCTGGCCGCCTTGAGCGCCGTGCCTGTCGTCCACGCCGAGGCCCCGCAGCAGCGCACCCAGGTGCCCGGCTACTACCGCCAGATGGTCGGCGCCTTCGAGATCACCTCCCTGTACGACGGCCAGATCCTGCTGGACACCAAGTTGCTCAAGAACGCGACGCCCCAGCAAATGCAGGCCCTGCTGGCCAGGATGTTCCGAGCCAACCCGACCCCCACGGCCGTCATCGCCTACCTGGTCAACACGGGCGACAAGCTCGTGCTGGTCGACGCAGGCGCCGCCAAGCTGTTCGGCCCGACCCTGGGCGAGGTGCTGGGCAACCTCAAGGCCGCGGGTCATGATCCCGCGCAGGTGGACGCGGTGCTCGTCACCCACATGCACGGCGACCATGTCGGCGGCCTGATCGGTCCCGACGGCCAGCCCGCCTTTCCCAAGGCCAAGGTGTATGTGGCCAAGCCCGATGCCGACCACTGGCTGAGCGCCGAGGCCATGGCCAAGGCCCCCGAGGGCGCCAAGCCCTTCTTCAAGATGGCGCAGGACTCGGTGGCTCCCTACGTGCAGTCCGGCCGCCTGGTGACCTTTGACGGCGAGGCCGAGATCCTGCCGGGCATCCGTCCGGTGGCCGAGCATGGCCACACCCCTGGCCACACAGGCTACCTGTTCGAATCCCAGGGACAAAAGCTGCTGATCTGGGGCGATGTGGTGCACAACGCCGCCGTGCAGTTCCCGCAGCCCAAGGTCACCATCGAGTTCGATTCGGATCCCGGCCGTGCCCTGGCCACCCGCATGAAGCTGTTCGGCTGGACGGCCAAGGACAAGCTGCTGGTGGCCGGCATGCACCTGCCTTTCCCGGGCATCGGCCACGTGCGCGCGGACGGCAAGGGCAGCTACAGCTGGGTGCCGGTGGACTTCGCGCCCTTGGCCCCGCCGGCCGGTGGGTCGAAGTAAAAAGGCGTAAAGACCGCGTTGACAGTGCAGCCCCCGGCGGATGGCCAAGTCTCCCGCGGGGGTTGAAATCGCGGCAAATGCCGTCAACTTTGTGCGACATGACCGCCGCTGTCGGCCGTTGGGCTTCCCAAAATCCGCGTCAATCGGTGCAAGTGCGGCGTGTTCCGGCCCTTATCGTCTCTCAGGCATGGGCGGCCGGTCCTATACTGGCCAGTCATGCAGGTGTGATGTGAGAAAACCTGCACCGCTGGGTTCGAAGAGGCTTTATCGCGCCATGACTTCCAAATTGAAGATCGCAGGCTGGGTCGCGCTGGGTGCGCTGGCTGGCGGCCTGACCACCATGCAGTTCGGCGCCACCGCCCGCAGCTCCGTGGCCCCGCTGCCCCTGGAAGAGATGCAGCAGCTCGCCGCGGTCTTCGGGATGATCAAGACCGACTACGTCGAGCCCGTGGATGAGAAAAAGCTCATCAGCGATGCCATCGGCGGCATGGTCGCCGGCCTGGATCCCCACTCCGTCTATTTCGACAAGACCACCTTCAAGGAATTCCGCGAAGGCACCACGGGCAAATTCGTGGGCGTGGGCATCGAGATCGGCATGGAAGACGGTCTGGTCAAGATCGTCTCGCCCATCGAAGGCTCGCCGGCCTTCCGCGCCGGCCTCAAGACCGGGTGATCTGATCACCAAGATCGACGAGACCTTCGTCAAGGGTCTCACCATGGACCAGGCCGTCAAGCGCATGCGCGGCGAGCCCAACACCAAGGTGGTCCTGACGATCTTCCGCAAGAGCGAGAACCGCAGCTTCCCCGTGACCATCGTGCGCGAGGAAATCCGTGTCCAGAGCGTGCGCGCCAAGATGATCGAGCCAGGCTATGGCTGGGTCCGCATCACGCAGTTCCAGGACCGCACGGTCGAAGACTTCGTCGCCAAGGTCGAAAAGCTCTACAAGGACGATCCCAAGCTCAAGGGCCTGGTGCTCGACCTGCGCAATGACCCGGGCGGCCTGCTCGAAGGCGCCATCGCCGTATCGGCCGCCTTCCTGCCCAAGGACGTGACGGTGGTGTCCACCAACGGCCAGCTGCCGGAATCCAAGCAGGTGTTCAAGGCCCGCTCGGAAGACTATTCGCGCCGCTTCGGCAGCGATCCGCTGGCCCGCCTGCCCGCCGCCCTGAAGACGGTGCCGATGGTCGTGCTGGTCAACGAAGGCTCGGCCTCGGCCAGCGAGATCGTCTCCGGTGCCCTGCAGGATCACAAGCGCGCCGTCATCATGGGCGGTCAGACCTTCGGCAAGGGCTCGGTGCAGACCGTGCGCCAGCTGACGGCCGACACCGCGCTCAAGATCACCACCGCCCGCTACTACACGCCCAGCGGCCGCTCCATCCAGGCCAAGGGCATCGTGCCGGACATCATGGTGGACGAAAGCGCGGAGGGCAATCTGTACTCCGCCCTGCGTGTGCGCGAAGCCGACCTGGAAAAGCACATCGCCAGCGGCCAGGGCAAGGAAGAGAAGGACGCCGCCCGCGAGAAGGCGCGTGAGGAGGCCATGAAGAAGCTGGAAGAAGCCAACACCGCGGCCAAGAAGAACGGCGAGGCGCCCAAGCCCCTGCCCGAATTCGGCAGCGAAGAGGACTTCCCGCTGCAGCAGGCCCTCAACAAGCTGCAAGGCAAGCAGGTGGTGGCCTCCAAGACCATGACCGAGCGCAAGCCGGAAGACACCCAGGCACAGTGACGCGCGGTGTTGCAGTGCCAAGCGGGCCGCCTGACCGGCGGCCCGTCGCCATTCAGGATCGCCTTCGATAAGGAAGCGACGTAAGGAAGCGAGCGCCCATGGACGATGATCAGCGCCTGCGCTACAGCCGCCATCTGCTGCTGGACGATTGGTCGGAAGACGCCCAGGATCGCCTGCTGGCATCGCATGCCCTGGTGATCGGTGCGGGCGGCCTCGGCGCCCCGGCCCTGATGTACCTGGCTTCTGCGGGCGTCGGCCGCATCACCGTGATGGACCCGGACACGGTCGACATCACCAACCTCCAGCGCCAGATCGCTCACACCACCGAACGTGTCGGGCAACTCAAGGTGCTCTCGGCCGAACTGGCCATGGCGCAGCTCAACCCCGGTGTGCAGGTACACGCCGTGCCGCAGGCCGCCGACGAGGCCTTGCTGCGCGAGTGGGTGCCCCAGGCCGATGTGGTGCTCGATTGCACCGATCGCTTTGCCATCCGCCAGCTCATCAACCGTGTGTGCCGGGCCGCTGGTGTGCCGCTGGTGAGCGCCTCGGCGGTGCGCTTCGATGGCCAGATCAGCGTGTTCGATCCGCGTGTGCCGGACAGTCCCTGCTATGCCTGTCTCTTTCCCCCTGATGCGCCGCCGGAGGAAACGCGTTGCGCCATGCTGGGCGTGTTTGCGCCGGTGGTCGGGATGATGGGCGTGATGCAGGCGGGCGAGGCGCTCAAGCTGCTGGCGCAATCGTCTGCGCCCTGGCGAGGGCACCAGAGCCTGTCCGGCAGGCTGCTGTTGCTGGACGGTCGGACATGGACGTGGACGGAGATGCGGGCGCGCCGTGTCAAGACCTGTCCCGTCTGCGGTGGCGATCACCCTTGAGGTGAAATCGCAACTCCCCTTTCTTGTCGGTCTTATTCCCGGCGTGGAGCTCAAAGGGCGGTTGCATACTGCGATGAAGCGTTGCCGCATGGTCCCTTGGTGATCGCCAGGCATGGCGGCGGCGCATGCAAGCAGGACCGCTGAACATGAACAACCCCAAAGAGCTGCTGGAGCGCAACTTTCCCACCGCGGTGCAGGACGCCCGCAACGCCAGCAAACCGCCCTTGTACGCCGGGCCGGACAGCAGCTACGATCTGGCTTTTGCCGACCCTGAATTCCTCCTCCATCCGGATCTGCGCCCCGTGCGCATGCAGCTGGAGCTGCTCAAGCCGGAGATGATCCAGCGCGAAGAGAACATCGAATCGACCATCGTGGTCTTCGGCAGCGCGCGCATCCTGCCTGCCGATGCCTCCCAGGCCCGTCTGAAAGAAGCGGAGGCCCTGCCGCCCAGCCCGGCGCGCGATCAGGCGGTGCGGATGGCGCAGCGGCAGGTGGACATGTCCCGCTTCTACGAGGAGGCGCGCGCCTTTTCCGCCATGGTGACCGAGCACTCCGCCCAGTTGCAGAACCCGATCTACGTGGTGACCGGCGGCGGCCCGGGCGTGATGGAGGCCGGTAACCGCGGCGCCTTCGAAGTGGGCGGCAAGAGCCTGGGCCTGAACATCGTGCTGCCCCACGAGCAGGAGCCCAACCCCTACATCACGCCGCGCCTGTGTTTCCAGTTCCACTACTTTGCGCTGCGCAAGATGCACTTCCTGATGCGCTCGGTGGCGCTGGTGTGCTTCCCCGGTGGCTTCGGCACGCTCGACGAACTGTTCGAGACGCTCACCCTCATCCAGACGGGCAAGTGCCGCAAGCGCCCGGTGCTGCTGTTCGGGCGCGACTTCTGGTCCAAGCTGATCAACTTTGACCATCTGGTTGAAACGGGGATGATCAGCCCGGAAGATGTCAATCTGTTCCGCTATGTCGAGACGGCCGACGAGGCCTGGGAGACGCTGCAGCAGGTGTATGGCCTCGGTCAGCCCGATGCCGATTCGGCCTGCGGCTGGTAAGCCGAGCCACCCGACCGCCGCCACCTGGAGCCTTTCAAGATGACACAGCCCGACGCCGCCGTGACGGACGCAGCCAGCGCAGACAGACCGGCCGCGGCCCGGGTCAGACTGATCGGCGCGGCCACCGACATCGGCGCCAGCATGCGGGGTGCGTCACTGGGGCCGGATGCCTTGCGCGTGGCCGGCCTGCCCGAGGCCTTGCAGCGGCAGGGCTTGACCGTCATTGACACCGGCAATCTGCAGGGGGTGACCAACCCCGGTCGCCCGCCTGAAAACGGCCATCGGCATCTGGCCGAGGTGCTGTCGTGGAACACGGCCATCCAGCAGCGTGTGGCCGAGGCACTGGCTGCGGGCGAGCTCCCGATGATGCTGGGTGGCGACCACAGCCTGGCCATCGGCTCGATCGGGGCGGTGGCGGCACATTGCCGGCGTCATCGGCAAGCGCTTGCGGGTGGTCTGGCTGGATGCGCATGCGGATTTCAACACCAGTGCCATCACGCCCAGCGGCAACATCCACGGCATGCCCGTGGCGGTGCTGTGCGGGCATGGCCATCCGTCGCTGGTGGGCCTGGCCGCAGGCTGGCCGGCGGGGGCCACCACCGGTTCGGCGGCCATGCAGCCCTCGGACTTCAGCCTCATCGGCGTGCGCAGCGTGGATCCGCTCGAACGTGAGTTTGTGCATGCCGAGGGCCTGGAGGTCTTCGACATGCGCTACCTCGATGAGCATGGCATGCGTGCCGCCATGCAACAGGCGCTCATGGGTGTGGATGAACACACGCATTTGCATCTGAGCTTCGATGTCGATTTCCTGGATCCGGACATTGCACCGGGTGTGGGGACACCGGTGCGCGGCGGCCCGACCTACCGCGAGGCCCAGCTGTGCATGGAGATGCTGGCCGACACCGGTGCGTTGGGCTCGCTTGATGTGATCGAACTCAATCCCGCACGCGACATCCAGAACCGCACGGCGGAGTTGGTGGTGGATCTGGTGGAGAGCCTGTTCGGCAAGTCCACCTTGATGCGAAAACGCACATAGTTCTTTGGAACTAGCGGCCTTGGAAAAGGCTCGTCCGACTGGCGAGTTTTGATATAACTCAAATCCATGGAAACGTCTTGTTTCCAGAATCCCCGGCAGTTGTACCCCTTCCGATCCATCAAGGAGGCTGCTCCATGTCGACCCTTTCCCAGGACGTTCCCAGCTATCTGTCGGCCTTGCCCCTGTTCCACGAGATGCGGCCCAGTGAACTGGAGCACATCGCCGATTCCGCGCAATTGCGCCACTGCGAGCGAGGCGACGAGATCTTCCGCGTGGGCCAGCCCTGCGACGGCTTCCATGTGGTGGTCAGCGGGCAGGTCAAGCTGTATGCCCTGTCGCCCAGCGGCCATGAGAAGGTCATCGAGATCATCAGCCCGGGCCACAGTTTTGCCGAGGCGCTGATGTTCACGGGCAAGCCGTACATCGTGAATGCACAGTCGCTGTGCGACAGCCTCATCCTCACCGTCAAGAAGCAGGCGGTGATGGAAGAGATCGAGCGGGACTCTCGGTTTGCGCTGCGCATGCTGGCCGGTATCTCGCGGCGCATGCATGGGCTGGTGCAGGACGTGGAGTCGTCGGCATTGCACTCCGGCATGCAGCGCGTGATCGGCTATCTGCTGCGCGATCAGGCTGTGGAAGATGTGGCGCCGGGGCAGGTGCCCACGGTGTCGCTGCCTGTGAGCAAGGCGACGATCGCCTCGCTGCTGTCCCTGACGCCCGAGTACTTCTCGCGCGTGCTGCGGGAGTTGGAAGAAAGCGGCCTGATCGCCATCCAGCGCCGGGACATCCACATCCTGGATGTCCAGCGACTGTCGCGCCATCACCTGCAGTGAGGCATCCGAGGCGCAGGCATGGCGCCTTCAGGGCCATGGGTGCGATCAGTGCGAGGTGCCTTCCGAGCGCGTGATCTTGTTGAACACGTTGTACTTGCCCACGGGCTTGCTCATGGGCAGGCGCTTGACCTCCTTCAGCGTGGCCGCGTCGTAGACGATGAGTGCGCCGTTCATTTCCCACAGGCTCGCCAGTGCATAACGGCCATCCCGCGTGAACTCGATGTGGGCCAGGGTCTGGCTTTCGGGTGCCTTCACTTCTGCCACCGGGCTGAGCGTCGTCTTGTCGATGATGGTCAGCGTGTTGCGTGCCTGGGGAGACATCATCGAGTCGGTCCACAGATAGCGGCTGTTTTCGTGGCTGCGCATGAAGAAGCCGGGGCCCGGCGTGGGGATCTGCTTGATGATCTGCCAGGTCTTCATGTCGATCACGCTGACCAGGCCTTGCTGCAGATTGGGCGTGGCCAGCACCGGGTGGCCCTGATGCTGGAAGCTGATGCCTGAGCCCAGATGCGGCATGCCGGGCAAGGGCAGGCTGGCCACGCGCTGACGGGCGTCGAGGTTGATGACCTGTGCGCTGGGTTCGGCCTGTTCCGGGCTGGAGGCGCCGGAGGCAGCGGGGCGTGCGATGGCCTGCGGGCGGGCCGCACCGATCACATGGCGGTAGGCCGGATCGAAGAAGAAGTCGTCCAGTGGCTGCGCCAGCGGCGTGCGGCGGATGCCCAGGAAGCCCGGCTTGGCGATGGCTTCACCCATGCGGAAATCGTGCACGTAGCCGTCATGGATGGGCTCGGCCTTGGGGTTGTAGGAGATCTCCCACAGCTCGGGCAGATCCTTGAGCGCGATGACGAAGCTGCGGCGCGGTGCGGCGTCGTACACGGCCGATACGCGTGAGCCTGCCTTGCCATCCAGCGAGGTGGCCGGGTAGCTGCGCACCAGCTGGAGATCGGCATCGAAGAGCACGACGTTGCCCGGCAGGTAGTTGCCAGCCAGCACCCAGCGCCCGTCCGAGGAGACGGCCACATTGCGCATGTTCAGGCCCGCGCGCACTTCTGCCACGGTGCGCAGGCGCCAGAGGTCGTACTTGGTGATCCAGCCATCGCGCGAGCCGAAGTACACGTAGCGGCCATCGGGCGAGAACTTGGGGCCGCCATGCAGCGCGAAGCGGCTGGGGAAGCGGTGGATGACCTCGAGCTTGTCGCCATCGACGATGGAGACGTGGTGATCGCCACCTTCGACCACGATGAAGATGTTGAGCGGATCGGCCTGCCAGACAGGCTTGTCGGCCCTTCCGGTCTTGTCGGTCTTGTCGGCTTGATCTGCCTTGTTCGCCTTGGCTTGCGAGCCGGAAGGGCTGGTGGCATCGGCCACGCGTGAGGCCCGGATGTCATCGTCGGCCCAGTTGGGCGGGGGCGAGACGGGGCTGTAGATCCAGTCGGCCAACTGCCGGATCTGGTTGTCATCGAGCTTGTCGCCGAAGGCCGGCATCTGCGTGGCGGGGCGGCCGGCCGTGATCACCTTCAGGGCTTCGGCCTTGCGCAGACGCTCCAGGCTGACGGGCAGCAGGGCCGGGCCCATGCCGCCGGTGCGTTGTTCGCCGTGGCAGCTGGCGCAGTGCTGCTGGAAGAGTTGATGCGCGGTTATGACGGGTGCGGATGCGGTGGCCGAGGCCGGTGCGGCGATGGATGCCGGCGTGGAAGCAGAAGCGGATGTGGCGGCTTCTGCAGCCTGGCAGACATCCCAGCCCATCCACAGCATGGCGCCGGCCAGGCCGATGCGCAGCAGGACATCGAGGTTCATGGTGTGGGCTCGGCTTCAGGGGTGATGGGGATGATGGCCTGTTTGACGCTGGACCGGTGCTGCGACTTGGGGCTGCTGAACGGTGTGACGGGGATGCGGGCGCTGGCCGAGCCGGCTTGCAGGCCGATCTCTTCGTCACTGAGGTAGCAGCCCGGGTCTTCGGCCCAGGGGTTGCCCGTGACCTGTTGGGCGCGCACGCGGGTGTTGCCGCCACAGATGCGCAGGTGCATGCACTGCGCGCAGCGGCCTTCCACCGGCCGCGGCTGGGTCTTGAGGCCGGCCATCAAGGGCTCGCTGGTGTCCGACCAGATCTGCGAGAAGGGCCGCTGCCGCACATTGCCCAGGCCGTGGTGCCACCACATGGTGTCGGGGTGCACATCGCCCAAGTTGTCGATGTTGGCGATGTGCAGCCCCGATGCATTGCCGCCCCAGGCCAGCAGCCGGTCGCGCAAGGCCGGCACCCATTGCGGCAGGCGGCTTTGCAGCCAGCCCAGCAGGTAGGCCGCATCGGCGTCGTTGTTGCCGGTCACGAACTCGTCGTCGCGGCCTGCGAGCGCGGCCTGCCAGGCCGTCTCGAACAGCAGGTCCAATGCATCACGCGTGGCCTGGAAATGGGCGTCCTTGGCACGGTGGATGTTGCCGCGGCCAGCGTAGTTCAGGTGCGAGAAGTAGAACTTGGCGATGCCTTCGTCGTGCATCAGTTGCAGCAGGGCAGGCAGGTCATGCGCGTTGAGCGCCGTCATGGTGAAGCGCAGGCCCAGCTTGACATCGCGGGCCTTGAGCAGGCGCAGTGCCTGCAACGAGGCGTCGAAGGCGCCAGGCAGGCGGCGGAACTGGTCGTGTGTCTCGCGCAGGCCGTCGAGGCTGATGCCCACGTAATCGAAGCCGGCCTGGGCGATGCGCTCGGCCACGGGTTCGTCGATCAGCGTGCCGTTGGTGGACAGGCCCACGTAGAAGCCCTGGTCGCGTGCGCGCGCGGCGATCTCGAAGAGGTCGGGGCGCAGCAGGGGCTCGCCGCCGGAGAGGATGAGCACGGGCACGCGGTAGGCGCGCAGATCGTCCATCACGCTGTAGATCTCGTCCGTGCTCAGCTCGCCCGGGTAGGCGTGGTCGGCCGACAGCGCATAGCAATGTTTGCAGGTGAGGTTGCAGCGGCGTGTGAGGTTCCAGATCACCACCGGGCCGGGCGGTGTGCCGGTGCGGCGCGCAATGGGGTAGTGGCCGTCGCGTTCGGCCTGGGCGACCTCACGCAGGTATTGGGAGATGCGGAACATGCTGGGCCTTTGGGGTGAGGATGTTGCGCGAACAGGGCAGGCGCGGGCTCAGTCCGCGCTCAGGCGCAGACCGGTCTTCTTGAGGATGGCCGTGCTGTAGAGGATGTCGAAACCCCGGCAGGCCTCGGCCAGCAGGCAATGGATGCGCATGGCTTCGCGCTCGACTTCCGCGCGCGTGTGGCCATGCACCATGGCAAACAGGTTGTAGGGCCACACGGGCAGGGCGCGTGGACGGCGGTAGCAGTGCGAGACGCTGGGCAGCGAGCCGATCTTCATGCCGAGTTCGTCCACGCGTTCGTCATCGACATCCCACACGGTCATGCCGTTGGCCGTGTAGCCCAGGCGATAGTGGTTGGGCACGGCACCGATGCGCCGGATGAGGCCTTCGTCGAGCATGCCGGCCATGCGCTCGCGCACCGTGGCTTCGGTGACGCCGAGTTGTTCTGCCACGGCGGCATAGGGGCGCGGCACCAGCGGCAGGCCGCCCTGGGTCGCCTGGATGAGTCGGCGGTCGAAGTCAGTGAGCGACACGCGGAGCTCCTTGTTCGCCGGCCTGGTCCCGATGCAGGGCGGCCTGGGCGCTCAGCCGCAGTTCGACGAAGAACTCGCGTTCCTTCGGGAAGGCGTAGACCTTCAGGCCCGTGATGGTTTCGATGCGGATGCAGGTGTCCTGCACATGCTGCGGGCTTTCGCCAGCGATCACGAACCACATGTTGAGCTGGTGCGTGCGGCGGTAGTTGTGCGCCACCGCGGGGAGGGCGTTGACCTGCTCGGCCACGCGGTCGAAGTCGGCCTCCGGCACCGCGAGCGCGGCCAGCAGGAACTGGCCCCCCGCACGCTCGATCTGGAAGAGCGGGCCGAAGCGGGTGAGCATGCCGGCTTCGAGCAGGCGTTGCAGGCGGGCGAGCACCTCGTCTTCGCTCAGGCCGAGGTCAGCGGCCACATCGGCATACGGGCGCTCGGTCAGCGGCAAGCCACCGTGCAGGCGATCGATGAGCTGGGCATCGGTCAGGTCGAGTTGGGCGTCAAGCGACGTGGCCATGCGCGGTCTCCAAAGGGCTGCGGGCGGCAGGTCCCGGCAGGTCCCCCGTCGCGGCGGATGTGCCGGCCTGCGTGCTGCCGAAGTAGCGTCCACCCGTCTGCTTGAAGCGTTGGCCACTGAACAGGGTTTCGCGCGGCCGGCCCAGCAGGCCCGCGTGCGCGATGGCGTCGGCGATGAGTTGGCCGACCTGGGCACGGTCATGTCCGTGGACCATGAAGTACAGGTTGTAGGGCCAGTCCAGGTGGCGCTCGCGCCGATAGCACAGGGTGATGCCGGGCTGCGCCGCCAGCCGGGCACCTGCGGCATCCACCAGGTCATCGGGCATGTCGATCACGGTCATGGCGTTGGCGGTGATGCCCAGGTCATGGTGGCGCACGATCACGCCGAAGCGGCGCAGGGAGCCTTGCGCCGTCCAGCGGGCCAGCGTCTCCTGCACTCGGGCCACGGGCCAGCCCAGGCTGTCGGCCCAGCGGTCGTACGGCAGCGTCTCGACGGGCAGGCCGGCTTCCACCAGGGTGGCCAGCGGTGCATCGGCCGGGTCCACGGGCGTGGCGCGGCGCCGGGTGGCGGCGGGTGTTTCGCCGGGGTGTGCGGCTTGCTGCGTCTGCCGCAGATCGAAGCCCAGGTCGATGCGGTAGGGGCGCACCATCGGCAGGCGCAGGGCCTGCAGCCCGGTGCGTTGTTCCAGGCGGTCCACATGGGCGTGCACGCTGGCCTTGTCGTGGCCCGTGATCACGAACCACAGGTTGTAGCGGTGCTCGCGTTCATAGTTATGGTTCACGCCATCAATGGCGTTGATCTCCTCGGCCACGGCTTGCAGGCGGTGTGTGGGCACGGCCTGGGCGCACAGCATGGCGGCGCCGCCCGCACCGGCCCCCCAGACGCCGCCGATGCGGCTGATGCTGCCTTCGTGCAGCAGGCGCTGATAGGTGCGCAGCACGGTGGCTTCATCGCATCCACAGCGCTCGGCCACCTCGGCATAGGGGCGTGCACACAGCGGGAAGTCGCGCTGCCAGTCATTGAGCAGCATCTGGTCCAGGGCAGGGCGGTCTGACAGGTTCATCTCAAAACCCCATGCGCGCAGCGCGGCTGGTGAAGAAGATGCCGCTGGGCGAGGGCAGGCTCATCGTGCCCAGCGTCTGCAGCGATCCGGTGTCGATCACCGACACGCGGTTGTCGTCGCGCGAGGAGATCCAGACGGTCTCGCCGCGCGGCGTGAACTCCATGTGCAGCACGGCCTTGCCGGGCTCCAGCGTGCGCAGGATCTGGCGTGTCTGTGTGTCGATGACCTGCACGCGGTGGTAGTCGGGCACGGCGAAGTTGACCCACACCTGGCGGCCATCGGGGCGCGCCATCACGAAGACAGGCTGGCCGGCCACCGGCACGCGTCCGACTTCCTGCCAGGTGTCCGTGTCCACGATCAGCACCTCGTGCCGGCCGATCGCAGGCAGCCAGGCCTGCCGTCCTGCCACCGCCCAGCCGCGAAGATGGGGCATCTTGTAGACGGGCAGGGGCGCCTGGCCCTTGCCATAGCCTTGGAGGATGCGGCGCACCTGCGGCTCGGCGGCCCACAGGTCGATGAGGGCCAGGCCGTCTTCGCCGAAGAGGCCTGCGATGTAGTAGCGGCCATCGGGCGTGAGGAGCGCATCATATGGCTGGTGGCCGATCTGCGTGAACTTCCTCAGGGCTGGCTTGCTTCGATCGCTCAGGTCGGCGATCCAGATCTGATCGGCATCGAAGAGCGAGAAGATGAAGCGCTGCCCGGGCAGATCGGCCAGACCGACCACACGTGAACGCTTGCCGGGCGCATGTTCGGCCGGGATGTCGGCCACCAGGGCCAGGGTGTCGGCATCGAAGACCTTGACGCCGCCCGGTTCGTAGTTCTGCGCGGCCACCAGGCGGCCATCCTGAGAGATGGCACCACCGATGCTGTTGCCGGCCTGCAGCGTGCGAGCCTCGATGCGCCGCGTCAGCACATTGACCTTGGTGAGCCCACCATCGCGGCCGAACACATAGGCGCGGGCCTGATCGCGCGAGAACACCACTGAGGCATGCGACAGATCGCCCAGACCAGGTACCTCTCCCAGCACCTGGCGCTGCGTGGTGTTGACGATGGCGACGGTGCCGCTGGCCCGCTCGATCACCACGCCCAGGTCACCGGAGCCGGTGGGCGCAGGCGCTGTCGCGCAGGCAGACATCAGGGCCAGGGCCGTTGAGGCCGTCAGACTGCGCACAAGTCGAATCAGAGGCTGCCAGTGCATGGCCTTTGCCAGCACCGCAAGCAGAGAGTGGCACGTCAAGGTTGCGCTCCTTCTTCCGGGAAGCCGCGCTGCAGTTGCTGCGCGATCCAGCTTGCGTCTTGTTCGTCGAGCATGCCTTGCCAGCCGGGCATGGCGGTCCCTGCGCGACCTTGAAGGATGGTGGCCACCAGCGCGGCCATCGGACGACCGGCCAGTGCCGGGGCGGTCAGGGCCGGGCCCAGTCCGCCGGTCAGGCGCATGCCGTGGCAGGAGCCGCAGTCCTGCCTCACGACATGGATGAGTGCGCGCTGACGCGATGCGGAGGGCAGGGCGGCCGCAGGTGCCGCACTGACCATCGAGGCATCGGCCTGTGCTGAAGCATCGCTGCCCATGCACAGCACGCTCAATGCGCACAAGAGCCCCAGCACCCCGCCTGCAGCCTGGATGCCATGCGCCCACCGGCTTGTCGACACAAGAAGGGTGGTGGGTCGCATGGGGATCGGTGCCGAAGGCCGAGGAGGGGCCATGCAGATCACTGCGTCTTGAGGATCTGCTCGACCGAGGCCTTGAGGTCGGCGTCGCTGATCTTCTCGGCGGCATTCGGCGGCATGGGGATGGGTCCCCACACGCCCGAGCCGCCCTTGCGCACCTTGTCGCTCAGCTTGGCCACAGCTTCCTTGTCGCCCTTGTACTTGGAGGCGATGTCCTTGAAGGCTGGGCCCACCACCTTCTTGTCCTTGGCATGGCAGGCCATGCAGCCTGCCTTGTTCATGGCTTCATCCGGTGTGGCGGCCTGCGCATGAGAGAAGGCCAGGCCCAGGGCGCCCAGGATCCACAGTTGCTTGATCATGATGTGTCCTTTCCTGAAGGGATCAGTAAACGTCGTGCTGCGTGTTGTGCACGTTGAAGTGGCCGGTCGGCGTGATCAGGCGCGGGTCCTTGATGACGGCCTTGAGCTTGAGCGTCTTGTCGTCCACGACCACGATGGCGGACTGCTTGTCCTTGGCCGACCAGACGGAGAACCACACTTCATCGCCCGCCTTGTTGTACTCAGGCTGGACCACGCGCTGTGCGCCACCATCGGTGATGCCCGCCCACTTGGCGATCGGCAGCACGGTGTAGCCCTTGCCCAGGTTCTTGATGTCGTACACGGCGACCGATTGCGAGATGGCCGGATCCGGGTTCAGCGGGTTGTCCACATACAGGTGGCTGGACTTCGGATGGCTCTTGATGAAGAGCGAGCCGCCGCCCTGGCTCTTGATGGTCTCGACCACCTTGAAGGCCTGGGCCTTGTGCCCGACCGGATCGGTGCCGATCAGCGAGATGCTCTCGTCGCCCAGGTGGCCGGTGGACCACACGGGGCCGTACTTCGGGTGCACGAAGTTCGCCCCGCGACCCGGGTGCGGGATTTTGCCCACGTCGATCAGCGCAGCGAGCTTGCCTTCCTTGAGGTCGACGGCCGCCACCTTGTTGCTCTGGTTGGCCGCCACCATGAAGTAGCGCTTGGTCGAATCCAGGCCGCCATCATGCAGGAACCGTGCGGTGCCGATCTCGGTGGTCTTGAGCGCGTTGACATCGGAGTAGTCCACCAGCAGGGTCTTGCCGGTCTCCTTGATGTTGACCACGAACTCAGGCTTGAAGTGCGATGCCACGATCGAGGCCACGCGCGGCTCGGGGTGGTATTCCTGCTTGTCGACCGTCATGCCGCGGGTGGCCACGATCTTGAGCGGCTCCAGCGTGTCGCCCTTCATGATGGTGTACTGGGGCGGCCAGTAGCTACCGGCAATCGCCAGCTTGTCTTCGAAGCCCTTGTACTTGGAGGTGTCCACCGAACGGGCTTCCAGGCCCACGCGGATCTCGGCCACGTTGTCGGGCTTGGGCATCCACAGGTCGATCATGTTGATCTTGGCATCGCGGCCGATCACGTACAGATAGCGCCCGGATGCCGACAGCCGTGAAATGTGCACGGCATAGCCCGTCTTGACGATGTTGATGATCTGCTTGGTGTCGCCATCGATGAGGGCGACTTCGCCCGTGTCGCGCAGCGTGGTCGAGAAGATGTTGCTGACGTTGTAGCCGTTCATCTTCTTCGTCGGCCGCTTCTCGGGCGGGATGATGACCTTCCACGTGGCCTTCATCTGCTCCATGCCGAACTCCGGGGGCATGGGGGGATCCTGCTGGATGTAGCGCGCCATCAGGTCCACATCGGCCTCGCTCATTTCACCGGAGGTCATCCAGTTGGGCATGCCTGCGGGCGAACCGTAGGCGATGAAGACCTTGAGGTAGTCGGTGCCCTTGCCCAGGGTGATGTCGGGCGTCAGCGGCTTGCCGGTCGCGCCTTTGCGCAGCACGCCGTGGCAGCCGGCGCAGCGCTCGAAGTAGATGGTGCGGGCACGGTCGAACTCCGATTGCGTCATCAGGGGCGCCTTGGGGTTCGTGCTCTGGTACATCGGCTCGTTGGCCAATGGCGAGGTGCCCGCCTGGTAGTTCATCTCAGGCTGTGTGATGGACTTCTTGTCTTCGGCCTGCGCCCCGAAAGCCAGGGCCACCATGCATGCGGCCGCCAGTCGGGCCATGCGCGGAGTGTTCATGTCGGTTTCTCCAATCTTTGATGGCCCGTATGGACGTGCGGGCCCATGCGGTGCCATTTGCGCGCCAGGACGGCGATTGCTCTGGGAGGCACACATGCCCGGGTGTTGAGCCAGGGCATGGTTAATCCTTGCAAAGTGCCTGTCCTTGAACCAGTTCAAGAAAAAGAAATGCGGTCCGCGGGTGTGCCGCATGCGCCTCACCCGCCCGCATTTCTTGAACCGCTTCAAGGATTTTTTCCCTGCCGCCGCATAGGCTTCGGCCCATCTTCCACCAGAAGGAGCAAAGGCATGAGCCTGGCCAAACAAGGCGGCTTTACCAAGCAGGCCGCGCGCAACATCTTCTACGGCGGATCGGCATTTTTCGTGCTGCTCTTTGCCGCCATCGTCTTTGACTCGGAGCAGAAGATCCCGCAGCGCTCCAATGCGCAAAACATCACGGAAGCGGTCGTTCGCGGCAAGCATCTCTGGGAGACGCGCAACTGCATCGGCTGCCATACATTGCTGGGCGAGGGCGCCTACTTCGCACCGGAGCTGGGCAATGTCTACCAGCGCCGCGGGCCGGAGTTCATCAAGGCCTGGATCAAGGGGCAACCCACCGGCGCACCGGGCCGCCGCCAGATGCCGAACTTCAACTTCAACGACCAGCAGCTCGACGACATCGTCGAGTTCCTGAAATGGACGGGCCAGATCAACACTGAAAAGTGGCCCCCCAACATCGAAGGCTGAGAGGAGCATCACATGACAAGCACCGTTCTCAAGTACGAGAGCCAACGCGTCGCGAAGCTGTATTTCATCGCGGCATTGGGCCTCTTCGTCGGCCAGATCGTTTTCGGTCTGATCATGGGGCTGCAGTACATCGTCGGCGATTTCCTCTTTCCGGCGATCCCCTTCAACGTGGCCCGCATGGTCCACACCAACCTGCTGATCGTGTGGCTGCTGTTCGGCTTCATGGGCTCGGCCTACTACCTGGTGCCGGAAGAGGCCGAGACCGAGCTCTACAGCCCCAAGCTGGCGGTGGCGCTGTTCTGGATCTTCCTGGTGGCTGGCGCCTTGACGGTGCTGGGCTACCTGATGGTGCCGTATGCCAGATTGGCCGAACTCACGGGCAATGATCTGCTCAACACCATGGGGCGAGAGTTCCTGGAGCAGCCCTTGCCGACCAAGCTGGGCATCGTGGTGGTGGCGCTGGGCTTCCTGTTCAACACCTCGATGACCCTGCTCAAGGGCCGCAAGACCAGCATCTCGCTGGTGCTGCACCTGGGCCTGTGGGGCCTGGCGCTGATGTTCCTGTTCGCCTTCGTCAATCCGCACAACCTGGTGCGCGACAAGATGTACTGGTGGTTCGTGGTCCACCTGTGGGTCGAAGGCGTGTGGGAACTGATCCTGGGCGCCTTGCTGGCCTTCGTGCTGATCAAGACCACCGGCGTCGACCGCGAAGTCATCGACAAGTGGCTGTACGTGATCATCGCCTTCGCGCTGATGACCGGCATCCTGGGCACCGGCCACCACTTCTACTTCATCGGCCTGCCCGGCTACTGGCACTGGATCGGTTCGGTCTTCAGCGCCATGGAGCCCATCCCCTTCTTCATGATGACGGTGTTCGCCTTCAACATGGTGCAGCGTCGCCGGCGTGACCACCCGAACCAGGCCGCCGTGCTGTGGGCGGTGGGCACCTCGGTGATGGGCTTCCTCGGGGCAGGTCTGTGGGGCTTCATGCACACGCTGTCGTCGGTGAACTACTACACCCACGGCACGCAGATCACCGCAGCCCACGGTCACCTGGCCTTCTATGGTGCCTACGTGCTCGTCGTCATCACGATGATCAGCTATGCCATGCCGACCCTGCGCGGCCGCATCGCCAACAGCCGCGCGGCGCAAAGCACCGAGATGTGGTCGTTCTGGCTGATGACGATCAGCATGGGCGTGATGGTGCTGGCCCTGACCGGCGCCGGCATCCTGCAGGTCTGGCTGCAACGCTATTCGGCCTCGCCCACGCCTTTCATGGCCACGCAGGATCAGCTGCACTTCTTCTACTGGATGCGGCTGTGGGGCGGGGTGGGCTTCCTGGTGGGGCTGTGCACTTACCTGGCCAGCTTCTTCATCGGTGGTGACGTGGTCGAGCGTGTGGTGGGCGGCGACGCCCGCGCCGTGCCGGCACAACGCGCCTGAGTGAGACACGCATGGACATGCTGGACGCCAGACAGATCGCATCGGCCTCGGCCGATGCCCCGCACTACATCCCGCAGGCGCAGGAGTGCGAGCTGTTCGAGCAGGCCTGGCGCTCCCGTCTGCCCTTGCTGATCAAAGGTCCCACGGGTTGCGGCAAGACGCGTTTTGTCGAGCACATGGCCGCCCGCCTGGGGCGCCCCTTGATCACTGTGTCCTGCCATGACGATCTGAGCGCGGCCGATCTGGTCGGTCGGCATCTGATCGGGCAGGGTGCCACGGTGTGGCAGGACGGCCCCCTGGCCCGGGCCGTGCGCGAAGGCGCCATCTGCTATCTGGACGAAGTGGTCGAGGCCCGCAAGGACACGACCGTGGTCATCCACCCTTTGGCCGATGACCGCCGCGTATTGCCGATTGAACGCACCGGCGAGTTGCTGATCGCACCGCCGGAGTTCATGCTGGTGGTGTCGTTCAACCCCGGCTATCAGAACCTGCTCAAGGCCCTCAAGCCCAGCACGCGTCAGCGCTTCGTGGCGCTGAGCTTCGTCTACCCGACCCCTCAGGTCGAGCAGGACATCGTGCGCAGCGAATCCGGCGTATCGCCCGAGGTGGCTGCCTGCCTTGTGCGGCTGGGGCAGGCCCTGCGCCGCGTGACCGAACATGATCTGGAAGAAACCGCCAGCACCCGTTTGCTGGTGATGGCTGCCCGGCTGATCGCCGCAGGCACCGGCATCGAGAGCGCCTGCCGCGCAGCGGTCGTCAATGCCCTGACGGATGACGCAGACACCGCCGCGGCATTGATGGAGATGGTGCGTGGCGTCTTCGACTGCCCCTGATCTGCAGCGCCGCCGCCTGCGCTGGCAGGTGGGCTTCTTCGTGGTCTTCCTGCTGGCCCCGGTGCTCAACCTGTTCCGCTTCGATCTGAGCGAAACGCAGTTGTGGGTGCTGGGCATGCGCTGGTCGCTGGGCATCGATGCCTTGATGCAAGGCGAGATCACGCCCACGCAAGCCGGCATCAGCCTGCTGCTGCGCGGCCTTTTGCCCATCGTGCTGGTCGTCGGCGTGTTCTTCGCCGTGGCCTGGAAGTACGGCCGCCTGTATTGCGGCTGGCTGTGCCCGCACTTCTCTGCGGTCGAGTTGCTCAACAAGACACTGCACCGCGCCATCGGCAAGTTCAGCCTGTGGGACAAGCACGCCACCCATCGCCGCGATGCCCAAGGCCAGTTCATCCAGCCGAGCAAGACCTGGTGGCCGGTGTTCTTCGCCCTGTCGCTGCTGCTGGGCTTTGCCTGGGCCATCACCCTGCTGAGTTATCTGCTGCCGCCCATCCGCATCTGGACGCACCTCTTCCAAGGCACGCTCACGCCCGGTGAGGCCCGCTTCCTGTGGATCGGCACCACCGTCTTCACGGCCGAGTTCGTGCTGGCACGCCACCTCTTCTGCCGCTTCGGCTGTGCCGTGGGCCTGTTCCAGAGCCTGGTGTGGATGGCCAACCCCAAAGGCATGGTCGTGGCCTTTCAGCGCGAACGCGCCCGCGAATGCCGCACCTGTGATGCGCCCATCGGCTCGGCCTGCGACAACGCCTGCCCGATGCGGCTCAATCCCCGCAACATCAAGCGCATGATGTTCTCGTGCGTGCAGTGCGGCCAGTGCCTGAGCCAATGCGATCGCTCGCAGCAGGCACAGGCGCGCACCCCGGTGTTGACCTGGGCGGTCGGCGTGGACGCCGTGCGCGAGACCTTGCGCCAGAAGAAGGCCGAGCAGGCCGCGCACAACCCTGTGCCGCCTGGCGGAGACAACTGATGGAAGAGTGGGTCGGTCAATGGTGGCACCGCGTCGTCACACGGCTGGCCGACAGGCAACACCCGCAAGCCGCCGTCCGCCTGGAGGACATGCGCAAGCAGCTTGGTGTCATCTTCCGGGGCATGGGCGGCCTGCCCGCCTGGCGCCTGAGTGCCGCCGCCGAGCGCACGCACCAGGGCCCGCGCGGGCTGCTGCAGAAGATCGCGGGCACCGGCGAACGCTTTGCCCAGCCCGTGCTGGACGCCGAGACCCTGGCCCTGCCGCCCGTCCTTGCCTTGTTCGATCAGGCTGAACTCAACCGTGAGCTGTACCTCTGGCTGGCCGCCCAGGGCGCGATGCGTTTGTGCGGTGCGGTGCACGATGGATCAGCCATGCAAGAAGGGCAGGGCGGGTGTGCGGCGCACATGTCTGCCCCAGAGCCTGCCCAAGATTGGCTGAGCGCCAACCTCCAGGCTTCCCGTGCTTTGCTGACGGCCTTCCCTGGCTGGTGGCCTCGCTACCGCCGCCTGGTCACGGCGCATCTCGACCAGCGCCCGTCGCCGTCCAGCCTCAAAGGCCGCCAGGCCGATGGCGAAGCACGGGTGCAGGCTGCCTTGCGCGCTTCCCTGGAAGGCGACTGGTCCGCCATCGGCGCGCTGGCAGCTCCTCTGATCGACGCGGCCACCCCAGCCAAGGCGACCCCCACCGCGAACAGCCCGATCCCCTTGCGCAGCCACGACCTCATGCCCGTGTGCCTCTGGGTGGACGTCTCTGCTGCCCAGCCGCCCATGCTGGCCCGTGAACGCCCCGTCCCCCAGCAGTCGGCCAGCCGCGAAGAGGCGCAGGCCGACCCCGCCCTCTCGGTCCGCCGCCGCGCCCAACAGACCGATGCGAAGCAGGACAAGCATGCCCTGATGATGTTCTTCCGTGCCGAGTCGCTCTTGTCCTGGGCCGATCTCGTGCGCGTCAACCGCCAGACCGATGACGATGAACTGGCCGATCCCAGCCAGATCGCCAACGACATGGACAGCCTCAGCATCGCCCCCGATGGCCAGAGCCTGGCCTCACGCGTGCGTTTCGATCTGGATTTGCCCAGCTCCGCCGCCGACGATGCGGTCATCGAACAAGGCATCCGCCTGCCCGAATGGGATCACCGCAAGGCCCGCCTGCTGCCCGATCACTGCAGCGTGCAGGTGCTGGCGCCCACTGTTCATGCCCCATGGCTGGTGCCGCCCACACTGAAGGCCACGGCCGCCCGCATGCGCCGCCGGCTCGAGAGCCTGCGTGCCTTGCCTCGCTGGCAGAGCGGCCATGCCGATGGCGAGCGGCTGGATGTCGATGCCTGGGTGCGCTGGCAGGCCGAGGCTGGTGGAGGCCAGGGCGAGCAGGCTGTGCTCGACGAGCCCCGCGTGTTCGCCCGCGCCCAACGCTGCGAGCGCAGCCTCAGCACCCTGCTGCTGGCGGATCTGTCCCTGTCCACCGACGCCTGGGCCTCGCAGGACGCGCGCGTCATCGATGTGATCCGCGATGCGCTCTACGTGTTCGGCCAGGCCATGGACGGGCTGGGCGATCCCTTCGCCATCATGGGCTTCAGCTCGGTCAAGCGCCACAACGTGCGCGTCCATGCGCTCAAGCGTTTCGACGAAGGCTGGCAAAGCGCGGCGCGTGACCGCATCGGCGCCATCAAGCCGGGCTACTACACACGCATGGGCGCGGCGATCCGCTATGCCACCCGCGAGCTGGCGCAAGCGTCCCGAGCGTCAGCGTCTGCTGCTGCTGCTGACCGACGGCAAGCCCAACGACCTCGATCACTATGAAGGCCGCTTCGGCCTGGAAGACACCCGCCATGCCGTCCAGGCTGCGCGCCAGGCCGGGCTGCTGCCCTTTTGCATCACCATCGACCAGGCCGCGCCCGAGTACCTGCCCTACCTGTTCGGGCAGAACGGCTACGCCCTGGTCCACCGGCCGCAGGATCTCGTGTCCCGTTTGACCCAGATCGTGGGCCAGTTGTCGGCTTGAAGCCGGAAAGAGCCGGAGATAATCGGTTCATCGTCCACCGCTTCCCTCAACCTCGGCCCTCCAGCGGCCGATATACGGCCATGAACCCAGCTGGAAAGACCGCCCTCGTCCTCACAGGCGGCGGCGCGCGTGCCGCCTACCAGGCCGGTGTGCTGCAGGCACTCCAGCTGATCCGGCGCGAGTGTGGTGCCGGCCGGCGGCGCAACCCCTTCCAGATCATCTGCGGCACCTCGGCCGGCGCGCTCAATGGCATGGCCCTGGCCTGTCAGGCGGATCACTATGACTACGCCGTGCGCTCCATGGTCGAGGTCTGGCGGGATTTCCGCTCCGAACAGGTCTACCGCTCCGACTCCTTCGGCGTGATCCGCACCGGTGCGCAGTGGCTCACCTTGTTCTCCTTTGGCTGGGCCCTGGCCCGCTGGCGCAAGGCACGCCCGCGCTCGCTGCTGGACAACGCGCCCACGCACGAATTCCTCTCCAGCCTGCTCAAGGTCGACCGTCTGCAGCAGGTCATGGCCGAAGGCCACCTCGATGCGGTCGCCATCTCGGCCTCCAGCTACACCTCCGGCGAGCACGTCACCTTCTTCGAGAGTGCCAAGCCGATGGAGCCCTGGGCGCGCACACAGCGCCTGAGCGTGCAGGATCACCTGACGATCGAGCACCTGATGGCCTCGTCCGCCATCCCCTTCATCTTTCCGGCGGTCGAACTCTCGGTCAATGGCCGCCCCCATTTCCTGGGTGACGGCTCCATGCGGCAGGTCGCCCCGATCTCACCGGCCATCCACTTGGGAGCCGACCGCATCCTGGTGGTCGGTGCCGGCCGCCTGCAGGAGCCAGCCGCCCCGCGCGACACGGTGGTCGAATATCCGAACCTGGCGCAGATCGCCGGCCACGCCATGTCCAGCATCTTCCTGGATGCCCTGGCCGTCGACATCGAGCGCATGCAGCGCATCAACCGCACCTTGAGCCTGCTGACCCCGCAGGCCCGCGAGCAATCTCAGTTGCGCATGGTGGATGTGCTCGTGATCGCACCCAGCCAGCGCATCGACGACATCGCCGCCCGCCACCTGTGGGCGTTGCCGCCCGCCGTGCGTGCCATGCTGCGCGCCGTCGGTGTGTACGGACGCGGCAAGCGGGCACGCGGCTCGGCGCTGGCCAGCTACCTGCTGTTCGAATCCTCATTCACCCGCGAGCTGATCCACCTGGGCTTCACCGATGCGCTCGCCAAGCGCGAGGAGGTGATCCGCTTTTTCGGCTGGGATCAGATCGGGCAGGGCGCTGCGCCGAGTGACGACGCGGCGGGCGGGCGTTCTGCCGGTCCGGCCAGTCTTGTGCCGCAGGGCGCTGGGACGGACACCGCGAGCCCCGAGCGCCTCCTGGAGCAGGGGCCTGAGCGGGGTCATTACGACGCCAGCTTCCAGATTCCCGTGGCGCCGCCGGCCCCGGCCATGGCGCCCTCCGTCGAGCTGGTCGGCCCCGAGCGGCCCTTTACTTCGCAAAAAGACCGTGCTAAAGTGGAGAGCTTCGCCCTGTAACAGGGGCGGAGAAGTTCTTTTCCCTTTTGAAAGGTCTCAACATGTACGCGGTCATAAAAACCGGTGGCAAGCAATATAAGGTTGCTGCTGGCGAAAAGATCAAAGTAGAACAGATTGCTGCGGACGTTGGCCAAGAGATCGTGATCGACCAGGTTCTGGCAGTCGGCTCCGGCGCTGAACTGAAGGTTGGCACGCCCCTGGTGGCTGGCGCAACCGTGAAGGCAACCGTGGTCTCCCACGGCCGTCACGACAAGGTCCGCATCTTCAAGATGCGTCGCCGCAAGCACTACCAGAAGCGCCAAGGTCACCGTCAGAACTTCACCGAGCTGGAAATCAGCGCCGTGAACGCCTGATCTCGCGCCTTCACTCTGTTTAACTTCAGTTTCCAAGGAGCAGATCCATGGCACAGAAAAAAGGCGGCGGTTCCACACGGAACGGCCGTGATTCGCAACCCAAGATGCTGGGTGTCAAGGTCTACGGCGGTCAAGTGATCCCCGCAGGCTCGATCATCGTCCGTCAACGTGGCACGCGCTTCCATGCGGGTCCCAACGTCGGCATGGGCCGTGACCACACCCTGTTCGCACTGGTCGACGGCACCGTGTCGTTCGCCGTCAAGGGTTCGCTGAACCGCAAGACCGTGGTCGTGACCCCGGTCTGATCGATCACGGCAGCCCTCACCCGAGGGCGCTGATCCAAAGCCCCGGCTCGCCGGGGCTTTTGCGTTTTCCAGGCGACGGATAATCGCCGTCTGCCTCTCACCTCACAGGACACCCGCCTCACCATGAAATTCGTCGATGAAGCCACCATAGACGTCGCTGCCGGCAATGGCGGCAGCGGTTGCATCAGCTTCCGTCGCGAGAAGTTCATCCCCTTCGGCGGGCCCGATGGTGGCGATGGCGGCCGGGGCGGGCACGTCTACGTGGTGGCCGACCGCAACATCAACACGCTCATCGACTTCCGCTACGCGCGCCGCCACGAGGCCCGCAATGGCGAATCCGGTCGCGGCTCCGATCAGTTCGGCCACGCCGGCCCCGACATCACCCTGCGCATGCCGGTGGGCACCATCATCCGCAACGCCGAAACCGGCGACGTGATGATGGAGTTGCTGGAGCACGGCGAGCAGCGCCTGCTGGCCAAGGGCGGCGATGGCGGCTTCGGCAACCTGCACTACAAGAGCAGCACCAACCGGGCGCCCAAGAAGAAGACGCCGGGCTGGCCGGGCGAATCCTTCAAGGTCAAGCTCGAGTTGCGCGTGCTGGCCGATGTCGGCCTGCTGGGCATGCCCAACGCCGGCAAGTCCACGCTGATCGCCGCGATCTCGAACGCGCGCCCCAAGATCGCGGACTACCCCTTCACCACGCTGCACCCCAACCTGGGCGTCGTGCGCGCCGGCCCTGAAAAGAGTTTCGTGGTGGCCGACATTCCCGGCCTCATCGAAGGCGCCTCGGAAGGCGCGGGCCTGGGCCACCAGTTCCTGCGCCATCTCCAGCGCACGCGCCTGCTGCTGCACGTGGTGGACCTGCGCGCCGTTCGACGACACCGATCCGGTCCAGCAGGCCCGTGCCATCGTCAACGAACTCAAGATCTATGACGCCGAGCTGTACGCCAAGCCGCGCTGGCTGGTGCTCAACAAGCTGGACATGGTGCCCGAGGAAGAGCGCGCCAAGAAGGTGCTGGAGTTCGTGCGCCGCTATGGCTGGAAGGGCCCCGTCTTCCAGATTTCGGCCTTGACGCGTCAGGGCTGCGAGCAACTCGTGCAGACCATCTACCAGCACGTGGCCGCCATGCAGTCGCAATACAAGGAAGCCGACGTGCGCTTCGACGTCGAGGCCAGCCTGCCCATGGCGGCCGACCTGATGGCCAAGGCAGGGCTGCACTACGAGGACGAGCTGGAAGCCCTGGTCAAGCCGCGCAAGGACGAGGCTGCGGTGGGGCAGGTTGTGAAGCGATCTGCGGTGCGCAAGCCTGCGGCCAAGAAAGCTGCCGCCAAGAAAGTGACGGCAAAGAAGGCCGCTGCGAAGAAGGTGGCGGGTCCGGCAACGGCCAAGAAGGTCGCCAAGAAGGCGCCTGCCAAGAAAACGCCTGCCAAGAAGATCGCCGTGAAGAAATCGGTTGCCAAGAAGGCGACGGTAAAGAAGGCAGCAGCAAAGAAGGTTGCCGCCAAGAAGCTCGCCTCGAAGAAGGTGACCACTCCCCAGAAGACGCCAAAGACGGCGCCAAAGACCGCCACCCAGAAGGCCGCCAGCAAAAAAGCAGCGATCAAGCAGGCAGGGAGCAAGAGGGCAGCCGTGAAGAAGGCCCCAGCGTCTCCAACCTCTGCAAGCAAGGTTGCGGCAAAGAAGGCGGTGAAGAAGGCCGCGGTGAAGAAGACAGTGGCCAAGAAGGCCGCCGTCAAGAAAGCCGCCCCCAAGAAAGCCGCCACTGGCAAGACCTCGGCGCGCGCATCCCGCCGCTGAACCTCGCCCCTGATCCCGCCACACCGACCGAACGATCGCCTTAGCCCCTCGCAGAGCCCGCCATGAACGATGTGTTGAAGAACGCCCGCCGCATTGTCGTGAAGGTGGGCTCCAGTCTGGTCACCAACGAAGGCAAGGGCGTGGACGCCGATGCCATCGGCACGTGGTGCCGCCAGATGGCGGCCCTGGCGGCGGACGGGCGCGAAGTGATCATGGTCTCCAGTGGCGCCATTGCCGAAGGCATGAAGCGCCTGGGCTGGGCCAAACGTCCACATGAGCTGCACGAGCTTCAGGCTGCCGCGGCTGTGGGACAGATGGGGCTGGCTCAGATGTACGAAACCAAGCTGCGTGAGCACGGCATGGGCAGCGCCCAGGTGCTGCTCACGCACGCCGATCTGGCCGACCGCGAGCGCTACCTCAATGCCCGCTCCACCTTGCTGACCTTGCTCTCGCACAAGGTCGTGCCGGTCATCAACGAGAACGACACGGTCGTCACCGACGAAATCAAGTTTGGTGACAACGACACCCTGGGCGCCCTGGTCGCCAACCTGGTCGAAGCCGATGCGCTGGTCATCCTCACCGACCAGAAGGGCCTGTACAGCGCCGATCCCCGCAAGGACCCGGCTGCGCGCTTCATCGACGTCTGTACCGCGGGCGACCCGGCCCTGGAGCAGATGGCCGGTGGTGCAGGCTCACGCGTGGGCACGGGCGGCATGATCACCAAGGTGGTGGCGGCCAAACGCGCTGCGGGCAGCGGTGCTTCGACGGTGATCGCCTGGGGCCGCGAGCCCGACGTGCTGGTGCGCCTGACGCAGGGTGAGTCCATTGGTTCGCTCTTCGTGGCCGCGACGGCCAAGCTCACGGCCCGCAAGCAGTGGATGGCCGACCATCTGCAACTGCGCGGCGCCGTGGTGATCGACGATGGCGCCGTCACCAAGCTGCGCGACGAGGGCAAGAGCCTGCTGCCCATCGGCATGGTGGAGGTCATTGGCGACTTCCACCGCGGCGACGTGATTGCCGTGCGCAACCAGAGCGGGCAGCACATCGCCCGCGGCTTGGCCAATTACGCCAGCAGCGAGGCACGCCTCATCGTGCGCAAGCCCTCGCATGAAATCGAACAGGCGCTGGGCTTCACCAACGAGCCCGAGATGATCCATCGGGACAACCTCGTCCTGGTCTGATCGCCGCCCTTCTTGCACGCTGATCCGAAGCACTGCACCGGGTGCGATGTCGGTGCAGCGGATCGACGTGCCTCATCTCGCTCAACGGATGGATGCACCGCCTGCGCCGAAGGACAAGCCGTGCGCGGGCACGCCTGTTGCTGAACCCATGTACTTGCTCCTTTGGCGCACATAGCAAATCGGACAGCGTTGTCATGTATGAATTTGTTTGTAGGTGTTACATGACAAAATTTTCGCTGGCTGATAAGGGTTGTCGCCTAGGTGGTCCCCCTTTACAGGGGTACCGAGGGTTCGCCCTGTCATGTGGGGCATTGGGTTTCACGTTAAAACCGTGACTCTTGTTTCTTTTCTGTTTCCGCTCCTACCCGGAGGTCTTGATGTCCCTGATGAAAAACACCCACGCTCGCTCCCCTTCACTCAAGATGGCCTCGGTTGCCCTGGCCTGCTGTTCGCTGGGTGTTTCGACCGCGGCACTGGCCAACAAGACGCTGGTGTGCGTGTGGGACGTGGCCGGCAAGACCGGTGACGTCTTTGCCTTTGCGACCGACTACGCACTGGCCATGCAGAAGAACGGCGCCGACATCGAGCTCAAGAGCTACGTCGATGAGCGCGTGGCCATCGAGGACTTCCGCGCCGGCCAGTGCGACGGCGTGATCGCCACCGCCTTCCGCACCCGCCAGTTCAACAGCATCGCCGGCTCCATCGACAGCATCGGCTCGACCACCATCGTCAAGGGCGGCAAGGTCGACATCGACGCCAGCTACGAAGTCGTGCGCAAGGTCGTCCAGGTGTTCTCCTCGCCGCAGGCCAGCAAGCTGATGGTCGAGGGCAACTACGAAGTCGGCGGCATCTTCCCGCTGGGCGCCGCGTACCCCATCGTGCGTGACAAGAACATGAACACGGTCGAAGCCCTGTCGGGCAAGAAGATCGCGGCCTTCGATTACGACAAGGCCCAGGGTGCGATGATCCAGCGCATCGGCGCGCAGCCCGTGTCCGTGGACGTGACCAACATCGGCCCGAAGTTCAACAACGGCTTCGTCGACATGGTGACCCTGCCGGCTGTGGCCTACAAGCCTTTCGAGCTGTACAAGGGCATCGGCAAGACGGGCGGCATCGGCCGGTTCCCGATCATGATCCCCACCGTGCAGATGATCATCAACAAGGGCAAGTTCCCCGAAGGCTTCGGCGAGAAGTCGCGCCAGTTCTGGCTGTCGCAGTTCGATCGCGCCATGGGCATCATCGCCACGGCTGAAAAGGGCATTCCCGCCAACATGTGGAACGACCTGCCTGTGGAGGCCGTGCCCAAGTACGTGCTGATGCTGCGTGAGGCCCGCATCTCCATCGCCAAGGACGGCATGTACAACAAGCAGGGCCTGAACATCATCAAGCGCGCCCGCTGCAGCGTGAACCCGTCCGACGCGGAATGCTCTTCCAAGACGGAAATCGAGTGATCTGGGCTGGTTGAGGGAGGCCCCAGGGCATCCCCGCCAAGACCATGAAGAAGGGGCTCCAGCAGGAGCCCCTTTTTTGTTCGGATGCCTCAGGAATTGACGCCGACCGGCCGACTCAAGGCCGCATGAGGTGGCGCGTCATCCGGCTCGCCGGGCGAACGTCCGCCATGCCGCATGTTGCCGCGCAGATACCGGTTGGCATGTCCCTGCGGTTTGGGCAGGAAGCGCGCCAGTTCGGATAGAGCCATTTCGTACACCCCCCGCTTGAATTCAATCACCGTCTCCAGCGGCACCCAGTATTCGTGCCAACGCCAGGCATCGAACTCGGGGTGGTTGGTGGCGCGCAGGTTCATGTCGCAATCGCGGCCGGTCAGGCTGCAGCAGAAACCAGATCTGCTTCTGACCCTTGTAGTGCCCGCGGGCATCCTTGCGGATGAAGTGCTGAGGGACTTCATAACGAAGCCAGTCACGCGTGCGGGCAATGATGCGGACATGATCAGGCAGCAAGCCCACTTCCTCGTGAAGCTCGCGGTACATCGCCTGCTCGGGCGACTCACCATGCTTGATGCCGCCTTGCGGGAACTGCCAGGAATGCGTCCGGATGCGTTTGCCCCAGAATACCTGGTTCCGGTGATTGAGCAGGATGATGCCGACGTTGGGACGAAAGCCTTCCCGGTCGAGCATAATCAACTCCAAATTTTCAACTGGTTTCATTATTGCACCGCGCTGGCCGAACGGCTAGGGGGCTTTGTCAATGCCTCATTTGCGCGGTGTATTTTTTACGCACATGAAAGCCTCCCAATTCTTCATTTCGACCCTCAAGGAAGCGCCTGCCGACGCGGAAATCGTGAGCCACAAACTCATGATGCGGGCGGGCTTCATCAAGAAGCTGGGAGCGGGCCTGTACACCTACATGCCCATGGGCCTGCGCACGATCCGCAAGGTCGAGCAGGTCATCCGTGAGGAAATGAACCGCGCCGGTGCCGTGGAGTTGGTGATGCCCGTGGTGCAGCCCGCAGAGCTCTGGCAGGAGACGGGCCGCTTCGACAAGATGGGCGACGAGCTGCTGCGCTTCAAGGATCGCCACGAACGCGATTTCGTGATCCAGCCGACGGCTGAAGAGGTGGTGACCGACATCGCCCGCCAGGAATTGCGCAGCTATCGCCAACTGCCGAAAAACCTCTACCAGATCCAGACCAAGTTCCGTGACGAGCGCCGGCCGCGTTTCGGCATCATGCGCGGCCGTGAATTCACGATGAAGGACGCGTACTCCTTCGACCGTGACGTGGAGGGCGCCGGCAAGACCTACGACACGATGTATGCGACCTACTGCCGCATCTTCGACCGTCTGGGCCTGCAATACCGCGCCGTGGCGGCCGACACCGGCGCCATCGGTGGCGATCGTTCGCACGAATTCCAGGTGATTGCCGACACGGGTGAAGACGCCATCGTCTATTGCCCTACAAGCGATTACGCCGCCAACATCGAGCTGGCCGAAGGCGTGGCCTTGATCGCCCAGCGTGGTGCCGCCGCTCAGGCCTGCGAAAAGGTCGCCACGCCCGGCAAGAGCACCTGTCCCGATGTGGCCGAGCTGCTGGGTCTGCCGCTCGCGCGGACGGTGAAATCGCTGGTGCTGGCGACCGACCAGCTCAACGACCGGGGCGAGATCATCGGCTCGACCGTGTGGCTGCTGCTGGTGCGCGGCGATCACGATCTCAACGAGGTCAAGGCCGGCAAGATCGAATTCGCCGGCGCGGATGGCAAGACAGTTGGCCTGAAGGCGGGCTTCCGTTTCGCGACCGAAAAGGAAATCGTCGAGCACTTCGGCTGCAAGCCGGGCTACCTCGGCCCGATCGGCCTGAAGAAGCCGGTGAAGATCGTGGCCGACCGCACCGTGGCCAACATGAGCGATTTCGTCTGCGGCGCCAACGAAGAGGGCTTCCACATCCGTGGCGTCAACTGGGGCCGCGACCTGCCTGAGCCCGACTGCGTGGCCGACATCCGCAATGTCGTCGAGGGCGATCCTTCGCCCGACGGCAAGGGCGTGCTGGCCATCCAGCGCGGCATCGAAGTGGGGCACGTGTTCTACCTGGGCACGAAGTACTCCAAGGCCATGAACGCCACCTTCCTGGATGTGGACGGCAAGCCCAAGTTCTTCGAGATGGGCTGCTACGGCATCGGCGTGACCCGCATCCTGGGTGCCGCCATCGAGCAGCGCCACGACGAGCGCGGCATCGTGTGGCCGGACGCCATCGCGCCGTTCACCGTGGTGATCTGCCCGGTGGGCTATGACCGCTCGGAAGACGTCAAGGCCGCTGCCGATCAGCTGCATGCCGAGCTGCTGGCCAAGGGCGTGGACGTGATCCTGGATGACCGCGGCGAGCGCCCGGGCGCCATGTTCGCCGACTGGGAGCTGATCGGCGTGCCGCACCGCGTGGTGCTGGGCGACAAGGGCCTCAAGGAAGGCCTGGCCGAATACCAGGGCCGTCAGGACGCGGCCGCCACCAAGGTCGGCGTGAACGAAGTCCTGAATCACGTGCTTTCCCGGCTGTAACTCCTCTGATTGGCGGGGCCGGGTCTGGCATAAGGTTGATGGTGTGATGGTGGCGGTGTGATGCGTTCAGGTATGGGGTTCAGTCAGACGCGCTGGCGCGCGGGATGGGCTGCGGCTGTGATGGCCGCGGGCCTCTTGCTGCCTGGCCGCGTGCTGGCCGGCGCCCAGGTGGAAGAGCCCTTGGCCGATTCTGTGCGCTCGGCCTTGTCTGCGGCGGTTGGCAACGGGGCGCCACCGGTGCTGGTGTTTGCCGATGCGACGCAGAAGCAGGCTTGCGAGCGCTGGGCCGCCGCCCTGGAAGACAAGCTGCGCAAGCGCAAGCCGGACGATCTGGTGCGCCGCGAGTTCCTGCACACGGTCTGCTACGAAGCCAAGCGGGCCGGCCTGGATCCGACCCTGGTGCTCGGGCTCATCCAAGTGGAGAGCGGTTTCCGCAAGTACGCGATTTCGCCGGTGGGGGCGCGCGGCTACATGCAAGTCATGCCTTTTTGGGCTCGCACCATTGGCAACGGCGATGCCAGCACGCTGTTCCACATGCAGACCAATCTGCGCTTCGGCTGCGTGATCCTGCGCCACTACCTGGACCGCGAAAAAGGCAACCTGTTCATGGCGCTGGGCCGCTACAACGGCAGCCGTGGGCGGGCGGAGTATCCGAACATGGTGACGGCCGCGCGTCGCACCTGGCAGTTGGTGGACCCGCCATCCATCCAGGTGGCGGGGGGGCGGTTTTGAATCTGTTGGCCGCCCTTGACGCGCTCTGTCAGTGGGGCGATTGCCGTCTGAACACGCCATACAGGCCCGCGAGACCGAGCAGCATGTAGCTCCAGGTGGCCGCTTCGGGAACCGGTGAGAGCAGGAATGCCCGTGCCACACCTTCTCCGCTGCTTGGCAAGGCCCACCCTACGATCTGTCCGGCGTCATTGATGGCAGAGGCTTCAACGAGTTGCCAGGCGCTGTCTGCCCCCAGTGCATCGGTCAGATCAATCGCCTGACCCTTGTCCCATAAAACGGCGTGGAAGAAAAGGTCGTCTCCTTCGTAAACGCCTACTGCCTGGTCCAGGTTGTTGATACCCAGGGCCCGACTGTGCCGGTTGCTTCGGGCTGCAAGTGGCGTCAACTGTCCGTCCACCCACATGGCGGCATGTTGCATGTAGTCATTTTCGGAGCGTGTTTGCCCCACCATATGACCTGCTTCATTGATGGCCAAGGCTGCACCGTAGCCCAGGTCCGGCAGAACCGTCATCTTGTCGCCGACCCATAGCGCAGGGTGGTTGTCGTATTCGCCGGCCAACATTCCTGTGTTGCTGATGTCATAGGCCATGCTGGAGATGTCATCAGGACCCAGGACGTTCATCTGGTTGACGCCGGTGATCACCGTGGCACGGTAACGGGTGGCGGCAATGATGTCGGTGATGGCGCTGATCTGTCCTGAATCATTGATGCCCGTGGGTGCGATGCGGACGGGGTCGTCAAAGCTGCCTTCTGCCAGCGGGGCGAGGTCCGTCGGCGTGGTGCCGTTGTTCCAAAGGACAGGGTGCGACACGATGGTGCTGCCGTAGCCCGTGTCGCGCGGGGTGAAGTTCGAGGATCCGAGAATCTGGCCGGTGTTGCTGATGTCCCAGGCGTAGCTGCTGACGTAGCCTGTGGCGCTGGGCAGCGGCTGCAGATCGGTGCGGAGGCCGTCGCGCCAGAGGGCGGCCTGGTAGCCCTCGGGACGCGTGTAGCTCGGCTCGAAAGCCCGGGATTTCGTAGTAGCCCACGACATCACCGGCCTGGTTGATGCCCGTTGCGTAGGATCGGGATCCGGCGGGGCTTCGAGGAAAGTCAGGTTGTAGGCGCTGGCCGTGGGCGGCATGGCAGGCGAGGCCGAGCAGCGTCGCGCATGCGACGCGTTGCAGCATGTGGTTCATGGTGCATCCCTGGTTGGTTTGGTTTTTGTTACCAGCGGCGGCCAGAAGACGCCGCATGTTGGCTGTGAGATTCTGGCCCCAAGGCCGACGGCCTCGCACCGCGTTAACCCGTGCGGGCCGCGTGTGCGTGGGTGTCCCCGGCGCCGGGGCGGGATGGGGTTCAGAGTCCCGCCCATTGGCGGGGCAGGGCCGCGCCGACATGCAGCAGTGACAAGACCCGCTCGACGGTCTCATCGACCAGCTCGTCGATGCTCTGCGGCCGGTGGTAGAAGGCCGGCAGCGGCGGAAACACGATGCCGCCCATCTCGGTGACGGACGTCATGTTGCGCAGGTGGGCGAGGTTGAAGGGCGTTTCGCGCACCATCAGCACCAGCCGGCGGCGCTCCTTGAGCGTCACGTCGGCTGCGCGCGTCAGCAGGTTGTCCCCGAAGCCGTGCGCCACGGAGGCCAGCGTCTTCATGGAGCAGGGTGCGATCACCATGGCATCCGTCGTGAAGCTGCCGCTGGCGATGCAGGCCCCGACATCGCCCGGGGGGTGGGCGTGATCGGCCAGGGCTTCCAGCGCCGAGCGGTCCAGGCCCAGTTCGTGGTGGACGTTGAGGATGCCAGCGGGTGTGGCCACGAGGTGGGTTTCCACACCCAGGGCGCGGGCACGCGAAAGCAGGCGCACGCCGTAGACGGCGCCACTCGCGCCCGTGATGCCGACGACGAGGCGGCGCGGGTGCGTCTGCAAGGGCAGGGCGGAGGCGGCTGCCACCACGGCTCAGGCGATCACTGGCCGCCGGCGAGCGTCTGTTGCAACTCGCCTGCCTGGTACATCTCCATCATGATGTCCGAGCCGCCGATGAATTCGCCGTTGATGTAGAGCTGGGGGATCGTGGGCCAGTTGGCGTAGTCCTTGATGCCCTGACGGATGGCCTCGTCTTCCAGCACGTTGACGGTTTTCAGGTCGTTGACGCCGCAGGCCTTCAGGATCTGCACGGCGCGGCCGGAAAAGCCACATTGCGGAAACTGGGCGGTGCCTTTCATGAACAGCACGACCTTGTTGCCCTTGACCAGCTCGTCGATGCGTTGTTGAACGTCGCTCATATGCTCAAACCATTGTCATTGAATTGGAAACAGGCCCGGTTATAGCAGGCCTGGGAGCGGCGAGCGTACTTCAGAAGGAATAGCCGACAGAGACCTTGACCAGGGGGCGCAAACGCAGGTCGCGCACCAGATCGTCGAGCGATTTGTCGCCTTGCAAAACCTTGGACATGCCGTCCAATTGGCCGCCGCCGCTGCTGACCAGACCGAGGTCCGCATTGAAGTGCCAGGCGCTGGACAAACCCCATACGCCGACGCGGCTGGTGTAGCCGGCGCCGATGTAGGGCATGGTTTGATTGTGGTTGTCGCGGGGCTGGCCGAGCAGGTTGAGGGTGTCCAGGCGCTGCAGACTCAGGTTGAGGCCGCCGCCCTGATCGCCAGCTGCCCACCAGGCGTGGCCGGATTCGCCACGCAGCAGGCCCGCCGTGGCGCGAAAGCCCCCTTCGACGTAGTAGTCGGACAGAACGTGGAAGCTGCGCAGCTTCAGACCGGAGGGGGCCGGCTGTGCGAGCACATAGCTGTCCTTGAGCGGGTTGACGGGGCGATCGATCACTACGCCGATGCGGCCTTCCCATTGGGGCCAGAAGGCCTTGCCGCGCAGGTTCAGGCCCTTGCCGGCGGTGCCGTCTTCGCCGCTGACACGGCCCAGGTCGATGCGCACGGTGGTGAGGTCGCCCTGGGCGAGGTTCTGCCGCAGGGCGTGGCCGGGCACGGGCACCATCTGCGCCCACGCATCGGCCGAAGGCAGCAGTCCACCAGCGGCCATCATGGTGACCAAAACCATGGGGGCGCGCGCAATCCATCCTGCCAGGGCAGGCTGCTGCACCGAGCGGGGTGTGTCAGCGGGATGGATGGGCATGGCGATCTCCTGGCGAACGACTTCATGCTACGCCGCGCGCAAGCGTCGTGGGGACCAAGTTGTGAGCGTTGGTCAGCGGATTTTCATCAGGCGGCGCAGGCTTGCCTTCGGGTCTACACCCGATGGGCAGCGGGCCAAAGGCCGCCTGTGCAGCGCGCTTGCCCTCCGAGGTCGAAGCGGGTACTTACATTGATGAACCCGCGATCGACCAGGAGTTGCGAGACGGCGACAGCCTGGTCGTAGCCATGTTCCAACAGCAGGTGGCCGCCCGGCGACAGGTGGTCGGGCGCTTGCGTCACGATGCTCCGAAGGTCGGCCAGGCCATCCGGGCCGGCGGTGAGCGCCTGCCGGGGTTCGTGGCCGAGGGCGGCCATGTGGGGGTCGTCTTCGGCGATGTAAGGGGGGTTGCTGACGATGAGCTCGAAGTGACGGCCCGTGACGGGCTGCAGCCAGTGGCCGTGGCGGAAGTCCACGTTCAGGCCCAGCCGGCGGGCGTTGGCCTGGGCGATGTCGAGGGCGGCCTGACTGGCGTCGACGGCCGTGATCTGCGCATCCGGTCGACGGTGAGCCAGCGCCAGTGCGATGGCGCCGCTGCCCGTGCCCAGGTCGAGGACGCAGGGTGCCGGCACGGCGGGGCGCGCTGCCAGGATCTCCAGGGCCCAATCGACGAGGGTTTCCGTGTCGGGCCGGGGCACGAGCACGTCGGGTGTGACGGACAGCGTCAGGCCGTGGAATTCCTTGTGGCCGACGATATAGGCCAGCGGTTCGCCGGCCGCGCGCCGGTGCAGCCCTTGCAGCCAGGGCACTTGTTGCTCGGCGCTCAGGCAGGCGTCGTCGTGGGCGAGCAGCCAGGCCCGGCCCTTGTGAAGGATGTGGCCCAGCAGCAGCTCGGCGTCCAGCCGGTCAAGGCCCAGCTCGCGGGCGTGGCGCAGCGCCTGCGCGACGGTGAGGGGGGCGGTGAAGGAGCTGGTCATGGGGTGAGGGGCCCCGTCAACGTGGGCCCGTGATTCAAACGCCGGTGGCGGCTTCCAGTTCGGCCAGTTGATCGGCGGCCTGGGCGGTCAGCAGGGCGGCCACCACGTCGTCGAGCTCGCCTTCCATGATGCTGGTGAGCTTGTAGAGGGTCAGGTTGATGCGGTGGTCGGTCAGGCGGCCCTGAGGGAAGTTGTAGGTGCGGATGCGGTCGGAGCGGTCGCCCGTGCCCACGAGGGACTTGCGGTGTGCGGCTTCCTTGGCCTGGCGCGCCATGCGCTCCTTGTCGCGGATGCGGGCGGCCAGCACGGCCAGGGCCTTGGCCTTGTTGCGGTGCTGGCTGCGGTCGTCCTGGCACTCGGCGACGATGCCGGTGGGGATGTGCGTGATGCGCACGGCCGAATCCGTCTTGTTGATGTGCTGGCCGCCGGCGCCGCTGGCGCGGTAGGTGTCGATGCGCAGATCCGCGGGGTTGATTTGCACTTCTTCGGCTTCGTCGGGTTCGGGCAGCACGGCCACGGTGCAGGCGCTGGTGTGGATGCGGCCCTGCGTTTCGGTGACGGGCACGCGCTGCACGCGGTGGCCGCCGGATTCGAATTTGAGCAGGCCATACACGCCGGCGCCTTCGAAGCGCAGCACCACTTCCTTGTAGCCGCCCAGATCGGATTCGCTGGCGGACATGATCTCGCTCGTCCAGCCCTGGCGTTCGGCGTAGCGGGTGTACATGCGGGCGAGGTCGGCAGCGAACAGGGCCGATTCGTCGCCGCCGGTGCCGGCGCGGATTTCGACGAAGGCGTTGCGGGCGTCGTCGGGATCCTTGGGCAGCAGGGCGGTCTGGAGCTGCTGTTCGAGCTGGGTGAGATCGGCTTCGGCCTGGGCGATTTCTTCCAGTGCCATGGCCTTCATCTCGGCGTCGTCGCCGGCCTCGGCGAGCATCGAGTCGCGGCGCCGTCGAGATCGCGCTGGCGCCGGGTGTGGCGTGCCGCCATGTCGCACACGCTGCTGACTTCGGCGTGTTCGCGCGAGAGGTCGCGGAAGCGCTTGTTGTCGGCCGCGATCACCGGGTCGGACAGGGCCGCATCCAGCTCTTGCAGGCGGTGCGCCAGGCGTTCGAGCGAGGAGGCGAGGGAGGGCGCCAGGCCGGCGCTCAAACCGGCTCTCCCGGGTCTGGCTGCGTGCCGGGCTGGCGCTGGGGCGTACTGGATTCAACACTCCGTCGCGGCGTGGCGAGGCGCCCTGCCGGTATCGATGCTGGCTGGCTGGCGGCCCGGCGTCAGCTCGCCGCGCAGGAACAGGCGCGACAGCGAGGCGGCCACCTGCGGGCGCTGGTGCGCATCGGCACTGTGCAGCTCGGCCAGCGCGCCGTGCAGCATCTTCTGTGTCAGCCCGCGCGAGAGGGCTTCGAGCACGGCGTCGATGTCCTCGCCCTTGGCCAGCAGCTTGCGGGCGCGGGCGATCTCGGCGGCGCGCCAGGCATCGGCCTGCGAGTTCAGTGCCTGGATCAGCGGCACGGTGGTGCGCTGGTCCAGCCAGTGCACGAAGCCTTGCACGCCGGTCTCGATGATGGCTTCGGCCTGTGCGACGGCGGCCTGGCGTTTTTCGCCGGCGGTCTGCACCAGGGCCGACAGGTCATCGACGGTGTAGAGGTAGATGTCGTCCAGGCGGGCGACTTCGGGTTCGATGTCGCGCGGCACGGCGAGGTCGACCATGAAGATCGGGCGGCGCTTGCGGGCCTTCAAGGCACGCTCGACGGCGCCCAGGCCGATGATGGGCAGGGTGGAGGCCGTGCAGGAGACGACGATGTCGAACTCGTGCAGGCGATCAGGCAGGTCGGCCAGGCGCATGGCCTGGGCGCCCAGGTGGGTGGCCAGCTTCTCGCCGCGCTCGAGCGTGCGGTTGGCCACGGCCATCATGCGCGGGTTGCGTGCGGCGAAGTGGGTGGCCGTGAGCTCGATCATTTCGCCGGCGCCCACGAACAGCACCTTGGTGCGGCCCATGTCTTCGAAGAGTTGGGCGGCCAGGCGCACGGCGGCAGCGGCCATGCTGATGGAATGCGCGCCGATCTCGGTGGAGGTGCGCACCTCCTTGGCGACGGCGAAGCTGCGCTGGAAGAGCTGGTGCAGCGTCGTGCCCAGGGTGCCGGCCGTGTCGGCTTCGCGCACGGCCTGCTTCATCTGGCCGAGGATCTGGGGTTCGCCCAGCACCATGGAATCGAGCCCGCTGGCCACGCGGAAGGCATGGCGTGCAGCCTGGCCGCCTTCGAGCACATAGGTGTGGCGCATCAGCTCTTCGGACGACACGCCGCCGACGCCCGACAGCCATTCCACCGCAGAGTGCTTGAGCACATGGGCCGGCCCGCCGAGGCCCCCCGCCGCGCAGTACAGCTCGGTGCGGTTGCAGGTGGACAGCAGGGCCACTTCAGCCTGCGGCGCCCCCGTCAGGCGCTGGTGCAGGGACTGGAGGGTGGGGGCGAGCTGATCGACCGCGAACGCGAACCGACCCCGCAGGTCAACGGCAGCGGTCGTGTGGTTCAGGCCCAGGGTCAGGACGGTCATGGCCGGGGATTATAAAATCCCCGGTTTTGTCTCGGCGGCTGCCTTCGGGCAGACCTTGTGCGGAGTTACCCCTCTGCCGGCCGCCGAAGCACTCGGACACCGCTGCTTTCCTGACCGGACACCCCTGGGCCGGGGGAGGGCAGCCACCAGGGGCCAGCAAGGTCCAAGGACAGGCATGGGTTTTTTCGACGCCTTGAATCACGCGCTCAACTTCGTGCTGCCGGCCTTGGTGATGGCCTTGCTGGTGCCCAGTCTGGCCCGGCTGGTGTGGCGCAAGGCCCTGCGCAGCGCCGGCTGGTTGCGCCAGGTGAAATGGGCGGCCGCAGGCAATGTGGCGGTGCTGGTCGCGGGCCTGCTGCTGACCGGGCGGGATGGCGCCATGCTCACGTATGCGGGCCTGGTGCTGTGTTCGGCGCTGACGGTGTGGTGGACGGGCCTGCGTTGACTGCATGGCTTGAGATGTTTGAAACGGTTTGAGATGGCATACAGCGTCAAAGAGATCTTCTACACCCTGCAAGGCGAGGGCACGCACGCCGGCCGGCCGGCCGTGTTCTGCCGCTTTGCGGGGTGCAATCTGTGGTCGGGCCGCGAGGCGGACCGGGCCACGGCGGTCTGCCAGTTCTGCGACACGGACTTTGTCGGCACGGATGGGCTGGGCGGTGGCAAGTTTGATGCGGCGCAAACCTGGCCGGGCGCATCGCCTCGTTCTGGCCGGACACTGAGGCCGGTCGCCAAGGCCGCCGCTTTGTCGTGCTGACGGGCGGCGAGCCTTTGCTGCAGGTGGATGCGGCCTTGATCGATGCCTTGCACGCGCAGGGCTTCGAGATCGCGGTGGAGACCAATGGCACCATCGCCGCGCCGCAAGGGCTGGACTGGATCTGCGTGAGCCCCAAGGCCGGATCGACGCTGGTGCAGACCTCGGGCCAGGAACTCAAGGTGGTGGTGCCGCAAGCCGGTTTCACCGAAGCCGACCTGCTGGCCTTCGAGCAGCTGGATTTCGACCAGATGCGCGTACAGGCCATGGACAGTGCCCTGCCCGGGGCGCGCGAGAAGGCCATGGCCTGGGCGGTCCAATGGTGTCTGGACCACCCGCGCTGGATGCTCAGCGTGCAGACGCACAAGACACTGGGCATCCGCTGAAAGGCGATGCACCAAGACGCAGGGCGCAAGCACCTGCCTGAGGAAATGTGATGTTCGAGTTGAGCCAGACCTTTTCATTCGATGCGGCGCACACGCTCAAGCGCAAGGTGTCGCCCGAGGAAGCCGCGGGCAGCCGCCGCATCCACGGCCACACCTACACGGCCGAGATCTTTGTGCGCGGCGAGCGCCAGCCCGAGTCCGGCATGGTCGTGGACCTGGCCGTGCTGCGCGAGGTGATCGCCGGCATCCGCGGCCAGCTCGACCATCACTTCCTGGATGAGGTCAGCGGCCTGGGCGCGCCCACGCTGGAGAACCTGTGCGTGTTCATCTACGCGCAGGCGCATCTGCAGATCCCGCAGGTGTCGGCGGTGGCGGTCTCGCGTGCGGCGGGCGATCGCTGCGTGTACCGGCCGACGCAGGGCTGATGGACGTGGGCATGGATTGGGCCGAGCGCAGCCGCCGGGCCGTCTGGCATCCGTGCACGCAGATGAAGGTGCACGAGCGCTTTCCGCCGCGGGCCATCGTGGCGGCGGACGGGCCCTGGCTCATCGACGATCAGGGGCACCGCATCCTGGATGCCGTGAGCTCGTGGTGGGTGAACCTGTTCGGGCACAACTTCGGGCCGATCCGTGCGGCCATCACCGATCAGTTGGGGCGGCTCGATCACATCATGCTGGCCGGGCTCACGCACCCGCCGGTGGTCGAGTTGTCCGAGCGCCTGGCTGCCTTGACAGGCCTGGGTCATGCCTTCTATGCCAGCGATGGCGCCAGCGCCACGGAGATCGCGCTGAAGATGAGCGCGCACAGCTGGCGCAACCGCGGGCGTGCACTGAAGAACCAGTTCATCGGCCTGCAAGGCGGCTATCACGGCGAGACGGCCGGCGCCTTGTCCGTCACCGACATCCCGCTGTTCCGCGAGGCGTACGCGCCCCTGCTGCGCTTGAGCGCCACGCTGCCTTCGCCTGATCCGAGGCATGCGCCGGCCGGGGTGAGCGCCCAAGCACATCTGGCATCAGCGATTGCGGCGCTGGAGGCGTATCTGGCCGAACATCATGAGCACACAGCAGCGCTCATCCTGGAGCCCTTGGTGCAGGGGGCGGCCGGCATGGGCATGCATGACCCGGCGTATCTGCTGGCCGTGCGCCGTTTGTGCGATCAATACGAGGTGCACTGGATCGCCGACGAGATCGCGGTGGGCTTCGGCCGCACGGGCACGATGTTCGCGCACCAGCAGGCGGTGGGGGCCGATGGGGCGTGCGTCAGGCCGGACTTCATCTGTCTGAGCAAGGGCCTGACCGGTGGTGTGCTGCCGCTGTCCGCTGTGCTGACGACGGATGTGGTCTACGAGGCCTTCTGGGATGAGCGCACGGTGCATGGCTTCCTGCATTCGCACTCGTACACCGGCAACCCATTGGCCTGCCGGGCTGCGCTGGCGGTGCTCGACGCCTTCGCCGAGCGCGATGCAGATGGCCGCGATGTGCTGGCGCGCAATCGCCTGGCGGCCGAGCGTTTCACCGCGCTGGCCGAACCCTTGAGCCAGCATCCTCGTGTGAAGGGGGCTCGCCACATCGGCATGATCTGGGCGTGGGACATCGACACCACCGAGCCGACATTTGCGGCGCGCTACCACCGCGCTGCGCTGGAAGCGGGCTTGCTGCTGCGGCCCATTGGTTCTACGCTGTATGCGATGCCCCCTTATGTGTTGACCGAAGCCGACCAGCGCTTCCTGGCCGAGGGCGCCTTGCAGGTGCTGGATCAGGTGCTGGCCGAGATGGATGCGGCGCCTGCGAGTGCGCAGGCCGTCGTGCCGATGCCATGATGCGGCGCGAGCCTCAGGCCACGCCGCTGCTGGCGTGCCTGCCACGCGACCCCGTTCTTCACCACCATTGAAACGCCCAGCGATGACCTCCTTCTTCGTCACCGGCACGGACACCGGCGTGGGTAAGACCCGCGCCAGCTGCGCGCTGATCCATGCGCTCCGGCAGGCGGGCCACGCCCGGGTGGTCGGCATGAAGCCGGTGGCCGCGGGCTGCGAATGGGTGGAAGGGCATGACGGGCATCCCGGGCAGTGGCTCAATGAAGACGTGGCGCAACTGCGGGCGGCATCCAGCCTGCATGTGCCATCGTCGTTCGACAATCCATACGCCTTGCCGGCCGCGGTGTCGCCGCACATCGCAGCGCGCCTGGACGGCACGCTCATCGACCTGGCCCACATCGAAGCCAGCTTTCATGCCTTGAGTCAGCATGCCGATGCGGTGGTGGTGGAGGGCGCAGGCGGCTTCATCGTGCCTTTGGTCGAGCAGCCCGGCCAGTTCGAGACCTCCGCCGATCTGGCACAGCGGCTGATGCTGCCGATGGTGATGGTGGTGGGCCTGCGGCTGGGGTGCCTCAACCATGCACTGCTGACGCAGGAGGCCATCCTGTCGCGTGGCCTGACGCTGATGGGCTGGATCGCCAACGTCGTGGATGCCGACATGCCCGAACAGGCGGCCAACCTCGCCACCTTGCAGGCCCACCTGCAGGCCCCGATGCTGGCGCATTGGGGATGGGATCCGCAGGCCGATGCGCAGGCCTTGGCCAGGTCGATCCGGTGGCCTTGAGGCCCGTGCCTGCGGCGCGGAGCCTGTGACCAGGTCTGCGCCTGGCCGCTGAAGTGTCGCGGTCAGCCAGCGTCACATGGGACTGTCACATGGGATTGTCGCTGCCCTGGCCCAGGCCTGCACATAGGCAGGCGGCTCCCCCTCGTACGCCTGGGCCGGCTGCGGCGGCAAAGGCTGCTCGCGCATCGGCAGCACGCCTGCCCACACGGGCAAAGCCAGGTCCTCCTCCTTGTCCTTGGGGCCCCAGTTGCGTATCTTTGCGGCCGCTTCGTGCAGGGAGATGGCCAGCACGGTGGTGGCCTTCAGCTCGTGCTCGTCCGCGGCGCGGGCGTCCTGACTGCGGCCTTTGGCGATGTGTTCCACCAGGGCGGCCAGCACGGCCGGCTTGTCCGCTTCGCTGACGACCTCGAAGGCGCCATGGATCACCACGGAGCGGAAGTTCATGGAGTGCGAGAACGCCGAGCGCGCCATGACCAGGCCATCCAGATGGGTGATGGCCACGCAGGCGGAGGCACCGCTGGCCAGGTGCTTCATCATCCGGCTGCCATTGGAGCCATGGATGTAGAGCTTGTCGCCGATGCGCCAGCAGGCTGTGGGCAGGCACACCGCATCCGGACAGGCAAAGGCCACGTGGCAAAGCCAGGCGTCGTCGACGATGGCATGGATGGTGGCGGCATCGTAGTGGCCGCGATCGGCCGCGCGCCGCACGGTGGCGCGGTCGCTGGGAGGCGGGGTGCCTGCCGCGGCGGCAGAGGCGTCGTGCATGGTGGGCTCCTTGAAAGCATTGGAATGCGCTTACGATAGGTCGATCGTGGTTCCATGCATAGAACCAAACATCATCCATTTCATGGAGCCAGCACATGGCGGATCTGATCGGTCTCATCGATGTGAAAGGTTTTCGCGCCACGGCGCAGGCCCAGGCGCAGCCCTTGCAGCGGGCCTTGTACGAGGTGATCCGGCAGGCGATCGCCGAGGGGCGTCTGGCCGCCGGGGCGGTGTTGCCCGCCAGCCGAGAGCTGGCCCACGAACTGGGCATGGGGCGCAATGGCGTGATCCACGCCTACGAGCAACTGGCTGCCGAAGGTTATGTGCAGGCCAGCCGCCTCGGCACGGTGGTGGCGGCCTTGCCGGCAGCGCCCTCCCGGCTTGGCGCCTCACGCAGTCTGCGCAAGCCAGTCATCGCGCCGGAGCCGGCCTGCGTGTTGTCTGCCCGCGTGCAGGCTTGTGACCGGCGGCGCTCACCGGAGCAGGATCTGCTGCCCTTCATGCCGGGTGTGCCGGCGCTCGATGCTTTTCCCAACAAGCTGTGGTGCAAGCTTCAGGATCGCGCCGCCCGTCATGCGCCGAGCCAGGATCTGGGCTATCGGCATGCCGTGGGGGAGCCCGAACTGCGGCAGGCCATTGCCACCTATCTGCGGGCTTCACGAGGCGTGCAGTGCGATGCCGCGCACGTCACCGTCACACAAGGCACGCAGCACAGCCTTGAGTTGTGCGCGCACATCCTGGCCGATGAGGGCGACACCGTCTGGATCGAGCATCCGGGATATGGCGGCGCACGCACGGCCTTTGTGCAAGCCGGCCTGGCGCTGCAGCCGGTGACGGTGGATGCCGAGGGCATTGCGCCGCCCGATCATTGGTGGCAGGACAAGCGACCTCGCTTTGTCTACACCACGCCTTCGCATCAGTATCCGCTGGGCTCGGTGCTCAGCCTGCCACGCCGCCTGCACCTCATCGAGCAGGCACGGCGAGCGGGAAGCTGGCTGCTCGAAGACGACTACGACAGCGAGTTCCGCCACGATGGGCCGCCGCTGGCCGCCATGCAGGGCCAGGTGCCAGATGCGCCGGTGGTGTACCTGGGCACATTCAGCAAGTCCATGTTTCCGGCGCTGCGCATGGGCTTCATCGTGTGGCCGGCAGCCCTGGCCGATCGGGTGGCCGGCGTGGTGGGTGAACTGGTGCGGGGAGGGCGGCCCGTGACCCAGCGCGCCCTGGCCGAGTTCATCAACGAAGGGCACTACACCCGTCATCTGCGGCGCATGCGGCGCCTGTATGCCTTGCGGCAGGCCTGTCTGCGCGATGCCCTGGCGCGGCATTGGCCTTACCCCGGCCAGATCGTGGGGGGGCAGGCCGGCCTGCATCTGGTGATGAGTCTGCCGGGCGGGCAAGGCGGCCTGTCAGACCGTCATCTGGCGCAGCAGGCCCTGGCATCCGGCCTGAGCCCGCGCCCATTGAGCGCCTACGGTAGCGGCGGCGTGGCGGGCTTCAACGGTCTGGTCATGGGCTATGCCAACACGCATGAGGACGTCATCGCTTCGGCTGTGAAGCGCCTGGCGCGCGTGGCGGACGCTTTGCCGGCTTGCGTGCCTTGACGGGGTGCTTTGCAGGGCTGCCGTCCACGCCTTGCTCGGTCTGGGCACTGCGCGCCGGGGCAGCGGGTTTGCCGTAATAACCGGCCGCGCGCATCTTGCCTTCCGTCAGGCTCTGGGCCTTGCGCAGGGCCTCGTCCACCGTGAGCTCCGATTGAAGCACCTGCCCCAGGAGTTGGCCGACAGCGGTGCCGATGGACTGGAACTCGGGGATGGCCGCGTATTGCACGCCCACATAGGGCGAGCGGGGCAGCGTTGCATCCCGGGGATCCGCGGTGGCGATGGCCTGACGCTCTACCTCGGCATGCCGGTTCGAGCGCTGGAAGGGGCCTTGCTTGTAGGTGGATGTGCGGGTGCCCGATGGCACGGCATTCCAGCCCAGGTCCCGCGCGACGATGTCGACGTAGTCCTTGGAGGTGGCCCATTCGATGAAGGCCTGTGCCGCCTCGGCCTTTTGAGAGGTGGCAGGGATGGCCATGGCCCAGGTCCACAGCCAGTGGGAGCCCTTCGTGGTGGTCGCGGTGGGGGCCTGGAGGAAGGCGACCTTGCCGGCCACGCGCGACGCATCCGGGCGGTTCACGAACGAGCCGGCCACGGTGGCATCCACCCAGATCGCGCAGCGGCCAGCCATGAAAAGAGCCAGGTTCTCGTTGTAGCCGTTGGCCACGGCGCCCGGCGGGCCGTACTGGGTCAGCAGTTCGGCATACAGGCTCACGGCGGCGTGCCAGGGTGGGGTGTCGATCTGCGGCTTCCAGTTCAGGTCGAACCACTGCCCGCCATGGGTGTTGACCATCGTGGTGACCACGGTGATGTTCTCCCCCCAACCCGGTTTGCCCCGCAGGCAGATGCCGTACGTGCCTTTGTCGGGCGCGTGCAACTGGCGGGCGGCCTGGCGGATCTGCTCCCAACTTGGCTGTGCGGGCAGCGCGATGCCGGCCGCTTTGAGCAAGTCGGTGCGCACCAGTGTCATCGAGCTCTCGCCGTAGAAGGGCAGGGCGTACAGCCGGCCATCGACCGTCAGGGCCTGTCGGATGGGGGGCAGCAGGTCGTCGGCATCGTAGGCCTTGGTCGGCTCGATGGGTTTGAGCCAGCCGCGGCGCCCCCAGATCGGGGCTTCGTAGGCGCCGATCGTCATCACGTCGTAGTGGCCGGCGCCTGTCGCGATGTCACGCGTGAGTTGCTGGCGCAAGGGGCCTTCTTCCAGCACGACCCAGCGCAGGCGGACGTCCGGGCGCATGCGTTCGAACTCGGCCGACACCTTCTGCAACGCGATCATGTGCCCGTTGTTGACCGTCACGACGACCAGTTCGGCACCGCGCGCCAGCAAGGGCAGAGCCGCCGCCAGCATGGCCAGGCCCGACAGGCGGATCGAATGCAACAGGGATTTGATCATGCCCGGCAATTTGTGGTCTGATGCGAGGCCACGTCCGCAGTCCGAACGTGACCTCAAGAAGTTTTCCAGCCTGCCGCTCCATGCCATTGACTGCAGGCCGTGCGAGAAAAACATCAAAGTATGGCGCGAACCTGCCGAAGGCAGCACGCCCGTCATCATGCTTTACACAGATCGATTGAGTTCACTGTTGCCGCATCGCAGCTTGCGGGCGCGATTTGCCTGGGTCACTGGCCTGAGCGGCGTGTTCTTTGCCGTCGCCCTGGCCTTCTGGGTGGCCCACGACCAGCGCCAGCAATTGCAGCAGGCGGTCAATGCTTCCGTCAAGCGCGAAGCGCGCGTGATGGGCCAGATCATCTCGGCCGCCCTGGCCGAGCGGCAGAGCCAGATCCAGCAGGTCGCTTCCCTGCCGGAGGTGGCCAGCGGCCTGATGGATGCGGGCAACATGCGCCTGTTGCTCGAGCGCATCCGCAGCTATCACAGCGAGTTCGAATGGCTGGCCATGGTCGACGCCAAAGGCCTGATCACCACCGCGACCGGCGCCCGTCTGGAGGGCCAGGATGTGGGCGAGACGGCCTGGTTCAAGCAGGGCCTGAAGGCGCCGTGGATCGGCCAGCCCCAGTGGGCCGGGCCCCTGGCGCCCTTCCTGCCGCTGGATCCGGATGGTCGCCCGCCACAGCTGATCGACATCGCGGTGCCGGTGCTCGACTATGACGGCCAAACCATCGGCGTCATCGTCGGCATGCTGAACTGGCAGTGGATCCGCCAGATGCATGCCTCGCTGGTGGCCAGCGAAGCCAGTCTGGCCCAGACGCTGCTGCAGACGGCGCAGGGCGAGGTGCTGATCGGCCCCCACGCCCTGCTGGGTGAAAAGATGCGACCCCAGGGGCTGGACAAGATCCAGGCCGCCGGCACGGCCGATGTGGTGTTGTGGCCGGACATCGGCCAGCAGTTGACGGCGACGGCGCCGGTGCGCTGGTCTATCCAGCAGCAGGGGGTGGAGCCCTGGATCATGGTGATGCGCCAGGATCCGCGCCAGGTCTTCGGGCCGGTGGAGACGCTGTGGCAGCGCATGCTGGCGGGTGGCCTGTTGGCTTCGGGGCTGTTCATGCTGCTGAGCTGGTGGCTGGCGGCGCGCATCTCGCGGCCCTTGCGCGAGCTGGCCGCCAACGCCACGGCCTTGCGCGAGGGCCGGGCCACGCAGTTCGATGTGCACGTGGATTCCGCCGACGAGATCGCGGCCTTGTCGCGCTCGCTCAACGACATGCACGGGCAACTGCAGGCTCGCATGGCCGAGCTGGCCGCCTATCGCGATCAACTGGAAGAAAAGATCGCCGAGCGCACCGAGCAGTTGCGCCAGGCGCGCGACAAGGCCGAGGCCGCCACCCGGGCCAAGAGCGCTTTCATCGCCAACATGAGCCACGAGATCCGCACACCCATGAACGCCATCATGGGCATGACGTATCTGCTGCAGCAGTCGCCCGTGCTGCCCGGCCAGGCCGAGCGGCTGCGTGCCGTGCAGCAGGCGGCCGAACACCTGCTGGACATCATCAACAATGTGCTGGACCTGTCCAAGATCGAAGCGGGGATGCTCAACCTGATCGAGGAGGACTTCCCGCTCAACAATGTGCTGCAGCGCGCGCTGGGCATGGTCAAGGAGGCCGCCCGCCTCAAGCAGTTGCCGCTCAAGCTGGATACCGAGGGCTGCCCCGAGCACCTGCGGGGCGATGCAACGCGGCTGTCGCAGATCCTCATCAACCTGCTGAGCAATGCCGTGAAGTTCACGCAGAACGGGGAGGTGCGGCTCACCGTCAAGGCGCGCTCGCACAACGACACGCGCATCACCCTGCACATCGAGGTGCACGACACGGGCCTGGGCATCGCAGCCGACAAGCTCGATCGCCTGTTCAACGCCTTCGTGCAGGCCGATGACTCGACCACACGGCGCTACGGCGGCACCGGCCTGGGGCTGGCGATCACGCGCAGCCTGGTGGAGCTGATGGGCGGGCAGATGGGGGTGGTCAGCGAACAGGGCAAGGGCAGCATCTTCTGGTGCACGATCCCGTTCAGGCCGGCCCAGGCCCCGATGGCCGAGAGCCTGGATGCCTCCGGCCTGTCAGGCGTGTCGGTCGCTTCCAGCCAAAGTTCCGAATCCGCCCAGGAGGCGTTGCGCCGCATGCACAGTGGCAAGTCCGTGCTGCTGGCCGAGGACAACGCCATCAACGCGCTGCTGGCCAGCGAACTGCTTGCCATGGCGGGCCTGGTGCCCACCATCGTGAAGACCGGCCTGGAGGCCGTGGAGCGCTGCCGTCACCAGGATTTCGACCTGGTGCTCATGGACGTGCACATGCCCGAGATGGACGGCTTGGTGGCCACGCGCACCATCCGCCAGATGCCGCGCCACCGGGATCTGCCCATCATCGCGATGACGGCCAGCGTGCTGCAGGATGAACGAGAGGCCTGCATGGCCGCCGGCATGAACGGCCATCTGGCCAAGCCCATCGACACGCAAGCGCTCTACACCACGCTGCTGCACTGGCTGGCCCGTCAACGGGCCGTCCAGCCGGTGGCCGGCTGAGAGCGATCAGCCGAAGTCCTGGGCCATCACGCGGCGCACATTGCGCTCGGCCAGCGCGGTGATGGTCACGAAGGGATTGACGCCGATGCTGCCGGGGATCAGCGAGCTGTCGGTCACGTACAGGCCGCGGTAGCCCTTGACGCGACCGACGTTGTCGGTGGCCTTGTCCAGGACGCAGCCGCCCAGCGGGTGATAGCAGAAGTCGTCGGCGAAGATCTTGCCGTTGCCGAACAGGTCGGTGCGGTACTTCGTCTTGTTGACGGCGTTGATCTTGTCGAACATCGCCTTGGCCGAATTGACCGTGGGCGTGTTCTGGTCGCGGGTCCAGCGCAGGCGGGCCGAGTCCGTCGCGGCGTCGTACTGGAAGTGGCCGCGCTCCGGATTGCGCGTGATGGCCAGGTACATGCTGATCCAGTTCTCGAAGCCCGTGGGCAAGGGCGTGATCTCGGCGAACACGGGGTTGGCGGGGTTGTCCCAGTCGTTGATGCCCATGGCCGGCATGGTGGACTGCACCGCACCCGTCGTGTTCCAGATTTGGTTGGTCTTGGCGGTCATCACGTTGCCGTTGTGGCCCCAACCGCGGCCCACCTCGTCGTTGAGCTTGGGCAGCGTGCCGGTCTCGCGGGCGCGCACCAGCAGTTCGGTGGTGCCCAGGCTGCCAGCGCCCAAGAAGAGCTTGCCGCAACTGATCTGGTGCGTGCCCAGCACCTTGCCGTATTCGTCGATCTGGCGCAAGGTCAGCAGGTAGTCGCCATTGGGCTGCTGTTCCATCTTGCGCACTTCGTGCAGCGTATAGATGCTCACGCGGCCCGTGCCCACGGCATCGGCCAGATAGGTCTTGTCCAGGCTCTGCTTGCCCGCGTTGTTGCCGTAGATCACCTCCTGCGCCAGGGCCGAGCGCGGCACCTTGCGGTCTTCTTCCAGGGCGAGGTACTTCATGTCGTACACGCTGGGCACGAACACGGTCTTGAAGCCGGCCTTGTTGGCCTGCTCGCGCGAGACGCGTGCATACCGGTAGCACGATGATGATTCGAACCAGCCCGGGTCTACCAGGTTCACGCCCAGTTGGGCATTGGCCATGGGAAACCAGGTGTCGTACATCTCTGCCGACGCGACGCCGGGCAGCATCTGCTCGAAGTACCAGCGCGGCGGCGTCACGGCCATGCTGCCGTTGACCAGCGAGCCACCGCCCACGCCCCGGCCCACGTAGACGGACATCTCGTCGTAGTTGACGCGATCGAGCACGCCGGCATAGCGGTCGATCTTGCTGTTGATCACGTCCAGGTTGAACAGGGTCTTGAGCGGTGCTTCGGTCTTGTCCTTGAACCACATCGCCCGACCGTCGGGGGAGAGCGTCTTGGCGAAGATGCGGCCATCGGATGCCGGCTTGGTCCACAGCCGACCCATCTCCAGCATCACCACCGGCACACCGGCTTCGGCCAGCCGCAGGGCCGTGACGGCGCTGCCATAACCTGTCCCGATGACCACCACCGGCACGCGACCCAACTGGCCAAGCGGTGCACGCGGCGCCGCCATGGCGTCATCGAAGCTGCGTACCGTGGCCCGTGCGGAAGGCAGGGCGATGGTGGTCAGGCCCAGGGCAGCGGCAGATTGCAGGGCGGTGGCGCCCAGAAAGCGGCGGCGGGAAAGCGGGTGGTTCACGGCGTCTCCGGCAATGGAATCGGGATGCAAGGCAGGGGGCATACTCCCGGGCATTGTTGACGTGCGCTGTCGACATACCCCCTTCCGTTATCCCTGCCAGCCCCCGCGATTCGGGGGGAGGCTGCCGACACCATGAAGACCCGTTTCACCGAGATGCTGGGCGTCCAGCACCCCATCGTGCTGCCCGGCATGACCTACATCGCTGTGCCGCGGCTGGTGGCTGCCGTGTGCAATGCCGGTGGTTTTGCCATCCTCGCTTCGGGTGCCCTGTCACCAGAAGAATGCCGCGCGGCCATCCGCGAAGTGCGCGGCCTGACGGACAAGCCCTTCGGCGTCGGCTGCAGCCTGATGCTGCCCGGTGCAGCGGACTGCGCCCGCGTGGCGCTGGAAGAACAGGTGCCCGTCATCAATGTGTCGATGGGCAAAGGCGAGTGGGTGATGGAGGGGGCGCGCCGGTATGGCGGCAAGGTGATTGCCACCATCTCCAACGAGAAGCATGCGCGCTCGGCCATCGACAGTGGGGTGGACGGCCTGATCGTGACGGGCCACGAGGCGGCAGCCCATGGCGGCAAGGTCACGTCCATGGTGCTGATTCCTGCCGTGCGCGACATGGCACCCGATCTGCCTTTGATCGCGGCCGGGGGCTTTGCCGATGGCCGAGGCCTGGTGGCGGCACTGGCCTTGGGGGCCGATGCGGTCGCCATGGGCACACGCTTGGCCAGCTCGCTGGAAAGCCCGGTGCATGCCCAGACCAAGCAGCTCATCGTCGACAAGGAAGCGGAGGAGACGATCTACTCCAGCAACTTCGACACCTTTCCGTGTCGCGTGATGAAAACACCGGGCGGGCGCAAGTACACCGCCCGCAGGCTCAGCCCACCGGTGGCGATCAGCCGTTCGCTGTCGGCCGCGCGCGAGCTGCACACGCCCATGACCTCGCTGGCGCGGGATGCCATGAGCCAGGGCCTGGTGGGGGCCGTCAAGGTGGCGTACTTCGGCGCCGCCACCTTGGCCATGCGCAAGGCCATCCACGAGGCCGACCACGACAATGGCGTGCAGCTCATCGGCCAGTCGCAGGGTCTGGTGCATGACGTGGCCAGCGTGGGTGACATCGTCGAACGCGTGATGCGGGAGGCCGCACAGGTCGTCGACCGCCTGGGCCGGGCGGGCGGCTGACGTGAAGATGTCACCTTGCCGGCGTTTGCCTTCTGCCTCCCCCGGAGACAGGGATGGTGCTGGCGATCCATCGCCCGAATAATCCGCGCACTGATCTTGCCAGTCGTCGTTGTGTTGTCCCTGGACTGGTTTTCACAACGCGACAAGAAGAACATGTCTTCAACGAATCCGGCCTACCGTGCGCATTTTGTGGATCCCTTGCGGATCTTCCTGATGGTGCTGGGCGTGGTGCTGCATGCGGCCCATGTCTTCAGTCCCATCCGGCACTGGCGCATCAACAGCCCGCACACGATCACCTTCTGCTATTACCTGATCGAGGCGATCTACCGCTTCCGCATGCCCACCTTCTTCCTGATTGCGGGGCTGTCGTACACACGGATGATCCAGGCCGGGCGCGTCACGGGTGTGCTCAAGGACAAGTTCCGCCGCATCGGCATCCCGCTGCTGGCCACGGCGGCCATCTTCAATTCGCTCGAAGCCTTTGTGCTGCACCTGACGGACTGGCGCATGTTCAACGTGCCGGCCTACCTGAGCGAAGGCGGCTGGATGTCGCACCTGTGGTTCCTGGCCTGCATGCTGTGCTACTTCACGCTGGCTGAAGCGCTGCGGGTATGGGTGCTGCCCCGGCTGCCGCGCCGCCAGGCCGTGCGCGATGCAGTGGAGCGACTGCCGGCGCAGGCGGTGCTGTTCATGCTGCCCGGCATCACCTTGCTCATGCTGACCTTGTTCAAGTTGGGCGTGCCGGGCGAGTGGCGGCTGATCGGTACCGTGGATCTCTACACCCTCTCCGACTATCTGCCCTTCTTTGCCTTTGGCGCGTTGCTGGGCTTGAGCCCGGCGCTGTTGCGGCTGTATTGCCGTTTGGGCGTGCTGTTCACGCTGGGCGTGCTGGGGGCCGCCGCCATCGCCGAAGTCGCATTGCCCCATCAGCAGACCTTGTGGCGCGCTGCGGCCCATGCCTATCTGGAGTCGCTCATCTCCTGGTCGGCCATCTTCTTGCTGCTCGGCCTGTTCAGCCGCTTCATGGACAAGCCGTCCACCGTGTGGTCCCGCATGGGGGATCTGTCCTACTCGGTCTATCTCTTCCACCATTTCCTGGTGGTGCTGTTCGGCGTGGTGCTGATCCGCCTGGATGTCTCGGCAGTGCTGGGCTTTCCCTTGCTGATGCTGCTGGCCTTGTCTGGCGCGGTGATCCTGCACAAGCAGGTGGTGGCACGCAGCGCCTGGCTGCAGTGGCTCTTCAATGGGCGAAGGCTTGGGCCCAGGCGGTCGCAGGCGTGGCGCACGGCCTCCGGCAGTGGCGCGCAGGTGGAGCCGGACGCCGTCAGCAACTGACGGTCTCGGGCGCACCGGGTAGCTCTACCAAGTCGGAAGGCGCGCACCTTGATGCACACTGTCGCCCTGATGTGTGCCACCCCCTGGCCACCGCTGTTTTCCATGGAGTGACGCGGGATGAAGAAGCCCTTCCAATCGATGCTCGGTGCCTTGGCCCTGGCCTTGCCGACCTTGGCTGCGCAGGCGGCGCCCATCGATTTCACGTTCTCCGGTGTGGCCGATTTCGAGCTGGAAGACGGGCGCACCTTGGAGGACGCTGCCTTCACCGTCCGCACAACGGCCGACACGGTCAATCTTCAGAAGTTTTTCTTCGAAGAGTTTGACGTGCTCCAGTACACCGATCTGACGGCGAGCCTGTCCGTTGCCGGTCTGGGCGATGGCCAGTTCACGGATCGGGTCGGTGTGTTTGCCAACCCGGCGGTGCAGTCCGTGGGTTTCCAGGCGCCTGTGTCCTGGTTGCCGTTCAAGCAGGTGTTCTCGATTGCCGACCTGTTTGCCTTGATGCACCCGACGGTGGAGGGCTTCGACATGGCCTCGGATTTCAAGCTGGACGAGGCCCAGGTCTATGACCCGCAACAGTGGTTCATCATCCCCACTTCGTTCGGCAAGCTGTCGGCCACGGGTTTTCAATCGTTGACGATGCAGGTCACCACCAGCCCGGTGCCCGAGCCCCTCAACGCGGCCTTGTTCGGGCTGGGTGGCATTGCGCTGATCGGTCTGATGGGTGTCAGGCGTGCCCAGGGCGGGGCGATGGGCGCGGCGCCGTTGGTGCGCTGAAGGACAAAAAAGCCGGATGCTGCGGCAAAGCAGCGATCCGGCGAGCCGTGACGGGCTTCCACCCCGTCACGTCATGGCAGCGCAGTCTCCTCAGTCTTCACTGCCCCCCACACCGAAAATCATCAGCAGGCTGCTGAACAGGTTGTAGATGGACACGTACAGGCTGACGGTGGCCATCAGGTAGTTGGTCTCGCCGCCATGCACGATGCGGCTGGTTTCCATCAGGATCATGCCGCTGGCCAGCAGCACGACCATGCCCGAGACCGCCAGGCTCAACATCGGGATGTTGAAGAAGACGGCGCCCAGGCCCAGCACGAAGGCCACCAGCATGCCCACGAACAGCATCTTGCCCATGAAGCTGAAATCACGCTTGGATGTCAGCGCCACGGCAGAGAGGCCCAGGAAGGCGGCGGCCGTCGCTCCCAGGGCATTGGTGATCACGGCGGCGCCGTGCGGCATCGCCATCACGGCGCTGAGGATGGGGCCCAGCGTGTAGCCCATGAAGCCGGTCAGGGCGAAGACCGCGGCTACGCCCCACGCGCTGTGGGCCAGCTTGTTGACCAGGAACATCAAGCCGAAGAAGCCGACCAATGTCAGCAGCATGCCGGGGTGCGGCAGGTTCAGCGACATGGCGGTGCCTGCCACGCCGGCGCTGAAGGCCAGCGTCAGTCCCAGCAGGGCATAGGTATTGCGCAGCACGCGGTGGCTGCCCAAGGTGGCGCCGATGCCGGTGCGTCCGATGACGCCGCTTTGCGCCGGATAGGCGACGGCGCGGGCGCCGGTACGGGTGTCGTCAGACATGTGAGAACTCCTTCTTCGAACGGGATAACACCACCGCAATATACGGATGTGGATACTTCGCGTAAATTCGATTTTGTGACGCACATCCATCGGGAAAACCGAAATGAACTACAAGCACCTTCAGTATTTCTGGGCCGTGGCCAGGCTGGGCGGCGTGGTCAAGGCCAGCGAACATCTGCATGTGACGCCGCAGACCATCAGCGGCCAGATCCAGTTGCTGGAAGAGCACTTCGGCCGGCCCCTGCTGCGCAAGAAGGGCCGCAAACTGGAGCTCACGGAGACGGGGGAACTCGTCTTCAGCTATGCGCAGGACATCTTCAACCTGGGCTCGGAGCTGGAGCAGATCGTGCGCCAGCCCAAGGGGGTGCAGCGGCCGATGGAGCTGCGCATCGGCGTGGCCGACGCCGTGCCCAAGCTGGTCACCTGTCGGCTGCTGGAGCCGGCGCTCACACACGCACAGCCGTTTCGCATCGTCTGCCGCGAGTGGAAGCTCGAAAGCCTGCTGGCCGAGTTGTCCGTCCACCGGCTGGACCTGGTGCTGTCGGACACGCCCTTGCCGCCGGCCTTGAGCGTCAACGCCTACAACCACCGCCTGGGCGGCTCCACCGTGAGCTTTTATGCCACCAAAGCGCTGGCGGCCACACTCAAGGGCCCGTTCCCGGCGTGTCTGGATGGTGCACCCATGTTGGTGCCGGCCTCGGACACAGCCTTGGGCGCCCGCCTGTCCCAGTGGCTGGGGGTGCACAAGCTGCGGCCGCGCATCCTGGGCGAGTTCGATGACAACGCCGTGCCCAAGGCGCTCGGGCATTTCGGCCACGGCGTGTTCATGTCGCCCTCGGTGCTGGACGACGAGGTGCGCAAGCAGTACGGTGTGCGCCGCCTGGGCGAGGCCACGGATCTCATCGAAGCCTTTTACGTGATCACGGTCGAGCGCCGGATCACGCATCCCGGGGTGGCTGCCATCACGCAGGCTGCGCGCCAGGGCTTGTTTGCGGAGTGGAACCGCTGACGCCCCGCTCAGCCCCGCCCTGCCTCCCGGCAACGCTGCAGGGCCTTCCAGAAGCGCGCGTCCTGTGAGGAGGCGAAGTTGATGCGCATCAGGGTCGTCGGCCGTTTCTGCGCATGAAAGAGCGCACCGGGCGCGATCAACCAGCCCGCATCCAGCATGGGGAGGGTCAGCCGTTCGGTGTCCATGCCGGTGTCCACCCAGCCGAACAGCCCTTGCGGTTCGAAGACGAAGCGGCAGCCACTCTGGCGTGCCAGTGGCATGCAGCGCGCGCGGGCCGCGTCCAGTTGCTGGATGACGCGATCGCAGTGCTTGCGCAATTGCCCTTGCTCCATGCAGACGGCCAGGGCCTGTTCGAGCATGGGCGCCGTGGTCAGCGTGGTCAGCAGCTTGGTGTTGGTGATGCGCTCGACCAGATGCGCCGGCGCGGCGATGTAGCCCACACGCCAGCTGGGCGTGAGGATTTTGGAGAAGCTGCCCACCGAGATGACCCGCTGCAACTCGTCCAGCACGGCCAGTCGCGTGGCGTGGGGTGGGGCGAGGAAGCCGTAGATGTCGTCTTCGAGGACATGGAAGCTGTGCGCTTCGGCCAGCTTGAGGATCTGGTGGGCATGGCCGGGCGAGAGCAGGGCACTGGTCGGGTTGTGCAGCACCGAGACCGTGACGTACAGCTTGGGGTGGTGGGCTTGCGCGAGCTGCCGCAGCCGATCGAGATCCGGTCCTTGCGCACCGCGGGGCACGGGCAGCACACGCAGCCCCAACTGCGCCAGCCGTGCGAACTCCACCGGCCAGCCGGGTTCGTCGACCAGGACGGCATCGCCAGGCTGAATCAGGCTGCGGCACACGAGGTCGAGCGCATGGGTGGCGCCCACGGTGGCGATGATCTGATCGGCTGGCGCCTTGATGCCCCATTCGGCCAGGCGCAGGGACAGCGCACGCCGGAAGCGGCTGTCACCGGCCGGCTCACCGTAGTGCAGGCTCAAGGGGATGAGCTTGTCACCCTGTGTGACGCGGCGCAGGGCCGCGCCCAGCATGCCGGCATCCAGCCAGTCTGGCGGCAGGGTGCCCAGGCCTGGCATCGGATGGCCGCCGGGCTCGTGGAACATGCCCCGTATCAAGGTGGTGGCGTCAATGGGTGCGCTGGGCTGGAAGGGATGGGGACGTGTCGTGCCGGGGGCATCGCTGGCCGTGGCCGCCCGCGATGGGGCGCGCACGAAGTAGCCCCGCTGCGCGCGCGCCTCGATGAGGCCTTGTGCGAGGAGTTGCTCGTAGGCGGCCACGACGGTGTAGGGGCTCACCCCCTGGGTGCGCGCGCATTCGCGCACCGAAGGCAGGCGAGAGCCAGGGGCCAGCCAGTGCTGCCGGATCCGGTCGGCAAAGCGCTGGGCGAGCTGTTCCGTCAGGGTCTGATCGCTGTGGCGGGTGAGGGCTGGGGCGGAAGGTGACATGAGGAGCAAACGGCACTGTGTTGGCGGTGCAACCGACACAGTTTGATGACTGACGCGCCATTGTGTATTGGTTCTGTACTGGTTGCCTTGCCTACATTGCCATACATGAGCACCGCCACGCAAGCCCCTCTTCGGCCCTTGGATCGCCTGATGCCCCGGGCCTGGCAGCCGCTGCTGTTCGGGCTGATTGCGGTGGCGCTGTTTGCCCTGACCATCCCGATGACCCGCATGGCCAACGGCTCCATGAGCCACCCGCAGTGGCCGCCCTTGTTCGTGGCCAGCGCACGGGCCGCGCTGGCCGGCATGCTGGCGTTGGCGCATCTGCGGTGGGTGAAGGCGGCGCGGCCCACGCGTGCGCAAGCCCCGTGGCTGCTGGGTGTGATCCTGGGCGGGGTGCTGGGCTTTCCCTTGGGGATGGGGTGGGCTGTGCGCATCGTGCCGGCCTCGCACGCCGCGGTGCTCACGGGCTTGTTGCCGCTGGCCACGGCTGCGCTGGCTGCCTGGTGGCTGGGCCATCGGCCTCGCTGGGGCTTTTGGCTGACCGGGATGATGGGCGCGGGCCTCATGGTGGCGTTCGTGCTGACGAGCACCGTGCATGACAGCCCCCCTGCGCAGGTGTGGTGGGCCGATGGTGTGCTGCTGCTGGCCCTTGGCGGTGCGGCCGTGGCGTATGCCTCGGGCGCCAGGCTGGCGCGCGAGATGCCGTCTGCCCATGTGATGTCGTGGTCGCTGGTGGTGGCCTGGCCGCTGACCGTGCCGTTGGCCTGGTGGTTCTGGCCGTCAGAGCTCGGTGGGTTGCAGGACGCGTGGCTGCGCATCAGCCCGGGTGCGTGGGCGGGCCTGTTGTATGTCGCGGTGTGTTCGACCTGGCTGGGCTTTTTCTTCTGGTATGCCGCCCTGGCCCGTGACGCCATGCGGGTGAGCCAGTTGCAGCTGCTTCAGCCCTTCATGGCCATGGTGCTGGCCGCCTGGCTGCTGGGCGAGCAGATCCCGGCAGGCAGCTGGGCCTTCGCGGCTGCGGTGCTGGTGACCGTGGCGCTGGGCCAGCGGTTGGCCCGCACGGTGCCCGCGACGCGCGCATCGCCGCATCCTTCATCCAACGAGACTTCATGGAGACAAGCATGAGCCTGATCCTGGCGGCCCGAACCCGATGCATGAATGCATCGGCCATCCGAGAGATCCTCAAGCTGACGGAGCGGCCGGGGGTGCTGTCATTGGCCGGTGGCCTGCCTGCCGCGCAAGCATTTCCTCTGGAAGCCTTGGCCCGCGCCAGCGAGAAGGTGTGGCGCACCCAGGGCGCAGCGGCCATGCAGTACGCCAGCAGCGAGGGCCTGCCTTCCTTGCGCCAATGGGTGGCAGCGCGCTTGAAGGCCAGTGGATGGGATGTGACGCCAGAGCAGGTGCAGATCACCACGGGATCGCAGCAAGGTCTCGATCTGCTGGGCAAGGTGCTGCTCGATCCCGGGGCGCCCTTGCTGGTGGAGCAACCCACCTACCTGGGCGCCTTGCAGGCCTTCTCGCCATACGAGCCACACCATGTGCCTTGGGACTGCGATGCACATGGGCCCTTGCCGCAGGCATTGACTCGGGCGGATTTGGCGCAAGGCGAGGGGGCTGCCCGCGTTGCTTACCTCGTGCCGAGTTTCCAGAACCCATCGGGCCGATGCCTGGGCAAGGCACGGCGCGATGAGCTGGCCCAGGCCCTGCGCGAGGGCGATCACACCACGCTGATCGAAGACAACCCGTATGGCGAGCTCTGGTATGACGAGGCCCCGGGCCTGCCGATCTCGGCGCGGGCGCCTGGCCAGTGCGTGTACGTGGGCTCCCTATCGAAGGTGCTGGTGCCAGGCCTGAGGCTGGGCTTTGTCGTCACGCCGCCGGATGAGGTGCCCGGTGCACAGGCCTTGCGGGCCAAGGTGCTGCAGGCCAAGCAGGCCGCCGATCTGCACACGCCGGGCTTCAACCAGCGGCTGGTGCTGCAGTTGCTGGAAGACGGCTTCGATCTGGATGCGCATGTCACGGCCGTGCGCGAGCGCTACCGCGTGCAGCGCGATGCGATGGCTGCGGCCTTGCAGCGGCATCTGGCCGGGTCTTGCCAATGGGAGGTGCCCAAGGGGGGCATGTTTTTCTGGGTCCGGGGCCCAGCGGGTTTCGATGCAGAAGCCGCCCTGCAGGATGCGGTGGCCCATGGTGTGGCGTATGTGCCGGGGCCGGCCTTCTTCAGCCAGGCCGGCGCTCAGGCGCAGGGAACGATGCGGCTGTCCTTCGTGACGCTGACCCCCGAGCAGATCGATGTGGGCGTGGCCCGACTGGCCGAGGTTGTGCACCGTGGCACGCATGGATGCTGATAACCTGCGCGGATGGCTTCCATTTTCGACCAAGACCTGGCACGCCTGCATGCCGGGCATTTGACGCGGCAGCGACGCCAGGTACAGCCGGGCAAGGCGCCTTCGGCACTGTCTGCGGATGACGAGGCGCTGCGTGGCACCACCTACCTCATCGATGGGCGCATGCGGCTGTCCTTCGGCAGCAACGACTATCTGGGCCTGTCCCAGCATCCTGACTTGATCCAGGCCGCATGCGATGCCGCCGCGCGTTATGGCGTGGGAGCGACCGCCTCGCCGCTGGTGTGCGGCCACAGCCCTGCGCACGAGGCCCTGGAGCAGGAGCTGGCAGCGCTGGTGGGCCTGCCGCGCGCCCTGTACTTCTATGCCGGTTATGCCGCCAACGTGGGCACGATCCCGGCGCTGGTGGGCCGTGGCGATGCGGTGTTTTCCGATGCGCTCAACCATGCCTGTCTGATCGACGGCATCCGCCTGTCGCGGGCCGAGGCCCACATCGTGCCGCATGCGGATCTGGTTGCCTTGGACAAGGCCCTTCAGGCTTCGACGGCGCGACGCAAACTCGTGATCACGGATGCCGTCTTCAGCATGGACGGGCACATTGCCGATGTGCCGGCCTTGCTGGCCCTGTGCGAACGCCATGATGCGCTCTTGATGATCGACGATGCGCATGGCTTGGGTGTGCTGGGTGCCCATGGAGAAGGCACCTTGGCGCATCACGGCATCGCGGGTGTGGATGGCATCGCACCAGCGTGGCGGGGTGGCAGGCTGGATCGGCTGATCTACATGGCCACGCTGGGCAAGGCCGCCGGCGTGTCGGGTGCCTTCATTGCGGGCGAGCCTGGCATGGTCGAATGGGTGATGCAGCGGGCACGCACCTACATGTTCGCCACGGCCGCGCCCGCGATGGTGGCCGAGGCCTTGCGCGCCGGACTGCGCCTGATCCGTGAGGAACCCCATCGTCGCGCGCATCTGCGCGAACTGATCGAACGCCTGCGTCAGGGCGTGGCCGAGGCCAGGCTGCCCTGGGCACTGATGTCTTCGGAGACGGCGATCCAGCCTCTGGTGATCGGCAGCAACGAGCAGGCCCTGGCGGTCATGGACAAGCTCGACCAACAAGGCGTGTGGGTGCCGGCGATCCGGCCGCCGACCGTGCCCGAGGGCACTGCACGGCTGAGGATCTCGCTGTCGGCCGCGCACACGCTGGGCCATGTGGACCAGCTCTGCGCCGCACTGGCTCAGGCCGCGGCGTAACCGAAGAGCTTCTGTCGATCCAGCCGCATCAGCACATTGCCGCGGGGCACGGCAGCCACGATCTTGTACTCGTCGCGGGCCGTGTCGCGCTGCTTGCTTTCGGGGAAGACCCAGCCATCGGCGCTGATCAGGCTGTGCACCTGGGGCGTGTTGGCCGTCTCGCCAGGGCGGATCACCACGGCCGTGTCGCCATTGGCCAGCTTGACGAAGGAGCCGGGCGGGAAGATGCCCATCTCCTTGATGATGGCGGCCGCATAAGGGTTCTTGGCACCTTCGGCCTTGAGGAACAGCTCGCGCGCGGCGACGTTGACGGGCATGGCCGGGCGTGAGGCTCGGGCGCTGAGCTTGGCCAGGTACACGTCGGCGTAGTGGATCATGCAGGCGATCTGGCTGTAGGCATGGCTGTCGGCGGGAAAGCCTTTGCCATCGGTCGTGATGTGGTGCTGCTGCACCGCGCGCAGCCAGTCCTGGCAGGTCACGCCGCGCTCCTCCAGGATGCGGCGGCCTTTGGCGGGGTGATCGGCAATCTCGGATTTCTGCTGCGGCGTCAGGGGCGTGGTCTGCTGCGTCAATGCGTTCTGCATGTCCAGCATGGCGATGTTCATCGTCAGCGAGGCGCGGATCAGCGTGGCTTTTTCTTCATCGGTCCAGCCAAAGCGTGCGGCCGCCAAGGTGGCCACGAAAGCGGTCTGCAGGGAGTGGGCCACCGAGTAGCCTTGCGTGTCGCCATTGACCATCTCGAAGGTGCCGGCGTCGACGTCTTCGCACATGGCGCCCTGGATCTGCACCGAGAGGTGCGACATGTCCTGCGCAAACTGCGGATTGGTCTTGTGATTGCGCAGCAGGTTGCCGGTGTGCTTGAGGATGTTGGCCCATAGCAGGAAGGGATCCTTGCGTGCCTGGGCTGCCTTCAGCGCACGCTCATGCGCCTCGTATTCTTCGGCATCGACGTAGACGCCGCGCTCCAGCAGCGATTCGATCTGCGCATCGTCCGTGATCAGAAAGCCCTTGCCAAGCAGGAGGTGCCCCGGCTCGTTGCGGACGTTCCAGGGCAGTGGTTCATTGACGCGCAACTGGTGGGCGCACAGACGCAGAAGCTTCATGGCCACTTCTTTCTTTATGACACTGCTTCATGGCTTTTCGGCCAGTGCAGGAAAAATGAAAGAAGTCAAGCCGGTCGTTTCAGGCGGAAGCCGTCAATCCTTCACGCATTGACGGCCCTTGTGCCCTTCAGTTTCAGCTTTGCACGTTCACTTCGGCCCGCAGCGAGTGCGGGTAAGCCTTGGTGATCGTGACATCGATCAATTCGCCGATCAGGCGATCGCGCAGGGCCTGCGTGGGGCCTGCAGCGAAGTTCACGATGCGGTTGCACTCGGTGCGGCCCATGAGCTCGCTCGGATCCTTGCGGCTGGGGCCTTCGACCAGGATCTTCTGTGTGGTGCCGACCAGGGCCTCGCTGTAGCGCAGCACATTGGCTTCCAGGTAGGCCTGGAGCGTTTGCAGGCGCTTGAGCTTGACCTCGTGCGGCGTCGTGTCTTCGAGCGCCGCGGCGGGCGTGCCGGGGCGGGCGCTGAAGATGAAGCTGAAGGAGGCGTCGAACTCGAGGTCGGTGGCCAGCTTCATCAGCTTGTCGAAGTCTTCGTCCGTTTCGCCGGGAAAGCCCACGATGAAGTCGGTGGACAGGCTGATGTCGGGGCGCACGGCGCGCAGTTTGCGGATGGTGCTCTTGTATTCGAGCGCCGTGTAGCCGCGCTTCATGGCCATCAGGATGCGGTCCGAGCCGTGCTGCACGGGCAGGTGCACGTGGTTGACCAGCTTGCTGGTCTTGCCGTAGACATCGATCAGGCGCTGGCTGAACTCGTTGGGGTGGCTGGTGGTGAAGCGGATGCGTTCGATGCCAGGGATCTCGGCGACGTATTCCAGCAGCATGGCGAAGTCGGCGATCTCCGCCGTATCGCCCATCTTGCCGCGGTAGCCGTTGACGTTCTGGCCCAGCAAGGTCACTTCCTTCACACCCTGGTCGGCCAGGTCGGCGACTTCGGTCAGCACGTCATCGAACGGGCGCGAGACCTCTTCGCCGCGGGTGTAGGGCACCACGCAGTAGCTGCAGTATTTCGAGCAGCCTTCCATGATCGACACGAAGGCCGAGGCCCCTTCCTTGCGGGGCGGCGGCAGGTGGTCGAACTTCTCGATCTCGGGGAAGCTGATGTCAACCTGCGGGCGCTTGAGTTGCTGACGCTTTTCCAGCATGGCGGGCAGGCGGTGCAGCGTCTGCGGGCCGAACACCACGTCGACATACGGCGCGCGCTCGATGATGGAGGCGCCTTCCTGGCTGGCCACGCAGCCGCCCACGCCGATGAGGGCGCCGCGGGCCTTGAGGTGCTTGACGCGGCCCAGATCGCTGAACACCTTTTCCTGCGCCTTCTCGCGGATGGAGCAGGTGTTGAACAGGATGAGGTCGGCCTCTTCCGGGTCATTGGTGGGCACATAGCCCTTGGCCGCGTTCATCACGTCGGACATCTTGTCCGAGTCGTATTCGTTCATCTGGCAGCCATAGGTCTTGATGTAGACCTTCTTGACGGGCTGCTCGGCGGCCGGGGCGGGGGTGAGGTTCTCGGTGTTCATCAGGGCTTGATCCAGGCGTGTGCAATCGGGTCCCAGCTCCAGGTGGCGGCTTCCTGGGGCGTCTTGGGCCAGGGCTTGGCGGCTTCGTCGGGGCGCAGCAGCCACACGTCCATCAGCAGGCCGTAGGTGTCGACGGTGTAGTTCACCTGCATCTTCTGGCCGACCAGGGCGCCTGACATCACCAGCATGTTGTTCGTGCCCTTGATGCGGGCGCCGGGGGCCAGGCGGGCGGGCTGCCCGTTGAGCAGGACTTCGGGCGGCTGGCCGAAGACGGCTTCACCGCGCAGGGATTTCAGGGGGATGGGGCGGATCTCCTGGGCGTGGGCTGGCAGCGGCGCGCACAGGGAAGCGGTGGTCACGGCCAGGGCGGCCAAAACCGTCGTGAGACAGCGGGGCATGGTGTAGATCCAGGGGCTGCGTTGCGGGAGGCTGCCATTTTAAGGGCCATGGTCGTTCGCTGGCGAGCACCTGCTTGCACGGGGCGGCCTGCGCGGATCCCTTGCCCTAAGATGTCGGCTGCGTGGGCGCCGGCGCGATGTGTCAGTCAGGCGCGATCAGGGGAGCCATACATGGGACTGATGGATTTCATCAAGAAGCAGTTCGTTGACGTCATCGAATGGACCGAATCCACCGACGGTGTCCTGGCCTGGCGCTATCCGTTTCAGGATCGCGAAATCCAGAATGGCGCCACGCTGGTGGTGCGCGATTCGCAGCTGGCCCTGTTCGTCAACGAAGGCCAGATCGCCGACCTGTTCGGCCCCGGCACGCACAAGCTCAGCACCCAGACGCTGCCCCTGCTGACCAACCTGAAGAACTGGGACAAGCTGTTCGATTCGCCCTTCAAGAGCGATGTGTACTTCTTCAGCACGCGCCAGCAGCTGGATCTGCGCTGGGGCACCAGCCAGCCCGTGACCTTGCGCGACAAGGACTTCGGCGCCGTGCGCCTGCGTGCCTTCGGCAACTACGCGGTGCGCCTGATCGATCCCAAGCACTTCTACAAGGAGATCTCCGGCACGCGCGAGGTCTACACCGTGGCCGATCTCGATGGCCAGTTGCGCGGCGTCTTGCTGCAGCACCTGAGCGACGCGGTGGCCCAGAGCGGCATTCCCTTCCTGGATCTGGCGGCCAACCAGGTCGAGTTCGCCAAGGCGATCGCCGATGCGGTGATGCCTTCGTTTGCGGCCATGGGGCTCAAGCTGGAATCCTTGACGGTGCAGAACGTGTCGCTGCCCGAAGAGCTGCAGAAGATCCTGGATCAGAAGATCGGCATGGGCATGGTCGGCCAGGACATGGGCCAGTTCATGCAGTACCAGACGGCGCAAGCCTTGCCGGCCATGGCGGCCGGCGTGGGGCAGGGCGGCGGTGGCACGATGGGCGAGGCGGCCGGCATCGGGGCCGGGCTGGCGCTGGGCCAGGTGCTGGCGCAGAATCTTCAGCAGGGCCTGCAACAAGGCCCGCAGGCAGGCACCGCCGCCACGGCACCGGTGTCCGCTGACGAGGTGATCGCCACGATCGAAAAGCTGGCCGATCTGAAGGCCAAGGGCATCCTGACGGACGAAGAGTTCAGCGCCAAGAAGGCCGAACTGCTGCGCAAGCTGGCCTGATGCCAGCGCGTGGTATCCAGAAAGACGGCAGGGAGCAGCCAAGGCATGAGGTGGGGTCATGAGTGACCAGACGCCGCAACGCGTCTGGCGGTCGACGTGCAGCTTCTGCGGCGCGCCCGTCGAGTTCCAGTCGGCGGCCTCTCCGATGGCGGTGTGCAGCTTTTGCCGCAGCACGCTGGTCCGCGATGGGGACACCCTGCGCCGCATCGGCCAGATGGCCGAGCTGTTCGATGACCACAGCCCGCTCAGGCTGGGCACACGTGGCCGCTATCAAGGCGAACCTTTCTCGCTGATCGGCCGCACGCAGTACGCCTACAAGGATCACGAAGGCCACGAAGGGCGCTGGACAGAGTGGCATGCGCTGTTCGACAGCGGCCGCAGCGGCTGTCTGAGCGAGGACAACGGTGCCTATGTCTTCAGCTTCCCCCTGCCGGCAGGTATGGAGGCGCTGCCGGACCTGACCCAGCGGTACATCGGCGACAGCGTCGTCCTCGCGGAGCGTTCGTGGTCCTTGACCGCCCGCATGGATGCCCGCGTGCGTGCCGTCGAAGGCGAGCTGGACCGGCGTGTCGATCCCAAGGCCTGGCATCGCATCGCTGAGTTGCGCAACACCTCGGGCGAGGTGCTGTCCATCGATGTGGATGAAGCGCCGCCCAGCCTGCATGTGGGCCTGGCCGTCGAGCTGCCCGATCTGGCGCTGAGTGGCGCGGCCGATGACAAGGAGGCCTCCGAAGCCAGGCTGCAAGGGCGTGGCATCGAATGCCCGAACTGCGGGGCCGCCGTCACGCCGAAGCTCGACAACACGCAGTCCATCGTCTGTACGCAATGCCATTCGGTGATCGACATCAGCCGGGGGCTGGGTCGGGACCTGTCCTGTTATCGGCAGCATAACGGCCTGGAGCCCTTGATCCCCCTGGGCACCACGGGGCTGCTCGCGGTCGCAGGCAAGGTCGATCGCTGGCAGGTGGTGGGCTACATGGAGCGCTGCGAAGTCGATGTGGGTGAGGACGAGCCGCAATCCTTCTGGCGCGAGTACCTGCTCTACAACAAGGCCCGGGGCTTTGCGTTCCTGGTGGACGCCGAGGATGGCTGGAGCGTGGTGCGGCCCATCACCGGTGTGCCCAAGGCCGAGGCCACGGGCGTGATGCTCGATGGCGTGCGCTATCGCCAGCGCTACACCTACAACGCCAAGACCACGTATGTGCTCGGGGAGTTCTACTGGCCGGTCCGCCAGGGGCAGCGCAGCGACCACATCGATTTCATCAGCACGGGCTCGCCCGCGCGGCTCCTGAACCGCGAGCAGACGGCCGACGAGGTGACGTGGTCGCAAGGCCAGACCTTGACCGCCTCCGAAGTGCAAGCCGCCTTCCGCATCCAGCCTGAGCGCGCGCCGGCTTTTGCCCGGGACAGCTCGCCCGTGTCCGGGGCCACCTCGCTGTTCAAGGCGGACGCCATCGTCTGGCTGGTCGTGCTCATCGTGTTCGTCATGTTCATCATGGAATCGTGCTCGGATGACGACTGCAGCGATGTGCGCGACCGGTACGGCGAAAGCAGCAATGAATATCAGCAGTGTCAGCGCAACCGGCACAGCAGCGGCGGCAGCCGTTCCTCGGGCAGTTCCTGGGGCGGCTACAACAGCGGTGGTTATCACAAGTAGCGGGTGCAACCCAAGAGATAGGAGAACATCATGTTCGATGTGGAATGGATCAAACCCGGCGTGTTCCTCGGCTCCATGGCGTTCGCGCTGATGGGCGTGGCGATCTTCTGGGTCTGCTTTGTCATCATCGACAAGCTCACGCCGCATGACCTGTGGGGCGAGATCGTCGAGAAGAAAAACGTCGCGCTGGCCATCGTCGTGGCCGCGATGTGCCTGGGCATTGCGCAGATCATCGCCGCCGCCGTGCATGGCTGAACCTGCGCGCGGTCAAATGGCGCCGGCCGAGCTGGTGCTGCTGGCGTCCGTCTTCGTCGTGGCGGCATGCGGCCTCGTCTATGAACTGGCTGCAGGCGCACTCGCCAGTTATCTGCTGGGCGATTCGGTCCTGCAGTTCTCCACCATCATCGGCACCTATCTGTTTGCGATGGGGATCGGCTCCTGGCTGTCTCGCTACATCGAGCGGCAACTGGTGGCGCATTTCCTGCGCATCGAATTGCTGGTCGGGCTCATCGGCGGGCTGATGCCGGCAGGGCTGTTCCTGGCCAACAGCCTGTTGCCCATCGGGGCGTCCGCCCCATTTCGTGCCCTGATGTATGGGCTGGTGCTCCTCATCGGGGTGCTGGTGGGCCTGGAGATCCCGCTGGTCATGCGCATCCTCAAGCGCTCTTTCGCGCATCGGCATGCCGCCCTCAAGGATCTCGTGTCGGAGGTGCTGACCTTCGATTACCTCGGCGCCCTGGCCGTGTCGCTGGCCTTTCCGCTGCTGCTGGTGCCCCATCTGGGCATCGTGCGCACGGGCGTCTTCTTCGGGCTGCTCAATGCGCTGGTGGCGGTGTGGGCCCTGCATCTGTTTCGTCATGAGGTCCGGGCCTGGCGGGCGCATCTGCTGGCCTGTGCGGGGGTGATCGGGGTGCTGCTGGTGGCGATGATGGGCGCTGCACCGCTGACGAGCTGGGCCGAAGACAGCTTCTTTGGCGGCGGCGTGGTGCTGCGCAAGGACACGCCGTATCAGCGCATCGTCGTGACGCAGCGGCATGCGCAGACGCGCCTGTTTCTCAACGGCAACCTGCAGTTCTCCTCATCGGATGAATACCGCTACCACGAAGCCCTGGTGCACCCTGCCATGAGCGCCCATGGCGCGCCGCGCCGCGTGCTGGTGCTGGGCGGCGGCGACGGCATGGCCGTGCGCGAGGTGCTGCGTTATCCAAGCGTCGAGCAGGTCACCCTGGTGGAGCTGGATCCGGCGATGACGGACCTGTTCTCGCGAGATGAGCGTCTGGTCGCACTCAACGGCGGCGCCTTGCGCTCGCCGCGCGTGAAGGTGGTCAATGCCGATGCCTTCACCTGGCTGGCCCAGCATGATGACGTGTTCGACGTCGTCATCGTGGACTTCCCCGATCCCACCAACCACGCCATCGGCAAGCTCTACACCAGCACCTTCTATGCGCTGCTGGAGTCGCACCTGGCGGCCTCCGGCTATGCTGTGATCCAGACCACCTCGCCGCTGATCGCGCGGCGCAGCTTCTGGACGGTGGTGCACACGGTGGCCTCTGTCGGCTGGCAGGCGACCCCCTATCACGCCCATGTGCCGAGCTTTGGCGAATGGGGCTTCGTGCTCGCCCATCGGCGGCCGTGGCATGCGGCAGATCATCTGCCGCCGGGGCTGCGCTTTCTGACCGTGCCGGGCCTGGCGCCGCTTTTCTACTTTCCGCCCGACATGGCCGAGCTGCCTACCGACATCAATCGCCTGAGCAGCCAGGTGCTGGTGCAGACCTTCGAGGCCGAGTGGGGCAGCGTGCACCAATGAGAGTGGCTCGGGCATGACGGACACAGCACGCCGTCACTGGCTGGCGACGTCGGCATCCTGGGCGGCTTGTGCAGCGCTGGGCGGTGCAGGCGGGCTGGTGGCCTGTCGTGACCACGCACCTGCCACCTTGCCGCCCGATCTGGCGGGTGGCTGGGTGGGTGCCCATGTGGACCGCGGCCATGCCTGGCGCGATGGCGATGCTGATGGTGCAAGGGGACACGCTCGCCTCAAAGGTGCCACCCTGGATGCAGGCGCGGCCCGGCGCGTTCACACGCTCATCGTGGGCGCGGGCGTGGCCGGCTTGTCGGCCGCCCGGGTGTTGATGCAGGCGGGCTTGCAGGACATCGCCGTGCTGGATCTGGAAGACCAGCCAGGTGGCAATGCACGAGGCCATGTCTTGCACGGTCATCCTTGCCCCTTGGGCGCGCATTACCTGCCCATCCCCGGCCCGGATGCGCGCGAAGTGGCGCAATGGCTGGAAGAGCTGGGTGTGATCCGGCAAGCGCATGGCCGCTGGGTGGGCGATGAACGCTACCTTTGCCACAGCCCTCAGGAACGTGTGTTCATACCGACCGCCGCAGGCCCGTCTGCGCAAGGCTGGTGGCCTGGTCAGTGGCACGAAGGCCTCTTGCCCGAGGATGCGATGACGGCCGGCGATGAAGCCCAGTTCAGGCGCTTTGCCGCCCAGTTGGCCAACATCGCCAAGACCTTGCGCTTTGCCATGCCCACCATGCGGGCGACCTGGCAGCCGGGCCACGCGGCGCTGGATGGACAGACGATGGCGCAATGGCTGGACGCGCAGGGCTTCGATTCCGTACCGCTGCGCTGGTACCTCGATTACGCCTGCCGGGATGACTACGGCGCCGGGCTGGGCCAGGTCTCGGCCTGGGCGGGCCTGCACTACTTTGCCAGCCGGCATGGCCATGAGGCTTCACACGACTTCGAGCCCGTGCTGACCTGGCCCGAGGGCAATGCCTGGCTGACGAAGCAGCTCGCGCAAGGGCTGGGTGAGCGCTGGCATGCGGGTGAGATGGCCACACGCATCGACGACGGCCTGCACGAGGTGACGGTGCAGACCTGGTCGGCGGGCACCAAGCAGGCCCGCCGCTGGATCGCCCGTCAGGTGATCCTGTGTGTGCCGCTGTTCGTGGCGCGGCGCCTGCTGACCAGGCCGCTTGCACCGCTGGACGCGATCGTGCCGAAGATGGTGCATGCGCCCTGGCTTGTCAGCAACGTGCTGCTCGATGGCCCTTTGCCGGATCGCACGGGTGCACCGCTGTCATGGGACAACGTCGCCTACACGAGGCAGGGCCCGGGTGACATGGCGCCATGGCCATCGCTGGGATATGTCAACGCAAGGCATCAGGCCTTGCCCATGCCCACAGGCCCTGCCTTGATCACGCATTACTGGGCGCTGGGTGGGCAGCAGGTGGCGCAGGGCCGCGCGATGCGGCAAGCCTTGCTCAAGGATGGCTGGCAGACATGGGCTGCGCGCGTGGCGGCCGATTTGGCCCGCATCCATCCGGAGTGGCCCGCACGCGTGCGCCGAATGGATCTGATGCGCTGGGGGCATGCGATGAGTGTGCCGGTGCCCGGGCTCAGAGGCCATCCCGCGTTGACCGCACTTGCTGAGCCGCGCGGCCGCCTGCATTTCGCGCACAGCGATCTGTCGGCGTATTCGGTGTTCGAGGAGGCCTTCACGCACGGCGTGCGTGCGGCACATCAGGTGCTCGATGCTTCGGGCATGCCGCGCCGGATCACTTGAACCCGCTGGGCCCCGGGCGCGAAGCCATCGATCAAGGCCTGCAGCACCTGTTGCGCACGGGATGTGTTGTCGCCCCGCATGTTGCACACGAACACATCCAGCGTGACCACGCCGTGCTCCGGCCAGGTGTGCACGGCCAGATGTGATTCGGCCAGCAGCACCACCCCGGTGATGCCGCCCTGGGCGAGTCTCGATGCATCTGCCGGAGGAAAGTGATGGAAGCGATCCCCCACCGCCGTGAGCCCTGCGCGTGTCACCGCCTCCAGGCACGCATGCCGCAGGATTTGCGGCTCGATCATCCAGGGATGCGCAGGCCGGCACCCGCTCAGATCGGCGGTCAGGTGGATGCCTTCAGGGGGCAGGGTGGGCGGATGCACAGCTGGAACAGCCATGGCGATCACGAAGAGGCAGAGTTCGCCGCGGCGTTCAGCTCCGCCAGCCGCTGCGGCGTGCCCACGTCCGTCCACGGGCCGCTGTAGACCTCGCCGCCCAGCCTGCCTGCATCGATGGCGCGCTCCAGGCATGGGCGCAATGCCGCCTTGGTGCCCGGTTCGATCCCTTCCACCATGGCCGGGCGGTACAGCCCGATGGTGGAATAGGTGTAGGTGGGCGTGCCTGTGGGCGCCGCATCCTTGCGCAGCACGCGGCCTTGCGGGTTCAAGGCGAAGTCACCCTGCGGCACATGCGCCGGATTGGGCACCAGCCACATGCGGCACCAAGTCCTCGGACCGCGCGAAGGCCTGCGCCTGCCGTGCATCGAAGCGGAAGCCGGGCACGAACACATCGCCGGCCATCACCCAGAAGGCCTCGCCCAGCATGGGCAGGGCCTTGGCCATGCCGCCGGCCGTCTCCAGTGCGCCGCCGTGGTCGCGTCCTTCCATCGAATAGCGGATGCGCAGGCCCCAGCGCGCGCCATCGCCCAGGGCCTCGGGGAACTGGTCTTCCAAGTGGGCGGTGTTGATGACCACCTCGCGCACGCCATCGCGCGCCAGCGCTTCCAGATGCCAGACGATGAGCGGCTTGCCCTGCACGCACAGCAGCGGCTTGGGCGTGGCATCGGTCAGCGGGCGCATGCGTTCGCCGCGGCCGGCGGCCAGGATCAGGGCGGGCAGGTTGGACATCAGGCGGGTTCTCGGTGGCTCGGGTCGAGACGGGATTGTCGCTGAAGCAGTCACCAATCAGCCGCGAGCCGTTCGTGGTGGGCATGGGCCGGAGGGCAGGGGCCAAAGCTCTGCGGCTGATCAAGAAAATGGGCCGGCCCAAGCGGCGCAGGTGTGCTTTGGTGCAGACTGACGCCCTGGTGCGAACCCACTTGCTGCCCAAGGAGTTTCCATGCACGAACTGAGTCTGGCCGGCGGCATCCTCGGCCTCGTCGAAGACGCCGCCCGGCGCGAGCGCTTTGCGCGGGTGCGGGTGTTGCGTCTGGAGGCGGGCGCACTGGCTGGTGTGGAAGTGCATGCCCTGCGTTTTGCCCTCGATGCGATCACGCCGGGCACCTGCCTGGCCGGTGCGCGCATCGACATCGACGAGCCGTCGGCCTCGGCCTGGTGCATGGACTGCTGCCGCAGCGTCACCATCGAATCCCGGCTGGACCCCTGCTCTCTTTGTGGGGGTACACGGCTGCAGCCGACGGGCGGCACATCGCTGCGCATCGTGGAGCTGCTGGTCGACGATGGGTCCGTGTCCACGGCCGAATCTGCGGCCATTTCTTCTGGAGCCTGATATGTGCGTCGTCTGCGGTTGCAACACTGGAACGCCCGCTGCCACGGCTTCGACCGAGGCGCATGATCCTGTTCACGACCAGGATCACAGCCATGTTCATGCTACCCCATACTGCCCATGCACATCACGACGCGGCAGCCACCGATCTGCACTACGGACAAGGCCCCGCCGGCGTCAGCGTGCCGGGCATGAGCCAGGCGCGCGCCATCCGCCTGGAGGCCGACGTGCTGGGCCACAACAACCGCATCGCCCGTCGCAACCGGGCGCACTTTTTTGCCCATGGGGTGACGGCGCTCAACCTCGTCTCCAGCCCCGGATCGGGCAAGACAACGCTGCTGTGCGCCACCATCCGCGCGCTGCGTGCGCACCTGCCGGATCTGCCCCTGGCCGTCATCGAAGGCGACCAGCAGACCAGCATGGATGCCGACCGCATCCGCGAGACGGGCGCTGCGGCCATCCAGGTCAACACGGGCAAGGGCTGTCACCTCGATGCCCAGATGGTGGCCGATGCGTTCGAGCGTCTGCCTCTGCATGGCAGTGCCTCCCTTGTGCACCATGGCCATCACACGCACCACGCGCACCACACGCACGACGAACCACATCCCCACGAACATTCCCGCCAACATCATCACGAACAGCCGCACGAACAGCCGCACGCACCACCATCACCACCATCACCACCATCACGCCGAGAAGCTGCTCTTCATCGAGAACGTTGGCAACCTCGTGTGCCCGGCCATGTGGGATCTGGGCGAGGCGGCCAAGGTGGTCATCCTGTCGGTCACCGAAGGCGAGGACAAGCCGCTCAAGTACCCCGACATGTTCGCGGCCGCACGGCTGATGATCCTCAACAAGATCGACCTGCTGCCGCACCTGCAATTCGATGTGGCGCGCTGCATCGCGCATGCGCGCCGTGTGAACCCGGGCATCGAGGTGCTGCAGGTCTCGGCCACCACGGGCGAAGGCATGCAGGCCTGGCTGAGCTGGCTCATGCACGTCGAGCCGGCACTGTGAGGCGCCCATGAGCACGGCCATCTCCTGGCAGCACCAGACCTTGCCCAGGCCCGTGCCGCGCAGGGTGCTGGCCTTTGGCGCCTGGCTCAAGAACACGGCCTGCCGGCTGGATGGTGATCAGGTCACCTGGTCGCCCCTGCATGGTGACCTCGCCGAGCCCGCGCAATGCGAGGCGCTGGAGGCTTCAGCCGAAGCGCTGGCCGCCCTGGGCGAAGTGGACGTGATCGTGCACGATCTGCATCCCGACTTCTTCAGCACCCGCCTGGCGCAGGCGTGGTCCGAGCGCCTGGGCGTGCCGGCCATCGGCGTGCAGCATCACCATGCGCACATCGCTGCCCTGCAAGCTGAACACGGCATTGCCGGCCCGCTGCTGGGCCTGGCCCTGGATGGCGTGGGCCTGGGCACCGACGGCACAGCCTGGGGCGGCGAGGGCCTGTGGGTGGACGCCGCGCAATGGCAGCGTCTGGGCCACCTGACACCCTTGCACCTGCCGGGTGGCGATGTCGCTGCACGCGAGCCATGGCGCATGGCAGCTGCCGCATGCCACCTGCTCGGGCGGCCGTTGAGTGCGTCCACGCTGCCCGGCATCACCGGTGGATGCCGCCATGCTTGGCACTCTGGAGCGCATGCTGGACAAGGGCCTCAATTGCCCGGTGACCACCAGCGCTGGCCGCTGGTTCGATGCGGCCGCAGGCGCATTGGGCCTGGGACGCCGGCAGGCCTTCGAAGCCGAAGCGGCCATCGCCCTTGAAAAGGCCGCCACGACCTGGCTGGCCGACCACAGCGTGGTGGCTGACGAGGCCCTCGTGCCCATCGACGCAGGCGGCATCATCGACATGCGCCCCCTGATGGCCGTCCTGCTGGACATGGCGCAGACATTTTCGAAGGACTCTGCCGACATCGCTGCCCAGACACTGGGCCATGGTGCCGCGCTGTTCCATGTGGCCCTGGCAGACGGCCTCGCGCGCTGGGCCGTGAAGACCGCACACGCTCAGCGCATCGACACACTGGCCCTGGGCGGAGGCTGCTTTCTCAATCGCCTGCTGGTGAAGCGCCTGTGCGATGGCTTGCAGCGGCATGCGCGTGCCCGTGGCCTTCAACCCCTGCGCGTGTTGCAGGCGCAAGCCGTCTCGTGCGGCGATGCCGGGCTGGCGCTGGGCCAGGCCTGGGTGGGCGCACACGCCGATGTCCACGCATCCCTCCACGGAGTCCTGCCATGTGCCTAGCCTTGCCTTCCCTGGTCATCGAACGCGGCGAAGGCGATGACGCCATCGTCAGCCTCGGCGGTGTGCGCAAGCAGGTGTCGCTGGCCCTCGTGCCCGAAGCACGGCCGGGTGACTACGTCATCGTGCACGTGGGTCATGCCATCGGCCTGCTCGATCCGCAAGAGGCCGAGCGCACGCTGGCCTTGTTCCGCGAACTCGAAGTGACATGGGCCTCGGAAGAGGCGGGCGCTGAAGCTGCAGCCACCGGGGATCCCACATGAAGTACATCGACGAGTTCCGCGATGGCGATCTGGCCCGCGTGATCGCCGCCCGCATCGCCGCCGAGGTGCAGGGCGAGCGCCTCTACCGCTTCATGGAATTCTGCGGCGGCCACACGCATGCCCTGTCACGCTATGGCGTCACGGAGCTGCTGCCGCCGCAGGTGCGCATGATCCATGGCCCGGGCTGCCCCGTGTGCGTGCTGCCGATTGGCCGCATCGACCAGGCCATCGGTCTGGCACTGGAACACGGCGCCATCGTCTGCACCTATGGTGACACGATGCGCGTGCCGGCTTCCAAGGGCCTGTCGCTGATCAAGGCCAAAGCCCGTGGTGGCGACATCCGCATGATCTACTCCGCCGCCGATGCCTTGAGGACCGCGCAGGCCCATCCGGATCGGCAGGTCGTGTTCTTCGCCATCGGCTTCGAGACCACGACGCCGCCCACGGCGCTGGTTGTGCAACAGGCGCAGCGCCTGCAGTTGAACAACTTCAGTGTGCTGTGCTGCCATGTGCTCACGCCTGCAGCCGTCACGCACATCCTGGCTGCGCCCGATGCCGAGCGCCATGGCCGCGTCGAACTCGACGGCTTCATCGGCCCGGCGCATGTCAGCATCGTCATCGGATCACGCCCTTACGAACCCTTTGCCCAAGGCTGGCACAAGCCCGTCGTCATCGCCGGCTTCGAGCCGCTGGATGTGATGCAGGCCATCCTGATGCTCATCCGCCAGGTCAACGAAGGCCGTGCCGTGGTGGAGAACGAATTCACCCGCGCCGTCACGCCCGATGGCAACGCGCTGGCACAAGGTGTCATGGCCGAGGTCTTCGATGTGCGCGACAGCTTTGAATGGCGCGGCCTGGGCGAGGTGCCGCACAGCGCCTTGAAACTCAAGCCCGCCTACGCCGCCTTCGATGCCGAACAGCGCTTCGGCCTGTACTACCGCAGCGTGCCCGATCACCCGGCTTGCGAATGCGGCGCCATCCTGCGGGGTGTCAAGCGCCCGGTGGACTGCAAGCTCTTTGGCAGCGTCTGCACGCCGGACAACCCGATGGGCTCGTGCATGGTCTCCAGCGAAGGCGCGTGCGCGGCCCACTACAGCTACGGCCGCTTCAAGGACATCCCCATCGTCCCGGCTGCCGCTTGAACAACTGCCTGGACCTATGACTGAACCCATGCCTGAACACCTCGCCTTGATCTGAGCGAACCCCATGCCCGTCCGCCCCGACTACATCCGCCCCCTGGACTTCCGCCACGGCCGCATCGACATGGGCCACGGCGCTGGCGGCCGCGCCTCGGCACAGCTCATCGACGAGCTCTTCGTCAAAGCCTTCGACAACGCATGGCTGCGGCAAGGCAATGACCAGGCCATCTTCGATGCGCCCCCCGAACTGGCACAAGGCGGCCGCCTGGTCATGTCCACCGATGGCCATGTGGTCTCGCCCCTGCAGTTCCCGGGGGGCGATGTCGGCTGCCTGTCGGTGCACGGCACGATCAACGATGTGGCCATGTCCGGCGCACGCCCCTTGTACCTGTCGGCGGCCTTCATCATCGAAGAAGGCTTCGCCCTGTCCGAGCTCAAGACCATCGTCGAATCCATGGCGCGTGCCAGCCGCGACGCCGGCGTGCCCATCGTCACCGGTGACACCAAGGTGGTCGAGCAGGGCAAGGGCGATGGCCTGTTCATCACCACCACCGGCGTCGGCGTCGTGCCCGCGGGTCTGCGCATCGATGGGGCCCTGGCACGACCGGGCGATGCCATCCTCGTGTCCGGCTCGATGGGTGAACACGGCGTGGCCGTGCTGTCTCAACGCGAATCCCTGGTGTTCGAGACCACCATCCAATCCGACACCGCCGCCCTGCACACACTCGTGGCCGACATGGTGAACGCGGCCGGCCCGCATCTGCGCGTGCTGCGCGATCCCACCCGCGGCGGCCTGGCCACCACGCTCAACGAAATCGCGCGACAAAGCAGCGTGGGCATGCAGCTGGAAGAGGCGCACATTCCGCTGTTGCCGCAGGTGGAAGCCGCGTGCGAACTGCTGGGCCTGGATCCGCTCTACATCGCCAACGAAGGCAAGCTCGTGGCCATCTGCGATGCGCAGCATGCCGACACCGTGCTGGCCGCCATGCGCGCGCATCCGCTGGGCGCACGTGCGGCCCACATCGGCACCGTCACCGACGATCCGCACCGCTTCGTGCAGATGCGCACGCGTCTGGGCGGCCGCCGCATCGTGGACTGGCTCACCGGCGAGCCCTTGCCCCGCATCTGCTGAGCCGTGCCCCGCCAAAAGTCTTCTGTTCAGCCTGCCTGACGCGGCGTCAACTGATACCGGTTGGCGCGCCAGAACGTGCCGAAGTCATTGAAGCGCACACCCATCTCTCGCATCACCCGGTGCGCGATGCCGGCGTTCCACTGACGGATGTAGAAGGGCTCCTTCACCGCAAAGTGATGGATGGCATGCGTGCTGCCGAAGTTGAAGCAGAACAGCTGCATCGGCCACAGCCACCACGGGTTGAGCACCTGGCACTGCTGCATCACATTGCGTGGCTCCACGTCGCCGTAGTAGTGCATGTTCGAGCTGATGAACTGAATGCAGAAGGTGCGCAGGAAGTTGGGCAGCATGTAGACCACGGCGAACACATCCAGTGCCTGCGCCCACGCATGCAGCCCCTCCGGGATGGCCAGGTGCGCGCCCGCCAGCAACGCGGCGATCAGCACGCCGTGCCACACCACCCAGGCGTGGAACAGCAGGTAATACAGGCTGCCCAGTGGCACGAAAGCCGTCGAGTTGATCAAGGCGATGCGCGCATACGCACGGCGTGACCTGGGCTGCTGCGCCTTGATGTAGTGGTGCATGGCATGCCGCATGGCAGCCGGCCGCAGCATCACGCCCAGGATGTTGTCCCCCGTGCCGAGCAGCCGGCGCCAGCCCCAGCGCTCGCCATTGAAGATGCCGCGCTCCTCCAGATCCGACACGGTGCCGGAGGCCTTGTGGTGATGCAGATGCAAGGCCCGCCGCAGGAAGGGATTGATCGTGCTGGCGCGCGCCAGCCAGCCCAGCAGCAACATCGTGGCATTGGCCCAGGGCCGCGAGCGGAAGTACATCTGGTGGATCAGATCGTGTTCCAACTCATGGATGAAGGAGGCAAAGATGGCCGTCACCGGCACGCACACCCACCAGGGCACCTTGCCGGCAACGTACAGCCAGCCGCTCAGCACCATGCCGGCCAGCGACACGGTCATGATCGTGGCGCCGATGGCGTCCTGATGGCGCAGCCACGGATGGCGTGCCCGCAGCGCCGCACCGGCATCCAGCACCACCCGACGGATGTGCTCCGCCTTGTCCGCGTCACTCAGGGGCGCGCGGCCGCATGTCGTTTCCATGGAGGGGTCTCCTGCTCCGCGCTCTTCGGCGCATGTGCTTTGGTTCGTTTAACCGCAAGCGTAGGAGAAAGAGAACACCGTTTCCAGAGCGGTTTACGACCGGGACTTAACTTCTTGCGCCAATTGGTGGCTGATGGCGACACATTGGGGCATTGACGGTCAATATCCCCCCTGAACGGGTGGGCTGTTCCTGTGATGTCAAGTCTGGGCAGATGTGGCCGATACACACCGCTAACGGGTTTTTCCGTCCGCCATCGAAAGCGCGCGCCATGAAATTGACCACCCAGATCAGGATCCTGAGCTCTGCCTACTTTGCTGCCTTGGCCGGCGTCAGCGGCATGGCGTATGCGGGCAGCTCTGTCGCCAGCGGAGGCGGCATTGCGCTGCTGGGGCTCTTCTGGCCGCAGGCGGGCTGGGCGCCGGCTGGTGGCTGGCAGCCCGCGTCGAACAACGCATGCGCGAAGCCCGTGAGCAGGCCGCAAGGTGGCCACCCTGGACCTGACGGACAGCTCGGGCCACACGGGCGACGACGAAGTCGGCGAACTGATGGGTGCCCTCGATCAAATGCGCAGCGAACTGACCCGTGTCGTGTCCGACTGTGCGCCAGAACTCCGACAGCGTGGCCACCGCCAGTGCGCAGATCGCTCAAGGTAACCAGGACCTGTCCAGCCGCACGGAGCAGCAGGCCTCTTCGCTGCAGCAGACAGCGGCTTCCATGGAGCAGCTCGGCTCGACCGTCACACAAAACGCCGACAACGCCCGTCAGGCCAACCAACTGGCGCAAGGCGCATCGGCCGTGGCAGCGCGCGGCGGCGAGGTTGTGGCCCAGGTGGTCGACACCATGAAGGGCATCAACGACAGCTCCAAGAAGATCGCCGACATCATCAGCGTGATCGACGGCATCGCCTTCCAGACCAACATCCTGGCCCTGAACGCCGCAGTGGAAGCGGCCCGTGCAGGCGAGCAGGGCCGCGGTTTTGCCGTGGTCGCTGGCGAGGTGCGCAGCCTGGCGCAACGCAGTGCGGAAGCCGCGCGCGAAATCAAGAGCCTGATCACCACCAGCGTCGAACGCGTGGAGCAGGGCACCGAACTGGTCGATCAGGCCGGCTCGACCATGCAGGAGATCGTCACCTCCATCCGCCGCGTGTCGGACATCATCGGCGAGATCAGTGCCGCCAGCACCGAGCAAAGCAGCGGCGTCAGCCAGGTGGGGCAGGCTGTCACCAAGATGGACGAGGCCACACAGCAGAATGCCGCGCTGGTCGAGCAAAGCGCTGCCGCAGCAGAGAGCCTGCGTCAGCAGGCCGAGCAACTGGTGCAGGCCGTCTCGGTGTTCAAGACCGGGCCAGAAGAGGCGCGGGCCGAGATCCGGCGTGCGGTGATGGCCACGCCCCAGCATTACGAAGGCACCGAGCGCCGCAAGGGCAGCCGCGTGATGCCTTCGCGCGAGTCGGTTGCCACACCGTCGATGACAACGGCGTCGCCTCAGCGCGCGTCGCCGCCGCCAGTGCCTGTTGCCAACCCCCAGCCCTTCCAGCCGCAGGCCACACCCTCGGCTGGCTCGCAGGGCAGCCAGGCTGCTGGAGACGATTGGGAGACGTTCTGATCCTCAACGAGCGCGTGGCAGACAGGCCGGCGTAGGATCGAGGCATGACCTCATCGATCCACGCACTGCCTCATGCCACCTGCCCCTTGTGCGGCGGGCCCAATGCCTGCGCGCCGGCAGCAACAGGCAGCCTTGACACACCCTGCTGGTGCCGGGAGGTGTGCTTTTCACCCGAACTATTCGACCCGCCTGCCGGAGTCAGCAAAGGGATGGGCTTGCATCTGTCGCCGGTGTGCGGAGGAAGGGCGCCTGGACGAGAAGGCATGAGCACGGACGCCCTGCGGCCCTGCGGTGGGAAGTGTCGGAAAGCAAAAAAGCCACCGCGAGGGTGGCTTTTTTTGCGCCTAAGTGCTTGCGGCACAAAGACCAATTGGTGGTGGCGCTTCAGGGATTCGAACCCCGGACCTGCGGATTATGATTCCGTCGCTCTAACCGGCTGAGCTAAAGCGCCATCGAGCCTCAGATTGTATGCCAACTTTTCGCCTTTACGCAAGCCGCGAAAAAATTTCTTGGCTCCGACACCTCCGCTCTTGAAAGCCGCCGCCCTGGCCGCATCTCACGCCACGCCGCGTGACGAGCAGCCAGCCGCCGCCCGCCCGCCGCAGTCGTCCCATCCCGCCAAAGCAAGGCATTGCTTTCTCGCTTTCGCAACCCACTGCCCACGTTTGCCCAAGAAGAACGCCATGACAACGACCGCCAAGCAAACCCACACCTTCCAGGCCGAGGTCAAGCAACTGCTGCACCTGGTCACGCACTCGCTGTATTCCAACAAGGAGATCTTCCTGCGCGAGCTGATCTCCAACGCCTCGGATGCCTGCGACAAGCTCCGCTTCGAGGCGCTCGACAACAGCGCCCTGTATGAGGATGCGCCCAACCTCGAAGTGCGCGTGCTCATCGACAAGGCCAAGCGCACGATCACCATCCGTGACAACGGCATCGGCATGAGCGCGCAAGAGGCCATCGATCACCTGGGCACCATCGCCAAGAGCGGCACCAAGGAGTTCATGGGCCGCCTCTCAGGTGATCAGCAGAAGGATGCCCAGCTCATCGGCCAGTTCGGCGTGGGCTTCTACAGCGGCTACATCGTGGCCGACCGCATCACCGTCGAAACCCGCCGCGCCGGCCTCAAGCCCGAAGAAGGCGTGCGCTGGACCAGCGAAGGCACGGGCGATTTCGAAGTCGAAACCATCGACAAGCCCACGCGCGGCACGGACATCATCCTGCACCTGCGCGAAGGCGAAGACGAGTTCTTCTCGCGCTGGAAGCTGCGCAGCATCGTCGGCAAGTACAGCGACCACATCTCCCTGCCCATCCTCATGCAGGAGGAGGAGTGGGACAAGGACAAGAGCGAATACGTCCTCAAGGAAGAGTGGGAGACCGTCAACCAGGCTGCCGCCCTGTGGACACGCTCCAAGAGCGACATCACCGAAGAGCAGTACACCGAGTTCTACAAGCAGATCAGCCACGACAGCGAAGCGCCGCTGGCCTTCACGCACAACCGCGTCGAAGGCCGCAGCGAATACACGCAGCTGCTCTACATCCCGGCCAAGGCCCCATTCGACATCTGGAACCGCGACAAGCACGGCGGTCTCAAGCTCTACGTCAAGCGCGTCTTCATCATGGACGACGCCGAAGCCCTGTTGCCCAGCTACCTGCGCTTCGTCAAGGGTGTGGTCGACAGCGCCGATCTGCCGCTCAACGTCAGCCGCGAGATCCTGCAGGAAAGCCGCGATGTCAAGGCCATCCGCGAAGGCTGCACCAAGCGCGTGCTGTCCATGCTCGAAGAACTGGCCAACAGCGATGACGCCGCCAAGAAGGACAAGTACACCGCCTTCTGGAAGGAGTTCGGCAACGTGCTCAAGGAAGGCATCGGCGAGGACTTCGCCAACCGCGAGCGCCTGGCCAAGCTGTTCCGCTTCGCCTCCACGCACGATGCATCCGGCGAGCAGTCGGTGTCGCTGGCCGATTACGTCTCGCGCATGAAGGAAGGCCAGGAGGCGATCTATGTGGTGACCGGTGATTCGCTGGCTGCCGCCAGGAACAGCCCGCAGCTCGAGATCTTCAAGAAGAAGGGCATCGAGGTGCTGCTGCTGACCGACCGCGTCGACGAATGGCTGCTCTCTCATCTCTTCGAGTTCGACGGCAAGCCCGTGCAGTCCGTGGCCAAGGGTGCCGTGGACCTGGGCAAGCTGCAGGATGAAGAGGAAAAGAAGAAGGCCGAAGAGGCCGCCGAGCACCTCAAGCCTCTGCTGGAGCGCCTGCAGGCCTCATTGAAGGATCAAGCCAAGGAAGTGCGCGTCACCACGCGCCTGGTGGATTCGCCGGCGTGTCTCGTCGTGGGCGAGAGTGACGTCTCCGGCCATCTGGCCCGGCTGCTCAAACAGGCCGGGCAGGAGGCCCCTGCCGCCAAGCCCACGCTGGAGATCAACCCGGATCACCCGCTGGTCAAGAAGCTGGATGCCAGCGAGCACTTCGATGATCTGGCCCACATCCTCTTCGATCAGGCCTTGTTGGCCGAAGGCGGGCAACTGGAAGACCCGGCGGCCTATGTGCGCCGCATCAACGCCTTGCTGGTGACGGCTTCGGTGTGATGAGCGGGGCAGCCGCCTGGAAGGTCAGGCGGCACCACCCGGCGCGGTGTGCCTGAAGTCGGACTTCACGTGCTCTTCAGGCACCACCTCTTCCAGGGTGGGGGGCATGGTGCTGGCGCCATCGATCCGGCTGTCGAACGCGAAGAAGGAATCCTGCGCAAAGCCGGATTCCGACCAGCGCGTGGCGCGCTCGGCCCGGCGCTGCTTGAGCTTGCGGGCCAGTTGATCGCCCGCATTCATCAAAGGATCGGGCGGCGCGTTGCGGCTGCGGCGCTCGCTCGTGTCGCCGGTGGGGCCCAGCACCCAACTGGCCAGCAACTGCGGTTGCGGCCAATGGCCTGGCGCGCACCGCACATAGCGGACGCGGCAGGCTTCCAGCACGCCTTCCTTCATCTTCTGCGAGCGGCTGGGGCCCTTGCCCGAGCCGTGGTCGATGTCGATGGCTGCCACCACCACGCCATTGCTGGTGCACACGGCCATCGACACGTGGAGGGCCTGCAGCCGGCGGTACCAGGCTTCGGTGTCGTGCCCATCGGCGGATTGGCAAAAGCGCAGCAGGCTCACCTTGGCCAGCACGACGTGCTGAGGCAGGGCAGCCTTGAGCTCCCGATACAGGGCCCGCTCATGCACGGTGAACAAGGGGCGGGCGTTGAGGTTCCACTTGTCCGGCCAGCGGCGGCGCGCGGCCAGCGCAGCGCGGTGCTGCCACAGCCGGCCGAGGGCGAGCCCAAGCACCAGCGTGCCGGATGCGGCACCCCAGAACAGCGGTTCGGTCAACAACTCACCCCATGCGGCCATCCGATGATGGTACGGGCAATCGGTGTGGTGGCAATCCCGCAGCCGCGTGCAACGGTGCGCATCGGCCTCAGGGCTAACCCCTCAAGAGGCTGGCCGACAGGGCATGGCCGGCGCAAGGTGCCGACCTTTCATCATCCGGGATTGCGCAGGGTGCGCAGCCAGTCGCTGATGTGCAGCACCTGGTACTTCACACGGTAGATCACCTCGGCCGCCAGCGATTGCAGCGAGCTGTCAATGTGCGTGCCCACCGTGTCCGGCGGCAGCTTCAGCCAGGCTTCGGCATCCGGGCCGTCGCGCTCGATGGTGGCGCCGGCCTTGGCCGCGATGCGCAGCATCGGTCCGTTCTCCGTGAGCGCATGGATCATCATGTGGCTGGCGTGCTGGTTGCGCGCGTGCGTGATGGCGTGCATGAACAAGCGCATGCCCAGACCTCGTCCGCGCCCCGAAGGCAGCACCGAGACGCCAAACTCCATCGCACGGCCGCGCGATGAATCGCCATGCGGCCCCTTGCCCGGCATGGCCGCCAGATGCGCCATGGCCACCAGCTGCAGCTTGCGGTTGAAGACGCCGAACACCTCGTCGCGCTTGAAATCGATGGAGGCGACGTACTTGGCGATCTGCTCATGCGTCACGTGCGAGCCGAAGCGCAGATAGCGGTCGTGCTCATCCAGATGCAGCAGGTGATCCAGGATGCGGTGGCGATGGCGAGGGTGCAAGTCGCGGATCGGGATCCATCCTTCCGCGATGTGCCCGTGGTCTGCCGCGGCATCGGTCTGGCCGGCTGGCGTTTCGGCGCGCAGCCCGAACTTGTCGTATTGGCGAGGTGGCTTGACTGTGGTCATGTCGGGCCCCTGAATGGGTTTGCGCGGCAAGGGAAGGAGTATTGGGGTGACCGAGAGGGTCTCAGAAACCGAACAACCGCGCCAACCTAGGGTTAATACTCAGTCTATGGGGGTGCATGGGCCTTTGACAAGGGCTGCCTCCGAGGCTGCTGACATGAATCAACCCCTCGCCGTGAAGGATCACCGGATCGGACAAGCGGGGCATGTCGGCATGATCGCTTGCCAGCATTGCTGCGGGCGCTATACAATCGCGGATTCCCGACTTGGCTGCCGGGAGGGCTCGTCATGCCATCATGCGAGTCGGGAGCGCCGGATCCATCCTGCGCAACCTCGTTGCCTGAGAGGTCACCATCCATAGAAGTGACACCAATGGGAACAGTCAGCCATTTTTACCACTTAGGAAATTCTCATGAAAACCTTCAGCGCCAAGCCGGCCGAGGTTGTGCACGAGTGGTTTGTGATCGACGCCACCGATAAGGTGCTCGGACGAGTGGCCAGCGAAGTTGCTCTCCGTCTGCGTGGAAAGCACAAGGCCATCTACACGCCTCACGTGGACACCGGCGATTTCATCGTCATCGTCAACGCCGACAAGATCCGCGTCACTGGCACCAAGGCCAACGACAAGGTGTACTACCGTCACTCTGGCTTCCCTGGCGGCATCTACGCCACGAAGTTCAAGGACATGCAGGCCAAGCACCCCGGTCGCGCCATTGAAAAGGCCGTCAAGGGCATGCTGCCCAAGGGTCCCCTGGGCTACGCCATGATCAAGAAGCTGAAGGTCTACGCAGGCAGCGAGCATCCGCACGCCGCGCAGCAGCCCAAGGCCCTGGAAATCTAAGGAGCGGCCACATGATTGGTAACTGGAACTACGGCACCGGCCGTCGCAAGTCCTCCGTGGCCCGCGTCTTCATCAAGAAGGGCACTGGCCAGATCATCGTCAACGGCAAGCCGGTCGAGCAGTACTTCGGCCGTCAAACCTCGATCATGGTCGTCAAGCAACCGCTGGTGCTGACCAACAATGCCGAAGCTTTCGACATCAAGGTCAACGTGCACGGTGGTGGCGAATCCGGTCAGGCCGGCGCTGTGCGCCACGGCGTGACCCGCGCCCTGATCGATTTCGACGCAACCCTCAAGCCCGAACTGAGCCGCGCTGGTTTCGTGACCCGCGATGCCCGTGAAGTCGAGCGTAAGAAGGTCGGTCTGCACGGCGCCCGTCGCCGCAAGCAGTTCAGCAAGCGCTGATCGATCTCTGGCCATGTATCCCTTGCCGATTTGGCGGCGGATACAGCCAGACAAGAAAAAACCCGTCGAGGCCTTGGCCCGGCGGGTTTTTTCTTTGCAGGGCCGGCGCAGGCGGGAACAGGCAGGCTTCAGAAGCTCACGTTGTAACGCAGCCCCAGCACCGTCTGTGCCGGTGCGCTGCCATCATGGTCCGGATTCAGTCGCAGCAGCGCGGCTGCACTCAGCGACGCATCCTTGCCCACACGCGTGGCGTAGCGCGCCTCCACGCGCCATTCTTTCGCGGTGGGGGCCAGCTGCACCGTGCGGCGACCAAAGATGGGCTCACCTTCCTCGTTCACGCTGGTCACCACGCTGTAGTCCAGACGGCCGCTGCGTGCATGCAGTGGCGCGTTCACCGACAGGCTCAGGCGGTCGCCGTCGCGCCAGGTGTCGCTTCGCACCAGCCCCAGACCATAGGCCTGCGAGCGCACCGGTGTGGCCGACAGCAGCATGCCTTGGGCCGCCGGGGCGTGCGTGCCCGTCTGGCTGAAGGCGCCGGTGAGCATCCATTGGGGGCTCAGGGACCACGCGGCGCTCAGCGTCATGCCGAGTGTCTGCGTCGTCTGGTTCAGGCCCAGTGCCGCAGAGCCATAACCGCCCAGCAGCCCTGCCTCTCTCAGTTGCCCCACCGACAGGTTCAAGGCGCGGTTGCCCTGGGCGTACGCCAGCTCTGCGACCTGCACATCGCCTGATGCCGCCTCCCGCGATTGCATGGGCGCAGACTGGCCTTGCGCCAGGCCCACCCGTGCGCGCCAGTTGGGGTGTAGGGGCAGCGACATCGCTGCAAACCGGTGCGTGGGTGCAAAGCCGAACAGCGGGTTGTTCAACAGGTTTTCCGTGCCCGACAGCCGCGCGGCCATCGGCGAATCCATCAAGCCGAAGCTCAGGCTCGACATGCCGCCATCGCCTGCGCTGAAGACCTGCCCCGAACGCAAGGCCATGCGCATCAACGATGCATCATGGCTGGGCAGGTGGTTCCAGGGTGCCCCGCTGATGCCCTGCAAGGCGGCATCGTCGACACGCCTGTCTCGCTGTGTGTGCCACTGCCACTGCGTCAGCCGGGTGCCATTGGCCATGACGCGCTCGGCTGCATCCAGCATGTGATTGGGGTTGCCCAGGATGCTGTCGACGGTCATCACACTGCGGGCCGACAGCGCCGCTCCCTCGTCACTGGTGAAGTTGCGCCCGTAGGCGTCAAACACTTCCGTCACCAGGCCGGCAAAGGCCGAGGGTGTGCTGACCTGGGGTTGCGTGCTGGCCACCCCGGGCACCGACAGGCTGACCGTCGTGCGGCCCCCGTTCGGTGTGCGATACGTGTAGCTGCCGATGGGCGAGAGGGCGCGGTTCACATTCAGCATGCCGCGCCCGTAGACGGCATCGACGCCCGGTGCACCAAGGTCATCCGCCGTGTTCAGCAGGATCGCTGCCACCTGATTGGCTCGCAGATAGGGCCAGTAGCCCGTGATCAAGGCCGCCGCGCCCGAGACGGCAGGCGCGGCCATGGAGGTGCCGGTGAGATAGGCATAGCCGGTGCTGTAGGACGAGATGATGTTCACGCCCGGGGCGACCAGGTAGAACTGCGCCGTGTCGCCCGCCTTGTTGGTGAACGAGGCCATGCGCCGGCTGGAATCGACGGCTCCCACGACGATGATGGTGCCATTGGCCCAGCTTTCCTTGGCGTAGCGGCCGGGCCAGCTGGGCGTGCTCATGCTTTCATTGCCGGCAGAGACGACCACCACCGTGTTGTTGGCCGCCGCATTCGTGCGCAGGGAAGTTTCGCCCGTGGCGCCAGGTGCGCCCAGGCTCAGGTTGATCACCCGCGCCCCACGCGAGACGGCGTAGTCGATGCCGCGGTTGATGGCCGAGCTGGCGGCCGTCTCGCCGCTGAAGACCTTGACGGGCAGCAGCGTCGCCATCGGGGCCACGCCGTACATCCCTGAGCCATCGCCCGGCGCTGCGAGGATACCGGCGATGTGCGTGCCATGCCCGATCGAATCGGTGACGTTGGTCGAGCCATCGGCTGCGTTGTAGCCCGTCAGCACGCGGCTGTTGCCGCTGAACTCCGGGTTGAGCAGATTGATGCCCGTGTCCAGCAGGCCGATGATCACCCCTTCGCCCAGGATGCCAGCACTGTGGATGTTGCGCATGCCCAGTTGCTTGACCGTGGTGGACCAGTTGTACTCGCCGGTCGTCGGGTTGAACGTGGCTTGAGCCGCCGCGGTCTGGCAAGCCAGTGCCAGGGCGGTCAGAAGGAAGGCGGATGAATGACGCTTGAACATGACTCGACGGCTGAAGAGGCTGCAGGACGCAACGAGAGCACAAGGGGCGTTCGCAGACGCCATGTCTTGGTTTCGGTCGTTGAAAGCAGGCTCTTGAAAAGCTTTGGCCGAAGAAAAGGCGGTGGATGGCCCGGCTTTTCCGGCGATCTCCGGCACGCCGGGCGGGGTGCACGTCGCCTTTGGGGTCATCCGCCTGGCAGCCGGGGCAGGCTGGGGCGGTCACCACACTGGTTTCCCGATGGTGCCCGTCATCGGCTGACGGGAGTTTCTTAAAATGACGGTTTTCTCTGGCCGGTCGTTTCCAAATGCGACCGGACGGTCTCAGACAAGTCAGGTGCCCTCCAGCGAGCGGGCGCCGCAAGAAGGATGGTTCACATGATCAAAGTCGGCATCGTTGGTGGCACGGGCTACACGGGCGTGGAGTTGCTGCGTCTTCTGGCCCGTCACCCGGAGGTCAAGCTCCACGCGATCACCTCGCGCAAGGAAGCCGGCATGCCTGTCGCCGACATGTACACCAGCCTGCGCGGCCATGTCGACCTGGCCTTCTGCACGCCGGACGACGCCCAGCTCACCCAGTGCGATGTCGTGTTCTTTGCCACCCCGCATGGTGTGGCCATGGCCCAGGCGCGTGAGCTGCTGGCTGCCGGCGTGAAGGTCATCGATCTGGCGGCCGATTTCCGGCTCAAGGACACGGCGGTCTTTGAGCAGTGGTACGGCATGCCCCACGCCTGCCCCGATCTGCTGGCCGAGGCGGTTTACGGCTTGCCTGAGCTGAACCGCGAAGCCATCAAGAAGGCGCGCATCATCGGCAACCCCGGCTGTTATCCCACTTCCGTGCAACTGGGCCTGGCGCCGTTGCTCAAGCACAAGCTGGTCGAGCCCTCCCATCTGATTGCCAACTGCGCCTCCGGCGTTTCGGGCGCCGGGCGCAAGGCCGAAGTGCACACGCTGCTGGCCGAAGCCTCGGACAACTTCAAGGCCTATGGCGTCAAGGGGCACCGCCACGGCCCTGAGATCAACCAGCAACTGCGCACCATCGCTGGAGACGACAGCGTCAACTGCCTGTTCGTGCCGCACTTGCTCCCCATCATCCGCGGCATCCATTCGACGCTGTACGGCCGGCTCAATGCGGCAGGGCAGGCTGCCGATCTGCAGGCCCTGTTCGAGGGCTTCTACAAAGGCGAGCGTTTCGTGGATGTGCTGCCCGCGGGCAGCGCGCCCGAGACCCGCAGCGTCCGCGCGAGCAACACCGTGCGCATCGCCGTGCACAAGCCGCAGCCGGACACGGTGATGGTCCTGGTGGTGGAGGACAACCTGACCAAGGGCGCGTCCGGCCAGGCGGTGCAGTGCATGAACCTCATGTGCGGCCTGCCCGAGCACCTCGGCCTGGATCTGGTGCCGGTCCTGCCCTGATGCGCTGGAGGCTGATCCGCCGCCGCCTGTCGATCAGCGCGCCGCGCATGGCGGTGCGCAGCCATCTGCCCTGGCCATTGCGCTGGGTGCTGGCGGCCGTGATGCTGGGGTTTTCTGCGGCGCTCGCGCTGTGGGCCTTCGAGTTCGGCCGCAGCATCGCCGGCCTGCATGTCGGGGGCCGTCAGGCGGGTGACGTCATCGCCCAGTTGCATCAGCAGCTTGATGAAGCCCGGCGTGACCGGGATGCCGCGCAGTCTGTGGCCAACTCTGCGGACAGCCTGCTCAAGGCAGAGCGGGTCACGCAATTGAGGCTGGCCGAGCAGGTCAAGGCACTGGAGGCCGAGAACCTTGCGCTCAAGGATGATCTGGGCTTCTTCGAGCGGCTCTTGCCCGCCTCGGGCGATGGCCTGGCCATTCGCGGCCTGCAGGTCGAGCCGCAGGGTCCGGGGCAATGGCGCTTTCAACTGCTGGTGATGCAGCAAGGTGCTCGCAATCAGCCCGAGTTCAAAGGCACGGTGACCTTTCAGCTCGCGGGTCAATCGCGCGACGGCCGCCCCTGGGCCGCCGCCGTCCCGGTGTTCGAGCAGTCGGTGAGCTTCAGGCAGTATCGGCGCATCGAGGGCCGCTTTACCTCGCCGGCTGGGGTGACGGCCAAGGAACTGCAGATCCGCGTGCTCGACGAATCAGGTCAGGCGCGAGCCACCCAGTCCCACCATCTCTGATGAGCCTGCCGATGACCGATGCCCACCACAGGCCGATGGCGCATTCATCTGGTGAAAACCACAGGCGCGAGCCATTGACCGCTGCGGCGCAGCAGAGGTGTAATCTGCGGCCCTGCACACATCGAGGATCACCATGTTTGGCTGGAAGAAGACCCCTCCCATTCGCACCCTCATCGGTGAAGGTACCGTCATCACCGGTGAACTCCGTTTCAGCGACGGCTTGCGCATCGACGGCGAAGTGCGCGGCGACGTCACGTGCGCAGATGAGGGCCGCACATTGCTGGTCATCAGCGAAAAAGCCCGTGTCCATGGCAAGGTCAGAGCGGGACATGTCATCATTAATGGGTGTGTAGAAGGCCCCGTGATGGCCGAAAACCTTCTTGAGCTCCAGCCCAAGGCCCGCATCGTCGGAGATGTCCGTTACGAAGCCCTGGAAATGCACCAGGGCGCCACGATTCAAGGCGGTTTGCTTCCTTTGAAATCCGAAGATCGCCCCAACCTGAAGCTGGCGGCTTCCTCCGCAGGGAATACCTCCGAACGCGCGCCCTCCGCGGCGGCGTCGGCCACGGGGTCCATGCACAAAGTTTGATTGTTGTTCCGAAAGAGAATTGCCATGACCGTTGCCCAACAAGCCACCGCCGAAGACACTTTCAGCGCGGACGTGCCGGCCCCCATCATCTTCACCGACGCTGCAGCCGGCAAGGTTGCCGAACTGGTGGCCGAGGAAGGCAACCCTGAGCTGAAGTTGCGCGTGTTTGTGCAAGGTGGCGGCTGTTCCGGCTTCCAATACGGCTTCACCTTCGACGAGATCACGAACGAAGATGACACCAAGATGGAAAAGAACGGCGTCACGCTGCTGATCGATGCGATGAGCCTGCAGTATCTTGTCGGTGCCGAGATCGACTACAAGGACGATCTGGAAGGCGCGCAGTTCGTGATCCGCAACCCGAATGCGCAGACCACCTGCGGCTGCGGCTCCAGCTTCTCGGTCTGATCAGGCGGCGGGATACAGCCCGCCCAGCACCCGGGGCCCTCGCGCCCCGGTCACCGCGGGCACATTGCCCGCCAGGCGGTGAACATGCGTCCAGGCCAGCCAGGCGAAGGCAGCGGCCTCCACCTGCATCACATCCAGGCCATGCGCATCGGATCGCCCGACGCGCACGCCTGGCAGTTGTTCCCCCAATCGGCGCATCAGGTCGCCGTTGAGGGCGCCGCCTCCACACACCACCACTTCGTCGGCATCGGCGGCGTATTCGCGCAAAGCCATCGCTGCGCTGCGCGCTGTCAGTTCGCACAAGGTGGCCTGCACATCGTGCGCCAGATCGGTGTCGGCCAGCGGTCCATCCGTCAGCCCCCGAGGGGCCAGCCAGCGGTTGAGCCAGTCGGCATTGAACAAATCCCGCCCGGTGCTTTTGGGCGGCGGCTGAAGGAAGAAGGGTTCTGCCAGCGCGTCCTGCAACCAGTCTTCCCGCACTTGGCCCATGGCTCCGAATTCGCCATTGGCATCGAAGGCATGACCGGTCTGCCACTCGCACCACATGTCGAGCAGGGCATTGCCCGGCCCGCAGTCAAACCCCTGTGGTGATGAACCGGGCCTGAGGATGCTCAGGTTGGCCATGCCGCCAATGTTGAGCACGGCCACCGTGCGATCCGGCTGCCCGAAGATGGCTTCGTGGAAGGCCGGCACCAATGGTGCACCCTGACCGCCTGCAGCAACATCTCGGCTTCGGAAATCCGCCACCACATCGATGCCCGTCATCTCTGCCAGCAGGGACGGATTGTTGATTTGCACCGTGTAGGCCAGATCCGGCCGGTGGCGCACTGTCTGACCATGGGCACCGATGGCCCGCACTTCTGCAGGCAGCACATTCGCTTGCGTGCAAATGGCGTGGACGACGGTCGCATACAAGACCACCAGGGCCTGCGCGGCCTCGGCGCTGCGGTGCAACTCGTCTTCGCCCGGGGTGTTCAAATCCAGCAGGGCCTGACGCAGGGCTGCCGGCAAGGGGCGATGCGCGTGGGCCCGCATCTGCCAGCCCGAGGGCGCTTCATGTTGAAGCAGGACGCCATCGACCCCATCGAGAGAGGTGCCCGACATCAGCCCGATGTAGAACTCGGGCTGTTGAGCCTGGCTCATTCGAAGCGCGGGCCCGCCGACACGCCGGCCGTGCGGTATTCGCCGGCCATCTCCAGTCGCTGAGCCACTTCACGGGCCATGCTGCGGAACTGAGCCAGGGCGTAGGGGGACAACTGCTGGCTTTCCGACTCGCGGGCGATCTTCATCGGATCGACCTGGCGGCCGCTGAGCTTGAATTCGAAGTGCAGGTGCGGGCCGGTGGCCCAGCCCGTGGCGCCCACGGCACCGATGCGCATGCCTTGTTCGATCTTCTGGCCGCGGCGCACATCGATGCGGCTCAGGTGAGCATAGACCGTGGAGCGATCACCGCTGTGCTGGATCTGGATCACGTTGCCATAACCGTTCTGCACCCCTGCAAACGTCACCACGCCATCACCCACGCTGCGGACCGGCGTGCCAGTGGGTGCGCCGAAATCCACACCGAGGTGCGCGCGCCAAGTCTGAAGGACCGGGTGGAAGCGCATCGCGAAGCCGGATGTCACACGCGAGAAGGCCAGGGGGGAAGCCAGGAACGCACGCGTCTTGCTGCGGCCCGTCAAGTCAAAGTAGGTGCCTTTGCGGCCAGGCTCCTGAAACCACACGGCATCGTGTGCTTCGCCCTTGTTGATGAAGCGCGCAGCCAGCACGCGGCCGGAGGCATTGCCCCAGGTCACGGGCTCGCCGTCAGCTGCATGCGATTCATACAGCACGCTGAACGAATCGCCTTTGCGCAACTCACGTCGGAAATCGATGTCGGTGCCGAAGATCTCGGCAATCTGGTTGGTCACCCCATCGGGCACCTTGGCGTCGTCAGCGGCCTGATACAGAGAAGAATGGATCGTGCCGGATGCCATCTGGGTGACAACTTCCAGCGGCAGGATTTCCTTCTGGGCATGCCATTGCATGGCACCGCTCGCGCCCACGGGTTGGCGGCTGACTGTCACGCGGGTGAAGTGCGTGTCGAAATCACCGCCGTTGTCTGCGGGGCCACGCACGATCAACTCGACCAGGCGACCATTCTCGACCAAGGCCTGAACCGACTTGCCGACGCGGCCTTGCAGCACGCTGCCGGCCACGGCGTCATTGCGGATGAACTGGGCTGCTTCGATGTCGTCGACGCCCATGCGGTGCAGCAGGCTGTCGACCGTATCTGCCTGACGGGTGACGTCACTGCGATACAGCGTGAGCGATTGATCGTCCAGGCGACTGAGTTGCTGGGCCAGTTCGGGCACGGCCACCGTCTCTTCGATCGTCGAGATGGCGGGCGTGGCCGCTTGCGGCAGGGAGGACAGGGGAGAGACACCGAAGGCCGTCATGGCCGAACCCGCGAGCACAGCCAGCACGGCGGCGCTGATACGGCGGGGATGACGGTGGGCGGCGGCCTGGAGGGCCTGCGCGCTGGAAATCACAACTGCCAGGGGCTTGATCGGAGAGGCCAAAACTAGAAATCCTTGTCTACGAGACGATGAGAGCCGGAAGGCCGGGAACGTCGTCCCCTAAAATCAGCCCGCATTGCGTACAAGGTACACGTCTGGGCGCCCAGGATGCGCGGAGTATAGACCGAGCGGACGTGTCGGCAAGGTAAAGATTTTCACCCATTGGTTGCCCATGTCTCACTCTGAAAAAGCGCCGGAAAACAAGCCAGTTTTCCCCATCACCGACCGCGTCCAGGAAGCGATGGCCGTCACCCGCCGGGGCGTGGACGAGCTGCTGCCCGAAGGCGAGTGGCTCCAGAAACTGGCGAAATCCGAAGCCACCGGCGTGCCTCTGCGCATCAAGCTGGGCCTGGACCCGACGGCGCCCGACATCCACCTGGGCCACACCGTGGTGCTCAACAAACTGAGGCAACTCCAGGATATCGGTCACACGGTCATTTTCTTGATTGGTGACTTCACCTCGCTGATTGGTGACCCCTCCGGCCGCAACACGACTCGCCCGCCGCTGACGGCTGAACAGGTCAAGGCCAACGCTGAAACCTATTACAAGCAGGCCAGCCTGGTGCTGGATCCTGATCGCACCGAGATCCGCTACAACAGCGAATGGTGCGATGCGCTGGGCGCACGCGGCATGATCCAACTGGCCAGCCGCTACACCGTGGCCCGCATGATGGAGCGCAACGACTTCCATGATCGCTTTCATGCGGGAACCTCCATCAGCGTGCACGAATTCCTGTATCCGCTGATGCAGGGTTATGACTCCGTGGCGCTGAAGTCGGACCTCGAGTTGGGCGGCACTGACCAGAAATTCAACCTGCTGATGGGCCGCCACCTGCAAGCCGAATACGGTCAGGAGCCCCAGTGCATTCTCACCATGCCGCTGCTCGAGGGCTTGGACGGCGTTGAAAAGATGTCCAAGTCCAAGAACAACTATGTGGGCATCAGCGAAGCGCCCAACGAGATGTTCGGCAAGCTCATGAGCATCAGCGACGACCTGATGTGGAAGTACTTCACATTGCTGAGCTTCCGCCCGATGGATGAGATCGCCAGACTGAAGGCCGAATGCGAAACCGGCCGCAACCCCCGCGATGCCAAGGTGATGCTGGGTCAGGAGATCGTCGCGCGGTTCCACAGCCCCGCCGCGGCAGAAGCCGCGTTGGCGGACTTCACCAATCGGGCGCGCGGCGGCATCCCCGATGACCTGCCTGAGGTGACCGTGAGCCTGGGATCGGTGGTGGAGGGCTTGGGCATTGCCGCTGTCCTCAAGCAGGCAGGCCTGGTGCCTTCCAGCAGCGAAGCCATGCGCATGATTGAACAGGGCGGCGTGCGCGTGGACGGGGCGCAGGTGTCTGACAAGGGCTTGAAGTTCGGTCTCGGTCAGTACGTGGTGCAAGTGGGCAAGCGCAAGTTCGCGCGCGTCAGCATCTCGGCATAGATTCCGCCACTCAGAAGTGGCGCTGCGGATCACTTTGTAGGTTTGGCGCCACCCACATCGGGTGTCTAAGCGCTTTCACCGTTGCCCATGAACGGCGAACCTCGTAGAGTTGGCCGCTCCCAGGTTTTTGGATTCTGAAGTGAGAATTCAAAATGTTATCGCTGGATATTTGTGTATCTGTGCGTAACCGCTTGCGAAAAGAATATTCGATTTTTTTGGCTTAAACGCCTTGCCAAATTTCCAGATAGGAGACGGTATGAAAGAAGTCGGCTTCATGAAGAAAGCCACAGGTGTGATCGCTGCAGCAGTTGCTGTGTTGACTGTCATGCCGGCCTCGGAAGTTCAAGCACAGACGTCGAACACGATCTTCCCGGCCGGGTGGGATCGGAGTGTGCGGGATCGGATGTTCATGCGGTTGGGGGCGATTTATGTGAATACAAAAACAGATTCAAGTGATGCAGTCGATATTGACAGGCCCAGTGTTGACCGCGCGGATTTCTAACTCATACACTGCCACTGGCGGATTGCTGAATGGGTCTGGGCAGCCAACGGGGAGTAGTACGTTTGCGAGTCGTGCGCCGTTCGCTGCAGTACATCCGGAGTTGGGTCTGGCTAACCCAACGCAGCGTTGGCCCTTCATTTTGTTCGCTTTGCTTAATACTCCAGAATTGCAGCGACGGTGGCCCCGGCGCTGGAACTCCGCCGGGTATTAAGGCTAAAGTGGGAGATAGTTCCACTGTAGCATTGAGCCTCGGATATTGGTTAACCGATGATTTTTCATGGATGCTTGAAGCATTTTTGCTTGCAAAACCTCTTGATGTGAAAGTTTATGGTGCGGGAACAAATTAATCCGGAAATCCTAATGGTCTCAATGGTAAGCATATTATTAGCTTAAAAATGCTTCCTCCCCTGGCTGTTCTGAGTCGGCACTTTGGAAGCCCCTCCAGTACGGTGCGGCCTTTTGTGGGGCTTGGCGCTACCTATGCCGTAATTTATGATGCCAAAACCACGAATTTCTATGACACGTATGTGGGTGGTAAGACGTCAGTTAACGTAAAGAACGCTTTTGGCGTAGGGCCATTCGTTGGGATTTCATCGAATCTCGAGTGATGACTGGTCTATTAATCTGCAGGTGGGTCAAATCAAGCTTAAAACCGAAGCAATTCTCACAACTCGCAACACTCGAATTACCTCTGCGTCTGGTGTTACGGAGGACTTCTCGGAAGTTTTCGCTGGTGCAGTGGAGTTGGGACGGAACGCCGATCCTGATGTGGTCACCAAAATGATGCAAATTGTCGCTCTTAGTAAGCCTGGAGGCGACTTTGGTACATTCTCTCGGAAGCAGGAGAATAAGTTGACTACAACCATTGTTAACCTCAGCGTCGGATATAAATTCTGATTTTTTTTGGAGGGGCGCCCCCTCACATGAGGATTGCAAATGCCGCGGTTAGCGGCATTTTTTTTGATGCCGCCCAGTTTATTGGGGCGTATCAATTCGTCTGTCGGCGCTTACGGCAAAAGGGTATCGTGTCTGCGTCATATGAATGGCCGCAGGCAACGCGGCTTGTCAGATAAGTCCCCTCGGTTTCAGATTGTGGGGTTTTCGGCTTGATGTTGCGATTTGGGTGTTTGTACCTAGTAAGAATGGGTTTTTATCTTTTAGGGTTTCTGCTGGTTTTGCTTGATAAGATGCCCGCGATCCCCCCTAAGTGTGGGGTGTAAAAGACGTCTATCAAGGGAATGATGGAGCCATTCCAATACTGCTTGTTTACTACATCACAAGCAACCCTCACCAAAGGAGCTCCACCATGACCCTGACCCTGCGTAGCATCGCCGTCTCTGCTGCTCTCGCCACTACCGGCGTCTCCGCCTACGCCGACCTTACTATCCCCTTCCAGGGTACCCAATCGAATTCTGTGCAGGCCTTCTCCGAGGTGGTCCTGGGCGCATTCGATCTGATGGCGATCACGGTTGAAGCCAAGGGCAACGCCTCGGCCATCGGCACCGACGGCGTGGCCTACAACTTTCCCGTGACGAAGATCGTGATCGGCAGCAAGCTCAATATCGTCTCCGGCTCGGCTGTGGGTTCTGCTCTCAAGCTTTCGCGCCAGGACAAGGGCGCCACCATCGGCGTGACGCTTGCCAACTTTACCATCGACTACAACGGCAAACGGGTGCTGGCTGACACCACGCCCATCGGTGGCCAAACCACGGCTCAAATGCCGCTGTACAACTTCCAGATCGCTACGCCCCTGGCTCTGAAGTATCGCTTTCCGCTGACCATCACCGGTCATGAGGTGCTGAACGACCTGCGCCTGACGCCGGAAGCAAAGGCTGTGATGAAGACGGCGCTGAATCTGCCTGTCTTTGCGCAAGCGGCCCTGGAAGAAGACTATGGCACCTTGACGCAAGATGTGAGTACGACTGTCCGCAAGCCGGCTGCATCGACGGCGCCGTACGTTGCCCAATAAGTCGAATCTTTGCTCTCGCTTCTTAAGCCGGGCATTGCCCGGCTTTTTTATTAATTATTTTGTATGCTAGGGGCGACGACCCGCTTACGGCAGAGGGCAAGTTTCTTATGTGTCTATCGTCGAGCTTGCTTTCTTGATGAGTCCCGAGAGGCAGGTTTGATGCAAATTGGGCTGCGATAATTGATGACGGCGCAATCTCCGCAGTCAATCACTCTAAGGAGGTGGGGGCTGCTGCCATCGTTGAGAGATGATTCCTTGCCGCAGGCGTGGCCTGCGGACTTTAAATACCATGAAGCAAGGAGTTATTTGTGAGCGATGCAAAAATTGTCATAGGTACAGATGGTAACGAAACCTACTTTTTTTCGAATTCCCAAAGTCTGGAGGTTAGTGCTGGCGGAGGGAATGATAATATATATGTGTATAAAGAGGTTAGGGCTTACGCTGTGCTAGATGGGGGTGAAGGTAATGACAACATATCGGACTTGTCTTCCTCCGATATCCTGATATTTGGCGGCGGCGGTCGCGACAGAATTGACGCGCGTCAACAGTATGCGGAAAATACTTTAAGAATAAAGGCGGGCGACGGTGATGACATTATTACGGTGCATGAGCGTTTAATGTCGGAAGTGCCGCCTGTTGCGTATGGATATGTTGAGGGAGGGGCGGGCGCAGACACCATCAATGTAGAGGGGGCAGGTTGTAATATCGATGGGGGTGAGGGTGATGACGTTATCGCTCTTCATGCCGATGGCGCAATCCTGTCTTTTGGTTACGGGGACGGCGTCGATCGGCTGGCAATTTATGCAGAAACGTTGCAGCGATTGCACTTTAAACGTGGAGTGCTGCCGGATACCGTTACTGTCAGACAGCAGCAAGACGGGTATTATGCGATTGAACTTGCTGGCGGTGAAGATCGTATCGTTATCCTGAATTCAGGAGATCATTTGCCGCTTAATCACCCAGACGCACCATCTCAGATTGAAAAAATCACTTTCGAAGAGCTGCCAGGCGTGGTTTGGTCGTGGTCCGACCTCGTGAAGACAATCACTCCTCCCGCAAACGACACTTCAGAACTGTTGCAAGGGTTCGACCACCTATTTGATTTTATTGAAGGGTTCGGCGGCAATGACACGCTTCAAGGCTTGAGTGGAAATGACACTCTTGTGGGTGGGGAGGGGCAAGATATTTTAGAGGGAGGGAGTGGCGATGACCGTCTTGAAGGAGGGGACGGTGCAGATGTACTGAAGGGGGACGCTGGGGGTGATGCCATGCTCGGTGGCGGCGGCGATGACGCCTATTACGTTGATAACTCCTTGGACATGGTCATCGAGAAAGCCGGGGAAGGCCAGGACGAGGTCTATTCTTCCATTTCGTATCTTCTTCCTGCAAGCGTCGAATACGGCGAATTGACGGGTACTGCAAACATCAATCTCACCGGCCACAACCAAGGCGCCCAACTCTGGGGCAACGCCGGCAGCAACCGGATCACCGGCGGCACTGGCGCCGATGAACTCAGCGGCAACTTCGGAGGTGTGGATACCCTGGTGGGAGGTGATGCAGACGATCTCTACTACATCCTCAACAAGACCGACGTGGTCATCGAAAAGGCCAATGAAGGCTTTGACGAGGCGTGGTCAATGGTGAGCGGCTACAAGCTCGCAGAGAACATTGAGAGCCTGAAAATGCTCAGCAATACCGCCGTGGGCTATGGCAATGAAGGCGACAACGGCGTCTGGGGGAATGGCGCGCGCAATGCCATTTACGGCATGGGCGGGGACGACTTCATCATGGCTTATAGCGGAGACGACACCATCGCGGGCGGTCGAGGGCAAGACATCCTCAGCGGTGGTGCCGGTAATGACACCTATATTTACAACCCAGGTGATGGTTACGACGAAATCTACAATTTCGATTCCAAAGGTGCAGATACCTTGCTGATTCATGGCGTGACGGAGTCGCAACTGTGGTTCACCCGCAGCGGAAAAGGTTTGACCATTTCGGTGATCGGAAAAGAAGATTCAGTCGGCGTGAACAACTGGTATGCGGGAAGCGCCTATCAGGTTGACCTGATCAAACTGGACAACGGCAAGACCCTCTCCGCGGGCAGCGTCGCCAATTTGGTCAATGCCATGTCTGCCTTTACTCCGCCGGCGCTGGGGCAAACCACCTTGCCCGTCAACTACCAAGCCGCTCTGAGCTCTACCATTGCTCAGAACTGGGTGGCTTAAAGGCGCTCAAGCCTCATGCCAATCCTGCTTCGCCACTCCGGCGGGCAGGTAAAAACGGCAGTGGCCATCTCAAGGACTCGGGTGCCATCAATACACCCGGGTCGTTGACTTCCACTCGGCAGGACGGGTACCGCACCACCATGCGTTCCAATTCCCGGAAGCTGCCGATCTGGATCAGCTCGGAAAACAACTCCGAAGAAAATCCGATGGGGTAGCCCTGTTGTTGACGATGTTCCGCGTAGGCGACCGGAAAGGCGTCCAGTGCCGAGGCGACTTGGCGCAAGGTCTCTGTCTGGAGCATGGGCATCGCGCAAGGCAAGGCCAACCACCCCCCGGCATTCGGTTGCGCCAGGACCCCGGCCACCAAGCCCTCCACGTGCTGGTCGGCCACCGAACTGGCGTGGAAGGGCAGTGCCAGGAGTCGCTCGGGGGGCAGCATGCCCTGAACCGCCTTGCAGCCCGCTTCATCGCTCACCAGTTGCACAGGCAGGCCGCTTTCAAAGGCCCGCTGCACCATCCCGCTCAAGGTGCTGAAAAAGCGCCATGCACCGCCGTCACCCACACCGTGTCGATACGATGCGGGCTCCGCGATCAGGATCAGGACGGGCTGTGCCGACATGGTGCAAAGGGAGGATGTATTGCAACAAACTGTGAGTGATTTTGCTGCAATGCACCATAGCAGGTCTACTTAGGGGCATACCCCATCGCGGACTTGATCCGCATCATTTCAGGTGTGAATCGATCTGGTCGATACTGTGAATATGGACAAGACACCTCATGATCTGGCGCAGATGCGCAAAAGCTATGAACAGGCTGAGTTGGACGAGACGCATGTTCTTCCACAACCCGTCGCCCAGTTTCATCGATGGTTCGATGAGGCCGTCAAGGCCAAGGCCCTGGAGCCCAATGCGATGACACTCGCGACGGCGGATGCAAAGGGGCGTCCGTCCACACGTGTCCTGCTGCTCAAAGGGGCGGATGAACAAGGCTTGGTCTGGTTCACGAATTACACCAGCCGCAAGGGGCAGGATCTGGCGGCCAATCCGTACGCGGCCATGCAATTTTTCTGGCCCGAGTTGGAGCGTGTGGTGCGCATCGAAGGCCGGGTGCAGCAGGTCGCTGCAGAAGAGTCGGATGCGTACTACCGCAGTCGGCCAGTGGGCTCTCGCATTGGCGCATGGGCTTCGCCGCAAAGTCAGGTCTTGCCATCACGGCAGGCGCTGGAAGAAGCCTGGAAGGTGCAACAGGCCAGGTTGGGCGAGCATCCCCCTCGACCCGCCCATTGGGGTGGCTACCGCTTGGTGCCTGATCATTGGGAGTTCTGGCAAGGCCGGCCGTCCCGCCTTCATGACCGCATCACCTATGACCAGCAGCCGGATGGCAGTTGGCTGATCCAGCGCTTGGCACCTTGATGGGGCTTTGCGTCACCGCGGCTTGAGCAGGTCCGCAAAGTTCTTGCGGAACTTCGCCACCTTGGGGGCGACGACAAGGGCGCAGTAGCCTTGCCCGGGGTTCTGTTCAAAATAACGCTGGTGATAAGCCTCGGCGGGCTGGTAGTTGCGCACCGCTTCCACCTCAGTGACCACAGGGCTCGAAAAGAACTTGCTCACGTTCAAATGCTCGATGAGCGCGCGGGCGGCATGCGCCTGTTCCAGGTTGTGCGTGAAGATGGCAGAGCGGTATTGGGTGCCGACATCGTTGCCCTGCCGGTTCAGCGTCGTGGGGTCGTGAATCGCGAAGAAGACTTCCAGCAGTTGGCGGTAGCTGATCACACTGGGATCGAAGCGCACCCGCACCACTTCAGCATGCCCCGTTTGTCCTGAACACACTTCTTCGTACGTGGGCGAGGGATGGTCGCCATTGCTGTAGCCGGATTCGGCGTCGATCACGCCATTCAGGCTGTTGAACACCGTCTCGATGCACCAGAAGCAGCCGCCGGCAAAAGTGGCTTCTTCAATGTGTGCGCTCGGTGGCTGTGGCGCCGGGTGGGTCATGTGGGCCTCCGTCTTGGCGTTGCGTCGATGATGCTGGCTGGCATCGGCACGATTGTGCAGGTTGGCCGGCATGTGTGGGGCGCAAGGCTTTCCTGCCTCAGAGACAATACCGGCCTTGCCGCACGGGCACCCATCTAGACCGCACGAGAAGACGAAACATGAGTGACTGGGGCATGTATAAACCCTTGATCACGGCGCTGGCCCTGCCGCCCGTGCCTTGGATGCTGCTGATCCTGATGGGAGGCGTGGCCGTATTGCGGGGGCGGCGAGGGCTGGGCATCGGTGTGATCGTCGCGGCTGTGGTGGCCCTGTGGGTGTGCGCCTGTCAGGGGACAGCGACGTGGATTCAGGATGAGGTTCTCAGGCCCGGCCCGAGTTGGGTCGAGCGCTCGCATGAGCCTGTGATCTCCGGTGAGGTGGCCATCGTCGTGCTGGGAGCAGGGCGTGATGCCATGGCTCGGGAATACGGCACGGCCGATCTGGGGGCTTCCTCGGCTGAACGGCTGCGGTATGGCATCTGGTTGAGCCGCAAGACAGGTTTTGCCTTGGGTTTCAGCGGAGGCGTCGGCTGGCAGCAGCAGGGCGTCTATGCCGGTGCGCCCGAGGCGGAAGTGGCGCAGCGTGTGGCCCATGAGCAGTATGGTCAGCCGATCCGCTGGGTTGAAAGCCGATCAGCAGACACCCGCCAGAATGCGGCCAACACCGTGGCCATGATGGCAGGCCATGTGAAGACCATCGTGCTGGTGACCCATGCCTTCCACATGCAACGGGCCGAGCGCGCTTTCGTTGAGGCGGCCCGGGGACAGCCGAACGCCTTCATTCGCATCGAGCGTGCGCCGATGGGCTATTGGGGCGAGGGCGATCGGCAGATGCTGGACTGGCTGCCTTCCAGCGAGGGCATGAAGAACGTTTACACCGCGCTGCGGGAGTGCATCGGGCTGCTTGCCGGGGCTTGAGTTTGACAAAGGCTCACGCCCAAATAGAAACCCCCGGACGAAGCCGGGGGCTGGAGCGGCACGCGGGCCGTCCGAGGAAAGGGCGAAGAGAAGGTTCGCCGCATCCCAAGATGCAGTGACTGCATCTTTTTGAAAGTGCCTGTCTCGCAGGCAAATGAAGATTACTCCTGCGGCGTGGGGTGTGCAAGCCCGTTCGTCACCCGGGATGCCGCAGATCAAACCTGCTTCACGCGTGTTCGGGCAGGCCTTGACTCATCCCTTGCCAAGCACCTGGGCCAGCAGGTGGTCGACGCGTTGGGACACATCGCCGGGCATCGTGATCGTGCGGCCCCATTCCCGGCTGGTTTCACCTGGCCACTTGTTGGTGGCATCCAGTCCCATCTTGCCGCCCAGGCCACTGACCGGCGAGGCGAAGTCCAGGTAGTCGATGGGCGTGCTGTCGACCAGGGTGGTGTCGCGGACCGGGTCCATGCGGGTGGTGATGGCCCAGATCACTTCCTGCCAGTCGCGGATGTTGACGTCTTCATCGCAGATCACGATGAACTTCGTGTACATGAATTGCCGCAGGAAGCTCCACAGGCCGAACATCAGGCGCTTGGCGTGGCCGGGGTAGGCCTTCTTCATGCTGATGATGGCCATGCGGTAGCTGCAGCCTTCGGGCGGCAGATAGAAGTCGACGATCTCCGGAAACTGCTTTTGCAGGATGGGCACGAACACTTCGTTGAGCGCGACACCCAGCACGGCCGGCTCGTCGGGCGGTTTGCCGGTATAGGTGGAGTGGTAGACCGGATCCTCGCGGTGGGTGAGGCGCTGGACTTCGAAGACGGGGAACCAGTCCTGCTCGTTGTAATAGCCGGTGTGGTCTCCGAAAGGGCCTTCGAGCGCGTGCAGGTAGCCGCCACGCTCCATCAGCGGGATGCCGTGTTCGCTCACGCCCTTGAATCCGGCCGGGGCGACGGGGATGTGCCCCTCCAGGACGAACTCGGCGCTGGCGGGCACCTGCAGCCGCATGTCGCCTTCGCCGATGGCTGTGTCCACCACTTCGGTCCGGCTGCCTCGAAGCAGTCCGGCGAATTGGTATTCGCTCAGCGCGTCCGGCACGGGCGTGACGGCGCCCAAGATGGTGGCTGGATCTGCACCCAGTGCCACGGCAATCGGGAAGGGACGGCCGGGGTTGGCCAACGCGAATTCGCGGAAATCCAGTGCGCCGCCACGATGGGCAAGCCAGCGCATGATGAGCTGCTGTCTGCCAATGAGCTGTTGTCGGTAGATGCCCAGGTTCTGCCTGCGCCGCGGCTGGGGGACGCCCTGCGGTCCCCGCGTGACGACCAGGCCCCACGTCAACAGGGGCGCGGCGTCGTCCGGCCAGCACCACTGGATGGGCAGTTCGGTCAGGTCGATCTCGCTGCCTTGCCTGATCACGGCCTGGCACGGCGCATGTCGGACGGCCGATGGCTTCATGTCCCACAGCGCCTTGGCCATCTGAAGCAGCTTGCCCGCGTCCTTGAGGCCGCGCGGCGGCTCCGGCTCCTTGAGGCTCGCCAGCACGCGTCCGATGTCGCGCAATTCGCTGACATCGTCGGCGCCCATGCCCATGGCCACACGCCGGGGGGTACCAAATAGATTGGCCAAGACCGGAACTTTGTAACGCTTTGTTGGGGGGAGGGGGCCGCTGGCCGGCACCCCCGAGGTGGTGGGGTGGTTGAACCACAGCGCGGGCCCGCCAGCCCGCAGAACGCGGTCGCTCAAGGCCGTCATCTCCAGGTAGGTCGACACGGGCGCTTCGATGCGACGCAGTTCGCCCTGCTTTTCCAGGGTGTTCACAAAGTCACGGAGATCACGGTATTTCATGTTCTGAAGTAATAAGAAGCCTGTTTCTTATGCTTGACTGGTTATTTCAAGCTTGCCTAGAATCCGCGCCGTTACACCCGGTATCCGTGATTTGTCCGGGTTTACCCTTGTGTCTCATGTGAGGCACAACGCTGCCAGCCCTGGCATGTCGATGCGCCTGATGTCTTGGACACGCAGGCCATCGGGAGGGTTGCGAGCCTTTGCACCGCTCGCAGCCGTCATCTCGGTCAGGGGCATTATCACTGGCGCTTGCAAGACGAGATGTGGTTGCCGAAAGGCGCCCGTTCGTTGAAGTGGGCGACGTGAGGAAAGGAGAAACATGACAGCGTGTGAGCGTGCAGCCGAGGCCGGTGAGGTCGCGGTGATCGGAGCGGACTGGTCTGTGAGCGGTCTGCTGAAGTCCCTGCCTGCTGTGAAGGCCGCAGTCGGGGGTGTGTTGCTGTTTGCCTCCGATGTGGTGGAGGGCATGCGTCGCGTGAGCCACAACGCGCTGGCGATGCTGGGATTGCTGGCCGTGGCGGTGGTGGTGTTCCTCATGGGGCGGGCCGATGTGCGGCACACCCTGGAGACCCAGGCGCTGGGCTGGCTGATGGAGCGCGCCAGCCTGCGGGCCCATGCCGAGGCCGCGAGCCGCGAGGACGACAATGCCGTGTTGCTGGCCTTGGCCGAGCCGGAAGCCATCCAGCGTGCCACGGCGGCCAACCCGGCCGAGTTGAACCGGCAGCAGGCCAATGTCGCCTACTGGATCGCCCGTCGTTACAGCGTGGCGCCGGAGCCTGTCAGCCGTCTCGTCCAAGAGGCGTGGAAGCTGGGGCAACAGGCCAATCTCGAGCCCACCTTGGTGCTGGCCGTGATGGCGATCGAGTCGGGCTTCAATCCGTTTGCGCAAAGCCATGTGGGCGCACAGGGCCTGATGCAGGTGATGACGCGTGTGCATCACGACAAGTACGAGATCTTTGGTGGCCAGAATGCCGCGTTCGATCCTGTCACCAATCTCCGCGTGGGGGTGCAGGTGCTCAAGGATTGCATCCGCCGTGCGGGCAGCCTGCAAGGCGGGCTGAAGTACTACGTGGGCGCTGCCAACATGCTGGACGATGGCGGGTATGCGGCCAAGGTGCTGGCAGAACAGGGTTATCTGAAGCAGGTGGCAGCAGGCATGAAAGTGCCGGTGACGGTGACCCTGCCGCAGACCATGGTGCAGGCCGATGTGACGACACCGCTGCCGGCGGCCAAGGCTTCCGCCTCTGGTGTGGCGCCGGCCTTGGCGGCGCCCAAACCGGTGGATGTGGCCCCCAGCGATGCGGTGCCGGGGCAGCCCTCCACCCCGCATCGGGTGGAGCAGGTGGCCCTGCTGACCAGCAAGGGCTGAAGAAGCCCATTACAATCCGCACTTGCCGCGCGACTGGCGATAGATGGCCCCTGGTCCTGACCAAGGGTGCCTGAGGTGGTGAACCACCGGGAAGCGCGGCCGGCCTCTGGTTGACTCTGCCGGGGCTGTGTCAGCCGTTCGCCTGGGCAGCCCTCTTGCAGCTTGTGCTGTGGTGGGTCTTCAACCTTGAAGAGGACTGCCGCGTCATGTTTGACCGTGCCCAACACACCATTGCCAACGTCGATCCCGAACTGTGGTCGGCCATCCAGGCGGAAAACCAGCGCCAGGAAGACCACATCGAGCTGATCGCCTCCGAGAACTACACCTCGCCGGCCGTGATGGCAGCGCAGGGCTCGCAGCTGACCAACAAGTACGCCGAGGGCTACCCCGGCAAGCGCTATTACGGTGGCTGCGAATACGTCGACGTGGTCGAGCAATTGGCCATCGATCGCCTCAAGCAGCTGTTCGGCGCGGAATACGCCAATGTGCAGCCGAACTCCGGCTCGCAAGCCAACCAGGCCGTGTTCTTCGGCCTGCTGCAGCCCGGCGACACCATCATGGGCCTGAGCCTGGCCGAAGGCGGCCACCTGACGCACGGCATGCCGCTGAACATGTCGGGCAAGTGGTTCAAGGTCGTGTCCTACGGCCTGGATGCCAAGGAAGACATCGACTACGAGCAGATGGAGCGCCTGGCCCGCGAGCACAAGCCCAAGCTGATCATCGCGGGTGCTTCGGCCTTTGCCCTGCGCATCGATTTCGAGCGTTTTGCCAAGATCGCCAAGGAGATCGGCGCCTACTTCATGGTGGACATGGCCCACTACGCCGGCCTGATCGCCGCAGGCGTCTATCCCAACCCGGTGCCGCACGCCGATGTGGTCACGTCGACCACGCACAAGAGCCTGCGCGGCCCGCGCGGCGGCATCATCCTGATGCGCGGTGAAGAGATCGCCAAGAAGATCAACAGCGCCATCTTCCCCGGCATCCAGGGCGGCCCGCTGATGCATGTGATCGCCGGCAAGGCGGTGGCTTTCAAGGAGGCCCTGTCGCCCGAGTTCAAGGCCTATCAGCAGCAGGTGGTCAAGAACGCCGCAGCCCTGGCCGACACGCTGACCAAGCGTGGTTTGCGCATCGTGTCTGGCCGGACCGAGAGCCACGTGATGCTGGTGGACCTGCGCCCCAAGAATCTGACGGGCAAGGAAGCCGAAGCCATCCTGGGCGCGGCGCACATGACCTGCAACAAGAACGGCATCCCCAACGATCCGCAAAAGCCGATGGTCACCAGCGGCATCCGTCTGGGCTCGCCGGCCTTCACGACGCGCGGCTTCAAGGAAGAGCAGGCCGTGCAGGTGGGCAATCTGATCGCCGACGTGCTGGACAATCCGCACGATGAGGCCACTCTGGCGCGTGTGCGCGAGCAGGTGGCGGCCCTGACGAAGGCTTTCCCGGTCTACCGTTGATGCCTTCTTCTTGCTGTTCTTTGATGATGCCAATGTCACTGCTTCATCGATGACGCCTCAGAACCCGGCCTTGGATGCGTCCATTGCCGGGTTTTTTGTTCTTGTTGTTCTACATGTCGTTCTTTGCAGGGAGCCAGGGCGATGCGTTGTCCTTTTTGTGGTCACCATGAGACCCAGGTCGTCGAGACCCGGGATTCGGACGAGGGTGATTCCACCCGCCGTCGCAGGCGCTGTCATGCCTGCGACAAGCGTTTCACCACGTATGAACGTGCGGAAATCGAGTTGCCCGCCATCGTCAAGCGCGATGGGCGACGGACGGATTACGACCGGGCCAAGCTCAAGGGCTCGATGATGATCGCGCTGCGCAAGCGTCCGGTGAGCGCCGAGGCGCTGGAGCATGCCCTGGAGGCCATCGAAGCAAAGCTGCGCCATTCAGGCGAGAAGGAAGTCGATTCGACGCAGCTGGGCGAATGGGTGATGCGCGAGTTGCGCAAGCTCGACAAGGTGGCTTATGTGCGCTTTGCGTCGGTGTACCGCAGCTTCGACGATGTGAGCGAGTTCGTGGCGGCGATCAAGGAGACGGGCAAGCGAGGCAAGGGCGGCGGCGGGGACGAGTGAGGTGCCCCCGCTCCGGCATCACTTCCAGCACTTGTCGGCTGCGTCGGGCGTGGTCACGCTGGCAGAGGCGGCCGTGCCTTTGATGCCGCTTTCCGTGAGCGTGAACTTGCCGCAGCGGTCGGCGGCCATGACCGTGTTCGCCGCGGGTGTGGCTGTCAGCGTGAAGTTGCTGGCAGCCGTGGATGCCACGGAGATCGTGTACAGCGTGGTGCTGCCCGACTTCACGGATGCGATGGCGTCTGGCAAGGCCACGGCATCGTTCGTTCCGGCTGTGCAGCCGGCCTTGCCGAGTTTGCAGTCATAAGACATGTTGGCTGCATAGAAGCGTTGCATGAACTGAGACGCTTCCAGCATGGCGCGCTGCAGCTCTGCTCGGTGGCCACGGCGAACGTACTCCTGATAGGACGGGTAAGCAATGGCCGCCAGGATGGCGATGATGGCCATCACGATCATCAGTTCGATCAGGGTGAAGCCGGCCGGCCTGGGGTGAGGCCCGGCCGCCGCGGGATGGCTGGAAGAAGGCATGTCGTGCATGGATGCGAGGTGTTTCGGATCAGAAGGGTGGCTTGACGATGCGCTTCCAGATGCGGTCGGAAATCGGGCGCAAACCACCCTCCTCGTCATCCGGGCACAGCGAGTTGTCGCCCGCGCATTTGTTGAAGCGCTTGAGGCCATTGGGGTCGACGCCGACGCCGATGTTGACGTTTTCCGTGTCGCGCACTCTGGATTCGCCACCGTTGCCGGAGGTCCAGTAGCCCTGGCCCATCTCATCCTTGGTCGTGATGAAGCCATCGCCGTCCGTATCCCAGGTCTGCACATCTGCCTGCCCGCCTGTCAGAACAGGTAGGACCAGTCTTTGCTGCCCGCCTTCTTGCGCACTACACGATTCGCGAGCGGTCGGCGCGACAACCGCGGTGAAGTAGACCAGCTTGCGGACGACAGTCGGCTTGTAGATGACCTTCGGGTGCTCGACCTGACTCAGGCCCGGTGTATTGGCTGGAGACATGTCCAGGTCCAGATACCAGCCGAGCTTGCGTCCCTCACCGGACAGAACGACGGCATTGCTGGTCAGGCTTTGCAACTGCCGACTCACTCCGTTGGTGGGCAAGTCGAGGAAAGATTGTTGCTGCAGCAGTGATCTGTGCGAGGTGGCTCCTTCGAAAGGACTCGTGCTCGGGCTTTGTGAGCCATCCGTGGGATCGAGCACGCCGTAGAAGGTCTGAACAGAGGTGTCTTGGGTGTCGCCGCTTTCTGTGAGTCGGCCAGTCCCGAACAGAATGAGGTGGCCTGTACCCACTTGTGGCTGCAATGCATAGATCGCGGGCGCTGCGGAAATCTTCTGAATCTGGCTGCCCAGTCGTGCCCTGAAGAGCGGCTTGCTACCAAAGCCAACCCGCCATTGGCTCGCATCGTTCCCCGCGAACTCGAAGCGCCAGATCTGGCCATGAAGATCGCCGGCATAGGCGCCGATGACTTCGCCTTGGGCATTGCGGATCAGGCTGACCCCTGATAGACCGTTGGGCGTGGTGGCGTCGGGTGCATTGGCGAGCACGAATTTCCGCGCCACCTTGCCAGTGGCAAGATCCACGACAATCAGGGCTGCGGTGCCACCCGTGGAATCGTGACCGTTGCCGACAAAGGCATACCAGTCATTCGTGCCCTGCACCGGGCCAACCTCGATCGGGCTGGTGATGTGCCCCAGTTCGGACACGTCAACATTGGAAAGATCCCATTTGACGCTGGCGGCGCTCAGCGATGGCAGAGCCGGTGAGTCCTTGCCGCCGGCCGGCGGCACCTCGATGGCAAAGACACCCTTGCCACCCGCGCCAAGTGTGCCGATCACGTAGTTCTTCCAGTTGCCGTCGATGTAGGCGTCTGCCTCTGCCAGCGGGCCGTCCACGTAGAAGCGGTGGCGGTAGTCCAGTTGGGCCAGCAGGTGCAGATGAGCTTGGACGCCCTTGGGTACATAGGCGAACACTTCTCGTCCGCCGCCTTGCGTCTTGTCTTTGCTGGCATCGAAAGCATGCAGCATGCCGCCATTGCCACCAAGGAAGAGCAGGGGTGTACGGTAGGCTTTGCTCTCGACAAAGGCTTTGTAGCTTGCACCACCGGACGGCAGGCCGGTCCTGTCGTACTGCATGTTCAGGTTGCCGCTGACGAGAAGGGGGGTGCTGTTCACGAAGTCCGGCAGCGGTCTCTCGCGATTCCGGTATCCAGTGCCAGCGGGGTTGCCGCCTCGCAAGAACTCAATGAGGCTGTCGCTCCGGTAGGCATTGGGGATGGTGTCGAAATGGTCCTTGTTGCTGCTCGTGAAGGCCACCACGCTGATCTTGGGTGTGAGGCGGTCTGCTTCATAGCTGCTGTCACGGGTCGAGTACGCGTAGATCTTGCGTGCGTCAGGTGCCGGCATGGCCGAGCTGGCGGTCCACAGTTCGGTGATCTGCAGTCTGGGGGCGGTGCTGCTGTCGATGACGGCCGCAGACACATCGCCTGACCAATCCGTGGCGTTGTATCGAGGGATGTAGACCGTGTCGCCCTGGATGGCCGTGGTGCCGACGGTGCCCACACCACTCTCGTTGCGGACCTGCGGTGGGTTGTCATTGATGGAGCTGATGATGGCCGAACGGAGCGATTCACCATCCTTCGCCGTGAAGTACCTGCCGCGGGAGTTCACCGCTGCATGCCCCATGTCATCGATCTTGCTGGGATCGGTGTTGTTCTGCTGGCCCGGGATGGCCGGCCACACGGTGCTGGAGGGGGGGGCTTCATAGCTGTCCATCGAGCCTTTGACGCCCAGTCCCACCATGTATTGGTTCAGGTGCAGCCAGTCCGCCGGATCGCGATCGGTGGGTTTGACCTTGTCCGTCGTGTTGCTGAGTTCCGCACCCGGAACCAGCGGGAAGGCCCAATAGCGCATGGCGATGTCAGCCAGCGAATTGGTGTTGCGCGCATCGGCGTAAGGCGCGCTGGGCGTGTACTTGCGTCCGTTGATGGTCAGGTCGGGGTTGCTGTCGACTTCGCCCACACGCAGAGCCGATGTGGTGAAGTCTCCGGCCAAGTCGCCAGGCCCATCGTTGTAATAGCCGTCGGTGGTGAGGATGTGTCCGCCGCGCCGGCATCCGAGGATGGGATTGCCCGCGGATTCGCCCTCGCCTGGCGTGATGCGCCATGGGCTCCAGCTGTCGGTGCGAGTGAAATAGTTGCCCACACCTGCCGTGGCGAACCTCAGGGGGGTGCTGCCGCCCACCTTCTGCTTCTGGATGGCATTGAGGAAGGCGCGTTGATGACTCTGGCTGAACAGCTTGACCCCTTGCGTCGGCCAGCCCAGCCCGGTCTGGGTGTCACCTCCGGCGAGGTTGGCATTGTTGGTGGAGCGGGCGTCCGAGGTGAAGCCCCATCCAAGGCGGAAGTTGTTGCCCACGGAGGCAAAGGCTTCGGAGACGGCCCCCTTCGTCAACAGGATCCGCGACCGGTAGTAGGTGAACCAGTTGGCGAAGTTCTGGCGTTCTTGGGCAAGGGTGCATGTGGTGTCGCAGTCCTTGCGACTGGGGTAAGTATTCTTGCCCCAGGGGAGCGTGCTGTTGCCGTTGAGGTTGTACTGCACATAGCTGCCAGCCAGCCCGGGATTGGATGCGCTGTCCTTGATGCGGTAGAAGACAGCCGGGTTGAATGGCAGGGCAGCTTGCGCGCATTGCAGCACCCCTTCCGGCATGCCTGTGCACCATGTGGCGGTCTGGCCGTTCGATACGGCAGACAGGTTGGCGGTGCCTTTCGAGGCATCCAGCGGATCAAAGGGGGCTTTGTCGAACGCCGCATTGGGCATCCGGCTGCCGGGGTCGCTGGCCAGTGGCCATGGCTGATACAGCGTGCCCGGGTTGTAGTAGATGCTGTTGACGTCCGGCGAGCGCATCTGGCATTCAAACGCGCTGGCGCACGTGCTGCCTGTGCTGCCAGGGACAGTGCCCACAGGGTTCTGAAGATAGCTGCGGGTCGAATCGGTTTCGCCCCCGGGCAGAGGGTACATCTGCACAATCCGGGTGCCCGGAAACGCCACGGTGACGCCATTGACCACGACACTGGATTCAGGCAGGTGATTCAGTGCCATGGACTCGGAGTTGTCCAGGGTCAGCACGAAATTGGGCAGTGCCGCGGCCTGCGAGGTCGACAGCAGCGGCAACTGATACATGTCCGCATGGGCCGGTGCGATCCAGTGCGCCTGCATGGCCACCAGGGTGGCGACGATGGTCGACTGGCGAAGGCGCGTGCCTGCCTGCGCCTTGGATGGGCGACTGTCTGCTAGCGGTCTGGTGTGGCGCATGGTGTGGATGTCCCCTTGCTTGTACCGGTCCGGCCGGACGTTGGATGTGTCAATGAATGGGCTGGCCCGCCGTCATGGCGTGACGGAGCCAAACAGGAAGCGCGATTGAAGCCAGACCACGGAGCCGCTCTTGAGTGTCTTGGTGTCCGCGTCTTCCGTGTAGTCAGGGCTGAAGCCTCTTGCGGTGACGACCACCACGCCATCGGCCTGAGGGTCGAATTCCGCCATGCACTCCGGCATCTTGCTGGGCACGATGGGCGTCTTTTCGGATTTCAGCTGGTCCGCAGACAAGGCTTTGGCCTTGGGCGCTCCACCGACCCAGTTGTTTTTGACGGTCCAGGCCATGGTGTCTTTCGAGGTGGCCTTGGCCATCACTTGCGGGTTGTCCGTGAACAGCACGGCACCGCTGGTCTTGCGCAGATCGTTTTCGCAAAAGCGCAGTGCCGTTTGCGCGACCTCCATGGCCAGCGTCTGCATGCGGTTGTTGTTCGTCAGCAGATCGCTGCCCAGGGAGCTGCGCATCACGCTGACGGACATGAAGGTGACCATCACCAGCAACACGAGGACGACGACCAGAACCACACCACCTTGGCCCTTGCCTTCAAGACGGGGCGGGCGGATGCGGCGGTGAGGGTGACTTGCTGTTTGCATCTTCATGACCGGGCCTTCTCAGGTGCCATGGGTGTTCAAGGTGCCGATGCGGTTTTGCAGCACGATGGTGGACGTGAAGGTGCGGACGAAGCCGCCGGTGTTGTTGGCCTGGACGGTGCCATCGCAGGCGACATAGCTGGGCTGTTCACTGGCGCTGACCCGAATCGTGGGCGGGCTGCGCACCGTCAGGCACAGGCGCACGCTGACCACGCGGCTCCACCTTTCCGTGCCGGCGAGCTTGCGGAGGTCCGTGGCAGTCAGGTAGGACTGTGCAACGGGGGTGTCGGGGCGGGGCCCGGCGGCGCCCACGCCATAGCGGATGTCCATGCCGATGACGTTCTCGACAATCATTTGCGGGGAGAGGGTTGCCGGCAAGGTATCGGTGCCATCTGGAGCATCGTTGCGGCCATTGCCCTGACAGTACAGGCCGGCGACGCCTGTGGTGGTGTCCTTGTCGATGTAGAACTTGTTGCTGGCAATCTTGAGCGTGGGGTCGCTGAGGTGTTTCTGCTCGGGCACGGCGTTGCTGAGGCAGTCCGTGGCGTTGCCGGCGGAATCGGTGTAGGTCACGTCCGGCTCGGCCTCGTACACGACGGCCAGGGAGTCCGGATCACCGGCCTTCTTGTCATCGCAGGCCAGCTCGGCGATGTTGAGTTCCTTGCTCTTGCGATCGGCGAACGGGCCATCGCATCCGGCGATGAATTGATTGGGGTCGCCGCTGGCGGTGGTGCCGCCCTTGAACGCGCGCGTCATGATGTCGCGTGTCCGTTCCGTTCTGTCGGGCAAGGTTTCCGTGACGGTTTCTTTGCCTGTGGGGTGCGAATAGCCTGCCATGGCGATGTGCGCACGCAGGATGTTGAGCGCGATGCTGGCGTCTTCCGTCATGCGGGCCATGGCGGTGGCATTGCGGCTGTTCGTGGACACGCTGAAATAGGCACTGGCGCCCGCCCCGACGACCACCAGACCGATGACCATGGCCACCATCAGCTCGATCAAGGAAAGGCCCCGCTGGGACGAGCGAAGCGAAGAAGACCGGTCGGCGCTCATAGGGCCACTCTCAAATAAACGCAATGGAATGCAGGATCGTCCTTGCCTTCGGCCCACACATCCGTCGGCGGGCATTCGGTGGCGCGCGGCGCGCGACTGTTGCCGCTGGCATCCTTGTCGTCGGCTTCGGTCCAGCCCACCCAGAACTCGATGGCGCGCTGAGCGGTATCGAACTGGGCAATGTGAACCGCCGCATTGGGCAAGGTCATGCGCACGCGGCGGCGCCATTCAAAGAGGTCCAGGGCACTGATGTCATTGACGGAGCAGGGCGTCAGCGCACCGTCCGCATCCAGGGTGCCGCAGCTGGGCTGGGTGCCTTCGTTGTCCTCGGTCAGCAGGCCATCGGCATAGCTGTCCGATGCGATCCGATACTGATCGGTGGCGGCACCCGTTTCGTTGGCGCGCATGCGGTCGGCCAGGTCAGCGGCCAGCATCGTGGCCATGGCGCGGAACTCGGTGGTCTTCTGATAGCGGATGGCATTCGATTGCACGGCGGCCATCGACAGGATGCCGAGCGCGATCACGAGGATGGAGACCAGGACTTCGATCAGGCTGGCGCCGCTTTCACGTGAAAGGCCAGGCAATGCGGGACGGCTCAGCATGTTTCCCCTTTGGCAATGCGTGCCTTCCCGGCCGAGTTGATGCACACCACCCGCGCACTGCCGGAAGACGTGGACGACTTCACCACGATGCTCGACCGACCGCCGCCTTGGAGCATGCCAGTCGGATTGAAGATGTATTGATCGGTGCTGTCGAGCTTGATGGTGTCGATGCCAAGGTGCGGCTCCTGCACCTTGGTGGGCGTATTGCTTCCAACCGGGATGATCATCCACCCGTTCGCCCATGCGCCGTTCTGAGTTGTCATGCACTCATATTGGGGCGCCCCCCCACCCGCCGGTGTTTTGAGGACCACACCGCACAGCGATACCTGCTGCCCGCGTTTGACCGCTTCCATCCGTGCCAGCCGCAGATCCGCCGCCAGCGCCTCCGCACTCGCGTTGGCCGCCTTGTCCCGCATCATTTCGGTTAGGCTCGGCACACCCAACGCCAGCAGGATGGCCAGGATGGTGACAGTGACCATCAACTCGATCAGGGTGAACCCTGATGATGCTGAGCGTTGGCGGAAGATGGGCGCGGATCTGAACATGGCCGCGATTGTCTGAGCAATATTCACGGCTGCCAATCACCTATCCGACGGGCGGTCGCGCAGACTGGACGAACGGCGGACCCACCCCCTCATGTACGTAGAAACCGACATCCCTTGGCTGGAACGTGCCTTGGCTTGCGCAGAGCAGGCCATCGGTGTGAGCGATCCCAATCCCCGCGTGGGCTGTGTCATCACCGATGCACACGGGCACTTCATCGCGGAAGGCTCGACACAGGAGGCGGGCGGGCCGCATGCGGAAGTGATGGCCTTGCGCGCAGCACAAGCTGCGGGCGTGTCATTGAAAGGGGCCACAGCTTATGTGACGCTGGAGCCTTGCTCCCACCACGGGAGAACCCCACCCTGTGCCGATGCGCTGGTGAGCGCCGGGCTGGCGCGTGTGGTGATCGTCATGAGGGATCCGAATCCCCTGGTCGCGGGAGCCGGTGTCGCGCGCTTGCAAACCGCCGGCATGGATGTCGAGGTGCTGCCGCAAGATCACCCGATGGCGCTGGCTGCATTGGAACTCAACATCGGATTCGTGTCCCGCATGGTGCGGGGGCGTCCCTGGGTTCGTTTGAAGGCGGCGGTGTCGCTGGATGGGCGGACGGCCTTGTCCGATGGAGACAGCAAGTGGATCACCGGCCCGGCAGCCCGCCAGGATGGGCATGGCTGGCGTCGAAGGGCGTCGGCGGTGCTCACCGGCATCGGCACCGTGCTGGCAGATGATCCGCAGCTCGAATGTGCGCGGCCTGGCCACGCGCCGGCAGCCGGTGAAGGTCGTGCTCGACTCGCGCTGGCGCACGCCTGTGGATGCGGCTTTGCTGAAAGGAGAGGGAGACGTGTGGGTCTACGGGGCTGCCTCTGCCGGGCTGGATGCCGCGGCCATCTTGCGGCGAGATGCGCTGCAGGCCACCGGCGCGACCGTATCGGAGCTGCCTCGGACCGATCCAGACCATGCCGACCTCGGCGCCTTGCTTGAGGACCTTGCCAAGCGAGGCGTCAACGAGTTGCATGTGGAAGCCGGCGGTGTCCTGAATGCCGCCTTGCTCCAGGGGGGATGGGTCGATGAGCTGCTGGTGTACATCGCGCCCAAGCTGGTCGGGCCGGGCAGGCCTTTGGCCGATCTACCGGCCCTGCCCGCCATGTCGGACGCGCTGAATTGGCGGATCCGGCAGGTGCGGCAGATCGGTGAGGATGTGTGCATGTTGCTTCGTCACCCTGAGGCCGATCCGCTGAAGTCATGACATTCGAGGTACCCCTCACACCCATGCAGCAGCGGGTGTGGTTCATGGAGGCGAGCCAGCCTGGCCGCCCGGAGTTCAACATCTGCTCTGCGCATCGGCTGGCCGGGCGCATCGAGCCGGCCCGCCTGCAGCGGGCGTTTGATGCGGTGGTGCAGGAGCAGGCCGCCTTGCGGCTGGCTTTCGCTGTCAACGATCAGGGGGAGGTCCGCCAGGGGCTGAGCGAGCAGCGCCCCGGCCTGCAGCTTGTGGACGCCCAGGGTTGGTCCGCGGCGCAACTGGATGCTGCCATGGCGCAGGATCGGCAGGCGCCGTTCGAATTGATGAGCGCCGGGCCTTTGTGCCGTGCCCGCCTGTATCTGTTGTCGGCGGATGAGGCTGTCTTTGTCTTCGTGGGCCACCATCTGATCTGCGATGGCTGGTCCATGATGGTGTTGACCGAATCCATGGCACGCCATGTGGCAGGCGATGGCGAGGTAAAGGTTGACGATGGGGCCTACCTGCGATTTGCACAGGCCCAGCGCCATTGGCTGGATGGCGGCGCGGCTGAAGAAGACATGGCGCATTGCTTGGATCGGCTGACGCCCTTGCCTGACCCGCTGGCCTTCTGGCCCATGCCCGCAGCGCCGGATGCGCAGCGTGAACCTGTTGGTCGGATGCGGGTGGATGTGCCGGATCGTCTCTTGCAGGCCGTTCGTCAAAAGGCGCGGGACTGGGATGCCAGCATGTTCACGGTCTTGCTCAGTGCCTATGCATTGGTGCTGGGGCGAACGGCGGGGCAGCACGATCTGGCTGTGGGCGTGCCCGTCAAGGGGCGCGTTGCACCCGAGCATCAGCATGTGATCGGCTTTTTCGCCAACACCTTGCCGGTGCGCATCGCGTGGGACGCGTCGACGACGTTCGAGGGCCTGGTCGCCCATGTGGGCGATCGCCTGAAAGAGGCCATGCAGCATGCCAACCTGCCGTTCGAGCGGCTGATCCAGCGCTTGCCCATTCGCCGCGACGCGCAGAGCCATCCGGTCTATCAGGCGCAGTTCTCTTATGTGGACCTGAGGCGCCGCGGTGACCGGTGGGGCGCGTGGGCGCGTTCGTCTGTGCCAGTGCCGACCTTCGGCGGGGCGGAGGCCGTGTCTTTGCTGTTGCTGGAGCGTCAGGACGGCAGCACGTTCGAGTGGTGCCATCGCACCGAGGCTGTGTCCGCCGATGTGGCGCAAGGGCTGATGAAGCGCTTTCAAGCTTTGCTGGAGGCGATCGTGCAACCCGGCGTCGGTGCCCAGCCTGTTGGCTTGCTCTCCTGGCTCGATCCTGAAGCACACGCGTCGGTGCAGCGTTGGGCGCAAGGGCCGGTGCGGGTGTGGCCATGGCAGACGGTTTGGGGCGCGATGGTTGCCATGCGCGATCACGATGCCCGTGCGCCCGCCCTGTGGGATGGCGCCACATGGCTGGACCGCGACGCCTTGATGCAGCAAGTCGGTCGCTTGGCGCAAGTGTTGAGGGCCCATGGCGTCAAGCCCGGTGATCGCATCGGCTTGTCGTTGAGGCAAGGTCCCCGGGTCACGCAGGCCATCCTGGCGATCTGGTCGTGCAGGGCGGCCTATGTGCCGCTGGATCCCTCGCATCCGACTGAACGGCTGGACATGATCCGCACCGATGCGGCATGTCGGTGGATGCTGATGGAGCGCGATGACCCATCGGTTGAGGCCCTGGCCCAAGCCTGGCGCAGCGAGGGGGTGGACATCCTGTTTGTCGATGCCGTGCTGGATGGCAGCGCACCGGTTGAAGGCCTCGATGAGGCCGATGGCGGGCGCGAGGCGGCCGAGGCGGGGCAGGCGCGGGATGTGGCCTATCTGATGTACACATCCGGATCGACCGGAAAGCCCAAAGGCGTGGTGGTGAGCCAGGGCGCGGTCGTCAACATGCTGTGCGGTCTGCGCGAAACCTTGGCGGTTCAGCCTGCCGATCGCTGGCTGGCGGTGACCACGCCCGGGTTCGACATTTCGGTGCTGGAGTCCTTCCTGCCGCTGCTGGCCGGTGGCGCGCTGGCCTGGGCTTCCCGTGAGGATGCGCTGGATGGCGAGACCTTGGCCGCCTTGCTGGTGCGGCACCGGATCACGGCAATGCAGGGCACCCCTTCCACATGGACCTTGCTGTGCGAGGCGCAGGGCGGGCGCACCTGGGGGCTGCATGGATCGGGCGAGAGGCGTCTGGCGCTCGTGGGTGGCGAGCCGCTGGCGCCCGCGTTGGCCCAACGCATGCTGGCGTTGGGGGCTGAAGTCTGGAACATGTATGGCCCGACGGAAACCACGGTGTGGTCCACTTGCGCCCGCATCGAGGGGGCCGATGAGGCAAGCGGTGCTCCGCTGTCCATCGGGCGTCCCATTGCCAACACCTTGGCCTGGATCGCCGATGCATCGGGGCAGGTGTGTCCGCCGGGTGTGCGCGGGCAGATCTGTTTGGCCGGCGCGGGTGTGGCCGATGGCTATTGGGCGCAGGAGGGCATGACGGCCGATCGTTTCGTCATGATGACCGCGCCCAACGGGCGTCGTGTGCGCACCTATCTGACCGGTGACGTCGGCACTTGGGATGCGCAGGGCCGTCTGCATTGCCTGGGTCGGCAGGACCGGCAGATCAAGTGGCGAGGCCACCGCATTGAGCCCGGCGAAGTGGAGGCGGCCATCGTGCGAGCCAAGGGCTGTCGCGAGGCTGTGGTCCATCTGGTCACGGGCGATGCCGGCCCCGTTCTGGTTGCCTACCTTGATGGGGCGCCGGGCGGCTCGGTGCGTGAGCTGCGTGCACAGCTCACCTCCCTGCTGCCGGCCTACATGGTTCCCGGCCGATTCCTGATGCTGGACGCCGGGCTGCCCCGCCTGCCCAACGGCAAGGTGGACCACCGCGCCCTGGATGCGGCCCTGGCGCAAGAGCCGCCGTTGCAGCTTGAAGCTGCGGCGCCGCAGGTCGCCCTCTCGGAGGTTGGTCGGCAATTGTTGGCCGTGTGGCAGCAGGTGCTGGGCGTGCAGGACATCCGGCCAGAGGACAATTTTTTCGATCTGGGAGGGCACTCCCTGCTTGCGCTGCAGGCGGCCCATCTGATGGCTCAGCAGATGGGGGTGCATTTCAGCCCTCGAAAATTCGTGTTCGAGGATTTCAGCCAGTTGGCGGGCAGCTACGAGCGCGCGCTGGCCGGCACGGATCCTAAAGGCGCGGAGGCGGGGGCGGGCGGGGCCTCTGCCTCTGGTGCGGACACGCAGCCTGCTGCCTCGCGGGATGGCACGGGCCTGCTTGGCAAGATCGGTCGCAGCGTGCGTGCGGTATTAGGACAGAAGTGAATCGGGGCGCTTCGTGGCATTTCACAAGGCCACGGTGCTGTCAAGCTGGGTTCTCCCGCCTACAATCGCAGGATGCCCATCTCTCCCATCCCCGAGCTGATCGCTGAACTCGCCGCTGGCCGCATGGTCATCCTGGTCGATGAAGAAGACCGCGAGAACGAAGGCGACCTGGTCCTGGCCTCCGACCATGTCACGCCCGAAGCCATCAACTTCATGGCCAAGTACGGCCGCGGCCTGATCTGCCTGACGCTCACGCGTGAGCGTTGCGAGCGGCTGCAACTGCCGCCGATGGCCACGCGCAACGGCACCAAGCACGGCACGGCCTTCACCGTGTCCATCGAGGCCGTCGAAGGGGTGACGACCGGCATCTCCGCCGCGGACCGCGCCCGCACCGTGCAGGCGGCTGTCGCACGCGATGCCAAGCCTTCCGATCTGGTGCAGCCTGGGCACATCTTCCCCTTGCAGGCGCAGGATGGCGGCGTGCTCATGCGTGCAGGCCACACCGAAGCCGGCTGCGATCTGGCCGGCATGGCCGGGCTGACGCCTTCCTCGGTGATCTGCGAGATCATGAACGACGACGGCACCATGGCGCGTCTGCCCGATCTGCAGGTGTTCGCCAAGGAGCACAACCTGAAGATCGGCACGATTGCCGACCTGATCCAGTACCGCAGCCGCAATGAATCGCTGATCCAGCCGCTGGGCAAGCGGGCCATGCAGACGCCGGAAGGCGAGTTCACCGCGCATGTGTTCAAGGACCGCACCGGTGCCCTGCACCTGGGCCTGACCTTGGGCGCATGGTCGCAGGACGACGAGGTGCTGGTGCGCGTGCACGAGCCGCTGTCCGTGCTGGACTGGCTGGATGCCGGCAGCCGCGCACACTCGTGGCCGCTGCCCAAGGCGCTGGGTGCCGTGCGCGATGCGGGCAAGGGCGTGGTGGTGCTGCTCAATGTGGGCGACGATCCCGATCGCCTGCTGGAGCGGCTGCTGCCGACCGCACCCGTGCAAACGCCCAAGACACCGGTGGACCTGCGCACCTACGGCGTGGGCGCGCAGATTCTCAAGACGCTGGGCGTGCACCGCATGCGCCTGCTGGGCAACCAGCAGCGACTGCCGTCCATGGTGGGCTTCGGCCTGGAGGTCACCGGCTTCCTGACGGTTGACGGCGCCACGCTGTCGCCTTCGGCCTGATGCACGTGACCAGGTGCGCATCGGGCCTTCATCGCGCTGACACTTCACCGCTCTTTCATTCATCCCTTTCGCTCTTTTCTCTTTCGGACAGAACACCATGCAAGGCGCAGACAAAGGACAAGCCGGACGGCTGGACGGCAACGATCTCCGCATCGGGATCGTGCAGGCCCGTTTCAATGACGAACTGACTTCGCGGCTGGCCGCGGTCTGCATCGACGAGCTGGTCAAGCTCGGGGTGTCGGCCAAGCACATCCAGCACGTGACGGTGCCCGGCGCGCTGGAGGTGCCGATGGCCCTGCAGGCCATGGCCGACAGCGAGCGCTTCGATGCCCTGGTCGCCCTGGGCTGCATCATCCGCGGCGAGACCTATCACTTCGAGCTGGTCGCCAATGAGAGCGGCGCAGGCGTCACCCGTGTCAGCCTCGATCACCACGTGCCGATTGCGAACGCGATCCTGACCGTGGAAAACCAGGCGCAGGCCGAGGCCCGTGTCGAAGAAAAGGGGCGCGATGCCGCCCGTGTGGCTGTCGAGATGGCCAATTTGCTGGACGACCTGCTGTGAGCCCCACCGACAACACCCCCGACCGCGCCCCCGATCCATCGGCCGCCATCCCCGAAGGACGCCCGGCCCGCAAGACCGGCGCCGGCGGCCCGCCGCGTGACCGTGCCAAATCTTCACGCCGCCGCGCGCGCGAGTTCGCGCTGCAGGGGCTGTACGAGTGGCAGATCAACCCGCGTGATGCAGGCAGTATCGATGCTCACATTCGGGAACAGGACGAGTTTGCCAAGTGCGACCGCGCCCATTACGATGCGCTGTTGCATGGCTGTATCGATCAGCGCGCGCAGTTGGATGCGGCCCTGCTCAAGTTTCTGGATCGACCTGTCGAAGAACTGTCGCCAGTCGAGCACGCCGTGCTCTGGATCGGTGCGTATGAACTGACGCACTGCCTGGATGTGCCTTACAAGGTCGCCATCAATGAGGCGGTCGAGCTGGCCAAGAGCTTCGGCGGAACCGACGGGCACAAATATGTCAATGGCGTGCTGGACCACCTGGCCCCCGGCCTGCGCCCTGACGAAGTCAAAGCCGCACGCCCTGGCCATCGTTGATCCGGCGGGGAAGGGCGGCGCCAAGATTTAAGGGTGACCGTACGTGTCTACGCCAACGCAACCTGCCGTCACGCAGCCTTACGACGAGGAGGCTGAACGGCTGGTGGCTGCCGCGGACGACCAGGACACGGTGGCCGAGACCCGTCCGCTGCCCGAGCCGGCCGGGTTCGACCTCAAGCGCCAGCGCCCCGAGCAGATGCCCACCATCGGGCACATTGGCCGTTACGCGCTCAAGTACGTGATCGGCGAGGGCGGGCTGGGCACTGTGCATGTGGCCCACGATCCGCTGCTCTCGCGCCTGATCGCGATCAAGACCCTGCATGTCGATCTGCCCGCATCCGATCGCGAGCAGTTCAACGCGCTGGCCTTGAACGAGGCCAAGGCGGCGGGCAGTCTGAACCACCCCCACATCGTCACGATGTACGACGCCGGGCCCAGCGACCACGGCACCTACATCGCCATGGAGCTGCTCAAGGGCAAGGACCTGCGGCAATTGCTGGCCATGGGCTGGAAGCCGACGCCCGCCCAGGCGGCGCTGATCGTGCGGCGCGTGGCCGATGCGCTGTCGTATGCGCATCACAAGGGCGTGATCCACCGCGACATCAAGCCGGCGAACATCTTCATGGTCGGGCGCACCCAGCCGCGTGTGCTGGACTTCGGCATTGCGCGGGTGCGGCAGGTGGAGTCGCTGGCGGCGCAACGGGATGATCCGGAAAGCCGCTTCCAGGAAATCGTGGGCGGCTCGCCGTATTACATGGCGCCCGAGCAGGTGCTGCATCGGCCCGTGGACCGCCGGGTGGATGTGTATGCGCTCGGTGTGGTGCTGTATGAGCTGCTGGTGTTCGCCAGGCCCTTTCAGGGCGACAGCCTCGAAGAGATCGCCGATGCCGTGCTGAACAAGCCGATGCCCATGGCCAATCAGGTGAATGCGGATGTGCCGGAGGCGCTGGCGCGCATCGCAGCGCGGGCCATGCACCGCGACCCCGAGCAGCGTACGCGCTCGGCCAGGCGCCTGTCGGCAGAGTTGCGTGAATGGCTCGAAGGCATGGAAGATCCGGCGCGCCCAGGCAAGAAGGCGCCCGGCGGCCCGGCCTTGTCGCGGATGACGCAGGCAGGTGCCGCACGGAAGTTGGTGCGACCGGGCCTGTGGGCGCTGGCGGCGGGTGGCTTGGCTGTCGCGGTGGGCGCGGGGGCTTACGTGTGGCTGCACCGTGCTGCGTCCCCGGCGTCCGATGAAGTGCTTGCTGCGGCGCCAGCGATCAAGGCGCCGGAAGCCGTGGCCGTGGGGCCTGCGGCAGCACTGCCGATCTCGGTGGGTGCGCCGGCCGGTGTGACCGCATCGTCGGTGCTGAATCCGCAGGGCGTGACCGATGCGGCTGCCACGCAGGTCCCGGCATCTGCATCGCCCTCGCTGGCCGAGCAGACCGAGGCGGCGCTGGCTTCGGCGGCCCAACCCGATGCGGCCACGGCCACGGGGACCTTGCAGTTGGCCATCAACCCCTGGGGCGAAGTATGGGTGGATGGCCGTCTGGTCGGCGTGACCCCGCCACTCTCCCAGCTCTTCTTGCCGCCGGGTGCCCATGAAGTGGTGCTGCGCAATGGCGATTCTCCCGATCTGCGCAAGACCATCCAGATCACGGCCGGCAAGACAGTGCGTCTGAACCACGCGTTCTGATGGGCCCTCTCAAGCAGACGACAAGATGATGTGCACGTTCAAGAAGATGAAGCCTTCCATGCCCCTGCTTGCGATGCTGGCCGCCTGTGTGCTGTCGGCATGTTCGACGGTGTATCCGCCGGAAAAGGGTGGCTGCGCCCGCGCAGGAAACCCCCGTGGCCGCCAAGGGTGCGGCCCCTGCCGCGACACCGCCCGTGCCCGCCAAACCTGCGCCGCGCACGCCTGCCGCCGGTGAGGCTGCGCTGGCCGATGGCCTCAAGGCCTACAAGGCAGGGCAGTACAAGCAGTCAGAGGCGCAACTCAAGGCCGCGCTCAAGGCCGGCCTGGATGCACCCGCGGATCTGGCCAATGCCCACAAGCACCTGGCCTTCATCTATTGCACCAGCAAGCGCACCACCTTGTGCGCTGCGGCCTTCAAGAATGCCAAGGCGGCCGACCCCACCTTTGCCTTGAGCAAGGCCGAAGCAGGCCACCCGATGTGGGGCCGCACCTACCGCAAGGCCCTGGGCCTGTGACAGTGCGTCAGGCCATCTCGATGAGCAGCGCCCGGTCGGCCTGAGCCGCCCAGCGGCGCGATTCCTCTTGCAGCAGATGCAGCGTGCGCGGGTGCGCATGCGCCCATGCACCCGACAGCGTCAGCCTGGCCTTGCCGCGCACGCGGCTCAGTGATGCGACCGAGTCGGGCAGATCCACGCGCGCATGGTGCAGGATGATGGCCAGGCGCAGGCACAGCACCTGGGACATCAGCACGGCGTCATGCATGTGTTCGGCCAGTTTGGTGAGCTCGCCCCGTTGCCCCAGCACCAATGCCGCCAGCCTTCGCAATTGCGATTGCGAGAAGCCGGAGGCGTCCACATGGCCCAGCAGATAGGCACTGTGCCGATGGTGGTCGTGGTGCGAGACCATCATGCCGATCTCATGCAGGGCGCAAGCCCATCCCAGTTCGCGTGCATCTTCACCATCCTGCCCGGCCAGGGGCTCGCCCAGGCTGACCCACAGTTGCTGCGCCCTGCGGCGAACGCGATCGGCCTGGGCGGCATCCACGCGGAAGCGCTGCTGCAGTTCGCGCACCGAGGTGTCGCGCGGATCAGGCTGGCGGTTGTGGCGGGCTGCTTCCAGACGCTCTTCCAGATCGAAGATGACGCCTTGCCGCAGTGCACCCTTGGCCGGCCGCAACGCAGCGATGTCGAAATGGTGGGCCAGGGTGTAGAGGATGGACAGCCCGCCGCCCAGCACCGCCTTGCGCTCGGGTTTGAGCCCGGGCAGGTTGAGCAAGTCGGCGTGGCCGGCTTGCAGGCAACGCTCGATGCACCAGCGCAGGGCCTCGGGCGTGATGCTTCCATCGGTGATGCCGTTGGCGGCCAGGATCTGGGAGACCGCACCCACCGTGCCGGAGGAGCCCAGCGCCTCTTTCCACAGGTGGCGCGGGTACAGCGTCAAGGCCTCTTCCAGCTCGGCGCCTGCCGCAATCTGGGCGTTGCGAAATCCCTCGGCCGTGAAGCGCCCGCCCGGGAAATGCTGCATGGACAGGCTGACGCTGCCCACCTTGAACGATTCGGTGACCTGCGGCGTGCGGCCACGCCCGAGGATCATCTCGGTCGAGCGCCCGCCGATGTCGATGACCAGCCGTGGCAGATCGCTGGGCTGCAGCCGCGAGACGCCCTGGTAGATCAGCCGGGCTTCTTCGCGGCCGGCAATGACCTCGATGGGATGGCCCAGCACCTGATCGCCACGCAGCAGGAAGGCATCGCGGTTGCGGGCCTCCCGCAAGGTTTGCGTGGCCACGGCCCGCACCTGCCAGGGCGCGAAGCCTTTGAGCCGCTCGGCAAAGCGTGCCAGGCAGGCCAGGCCGCGCTGCGTGGCTTCTTCGGTCAGCATGCCGTGGCTGTCGAGCCCGCCGCCCAGGCGCACCGTTTCCTTGAGGTAATCGATGCGCTTGTAGCGGCCCTTGCCGATCTCGCCGATCTCCAGGCGGAAGCTGTTGGAGCCCATGTCGATGGCTGCGAGCAGGTCTGGATAGGCGCTGTGAGTCAGGCGCGGCGTCTGCTTCTGGCTGGGGGAGGGGAGGGTCGGCAGCTTGTCCATGCGGGGTATTGTCTCCCCAATGGATGACAGCCGGCATGACGGCCCCGAGCCAGGCGGCAAGGGCGTTGACAGCATTGCTAAGATCGACAAATGACCTTGACCTACATCGTGGCTGCCACCTTTGCGGGCGGCGTGGTTTCAGTGCTGCTGGCCGCAGCGCTTTCGGCGCCCTTGCTGGGGTTGATCGTGCGGCATCTGGTGAGCCTGTCCACCGGTGTGCTGCTGGGCACGGCGCTGCTGCATGTGCTGCCCGAGGCGTTCGAATCCTCCAAGCCGCCCCAAGGCCTGTTCCTGACCTTGCTCGGAGGGCTGCTGTTCTTCTTCCTGCTGGAAAAGGCCGAGTTGTACCGCCATGGCCACCACCATGAGCACGATGGCCATCACCACCATCATCATTTCGACAAGCAGCAGGCCGGGCGTGGCGGCTGGAGCGTGCTGGTCGGCGACAGCATCCACAACTTCTGCGATGGGGTGCTGATCGCGGCGGCCTTCCTGTCCGACCCGCACCTGGGCTTCGTGACGGCGCTGGCCATCATTGCTCACGAGATCCCGCAGGAGGTCGGCGACTACATCGTGCTGATCAATGCGGGCTTCTCGCGCGCACGGGCACTGGCCTACAACGCGCTGTCAGGCCTGGCCGCGGTGGTGGGGGGCGTGCTGGGCTACTTCCTGATCGAGCCATGGCGCGAGTTCCTGCCTTACATGATGGTGGTGGCGGCCAGCAGCTTCGTGTATGTGGCCGTGGCCGACCTGATCCCGCAACTGCAAAAGCGCCTGGATGTGCGTGAAACGGTGATGCAGATCTTCTGGCTGGCGGCGGGGCTGTTGATGATCGGCTCCATCGTGGGCGGGCTGCACGATCTGCATGACGCGGCGCATGGGCATGCGCGGGGCGAGGAGCCCTCGCATGAAGAGGCGGTGCATGGTGAGGCCGCCCACGGTGCGATGGCTGCGTCCGCTTCAGCGGTCGGCAAGCCGGCCATGTCGCCTTTGCTTGCGCACGATCATTGACGGCTGTCTTCGTGCCGTGCCGCTTGGCCGGAAGCGGATTTCAGCCTCGTTGACACGATGCCGGCGCCCACGATCAACGCCATGCCGAGCATGCCATCCCAACTGAGCCGCTCACCGAAGATGAGCATGCCCAGCACGCTCGCGTGCACGATGCCGAGGTACTGCAGGCTGGCGTTGACCAGCATGCGGCCCCGCGCATAGGCGCGCGTCATCAGCAATTGCGCGATGGTGGCGAACGCGCCCACGCCGATCAGTGCGGTCCAGGCCCACCATGGGATGGCGGCCAGCGCGGTGTGATTGTCCTGGCCCGGAATCAGCCAGGTGAGGGCGCCCAGCAGCGTGCCCATCAGCGAGAAGTAGAACACCACGCGCACCTCGGGCTCGCCCGCGCGGCCCAGTGCGGTGACCTGCACATAGGCCGCGGCGGCCAGCATGCCCGAGCCGATGCCCAGCACGCCGGCAAACAGCTGTTCGCGACTGAGCGTGGGGTGCAGCACCAGGCCGACGCCGAGGAAGCCGATGGCAATGGCCATCACCAGCCGCCGGTCCACGCGCTGGCCGCCGAAGAGGCCTTGGCCAATGAGCAGGTACACCGCCATCCAGACGGAAGACATGTAGTTCAGCGTCACGGCCGTGGCCAGCGGCAGATGCCCGATGCAGTAGAACCACAGGCTCAAGGCCAGCACGCCGGCCAGACCGCGCTTGACATGCAGCATGGGCACGCGGGTGCGCAGCGGTGTGTCGGCATGCCAGGCGATGAGCGCCATCATGATCGCCCCCACCAGCCCGCGCATGCTGACCACGGCCGCCGTGCCGAAATGGGCCGAGGCCAGCTTCACGCACACGCCCATGAACGCGAACAGCACCGTGGCCAGCACCATCTGGCCGTAAGGCGAGAAACGTGGAGAAGAGGACATCTGTGAGGACAAGAAAAAGCCGCCAGTGCGGCGGCTGAAGGAGGCTGGCTCGGTGCGACCCGACCCAGCGACTACCGTGGATCCGGCTCTGCCGGACCACCGGTAGTGCCCCCTGGGGGGCGCGCGAAGCGCGTAGGGGGGGGCATCTTCTTTCGATACCACTCGTGGAAGTGCTGCATGCCGTCTTCCATCGGGCTCTGGTACGGGCCGACCTCGTTGTCACCCCGCAGCATCAGCGCCTTGCGGCCGGCGTCCATGCGCTCGGCGATTTCGTCGTCCTCGATGCAGGTCTCCATGTAAGCGGCCTGCTGGGCTTCGACGAACTCGCGCTCGAAGGCGGCGATCTCTTCGGGGTAGTAGAACTCCACCACGTTGAGCGTCTTCTGCGGCCCTTGCGGGTACATGTTGGAGACCACCAGCACATGCGGATACCACTCGACCATCATCGTCGGGTAGTAGGTCAGCCACACGGCGCCCTGCGTGGGCTTCTCGCCATTGCGGTACTTGAGCAGCACCTCGCGCCACTTCTTGTAGACGTCCGAGCCCGGGCTTGTCGAAGGTGCGCGCCACGCCCACGGTCTGCACCGAGTATTCATCGGCCATGTCCCAGCGCAGGTCATCGCAGGTCACGAAGTTGCCCAGGCCGGGGTGGAAGGGACCGACGTGGTAGTCCTCCAGATAGACCTCGATGAAGGTCTTCCAGTTGTAGTTGCACTCGTGCAGTTCGACCTTGTCGAGCACGAAGCCGGAGAAGTCCAGGTCGCCGCCGGGCTTGAAACGGGCGTCGATGCCGGCCAGATCACGGGCGATGTCGCGGCCGTTGTCCTCGAAGATCAGCCCGTTCCAGTTGCGGATCTTGTAGTTGTTGAGGTTCAGGCACGGGTCGTGATCGAAGTGCGGCGCGCCGATCAACTGGCCCTGGTGGCTGTACGTCCAGCGGTGCAGCGGGCACACGATGTTGTGGCGGCTGTTGCCGCGGCCCTTGAGCATCACCGCCTGACGATGGCGGCACACGTTGGAGATCAGCTGGATGCCCTCGGGCGAGCGCACGAGCGCGCGGCCTTCGGCTTCCTGCGGCAGGGCGTAATAGTCGCCGACCTCGGGCACGCTCAGGGCGTGGCCGAGGTAGCGAGGACCGGACTGAAAGATGCGCTCAAGCTCCTCTTTGTAAAGCTGTTCGTCGAAGTAGACGGACACGGGCAGTTGTGTGTGACTGCGATGAAGGGCGTTGAGTGCGTGACTCAGGTCGGACATGATCCCCAGGATCTCCAAAAACCAATGTCAACCCCCCTTGGCTTCGTGCGCGGCGGTGGGCCGGCGTCTGCACAAGGGCTTTGAAAAATCCCGGCGGGCCGGGGGCTTGAAAGAATGGCGAAGCGTCGCGAGCCGCCGGTATTCACTGGGGCAGGAATCCCGGACACGGGGTGCTGGAGGCCTCATCCGGCCGACGCATGTCGAAGGCAGATCGCATGCATGCCGGCTCGAGATCGGGCCGCCCCATGTCCAGATGGGCGTGCTCGGGAAAGCCCGAAATTGTACCCTCAGGGGGCAGGACGGGATGAGTATGGGTATGTTGTCGCAGGTCAAGCGGGCGGCTGACACCCTGACCGGGGGGACGGGCGCGCATGAGGCCCCACCCGGGTGGGGCGCAGGGACAGCGGGCTCGAAATAGAATACGCGATTGCCCTGATGAGGGCGCCTTCACGGCCCAAGCTCCCTTTGCGGGGGCGCATCCAACGACACCATGGCCAGATCCGGCAAATCCAGTGCAGAACAGCCCGCCACGGGAGCGCCCCAGGAGGCCTCCTTGCCGGGCAACTACGAAGAGGCCCTGGCCGAGCTGGAGCAACTTGTCGGCCGCATGGAATCGGGCGCCTTGCCGCTGGATCAGTTGCTGGCCAGCTACCAGCGCGGTGCCCAACTGCTGCAGTTCTGCCGCGGTCGGCTCGAAGCCGTGGAGCAGCAGGTCAAGCTGCTCGAAGAAGGCCAGCTCAAGCCCTGGGACGAGGCATGAATTCGGTGCGCTTCAAGGATTGGTCGGCCCAGGTGCTGGCCCAGGTGGAATCGGCCCTGGCGCAATGGGTGCCGGCCTCGGCGCCTGCCGGCTTGGGCGAGGCCATGCGCTATGGCGTGCTCGACGGTGGCAAGCGCCTGCGTGCCCTGCTGGTGCAGGCCGCGGCAGACGCCTCAGGAGCAGGACAGGAGGCGCGTGGGCGCGAGGCCGCCCTGCGGGCTGCCTGCGCGGTCGAGCTGATCCACGCCTATTCCCTTGTTCACGACGACATGCCGTGCATGGACAACGATGTGCTGCGCCGGGGCAAGCCCACCGTGCACGTGGCCTTCGGCGAAGCCCAGGCCATGCTGGCCGGCGATGCGATGCAGGCGCTGGCCTTCGAGGTGCTGACACCCGAGATCGGTGAAGGCGTCGGCGTGCCGCCGGATCTGCAGGCTCGCCTGGTGCGCATCCTGGCGCGGGCTTCGGGCCAGTCCGGCATGGCGGGCGGACAGGCGATCGATCTGGCCAGCGTGGGCCATGCGCTCGACGAGCGCACCCTGCGCGACATGCATCAGCGCAAGACGGGTGCGCTGCTGCGAGCCAGCGTGCAGATGGGGGCGGCCTGTGGCGGCCTGCTGCCCGACAGCCTCGCCTGGCAGGCCTTGACCGACTATGGTCATGCCATGGGCCTGGCGTTCCAGATCGTCGATGATGTGCTGGACGAGACCCAAGGCTCCGACAAGCTGGGCAAGACGGCCGGCAAGGATGCCGATGCCAACAAGCCCACGTATGTGGCCCTGCTGGGCCTGGACGGCGCGCGAAGGGAGGCCGCCGATCTGTTGACCCAGTCGCTCCATGCGCTGACGCGCAGCGGCCTGCCTCAAGAGGCCTGCTGGGCCCTGGCTGCGCTGGCCGAGCGCATCGTGCACCGCGATCACTGAACGAACTCAGCGATCTCAGCGGCCACAGACCCAAGAACATCACGCAAGGATGCCAAGATGAGTTACCCCCTGCTGTCCAGGATCGACAAACCGGCCGACATCCGGCACTTGTCGCGCTCCGAGCTCAAGCAACTGGCATACGAACTGCGCGACTACCTGCTGCACAGCGTCTCGCGCACCGGCGGGCACCTGTCGTCGAACCTGGGTACGGTGGAGCTGACCATCGCGCTGCACCATGTCTTTCACACGCCGGAAGATCGTCTGGTGTGGGACGTCGGCCACCAGACCTATCCGCACAAGATCCTGACGGGTCGGCGCGATCGCATGGCCACGCTGCGCCAGTTCGGCGGCATGAGTGGCTTTCCCGCGGCGTGACGAGAGCGAGTACGACACCTTCGGCACGGCCCACTCGTCCACCTCCATCTCGGCGGCCCTGGGCATGGCGCAGGGCGCCCAGTTGCGCGGCGAGGCACGCAAGGCCGTGGCCATCATCGGCGATGGCGCGATGACGGCCGGCATGGCCTTCGAGGCACTCAACAACGCCGGGGTGCCGCATGCGGGCAAGATGCCCGATCTGCTGGTGGTGCTCAACGACAACGACATGTCGATCTCGCCGCCGGTGGGTGCGCTCAACCGCTATCTGGCGCGCCTGATGTCGGGCCGCTTCTACACGGCCGCCCGCGAAAGCGCCAAGCAGGTCTTGCGCAATGCACCGCCGCTGTTCGAGCTGGCCAAGAAGCTCGAAGAGCATGCCAAGGGCATGGTGGTGCCGGCCACGATCTTCGAGGAGTTCGGCTTCAACTACGTCGGCCCCATCGATGGCCATGACCTGGATTCACTGATCCCCACGCTGGAGAACCTGCGCGAGCTCGGCGGCCCGCAGTTCCTGCACGTGGTCACGAAAAAAGGCTATGGCTACAAGCTGGCCGAAGCCGATCCCATCGCCTATCACGGCCCAGGCAAGTTCGACCCGGCCGTCGGCCTCGTCAAGGCAGCGCCTACGGGTGAGCCGCCCAAGCCGACCTACACCCAGGTCTTTGGCCAGTGGCTGTGCGACATGGCCGCGCACGATCCGCGCCTGGTGGGCATCACGCCGGCCATGCGCGAAGGCTCGGGCATGGTCGAGTTCCACCAGAAGTTCCCCGGGCGCTATTTCGATGTCGGCATTGCAGAGCAGCACGCCGTGACCTTCGCCGCCGGCCTGGCCTGCGAAGGCCTCAAGCCCGTGGTGGCCATCTACTCGACCTTCCTGCAGCGGGCGTATGACCAGCTGATCCACGACGTGGCCATCCAGAACCTGCCCGTGGTGTTCGCCCTCGACCGTGCCGGCATCGTCGGCGCAGATGGCGCCACACACATGGGCGCCTTCGACATCGCCTTCGTGCGCTGCATTCCCAACATGAGCCTGATCGCGCCGGCCGACGAGGCCGAGACCCGTCAGGCCTTGAGCGCAGCGTATGCGCAGAACCATCCGGTGGCGGTGCGCTATCCGCGTGGCACGGGCCCGGGTGTGGCCGTGCCTTCAGGGCTGGAGCCCCTGCCCTGGGGCAAGGGCGAGATCCGCCGGCAGACGACGCTGGATGCGGCATCGGGCAAGCGCGTGGCCTTGCTGGCCTTCGGTACGCTGTTGGCGCCGGCCTTGAAGGCGGCCGAGTCGCTGGACGCGACGGTGGCCAACATGCGCTTCATCAAGCCGCTCGACGTGGAACTCGTTCGCCAGTTGGCGCACAACCATGAACTCATCGTCACGATTGAGGAAGGCTGTGTGCAGGGTGGCGCCGGTGCCGCGGTGGCGGAGGCGTTGTCCGCGGCAGGCTTGAACAAGCCGATGCTGATGCTGGGCCTGCCCGATCAGTTCATCGAGCACGGCGAGCCGGCCAAGCTGCTGGCCTTGTGCGGGCTGGACGCCGCAGGCATCGAGCAGTCGGTGCGCGCGCGGCTGGGCTGACGCGGCTCTTTGTCAGCCGTCTGAACGGACGGGCAGCAACGCAGGGCGAGGCCGGCTTGGAGCCGGCCTTCGGACGGCCCATCCGCGCCCATCACGCCACTTCGCGTGTTTCGTCATCCGGTGTGCTGCACGTTCCGCCGCAGCCGGAGATGGCCGTCTGCGGCAGCTTGTCCGGCTCGGCGATCTGGCCGGTCACCGGGTCGTAGCCCATGCTCTTGAGGTGCAGGGCCAGACCGAAGTCCATGTTCTGCGCGTGATGAGGGAACCACACCGTCAGCTCGTAGGCCATCTGGCGGATGGGCGCCAGATCGCCTTGCTGGCCGGCCGCCAGGCCTTCGCGCAGCACCTTGAGCACCACCGCGTGCTGCGAGCTGTGGCAGTTTTCTGCGGCAAAGCCGGTGTCGCGCATCCACTGGTCTTCACGGGCGAAATGTTCGTCCGTGTGGTCGATGAGGGCCTGCCACTTCGGGATCAGCGTGGTGTCGTCGGCCGCTTCCACCTCGGCCAGCAGGTCGACGAACTCCTGGTGGGTGGCGTCCATCACGGGCATGGACAGGGAGAGGGCGTCAGACCAGACGAGGCTAGACATGGATGGGCTCCTGAAGAGAAGGCCCCGAGCCTAGCGATGCGGCACGCCCCTGGTTTTGCGCTGGCGCAAGGGCTGGGCAGTCTGGCGCCGCTCAGTTCAGTCGCGCGCGGTGGCGTGCCACCTGGGCGCGCACTTGCGCGGGTGCGGTGCCGCCCAGCAGGTTGCGCGCATGGAGCGAGCCGCGCAGGCTCAGCACCTCGAACACGTCCTGCTCGATGGCGGGGTTGTAGGCCTTGAGCTTGTCCAGCGGCAGCTCGGACAGGTCCATGCCAGCGGCGATCGCGTCCTTGACGGCATGGGCCACCACTTCGTGCGCATCGCGGAAGGGCAGGCCCTTCTTGACGAGGTAGTCGGCCAGATCGGTGGCGGTGGCGTAGCCCTTCTTGGCGGCACGCTCCATGGCTTCGGGCTTGACGGTGATGCCGGCGGCCATCTCCGCGAAGATGCGCAGCGTGTCCTTGAGCGTGTCGACGGTGTCGAACAGCGGCTCCTTGTCTTCCTGGTTGTCCTTGTTGTAGGCCAGGGGCTGGCCCTTCATCAGGGTGATCAGGCCCATCAGGTGGCCGACCACGCGGCCGGTCTTGCCGCGCGCCAGCTCGGGCACGTCGGGGTTCTTCTTCTGCGGCATGATCGACGAGCCCGTGCAGAAGCGGTCGGCCAGGTCGATGAAGCCGAAGCTCTGGCTCATCCACAGGATCAGCTCTTCAGACAGGCGCGAGATGTGCACCATCACGAGCGAGGCCGCCGAGGTGAATTCGATGGCGAAGTCGCGGTCGCTCACGGCATCCAGGCTGTTCTGGGAGACGGCCGGCCGGCCGGCTTCGTCCACCATGCCCAGGGTGCGGGCCACGCGTTCGCGGTCCAGCGGGTAGCTGGTGCCGGCCAGCGCGGCCGAGCCCAATGGCAGGCGGTTCACGCGGCGGCGCAGGTCGCTCATGCGTTCGGCATCGCGGGCGAACATCTCGACATACGCCAGGAGGTGGTGGCCGAACGCCACGGGCTGGGCCACCTGCAGGTGCGTGAAGCCGGGCAGGATGGTGTCGGCGTTCTGCTCGGCCACGTCCACCAGGGCTTTTTGCAACGCGGTCAGCAGCACGCCGATCTCGTCGATCTCGCCGCGCAGCCACAGGCGCACGTCGGTGGCGACCTGGTCGTTGCGCGAGCGGCCGGTGTGCAGGCGTTTGCCGGCATCGCCCACCAGTTGCGTCAGGCGGGCTTCGATGTTGAGGTGCACGTCTTCGAGGTCGAGCTTCCATTCGAAGGCGCCGGATTCGATCTCTTGCGTGATCTGCGCCATGCCCTTCTGGATGGCGGCCAGGTCATCGGCCGAGATCAGGCCTTGCGCGGCCAGCATGTCGGCGTGGGCGAGCGAGCCCTGGATGTCGGCCTTCCACAGGCGCTTGTCGAAAAAGACGCTGGCGGTGTAGCGCTTGACCAGCTCGCTCATCGGTTCGGAGAACAAGGCCGACCAGGCCTGGGACTTCTTGTCGAACTGGTTGCCGTGTTCGTTGCTGTTGGAACTCATGACCGGGCGCGCTTCACGCAAAATGTGCAAACCATGGATTCTACCGAGACCCAGGTTTCCGCCCGCTCCGGCGACGCCCAGCCCGCTGCATGGGCGCTGTCCACCCAGTTCGCCCTGACGCAATCCGGCCAGGGGCTGGAGGGCGCCCGGCCGCTGCCGCCTTCGCCTTTCGATGTGTGCCACGTGGGCGTGGTGCTGCGCGTGGTGCTGGGCGTGCAGATCGTGATGGGGCTGGGGGTGGCTTTCACGGCGGCGTCCCCGGGGGTGGCGCTGGATCGGTGGACGCAGTCGACCGTCGCATCCCTGCCGGCCAGCCTGCTGTGGCTGGTGGTGGCCTGCGGGCTCAAGCGCAGCCTGCGTCGCGTGGGCGAGGCCGGCCAGATGGCCTTTGCCCTGGCGCTGGGCGCGCTGTGTGGCGGCCTGGGTCAAATCCAGATGGCCTGGATGGACACGGCCATGCATGGCGGCACCCTGGCGCTGGGGTGGCCGCAGGTGCCGCCCATGTTGACGGGGGCCGGCATGGCCGCGGTCGGGCTGATGTGGCTGCGCCAGCGCGCCCGCAGCGAGCTGCCCGCGCATGCGAGCGCCCGCCTGGCCGAGCTGCAGGCACGCATCCGGCCGCACTTCCTGTTCAACACGCTCAACACGGCGATCGCACTGGTGCAGATCGATCCGCAGCGCGCCGAGGCGGTGCTGGAGGATTTGGCCGAGCTGTTCCGTCAGGCGCTGGCTTCGCCGCATCTGCGCGCGACGCTGTCGTCGGAGGTGGACCTGGCGCAGCGCTATCTGAGCATCGAGCAACTGCGCTTTGGCGAACGTGTGACGGTGCGCTGGGAGCTGGATCCCGACGCGGGCCGGGCCGAAGTGCCTGCGCTGATCCTGCAGCCCCTGGTGGAAAACGCAGTGCGCCACGGCATCGAGGCGTCGCCGCAGGCCGGATGGATCGTGGTGCGCACCAAGGCGCAGGGCGGGCGTGCCGTGCTGACCGTCACCAACTCCGTGCCGCCCGAGGGCGTGACGCCATCGACCGCAGGGCATGGCATCGCCTTGCGCAATGTGCGCCAGCGGCTCAAGCTGATGCACGATGTGCAGGCCGAGTTCGAAGCCGGGCTGCAGCAAAGCAGTGACGCCAGGCAGCCGCCGGTGTATGTGGTCCGCGTGGCGGTGCCTCTGCCGCGCGAGGAGAACGCAGCAAGATGAGTGATGTGCTCAAGGTCGTGGTGATCGACGATGAACCGCTGGCGCGCATGCGGATCAAATCCTTGCTGGCGCAGGCCGCGGTGCCCAACAACGTGGTGGCCGAACATGGCGAGCCGGTCTCGGCGCTGATGTGGCTGCGCGAGCAGGATGCCGCGGGGCAGGGCCCTGACCTGGTGTTGCTGGACATCCAGATGCCCGGCCTGGACGGCATGGTGCTGGCCGCGCGTCTGCGCGAGTTGCGCCGCCCGCCCGCCGTGGTGTTCCTGACCGCGCATGCCGAGCACGCCTTGCGCGCCTTCGATCTGGCTGCGGCCGATTACATGACCAAGCCTGTGCGGCTGGAGCGTCTGAACGCCTCGCTGGAACGCGTGCGGCAGCTGCTGCAGACCCGGCAGCTTGCCGCGCCGGATGCGGCGGGCGGGCTCGATGGGCAGGAGGTTTTCGTCGTGCAGGATCGCGGGCGGCTGGAGCGCATTCCCTTTGCATCCATCCTCTACTTCAGGGCCGAGCAGAAGTACGTCACCTTGCGCACGGCCGACGCCAGTCATGTGCTGGACGAGTCGTTGACGGAGCTCGAATCGCGTGTGGGGGACCGCTTCATCCGTGTGCACCGCAATGCGCTGGTGTCGCGGCAGGCCATGAAGGCGCTGGAGCGCCGCGCCGACGAGGCCGATGGCAGCGATGGCGGTGAAGCCTGGGCCGTGCAGGTCGTGCCGACCATGGAATGGCTGGCGGTCTCGCGACGTCAGGTCAGCGCGGTGCGCGAGGCGATGGCCTCTCAGGCCTGAACCGCGGCGTCTTCCAGGCTGGAGGCCGTGCGGGGGCCCTGCTGTGGGGCGGGGGCGGCCACGACCCGGTTGCGTCCGCCGGCCTTGGCTTCGTACAAGGCATCGTCCGCACGCTTGAGCAGGTCGCGCAGGCTGGTGGGCATGCCGCCGGACAACTCGGCTGCGCCGATGCTGACGGTCACGTGGCCTACCTGTGGCACATCCAGTGCGGCAATGGCCAGGCGCAGCTTTTCGCCGGCCTGCACGGCGCCTTCCAGATGCGTTTGGGGCAGCAGCACGAGGAATTCCTCACCACCGAAGCGCGCCACGAAATCGGCATCCCGGCACAAGGCCGTCAGGCAATGGGCGACATGGCGCAGGGCTTCATCGCCCACCGCATGACCGAAGCTGTCGTTGATGCGCTTGAAGTGGTCGATGTCCAGCAGCAGCAGGCTGAAGGCTTGCCCATAGCGCTGATGGCGCGCGCATTCTTCGTCCATGCGGTCGTCGGCCGCACGGCGGTTGTACAGGCCGGTCAACCCGTCCTTGCGGGCCAGGTGGGCCAGCTCGGCGTTGGCGCGTTCCAGCTCCCGTGTGCGTTCACGCACCTTCTCTTCCAGGCCGAGGTTGGCTTGCGCCAGATCCTTCTGGCTTTGCTGCATGGACTGGGTCATCTCGCGCAGCGACAGGGAGAGATCACGCAGCTCGCGGCTGCCTGCCACTTCGGGCAGGTTGGCGCTCAACTCGCCGCCGCGGATGCGTGCGGCCGCTTCGGTCAGTCTGCGCAAGGGCCGGCTCACATCCCCGGCGAAGCCCCACGCCAGTGCCATCACGAGCAAGGAGCAGATCAGGCCCATGGCCAGCATGGTGCGGCTGGCCTGCGAAGCGGCGTTCAATGCGAGAGCTTCGGGCTGTCGAACGACCACGGTCCAGCCCAGGCGCGTGCGTTCATCGGGGTGGTTGACCCGGGCGGTGGCCGTCAGATAGCGTTCGCCATCGGACCAGGCGAAGATGCCATGGCCTTGGGGCACGATGGCACCGGATGCCGGCCCGATCAGGCCCTCGGGTCCGCTGGGGCGGTGGATGACCTTGCCTGCTTGGTCCAGGATGAAGATGCGCACGCCCACGTTGCGCGCCGATTCGCTGCGCAGCGAACCGATCACTTCACGCACCCAGGCGAAGTCCGCATGGGCACCCAGCACGCCGTTGACCACGCCGTTGATGCCGCGTACGGGGGCGGCAAAGTCCACGAAGCGAAGGGGCTCGCCGTTGTGGGCCGCGGGCAGCACCTTGGCCAGCAGCTTGGCTTCGTGCACGTCGCCCACGTGCGGGCCGTTGAGGGCCTGCTGAAACCATGGCCGGGCGCTCACGTCCTTGTGGATGAGCATGTCCTGCGTGGCGGTGCGGACCAGGCCGTCGGGTGTCGTCAGCCCGATCCATGAATACTGCTGGCGGGTCTTTTGCGCGCGGTCCAGTGTTTGGCGCACGACGGGCGCATCCAGCGATTCGCCCGAGGCCCCAAAACCATCGGCCATCAACTCGATTTCGCGCAGGCGTTCGTGCAGGCCTTCGCCCAGGAGCACCGCCGTGCTTTGCGCCAGCGTCTGCAGGGCCTCGCCCTGCTCCTTGGCGACATGCCCGGACAGCATGCGGGTGGTGATGGCCGAGATCAACAGGATCACCGCCATGGCGGTGATGCCGAAGAGGAGGGCGATCTGGGTGCGAAAACTCTGCATGTCTGACGCTTGTGCGTGTCCGCACCCGGACGGACGAAGGAGGTCTGGTTCAGAACCCCAGGCTGGCGAGCAGATCGTCCACTTCGCCCTGGTTGGCCACCACGTCGGTGCGGCCCTCCAGATCCACCACCGGGCCTTCCAGCGTGGGCTCGCCTTGCTGATGGTGGTGCGCCGTGAGGGCCGCTTCCACCTTCTGCGCCTGCTCCAGCGGGGCGGCCTGCACCAGCAGCTTGACCAACTGGGTCTCCAGATCATTGGCCAGCCGCACGACCTTGGCCACGACCTGGCCTGTCAGGTCATGGAAGTCCTGGGCCATCATGATGTCGGTCAGATGCCCGTCCACACGATGCGTGACGGTCTCGACGTCCTGCACGAAATTGAACACGGCCCCGCTGGCCACGGCCTTGACCGGGTCGGCGGTGATCAACGCAGCGAGCTTGCGCGTCTCGGTCGCGATGTGCTCCTGGTCGGCCTTGGCGGTGTCCACCAGGTTGAGCACCTTTTCGGCGGCATCGGCCGTCTTGGTGGCGATGTAGTTCAGGCGGCTGCGGGCATCGGGCAGGTCATCGACCGTGTTCTTGAGCCCGGGCAGCACGCCCAGCATGTTGAGCGTGTCATGCAGTTGACGGGTGAGCGTGCCGAGCTGCTGAAAAATCTCGGGCGACGCCGCCGGCATCTGCATGTTGTCCGGTAGATCCATCTTCATGAAGCACTCCCTTTTTTTCAGGCCGTGGTGGCCAGCTTCTGCATGATCTTCTGGACCTTCTCCTCCAAGGTGGCCTTGGTGAAAGGTTTGACGATGTAGCCGGCGGCACCCGACTGGGCGGCCAGCACGATGTCTTCCTTGCGCGCTTCGGCCGTCACCATCAGCACGGGCAGGTGCTTGAGGGCCTCCTCGGCCTTGATGGCCTTGAGCAGCTCGAAGCCGTTCATGTTGGGCATGTTGATGTCGCTGACCACGAAATCGAACTTGCCGTTCTTGAGCATGTTCAAGGCGACGGCGCCGTCTTCGGCTTCTTCTGCGTTGTTGTAGCCGATCTCCTTGAGCAGGCCCCGGACGATCCGGCGCATGGTGGAGAAATCATCCACGATGAGAAATTTCATGTCAGCGGGGTTGCTCATGGCTCTTCCTTGATTCAGTACCGCGGCGTGATCTGTGCCGCATTCGCTTGAGGCTTATCGACCACTTACGGGCGGCCTTGAGGGATTTGTGGCGGCCTCGGCTTCAGGATCCGCAATGGCTTCGGCCGGCACCTGCTCGGCCTTGGCGGCACTGAAGAAGCGGTCCTCGGCCTCGCGGTTCATCACGATGATGCTGATGCGCCGGTTCAGCGGGCTCAAGGGGTCTTCCTTCTCGTACGGGATGCTGGAGGCCAGGCCCTGCACGCGCAGCACCTTGTCGCCTGACAGACCACCGGAGATCAATTCGCGTCGCGATGCATTGGCGCGGTCGGCCGACAGTTCCCAGTTGCTGTAGCCTCGCTCGCCTGCACTGAAGGGCTTGGCATCGGTGTGCCCCTCGATGGTCAGCCGGTTGGGCACCTCTTCCAGCACCAGGCCGATGGCCTGCAGGATGTCGCGCATGTAGTAGTTCACGCTGGCCGAGCCGCTGTCGAACATGGCGCGGTTCTGGTCGTCCACGATCTGGATGCGCAGGCCTTCGGCGGTCAGGTCCAGCCGGATCTGCGTCTTGTACTTGGCCAGGCGCTCGTCGTTGGCGATCACCTCTTCCACCTTGGCCTTGAGCGCGCGCAATCGTTCCTGCTCGGCGCGCGCCTGCTCCTGTCGGATGGCCTTCTTGCGTGCGATGTCGATGGCCACTTCAGACGTGCGGCCCTTCTTCATCTGCCCGACGGATTCGGTGAGGTTGTTGCCGCCGCCCTTGATCACCGACGATGCATCGCCGGCACCCGAGCCGCCCAAAGAAGGCGACCTTGAGCGGCGAGTTGAAGTAGTCGGCGATGCCCTTCTTGTCGCCTTCCGTCGTGGAGCCCAGCAGCCACATCAGCAGGAAGAAGGCCATCATGGCGGTCACGAAGTCGGCATAGGCGATCTTCCATGCGCCGCCGTGAGCGGCATGGCCGCCCTTCTTGACGCGCTTGATGATGATCGGCTGGACCTTCTTCGAATCACCCGCCATGGCTTACTTCTTCTTGACGTGGGTTTCGAGTTCGATGAAGGTCGGGCGCTCGGTCGAATACAGCACCTTGCGGCCGAATTCGATGGCCACCTGCGGCGCATAGCCCTGCATGGAGGCCAGCAGCACGGTCTTGACCACCTGGAACTCCTTGGTGCCTTCGTCGAGCTTTTGCTCCATCAGGCCGCCCAGCGGTTCCACCACACCATAGGCCAGCAAGATGCCCAGGAAGGTGCCCACCAGCGCCGAACCGATCATGCCGCCCAGCACGGCAGGCGGCTGACCCACCGAACCCATGGTGTTGACCACACCCAGCACGGCGGCCACGATGCCGAAGGCGGGCAGGGCGCCGGCCAGACGCTGCACCGCCGCCACGGCGCCATGGCCCTCGTGGTGGTGCGTGTCGATTTCGTTGTCCATCAAGGCCTCGATCTCGTGGGCATTGAGGTTGCCCGAGACCATCATGCGCAGGTAGTCGGTGATGAACTCGACCACGTGGTGATCGCTGCCCATGGTGGGGTACTTCTTGAACAGGGCGGAATTGTGCGGATCCTCGACGTCCTTTTCAATGGACATCAGGCCCTCCTTGCGGACCTTCTGCAAGATCTCGTACATCATCGCCATCAGCTCCATGTACCGGTCCTTCGTGTACTTGGAGCCCTTGAACAGCGGGCCCATGTTGCCCAGCACGGCCTTGACCGTCTTGGGCTGGTTGTTCACCAGGAAGGCGCCGATGGCACCGCCGCCAATGGCCATCATTTCCGTCGGCATGGCGTGGATGATCACGCTCATGTTGCCGCCGTGAATGATGTAGGCGCCGAAGATGCAGCCCAGGCAGACTACGTAGCCGATGAGGACGAACATGGTGAATCGATCGAGGGTCGGGTCATGCCCACATCTTCGGCGAGCACACGATATTTGATGAGGTGAACAAAGCCGGCTCGCCGGTCTTATTCACGCTCAGGTTCCGTGGCGTGAAACTGAAGGCCTTGGCGCAAAAAAAGGCGGACCCGGTTGAGGGGGTCCGCGAAAGCACAAATGCAGTGCTAGGAGGAGACAAGCAAGGACGCTTCGCTACCAAACCGTCCGTCCATGGGTTCGACTTGTTTACAGCAGGGCTTTAGCCTTCCCCGGTCGATCACCGGGGCCAATCCGTGAATCGGTCACGCCTGGCGGCGAAAGTTGAAGCGCCACCTCAATGCAGGTGCAGCGAGCCGGCCGTCTTGCCCTTGCCGGCGCGGGCCGGCGGGTTGCACAGGCCGCACACGAAGTGGCGGGAAATCTCGTGAGGGTGCGAGACGAAGTGCCCACCGCATTGAGAGCACTTGGTCATCGTGAGCATGCCGTTGTCGATGAACTTCACAAGGCGCCAGGCGCGGGTGATCGACAGCAGCGGCTCCAGTCCCTCGGACTGCGTTTGTTCCAGGTACAGCTGGTAGGCCTTGATCACGATGTCGATGTCATCGATCTCGGCGGCCTTGTTCAGGTACTCGTGGATGTTGAGGAAAAGGCTGGCATGGATGTTGGGCTGCCAGGTCATGAACCAGTCGGTCGAGAAGGGCAACTGACCCTTCGAGGGCGACTTGCCCGACACTTCCTTGTAGAGCCGCAGCAGGCGCTCGTACGACAGATCTGTTTCCGATTCGAGGACTTGAAGGCGGGCACCCAGGTTGATCAGGGTGACGGCACGTTCAATCTGCTTGGCTTCGGTCAACAGGCTCTTGGTGCGCATGGTGGGGGCTCCGTGAGGTGACGCGTCGGGTACCGCTTGCAAAACAAGGTACTACCGGAACTGCGGGGAACAACAGGAACTACAGGTACTTCGGGAACAGCAGGTACTGCGGGTACGACGGGTACAGCAAGAATCGATCAGGCCGCTTCCTGGTGGCGGCCGGCCATCAGGATGTTGGCGTGCAGGCGGGTGACGCTGTCGTTGCTCTGCTTGCCGTGGTTGGTCAGCAGGCCCCACACCAGGTCGTCATCGACGCGCATGCGGCACAGCAGCGTGTTGTTCGAGGCGATCTTCATGATCTGGGCCGGCGTCAGGATGGCCAGCAGGGAAGCGGTTTCTTCCGAGATGCCCAGGCGGAACAGGGCCTGTTCGCGATCCGTGCGGATGAGGCTTTGGGCCAGCATCAGGTACGACAGATTGGTTTCGCGGATCTCCATCAGGATCTGGTCTGCATTCATGGCGGTGTCCTTGAACAACTTGGGTAGCGGGGTAAAGCTGAGGCTTTTGTTTGGACCGGTTTCGTATCTCGCCGGCATGGATTGAATTCTGGTTTTTCACCCTCGATTTCTGAATAGGCTGGCTGCTGTAAGGCACGTCAGGCGCGCACTGCATGGCGTGTCAGAAAAAATCTGACAAGCATGAAAAAGCCCGGCGATGCCGGGCTTTTCGTTCGGGCGCAGTGAATGCAGGCGCTCAGGCCTTCTCGGGCAGGATCGAATCCACCTCGATGCGCACGGCTGTCTGCGAGCCGCCCGGCAGGCTGTAGCGTGCAATGCGCTTGAGCACCGTCAGCAGGCGCGGGATGAAGGCGCCTGTGTTGTAGGGGATGCCGTACTTGGCGCACACCGCCTTGACCTTGGGTGCGACTTCCGCATAGCGGTTGGCCGGCAGGTCGGGGTAGAGGTGGTGTTCAACCTGGTGGCTCAGGTTGCCGCTCATCAGGTGCAGCAGCTTGCCGCCCGAGATGTTGCTGGAGCCCAGGATCTGGCGCAGGTACCACTGGCCCTTGGTCTCGCCATTCAGGCAGTCGCGGTTGAAGGTGTAGATGTCATCGGCGAAGTGCCCGCAGAAGATGATGGCCCAGGCCCACACATTGCGGATCAGATTGGCCACCACATTGCCGATCAGCACGGCCAGCGCGCCGTCCATCGCATGGCCGAACACGGCCCCCACCACCGCGCCGACGAGGGGCCAGCCGATGTAGTCCTTGCGGATCTGGCGCCACATCTTGGCGCGTACCAGCTTCCATTGCGGGGCCATCGACTTCCACGGCTTGCGGCCGATCACGGCCTTGTCCAGCTGCATGTCATGGATGGCCACGAACCACTCGAACAGCACGGCCAGCAGCGCCGTCAACAGCAACTGGATCAGGTGCAGCGGGCTCCAGCGCAGGTCGCTGGTCAGGCGCAGCAGGCCGTAGCCGAAGTCGCGGTCCTTGCCGATGATGTTGGTGAAGTCGTGGTGGATGTAGTTGTGCGAGTGCCGCCATTCCTCGCGCGGGCAGGTGTTGTCCCACTCGAAGGTGTCGCCCTGAAAGCGGCGGTCGTTCATCCAGCTGAACTGGCCGTGCATCACGTTGTGGCCCAGCTCCATGTTGTCGATGATCTTGCTGATGCCCAGCAGCACCGCACCCAGGATGCCGGCCGGCAGGAACCAGCCGATCAGCAGCAGGCCGCGGCCCAGGGTCTCGGTGATGCGCACCAGGCGCAGGATGCCCCGGATGTAGCGGGCGTCTTCCTCGCCCACCTTGGCGCGCGCCTCGTCGCGGATGGCGTCCAGGTCCTTCTGGAAGGCGGCCATCTCGTCCATCGTGCGAGGGCCGATCGTCATGGTCTTGGTGGTCATGTCTTCGCCTGTATTCGTGAAGTCGTATCGGTATGTCAGTTCAGCGACTCAAGCTGAAGATCGCTCATCGCGCTGGTGATGCAGATGCGCACGGGCTGCCCGTCGCCTTCCACCTGCTGGCCGGTGATCAGGTCCTTGACCACGCCACTGTTCAATCGACAGGCGCATTCGTGACAGATGCCCTGGCGGCAGCCGTACTTGAGCAAGAGGCCGGCCTTCTCGCTCGATTCCAGCACCGTCTGGTTGCCCGGGGCATCGAAGCGTTTGGCGGCGCCATCTCGCACCACCGTCACCTGGTGCTTGACCGACGGGTCGCCCGAGGGTCGCGCGGCGCCGAAGGCTTCCAATTTGAGCTTGGGTGCGATGCCGGCGTCGCGCCACAACGCGCGCGCCGCATCCATCAGCGGCGCCGGACCGCAGCAGAAGGCGGCCGAAGCCTGCCAGTCAGGCGCGTGCTGCGCCAGCAGGTCGGCATCCAGCACAGGCTGGGCCACGCTGGGCTGCCCCGGCGTGTTGGCCACGCTGTCGACCGGCACATAGATCAGGCCGGGCCATTGCTTGGCGATGGCCTGCAGTCTCACGGGCGAAGATGCGCTCGGTCTGGTTGCGTGCGAAGTAGATCAGCGTCACACGGGTGGGTGCCTTGCCGCGCTGCAAGTGCTGGATCATCGACAGGCAGGGGGTGATGCCGCTGCCACCGGCGATCATCAAGGCGCGTGCGGGCAAGGGCTCGGGCAGCACGAACTCGCCGGCGGCCTGCTCGATCTCGATGATGTCGCCGACCTGGATGCGGTCATGCAGGTGGTTGGACACCTTGCCGCCGACCTGACGCTGCACCGTGATCGCGAAGCGATCCTGGCGGCCGTCCACGGCGCGGGGAGAGTAGGCGCGGCGGTAGCGCGTGCCGTTGATTTCGACGCCGATCATCACGTACTGGCCGGGCTTCAGGCCTTCGAAGGCCGCGCCGGCCTGCAGCACGAAGGTGCAGGCGGACGGGGTTTCGGGTTGCTTGGCGACCACGCGGGCGTGCAACTGGTTGACGGTCAGCAGCGGGTTGATCAGGCCCAGGGTGTCGTCGAAGGCGTGCTTGCTCACCCCGAGTTGCGTGAGCCAGGAGGCGACGCGCTGGGTCGCGGCAACGGCAAACGGGGTGGAAGAACTGGGGGGCATCAGGCGATCTCCGGAGAAGTGGGCGGCCGAAACAGCTCGGCCGCCGCCATCATGTCCACCGTGCCGTCGGCGGCCCTGATGTCGATCAAGGCTTCGTGCGCGGGCAGGATGGCTGATGTTTAACTGCTATACAGATGTAGATTAATCGGCCGAGTGTGCCGCAGCATTGGGGCTAGCACCCAAAATCGCCAGGGTTCCCCCTGGGTAAGGGGGGGCGGCGGGCCACCTCGAAAAAGGGGTGACACTTCGGGCTTGCCCGCCGTCTTACCTTGACTTTCCTGCCCGGCTTCCCATGTCCCGTCTGCCCCGGCTCGAACTGCCCGAGTGGCCTCATCTGCTCCTTCAGTCGGTCACCCCCGGCGAGCGCCTCTTCCGTGACGCGGACGACGTGGCCGCCCTCCATCGCGCCCTGATCGATGCCTCCCGCCAGCACGACGTGGCAGTGCATGCCTACGTGTTGCGGGAAGACGGCCTCGACGTGCTGGCCACCCCTGCGGCATCGGGTGCGCTGGGCCAGTTCATGCAGGCGGTGGGGCGGCGCTATGTGGCGGCTTACAACCGGCGCCATGGCCGCGAAGGCGCGTTGTGGGCCGGGCGGTTCCGTGCCACGGTGCTGGACGCGGCGCAGTACTTGCTTGACGCCATGGTGTATGTCGAGTCGCAGCCTTGGCGCGCCGGTCTGGTGCAGACGCCGCTGGAACACACACCTCGCATGCCCAGCAGCCTGGATCACCATCTGGGCCGCCGCACCGACCCGCTGATCCAGGATCACGCCGTTTTCTGGCAGACGGGCAACACCCCGTTTGACCGGGAAGCGGCTTGGCGCGCCCGGATGGAGCAGGGCCTGGGCAGCACCCGGTTGGAGCGCATCCAGAACGCGGCCCGAAAAGGCTGGGCTCTGGCCGAGGCAGAGTCGCTGAACAAGGGGCAGGCCCTGACCGAGCGGCGCTTGAGCCCCCGCCCGCGCGGGCGCCCCCGCAAGCCAAACGCCGTTTGATGTGTCCCCATTTTTTGGTCGCGACGAAGTCTCGATCTGTTTAATTGGGGTCAGACCCTTTTAAATAATGCTTGCCCCTCTGGGGAACCCGCAGTATCCTCCCCCAGTCCGTTTTTGTCGTTTCCTTTCCACACTGGAGCGCCCACCATGTCCCAGGCGACTTCGGGAACCTCGTTCCCCATCGATGCCGCAGCAGCTTCGCTCACGGCCACCGCACAAGAAATCCAGGCCGCAGCCGAACACGGCATGTACGCCAACGCCGAGCACGATGCCTGTGGCGTCGGCTTCGTGGCGCACATCAAGGGCCTCAAGGCGCACAGCATCGTGCAGCAGGGCCTCAAGATCCTGGAAAACATCGACCACCGTGGCGCCGTGGGTGCCGATCCGCTGATGGGCGACGGTGCCGGTCTCTTGATCCAGATCCCCGACGAGTTCTACCGCGCCGAGATGGCCAAGCAGGGTGTGGACCTGCCGCCCCCGGGCGAATACGGCGTCGGCATGATCTTCCTGCCCAAGGAAAGCGCCTCGCGCCAGGCCTGTGAGCAGGAGCTCGAGCGCGCCATCAAGGCCGAAGGCCAGGTGCTGCTGGGCTGGCGCGATGTCCCCGTGGACCGCGAGATGCCCATGTCGCCCACCGTGCGCGAGAAAGAGCCGGTCATCCGCCAGGTCTTCATCGGCCGCGGCCCGGACATCCTCGTGCCCGATGCCCTGGAGCGCAAGCTCTACGTCATCCGCAAGACGGCCTCCAGCAAGATCCAGAGCCTGAACCTGACGCATGGCAGCGAGTACTACGTGCCCAGCATGTCGTGCCGCACCATCATCTACAAGGGCCTGCTGCTGGCCGACCAGGTCGGCAAGTACTACCTCGACCTGCAGGACGAGCGCGTGACCTCGGCCCTGGCCCTGGTGCACCAGCGCTTCTCGACCAACACCTTCCCCGAGTGGCCGCTGGCCCACCCGTACCGCATGGTCGCCCACAACGGTGAAATCAACACCGTCAAGGGCAACTTCAACTGGATGCGTGCGCGTGAAGGCGTGATGAAGTCGCCCGTGCTGGGCGATGACCTGCGCAAGCTCTACCCCATCAGCCTGGAAGGCCAGTCCGACACCGCCACGTTCGACAACGCGCTCGAGCTGCTGACGATGGCCGGCTACCCCCTGGCCCAGGCCGCGATGATGATGATCCCGGAAGCCTGGGAACAGCACGCCACCATGGACGAGCGCCGCCGCGCCTTCTATGAGTACCACGCCGCCATGATGGAGCCCTGGGACGGCCCCGCCGCCATGGTGTTCACCGACGGCCGCCAGATCGGCGCCACGCTGGACCGCAACGGCCTGCGTCCCGCCCGCTTCCTGATCACCGACGACGACCTCGTGGTGCTGGCCTCCGAATCCGGCGTGCTGCCCATCCCCGAGAACAAGATCGTCAAGAAGTGGCGCCTGCAGCCCGGCAAGATGCTGCTGATCGACTTCGAGCAAGGCCGCATCATCGACGACGAAGAGCTCAAGGCCCAGTTCACCCAGGCCAAGCCCTATCGCCAGTGGATCGAGAACGTCCGCATCAAGCTCGACACGATCGAAGCCTCCGGCTCGGCCGGTGAATTCAGCGAGTCGCTGCTCGACCGCCAGCAGGCCTTCGGCTACACCCAGGAAGACATCAAGTTCCTGATGGCCCCGATGGCCCAGAACGGCGAAGAAGCCACCGGCTCCATGGGCAACGATTCGCCCCTGGCCGTGCTGTCTGACAAGAACAAGCCGCTGTACAACTACTTCAAGCAGCTGTTCGCCCAGGTCACGAACCCGCCCATCGACCCGATCCGCGAAGCCGTGGTGATGTCGCTGGTGTCGTTCATCGGCCCCAAGCCCAACCTGCTGGACATCAACGCGGTGAACCCGCCGATGCGCCTCGAAGTCTCCCAGCCCGTGCTGGACTTCGATGACATGGCCCGCCTGCGCAACATCGAGAAGCACACCGGCGGCAAGTTCAAGCCTTACGAGGTCGACATCACCTATCCGGCCGCCTGGGGCCGTGAAGGCGTGGAAGCCCGTCTGGCATCGCTGTGCGCCGAGGCCGTCGAGGCCATCCAGACCGGCCACAACATCCTGATCATCACCGACCGCAAGATGGACCGCGGCAACATCGCCATCCCGGCGCTGCTCGCCCTGTCGGCCATCCACCAGCACCTGGTCCGCAAGGGCCTGCGCACCTCGGCCGGCCTGGTGGTCGAGACCGGCTCCGCCCGTGAAGTGCACCACTTCGCCGTGCTGGCTGGCTATGGCGCCGAAGCCGTGCACCCCTACCTGGCGATGGAAAGCCTGGCCGTCATGGCCAAGGACCTGCCCGGCGATCTGTCGGCAGACAAGGCCATCTACAACTACATCAAGGCCATCGGCAAGGGTCTCTCGAAGATCATGTCGAAGATGGGCATCAGCACGTACATGTCGTACTGCGGCGCCCAGATCTTCGAAGCCATCGGCCTGAACAAGGAGCTGGTCGACAAGTACTTCCGTGGCACCCCCACGCAAGTTGGCGGCATCGGCGTGTTCGAAGTGGCCGAGGAAGCCATCCGCAACCACGTGGCCGCCTTCAGCGACGACCCCGTGCTGGCCACCATGCTGGACGCCGGCGGCGAGTACGCCTGGCGCACCCGCGGTGAAGAGCACATGTGGACGCCGGATGCGATCGCCAAGCTGCAGCACTCCACGCGCTCGGGCAAGTTCGACACCTACAAGGAATACGCCCAGATCATCAACGACCAGAGCAAGCGCCACCTGACGCTGCGCGGCCTGTTCGAGTTCAAGATCGATCCATCCAAGGCGATCCCGGTCGAGGAAGTGGAACCCGCCTCCGAAATCGTCAAGCGCTTTGCCACGGGCGCCATGTCGCTGGGCTCCATCTCCACCGAAGCCCACTCGACGCTGGCCCTGGCCATGAACCGCATCGGCGGCAAGTCGAACACCGGCGAAGGCGGCGAAGACGAGAACCGTTATCGCAACGAGCTCAAGGGCATCAAGATCAGCGCCGGCACGAAGGTGTCGGACGTGATCGGCGCCTCGCGCATCGAAGCCGATTACGAGATGAAGGAAGGCGACAGCCTGCGCTCGAAGATCAAGCAGGTGGCTTCCGGCCGCTTTGGCGTGACGACCGAGTACCTGGTGTCGGCCGACCAGATCCAGATCAAGATGGCCCAGGGCGCCAAGCCCGGTGAAGGCGGCCAGCTGCCTGGCGGCAAGGTCTCCGACTACATCGGCAAGCTGCGTCACTCGGTGCCGGGTGTGGGCCTGATCTCGCCCCCGCCGCACCACGACATCTACTCGATCGAAGACCTGGCCCAGCTCATCCACGACCTGAAGAACGTCAACCCGAAGGCTGACATCTCGGTCAAGCTGGTGTCGGAAGTGGGCGTGGGCACCGTGGCCACCGGCGTGGCCAAGGCCAAGGCCGACCACATCGTGATCGCCGGCCATGACGGCGGCACCGGCGCTTCGCCCTGGTCCTCGATCAAGCACTGCGGCACGCCGTGGGAACTGGGCCTGGCTGAAACCCAGCAGACCCTGGTGCTCAACCGCCTGCGCGGCCGTGTGCGCGTGCAGACCGACGGCCAGATCAAGACCGGCCGTGACGTGGTGATCGGTGCCCTGCTGGGTGCCGATGAATTCGGCTTCGCGACCGCACCGCTGGTCGTCGAGGGCTGCATCATGATGCGCAAGTGCCACCTGAACACCTGCCCGGTGGGCGTGGCCACGCAGGATCCGGTGCTGCGCCAGAAGTTCTCCGGCAAGCCCGAGCACGTCGTCAACTACTTCTTCTTCGTGGCCGAAGAGGCTCGCCAGATCATGGCGCAGCTGGGCATCAAGAAGTTCGACGAGCTGATCGGCCGCGCCGACCTGCTCGACACCAAGAAGGCGATCGCCCACTGGAAGGCCCGCGGCCTGGACTTCACCAAGGTCTTCGCGCTGCCCCCGGTGCCGGCCGATGTGCCGCGCCTGCACGTGTCCACCCAGGATCACGGCCTGGACAAGGCCCTGGACGTGCGCCTCATCGAGAAGGCCCAGCCCGCCATCCAGCGCGGCGAGAAGGTCCAGTTCATGGAAGAGGCCCGCAACGTCAACCGCACCGTCGGCGCCATGCTGTCGGGCGAGCTGATCAAGCACCATCCGGACGGCCTGCCTGACCAGACCGTGTTCATCCAGATGGAAGGCACGGGCGGCCAGTCCTTCGGCGCCTTCCTGGCCAAGGGCATCACGCTGTACCTGATCGGTGAAGCCAACGACTACACCGGCAAGGGCCTGTCTGGCGGCCGCGTGGTCGTGCGCCCGAGCATCGACTTCCGCGGCAACGCCATCGACAACATCATCGTCGGCAACACCGTGCTGTACGGTGCCACCGAGGGTGAGGCCTTCTTCCGCGGTGTGGGCGGCGAGCGCTTCGGCGTGCGTCTGTCCGGCGCCACGGCGGTGGTCGAAGGCACGGGTGACCACGGTTGCGAATACATGACCGGCGGCACGGTGGTCGTGCTGGGCAAGACCGGCCGCAACTTCGCTGCCGGCATGTCCGGTGGCGTGGCCTACGTCTACGATGAAGACGGCCAGTTCAACAAGCGCGTCAACCTGGCCCAGGTCTCCCTGGAAAAGGTGCTGCCTGCCGCTGAGCAGGCCGATGCGGGTGTGCCGATGCACAAGGGCCAGGCCGACGAGGCCCTGCTCAAGAAGCTCATCGAAGACCACCACCGCTGGACCGGCTCGCTGCGCGCCCGCGAGATCCTCGACAACTGGCAGACCGCCATGACGAAGTTCGTGAAGGTCTTCCCGCACGAGTACCGCCGCGCGCTCACCGAAATGACCGCCAAGCAAGAAGCCACCGCCACCATCGCCAAGGCCAAGGGCGATGAAAAGGGCGCCAAGTCCACCAAGGCCAAGGCTTGATAGGCCAGGTAAAGGACGATTAGGAGTTCACTGAAATGGGAAAAGTCACTGGCTTTCTGGAATTCGAGCGCCTGGAAGAGGGCTATGAGCCCGTCGAGAAGCGCGTCAAGAACTACAAGGAATTCGTCATCGGTCTGAACGCCGATCAGGCGAAGGTCCAGGGTGCGCGCTGCATGGACTGCGGCACGCCGTTCTGCAACAACGGCTGCCCGGTCAACAACATCATTCCGGACTTCAACGATCTGGTCTATCGCAACGACTGGCAGAACGCCATCGAAGTCCTGCACTCGACCAACAACTTCCCGGACTTCACCGGCCGCGTTTGCCCGGCACCGTGTGAAGCGGCCTGCGTGCTCAACATCAACAACGATGCGGTGGGCATCAAGTCGATCGAGCACGCCATCATCGATCGCGCCTGGCAAGAAGGCTGGGTCAAGCCCCAGCCCGCCAAGGTCAAGACCGGCAAGAAGGTCGCCGTCGTGGGTTCCGGCCCCGCCGGCATGGCCGCGGCCCAGCAATTGGCCCGCGCCGGCCACGACGTGACGGTCTTCGAGAAGAACGACACCATCGGCGGCCTGCTGCGCTTCGGCATCCCCGACTTCAAGTTCGACAAGTCGCACATCGACCGCCGCGTCAAGCAGATGGAAGCCGAAGGTGTGGTCTTCAAGACCAACACCATCGTGGGTGACATGCCCAAGGGCTCCAAGGTCACCAACTGGGCCAAGACCACCGTCACACCCGAGCAGTTGAAGAAGGACTTCGACGCCGTGATCCTGGCCGGTGGTGCCGAGCAATCACGCGACCTGCCCGTGCCGGGCCGTGACCTCGACGGCATCCACTTCGCGATGGAGTTCCTGCCCCAGCAGAACCGCGTGAACGCCGGCGTGAAGATCAAGGATCAGATCATGGCCACGGGCAAGAACGTGATCGTGATCGGCGGTGGCGACACCGGCTCCGACTGCGTGGGCACCTCCAACCGCCACGGCGCCAAGAGCGTGGTCCAGTTCGAAGTGATGCCGCGCCCGCCCGAAGAGGAGGACAAGCCGCTGGTCTGGCCCTACTGGCCGATCAAGCTGCGCACCTCCTCCAGCCATGAAGAAGGCTGCGAGCGCGAGTTCGCCATCGCCACGAAGGAATTCATCGGCGAAGGCGGCAAGGTCACGGGCGTCAAGACCGTTCACGTGGAATTCAAGGACGGCAAGTTCAACGAAGTGGCCGGCACCGAGAAGACCTACAAGGCCGATCTGGTGCTGCTGGCCATGGGCTTCACCAACCCCGTCGCCACCATGCTCGAAGGCTTTGGCGTCGACAAGGATGGCCGCGGCAATGCCAAGGCCACGACCGAAGCCGATGGCGGTTACAAGACCAGCGTCGACAAGGTGTTTGCCGCCGGTGACGTCCGACGTGGCCAATCGCTGGTGGTCTGGGCCATCCGCGAAGGCCGTCAGGCTGCGCGTGCCGTCGACGAATATCTGATGGGCGCCACCACGCTACCGCGCTGAAGCCAGGCGGCACGGCTCCGCCTCAGGTCAAGCGGCGCCACAGGATCCGGCTTTGCCGGTCCTGCTGGCGCGCCCCCTTGAGGGGGCCGGCGAAGCCGGTAGGGGGTGGGCCATGTTGTTCTCACCCATCGGGACGGGCGGCAGACAGAGCGTGTAACCTTTATGATCCCAGGGCCGGTACTTCACCGGCCCTTTTCTTTTGCGCATGTCCCCCCAATTCCGGATTCCCGACACCGTCGTGCCGTCGCAGTTGCCCGAAGCTTTCGTCGAGCTGCGTTCGGTCACGTGCGGCTATGGGGATCGCGTGATCCTGGAGGACATCCACATCACCGTGCCGCGCGGCAAGGTCGTGGCCTTGATGGGCACCTCCGGCGGCGGCAAGACCACGGTGCTGCGCCTGATCGGCGGCCAGCTCAAGGCCATGAAGGGCGAGGTGCTGGTCGATGGCCAGAACATCGCCACGCTGGGGCCCCAGCAGCTCATGCACATGCGCCGTCGCATGGGCATGCTGTTCCAGTTTGGCGCCTTGTTCACCGATCTGTCGGTGTTCGAGAACGTCGCCTTCCCCTTGCGTGAACACACGCGGCTGCCGGAATCCATCCTGCGCGATCTGGTGCTGATGAAGCTCAACGCGGTCGGCTTGCGCGGCGCACGCGATCTGATGCCCAGCGAGATCTCCGGCGGCATGGCGCGCCGTGTGGCCCTGGCCCGCGCCATGGCGCTCGATCCTGAACTCATGCTGTACGACGAGCCCTTCGCCGGCCTGGATCCCATCTCGATGGGCGTGGCCGCGCGGCTCATCCGGGATCTGAATGACACGATGGGCCTGACCAGCATCATCGTCTCGCACGATGTCGAAGAAACCTTCCTGATCGCCGACCACGTGGTGCTGCTGGCCAACGGCCGCGTCGTGATGCAGGGCACACCCGTCGAGATGCGGGCCAGCGAGGACCCGCTGGTGCGCCAGTTCGTGCATGCCGCGCCCGATGGCCCGGTGCGCTTTCACTTTGCCGCGGCGGATGCCGGTCAGGATTTCGGGGTGCGCGGATGATGAAGTATCTGCATCCGGCCGAAGTCGGCCGCAGCGTTCGCATGAAGCTGGCCGACATGGGCTATGCAGCGCGCCTGTTCCTCAAGCTGTTCTTTTCGTGGAGCGCCTCGCTGCGGCGCCCGCGCCTGATCTCCGAGCAGATCTTCTTCCTGGGCAACTACTCGCTGGCCATCATCGTGGTCTCGGGCCTCTTCGTCGGCTTCGTGCTGGGCCTGCAGGGCTACTACATCCTGCAGCGCTATGGCTCCAGCGAGGCGCTTGGGCTGATGGTGGCGTTGTCGCTGGTGCGCGAGTTGGGCCCCGTCGTCTCGGCGCTGCTGTTCGCGGGCCGGGCCGGCACGGCATTGACCGCCGGCATCGGCCTCATGAAGGCGGGCGAGCAGTTGTCGGCCATGGAGATGATGGCGGTCGACCCCATCCAGCGCGTGCTGGCGCCGCGTTTCTGGGGCGGGGTGATCGCCATGCCGCTGCTGGCCGCCGTGTTTTCATCGGTGGGCATCCTGGGCGGTTGGCTGGTCGGCGTGGTGATGATTGGCGTCGATCCGGGTGCCTTCTGGTCGCAGATGCAAAGCGGTGTGGAAGTCTGGGCCGATGTCGGCAACGGGATGCTCAAGAGCGTGGTGTTTGGCCTGACGGTCACCTTCATCGCGCTGCTGCAAGGCTATGAATGTCAACCGACGCCCGAAGGCGTCTCGCTGGCCACCACGCGCACGGTCGTCATGGCCTCGCTGGCCGTGCTGGGCCTGGACTTCGTGTTGACGGCCATGATGTTCTCGATCTGACGAGGTTCGAAGGACCAACAAGATGCAACGATCCAAACATGATGTGTGGGTGGGCCTGTTCGTGCTGATCGGCGCGGCGGCCATCCTGTTCCTGGCGCTCAAGGCCGGCAACCTGCTGACCCTGTCTTTTGACAGCGGCTACACGGTGGTGGCGCGCTTTGACAACATTGGCGGCCTCAAGCCCAAGGCGGCGGTCAAAAGCGCCGGCGTGGTCGTGGGTCGCGTCAAATCCATCACCTTCGATACCAAGACTTATCAGGCCCAGGTCGAGATGGCCCTCAACAATGGTGTGGAATTTCCGAAAGACACTTCAGCGAAGATCCTGACCGCCGGCCTGCTCGGCGAGCAGTACATCGGCCTGGAGGCGGGCTACGGGGAGACCAACCTGGCGGCGGGCGACACCATCAAGAGCACACAGTCGGCCGTTGTGCTGGAAAATCTCATCAGTCAGTTCCTCTACAGCAAGGCCGCCGACGGCCCGCCTGCGGGCGACAAGGAGGGTGCGAAGTGACGATGTCGACGATGACGCGCGGCGTGCGGGCCGTGGCTCTGAGCCTCAGCCTGGCCACCGTGGCTTCGCTGCAGGGCTGTGCCACGGCGGCTCGTCCTGATCCGATGGAGTCGTGGAACCGCAAGGTGTTCTCCTTCAACGAATCGCTGGATGCCAACGTGCTCAAGCCGGTGGCCACCGGCTACCGCAACGTGACGCCGGAGCCCGTGCGCACCGGCTTTACCAACTTCGTCAACAACATCAAGGACGTCTGGTCGACCATCAACCTGTTCCTGCAGGGCCGCTTCAAGGACGGCACGATGGGCGTCATCCGCGTGTCGGTCAATTCGGTGCTGGGCCTCGGTGGCCTGATCGATCTGGCCACGCCGATGCAGATCGAGCGCCCCAACGAGGATCTGGGGCAGACGCTCGGCGTGTGGGGCGCCAAGCCGGGCGCCTACATCGTGTGGCCCGTGCTGGGCCCGTCCACCGTCCGCGATTCGGTGGGCCTGCCCGGCGATCTGTATTTTTCCGCCTCGAAGGTGGGAAGCACCTCCAGCCAGGAAAACATCCTGCGTGTCTGGCAAGGCGTCAACCTGCGCGCGAACCTGCTGGATGCCTCCGAGCTGGTCAACGATGTGGCCCTGGACAAATACGCCTTCATCCGGGATGCCTATTTGCAGCGCAGGCAGAATCTGATCTTCGAGGGGGATCCGCCTCAAGATGACGACGGGGATGAGCCCGTCTACTACGACGACAGCGACGCCGATGCGCCGCCCGAAGCTCCGGCTGCACCTGCACCCTCGGCATCCCCCGCTTCCGTGCCCTCGGCCTGATGTCCAGGACATCGGCCAGGTACACCGGCTGCCCCATCGCTGCGTTAAGCACCCAGGGCACCGCCCCGAAAGGATCCACATGCGCGCTCAAACGCTGATTTCTCGCCTGGCTGTCACATTTGTGGCGTCCATGGCTGTGCTGACATCCGCCTCCGCCGCCGCGGAAGGCACCGCTGCGGCTGCCGCTGCACCTGCCAAGACGGTGTCGGCTGCCCAGACGCCGGACGACTTCATCAAGTCCATCACGGCCGATGTGCTGACCACGGTCAAGAACGACAAGGCCATCCAGTCCGGCGACATCCGCAAGGTGGTGCAGGTCGTCGACACGAAGATCATGCCCTACGTGAACTTCCAGCGCATGACGGCTTCAGCCGTGGGCCGTGGCTGGCGCCAGGCCACGCCCGAGCAGCGCACCCGTCTGCAGGAAGAGTTCAAGACCCTGCTGATCTACACGTATGCCGGTGCGGCCTCCCAGATCCGCGACCAGACCGTGGAGTTCAAGCCCATGCGTGCCCGTGCGGAGGACACCGAAGTGGTGGTACGCACCCTGGTGCGCGGCAAGGGCGATCCCATCCAGCTCGACTACCGTCTGGAAAAGGCCGCCGACGGCTGGAAGATCTATGACGTGAACGTCATGGGTGCCTGGCTGGTGCAGACGTATCAAAGCAGCTTTGCGCAGGAGGTCAACGCCTCCGGCATCGACGGCCTGATCGCCAAGCTGGCCGAGCGCAACAAGCAGCTTGCCGCCAAGAAGGTCGCTAGCTGACCTGATCGCTGCAACGTCTCGCCCACACGCCCATGCTGCTGCTGCCCGCCGTCATCACCCACGCTGAAGTGCCGCACGTCCTGCGCCTGTTCAAGCAGACGCTCGATCAGGCGGCGGCGCAGGGCAACACCGAGGCCGCCATGCTGACGGTGGACGGCTCGGCGCTCAAGCACTTTGATTCCAGCGCCTTGGCCGTGTTGCTGGAGTGCCAGCGCATGGCGCGGGCCAAGGGCAGGGCGTTTGCAGTCCAGTCCCTGCCGGCCAAGCTCACCGACCTCGCCAAGCTGTACGGCGTGGACGGCCTGCTGCAATCGGTCTGATTCAGGCCTCTTCCGACCAGGCGAAGCCGTCACGCGCAATGAGCGCACTGGCCGCAGGCGGCCCCCACGTCCCGGCGGCATAGCCCTTGGGCCCACCGCCATCGCGTGCCCAGGCGTCCAGGATGGGCTCCACCCATCGCCAGGCCTGCTCCTGCTCGTCCGAGCGCACGAACAGGTTCAGCCGGCCGGCCAGCGCGTCCAGCAGCATGCGCTCATACGCACCCACACGGTCGGTCGGGAAGGCCTTGTCGAAATCCAGGTCCAGCGAGACGGGCGACAAGGCTTCGTGCATCGACGATGCTGCGCCGGCTGAGGCCACGGCCCCCTTGGCTGCCAGCAGATGCAACTCCAGTCCATCGTCGGGCTGCAGCTTGATCACCAGCTTGTTGGCACTGTGCGAGCCGGGAAAGATGCTGTGCGGGGTGGGGCGGAAGTTCACCACGATGTCGGCGTGGCGGTCGGCCATGCGCTTGCCGGTGCGCAGGTAGAAGGGCACGCCGGCCCAGCGCCAGTTCTGCACCTCGCAGCGCAGGGCCACGAAGGTCTCGGTGTGGCTGCCCGCAGGCACCTTGTCTTCTTCCAGATAACCCTTGACGGCCTGGCCGGCGATCGTCCCCGGGCGATATTGGCCGCGCACCACATCGCGCACGACAGAGACGGCATCAAAGGGCTTGAGCGAACGCAGCACCTTGAGCTTCTCGTCGCGGATGGCATCGGCATCGGCACTCGATGGCGGCTCCATGGCGATCATCGTGAGCAACTGCAGTGCATGGTTCTGGATCATGTCGCGCAGGGCGCCGGTGCGGTCGTAGAAGTCGCCGCGCGTGCCCACCCCCAGGCTCTCGGCCAAGGTGATCTGGATGTTGGCAATGCTCTCGCGGCGCCACAGCGGCTCGAACAGCACATTGCCAAAGCGCAGGGCCATGAGGTTCTGCACAGAAGGCTTGCCCAGGTAATGGTCAATGCGCAAGGCTTGCTGCTCACTGAACACCGCACTGACGGCCCGGTTGATCTGCTGCGCGCTGGCGAGATCGTGGCCCAGCGGCTTTTCCAGCACCACGCGCACGCGCTCGTGATTGAGGCCGCAGGCGCCCAATTGCTCGCAGATCGAGGGGAACAGGTGCGGGCTGGTGGCCAGGTAGATGACGACCGTCTCGGCCTGTCGCTGCGCCAGCCAGCCTTTGAGGCGCTGATAGTCGCCGGGCACGGACAGGTCCATGCGCAGGTAGTGGATCAATTCGGAAAAGCGCTGGAACTCGTCCTCGGTGGGGCGCTTGGCGCTGTCGGCAGCCTGCAGTTTTTCCTGCAGCCATTGCCGATAGCCGGCGTCATCGCGCTCGTCACGGGCCACGGCCAGGATGCGGCCTGCGGCAGGCAATTTGCCATGACGCCAGGCCTGGAACAGCGCGGGCATCAGCTTGCGCCAGGTCAGGTCGCCCGTCCCACCGAAGAACACGAGGTCGAAGGACATGTCTTGGGTCGTCAGTTGCGGAAAATGGTCAGTGCTTCGTGCGCGGGGCCGCGGAGCGTGTCTGCGCGGGCCCCTGGTGCCGCCCGGGCGCCGAATTTGGTCTCAGAATACCGGGAACAATAATGCAAGTTCCGACTCATGCAGTGTGGCATGTGCGCAGGATTGGCCAGTGTGTTTCATGGATATGGCATCCGGCGGGCGCACGATGCTGGTCGAACCCGTCATCCGTCAGAACACCCGAACCGAAGCTTTTGCCCTCATGACCACCCAACTCGAACAGCTCAAGGCCTGCACCACCGTCGTGGCCGACACGGGCGACTTCAAGCAACTGGCCCAATTCACGCCGCGGGATGCCACCACCAATCCTTCGCTGATCCTCAAGGCCGTTCAGAAGCCCGACTATGCGCCGTTGCTGGCTGAGACAGTGGCTGCCCACCGCAGTGAAGCGTTGACCGCGCTGGTGGACCGGGTGCTGGTGCGCTTCGGTCTGGAGATCCTCAAGGTGGTGCCGGGCCGTGTGTCCACCGAAGTGGATGCACGCCTGAGCTTCGACACGGCGGCCACCATCGCACGGGCTCGCCACATCATCGCCCTGTACGAGGCGGCCGGCATCGGGCGTGACCGTGTGCTCATCAAGATCGCGGCCACGTGGGAAGGCATCCAGGCTGCGCGCGAACTCGAGCGCGATGGCATCCATTGCAACCTCACGCTCTTGTTCGCCTTTGCCCAGGCACGGGCCTGCGGCGATGCCGGTGTGCAGCTGATCTCGCCCTTCGTGGGCCGCATCTACGATTGGTACAAGAAGTCGGCCGGTGCCACCTGGGACGAAGCCGCCAGCGCCGGCGTGAACGATCCCGGCGTGCAATCCGTCAGCCGCATCTACGACTACTACAAGCAGCATGGCGTGCGCACCGAGGTGATGGGCGCGAGCTTTCGCAACGTGGGTCAGATCCTGGCGCTGGCCGGTTGCGATCTGCTGACCATCAGCCCCGAGTTGCTGGCCCAGTTGCAGGCGGCCGACGCGACGGCCAACCCCGTGACACGCCGCCTCAACCCGCCCACCCAGGCCGGTGCGGCCGAGCCCGCCATGACGGAAGCCGCGTTCCGCTACGCCCTCAATGAAGACGCCATGGCCACCGAAAAGTTGGCCGAAGGCATCCGCCTGTTTGCGGCCGATGCCGCCAAGCTCGATGCCCTGATCGAGGCGCAGCGTTGACCGGCGCGATGGCGTTTCCTTCCATGCAGGCGCCCCGTTGTGATCGCACCGTCGCCTGGGCGGCGCTGCGCGGCCACCATCAGGCGCATGGCCGGGATCTGGATCTGCGCCAGCTGTTTCAGGATGACCCGGACCGTGTGCGGCGCCTGAGCCTGTCGGCGCCCGAGTTGCTGGCCGATCTGTCGCGCGCCCACTGGGACGTGGCCACCCAGCGTCACCTGTTCGATCTGGCGCGCGAATGCCGGCTGGAGGCGCGGCGCGATGCGATGCTGGCCGGCGAGCACATCAACCTCAGCGAGGGCCGTGCCGTGCTGCACACGGCCTTGCGCGCGCCGCGCGGTCAGGCACCGTTCAGCGACGACGTGCACGATGTGCTCGACCGCATGCTGGCCTTCGTCGATGGTGTGCGGCAGTCGGCTGGCGGAAGCGGGCCGGGCGCCATCACGGACGTGGTCAACATCGGCATCGGCGGCTCGGATCTGGGGCCGCAGATGGTGGTGCCCGCGCTGGATGCGTTTGTGCACCCAGGCCTGCGTTTCCACTTCGTCTCCAATGCCGATGGGCAGGATCTGGCCAGCGTGTTGCGTCAGGTGCGGCCGCAGCACACGCTGTTCGTGATCGCCTCCAAGACCTTCACGACGCAGGAAACCATGGCCAATGCCCAGGCGGCCAGGCAATGGTTCGTCGAGCAGGGCGGGCAGGACATTGCACGGCATTTCGTGGCCACGACGACCAATGTGGCGGCTGCCGCGCAGTTCGGCGTCACCACCACCTTCGGCTTCTGGGACTGGGTGGGCGGGCGCTTCTCGATGTGGTCTGCCATTGGCCTGCCGATCGCATTGGCGCTCGGTGGCGAGCAGTTCCGCGCCCTGCTGGCCGGTGCGCACGCCATGGACCGGCATTTCGCCGAGGCGCGGCTGGACGCCAACCTGCCCATGTGGCTGGGCCTGCTCGACGTCTGGTACCGCAACTTCATGGGCTACAACAGCCGTTGCGTATCGCCCTATCACCATGGGCTGCGCAGGCTGCCGGCCTACCTGCAGCAACTGGTGATGGAGAGCAACGGCAAGCGGGTGGACGCCCACGGCGATCCGGTGCCCTTCGGCACCAGCGAGGTCGTGTGGGGCGAGCCGGGCACCAATGGCCAGCATGCCTTCTTCCAGATGCTGCATCAGGGCACGGATGTGATCCCGGTGGAGTTCATCCTCGTCAAGCACGCCAGCTACCGCGCGCCCGCCAGCCTGTCGCCGGCTTTGCGCCGCCTGCTCGACGAACAGCACCACATGCTGCTGGCCAATGGCCTGGCGCAGGCGCAGGCGCTGATGTGGGGCAAGACGACCGACGAGGCCCTGGGTGAAGCCGTGCCCACGGCCGCGCGCGATGTCTCGCCCGAAGTGATTGCACGCCATCGCACCTTCCCGGGCAACCGGCCAAGCCTGACCTTGCTGATCGATGAGATCACCCCACGTTCGCTCGGTGCGCTGATCGCCCTGCAGGAGCACCGCACCTTCGTGAGCGGTGCACTCTGGGGCATCAACTCTTTTGACCAGTGGGGCGTGGAGCTGGGCAAGGCCATGTGCAAGGAGTTGCTGCCGCGCCTGGCTTCCGGTGATACCTGTGGCCTGGATGCGGCCACCGCGGCGATGATCGAGCGGCTGCGCTGAGCTTTCAACGCGGCCCCTCACGGGCCAGACGAGACCCCCATGGCGAACTCACACCTTCCTGCGCATGCCCCGATCATCGTGTTCGACTTCGGTGGGGTTCTGTTCAACTGGAAGCCTGCTCAACTGATCCAGTCCGTGCTGCCCGCACATGCCCGCAATGACGCGCAGGCGCTGGCGTTGGCCGCCGAGGTCTTCCAGTCGTTCACGCCGGGGGGCGATTGGTCGGAGTTCGATCGTGGCGCCCTGTCATGGGATGAGGTGGCTGCGCGCATTGCCCTGCGCACAGGCGTGCCCGAGGCAGATGTGCAGGCGCTGATGGCCGCCATCCCGCCGCATCTGGCGCCGATGCGGGAAACGGTGGACTGGCTCCATGCCCTGGCGGACGACGGGGTGCGGCTGCATTTCCTCTCCAACATGCCGCGTCCGTTTGCCGAGTACCTCACGCGCGAGCATGCCTTCCTGGGCCGCTTCATCAGTGGCGTCTTTTCATGCGATGTCGGCCAGATCAAGCCCCATGCCGACATCTTCGTGACCGCAGCAAAGCGCTTTGACGCCCAGGCGCATGAGCTCGTCTTCATCGATGACAGCATCCACAACGTCCACGCTGCCTTGAACCAGGGCTGGCGTGCCGTGCAGTTTCTCGATGCGGCGCAGTGCCGGCGCGAACTGGCCGAGCGCGGCTGGTTGCCGCCGCGCTGAATCGCTGTCTCACCCAAAGAAACAGCCCGGTTTTCGGGCCGGGCTGCTGGTGGGGCAAGGGTGGATCAGACGTCCACCGTGTCGCTCAGCGCCTTGCGCATCTTCTTCATGGCCGCGACCTCGATCTGGCGGATGCGCTCGGCGCTGACGCCGTAGTCGGCGGCCAACTCGTGCAGGGTCATGCCGCCCGAGCCATCGTCGTTGACCTTGAGCCAGCGCTCTTCCACGATGCGCCGGCTGCGGTCGTCGAGTTGTTCCAGCGCCAGGGTGATGCCATCCGAAGCGAGCCAGTCGCGGCGATGCGATTCGATCACGCGGGTCGGCTCGTGCACGTCGTCGGCCAGGTAGGTCAAGGGCGAGATGGTGTGTTCACCCTCTTCATCGGACGGGGCTTCCAGGGCCACGTCGCCGCCTGCCATGCGGGTCTCCATCTCGATGACGTCTTCGGGGCGCACATCGAGTTCGGCCGCCACGCGGTGGATCTCGGCCTCCGTCAGGCCAGCGCGACCCACATGCGCGTCATCCGCCTCGCCCTTGAACTGGTGCTTGAGCGAGCGCAGGTTGAAGAACAGCTTGCGCTGTGCCTTGGTCGTCGCGACCTTGACCATGCGCCAGTTCTTGAGGATGTATTCGTGGATCTCGGCCTTGATCCAGTGCATGGCGTAGCTCACCAGACGCACGCCCTGATCCGGGTCGAAGCGCTTGACGGCCTTCATCAGGCCGACGTTGCCTTCCTGGATCAGGTCGCCTTGCGGCAGGCCGTAGCCCAGGTACTGGCGCGAGATGGACACGACCAGACGCAGGTGCGAGAGCACGAGACGGCTGGCGGCCTGCAGATCCTGATGGTCACGCAGACGTTGAGCCAGTGCCTTCTCCTCGTCGGCCTCGAGCATGGGGATGGCCTGAACGGAGCGGATGTACGCGTCCAGGTTGCCCAGCGAGGGCACCACGCTCCAGGGGTCGCGGGTGGTGATGGCAGTGGTCACGGTCATGGAGGTTCCTTTCGTGAATCCTTCTCGGTGCATGTTAGCACTCCTGCTAAGAGAGTGCTAACGGGGAAAAGTTCCCCCTGAAGGGCGGCATTTTTGACGGCTTGCGTCCGCACACACGCGGATGCCGCTTGCGGGCCTGCCTTCTGAAGGCGGCAAGGCCCATTCCCGCTGCAGGTTCGATGGAACAATGCGCTCACCTCAGCCCCTGCTTTTCACATCATGGCCGATTTGTCTTCTCCTACGCCTGTCCTCTACCTGCACCCGGAGTCGCGGTACTCGGATGCTGCGGTGCATGCAGGGGTGGTGTATCTGGCTGGTCAGGTGCCGGAGGATCCGACCGCCGACATGGCAGGTCAGACGCGACAGGTGCTGGCGCAGATCGACACCTTGCTGGAGGAGGCGGGCAGTCACCGCGGCCGCATTCTGATGGCGCAGGTGATCGTGAAGGACATTGGCGATGTGCCGGCCATGAACGCGGTGTGGGAGGCCTGGTTTCAGGGCGTGACGGCGCCCCCCCGCGCCACCTTCCAGGCGCCGCTGGTGAACCCGGCGTGGAAGATCGAAGTGATCGTGACGGCTGCTTTGGCCTGAGCCGTCTGGACGGCTTGCCGGTCCGTTACGAGTGGTCGGCCGCAGGCACCGGCCCGGACGCCGTGAGCCACCTCGCCAGGCGAGAGCCCCTCGGCGCGAATGAGTTGCGCAAGATATTGAATATCTTCTTGGGCAGGCTGTAGGGTACCCATAACTCCCCGATCTGCAAAATGTCGTCCCCCCGTTGAAAGTCAACGAGGGAAAGCACCCGTCGATTCACCGCCTCGTTGCGATAGCGGGGCGCTGTTTCGGCCGAATCCGGAAATAGGAGGATGCCGTCATGGGTGCGTCGCAGTGAGGGAATGAGGAAATTCTCGCCACATGTCACCTCGGGGAGTTTGAAATCCTTCTTGATGTATTCGTCAATGAGTCGGTCTTTGAGCGCCAGATGCGTCTGGGTGGGTTTTTGGGAAGGGTTGACGCCGGGATACACGTTCTCGAAGCCGTCCGCCACAATCCCAAAGATCTTGGGCGCGTGCGTCAGGCTGGTGATGTGCAGCTTGCGCAGGATGCCGTATCGCCACGCCAGGAACAGCAGGCCAAAGGTATAGAGGTAATTGAGATACCCGTTGTTTTCGCTGGCGGAAAATACGGACCCCAAGTGGATGACGGGCCGTCCGTCGTGCCTGCCCAGCAGGGACATCGCGCAGAAGCAGTGATCCGCATGGGTCGCTGAATCGCTGCAGATGACAACAAGTTTGTTGCCGAAGCAGTCCGGATCGGTGAAGTAAGAGTAGCGGGGCTCCTCCCCGAAGCGCGCCGATGCGATGGCTCGCAGTCGCGCCTGTAGTGCCTCGATCTGAAGAGGGGTCATCCAGCGCGATGGCCCTTTGAAAATCTCGATGCGCTTGCCGCGAAAAACAAATGACAGCTTTTTCATGCCAACTCTCCGGATATACCTGTCCCTGGTGCTTTTGAATGACAAGCACCCGCCTGCCCCGTGTGCTTGGGGCATATCAGACGATGTTTCGGAAGAATGGCGCGCTCAGGGCGGCAAGCTGATGAAGGACGATGGAGGCAAATCACCCCGGATGTTGAGGGAAATGGCCGCGCAGCGGAACTGCAAGGCATTGGGGCATAACCTGAATATACTGCTGACGATTCTATTCATACCGCACCTCGAATCTGATTTCATCCTAACCACGACCCCAGGCCTTGTCCTTCCCCGAAACAGAGGGTTCGTACTCATGCCGCGAATATATGGACAGCGTGTGAATGTGACCGCATCAAGGCGTGGGGAGCCCAGGTGCATGGCGGCCTATAACGCGCGTCGGTAAATGACAAGCGCTAGGGTTTTCCATGGGGCGCTGTCAGCGACTCGACCCTGCTTTTCCCCCCTGAATGAGGGGTGTGCCCTGTGGTGGCAGGTGCTGGCCACCTTACGTGGCCGGCCAGGGCTCTCTACAGTCTGTCCGGACAAATTGACAATTTTTTACGCGTTGTCCGTTCAACATTTAGGAGATATTCCATGTCCGGTTCCCATTCCAGAGGTGGCAGCCCTCTCGGCGCGCTTCGAGGTCTCCTCAAAGCCGTCGTTCTGGCTGCGCCTTTGCTTGCCTCGCATGCCTTTGCCCAGACAACGCCGTCTTTCATTGCATTCGAGAGCGGACATGTGCGTCCCCTGGCGCAATCGCCTGACGGCACGAAGCTGTTTGCCGTCAACACCCCGAACAACACCCTGGATGTGTTTCGCATCACCAGCACGGGCCTGGAGCTGATCGGTCGCGTGCCCGTGGGTCTGGAGCCGGTCGCCGTGGCCGCCCGCAGCGACAACGAAGTCTGGGTGGTGAACCATCTGTCAGACAGCGTCAGCGTCGTCTCCCTGGATGGCACGCCGCGCGTGGTGCGCACCCTGCTGGTGGGCGATGAGCCTCGCGACATCGTGTTTGCCGGCTCGCCTGCCAAGGCCTTCATCACCACGGCGCACCGCGGTCAACATCGCATGCATTCGTCCATCGTCGGCATGACCAATGGTGGCAGCCCCAATCTGACGACGGCCGGCACAGGCCGCGCTGACGTCTGGGTGTTCAATGCGAGCAACCCGGGCACCGACCTGGGCGGCACGCCGCTGCGCATCATGACCTTCTTTGCCGACACGCCGCGCGCATTGGCGGTCAGCCCGGACAAGAACACGGTCTACATGGCTGCCTTCAAGTCCGGCAACCAGACCAGCGTGGCCGATGAAGATGTGGTCTGCAACGGCTTCAACACGACCAAGACCTGCATCGTCAAGAGCGTCACGTATCCGGGCGGCATGATGGGCCCGAAGACGAACGAAGAAGGCAAGCAGGCGCCCGAGACGGGCATGATCGTCAAGTACAACAATGCCACGAAGAAGTGGGAAGACGCCCTGGGCCGCGACTGGTCCGCGGCAGTGCCGTTCACGCTGCCTGACAAGGACGTCTTCGCACTGGATGCCAACAACCTGACGGAAAAGACTTATTACAGCGGCGTGGGCACCGTGCTGTTCAACATGGTCGCCAACCCGGTGACGGGCACGCTGTACGTGTCCAACACGGAAGCCAACAACGCGGTGCGCTTCGAAGGTTCGGGCCGCAATGGCGCCACCACCGTGCAGGGCAAGATCGCGCTGACCCGCGTGACCGTGATCAATGGCAGCAGCGTTCAGCCGCGTCACCTGAACAAGCACATCGACTACACCAAGCTGGCCAACGACCCGAGCTTTGACCCCACGGTCAAGCAGCACAGCCTGTCGATGCCGCTGGAGATGGCCATCACCAAGGATGGCAAGACGCTGTATGTGACGGCCTATGGCTCCAGCAAGATCGGCGTCTACAACACGTCCGAGCTGGAGAACAACACCTTCAACCCCCGCACGGCCAGCGCCAACTACATCACCGTCTCGGGTGGTGGCCCCAGCGGCGTGATCCTCGACGAGTCGCGCGGCCGCATGTATGTCATGACCCGCTTTGACAATGCCGTCAAGGTGCTGGATCTGGCGAGCAAGGCCGAAGTTGCCAAGGCCGTGCTGCCCAACCCGGAGCCGGCCAACATCGTGGCGGGCCGCCCTCTCCTGTATGACGCGCAGCGCTCGTCGGCCAACGGCGAGGCCTCCTGCGCCTCCTGCCACATCTTCGGTGATGAAGATGCGCTGGCATGGGATCTGGGCAACCCCGAAGACAAGGTGACGACCAGCCCCATCCCTGGCAAGTTCACCGATCCGCTGCAGTTCCCGATTGCCAAGCTGCTGTTCGCGGTGCAGAGCAAGATCAACGGCAGCGACAACCCCAAGGACTTCCACCCCCTGAAGGGCCCGATGACCACGCAGACCCTGCGCGGCATGCGCAACTCGGGTGCGATGCACTGGCGTGGCGACCGCTCCGTCGGCGAGTTCGGTTCTGCGGCCAAGGACAGCAACCTGTCGTTCCTGCACTTCCATGTGGCGTTCGAAGGCCTGCTGGGCAACACCGAGAAGATGAGCCGCGACAACATGCAGAAGTTCGCGGACTTCCAGCTCAACGTGATGCTGCCCCCGAACCCGGTCCGCAATCTGGACAACTCGCTGACCACGGCCCAGCAGCGCGGCATGGACTTCTACAAGGGCAGCCGCCCGTCTGACGGCATCAAGCTGATCAACACGGCCACGTTCCAGACCTCGCAGACCTGCGAGAGCTGCCACCGCCTGGATCCCACGCAAGGCTTCTACGGCACGGGCGGCGACCAGAGCTTCGAGGGCCTGCCGCAGATCGTGAAGATCCCGCATCTGCGCAACCTGTACCAGCGCGTGGGCATGTTCGGCGCACCGGCGATGAACTTCTTCGCTGCACCGGCCTCGGGCCCGATGGGCGAGCAGATCCGTGGCTTCGGCTTCACGCACGATGGTGCCGTCGACACGCTGTTCCGCTTCTTCACGGCCAAGGTGTTCCGCAACATGGGTGCCACGGGCTTCCCGACCGGCACGACGGGTGACAACACCCGCCGCGATCTGGTCGAGCTGATGATGGCTTTCGACAGCGACCTGGCACCCATTGTCGGGCAGCAGGTGACGCTGACCTCGAGCAGCAACTCGCAGGTCAATGACCGCATCGATCTGCTGATCGCCCGCGCCAAGGCACCGTTCGTGTCGAAGGAGCTGGGCGGCACGGTGACCGAGTGCGATCTGGTGGCCACCGTCGTGGAAGGCGGCGTTCGCAAGGGTTATCTGTTCAATGTGTCGCAGAACACCTTCGTGGGCAATGACGGCTCGCAGCGCACCGATTCGGCGCTGCGTGGCCTGGCCCGCACGGCAGGTCAGGAAGTGACCTACACCTGCACGCCTCCGGGCTCGGGCCGCCGTATCGCCGGCAACGTCTGACGGGTTCGCTGCCACATTTCTGACTTGATGACGGCCCCGCGCATGGCGACATGCGCGGGGTCTTTTTTCGTCTGTGGCCGCGCGTGAACCAATGTGGCGCTGCCCTAGAATGCCCCGATGAATTTCCGGTTCAAGCCCCTTGGGAGACGGGCCGTGCATCTGGCCTATCGCATTGGCATTTGCATCGGCATCTGCTGGACGCCGGTCATGGCGTTGGCGGCCGCTTCG
>JASGIQ010000007.1:0-91458 GCA_047601765.1 Aquabacterium sp.
GGTTGCACTCGCCTGGCGGTGTAGAACTCGGCGATGTGCGGGATGCCGAAGCGATCCTGGAAGGCTTCCCAGATGTCGGGGCGCAGGCCGTTGCCGATGATGGTGCGCACGCCGTGGTGCTGGTCATCCTTGCGCTCGGGCTGGTTGAGCAGGTAGCGGCACAGCTCGCCGATGTAGCAGAAGGCCGTGGCGCTGTTGACGCGGATCTCATCCCAGAAGCGCGAGGCGCTGAACTTGCGCGACAGCGCCATGCAGGCGCCGGCCGCGATCACCGAGCTCCACGACACGGTGAGCGCGTTGTTGTGATACAGCGGCAGAGGGCAATAGAGCACGTCGTCGCTGTTCAGGCGCACGCCGAGCTGGCCCAGGCCGGCCATGCAGCGGTGCCAGCGGTAGTGCGTCATCACCGAGGCCTTGGGCAGGCCGGTGGTGCCCGAGGTGAAGATGTGGAAGCACGGCGTCTTCAGGATGATCTTTTCGGTCTGCGGCGGGTTGCGCGTGTCGCACTTGGCAATCAGATCGCGCAGGTTGGGCAGGCCCTGCGGTGCGCTGCCTTCGCCGTCCACCACCATTGCGCACCGATCTCCTGGCGCTGCTCCGGGCTCATGCTGTGCAAGCCATCCAGGCATTCCTGGCCGGTGATCACGATGCGGGGCTTGGTGATGCGCAGGCTGTGCGTGAGCACGTCGCCGCGTTGCTGGTTGTTGAGCAGCGTGGCCACGGCCCCCAGCTTCACGATGCCCAGCACGCAGGCCAGCATCTCGGGGCGGTTTTCGAACATCACGCCCACCGAGTCGCCCTGCTTGACGCCGGCTTCGGTCAGGGCCCAGGCGATCTGGTTGGCCCAGATGTTGAACTCGCGGTACGTCCACTTGCGACCCTCGAAGATCAGCGCCGGCTTGTTGGGCTGGCGATGCGCCAGATCCGCAAAGCGCTGACCGATCGAGCCGACCTGATGCGGGCGCAGCGTCACGAGGTTCCACAGGCCGCGGACGACATGGGGCAGTGCGGGTGCGGTGCGGGCAACGCCGCCCATCCATTGGAGGAGGTTGAGGGTCTGATGGGACATGATGGCGCGCAGTCTATCTGTGTGTGTCCGGCGTGTGAATAACGTGAATGGCGGATGGTGCAATGGGGTGCTTCGAGCTACTCGAAACCCCCGTGAACCAGGGCCCGCGTTCGGGCGTCTGCGATGGCTTTGCCGATGGCCGGGCCTTGAAGACCACGGGCCAGCGCCTGCGCCGATACCTCCGCAGAGTTGACGGATTGTGCCAGCGCCAGCGCAGCGCTCAGCCGTGGCCTTGGCAGGTAAGGTTCCTCGCTCAGGCCGAGCCGGCCGCGGGCGTCGCATTCGCAGGCCAGGAGCACCTCGTGCATGCGTTGCGGCTTGCGGAAGGCATCGCAGCGCTCCAGCAGGCGCAGCACCGCGGCGGCATTCAACTCGGCACTGCGGTGGATGTTGCCGTGCTCGCGGGCCACCACATCGGCCAGTTCGCGGCATTCGACGGGCACGCGCAGGCGTTCGCTGACGTGTTTGAGCAGGCTGGCACTGCGGCCTTCGTGGCCCAGGTGGCGGGGCAAGACCTCCGGCGGCGTGGTGCCCTTGCCGAGGTCATGACACAGGCAGGCATAGCGCACAGGCAGCGAGGCCCCGAGCCGTGCGCTCATGTCCATCACCATCATCAGGTGCACGCCCGTGTCGATCTCCGGGTGATATTCAGGGCGCTGCGGCACGCCCCACAGGCGGTCGACTTCAGGCAGCAGCCGCAGCAAGGCACCGCATGTGCGCAGCACCTCGAACATGCGCGAGGGCTGCGCTTCCATCATGCCGCGGGCCAGTTCCTGCCACACGCGCTCGGGCACGAGGTGATCCACCTCGCCGTCTTCGACCATCTGGCGCATCAGCGCCATCGTTTCATCGGCCACCGTGAAGTCATGGAAGCGGGCGGCGAAGCGGGCCAGACGCAGGATGCGCACCGGGTCTTCGGCAAACGCCGGCGAGACGTGCCGGAGCACCTTGGCCAGCAAATCCCGCTGGCCGCCGTACGGGTCGATCAGCGTGCCGTCTTCATGCTGAGCGATGGCGTTGATGGTGAGATCCCGCCTGGCCAGGTCTTCTTCCAATGTGACATCGGGGGCGGCGTGGATCTCGAAGCCGTGATAGCCGTGACCGCTCTTGCGCTCGGTGCGGGCCAGCGCGTATTCCTCGTGCGTCTGCGGATGCAGGAAGACGGGGAAGTCCTTGCCGACGCTCTGGTAGCCGGCGTCCAGCATGGCCTGCGGTGTGCTGCCCACGACGACCCAGTCCTGGTCGCCACTGGGGCGGCCGAGCAGCCGATCGCGCACGGCGCCGCCGACAAGGTAAGTGCGTGGATTCAGGACAGACATGCGGGGATTGTCACCTGACCAGGGGGAGTGTTTGCGAGGTCCCCGGTCCGCGGGGAATGTATCAGTAAATCGTGTTTTCCTAGTAGACAGATGTGCTGAAGTCACTCACAGTGGACTCATGCACACGGAAGGCATTCTTCTTCCGGATACCGAGGAGACAAATATGCGCGTTCTGCAAGTCAAAGAAGTCAAGGCCGTTTCCGGCGCCGGCATTCTCACCTCCGTGGTGGTTTCGGGTGCGAAGGGTCTGTATTACGTGGGCAAGGGCGTGGTGCAAACCACGGGCACCTTGTTCCGCATTTTGATCTGAGGAGGATCGGTCTGAACTGATATTCACGTTCCGTCCGGACGCGACTGCCGCTGGGGTATGTGGCAGTCGCGTCTTTTTTATTTTGGAATTGAATATGTGGCCGGCGCTTTGCCGGCGCTTTTGCTGGGCAATCGTGCTCAGGGTGCTTGCTGGGGAGTGCCGTGTGTTCAGGGTTGGAAAACGGGTTTCAAAGGGGATTTTTCAGGGGTTTTCACGAGCGCGTACTTCCACTCCCCCGTATATCGGTGCTTTGAATCAAACCCGCGCAATAACCCTGTAACGAAATGTTTTGCGCGGACATAAAGTGAGGGTGTGCCAAACGAAAGCACGACATCAACCCGATATAGGAGACATCTCATGCGCACCCTGCAACAAACTGAAATCAAGACCGTTTCCGGCGCTGGCATTCTGACGTCGGTGGTCACCACCGGTGTGCGTGCCACGGCCGCATTGGGCAAGGGCATGGTCGAGGCCGGCACCATCGTGGCACGCCCCCTGATCAGCACCACGAGTCAGGTGATCCGCATCATCATCTGATTTCTCGCAGTTTCCGTTCCTGTTTTTTGCTTCTCAATTTGGTGGTTTGCCCCGCGGTCCGCGGGGCATTTTTTTGGCCGATGGGATGTCGGCCTGATGCGAGCCCCACCGGTCCGCGGCGCGCCGGGGTCAGTCGGCGGTGGGGGCCACCTGGGGTGTCACCAGGGCAGCCAGGGCGACGTATTCCGCCACCGGCACCTCCTCGGCGCGACGCTGAAGATCGAAGGCGGTGTCGAGCTTGCGCTCCTCGATCCAGTGGCCCAGGGTGTGGCGCAGCAGCTTGCGTCGCTGAGAGAAGGCCACGGCCATCATCTGCTCCAGCACCGCGGCGTCCACGGCGGCGGGGGACGCCCAGGGCAGCATGCGCACCACGGCCGAATCCACCTTGGGTGGCGGATCGAAGGCCTCGGGCGGCACATTCACCACGTTTTCCATGTGATAGCGCCACTGCAGCATCACGCTCAGGCGGCCGTAGTCCTTGCTGCCCGGCTCGGCCACCATGCGGTCGACCACTTCCTTTTGCAGCATGAAGTGCTGGTCTTCCACCTGCGAGGCCCAGGGCATGAGGTGGAACAGGATGGGGCTGGAGATGTTGTAGGGCAGGTTGCCGATCACGCGCAGTCTGGGCGGTGATGAGGGCGCGGGCTGTTGCAGCACCTGTTCGGCGATCTCCCGTGCGACGGCACCGAAATCGACCTTCAGCACATCGGACTCGATGACGTGAAGTTCGGCCCGCTTGCGCAGGCGTGCCGCCAGATCGCGGTCCAGCTCGATCACCGTCAGCTTGCCGCAGCGCTCGACCACCGGATTCGTCAAGGCGCCCAGGCCTGGGCCGATTTCCACCAGGGCCTGGCCCGGCTTGGGCGCAATGGCGCGCACGATCTCGTCGATGACGCCGGTGTCGCTCAGGAAGTGCTGGCCGAAACGCTTGCGCGCGATGTGCCCGCCGCCACCCTGCACCGGGCGCTTGCCCCCGCCGTGGCGGGGCTTGTGGCCATCGTCACGGCGCATCGCGCATCTCCACCCAGGCCTGGGCCGCACTCGCGCGCCCGATCTTCGTGGTGGACTCGAACTTGCGCTCGCGCAGCACGGATTTGGCGGCTCGCGCTTTGCTGGTCGGTGACTGCACTTCCTTCGTCGATGAGCAGATCAGGTGCCCACCGAAGCGGCTGACCACGGGTTCCGAGATCTCGCCGGGTTGCAGGGCATTGAGCGCCTTCTCAAACTTGGGCACGACTGCCGGGCGAAGCCAGCCCAGGTCGCCGCCTTTGGCGCCGCTGCCGTCTTCCGAATACTGGCGCGCCATCTGCGCGAAGCTGGCCTGGCCGCCGACGATCTGCTTGCGGATGTCCTTCATCGCCGGCTCATGTCTTCGGTAGAAGCCTGAGGCGAGGTGCGCAGCAGGATGTGGCGGGCACGTTGCTGCGTGTAGCTGGCCGCGGCCGTGTTCTGCGCTGCACCAGCTTGATGATGTGGAAACCTGCGTTGGAGCGCACCAGGGGCGCGATCTCGCCGACCTTGAGCTTGCCCGTCGCGGCCACGAACAGCTCCGGCAGCCGGCTGGCCGGACGCAGGCCGAGTGCACCGCCCTGGTCGCGGGTGCCGGTGTCGGCCGAGTTGTCCTTGGCCAGTTGCGCGAAGTGGCGCGCTTTGGCGGCGCGGTCGCGGATGTCCTGCGCCTTGGCCTGCAGGAACTGGATCTGCGCCGGGGTGGCGCCCTCGGGCACGGGGATCAGGATGTGGGCCACATTGAGGGCCACTTCACTCTGGCCGGCCTTGTTGTCCTTGACGAATTCGTCGAGCTCCTGGTCGGTGATGACGATGCGGGGCATCACCTCGCGCTCGCGCAGGCGCTGCAGCAGGATCTGCTCGCGCAGGGATGCGCGATAGCGGTCGAAGTCCAGGCCATCGGCCTTCATGCGCTGCTTGAGATCGGGCAGCGTCAACTGGTTCTGGGCGGCGATGCCCTCAATGGCGGCATCGACTTCGGCATCGGGGATGTCCAGGCCCACGGTCTTGGCATACGAGATCTGGACCTTCTCGTCGATCAGGGCGTCCAGCACCTGGGCCCGCAGTTCCTCTTCCGGCGGCAGCTTGCTGCCGGCGCGCGCCGATTCCTGGATGCGGCTCACGCGCTTGTCCACATCGGTGTGCGTGATGGGCTCCTGGTTGACCACGGCCACGATGTAGTCGGAGGTGGTGGGCGCACCAGCCAGTTGCAGCTCGGTGCTCAGGCTGCGCGCAGCCGGGATGCGCGGCGAAGGCGTCGTGCGTTCGCGGAACTGCGCCCAGGCTGGCGCCGCAGCGCTGACAAGCAGGCCGGCGCAGGCCACATGGACCACGGCATGAACCAGTGCGCGAACCGGACGGACAAGACAGGCGCTGGCCCCGCGCGTGCTGTCACGGCGGGACGGGGTGTGGGCTTCAGTCATTGGAGAAGGAGGACGGGAAACCGGTGGACGGCACGGTGGGCGCCGGGTTTTCATCGTGGAGCAGGCGGTAGCCCGGGATATTGTCCCTCAGCGCGCGCAGCGGGTTGGATCCCAGACTGATGCGCGACAGGCCCGAGAGTTCCAGCTGGAACATCAGACGCGTGGCAGCCGTGGCCCGGCCGACGGACACACGCTCGGCCACGATGCGGCCGATCCAGCAGCCGGCGTCGTATTCCACACCGAAAAGCGAATCGGTCAGGCGGCTTTCGCGCAGGCTGTAGCTCAGGCGCCCAACGCTGTACCAGGTGCCCCCGCATTCCCCGGAGCCGGCGCTGCGCTGACCCGTGAGGTTGAGCGGATCGGCCGGCGGCGCGTCCCGCAGGCCCGACAGCGGCGGCTTGCGCCCGGCCAGCGGCCATTGCCAGCCCAGGTCCAGCTGTTCACTGGCGTTGCGGGTGTAGCGGTAGTTGGCGCTGATCGAACGCCAGGCACCCGGCGAGTAGCGCACGCCGAACAGGCCGCGCGAGGTCTGGTGGTTCTGGGCGTCGAACTGCATGAAGCTGTCCAGCGTCCAGTGGGGGATCACGCTGGTCGATCCCAGCAGCAGCAGGTCGGAGAGCCGCTCGGTGATGGGCTCGTCCTCGTCCGGGTTGATCTTCTGGTCGGCCAGCAGCAGCTTCTGGACGATGCCCAGGCGCAGGGCCTCCGAGCCGTTCGTGTTGTCGATCAGGCGGGTGGTCACGCCCAGCGTGAGCTGGTTGGCGTCCGAGATGCGATCGACGCCGGTGTAGGCGTTCTCGCTGAAGATGGCGTACTGGTTGAAGTCCCGGGGGGCGCTGTCGAAGATCGGCAGGTGCGATTGATCGCGGTACGGGGTGTAGACGTACAGCAGCCGCGGCTCCAGCGTCTGCGTCAGGTCCTTGCCGAACATCTGCAGCGGGCGCTCCATGGACAGATTGGTGTCCAGGCTGGCGGTCGGCAGGGTGCGGGTGTCGCTGCGCCAGGTCTCGTGGATGTCCACATCGGCCACGCCGGCCCGGCGCTTGAGCATGGGCTGATCCAGGCTGTAGCTGGTGCTGTTGACGCTCAGGCGCGGGGTGATGTTGACGCCGCCCAGGCTGAAGGGCCGCGACACGTCGGCAATGGCGTGCAGGCGGTTGCCGGTGGGCAGGGCCGTGGTCGTGTAGGTCTGCGAATCGATCCAGGTGACGCGCTGCTGGTCCTGGTGGGTGAAGCGGTTGAACTCGCCTTGCAGGGACCACACGAGGCCTGTTTCTGCACCGCTGCGGCTGCGCACGCCCAGTTGCGGCTCGCGGCGGTAGGGCGCGGCGATGTCGCTGAGCTGGCGATCGGAGGTCGGGTCCAAATCGCGCAGGGTCTGCCAGGTCTGCACGCCGCCGTAGAGGATGGTCTGGCTGTCGCCCAGGCCCCAGTTGCGTGCGTTCAACTGGCGCTCGATGTTGGCGTGGCTGTCGTACAGGCGCGGGGTCTGCGTGGGCAGGCCGTGAGGGAAGTCCTTCCAGTAGTCGTCGTCGGAGACGCGGCGCCAGCGCAGGTCGTAGTGGGTCTGCGCCAGGGCATTGCCGCCGCCGGCGAACTGGCCCTTGTCGACGGTAGTCCACCAGGCCGCGGCCCTTCATGGCCACGCGGTCATCGGGCAGGCCCACCACGTGCACCACGCCATCGTCGTGCGGCTCCAGGTAGCGGTATTCCAGGTTCAGGCCCCCGCCACGACGCGCGGACAGCATCGGCGCGAGCGTCATGTCGCGGTTGGGCGCGATGTTCCAGTAATACGGCATGCTGAACTCGAAGCCGCTCTTGCTGTCGAAATCGAAGCTGGGGGGCAGCCAGCCGGATTTGCGTGCATCGTTGAGCGGGAAGGTCAGCGTGGGCGCGGCCAGGATGGGCACGCCCTTGAACCAGATCACGGCGTTGTCGGCCGTGCCTTCGTTGGCATCGAAATCCAGGTACACGCTGCTCGTCTTGAGCGACCAGTCGGGCTCGCCGGGGCTGCCGTCGGCCGTGTTCTCCGGCGTGCAGCTGCTGTAGGACGTGCGGGTGGCACGCAGCTTGTTCTGGCCCAGGAAGGCCACATGTTCGGCGTCGCCCCCTGCCTGGGTGCGTGCGAACCAGAAGCTGGGGCGGATGAATTCGCCCTCCAGGGTATCGAGCTTGAGCGTGAGTTCCGGGCCCGCAAAGATGTTGCCGGTGCGTTCGATGCGCACATGGCCCACGGCCTTGGCGGTGTTGTCGGCACTGGTGTGCGTGAGTTCGTCGGCCTGTACCGTGAGAGCACCCTGGCGCAGCCGCACGTTGCCGGTGGCGCGGGTGCGCTGGTCGGCCTCGCCCTCCAGTGCGTCGGCTTCGAAGAACAAGGGCAGTTTGCCGTTGTGGGCATCGCTGGCGGGCACCGGCACGGCGGGCAGGGAAAAGCTCAAACGGCCGGCGGGCGGTGGGGGTTCAGTCTGCCCGGCCGGATCGGCCGCGGCCAGGGCCGTCTGATCGGCTGAGGCGGCATCGGATGCCGCCGTGTTCACGGCAGCCGTACCGAGGGCAGACCGTGCCTGACCTGCCGAGGGCGAGGACACCTGCGATGACCACGGATCGATGTCATCGAATGCGTGGACGGTCGTGGGCCAGCCCGCCTGCAGGGCCATGACGGCGGCGGCCAGGGCCATGGGGGTGCGCTCGTTGCGGTACGGCCGGTGTGGCGGCCGACTTTCACCCGCGCGCAGCGAAGTCGTGCGAGCGGTGCAGCGGGAGGCGGGAAGGGGGAGGTGGTCCTTGGAGGAGGTCACGGAAAGCGGGTGTGCGAGGTGTCCGACGAGACGCCCCGGAAAGGGCAGCCAGCCTTGCCTAAAATCGCCGCATTATTTCATGCTGTCGCCATCCGGCTGCCGCCCCACCCAAGCCATCTCATGAGCTCTGCGCCGTCACCCGCCTCGTCCCCCGCTGCCGCCCGCGACATCGCCTGGGCCGATCCTGCCCGCCAGCAGGCCTTTGGCGCCTGGCTCGCACAGGTGGCGCAAGCCCACGGACTACAACCCGACACGGTGCGCTCGGCCAGTGCCGATGCGAGCTTTCGACGCTACTTCCGCGTGGACGCCGTGCAAGGCGCCAGCCTCATCGTCATGGATGCGCCGCCCGACAAGGAGAACTGCCATCCCTTCGTGGCCGTGGACCGCCTGCTCGATGCCGGCGGCGTCAACGTGCCTCACATCCTCCAGTGGGACGAGGCCCAGGGCTTCATGCTGCTGAGCGATCTGGGCCAACACACGCTGCTATCGACCCTGAAGCTGGATCAGCCCAACGATGCCGGCAATCGCCAGCGTTATGGCGCGGCGCTCGACGAGCTGGTGCGCATCCAGCAAGTGAAGCAAGGCGAAGGCGAGCAGCACCTGCCGCCGTACGACGACGCCCTGCTGCAGCGCGAGATGGACCTGTTCCCCGACTGGTACTTCACCCAACTGCGCGGCCAGAGCTTCACCCCGCAGCAAACCACCCAGCTGCAGCAGGCCTTCGCGCTGATCAAGACCCAGGTGCTGGCCCAGCCCACCGTCTTCGTCCACCGCGATTACCACAGCCGCAACCTGATGGCCGATCCGGCCGACCCGCAGGCCCGCCCCGGCGTGATCGATTTCCAGGACGCCGTCTGGGGCCCCATCACCTACGACCTCGTCTCCCTGCTGCGCGACGCCTACGTGATGTGGGACGAAGACGTGCAGATCGACTACGCCGTGCGCTTCTGGGAGCGCGCCCGCAAGGCCGCGCTGCCCGTGCCGGAGGATTTCGGCGATTTCTGGCGCGACTTCGAATGGATGGGCCTGCAGCGCCACCTCAAGGTGCTGGGCATCTTTGCGCGGCTGGCCATCCGCGACGGCAAGCGCCAGTACCTGGACGACATCCCCCGCGTCTGGACGTACGCCCACCGCGTGGCCTCCCGCTACCAAGGCCTGGGCCCGCTGGCCCGCATGCTGGAGCAGGCCGAAGCCGCCCACGGAGGCGCCCAGACGCAGGTCGGTTACACCTTCTGAAATGATGGCGTGAATTGCTTGCGCAAAAAAGCAGCAAGAGGCGGATAATGCGCAACCGATGAATTCGAATACCCCTTTGGCGACCGCCTCCTCTTCCAACGAGGCCCCGGTCGCAGGCCAGCCCGAAGCTGTTGCCCCTGCACCTGCACCTGCCGCTGACGCGCCCTCCACCGTGGCCGTTGCCGCTGCGCCCGCTGTTCCCGAAGCGCCCGCCCGCTTCGACACCCTGCCGCTGGACAAGAAGCTGCTGGCCGCCATCGAATACCCGACGATGTCGCCCATCCAGGCCAAGGCGATCCCCGTGGTGCTGGCCGGCCGCGACGTCATGGGCGCCGCCCAGACCGGCACCGGCAAGACGGCCGCCTTCTCCATCCCGCTGCTTCAGAAGATGATGAAGCACGAGAACGCGAGCATGTCGCCGGCCCGCCACCCGGTGCGCGCCGTGGTGCTGGCCCCGACGCGCGAGCTGGCCGACCAGGTCGCCGTCAACATCAAGAAGTACGCCAGCAAGACGCAACTGCGCGTGGCCGTCGTCTTCGGCGGCATGGACATGAAGCCCCAGACGGCCGAGCTCAAGGCCGGCGTCGAGGTGCTGATCGCCACGCCCGGCCGCCTGCTCGACCACATCGAGGCCAAGAACTGCAACCTGTCGCAGGTCGAATACGTGGTGCTCGACGAGGCCGACCGCATGCTGGACATCGGCTTCCTGCCGGATCTGCAGCGCATCCTGAGCTACCTGCCCAAGCAGCGCCAGACCCTGCTGTTCTCGGCCACCTTCTCGCCTGAGATCAAGAAGCTGGCCGCCAGCTACCTGAACGACCCGGTGCTGGTGGAAGTGGCCCGTCCGAACGCGACGGCCTCCACCGTGGAGCAGCGCTTCTACAAGGTCAGCGACGACGACAAGCGGCATGCCATCCGCCAGATGCTGCGCGAGCGCGGCATCACGCAAAGCATCGTCTTCGTCAACTCCAAGCTGGGCGCGGCCCGCCTGGCCCGTGCCTTCGAGCGCGACGGCCTGCGCACCACCGCCCTGCACGGCGACAAGTCTCAGGACGAACGCCTCAAGGCCCTGGCCGCCTTCAAGGCCGGCGAGATGGACCTGCTCGTGGCCACCGACGTGGCTGCCCGCGGCATCGACATCGCGGCCCTGCCGGCGGTGTTCAACTACGACATCCCCTTCAACGCCGAAGACTACGTGCACCGCATCGGCCGCACGGGCCGGGCGGGTGCGAGCGGGCTGGCCGTCTCTTTGGTGACGGGCAGCGATGCGCGCCTGATGGCCGACATCGAAAAGCTCATCAAGAAGAAGATCGAGGTCGAGCCCTTCGAGCTGGAAGACAGCCGGGGTGGGCGGGGCGATCGCGGTGGGGACCGTGGCGCAGACCGTGGTGGATATCGCCGCGAGCGCCGCAGCGGAGACGAGTTCGACGCAAGGCCCGACATGGCAGGCAGCGGCCCGGCTGCAGCCGAATCCGGCCGCGAAGCGGGTGGTGACAGCCGCCGTGGTGGCGAACGCCGCGATGAGCGGGAGGGCCGCAGCAGCCTGCGTTCCGCGCCCCGCCGCGGGCCGGCCGATCCCTTCTTCGACAAGCCTTACGAGCCCGATCCTTCTGCCGACCCGATGTGGGAAAGCAAGGATGCGCAGGCCTCCGCGGCTGCGGCCGTGTCTTCGGGCAGCGGGCTGTCGCGCTTCATCAAGCCCAAGCGCAAGGTCGCGGCCCTGCTGGGCGGGTCGGGGACGACGCGGCGCTGAGGTTCTGGCTCCAGCGGAGCTCCACTCCATCAAGAGAGCCGGTCGATGTCGAGTCGACCGGCTCTTTGCATGGCGCATGCGATGGTTCCCCACGCTGCCCGTGGGCGATGCCGCGAGATCCTAGGGCGATGGGCTCGTGGTCGTCTCAGTGCCCGTCGTGCCGATGGCTTCGACCTTCTCCACCGCCAGCGCCACCAGCCGTCCATCCCTCGTGCCGTCTGCCAGCTCGAGGTTGATCATCGGCCCGACCACGCTGAGGTGTTGGCCCACCTTGATGCCGGCATTGCAGACCTCGCAGGTGTTCAGGGTGATCGCATCCACCTTCACGTTGTCGATGCGGAAGACCTTCGGGTTGCCCGGATCGACCCAGGTGACCACGCCTTCCAGGAACGCGCTGGTGTCGCCCGCATTGTTGTAGGTGGGCTGGCTGACCGACAGCGAACCGGACAACGGAATTGCCGGCTTGCCCGTCGCGGGATCCACGCCGACATTCAGATATTCAAGCAGCTCCTGGGGGAGGTCGAGGTTGAACTTCATCCGCACGACCGAGCCTTCCAGGCCGCCTACCTGCGCGATGTACTGGTCCAGCAGGCCCTGCAGATCGATCTTGTAGGGCAGGTTGGGGATCTCCAGCGTGCCGGATGTGACCTTGGTGACCGGCCCTTCGAGCACGTAGTAGTCGGCCAGAGGCTTGGCTTCCACGCGGGTGGCCACCAGCAGCGTGGCGTCATCGGGATCGGGGCGGCCGTAGACCTCGACGATGTCCATGACCTTCATGCTCTGAAGCCCCTGCGGGAACGCGTCGCTGAATTGGGTCTCCGGCGTCACCTTCACACGCATGCCCAGCACCGTGAAGACCTGGTTGGCCGGGTTCACGGTGAACACGATGCCCTGCACCTGGCTGTTGAGCCGGATGGACAAGGTCTTGGCATGCGGTTGCCCGCCCTCGCGGGTGATGGCTTCGGCTTCGATCTGCACCATCATGCCGGGCTTGATGTCGCTCAGTTTGATGGGATGGTCCGGGTCGTCCGGGTTGATGATCTGGGTGCCATCGACACCATCGAAATGCACGCCATTGACCACCACGCCGCCCTCTGGCGTGGAGGTGACCACGCCGGATGCATACGAAGGGCTGCCGCCCACGCTGGCCACGGTGACGGTGGTGACGGGGCCAGGACCGGGGCCGGTGCCCCCGCTGCCCGGGCCGGCATACATGCCCCCGGACTCGCCGCCGCCGCCCGCGCCGGCAGGGTCGCCGCCACCGCCGCAGCCGACCAGCAGCCACGCACACGTCAGCAGTGTGAGTGCAATCTGGAAGATGCGTTTCATGCCGTGGTTCCCCCGTCCTTGTCTTGATTGGCCTCTGGCTGCGCGTTGGGCGGCACGTCCTCGTGGTAGCTGTACAGGCCGATGCGGATGCGTTTGTTCTGCAGCGCGCCGTCGGCCTTGTCCGCCTCGATGCGCTGCTCCATCAAGGGCACAGCTTCATCCATCAGGGCTTTCCAATGGCGGCTCACGAGGGCGTGCAGGACAGGCATGGAGGCCTCCGCCAGTTCGTCAGAGAAAACCGCCTGTTCGAAGAACCGCGGGCCTTTCTTGGCGGTCACGTTGTCAACGGCAGCACTCAGATGATCGCCCACATTGGCCGCCAGGAAACCCAGCATGTGCGCGCGATCACCCCCGGGAACGAAGGTTTCGGTCAGGAGATGCACCATGTCGGTGTCCTCATCGATGCGGGCCAACCCCAGTCTGACCAATTCATCGAGCACGCTGCGCGGATGAACGTCCTGGGTGATGGCGCGCGCCAGCGATTCGAAGCTGGGGGCGGGCCCCAGGCGTTTGAGCGGGCAGGCATGGCCGTCCGCAGCCTTGTAGGCCACGTCGGTGACCCATTTCGTGAACACCTCGGTCGCGGTGGATGGCGTGTAGCGGCGCGCCAGGATGTCCGCTTCGGAGCGCGTCAGCCGCGTCACCTCCCGGCGGTTGATGCCGGTGATGGTGCTGATGCGGCTGACCATGCGGTGCGGTGCCAGACCTTGTTCGAGCAGCGAAGCACGGGCTGCGTCGATGAAGGCTTCCCGAACCGCTTCTTCCACGTTGGCGTAAGGCAGGCCGTGGGACACCGCCAGGCGCGCCAAAGGCGCCAGCAGGGTCTTGACGGTCTGGAGGAGTGCGTCACCGCCAGGTACGGCGTCGTCCCCTCCGGTCGGGACATCCTGGGACATACGCAGGTGTGGAGATGAAAAGTGGTTCAGCTTTGATTAATGCGTCACATTATAAATGTGCAAAATTCACAGTTGTATGTAACTCGATGTAAGCGATGCGGGCGGGCGATGAGGGGCGAAGCCACAGCCGCAGCTCGGTAATGACCCTTGGAAAATGTGGATACATTTAGTTGCATTCACGGATTGTGATCGAAATGTGCATCTGTCACATTTCACTCAAACGCTGTCATCACGAGAGACCCGGCGACAAGTCAAGCGGTCTCCATCGACACCAAAAGCGTTGACAGGGAGAGGAAAAACAAAAGTCATTTGGGAGGGAGGATTCGCTGACGCAAAGACGAAACGAAACGAGCCAGTACCTCATCTCTGACGAGAGGGGAGTGAGATGAAGAAGAAACGACTCAAGCAAATCCTGGGCAGTCTGGCGCTGATGGGCGCGTGCCTCTCGCACGCGATGCTGTCGGATGCACAGACGAAAGGCAGTACCACGGGACCAGGCCCGTGGCACGGAAGCGTGGTACAGGTCGGCGAGTAGGGGCTAGCCGATCAGGGGGGCGGGGCGGTCAGGGTAATTCCGCCGCCCCCATCCGTGCCGCAATCGTGCCGGAGCGGCTGAGGATGTAGCCCGAGCGGGGCTGCTTCTCGAAGCGTTTCGGTGCGGGCAGCATGACCGCGAGCCGCGCCGCCTGAATGGGACTCAGGCGCGAGGCATCTGTGTGGAAGTAGTTGTGGGCGGCGGCCTGGGCACCGAACAGGCCTTCACCCCACTCGACGTTGTTCAGGTAAATGCCGAGGATCCGCTCCTTGCCGAGCAAGCCCTCCAGCATGAAGGTCAGCACGAATTCCTGACCTTTGCGCAGGAAGTTGCGCTCGCTGCTGAGGAACAGGTTCTTGGCCAGTTGCTGGGAAATGGTTGATCCGCCAATGACCTTGGGGGTTGCCATTGACGCTTGCGTGGGCGGCGGAGGGACCGGCCGCCCACGCTTTTTTGCCCGCGCGACCGTGCGTTCGTAGCGGGCCATTTCCTGTTGCTGGCGCTTTTCTGCACGCGCCTGAGCCTGCGAGTTCTTCTTCCAGGCGTTCTGCAGGGCATCCCATTCCACACCCGGGTGATCGACGAAGTTGGCGTCTTCCGATGCGATGACCGCGCGCTTGAGGTTGTCGGAGATTTGGTCGTAAGGCCGCCAATCCTGCGCCCACAGGATCTGGCCGTTGTCGCGCAGCAGGCGTGCCATTTCGCTGCGCTGGAAGGTGGTCGATTGCGGATCGACGAAGCGCATGAGCGCGATGCGGCCCACGAAATACAGTTGCAGGCACAGGCCGCTGAGGCAGATGAGTGCCGTGAGTCGCCAGATCGTGCGCATCATCGAGCGGTACTTCCTTGCTTGCGTGACGAATGGGATCAGTGAGGCGTCTGGCCGTCCACCAGGGCGCGCATGTGGGCGAGCACCGGGGCCGTGTCCGGGCGGATGCCGCGCCACAGGGCGAAGCTCTCTGCCGCCTGTTCGACCAGCATGCCCAGGCCGTCGCGCGCGATGGCGCCGTGGTTGCGGGCCCAGTCGAGGAAGGGCTGGGCGGCCGGGCCGTACATCATGTCCACGGCCAGCGTGCCCGGGCGCAGGACCTGCGGGCCGACGGGGATGCCGCTGCCCGACAGGCTGGCCGCGGTGCCGTTGATGAACACGTCGAACGCTTCACCAGCTTGATGCAGGCCACAGGCGCGCAGTTTCACGCCGTGTTGCGCCGCCCAGTCGGCATGGCGATCGACGATGGCCTGGGCCTTGTCCACCGTCCTGTTGGCCATGACGATCTCGGCGGGGCCGGCTTCGATGAGTGGGCCCATCACGCCGGCGCTGGCGCCGCCTGCACCCAGCAGGAGGACGCGGCGGCCCGCCAGCGGCACGCCGGCGTTGACGGTGATGTCGCGCACCAGGCCGACGCCATCGGTGTTGTCGGCCAGCCAGCCGCCTTGCTGGTCATCATCGAAGCGCAGGGTGTTGGCGGCCTGGGCCAGCGCGGCGCGTGGGGTGCGGCGCGTGGCCAGCTCGAAGGCCTCGAACTTGAACGGCACCGTGACGTTGCAGCCCCGGGCGCCTTCTGCGGCAAAGGCCAGGATCGTGGGCTTGAAGCCATCGAGCGGGCACAACAGGCGGCCGTAGTCGATGGCCTGGCCGGTCTGCCCGGCAAACAGGCTGTGGATCAGGGGCGAGCGGCTGTGCTCCACCGGGTTGCCGGCGACGGCGTAGCGGTCTGCGGTCATGGTGTCGAGGAAGGGCAATCAACGGCGAGGCGCCGCAGGCACGGCAGCATGCTCAAGGCTCCATGGCCGGGTTCGGTGCGGTGCCTGGCGTGGAGAAGGGGCTGGGCGCCTGGGTCGTGGCCTGCATGCCGGCTTCGCGCGTGAAGCGGAAGCGCGAGGAAATCAGCAGCAGGTCGCGGCCGGCGATCACCTCGGGCGGCACGGCGCCGAAGGGGCCGGCGGCCATCACGATGGCACGGGCGCGCTTGTCGAGCTGCTTGTTGCGCGAGGGCTCGGTGACGATGGCGTCGATCACGCGACCCTGGCGGTCCAGCCAGACTTCCATCACCAACTCCCCATACAGCTTCTGGCCGCTGGCGGTGGGGAAGTGCTCGGTGCCGGCGCGCTCGACCAGGGTGCGGAACTGGCTGTAGTACAGCGCATCGGCCGATTTCATCGTGGCCGGGCTGATGTAGCGCTTCTTGGGGCGCTCGTTTTCTTCGCGGATGCGTTTTTCGATCTCGGCCAGCAGCTTGGTGAGTTGGCGGCGGCGTTCTTCATCCGAGCGGTTCTGGTCGGTCTCGATCTTGGCGCGGGGTTGCGGTGGGGGCAGGGCGGCCAGTTCGTTCTTGACCTGGGTGAGCAGCTGCTGCTGTTCCTGCTGCATCAGCTCGATCATGCGGGCCGTCTGCTCCATGGCGTCGCCGGTTTCGGCCTGCAGCGAGGGCGGCAGGGGCGAGGTGGCGCGCCCTGTGGATTCGCCGCCGCCGGCCAGGTTCTGCTGTGCAAGCGCCTGTGCCTTGTCGGGCCGGCTTTCGCTGCCGGCGTTGACGAGGATCACGTCCAGCGGCGTGTTCTCGAAGGTGCGGTTGAAGCCTTCCGGATCCACGAAGCGGAAGGTGAACAGGCCCGCGTGCAGCAGCACCGACACCCCCAGGCAGATCTGCAGGAGGGTGAGTTTCTTCCACAGTAGCAAGAGGCGGGGCGGCATCCGGTCGGGTGAAGGTCAGGCGGCAGGTGCCTCGCCCGCAGGGGCGTCGGCATCGGTCACGTCGATGGCCAGGGTCAGCGGTCCTGCATTGTCCAGCACCTCTTCGTCGCCTTCACCCTCTGGCTCACCCTGATCTGCAGGTGTGGCCTCGTCGAGACGGGCGATGACGCTGGCGTGCACATCCAGCGTGAGCTCGTCCACGCCGGTGATGCGCACGCGCACCTTGGTGTGGCGCGGCAGGCTGTCGGCACCGATGGCCTTGAAGACCAGCGGCAGCGTGTCGGCGCGCACGAGGCCGTTGATCATCACGGCGCAATCGAGTTCGGTGATGTGCTGCTGGCCGAGGTATTTGAGCGTCCAATAGCGCTCCAGGCTGGACTGGAAGCCGTTGTAGGCGCTGTAGGCCGTGTCGAAGTTGGAGATGACGGCGAACAGGTCCGCATCCTTGGGCTTGAAGGGCGCGGCCAGGGCGGCGGTGCGGCCATGCCGGGCGCAGGCCACGATCTGCCACTGGTTGACCAGGTCCACATAGCGGCGCAGCGGCGAGGTGGCCCAGGTGTACTGCGCCACGCCCATGCCCGCGTGCGGCAGGGCCTTGGTGCTCATGCGCACCTTGATGCCGGGCTGCAGGCTGGCCTGGCTGCGGTAGATGCCGGGCACGCCCAGTTCGGCCAGCCAGCCGCCCCAGGTGCTGTTGGCCAGGATCATGGCTTCGGCCACGATGAGGTCCAGCGCCGAGCCGCGCTGGCGCGTGCCGATGACGATCTGCTCGGTGCCGTTGGGCTCCACGCCGTCGCTCATGGTGTTCTCGCCATTGGCGCCGATGAGCTTGAAGCTGTAGTCGGGGCGGGTGAAGGTTTCGGGCTTGCCGCGCACCACCTCACGCTTGGCTTTGAGGTGCCGGGCCAGGCGGAAGGCGAAGGCCAGTTCGGGCGCGAAGGCGTAGTCGGCCGGGGCCTCGCCGCTCAGGGTGGCATCGGTGATGATGCCGTCGAGCTTGTCGTGGCGCAGGTTGGCGACGATGGGCACGCGCTCGAGCTTCGTCTCGCTGCCCTTGACGTCGAGCGTGGCCTCATCGAAGGTCACATACAGCGAGACGGCGGGGCAGTCGCGGCCTTCGATCAGCGTGTAGCGCTGCACCACGTCGTCGGGCAGCATGGTGATCTTGTGGCCGGGCATGTAGACGGTGGACATGCGCCCGCGTGCCAGTGCATCGACCGGCGAGCCGGGCACGATGGCCAGGCCCGGTGCGGCGATGTGGATGCCGTAGGTGACGGTGCCGGTGCCCAGGCCCTGCACGGACAGCGCATCGTCGATCTCGGTGGTGAGCGAATCGTCGATGGAGAAGGCCTGCGCGGCCGCCAGTGGCAGTTCGTCCTTGACGGGTGGCGCTTCCACGGCGGGGAAGCCCGCGCCCTTGGGGAAGTATTCGAACAGGAAGCGCTTGAAGTGGAACTGGTAGGGGCTGTCGATGGCGCCTGCGTTCTTGAGCAAGTCCAGCGGGGCGCGCTGCGCGGTCTTGGCGGCTTCGACCACGGCCTTGTATTCGGGGCCGTTCTTGTCGGGCTTGAAGAGGATCTTGTAGAGCTGATCCTTGATGGGCTGAGGGCATTGGCCGGCGGCCAGTTCCTGCGCCCATTGTTCAATCTGCAGGGCCTGCTGCTTCTTGCGCTCGATGGCGACCAGGGCTTGCTTGAGGATGTCTTCCGGCGCCTTGCGGAAACGGCCCTTGCCACGGCGGTGGAAGTAGTGCGGGGTCTCGAACAGGCGCATCAGCATGGCGGCCTGCTGCACGGCCCCCGCGTCGGCGCTGAAGTATTCCTTGGCGAGATCCTCGAAACCGAATTCTTCCTCGGGCGCCACTTCCCAGATGAGGTCCAGATCGATGTCGGCCGATTGCGCAGCCGCCTGTGCCATCAGTTCGGCCGGAGCGGGCTTGGCGAACTTGATGAGCACATTGGCGGCTTTCACCTTGACGCGCTTGCCCGAATCCAGCTCGATCTGCATCGAGCTGTCGGCTTCGGACATCACACGGCCTGCCAGGAATTTCCCGGCGTCATCGAAAAGGGCAAACATGAAAAAGGGGGCCTTGGAGGAATCAGGGCGTGATTCTCCCATTTTGTGGATCGGGCCCCGCCGAGGGCTTCCGTTCGGTTGACGTGTGGCATTTTGCTACATATAGTCGCGGTATGCCTCAATCCATCCGCATCTCAGATCAGTTGTATGGCCTGGCTGAAACGGCCAGTGGGGTGGCCTGTCGCTCTTTGGCGCAGCAACTGGAATATTGGGCGAGGCTTGGCGCGGCTTTGGATGCGGCCGGTCTGACCAGCGAGGAAGCTGTGCGCCTGCTGGCGGGCGACATCGGCTTGAAGGCGCAGGTGCTGGCGGCGCTGTCCGGTTCGGTGCAGGCAGTTCCTGTTGCGCAGCGCGTGTCCCGGTCACAGAACGCGATCGCAACGCGCCATGCCAAGGATGAGAAGGCGGTGAAGGGCGGACGGCGCTCGGCAGACAGCCTGCTGGTGGTGCCCGAGGCGATGATCCGGCGCGCCACGTTCACGTTTCCCAAGGAGCCGACATCGAAGGGCGGTTGGTGAAGAAGACCGAGGCGGTCACGCCGCCGGACGTGGTGGAAAAGCTGTTGAAGGCGGCCGGCACGGATGTCGTGCTGGTGGGCGGGCAGGCTTTGGCGGTGTGGATCCGGCGCTATGGTCTCGCGGTCCCGGACGACGTCGCGGCGATCACGGCGGATGTGGATTTCCTGACTCCCTCTGCGGCCGACCGGGATACCGTCAAGCGTTTCGCCAAGGCATTACAAGGGCAGGCCCACTTTCCCAACATCCGTGCCTTGACGTCCCTTGTGGGGCAGGCCTGGAAGGACATCTCCGACGACGAATACCTGAATGTGGACGTCATTTTCGACGTGCTGGGCATCACGCCGGAGCAGGTGCGCCAGCGCAGTGTGGCCGTCGAGGCGGGCGACATCCGCTTTCTGGTGATGCATCCGCTGCATGTGCTGCGCAGTCGGCTGATCAACCTGTACAAGGTGCCGGACAAGCAGAACGAAAAGGGATGCGTGCAACTGGCTTTGGCGATCGCGGTCGCGCGGGCCTATCTGGGCGAAGTGGCGGGCAAGGCCAGTGCTGCCAGCCTGGCCAGCGGCAGAAGCCCGCTGCAAGGCTTGGTCAGTGAAGTCGAGCGCATGGCGCTGGAAGACGCGGGGCGCAAGGTGGCCAGGCGGCATGGCCTGCATGTGGCCGACGCCATCGATCCTTCCCTCATTCCGGCCGGGCCGTTCTGGACGCGGAAATGGCCGGCGTTGAGCCGCCTCATGTCACGCGAACATGCCGCGATGTTCAGGGCGCCGGCATGATCCCTTGAGGCATCAGGGCAGCCCCAGCCAGTGCAGCAGATCCGGCATGTGCTGATCGAACTCGCTGACGGCGTGGTCGCTGCCTTCGAGCAGCTTCATCTGCACGCCGGCGTAGCGCTGGCTCATCTCGCGCCAATCCAGCACCTCGTCGCCTTTGGCGATCAGCGCCCAGTAGCGCCCGGGGCGCGTGATGGGGTAGGGCGCCATGGCTTCGAATTCGGCGATGAATTCACTGCGGAAGAAGAAGCGGTCTTGCGGGTCGTGGTAGCTGGTCTGCTCGCCGATGTAGCGGGCCAGATCACGGGCCGGCTCGACGGCGGGGTTGATGACGGCCGCGCGGCAGCCCAGCCGTTCGGCCAGCACGGTGGCGTAGAAGCCGCCGAGCGAGGAGCCCACCACGGCCATGGTGTGCACCGGCCAGCCTTGCACCGTGCGCAGCATCAAGGCCAGTGCCTCTGCAGGAGAAGGCGGCAGTTGCGGGCAGGCCCAGGTCACCGGTGTGCCGGGCAGGGCCTGCACGTGCTGGCCCAGCATCTGCGCCTTGAAGGATTTGGGCGAAGAGCGGAAGCCGTGGAGGTAGAGCAGGTGCGTGGTGGGCGCGGGCATGAGGGCGGTGGCGGTGAGCAAGACAGGGCCTTGAGTGTGCCTGGATTCCCCCGTCTTGCCGACCGTCATGCCCCCTTGCTGTCTCCTGCCCTGGGTGGGCGTTCGTCTTGCGCCTTACTCGCCCACGAAGGCGTCCCGCGCCTGCCTGCCCAGGAAGGGGTGATCGGTGAAGAAGCCGTCCATGCCCAGCGCGAGGAAGGCTTTGATCTGGCCGGCCAGATCGCCGAAGTCGGCCGGGTTGCTGCTGCTGTCGAAGTCGTTGGGCAGGAAGGTGTTCTCGGCGCGGAAGGTCCAGCCGTGGATCTGCAGGCCGGCGGCGTGTGCGTCGTGCACCAGCGTGGTCGGCGTGCCGAGCATGCCGTTCTTGAGCGGGATCATCAGGTTGGTGTTGGCGCCCACGCCATCGGCATACGTGGCGATGAACTTCAGGCCTTCGGGCTTGGCCAGATCGGCGTAGGTGCGCGCATCGCCCTTGAGCACGAAGTCATACGGCTGGCCGGAGCCATTGAGCAGCTGCACCAGCGGCACGCGCGTCATTTTGGCCAGATCCTGCAGGTTGCTGACCTCGAAGGACTGGATGAAGACGGCTGAGCCCTTGTGGCGGTAGCCGAAGCGATGCAGGGTCTTGACCAGCGGCTCTTCCAGCGAGAGGTGGATGCTGTCGAAGTAGCTGGGGTGCTTGGTCTCGGGGTAGACGCCGATGGGCTGCAGCTTCTTGGCAGCTTGCGGACCGCCTTCGGCCAGGGCGCGTTGCTGGCGGCGTTCGTTGGCCTGATCGACCAGGCGCAGCACTTCTTCAAACGTCGGCACTTCGAACATGTTGTCAAAGCGCGTGTTGGCCGTGCGCAGTTGCGGCAGGCGCTCGCGGGCACGCAGGGTCTTGAGTTCGGCCAGGGTGAAGTCTTCGGTGAACCAGCCGGTGAGGCTCACGCCATCGATCAGCTTGGTGGTCTTGCGGCTGGCGAACTCGGGGCGGTCGGCCACATCGGTGGTGGCTTCGCGCACGCTGCCGTCGGCGTTGAGGATGGCGATGGCGTTTTCATGGCGGGCCACGAGCACGCCGTCCTTGGTGCTGACCAGATCGGGCTCGACATAGTCGGCACCTTGTTCGATGGCCAGCCAGTACGAAGCCAGCGTGTGCTCCGGCACATAGCCCGAGGCGCCGCGATGGCCGATGACGAGGGGCTTGCCGGCGTGGTTGTGATCGCGGCGGAGATCGTCCGCGTGGGCAGCCAGGGGAAGCATGGCCAGGGCCAACGTCGACAGGATGAGAGAAGACTTCATGCGTGCTCCAGGGGATGACATGGCAGCGCGGGATGGGCGCTTCATGCATCGTCGTGCGGTCGTGTGAAGGCGGCGTGATGCCTTGCATGGGCCTGGCAGATCAGGTGTCCGGCATGTGGCTTGATCCCGCAAGCCGGCGGCCGGCCTGTCACAAAGCTGTCAGCAATAGCCCAATAGGATCATCGCCAGTGCCAAGGCCCATGCGGGCTGGCGATCAAGGATGCTGTCTGTATGAACCTGTGTCAGGTGCCCTTGCGAAGGGTGCGGATCGAACACGCCCGTGTGCGGGGCTTCACCTTGCTGGAGCTGCTGGTGGTGCTGGTGATCATCGGCCTGCTGGCCGGCTATGTGGGGCCGCGCTTTTTTGCGCAGATCGGCAAATCGGAAGTGAAGACAGCGGCGGCGCAGCTGGATGCACTGGGCAAGGCGCTGGATCAGTACCGGCTGGACACGGGCCACTATCCGAGCCCGGAGCAGGGGCTCAACGCGCTGTGGATCAAGCCGGGCGATGAGGCCCGCTGGTGGGGGCCGTATCTGCGCAAGGCGCCGCCCAAGGATCCATGGGGGCGGGACTATCAATACAAGTTCCCCGGCGAGCATGGCGAGTACGACCTGTTCTCGCTGGGCAAGGATGGCCGCGAAGGCGGCGATGGTGAAGACCAGGACATCGTCAACTGGTGATGCCCATGTTCATGGACCACAAGGGGCAGGCATGAGCATCCCGAGTTCTTCGACGCGTGGCGTGTCACCAGCATGGCCTTGGGGCCGTCGTGCCCCCACCTTTCCGCGCCGGTTGTTCTGCCAGGAACTGGCGGTGCTGCTGGACGCTGGCATCCCGCTGTATGAATCGCTGATGACCTTGCGGGAGAAGGAAGCTTCGCCAGACGTGTCGGCCGTGCTGGGCGCGCTGGTGGATGAATTGGCGCAGGGCCGCACGCTGTCGCAGGCCATGCGGCGGCAGCCCCATGCCTTCAGCACCTTGCTGACGGCCTCCATCGAAGCCAGCCAGCGCACGGGGCAGACGGCCCAGGCGTTGCGGCAGCATGCGGCCTACCTGGCGTGGCTGGGCGGGCTGCGCGACAAGCTGGTGAGCGCGGCCATCTACCCGGCCATCCTGATTGCCGCCAGCCTGCTGGTCATTGGTTTTCTGACGGTGTTCGTGGTGCCCCGCTTTGCGGAGATCTACGAAGGCATGGGCGGGGATCTGCCGTGGCTGTCGGCCGTGCTCTTGCGCACGGGCCAGGCGGTGGCGGAACACCCTTGGTGGATGGTGGGTGGCTTGGTGGCCCTCGTCTTGTCGATGGCCTCGGCGTGGCAGTCGCCCGTGGTGCGGGCCGCGGCGGTGGCGCGCCTGTGGCAGATGCCCTTCATTGGCGAGCGGCTGCGGCTGATGGAGCTGGCTTCGCTGTATCGCACGCTGGGGCTGTTGCTGCAGGCGGGTGTGGCCGTGGTGCCGGCGCTGGAGGCCTCGATTGAATTGATCGGTGCATCGTTGCGGCCTTCCTTGCGGGACGCGATGGGGCGCGTGCGCGAAGGCGCGCGCTTGTCTGACAGCCTGCATCGGCATGGCCTGTGCACCCCGGTGTCGCTGCGCATGATGCGCGTGGGCGAGCAGACCGGCGAGCTGGGGCCGATGCTGGAGCGCGCCGCCACCTTCTATGACGAAGAGCTGGCGCGTTTCACCGAGTGGGTGGGCAAGGTGGTCAACCCGGTGCTGATGTTGATCATGGGTGTGCTGATTGGCGGCATCGTGGTGCTGATGTATCTGCCGATCTTCCAGGTGGCGGAGCAGATCCAATGAATGCGGTGTTGCGACCCGGGCCATCCGAGCCATCCGAGCCGTTGGTGACGCCAATCGGGGCGGATGCCATGGGCGAGACCATGGGTCACACAGAATCCGACGGCGGTCCTGACTGGGGCGTGTGGCCGCTGGACCGGGCCATGCGCTTGCGCGTGGTCGTGGTGCGTGATGCCGACGGCGGTCACCGGGCGTTGACCCCGTGTGTGGACGATGTCCTGTTGCGGGACGCAGTGGCGCGTGCGGTGGCCGGTCGTGTGGCCAGCCTGGCGTGGGCGTGCGTGGATGAAGCCACGCTGGATGGCCTGCTGGCAGGTGGCGAGCAAAGCTTCGAGGCGCGCGGTGCCTTCCTGCCGACACCGGATGGCGCGGCGAACACCGATGCCGACGGCACGGGCGTGCACGCCCTGTCCGTCGATGCCATCGCGCGCCAGAGCAGCCCCGTCGTCAAGCTGCTGGATGCGACCTTGTTCGATGCGCTCAAGGCCCAGGCCAGCGACCTGCATCTGGAATCGACGGCTTCCGGCATGGTGATCCGCCATCGGCTGGACGGGGTGATGGTGCATGTGGGCGACGTGGGCTCGCGCGAGGTGGCCGAGCAACTCGTCTCGCGTCTGAAGGTGATGGCCGAGCTCGACATCGGCGAGCGCCGCCTGCCGCAGGACGGCCGCTTCAAGCTGCGCGTGCACACCGGTGCGGGTGCCGCGGCCCGAGAGGTGGACTTCCGCGTGTCCATCATGCCCAGCAGCTTTGGTGAGGATGCCGTGCTGCGCATCCTGGACCGCAGTCGCCTGGCCGAAGAGGCTTCGGTGTTGTCGCTGGAGGGCCTGGGGTTCGATGCCGACGATGCGGCCGTTGTGCGCCGTCTGGCACGCAAGCCCTATGGGATGCTGCTGGTGACGGGCCCCACGGGCAGCGGCAAGACCACCACGCTGTATGCCGTGGTTCAAGAGATCAACGATGGCCGCGACAAGATCATCACCATCGAAGACCCGGTGGAATACCAACTCGGTGGCGTGGTGCAGATCCCCGTCAACGAAAAAAAGGGGCTGACCTTCGCGCGCGGCCTGCGCAGCATCCTGCGCCACGACCCGGACCGCGTGATGGTCGGCGAGATCCGAGATGCGGAGACGGCGCAGATCGCCTCGCAGGCTGCATTGACGGGCCACCTCGTGCTCTCGACCATTCACGCGAACAATGTGTTCGATGTGGTGGGCCGCTTCATGCACATGGGGGTGGATCTCTACAACATGGTCTCGGCGCTCAATGGCGTGGTGGCGCAGCGGCTGATGCGCAAGCTGTGCCCGCATTGCGCGGCGCCCTGGCAGCCGGCTGCCTCGGATCTGCGGCAGGCACAGTTGCCGCTGGACGCGCACGGTGTCTTCATGCGGGCGGTGGGTTGCGCGGCATGCCGGCACACGGGCTACCGCGGGCGCAAGGCGGTGACCGAGATCCTGCTGATGGACGACACCCTGCGCGATCTCATCGTCACGAGGGCCTCGCTCATCCAGGTCAAGGCGCATGCGCGGGCATCCGGGACACGCCTGCTGCGGGAGGCCGCACTGGCCTGCTTGCTGCGAGGCGAGTCGTCGCTGGAAGAGCTCAACCGCGTGACCTTGGTGGAATGAGGATGACGGCCCGCATGCATTCAGGCGATGGCGCGCCGACGAGGGCGAATCTGGCTGTGCACGCATTGGGGCGGCGCATGTGGATGCGCATGCGCACCTGGATGCGCCCTTCCGTGGTGCTCCTCTCGCCGTGGTCCGGTGGGCGTGCGGATGCGCCGGCCGATATCGACGCTGCTCTGGAAGACTTCGAACGTTGGTGTCAGGCGCATGCCGGTGCCGTGTGCGATGTGGCCTTGTCGGGCCGATGGCTGCTCAGTTGTGTGGTGCCAGATGAGGCGAACGAGCAGGCCGAGGAAATGCCGCTCTCGCAGGGGGGGCGGGGTCCGGCGCGCGATCCCTTGGAGGCCATGAGGGCGTATGCCGAACGGCAGTGGGACCACTACCTTGGCCTTGATGCCGGCGACCTCGCCCGTCAGTGGGTGGTCAGGCCGCTGATGCAGGGACAGGTGCGCCTGGTGTGCGCCATGCCGTCAGACTTGCTGGAAGGTCTGACACGCCATGCGAAGGCCCATGCGGTGGTGTTGCGGCGTGTGCGCCCATGGTGGATCTGCGCCCTGCAGGCGTGGATGGCCGCCGAGCCTGGGCAAACCGCGCTGGCGATGGCAGAGCGCACTGCGGGCGGCCAGTTCATCACCTGGGCACGCTGGTCGGGCCGTCCTTCTCAAGGCGGGGTGTTGGAATCCATCTGGAGTGAATGGCGGGGCCCAGCCGTGTCAGGCGATGCTGACGTGCAAGACGCACAAGACCCACATGACGCAGCCTGGCGTGTGCTCGACATGCGCGAGCATGCCGATGTGTCGACGGATGGCATGCCGCATCCGGCTTTGCAAAGCGCTGCCTGGACCCGCCTTCTGCTGGGCCAGGCGGATGTCTTGCAGGAGGGCCATGCATGAGCAGCACATGGCTTGCAGGGTGGAAGAAGGCGGTTAGGACGGGGCGTGTCGATTGGGCCGATGAGCTCGACTTTCCACGGCCCCAAGGTTCGTCCCTCCGTGGCGGCCTGGGCCTTGCTGGCCGCGGGCATCGTGTCGGGTATGCATGGCGTGGAGCAGATGGAGGCGGCCCGGACCGAGTTGACCGAGGCGCAGGCCGCTGTCAAACGACTGGAGCGCGCCAGGCGACAGGCCGGTGCCGAAGCAACAGCCGCGACGATCACCGCCTCCGCCAGGGCGTACCCGCAGGGCATCCGCACCGCGCCGATGCTGGACGAGGCAGGATGGCGGCATGCGGCCGAACTTGCCAGGGGCCTGTCCTATCCCTGGCGTGCATCGCTGGACGGCATCGACCGGGCGGCAGCGGCCAAAGGGGCCGCCTTGATGCGCTTCAGCCTGGATCTGTCGGGCCCGGCCTCCGCACAGCCGGAGGCGCAACTGCAGGCAGCCGTACGCGATGAGGCCCATGCCCTGCAATGGCTGTCGGCATTGGGGCCGGCTGCCTACCTGCGTTCGCATGAGCGCATGACGACACCGGTCAGCACCGTGCATGGCGTGTATGCCATGCGGGTCGCGCTGGTGGTGGCCGGAGGTGCGCCGTGAAACTCGAACGCGCGTTGCGTCGTCTTGGCTGGCCGGGCTTGCTGGGCCTGATGCTGCTGGGGGCGGGAAGCTGGACGACCTGGCGGGCGGCACCTGAAGTGCAGGAAGAGGCCCGGCAGCTCGCCTCGGATGCCCGCAGGCTTCGCCACGAACTGATCCACGGCACGACGCCCGATGGCCGATCTGCCGGGCCGTCCGGCGTCGGGGGGGCGACGCTGGTGCAGCAGCAGGAGGCGTGGGCCCGCTTGTGGTCCGGGCTGAAGGCATCGGATGACCGGATCGCCTTGCAGGACGCTGTGCTGAGGACGGCGCGCGAGGAAGGCGTGGTCACGAGCACCGTGCAATACCGCGGTCAACGCGAAGGCTGGGTGGGATCTAACCCGGATGTCGGTTTGTGGCGCCAGCGCATGGTGGTGCCGGTGGAGGCCTCCTATCCATCGCTGCGACGTTGGATCGGGCACATGCTGGAGGAGCCCTCGCTCAGCATCGATGTGCTGGACATCGAGCGGCCGGACCTGCAGTCCGACCGCGTCAAGGCCCAGGTCACGGTGTCGCTGTGGTGGCGTCAGACGGGGGGGCATTGATGCGATCACCGCTGCTCATGGCCCTGACCTTGGTGCTGGGCGCCACGCTGTGGTTCTCGACGCAGGATGAAGATGGCCTGGCCGTCGATCGCCATGAGGCGAAGCCGGGGCGCAACGCTTCCGCGCAGCCGCGCCCTGCCCAGGCGGCACAAGCAACGGGCAGTGCAGCGTCGGCGGTCGCTGCACAAGCGGTCAGGCAAGCACTGATCGAAGGGGTGCAGCGCTGGCAAGGCCGTTGTGCTGCCAGTCGGTCCGATGAAGAGACCCATCCCGGCGCATCGGCCTGGGCCTCCCTGTCACCGCCTGAGCCCACCACGGCGGTCCAGGCTGGCCAGAGCAAGCCGGAAGTGACCGAGCCTCCCCAGGCGCCGCCCTTCCCGCATCGCTGGATCGGCCGTTTCGAGCAGGCGGCCGTCTCCCAGGCGGTGATTGCCGGCCCTTCTGCCACCTGGGTGCTCAAGGAAGGCGACGTGATCGAAGGCTTGTGGCGCATCGACCGCATCGAGCGCCAGATGATGAACCTCACTTACTTGCCCTATCAACAGCCGCTGAGCGTGGCGATGAAGTCTCCATGAAGAACCCTTTTCGACTCGCCTTGGCCAAGGGCCTGACGTCGCTGGCTTTGGCCCTGCTGGTGACGGCCTGCGCCTCGCCAGCCCTCGAAGATGCCCGACAGATGGGGCAGGCCGGGCAGTACGAGTCAGCGATGCGCACGCTGCGCCAGGCGCTGGCCGCTCGCCCTGATGACAGGGAGCTTCGCACGGCCTTGTTCAAGCAGCAGGAACAGGCGGTCAACGAGTTGTCGCAACAGGCCGGGATGCTCCGTGCCGCAGGCCAGACGGCCGATGCCCGCCGCGTGTTGGAGCGCCTGGAGGTGGTCGCTCCCCAGCACCCGCGCACGGCTGCCTTGAGGGCCGAACTGGAGCGGGCGGCACGTCTGCAAGGCATGCTGGCGGAGGGCCGGCGGCACTTCGAGGCCGCGCGCTACGAACAGGCCGAGGCAACCCTGCGCGCGCTGCTGGCCGAAGATGGCGCGAACCACGCGGCCCGGGATCTGCTGACCCGCATCGATGAACTGCGCGCCAGCCAGACCCGCCAGCGCAGCACCTTGAGCCTGGCCACCTCTCAGAAGCCGGTGACGCTCGAGTTTCGTGACGCGGCCCTGCGCAATGTGTTCGAGGCGCTCGCGCGTGCCGCGGACCTCAATTTCGTCTTCGACAAGGATGTGCGTGCGGATGCCCGCCTCACCCTGTTCCTGAAGAACACCACCGTCGAAGAAGCCTTGCGGGTGATCCTCGGAACGCAGCAGTTGGGCCACAAGCTGCTCAATGCGAACACGGTGATGGTGTTCCCCGCCACGCAGCAGAAGCAGCGGGATGTGCTGGACACGGTGACGCGCACCTTCTATCTCACCAACGCGGATGTCAAGCAGGCGCAGGCGCTGGTGCGCACGGTGGCCAAGTCACGCGATGTCTTCATCGATGAACGGCTCAACCTGCTGGTGGTGCGGGACACGCCGGAGGTGGTGCAGCTCATCGATCGCCTGGTGCAGGGCCTGGATCTGCCGGACCCCGAAGTGGTGCTCGATCTGGAGGTGATGGAGGTTTCCAGCAAGCGCATGAGTCAGATCGGCATCAACTGGCCGGAGGCCGTCAACTATGGCCTGCCTGGCGAGACCGGCCCCATCACGCTGTCGCGCAACCTGAACGACACCCTGCGCTACTACGTGCCCAATCCGCTGGCCGTGGCCCAGTTGCGCGCAACCCAGGGCGCCACCAATCTGCTGGCCAATCCCCGCATCCGCGCCCGCAATCGGGAAAAGGCCAAGGTGCTGCTCGGCGAAAAACTGCCGGTCTTCACCACCACCTCGACGGCCAACGTCGGCGTGTCTGCGTCGGTCAGCTACCTGGATGTCGGCCTCAAGCTGGAGATCGAGCCGCAGGTGCAGCTGGACAACGACGTCACGATGAAGGTGGCGCTCGAAGTCAGCAGCGTGACGGACAAGGTCACCGGACCGCAGGGGTCGATCGCCTACCAGGTCGGCACCCGCCAGGCTTCCACCACGCTCAGGCTCAAGGATGGCGAAACGCAGATCCTGGCCGGGCTCATCAACGACAACGAAAGCCGCACCGCCGCAGGCATACCGGGTCTGAAGGATCTGCCGCTGGCCGGGCGCCTGTTCAGCACCACCAATGACAGCCGCGACAAGACCGAAGTGGTGCTGCTGGTCACGCCCCGCATCGTGCGCAACATCGTGCAGCCCGTGTCGGCGGCCTCCCCCCTGCCCTCCGGCACCGAATCGCAGCCGGGCGCCATGCCCATGCAATTGCGTGACATGGCCATGATGTCCAACGAGGGGCCCCCTGCTGGTGCGCGAACGATGACGGCACCGCCTTCTTCTGCGCCGGACCGGCCGGGGGCGCCGTCAAGGGGGGCTGCCGCCGAGGTGAGTGCCAACGGCATCGGCCTGTCCGGCCCGCAGCAGGTGATGCCGGGCTCTGCGTTCCGGCTCACGGTCCGCAATGCAGGCGCTCAGCCGGTGAACGAGACCGTGCAGTTCGATCCGACCTACCTGGAGGCGGTGGAGGGCGATCGGGCGCTCTCAAGCATCGGTGTGCAACTGCCGGCAACTGGCTCGGCGACCGTCATGCTGCGTGCCAAGGCAGGTCTCGGCGATTTTGAGACCACGGTGCAACTGCGCAGTGGTGCGACCTTGCGCCTGCAAGTCAAGGAGCCTTCCAGCCTCGCCGATGAGGCCGTGCCGGAGCCAGAAGGGGAGCAGACGGAACATGAGCCCGCAGTGCAGAACCCGTGATGCCGGCTTCACTCTGGTGGAGATGGTGGTAGTCGTCCTCATCGTGTCGATCCTGGCCAGCGCGGCCATGCCGCTGGCAGCGCTGCACAAGCGCAGGGCTCAGGAGGCGGAGTTGCGCTTGTCCCTGCGCACCCTCCGTCAGGCACTGGACGACTACAAGCGGGCCTGGGATGCCGGCCGCATCGAGAAGAAGGCCGATGCCAGCGGCTACCCGCCGGATCTCGATGTGCTGGTGATCGGTGTGCGGGACATCACCGATCCCAAGGGCCGGCGCATCCACTTCCTGCGACGCCTGCCGCGCGATCCCTTTGCCGATCCACAGTGGCCTGCGACGCAGACCTGGGGCCGGCGCAGTTACGCCAGTCCTGCCGACGCACCCGCGGCCGGCGCCGATGTGTATGACGTGTATTCGATGACGCCAGGTGTCGGGCTGGACGGCACGCCCTACCGCCAATGGTGAACCCATGAGACATCGCCGCTGCCATGCCGCGCCCCGCACGGGCTTCACGCTCATCGAGTTGATCGTCGTGCTGGCCATCGTGGGCTTGCTGGCCAGCCTGGTCGCGCCCCGCTATGTGCGCTCGGTGGAGAACGCGCGCGAAGCGTCCCTGAGGACCTCGCTCAACGTGATGCGCGACGCCATCGACAAGTTTGCAGCCGACAAGGGGCGCTATCCGGCGTCCCTGGATGAACTGGTGGCCAAGGGTTATCTGCGGCGGATCCCGGAGGACCCCATCACCGGCCACGGCGACAGCTGGCAGATGGTGCCTCCCGCGCCGGACAGCCTGATGCAGGGCGACATGGCCGACGTCCGCAGTGGCGCTGCGGGCAAGGGGCTCAATGGACAGCCTTACGGCGTCTGGTGAGTGGGCATGGCGATGAGACGGATGCAGCCGGCTGCCCGCGGATTCACCTATCTGATGCTGCTGTGGTGGGTGGCCATCGGGGGCGTCATGCTGTCGGCACTGGGGCAAAGCTGGTCGATGGAGAGCCGGCGTGCGCGGGAGGCAGAACTTCAGTTCCGCGGCGAGCAGATCCGTCAGGCCATCGAAGCCTACGCCAGGGTGCCGTTGCAGGAAGGCGCCAGCCGTTGGCCCATGCGCCTGGAGGACTTGCTCGAGGATCGCCGCTCCGGCAGTCTGCGCCGTCACCTGCGCCGGCTGTGGCTGGATCCGATCACAGGCAGTGCGGAGTGGGGGGTGATACGCGAGGGCGGGCGGGAGGAGGGCGGCATCCTCGGCGTCTTCAGCCGCTCCGAGCAGAGGCCAGTGAGTGCGCCGACAGGGGTGCAGACCTATGCGCAATGGCAGTTCGTGGCGGGCGCGCGGTGAAGCGTGGTCAAGGATGGCCCGGGCATTCCGCGTGCCGTCAAAAAACCGTCATTCGCCCTGCCTACACTGACCGCCTCCCTTCAACGGAACCGACATGTCCAACACCCGCATCGCTCCGGAGCAATCGGAGGTCCTGCAACGTGTCATCGAGGCAGCACCGCAGGTCCTGCGCCGTCACCAGTTTTTCGGGTGGAGCCAGGGCGGCTTTCAGCGCTGGCTGCCGCACCAGTTGAGCATCTGCGGCAGCTACGATCGTGACCAGCGGCATCTCATGTTCGATGTTTTCAACAGTGTGCCGGTGCCGGAAGACGTGCTGCACGGGCTCAAGGATGTGCGCTCCGAACTGTTGCAGCGCGCCATGCTGGCGTGGCGACGGGCGCGGTGCAAGGCGTCTCGGCTCACGCTCGGTCCGGATGTGATGGCGCATGGCAGTCTGGCGGCACTCGGCATGCTGGGCTACACGGATGTGGTCATGCATGGCATTCATCGTCCCGGCCGGCCGGAAGAGATCGAAAGCTTCTTCGTTTTCACTCAGCACAATGCGAGCTACGACGAAGCCGATCTCCAGGCTTTGGAGATGCTGCTGCCTTGTCTGCATGTGGTGTATCAGCGGGTGTCCACGACAGAGCGCCAGATGGTGACGGGACGCAGCAGCCTGGCCGCAGGGCAGGGCGGCGCACCGGTGCGAGCCATTCCCATCACCGAGCGCGAGCGCGAAATCCTCCTGTGGGTGCGTGACGGCTTGAGCAATCACCAGATCAGCGAGAAGCTGGGCATCAGTGCGTTGACGGTGAAGAACCACGTCCAGAAGATCCTGCGCAAGCTGGGGGCCGCCAACCGCGCACAGGCCGTGGCCAAGGCCATGACGATGAATGCACTGGGCGCTTCGCCCCATGTGTTCAGCGATTTCTACTGATGACCATGAAGGTGGTGGTGAACGTGCGCAGTACAAGCCGTAGGCACATGGGGTGGGCGCAGGCCTTGATGGCGCTGATGGCAGCGATGGGCGAAGGCCAGGCGCTGGCGCAGGCTCGGGACATGACGGACGCAAACGAATGGACCGCTTTCCGAACGCCGGCCGTCATCGTCAGCGGGCGCGATGCGCCGTTCGACGATCTGGCCTTCCTGGACGTTCGTCAGGAGGGCCCCTGGGCCAGGTCGGCCGATCAGCGCCTGGTGGGGTCTTCGCAGCAGATGCTGGTTCTGCTGCGCGAGGGGCGTTGGCAGGATGCCTTGAAGCATCTGAAGGAGGCCCGGCCGGATCTCAATCGTCGGGACACCTCGGGTGACACGCCGCTCACGCTGGCGATCAAGGCGGGCCGGATCGAACTGGTGCGGGAGATGTTGCGGCAGGGCGCCGTCATCGATGCGCGAGGTACCGATGGCATGACCCCTTTGACGTTGGCGGCCTACACGGGGCATGACGTGATCGTGCGCGATCTCTTGCGTCAGGGCGCAGATGTGTCTTTGCCCACGAGCTTGCACCAGACCGCCTTGCACCTGGCCTGCGCAGGAGGGCACACAGGGGTTGTGGCCCAGTTGTTGAAGGCCGGTGCACGCTGGGACGTGCCCAATGCTTCGGGGCGGCATGCGTTGGCCGAAGCCGCCTTCCATGGGCGCATCGATGTGATGCAGCAGCTGGTGGCTGCAGGGGCCGATGTGCGCGGCACCGATGCCCATCGACTCAATGCCGTTCATGCGGCTGCCCTGGGGCGCCAACCCGATGCATTGCACTGGCTCACCGAGAGAGGCGTGCCGGTCTCCTCTGAACTCACCCGTCTGCTGATCGAAGCCATGGACAGACCGGCCTTCACGCCGCTGCCGTGACGTGATGGCGTGCGCAGCCCTCTGCGCCTGACCTTTGCCAGCCGACCTGACTGAACTGAGCCACGCATGTCGTGGCTTTTTTCATTTGGATGTGGCGCGTTCATCCCGCGATCCAGGGGGCTCCATGCCGATCGGAATCCGGCTGGTCACGGGAAATGGTCTTGATGGCTCATGCCGACCCAGGGAAGGGGCAGGCCATGGCGTCATGTCGCATGGGTAAGGTGCATGACGCCACACCAAGCGACCCATGAGCAGTCCGATTGGCTCATGGTGTTTGCGGGTTCACCCTGAATGCATGTCACACGGGCTTTCGATACTGCGAGCACTTCGGGGCGCTCAAGCCCGACGAAGTCCTGATCGAGAAGTCCAGGTCCTTCCCTTATTCAACTCATCCTTCCTCGGAGCAAACAAATGAACTTCAAGCTGATCGCTGCCGCAGCCGCGCTGGCCGTGTCCGGTGCCGCCAACGCTGCCATTGACAACATGCTGTCGGCCAACAGCTCGGCGCTGTTCTATGGCTACAACACGACCACCGGCACCTCCGTGGTGGTGGACCTGGGCGTCAACCTCAATGACTTCCTGCCCGCCTACACGATGCTGGGCGAGCCCGGCAACGTGCCCCAAGGCGCCCTGAGCAAGCAAGGCGTCACCGCCGTCTGGAACTTCAACGCCAACACCTACACCCTCAACGGCACGCAAGTCGCTGGCGCTCCTGCCAACAACTGGGCCGCTGCCTTCTCGTCGTTCGTGAACAGCGTTTCCGCTGGCGGCAACACCTTCAAGTGGGGCGTGCTGGCTGGTGACAACACCTCCGACGTGGATCTGGTCGGCAAGCACCTGGTGTCGGGCACGCCGACGGATGCTCAACTGGAAGGCCAAACCGATTCGTCCAGCGCCAACCTGGGTCAGGCCAACGACCTGTTCATCAACCTGAACGTGTTCAACCTGATCAACGGTGCTGACAACGCTGCCTACTACGCAGCCGCTTCGTCGGATCCCGGCTATGTCGCCAAGAACACCAACCTGAACTTCCAAGGCAACCTGAAGGGCAACCTGGGTTGGCAAACCGTCACCAACGGCGCCACCACCGGCACGTCCGTGACCAACCTGACCCTGGTCGTGGAAGAAGGCAGCGAAGTGCGCGTGGGCGCCTTCGGCGATGAACTGGGCACCCTGACCCTGGACGCCGCCGCCGGCACGCTGACCTGGCAGACCACTGCTGTGCCCGAGCCCAGCACCTACGCCATGGTCCTGGCCGGTCTGGCCCTCGGTGGTCTGGTGGTTCGCCGCCGCGCCGCCAAGTAATCGGCTGATTCATGCATGAGCGCCCGGTGCTTGCGCCGGGCGGTGTGACGGGAGGTGTTGCCGCCTCCCGAGTCCTGACTCGTCCCTTGTTGTTCCCCCTCTACTGAACAGGTCCATCATGAAACTGAACCAACTGGCCCTCGCCACCCTCGCTCTGGCCGGCGCATCGCAAGCCTTCGCCGCCGCACCCGTGCAGTACCTGACCGGTGCTTCCGCTTCCTCCGTCAACGTGATGAAGGCCTCGCGCAACCTGTGCGCAGCCGCCGGCGGCACGTTCAGCCTGTACAAGACCAGCACCAGCACCAGCGCCCTGGGCAATGTGTTCACCGGCGTGTGCTCGACCAGCCTGCAAGGCGCTCCCGGCTACACCACCGTGGCCATGAACGTCAGCGGCGGCTCTGCCAACGCCGTGACGGCCACCACCACCGCCACCACCTTCCTGGACGTGGGCGCTGCCAGCTGCACCGCCATCACCGGCACGGAAGCCCTGGCTGCCACCACCTTCGGTTCGTACAACCTCTTCGCCTGCTCCAACGTCACGACCTCGCAGCTGTCCGACGGCGGTTTCCTGGACGTCGAAGGTTCCGTCTTCCCCACTTCCGTCCTGAGCCCCACGGCCTATGACGCAGCCGACTTCCAGCTGGCCGGCATCAGCCAGGCCTTCGGCGTGGCCGTCAACAGCGGTCTGTACAACGCCCTGCAAGCCGCCCAGTTCCCCGCTCCGTCGACCTGCACGACCGACACCAGCATCAAGTTCACGGCAGCCTGCCAGCCCAGCGTGAGCAAGGCCCAGATCGCCTCGCTGATCAACAACGCCAAGACCAGCTTCGCCAAGACGGCCGGCGGCAAGTTCCTGATCGGTGGTGCTTCGACCGATGCCACGCAGATCGTGTACTGCATGCGTCCCCAGACATCGGGCACGCAACAGTCCGCCCAGCTGTACTTCCTGAACTACGGCGCTGCCGGTAACGTGTTCGGTGGCGGCGTCGAGACCATCATCAACAACGGCCTGGCCTTCAACGCCACCAGCGCCACGTCCAAGTTCGCCGCCACGCTCAACAGCGGCTCCAGCGACGTGCGCAACTGCCTGAACAGCAACACCACGGCCGCCGGCACGGGCACGGGCTACCGCTTCGGCATCCTGTCCCTCGAAAACAACCCGCTGGGCGGCTCTGACAGCTATCGCTTCGTCAAGCTCAACGGCGTGGCCGGCGCCCAAGGCACGGGTTCGAGCGATTCCAACACCGCCACCGCCCTCACCGGCGAATACGACTACGTGTACGAAACGGTCGCCTACTGCAAGACCGGCACCTGCCCCGCCGTGGTGGATGCCATCGTCGGCAACCTGAACGTCGCGCTGCCGCAAGGCTCCTCGACGGCTGGCCTGTTCACGGGCAAGGGCGTGGAATCGCGTTACAGCCGCGGTGCCGGCACGACCCCGAAGGCTGCCGCTCCCTACATCATCCGCTACTGATCTGCGGATGAACCGGTGTGCCTGCCCTGGGTGGGCACACCCTTCAAGGCAACGCACCAGCGTGCTGTTGACACACAGTCCCCACCCGGGGACTGTTGCTTTGTGTACTGCGTGAAATGAAAAAACTGTTCCCCGCCTTGGGCACCGCCGCGATGCTGTTGTGTGGCATTGCGTCAATGACGGCGACCCCTGCACTGGCAGCCGATGCGGCACCGGTGGCCTTCGATGTCTTCGAGTACGTCATTGTGGGCAACACCGTCCTGCCGCCGGATGTGGTGGAAAAGGCCGTGCACGAGTTCATGGGCCCGGGCAGGACGCTCAAGGATGTGGAAGCCGCCCGCAGCGCCTTGGAAAAGGCCTATCAGGATGCCGGCTACCTCTCCGTGGTGGTGAACGTGCCCAATCAGCGGGTGAGCGAAGGCGAGGTGACACTGGAGGTGGTGCAGGCCCAGGTCGAGAAACTCAAGGTGACCGGCGCCCAGTACAACCTGCCCAGCAAAATCGCGCAGGAGATGCCCAGCGTGCAGGAAGGGCAGGTGCCTTACTTTCCCCAGATGCAGGAGGAGCTCAACGCCCTGCAGCGCAGCGACCTGCAATTGACGCCGCTCATCAGCGCCGGCACGCGCCCGGATCAGATCCAGGTGGAACTCAAGGTCGAGGACAAGCCCTCGGTGACGGGCAACATCGAACTCAACAACAAGCAGAGCTTCAACACGCGACGTGGGCGCTTGGAGGCGCTGCTGGCGTACAACAACCTCTGGCAGTTGGGCCACTCGGCCGGCTTCTCGTGGCAATACGCCCCATGGCGGCCCAGCGATGCCAACACGCTGACAGCGATCTACGGCATCCCGCTGCGGCGCGGCGACAGCCTCAACCTGAGCTTCACGCGCAGCGACAGCGACACGCCCACCGGCACCAGCCTGGGCGGCGCCACCCTGACCAAGGGGCAATTCTTCAACGCCCGGTGGCGCCACGACCTGCCCGCCGGCCCCTGGCCGGTGGTGCATGCGGGCTGGGCGGGCTTCGACATCAAGAACAACAAGGACAGCGCCCGCACCGGATCGGGCCTGACCACGCAGAAGCCCGCCTTGCGCTATGTCACGCTGGGCTTTGGCTATGACCTGAACATCATGGGCGACAACGGCACCTCCACCGGCGTTCGCGTGGGTGTCGACACCGGCACGAGGCACCTGGCCGGCAAGGAGGTGGATTGCGAAGGCATCACGCTGGACCAGTTCGCGTGCAAGCGCGCCGGCGCCAAGCCGGACTTCATGGTGCTCAAGCTCGGCGCCGATCACAGCCGCGAGCTCTACAAGGGTTGGCGCCTGGAAGGCAATGCCGATGCGCAACTGGCTTCGGGGCCCCTGGTGGCCGGCGAGCAGTTCAGCCTCGGCGGCACGGACAGCGTGCGCGGCTATTACGACTACGAGCAGGTCGGCGATGTGGGCTGGAACCTGCAGCTCAACCTCAAGACACCCAAGTGGTTCGATGTGTCTGGCTGGCAGATGTCCGGCCAGTTGTTCACGGATCGCGGGTTCGCGTTGCTGCATGAGGCCGTCACCGGCCAGCTTGCACGTGTGCACCTGGGCAGTGTGGGCGCGGGCGTGAAGGTCGAGAACGGCAGCGGCCTGCGCATCGATGTCGATGTGGCCCGCCCACTTTTCGAGACGCAGCGCGCGGCGGACAGCGGCGGCTTCAAGCCCGCCACCGACAAGCGCCCCCGTTGGCATGTGCGTGCCAGGCAGGAATTCTGAGCCGGTGGGCATGGACCACCCTCTCAGGACACCGAAACGATTGAATGGATTGAAGGAAGCAGCGACATGAACAAGCACGTGCATCGACTGGTGTTCGACCGCCGCCGCGGCATGAGGGTGCCGGCAGCGGAACACGTCCGCAGTGCCGGCAAGGCCGGCAGCGGCGAATCGTCCGCCCGGCGGCCGGTGGCCATGGCTTGCCTCATGCTGTCTGCATTGGGATCCGGTGCGCTGCTCTTGCCCGATGTGGTGGAGGCGCAGACACGGGGTGTGGCCGTGCCAGCGTCACGGTCGATGGCAGGCGGCGTCCGGCGTGTGGTGAACGAGTCCGCCAAGCGCGCCATCCTCCATCTGCCGGTGCGCAGCACGGCCCTGGAACGGCTGAAGCAGGACCTGGGCCAGTTCGAGGTCATCGAAGGCAGCCCTGAAGAGCGCAAGATGCTCATCAAGCAAGGAGATCGCAGGGTCATCATCAACTGGGATTCCTTCGATGTGGGGGCAGGCTACACCGTGGAGTTCCAGCAACCCACCTCGGGTGCGGCGTTGAACAACATCTGGTCAGGCGATCCCAGCGTGATCCTGGGCAGCATCAAGGCCAATGGCGAAGTCATCCTGCAGAACCGCAATGGCATCCTCTTTGGCCCGACGGCCCGGGTGGACACGGGCCGCTTCGTGGCCGCCGTGCTCAGCCTGAGCAAGGACAACTTCGAGAAGGGCCTTCGCGCCGTTCGCAATGGTGAGGCCTCCTTCGGCAGCGACACGGAAAACGCGGACGGTTTCATCACCGTCGAGCGTGGCGCCGAGATCAAGTCCGTGGCGGGGGGCGACGTCATCATGGTGGCGCCCAAGGTGTACAACGAAGGGCGCATCGAGACGCCTTCGGGGCAGGCCATCCTGGCTGCCGGCCAGAAGGTCTACCTCTATTCCAACTCCCAGGATGCCGCCCAGAAGGGCCTGATGGTGGCCGTGGACGCGTTCGCGCCCGACGCCAGCAAGGAAGGGCTCAACACCGTCGAACAGGCGGCGGCTGGCAGCTACCAGGTGGACCAGGCCGGCAAGACCGTGGTGGGCGCCCCGTCCGGTACGGCAGGCCTGGTGCAAAAGATCAATCAGGTGATCGCCGATAAAGGCACGATCAACTTGGTGGGCATGACGGTGCGGCAGAACGGCGTGCTGTCAGCCACCACGGCGGTCAAGGGCCAGAACGGCGCGATCTTTCTGCAGGCGATGAAGTCGACGCAGCGCTTCGAGACGCCGCAGAGTGCCTACCGGCGTGCCAAGGAACAGGGCACGGTGGACTTGGGTGAGGGCAGCATCACCTCGGTCACGCCGCACGCCAGCGCGGACACGCAGACCAGCTCGGAGGCCTTCTATCGCTCGCGCATCAACATCGATGGCAAGGACATCCGCGTGCGCAGCCAGGCGCTGGTGCAGGCCGTGTCGGGCAACATCGAGATCAAGGCCGAGACGACCCGATCGGGCAACGATGACGCCAAGGACGACAGCACCTTGATGGTGGACCGCGGTGCCCGCATCACGGCGGCCGGCCTGAAGGATGTGGCCCTGCCGATGAGCCGCAACCAGTTGACGTCCACGCTCTTCAGGTTCGAGCTGGCCGACTCTGCCGTGCAGCGCGATGGCCCGGCCTATCGCAAGGACGTCTACACCGATGCGCGCAAGCCGGTGTCATACGCCAACGTGAGGGGCTCGTACAACCTGATCGGGCGCACCGCCGCAGAACTGTCGGTGCGCGGTGGCGATGTGCTGCTGCAATCGCGCGGCACGACCGTCGTGGCCGATGGCGCCCAGATCGACATCTCCGGCGGCAATGTGCGCTATGAACCCGGCCAGATCTATTCTTCGGCCCTGGGTGATGGCCGGCGCGTGGTCCGCATGGAAGATGCCGATCCAAGCGAGCGTTATACCGAGCTGTTCGGGCCCGAGACGCCGTCGGCCACCGTCAACCAGATCGGCAGTTATGTGGAAGGCGCGGACGCGGGCAGCCTGGCCGTGTTCGGATCTCGCTATCACTTCGGCGGCGATGTCGATGCGTCAACCGTGGTGGGGCCCTTGCAGCGCGGGCGGCCGGCGCAATCTGGGCTATGGCGTCGCGGCGGGCGGCGGTGATTCGCTGGTGGGCAGCCAGCTTCAGGATCTACTGGGCTGGTCCCTGACGCTGCAGGATCAGCCCTGGCTGTATGCCAGCCTGCAACCCCAGCGCGGCACCCTGTACTTCGGCCAGCGCGCCGATGGCAAGGCGAGCAACTCACTGAAATCTGTGCTGGACAACGATGTGCGCATCGTGTCGGATCGGCCTGCCGGGCTGACTGACCTTCCCGAAGCGGGCACGGACGAGGCGGCCGCCCTGTTTGCCACGCTGGGCAACAAGGTGCAGATCTCGGCCCGCCAGATCCGCAGCGGTTCGGTCGGCAGCCTGATCGTGGCCGGCCGCACCGTGACCATGGATGCCGATGTGGCACTCGATCTCGGGGCTCGGGGCAACTTCAGTGCCTTGGGCCTGGACCGCGTGGACATCGCCGGCAAGGTGAAGGCCGAGGGGGGCACGGTCAAACTCGCGGTCGAGCGGGAGCATGCGCAGGTGACGCTGTCGCCTCAGGCGATCCTGGACGTGTCCGGGCGGGTGGCCGACGAACGCAGCCAGCCTGCTCAAGGGGCGGTCAGCGTCGACGGCGGCACGATCACCATTGCCTCTGAAGGGGGCGCCGATCTGCGCGGTGCGACGCTGGACGTATCCGGCGGCCTGTGGGTGGCGGCCGATCGTGCCAAGGGCAAGGCTGGCGGCATCGATGTGGCGGTCAACGCGAGGCCCGAGAACACGGCCGCAGACGGACGTCTGGACATCGCCGGAACGCGCTTGCTCGGGCATGATTTCTCCGCCGGCGGCTCTCTGAAACTGTCGGGCATGAAGACCCTGGCCATCGGCACGGTGCCCGAAGATCAATGGGGCAACTGGGCCTCCGGCCTGCTCATCGATGGCGACTTCTTTTCCCGCGGCGGCTTCGGCAAGTTCCAGCTGGCCGCCAAGGGCGATGTGAAGGTCTTCTCCGGCACGCATGTGGTCGCGCGCAAGGAGAACCTCTTTGCGGTGGCTGCAAAGCGTGAGGCGCCGGGCAGCTCGGCCGTCTCCAATCTGGCCATCACGACGCTGGACGAAGGTTTGCGCTCGGGCGTCAGCATCGCGCTGAACTCGACCTTGCCTGTGAAGGTGCCGACGCTGGGCGGCGGCACGGTCAGAATCGAGAAGGATGCTTCCATCGACGCCGGTGTCGGCGGTGCCATCCAGCTCGGCGCCGGGCGTGCCATCGACGTCGGGGGGGCCTTGGTGGCCCGCGGCGGCCGCATCGACCTCTCCTTGTTGAATGGTCGAGGCGAAGGCACCCTGGAAAGCGATGCAGGCTACCTCAACGATCAGGAAATCCGCCTGAGCCAGGGCGGCAAGCTGGATGTGTCGGGCGTGTCCAAGACCTGGATGAGCCCGGCCAATGGGCGCAAGACGGGCAGCGTGCTGCAAGGCGGCACCGTCACCCTGGGCAATCCGGATGCGAACAATGGCAGCGTCGGCTATGTCGTCACGGAAAAGAACACGCTGATTGACGTGAGCGGGGCCAGCGACACGCTGAACATCGGCCCGCGCGGGGCGCCGGTGCGCGTCAGCCAGGGCGCCGGCAACGTGGTCATCGATACGGTCGATGGCTATCTGCTGCAAGGGCAGTTCAAGGCCGATCGACCGGACGCCAGCGTGTCGGGCGGCGCCTTCACGGCTTCGCTCACGTCCCGGTACGGCAACGAGAAGGCGACATCGTCGGCCAAGCCCTTCCCCGTGGCAGCGCGTGAGACCTTGCTGCTGGGCACGACGCAGGATGTGGATGCCTTGGTGGCCAAGCTGCCCAAGCGCGCCGTGGCGGCCGGCGGCGGTGAGGCCAAGCCCGTGAGCCCGTACGCGCAGGGGGTGGTCTCCACCGAACAGATCGCAGGGGCTGGCTTCGATCGCATCACCTTCGCGTCGGATGCGCGCATCAAGCTGGGCCAGGGCGCCAACTTCCTGGCGCACGTCCCGGGCAGTGGCCGCGCGCCGGTGCGCTCGCTGGTCATGGACACCCGCGTCATCCAGGTGGCCGACGAGGCGCAGCATACGCTGGCGGCCCACCATGTGGCCCTGGGCAGCACCAGCCTGAATGCGAATGTCACGGATGTGGCCAAGGAGCTGGCAGCGGCCGTGGCATCGGGCGGCAAAGGCAGCCTCACGATCCAGGCCGGCTTGATCGACGTGCAGGGCTATCTGGGTCTGGCGGGTGTGGGCCAGGCCAGCCTGGAAGCGGTCTTGTCTGCAGACCAGTCCGGTGCCGGGCGCCGTGACGGCGAAATCCGCTTCATCGGGCGCCAGGCGCCGGCCAACAAGCCGGAACTCAAGGGCCAGCTCAACTTTGCCGGAGAACTCGATCTCACGGCCGGCAACGTCTACGCCACCACCTTGTCCGACTTCACCCTCAACGGCGTGGGCACTGGCGCCAAGCTGGCGCTCTTCTCGCCCATCGATGGCTCGACCTCCGCCAGCCCGCTGTCGGCCTTGGGCAAGATCACGTTCAAGGCGCCCGAGGTGCTGCTCGACGGTTCGATCCTGCAGCCTTTCGGCCAGATCAAGGTGTCCGCCGCGAAGTTGTCCGTGGGCGACCATGCACGCCTGTCCGTCAGCGGTGATGGCAGCCTGGTGCCCGTGGGCACCACCTTGAACCAGCAGGACTGGCAGTTCAGCGACACGGCCACCGCCCGTACCTCGACCGATGCGACGGTGCAGAAGCTCGATGATGTCAGCCTGGTGAAGTCCATCAGCCTGGAAGGCAAGTCGCTGTCGCTGTCCAGCGCTGCGGTCCTGTCGGCACAGTCGGGCGGCGATCTGCAGGCCTGGGAATTCGTGCCCGGCGTCGGCGGCACGGACGACGAACTCGGCAAGTCCGGCTACTACGCCATCGTGCCCGGCTACAAGTACGACTTTGCGCCCCACGACACCGAGGTCATGGCCGCGCAGAAAAAGGCCGGCACATCGTTCACACCGGGGGACCAGGTCACCATCCAGTCGTCCAATGGCCTGCTGGCGGCGGGCACCTACACGCTGCTGCCTGCCCGCTATGCCCTGATGCCAGGGGCGGTGCTGGTGGAGGCCGTCAAGATTGCCGCGGACACGCGCGTCACCCGCGCGGTCATGCGTGACGATGGCAGCGTGCTCGTGGCTGGCTACAAGGGCAGCGCGGGCACGGGCCTGGGCAACAGCGATGCCACGGCGGCCTTGGTGCTCACGCCACGGTCCACGCTGATGAGCCGCTCCCAATACAAGCTGACCTCCATCAATGCGCTGAGGCAGTCGCAGGCTGCGCTGGACGGCAAGCCGGTGGCCGACACGGCGGCCAATGGCGGTCGCGTACAGTTGGCTGCGGATCAGGCCTTCGATCTGGGGGCGAAGCTGCAGTTGAAGGGCGGGGAACTCGACCTCTACATGGGCAAGAAGATGGCCGTGGTGGCCAAGGCGGGTGAGACCGTCGCCGACCACGTGGCCGTGAGCGCCGACGTGCTGGACGCCACCGGTGCCCGGCAGATCCTGCTGGGCGGCACCCGCAGCGGCACCGTGGGCGATGCCGTCGTGGAGGCCCAGTCCGACGAGGTGTACTGGGCCAGCTCCCTGGACACCGCATCCGAACTGCTGACCGTGGCCAAGAACAAGGTCTCGGTGGCCGACGGCGTGGTGTTGCGCAACACCGGCGCCGCGGACGAGACCGCGCAGACCATCACCTTGCATGGCGAGGGCGCAGCGCTTGCGCTGACCAGCCGTGTGGCCACGGACATGGTGCGCGATGGCACCGGTGCGGCGGGCGCAGGTGCACTGGTCATCGGCGATCACGTCACGCTGGTCGGGCCCGGTGTGCTGATGGATGCCACCGGCCAGACCACGGTGCCCGACAGCCTCAGCCTGGCGCTGCGCGGCGCGGACGGCAAGGTCCTGGCCGCCACGCAGGCCTTGAGCCTGGGTGCCGGCCAGTTGTTGCTGGGTGAGTCCAGTACCGATCCTGCCGTCATGGCACTCGGTTCGGCGCAACTGGCCTCTCTGGCCGACCTCCAGCGCCTGAGCCTGAATGCCACCCGCAGCATCACCACCAGCGGCTCGCTCAGCCTGGGCCAGATGAATGGCCAGGGGCAGCCCAAGCTCAAGTCGCTCCAGCTCAATGCCCCCCAGATCATCGGGGCAGGCAAGGCGGGTGACACCGTCACCCTGACGGCCCAGCAGGTCACCTTCAAGAACAGCTCGGCCGTGCAGGCGCCGGCGCCCACGACGGGCGCAGCCGATCTGGGGGTGGTCAGCCGGCCGGCACTCAACGATGTGCAGACGGGCGGCATCGCCATCGCCGGCAACCATGACCAGCACCTGGCCTTCCATGCCACGACGCTGGACACGACCGGCGATGTGGTGATCGAGGGCAAGACGTCCCGCCTGTCCACGCAGGGGGACCTCACCATCCAGGCGGCCCGGATCACCGGCACCAACCTCGCGAACAAGACCCTGAAGGCCGGCGGCACCCTGTCGGTGGCCGCCGTGGGTGCCGACCGGCATACGCTGGGCGAAAGCCGCGGTGCAGGCGCCAGCCTGACGCTGCAGGGCCAGCGTGTGGTGCACGCAGGCCGCATCGATCTGGCCTCCGGCAAGCTGATCGTCACAGGCGCGGGCGGCGACGGCGCTGCGGGCACGGTGCAAAAGGACACCGTGATCTTCCAGGAAGGGGCCACCACCAATGTGGCAGGTCGCACGCAGAAGGCCGGCACCAACTGGGCGGTGAGCTCCGGCGGTGGATCCGTCAGCATCACGGCTGAAAAAGGCGACGTGCGGATCGACAGCCTCATCGATGTGTCGGCCGCAGCGCAGGCCTCCGATTCCGACAGCCCGAAGACCGCCGGGTCCATCGAGATCCATGCCAAGGGCGATGAGGGCCAGGTGATCTTCGGCGAACATGCCGGCCTCAAGGGCGAAGCGGCGCGCGACAGCCTGGGCGGCACACTGGCCATCGATGCAGACGGCATCCAGGGGCCGGCCGCTGCGGGCGAGCGAGGCACGCTGGACGCCGTGGCCCGTCTGGTCAACGCTGGCCGCATGACCGGCGGTGTCGACCTCCGCTTGCGCAGGAACGACCAGTCCCTCAACACCACCTTGAAGTCGCAGCGCGTGACCATCGCGGCCGACCAGGGCCGGTTCACGCTGATGGGCCAGGGTGCCATCGATGCGAGGGCGCCGCAGGGCGGCGTGGTGGGGCTGTTCGCGAAGAACGATCTGATCTTGGCCGACGGTGCCTCGATCCAGGCCGATTCGACCCGCGCAGGTGCCAACGGTGGGGATGTGCTGTTGTCGTCGACCCAGGGCCATGTGATCCAGGACCCGGGCGCCACGGTGTCTGCGCGGGGCGATGCCGGCGATGCGCTGGACGGGCGCATCGTGCTGCGGGCCGGCATCGACACCGACGCGCTGGGCGCGGGTGACGCGGATCCCTCCCGGGTCGTGAAGATCTCCGTCGGGGATGTGGCGAAGCTGAAGGCCGGTGAAGTCGTGGCCGAAGCGGTCATGACCTTCGATGAATCCAGCGATCTGTACGGGGCCCTGACCTCGGCCGTGGGGAGCGATGCGGTCAATCAGGCGGTGAGCGATGCCGCTGCCGAGTGGATCGCCCAGGGCAATGCGGTGCGCGGGGCGCTGGGCTTGGGCAAGCCAGGCAACGGGCTGCATCTGCGGCTGGGCGTGGAGATCCAGAGCACCGACGTCCTTTCCCTGGTGAACGACTGGGATCTGAGCGGCCTGCGCGTGTTGAATGAACCCGTCATGTTGACGGTGCGTTCCGCAGGGGCCCTGGCTCTGGAAGGCCACGTCATGGACGGCATCTCCTTCCTGACCAACGAAGAGGTGGGCATCGTCAACCAGATGACCGTCATGCCCGGGGCTGCCGCCTCGTACAGGTTCGTCGCCGGTGCCGATCTGGGTGCCAGCAACATCATGGCCGTCAAGGCGGATGCGCAAGAAGGCGACCTGACCATCGCGGGGAACAAGTCTGTCATCACCAGTGCGGGCTCGATCGACATGGCGGCCTCTCACGATGTCGTGCTGCAGTCCGGCGTGGCGGACGACGGATCGGTCACCCAGTCCACCGTGATGGTGACCGGGCGCAAGACGGAACTCGTGGATGAACCGGCGCACAAGCAGATCATCGCGTCGGCCCTGACAGACTTCACGCAACAGTTCACCCACCATGGCGGGCGGCTGGACGTGAGGGCCGGCCATGACGTCTCGGCACCGGGCTTCATCCAGCTGCCGGGCAACTGGATGGCCCACACCGGCGACAACGGCACCGAAACCTGGGGAACCTTGTTCGACAGCTTCAAGCAGGGGCTGGGCTCCTTCGGCGGCGGCAATGTGGCTGTTCAGGCGGCGCACGACATCCTGAACCTGGGCGTCGTCGCGCCCACTTCCTCCGTTCTGGTGGCCGACTACGCCGCGGTGATGAAGGACGGCAAGCCGGTCACGGACGAATCCGGCAACGTCGTCTACCAGGAGCCCACGCTGAGCCGCTGGACCGACAACGGCGGCAACGTCACGGTCAAGGCGCAGGGCAATGTCGGCGGCGGCGTCTTCGTGCTGGGCAAGGGCGAGGGCATCGTGCAGGCGGGCGAGGCCATCCGATCAGGCACGGCCAGCCCTGGTGGTCTCATTCCAGCGCAGCCCATCATGCTGGGCCTGATGGACGGCCAGTGGCATGTGGAGAGCCGCGGCAGCCTGGACCTGGGCATCACCTTCAATCCCACGGTGCTGGCCCTGAACAACCGCCTGTACAACGCGCCCAGCTTCTTCTACACCTATGCGCCCGACAGTGCGCTGCATGCCAGCAGCGCGGCCGGCGGCGTGAACTGGACGCCGATGGCCGGCCCGGGCTTCGACCCGCGGGGTGAGGGCCTGAACTGGTACAACGCCTATGCCAACGACCTGGACATGGTCGACGGCTCGCCGCTGGCAATACCGCAATTGCCTTCGGTTGTGCCGCCGATCGTTCATGTGTCGGCTGGCGGGGGCGATCTGCGGGTGGAACTCGGCAGCCCAGGCGATGCGAAGGCACTGGTTCTGTATCCATCGGCCGTGGGTGATCTGAGCCTGTTCGCTGCCGGCGACATGCGCTTGAACGCCGGCAAGCTGCTCATGTCCGGTACCGACCCGGTGTGGTGGCCCAGCCTGGGCCAGGTGCTCAACAACGACACCGTCGCCTCGCTCCCCCCGGACATCGTCGGGCTGTCGTCGGCGCCCCCGCCGGGCAGCACCTTGCATGCCGATGACCGGACGCCGGTGCGCCTGTGGGCACAGGGTGACCTCGCCATGGACCAGGCTCGCATCGAGGTGCCCAAGCCCTTGGAATTGGAAGCCGAGGGTGACATCGTGTCGCCTCAACTGGTGCTGCAGCACCTGCGCGACACCGACCGGTCCTTGGTGCGGGCCGGCGGAGACATCGAAGGCCGCATCTATCCTGCCCAGAAGCGGGAAGATCGCTATGACGATGGCACCACGATGATCACCGTGCAGGGCCCGGGCGAGCTGCGGGTGGAAGCAGGCAAGTCCCTCAACCTCAACACCTCGGGCGGCATCAACGCACTGGGCAACGCCGTCAACGAGGCGCTGCCTGATCAGAGTGCGCGCATCAGCATCCTGGCCGGCGGCAAGCGTGCGGTCGATCTGGCGGCCTTCCGCCAGCTCTACCTGGCGCAGGATGCCGCGGCGCAAGCCGAGTTGATCGCCCATGTGCGCGAGGTGCTGCACCTGCCTGCGGACGAGCTCTCCGCAGCGGACGCCTTCGAGTCGGCCTGGGCGATGTTCGCCCGGATGTCGAAGGCGAACCAGCTTGGCTTGGCCGACAAGGTGCTCCAGAGGCGCTTCATCGCAGACTTCGTGGCCGGCAACCAGCCGTATGCGCAGGCCTGGAAGGAAGCCGCTGCGCGCGCCAAGGTGGCCGAGACCGACTACCGCAGCAACGCCTTCCTGATGTTCAAGAACGAGGTGGTGATGGCCGAGGTCAAGCGCCTGGGTACGATGGCCACCGCCAAGGAGCTGAACGACTCCACCGACGCCAACATCAATGCGCGCAACCAGGCGCAGCGCCAGAAGTACTGGGACGAGCTCAACGGGGTGCTGAGCGTGGCGGGGCTGGGCAAGGGCCTCACCGGCAAGGGCGCCATCAATGTGGCGTCCAGCCTGATCTTCACCCGCGCGCCGGGCGACAAGACCCACGGCGGCATCGACCTGTATGTGCCCACGGGTGACGTGGTGGTGGGCCTGGATGCCAACGATCCGGCGGGCAAGGGCATCGTCACCGAAAAGGGCGGCAGCATCCGCGCCATTCTGGACGGCGACTTCCAGGTCAACTCGCAGAAGGCCTTTGCGATCGGGGTGGGCGACCTCATCGTGTATGACGTCACCGGCCAGATCGACAACGGACGGGGTTCCAACACGGCGGTGGCCGCGCCGCCACCTCGCAGCCGGCTGGTCGATGGCTACCCGGTGCTCGAGCCCGGTGCTGCGACCACCGGCAGCGGCATGGCGGTGTTGCCTGGCGCCGATGGCGCGCCCGATGGCCTGGTCCGGCTCTGGGCGCCCGTTGGCGGTGTATCGGCCCTCGACACATTCGTGCGGGGTCCGGACATCGGCCTGGCTGGACCGGTCAAGGGGGCTGACAATTTCAAGGGCGCCTCGGTCAGCAGTTCTTCCGTGATGGCACCAGTCGTCGGCCCATCGGGCGTGTCCGTGCGCACCGCCCCCGCGACTTCCGCGGGCGAAGATGCGGTGGCCGGCAAGCGGGATGTGCTCAAGCTCAAGAACGGCCTGCTGACGGTGGAGCTGGTGTCGCTGGGGCAGGATGCGCCGGCAGCCGGCGTGGCCGAAGAGAGCAGGCAGAAGGCCGAAGACGCCGTGAACGGCAATGCCGATGCCAAGGCCTGCGAAAAACGTGAGGGCTGCGAGGAAAAGCGCGGCACGAAACGCTGAGCCTCAGGGCGCGACGCGCCCCATGCAGGCCCCGGGTGCCCGCCCGGGGCTGGTCTTCCTGAATGATGGTCAGCCCATTCTTTGGCACCACTGCTGCCAGGCCTGCCGATAAGCGGACTCCATCGCCACGGCAAAGTCGGGGCCGTTCATCAACGGGCTGGCCTGCATGCGCGCGCGCGCTGACAGGCGATCCTCTGCCAGCTTCTGCGGGTCGGCGATCAAGGCCTGGCAAGCGGCCACCAGTTCGGCGCGGCTGTGCACGGCCAGCTCCGGGCGTCCCAGCGCCGTGAGCAGCGTCAGGCCTTGCCGTTCGGCCGGGCTGCGTCCCACCAGACTGACCACCGGCACCCCCATCCAACTGGCCTCACAGGTGGTCGTCACGCCATTGAACGGGCTGCTGTCCAGGGCCACGTCCACATCGCCATAGGCCTGCAGATGGCTGGCGGTGTGGGGCCGCCAGCCTTCCAGGATCACGCGGTCCGATGCGATGCCCTGCGCGGACAGGCGTGCACGCAGCGCCGCCTGCATGCCCTCATCTTTCAGGGCCTTGGACTTGACCATCAAGCGCGAGCCGGGAATGGCCTGCAGCACCGCGGCCCAGTTCGCCACGCAAGCATCACTGAGTTTGGCCAGCGAATTGAAGGAGCCGAAGGTGGCGTACCCGCGCTGGAGCATGGGGGGCGGCATCACGTCGGGAACCGTTTCGGGAGGCTCATAGCAGAGGTAGGGGCGCGGCAGCCGCAGGGCCGGCTCGCCTGCGGCACCCGCATCGGTCCCACCGTCGGGATCGACGGCATCGTCGGTGATGCGTCCGTCCATGGCAGCCAGACCATTGCTGCCCAGAAAGCCCAACCAGTTCAGGATCACCGGCGCAGGCTTCATGGCCAGCACCTTCAGCCGGTTGCCATCGGTCAGCCCGGCGAGATCGACCAGGATGTCGATGCCATCCGCGCGGATGGCCTGTGCCAGCGCGTCATCGCTCAGGGCCGCGGCGCGGCGCCAGCGCGACTCGCCCACCATGGCACGCAGGCGCTCTGTGACGTGGTCTTCATGCAGCTCGGTGGCATAGGCGTACACCTCGCAGGCCGATGCGCGATGGTGCCGCAGCAACGGCGCAAGGAAGTAGGCGCAGGAGTGCTGGCGGAAATCCCCGGACAGGTAGCCGATGCGCAGACGGCGTTCGGGCTGCGGTGCGTTGGCATGGGGCGCCGCGGGGGCCGTATCGAGCATGCCGCCGATCAACGCCTTCGCGATGAGCGCCTGTTGCATCGCCAGATCCCCTTCGGCATACAGGTGCGCGGCACACAGCGAGATCCGCGATGGCAGAAAGCCCGGATCCAGCGTCACCGCTTGCCGGTACAGTGCGATCGCTTGGTCTGCCTGACCTTGCTCCAGGACGAGGCCGCCGAGCAACTGATGGGCTTTCGCGCGCTCTGCATCGTCCACCGCGAGCGCCAGCAGCCGGCGGGCGCCTTCGATGGCGCGGCCGTTCTCCCCCATCTCCATCAACGAGATCGTGTGCATGAACACACTCTGGCGATGCAGCGGATGCGTCTCGGGCAAGGCCCACGCCTGTTCCAGCCATGGCAGGGCTGACTGGAGGTCACCCTGAAGCCGCAGGGCCATGCCTTTGGCATAGTGCCCCAGCGGGTTGGCCGGATCCAGCCTGAGCGCCGCATCGGCCATGCTGTGCATGAGCTGCGTGGAGGCTTGCAGATGCCCGGCCTGCTGCTGCAAGGCCAGCAGGCCCGAAGCCACATCACCGCTTGCAAGCGAGGCATTGAGCCGCTGCCAGGCCGGCAGGAAGTCCGGGCGTACGGCCAGCGCCTGGGCATAACACAAGCGGCCTTCGGTTTCGCGGCCGGCTTGCGACACGAGCAGATTGCCGAGTTCGGTGTGCGCCTCGGCCATGCCGGGCATCAGGGCGATGGCCTGGCGATAGTGGTGCTCCGCCTCGCTGCGAGCCTGTCTGCGCTGCAGGAGGTTGGCCAGATTGTGGTGGAGGGCGGCATGGTGGTCCTCAATGGTCAAGGCCCGGCGGTAGGTCGCTTCGGCATCGGCCAGCCGGTCGGCATGGCGTTGGGCCAGGGCGAGCTCGGTGAGAACCGGCACGGGATGGGGGGCCCAGCCCAGCACTTGCTCGCACAGCGCCATCGCTTCCAGGGGGGCGCCAGCCCGCCGCAGGGCCTGCGCCAGCATCAGGTGCGATGCCAGGTGCCGCGCATCGAGCGACACGGCCCGGCGTGCCAGCTCGATGGCCTCTTGAGGACGGCGTGATTGCAGGGCGGCATGGCTGAGCCGCAGCAAGGCCTCGGATGGATGCGGCGAGGGGGAGGACGACAGGGGATGATGCATGCGGCCCATGCTAGGCGGCGCTCGCGTCAGGAATTTGACATTCCCTCGGCCCCTGATTCACGGGGGAAAGGCAATTTGTAGGGCTCATGTCATCTTCTTCGTCGGTGCATGTCAGAAAGACATGATCCGAATGGCTCATTCCATGGCATGACCAAGACACACGGGATTTCCACAATGGCGGCCTGTTTGCATTGCCACCTGTCTTTGGAATCCCATGAACGCAGTCAAGAAACTCTGCCTGATCGCCCTGGCGTGTGTCGGCACCGGTCTGTTTCCCTCCGTGGCGAACGCGTGGTGGAACGCGGATTTCAAGCAGCGCACCAAGATCACCCTGAACACTTCTGCCCAGGGCATCGAGACGAAGGAAGCCTTGTCAGGCGTGGTCGTTCCCATCCGCCTGCACTCGGGCAATTTCGATTTCCTGGGGGCCAAGCCCGATGGCAGCGACATTCGCGTGGTGGGCGCTGACGACAAGACGCCCCTGAAATTTGCGATGGAACGTTTCGACGGCACCAACGAGATGGCCGTCATCTGGGTGCAGTTGCCCACCGTGGCGCCTGGCACGGACCACAACACGGTGTACGTCTACGCGGGCAGCGAGAAGGCCGCCGCGCAAGCCGCGGCGCAGCCGTTCGAGGCCGCCACGCTGGCCGTCTTCCATTTCAGTGAAAAGGACGGCCTGGCGACCGACCACACCGGTGCGTGGAAGGCCACCCAGCCTTCCGGCGTGGAGGCCAACGGCCAGATTGCCGCCAGCGCCAAGGTGGAAGGGCAGGCCATTGAGCTGCCCGCATCCGACCGCATCCAGTTCCCCCCTTCCGGGCCGATCAGCCTGGCGGTGTGGGCCAAGCCTTTGCAGGCCGGTGGCAGCTTGTACGAACAAGGGCCGTTGAGCATCGGCATCGATGGCGGCAAGCTGGCCGTCAGATGGGGAAGCCTGCAGTTGTCAGGCGGCGATCTGCCCGCGGCCACCTGGGCGCACATCGCCTTCGTCGCGGCTGCCGGCAAGGCCACGCTCTTTGTCAACGGAACGCAGGCAGCGCAGGCCGATCTGCCGCCTGGCCTGCCGCAAGTGGCCGGGCCTGTCAGCGTGGGCAAGGGTTTCATCGGCCTGGTCGATGAACTGCAGATCGACTCGGCCGCCCGTTCGGCCGACTGGGTCCGCTTCACCCATGCCGCACAGGCGGCCGATGCCAAGTTGGTGGCCAGCGTGACGCAGACGGCCGACAGCGCCGAGGCAGAAGGCGGCGGCGAAGCCGGCTACATGTCCATCCTGGTGAGCAACCTCACGGTGGACGCCATCATCGTCATTGCCATCCTCGGCTTCATGTTTGTCGTGGCAGCCTACGTGATGGTCACCAAGTCCATTCTGGTGGGGCGCGCGGACAAGGCCAATCGTGCCTTCCTGGAAAGCTTCCGCGAGGCCAAGGACGTGATGTCGCTGCCCTCGCGAGGCGGGCACGAGGCCTCGTCCCTGGCCCGTCTGTACGAGGCCGGATTGCGCGAACTCACCAAGCGTGATGTCGGGCGCAGCAACAACGCACTCAGCGGGGCTTCGCTGGACGCCGTCAAGGCCTCTGTCGATGCCGACATGGTGCGCGAGAACCATCTGCTGAACTCGAAGATGGTCCTGCTGACGATCGCCATCTCCGGTGGCCCTTTCCTCGGTCTGCTTGGCACGGTGGTCGGCGTGATGATCACGTTTGCCGCGATTGCCGCGGCCGGCGACGTCAACGTCAACGCCATCGCCCCCGGCATCGCCGCAGCCCTGCTGGCCACCGTGGCGGGTCTGGGCGTCGCCATCCCGGCATTGTTCGGCTACAACTACCTGGCCTCGCGCATCAAGAACATCTCGTCGGACATGCAGATCTTCGTCGACGAGTTCGTCACGCGTGTGGCCGAGAGTTACGGCGCCCGTTGATGACCCCGTCCTGCCACCGAGGACCACGCCATGGCCGCCGACGTCAAGTCAGACAACCAGCCCTACGACGACATCAACATCACGCCGATGCTCGATCTGGCCTATGTGTTGCTGGTGACCTTCATCATCATGACGACGGCCTCGGTGCAGGGCGTCAAGGTGCAGTCGCCCCAGACCAAGGCGATCAGCAACCTGGCCAAGCCGCAGACCCGTGCCATCACCGTCACGGCCGATGGCGCCGTCTACCTCGATGCCTATCCCGTGACGCTCGATGAACTCAAGGTGACGTTGGGCCAGTACAAGGCGGCCAATCCCAACCTGCCCGTGGTGCTCAAGGGCGATGCCTCGGCGAACTACGAGAAGGTGATGGAAGTGCTGGCCGTGGTGAAGAAGCTGGACATCACCGAGATCGGGCTGGTGACCAAGCGCGTGCAGTAACGGCGCCATGCGCTTGGAGAAAGCATTCCATGCAGGTTCAGAACGACACCAAACCCTACGACACCATCAATGTGACGCCGATGCTCGATCTGGCGTACGTGCTGCTGGTCGTCTTCATCCTGATGACGACGGCTTCGGTGCAGGGCATCCAGATCAACATGCCCAAGCCCTCGGCCAAGCCGCCCACGGAAAAGCACGAGATGCATGTGCTGACCGTCACCCCTGACGGATCGGCCAAGCTCGACGGCACGCCCAAGACCGACGAGCAGCTCAAGTCCGAACTGAGCGCCATCCGGGCGCGAGACGCAGGGGCCTCCGTCGTGATCCAGGGCGAGCCCAAGAGTCAGTACGCGCGCGTCGTGCAGATGATCGATCTGTGCAACGAGGTGCAGATCGGCATCAACATTGCGACCAGCAGGATCGGGTTCTGAACCATGTTGGACATGCGAACGAATCCGGGCCTGTGGCGACAGGCTGCCTGCAGCGCGCTGACCCTGTCCTTGATCCTGGGCCTGGCGGCGTGCGGGAAGGAACAAAAGCCCCAGAAGCAGGCGGCGGTCGTCAAGCTGCTGCCGCCCCCGCCCCCGCCCCCGCCTCCGCCGCCGCCCAAGCCCGAAGAAAAGAAGCCGGAGCCGGAGAAACGCGAGGACAAGCCTCAACAGCAACTCAACCAGCCCAAGACCGAGGCACCCCCACAGCCGCAGGCCCTCAAGACCGATGAAGCGCCCGGCGAGGGTGCCGGCGGTGGCCTGCAATCGGGCTCGGTGACCTCGGAATACAAGGGTGGCGAGATCGGTGGCGGCACCGGCGGGAGCGGCATCAACAAGATGCAGTTTGCCGTGTTCACCAACCGGCTCATCCGCCATCTTCAGTCGGAACTGGCCCGCAACAAGGAACTCAAGTCCCGGGACTACCGGCTCGAAGTGCGCCTGTGGCTCAGCCCTGCAGGTGCCGTGCAGCGCGTGGAACTGGTCAACACCTCGGGTGACGGCGACCAGGACGCGCTGCTGAGCCGCGCCATGAGCCAAGTCTCCCCCATCGATCAAGTGCCCCCCAATCTTCCCCAGCCGCTGACCTTGCGGGTTGCCGTCAGGGGCGCCGGCTGAACCACGACATGCCCAACATGATTCCACCCAAGTTTTCCATGCGTCCTTTGATGACCGGCGTCACCCTTGCCGTGGCGATGATGGCAGGGGCCGCCCACGCGCAGGAGCGCGAATCCCTCGAAGCCCTGCGGCAGACGACGATCAACCTCATCGAGGCCTTGGTGCAGACCGGGGCCCTCACACGTGAGAAGGCCGATGCCATCATCGATGAGGCACGCCGAAAGGCCGCCGCAGGTGCGCCGGCTTCGGGTGCTGCAGCGGCATCCTCACCGTCAGACGCTCAGGCCGCTGCCAAGCCTGTACAGCGCGTGCCCTACATCTCCGAATCGGTGCGTGCCCAGATCCGCAATGAACTCAAGGAAGAGGTCATCGCGCAGGCCCGCCAGGAAAAATGGGGTGTGCCCAACGCGCCTTCATGGACGGACCGCATCCGCATCGAGGGTGATTTCCGCATGCGCTACCAACACGAGCGCCCCGATGGCGACAACACCTCTCCTCAGGCCTACTACGATGCCGAAGCGGGCGATCTGGGCCGCATCAGCCGCGCACCGGATTTCGCTGCCTACAAACTGGACAGCTCTGGGCAGCCCGTTGCTTCCGGCAGCACGCAGGATGGCCGCAGCCGCGAGCGCATCCGCCTGCGCCTGGGCCTGACGGCCAAGGTGAGCGACGAAGTGGGTGTGGGCGTCAGGCTGGCCACCGGCAACGGCACCGATCGGGTGTCCACCAACCAGACGCTGGGGCAAAACTTCAACAAGTACCAGCTCTTCGTGGACCGTGCCTTCGTCAAGCTCGATCCCCTCGAATGGCTGAGCGTGCGCGCGGGTCGCATCCCCAACCCCTGGTTCAGCACGGACATGATCTGGAGCGAGAACCTCAACTTCGAAGGGCTCGCCTCGACCGCCACCTGGTGGTCCGAGGATCGCGCGTGGGGGCCGTTTGCCACGGTGGGATGGTTCCCCGTGAGCGAGCAGTTGCAGGGGCTGCGGGCACGCAAGACGCTGGCCGGGGTCCAGGTGGGCAGCTTCATGCAACTGGACGAGCGCACCAAGGTCAAGGTGGGGCTGGCCTACTACCGCTACCGCAACATCGAAGGCCGCGAGGACACCAGCTACACGGCCGATGGCCTGGGTGGCTTCATCGCTGACCCCGTGGGTTCTGGTCTGCACGAGTACCCCGTCGGCTTGCGTCAGAAGGGCAACACCGTCTTCGAGACGCAACCGGGCGGCGATCCGGCACTGGCGCCTGTCTGGGGCCTGGCCTACCGCTTTGCCCCGGTCGCTTTGACGGCCTCTGCCGAGTTTTCCCACTTCAGTCCGTATGCGCTGACGCTGTCGGGTGAATATGTCTACAACACCGATTTCGATGCGGCGGACTTCCGTCGTCGTGCCGGCAGCGGCTTTGCGGGTGTGGACCCGGGCGGCAAGCGCGACGGCTATCAATTGCGCATGGGCTTCGGCTGGCCGGAGGTGGACGAGTTCGGCAAGTGGCAGGTCAATCTGACGTATCGCCACCTGGGTTCGGATGCGGTGCTGGATGCCTTCACCGATTCCGATCTGGGCTTGGGCGGCACCAACCTCAAGGGATACAGCCTGGGCGTCAACTATGGCCTGGCCCGCAACACCTCGCTCGGGCTGCGCTATCTCTCGGCCAAGTCCATCGACTCGACGATCAACGAAACGGAACCAGGGTCGTATGGCGTGAACCTGATGCAGGTGGACTTCAATGTGCGCTTCTGAGATGAACCCCACGATGAACCGCTGGAAGGCGGCGCTGTGCATCGTCGCCGTGCTGGCGGCAAGTGCTGCCCATGCAGACAACGATCGCGAGCAGGAGCAGGTGCGGCGGCTCAAGCTGCAACTCAGGCAGGTGCAACAGCAGCAGGAAGCCGCGGTGCAGGACACCCGCACCCGTGCAGAAGCGGAGAAGGCCGAGTTGAGCAAGTCGCTCAAATCGGTGCAGGGGGAGATGGCGTCGCAGCGCCAGGCTGCCGCAGCAGCAGCGCGCCGTGCCAAGGCGATGGGCGAGGAGGTCGAAGCCCTGAAGCGGGAGCGTGACCAGTTGCAGGCCGAACTCGCACAGTTGAAGGCCACGCTGGACGAAAGCCAGGCCAAGGCGGCACGCCAGCATGATCTGGCGACCCAGACGTTCGCCGAGCTGCGTGGCCGGCACGAGGCACTGGGCCGTGTCCACGACGACTGCCGCCAGCACAATGCAGAGTTGGTGCAGTTGGGCAGCGAACTGTTGGCCCGCTATGAAAACAAGGGCCTGGCAGAGGTGATGTCGGTCAGCGAGCCCTTCACCGGCTTGTCGCGCGTCAAACTGGAGAACTTGCGAGCCTATTATCAGGACAGGCTGGAGGCTGCCCAGATCAAGGCCGCGCCACAGCCTTGATGGGGGCACAGGACCGAGGCAAACATCCGCTCCTTCATCGCGGTCATCGAGCAGGCGCAAAATGGACCGAAGCCATTCAACGAAGGAGTCCATCATGACCGTGAAGTTCCAGTCGCGCGCCACCCCGGATCTGGTGATGGTCGGCAAGCACGCCCACCAGGTGCTCAAGCTCATCGGCAAATCGGAAGAAGGCCCGGGCATCCTCGAAACCAAGGACATGCCGGCCGCACTCGCCTTGCTCAAGGGCCTGCCCACCGAGCCCGATCGCGCCGAGCAACTGCAGCAGGCCAAGGCCGCCCGGCAACAAGCCGAGGAAGATGGCGAAGACGTCGCGGAGGCCCCGGAGCCCGACTTCATCGACGAGCCCGTCAGCCTGCGCAAGCGCGCCTGGCCTTTGGTGACGATGATCGAGCGCGCCCTGGAGGAGGGCAAGCCCATCGTCTGGAACGTGACCATCTGAATCGGGTTGGTGCGGTGCAGCAGAACTCAGGCATGATCGGGCCATGTCGTCCGATCATGTCACCCGCCTGCTCGTCGTCCGCCATGGCGAGACCGCCTGGAACCTCGCCGCCCGCATCCAGGGCCACATCGACATCCCGCTCAACGACAAGGGCCGTTGGCAGGCCCGGCAGGTCGGGCAGGCGCTGCACGACGAAGCCATCCATGCGCTCTACAGCAGCGATCTGCTGCGCGCGCGCCATACCGCCGAAGCCATCGCCGAGGTCACGCAACTGCCTTTGCAACTCGATGCCCAACTGCGCGAGCGCCACTTCGGCCGCCTCGAAGGCATGACGCAGGAAGAGGTGGCCACGCAATGGCCCGAAGAAGCCCGCCGCTGGCGTGAACGCGATCCCGGCTATGGCCCCGAAGGCGGCGAGACGCTGCAAGGCTTCTACGACCGCTGCATCACCACGCTGACGCGCCTGGCCCATCAGCACATGGGGCAGACGATCGCCGTCGTGGCGCACGGCGGCGTGCTCGATTGCTTCTACCGCGCCGCCAACCGCGTGCCCTTGCAGGCGCCCCGCACCTGGCACATCAGCAATGCCTGCATCAACCGCCTGCTCTACAGCCCCGAAGGCTTCAGCATGCAGCTGTGGGGTGACAGCCGCCATCTCGACGACGCGCCCGCCCTGGACGAAGCCACGGATGGGCAGGTGACGATGCCGGCAATCAACTCAAAGGCCTGATCGCAGGCCTGTCAGAAAGGCATCCACACTGATGGACGCCAGCTGCACCAGATCGAACTGAGCCGGGTCCAGCATCCAGTTGTGGATCAGGCCGTTGACGAGGCCCAGGTAGCCGATGGCCATGGCCCGCGCATCCCCCGCGGCGGGCACGTGGCCCAGCTTCTGCGCGCGCCGGAACGTGGCCTCAATGTGCGCGCGGCACGAGGTGTGCACATCCAGATGCCGGGTGCGCACGCCCAGCAGGTCGTCCACGTATTCGACCTTCAGCGTGGCGATGTCGAAGACACGGCGCGTGCGCGGGTCCTCGGCAATGCGGCGCAGGGCATCCAGCAGGGAGGCTTTCAGGCACGCGAGTGGCTGCACTTCGTGTTCAGTGTCGATGGCCTTGAGCGCCTCTTCCATTGGCATGGTGGTGCGCGCCATCATGGCGTTGAACAGTTCAGCTTTGTCCCGGAAGTGCCAGTAGATCGCGCCGCGCGTCATGCCTGCGGCCTTGGCGATCTCCTGCAGCGAGGTGCGGGACACGCCTTTTTCCGAAAACACCAGCTCGGCAGCGTCGATCAGCGCTTCCCGGGTGTGCAGGGCGTCTTCCTTGGTGCGGCGCATGGCGCGAGGCGGTGTAAAGCCGTGAAAAGTCAGGGAGATTGTGGTGGATTGTAAGACTTACATACAGGAATGTATGTATATTTCGGCTGTAGATTGTTGACCAGGCAAGTATTCACAAGAGGTGTTCCATGGCGAATCCCAATGCGACGGTTTCAGGGGCGGTTGAGCAGCAGGGCGAGCGGCCCACCAAGACGGCCAGGCCGGTGCGCCGCATGCGCAAGATGAATGCCGCCACGGTGTGGAGCTGGACGGCCGATGCCGTGGGCGTCTTCGCCTTGTGCGCACTGGCCGCCGCCTTGCTGACCGGTTGCGGTGACAAGGGCGATGCCAAGCAGGCGGCACCCGCCGGTGGCGCCCCGGCCATGCCGCCGGCCCAGGTCGGCGTGATCACGGTGCAGCCCCAGGCTGTGCCGGTCATCAGCGAGTTGCCGGGCAGGCTCGAAGCCCTGCGCGTCGCCCAGGTCCGTGCCCGCGTGCCGGGCATCCTGCAAAAGCGCCTCTTCACCGAAGGCGCGGATGTGAAGGCCGGGCAGCCGCTGTTCCAGATCGACGCCAGCACCTACCGGGCGGCCCTGGACAGCGCCCAGGCCACCCAGGCCAAGGCCGAAGCCAACCTCGCGCAAGCCACCTCGCTGGTCGAGCGCTACCAGCCGCTGCAGGCCGCCAAGGCCATCAGCCCGCAGGAATTCCTGAACGCGCAAGTGGCCCAACGTCAGGCCATGGCCGATGTGGCCGGCGCCAAGGCCGCCGTGCAGACGGCCCGCATCAACCTGGGCTATGCCACCGTCACCGCGCCCATCGATGGCCGCATCGGCCGTGCGCTGGTCACCGAAGGGGCGCTGGTGGGGCAGGGCGAGGCCACGCAACTGGCCGTGGTGCAGCAGGTGCACCCGCTGTATGTGAACTTCACCCAGCCGGTCAACGAGGTGCTCAAGCTGCGCCGTGCACTGGAAGCCGGCGCCCTCAAGCGCCTGGGCCAGCAGGCCGCGGCCGTGCGCATCGTGCTCGACGATGGCACCGAATACCCGCTGGTCGGCAAGCTGCTCTTCTCTGACTTGACGGTGGACAGCAGCTCCGGCCAGGTGGCCCTGCGGGCCGAGGTACCGAATCCCAAGGGCCTGTTGCTGCCTGGCATGTATGTGCGCGTGCGCCTGGAACAGGCCGAGGTCGATGGCGGCATGCTGATCCCGCAGCAGGCCGTCACACGCGGCAGCCAGGGTGACACGGTGATGGTGGTCGATGGCGAAGGCAAGGTCTCGCCGCGCCCGGTCAAGCTCGGTGGTGCGCGAGGCAACCAGTGGGTCGTGCTCGGTGGCCTCAAGGCCGGTGAGATGGTGATGGTCGATGGCTTCCAGAAGATGATGAACCCGAAGGCGCCGGTCAAGCCCGTGCCCTGGACGCCGCCGGAGAACGCCGGTGCAGCGGCCGCCGATCCTGCATCGGGTGCGGCCTCGTCTCCGGTTTCTGCGGCAGCACCTCGCTGAAAGGGGCCAGCCCATGCCACGCTTCTTCATCGACCGGCCGATCTTCGCCTGGGTGATCGCGCTGTTCATCCTCGTGTTCGGCGGGGTGGCGATCACCAAGCTGCCCATCGCCCAGTACCCGACGGTGGCGCCGCCCTCGGTGGTCATCAGCGCCACGTATCCCGGCGCATCGGCCAAGACGCTGGATGAAAGCGTCATCAGCGTGATCGAGCAGGAGCTCAACGGCTCGCCCGGTCTGGCCTACATGGAGTCCGTCAGCCAGGCCAATGGCACCGGCCAGATCACCGTCACCTTCGAGACGGGCACCAACATCGATCTCGCGCAGGTCGATGTGCAGAACCGCCTCTCGCGCGCCGCGCCGCGCCTGCCTTCGGCTGTGACGCAGCAGGGCGTGAAGGTGGACAAGTCGCGCAGCAACGTGCTGTTGTTCGTGATGCTGTCTTCCAAGAACCCGGCGTACGACCCGGTGGCCCTGGGCGACTATGCCTCGCGCAACATCCTGCCCGAGTTGCAGCGCATCAAGGGCATCGGCCAGGTCAACCTCTTCGGCACCGAGCGCGCCATGCGCGTGTGGGTGGACCCGGCCAAGCTGGTCTCTTATGGCCTCAACGTGACCGACGTCAACGCTGCGATCCGCGCGCAGAACGCCCTCGTGCCGGCCGGTGCGATGGGTGAGCGCCCCAACCTGCTGGACCAGACCATGACGGCCACCGTCGTTGTCAACGGCCAGCTCGAAAGCGTCGAGCAGTTCGGCAACATCGTGCTGCGCGCCAAGCCGGATGGCTCGACCGTGCGGCTCAAGGATGTGGCACGCCTGGAGCTGGGCGCGCAGACCTATGGCACGTATGCACGGCTCAACGGCCAGCCCGCGCTCGGCATGAGCGTGCAGCTCTCACCCACCGGCAACGCACTGGAATCGGCCAAGCTGATCAAGGCCCGCATGGCCGAGCTGCAGAAGTACTTCCCGCAAGGCGTGGAGTACTCCTTCCCTTACGACACCTCGGGCTTCATCGAGCTGTCCATCAGCCAGGTGGTCGAGACCCTGGTCGAAGCTGTGGTGCTCGTCTTCCTGGTGATGTACCTGTTCCTGCAGAACTTCCGCTACACCCTGATCCCGACGCTGGTGGTGCCCGTGGCATTGCTGGGCACCTTCGGCGTGATGATGGTGGCGGGCTTCTCGATCAACGTGCTGACCATGTTCGGCATGGTGCTGGCCATCGGCATCCTGGTGGACGACGCCATCGTGGTGGTGGAAAACGTCGAGCGCCTGATGGCGCAGGAAGGCCTGTCGCCGTATGAGGCCACGAAGAAGGCCATGAGCCAGATCAGTGGCGCCATCGTGGGCATCACCGTGGTGCTGGTCTCGGTGTTCATCCCGATGGCCTTCTTTGCAGGCTCGGTGGGCAACATCTACCGGCAGTTCTCGCTGTCGATGGTGGCCTCGATGCTGTTCTCGGCCTTCCTGGCGCTGTCGCTCACGCCGGCCTTGTGCGCCACCCTGCTCAAGCCCGTGCCCGATGACCACCATGAAAAGGGCGGCTTCTTCGGCTGGTTCAACCGCTTCTTCAGCAAGACCACGCATGGCTACGAAGGCGTGGCCGCGAAGATGGTGCGCCGCGGCGGCCGCGTGCTGATCCTGTACGTGCTGCTGGTGGCGGTGGTGGGCTGGTTGTACGTTCGCATGCCGCAGGCCTTCCTGCCCAATGAAGACCAGGGCAATCTGATCGTCAACGTGCAGTTGCCCCCGGGTGCCACGGCACCGCGCACCGAGGCCGTCATCCAGCAGGTGGAGAACTTCTTCAGCAAGCAGCCTGAAGTGAAGTCGGTGATCGGCGTGGTGGGCTTCAGCTTCTCGGGCTCGGGCCAGAACGCCGCCTTGAGCTTCGTCACGCTCAAGGACTTCGATGAGCGCAAGGGCGACGAGCACACGGCACAGGCCTTGGCCAAGCGGGCTTTCGGTGCGCTCAGCGGCGTGCGCGATGCCTTCATCTACCCGCTCAACCCGCCGCCCATCCGCGAACTGGGCAATGCCACCGGCTTCTCCTTGCGCCTGCAGGATCGCGGCGGCCTGGGCCACGATGCGCTGTTGGCGGCACGCAACCAGCTCATGGGCATGGCGCGCGAAAGCAAGGTCATCACCGGCCTGCGCCCCGATGGCCTGGAAGATGCCCCGCAACTGCAGCTCGACATCGACCGCGACAAGGCCTATGCCCTGGGCGTGAGCTTCGATGCGCTGGCTTCGACCTTGTCGACCTCACTGGGCTCGGCCTATGTGAACGACTTCCCCAACCAGGCGCGTTTGCAGCGCGTGGTGGTGCAGGCTGATGCCAAGGCGCGCATGCAACCCGAGCAGATCCTGCAGCTCAACGTCACGAACAACCAGGGCCAGAGCGTGCCGCTGGCCTCCTTCGTGAGCGCGCGCTGGGTGACGGGGCAGATGCAGGCCGTGCGCTACAACGGCTATCCCGCCATGCGCCTGGCCGGCGATGCGGCCCCCGGCTCCAGCACGGGCCAGGCCATGGACGAGATGGAAGCGCTGGCCGCCAAGCTGCCGGCCGGCATCGGCATCGAATGGACGGGCCTGTCGCGTGAAGAGAAGCTCTCGGGCTCACAGGCCACGGCGCTGCTGGCCTTCTCGCTGCTGGCCGTCTTCCTGTGTCTGGCGGCCTTGTACGAAAGCTGGTCCATCCCGTTTGCCGTGCTGCTGGTGGTGCCCTTGGGCATCCTGGGCTCGCTCACGGGCGCGACGCTGCGCGACCTGCCCAACGACGTGTTCTTCAAGGTTGGTCTGATCACCATCATCGGTCTGTCGGCCAAGAACGCCATCCTGATCATCGAGTTCGCGCGTGAGCTGCAGGCCAAGGGCATGGGCCTGATGGAAGCCACGCTGGAGGCCTGCCACCTGCGCTTCCGCCCGATCATCATGACCTCGCTGGCCTTCATCCTCGGCGTGCTGCCGCTGGTGGTGGCGACCGGGGCCGGATCGGCCAGCCAGCGCGCCATCGGCACGGGCGTGATGAGTGGCATGATCGCCGCCACGGTGCTGGCGGTCTTCTTCGTGCCGGTGTTCTTCGTGGTGGTGCGGCGCTTCTTCCCTGCGCGCACCCGGGTTCAGGCTGCAGACGCTGCACAGCCAGCGCAAGGGGCGACACATGATTGACAACAAGAACCATCCCGCTTCGGCACCGAAGGCCCTGCGCTCGCCGCTGCCGGTGGCCGCCGCCATCGCCATCGCGCTCACCGTCTCGGCCTGCTCGATGACGCCGAACTACGAGCGCCCGGGCATGGCCGTGCCCGGCCAGTTCCCTGACAACGGGGCCGCTGCGCCCGCGCAGGCCGATGGCGCCATCGCCGAGCTGCCGTGGTCCACCTATTTCCCGGACACGCGCCTGCAAGGCCTGATCCGCGTGGCTCTGGAGAACAACCGCGACCTGCGCGTGGCTGTGCTCAACATCGAGCAACTGCGGGCCACCTACCAGATCACCAACGCGGATCGCTTCCCCACGCTGAACGCCAGCATCAGCGGCACCCGCCAGCCCTCGACCTTGCCGCCGCATGACATCACCACCTCGGTGACGGGCGGCATCACGGTGGCGGCCTACGAGCTGGATCTGTTCGGCCGCGTCAAGGCGCTGACCGAAGCCGCCGCGGCGCAGGTGCTGGCCTCGGAGGAGGCCCGTCGCGCCGCGCACATCAGCCTGGTGTCCTCGGTGGCCAACAGCTATTACGCGCTGTGGGCCGATCGCTGGCAACTGGCCCTGGCCGAAGAGACGCTCAAGACCCGTCAGGATTCGCTCAAGCTCTTGCAGTTGAAGTTCGACAACGGCGTGCTCAACGAGCTGGATCTGCGCTCGGCCCAATCGCTGGTGGAGGCCGCCCGCATCACGCGCGCCCAGGCGCAGCGTCAGTGGGCGCTGGATCTCAACGCGCTGCAACTGCTGCTGGGCGGCGTGAATGTGCCTGCTGATCTGCTGCCACCGGTGCCCACTGTCGGCATGGCGGCCACAGGCGGTGCCAAGGATGGCCTGGCGGCGGAAGAAGCGGTCACGGCCAGCCTGTGGCCCGGCTTGAGCGAGTTGCCCGTGGGGCTGTCCTCCGAGGTGCTGCTGCAGCGTCCCGACATCGCCCAGGCCGAGCAGCAACTGATTGCGGCCAACGCCAACATCGGTGCCGCGCGTGCGGCCCGCTTCCCGCGCATCAGCCTGACGGCCAGCGCCGGCGTGGTCAGCGATTCGCTCTCGGGCTTGTTCAACGATGGCCGCAACGCCTGGAGCTTCGCGCCTTCCGTGACGCTGCCCATCTTCGATGCCGGCCGCGCCAAGGCCAATGTGGACGTGGCCAACGTCCGCCGCGACATCGCCGTGGCGCAGTACGACAAGGCCATCCAGACGGCCTTCAAGGAAGTCTCGGATGCATTGGCCACGCGCCGCACGTATGCCGAGCAGGCCGATGCGCAACTGGCCCAGGCCCGCGCCGAAGCCGCGCGCATGCGCTTGTCGTCACTGCGTTATGAAACCGGGGTGTCGAGCCAGCTGGATCTGCTGGATGCGCAGCGCGCCCTGTTTGCGAGCCAGCAGGCCTTGATCGCGGCGCAGCTGGCGCGGCAGCAATCGCACATCAGCGTCTACCGGGCGCTGGGTGGTGGTTGGCGAGCAGGGGATGCGGCGGTCAGCACGGCGGCCACGGCTGGCACCGCGGCGCCTTCGCAAGCGCCGGCTGCCGCATCCCAGCCTTGAAGTTGTCGTCCTGAACAAGAAGGCCGCTCGCCACAAGGGCGGCCTTGTCGGCGAACGGGAGGCGTCGTCTCGTTCAGTGCGTCGTGCCGACCTGCAATGCCTCGGCCGCCGCCTTCTGCACGGAGATCCGCTGCCCGAGCCGCGCGCCCAGCTTGTTCACATTGTTGAGCGACAGCAGGTGCGCATGGATCCAGCCCAGCGCACCGGATGCAAACAGCTCCTGCACCACATCGGGTGACAGGGCGCGCAGCTTGGTCTCATCCACGACCTTGAAACCGTTGAGCGTCAGGCGCTCGCCGTTGATCTGGCATTCGATCGAGCGATCAACCAGCAAGCCGAGCTGCGACAGGCGCTGCGCGAACTGGGCGGTGGCCAGCATGTCCTGATGGAAGGACAGCAGGAAGTTCTGCAACTGCGTCAGGTAGGGCGTGTTCTGGCCCTGCGCATCGAACAGCGCCTCGCCCTGGCTGTTGTCCAGGCCGTCAAAGGCCTCGTCCACGCACAGCGTCATCTCGTTGCTGCCCGGCTGCTCGGCCAGGACGAACGGGTAGCGGCGCACGAAGGCGGGCACGTAGCTGTGCTCGGCCCAGTCGCCGCCTTCGCTGATCATCAGGTTTTCCTTGTCGCGCAGGCCCACCACCGCGATCAGCGTGTGCTGGTCACCCGACTGCACGAACACGCAGGGGTAGTCCAGCGCCGCCAGCGGCAGTTCGGTGGCGGCCAGCAGCATCGAGTTCGTCTCGCGGGCAAAGCCCATGCGGCCCGGGCCCTGGTGGATGCGCAGCTGGCGGTGCTGTTCGCGGTCGATGGGCACGAGGCGTTCATACATCAGCAGGGTTTTCATGGCGGATCTTTCTGCGGAAGGTGAGGGCAGAGGTGAAGCGAGGCAGTCAGCATAGTGCAAACGGATGACAGTCCATGCAAGCCGTTGTCAGGTGTCGGCGTCGGCGCCCCGGTGTGCGCCAGCCGGGTCCCGGGGTGTTGCGATAATCCCGGCGTGAGCACGAACGCCCTGACGCTGCGCGACCGCTGGTCGCTCTACCTCGATCTGATCCGCTGGAATCGCCCCCAGGGCTGGCTGCTGCTGCTGTGGCCCACCTTGTCGGCCATGTGGCTGGCCGCCGAGGGGTTCCCAGGCTGGCACCTGCTGCTGGTCTTCACGTTGGGCACGATCCTGATGCGCAGCGCGGGTTGTGCCGTCAACGATGTGGCCGACAAGGACTTCGACCTGCACGTGCAGCGCACGGCGGCCCGGCCCATCACCAGCGGGCGCCTGTCGGTCAAGGAAGCACTGGCCGTCGGTGCGGTGCTGGCGCTGCTGGCCTTTGCGCTGGTGCTCACCACCAACGCGATGACGATTGCCATGTCCTTCGGCGCCCTGGCCATCGCCATCGCCTATCCCTTCACCAAGCGCTTCTTCGCGATGCCGCAGGCGGTGCTGGGCGTGGCCTTCAGCTTCGGCATCCCCATGGCCTACACCGCCATCCAGCAGCAGGTGCCGCCGGTGGTCTGGTGGCTGGTGGTGGGCAACGTGGCCTGGGTGCTGGCCTACGACACCGAATACGCGATGGTCGATCGCAACGACGACCTCCAGATCGGCATCCGCACCTCGGCCATCACGCTGGGCCGCTTCGATGTGATCGGCGTGATGGCCTTTTACGCGCTGTGCCTGGGCTGCTGGTGGCAGGTGGGCCAGATGACGGGCCGCGGCGTGGCGTACAACCTTGCGCTGGCCGTGGCGGCCGGGCAGGCCCTGTGGCACGGCTGGCTCATCAAGGACCGCCAGCGGGAAGACTGCTTCAAGGCCTTCCGCCTCAACCACTGGCTGGGTTTGACCGTGTGGCTGGGCGTGGTGGTGGATGTGGCCTTGGGCTGAGCGAACAAGGCCGAATCAACGCCCCAATTCAACGCCCGAATTCATCCCCCAATTCACCCGCCCGCTTCTGCGCCGCCCGCATGGCGGAAATGAACGCCGCCTTCACGCCGGCCGCTTCCATGCTGGTCAGCGCCGCATACGTGGTGCCGCCCTTGGACGTCACACGCTCGCGCAGCACGGCAGGCGGCTCGCTCGATTGCGCCGCCAGCGATGTGGCACCGCCGAAGGTCGCCAGGGCCAGTTGCCGGCCTTGTTCCGCGCTCAGGCCCATGTCCTGCGCCGCCTGCACCATGGCCTCGATGAAGTAATACACATAGGCCGGGCCTGAGCCCGACAAGGCCGTCACTGCGTCCAGATCCGCTTCCTTGTCGACCCACACCATCTGACCAGTGGGTTGGACCATCAGCGAGATGTACTCGCGCTCACCCGGCGTGACTTCCGGCCTGGCAAACAGCCCCGTCACGCCTTGGCCCACCAGCGCAGGCGTGTTGGGCATGGCGCGCACGATGCGCGGGCTGCCCAGCAGGCGGGCCATGTCCTCGGTGCGCAGGCCGGCCATCACGCTGTAGTGCAGCGCCTGCACCGTCAGCAGTGCATACGTTTGAGCAGCCTCCTTGAACTGTTGAGGCTTGACGGCCCACACCACGGTGCCGGCCTGTTTCAGCGCATCGCTTGCGCTGTCAGCGGTTTGCACGCCCAGCTGCTGGGTGAGGCGCGCGCGCTGCTCGGCCATCGGGTCGATGACGAGGATGCTTTGAGGGTTGCGGCCCTGACGCAGCAGGCCGCCGATGATGGCGGTGGCCATGTTGCCGCCGCCGATGAATGCGATGTCGATGGAAGACGTGGAGGTGCTCATCCCGCCATCATGCCGCATCCTCCGGTGCGTCCGCCCCAGTGCCATCGCCCGTGCCTTCCGTGGCTTCTGCCAGCAGCCGGATCAGGCGTTCGGCCTGCAGCGGCTTGTGCAGCAGGTGCACGCCCGCCGCCTGGGCCTCGGTGGCCAGCCCTGGGGTGGCCTCCCCTGTCAGCAAGAAGGCAGGCAGCTCGTCGCCAAATTCATAGCGCAGCGTGCGCAAGGCATCCAGCCCGTTGACGGACAAGCCCAGCCGGTGATCGCTGATCAAGGCCACCGGCATCTCGCCTTCGGGCATGTCGCCCTGGTCCTGCATCTGGATGACGGTGTCGAGCGCACCGTCCGGCGTGGTGGACGCCGCGACCTTCCAGCCTTGCTGCCGCAGCACCAGTGCCGTGCTGTCGAGGACCTCAGGTTCGTCATCGATCAGCACGATGACGCCGCGGCCCTGCGCCCGACGTTCCGGCATGGACGACATCGCGGTGCTGGAACCCATCGCACCTACCACGCTGGTCGCGGGCATGTCGGCCATCACCGGCCTGGTCACAGCCCCACCGCCTGCGGCCGGCACCAGCCGGGGCAGGCGCACCGCAAAACACGATCCCCGCCCTGCGCGCGACAACAGGCTCACCGGCGTCGGCCCCAGCATGCTCAGGCGGCGCACCACCGCCAGGCCCAGGCCCAGTCCTTCGCCGCTGCGGCGTGCTTCATTGTTGGCCTGGAAGTAATCTTCAAAAATGCGATGCCGATGCTGCCTCTGCACGCCCACGCCCGAATCCCACACCTGGCAGACGACGGAGGCGCCCCGCACCCGGGCCCGCAACCGCACCTCGCCCTGCTCGGTGTAGCGCACGGCGTTGTTGAGAAAGTTGCGCAGGATGCGCTCCAGCACGTGGGGATCGGCCTGCACCCATTCTTGTGTCGGCTCGATCGCCCAGCGCAAGCCCTTGCTGTCGCACAGGACGGAGAACTCGTTGTCCAGCCGTGACCACAGCGCGGCCAGCGGCAGCGCCTGCGCCCGGTAATCGATGCGTTGGGCGTCGATGCGCGCCACATCGAACATCTTCTCGAACATCTTGCTCAGCGAGCCCAGCGCCGTCTGCACCTTGCCCAGCAGCGCTTCACCTTCACCCGGCTGCACGTGGCCCTTGAGCGCACTGCTGAGCAGCATCATCACGTGCAGGGGTTGGCGCAGGTCGTGGCTGGCCGCGGCAAAGAACTCGCTCTTTTGCTTGTCGGCGATCTCGGCACGCGCCTTGGCCTGCGTCACGTTGTCGATCTCGCCGCGCAGCTTGAGCACCAGATCGGCGTTCTCATGCCGCAGCAGGGTACCCTGGCGCAAGCGCTTGCTGATGATGCGCGAGACCAGCAGGCAGGTGCCCGCCGCCCCGGCCAGTACCACCGACATGAAGAAGCCCTGCCGGGTGCCTTCGTATCCAAAGCGCATCGATGCCAGCAGCAGCACGGGCAGGCTGCCTGCAAAGGCCACAGCCCAGTCGTGCACGGTGACCAGCATGATCGTGTAGCAGTAGGCCACCGACGCGGCCACGATGGCCACACGCCATTCCGGTGTGGCCACCGTCAGCAGGGCCACGCCCATCAGTCCCCACAAGGTGCCTTGCACGGCATGCCACCACAGCAGGCTCATGCGCCAGCGTTCATAGCGCGACGCCGCAATGCCAAAGCGCCGGAAGTGCCGCGACATCAGCGCCACCACCGTCCACACGCCGATGAGGCCTGCAGCCGGTGCCGCCCATTGCCAGCGCGGCAGGGGCCAGTCGCGCACCATGGCGATCAGCACCACCAGCCCGATGAACTGGGCGACGATGGAGCCGGGCGACGTGCGCCAGCTGTCCTGGAGGATCTGGAGATCGATGCGGGCCTCGATCGGAGTCAGGCCCCGCAGCGAGCGCCTCAGCATGCTCATCCGTCAGCGATCAGGCAGAGTTTTCTCGTTGCGCGGCCATGCCGTGAAGCCCGCCGCCAGCGGCAGGTGAGGCAGCGTCGTCATCGTCATGCATGGCGCCGGCCATGATCGACGGGCTGCGCGAGCACAGCAGCACCAGTTGCGTCCGGCTGTGCACGCCATAGGCGCGGAAGATGGCGCTCACATGGAGCTTGACCGTCTCGGCGCTGATGCCCAGGGCCGTGGCGATGGCGTGGTTGGTGCAGCCCTTGAGGATCCACTGCAGTACGTCCTTCTGACGCGGTGTCAGGCGGATGGCGCGCGGCGGCGTGTTGTCCTCGGCGGCCGGCCACTCCACCTCCGAGGGCGACAGCAACTCGGACGGGAAATGCAGCCGGCCTTCGACCAGGGCGCGCAGGGCGCTCATGAAGCCGTCGATCTCGGCCAGCTTGGGAATGAAGCACGACGCGCCGTGGTGGATGCATTCCAGTGCCACCTGCACGTCGCTTTGCCCGGTGATGATGCCGATGCGCTGGGTCGGTGCGGCGGCGCGCACGGCTTGCAGCGTGGCCATGCCGCGGCTGTCGGGCAGGCCCAAATCCAGCAGGACCACGTCGATCGGATCGTCGCTTTGCGTATCCTGGAGTTTGCTCAAAGCGCCCTGCAATGAGTTGGCATGCGAAAAACGGGCATTCGGATCGAGGCTGCGGATGGCCTGCATCATGCCTTCGCGAATCAGGCTGTGGTCGTCGACCAACAGGTAATGGGGGGCTTGGGAAACGTCCATGGAACACTCTCGGAGGGGTAGGCAGATATTAGTTCTCCCTCAGCGCTGACCGAATAGGGCTGTACCCACCCTCAACATGGAGGATCCTTCCGCGACGGCGGCTTCCAGATCGTGACTCATGCCCATCGACAGGGTATCGAGCGGGATTCCCCTGGAAATCAAATCCTCGTATATGCGACGCACTTCGCGCAGGGCCTGACGCTGCATTTGCGGGTCTTCGCTGGGCGCCGGCAGCCCCATGACCCCCCTTAATTTCAGGCGGGGCAGGGCGGCCACCTCCCGCGCCAATTCAAATGCCTCGCCGGGGGCCACACCGCTTTTCGAGGCCTCGCCGCTGGTATTGACCTGAATACACACCTGCAGCGGCGGCAAATGGGCTGGACGCTGCTCGCTCAAACGTTGTGCAATTTTCACGCGGTCGATGCTCTGAACCCAGTCGACATTTTCGGCCACCACCCGTGTCTTGTTGCTTTGCAGCGGCCCGATCAGGTGCCATTCGATCTGGCTGCGCAAATCCGAGAGTTCGGCGATCTTGTCGAGGGCTTCCTGCACATAGTTTTCGCCAAAAGATCTTTGACCTGCGTGAAAGGCTTCCCGCACTGTTACCGCTGGAAATGTTTTGCTGACGGCCAGCAGCCGCACACTGTCGCTTCGACGCCCAACGCTGGAACAGGCCTGGTTTATCCGCGCTCTCACGAGTTGAAGCTTGTCTGCGATCGTCGCCATAATGAGTTTCGTTTCACACGCTTTGCCGGAACACCATCATCCATGGATATCACCCAACTGCTTTCGTTCTCGGTCAAAAACAAGGCATCCGACCTGCACCTCTCCGCCGGTCTGCCGCCGATGATCCGGGTGCACGGGGACGTGCGACGCATCAATGTGGACGCCTTCGACCACAAGCAGGTGCACGACATGGTGTACGACATCATGAACGATGCGCAGCGCAAGGTGTACGAGGAGACGCTGGAATGCGACTTCTCATTCGAGATCCAGGGCCTGGCGCGTTTCCGGGTCAACGCCTTCAACCAGAACCGCGGCGCGGGCGCCGTGTTCCGGACCATTCCCTCCAAGATCCTGACGCTGGAGCAGCTCAATGCGCCCAAGGTCTTCCAGGATCTGGCGCTCAAGCCGCGCGGCCTGGTGCTGGTCACCGGCCCCACGGGTTCGGGCAAGTCCACCACGCTGGCCGGCATGGTCAACCACCTCAATGAGACCGAATACGGCCACATCCTGACGGTGGAGGACCCGATCGAATTCGTGCACGAATCCAAGAAGTGCCTGGTCAACCAGCGCGAGGTGGGTCCGCACACGATGAGCTTTGCCAACGCCCTGCGCTCGGCCCTGCGTGAGGACCCGGACTGCATCCTCGTGGGCGAAATGCGGGATCTGGAAACCATCCGCCTGGCCCTGACCGCAGCCGAAACCGGCCACTTGGTCTTCGGCACGCTGCACACCTCGTCTGCCGCCAAGACCATCGACCGGGTGGTCGACGTCTTCCCTGCCGCGGAAAAGGACATGGTTCGCGCGATGCTGTCGGAATCGCTCCAGGCGGTGATCTCGCAGACCCTGTGCAAGACCAAGGACGGCTCTGGCCGGGTCGCGGCGCACGAAATCATGATCGGCACGCCCGCCATCCGCAACCTGATCCGCGAAAACAAGATCGCCCAGATGTACTCGTCGATCCAGACCGGCAACAGCCAGGGCATGCAGACGCTGGACCAGAATCTCACCGATCTGGTGCGCCGTAACATCATTTCACCGGCCGAGGCCCGCGCGAAGGCGAAAATGCCCGAAAACTTCCCCGGCTGAGTACCCGCACGATGAAACGACTCTTCGACCGGTTCACGCTCAACACCGCCTCGCGCGCCGGAGAGCCCGCACCTGCCGCACCCGCGGACGACGAAGGCTTTTTCGCCACCCAGTTCCTGGAGCGGCCGGAAGTCTCGCGCGCGCCCTCGGCATGGCATGCACGTGCACTGGTCGTGGGGGCCACGGCGCTGGATCCGGAAGTCGGCCTCAACCTGCTGCTCAAAAGCTGGGGGCGCGATGCGCTGATGGCCTCGCTGTCCCCCGATGAACACCACAAGCTCATTGACCACCTCGATTTCGTCACGGTCCCGCCGGGGCGCGAGCTCATCGTCCAGGACGAAAAGGGCGATTACGCCCTGGTCGTGCTCGAAGGTCTGGTGGCCGTGGACCGGGTTCAGCCCACCGGCGCGCGCGCCCGGCTGGCCGAGGCGCGCGAGGGCGATGTGCTGGGTGAGATGTCGTTGCTGGATGCCGGCGCCCGCTTCGCCTCCTGCCTGACGCTCAGCCGCTGCTCGCTGGCCGTGCTGACCAACAGCGCGCTCGACGAGTTGGCCATCGAAGAGCCGCGCCTGGGCATGGCGCTGATGACTTCCACCGCGCGGCGGCTGTCGCTGCGCATGCGTCAGCTCAGTGCCCGCCTCGGTGCGCTGCTGACCGCCGGCTGAAGCGGGTGATCTCGGCTTGACGCCCGGCCGCAGCGCACGCAGCATCAGGCCTCTTGCCCTGTTCTGACCCCACTCACCGATTTCAAAGACGTACCCGCAAGGACGCCTCAACCGCAAAGGCAGACCCTCATCATGGAACGCGATCAGGCCTCGAAATTCATCAATGATCTGCTCAAGCTGATGGTCACGCGCGGTGGCTCGGACTTGTTCCTCACGGCCGAGTTCCCGCCCGCCATCAAGGTGGACGGCAAGGTCACCAAGGTCTCGCCACAGCCCTTGACCTCGCAGCACACGATGGCGCTGGCCCGCGCAATCATGAACGACAAGCAGGCCGCCGAGTTCGAGCGCACCAAGGAGTGCAACTTCGCGATCGCGCCGGGCGGCGTGGGCCGCTTCCGCGTCAACGCCTTCATCCAGCAAGGCCACGTCGGCCTGGTGCTTCGCGTGATCCCGCAACAGTTGCCCACCATCGACGGCATGGGCCTGCCCAGCGTGCTCAAGGACACGGTGATGACCAAGCGCGGCCTGGTGATCCTGGTGGGCGCCACCGGCTCCGGCAAATCGACCACGCTGGCGGCCATGGTGGACCACCGCAACGAGAACTCCTACGGTCACATCATCACGCTGGAGGACCCGGTCGAATTCGTGCACCCGCACAAGAACTGCATCGTCACCCAGCGCGAGATCGGCCTGGACACCGACGGCTGGGAAATGGCGCTCAAGAACACGCTGCGCCAGGCGCCGGACGTCATCCTCATGGGCGAAATCCGCGACCGCGAGACCATGGAGCACGCCGTGCAGTTCGCCGAAACCGGCCACCTGTGCATGGCCACGCTGCACGCCAACAGCGCCAACCAGGCGCTCGACCGCATCATCAACTTCTTCCCCGAAGAGCGCCGCGCCCAGTTGCTGATGGACCTGTCGCTCAACCTCAAGGGCCTGATCTCGCAGCGCCTGATCCCGCGCCAAGAAGGCAAGGGCCGCGCCGCCGCGGTGGAGATCCTGCTCAACACGCCGCTGATCTCCGATCTCATCTTCCGGGGTGAGGTAGGCGAGATCAAGGAGATCATGAAGAAGTCGCGCGAGCTCGGCATGCAGACTTTCGACCAGGCCCTGTTCGACCTGTACGAAGGCAGCTACATCACCTACGAAGACGCGCTGCGCAACGCGGACTCGGTCAACGACCTGCGCCTGCAGATCAAGCTCAACAGCCAGCGCGCGCGCAACATGGACCTGGCAGCCGGCACCGAGCACCTGCAGATCGTCTGAGGCGTGGGCCGGCCGCCGCGGCCGGGTTCGGGTTCAGCGGCGGTTGCGGCCGATCCAGTCCTCGAACGTGGCAAGGAACTTCTGCAGGAACTCGCGTGTGCCCTCGTTGTTCAACTGCCCCTGCTCGTCGAACAGCTTGTTGACGCCGCTGAGGTACATCTCCGGCTGCTGCAGCAGCGGGATGTCGAGGAACACCATCATCTGACGCAGATGGTGGTTGGCGCCGAAGCCGCCGATGTTGCCCGGCGAGGCGCTGATGATGGCACCCGGTTTCTTCGACCACACGCTCTGCCCGTACGGGCGCGAGCCCACATCGATCGCATTCTTGAGCACGGCCGGCACCGAGCGGTTGTATTCCGGTGTCACGAACAGCAGGGCGTCACTGCCGCGGATCTGTTCGCGAAAGCGCTGCCATGAGGCGGGCGCCTGCGCTTCGATGTCCTCGTTGTAGAACGGCAGGTCGCCGATCTCGATGATCTCCAGCGCGAGGCTGGGTGGCGCCATCTGTTGCAGTGCCTGCGCGATCTTGCGGTTCCACGAACCCTGGCGCAGGCTGCCCACCAGCACTGCCACCTTGTGCTTGTCTGCCATGTCGATCTCCTGTGTTTGAACGCAAGGCGACATGCTGGCACGTCTGACACAATCTTTCTTCTTCAAGGGATATGCCATGACCACAGCCGCCAAGACCTACGAGCCCACCCCACCCCACCGCGTGGCCTTCATCGGCCTGGGCACCATGGGCGCGCCCATGGCGGGCCATCTGGCACGCGCCGGCCATCAGGTGACCGTCTACAACCGTACCGATGCCAAGGCGCGTGCCTGGGTCGCGGAGCACGGCGGCGTCCATGCCAATACTCCGCAGGATGCGGTGCGGGATGCCGACATCGTCTTCACCTGTGTGGGCAATGACGATGACCTGCGCGAAGTCACCGCCGGACCTCAGGGCGCCTTCCAGTCGATGTCGCCTGGCGCCATCCTGGTGGACCACACGACGACCTCGGCAGAAGTGGCGCGCGAACTCGCGGCTGTGGCCCGCAGCAAATGGCTGCACTTCATCGATGCGCCCGTGTCTGGCGGCAACCTGGGCGCCATCAACGGCGTGCTCACGGTGATGTGCGGCGGCGATGCGCCCGCCTTCGAGCGCGCCCGCCCGGTGATCGCTGCCTTTGCCCGCGCCGTGACGCTCCTGGGCGAGAACGGTGCCGGGCAATTGGCCAAGATGGTCAACCAGATCTGCGTGGGCGGGGTGCTGCAGAGCCTGGCCGAAGCGCTGGCCTTCGGCCAGAAGGCTGGCCTGGACATGCAGCAGGTGATCGAGGTGATCTCACAGGGCGCGGCCAGCAGTTGGCAGATGGTCAACCGCGGGCCCACCATGGTCCGCGACGAGTTCGATTTCGGCTTCGCGGTCGACTGGATGCGCAAGGACCTCGGCCTGGTCCTGGACGAGGGGCGACGCCTGGGCGCACGGCTCCCCGCCACCGCCCTCATCGACCAGTTCTATGCCGATGTGCAGGCCATGGGTGGCGGCCGCCTTGACACCTCCAGCCTGATCAAGCGGCTGCGCTGAGCCGCTTGTCAAGGCGCGTCGTTCACTGTGCCGGCGCGCTCTGCGTGACCGGTGCGGGCCGCGGCAGCTTGCGGGCGAGTTCGTCCTCGCTGATGATCTGCATCACCTTGACCACCCGCTTGACGCCCTGGATGCTGGCCGCCAGTTCCGCGGCGCGGTTGGCTTCACGCTCCGTCACCAGGCCCATCAGGTAGACCTCGCCGCGCTCGACCACCACCGAGAAGGCATTGGCGAAGAGGTCGCGCGCATCCACGAACGTCGCCTTGACCTTGCCTTCCAGGATCACATCGCTCGATCGCGAGGTGATCGAGCTGTTCATCGTGACGGCCAGTTCATTGACCACGCCCGTCACGTTCTCCACCTGGCGAACGGCTTGCGCCGCTGCCTCCTTGTCGGCGTCCGTCGGCACCTCGCCCGTCAACAGCACCAGTCGGTTGTACGAATTCAGGTTGATGTGAGCACGCTCGCCGATCACCTCGCGGATGCGGCTGGACGCCTTGATCTCGATGCCCTGGTCTTCGAGCTGCGAGCCGGAGGTGCGGCGGTCCGAGGCCATGAAGGCCCCGCCCACGGCGGTGCCCAGCACCAGCGGCGCGCACGCACTCAAGGTGGCCGTGGCCAGCAGGAGGGCGCCCAGGCGCAGGGTGGCGGATTTCCAGACGGCGGCATTCATCACTGATCTTCTCCAAGCAGTTGGATGTCGACGGCCGAGCACAGCCCATTCAGGGCGAGCCAGCCGATGGCAAACAGGATTTCGGGTCGGGTCCCCGGCAGGGGCACCCACACGTCGGTGTCGCGCAGCTGGGGCCCCAGCGTGCGGGCTGCCTCGCCCGTGAAGGCGATCAGCGTCAGGTCCAGCTCACGGGCGATCTCGGTGGCAGCCAGCAACTCGGCCTCTTCACGCTCCAGCGAAAACGCCAGCCACACGTCACCCGGGTGGCCCAGCGCGCGCAGTTGCTGGCTCAGGCTCATGTGCGCCCCGCCATGCGGCGGGGTCAGGGCCACGGCGGCCAGGGGCGGGCGTTCGCGACCCGTGCCCCCGACCAGCAGCGTGGCCGCGTGCTCGGCCAGCCATGAGGCTTCGGCCTCGCCGGCGCACAGCACCTTGCCGCCCGACGTGATGGTGTGCATGACGGCCTGCGCGGCGTAGTGCAACTGCTGCGTCAAGCGTTCGGAGGACTGATAGAGCCAGTCGGCCGTCTCCAGCAAGGGCTGCTGGAGCACGGACTGCTGAAAGTGGGAATCCGACATGGCGCGGATGATAAGCGCAAGCGCGTGCATCCCAGGGGAATCCCGTGGGATGCGGCGTTTCAGGATGCATCAAAGGCGGCCGGGATCCAGGTGAGTTCGTCCCCATCGATGGCCACCACATCGAAGCGGCAGGGCGGCCAGTGCCGCAACTGCATCAGGTAGTGCTGAGCGCCCAGGATGCAGCGCCGCTGCTTGCCTCGGCTGATCGATGCCGCCGCGCCGCCATGTTCGCCGCCGCTGCGCTGGCGCACCTCGACGAACACCAGCGTGCCATCCCGATCGCGCATGATCAGGTCCACCTCGGCGCCGCGCGCACCGGGCCCGCGGGCCACCCGATAATTGCGCTCGACCAGCGTCAGGCCCTGGCCTTCCAGATGGGCCAGCGCGCGCGCCTCTCCTTCATCTCCCCGGGATTTCGTCGTGACCTTTGATGCCAACGTGCTGCTCCAGGCGGCTCACCAGGTGGCCGCCAGCCAGCAGTATCCCAAAGGTGCGCTCTACCTCGTGCCCACGCCCATCGGCAACCTGGCCGACATCAGCCTGCGTGCAGTGCATGTGCTCGCGCTCGCTGATGCCGTCGCCTGCGAGGACACGCGTGTCAGCGGCCAACTTCTGCGCCATCTCGGCCTGGACAAGAAGCTGCTGGCCTTGCACCAGCACAACGAGATCAGCAGCGCGCAAGGTGTGGTGGCCCTGCTGCAACAGGGCCAGCGCATCGCCTACGTGAGCGACGCCGGCACCCCGGCCGTCTCCGATCCCGGTGCCCACCTGGTCGCAGCGGTTCAGGCGGCCCATCTGCCGGTCATCCCCTTGCCAGGTCCCAGCAGCGTCACCACGGCCATGAGCGCGGCGGGCGATGCCCTGGCCCAGGGTTTCCGCTTTGTCGGTTTCCTGCCCTCCAAGGGCGCGGCCCGGGTCTCGGTCTTGCAGGCGGCCCTTGGCCAGCCGCACAGCGTGGTGCTGTTCGAAGCCCCCCATCGCATCGATGAACTGGCCGTGGAACTCGTCGGCGTGCTGCCCGCCGGTCGCGTGACCGTCTGCCGCGAGCTGAGCAAGCAGTTCGAAGAGATCGCCACCATGCCGGTGGCCGAGTTCGCGTCCTGGCTCCAAGGCCACGCCAATCGCCACAAGGGCGAGTTCGTGCTGGTCGTGCACGCCGTCGCCGAGAGCGCGGCACAGGTCCTGCCACCGGCGATGGACGCCATCCTCCAGGAACTGGTGCGCCACATTCCCGTGAAGCAGGCGGCCGGTCTGGTGGCCGATGCGGCGGGTTGGCCGCGCAAGGCCTTGTACGACCTGGCCCTGCAGCATCGGCAGGCGGAAGACCCGCAAGACTGAGGCGCTGCATCCCGTGCAGAATGCCCGGCATGCACACACGACGAGAGGAACGGGGCGCATGAAGCGGATCTGGCGGGGCGCAGGCTTGGCTGCGGTGGTGATCCTGTTGGTCTGGAGCGGGTGGCGGATGCGGGCGCCGGCCCCGCATGCCGGCCGGCCTGGCTCGGACATGGCTGCCGCGGCGCCGCACACGGATTCACCGGCGATGACCCCGGAACAGGTCCGCAGCCGGCTCTTTGAGCAAGGCTCCTTGTCCGGCACGGTGCCCCCAGGCAGTTGGTGCGTCCAGGAGGGGGCGCTCTCGCCCTGCGCCGAGCTGCGCAAGCGTTTCGAGTATTACCTGCTGGCCCTGGGCGACGTCCAGATCGGCGAAATCCGCCGCCTCATCGCCCAGGATGCGGCCCGCGATCACGGCGAAAAGCTGGCCGCCGACATCCTCGCCGTATGGGACCGCTACGACCGCCTGCGGACCTGGCCCTGGCAGCACAAGTTCGAGCCATCCGATCGCAGCACCTGGGAGCCCGCCTTGCAGGAGCAGCGCAAGGTGCGCCGCCAGGTTCTCGGTGAAGCCTGGGCCTGAGGCCCTGTATGGCCAGGAGGAAAAGCAAATGGAAGCGTTGCTGCGTGTCTGACACGTGTGACGTCGCTGCATCGAAACCATAGGCCCTCCTGATGCCCTTGCGGGCCACCCATGCCTACAATCAAGCCATGATTGCCGTCGACGCCACCATCGCCCGCCTCCAGACCGCTCGCGAGTTCCTGCTCGCCCCCTTCGGTCTGGATGAATCCACCCTTCTGAAGGCCCTGCGTGTCATCACCGAACACCGGGTCGATGATGCGGACCTGTACTTCCAGTACACCCGAAGCGAAGGCTGGAGCCTGGAAGAGGGCATCGTCAAATCCGGCAGTTTCGGCATCGACCAGGGCGTGGGCGTGCGCGCCATCCATGGCGAAAAGACCGCCTTCGCCTACTCCGACGACATCTCCGAAGCCGCTTTGCTGGACGCAGCCCGCACTGTGCGCACCATCGCCGCCGCCGGCCAAAGCCGCCGCGTGAAGGTGGGCGAGCAGCGCATCGCGCCCAGCCGCACCCTCTACGGCGCCTTCGACCCGATTGCCTCGCTCGACAGCGCCGCCAAGGTCGCCCTGCTGGAAGACATCGAAAAGCGCGCCCGCGCCAAGGATCCGCGCGTGGTGCAGGTCATGGCCGGCCTGGGTTGCGAATACGACGTCGTGCTCGTGGCCCGCGCCGATGGCACCCTCGCAGCCGACGTCCGGCCCCTGATCCGCCTGTCGCTCACGGTGATCGCCGAGCAGGCCGGACGCCGTGAAGTTGGCTCCTCCGGTGGCGGCGGTCGATACGACCTGTCGTACTACACCCAGGAAGTCACCGACCAGTACGTGGACCAGGCGGTACACGCCGCACTGGTCAACCTCGAATCCCGCCCGGCGCCTGCGGGCGAGATGACGGTTGTTCTGGGCAACGGCTGGCCCGGCATCCTGCTGCACGAGGCCGTCGGCCACGGGCTGGAGGGCGATTTCAACCGCAAGGGCTCCAGCGTGTTCTCCGGCCGCATCGGCCAGCGCGTGGCCGCCAAGGGCGTGACGGTCCTGGACGACGGCACGCTGCCGGACCGCCGCGGCTCCCTCAACATCGACGACGAAGGCCAGGCCACACAGCGCACCGTGCTCATCGAAGACGGCATCCTGCGCGGCTACATGCAGGACGCCACCAACGCCCGCCTCATGAAGACGGCGCCGACCGGCAACGGCCGCCGGGAGAGCTACGCCCACCTGCCCATGCCCCGCATGACCAACACCTACATGCTGGCCGGCGACATGGATCCCCAGGAAATCGTGGCCTCCATCGACCGGGGCCTGTATGCCGCCAACTTCGGCGGCGGCCAGGTGGACATCACCAGCGGCAAGTTCGTGTTTTCCGCCAGCGAGGCCTACTGGGTGGAAAACGGCAAGATTCAGTACCCCGTCAAGGGCGCCACGCTGATCGGCAACGGCCCCGAGGCCATGACCCGTGTCAGCATGATCGGCAACGACCTCAAGCTCGACAGCGGCGTGGGCACCTGTGGCAAGGAAGGCCAGAGCGTGCCCGTCGGTGTGGGGCAGCCCACTTTGCGCATCGAGGGTTTGACGGTGGGCGGCACCGCCTGATTCGGCCGCAACTTCACCCCCTTCTTGCGGGGTGCGCACAAGAGGCTTGACCCGCAAGGCAAATCTCGTGCATAATTCAAGGCTTCGCTGTTCAGGTGAATGGTTTTGGCCCAATGGCCCGCTTCGGTTGCTGTCTCGGCTGCTGATGCCGCGGTCGGGATTCACGAAACCTGTAGCCAGTTCAGATCCGCCCGTTCTACGGGCCCAAGACTGATGGTTCGTTGTTGTGCAGTGGTTGCGCAGCCGAACGGTCAAGTTGGGGTACACCATGATCCAAATGCAATCGCGACTGGACGTCGCTGACAACACGGGTGCTAAGAGCGTCATGTGCATCAAGGTGCTCGGTGGCTCAAAGCGTCGTTATGCCGGCATCGGCGACATCATCAAGGTCAGCATCAAAGAAGCTGCACCCCGTGGCCGCGTCAAGAAGGGCGAGGTCTACAGCGCTGTGGTCGTCCGCACCGCCAAGGGCGTGCGTCGTCAAGACGGCTCGCTGGTGAAGTTCGACGGCAACGCTGCCGTGCTGCTGAACACGAAGCTGGAGCCCATCGGCACCCGTATCTTCGGCCCGGTCACGCGTGAACTGCGTACCGAGCGCTTCATGAAGATCGTTTCGCTGGCTCCCGAGGTCCTGTAATCCTCGGCCTCATCCCAGCGCAGCAAAGGAACAGCTCATGAACAAGCTCAAGACAGGCGACCAGGTCATCGTTCTGACCGGCCGCGACAAAGGCAAGCGCGGCACCGTGTCCGCTCGCGTTGACGCCGACCACCTGCTGGTCGAAGGCGTGAACGTCGCCAAGAAGCACGTCAAGCCCAACCCGATGAAGGGCCTGACCGGCGGCATCGTCGACAAGACCATGCCCATCCACCAGTCCAACGTGGCGATTTTCAACCCTGCCTCCGGCAAGGCTGACCGCGTCGGCATCAAGCTCCTGGCTGACGGCAAGAAAGTGCGCGTCTTCAAGTCCAGCGGCGAAGAAATCAAGGCTTGACGAGGTCACACATGTCACAGCAACAAGCTCGCCTGCAGCAGATCTACCGCGAAAAGATCGTCCCCGAACTGATGAAGAAGTTCGGCTACAAGTCGATCATGGAAGTGCCGCGTCTGACCAAGATCACCCTGAACATGGGTGTCTCGGAAGCCGTGTCGGACAAGAAGGTCATGGAGCACGCCGTTGGCGACCTGACCAAAATCGCCGGTCAAAAGCCCGTGATCACCATGTCCAAGAAGGCCATCGCCGGTTTCAAGATCCGCGAAAACATGCCCATCGGCACCATGGTCACGCTGCGTGGCGTCACCATGTACGAATTCCTGGACCGCTTCGTCACGATCTCGCTGCCCCGCGTGCGTGACTTCCGCGGTATCTCTGGTCGTTCCTTCGACGGTCGCGGCAACTACAACGTTGGCGTCAAGGAACAGATCATTTTCCCGGAAATCGAATACGACAAGATCGACGCCATCCGTGGTCTGAACATCAGCATCACGACGACGGCCAAGACCGACGACGAAGCCAAGGCTCTGCTCCAGGCTTTCAAGTTCCCGTTCAAGAACTGAGGTCCATCGTGGCAAAAGTATCTCTGAAGCAACGCGAAGAAAAGCGCGAAAAGCTGGTTGCCAAGTACGCCAAGAAGCGCGCCGAACTCAACGCCATCATCGATGACGCGAAGAAGTCGGAAGAAGAGCGCTACGCCGCCCGTCTTGAACTGCAAAAGCTGCCCCGCAACGCCAATCCGACGCGTCTGCGCGCCCGCTGCAACCTGACCGGCCGCCCCCGTGGCACCTTCCGTCAGTTCGGCCTGGGCCGTACCAAGATCCGTGAATTGGCATTCGCTGGCGACATCCCCGGTGTCACCAAGGCGAGCTGGTAATCCCAGCAGGGCACGAACAGGAGTTATCCCATGAGCATGAGTGATCCCATCGCCGACATGCTGACGCGCATCCGCAACGCACAAATGGTCAACAAGACCAATGTCGCGCTGCCGTCGTCGAAGCTGAAAGTCGCGATCGCCCAGGTCCTGAAGGACGAAGGCTACATCGACGGTTACGCCGTCACTGGCGAGGCTGCCAAGCCCCAGCTGGAAATCGCACTGAAGTACTACGCTGGTCGCCCGGTCATCGAGCGCATCGAGCGTGTGTCCCGCCCCGGTCTGCGCATCTACAAGGGCCGTCACGACATTCCTCAGGTCATGAATGGCCTGGGCGTTGCCATCGTGACCACCCCCAAGGGCGTGATGACCGATCGCAAGGCCCGCGCTGCCGGTATCGGTGGCGAAGTGCTCTGCTACGTCGCCTAATTGAGGAGCAGTCGCAATGTCCCGCGTAGGAAAAATGCCGATCGCCGTCCCTCAAGGTGTGGACGTGAAGATCTCCGCTGAAGCTGTGACCGTCAAGGGCAGCCTCGGCACCCTGAGCCTGCCGGCCAACGGCCTGGTCACCGTGTCGCAAGAAGGTGCCACGCTGAAGGTCGCGCCGGTCAACGATACCGCTGAAGCCAATGCCATGTCCGGCACCTTCCGCGCTCTGCTCAACAACACCGTCAACGGTGTGAGCAAGGGCTTCGAGAAGAAGCTGAGCCTGGTCGGCGTGGGCTTCCGTGCCCAGGCCCAAGGTCAGAAGCTGAACCTGCAGATCGGCTTCTCTCATCCCGTCGTCAAGGACATGCCCGCTGGCATCAAGGTCGAGACCCCGTCTCAGACCGAAATCGTCATCAAGGGCATGGACCGTCAAGTGGTCGGTCAGATCGCCGCCGAAGTGCGCGCTTTCCGTCCGCCCGAGCCTTACAAGGGCAAGGGCATCCGCTACATCGACGAGCGCGTGGTCTTGAAAGAGACCAAGAAGAAGTAAGGAGCTGATTCATCATGGCAATGAGCAAGAAGGAACAGCGCCTGCGCCGCGCCCGTCAGACCCGCGCCCGCATCGCTTTGCAAGGCGCCGTGCGCCTGACGGTCACCCGTTCGAACCTGCATATCTACGCCAGCGTCATCTCTGGCGACGGTGCCAAGGTCCTGGCTTCGGCTTCGACCGCCGAGAAGGAAGTGCGCGACCAGATCAAGAACGGTGGCAACGCTGCTGCCGCCGCCCTGATCGGCAAGCGCATCGCCGAGAAGGCCAAGGCTGCTGGCGTCGAGAAGGTCGCTTTCGACCGCGCTGGCTACCAGTATCACGGTCGTATCAAGGCCCTGGCTGAAGCCGCGCGTGAAGCCGGTCTTCAGTTCTAAGCCGCGTCTGCAACCGGAAGGAATTTCAAATGGCTAAGTTTCAACCCAAGGTAGCAGACGAAGGTCGTGACGACGGTCTGCGCGAAAAGATGATCCAGGTGAACCGCGTGACCAAAGTGGTCAAGGGCGGCCGGATCATGGGTTTCGCAGCTCTGACCGTGGTCGGTGACGGCGATGGCCGCGTCGGCATGGGCAAGGGCAAGGCGCGTGAAGTGCCGCTGGCTGTTCAGAAGGCCATGGACCAGGCTCGCCGCAACATGGTGAAGGTCTCGCTGAAGAACGGTTCGGTCCACCACAACATCCGTGGTGAGCACGGCGCCGCCAAGGTGCTGCTGGCCCCCGCGCCTGCTGGTACCGGCATCATCGCCGGCGGCCCGATGCGCGCTGTCTTCGAAGTGATGGGCATCACGGACATCGTGGCCAAGAGCCTCGGTTCGTCGAACCCCTACAACATGGTTCGCGCCACGTTCGATGCCCTGAACAAGGCAACGACGCCGGCCGAAGTCGCCGCCAAGCGCGGTCTGACGGTCGAGCAGATCCTCAGCTGAGCGATCGCCGAGTAGTCCGGAGAACTGACATGAGCGAAAAGAAAACGCTGACCGTCAAGCTGGTCCGCAGCCCGATCGGCACCAAGGCCGATCACCGCGACACCGTGCGTGGTCTGGGTCTGCGCCGCATGAACGGCACACGCGTCCTGGAAGACACGCCCGCTGTGCGCGGCATGATCAACAAGGTCCGCTACATGGTTGAGGTGGTCTGAGCCACCGCAACCTTCTGGGGAACACCATGGAACTCAATAGCATCAAGCCCGCATCGGGCGCCAAGCATGCCAAGCGCCGTGTCGGCCGTGGCATCGGCTGTGGCCTGGGCAAGACCTGCGGCCGCGGCCACAAGGGTCAGAAGTCGCGTGCTGGCGGCTACCACAAGGTCGGCTTCGAAGGCGGTCAGATGCCGCTGCAACGCCGCCTGCCCAAGCGCGGTTTCAAGTCGCAAACGCTGAAGTACAACGCCGAGATCACCCTGAGTGAACTCCAGGCGCTGGGCGCAGCCGAAGTCGACCTCCTGACCCTCAAGACGGCTGGCCTGGTCCCGAACCTGGCCAAGGTCGTGAAGGTCATCAAGTCGGGCGAACTGACGTCCAAGGTCGTGCTCAAGGGCATCGGCGCCACTGCCGGTGCCAAGGCAGCGATCGAAGCCGCTGGCGGCTCGCTGGCTGAATAAGCCCGAAGGCGACTGAAGTAGTCAACGAGGAACGGACTCAAGCGTGGCAACCTCTCCCACTCAACTGGCTCAAGGCGGCAAGTACGGCGACCTGCAACGGCGCCTGGTCTTCCTCCTGCTTGCGCTGGTCGTCTACCGCATCGGGGCGCACATCCCCGTGCCCGGTATCGACCCGACGCAGCTGCAGCAGTTGTTCAAGGGCCAGCAGGGCGGCATCCTGAGTCTGTTCAACATGTTCTCAGGCGGTGCGTTGTCGCGCTTCACCGTCTTCGCGCTGGGCATCATGCCCTACATCTCGTCGTCGATCATCATGCAGATGATGGGCTACGTGATTCCTCAGCTCGAGCAGCTGAAGAAGGAAGGCGAAGCCGGCCGTCGGAAGACCACCCAGTACACCCGTTATGCGACGGTGGGTCTGGCGATCTTCCAATCATTCGGCATCGCTGTGGCCCTTGAAGGTACGGCAGGCCTGGTGCTGAATCCTGGTTTCGGCTTCCGCATGACCACCGTGATCAGCCTGACGGCCGGCACGATGTTCCTGATGTGGCTGGGTGAGCAGATCACCGAACGCGGTCTGGGCAACGGCATCTCGATCCTGATTTTCGGCGGCATCGCGGCCGGTCTGCCCAACGCCATGGGTGGTCTGTTCGAGTTGATCCGCACGGGTGCGATGAGCATCCCGGCAGCCATCTTCATCGTGTTCCTGGTGGTGGCCGTCACGTACTTCGTGGTGTTTGTCGAACGCGGCCAGCGCAAGATCCTGGTCAACTACGCCAAACGCCAGGTTGGCAACCGTGTGTACGGTGGTCAATCCTCGCACCTGCCCTTGAAGATCAACATGGCCGGTGTGATTCCCCCGATCTTCGCCTCGTCGATCATCCTGTTGCCGACGACGGCCGTGGGCTGGTTCGCCACTGGCGACAGCATGCGCTGGCTCAAGGACATCGCCGGCATGCTGTCCCCCGGTCAGCCGATCTACGTGATCTTGTATTCCTGTGCCATCGTCTTCTTCTGCTTCTTCTACACGGCTCTGGTGTTCAACAGCCGTGAGACGGCAGACAACCTGAAGAAGAGCGGTGCATTCATTCCTGGCATCCGTCCGGGTGACCAGACGGCGCGTTACATCGACAAGATCCTCGCCCGTCTGACCCTGGCTGGTGCGGTCTACATCACGGCTGTGTGCCTGCTGCCCGAGTTCCTCGTGCTCAAGTACAACGTGCCTTTCTATTTTGGTGGGACTTCGCTGCTCATCATCGTGGTCGTCACGATGGACTTCTGGGCACAAGTGCAGTCCTATGTCATGTCTCAGCAGTATGAGTCTCTGCTGAAGAAGGCGAATTTCAAGGCAAGCTGAATCGTGCCGGGTCGCCGGCTGACACTCGAAAATGGCGAAAGATGACGTCATCCAGATGCAAGGCGAGATTCTTGAGAATCTTCCCAATGCAACTTTTCGAGTGAAGCTTGAGAACGGGCATGTGGTCCTCGGTCACATCTCCGGCAAAATGCGGATGCACTACATCCGCATCCTGCCGGGTGACAAAGTGACAGTGGAGCTCACGCCGTATGATTTGAGTCGTGCTCGCATCGTGTTCCGGGCGAAGTGAGCTTGTGAGAGTTGACCCCGGAAACGTGGGCGAATTTCCGTCGAGTTGATCGGCGGTTCAGGAGAAGACCATGAAAGTCTCGGCATCCGTCAAGGTTATGTGCCGCAATTGCAAAATCATCCGCCGCAAGGGCGTGGTTCGCGTGATCTGCACCGACCCCCGTCACAAGCAGCGTCAAGGCTGATCGGCGCCTGATCAGGCGACGACACACGCGTTCAGAGGACAGTTATGGCACGTATTGCTGGCATCAACATTCCGCCGCACAAGCACACCGAAATCGGTCTGACTTCGATCTACGGCATTGGTCGCACCACCGCGCAGAAGATCTGCACGGCCGCAGGCATCGCTTTCGACAAGAAGGTGAAGGACCTGACCGACAGCGATCTGGAAAAGATTCGTGAGGAAGTGGGCAAGCTCACCATTGAAGGTGACCTGCGTCGCGAACTCTCGATGAACATCAAGCGACTGATGGACCTGGGCTGCTACCGCGGCTTCCGTCACCGTCGCGGCCTGCCGATGCGTGGTCAACGCACTCGCACGAACGCCCGCACCCGCAAGGGCCCGCGCAAGGCGATCGCTGGCAAGAAGTGATCTGGGCAAATTGCTGAGTTCAAGAGAAAGTAACCATGGCTAAAGCACCTGCGAACAGCGCTGCCCGTCGTGTGAGCAAGAAGGTCCGCAAGAACATTGCGGACGGCATCGCCCACGTGCACGCCTCGTTCAACAACACCATCATCACCATCACGGACCGTCAGGGCAACGCCCTGTCGTGGGCTTCGTCGGGTGGTCAAGGCTTCAAGGGCTCGCGCAAGTCCACGCCGTTCGCTGCCCAGGTGGCTGCTGAAGTGGCTGGCCGCGCTGCTCAAGAACAAGGCATCAAGAACCTGGACGTCGAGATCAAGGGGCCTGGCCCCGGTCGCGAATCGTCGGTGCGTGCCCTGGCTTCGCTGGGCATCCGCATCAACTCGATCTCCGACGTGACCCCGGTTCCCCACAACGGTTGCCGTCCCCAGAAGCGTCGCCGCATCTGAGTTCGAACTGAATCTGGCGCGTGGCAACACGCGCCAGTTCCAAACCTCGCATGGCTTGGCAACAAGCCGCGCGAGGTTTATGCGTTGCGCGATCTTGACAATTCCAGTATGGGAGTGTTGGGGCGCGTGCGTTGCTTGCTATAATCGCAAGTTCTCTGCGGCAGCCTTGCCGTGCCCATGCGTCTTGTGCTCTCTGAATGCGGTTCAACCGGTCAGAGTTCCTGGCAGTTGCGGTGGTCACGCCTGTGCAGGTTGCCTGATGTAAGCCCACCGTCTGTGCGCATTCTGTGTCGCCAGACTCGCGTCGGTCAACTGCTGATTGAGCAGGACTGACGTCAGACAGACAAAAAGGACACCCACGTGGCACGTTACCTCGGACCCAAGGCCAAACTGGCCCGCCGTGAAGGCACCGATCTGTTCCTCAAGAGCGCCCGCCGCCCGATCAGCGACAAGGCCAAGTTCGACACCAAGCCCGGCCAACATGGCCGCACCTCGGGCTCGCGCACCTCTGACTTCGGTCTGCAACTGCGTGAAAAGCAAAAGGTCAAGCGCATGTACGGCGTGCTGGAAAAGCAATTCCGCCGCTACTTCGCCGAGGCCGAGCGCCGCAAGGGCAATACCGGTTCGAACCTGCTGTTCCTGCTGGAATCGCGCCTGGACAACGTCGTCTACCGCATGGGCTTTGCCTCCACCCGCGCCGAAGCCCGCCAGCTGGTTGGCCACAAGGGCGTGGTCGTGAATGGCCAAGTTGTGAACATCCCGTCCTACCTGGTCAAGGCCAATGACGTGGTGGCCGTGCGTGAAAAGGCCAAGAAGCAAGTGCGCGTGCAGGAAGCCTACAAGCTGGCCGAGTCGATCGGTCTGCCCGGCTGGGTGCAAGTGGACGGCGCCAAGCTCGAAGGCGTGTTCAAGAAGACCCCGGATCGCGACGAGTTCGGTTCCGACATCAACGAATCGCTGATCGTCGAACTGTATTCGCGTTGATGCGGCAAGAGGCTGCGCTTCACGGCTGCGTTGGCCGTGTCGCGTGGCCTTGCGTGCTTGTTGGGCACGCTTCAACCGGATTTTGTTCTTTGTAATTTCCAGGGCCGGAGCATCCCGCTCCGGTTGGTCCAGCAGCCTTATCGGTGTAACGAGCCGAGGGTATTGACAGGAAGACCTCATGCAAACCAATTTGCTGAAACCCAAAGCCATCCAGGTGGAACCGCTGGGCGGTCACCGCGCCAAGGTCACGCTCGAACCGTTTGAGCGCGGCTATGGCCACACCCTGGGCAACGCGCTGCGTCGCGTGCTGCTGTCGTCGATGGTCGGTTTCGCACCCACGGAAGTCACGATCGCTGGCGTGCTCCACGAGTACTCCGCCATCGATGGCGTGCAGGAAGACGTGGTTCACATCATGCTGAACCTCAAGGGCGTGGTGTTCCGTCTGCACAACCGCGACGAAGTGACGCTGGTCCTGCGCAAGGACGGCGAAGGCCCCGTTACCGCAGCGGACATCCAGACGCCTCATGACGTCGAGATCGTCAACCCCGGCCACGTGATCGCCCATCTGTCGCAAGGCGGCAAGCTGGACATGCAGATCAAGGTGGAAAAGGGCCGCGGTTATGTGCCCGGCAACATCCGTCGCTATGGCGAAGAGTCGAGCAAGGCCATCGGCCGCATCGTGCTGGACGCTTCGTTCTCGCCGGTCCGTCGCGTGAGCTACACGGTCGAAAGCGCCCGTGTGGAGCAGCGTACCGACCTGGACAAGCTGGTCATGGAGATCGAAACCAACGGCGCCATCTCGCCTGAGGAAGCGATCCGTGCTTCGGCCAAGATCCTGGTTGAGCAACTGGCCGTGTTCGCGCAGCTGGAAGGCTCCGAGATCGCCGCCTTCGATGCGCCGGCCAAGTCGGCCCAGAACTTCGACCCGATCCTGCTGCGTCCCGTGGACGAGCTGGAACTCACGGTCCGTTCGGCCAACTGCCTCAAGGCAGAGAACATCTATTACATCGGCGACCTCATCCAGCGTACCGAGACCGAGCTGCTCAAGACCCCGAACCTGGGTCGCAAGTCGCTCAACGAGATCAAGGAAGTGTTGGCTTCCCGCGGTCTGGCTCTGGGTTCGCGCCTCGAAGCCTGGCCTCCCCAAGGTCTGGACAAGCGTTGATTTAGAGCCCACCCCCTACCGCCTTCGGCGGCCCCCTCAAGGGGGCGCAGCCGGCGGACCGGCAAAGCCGGATCCGTGGCTGCCGCTGGATCGGAAGAGTGGACTTCGACAGAGTTGATAGTTTTTTGAAGGTGGATGGCTCGAAAAGCCATCCGGTGCAACCGGCGGTACCTTGAACCGGCCGTCGGATTTGATAAGGAAAGGAAAGCACCATGCGCCACGGAAATGGACTCCGTAAACTGAACCGCACGTCGTCGCACCGCCTCGCGATGCTGCGCAACATGGCCAACTCGCTCATCGAGCACGAAGCCATCAAGACCACCGTGCCCAAGGCCAAGGAACTGCGTCGCGTTGTCGAGCCGCTGATCACGCTGGCCAAGGAGCCGACGGTTGCCAACAAGCGTCTGGCCTTCAACCGCCTGCGCAACCGCGACAACGTGGTCAAGCTGTTCAACGTGTTGGGCCCCCGTTTCGCGAACCGTCCGGGCGGCTACACCCGCATCCTGAAGATGGGCTTCCGCGTGGGCGACAACGCACCGATGGCCTATATGGAACTCGTCGAGCGCACCGAAGAGGCCGCTGCCGAATGAGATGATGGGCGGGGGTTGGCGACGCTTGCGTCTGTCGATCGGTCTCCCTGATGATCATGTGAAACGACCCGCTGCGCTCAAGGCGTCGCGGGTCGTTTCATTTGAGGCTTGCCCCTTGGCAATGGCCGGGCCGGGCTGGGCTGGGCTGGGCTGGGCTGGGCCGGTACGGTACGGTACGGTGGCTACCTTGACTGGTTTGCCATGACGCCGGCAAGTGAAGGATGGTGAAGCCTCCGACGGCCGATGTGCACCCTTGATGGGAATTTTGATGGCGCACCTTGGCAACTTCGTCAAAGATGTGCCATAATCTATGTCTCTGTCGCGGGGTGGAGCAGTCTGGTAGCTCGTTGGGCTCATAACCCAAAGGTCGTTGGTTCAAATCCAGCCCCCGCAACCAAAATTCAAAGGCAAGGCACCTGCATCGCCTTATTGCCTGAACGTGATGTGACTGGCCTGGTGCCAAGACGCTGTCTTGGCTTCAAGCTGAGTCAGTGATCAGATCACGTTTCCAGAACATCCAAGCTGATCGGCGGAGCCGGTCGTGCTGGTGAAAGCACCTGTCGCGGGGTGGAGCAGTCTGGTAGCTCGTTGGGCTCATAACCCAAAGGTCGTTGGTTCAAATCCAGC
>JASGIQ010000008.1:0-482443 GCA_047601765.1 Aquabacterium sp.
GGATGCCGGCTCAGCCCGCGCCCCGCGCTGCAACGACAAAACGCCCCACCCCAAGCACGCAACACAACAAAGCCCCCAGCAAAAAAAGACCGCAAGCAGCCCATCCGAAGATGGCCCCCTTGCGGCCCTACGCGCAATCGACTCAGATCAACTGCTCAACACATCAAACGATCCATTTGACTTTCAAAGTGATGACAGCAAAAACTCAGTTCAGCGCACCCACCGGCACCACCGGCAGCACCACGCTCGACGGATACATCGGCTCGTTGTAGATGGTGCTCACGTTGCCATTGGCCTCAGCCTGCGCGGGCGTTGACCACACCCCCTGCGCCTGATTGCTCGAACTGATCGCAATGCGCAGCTTGTGCCCCTTGCGCACCAGCGCCGCATTCGGGAACACCTCCACCGGCACCAGCATCGGCACACCCGGCACCACCGGCAGCTTCGACGCCACCGTGAACGGGTGCCACGGCTGGATCATCACGCCATTCACAAAGCGCGAACGCGTCGGGTCCACCGCACGGAACGCGGCCGACATCAAGCCCGTCGAGATCGGTGTGGCCGTGCCCCAGCCATCCACATCGTCCACACGCACCGCAATCGCCGCCTGCGTCTTGGAAGCCGACATCCAGATGTCCGCCTGGATCGGGCCGTTCAGGTACATGTCGGCCTGCAACGGAGCCGTCTCGAACACCAGTGCCTTCTGATTCCGCTCCACCGTCGAGCTGTTGGTGTAGCAGCCCTTGGGGAACAGGCCGCCAATGCCCAGCGACCACTGCACATAGCTGCTCGAACAATCGCTGCCATCGTTGATGTTCACGCTGGCCTTGACCGTCTCGCCGCTGCTGCTCGGTGCATACGACACTTCGGCCGCCACCGGCTCGGCGATGGTGTGCGAAGCCTCCTTCGTCGTCGGCTTGTCGGCGCTGAGCTTCATGTCGCCGCGCAGGTACAGGCGTTGCGGCGCCATCTGCGGATGCGGCCAGTCGGTGGCGCGGGCAAAGCGGTCTGCACCGAAAGTGCCATAGCCCTGCACATACTGCGTCACGTTGGGCAGCGCGGCCGCGCCCGTGTCCTTGCCCTTCAGATACTGGTCGAACCACTGCAGCAGCAGCTTGCTCGAGCCCGGTGCACCCTTGGATGAAGACGTGTCATAACCATCCAGCGCCCCCATCACCGAGGCCACGTGCGAGCCCGGCACGACCACCAGCTTGGTGTTCACATTGCGCTTGAGCTGCTCATACAGCAGCGGCTCGTCGCGCTGGAAGATGTCGTTGGTGGCGCCGATGATGAAGGTCGGCACATTGATCTGCGAAGCGCCTTCGATGGGCGAGCGCACCGACCAGAAGTTGCCGTCGTCGGTGGCCAGGCCCGTCTTGCCAGCCAGCGAATCCGTCACCGTCGGCAGGTACCAGCTGTTGATGGAAGCGATGTGCTCCTTGTTGGCCGCCTCCAGCTGGGCTGCGTACTCAGGGTACTTCTTGATCGCGCTGTCATTGGCCACGCTCAGCGAATGCGTCAGCGGCAGCCACAGGCTGATGAACTCGGCGTTGAGCAAGCCGCCCACGCCCACCGTGCCGCGGTACGAGTCACCCATCGGTACCGTGGTGAACACGGCCTTGACGGCCGGGTGGCGCTGCTTGGCCGTCAGCAGGCTGGTGATGCCCAGGTAGGAGGTACCAGCCAGGCCCAGGTTGCCATTGAACCAGGGCTGCTTGGTCACCCACTCCACCGCTTCGCCGTAAGCTGCCTGCTCTTCTTCACCCAGCAGGGCGCTCTGGCCGTCGGACATGCCGGTGCCCAGCACGTCCACGGCCACCGAGATATAGCCGCGGCGGATCATGAACTCGTCCTTGCCACCCACCAGCAAAGTGTTGCCCGACAGGATGATGCCGCCCAGCAGTTGGCCGGTGTCAACGCGGTAGGCGGTCTGCGTGAGGATCACGGGGAACTTGCCATCGACCTGCTTGCCCTTGGCATCGGCCGGCACGGAGATCAGCACGGCCAGCTTCTTGCCATTCTTCATCGTGATGAACTGCAGCGGCAGCGTGATGGCATCGGGGTAGTCGGCATCCCGCGTGTATTCCTTCCACGTGCTGCCGGCGTTGGATGTCAGCGCGGTGTAGGGCTGGCTCAGGCTCGCACGCGTGCCCATGGTGGTGGTCTGGGCGGTGGCCAGGCTGGTGGCGCTGAGCGCCGTCACGGCCAGTGTGGCGGCGGCGATCGCTGTGAACGCCGCTCGGCGCGTGCTACCTTTGCGTGGGGTCATGGAAGTCTCCGGTTGGGGTTGTTTGATTGCTTGATCGAGAGGCACGATCGGCAGGCATGGACGAAGCGCACAGACCGATGCATGGCTGGCCATGCTAGGAAGGTGCGTCCGTCATGCCAATGGCCGCACTGACCAAGGTATTGCCCCTGGCGACACAGACTTACCCGAATGACGAGGGTTAGCCCGCAGCCCGATCGGCGTCAGGCAGCGGTGCGCCCTGGTTCTCGCGCCATGCAGAAGGCGTCAGGCCTGTCCAGCGGCGGAAGGCCCGGTGGAAGCTGTGCACCGAGGCAAAGCCCAGCTCTTCGGCGATCTGCTTGAGCGGCAGGCGGCCTTCGGCCAGCAATCGCTCGGCGGTGAGTTGCAGGCACTCCTGCGCCAGCTCGGCGTGCGAGGTGCCCAGCATGCCCAGCTGCCGGCGAAAGCTGCGCTCGCTCATGCCCACGTGCTGCGCCGTCTCGGCCACGGAGGGCTGGCGTGGATACGCGCCCAGCAGCAACTGCCGCACCGATTCGGCCAGGCTGTTCTCGGACTTCAAGGCCGCCATCACCGACTCCGCACGCGTGCGGGCCGCCACATAGGCCACCGGGTCATGGGTGGGCAGACGCGCGTCCAGCAACGCCGGGTTGAAGGTGATGGCGCATTGCCGCGATCCAAAACGCATGCGCGGCCCGAAGGTCGCGCGGTAGCGGTCGGCATGGCGGGTTGGCTCGTCGTAGGGGAACTCGACGAGGTGGATGTCCGAGGCCACAGCCCCTACGAAGCGCAGCATCTGCACCGCGCTGGTGGCCACCTGTTCGGTGCGGAAGTGGCCGCTGATCCCGCCCACGATCACGGGCAGCACATCCAGGCGGGCTGTCGAAGCTGTCTCCACCAGTTCCAGTTCGGAGCGCTCGATGGCCAGGGGCGCAAAGCGCGTGATGTCGTCCAGCAACTGACGAAGGGTGGGAGTCGACAGGGCCAGGGGCGTCAGCGCCCCGTACTTCATCAGGGCGATGCTCTTGCCGGCCACCAGACCGAAGGCCGGATCGCCCGTGACCTCGGCGGCCGCATGCATCATCTGATCGAACTGGCTCAAGGGCACCCAAGGGCCGTTCTCCGGGATCTCGTCGATGGAGGCATAGCCGCAGCGCGCCAGCACAGCTCCTGAATCATGGCCTTCCACGTCCAGCGTGTAGGCCAGGATCTTCAGATTGATGGGGGAAACGCGCATGGGACGGCAACAGGGGGCAAGGGACGCCAGATGGCCCGCTAGTCTCTGCGCTTTCGGTGCCGTGCGGGTCATGCATCAGGCTGGTGATTTCCCTAAAACGGCAGCGTTCCCCCTGAACGCGTGCCCCCTCGCGTTGTGCGGCTGCCGCGCCCCGCTTCAGGCGCCGCAGAATGCCGTGCTGCGCACCGTGAAGACCTCGCCCCCTCATCTCAAAGGATGGAGCCACCGCCATGAACACGTCCTCCAAACAGACCGAACTCGTGCTGATCACCGGTTGCGGCTCGGGCATCGGCCAGGCCTTGGCCCTGGCCTTCCACCAGCAAGGCCTGCGCGTATGCGCCACGGCCCGCCGCCTGGAGACGCTGGCCGAACTGGCGGCGAAGGGCATCATGACGCGGCCGCTGGATGTCACCGATGCGAGCGGCATCGGCAGCCTGCTCGATGGCTTGCGCGCCGAAGGCCTGGGCATTGGCACCCTCGTCAACAATGCCGGCTACGGTGCGATGGGCCCGATGCTGGACATACCCGATCGCGAGTGGCAACGCCAGTTCGACGTCAACCTGTTTGCGCCCATGGCCCTGGTGCGCGCGGTGCTGCCGGACATGATCGCGCGCCGCAAGGGCATGGTGGTCAACATCAGCAGCGTCTCGGGGGTGTTGACCACACCGTTTGCCGGCCCGTATTGCGCGAGCAAGGCGGCCTTCAATGCCGCATCAGATGCCTTGCGCATGGAACTCAAGCCCCTGGGCGTGAAGGTGGTGACGGTGCAGCCGGGCGGCATCCAGTCGGCCTTCGGCAACAACGCAGCAAACCAGGTCAACCTGCTGCCGGATTCGCCCTACCAGGCCGTGAAGGATGGCGTGCTGGCCCGCGCCAACGAAAGCCAGGCCAAGGCCATGCCGGCCGATACCTTTGCACGCCTGCTGGTGGCGCAACTGCAGCGGGGCAACTGCCCGCCCATCGTGCGGCTGGGCGAGAAGTCACGCCTAATGCCCCTGCTCAAACAATGGCTGCCGACCGATGTGCTCGACGGCATCCTGAGCAAGCGCTTTCAGCTCGACCGGCTGCGGGGCGGCTGAATCGGCCGCAGGCACGCGCACTGCTGCACTGCTGTCACGCCCACCTCCATGGAAAGGAACTGACATGCCCACCGTTGCCCAACGCCCCGGTCAAGCCACTGCGCAAGACACCACAACAGGCACCACCAAAGACACTGCCGAGGCCACCGCTGCCACCCAGCGCCGCATCCAGCAATCCCAGGATCAGAAGGACGCCGCTTCAGGCCAGGACAAGAAGAAGCAGGACAAGTCCAAGGAAGGTGTGCAAGCCGGCGCGCGGCCCCAGCCCGATCAACTGCCTGCGCAACACCAGGCCAAGCCCGGTCTGGAAAAGGGCCTGGATCTTCAGCCGCAATACCAGGCACCCGACTACCAGGGCAGCGACAAGCTCCTGGACATGGCCGCCCTGATCACCGGCGGCGATTCGGGCATCGGCCGTGCGGTGGCTGTGCTGTTCGCGCGCGAAGGCGCGGATGTGGCCATCGTCTACCTCAATGAACACGAAGATGCCGAAGACACGCGGCGCGCGGTGGAAGCCGAGGGCCGACGCTGCACCTTGATCCCCGGCGACGTGAAGGACCCGGCCTTCTGCAAGCAAGCCGTCGAACAGGCGGTGAAAGCCTTCGGCAAGCTCGACATCCTCGTCAACAACGCTGCCTTCCAGGAACATGCCGCATCCCTGGAAGACCTCACCGACGAGCGCCTGGACGAGACCTTCCGCACCAACATCTTCGGCTACTTCTACATGGCCCGCGCCGCCCTGCCCCATCTGAAGCGAGGCAGCAGCATCATCAACACCGGCTCGGTGGTGGGCCTGCGCGGCAGCCCGCAGCTGCTGGATTATTCGACCACCAAGGGCGCCATCCACGCCTTCACCAAGTCGCTGGCGCAAAGCGTGATCGACAAGGGCATCCGCGTGAACGCCGTGGCGCCAGGCCCGGTGTGGACGCCACTGAACCCCGCCGATTCACCCGCGGAGAAAGTCAAGGAGTTCGGCAAGCAGACCGACATGAAGCGCGCGGCCCAACCGGAAGAGCTGTCACCCGCGTATGTGTTCCTGGCTGCGCCGGTGTGCTCGGGCTACATCACCGGCATCGTGCTGCCGGTCACCGGCAGCGTGGGCGCGATCTGAGCGTGGCCGTATGCTGGGCACATGAGCACGCACACGGCCGACAGCAAGACCCTCCTCATCGTCTACCACTCCATGACGGGCGGCACACGGCAGATGGCCGAAGCCGCCCGCGATGGCGCGATCACGGAGGCGAGCGTGCACGTGCATCTGTGCCATGCCGCGCAAGCACAGCCCGACGATGTCTTGAAGGCCGATGGCTACGTGTTCGCCACGCCCGAGAACCTTGCCGCCATCAGCGGCCAGCTCAAGGACTTCTTCGACCGCTGTTACTACCCCGCGCTCGATCGCATCCAGGGCCGCCCGTATGCCAGCCTGGTCTGCGCCGGCAGCGATGGCCACAACGCCGCACGCCAGATCGAGCGCATCGCCACCGGCTGGCGGATCAAGCCCATCGCCGAGCCCCTGATCGTGTGCACGCATGCGCAGACGCCCGAAGCCATCCTGGCGCCCAAGCACATCGCGCCCGATGACCTGGCCCGCTGCCGCGCACTCGGCGAGGCCATGGCCGCCGGGCTGGCCATGGGCGTGTTCTGATCCCGCCCATTCCAGGGATCAATCGCAGGTGCTGCCCACCGGCTTGTCATCCAGCCGGTCCTTGAGAAAGCCCAACGCATTGCCGAAGCCCGTGATCGCCAGCAGGATGTGCTCATTGAACGACTTCTTGTAGGTCACCTTCACACCCGCCTGGCAATACGATTTGACCAGGGCATCCACATCGGCGATGGGCATCAGCTGATCGACCGTGCCTTCATAGATGTACATCGGCGCGCCTGGTGTGCGCTGGCCCAGCCGGTTCTCCGCGATCACGCGCTGGACCACGGGCACGGCCAGCAGGTCGGGCACCACCGTCAGGTTGCTCATCTTCTGGAAGGCAAAGGCCACCAGCGGATCCGGCGCCCCGGTGAGGAATTGGCCCAGGCACATCTCTTCGGCCTTGAGCAGGGCCTGCTTGCCCTTGTCATTGGTCAGGGCCTGCGCATCCACCTCCGGGTAGCCGCGTGCCAGCGCAGCCGTGGCCGCGATGTAAACCCCGGCAAACAGCTTGCCGTCGATCTTGCGGGCCACATTGCCCAGGTCCACCGGCACGCCGCCCGCGGCCACGCCCTTGATGTTCAACTCGGGCGCATACGACTTGTACAGCTCATTGGCCCAGGCCGATGCCAGCGCCCCACCCGAGTAACCGGTGATGGCCACCGGCGTGCTCACCCCATCCAGCCCTGCCTGCTGGAAGCGCTGCGCCGCACGGATGCCATCGAGCACACCGTGGCCCGAGTTGGCGCCCACCGTCCACAACGATTGCAGGCCTTCGTAATCGGGCGCCATCACCACCATGCCCGCCTTCAAGGCCGACTGGATGAGCGCCTGCTCCAGGGCCGTGCCTTTGACGAACTCATACGAAGGCGCGCAGCGCAAGGTCAGCGCGTCATACGCCACGTTGTAGGCCAGCAGGCGGCGCTGCGATGCGGCCGCCGGCGCCGTCTCCGGCACCAGCACCGTGCCCACCATGGCCACCGGCTTGCCCTTGTGATCGGTGCTGCGGTACATCAGCTGCCAGGCCTGGCCCTTCACATCGAAGAAGTAGTAGGCACGTGCGGAGATCTCCCGAAAGCGCAGCACCGTGCCGGGCGCCACGGCGCCCAGGGCCTGCTCGGAAGGCGGCTGATAGAAGGCATCCTCCTGCGGCAAAGTGGCAGGTGATGTCGGTGCCGGATAGGCTTGCTGTGCCTGCGACGTCATCGAGCAGGTCGCGCTGAAGATGCCGATCAGGCAGGCGCCCAAGGTGGCCAGGATGTGTGTGCGTGCGGGGTTCATGGGTTGGTGTTCTCGGTGGTGTTCAGTGGGGATGCATGCCGGGCGCGCAACCGCGCTCAATGCCGATCAAACCAGGCCTTCGCCCCCGTCTCACCCAGGATGTCCGGCGTGAACATGTGGCCCTTCTTGTGCTCGACCTTCTCCACCTCGATGCCTTGCGCATCCAGGCGATTGAAGTAGGTGCGCATCGTCCCGATGGGCACGATGAAGTCGGCCGTGCCGTGATAGAACTTGGTGGGTGGATGGTTGGCCGGCAGCGTGGCCGGCACACTGCAAAGCGGGCCCGCGCAGGTGGCATACGAGCCCGACACGATGGCCAGGGCGCGCCAGGTGCTGTCTTCATTGAAGCTCACGGCCATGCGGCTGGTGTTGTAGCCACCACTGGAGATACCCACGGCATAGCGCTGCGTCATGTTGAACTGGCTGGCCGGGCCGTAGCGGCCTTCGCTCACCGCCTTGAACAGGTCGGGCAGAAAGCAGTAGTCGTTCTTGCCGGTGTAGTTGCTGCCCTGGTTGGTGTCCCAGAACTGCACACCGAGGAAGGTAGGCGCTTCGGGCGCGATCACGGCGTACTTGCGGCCCTGGCCGCTGGGGTTGTCCAGGTATTCGTGCAGGGCGATCTCGGCCTGATCGGCCCCGAAGGATGTACTGGTCGATGTGAACGGTGCGGTGGCATTGGAGCCCGCGATCACCGTGCCGTTGAAATAGAAGACCACGGGCCAGCCGCCAGCCGGCGGCGTGCCTTCGGGCACCTGCCAGCGCACCTTGCGCAGCTTCTGCAGGCCGCTGCACGAGCCACCGCTGTTGGAGGCATACGCATGGTTGCGCTCCTGGTAGGTGCAGGTCCATTTGCCATCGGCATTGGCGCTGCAGCGGTCGGCCCAAGCGGGCAAGGTGGTCAGCACGGCCAGCAGGCCGGGAAAGGCCACGCGGGTGGCCAGCTTGTGCGTGAACGGGTGTGTGCTCATGTCGGTCTCCTCGTATCGATGGAGGCCGATTATTCGAAGCGCGGCTTTCCCCGACTTGTCATTTCCAGGCGCGCAGTTAGCATTTTTCAGCACCTCATCTCGTGCCTCGGGAAACCCCCCAACGATGAACCCCGCCCAGCTTTCGCCCGCCCGCTACATCCATCTGCTCATCGCCTATCTCGAAGGGCACGGCGTGGACTGCGCAGCGGTGCTGGCCCGGTTCGACATCGATCGCCACACCCTGGCCCATCCCGAAACGCAGCTGCAACCGCTGCGCGCCCTGGAGTTGTTCCGCGCCCTGGCCTCGCAACGCCAGGCCAGCGACATCGGCCTGCGTGTGGGCAAGCTGCTGAACTTCGGTGCATTGGGCGATGTGGGCCGCGCCATGCTGAGCTGCGCCAATGTGCAGCAGGCCCTGCAGTGCTGCGCCGAGTACTTCCCGCTGGTGGCCCCCAGCTTCGCCATGCGCATCACCGACAGCCCGACGCAACTGACCCTGTCTTGGCTGCCCGTGCGGCCGGTGCCGTACGACTTCCTGGGCGTGGCCTTCGACATGGCCATCGGCGCGATGGATTCGCTGCTGGGCACCTTGCTGGGCGATCGCATGGAAGGCTACGAGGTCTACTTCACCTACCCTGCCCCGGCCCATGAACCCCTGTATGCGCGGCTCACCCGCGCGCGCTGTCACTTCAACGTGCCCGGCATGCTGAGCCTGCGCATGACGCTGGACAAGGCCATGCTGCAAGCGCCCTGCCCGATGCACAGTCCGGGCGAGCTGGCCGAACTGCGCAAGAAGCTCAACCTGCGCCTGGGCCAGACGCCCGGCCAGGGCAGCTGGACCGCCTGGGTGCGCATGATGCTCGAAGGCGCCCATGGCGAGCAGCCGTCACAGGTATCGCTGGCCACCATCGTGCAGGTTTCCAGCAGCACGCTGGCGCGCTACCTGGCGCAGGAGGGCACGAGCTTTCGCAAGCTGGCCAATGAGGTCCGCCACCAGCGCGCCTGCCGCTGGCTGGACGAAGGACAGATGCGCGTCTCCGAGATCGCCGACAAGCTGGGCTACGCCGACCTGCCCAGCTTCGTGCGGGCCTTCAAGGCACAAAGCGGCTGCAGCCCGACGCAGTACGCAGGCACCGCACGCGCCCGTTCGGCCTGATTGACGCAAGACCTTCCCACACCTACGGCCAGGGGCCCCGGGGTCATCGAATTACCGCCGGCAGCGTGCCCTATTTCCTGGAACGCCCAAGCCGCCCATTGCTAGAGTCTTGGGACGCAGAACGTCATAAATGACAGGGTCGGGCAATGGGATTCACCAGCTTCCTGAGGCGACTGTTTGGCCGGCGCAAACGCCCGGTTCAGACACCCGCGCCTGCAGCGGCTGCCCGATCCAAGCCCAGCACACCCCTGCGGTCCGCAACGCCTGGCGCCACCTCCGCCCGATCTGCGCCATCCCGCCCGCCCGGCCCGCCCGCTGCAGGCGGCGCCACGCCATCGCCCTCCGCTTCGCCGCCCGCCATGCACCTGGCCGCCATGCTGCGGCGCGAAGAGATCATGGACCAGACCGGCCGCCTGGTCGGTCATCGCTTCAGCTACCGTGCGCAGCCGCTGCTCGATGATGGCCGCCCCGACCATGCCCGCGCCGCGGCCGGCTACCGCGCCGCGCTCGAAGCGGCCCAGGCTTCGTCCCAGGCGGGGCGCCGGCTGGCGGTCATCTCCATCGACCCGGCCCAGTGGCCGCATGCCGATTTCCGGAGCATCAAGGGCGCCCACACCGTCTTTCACGTCTGCCTGGGCGATGGCGAGCCCATCACCGCCGACAGCTATGTCGCCCTCAAGGAAATGCGGGCCACCGGCGCGGGCCTGGCCGTCTCCGGCGAGTTGCCGCCGGACTGGGCCGCACGCATCTGGCCGCATGCCACGCACGCCTTCGTGACCTACGCGACCGATGCCATGGCCCGCTTCGAACGCGCCGTGCAGGCACTCAGGCAAACGCAGCCCCACCTCACCCTGGCCGCCGAAAACGTCGGGAGCTGGCCCGAGCGGCGGCTGTGCATGTCCCTGGGGATGCAGTACGCACTGGGCGACTTCCTGACCAGCGTGGAAGAGCGTGCCAGCGACGACAAGATCAGCCAAAGCCGCATCGCGCTGACCGACATGCTGAACCTGGTTCGCCGCGACGGTGACACGCGCGCGCTGGCCGAAGTCGCCAAACGCGATCCCGGCATCTCCCTGCACCTGCTGCGCACGGCCAGCTCGCCCGGCTATGGCGTGATGCGGCCCATCACCAGCATCGACCAGGCCATCATGATCCTGGGCCGCAACGCGCTGTACCGCTGGCTGGCCGTCTCGCTGTTCCGCACCGGCCACGACAGCCCGCGCGACGAAGCGCTGCTGGAAGTCGCGCTGGCCCGCGCGCGCTTCCTGGAACTGAGCGCCCCCTCAGGCAGCGGCCGCCAACTGGCCGACGAGTTGTTTCTGGTGGGGCTGCTGTCGTTCATCGACGCGCTGCTGGGCATGCCCATGACCAAGGCGGTGGCCACCATGAGCCTGCCTTCGGCCGTGCGCGAGGTGTTGCTGGACAACCAGGGGCCGTATGTGCCCTACCTGATGCTGGCACTGGCCGTCGAGAAATGCCATGCGACGCGGGCGATGCAACTGGCCGAACAGGTCGGCCTGACGCTGGAGCGACTCAATGAGCACCGCGACGCAGCCCTGATGTGGGCCGAAGAAGCGGTGCATCCCGCCCCCTCGGACGTGCACGCGGCACCCGCCTGAGCGGGCCGGCACCGGCGCGCCGAGCGCTCAGTGCCTCAATGCACCGGCCCGGCATGCCGGCCGTCGAAATCCATCAGCAGGCTGGCCATTTCCAGCGCCCGCCACAGGTGGGCTGGCATCTGCATGATCTTCTCGGGCGTCTTGGAGCGACTGACCCAGGCACCGATTTCCAGGTGCTGTTCAGGCGTCAGCAGGTTCAGATCGAGCATCTCGTCCAGTAACTGCATGGTGTCCTCCTCGGTCCAGACCACGTCCCCACTATGGCACAACGCCGCGCGCGGGCACCTGGGATCAACGAGCAAAGTCCTCACCAGTTCACGTGCCGTCGGGCAACACACCCTTTCGCGATGCGGCAGGCCCGCTCAGGCACGTCCACTGCTGGACAAGGGGGTGAGAAAGCGTGTAATGTTGCGCATGTTTAAACCAATCAGTCTCATTATGAACAACTCAGTCACAATTCAGCCAGCCAGGATGTCATGGCGCCGTGCGGCTGCGACCGCCTTCATGGCCACGGCTGCTCTGGGGGCGCTCGGCACCACACCCGCCGTGGCCGCCCCCTTGCCGGCGCTGCAAGCGGTCCCCACCGTGGACCTGTCCCGCTACCAGGGCCTGTGGTACCAGATCGCCTACTACCCCAACACCTTCCAGAAGCAGTGCGTGAGCCACACCACGGCGCAATACGCGCCGGCCGCCAACAACCAGATCACGGTGACCAACTCGTGCAAGACGGCAGACGGCAGCACCAGCACCGCTGTGGGCGCCGCCCGCATCAAGCAGCCGCGGCTGCTGGGCGTGCCGCTCGGCCCGGGCACGCCCTCCAAGCTCGAAGTGCGCTTCGCCCCCGCGGCCCTGTCGTGGATCCCGGGCGTCTGGGCGAACTACTGGGTGATCCAGCTGGCCGATGACTACCGCTATGCCGTGGTCGGCGAGCCCACGCGCAAGTTCCTGTGGATCCTCTCTCGCACGCCGGTGCTGGATCCCGCTGATCGCGCGCAGATTGAGGGCACGCTGCAGCAACAGGGTTACGACCCGACCAAGCTGCAGGAAGAGCCGCAGAACTGAGGGCTTCGGACATCTTCCGAGCAGGGTCATTGGGGCCATCAGTTTCTGCACCGGCGCGCCGATAAAGCGGCGTGACCCCGCCCGCCCGTCAGCCGTCTGCAGAGGCTTCGGCTCTTCCCGACTCCGATGTGACGCCGGAGGCCATCCTGGCCGCCGGCCACCCGCGCCTGCGCTTTCCAGGCGCGTGGGAGGCGGCATTCCGGCACGAAACCTTGCCGCAGCGCCTGCGGTTGATGGCCGGCTGCGGGCTTTTTGCCTGTGTGGCCGTCATCCTCGGATCGATCAACCTGGAAGCGCTGATGCCCGACATCGCGCAGCAGACTTGGCGCCTGCTGTGGGCGTGGATCGCCTTGTCGGCCTTCGGGTTCTCCAGCTTCTGGTTCAAGCCCGCATGGTGGCGCCCGGCCTGGCGGCCCGAGGCCTTCAATGCGCTGCAGGCCACCTCGATGAGCCTGCTGGTGACCGGCGTGGCCACGCAAAGCCGGATGGACACGGCCATCACGCATTCGGCCATGGCAGCCATCCCCGTCATGTACAGCTCGCATCGCGGTGCGGCAGCGCTTTTACTGGGCCCTGGGCAGCGCGCTCATCTCGTTCGTGGCCTATGCCGGATGGGTCAGCGGCTTCACCCATGAGCAGGGGCTGTTCGCCCAGAGCAACCTGCGGCTGATGTCGGTCAGCTTCGTGTTCGTGCTGCTGGCCAACTATTTCTTCGAACACAGCGAGCGGCGCACCTGGCTGTTGCGCAAGGTGGAAGCGCGCCAGCGGCAGGCGCTGCTGTCCTCGTCCATGCGCTTTCAGCAACTGTGCAACCAGGATGCGCTGACGGGCCTGGCCAACCGCCGCGCCTTCGATGCCCACATGGAGCGCGCCTGGGCGCACGCCGTGGATCACCGCAGCGAACTGGCCCTGCTGGTCATCGATGTGGACTACTTCAAGGCCTTCAACGACAGCAAGGGGCACCCCGCCGGGGATGACTGCCTGGTGCGTCTGAGCGGCGTGCTCTCGGCCATCGGCGCGCGGCACGAAGGCCTGGTCGCCCGGCTTGGCGGCGAAGAGTTCGGCATCGTGCTGCCCGGCCGCAGCGCAGCCACCGCCGAGGCCCTGGCCATCGAGATCTGCCGCGAGGTGGAGCGCGCCGCCATTGCGCATGACGGCTTGACGGAGGTGCCGTGGGTCACCGTGAGCGTGGGCGGGGCGCAGGCCAGCACCGAGGCCGATACCGGGCCGGCCATGCTGCTCGAGCGTGCCGACGGGGCGCTCTACCGTGCCAAGGAGCAGGGCCGCAACCAGGCCTGTTTCGACGCCCGGCTGCCGGCAGCAGATGCAAGCCTCGTGCAGCGACGCTGGCGCGACCGGCAGGAGCGCCGCGCTGCGCAGGCCGGTGAGGCGGCCGACATCCAGCTCAGCTTCCCCAGCCCGGACCCGGTCAAGGAAGAAGCGCTGCAGCAAACGCTGGCGGCCAAGTTCCGAAGGCTGCGCTTTCCGCGCGAGCAGGAGGCCGCTTTCCGCGAAACACTGTCCGAGCAGCGCCGGCGCGAGCTGGTCTGGCTCTACATCCTCGGCCTGGTGATCTTCAACGTCTACATCCTGGTCAACCGGCCCGTGTTCCCCGACATCGGCGGCGATGTGCTGATGGTGCAGATGGGCGTGACCGGCGGCCTGTTCGCGCTGTGCGTGCTGGCGTATGTCACCCCGCTGACACTGGGATGGCGCGAAGGCCTGTTCGGCGTGGGCACCTCGGTGATCGCGTTGACATGCGCCTGGGTGCTGTCGCAAAGCCGGCTGACGTCGACGCTCAACTTCGCGGCGGCGCTGGCGCTGATCCCGATGTTCGTGGCGGTGGGGGCGCGGCAGTCCTTCCGGGCCACCTGCATGCCGGCGGTGATGACCTGCGTGTCGGCCGCCTGGCTGCTGAGCCCGCAGGATGCGATAGCAAAAGCTGGTGTACGTCGACACCGTGTTCATCATCGCGACGGTAACACCGTCTTCTCGCTGATGCTGGCCTACACGCTGGAATACGGCCAGCGCAGGGAATGGCTGTTGTCGAAGATCGACGACCTGCAGCGGCAGGCCCTGGTGTCGGCCGCGGCCCGGCTGCAACTGCTGTCCGTCGGTGGACCCGCTGCACGGGCATCTGCAACCGCCGCCAGTTCGAAGAAGACCTCTCGCGCATCTGGCATGACCGCCTGCAGGACCGCAGCGCGCTGGCGATGCTGATCATCGACGTCGACTTCTTCAAGCAGTACAACGACGGCTACGGCCATCCGCAGGGCGACCGTTGCCTCAAGCAGATCGCCACGATGATCCACCAGGCGGCGCGGGCCGGCAACGCACGCTGGCGGCACGCCTGGGCGGCGAGGAGTTCGTGATCCTGATGCCCAAGGCCAGCAGCGTGCAGTCCGGCCGTGCAGCTGGGCGAGCGCGTGTGCCAGGCGGTGCGCGATGCCGGGATCGACCACGTCTTCTGCGAGCGTGGCCACGTGACGGTGAGCATCGGCGCCGCGCTGTTGCAGCCGGATGCGGCGAGCAACCGGGCCACGCTGTTCTCAGCGGCCGACAAGGCCCTGTACGAAGCCAAGCGCCTGGGGCGCGACCGCGTGGCCGCCTCCCGGCCGGCGGCGGTGGGTGAGACGCCGGCGGCGTGGCCGAAGGAGGCCCGCGCGCCTTCCGGCACAATCACCCCCCATGACTGAGGTGTCCCTTTCCGATCCGTCGCACGATCACAGCAGCTTCGAGGGCTACTTCCGCGATCCGGGCGATGCGCCCGCGCACCCCTTGGCCTGGGCGCTGTCCCAGAAGCAGCCCCTGCTGGACGCCCTGCGCGGCCTGTTTTCCGGACCGCAGGCCGGCGTGCAGCTCAGGCTGTGGTGCTTCCTGGAGCTGGCCGCGCAACCCAAGGCCCGCCTCTCGCGCGACGACGTCAACCAGTTGTTCCATGCGCGTGCTGCCCGAGGCGCTGGACAGCGTGCTCAAGCGCCTGCGCGAGCTGGATCTGCTCGTGTGGGATGCCACTCCGCAGGATTACCACCTCTCGGCCCTGGCCCAGCAGGTGCACGGCCTGCTGGCGCCACTGACCACGCCGCCCGCCTCCGACCACGACGAGATGGCTTCGTTGCTGTCCCAGGTGGCCGGCGCGCAGCAACTGGGCCTGGTCAACACCAACCAGCTCAAGCACCTGCACGCGCAACTGGCGCGCCTGCACGACGAATTTGCCGAAGCGATCGCCAGCGGCTCGGAAGCCCGCCTGCGCGCAGCACAGCCGCGCTTTGACCGCGCCCTGGCGCTGGTGGACCGCGCCGGCCAGGCCCTGACCGCGCTGATCCGCGCCGAGCACGAAGACCCGCGCCTGGAGCGCGAAGCGCGCGCCATCGGCCAGGAACAGGCCCGCCTGCTGTCCATGGCCAGCCAGTTCACCCGCGCGCTGCAGCAGGCGGACCGCCAGCGCGTCACGCTCGGCTCCACCGGCCTGACAACGTCCGACGTGCGCGCCTGGCTGCAACACCACCCGGCCCTGCACGAGCTGATCGGCGAGGCCCTGTCGATCCCGGTGCGGCCGGTGATGGTCAGCCCGCATGACTTGGTGGACGTGACCGAAGGCGAGTTCGAACGCGATCGCCCGCAGACGGGTCAAGGCATGGCGTTGCCACCGCCCGCTGAAGCGGCGCACGGCTCGCTCGACACGCTCAGCCTGCCGCCCGAGCTGGGCAATCTGGTCAGCCTGCTGGACCGCTGGACCGAGCTGGCCACCGAAGAAGCCGCCCGGCGAGGTGAGCACGATCCCGATGAGCCCGCACCAGGCACACGGCCCGTGGCCGACGCCATCCTCGGTGGCCGCTTCGCACAAGCGGCCTACCGCATGCAACTGCTGCCACTGCTGGGCGACCCCGAAGCCAAGCACGCTCAAGGGCCTCACAGGCGATCTGGCCCGCTCGCCCTGGCGGTGGCAGCTCACGCCCCGCCATGTGACCACGCAGGACGAGGCCGTCGCGCTGATCAGCGAAGGCTTCATCCAACCTGAGGCGGCCGCAGCCGGCCCGACGGCCTCGTCGCCCGCCTCACTGCCCGCCTCCAACGCATCCCAAGCCCCTCAAGCATGAGCGCCCACCTCGATGAAGCGGCCCTGCTGGCCGCAGAACTGCTCGCGCGCCGCTGGCTGCCCCGCCAGCACCCCAAAGTCCGCCGCGCGCTGATCGATGCCGATCTCTGGCAGGCCACGCAGGATCGCCTGGCCCAGGTCGGCCTGCGCCTGATCGACAACCTGTATGCCGACCACGTCAGCGTCGCGCTGCTGCGCTCGGCCGAATCGGCCGTGTTCGGCGAATCGGGCCTGAACAGCCACAACAACATCGACCTGCCGCGCGATGCCGTCTCGCTGCTGGTGGTGCTGTGGGCGCTGATCATCCTGCCCAAGCGCGAACGCCAAGCCGCCCGTGCCAACCGCCCTGATGGCGAACACCAGAACGACATGTTCGGCAAGGACAAGCCCCTGCCCACCGCCGCCAGCGTCAGCCCGCTGGTGCCCTACAAGGCCCTGCTGGCCGACTTCGGCGTGCAGCTGGGCAAGAAGACGCGCCTGGACACCAACCTCAAGCGGCTGGAGAACCATGGCTTCATCGTGCGCAAGGGCGAAGACATCGCCGAAGGCCCGCTGCTGGACCTGCTGCTGGATTACGACGCACTAGCGCCCCGCATCCTGCAAGGTGCACTGGGCGATGTGCTGGCGCAGGCCAAGCAACGGTGGGCAACCTGCCGCTGGCCTTGACGAACCCGACGCTGGAAGAAGTCGAAGACATCGATGAGATCACGAGGCCGCCGGAGACGACGTGCCGGACGACACGCCGACAGCCGAAGCCTCCGCGCAAGCCGCCCCCTCCCCCGATCAAGCCTGATAGCGATGTTTCACCTGCAAAGCCTCGAACTGCTGCACTGGGACTACTGCCAGCGCCTGACCCTGCCGCTCGACGGCGCCATCATCACCGTGGCCGGCCCCAACGGCTCGGGCAAGACCACCCTGCTGGACGCCATGCGCACGCTGCTGGGCCTGGACTGCTCGGGCGGCCGCAACTACAAGACCTACGCGCGCCACGCCAATGCCGACAGCGCCTGGCTGCGCGCCACCGTGGACAACCGCCCGCGCAACCGCCAGTCATCGAACCGGCCGTTCGCGCGCTGCCTGCTCTACAGCGACGTCGTCACCCTGGCCTGCCGCATCGACCGCAATGGCGGCGACTGGACGCGGCGCTACATCATGGTCGAAGGCGATGTGTCGATCGAGACCTTGATCGAACGTGGTGACAAGGACTGGCTGGGCATCGACAACTGGCGCAAGCGCCTCGAAGGCGCGGGCCTCTCACGCGCGATCGCCAAGGTGCTGGCGCTGGAACAAGGCCAGACCGACCGCCTGTGCGAATACAGCCCCAAGGAACTGCTGCGCCTGGTCTTCGATGTGTTCGGTGACCAGGAGGTGCTGGACCGCTATGAAGAAGCGCGCGGCCACCAGAAGCAGTTGGCCGCACGAGGTGGAGGCCGCCGAGCGCGAGCTCTCGCACGGCAAGGCGCAGCGCGCCGAGCTGGAAGCGCGCGTCAACAACTTCCGCCAGTGGGAGCTCAAGTGCCAGGAGCGCGAGACGCTGGGCACCGAAGTCGTGCCCGTGCTGGTCAATGTCGAGACGCGCAAGCAACTGGCGCAACAAGCTGCGCGAGTTGCACCGCCAGCGCCTGCAATCGCAGGAAGACCGCCGCCAGCACGGCCAGGTCAAGGCCGATCTCCTGCAGCGCCTGCAGGACCAGAGCGATGCCGCCGCCCGCGTGGAAGAACTCGAAGCCCAGGTGCGCACCGCCCGTCGCGTGCAGGAAGAGGCCCGCGATGCCGAGCGCCCGGTAGAGCTGCTGGTCAAGCGCGCCGATGAGCTGCAAGGCCTGGCCGGCGTCGAGGGCGATGCGCAGCAACTGGCGCAGCGCATCCAGGAGCTGGGCGAACACAAGCAGACGCTGCAAGCGCAATGGCAGCGCCTGAAGGACCAGCGCGACGATGCCCAGCGCGCGATGGACGCGCTCAAGGGCCAGCACGCCGCGCCGCCGCCCCCCGAGGTCGTGCGCTTTCGCCGCACCCTGGATGAGGCCGGCATCCGCCATCACCTGATCGCCGACATCATCGAGATCACCGACGAGAAGTGGCGTGCCGCCGCCGAAGGCGTGCTGCGCGGCAGCCGCTGGGTCGTCGTGCTGGACAAGGCGCAGCAGGAAGCGCAGGCCATGGCGCTGGCCGAGAAAGAGCGCTATCGCCACTACGTGGTGGCCGATGCCGAAGACGCGCCCGCGCAGGTCGACAAGCACAGCCTGCTGGCCGTGCTCAAGTTCTCCGCGCCTGCGCCGCACTGGCTGCTGCGCCAGCTCGGCCAGATCCGCCGCGTGGCCAACACCGATGAAGGCGTCAAGATCGGCGGCCAGACCCGCTGCGAATGGATCACGCCCGAGGCCTATCACCGCGATGGCCGGGGCGGGCGCAGCGTGTGGGTGGACCCGAGCCAGCACCAGTTCGGCGCCTCGGCCCTGACCTCGCGCCGCGCCTCCATCGAAAAACGCCTGGCCCAGCTCGATGAAGAAATGACCCGCATCGTGCGCGATCAATCCTTCTTCGATCGCCAGTTGCAGGATGCGCGCAAGGCCGCCCAAGGCTTCACGGCCGCGGCCGAGCTGGCCGAGCGCGAAGCCGAATTCGCCGAAGCACGCCGCACCCTGCCCATGCTCAAGCAGGCCCGTGCCGATGCAGGCGAACGCTGGCAGCAGCTCGAAGCCCAGCACAAGCGCGCCGTGGTCGAACAGACCAATGCGCAGCACGCCTACCGGCAAGCGCAGGAACGCCTGGCCCACATCGAGCAGCGCACCGCCCAGCACGAACGCGAATGGCAGCAGCGCTTTGACGATGTCATCGCGCAGGCCGTGATGTCGCGCGAGGTGAAGCTGCAACTGCCGCGCCACTGGCGCAGCATCGAGCGCATCAAGGACATGCAGGCGCACTACGGCAATGCGACGCAGGCCCGCCTGCGCGCCGAAGCCGTCGAGCGCGAGCTGAACGAAGGCAAGTGGGAAACCGACCCCACCGTCATCGAACAGCTCACGCTGATGAACGCCCACGTGCTGCGCCAGGAAGACGAGCTGCAGCAGCGCAAGGCCAGCAATGCCGCAGCCAGCATCGCGGTGGACAACGCCCGCGAGCGCTACACCGATGTGCTCAAGGTGACGGTGCGCCGCTACCGCAAGAACATCATCGAGCTGGGCCAGCTGGCCGGCGTGGAAGCCAATGCCGAGTTGCCACATCTGGATGGCGACGACGCCATGCTGCGCCAGGCCGAGTTGCGCGTGCACTTCAACTTCGACGGCAAGGGCAGCATCGGCCTGAACGACGGCGAAGCCTCGGGCGGCCAGCAGGTGATCAAGTCGCTCATCCTGCTGGTGGGCTTGATGAAGGACGACGAGACCCCGGGCGGCTTTGTCTTCATCGACGAGCCCTTCGCCCACCTGGATGTGCGCAACATCCAGCTGGTCGGCCACTTTCTGCGCTCCACACGCGCGCAGTACGTGCTGACCACGCCCATCACGCACAACGTCGAGGTGTTCGAGCCGGCGGATGTGACACTGGTGACGGCCAAGAAGCCCAAGGGTGCGCGCTGGGCCCCGCCCATCGGCGTGCTGCAGCGCCGACCACCGGCGGAAGTGGTGCTGTGAGCTGAAGCGGCCCCAGTGCAGAGATGGCGCAGCGCCATGCACGGGTCAGCCAAAAGCTGCCCATGCCTTGACCCTGCACAAAACCATGCCCGACGTGGCTGCCTAGAGTGGCCACCTCATGAATGCTGTCATCCGACCGGAGCTGGTGTGTCCCGCCGGCTCCCCCCGTGCCTTGGACGTGGCCCTGCAGGCCGGTGCCGACACCGTCTACCTGGGCCTGCGCGACGCCACCAATGCGCGCAACTTCGCCGGGCTGAACTTCTCGCCCGATGAACTGCAGGCCGCTGTGCAACGGGCACATGCCCTAGGCCGCAAGGTCCTCATGGCGCTCAACACCCAGGCCCTCGCGCCCGATCCCCATGCCTGGTTCCACGCCGTGGATGTGGCCGCCCACGCCGGTGTCGACGCCCTGATCGCCGCCGATGTGGCCGTCATGGCCCATGCCTGCCGCCACCATCCGCACCTGCGCCTGCATCTGTCGGTGCAGGGCTCGGCCACCAACCACGAGGCCATCACGCTGTACCACGAGCGATATGGCATCCAGCGCGCCGTGCTGCCGCGTGTGCTGACCTTGTCGCAGGTGGCGCATGTGATCCGCCACGTGCCCGTGGAGATCGAGGTCTTCGGCTTCGGCAGCCTGTGCGTGATGGTCGAAGGCCGCTGTGCGCTGTCCTCCTATGCCACAGGGCGCTCGCCCAACAACGCCGGCGTGTGCTCCCCCGCCGAAGCGGTGCAATGGCAGGAACGCGGCGGCCAGGTCGATGCCCGCCTGGGCGGCGTGCTGATCGACCGCTACGGCCCCCAGGAGCACCGCGCCTACCCCACGCTGTGCAAAGGCCGCTTCGACGTGGCCGGCACGCGCGAACACGCACTGGAAGAACCCACCAGCCTCAACACGCTGGACGTGCTGCCGGATCTGATCCGCGCCGGCGTGGCCGCCATCAAGATCGAAGGACGGCAACGCAGCGCGGCCTATATCGAGCAGGTCACGAGGGTGTGGCGCCAGGCCATCGATCGCGCCATGGCCGGGCTCGACACCTACACCGCCGCCGCCCCCTGGCACCAGACCCTGCAGCGCGTCTCCGAAGGCCGGCAGACCACGCTCGGCGCCCTGAGCCGGCCCTGGCAATGACGCGGGCCACACCACCATGAACGCCCTCACCCTCACCATCGGGCCCGTGCAGTACCACTGGGCACGCGAGACCCTGCTGCGCTTCTATGCCGATCTGGCCGAGCGGCCCGTGCACGACGTCGTCATCGGCGAAGTGGTCTGCTCCCGCCGACGCGAACTCAAGCCCGCCGACTGGCTGGCGCTCGCACGCGAACTCACGCAGGCCGGCAAACGCGTGTGGCTGGGCTCCCTGGCCTTGATCGAAACCGAGGCCGAGCTTGCGCACGCTGCGCCAGGCCGTCGAGCACGGCGAGGTGCACATCGAGGCCAACGATGCGGCCGCCGTGCGCCTGGCCTGGCACACCGGCCGCCCCTGGGCGATCGGCATGCACATCAACGTCTACAGCAGCCAAGCGCTGGCCGAGTACCGCGACATGGGCGCCACCCGCTGGCTCGCCCCCATCGAGCTGGACATCGATGCCATCGACGCCGTGCTCGCACCGCACCGCGGCCACATCGAAGCCGAAGTGTTCGCCTTTGGCCGCATGCCGCTGGCGCTGTCGGCACGCTGCTTCACCGCGCGGCACCATGGCCTGCAGAAGGACCAGTGCGGCTTCATCTGCAGCGCCGATCCCGATGGCCTGACCGTGTCATCGCAAGAAGGGCAAGTCTTCCTGGCCCTCAACGGCATCCAGACGCAATCGGGCTCGGTGCAAAGTCTGCTCGGCCAACTGCCGGATCTGCAGCGGGCCGGCGTCGCCGCCTTGCGCCTGTCGCCGTCATCAGAAGATTTCGATGAGGTCCTGCATCTGCACGATGCGGTCCTGGGTGGCCGCACGGCGGCCCATGAAGCGCTGACAGCCCTTCAAGGCCTGCGCCTGCCCGGCCCTCTGTCCAATGGTTTCGCCCACGCCCGCACACCGGGCATGAACTGGGAGGCCGCATGAGCCCATCTTCCCCCTCCATGGCCACCTCCACGGCCACCGCATCCAACACTGCTGCGCCCTGGCTGGCACACCTCGAACGCATCGGCCCCTGGGTGCGGCCGGTGCTGGGCCGCCTGCCCATGCAGCCCCCCTCCGCGGTGCTGGCCCACCTGCTGACCGAGCGCTGGTGGCCCAAGGTGCCTCTGGCTGTGCGCCATTCGCTGTGCGGCCGACGCGTCGATGTCATCGTGCAGGACCTGGGCTTGCACTTCCGCCTGCGCGCCGATGGCCGCGGGCTCTTTTCGGCCGCGTCCAGCGAACCCATGGCCGTCTCCATCCAGGCCGATGCCCGCGCCTTCATCGACCTGCTCGAAGGCCGCGAAGATCCGGACACGCTGTTCTTCGAACGCCGCCTCGTGATGGAAGGCGACACCGCCTTTGCGCTGCTGCTCAAGAACACGCTGGACGCCGTCGGGCCGGTGGAATGGCGACCTTGGCGGTCACCGCGGGCTGCGGCCTGATGCGGCACACGCCAAATCGGGATAACCCCCTGAACGCCGCCCGATCACTGTCAGCCGCCTGACGCTTGCAGGCCCCCTGTCCCGGGGGGATGTGCACGGCCATCTGACAAAACATCCACCCATAAAAAAACACTGTATTCGAAACTGTCGACACCACCCGTCCACACAACAAGATGGAGTCGACACGATGTTTTCACGCACATGGATCAAGACCGCCGCGCAGGCCATGGGCCTCACCCTGGCCTGCAGCCTCGGTGTACAGGCCGCCTACCTCAAGTGGGAGATGGTCGAGCTGCCCGCCTCCAGCGGCGCCTCCTGCGGCAACGGCTCGCCCTACCGCTTCTTCGTCAACCGCACGCCCTTCACGACCAAGACGGTCGTGATGTTCGAGGGTGGCGGTGCCTGCTGGGAAAAGGGCACCTGCGAGAACAAGGGCGGCGTGCTGCTGTCGGCCGTCAACCCGGATGGCATCCCCACCAACTACATGAGCGACTGGAACCGCCAGGCGCACCTGGGCCTGGTCACGCCCTTCACCGCCCGCCTGCATCCGCTGAGCAATGTGCAGACGCAGAGCTGGAACATCGTCTACCTGACCTACTGCACGGGCGACGTGCACACGGGCAACAAGGTCACCACCTACAGCGATGAGGCCGGCTCGATCGCCTGGTACCACCGCGGCGCCGTCAACGCCAAGGCCGTGACCGCCTGGATGGCCGCCAACATGCCCAAGCCCGAGGTGCTGCTGCTCACGGGCTTCTCGGCCGGCGGCGCCGGCTCGGCCGCCAACTTCCCGCAGATGCGCACGGGCACCAAGGCCACCAAGGCCGCGCTGCTGGCCGACTCTGGCCCGCTGTACTGGGCCCCGCGCAACGGCACCGCACAGCAGTACCCCTCGCTGCCTCTGCACAACAAGATCCGCGAGGTCTGGGGCCTGGATGGCGCCAACGGCATCGTCACCGAGCTGATGGCCAAGTACCCCGGCGCCGGCGATGCCGACAACCTCGGCTCGCTCACCACCGGCCTGAACAAGATCTTCCCGCAGGACCGCATCGGCTACGCCATGTTCCAGGAGGACACCAACTACTCGGCCTTCTCATATGAGAAGTTCTATCCCGAGATCTCCGGCGCGGCCACGCCCGAAGCCCGTCTGGCCGGCCTCAACCAGCGTTGGCGCCAGGACATCAACGACAACCTCGTGGCCCGCATGCCGCCCTCGCCCAACCTGGGCTACTACATCCCCAACTACCGTGAGATCAACGGCTCGCACTGCCTGACCGTCGTCACCTTCGGCGACACCGGCATCAAGGAAGCCAAACTGACCAGCGTCGAGACCTTCGTCGACAACCTGCTCGATTTCTCGGGCAAGAAGCCGGTGATCCGTTCGCTGGAACAGAGCCGGGAGAAGCCACCGGCCACCACCGTGTCCGACTGGATCGCCCGCCTGATCGGCGAATCTGGCATCTTCTGAACGAAGGCCTGAAGGAGATGAACGACACGCCTGACCAACTGGCGTGTCAAAACTTTCAGAAAGCCGATCCAAAAAGGGATAACCCTTTGAACGGGGCGCGACAAGTGTCAAATCGTTGACGCTTGCGCGCCCCTTGTCCTAGGGGGAGCGGGTATGCAGGCAGGGATACGCCGCGCCTGGTGCGCACCTTGGCTCCGCCACACTGGACGGGCCACCGGTGGAGACACGCCTCCACTTGTTCACGCACACACACCACAAGATGACGGAGCCCTTATGTCACTGAGCACATGGATGAAGACCGCCACCCAGGCCGTGGGCCTGAGCCTGCTGTGCAGCCTGGCCGCCGAAGCCGCCTACCTGAAGTGGGAGATGGTCGAGCTGCCCGCCTCCAGCGGCGCCTCGTGTGGCAATGGCTCACCCTATCGCTTCTTCGTCAACCGCACGCCCTTCACCACCAAGACGGTCGTGATGTACGAGGGCGGCGGCGCCTGCTGGGAAAAGGCCACCTGCGAGAACAAGGGCGGCGTGCAAGCTGTCTGCCGTCAACCCGGACGGCATCCCCACCAACTACATGCAGGATTTCAACCGCCAGGCGCACCAGGGCCTGGTCTCGCCCTTCACCTCGCGCGTCAGTCCCTTCACCGCCATCCAGACGCAGAGCTGGAACATCGTCTACGTCACCTACTGCACGGGCGACGTGCACACCGGCAACAAGACGACCACCTACAGCGATGAAGCCGGCACCATCGCCTGGAACCACCGCGGTGCGGCCAACGCCAAGGCCGTGACGGCCTGGATGGCCGCCAACATGCCCAAGCCCGAGGTGCTGCTGCTGACCGGCTTCTCGGCTGGCGGCGCGGGCTCCACCGCCAACTACCCGCAGATGCGCGAAGGCCTCAAGCCCACCAAGTCTGCACTGCTGGCCGATTCCGGCCCGCTGTTCTGGGCACCGCGCGGCAGCACGCCGGCGCAATCGCCCTCCTTGCCGCTGCACGAGAAGATCCGCGTCGTGTGGGGCCTGGACGAGCCGCAAGGCATGGTCACCGAGCTGATCGGCAAGTACCCCGGCGCTGGCGATGCCAACAACCTGGGCACCATCACCAATGGCCTGGGCCAGATCTTCCCGCAGGACCGCATCGGCTATGCCATGTTCCAGGAAGACCAGACCTACTCGGCCTTCTCGTATGAGAAGTTCTTCGGCGACATCTCCGGTGCGGCCACACCCGAAGAGCGGCTGGCCCAGCTCAACACGCGCTGGCGGCAGGACATCAACGAGATGGTTGCGCACATGCCGGCCTCGGCCAACATGGGCTACTACCTGCCCAACTACCGCGAGATCAACAAGTCGCACTGCCTGAGCATCGTCACCTTCGGCGACACCGGCATCCGTGAAGCACGCATCGCCAGCCTGGAGACCTTCCTGAACAACCTGCTGGATTTCTCGGGCAAGAAGCCGGTGCTGCGTGTGCAGGAACAAAGCCGCGAGAAGCAGCCGCCCAGCAGCCTGATGGACCTGGTGGCGCGCTGGATCGCGCAGTCCGGTCTGATCTGATGCGCTGATCAGGCGGGCTGCAGCCGTGGCAACTCCTGCAGCAAATGATCGATGAACACCCGCACGCGCAAAGGCAGATGCCGGCCGTGCGGGTACAGCACCGAGAACGGCCGCGAGCGCCCACCAAAGGGCTGCAGCACCTCGACCAGTTCACCGCAAGCGAGTGCATCGGCCGCCATGAAGCGGTAGCTCTGATAGAGCCCTGCGCCATGCCGCGCCAGCTGCACGCCGCCGATGAAGTCATCCGAGCAGGTGATGCTGCCCTGCGTGGCCCATTCCACCGGCTCGCCATCCGCCATGAAAGACCACGGGATGCGGCGCCCACTGCTGGGCAGCTCGAACTGGATGCACTCATGCCCTACCAGGTCTTCCAGCGTCTGCGGTGTGCCCGCGCGCTCAAGGTAGCTGGGCGCGCCCACGATGATCAGCTCGCCCTCCTCCAGCTTGCGCGCCACCAGCCTTGAATCGGCCGGCGGGCGGGCGCGGATGACCAGGTCATAGGGCTCTTCACCGAAATCGACGTTGCGGTTGAACAGGTTGATCACCAGGTCCACCTCGGGATAGCGGGCCTTGAAGCTGGCGATCAAAGGCAGGATGCGGAACTGCCCGTACGCACTGGGCATGCTCACGCGCACCACGCCGGTGGGCTGGACCTGCTGGCCGCCCAGCAGGCGTTCGGCATCGGCGATCTGCGTGAAGGCCTGCCGGCATTGATCCAGGTACAGCAGCCCGGCATCGGTCAGGCGCACCTGCCGCGTGCTGCGCACGAAGAGCTGCACGCCCAGCCGGGCTTCCAGCCGCGCCACAGCCCGGCTGACCGCGCCCGGCGTGAGGCCCGCCTGCTGCGCCGCCGAGGTGAAGCCACCGGATTCCGCCGCCAGGCAGAACAGCTCCACATCCGCCATGTGCTCGAATTGCCGCGTCATGCTTGTGATTCTGGCTCACAAATCAAGTGCGCAGCAGGCTGTTTACCGGCGGCCAACGCAACCATAAGCTGGCGACCTTCCAAGCACACCTTCACCATCAGGAATCGCCATGAAGCTCTACTACACCCCCGGCGTCTGCTCGCTCGCTCCGCACATCCTGCTCAAGGAGACCGGCCTGCCGCACGAACTCGTGCGCGTCGACCTGGCCACCAAGCAGACCGAACACGGCGAGGACTATCGCCGCATCGCCGCCAAAGGCTCGGTGCCCTTGCTGGGCCTGGATGACGGCAGCGTGCTGAGCGAAGGCCCCGTGATCGCCCAGTACATCTGCGACCAGGCCGGCCGCCCCGACCTCATGCCTGAAGCCGGCAGCATGGCCCGCTACCGGGTCATGGAGTGGCAGAACTTCCTGACCTCCGAACTTCACAAGGGCTTCAGCCCCCTGTTCAACGCCCAGGCCTCGGCCGAGGTCAAGGACTACGCGCGCAGGCTGCTCAAAGCCAAGTTCGCCTGGGTGTCGCAGCAACTGGAAGGCCGTGAGCACCTGACAGGCGCCACCTTCACCGCCGCGGATGCCTACCTCTTCACCATCACCACCTGGACCCGCAAGGCCGATGTGGACATCGATGGCAATGAGGCCCTGGCCCGCTTCATGACACGCGTGGCGGCGCGTGCCGCGGTCCAGGCGGCGCGCCGTGCCGAAGGCCTGCTGGCTTGATTCGCCGGGGCTGCACAAGGCCACCAGGCCGACTGCCGCCCTTGTCAAACCAGACACAACCAGAGCACGCCCATGACCACGTCCTTGCCTCATCATCCATCGCCCGTCTGTGAACGCCTGGGCCTGCGCGTGCCCATCGTGCAAGGCCCGTTTGGCGGCGGCCTGTCATCCGTGGCCCTGGTCGCGGCCGTCTGCGAGGCCGGTGGCCTCGGCTCCTTCGGCGTGCATCACCTGGGTGCCGAAGCGATCCTGGCCACAGCCGGCGCCATCCGGCAGGCCACCTCTGCGCCCTTCGCACTGAACCTGTGGATCCCGCGGCCCGGCGAGCGGCCCGTGCGCATCGATCCTCAGCTCTGGCAGCGTGCGGTGTCCGTGCTGGCACCTGCCTTCGATCAACTGGGCCTGGCCATCCCCGATCTGCCCGAGCCCGCCGATGCCGAGCGCTTGTGGCCCCGCTATGAGGACCAGATCGACGCGGTGCTCGAAGCTCGGCCCGCCGTGTTCAGCTTCGTCTTCGGCGTGCCTTCGGCCGAGGTGCTGGCCCGTTGCCGACAGGCCGGCATCACCACCCTCGGGGCCGCCACCACGCCGGATGAGGCGCGTCATCTGGAAGCGGCCGGCGTCGACATGGTCGTGGCCACCGGCTGCGAGGCGGGCGGCCATCGCGTGGCCTTCCTCGCCCCGCCGGAAGACCACCTGATCGGCACCCTGTCGCTGGTGCCCCAGGTGCGCGATGCCGTGCGCATCCCGGTGATCGCTGCAGGCGGCATCGCCGATGCACGTGGCGTGGCCGCGGCCATGGCCCTGGGCGCCGACGCCGTGCAGATCGGCACCGCCTTCCTGGCCTGCACCGAATCGAATGCGGGCGATGCCCACCGCGAAGCCTTGTTCAGCCCGCTGGCTGCACGCACCGCCCTCACACGCGGCTTCAGCGGCCGCCTCTCGCGCGGCCTGCGCAACGAGATGCTGGAGTGCTTGCAGGCCCATCCGGCCGACATCCTGCCGTACCCGGTGCAGAACTGGCTGACGGGCCAGATCAAGCGCGAAGCCTTGAGACAGCACCGGCCTGAGCTGATGAGTCTGTGGGCAGGCCAGAGCGCGCCCTTGCTGCGGCATCACGATGTGGCGGCATTGATGGCCGCGTTGACCCACGCCTTCCCATCGGCATGATCGCAGCCTGCATGACCGCAGGCCGACGGATCGCCCGCACTTCCAACGCAGAAACAAAAACAGCCCCTGCAGGGGCTGTTTCCTTGTGGCCAGGTTTCAATCAGGCCGTGGTGGCGATGCCACCTTGAAGAAGCATCAGGCCAGCATCAGGCAGCCAGACGCTGCTCCAGCTTCGCCTTCGTGGCCGGCATCTGCGTGGGCAGCTTGTAGGCCAGCTGGGTGAACAGCTCGTCATGCAGCTTGAGCTCTTGAGCCCAGGCAGCCTTGTCGATGCCGATGACGGACTGGAACTGTTCCTTGGTGAAGTTCAGGCCCTTCCAGTTGATGTCTTCGTAGTTCGGGCTCAGGCCGAAGGCGTTCTCGCTGCCCTTGGCGGTGCCTTGCAGACGGCCGACCATCCACTCCAGCACGCGCATGTTCTCGCTGTAGCCAGGCCACACGAACTTGCCATCGGCACCCTTGCGGAACCAGTTCACGCAGTAGATCTTGGGCAGCGCGTGGCCAGCGGCCTGCAGCTTGGCGCCCAGATCCAGCCAGTGCTGGAAGTAGTCGCTCATGTTGTAGCCCATGAAGGGCAGCATGGCGAACGGATCACGGCGCACCACGCCTTGCTGGCCGAAGGCCGCAGCGGTGGTTTCCGAGCCCATGGTGGCAGCCATGTACACGCCTTCCGTCCAGTCGCGCGCTTCGGTCACGAGCGGCACGGTGGTGGAGCGGCGGCCGCCGAAGATGAAGGCATCGATGGCCACGCCTGCGGGGTTGTCCCACTCGGGATCCAGTGCGGGGTTGTTGGTGGCGGCCACGGTGAAGCGGGCATTCGGATGCGCGGCTTTCACGCCCTTTTCCTTGGCGATCTGCGGCGTCCAGTCATTGCCTTGCCAGTCGATCAGGTGAGCGGGCAGCTCGTCGGTCATCGACTCCCACCACACATCGCCGTCGTCGGTCAGGGCCACGTTCGTGAAGATCACGTCGCGGTCCAGGGACTTCATGCAGTTGAAGTTGGTCAGCGTGTTGGTGCCCGGGGCCACGCCGAAATAGCCGGCTTCCGGGTTGATGGCGTAGAGCTTGCCGTCGGCACCCGGCTTGATCCAGGCGATGTCGTCACCGATGGTGGTGACCTTCCAGCCGTTGTAGCCCTCGGGCGGGATCAGCATGGAGAAGTTGGTCTTGCCGCAGGCCGAGGGGAAGGCCGCAGCAACGTGGTACTTCTTGCCTTCGGGGTTGGTCACGCCCAGCAGCAGCATGTGCTCGGCCAGCCAGCCTTGGTCACGGCCCATCGTGGAGGCGATGCGCAGCGCGAAGCACTTCTTGCCCAGCAGCGCGTTGCCGCCGTAGCCCGAGCCATACGACCAGATCTCGCGCGTGGCGGGATAGTGGACGATGTACTTGGTGTCGGGGTTGCAGGGCCAGGCCACGTCCTTCTGGCCTTCGGCCAGCGGGGCGCCCACGGTGTGCACGCAGGGCACGAACTCGCCATCGGTGCCCAGCACGTCGATGACGCCCTTGCCCATGCGGGTCATGAGCTTCATGTTGACGGCCACGTAGGCCGAGTCGGACAGCTCCACGCCGATGTGGGCGATGTTCGAGCCCAGCGGGCCCATCGAGAAGGGCACCACGTACATGGTGCGGCCCTTCATGCAGCCCTTGAACAGGGCGCCTTCACCCGTTTGCAGCTTGGCGCGCATCTCGGCGGGCTCACACCAGTTGTTGGTGGGGCCGGCGTCTTCCTTGCGCTCGGAGCAGATGAAGGTGCGGTCTTCCACACGTGCGACGTCGGACGGGTGCGTCCAGGCCAGGTAGGAGTTGGGGCGCAGCTCGGGGTTGAGCTTCTTGAACGAGCCGGCGGCCACGAGCTGGGCGCACAGGCGGTCGTACTCTTCCGTGGTGCCGTCGCACCAGTAGATGTCCTTGGGCTGCGTCAGGGCGGCGATCTCGGCCACCCAGGCAATCAGCTTGGCGTTCTTGACGTAGGCAGGTGCGTTCACCTGGGCTGCGGCAGTGGTCATGACAGAAGCTCCAAAAGTAAAAAACAGGGTCTCGGCAGCACCGCAAAAAGGCGATTCACCATGCGAATCAAGCACTTGCGATACTGTCGACACCCCGCCATCACTGCTTCGCCGCTGCGGTTGCGCCCCAAGGCAAACCGCGTACCGAAGCTGGCAGTGGAACCGCGTAGTTTAGTCCACGCGGGCCGCTTCTGGTTCCCCCCTCGTGCGAGGGGCCCCCGTGGAGACCCTGTATGAGGGTGCGAATCGGTCACAGCTGTCACGGGATTTCAGGGTCCGAGATACACCTTGCAACATGCGCAAACCGCGACAGAGGGGGCGCAGAAGGCACACTTCACGGCGGGTTGTTTCTGCCCGACTGCGTTTCCTTCCGACATGTCTGACCTGGCCCGCCGCCCCTTCCTGCATTCCGCCCTGGCCGGCATGGTCGGCTCGTTGGCGCCCGCCGCCTGGGCCGTGCGCCCGCCGCCGCGCGCAGACAGCCCCATGGTTGGCGTCGATCCCGTCCTCGTCAGCAGCGGCCTGACGGATCGCTGGCAGGCGGCCATGCGCCGCGATCTGGGCTGGGCGGCGCGCTGGTCCCCCCTGGATTCGGGCGACATCCTCACGCAACTGGAACAAGGCAGCCTGCCCGCAGGCGTCTTCCTGACCCATCCACGTGCCGACGCACTGGCGCAGCAAGGCCTGATCCACTCGCGCCACCGCATCGCGAAAACCGATGTGCTGCTGATCGGCCCCATGGAAGATCTGGCTGGCATCCGTGGCGAAAAGGACATCGCGCGCGCCCTGGCCCAGGTCCGCGCCGCCGTGGCGGCCGGTGCCGCGGGCTGGCAAGCGCCGCTCAAGGGATCGGCGCTGGATGCGCTGTCCGCCCCATGGACTCAGGGGATGCCCGCGACATCCGCATCTTCCCTCTCGCGCTCCGGCCCGTCGCCCTACAGACTTCTGACCCGTGCCGAGTGGTTGTCCAGGCCGCCCCGCGACGAACGGCTCAAGATCTGGCTGCAGGATGACAGCCGCCTGAGCCTGTTCGCCGAAGTGGCCTGCTCGTACCGCATGCGGCACGAGGGCGCCCGGCTGCTGGTCAACTGGCTTCAGTGGCCGCTGGCTCAAGGCGCCGTTCAGGCCACGCGGCCCGCGTGGCAACGCATTTCCCCATCCAAGTGAGTCATGACCTCGTTTGAAGTCCAGGCCTTGCTCATGAGCCTGCAGGTGGCCCTGATCACCGTGCTGATCTCCACCCCGCTGGCACTCGTGCTGGCCACGTTGATGGCACGCACGCGTTGGCGCGGCAAGCTGATGCTCGACACGCTCATCCTGCTGCCCATGGGCCTGCCGCCGGTGGTGATCGGCTTCGGCCTGCTCGTGGCCCTGGGGGGAGACGGCACCCAGGCCAATGCCATGAAGCCGGCCCTGGGCTTTCACCTCAACTTCTATCCCGGCGGCGCCGTGCTGGCCGCGCTGCTGATGACCATCCCGATGATGGTGCGCGTGCTGCGCCCCGCCCTGGAAGCCACCGACCCGCTGCTGCTGCCGGTGGCACGCACCCTGGGCGCCTCGCGGCTGCAAGGCTGGTGGACGATCACCCTGCCCATGATCTGGCCGGTCGTCGCATCGGCCATGGCGCTGGGACTGGCGGTCGCCTGGGGCGAATCCGGTGCCACGCTGGTGCTGGCCGCGGCCCTGCGCCCGCATGAAATCGGTGAGGCCACCGCCCCTGTGGCCATGGTCCAGGCCCTGCTCAATGAAGAAGGCGGCGTGGAAACGGCCACGCGGCTGGCGCTGATCTCGTTGGGCATCGCGATGACGGCCGTCATCGTCAGCGAGGTGGGTCGGCGCCGATGGCGCAGGCGCTGGCAGTCCCGGCTGCGTCCGATGGGGCTGCCGGTCCAAGCATGAACGCCTCGCAACAGAGAACCGCCACGCCGCGCGCCCTGAGCGTCGAGTTGCGGCTGCAACACCCCGGGCTGGACATCCGTGCGCAATTTCGCGTGCTGCCCGGGCGCGTGTGCGCGCTGGTGGGGCGCAGCGGCGCCGGCAAGAGCGCCATCCTCAAGGCAGCCGCCGGCCTGGAGCCCGCGCGAGGCGGCCGCATCGCCCTGGGCAACGAGGCCGTCTACGATTCATCGGCCAAGGTCAACAAACCTCCGCATGAGCGGCGCTTGAGCTGGCTGGACGGCCACACCCATCTCTTCCCGCACCTCAATGTGCGGGCCAATCTGGAATACGGCAATCGCGGCCTGCGCCGCAAGCAGGCCAACCCCATCTACGAGCAGATCATCCAGTGGCTGGACCTGACCTCCCTGCTGCCGCGCCGCCCTGAAGCCCTGACCGTGAGCCAGCGCGTGCGGGTGGCGCTGGGTCGCGCCCTGCTCGCCTACCCCAATGCCCTGCTGCTGGACGACCCGCTCGGCGAAGTGCCCGAACACGAGCAGGATGCGCTGCTGGAGTTGCTGGCCCAGATCCCCGCGCGCTTCATGCTGCCTGTGGTGCTGGTGAGCCCGCGCATGAACGAAGTCATCCGGCTGGCCGACGACGTCGTGATCCTGCATGAAGGCCGCATGGCCAGTGCCGGCCCGGCCGCCCAGATCCTGTCCGATGTGTCCCTGTCCACCTTCCTCGAAGGCGTGCATGCGGGCAGCGTGCTCGAAGGCGAAGTCAAGCGCCACGACATCGAATGGCTGCTGACGGAAGTCGACATCTCGGGCCAGCGCGTCACCGTGCCGGCCGTGCCCTACAGCATGGGCAGCAAGGTGCGCCTGAAGATCCGCGCGCGGGACATCAACCTGCATCGCCAGGTGCCCGCCGACACCAGTTGCAGCAACCACCTGCGCGGCCGCATCACCCAGATCATGCTGGCAGGCGAACACGGCACCTATGGCGCCGTCGGCATCGAGCTGGACCGCGCCATCGAAACCGAGGGCGACCAGCTCAAGCCCGGTGCGCTGCTGTGGGCCATGCTCACACGCAAGTCCATCCAGCAGATGGACTGGGCGCCCGGACAGCCCTGCGTGGTCAGCTTCAAGGCCATGGCCACCACGGTCTTCGCATGGCGATGAGGCCGCTGCGATACTGACGGCCCCCTGTTCGAAGCCGTGCCGCCTCCACCATGCCCAGCCTGCTGACTCGCCAACTGCTGTCCGTCAATGTCGCCCAGCCCAGCCCGATGCTGATCGAGGGCCGCCAGATCCTGACGGGCATCCGCAAGAAGCCCGTCAGCACGCTGAACTCGCCGTACCCCATCGAGGTGCACCGCATGGGTCTGCACGGCGATGACCAGGCCGACCCCACGGTGCACGGCGGCCTGAACAAGGCGGTCTATGCCTATCCGCACGAGCACTATGCGTTCTGGCAGACGGTGCGTGCGCAAGCCCAGGTGCAGGCCTGGGACGACGTGCTGCCGCATGGCAGCATGGGCGAGAACCTCACGCTCACCGGCCTACTGGAGGCAGACGTCTACGTGGGCGATGTGCTGAAGTTCGGCCACTGCCGGCTGGCCGTGAGCGAGCCGCGCCGCCCCTGCTACAAGTTCGAGGCGGTGATGGGCTTCAAGCACGCCGTCAAGATGATGGCGCAGTCCGGCTACTGCGGCTTCTACCTGATGGTGATCGAGCCCGGCACCATCACGGCCGGCGAATCGTATGAGCTCATTCCCGGCCCGAGAGAAGTCAGCATCGCGGACCTGTTCAAGACCAAGATGCGGCGGGATTGAGCCGGGCCGGCTGCTCAGGCTCTGTCAGTCTTCGTCATCCCAGCGCTTGAGACTTCGCCTGGCCTCATCCAGCCACTTGCGCACCTCGGCACTGGAAGACAGCTTCTGCCTCAGCCATTCCGGGCGTGAGCTGGGCTTTTTGGCGATGGCCGCCGCGATGACCGCCTTGCCATCGGTCGCACCGCTGTCCAGCTGCAACTCGATCACGGGCAGGCTCTTCCATTCGAAGCGGATCACCGCGCCGGTGCCCTTCTCCACCAGCGGCTTGAGCTCGCGGACATCGCGGCGCAGCTTGACCAAGGCCTCATCAGCCTTGAACGGCGGCAAGGCAAAGAAGTCGGACAGTTCATCAGAGCCGGTGCCACTCATGGTGCGTGTGCCTTTGCAAGGTTGACGATGCCCGCGGCCACATGGCCCGAGGGCACATGCGGCGCCGCGTTTTCGACATGGCCGGTCTGGTCATCGAAGAAGAAATCGGGCTCGAATTCGCGCAGGAACTCGCCCTTGGGCAGGCCGCCCAGAAACATGGCCTCGTCCACCTCGATGTGCCATTTCATCAAAGTGCGGATGGCACGCTCATGCGCCGGTGCGCTGCGTGCAGTGACGAGTGCTGTGCGGATGCGCATGCCGCCTTGCTGTGCCTGCCCCTCGCGATGCTGCAGATCCTGCAAGGCCAGCAACAGCGGCTTGAAGGGACCATCCGGCAAGGGCTGCGCTGCTCGTTCGGTTTCATGCCGATGGAAAGCGTCGATGCCACCGGACTGGAAGACCTGCTCGGCCTCGTCCGAGAACAGCACGGCGTCACCGTCGAAGGCGATGCGCACTTCATCAGGATGCGCATCGCCTGCCCGGGCAGCATGCGGCAGCACACGCGCGGCCGGCACACCCGCCTGCAAGGCCGAGCGCACATCGCTCTCATTGGCCGACAGGAAGAGGTGCGCTTGCAAGGGCCTCAGATAGCGCCACGGGCTTTGCCCCCGGGTGAACACACCGCGCTCGATGTCCAGCCCATAGTGCTTGGCCGAACGGAACACGCGCATGCCTGAGACCGGATCATTGCGCGAGAGGATCACCACCTCCACCCGCGGCTCACCCGGCGTGTTGAACGCCAGCAGCTTGCGCACCAGGGAGAAGGCCACGCCGGGGCGCGCCGGCTCGTCCAGCCGATCCAACTGCAAGGCCATGTAGGCGCGATCGTCCACCCCTTCGAACAGGCGGTTCTCTTCCTCGAAATCGAACAGGGCGCGCGACGAGATCGCCACGACGAGGCGCCCGGACAGGCTGGCAGGCATGGTGCGTGGTGGAAGAGGCCATGGGGCCCCTCCCGCATTGAAGCATGACGGCTAGTGTAGGCCGTCTGCGTGCAGGGCCTCAATGCACGGCCGTCATGCGCCGCAGACCGCTATTGCACAAACCCCATCGGCTGACGCCGCCCGCCCTGCTCGGGCAGATCCCGCACCTCGATCACATAACGGCCATCGAGCTTGGCATTGCCAAAGGCCGTCATCAGGGCGCGGCGCATTTCACGCGGCGCACACTTGGCCAGTTCGGCCAGCACCGGTTCACGCATCTCAGATTCGAAGCGCTGGCCCCAATCGTGATCGGCCCGGATGCTGCGGTACAGCTTGGCGGCGATCTTGCGCGCGGCCGCCTCATCCGGCATGTCGATGTCGAACACGTTCATGCGGTTGAGGATCGGATCGGGGATGCCCCGCGCATCATTGGCCGTGGCCACCCAGATCACCTGGCTGGCATCGATCGGCACCTCGGCAAACTCGTCGGTGAAGGTGCCGGCGGTGTCGTGCTCCAGCAGGCTGTAGAGCGAACCGAGCGGATCGTAGGCATGCTCGCCACCGCTCTTGTCGATCTCATCGACCACCATCACGGGGTTGGCGTACTGGCCGTCGACCAGGGTTTCGAACACCTTGCCCGGGCGCGCGCCCTTCCATTGGCTCGATGCCCCCGACAGCACCCAGCCCGCCGTCAGCGAACTCATCGACACGAAGCCCAAGCCCGTGCCCAACAGCTTGGAGACCTCGCGCGCGAAATGCGTCTTGCCCACACCCGGTGGCCCCAGCAGCAGCATCGGCGTGATCTCCAAGGCATCCCGGCTGTCGGCGCACAGGGCGAGCTGCCTTCGCAGGTCATCGAGCACATCATGGAAATTGGGCAGCTCGTCGTAGAGATGCGCCATGGCGGGCAAGCCGGAGGGCTTCACCTGAAACCGCTCAGGGCCTTTTTCCAGCATGCGCTCGTAGGTGGCCCGCAGGGATTCGTGTTCGCGCGGCGGGAGCTTGCCGAGCTTCTTCTCGACTTCGTGGAGGTGGTAGACGGACCGCATGTGGGCGATCGGAATCCGCCCCTTGTAGGCTTCTCCCTGCACGGGAACAAGGTCGGTACAGCTGCTCATGCCAGCCCTCCAGAAACGACGCTTCACCTGATCACCATCATTGCAGCAAAGCCATCGGTGACCGAGCCCCGGAACAAGGGGCCTGCAGGTATTCATATCATCGAATCCGGCAGGCTCCAAGAGGCCTGATACGGATGAGGGGCGTTCGGGGTGTGACTTCCGTCCGGCTCGGGGGGCCGCTTCAGGGAGCCTCGCGGGTGAGCACCACGCCGTCGACCGTCATGGTGGTGACGCCTGCCGTCAGATGAGGCGGCGCCGACACGACGAAGGTGGCGGCCATCGGGCCCACGCCCACGGAAAAATTATGGCCATCGAAGCCTTGCAGCGGGCCGGAGATGGACTTGGTGGCGCCAGCTTCCAGGCGTGCGTACTTGACGCTGCCATCGGGCGTGATGAGCAGGCTCATCTGCGGCGATGTCCAGGTGCCCGCATAGGCCGCCTTGTCAGCCGGCAGGGGCTTGCCGCAAGCGGACAGGACCAAGGCTGTCGTCAGTGTGAGAGCAGGCCAGATGGGGCGAGCAAGTGGGGTGTGGGACATGGTGGGATCCTCCTGATGTGTGATGTGGGTGAAGGCTGTCGATGCTTTGCCGACAGCGCGGCGCAAGCTTAGCCAGCATGAGACGCGGGCAGGAATCACCAATGGGGGTGGGCCACACACGGCCCTACCACGCGTTTTGCCAAACCAACACCTTGGCAACATGCGTTCATAAGCTGTCGCAGGCGGCACGTCATTTCAGATCGTTACGAGAGCGAACATGAAGACGAGAACGCTCAAGCCGCGAGCGTCGATAATCTGCTTGATACCCAGGGAGTTGATTTGTCATGCACAAGCCACTGACGTTCACCTTGGCCATCTTTGGATTGGCCATGACTTCGACCGCCTGCCAATCCAGAGGCGAGGCAGAAAAGCCTGAGCCCACCACAGCGAAGGCGCCCCAGGCCTTTCTGGACAAGGCACGCAAGAACCTGAAGTTCGTTGAAGGCGGCAGCTTTCAGATGGGTGACTTCGGGCATCTGCATTCAGAAGAAAAATTGCCCTACAGCGGCGACACCGACAACAAGCCCTTGCACAAGGTGACGCTCGACAGCTTCTCGATGAGCGCCTACAAGATCATGTATGAGGATCATGATTTGTATGCCGAGACTGTCCATGTGCCCAAGGTGGGGATGGATGAATTCACCAAGAAGCGCAGGCACCCCCGAATCGCGGCCAGCCTGACCTGGCAACAGGCGCGTGATTACTGCCAGTGGCTGGGCCAACAACTGGACTTACCGATGGATCTGCCCACCGAGGCGCAATGGGAGTACGCCGCCCGCAACCGTGGTCAGTTCTGGATTGTGGCCACCGACAACGGGAAGATGGAACTGGGGCGCAATGCGTTTTCGTTCGATGAGCGATCCGCCTATGCGAAGCAACACGGCTTGACCCGGCTCGAACCATCACTTCCGCAAGGCCACTTCCCACCGAACCCGCTGGGCCTTTATGACATGTTCACCGAGGGCCAGGAATGGATGCTGGATTGGTATGCGGAGGACTATTACGCCAAGTCACCAGAGAAGAACCCGACCGGCCCAGCCGCAGGAACGCACAAGGTATTGCGCAGTTCTAGAGGGGGAAGCGGCGAAAATTTGATCATGGGCGATGGTCTAAGCATCATGCGTAGCAAGAGATTACCGGATCCCGCTCATGAACCTTACCTCGCCAAGTTCCCCAATCCTGCTGAGGGGACCACCAGCCGTTGCGTGGTCAACCAAGCCACGCCTGTATCTCCATAAGCCGTGAGATGCATCAAGCTACGCTGACACCCGGGTCGCTCGCATAGGCTTCACCCAGCTCTGCAGTCTTGAAGACCGCAAAGGCCGGGTGCTCTCGGCCGTCAGCTGGCAGCACGATGTCCAGATGCGGCGTATCCAAACGCACCACTTGATAGCCCTTGGGAAAGTCGTGGCGCACCTTGTTGCGCATGTTCAGGTACGCATTCAAATGCGCATTGCCGGTGTCCTTGACTTCCTTGCGTTGGTTGACATCCAGCATCAGCGACGGCAAGTCCTCCGCCAATGACAATCCATTGTTGAGGAAGCGGATCACATCGCCCTCGCTCTTGCCTGGACTTGGCGCTTTTTCGCCGTCCATCGACATGTGCTCCATCACATTCATCCACTCTCTGGCCGTCTGCACCGTCGCCATGATGTGATTGACGGCCTCCTTGTGAGAGGGCAAGAAGTGAACTTCCGACCAGGCAAGGCCTGGCGCATCCCTTAAATGGCTGGGCATGCCATGCCTAGTGATCTGATACAGCAGCATGCCACGCGTCTCGGGCGTGGCATGCACCAACCATGGCGGCTTGCGGTTGATGTTGTTGACCAACTGAGCACGTACCGCAGCTTGCTCCATGGTTTCCAGCCAAGTGCGAAAACCAGTCTCAATGGTTGCGCAAGCCGCGTCAATCCGCCGATACACCTCTGTCTGTCGCGCCTGCTCCGGCGACTTGCCGTCCAGCAAGGCCACCCCTTCCTGAATCAGCAACAGCAACAACTGTGACAGCGCCAGAAACGCTTCTTTCGTGATGTAGATCAGCTTGCGCACCCCGGCATTCAGCAACTGGTAATGCACCCACTTCACAAACTGGAAGAGCTTCTCGGCATTGACCGTGAACTCCAATGCGCCCTTGGCCCCTACGCCAAAGCACAAGCCCGCGGCCAGCCTCACGCGAAATTTTCCCTTTGCCAGATACACAAACACCTTGCCATTGAAGCCAACCCCAGCTGTACCGCCCAGCGAAGCCGACACTTCGGCAAAGCTCACGAACTCTTTTTCTGTCGGCGGCAGCCACTGGAGCTGGCCACCCGGCGTGATGCCACCCTCCACGCCTGCAAACGCGTCAACCTCGGCCTTCACCCCGTTGAGATCCTCCGGCAGTTTTTCGTAAGGACTCATCGGATCGAATACCGGCAGCTTGCGCTTGGCATCCACCTGTTTGGAAAGCAGCGGCGCATTCGCATCCTTCTTGATGCCCACCACCACCTGTTTGAGGCCTTGCCAGGAAACACCTGCGGCGCCCGCTGCCACAAACTTGGCACCCGCAAACCCGTACAGCTCGCAGCTGACGACAGCCCGGATGGCGCCCAGCTCCTCATCCCCGAACTTCATCATCCAGCCCTTGAGCGAGGGGAAGGCATAGCGGGCCACCGTCTTGCCCTCGCACAACACCAGCTTGGCCTGCAAGTTCCCCTGGATCTGCGCCTTCTTCGCCTTCCAGTCAAACTCGGAACTGGCCCCACCACCGGCCACGAGGCGCAGCCACTGCGCCTGCGCATCGACTTCATAGGTGTCGCTCTTGATGATGGTGTCGCTGAACTGCGTCGAAGCTTCGTCCAGCAAGGACAGCACCACTGGGTCCACCTGACCCAACTCATGCTTGGACTTCAACTCGGTCTTGATCTTCTGGAACGACTCTTTGAGGGACTTGACGTCCAGGCTCTTGGGCGACACGCTGGCCCCACCGGACGCCGGGCCTGGATTGAACTTGATGTTCAGTTTGTATTCGTTCTGATTGAGCTGCTTGCCCTTGAGTTGCAGATACTTGTCATTGGACAGATAGCGACGGCGCATGCCCATCTGTTTGGCACCGGTTGTCGAGTCCTTGCCGCTGGCCACGCTCTCAAAGGTGATGACCTCCTTGAGGTCGGCCATCTTGCTGAAGTTCTTGTTCAGCTCCGACTTGATCTTGTCTTCCGCCAGACCCAGCGCTTTTTCTGCGGCCTCGATGTCCTTGGCATGCCCTGACTCCATCGCCCTGCTCAAGTCGAGCTTGGCACGATGCCCGTTTGCGATGACCTGTTCCAGCAGGCCACTGATGTGCTCGAATTCATCGAAGGCGCTCTGTGGCACAGCAATCAGTTCGCTGTCGGCAGGGGAAATCAGAATGGGTGCGCTCACCTTCCCATGCAACTTCGTCAGTGGATGGGCATCCTGTGGGACGGTCACGGCCGACACCGTCTTGAGCGGCACGTCATGACGGGTGAGCTTGCGCCCTTTCAGCAAGGGCGTCAGACGCATGCTCACTACGTTGATCGATGTGCCCGGGATCTCGAACCTGAATACCAAAGGTGCCGCGCAGAATATCAGTCCTGTCTCGCCCTGCGCATTGGTTGTGCCTGTGATGGGTGCATTGCCATCAAGGTCGCGTGCAATGGCATCCCGGCCATGTGCATCGAGCAGGTAAGCGGTGAATCGCGCCCCGGCCAGTGGCTTGTCGCCCGTCTGCGTATGAAACCGCACACGGAAGTAAGGCTTGATACGGACTGACGCCATTCCCTGACGCTCATCGCGCGCAGGACCGAGCGCCAACTCAGGGCAAATGGCCACACCACTGACGCCATCCAGGTCTGGCGCCTCGTACTGGCCGGTCTGATGATCGAGCACTTCCAGTCGGCAAGTGGCCTCCTCCTGACCGGATTCAATCGGCTTTGTTTCGCCAGCAGCGGATGTCACGCCGTGCGAGAAATACTGCCCCGTAGCAAGATTCACCAAGCGGTAATGGATGCCTTCGCATGGATGCTTGGCGTCCATGTGCATGTAATAAAGCTTGAACTTGCCGATCGCCATCGATCAGCCCTCCTGAATGGACATCAGCTGTTGTCCGGCACCAGCCGGAATCCGTGATGCTCGGCATCGTCGATGTAGATTTGCACCCGCTCCCGACGGTCTGTCATGAAGCGCATCGTGCGCCCTTGTGCATCCGTCTGGCCTGTCTTGATGCTGCCGTCAGCCATGATCGCCACATAGGAGCGATGCGCCAGTGGTTTGCCGTCCATGCCCACGGCCTGATATTGCAAGTGGTGGGCAAGGTTCAATGCAGCAGCGCCAGCCAGGCGGGGCGCTGACGACGAGGCTCCTGCCCCACCCGTCAACTCCTTCATCCCCCCCTTGAACTGCGCCGGCCCATTCGTCCCGATCTCGATGTCGCCACCTTCGATCCTGATGTAGCCGCCCCCGCCGTTGAGCACGATCCTCGAAGGCGCGTTGATCACCACATTGGCTGCGGTGCTCTGGACATCGATGGCCTTTTGCGCCGTCAACGTGAAAGCATCGCTTTGGGCCTGCACGTTCACATTGCCACTGGCGGCGTGCAGCTTCATGCCAACCTCCTGCACCGCACGTTGGCTGTCCTTGGCTTCGCCTCGCGTGAACAGGCTGATGCCATCCTTGACCGCCCAGGCCATGTGGCGCTGGCTCAGCAGGCCGGCATCCTGGCCACTGGTCACGGTGGTGTGCTGGCCGGCGCCGATGACCGTGTGGGCCGGCGTGGCGCTGCTGATGTCGGCTGCCGCGCTCATCACCAGATCGGGGCGATCCATCACGGGGATGCTGCCCAGGCCGCCTTGAATGGCTGGCATGGCGGGCGCCTCCGCGCTGTCGGCACCGACAGCCTCGCCCTCTGCATCCCGCGATCCTTGCCGGGCCTGCAGGCTTTTCAGGGTGGCCTGCAAGGCTTGTTGCGCGGGCAATTGATCCGGCAGGGCCTCGCTCGGCAAGCCGGCCTTGTGCGTGGCGGCATTGCCGCTCAAGGCCTTGAGCAGGTCTGCATGCGCCTGCAGCTGGGATTGGGCCTCACGGGTGTGGGTGGGGTGCCCCTGCCCTGAGCTGGAGCCCCCCGTCCGAGCATGCGTGCTCACGTGCAAGCCGCTGCCCGCACGCACTGCGCCCTGCGCCTGGGTATGCAGCTCCAGCCCATGGCCACGGGAAGCCAGGCGCTGGTTGTCATGCTGTTGCAGCAGGTGGCCCATCTGAAGCCAGGTCTGGCTTTGCGTGGTGTGTGCCAGCACCCGCCCCTGGCCGGGCGAATCGTCGAACACCATCTGGCTGTAGGCGCCACCACCGGCTTGCGAAGCATCCAGGCTCTGGCTCTTGAAACCGCTCAGGGTGGCGGTGTGGGCATGCCCTTGCTGCTCACCTTGCTGCTGCGAGCCGGGGAACCAGGCAGGTGCGTTACCGGTGGCCTGGGCGGCGCCACCAGCGACCTGGTTGCCTTGTGCGTTGTCGCCGCCTTCGCCGTTGTAGGCGGCGCCGATGATGACAGGGCGGTCGATGTCGCCCTCGAGGAAGGTCACCACCACTTCCTGCCCCAGCCGTGGGATGAACATGCCCCCCCAATTTGCCCCGGCCCAGTCCTGCGCGACGCGCACCCATGTGCCGGAGGCATCGGAGGCAGGCGCGTTGTCTTGGCCGATCGGATGGCTTTGCCGGTGGCTGCTGCCCGCGCCACGCTGCCAGTGGAACTGCACCTTCACGCGACCATCCCGATCGGTGTGGATGGGGCCGTCCAGGCCGACCACCAGCGCCGTCTGCATGCCCGGCGCGGTGGGCTTGGCGTGCAGCAGGCGGCCTTGCTCGTCCTGCATGGGGGCGCGATAGGGCACCGCCACCGGCTGAGCCACGAAGCGCGCTTCGTACATGGGCGCGTCGCTGTCGTTGTCCGGCTGTGCGCCCCGGCGCGCGCCGATGATGTTGTCCAAGGTCGTGCCCAGGAGGTGCTGCAGGCCCGCCTTTGCATCTGCCTTGAGGTTGTTGCGCACGTGGTGCACCACGCTCAGCACCACGAACCCTTCCGAGGCATCCGTCACCGCATGTTCAAGCACCTGGATGCAGGTGCCTGGCGACAAGGTTCGCACGGTGCCCTGCCCCTTGTACCGCAGCCGCCGGGCTTGTAGCGATTCATGCTGGACCATGGCCAGACGTTCGGCCTCTTCCCCCGTTTCAAAGGCATAGGCGCCGGGCTGGTCGGCATGCACCAGCGACATGGGTTGATCGTGTGCAGCATCCATGTCGGCGCTGCCTGCATGGTTGCCCACACAGCGGTAGTCGTGGCTGGCCGTGTGCAGCGTGCTGACCTCGACCCGGCGCACCGCATGCCAGCGGGTGAGGCTGTCTTCCTTCATCACGGCCCCGGGCTGTGTGAAGCGCATGTGCGGCTGTGCATTGGGCACAAAGGCACCGTTGTGGTCGGCGATCACCAGGGTGTGCTGGCCCAGCGCACCGCCCCCCGCCGCATCCCCTTGATGCTCGAACCAGTAGAACAGGCCGTGGGCCGCCCACAGCCGCTCGAGAAAGTCGACATCCGTCTCGGCATGCTGGCTGAATGTGCTGAGTCGCGGATAGGCTGCCGGATCCTTGAGATCCCAGCGCCAGACAGGCTGCAGCCCCCCCTGGCCGGTGTAGTCGTTCAGGATGGACTCGGTGATGTCGACCACGCTCTGGTTCTGGAAGACCCAGGCATCGGTGCGATGCCGCAGGAAATCCAGCCAGGTGCCGATGCGCAGGCGGTAGCGCGACAAGCCGCCATCCGAGCCCAGCAGCTCGAACGCCAGCACATGGCCGTGGAAGGCGCGCAACTCGGTGCGACTGTGCGAAGTCAGCAGCTCCAGCAGCACGGGCGCGCCGATCAGTTCTGCGGGGCTCAAGGCAGGCTGCGCGCTCAAGGCCAGCAGCTCGATCGACATGGCAGGCGAAGGGCCTTGCGGACCGATGCCTTCGGTGATGCAGGCGCGTTCGGCGAGCAGCACGTCGGCACCCAAGGGCGTGTGCAGCCTGAGCAGGCGCGTGTGCTGGTCGGGCCCGGTGCCCAGCCACTCAGCCGGCCATCCATCGGCCAAGGCATGCGCGGCAGCGCTCACCGCCGAGCGGATGTCGGAGAGGTCGGTCATGGCTCACCCTGGATTCTTCGTTATGTCGAGGGAAATGCCAGCCATGCAGCCGGCCATCGCCCATTGCAGGGCCGAAGGCTACCTGAAAGCCGAGCAGGCACGGGCATCGGCCCCTCCGACGGGGGATGCCAAGGGTGCAACAAAATGAAACCCGCCGGGCGGGTCAGGCGGGCTTACTTCACCCAGGTGTTCATCTGCATGATCGGCATCATCACCGACATCACGATGAGCATCACCACCAGGCCCATCGCGACGATGAGCAACGGCTCCAGCACCGTGGCAATGGCCAGGGCCTTGCGCTGCACTTCGCCGCTGAGCTGGTTGGCGGCGCGCTGCAGCATCACGGGCAGTTGGCCCGTCTGCTCGCCCAGGCGGGCAAACATCGACAGCAGGCCAGGAAAGCGCTTCTTGGCCGCCAGGGCCGAGGCCAGCGGTGCGCCTTCGCGCACCTGCACCAGGGCCTCCATCGCATCCGCACGCATCGCGCGGTTGGACAGGGTTTCCGCCGCAGCCTGCAAGGCCTTGAGGATGGGCACGCCCGAGCCCGCCAGCATGGCCAGCGTGCCGGCAAAACGGGCCGCGTTGTAGCCGCGCGAGAGGCGGCCGATCACCGGCAGTTCCAGCCAGGCGGCATCGAACTTCTCGCGGAAGTCTTCGTTGCGCCGCGCCAGCATCAGGCCGCCGAAACCACCGGCCAGCACGAGGAACAAGAGCCAGCCCCAATTGCGCATGAAGGCACTCAGGCCCAGCATGAACTGCGTGAGCATGGGCAGCGCGCGTTTGCTGCTGGTGAACACCTCGGCCACCTGCGGCACCACGAAGACCAGCAGTGCGATCACGATGATCACCGCGAACACCGACACGATGGCGGGGTACAGCGTGGCGCCGATCAGCTTGGAGCGCAGGGCCTGCTGTTCTTCCAGATCATTGGCCAGCTTGTCGAGCACGGCACCCAACTGGCCACTTTGCTCACCGGCCGCGACCACGCCGCGGTACACGTCGTCGAACTCCTTGGGCGAGCCGGCCAGGGCCCGCGCAAAGGGCGAGCCAGCGTTGACCTCGGAGCGCAAGTGCGAGACCAGCTCGCGCTGGCGCGGATCTTCGGCCTCATCGGCCAATGCGGTGAGGGCACGCTCCAGCGGCAACCCCGCCACCACGAGGCCAGACAGCTGCCGCGTCCAGATGGCCAGCGCGCTCGAATTGAACACGCGCTTGACGAACAGCGGCTTGTTGAGGCCCTCGCCTTCCGAGGCCGTTGCCACGTTCTCGACTTTGAGGGGCACCATCTGCTGCTGACGCAGTTGCGCACGCGCCGCCTTGGGATTGTCGGCCTCGACCAGACCGTTGACGGTCTTGCCGGTGGCGTCCAGGGCTTCGAAGCGGAAGGCAGGCATGGCGGCTCAGGTCCGGTTGATCGCGGTGATGCGCGTTATTCGCGGGTGACCCGCAAGACTTCTTCCAGCGAGGTCACGCCCTCGGCCACCAACCGGTCGCCATCGTCGCGCATCGTCTTCATGCCGGCCAGTTGCGCGACCTCGAAGATGCGGGCTTCGGAGGCCTGACTGTGGATCAGGCCACGGATCTCGTCGTCGGCCACCATCAGCTCGTACACGCCGGTACGGCCCTTGTAGCCGCTCATGCCGCACTCGGTGCAGCCCACCGGATGCCACTTGCCTTGCGCGTCCTGGCGTTTGCAATGCGGGCACAGCTTGCGCACCAGACGCTGGGCCAGCACGCCCAGCAGCGAGGACGACAGCAGGAAGGGCTCGATGCCCATGTCGGTCAGACGCGTGACAGCCGACGGCGCGTCGTTCGTGTGCAGCGTGGCCAGCACCAAGTGACCCGTCAGCGAAGCCTGCACGGCGATCTGCGCCGTCTCGAAGTCCCGGATTTCACCGATCATGATGACGTCCGGGTCCTGACGCAGGATGGCGCGCAGCGCCTTGGCAAAGGTCAGGTCAATCTTGGCGTTGACCTGGGTCTGGCCGATGCCAGGCAGTTCGTATTCGACCGGGTCTTCCACGGTCAGCACATTGGTGGTCTGGGCATCGACCGTGCTCAGGCCCGCGTACAGCGTGGTCGTCTTGCCCGAGCCGGTGGGGCCGGTGACCAGCACGATGCCGTGCGGCTGGCGCAGCAGGCGCTTGAACTTGTCGAGCGAATCGCCGCTCATGCCCAGCGATTCAAGCGTGAACTTGTTGGCGTCGCCCTTGTCCAGGATCCGCAGCACGGCGCGCTCGCCATGGGCCGATGGCAGGGTCGAGACCCGCACGTCCACCGCGCGGCCGCCGATGCGCAGGCTGATGCGACCGTCCTGCGGCAGGCGCTTTTCGGAGATGTCGAGCTCGGCCATGATCTTCAGACGCGAGATCAGCGCGGCGTGCAGCGCCTTGTTGGGCTGCACCACCTCGCGCAGCGTGCCGTCCACGCGGAAGCGCACGGCCGACGAGCGCTCGTACGGTTCGATGTGGATGTCGGAGGCGCCATCCTTGGCCGCCTGCGTCAGCAGCGCATTGAGCATCCGGATGATGGGCGCATCGTTGCTGGCTTCGAGCAGGTCTTCCACGGCGGGCAGGTCCTGCATCATGCGCGAGAGATCGACGGCGTTTTCCACTTCGCCGACCACGGCCGCGGCGCTGCCCTCGCCACCGGCATAGGCGGCGGCGATGCGCTGGGACAGCGTCTCTTCCGGCTCCTGCTCGATGCTGTGGACCACATACAGCCGCATCACCTCGGACAGGGCCGAAGGCGACACCGCCGTGCTGGCCCACAGCGTGGTGCGCGCGTCATCGCATTCCAGCAGGATGCCGGAGGCCTTGGCAAAGGCGTAAGGAAGGGGGTGGCGTGCAGCCATGGCGTCCTCGCCTTCTTTCTTACTGGCCGGCCGGGGTGGACGACGGTTGGGGCGCGAGCTTGGGTGCGAAGCCGGAATCCGCTGGCATCACGACCGTGGGCTGCGCCTCACCGGGTTCGTCCAGCGGTTGGCGCACGGACGGCATGGTCAACTTGTTGCTCAGCTTGAGCGGATCGAGCTCAGGGCGATTCAGCTGCTTGACCTCGTCAGAGATGACCCCTTCGCTTCTCACCGTGCCCTGCCGCATGAAGTCGTAGCGGTCGACGGTCAGGTCATTGCTGGCATCCTGGCTGCGCATGACCACCGGGCGCAGGAACACCATCAGGTTCGTCTTGTCGCGCGAGCGGGAACGGCCCTTGAAGAGTTGCCCCAGGATGGGGATGTCACCCAGCAGCGGCACCTGAGAGGACTTGTCCGAGTACTGGTCCTTGAGCAGCCCGCCCAGCACGAGCGTCTGGCCATCGTCGATGACCACCGTTGTTTCGATGGAGTTCTTCGTGGTGGTCGGCCCTTGGGTCGCGGAATCCTTGCCTTCGACCACGTCGGACTTCTCCTGATACACCGTCATGCGCACGGTGCCGCCCTCGCCCACTTGCGGACGCACCCGCAGGGTCAGGCCCACGTCCTTGCGTTCGATGGTGGTGAAGGGGTTGACGGAGCCGTTGCTGCTGCTGCCCGTGTTCGTGAACGAGCCCGTCACGAACGGCACGTTCTGGCCGACGACGATCTTGGCTTCCTCGTTGTCCAGCACCACCATGTTCGGCTTTGACAGGATGTTGCCGTCGGCATTGGTCTCCAAGAAGGTCGCCAGCGCACCGATGCTGAAGCTGCCATCGGAATTCTTGCGTCCCACGCCGATGTTGAGCCCGCCCGGCACGGTCTTGCCCGCATCCGTCACCAGCTTGAGCAGGCTGGGAATGGTGCCCACGCCCAGGTTGGTGCCGACGCCCAGCACATTGGTCGAGCCCTTGGCGCCTGCCCATTGCACGCCGATCTCGGACAGCTTGTTCTCGTTGGCCTCGACCACGAGCGCCTCGATGTAGATCTGCGCCCGGCGGCCATCCAACTGGTCGATCACCGCGCGCAACTGCTTGTACATCGCATCGGTTGCCGTGATGATCAGGGAGTTGGTGCTCGGATCAGCCTGGATGAAACCACCCGTGGAAGGTGAGGCAGAGGCCGCAACCGGTGAAGTGGACTGCGTGGACGCTCCACCCGAACTGGACGCCTGCTGCGCCGCATTGGTCGACGTCGGCATGCCGCTCGATGCCGAACTGCCCCCGGATGAGCCGCCACCGCTGCTGCCACCGGCCCCCGGGAAAGCCGCACGCAACACCTGCGCCAGTTTCACCGCATCGGCGTTCTTCAGATAGACCACGTGGATGCCGCTGCCCCCCAGGCCTGCCGTGCCGGGCCGATCCAGGCGCTGGATCAGGTTGCGCACCAGGGTCAGCCGTGCGGCATTCGGGGCACGCACCATCAACGTGTTGGTGCGCGAATCCGACATCACCAGCGTGGCCTGTGCCGAGCCGCCCGGGCCACCGGTCGAACCGCCGCCATCGGCCAGCTTCTGCACCACGGGCGCCAGATCCGATGCAATCGCGTATTGCAGCGGGATCGCCTCCATGTCGGTCGCAATCGGCACGTCCAGGGCCGCGATCATCTGGCCGATCCGCTTGAGGTTGTCGGCGTAATCGGTGATCACCAGCGTGTTGGTCGACGCGTTGGCATTGATCGTGTTGTTGGGGCTGATCAGCGGCCGCAGCACGGTCACCAGGTTGTTGGCGTTTTCGTACTGGATGCGGAAGATCTGCGTGAGCACCTGGTCACCGGCGCGCTGTACCGGGCCGACATCGACGGTGCCGGTCTGCAGCTTGGCTTCGGCCTCAGGCACGATCTTGAGCATGCCTGCCACCTCGACCAGGCTGAAGCCCTGGCCACGCAGCGCGGCCATGAAGTTCAGATAGGCCTCGCGCGGCGTGAGCGGCTGATCGCTGTACAGCGTGATGGCGCCCTTCACGCGCGGATCGACGAGGATCTGGCGGTTCATGATGGCCGACATCGCGCGCGCCACACCTTCGATTTCGGCGTTGACGAAGTTCAGCGTCACGGTGGCCGCCTGCTTCTCGCGCTTGGCCGGCGGTGCCGCGTGCGCCATGCCGAGCGGCAAGAGGCCGCCGGGGCCGAAGGCCACTGCCAGGGCCACGAACAGCGAGGTAGCGCGAGGGCGGTTCAGCAGGGGTTGGAGCTTCATGCTTATCCGATCGAAATGACGGAACGGTCGCCAGCGCGCCGTCCGATGATGTTCAACAAATTGTCCAGGGCGCCCTGTTCGGCATCCCTGGCACGCGCCTCACCTTGAAAGCGCAGGCCACCGGGGCCCACGCCCCCATGACCACTCAATTGCAGCGCGCCATCCATCGTCATGAGCGACACGCTGCACCTGCCCTTGGGGATCGCTCATCACATCGAGCCGATACGAACCCAGGCGATCCAGCGTCGTCACGCGCGAGGAGACGTCGTCCAGCGAAACCGCCGCCTGGCCCTGCATGCGCATGCGGCCCCGGACGATCTCGAACGAAAGCTCCTGGGCCGACACGCGCAGCACGCCGCCCAGTTGCAGGGTGTTCCAGGGCGTGCCCAGGCCACCCAGCCAGGCAGCAGGCCAGTGCCCGATCTCGCCCGAGCCCTGGAGGGCTGGCGCAGATTTGTCGGCTGAAGGCGGTGCCAGCCTGATGTCCACCTGGGTGCGCCCCAGGCCTGGCTTGAGAAGGAGGGCCACCGGCGTCGGCATGCAGCAATCCTGGGCGAGCGTGAGCTTCAGGCCCAAGCCATGAAAACCCATCTTCCAGTACAGGCGGCCAGGCAAGGCGCGCGCATCGCGGCTGCCGCGGCCACCGGTGAGCACGGCCACCGCATTGCCGTTCCAGATCGTGCCTTGCGAATCGGCCAGCAGCAGGCGGCGATCCGTCATGTTGACCACGCCCTGTGCCAGCCAGCTGGCCGGCGCGTAGGCGATGACACCAACCAAGGCACCGATGCCCGCGCCCCACCAGCCCCAACGACGCCCCGCCTTGCGCACGTTTTCCCAGCGGGCCATCTCCAGGGTGGAGTCCAGCCAGCGGGTGGTCATGGCCGTGGCACCCTGCATCCAGCCGGGTCGTCGGGAAAAGAGGGGAAGGCCGGCCATGGATCGCGCCCCGGTCAGAGGCCACCTCCGAAACCCGGGCCCATCGACAGCGTGATGGTGCCGGAGTAGACGCCGACCTCGACCTGCATCAGCGCGGCTTCCACGGGTTTGGCCCGGGCGGCCGAGCGGGCCTCTTCCAGCCAGGCGGCCAACTCCGTGCCATCGACCTTGGTCAGCGTCAGCGTGGCCCGATCGCCCTGGATGGCCAGGCGTGCGGCATCGCCCAGGCGGAGGGTGGCCGTCTTCAGCGCAGCCTCGGCCTGCGCCGGCGGCACAGGCTGACGCTGGCGCAGCATCTTCACCTCGTCCGACAGCTTGCGCATCTCGTCAAGCTGCAGGTCGACGGCACGGATCCGCTCGGGTGCATCGGACAGGGTGCGCAGCGCCGGGCGGATGCACACGAGCACCAGGAAGGTCAGCACGGCCAGCCAGATGGCGACCGTGGCGATCTGGCGCTCGCGCGGGGCCATGGCCGACCAGCGGGCCTGCCACTGCTTGCGCGCGCTTTCAATCGATGCGTTCAAGGTGCTCATTCGTCGTGTGCTTTCATCAGCTCGCGGGCATGCGGCGCACCGTCAGGCGACCGTCCGCGGTTTCGAGCTGCATGCCGGCTGCATTGAGCTTGCTGCGCAGCTGATCGAGTTCAGCCTGGCCCCAGCTCGACGGCTGGATCACCGTCAACGCGGCGCCATCGTATTGCAGCCCCCCGGTAGGTTGCATGGCCGGCCAGGACGACGCCAGTGCGCCCATCAGTGTTTCGAGATCGCTGCCACCGGCCTGGCCCATGGTGGCCCGCAGGGATTCGGTCTCGGTGCGCATCTGCACGGAGGCGTCCAGCACGGCCTGCACCTGCGGGTGGGCCTGCTTGAGCACCTGCACCATCGAGGCCTTCTTGGTCTTGACCAGCCGTTCCTGATGCCAGGCCCAAAGGTTGAGGCCCAGGATCTGCACAGCGACCAGGGCCATCAGCCCCATGCGGGCCGGACGCCACTGCGGGCTCATGAAGCGGCGCCAGCGGTCGCTCAGTGCATGCAGGCCCTTGCTGCGTGGCGTCAGCTCGAACTGCAGGAGGTTCCACAGCGAACGTGCCGACAGCAGCAGATGATCGGACTGACTTTGCACCGTCACGGCACGGCCCAGCCAGCGTTCGGCGGGAGAAGCCACCGGCGGCGTGGCGAAGAAGCGGGCCTGAACCGGCAGCGGATCGGGCAACAGGGCGCGCGCCAAGGTGCCGGAGGCCGGCCAGGTGGCCACCCCATCCGGCGTGGACCAGGTCAACAGCATGTCGGAGCCGGGTTCGGCCTCGCTGACAGCGCTTTCCTCCAACTCATGGAAATAGGCGGTGGGAGGATCGTCGGGGGCGACGGCCGGCACGACGCGGTCCACCCGGACCTTGGCCTTTTCCAGTGCCATCAACTGGCTGGTCATCCAGGTGTGGTCGCACGCAGCCACCCAGCAAGGCTGGCCCGCCTTGGCCATGGGGGCCACGGCCAGATGCGAATCTTCAGGGTCGATGAGCAGCGCTTCTTCCAGCAGGCCGCCGAGGGCCGCACGCAGACGGGCCGCGGGCGCCTTGGGCAGGGTGAGCTTGTGCCAACTGATGTCGGTGGCTGGCATCACGGCCACCACGCTGTCCGCCTTGGGCAGCATGGGCGCCGCGCACCGGCCCTGCCGGACGATCGCCATGCCGTCAGCGCTCAGCACGAAGCTGTATTCCTTGGGCGCAGACGCACCCGCCGCCGTCGCAGCGCCTGCTTCCGAGGCGGCCGCATCGGCGCTCAGCCGCGAGCGCGCCGGCAGTTGAATGATGAGAATGCTCATGCCCAGACGGTCAAATGGTCAATTTTTCAGCATCCAGCATAGATGCCCCGGCATTGTAGGAGCGTGGGAATAGCGCCCCTTTAAGGATTGATACCTGCTTTGAAAGTAAATATTCACACGGGATCATGGGGGCGTGGTGCCCTGCGCCGCCGCGTCGATGCCGGAAAAACGGGATTGGTGTAGCACGACCACGTCACCGTTCTGCTCCCGGTGGACCAGGTGACGCTGCTCGATGATGTTGTCCTCGTAGCGCAGGCGGCCGCTGATTTCGAAGTATTCGGAGTTGACACTCAGTCCTTCGACAGACACTTCAGGTCGCAAACCGGCCTCCACGCGGATTTCGTCGGCCGACTTGAACGGCTTGCGCTGACGCGCCTGGACCAGGCGCCCGGCACGCCCGATGTCGAGATCCGCCACCACCGCGGCGATCACTTCCTTGGGAGCCGTGTTGACGTTGACCGGCGTGACGTCCCCGCCCTGCGCCGTCCCCCCGCGCAAAATCGTGACGTAGGGGCGCAGCTTCTCCACGGTCCCGGCATCCAGGCCCAACCAGCCCAGATCGTCATACACGACGGGCATCAGGGGAGCCTGCGCCCGGCCCTGCTCGCCACCGATGGCCGTCAACATCGAACCGGACCGCTCGTACTGGTAGCGCATGGTCAGACCGGCCTTCAGATACGCTTGCGCGATGCCGTCCGCGAGGTTCCGCGACAGGCCGATGTTCTCGCACAGCCGCTGCAGCACCGCCAGTTGCGCCTCGTTGACCTTCCACTGAGGCGGGCCGTTCGGCTTGGTGGGATCAGGTGTCTCGACGCCCGCCATCAGATTCTGCAGGTTGAACTTGCCCTGCGCATCCTCGACCTTGCCCGACAGGAAGGCTTCGGGCGAATCGTCGTTGTCCGTGGCGTTGTTCTCCTTGTCCGCGGCCAGGAAGGTGGACAGCCGCGCTTCAGCCAACGGCAAGGCCCAGGGCTCGCCAAGGTGGTCGACCTGCTGCCCTGTCTTGGCATCTTCCTTGAGGATCAGCCGGGCCCAGTCGAGCGCCCCGCTCAAGACCCAGCCCGCCTGCGAGCGCACGCGCTCGGAGCCCTCGACCTGCACCGAGCGCCACTGCTGCCAGACCATGGAAGCTGCCATCGTGGCCACCAGGGTCACGATGACCATGGCCAGCAGCAGGGCCGCGCCGCGCTGGGCCATGCGTGCAGGGGAAAACGGTGCTCTCTTCATGGTGTGCGGCCTCACAGCTCCGGCTGGGGCGCCAGCATGATGTCGCGACTGAGGCGGCCGGTGAACCCGCTGCCCTCGCCGAAGACCACCTGCAGACGCACCGCCTCAGGCAAGGTGATGCCTTGCGCCAGGGCGATGCGGCCCGCCTTGGCCGGATCCAGTGGCAAGCCCGACTGCGCGCCCGTCTGCACATTGGCCGTGTCCCCCGTGGACTGGCAGTTGCTCAGCGAGCCCCGCCGGAAGCAGTAGATCTGCAACTGCTGGATGCCTTTGAGCGTCACCAGCGTGCCGGGCTCCTTGCCACGCAACTGGAAACTGCTCATCCAGTACTTTTCCAGCTCCCCGACACGCGTGGTCGAAGGGCTGGTCCATCGCATCAACTGACCTCGGCGCAGGAACCACACCACCACCTGGACGCCGGTGGCCGATTTGCGCGTCGCGCGCAGATTGGCGCCATCGAACTGCACCGCGCCGGCGGGGATCAGCTTGGTTTCGATGATCTGCGCCATGTCCGCATCGAACTGCGTCATCACGGCCTGCAGACGCAAGGTGCGTTTGAGGTTGCCGTCGGCGATCTCGCGCGCCGAGCGGATCGCGTCCATGCCCTTCCAGGCCGTGGTGGCCAGCACGGCCAGGATCAGCATCGCCACGAGCACCTCCACCAGCGTGAAGCCGGCAGCCAGGCGCGAGGGGGCTGCAAAGGCGCGGCGATGGGGATGATGCTGCGTCATGGGAGGGCTGGCTCAGAACCGCGGCAGCACGGTGGAAATCTTGACGATGGGCTGCTGCTGCTCGTCAAACACCTGCGCATCCACACGCCGGAAGTTCTGGTTGGGCGTGGGCCGCACAGCCATCTTCCCGCTCATGACGCGGCCCATCTGGGAACACGAGAAATCACTGTCGCCCACCGGCGGAAAGGTCCTGCCCAAGCGAAGGGACATCAACTGGTTCTCCGCACACCACTGACCCACGGTGAGATCGGCCATGCGCTGGGCGTTGACCGTCAGCCCGCCAGCGGCCTTGATGCCGGCAGACAAGGTGAAGGCCACGATGGCCAGCGCGACCAGCACCTCGATCAGCGTCATGCCGGAGGGACGGACGTCATTGCGGCGCATCGGCTTCCTCGCTCTGGCCCTGCTCGGCGGGCTCGTCGGACTGGCCGGTGATCACGTCGAAGGCACTCAAGCCGTCGGTCCCCACAATGATCTGCTTGTCTTCAAGGCGGAGGATGACACTCTGGGCGCCAATCACCGGCTCGGGGCCCAGCACGATGCTCTTGGCGCCGACGACTTCGGCTCGCATTTCGGGCACCAGCCACTTGAGCGGCGGCATCAGGGCCGGCGGCAAACCGAGGAACTGGTAATCGGCTTCCGGGCCGTTGGCCTGAGGCACCCACAGCACCGTCATGGCACCGGCACGCGCCTGCGTACGGGCCGATTCCAGCAGCGCGATCAGCCGCGCGGCTTCCCGCTCCAGGCGGGTGTTGGAAGGATCCGGGATGGCAAAGGTGACCGTGGCGATCGAGAGGGCGACCAGCGCCATCACGACCATCAATTCGATCAGCGTGAAACCGCGATGGCGGATCCGCTTATTGCCAGGAGCCGATGTCGGCATCACCACCTTCACCACCGGGCTGACCGTCGGCGCCCAGGCTGAACACATCGATCGGGCCCTTCACGCCTGGATTGACGTACTGATAGGGGCGCCCCCAGGGATCGTTGGGCAGCTTTTCCAGGTAAGGCTTCCAGTTCGGCGGAATGGGGTTGGCCGTGGGCTTCTTGATCAGTGCCTGCAGGCCTTGCTCGCCCGTGGGGAAGCGCTGGTTGTCGAGCTTGTACAACTTGAGCGCCTGCATGAGGTTGGCCACGTCGGTGCGGGCGGCCGTCTCGCGGGCCGTGTCGACGCGGTCCAGCACATTGGGCACGATGAGCGCTGCCAGCAGACCGATGATCACCAGCACCACCATCAACTCGATCAGGGTGAAGCCCTTCTGGACGGCTTGGATGGCCTTGGCGGTGTGGCGGACAGCCCCCCGGGCCCGCATCGAGGTATGCGCAAACATCTTCATCTTGAATTTTCCGAATAGCGTGAGTCTGTCATGGCATCGCGAGGGCGCAAGCATGCCGCATCGCAGATGCGCGGGGATGCGGGATGAACCCGGGGTTCACAGGCCAACTCCGGGTGCACGGCGCACCGAACAACCATCATAATGGCCGGATCATGGCATCACGCATCTTTGCACTCGTCATTTGGGCCGCGGTCGCCGCCAGTGTGGCTTACTGGGGCCTGCGCTGGCTGGCCCAGCCCACCGGCGTGCCGGTCCATGCCACACCGGTCTCGATGGATGGCGGCGCGCAAGGCGATCTGCGCCGGTTGCTGGCCGGCCCGCCCAAGGCCGCCTCGGGTGCCGACCAGGGTGCGCAATCTGCCGCGTCTGCCTTGGTGGCGCGCCTGAAGCTGCTGGGCGTGGTGGCCCCCCGCCAAGATGGCCAGCCCGGCGGCGTGGCCCTGCTGTCCATCGACGGCAAACCGCCGCGCGCCGTGCGCGTGGGCGGCGTGATCGATGGCGAGACCGTGCTGCTGGCCCTCACCCAGCGCGGCGCCTCCATCGGCCCGGCCGGCGGCCCGCCCGCCGCCACCCTGCGATCTGCCGCTGCTGCCGCCGCCCTTGACGGGCTCGCTGCCGCCGCCCACGGGTGCGACCATGTCGATGTCCCCGAATGGCGCACCGATGTCGCCGCCTCCCGGCGGACGCGCCGCCCTGCCCCGCGGCAGCCGGCCCACACCCCAGGGCGGCATGATGCCCCCGCAGGACGAGGGCGCGGCGCCCCCGGACGCCACCACCTGATCCAGAGCGGCCGCAGACTCACGCCCCCTGCCCCACTCAGCGCAGAAACAGGCGATAGACCGGGTTGCGGCTCTCATCCACGTAGGCATAACCCAGCTTGTCGAGCACCGCGCCGATGCGGCCGGCCTCGTTCTTGGGCACCTGCAGGCCCACCAGGATGCGGCCATAGTCGGCGCCCTGGTTGCGGTAATGGAACAGGCTGATGTTCCAGCCCGGCGGCAGGCTGGTGAGGAAGCCCATCAGGGCGCCAGGCCGCTCGGGGAAGATGAAGCTGTAGAGGCGCTCGCCTTCGGCCAGGGCCGATCGCCCGCCCACCATGTGGCGGATGTGGGTCTTGGCCAGCTCGTCATGCGTCAGGTCCACCGTGCGGAAGCCTTGTGACTCGAACTGGCGCGCGATCTGTTTTGACTCGCCCTTTCCCGCGTGCTCAGGCCCACGAACACATGCGCCTCGGCGGCATCCGAGATCCGATAGTTGAACTCCGTGACGCTGCGCGGGCCGATGGTCTCGCAAAACCGTTTGAAGGAGCCGCGCTCCTCCGGGATGGTGACGGCCATCAGCGCTTCGCGCTCTTCGCCCACTTCGGCGCGTTCGGCCACGAAGCGCAGCCGGTCGAAGTTCATGTTGGCGCCGCAGTTGATGGCGATATAGGTCTTGCCCTGGCCACCGTGGCGCGCGGCGTACTGCTTCAGTGCGGCCACCCCGAGCGCCCCGGCGGGCTCGACGATCGAACGCGTGTCCTGGTAGATGTCCTTGATGGCGGCACACACCGCATCGGTGTTCACCGTGACGATGTCGTCCACCAGCATCTTCGTCAGGCGCATCGTTTCTTCGCCGACCAGCTTGACCGCGGTGCCGTCACTGAACAGGCCGACATCGCTGAGCGTGACACGCTCTCCGGCCTTCACGGACTTGGCCATGGCATCGGAGTCATTCATCTGAACCCCGATCACCTTGATCTCAGGGCGCACCGCCTTGATGTAGGCGGCCACGCCGCTGATGAGCCCGCCGCCGCCGATGGCCACGAACACGGCATCGATCGGGCCGCTATGCTGGCGCAGGATCTCCATGGCCACCGTGCCCTGCCCGGCGATCACATCGGGATCGTCAAACGGATGCACGAAGGTCATGCCCTTCTTGCGCTCCAGCTCCTTGGCATGCAGGGCCGCATCCGAGTAGCTTTCGCCGTGCAGCACGATGGTGACCTTGTCACCGCCGAAGTTGCGCACGGCATCGATCTTGACCTGCGGGGTCGTCACCGGCATGACGATGGTGGCCTGGCAGCCGAGCCTGCGTGCGCCCATGGCCACGCCCTGCGCGTGATTACCGGCCGAAGCGCAGATCACGCCCTTGGCCAGTTGCGCGCGGCTGAGCTTGGCCATCTTGTTGTAGGCGCCGCGCAGCTTGAAGCTGAAGACGGGCTGCTTGTCTTCGCGCTTGAGGAAGACCTGGTGGCCCAGGCGGCGCGACAGGTTGCGGGCTTCGTCCAGCGGGCTTTCGATGGCGACGTCGTAGACGCGGCTGGTGAGAATCTTTTGCAGGTAGTCCTGGACCGTGGGCGGGGCCGCGACGGCCGGCTTGGCCGGCCTGACAAGCTTGCTGGGGGCTTTGGCCGGGGCCTTCTTCTTGCTGGCCTTGGCAGAGGGTGCGGCTGTGCGCGCGGTGGACATGGAACTACGCTCCGTGCGTGATCAATCGATGCGGCGCCGAGATGGCGGCAACTTCACAGTCTAGCCTGCCAGCCGTGCATGGCCGCAGGGGAGCCCCTGGTGATGGGCCATGGGCAACGATGGCGGCACTGAAATGGAAAAAGCCCGGGGCCGGTCAAGCGCCACGGGCTTTGGTGCGTTGGCCGCCTTGAAGCGGCCGGGAAGATCACTTGCGACGCAGACGACGGATGGCCGCCAACTGGGCCACCAGCTCGGTCAGCTCGGTCTGGGCCTTGGCCAAGTCCAGATCGCTCTTGGCGTTCTGCACGGCCTCTTCGGCCAGACGCTTGGCTTCGTTGGCCTTGGCTTCGTCCAGGTCCTTGCCGCGGATGGCGGTGTCGGCCAGAACGGTCACGCAGTTGGGCTGCACTTCGAGAATGCCGCCGGCCACGAAGACGAACTCTTCTTCCTTGTTGTCGGCGCGCTGGATGCGCACCGCGCCCGGCTTGATGCGGGTGATCAGCGGGGTGTGACGCGGCAGGATGCCGAGCTCGCCCACTTCACCAGGCAGGGACACCAGCGTGGCTTCGCCCGAAAAGATGGACTCTTCGGCGGAGACAACGTCGACGTGAATGGTGGACATGGTGCTCTCTTTCGTGAGAGCGACAGGCCAGATGCAGAGCGGTCAATGGGTGACCGCCCCACACCTGTTCTTGCCGCTTAGTTCAGGGCCTTGGCCTTCTCGAAGGCTTCGTCGATCGTGCCGACCATGTAGAAGGCCTGCTCGGGCAGTGCATCGCACTCGCCGCTGACGATCATCTTGAAACCACGGATGGTTTCCTTCAGAGGCACGTACTTGCCAGGCGCGCCCGTGAACACTTCGGCCACGTGGAACGGCTGCGACAGGAAGCGCTGGATCTTACGTGCGCGGGCGACAAGCAGCTTGTCTTCCGGAGCCAGTTCGTCCATGCCCAGAATGGCGATGATGTCGCGCAGTTCCTTGTAGCGCTGCAGCGTGCCTTGCACGGCGCGGGCCACGGTGTAGTGCTCTTCGCCGACCACGTGCGGGTCCAGCTGACGCGAGGTCGAGTCCAGCGGGTCCACGGCGGGGTAGATGCCCAGCGAAGCGATGTCACGCGACAGCACCACGGTGGAGTCCAAGTGGGCGAAGGTCGTGGCAGGCGACGGGTCGGTCAAGTCATCCGCAGGGACGTACACGGCCTGGATCGAGGTGATCGAACCGACCTTGGTGGACGTGATGCGCTCTTGCAGACGGCCCATTTCTTCGGCCAGCGTCGGCTGATAGCCCACGGCGGACGGCATGCGGCCCAGCAGAGCGGACACTTCGGTACCAGCCAGGGTGTAGCGGTAGATGTTGTCCACGAAGAACAGCACGTCACGGCCTTCGTCACGGAAGGACTCGGCCATCGTCAGACCGGTCAGGGCCACGCGCAGACGGTTGCCCGGCGGCTCGTTCATCTGACCGTACACCATGGCCACTTTCGACTCGGCCAGGTTGTCCTGCTTGACGACGCCTGCGTCGGACATTTCGTGATAGAAGTCGTTGCCCTCACGGGTACGCTCGCCCACACCAGCGAACACCGACAGACCCGAGTGAGCCTTGGCGATGTTGTTGATGAGTTCCATCATGTTCACGGTCTTGCCCACACCGGCGCCACCGAACAGACCCACCTTGCCGCCCTTGGCGAACGGGCAGACCAGGTCGATCACCTTGATGCCGGTTTCGAGCAGTTCGGTCGAAGGCGACAGCTCGTCATAAGCCGGGGCCTTGCGGTGGATCGAGGCGGTTTGAGCCTGGTCGACCGGGCCGCGCTCGTCAATGGGGTTGCCCAGCACGTCCATGATGCGGCCCAGCGTGGCGGGACCGACGGGGACGGTGATGGGGGCATCGGTGTTGTAGACCACCATGCCACGGCGCAGGCCGTCGGACGAACCCAGGGCGATGGTACGGACCACGCCGTCACCCAGAAGCTGTTGCACTTCCAGGGTCAGGGCCGAGCCGTCCATTTTCAAGGCGTCGTACACCTTGGGCATGCGGTCACGCGGGAATTCCACGTCCACCACGGCGCCGATGCACTGAACGATCTTGCCTACAGCTTGTGCCACTTGTGTGTCAGCCATTTGCGTTCCTTCAAATCAAAAATCAGATCAGACCGCAGCCGCGCCGGCAACGATCTCGGAGAGTTCCTTCGTGATGGCGGCCTGACGGGTCTTGTTGTAGACCAGCTTCAGTTCCTTGATCACGTTGCCTGCGTTGTCGGTTGCCGCCTTCATGGCCACCATGCGCGCCGATTGCTCGGACGCCATGTTCTCGGCCACGGCCTGGTAGACCAGCGCTTCCACGTAACGCACCATCAGCTCATCGATGACGACCTTGGCGTCGGGTTCGTAGATGTATTCCCATGCATGGGTCTTTTCACCTTCGAACGCATCCGCCTTCAGGGGCAGCAGCTGCTCGACCACCGGCTCCTGCTTCATCGTGTTGATGAAGCGGGTGAAGCACAGGTAGACGGCGCTCAGCTCGCCGGCCGTGTAGGCATCGAGCAGCACCTTGACCGGGCCGATCAGCTTCTCCAGGTGAGGCGTGTCACCCATGCCCACCACCTGCGCCACGATGTTGGCGCCGATGCGGTTGAAGAAGCCAGTGGCTTTGTTGCCGATGGACACCACGTCGGCCTTGATGCCCTGACCGTCGAGCTCGCGGAGCTTGTTGGTCACGGCACGCAGCACATTGGTGTTGAGACCACCGCACAGACCCTTGTCCGTGCTGACCACGATGAAGCCCACCTTCTTGCCGCCAGCGTTCTGGAGCATGAAGGGGTGGACGTACTCGGGGTTGGCCTTGGCCAGGTTCGCCGTGATGTTGCGCACCTTTTCAGCGTAGGGGCGGGCCGCACGCATGCGATCCTGCGCCTTGCGCATCTTCGAAGCCGCGACCATTTCCATGGCCTTGGTGATCTTCTTGGTGTTCTCGACGCTCTTGATCTTGTTGCGTATTTCCTTACCTGCTGCCATCAGGATCTCCTATTAGAAGAATCGCCCCAGATGCACGCAACGGCGGCGCGATCAAGCAGACGCCGCGGATCCGGCTTCGCCGGTCCGCTGGTGGCGCCCCCTTGAGGGGGAGCGCCGAAGGCGCTTCGGGGGTGGTTCATGGTCAGGCGAAGGTCTTCTTGAACGCGACGATGGCCGACTGCAGTTCAGCCTCAGCGTCCTTGTCCAGGGCCTTGGCTTGCTCGATCTTGGCGAGCAGGGCTGCGTGGCTGGTCTTGAGGAACTGGTGCAGACCGGCTTCGAAGGCCAGGATCTTCTTGACGTCCACGTCGTCCATGTAGCCCTTGTTCACGGCGAAGAGCGTGGCGCCCATCAGCGAGATCGACAGGGGCTGGTACTGAGCCTGCTTGAGCAGTTCGGTCACGCGGGCACCGCGGTCCAGCTGCTTGCGGGTGGCAGCGTCCAGATCGGAGGCGAACTGCGCGAAGGCAGCCAGTTCACGGTACTGCGCCAGGTCGGTACGGATACCGCCGGACAGGCCCTTGATCACCTTGGTCTGGGCTGCACCACCCACGCGCGACACCGAGATACCGGCGTTGATGGCGGGACGGATACCAGCGTTGAACAGGTTCGTTTCCAGGAAGATCTGACCGTCGGTGATCGAGATCACGTTGGTCGGAACGAAGGCGGACACGTCACCGGCTTGCGTTTCGATGATGGGCAGCGCCGTGAGCGAACCCGTCTTGCCCTTGACTTCACCGTTGGTGAAGGCTTCGACGTAGTCGGCGTTCACGCGGGCTGCGCGCTCGAGCAGACGCGAGTGGATGTAGAACACGTCGCCAGGGAAGGCTTCGCGGCCGGGCGGGCGGCGCAGCAGCAGCGACACTTGACGGTAGGCCACGGCCTGCTTGGACAGGTCGTCGTACACGATCAGGGCGTCTTGACCGCGGTCGCGGAAGTACTCGCCCATGGCGCAGCCGGAGTAGGCCGACACGAACTGCATGGCAGCCGAGTCAGAGGCCGAAGCGGCGACGACGATGGTGTAGTCCATGGCGCCGGCTTGCTCCAGGGCACGCACGACGTTCTTGATCGAGGAAGCCTTCTGGCCGATGGCCACGTAGATACACGTGACGCCCTGGCCCTTCTGGTTGATGATCGCGTCGATGGCGACGGCGGTCTTGCCGGTCTGACGGTCACCGATGATCAGCTCGCGCTGGCCACGGCCGACGGGCACCATCGAGTCGATCGACTTGATGCCGGTCTGCAGGGGCTGCGACACGGATTCACGGGCGATCACGCCCGGGGCGATCTTCTCGATGGGAGAAGACAGCTTGGCGTTGATCGGGCCCTTGCCGTCGATGGGCTGACCCAGGGCGTTGACGACGCGGCCGATGAGCTCAGGGCCCACGGGCACTTCCAGAATGCGGCCCGTGCACTTGACGGTGTCGCCTTCGGAGATGTGCTCGTATTCACCCAGGATCACGGCGCCGACGGAGTCGCGCTCGAGGTTCAGGGCCAGGCCGTAGGTGGGGACACCCGAGGCGTTGGCGGGGAATTCCAGCATTTCGCCTTGCATCGCATCGGACAGGCCGTGGACGCGCACGATACCGTCGGTCACGGAGATGACGGTACCTTGGTTGCGAATGTCGGCAGCCGCGCCGAGACCTTCGATGCGGCTCTTGATCAGTTCGGAAATTTCTGCGGGATTCAGTTGCATTGCTTTGCTCCCAGTCTGGTCAAGGGCTGCACGGTGGCATACCTCGTTGACGACAACCGGTGGCCCTCACGGGAGGGGGCACCGGCGGTGGTTGGCGACTGTTCGTGGCTGTGGGTTGAGGCCGGGCTCCGCTTATCAGGCCAGGAGGGCCGTCTTCATGCGTTCCAGGCGGGCCTTGACGGAAGTGTCGAGCACCTCGTCACCGACCACCACGCGCACGCCGCCGATGAGGTCGGCATCGACCTCCACCTTGGCTTCCAGCTTGCGACCGAAGCGCTTTTCCAGCGGCACGACGATCTCGGACACCTGCGTGTCAGTGATCGGGAAGGCGCTGTAGATGCGGGCTTCGGACACGCCCTGGCGGGCTTGCACGAGGGCCTGGAACTGCTCGGCCATCTGCGGCAGCGCCGCGAGACGACCGTTGTCCAGAACGGTACGCAGGAAGTTGGCCACGGCCGGCGCCAGAACCACCTTGGCTGCCCCGGTGACCACGCCGTAGATGTTCTCCAGCGTGACCTTGGGGTTGTCGGCGAACGGGCGCAGCTGCGGGTCGCGTGCGACCTGAGCCAGTGCGTCCACCTGCTCTACCCAGGCGGATTGCTCCGACACGGGGGTGGCCTTGAACAAGGCTTCGGCGTAAGGACGGGCGATGGTGGCAAGCTCGGCCATGATCACAGCTCCGACTTCAGGCGGCTCAGCAGGTCAGCGTGGACCTGAGGATTCACCTCGCGACGCAGGATCTGCTCGGCGCCCTTGACGGCCAGTGCAGCGACCTGCTCGCGCAGGGCTTCACGTGCCTGGACGACCAGCTGATCGGCTTCTGCCTTCGCATCGGCCACGATCTTGGTGCCTTCGTCGGAAGCGCGCTTCTTGGCCTCTTCCACGATGGCGGCCGCACGCTTTTCAGCATCGGCGATGCGCTTGGCGATTTCGTCGCGGGACTGGCTGAGCTGTTCCTGGACGCTGCGGTTAGCGTTCGCCAGTTCCAGCTTGGCCTTGTCGGCCGCGGCCAGACCGTCCGCGATCTTGCCTGCGCGCTCGTCGAGCGCCTTCGTGATCGGGGGCCACACGAACTTCATCGTGAACCACCACAGGATCCCGAAGACCACGATCTGCGCGAACAACGTTGCGTTCAGATTCACGGCTCGGACCTTTCTCGGTTAAATGGAATGTTCAGTCGAGAAGGGACCGATTACTTCAGCGCGGCGATGAAGGGGTTCGCGAAGGCGAACAGCATGGCGATACCGACACCGATCAGGAAGGCGGCGTCGATCAGACCGGCCAGCAGGAACATCTTGGTTTGCAGTTCGTTCATCAGCTCGGGTTGACGGGCGGTGGCTTCGAAGTACTTGCCACCCATCAGAGCGATACCGATACAGGCACCGATGGCGCCCAGAGCGATGATCAGACCACAAGCCAGTGCAACGTTGCCCAACACGATTTCCATGATTGCTCCTAAAGGTAAAAAAGAGAGGTTGGTTTAAGAAAGAGAGAGAAAACGAAATTCAGTACGGATGCGAGATCAGTGACCTTCGTGCGCCTGGCCGATGTAGACCAGGGTCAGCATCATGAAGATGAAGGCCTGCAGCGCAATGATCAGGATGTGGAAGATGGCCCAGGCCGAACCGGCGATCACGCCCAGGGCCCACAGGCCGGCACCACCGGCCGTCAGCGTCGAGCCGACGGCGGCACCCAGCAGGGCGATCAGCATGAACACGAGTTCGCCCGCATACATGTTGCCCCACAGCCGCATGCCGTGAGAGATGGTCTTGGCGCCGAATTCGACGATGTTCAGGAAGAAGTTCGGGATCAGAAGCAGCAGGGTGCCGACGGGGCCGTGTGCATGGAAGGGGGCCGTGAACAGCTCCTTGATCCAGCCGCCCACGCCCTTGATCTTCATGTTGTAGTACAGGCAGATCAGCAGCACGGAGATGGACATGCCCAGGGTGATGGACAGGTCGGCGGTGGGCACGACGCGCATGTAGGCGTGGTGCGGATCGTGGCCGGCGGCGGCGTAGTACTCGGTCCACAGACGGGGCAGCAAGTCAACCGGCAGCAGGTCCATCGCGTTCATGAAGAAGATCCAGATGAACACGGTGAGCGCCACAGGGGCCACGGCCTTGCGGGATTCGGCGTTGTGCACGATGCCCTTGGCCTGCGTGTCGACCAACTCGACCAGCATTTCGACGGCAGCCTGAAAGCGGCCGGGCACGCCGGACGTGGCCTTCTTGGCGGCACGCCACAGCATGAAGACACCCAGCATGCCCATGACGATGGACCAGAACACCGAGTCGTAGTTGATGTAGTTCCAATCCACGATGGCCTGCGGCTCTGCAAAGTTCTGCAGGTGGCGCAGGTGGTGACCGATGTATTCAGGCGCGGTGAGCGCGTGTTCTACGGCGTGAGCTTCAGCAGACATCAGAACTCTCGTCAGGCAAAGTTTTTCTTGCGGCGCTGCCCGATGAGCAGCACCACCCAGGTAATCTTCAAGCACAACACCAAGGTGACCAGCAGCGCGACCCAATCCACGGGATTGAGCACCCGAGGGGCAAGCACCAGCATGGCGGCGCTCAAGCCCATCTTGAGGAACTGCCATCCGAGCAATCCCCCCACGCTGCGCCCCGCGTTCCGCCCGAACACACCCCGCGCCATCAACAGAGACGGGAGCATGACCACTGCGACCCCATACAAAGCGGACAGCAGCGAAGGCAGACTGCGAGACAGCCCTCCCCATACCAGCGCGACACCGAACCCGAATGCCGCCTGGACGGCGAGCACCCGCCAGACAGGCAGGGAGGGGTTGCGTGCGATCAGGGCTTGCGCCTCTTCTCGCGTCAGCGGCCGAACGGGAAGGTCTCGGAGATCGACGTCTTTGTACGGATCAGGCAGATCGGAGTCAGCGAAGGACATGTCGGCACCATCCGGCACCGCACACATTCGCGGGCACACTTAGCTCGCACACATTCACGGGCACAAAAACGCCGACCCAGGCGTCGGCAAAACCTAAAGATTATACGCACTTACCCGCAAACAGTCCAAGCCCCAGCACCCCACTTGTTTGAAACGCCGTGAAGGAACCCCCTCATGCACGGGTGCCGCTGCGACATGGGAGTCGTCCAGGAACCACAACGGTGCACGGTACGGTACACCGCCCCGCCATGTTTCACCCCTCATGTAAGGGAGAGGCTGGGACAAGCCCGGTGTCTTGGCACGGGGGCCGGCAGGCATGCTGGGCGTTCAATTCGTAACAGAACCGCCAAAACGAGAACAACTCTGGCCTGCCGCGAAGCGGCGGACGGAGCACATCTTGTCTGCCCGCCGTGGCGTTCCGCCCCCTGGAGCCGTGCATGACCACCCCCAGCGCCCACGCAGAACCGATCCGAACCCGCTATCGCCCCATCCGATCGGTCTCGGTGACGGGCATCCGACAAATGTACGAAGTCTTTGCCGCCTGCCATGACGAGGCGGCACTGGATGTCTTCATCCGGGAACTCGGCCGCAAGACCGGCGTGATCCTGATGACGCGCACGTCGGATGGGCGCATTGTCGGCTTTGCCACCGTCACGCTCAGGCGCACGGAAGTGGAAGGCACCCCGGCCCTCGCCATGCTCGCCGATGATGCCGTGGTCCTGCCGGACTACTGGGCCCAGAGCGAACTGATCGAAGCCATCCAGAGCGTGCTGCTCAAGATCAAGCTGCGGCACCCCGGCACGCCGCTGTACTGGTGCCAGCTGGCGCGCCACCACCGCAGCTTCCACCTCATGGCCGGCCACGCCCGCAAGGTCTACCCCAGCGCCGATGGCCTGGATGCGGATCACAAGCGCGTCGCGCAGGCCCTGGGCAAGCAACTGTTCAAGCAAGGCTTCGACGCGCGGCGCATGCTGCTGACGCTGACGGGCGAGCACATCTTCCGCCCGCATGCCGCCGACATGGCCATCTCTCGGGCCATGACCACGGCAGATCGGCACATCGCCCTGTTCAGCAAGATGAATCCAAACTGGCGCAAGGGCACCGCCCTGCTGAGCGTGTCGGCTTTCGATGCCACCGACGTGCTGCAGGCCTTGCAGGCCGCCCCGCTGCGCTGGATTCGCCGGCACATTCTGCGAAACTACCTGCCGGCTGGTGCCGGCGATGCGGCCCGCTCCGACTCACAACAACAAGCATCCTGGCAGGACTCCAGCCTGGATGACGCACTGGAACGAGGCAAGACCTCCTAAGGCATGGGCGCAGGTACAGCTCTCGGACATCAACTCCTCAAACGGCTGGTCGCTCCCGGACGGCGTCGCTTCGAAGAACACCTCGGCGAGCTGGAATCGGTGCAGCGTGCCCGTCTGGCGCGCTGGCTGTCGGCCGTCGCGCGCTCGCCCGAAGGCCAGCGTCGCGGCATCCGCGCCGACTGGTCGTGGGAGGAGTTCGTGCGGCAGATGCCGCTGACCACCTACAAGGACTACGCGGACGTCATCGGCCAGCAGCGCGAGCGCAAGCAATCGCTGATGATCGATTCGCCGGTGATGCGCTATCAGCCCACCAGCGGCTCGACCTCGGCCGTCAAGTGGGTGCCCTACACCAAGATGTTCCTCGACGAGATCGATGACCCGATCACGGCGTGGCTGGGCGATCTGTACCGGCAGTTCCCCAAGATGGCGCAGGGCACGCATTACTGGTCGCTCTCGTGGATCCCCACCGAGATGCGCAGCCAGACGGCGGGCGACATCAACGATGACATGAAGCTGCTGTCCTTCGGCAAGCGGCTGCTGGCATATCTGACGCAGGCCGCGCCGCAGGACATCGCGCTGGCCGAGAGTTCGGACGATTCGCTCTTTGCCACCGTCGCCTATCTGGCGGCCGACGAATCGCTGGGCTTCATCTCGGTGTGGAGCCCGACCTTCGGGCTGGGGGCGCTGGAGCAGATGTCCGCCTGGCGCGAAGAGCTGGCCCAGGTGCTGGCCCGTGGCGACTGGGGCGCGCGCAAGCCGCGCATGGCCGGACTGCGCTGCCCGCAATCTGCCCGCGCCGCCAAGCTGCTGCAAGGCTGGAACGGGCAACTGAACGCGGCCTTCTTTGAAAAGCTCTGGCCGCAACTGGCGGTGCTCAGTTCGTGGGACACGGCCGCTGCCGCGCCCTGGGCCCAGAAGCTGCGCCGGCTGCTGCCGCATGCGGCCTTCCAGGGCAAGGGCCTGTGGGCCACCGAAGGCGTGGTGACCTTCCCCTTCGATGGCCGATTCCCGCTGGCTTACCTCAGCCACTTCTTCGAGTTTGCCGATGCCCAAGATGGCAAGGTCTACGCCTCGTGGCAATTGCGGCAGGGCCAGGAGGTCATCCCCATCCTGACGACCGGCTCGGGCTTTGCGCGCTACCAGATGAGCGATGTGCTGCGCGTGGATTCGCACATGCAGCAGGTGCCCTGCTTCACCTTCCTGGGCCGCAACGATGGCGTCGATCTGGTGGGTGAAAAGACGAGCGCGACCACGGCCCAGCAAGTGCAGGACACCTTGCAACTCGATGGCGCCACGCCGGTGACGCTGCTGGCACTCGATGAAGCACGCCACCGCACGCCCGGCTATGTGCTGCTGGTCGAATGCAGCGCCGATGCGCCGCGCCAAACGCTGCAGCAATCGCTGGCGCAACAGGTGGAGCAGGCCCTGCAGGCCAACTTCCACTACAAGCTGGCGCGCGAGCTGGGTCAGCTTCAGCCCGCCGGCCTGTGTCGCATTGCCGAACATGCGCGGCATCTACCTGGATCAATGTCGTGAGCGCGGCATGATCGAAGGCAACATCAAGATCGAACCGCTGCGGCACTGGAAGGGCGCCGTGCCCGCCGTGCTGCGCCAATCGCTGGACGCCGAGTAGTCTTTCCTTCTGCAGTTTTCAATTACGACGACACGAGCCATGGCCATCACCGTACGACAGGGCACCCCCGCGGACAACGCGAAGATGCAGGATCTGATCACCAAGATCACGATGCCGGGCGTGGCGCAGATGTGCTTCCAGCGCGCACCCGATTTCTTCGTGGGCGCCAAGGTGATCGGCGACGAGTTCGTGCTGACGGTGGCCGATGACGACGAGCGCCCCGATGTGCTGGCCGGCCTGACGGTGATCTCGGGCCGCGAGCTGTTCATCAGCGGCAAAAAGCGCCGTGTCTATTACTCCGGCGACACGCGCGTCGATCCTTACTACCGCCGCCGCGGCATCGCCTCCAACCTGTTCATCGAACAAAAGAAGCACCGCCAGGCCACCGATTTGCTGCAAGGCATCGTGCTGAAGGAGAACACGGCGCCGCTGGACGCCGCGGCCAATGCCGCCGACGGCGTGCTGTTCCGCTACTGGATCAGCCACACGATCGAAACCAGCTTCATCTACGTGCGCAAGATCAAACCGCGCATCCCGGCCGGCGTGGAGATCCGCGCGGCCACGGCCAAGGACGTGTCGGCCATGCAGGCCTTCTTCGACCGCGAGGCGCCGCGCCGCAACGGCTATCCGGTCTACGACTTCGCCAAGCTGCATGCGGGCGATCCGTATTACGCCGGCCTGCGCATCGGCGACATGGCGCTGGCTCTGCGCAACGGCGAGATCATCGGCATGATCGGCGGCTGGAACCAGAAGGCCTACAAGCAGACGCGCATCGTGGGCTTCAAGCCCATCATCAAGCTGCTGCGCCCCATCTACAACCTGTACGTGGGCATGGTGGGCGGCTTCAAGCTGCCACCGGTGGGCGGCGTGCTCAATTACCTGACGCTCTACAACTACCTCGTCGCGGGCGATGACAAGGATGTGTTCCGCGCACTGATCGACTGGGTGATGGCCAATGCCGGCCAGAAGTACGACGCACTGGCCATCGGCATCACGCATGGCGACCCGATGGAAGACGTGCCGCGCGGCTACAAGCGCCAGAAGCTCATCTCCAGCCACTTCTGGCTGAGCTATGGCGATGATCCGCGGCCCGAGCATCGATGACCGGCCGCTGTATGTGGAGTTGGGCCGGCTCTGAGGCTCAGGCCGCCTTTGGGTATCGGCACGTAGGCCGCATCGTCCAGGATGTCGCGCGCCATGCGGCTGAGGTTCACATCCAGCCGGCGGTGGAACTCGGCGATCGCCGGCTCAGGCGTCTCGGCCATCTGCCAGGTGATGGGCGCGTAGTAATGCCCGCTGATCTCCATCGTCGCGCACAGGGGTGAGGCGCTGAAGGTGGTCGAGCAGCCCCACACGATGCTCAATGGCTGCCCCGGCACATTGATCATGTTGAGGTTGCCGCCATTGGTCACGTGCATGCTGATCTTGGGGAAGCGGTTCTTGCGCTTGAGCTGCACGGCGATGTGGCCAATCAGCGTGCGGCCCAGATACGGCCCGATCTCGTCGAACAGATAGCCCCAGCACATTTCGCGGCGGGCATAGCGGGCGATGCCTTCCTTGAGTTGCGCGTCGATGGACTGCAGGCGGGCCTGCGTGGTCTTGCGCTGATCCTGCTCGATCACCAGGTAGGCGCCCACATGGTTGCCCCACAGCGGGCCGTGCTTGTCTTCCTTGGGATAGAAGCGCCGCATGTCGATGGAAATGCGGATGACGGCCGCGGCCCGCGGATCGTCGGGAGACTGATCCAGGAAGGTCTGCGCCACGGCGGCGACCATCATGCAGTTCATCGACACGCCGGCCTTCTTGGCGGCGCGGCGCATCTGGTCGGCGCCCATGGTGACTTCGGAGAGTCGGTAGCCGGTGCTGGTGTAGTGAGGCGTGGGCTCCGTGGGCAACTGCAGGATCTTCAGTTGCGCCAGACGCCGCTTTTCTTCGACCTTGTGCTGGCGCGACTTCCACATCTGCGCCGGCCACTGCCACCACTTCTCCGGCTTGATGGCGTCGACCAGCGAAGGCGCCTCGATGGGCATCGGGTCCATCGACATGCCATTGAGGCCGCGGATCAGCAGGTGCGTCATGTAGGCCGAGGTCAGGCCATCGCCGATGAGGTGGGGCGTGGCAAAGACAAAGCCCGGGCTTTCCGGATCGAGCACCACGCGCAGCATGAACAGCGGGCCGTGCTCCAGCGGCAACTGGTCATTGAGTGCGGAGCGCTGCCAGGCTTCGAGCTGCGCCGGGTCTTCCAGATCGATGTGCCGATCCACCACCAGGGCCTGGTCCACCCACTGGTCGATCAAGGGGCCATCGGGCATCACGCGCAGGTGATAGAGATGACGCCCCGGCTCGACCAGCGCGCGCATCTTGGGGCAAGCGGTGACCAACTGCCGCAGCGCGCGTCTGACCTGGTCCAGCTCCACAGGGCCGGACAATCGGAAGCAGGTGGACACGAGCGCCGAGCCGGCCAGGCCCTCCAGCGCCACGTAGCCGTGCTCGATGCGGTTGAGTCGGATGATGTCTTTGTCCTGCACGATGAAAGCCCCATGAACATGCTCACATGTTCATGTTACCCATCGATGCAGATGACATCACACGATGTCGCCTGCCGTCCCCCTGAGTCGGGGACGGGACTCTACTCAGATGCTCAGGCTGCCACCGTCGAACTCGCCGCCACCGGCGCGTCTTCAGCCAGCACCTCGCGTACCAGACGCACGAGCGTTGCATCCAGCCGGCGCTGGAAGTCGGCCATCTCTTCGTTCGAGGTCTCGGACAGTTGCCACGACAGCGGCGTGTAGTACTTGCCGTCGATCTCCAGCGTCGAGGACAGCGGCGAGATGCTGTTGACCGTCGAATACAGCTGCACGATGCGGATCGGCTTGTCCCACACGTTGATCATGTTGACGTTGCCGCCGGTGGTCACGTGCGCGCTGATCTTGGGGAACTTGTTCTTGCGCTTCATCTGCGAGGCGAAGTGCGCAATGGCCGTGCGGCCGAGATATGGCATCAGCTCTTCCAGCAAATAGCCCCAGCACATCTCCCGGCGGGTGTAGCGGGCGATGCCTTCTTTCAACTGTGCATCCACCGACTGCAGGCGCTCGCGCGCCGTCTTGCGGGCGTTCTGCTCGATCACCAGCGAAGCGCCCACGTGGTTGCCCAGCAGCATGCCGTGCTTGGCGTCCTTGGGATAGAAGCGCCGCAGGTCCACCGAGATGCGGATCACGGCAGCGCCCTTGGGATCGTCGGGCGATTGATCGAGGAAGGTCTGCGCGAAGGCCGAAACCACCAGCGCGTTGAGCGACACGCCGACCTTCTTGGTGGCCTTGCGCATCTCGTCGGTGCCGATGGAGACCTCGTGGTGGCGGAAGCCCGAGGAGGTGTAGTGCGGGCCCAGACGCGTAGGCACCTGCAGCACGTTGACCTCGGCCAGGCGCTTCTTCTCCGCGATCTGGTGCTGGCGGGACTTCCACATCTGCACCGGCCACTGCCACCACTTCTCGGGCGCGATGGCGCCGACCATCGACGGGGCTTCGACCGGCATGGGCTCGATGTCCATGCCATTGAGGCTGCGGATGATGTTGTGCACCAGGAAGGCCACGCTCAGGCCATCAACCAGGATGTGCGGCACGGCGAAGATGATGGCCGGGCGCTCGGGATGCGGCACGAAGCGCACCATGTAGCAGGGCCCGTGCTCCAAAGGCACGATGTCATTGACGACGGAGCGGTGCCAGGCTTCCAGCTCGGCCGGGTCATCGATGTTGATGTGGCGGTCGACGTGGAAGGCGCGGTCCACCATCTGGTCCATCAAGGGGCCATCGGGCAGCACGCGGAAGTGGTACAGGCGCAGCCCCGGCTCGACGATCGAGCGCAGCTTGGGGTAGGCCGTCACCAGCTTGCGCAGGGCCAGCTTCACCTGCTCTTCGGTGACAGGTGCCGACAGACGCATCAGCGAGGGCAGCAGCATGGTGCCGGCCAGGCCTTCGAGCGCGGCGTAACCGTGCTCGGTGCGGTTCATGGGAATGATGTCGCTGGTGATGATGTTGGCCATGGCAGGCATGCTGCCAGAAACGCTGCAAGATGCCCTCCTGGGTTCCGCGTAGGACCCCCTGTCTCAGGGCCCCTGCAGGGGGCCCCAAACGGCATAAAACGGCATAAGCGGCATTCATGCACGCTCGGCCACCAGGGCGGCGAGCCTGGCGTCGAAACGGGCCATCAGATCCTCGATCACCTCGCGGCGGCGATGGCTGAGCTGCCACGACACCGTCACCATCATGCGGCCATGGAGTTCCACCACGGCCACCAGCACCGTGATCATGCTCACGACCGAGCCGTAGATCGCCTCGAGCCGCACCTGCGCACCGGGCGCATTGATGGCGTCGATGGCGCCCAGTGTGGTCAGGTGGCAAGACACGCCATCGAAGGCGCCGGCCGCCGTGGCCCGCCGGAAGGCATGCGAGAACATCGTGCGCCCGAACCACTTGTAGGTCTCTTCCAGCAGGTAGCCGGCCGACATCTCGCGGCGAAGGAAGCGTCCGAGCGCCTTGCGCGATTGCTGATGCCAGCTCGACCGCACTCGCCTCCAGCGACGTGGCGCGATGTGCCGTCGCGATGTAGCTGCCGACGTAGTTGCCCGTGACCGGCGCGCGGTCCTTGGGAAAGAAGCGCCTGAGATCGACCGACATCCGCATCGACACGGCCTTCTCCACGGTCTGCCCCTCAGCGGCCGGCTGCATGGACTGGATGGCCTCGGCCAGCGCGGCCATCAGCATGGCATTGACCGACAGCTTGCGCGGCTTGGCCCAGGCATGCAGACGCTCGGCCGGCACCGAGACGGCGTGGTGCAGCACCGCATGGGCCGAGTAGTGATGCCCCGGCCCACGCGGCACGCCGGGCACATGGGCCACCGGCCGCGCCGCACGCCGCTGTGCCTCGGCGCGGTCCTTGCGCCACGAGGCCCACCAGCGCGCAGGCCACTCGCGCCAGTGACGCGGCGCGATCGCCTCGATGAGCGAAGGCGCCTCCATCGGCCTGTGCACGGCCTCGTGACCATTGAGCAGCCCCAGCAGATCCGACATCGCCAGGTACATGGAGCGCCCATCGAGCAGGATGTGGTGCACGCTCAGCACCAGCAGGGGCGTGCGCTCGTGCGGCACGAAATGAAAACGCAAGCCCAGCCCGCGCTCCATCGAGACGACCTCGTTGAGCAGGCGGTTGTGCCAGGCCTCCACTTGCGCAGGATCGCCTGCATCCACGTCATGGCACTCGTGCCAGGCGACATCGAACAGATCGTCCATCAGCGCGTCGTCGGGCAGCACGCGAAAGTCGTACAGATGCCATCCCGGCACGATCACCGCGCGCAGCCGCTCGTACGACGCCAGCAGCGACCGCGCCGCACGCCGTGCGCGGGCTGCGTCCACCGGCTCGCTCAGCCGCATCACATAAGGCTGGAGGATGGAACCGGACAGCCCATCCAGCGCCAGGTAGGCGTGCTCGGAGCGGTTCAAGGGGTACAGCTTCATCCCACACTTCCACACGGCGCGCGAACGCGGCAGACATCACTGGCCTCCTTTGTAGGCAAGTGCGTTCGAGGCCGCCTTGATTCAGGTCACCCCCATCCATGCTCACTGGAACGACTGCCTACAATGTCACGCATGAGTTCACCCGCCCCCGCCCTGCCCCCGCTCGCCAACGACCGCTTTCTGCGTGCCTGCCTGCGCCTGCCCACCGATTGCACGCCCGTGTGGCTGATGCGCCAGGCCGGCCGCTACCTGGCCGAATACCGCGCCACCCGCGACAAGGCGGGCAGCTTCATGGGGCTGGCCACGAACCCCGAGATGGCCTGCGAAGTCACGCTCCAGCCGCTGGACCGCTATGCCCTGGACGCCGCCATCCTCTTCAGCGACATCCTCACCGTGCCCGATGCCATGGGCCTGGGCCTGAGCTTTGCGGCCGGCGAAGGCCCGCGCTTTGCCTCGCCGGTGCGCGATGAAGCGGCCGTCGCCAAGCTGGCCGTGCCCGACATGGACAAGTTGCGCTACGTGTTCGATGCCGTGCGCACCATCCGCACGGCCCTCACGGGCGCCGATGGCAAAGGCCGCGTGCCGCTGATCGGCTTCTCGGGCAGCCCCTGGACCCTGGCCTGCTACATGGTCGAAGGCGCCGGCTCGGACGACTACCGCCTGGTCAAGACCATGATGTACCAGCGTCCGGACCTGATGCACCGCATCCTCGAGATCAATGCCGATGCCGTGGCGCTCTACCTCAACACCCAGATCGAAGCCGGCGCACAAGCGGTGATGGTGTTCGACTCCTGGGGCGGCGTGCTGGCCGATGGCGCCTTCCAGGAATTCAGCCTGGCCTACACGAAGCGCGTGGTCAGCCAGCTCAAGAAGACGCACGAGGGCCATCGCATCCCTGCCATCGTGTTCACCAAGGGCGGCGGCCTGTGGATCGAAGAGATCGCCGACACCGGCTGCGATGTCGTCGGCCTGGACTGGACCATGAACCTGGGCAAGGCGCGCAAGCTCGTGGGCGACCGTGTGGCGCTGCAGGGCAACCTGGATCCCAACGTGCTGTTCGCCCAGCCCGAGCAGATCGAAGCCGAGGTGAAGAAGACGCTCGACAGCTTCGGCCGTCCCACGGCAGGATCCGGTCACGTCTTCAACCTGGGGCATGGCATCAGCCAGTTCACGCCGCCCGAGAACGTCAGCGTGCTGGTGGACACGGTGCACGCCTACAGCCGCAGCCTGCGGATCTGAGGCAATTTCCGGACTGGATTGGCAGACTGAGCCGGGCCGCCGTTTCAGCGTGGCCGCCCTTCAGCGGCGCTCGACCACCATCGGCGCCAGTTGCAGCACATCGCGGGCCTGTTCGGCCGCCGCCACGGCTTCCTGCCGCGAACCATACGGCCCGACCTGCAGCTTGAACCAGGAGGCCTCCTGGAACACCGTCATCATGGGCGACAACTCGCCCAGCACCGCAGAGACCTTCTGCTGCAGGCGATCCACGCTGTCGCGTTTGGCCAGGGCAGCCAGCTGCACCCAGAAGCCCTTGGCGGCCGGCGTGTGGGCGGGCGAGGCGGACGCCTTCACCAGCACGGCGCCGTCCGCGCCCTTGTCACGCGGAGTGACGGCGGTGGCGGCCGTCCCGGCTGCGCCTTTGGATGGCGAAGCCAGCGCCACGATCGCCGCGGTTTCCGACGAGGTCACGGGCGACACATCCGGGAAGGGCACGACCGCCGTGGTATCACCGGCCCCCGCCGCATCGGCAAAGCTGTCTGAATCGGAGCCCTGCTCATCCGGCTCGCTGTCACGCTTCCAGGCGCCCGAGCGGATGTCGTCGAAAGTCAGCCGCTCGACCTCGACCGGGGCACTGCCCGAGCTCAAGATGCCGAGCTTGGCCGCAGCGGCATAGCTGAGATCGATGATCCGCGAGGAGTGGAAAGGCCCGCGGTCATTGATGCGCACGATGATTTCCTTGCCCGTGCGGGCATGGCGCACGCGCGCATAGCTCGGGATGGGCAAAGTGCGGTGCGCGGCCGTCAGGCCGTACATGCTGAACATCTCGCCGCTGGCGGTGCGCCGGCCATGGAACTTGGTGCCGTACCAGGACGCCGTGCCCTTTTCCTTCCAGCTCACATCCTTGACCATCGGCTCATAGCTCTGGCCCAGCACGGTGTATGGCTTGTTGGGGCCGCCCTGGCGGATGGGCTCGACCTGCGGCACCGGATCGGGCAGCGAAGCCAGATCGGGCGGCGCATCGGCGGGCGCCCCATCCCGGTCGGAGGAACGCGCCGCCCTTGCGCCTGACGGCCATCGGCCGGCGAAGGCCCACGGCTCGCGCACCCGGCCAGCACGGCCAGTGCCAACACCGTCGCCCAGACCCGAAGGCCAGGACGGGCAGCCGGCAAATCCGGGGGCGAGATGCGAAAGATGGAGAGGGCGGCACGCGGCATGCTGCGCACCATAACCGATCGGCACGGCGATGGGGAGCCGGTAAGGCCCTGAGACGGCCGAGCCTTGCGTGCATTCCACATCGCGGCACAATCGCAACCTACCCTCCACACCGACCCAGCCCCACACCTGCCATGTCCAATCCGCTGGAACATCCCTACGAACACTCCTTCGAGCGCGGCATGCGCAACCGCCGCGCGGCCCTGGGCGACGCCTGGGTGGACAAGTCCGTGGCCAAGGCCAACGCCTTCAATGCCGAATTCCAGCACTTCATCACCGACTACGCCTGGCAGGGCGTGTGGGGCCGCCCCGGCCTCGACTGGAAGACACGCCGCATCATCGTGCTGGCCGTCACCAGCGCCCTGGGCCGCTGGGACGAGTTCGAGATCCATCTGCGCGGCGCGCTGACGCCCGGCAACGATCACACGCTCACCCCTGAAGAAGTGCGCGAGGCCCTCATCCAGATCGCCATCTACGCCGGCGTGCCGGCGGCCAACACCGGCTTTGCCCGGGCGCTGGGCATCATGAAAGAGCTGGGCATGGAGCCGCCGCCGCATCCCGCCGATCAGGCCTGGCACCCCGGGGTGGGCCGCTCCGTGTTCACCAGCACCCGCCCCAAGCTGCACGCCACCGTGCGCGAGGCCCGCTGCGGCACACCGGCGCACACCATCGTGTTCAGCCACGCCCTCGGGCAGGACGGCTCGATGTGGGATCTGGTGGCCAACGAGCTGGCCGCCACCTGCCGCGTCATCTGTCCGGACACACGCGGCCATGGCCGCTCCGAATCGCGGGCCGAGCCGTTGACCATGACCGAGCTGGCCGCCGACGCCGCCCGCCTGATCGACGAAATGGCCGAGGGCGAGCCCGTGATCTGGGTGGGCCTGTCGATGGGCGGGCTCATCGGCCAGGAACTGGCGATTCGCCACCCCGAGAAAGTCAAGGCCCTGGTGCTGTCGAACACCACCTGCAAATACAACGCTGCGGCCCGCGAGGCCCTGGGCCAGCGCATCGCCACGGTGGAGTCACATGGCCTGGCGGCCGTGGGCATGTCGACCATGGCACGCTTTTTCAGCGAGGGCTTCCGCCAGCGCCGGCCGGCCATCGTGGCCAGCCACCAGCGGCTGCTCGAATCGACGGACCCCGAAGGCTACACGGCCTGCGCAGCAGCCCTGTGCGATGCCGACACCTCCACACGCCTGCAGCAGATCCGGGTGCCCGCCATGGTGATGAGCAGCACGCACGACGAGCCGGCCCTGACCGAGATGGCGCAGGTGCTGGCCAAGGGCATTCCGGGCGCCCAACTGGTGACGCTGCAAGATTGCGCCCACCTGAGCGCCGTCGAGCAGCCTCAGGCCTTCGCGGAAGTGCTGGGCGAGTTCGTCGCCGGCATTTGAGCGGCAGCCAAAAGCGCTGCCCAATGACAAACGCCCTGCGGGTGCAGGGCGTTCGATGCCGAAGGCGCAAGGGGTGACACGAGCCGTGGCCGCCACCACGACCGCGGGATCCCCGCGGCGCTCCGATCAGGCTTGCTGACGGCGACGGGCCACCAGGCCCAGACCGGCCAGACCCAGACCGAGCATGGCGTAAGTGCCGGGCTCAGGGATGGGTTGCGTCGCGGTGCCCAGGAAGTGCACGTTGTCGCTCAGGCCCAGGAAGCCGGTAGCGTAGGGCTTGCCAGCATTGTCCAGATCCAGCATCACGACCGAACCGAACTTGGAAACCGACACGCCGGTGCCCAGGATCGTCAGCTTGGCCGTTTCGCCTTCGCTGAACGACGAGCCCAGGAAGTCGACGTTCCAGTTGAAGGTGTAGCCGTCTTGCTTGAAGCCGCTCTTGTTGTAGCCGCCGAACAGGCTCAGATACTGATCCTTGGAGTTCAGCTTCAGCGAGCCAACCGGACCGGACAGGTACAGGGCATCGATGAAGTTACCGCCGCTCTTCGAGGGGAAGAGGTGGCTGTTCTGAGTCAGGGTCAGTTCCACACCACCTGCGATATCCGTCATCGTCAGCTTGGCGACGGAATAGTTCAGGGTCTTGGTGTCGAGCGCATCGCTCGTCGACGTGTCATAGAACGTCTTGAAGTCATAGGAAACGCTTGCGGCGAAGCTGGCCGTGGAAGCCAGGCTCAGTGCTGCAAGCCCAGCGGCCAGAACCGACTGGCGCATAAACTTGTTCATGAATTCTCCTCTCTAGCAGGGAAGGGCGTTGGAGGACAAAACACACTCCGCCATGCGTGATTTATTTCCCAACGTTAAGCGAATGTATTTAACAAGACTTACGTGACAAAGAGGACTTCCCCGCCCCCGCGTTCACGGGGGACTCAGGGTGACATCCACCCCCTTTCCACGTGACTTTCCGCCCCCTGGAAAAGCGCGTCGCGATCCGTCTTTCGCCCCGACCGTGGACTATCCTTGAAGGCTGCCGGACCGCCCTTGCACCCTTTTTATTTGCCTTTGCCCTGCTCTTTCAGATGTCGTCCCACGCTGCTGCCTCCGCCCCACCCATGATGAATCCGGCCCAGATGGCCGCCGTGCAGCACCTGGACACCCCCTGCCTCGTGCTGGCCGGCGCCGGTTCCGGCAAGACGCGGGTCATCACCCACAAGATCGCCCGCCTGCTGCAGCCCGGCCCCGGTGCAGATCTGGCCCCCTCCCAGATCGGTGCCATCACCTTCACCAACAAGGCCGCCGCAGAAATGCGCGACCGGGTCAAGGCGCTGATCGGCGCCAAGGCGGCAGGCAAGCTGCTGGTGTGCACCTTCCACTCGCTGGGGGTGCGCCTGCTGCGCGAGGACGGTGAGGCCCTGGGCCTCAAGCCGCAGTTCTCGATCCTGGATGCCGACGACGTCACCAGCATCCTGCGCGACGCCGGCGCCACGACCGACGCCAAGCTGGCCCGCAGCTGGCAATGGACCATCAGCCTGTGGAAGAACATGGGGCTGACCAGCGCCGAGGCCCTGTCCGCCGCGCAGAGCGACGACGAGCTGGTGGCCGCCAAGGTGATGAAGCTGTATGAAGAGCGCCTGCTGGCCTACCAGGCCGTGGATTTCGACGACCTCATCGGCCTGCCGCTCAAGCTGCTGGCCGAACACGAACATGTGCGCGCCAAGTGGCAACGCCAGCTCAAGCACGTGCTGGTCGACGAATACCAGGACACCAACGCCACCCAATATGAGCTGCTGAAACTGCTGGTCGGCCCACAGGGCATCTTCACCGCCGTGGGCGACGACGACCAGTCCATCTATGGCTGGCGCGGCGCCACGCTGGACAACCTCAAGCGCCTGCCGCAGGACTTCCCCAACCTCAAGGTCATCCCGCTGGAGCAGAACTACCGCTCCACCAGCGCCATCCTGCGCGCGGCCAACCACGTCATCGAGAGCAACCCCAAGCTGTTCCAGAAGACGCTGTGGTCGGACCTGGGCGAAGGCGCGCCCGTCAAACTGATGGAGTGCGACCACGAAGAGCACGAGGCCGAGCGCACCGTCTCGCACTTCATGGCCCTGCGCATGAACCTGCTGGAAAAGCACCCGGGCGACCCGGCCAAGACGGACTGGAGCAACTTCGCGATCCTCTATCGCGCCAACCACCAGGCCCGGCCCATCGAGCAGGCGCTGCGCAAGGCCAACATCCCGTACAAGGTCTCGGGCGGGCAGAGCTTTTTCGACAAGGCCGAAATCAAGGACCTGTGCGCCTGGCTGCGCCTTTTGCTCAACAACGACGACGACCCGGCCTTCCTGCGGGCGGTGACCACGCCCAAGCGCGGCATTGGCCACCAGACGCTGGGCGCTCTGGGCGAGTTCGCCGGCAAATGGAAGGTCAGCCTGTTCGAGGCCCTGTTCTCCGAGACACTGGCCACCACGCTCAACAAACGGGCCATCGAAGGCCTGCACGAGTTCGGCCGCTATGTGAACGAACTGGAATACCGCGCCCGGCAGACCTTCGGCAGCGAAGCCGCCAAAGAGATGCTGCTGGAGTGGTTGCGCGACATCGAATACGAAAAGCACCTGTATGAGAACGAAGAGAACGAGAAGGTGGCCGCCGCCCGCTGGACGAACGTGCTCGATTTCATCGACTGGGTGGCCAAGCGCTGCGGCGGCGAGATCGAGGCCGATGGCGGCATGACGGTCGAGACCGAGAAAAAAAGCGTCATCGAAGTGGCGCAGACGATCTCGCTGATCACCAGCCTGGCCGAACGCAATGCCGACCAGAACTGCGTGACCCTGTCGACGCTGCACGCCTCCAAGGGCCTGGAGTGGCCGCACGTGGTGCTGGCGGGCGTCAACGAGGGCTTGCTGCCCTTCTCACGCGAAGAGGGCGAGATTTCTGCGCAACAGGTGGAGGAGGAGCGCCGGCTCATGTACGTGGGCATCACCCGGGCGCGCCTGACCTTGGGGGTCAGTGTCCTCAAACGCCGCAAGAAAGGCCGCGAATATGTGGCGGCGATGCCCAGCCGCTTCGTGGCGGAAATGAAACTGGGCGAAGGCGGCGGGCCCAAGGAGGACCCGCGCGAAAAACTCAAGCGCCTGCGCGACGAGATGGCGGCAAAGGCGCGCGCAACGGCTCAACAAGCCCCACAGCCTTGATCTTGACGATAGCGAGCGCACACTTACATTTGTGGACAAAAAAGAACCCGAGTCACGACACTCGGGTTCTGGGAAGCCACCTTGTCAGGGGGAGTGGAGGAGACAAACGAAACAAGCTCGTGTGAGACGCATCAAACATCAAGAAGTTCCACGCGAACGAAACAAAGTGTATCGATCTGGCGCGTCACTGGCAAGTTCGTGACATGTTCCTCTGGATTCTGTGCCAGCGCTTCGATGCCCGCCGCGTCGGCCGATGGCCACTTCCGGGCACAATCGCAGGCCTCTTTACGGGGTCGACATGGGCCTTTTTGCCCCCCAAGGACTGACACATGGAATGCACGATCAACTGGCAGCCCGCCTCCGGCATGGCCTTCATGGCCGAAACCGGCAGCGGACACATCATCAACATGGATGGCGCCCCGGAAGGCGGCGGACGCAATCTGGCGCCTCGTCCGATGGAAACGGTGCTGGCCGGCACGGGCGGCTGCACCGCCTACGACGTGGTGCTGATCCTCAAGCGCGGCCGTCACGATGTACGAGGCTGCCAGGTCAAGATCAAGGCCGAGCGGGCCGACACCGATCCCAAGGTGTTCACACAGATCAACATGCACTTCATCGTCACGGGCGTGAACCTGCCGGATGCGGCGGTGCAGCGCGCCATCCAGATGTCGCACGAGAAGTACTGCTCGGCCTCCATCATGCTGGGCAAGACGGCCGAGATCACCACCAGCTTCGAGATCGTGGCGGCCTGAGCAGGCAGCGCACGCCTCGAACGCTCAGAGGTAGTGAGCGGTGGTCGTCATGACCTTGGCGGCCAGCTTCATCAGGCCGCGCACGGGTGCGGGCAGCGGCGCCCCACCCGCCTTCAGGGCGCTGTCGGCATGGGCGACCTCGTCGTCCCGCATCTGCGCCACGATGGCGCGCGAGGCCTGATCACCGTGAGGCAGCCGGTCCATGTGGCTGTTGAGGTGGTGCTCCACCTGACGCTCGGTCTCCACCACAAACCCCAGGCTGATCCTGTCGCCCGCCTTGGCCGCCAGCAGGCCGATCCCGAAGGCGCCGGCGTACCACAGGGGGTTGAGCAGGCTGGTGCGCCCGCCGAGTTCGCGCAGGCGCTGCTCGGTCCAGGCCAGGTGATCGGTCTCCTCGCGCGCGGCCGCATCGAACTGGGCCTTCAGCGCAGGATCTCTCGTGCCCCAGGCCTGTGAGGCATACAAGGCCTGCGCGCACACCTCGCCCACATGGTTGACGCGCATGAGGGCGGCGGCTTCGCGCTTCTGGGCTTCGTTCAGCACCTCGCCTTCGGCCACAGGCCGGGGGCAGGGGCGCGTGGCCGTGTGATCGGCAAACACCGTGCGCAAGGCCGTGTCGAAGGACATGATGAGACGGTCCATGCCGTCGTGCTGGATCGGGTGGGACATGATCGGATTCCTGGGTGGCACGATGTTAGCCCGGCACGCCAGGCGTCGGTTTGCGGGAAGTCACGCGACAGGTCATGCGCCGGTGGGCCCGGCCCTCAACGTTGCATCAAGCCGCGGCTCTTGGCAATCGACATCAGAATGCCCAGGCCCAGCCCGAGGGTGACCATGGCCGTGCCGCCGTAGCTCACGAAGGGCAGAGGCACCCCGACCACCGGCAGGATGCCGCTGACCATGCCCATGTTGACGAAGGCGTAGGTGAAAAAGCTCAGCGAAATGGAGCCGGCCAGCACGCGCGCGAACAAGGTGGGCGCCTGCGAGGCAATGAACAAGCCGCGGTAGATCAGCGCCAGAAAGCCGGCCATGAGCACCAGCACGCCCACCAGGCCATGCTCTTCGGAATACGCGGCGAAGGCGAAGTCGGTGGTGCGCTCGGGGATGAACTCCAGATGCGTCTGCGTGCCCTTCATGAAGCCCTTGCCCATCACGCCGCCCGAGCCGATGGCGATCATCCCCTGGATGATGTGAAAGCCCTTGCCCAGCGGGTCGGAGGTCGGGTCCAGCAGCGTGCACACGCGGTTCTTCTGATAATCGTGCAGGCCGATCCATTTGGTCTCGGGCTGGCACAGCGTGTCCTGGTAGCCCACGATGAGCGAGATGCCGATGGCCCCGGCGATCAGCACCGGCAGGATCAGGCGCCAGCTCAGCCCGGCGAAGTAGATGACGTACAGGCCAGAGGACAGCACCAGCAGCGCCGTGCCCAGATCCGGCTGCTTGAGGATGAGGGCCACAGGCAGCAACAACAACCCGCCGGCGGCCGCGAAGTCCAGCGGGCGCAACTGCCCCTCCCTGCGCTGGAACCACCAGGCCAGCAGCAGCGGCGCGGCGATCTTGAGCACTTCGGAGGGCTGGATCACCATGCCCACGTTGAGCCAGCGCGTCGCGCCCTTCTTGGTGATGCCGAACAGGGCCGTGGCGATCAGCAGCATGACGCCCGCGGTGTAGAGCGGCACCGCGAGTGCCATCAGGCGCTGCGGCGGCACCTGCGCCACCAGGAACAGCACCAGCGCGGCCAGCATCATGTTGCGCCCCTGATCGACGAAGCGCGTGCCATGGTCGAAGCCCACCGAATACATGTTGATCAGGCCGAGCACGCACATGAAGACCACGATGCAGATCAGCGGCAGGTCGAAGCCCTGGAAGACCGGCTTGATGCGCTGCCACAGTGAAGGCTTGTCGAAGGCGATGTTCATGGTGGGCGTCCTCGGCTCAGGGGGCTCGCGCCGGGGTGGGACGGGCGGGCGCCGATGGTGCGGATGGCGCCGTGATCATGGCCGGTGCGGGGCGGGCCGCCGGCTGGGGCGCTGACGGTGCAGATGGCGCAGACACTGCCGACGCGGGCGCAACCGACGAGGCAGCTGCTGCCACACCGATCTTCTCGCCCCGGCCGTCGACATCCTCGCCAAAGGCGTCCAGGCCCTTGGGCAGCGGCATCTCGGAGGCCTTGCGCGGCGTGCCGATCGGGTTGGCGGCCTTGCCCGCCTGCACGGCCAGGATGTCTTCCTCGCTGGGGTACTGGTCCAGCAGCAGGTAATCCAGCACGCGGCGAGCGATCGGGGCTGCGGCGGTCGCGCCAAAGCCGGCGTTCTCCACGATCACGGCCAAGGCCACGCGCGGCTCGTCCACCGGGGCAAAGGCTTCGTACAGCGAGTGGTCGCGCTTGTACTCGTCCATCTTGGAGGCCACGTACCTTTCGTTCTGCCGCAGGCCGACCGCTTGCGCCGTGCCCGTCTTGCCGCCGCTGCGGTAGGCCGCCCCCAGGAACACGCGCGTGCCGGTGCCCTGCTGCGTCACGCCGTACATGGCCTCGCGGATGATGGCGGTGCTGTCCGGCTTGAAGGCCAGTGGTTCGAGCGCGTCACTCGACTTCACCCGGCGCTCGCGCGTGAGCACGTCTTCGATCTCGCGCACGATGCGGGGCTGGTAGCGCTGACCGTTGGTCACCACCCGGCCCAGGGCCGTGGCGATCTGCAGCATGGTGAAGGCGTTGTAGCCCTGCCCGATGCCCAGCGAGATGGTCTCGCCGGCATACCACTTCTTCTGCTCGGGGCGGCGGTAGGCGTTGCGCTTCCATTCGGTCGACGGCAGGATGCCCGTGACCTCGCCCTTGAGGTCGATGCCCGTGAGCTGCCCGAAGCCCAACGGCGACATCTGGTCGTGGATCAGGTCCACGCCCATCTCGTTGGCCAGCGAATAGAAATAGACGTTGCTGGATTCGACGATGGCGCGGCGCATGTCCATCGCCCCGCCGCGCTCGTTCTCCGGACTGCGGAAGCGGTGTCCGCCGAACAGGAACACGCCGTTGTCCATGATGATCGTGCTGGGGTGCCGCTTGCCGGTGTTGAGCGCGGCCAGTGCCATGAAGGGCTTGTACGTGGAGCCGGGCGGATACGTGCCGCGCAGCGCCCGGTTGAGCAGCGGCTTGTCGGCCGATTCGTTCAGGGCCTTCCAGTTCTCGATGTCGATGCCGTCGACGAACAGATTGGGATCGAACGTGGGTTTGCTGACGAAGGCCAGCACCTCGCCGTTGCGCGGATCAACCGCCACCAAGGCGCCGCGGCGCTCACCATACAGGCGCTCGATCAGGGCCTGGAGCTTGATGTCGATCGACAGGTGCACGGTGTTGCCCGGCGTGGCGGGCCGTGAGCGGAGCCGGCGCACGGCACGCCCGCCTGCACTGGTCTCCACCTCTTCGAAGCCGGTGATGCCGTGCAGCTCTTTCTCGTAGCTCTGCTCGACGCCGAGCTTGCCGATGTACTCGGTGCCGCGGTAGTTGGCCTGCTCTTCCTCCGGCCAGTCTTCAATGGCTTCGGCTTCCTTGCGGTTGATGCGTCCGATGTAGCCCAGCACATGGCTGGCGAGTTCGCCATACGGGTAGTGGCGGAACAGGCGGGCCTGGATGTCCACGCCCGGGAAGCGGAAGCGCTGTGCGGTGAAGCGGGCCACTTCTTCATCGGTCAGCCGCGTGCGGATGGGAATGGATTCGAAGCTCTTGGATTCCTCGCGCAGGCGCTTGAAGCGGCGGCGGTCACGCGGCTGGATCTCGACCAGATGCGAGAGGGTATCGATGGTGGCTTCGACGTCATCGACCTTGGAGGGTGTGATTTCCAGGGTGTAGGCCGAGTAGTTGTTGGCCAGCACCACACCGTTGCGGTCGACGATGAGGCCGCGGTTGGGCACGATGGGCACCACCGCGATGCGGTTGTTCTCGGCCTGCATGGCCAGATCATCGTGGCGCACGACCTGCAGCACCCACAGGCGCAGCACCAGCAGACAGAAGCAGAAGAACACGAAGCCGGCGGCCGCCCACAGCCGCGCCCGAAAGCGACCCAGTTCGGCTTCGAGGTTCTTGAGCTCCGTCACAGCTGGCGCCTCACAGCGGGCGGTTCTTGTCGCGATCGGGCGGTCGGCGCTGGGGAGCCAGCAGCACGACGGCGGCCACCGGCCACAGCAGCGATTCCAGCACCGGTGCCAGCACCAGGCCCCAGCCCGGGAAGCTGGCCCCCGAGATCATGCGCACCAGCAAGGTCACGGCATGGGCGGCCACGAACAGCGGCAGGATCTGCACAGCCTGCGAGGCCACCGTGAACCACAGCAGGCGGCGGTGCACGGTGATGGCAAAGAAACTCAACAGCGTGTAGGCCAGGGCGTGCTGGCCCAGCAAGGCCCCCTGGTGCACATCCACGATCACGCCGAAGACGAAGGCAGCGCCCACGCCGACGCGTCGCGGCTGGTGCACGTTCCAGAACACCAGCGCCACGGCCAGAAAATCCGGTACCGCTGCCCAGCGGCCCCAGGGCAGCATGTTGAGCGCCATGGCCATCAGCAGCGAGAACCAGATGAAGATCGGGTTGACCGGCAGCAGCAGTTCATTGCCGCGGGGCATCATGGGCGGGCTCCTGATGTGGCAGCCCCGACGTGCGAAGCCGCATGGGCATGGCCCGGTCTGCTGGCCAGGGGCGCGGGCAATGCCGCACTGGCTGCCCCACCGCTTGCACCGTTGGAACCCGACGGACCCACCGGTCCGGACGGGCTGATGGACAGAGAGGAAGCGGAAGACGCCGAAGAAGCGGCTGCAGAAGCGGCATCGGCCGGGCGTTCCGGCAACTGGCCGGAGGTCGGCTCCAGCAACAGCACATGGCGCGTGTTGTCCGGATTGGCCAGCGGCGTCAGGCTGATGCGCGCGAACGCCGAATCGGCACGCCGGTCCACCTGCGCGACCTTGGCCACCGGCAGCCCGGCCGGGTACACGCCGTCCAGACCGGACGTCTGGAGGATGTCGCCCACCTGCACATCGGCATTGCCGGCCATGAAGCGCAGTTCCATGCCGCGCGCCTGCGGGTGCCCATAGGCCACGCCGCGATGCTGGGTGCGCACGTTGACGATGGGCACAGCCGCATCCTTGTCGGTCACCAGGGTCACTTCAGACGTGAGGGGATAGACCCGCGTGACCTGCCCCAGCACACCGCTTTCGTCCACGACCGGCGAGCCCAGCACCACGCCATGGTGGCTGCCCTGGTCGATCACGACCTTGCGCGTGAACGGGTCGGGCGCGTCGTACAGCACCTCGGCGGCCAGCGTGCGCACATGGATGCGTTCGCGCAGGCCCAGCAACTCGCGCAGGCGGGCGTTCTCGCGCTCAAGCTGCCCCACGTGCATCACCCGTTCGGATTGCGTGATCACCATCTTGAGCGCCGTCATCTGCGACTTGCGTGCGGCATCCAGGCCGGTGACGTAGTAGCCCGCGCTGTCCCACCAGTAGGACGGGGCCATCAGTACCTCCTGCACCGGGTGCAGCACCGTGGCCACCGCAGCCCGCAGGGGGTGGGTGACCTTCCACTTGGCGTCGGCGACCATCAGGAACACCGCCAGCGCCGAGAAGAACATCAGGCGCGTGAAAGCCGACGGCCCTTGCTTGAAGAAGGGCGGCGGCGATCGGTCCAGCGTGGCCAGCGGCATATCGGCGGGTCAGCTCCGCAAGGTTCACCCGGCATCTTCAGGCCAGGTGCGGTGACAAAGAGCGGGGTAAGGCTTATTCAGAGGTAAAGATGCTGCCCAGGCGCTCCATGCGCTCCAGGGCCATGCCGCAGCCGCGCACCACGCAGGTCAGCGGGTCTTCGGCCACCAGCACGGGCAGGCCGGTTTCCTCGGCCAGCAGGCGATCCAGATCGCGCAGCAGCGCACCGCCACCGGTCAGCATCATGCCGCGCTCGGCGATGTCGGCACCCAGCTCGGGCGGGGTCTGTTCCAGCGCATTCTTGACGGCCGAGACGATCTGGTTGAGCGGATCGGTCAGGGCTTCGAGGATTTCGTTGGAGCTGATGGTGAAGCTGCGCGGCACGCCTTCGGACAGGTTGCGGCCCTTGACTTCCATCTCCTTGACCTCGGAGCCGGGGAAGGCCGAGCCGATTTCCTTCTTGATGGCCTCGGCGGTGGGCTCGCCGATCAGCATGCCGTAGTTGCGGCGGATGTAGTTGATGATGGATTCATCGAACTTGTCGCCGCCGACGCGCACGCTACCCTTGTAGACCATGCCGCCCAGCGAGATCACGCCGACTTCGGTGGTGCCGCCGCCGATGTCGACCACCATGGAGCCGGAGGCTTCGGACACCGGCAGGCCGGCACCGATGGCCGCGGCCATGGGCTCTTCGATCAGGTAGACCTCGGAGGCGCCGGCGCCGAGGGCCGATTCGCGGATGGCGCGGCGCTCGACCTGGGTGGAGCCGCAGGGCACGCAGATGATGATCCGCGGGCTGGGCTTGAGCACCGAGCGCGGATGGACCATCTTGATGAACTGCTTGAGCATCTGCTCGGTGACGGTGAAGTCGGCGATCACGCCGTCTTTCATCGGGCGGATGGCTTCGATGTTGCCGGGCACCTTGCCCAGCATCGCCTTGGCTTCCGCACCCACGGCCTGGATGGTCTTCTTGCCGTTGGGGCCGCCTTCGTGGCGGATCGACACGACGGAGGGCTCGTCCAGCACGATGCCCTTGTCACGCACATAAATCAGCGTGTTGGCGGTGCCCAGGTCGATGGCCAGGTCGGTCGAAAAATACTTGCGAAACATTGAATACATGCGTGGTCGCTCCGGCGTGGGCCAGGGAAGCCGTTTCCATGGGCGCACAGGGCCAGCATATGTGCAGGCACCTGCCCGCGATTCGATTGGCTGCGCATGAATGAAAACGGCGACCGGGACAGCCCGAAAAGGCCTGAAACAGAGACACACAGACCATCAGGGGCGATGGGCCTGCGCGGCAGGAAACTCATCCAGCTGAAAGCACGGATTTGGCAGTGCATTTCCGCCTTGTGGATAACCTAGGATAATACCCCAAGGCCCCGCCCTTTCCGGGCTGGCGGCAAGTCTGTTACCCCCTGGATTCACCATGGCCCTGACCTCCGAAGACGTCGGCCGCATCGCGCAACTCGCCCGCCTGGAACTCAGCGGCGATGAGCAGGGTGCGATGCTGACGCAATTGAATGAATTCTTCGACATCGTCGAAAAGATGCGCGCCGTCGACACCTCTGGCGTCGAGCCGCTGTACACACCGCTGTCGGCCATCGAGGACGTGACGCTGCGCCTGCGTGAAGACGCCGTCTCCGAAGGCGACAACCGCGAGGCCAACATGGCCAACGCCCCGGCCCGCGACGAGGGCCTTTTCCTCGTGCCGAAGGTGATCGAATGAGCGCGGCCCTGCATGACCTGACCCTGGCCGGGCAAAGCGGCCAACTGGCCGCCGGCCAGACCACCAGCGTGGCGTTGACGCGTCACGCGCTGGACCGCATTGCCGCGCATTCGGCACTCGGCGCCTTCCTGCATGTGGACGCCGAAGGGGCGATGGCCGCCGCGGCTGCCTCCGATGCCCGCCGTGCTGCCGGCCAGTCTTTGGGTGCGCTCGATGGCGTGCCGCTGGCCCACAAGGACATCTTCGTCACCCAAGGCCTGCCGACCACGGCCGCCTCGAAGATGCTCAAGGGCTACATGAGCCCGTTCGACGCCACCGTGGTGGCGCAGCTCAAGGCCGCCGGCACGGTGACGCTGGGCAAGCTCAACTGCGACGAGTTCGCCATGGGCGGCGCCAACGAGAACTCGGCCTATGGCGTGGCGCGCAACCCCTGGGACACCAGCCGCATTCCTGGCGGCTCCTCGGGCGCCTCGGCGGTGGCCGTCTCGGCGCGGCTCGTGGCCGCCACCACTGGCACCGACACCGGCGGCTCGATCCGTCAGCCGGCCGCCCTCACCGGCATCACCGGCATCAAGCCCACCTATGGCCGCTGTTCGCGCTACGGCATGATCGCCTTTGCCTCCTCGCTGGACCAGGCCGGCCCGATGGCCCGCACCGCCGAGGACTGCGCGCTGATGCTGCAGGCCATGAGCGGCTTCGACGTGCGCGATGCGACCAGTGCGCAGCAGCCCGTGCCCGACTTTGTGGCGGCCCTGAACGCCGCGCGCCCTGGCGCTTCGGCCGAGCAGCCGCTGGCTGGCCTGCGCGTGGGCGTGCCCAAGGAGTTCTTCGGCACCGGTGTGGATGCCGGCGTGCTGGAAGCCACGCGTGCCGCGTTGGCCCAACTGCAGAAGATGGGCGCCACCCTGGTGGACATCAGCCTGCCGCGCACCGAGCTGTCCATCCCCGTGTACTACATCATCGCGCCGGCCGAGGCTTCGTCCAACCTGAGCCGCTTCGATGGCGTCAAGTTCGGTCATCGTGCCGCCAAGTACGGCGATCTGAACGACATGTACCGCAAGACGCGCGCCGAAGGCTTCGGCGCCGAGGTCAAGCGCCGCATCATGATCGGCACCTACGTGCTGTCGCACGGCTATTACGACGCCTACTACCTGCAGGCCCAGAAGCTGCGCCGCATGATCGCCGACGACTTCCAGGCGGCGTTCAAGGTGTGCGATGTGATCGCCGGCCCCGTGGCGCCGAGCGTGGCGCGCCCCATCGGCTCGCAGACGGACCCGGTGGCCGAATACCTCGCAGACATCTTCACCCTGCCCGCCTCGCTGGCCGGCCTGCCGGGCATGAGCGTGCCCTGCGGCTTCGGCGAGCACAACTTGCCCGTGGGCCTGCAGCTCATCGGCAACTACTGGCAGGAAGCGCAACTGCTGCACACGGCCCATGCCTTCCAGCAGGCCACGGACTGGCACCAGCGCCGGCCCGCGAGCCTGGGCTGATGAAGGCCTGCTGAAGAAAGGAGCCCTCCATGTCTGCCTTGAAAAAGCATCACGATGACGGCGTCCACACGGACACGCAGTCCCTGACGGTGCGCCATCTCGACGTGGACCTGAGCCAGGGCTTCCCCACCTACTGGTATGGCAACGATGCGTACAAGTCCACCCTGCTGAACGCGCTGTCGTTCATGTTCCCGGTGGGCGAGCAGTTCTTCATCGATTCGGTGCGCCGCTATGCCAAGGATGTCGAGGCCAAGGGGCTGACCAAGCTGGCCAAAGAGATCAAACTCTTCATCGGCCAGGAAGCCACGCACCGGCATCTGCACCAGCAGTACAACGATCAGCTCGTGGCCAAGGGCTATGACGCCTGGGTGGAGCGCACGTTGCAGCGCGTGATCCATGCGGCGCGGCATTTTCCCGCCATCAACCACCTGGCGGCCACCGCGGCGTACGAGCACTACACCGCTGTGCTGGGCGATGGCCTGCTGCGCCACGATGAATGGACGCGCGACATGGAGCCCACGATGCGCGAGGTCTGGCTGTGGCATGCCGCCGAGGAATCCGAGCACAAGGCCGTGGCCCTGGACACCTACAACGCCGTGGGTGGCGGCTACATCCGCCGCGTCATCATGTACGTGCTGGTGACGATCGAGTTCTACGCCTACACCTGGATCCAGGTCGTCAAGATGCTGCACAAGGACCGGCAGCTCTTCAAGCTCAAGACCTGGGGCAGCGCGCTGCGCTTCTGGTTCGGCCGCAAGGGCGTGTTCTGGCACATGCTGCCGCACCAGCTGGCCTACTTCAAACCAGGCTTTCACCCCTGGCAACACAACAACGAAGACTTGCTTCACCGCTGGCAGCAGGAACATGCGGACGCGTACCGCACCGTTGCCCGCCCGCATGGCAAGCCACACAAACCCTCTGCGGGGCACCCCGCTTGAATGACCCCCTGAGCGACCTGTTATGAGCGCACTGTTGATCCGCGGCTACGAAGTCGTCATCGGCCTGGAAACCCACGTCCAGCTGTCCACCCAATCGAAGATTTTTTCCGGGGCCTCGACCCAGTTCGGCGCCGAGCCCAACACGCAGGCCTGCCCGGTGGACCTGGCCCTGCCCGGCACACTGCCCGTGATGAACAAGGGCGCGGTCGAGCGCGCCATCGCCTTCGGCCTGGCGGTGGGCTCGCACGTGGCGCCGCGCTCGATCTTCGCGCGCAAGAACTACTTCTACCCTGACCTGCCCAAGGGCTACCAGATCAGCCAGTACGAGATCCCCGTGGTGCAGGGCGGCACGGTGAGCTTCTTCGTGGAAGGCAAGGAGCACACCGTGCGCCTGGTGCGGGCCCACCTGGAAGAGGACGCCGGCAAGTCGCTGCACGAAGACTTCGTGGGCTTCAACGGCGAGAAGTCCTCGGGCATCGACCTCAACCGCGCGGGCACGCCGCTGCTGGAGATCGTGACCGAGCCGGACATGCGCGCCAGCAAGGAAGCCGCCGAATATGCCAAGGCGCTGCACGCCCTGGTGGTGTGGCTGGGCATCTGCGACGGCAACATGCAGGAAGGCTCCTTCCGCTGCGACGTGAACGTGTCCGTGCGCAAGCCGGGCGCACCCCTGGGCACGCGCCGCGAGATCAAGAACCTCAACAGCTTCAAGTTCCTGCAACAGGCCACGGATTACGAAATCAACTGGCAGATCGACGAGATCGAGGACGGCCGCAAGATCCAGCAGGCCACGGTGCTGTTCAACCCCGACACGGGCGAGACGCGGGCCATGCGCACCAAGGAAGACGCGCACGACTACCGCTACTTCCCCGACCCCGATCTGCCGCCGCTGGTGATCGCGCCGGAGTGGATCGAGCGGGTCAAGGGCGAGATGCCAGAGCTGCCGCGCGTGATGGCCGCGCGCTTTGAAAGCGAATACGGGCTGCCGGCGTACGACGCGTCGATGATGACGCAGTCCAAGGCCTTCGGCGCCTTCTTCGAGGCAGCCGCCAAGGCCTGCAAGCAGCCCAAGCTGGTGTCGAACTGGCTGATGGGCGAGGTCTCGCGCCGCCTCAACGCGGCCGAACAAGGCATCGAGGATTCACCGATCAGCGCCGAGCTGCTGGCCGCGATGATCTCGCGCATTGCCGATGGCACCATCTCGAACAACGGCGCCAAGCAGGTGTTCGAAGCCCTGTGGAGCGGCGAAGGCCTGGACGAAGCCACGGTGGTGGACAACCTCACGCGGGTGGACGATCTGATCGAGGCCAAGGGCCTCAAGCAGATGAGCGACACCAGCGAGCTGGAAAAGATCCTCGACGACATCCTGGCGGCCAATGCCAAGTCGGTCGAAGAGTTCCGCGCGGGCAAGGAAAAGGCCTTCAATGCGCTGGTCGGCCAGGCGATGAAGGTCACCAAGGGCAAGGCCAACCCGGCCACCGTCAACGAATTGCTCAAGAAGAAGCTGGCGGGTTGAGCCCGGGGCAACTGATCTGCCAGACTCAGACAAACAGGGCGCCCATCGAGGCGCCCTTTGTCATGGCCCGTCACATGGCCCGTCAGTTGGCCGTGCGGCCCGCGGAGACCGCTGGCGCCATCGGCACGCTGCCCGGCGCCTCGCCTGCCCACAGGCGCTTGAGGCGCGCCAGCTCGGCATCGTAGAGGGCGTTGACCCGCGCCATCTCGGCCTTCTGGTTCTGGATGATGTCCTCTTGGGCCTGCTGCTGCGCCTCGTTGGCTTCCAGCTTGTTGCGCAGCTTCAGCGGCATGCGCTTGCCCTTGTAGAACTCCGTTTCGGCCATCATGGGCTTGCGGTCATCCCTGAGCTGCTTGAGCTGTTTTTCCGAGCCGGCGATGCCGCGTCGCACATCGTCGAGCGCGGCTTCGCGGGCCTTGTTGTGGGTGGCCTCGTCGGGAAAGCGCAGCATCAGGTTGCGGTCCCGGCGGATGGCGTCCTTGGCGGCGGCGCGCTCGCGCTCCTGCTGCTTCTCGCGCTCTTCCAGGGCGGCGCGCTCTTCGGCATTCATGCGCGGCGGCAAGGTCTTGCGTTGCGAGCCGTCCTTGTTGAGCAGGCGCTGCTCACGGTCCAGGCATTCGGGGATCGGGCGATCCGAAGTGTGGCGTTTGCCGGCCGCGTCCACGCAAGAGTAGATGCCGGCCGCATTGGGCTTCTGATCCGTGGCCGCCAGCACGCACCCTGTGGCCGCCAGCAGCAAGGCCACGCCGGCGTGCCTCAGGCTGACGCCCAGACCACCAGCCCGCACGCCTTCGGCGGCCAAGGGGATGGTCGGGTGGGGGATCGCATTCGGCCAAGGTTTCATGCGGATCAGGGCCTCCCTGGGTACTGCCAAGACGGGAACTACATGGGGGTGTCAGACCCCGTAGCGTTGGCGATAAGCCAGCACCGACGGATGGAAATCGGACAGTGCGGGGTCGGACTGCATTGCCAGATAGTGCAACAAATCTTTCAAGGTGGCGACGGAAACAACGGGCAGTCCGTAGTCTTGTTCCACCTGCTGGACGGCGCTCTTGTCGGCGTCCTGACCGTTGGCCGTGGCCTTTTCCTGGCGGTCCAGCGCGATGGTGACGCCCGCCGGCGTGGCGCCCGCCTTGACGATGAGGTCGATGGATTCACGCACCGAGGTGCCGGCCGAGATCACGTCGTCGATGATCAGCACACGGCCCTGTACCGGCGCACCCACCAGGGTGCCGCCTTCGCCGTGGTCCTTGGCTTCCTTGCGGTTGTAGGCGAAGGGCTTGTTGTGGCCCAGGCGGGCCAGCTCGATCGCCACCGCGGCCGCCAGGGTGATGCCCTTGTAGGCCGGGCCGAACAACATGTCGAACTGCAGGCCGGACTCGATCAGGCGACGTGCATAGAATTCGGCCAGGCGGCCCAGCTTGGCGCCGTCATCGAACAGGCCAGCGTTGAAGAAATAGGGTGACAGGCGCCCTGCCTTGGTCTTGAATTCTCCGAACCGCAGCACCTTGGATTGCACTGCGAAGGCCACGAAGTCCTGGGCCAACGTGTCATTGGAAGAGGTGTTGCTCATGATGATGGGTGTGATGTCGTGTTTCGTCTGGTCTCGCTGAACCTCAACGGTATCCGTTCCGCGGTCAACAAGGGGCTCTTGCCCTGGGCAGAAAACCTGTCAGCCGATTGTATGGGTGTGCAAGAACTGAAAGCACAAGCTGCAGATCTGGCGCCGACCATGACGCAGATCGCGGGCATGAACGGGCATTTCCACCATGCGGAGAAGAAGGGCTACTCCGGCGTGGCCATGTACAGCCGGCACGAGCCTTCGGACGTGATCATCGGGCTGGGCGGCAATGACACGACCGGCGAGTTCGACGCCGAAGGCCGCTATGTGGAGCTGCGCTTCGACAAGCCGGGGCGCAAGCTGTCCTTGATCAGTTGCTACTTCCCCTCGGGCTCCAGCTCGGAAGAGCGGCAGGAAGCCAAGTACCGCTTCCTGGACGTGATCCGCCCGCATCTGGCCGCCTTGCGTGGCGAGCGCGAGTTCATCCTTATCGGCGACGTGAACATCGCGCACAAGGAACAGGATCTGAAGAACTGGAAGGGCAACCTCAAGAACAGCGGCTTCCTGCCGGAAGAGCGCGCATGGATGACCGCGCTGCTGGACCCGGCCGGCGACACCCGCCTGGTCGACGTCTACCGCGTGCTGCACCCGGACACCACCGACGCCTGCTACACGTGGTGGAGCAACCGCGGACAGGCGCGCGCCAAGAACGTGGGCTGGCGCATCGACTACCACCTGGCCACCCCCGCGCTGGCCGAGAAGGCGCGGCAGGCGGCCATCTACAAGGACACCTGGTTCAGCGACCATGCGCCGCTGACGATCGATTACGACTTCTCGCTGTGAGCCTTCGGGGCGGGTGCCGGCGAAAACCCGACTCAAGTCCTCCTGCCCGCCGCCGCTTCCACGGCGGGTCTATCGCCCCCAAGTTGCCTTAGCGACGCACGGGCTTGAGTGACGAGATGCTGACCGACCAGCTTCTCAAGTTCCGGCAGGCGAGAAAGCGCCTCTGCCTCGAGAACGAGAGGTTCGACCATGATGCGGGCCGTATGCTGATAACCCTTGAGAACAGCATCCAGTTGAGCAAAGTAGCTCTCACGGATTTGGCTCACTTGTTGCCGTAACTCCCTCTCGAAAGCCGCGCGCTTATGCTGGATCTCACCGTCACGCCGCGCCATCGGATCCATGAAGTACCGGATTACGCCACCAACAACGATCGCCCCTCCCACGAACGGCATGGCGGGCGCCACGATGGGCAGCACCACAGCAGCACCCAGCGTGTAAACAGCGGCGCCCAGACCCAGCCCCGCAATCAGGCCACCACCCACGGCAACATTGGCGGCGTCTTCAAGGGTATTGAGCAGGGATGTCGTCATGCGCAGGCCGGGCATGATGCCCGCAAGTTGCGTATGGTGGGGCCGACTCAGGACTTGAGCTCGCATCAGGTCGTACTCCTCCGCAAACAGGCGCAATTCATCCTGATAAAGCCTGAGCCTATGCTCGCTGCGTTCAGACATCCTCGATATTCGGCGCTCCAAACCTTTTCCAAAGTCAGAAGACCGGATGGCCTCCCACGCCTTGCCATCCTTCCAGTCTGCTGACTTGAATCGGTCCACGATGTCCTTTTCGAAGGAGTTGGCAGAATCATTGATGAATTCCTCCAAATCCTCATCGAACTCCAGCTTGTCCTGCCGAAGGCGAGCTGCAACCACAGCAAGTCGCTGGTTGACCTGCCTGAACGCCAGATCGGCCGCATCTCTGTATGCCTTGGACTGCCCCGAATCAATGGCCGCCCCCGATATGCTGGACTCGAAGCGTTGCAGCGCCGCAGAGAACTCAGACAAGGTCTCACGCATGCACGCCTCGAGCGTGTCAATTTCCGTCCTGCCCCCCACAAAGTCCCTTAGGGTTGCGATCAAGGCTGCGCTGCCAGTAAGGCGGACACAATGGCTTGCTCTCCGTACGACGTCGCGTCGCAAGAACTGACGAAGCTTTTGTTCAGGCAGCCCCCACCACGAACTCGAAGACGAAAGGCCTTGAAGCTTCCCCAACTCCAGCGCAGTCAGACTCAGCCCAAGATTGCGCGCAAGATCTTGCGCAAGCGGCACCGCCGCGTCGCCTTGCTGAACCAGCATCGGCATTGCGCCTTGAAGTAACGCGCGCCGCACATCTGTCGATTCCTGATCGGCAGCTTGCTTGAGGCGGCTCATCGCCAGCCTGACATCCACCGGTCTGAGGATGTGATGCGCGACGCTGTAAGCGGCAATTGAAGATCCATTGATTCGGGAAGCCAACTCGACAAGAACGCCATATTCGGCAATGCTGACAGCACCATCCGCCGCCGCAATGGCCCCCATCACCTGGAGAAAGGCGGCCTGAATACTCGGGGTTTGGGTTACCACCTCATCAAGATCTGGATTGGCGATGAATACGTTCATGTGCAAAGCTCCCTGTCATTGTGACGACGCACGACACCAATGAATGGATCGTCCGACCATCACTGTAAAGCCATCTTTCACACGGAACGGTTCTCGTTTTCCGGGCGTCTTCTCAATGGATCAATGGCTTCAGATGCGATGCACCGCTATGGAAGCGGCGCACACTCCGCCGCTCCCGCTTGAACCTGCAAAGCGGCAATTGATAAGTCCCCCGTCTGTTCCTTCAGCCTCCAAGCACCACCGGGATGCGCCGCGCGCCGAACTGCCCTGCGTGGGCATCGAAGCGCCCGGCAAGGGGCGTGCCGCAATCAGGGCAGGCCCCTTCGGGCGTGAGCCGGTAGCGCTCGATGCGATACCAGTCCCGCTGGATGAGCGGGCTGTCGCACGCGGCGCAGGCGGTGAGATCGCCTTGGGCATGGTGCACATTGCCGGTGTAGACGTGGCGCAGGCCCTGCTCGCGCGCGATCTCGCGGGCCTGCACCAGGGTGCTGCGCGGCGTGGCCGGCACATCGGGCATCTTGTGATCGGGGTGGAAGGCGGAGAAGTGGATGGGCACCTCGGGGCCGAGTTCGCGCGCCACCCAGCGGCTCAGCGCTTCGATCTCCTGCGGCGCATCGTTGTGGCCGGGGATCAGCAAGGTGGTGATCTCCAGCCACACATCGGTGTCGTGGTGCAGGTAGGCCAGCGTGTCGAGCACGGGCTGCAGGTGCGAGCCGGTGAGCTTGAAGTAGAAGTCGTCGGTGAAGGCCTTGAGGTCGACATTGGCGGCGTCCATCTTCGCAAAGAAGTCGCGCCGGGGTCGATCGTGGATGTAGCCGGCCGTCACAGCCACCGTCTTCACGCCGCGGGCATGACAGGCGTCGGCCACGTCCATCGCGTACTCGCTGAAGATCACCGGGTCGTTGTAGGTGAAGGCGACGCTGCGGCAGCCGCTGGCCTGGGCCGCTTCGGCGATGTCATCGGGCGAGGCCTGGTCCATTAGGCGGTCCATGTCGCGCGATTTGCTGATGTCCCAGTTCTGGCAGAACTTGCACGCGAGGTTGCAGCCGGCCGTGCCGAAGGACAGCACGCTGCTGCCAGGGTGGAAGTGGTTCAGCGGTTTTTTTTCGATGGGGTCGATGCAGAAACCCGATGAGCGGCCATAGGTGGTCAGCACCATGGCATCGCCCTCGCGCTGGCGCACGAAGCAAGCGCCGCGCTGGCCTTCGTGCAGCTTGCAGTCGCGCGGACACAGGTCGCACTGGATGCGGCCGTCGCCGAGGGCATGCCAATAGCGGGCGGGATGCGTCATGAGCGCTCGCCCTCCTTCCACTTGGTGACGGTGAAGCGCTGCAGTTGCATGCGTGGGGACCAGAAGTCGGGCGCCAGGCCGGCCTTCTGCTTGAGCCGCGCCAGGAACTCGGCCGGGGTGGGCAGCATGTCCCAGACCTGCGGCAGGAAGGTGCTGCGGTGGTGTCCACAGGCCAGCACCAGGCCGTCGATGCCGGGGCGCAACTGCCGCAAGGCATCGGCTTCATCGACCACCGGCATGGCTTGCAGCGGCGACAGCACGGACACTTCGATGCAGGTGATTGGCAGCTCGGATGGACGCAGGCGATCGAAGCGCGGATCGTCCAGGGCGGCGGCCACGGCATTGGCCTCGATGTCGTCCTGCAGGGGGCGCCAGGCCTGAGGCGTGCCGATGCAGCCGCGCAGCTCGCCCTGCTGGGTCAGGGTGATGAAGCAGGCGCCTTCGGATTGCAGCATGTCGCGCCAGCGGGCGGGCGGCGCCGGCCGTGGTGGCGAGGGCTCCGAGGAGGCCGCCTTGCCGGGCTCGACGGCACGCACGATGGCCTGACGGGCCAGGGAGATGAGCAGGCGGCCCAGTTCGGCAGGGTCGCCATCGGCGGCATCCGTGTGCCCGCCATCGCGCGCATCGTCGGCTTCCAGCCAGGCCAGCGCCGCATAGCCCACGACCCGGTCCTTGTCGCCGGCGGTGTCGCCCGAGTTGCACAGGCCCAGCAGATGCGGCTGGAGCCGACGTCGGGCCGCCACCCTCATCAGTCCGTTGATGGGCGTGCCGCCGCAGGCCTGCTGGTGATCGAGCGGGCCATCGAGCCGCAGGATGTGATCGAGGGTGTCGCGGTCGCGGGCGCGGGCCGCTTCGTAAGGCAGAAAATGCGAGAGATCGGAGCTGATGACGATCAGCGTCTCGGGGCCGCCCCACAAGGCGTCGAGCACCTCGGCCACCTCGTCAGGCGTGGCATCGCCCACGGCCAGGGGCACCAGTTCGAAATCGGCCAGCACACGCTGCAGGAAGGGCAACTGCACTTCCAGCGAATGCTCATGGGCGTGGGCCGCGGGGCTGGTCACCACCTGCGGCAGGTGGGCAATGCGCGCCACCGCGGCGGCATCGATGGGCACCTGGCCCAAGGGCGTGGCAAAGGCCTGCACACCCGGCAGGGCCAGCCCGCGAACCGGCACGCGGTGCACCGGCCCCAGCAGCACCACGCGGCGAACCGTATCGCGTAGCGGCTGAAGGCAGGCATACGCCCGCGCGGCCATCGGGCCGGAATACACATGCCCCGCGTGGGGCACGATCAGGGCCTTGGGCGGCGAAGCCAGCCGGTCTGACTGCGATGCAGCCTCGGCCCGGGCCTCATCCAGCATGCGCGCGATGCCGTCCGACAGCACCGCGGGATCGGCGGGATAGAAGCTGCCGGCAACGGCAGCAGGGCGGACACGGGCCATGGCGATCCCCTCAATGCAAACAGCACCCACATGGGTGCTGCTGCCAGGGTATCAAGAGGGAGCATGCCTGTCGCGCATGCCGGGGTGGCCACACGCGCTTGTGCGGCCTGCCCCAGGCCTCAGCATCGCAGCCTCAGGCGGCGGCGCGGCTGGCGCCGGTGTTGTTGGCGGCAGCCAGGGCCATCAGTTCCGGGATGCCGCTGGCGGCATTGGCTTGCCGGGCCAGTTCCAGCTCGCGCGGGGTAGCGTAGTCGCGGTCCCAGGCCAGCACCTTGGGCGTCATCAGCTTGTGCCACAGCGGCGGGATCATCGCGACCATGATGGTGGTGAGGTAGCCGTTGATCATCATGGGCGCTTCGGGGAAGGGCTTGAGATCCTGATAGGGCACTTCGCCCTGGGCGTGGTGGTGCGAGTGGCGCGTCAGGTTGAACATGGCCCACGAGCTGATGCGCTTGTTGGTGTTCCACGAGTGGCGCGGTTGCACCGGCGTGGCCGGATCGCGCACCATGCCGTAGTGCTCCATGTAGTTGACGATCTCCAGCAGCGACTTGCCCCACAGCGCACAGGCAATGAAGAAGCCGGCCACCGGCCAGCCGCCCATGGCATAGGCCGCCACCACCAGCAGCACGCTCATCAGGTGGCCGCGGATGACCGCGTTGTGCCAGCCGAACACCGATTGGCCGGCGCGCTTGAGGCGCTTGGCTTCGATGTTCCAGGCGCTGATGTTGCCCTTGATGGTCGAGGCGACGATGTGGTGGTAGACGTTGCGGCCGCGCGGTGCGGTGGCCGGGTCTTCTTTGGTCGACACATAGCGGTGGTGGCCGTAGACGTGCTCGATCGAGAAGATGGTGTCGAAGCTGAAGGCCAGCAGCCAGCGCCCAATGAACATGGAGATCGGATCCCAGGTGCGGTGCGTCAGCTCGTGCGCGGTGATGGTGCCGATCATGCCGATCATCAGGCCCGCGCCGACGAAGGTGGAGATGTGGTGTCCCCAGAAGGTGGCATCGCGCGCGGCGATCACGTCATAGCCCGTCAACCGGGTGACGAAGGCGCCATAGCCCAGCGGATCGCCCGTGCTGACCGACCACAGGCCCGAGAACACGATCAGGCACAGCAGCGGCAGGGCCATCCACAACTGGAAGGTCAGGATGCCGGGATGCTGGAACTTCGGGGTGGACGTGTCGTCGCCGCCGATGCCGTCACCGATCAGGTAGATCGCCAGCACGGCCAGGATGCCCGGCGTGATCCAGCCGCCACCGGCCATGACCACGACCACCGAGAACAAGCCGATGATGTGGAAGAGGAAGTACTTGAGATAGTGAAAGAGCATCATGGTCGGATCTCCTTGGGGCACTGTGCTGTTGTGATGGGTCGGGCGGCGGGATCGCAGGCAGTTCACGCCACCGCACGCGGCGCGTCCTGCTGGGTGGTGAAGCGGTCGGCGTGGATGTGGGCGCGCGGCACGCCATGGCCCATGAGCACGTCCACGGCGCTGTCGATCATGGCGGGCGGGCCGCACAGATAGGCATGGGCGCTGTTGTCGATCAGGGCGGCGATCTGTTCGGTGACCAGGCCGCGCGCGCCTTGCCAGCTGGAGGCCGCCGGTTCCTCGGACAGCACCGGCACGAACTGGAAGGCGGCAGGCCATTGTGCGGCGAGCTCCCGCAGCGTGTCGAGTGCGTAAAGATCCTGCTGGGCGCGGGCCCCGAACAGCAGCGTCACGGGCCGCTTGACGTTGTTGGCCAGCGCGTCCTGGAGGATGGCCACGATGGGCGCCAGGCCGCTGCCGCCGGCGATCAGCATCAGCGGGGCATCGGCGGCATGCAGCCAGAAGTCGCCCACGGGGCCTTCCAGGTGCAAGGTCTGGCCGACGAGGTTGTGCTCGTTGACGTGCGTGGAGAACGCACCGCCGGGCACCTTGCGCACAAAGAAGCTGACCTGCGCATCCGGCTGCACGGCATTGGCAAACGAGTAGCTGCGGCGCACGCCAGGCAGGGCATCGAGCCCGATGTTGGCGTACTGGCCGGCCTTGTAGGGCAGCGCCTCATCCAGTTGCACACGCAGGCGGACGATGTCGTGTGTCAGACGGTCCTGCGAGAGGATGCGGCCGCTGACCTGGCGCTTGGCCGACTGGGCCGACAGGTCCACCTCGATCTGGACATCGCCTTGCGGGACGGCCTGGCAGGCCAGGATGTAGCCCTGGTCCAGATCTTCATCCGACAGGATGTAGCTGGTCTGGGTCAGCTCCTTGACCTTGCCCGACACCAGCTTGCACTTGCAGGTGGCGCAGCCGCCCACGCGGCAGCTGTGAGGGAAATCGATGCCCTGGCGCAAGGCGGCCTGCAGCAGCGTCTCCTTCGGGTTGACCGTCACGGGCACCGCGTTGATGTGGGCGGTGCTGGGGCCTTTGCGAGCGAAGAAAGAAGAAAACATGGGGGAATCGCCTCTGCCGAGGGAGTGCCGGACTTGATGCAAATCGTAAAAATCCCGGCGTTTTTGCGCGAGGTTGCGAATTGACATAAACAGGTCATTTATTGACAATCCGGCCTTGACAAATACCCCCCGCCCCTCCCACCGCCGCTCGTGCAGAACCTGTGCAGGATTTCACGCTCCCCATCCACTACATCCGCCTGATCGCAGAACAGGTCACGCAGATGGGCGTGGATGTCCCGCAGTGGCTTGCCACGGCGGACCTGACCGAAGCGGATCTGGCCGATACCAGCCGCAACCTCAGCTACCCGGTCTTCCACCGCCTGATGAGCGAGGGGCTGCGCATCACCAACGACCCGGCCATGGGCCTGCTGGTGGGCGAGCGCATGCGCATCAACACGCACGGCATGCTGGGCTACGCGGCCATGATCAGCGCGACGCTGCGTCAGGCCATGGGCCTGTTCGAGCGCTTCATCGGCCTGCGCACCACGCTCGTGTCGGTGCGCCACGAGGTCGATGGCGAGGCCCTGAACCTGGTCTTCGAGCCCACGCAGGCCATGGGCGAGATCGAGGTGGCCGTGCTCGAGGCCATCGTGCTGACGGTCAAGAACCTGCTGGACCACATCACCATGGGCCATTGCCAGGTGATGCGGGTGTGCTTCCATTTCCCGGCGCCCGAGCACGCCGATCTGGCGCGCGAGATGTTCAAGTGCGAGGTGCTGTGGGGCCAGACCTGGAACGGCTTTTCGGTGCCACTGCGCATCATGGACGAGCCGCTGAGCTCGGCCGATCCGGCCAGCTTCGACGAGGCCGAGCGCATCTGCCAGCGCGAGCTCGACCGCCGCGCCGAACAGACCTCCATGAGCGCCCGCGTGCGCCGCCTGATGCTGGAGACGCCCAACGGCTTTCCCTCACTGCAGGTGACGGCGCGCCTCTTCCACCTCACGCCGCGCACGCTGCACCGGCGGCTGCTGGACGAAGGCACTTCCTACCACGACATCCTCGAAGACGTGCGGCACCGCCTGGCGGTTCAGCATCTGCAGGGCACACAACTGTCGATCCAGGAGATCGCCTACCTGCTGGGCTACAACGACCAGGCCAACTTCCGGCGGGCCTTCAAGCGCTGGGAAGGCGTGGCGCCTTCCGAGTTCAGGGATAAATCACCTCAGCCGTGATATCCCGTCCAGGCGACGTTCACACTGCACACACCTTCGTGTGCGAGCGCCAATGCGCGCCATCAACGTTGATTTTTGGCAAGTTTTTCTCGCATACCACCGGGCGTATTCGAGCAGACTGGGATTTTGGTCGGATGCGTCCGATCGGTTTCCACATCAAGCGAACGCGGCCACAGCCGCATGCGCTGAGATCGTGCAGTCTGCGACCCCAACGAGCATGCGCAACAACCAGCCCGTCACACAACAAGCCTTCGAACTTCCCGACGATGTCACGCTGATGTCGACCACCGACCCGCAAGGTCGCATCGACTACGCGAACGACGCGTTCATCTCGGCCAGTGGCTTTACCGCCGAGGACCTGCAGGGACAGCCGCACAACGTCGTGCGCCACCCCGACATGCCACCCCAAGCCTTTGCCGACATGTGGCGCACGCTGCAGCAAGGCGAGCCATGGACGGCCCTGGTCAAGAACCGCCGCAAGAATGGCGACCACTACTGGGTGCGTGCCAATGCCATGCCGGTGGTGCGCGACGGCGCACTGAGCGGCTACATGTCGGTGCGCACCAAGCCGACGGCCGATGAGGTGGCTTCGGCAGCAGCCCTGTATGCCGACGTGCTGGCAGGCCGCGCCCGGGGCCTGGCCTTCCACAAGGGGCTGGTGATCCGGCTGGGATGGCGCGGCTGGTGGTCGCGCCGCATGCAGACGCTGTCCGTGCGCCATCGCGTCCAGGCGGCACTGTTGGGCGCGCAGGCCTTGACCATGGTGGGCACCGCAGCGCTGGATGTGAGCCTGGCCAGCATGGCCGGCTTCGGCCTCCTGAGCGGCTGTGCACTGGCGCTGGCCGGCTGGTGGCTCGACCACCAGATCGTGCGCCCGCTGATGGCCATCCGCGAGCATGCGCTGCGCGTGGCCTCGGGTGAGCACCGGCACGCCCTGCAGCTGGACCGGGTCGACGAGATCGGCACGATCGCGCGCGCCATCGGCCAGATGGGATTGACCTTCCGCTGGGTGGTCGACGATGTCAGCGCACAGTTGAACAACCTGGAGATCGCCACGCGGGAGATCGCGCAGGGCAACCATGACCTGGCCGCACGCACCGAGAAGGCCGCTGCCAGCGTGGACACCACGGCCTCGACCATGGAAGAGATCACCGCCACGGTGGACAACAACGCGAACACGGCCACCGAAGCGCGGCAACTGTCGGCCGATGCCAGCAACGTGGCGGCACTGGGAGGCGAGGCTGTCTCCAACATCGTCACGACGATGAACGAGATTACCGACAGCTCGCGCCGCATCAACGACATCATCGGCGTGATCGACAGCATCGCCTTCCAGACCAACATCCTCGCGCTCAACGCCGCGGTGGAAGCCGCACGCGCCGGCGAACAGGGCCGCGGCTTTGCGGTCGTGGCCGGTGAGGTGCGGGCGCTGGCGCAGCGCAGTGCCTCGGCTGCGCGCGAGATCAAGGCGCTGATCAGCGGCAGCGTCGACAAGGTGGAGGCCGGCTCCAAGCTGGTCGATGACGCAGGCAAGACGATGAACGACCTGGTGCGCCAGGTGCAGCAGGTTTCCTCGCTGCTGTCGGACATCAGCATGGCCACATCTGAGCAATGCAGCGGCATCGCCCAGGTGGCGCACGCCATTCAACAGCTCGATGAGGTCACGCAGCAGAACGCCGCGCTGGTGGAGCAAAGTGCCGTGGCCTCCAGCCACATCAATGCGCAGACGCGCCGGCTGGTGTCGGCGGTGCGCATCTTCGGTTGAGCCGCATTCCCGTGGAAGTGCGGGCGGCCCAACCGGGCTTCACATCACTGGATGCGGCTTACTTCTTGCCGATCACCCGCACACCGGCGCGCATCTTGCCCGCATCCACATAGCCGATGCCGCCGGGCGTTTCCGCCACGTGCTTGAGCACGGCCTCATCGCCATCCACTTCGGGCAGCGGCTTGGCGGCGCCCGTGAACAGTTGCTGTGCCCAATAGGCCTTGAACTGCGCCGCATTCTTCTTGAGCACCTTGGTGCGGAACTCTTCGGTGGTCGCGCCATCCTTCTGGTTGACGGGCATGGCGGGCGAGCCATCGGGATAGGCCTTGACCTGGCGCAGGAAGATCTTGGCGGCGTACTCGTCGTCGATCTGGGCCGATGTGGCGGCGTTGACGATGATGGCGACCTCGGCATGCGCCTGCATGGCAACGGTCAGGCCCAGGGCAGCCAACAGGCAGGAGAGGATCTTGTTCATGGTGGACTCCTTGCGTTGGTGGGGGCTCAGAACACCGTGTCCAACGAGAAGGACACCAGCTTGGAATCCTTGACGTAGTCCATGCCCGAGTGATCCTTGAACAGGTCGTACTGGGCCTTGAGTGCGATCGAGTCTGTCAGCTCATAGCGCAAGGTGGCAGACCAGCCCTTGTCGTGCTGGATCTCGTCGGGGAAGAAGTCGTTGCGCTCCTTGTAGCGCGTGTGCGTGATCATCGGCGTGAACTTGCCCAGGCGTGCGCCCGCACCGATCATGTAGGCGCGCGACTTGTACGAATAGCCGCTGCGATCGAAGATGCTGTATTCGCTGCGCACGAACCAGTTGTCGATGTCGATGTTGGCGCTGATGCCGTAGATCTTCTGCTTCTCGTATCTGACATCGGGATGCGTGCCCGGATCGGGCGTGACCATGGATCCATCGGTGCGATCCCACTGCTGCACATGGGACTGGATGTAGGTGGCCCGCGTGGTCAGCCAGTCCTTGCTGAAGACCAGATCGCCGCCGACGATGTTGCGCCAGGCCAGGCGCTGCGGCGTTTCGTAGTAGATGCGCTGCATCAGGCTTTCCTTGACGTACTCGCCGCCGCCGAAGAGGTTGGACTTCACCGCCCACCCGGCCAGCTCGGTGCGGTAGGTGGCGTTCACGCCGTTGTAGTTGGTGACCTCCCAGCCGTAGATGTCGGCCGGTGGGCGCACCCAGGTGTAGGCATAGCCCACGTCCTGGAAGTCGGAGTAGTAGTAGATGGGCAGGCGTTTGCGGCCCACCTGGATCGTCCAGCTCGGGCTGAGGTCGTATGACAGGTAGGCCCACTCCAGCGAGGCCTTGACGCCATCGACGCCGCGGCCCACCACCTGCACCGTGCCCGACAAGGCCGGCGTGAAGGTGTAGGTGCCCTGCAGGCCCACCTTGCTTTCCTGCTTGACGGACCAGTGCGGCGCATACAGCGCACCGTGGCCATAGTCGGCGATGAAGCAGGGGCAGGTGTAGCTGTTGAGCGGCTCCGTGCGATCCCCGGCAATGACCCGGCCGGCCACGAACGAGGCGAAGCCCGAATAGGTGAAGGCTTCATCGGCTTGCGCCGCGCCGGACAGGCAGGCCAGCGCGATGGCCGACAGCGTGCATCGCAGTGTTGCTTGGTTCATAGACAGTTGGCTCCGTGAAGGACGGTGAAGGGACATGGGAAAGACACAGCTGAAGGGACTGGCAAAGGCGCGCACCGGGTGGTGCGCCGCAGATCTCAAGCGGTGAGCAAGGGCACGCGCGGCATCACATCGACCACGTGTGCAGGTGCCGAAGGCGTGGGCAGGGCCACCGGCTCGAGCTTGAACTGGCCCACAGCGCGGCCGAGCTCGCGCGCGACGTCCTGCAAGGCACGCGCGGCTTGGCCGGCCTCTTCCACCATGACGTGGTTCTGCTGGGTGTCCGACTCCAGTTCGGAGACGGCATGGTTGACCAGCTCGATGCCCTGGCGCTGCTCCTGCGAGGCGGTGGAGATGTGCTCGATGTATTCGCCCACGCGGCGCACCGAAGCCACCAGTTCATCCATGGCGGCCCCGGCCGCGTTGACGTGCTGCGCGCCCGTCTCAATGTGGCGGGCGGAATCCTCGATCAGCGACTTGATCTCGCGCGAAGCAGCGGCGGCACGTTGCGCCAGCACACGCACTTCGCCTGCCACCACGCTGAAGCCGCGGCCCTGCTCGCCGGCGCGTGCGGCCTCCACGGCCGCATTGAGCGCCAGGATGTTGGTCTGGAAGGCGATGCCATCGATGAGCGCTGTGATTTCGACGATCTTGCGGGCCCGCTGGGACACCTCGCTCATCGTGCCCACCGCATCGGCCACAGCCCGACTGCCGGACTCGGCCTGGCGGCTCGACTGTTGTGCCAGTTCGCGCGCATGCTCGGCGCTTTCCGCGTTGTGCCGCACCGATGCCGTGATCTCTTCGACGCTGGAGGCGCTGGCCTGCAGGCTGGCAGCCTGCCGCATGGTGCGCTCGGCGAGCGCCTGGTTACCCTGGCTGAGCGCGTCCACCGCGTGGCTGACTTCCGTGACCGCGTGGTGCACACCGCCGATCACGTCCGAGAGTTGGCCCTGCATCGATTTCATGGCATGCAGCAAGCTGCCTTCGGATCCCGGTTTGAGCGCAATGGGCTCGCTCAGATCGCCAGCCGCAATGCGGTGCACGATGTCGGTGGCCAGCTTGGGCGACCCCCCAGCTGGCGCAGCAAGCCGCGCACGGCCGACAGCGAGACCGTCACCGACAGCACCAGCGTGAGGAGCGACGCCGCCACGTTGACGAAGAAGCCGCTGCGGGCGATCTCGTGGGCTTGTGCAATGTGGCTGTTGAGCGCGGCCTGTGCGGCCTGCTGCTGCTCGGCCAAGGTTTTGGCCAGCGAAGCATGCGCGGCCTGCATGGCCTGAGCCGCTTCGCCCACATCGCCGGGCTGGCCCCCAATCAGGATGCCCACGACGCCCATCGCCGCCTGGTGATAAGCCTCGAACTGCTGCCCGATGCGCCGGGCCTCTTCCTGCCGGCCCGCGATCATGGACAACTGCTTGAGGTTTTCCCGGAACACGTCGGCGTGCCGGTTGGCGTTGTCGACCGCGGCCTGGTCTGCGGCGGCCACAGCGCCCTTGAGGCCGTCGGCCAGCGCACTGAGCTCGAACACCAGCGTCTGCGCACGGCTCAGCCGAGGCGAATCCACCCGGCCCAACTCGGACAGCAGGCCTCCCGTCGATTGATAGAAGAGATGACTGGCAATGGCTCCCAGCACGATGGCCAGCACGGGCAGGGACCACAGAAGGCGTTTGAGTTTCACAGAGAAGCACTCCCGATGACACGGCCAGGCACGCCTTGGGTCCATGGCCGCAGATTGATGTCACGACGACTCTAGGGATTCGCGCACCCGCCATACGGTGAGAAATGCCGAGGGAACCACAGTCAAATTCGAGGCCACCCAGGGTTGCGGACACACCTGGGCATGCGCGAACGAAAAGCTGGATAAGCGCGGGCTGCGTCCCGGTTACCGCCTCTTCACGCCTTGCACGCCTGCGTACAGTGGTGCCCAGGACCCTTGCGTGCGGTCCGCCTGCCTAATTGGAGACACGCCGTGAGCCTCATCCCTGAACACCGCTTCCCTTCCCTCTTGCAGACGCTGGCCATCGGCGTGGCCGCCTTTCTGGCCATGAGCCATGAAAGCGCGCATGCCACCGGCCCCTATGCCTCGGTCGGCCTGCCCGGCATCTCGGGCGGCTATGCGCTGTCGGTCAATGACAAGCTGGGCCTGCGTGTGGAAGCGGGCACCACCGGCACGGTCAACAAGACGGACAGCTCGGGTGGCATCAAGTTCGACGGCGCCTTCAAGTACAACCGCGTCGGCGTCTTCGGGGACTTCTTCCCCTTCAGCGGCGGCTTTCGCATCACGGGCGGTCTGACCATCAACAAGGCTGTGCTGGAGATGCGCTCGCGCTTCAGCGGCAGCAGCTCGGTCACCGTCAACGGCAAGACGGTGACGCCGGCCTCCACCGACTATTTCAACGGCGACCTGAAGTACCCCACCGTGATGCCCTACATCGGCATCGGCTGGGGCCATCAGGCCAAGCTCACGGGCTTTGGCTTCACCGCCGATGTGGGCGTGTCCATCGGCCGGCCCAAGCTGACGGTCAGCACCAACCTGGTCGGCCAGGGCGGCATCACGCAGGACGACGTGGACGCCAAGACCCAGGAGGTCTACGACGACATCGGCGACATGAAGCTGTTTCCCTCGGCCAGCGTCGGCGTGAACTTCCGCTACTGAGCCTTCCCTTTCCACACCGAAGCCGGCACCGGTGCGCCACCGTGCCGGCTTCGGCGTTTCTTGATGCGCCTCAAGCAAGTGGGGCCTTGCGCGTGCCGGCCGCAGGCAATGCGCCCATCATGTGGACATCGACAGCTTCGACGATGCAGCATGGGACAGGAGATCGCACGCACGGATTTCACCGAGGCCGACCACGCCGAGTTCGCGCGGCGGCTGGCCACGGAGACGGCCCTGGCGCAGACCTGTTTCGCGCACCAGGGCTTCGCGCAAGCCGGCACGGTGGCCGGCTTCGAGTTGGAAGCGTGGCTGCTGGACCGGCACCACGACCCCATCGGTTGCAACCAGCGCTTTCTGGCGCGCATCCAGGATCCGATGGTGGTGGCCGAGCTTCTCGCGCTTCAACATCGAGCTCAACGGGCCACCGCAGGCGCTCACGGGCGCGGCCTTGTCCACCCTGCAGCAGCAACTGGCGCACACCTGGCAGCGTTGCGTGGACACGGCCCATGCGGAGCAGGCCACCGCCGTGGCCATCGGCACGCTGCCCACGCTGCACGAAGCCGCGCTGAACCTGACCACGATGACCCCTTCGAAGCGTTACGCCGCGCTCAACCGCGAAACGCTCAAGGCGCGGGACGGCCGCCCCTTCACACTGGAGATCGATGCCATCGACGCGGGCTGCGACAGCCTGCACACCCAGCATGCCGACGTGATGCTGGAGGCCGCCACCACCTCGTTTCAGTTGCACCTGCAGGTGCCCGCGCCACACATCGCCGCCCACCTGAACGCCTCCATGCTGCTGAGCGGCCCGCTGGTGGCCTTGTCGGCCAACTCGCCCTTCCTCTTCGGGCACCGGCTCTGGCATGAGACACGCATCCCGCTGTTCGAACAGGCCGTGGACTGCGGCAGCGATGTGGCCGGCCCGGCCGCCCGCCGCGTGGGCTTCGGCCCCGGCTACATCGGCAGCGACCCCAGCACCTACTTTGTCGACAACCTGCAGCGCTACCCGGTGCTGCTGCCCATCTGCACCGACACGCCCCCCGAGGCCTTCGCACATCTGCGCCTGCACAACGGCACCGTGTGGCGTTGGAACCGGCTGCTCATCGGCTTCGACGACGCCAGGCAGCCACACCTGCGCATCGAGCAGCGCGTGATGCCGGCCGGCCCCAGCGTGGTCGACATGATGGCCAACGCCGCCTTTTACTACGGCGCCGTGCACATGCTGGCCGCTCAGCCGCAAGCCACGGCCCGCCTGCCCTTCGATGCCGCGCGCGAAAACTTCTACCGCGCGGCGCGCCTGGGCCTGGATGCCCCGCTGCGCTGGCTCGACGGACAGCCGCACGACGCGGCCGTCCTGCTCACGCAACTGCTGCCCATGGCACGCGAAGGCCTGCAAGACCTGGGCATCGATCGCGGTGAGATCGACCGCTGCATGGACGTGCTGGCCGTGCGCCTGCGCCTGCGCTGCAATGGCGCGGTCTGGCAGCGGGCGCATCACGATCGACACGGCGATCTGCGCCGTCTTGTCGGCGACTACCTCACGCACCAGCGCAGCGGCATGCCGGTGCACGAATGGCCTCTGTGACCCCTGGCACCCCATGCTGACCCAACTCGACGCCCTGCCCGACGGTTTTCTCGACACCCCCGCGCGGGCTCTGCACCGCATCCTGCCAGGCCCCACGCTCATCCATCTGGAAGGGCGCAGGCAGCCGGCCGTGTTCATCTCCATCCTGCTGCACGGCAATGAAGACGTCGGCCTGGGCGCGATGCAGCGCGTGCTCAAGGCACATGCCGGCCGCATGCTGCCGCGCGCCGTGAGCCTGTTCATCGGCAATGTGCAGGCCGCCCGCCAGGGGCTGCGCCGGCTGGATGAACAACCCGACTTCAACCGCGTGTGGCCGGGCACCCGGCTGCATGCGGACACGCCCGAACATGCGATGACCCGCGAAGTGCGCGAGATCATGGCCGCGCGCGGTGTGTTCGCCAGCATCGATCTGCACAACAACACCGGGCTCAATCCGCACTACAGCGTGGTCAACCGCCTGGATCCGGCCACACTGCACCTGGCCCTGCTGCTCAACCGCACGGTGGTGTGGTTCCGCGGCCCGCCGGGATCGCAGACCGCGGCCTTTGCCGACCTGTGCCCCTCGGTGGCGGCCGAATGCGGCAAGCCGGGACAGCCGGCCAACGAAGAGGCGGCGGCACGCTTCGTGGAGGCCTGCCTGCACCTGGCCGAGTTCCCTTCGCACCCGGTGCGCGAATCCGACATCGATCTGTATCACACGATGGCCCTGGTGAAGGTGGCGCCGGATGTGGACTTCGGCTTCGATGAGCCCGCGGCGCAGCTCGATCTGATGGCGCAACTGGATCACCTCAACTTCGTGGAGCTGCAGCCCGGCGTGGTGTTCGGACGCTCCACCGTGGCCATGCCGCTCGATGTGCGCGACGAGGCGCAAGGCGATGTGTCGCAGGCCTTTTTTGCGGTGCGTGAGGGGCAATTGATGCTGACGCGGGCCGCCATGCCCGCCATGTTGACGCTGGACAAGCGGGTGGTGCGGCAGGACTGTCTGTGCTACTTGATGGAGCGGGTGCCGTTTGCGCTGGTGCAGGCGGCGGTGCCGGCCAGGGCGTAACAGGCGGGAGGCGATGGCTGCCGGTTCCGCGAAGACCCAAAAAAAAGAGGCAACTTGGTTGCCCCTCGAAGGATTGAAGAAATCCGGTTGTACTGACCCGCTGGCTGTGGCGCCGGTTCGGGTGATCCATCGGGCCGGCTTGCACGCAATGTCGTGTTGCGGCATGCCCCTCCCTGGCCGTTTGGATCATTTGCACACAAATGGGAAATCAATTTCCATTAAGTAGCAAACAAGTGAATGATACATAGCAATCCATTCACGCATCAACGCTTCCCACCAAATTGACCCCCTTGTTTGCGGGGGGCACCCCTCGTGGTCCGCAGCCGACAGCGATAACGTACACGCCCCGATAAAATGCCGCCGGCACATCCGGAAACAAATCCGACTGCCCCATGGCATTTTTTTGACGTCGTCCTGGCAAACCTGTTCGCCGGGGTGGCGTTCCATGCACCCGACCGCCTGCGGTCGAGGTGTGCGTTCCACCACCACCCCGAGTCCCTCGCACAGACATGCGTTCCACCTCCGTTATGATCGCGGACGACCATCCTTTGATCGTCGAAGGCCTGACCAGCGTGCTGGCCCGTCAAGGCCTGACCGTGGTTGGCTCCGCCAGTGAAGCCACCGCCGTGCCCGCCACCTACGCCGCCCTGAAGCCCGACGTGCTCGTGCTGGACCTTCGCTTTGGCGAAGGCATTGGCGGCCTCGACGTCCTTCAAACCCTGCTGGGCACCCATCCCGACGCCAAGGTCGTGATCTACACGCAGTTTGACCAGGACGAGATCGTGCGCGAAGCGTACAAGCGCGGCGCCAAGGCGTTCGTCACCAAGAACGCCGACCCGGCCGATCTGGCCGAGGCGATCGTGAAGGTCGATCAGGGCGAGACCGTCTTCCTGCCTGCCATCGCCAACCGCCTGGCGCTCATGTCGGTGCGCGGCGACGAGTCGCCCATCGCCCGGCTGCAGCCGCGTGAAGTCGAGGTCTTCAAGTTGATGGCGCAGGGGCTGACGAATGTGGAGATCGCCGAGCGCATGAACCTGTCGCCCAAGACGATCAGCACCACCTCGCAATCCATCAAGGATCAATTGGGCATCCATCGTGCGGCCGACATCACCCTGCTGGCGGTCAAGTGCGGTTTGATCGAACCCTGACCCCGCGCCTTTGCTTTGTTGTGGTCCCCGCCTCATGCCCCCGTCTTTTCCAGCCAGCCGCCTGGCGCCTTTCCTGTTGGGGCTGGCCCTGCTGACCACGGGCACGCAAGCCCGTGCCGCTGACGCTGCCACCGATCCGGCCGACGTCGACTTCAATGATGCGAGCTACCCCGTCATCATCACGCCGACACGGCTGAAGCAATCGCTGGCCGATGTGCCGGCCAGCATCACCGTGATCACGGCCGAGATGCTGCAGCGCTACGGCATCACCCACATCCCCGAGGCCCTGCGCCTGGTGCCGGGCATGCACGTCACGCACAGCGCAGGCCAGGTGTATGACGTGAACTACCACGGCACGCGCGAGGTCACGCCAAGGCGCCTGAATGTGCTGATCGATGGCGTGTCGGCCTATCAGCCCGCCCTCTCGATCATGGAGTGGTCGTCGCTGCCGGTATCGATGGAGGACATCGCGCGCATCGAGGTCATCCGCGGGCCGGATTCGGCGGCCTACGGGCCCAACTCCATGATGGCGGTGATCAACATCCTGACCAAGCACCCCAGGGATGTGGAGCGGGTCATGGCCAGCATCACGGGCGATGACCACCGGATGGCCACCGCCACGGCCCGGGTCAGCGCCACATCGGGCGGCACCAGCGTGCGACTGACGGCCGACATCCTGCATGACGAAGGCTTTGACAGCCTGGGCGAAGGCATCGACTTCGGGGGCATGCACGTCGAGCAGGCGCCAGACCGCCAGGCGCGCGACGGCACCCGGGTCAAGCGGCTGACGCTCAGGGCCGAGCAGGAGCTGCCGGATCGCTCCACGCTGCAGATCGGGATCGGGGCGGTGCAGGCTTTTGTCGAACGCAGCATGAGCGGGTTGCTGGGTTCGGATCAATCCGACGGCATGGGAGGCGCGCTGTCGTTGGCGCAACCGCTGCAACCGCCGGACACGCGTCGCAACAGCCACACCGTCAGCCTGCGCTGGACCAAGCAGACGAGCGCCGACCACGAGCTGCAGGTGCAAGCCTTCCAGGGCGCCATCCAGCAACACATCCAGATGCAGGCGATCGGCCCGGAGATCGCGCTGTGGGGTGAATCGCGGGCGCTGTATGACTTGAACCCGGAGCTGGGCCTTCGCACCAGTACCTGGCTGATCCAGCAGCTCCAGGGCATCGAAGCCGATGCCCCCGCGACATCCACACCCGCCGAGGCCGCGGCCCTGGCCGAGTTGAGACAACGGATCGACAACACACCGGCCTGGTGGGTTCCGAACGTGGCGGGCACCCTCGACGAGATGGACAAGGTCGCACGCACGCAGCTCGAAGTGCAGAGCACCCACGTGCTGTCCGACACCTTGCGGATGGTGGGCGGCGCGGGGTGGCGCAGCGAATATCTGGACAGCCTGACCTTCGTCAATGGGCGGGTGTCCAACAAGGTGTCGTGGCTGTTCGGCCACGTGGAATACCGGCCGCGTCCCTGGCTGGCCGTCAATGCGGGCGGCTACCGCGAACACAACGGCTTGTCGGGCAACAGCTTTGCGCCGCGCCTGGCCGTCAATGCGCAGATGGCGCCAGGACACACGCTGCGTGCGGTCATCTCCAAAGGCTTGCGCACGCCCGACATCATGGAAGAGCGTGCGTACTGGCGCTACCACTTCACCGGTCTGTCCCGCCCGATCGACGGCTCGACATCGGGTGCCTTGTACATGCTGGGACGCTCACAAGGCGGACTCACGAGCGAGAAGATCTGGTCGCGCGAGATTGGCTATCTGATGCAGCAGCCACACGAAGGCTTCAGCCTGGACGTGCGCGTCTTCGATGAACGGCTGAGCAAGCTCATCTCCGGCACGCTGAGCGCGCACACCTCCACGCTCAGCAACGCAGGCGCTACCCACCTGAGCGGCGCAGAAGCCCAATGGCAGTGGGAGCTGAGCCCCAACTGGAGCCTGTGGGGCCAGTACAGCCACCTGCTCAACTGGCAGACCGAGGTGATCGACGAGCGCAGCCAGTATTCGCGACACACCGGGGCGTTGGGCATCAGCTGGGCGATGCGGACGAACTGGCGCGTCTCGCTGGCGCATTACGGCTACAGCGGCGACGGGGTGTTCGAATCCGGTTATGCGCGCACCGACCTCACGCTCAACCATGATGCGGCCTTCGGCATCGAGCAGGCCCACCTGTCGCTGACCCTCAGCCAGCTTCACACACCGACAACGGTCTACTTCACCGATGTCGGTCGCTCGGCCACCTCCATCCTGGACAAGAAGCTGCGCGTGCTCGCGCGCATGAAAGTGGCCTTCTGAGCCGCTGCCGCCACACCGCGATGCCCGCACACCCCACCGCGCCCCCCACCGATCCAGCACGACGGCTGTGGGCTCGCGGGCTGATCGGCGTGACGGTGCTGCAGGCCCTGCCGCGCGCGCCCAGTCAGGCGGCGCAGACAGCGGGCCGCGAGATCCGTGTCATCACCGGGCCCGATTCACCTTCGGCGCGTCAGATGCTGCAGGCCCTCAAGCAGCGCTGGCCCGCCTTGATGGCCGATGCCAATCCGGCTGCCTGGGAGGCACGCAAGGGGCCGGCCATCCACATCGCGCTGGGCACGGCAGCCCTGCAAAAGGCATTGGGGGCAGACCTCAAGGGCCCCGTGCTGAGCGTGATGGGCGCCAGCCAGGTGTACAGGCAACTCGTGCAGCCCGCCTGGGGCGATGAGGCCCGTGCGCGGGACAAAGGCGCGGTCACGGCCCTGTATGCCGACACCTCGCCGTCATCCCAATTGCTGCTGGCGCAGGCCCTGTTGGGCAACCGCATGCGCATTGGCGTGCTGCTGTCCGAGGCTTCGGCTCATTTGGAGAAAAGCCTGCTCCAGGCGGCCGGCCCGCTGGGCATCGCGCTGGAGATCGAGCATGTGCCGGCCCCTTCGACGGATGCAGCCCGCGCACTGACCCGCCTGCGCGATGTCCAGGCCCTGCTGGCCGTGGCCGACAGCAACCTCTACACGCCCGAGACCTTGCGCACCATCCTGGAGTCGACCTACCGCCGCTCCATGCCGGTCATCGGGTTTTCGGCCGCGACGGTGGCGGCCGGCACGCTGGCCAGCACCTACAGCAGCATCGACGACATGGCCGCAGAGGTGGCCGACATGGTCGACGAACTCATGGCCGGCAACGTGCCCGAGGCGCGTCATCCACGCCGTTGGCGCGTGGCCATCAACGACAACGTGGCCCGCTCGCTGGGCATCCAGATCGAAGACCGCGCGCGGCAATTGAGCCCGAGCGCGGCAGGAAGGAGCGCCTGATGCGCAAGCACTGGCAAAGCTGGGGGATTGCGGCCAGGTTGCTGGCCATCGTCGTGCTGCCGTCCAGCATGATGTTCATCGCCGTGAGTGTGACCCTGTACCTGACCACGCTCAGCGATGTGCGGCGGGACGTGGCCGAACGCGGGCGCATCGTGGCCACCGCCCTGGCGCAAAGCAGCCAGTACGGCCTGGTGTCGGGCAATGTGGGCGATCTGAGGCTGACCTTGCGCGATCTGCTGCAGGCCGATCCCAGCATCAGCTGCATCGAGATCCGCGATGCCCAAGGCCATGCGATCGTCAGCGACTGCCGGCCCGTCATGCCGGCCGAGCGGGCGCGCCACACCCTGCCCATCCTGCTGGCTGCGACGCCGGCCATGGACCTGCTCGACCCGATGGCCCCTGCCGCCCCCAGGCAGCCTGTGGCGGCCCGGACCATCGGCCATGTGGATGTCACCGTGTCGCCCACGCCCATCCTGCAGGCGCGCAAGCACGCCCTGTTGATGGCTTTTGCGCTGGTACTGGCCGCAGCGGTGCTCAGTTGCCTGGTGGGCTTGAAGCTGGCAGGCCGCTTGCGCGAAACGATGGCCGCGGTGATGTCGGCCTTGCGGGCCATCCGGCAGGGCCGCTTTGATGTGGTGCTGGATGAGCGCCAGGCTGGCGAACTGGGCGAACTGCAGCGCACCATCGTGCAGATGGCCGACACGCTGCATGCGGCGCGCCATGAACTCGAACAGCAGGTGGCCACCCGCACACGCGAGCTGCAGGAAGCCGTCGACCGGGTGCGCCAGGCCGATGCGGAAAAGCGGCGCCTGATCATGCACAGCAATGCCGCGGTGGAAGACGAACGCAAACGCATTGCCGTGGACATCCACGATCACCTGGGCGCGGCGCTCATCTCGGTCAGGCTGCAAGCCAGCGCGCTGTCCGCACGTGCGCGCACCGTGGGCGATCCCGAGATGGAGGCCGATGCCCGCCGCATCGCCGCCACGGCCGAAGGCATCTATGCCACCACGCGCAACATCGTCAAGCACCTGCGCCCCGAGATCATCGACACCCTGGGCCTGAGGGGCGCCATCGAGGAACTGGTGCGCAACGCCAATGTGCTGCAGACCGGCTGCCACTTCGGCTTCAGCCCGGCGCAGGGCCTGCCGACGCTGCCCCCCGAGATCGCCATGCCGGCCTACCGCATCACGCAGGAGGCCATCAACAACATCGTCAAGCATGCGCAAGCCACGCACGCCGATGTGCGGTTGATGCTGGCGCCCGATGGCAGGCACCTGCACATCGAGATCCAGGACGATGGTCGGGGCTTCAACGCCCAGGCCTCCTCGCATGCCGGTCTGGGCCTGATCGGCATGCGCGAGCGCGCGGTGGCCGTCGGGGGACAACTGGCCGTGCAGTCCTGGCCGGGGCGCGGCACGCTGTTGAGACTGACCCTGCCCACCACGCTGGCGCGGTGACCCGCCCGCCTGAGGCCGCGCGGCCGACCGCCGGGCATGCCGCTTGCCCTACCCTCGCAGACACGACGGCAGGAACATGCAGCATGACGAGGAAGTGGTGGCAGTGGTGCTTGATCATCGGGCTGTGCGCAACCGCGCAGGCAGGTTGTGCGCAGTTGCCGCAGCCCGGGCCACGCCCAGCGGTGCAGGCCCTGTCGGCCGAGGCCGCAGCCCGCACGCCACTGGGCCAACTGAGCGCAGGCATGGCGCCGGAGCCCGGCATCTCGGGCTTTCGTCTGCTGGTGGCCGGGCAGGACGCGCTGGACACCCTGCTGGCCCTGGCCGACAACGCCAGGCAGACGCTGGACCTGCAGTACTACCTGATCCACGGCGATGACTCGTCGCGCACGATCATGCGCCACGTGCGCGCCGCCGCCGACCGCGGCGTGCGCGTGCGCCTGCTGCTCGATGACCTCAACACCGCCGGCCAGGACCAGGGCCTGATGGCCTTGACGCGCCACCCGCGCATCGAAGTGCGGCTGTACAACCCGCTGCCCACCGGCCGCCTGCACATCGGCACGCGCCTGCTGGCCTCGCTGACGGATCTCAAGCGCATCAACCACCGCATGCACAACAAGATGTTCGTGGCCGACAACGCCATGGCGGTGACCGGTGGCCGCAACCTGGGCGATGCCTACTTCCTGCGCGACACCGACAGCAACTTCCTCGACATCGATGTGCTGGCCGCCGGGCCGGCGGTGCAGAGCCTGTCGCGCACCTTCGACCGCTTCTGGAACGACCCACTGGCCTATCCGGTGAGTGCCGTGGTGGACGAGCCGGCGACGCCGACCAGCGCTGAACGCTTGCCCACACCGGCCAGTGCCGCCTTGATGGGCGCCTCCGCCCCCTCCTCGCCGCAGGGGGCCACCCGGCCACCGCCATGGCCACCGCAAACCCGCGCCGAGCAACCCAGGCTCGATGCGCACAAGCTGCGGCTTGAGTGGGTGCGCGCCCATGTCCTGGCCGACAAGCCCTCGAAGCTGCGCAGCGGCGGCGACCCGGCACCGCATGAAAAGATCGACGACGACATCGAGCGCATGCTCAAGGCCACCCAACGTGAGTTGCTGATCATCTCGCCATACTTCGTGCCCGGCGAGCACGGCATGTCCTTGCTGCGCACGCTGCGCCAGCGCGGCGTGGACGTGCGCGTGCTGACCAACTCGCTGGCCACCACCGATGCCCCGGCCGTGCACACCGGCTATGCGCGCTACCGCGTGCCGCTGCTGCAAGACGGCGTGCGCCTGTTCGAGCTGCGCCCGGATCTGGGCCACATCCCCGACAAGCGCGTGTCCATCGGCTCGATGGGCTCGTCGCGCGCATCGCTGCATGCCAAGGTCTTCGTCATCGATCAGGCCACCGCCGTGGTCGGCTCGATGAACCTCGATCCCCGTTCGCGCAACCTCAATTCGGAGATGGGCGTGGTCATGCGCAGCCCGGTGCTGGCGCGGCAGTTGAAGGACGTGTTCGAGGCGGTGTCCGCACGCAGCTATGCGCTCAGCCTGGGCCCTGACCAGCGATTGCAGTGGAAGACCCTCCCGCCCGATCCGAAGCTGGAAGAGGCCTGGGAGCCCGGCGCCGGCTTCTGGCTCAAAATGGGGATCAGACTGCTGTCCCCCTTTGCGCCAGAGGAAATGCTGTGAGCGCCGACACCAGCGCATCCGATCTCATCGTCGCCCGCCCCGAAGGCCTGTACTGCCCGCCGGGCGATTTCTACATCGACCCATGGCGCCCCGTGGACCGTGCCGTGATCACGCACGCCCATGGCGACCATGCGCGCCGCGGCCATGCGCACTACCTCGCGGCGCAGCCCAGTGCCGGCGTGCTGCGGGCCCGCCTGGGCGATGACATCACGCTGCAGACCTTGCCATATGGCCAATCCATCGTGCACCACGGCGTGAAGGTGTCGCTGCATCCTGCGGGCCACGTGCTGGGATCGGCCCAGGTCCGCATCGAACACGGGGGGCGCGTGTGGGTGGCCTCCGGCGACTACAAGACGGGACCGGACGCCACCTGCGTGCCATTCGAGCCGGTGCGCTGCGACACCTTCATCACCGAGTCGACCTTCGGCCTGCCCGTGTTCCGCTGGCAGGATCAGCACGACACGTTTGCGCAGATCAATGCCTGGTGGCGCGCGCACGCCGAGGCCGGCCGCGCCAGCGTGCTGTATGCGTATGCCTTCGGCAAGGCGCAGCGTGTGCTCAGCGGGCTGGATGCGGGCATCGGCCCCATCGTCACGCATGGCGCCATGAATGCGCTCACCGATGCCTACCGTGCCGAAGGCGTGGCCCTGCCGCCCACCCACAGCGTGCTGGATCTGCCGCGTGAGGCCCTGACGCGCAGCCTGGTGCTGGCGCCGCCATCGGCCCATGGCTCGCCCTGGCTCAAGCGCTTTGGCGAGCACAGCGACGCCTTCGCCTCCGGCTGGATGCAGTCTGCGCGGCATCCGCCGCCGGCGTGCGCTCGACCAGGGCTTCGTGATGTCGGACCATGCAGATTGGCCGGGCCTGCTGCAGGCCATCTCGGCCACCGGCGCCAGCCGGGTCATCGTCACGCATGGCTACATCGAGCCCCTGGTGCGGCATCTGCAGGAGCAGGGCCTGGAAGCCGGCGCCTTCGCCACCGAGTTTGGTGACGACGAACACCTGGAGGCACCCACCGACACCCCTGCCGATGCACTCGGTGGTGTGACACAGGATCTGGATGGCAACATCGCCGAGGCCGACTCATGAAAGCCTTCGCGAGCCTGTTCGCCGAGCTGGACGCCACCACCTCCACCCGTGCCAAGACCGATGCGCTGGCCGCCTACTTTCGCCACGCGCCGGCACGCGATGCCGCATGGGCCTTGTACTTCCTGGCCGGCGGCAAGCCCCGCCAGACCGCACCGACCCAGCTCATGCGCGACACCGCCTGCCAGCTCGCCGGCATCCAGCCCTGGCTGTTCGAAGAGAGCTACCAGATCGTGGGCGACCTGGCCGAGACCATCGCCCTGATCCTGCCCCCGCCCTCGCACCTGGCCGACCTGCCTTTGCACCAATGGATCGAAGAGCGGCTGCTCAACCTGCGCGGCCTCTCGCCTGCCGAGTTGCAGGCCGCCCTCACCCGCTATTGGGACGAACTCGACACGCCCGGCCGCTTCCTGCTGACCAAGCTGATCGGCGGCGGCTTCCGGGTGGGGGTGGCCCGCCTGCTGGTGCTGCGCGCGCTGGCCCATGCGCATGGCCTGGATGTGCAACGCCTGGCCCAGCGCTTCATGGGCTACACCGACAAGGCCCGCATGCCCACCGCCCAAGCCTATGAAGCGCTGCTGCGCAACGATGCGGTGGCCCACGCCGCCGACATCGGCCAGCCTTATCCCTTTTTCCTGGCCCACCCGCTGCAGGCCGATCCGGCCACGCTGGGCGATCCATCCGACTGGCTGATCGAGTGGAAGTGGGACGGCATCCGCGCCCAACTCATCCATCGTCAAGGGCAGGTGTGGCTGTGGTCGCGGGGCGAGGAGCTCATCAGCGAACGCTTTCCCGAGCTTCAGGCCCTGGGCGGGCTGCTGCCGGATGGCAGCGTGCTCGATGGCGAGGTGCTGATCTGGCGTGACGAGCAGGTACAGCCTTTTGCCCAACTGCAGACCCGCATCGGCCGCAAGACCGTGGGACGCAAGCTGCTGGCCGACTGCCCTGCCGCCTTCATGGCCTATGACCTGCTCGAGGCCGATGGTCAGGACTGGCGCAACCGCCCGATGCAAGAGCGCCGCAACCGGCTGGCCACCCTGGTGGCACAGACGTGCAGCGATCACCCCGAGGCACCGTTGCGGCTGTCGCCCACCGTCGAAGGCCAGGACTGGCCGGCCCTGGCCGCATGGCGCGAACAGGCGCGCAGCCGCGGCGTCGAAGGCTTCATGCTCAAGCACCGCGACAGCCGCTACGGCATCGGCCGCACCAAGGAGGCCGGCACCTGGTGGAAATGGAAGATCGATCCCTTGAGCATCGACGCCGTGATCGTGTACGCCCAACGCGGCCACGGCCGGCGTGCCAACCTCTTCACCGATTTCACCTTCGCCGTCTGGGATGGCGAAGGGGATCGGCGCCAGCTGGTGCCTTTTGCCAAGGCCTATTCCGGCCTCACCGATGATGAGATGAAGACGGTGGATGCGCGCATCCGCGAGACCATCACCGAGAAGTTCGGCCCTGTGCGCGCGGTGACACCCACGCTCGTGGTGGAGCTGGGCTTCGAAGGCATCCAGGCCTCCCCCAGGCACAAATCGGGCATCGCGGTGCGCTTTCCACGCATGCTGCGGCTGCGATGGGACAAACCGGTGGCCGAGGCAGACACCCTGGCCGCCCTGAAAGCCTTGCTGCCGCCCGCCACCACGGCTTCCCCAGGCCCGGCTGCGCATCCCGCCGAGCCCCCCACCTTGTGGGACGCGGGTGCATGAGCCGCCTCACGCCAGCCGACTGGTTGGCCGCCCAAGGCTGGCAACCCTTCCCCTTCCAACAGGCCACATGGGATGCCATGGCCGCAGGTGACAGCGGCCTGCTGCACGCCACCACCGGTGCAGGCAAGACCTACGCGATCTGGCTGGGCGTGCTGGCCGCCCTGGGCCACAGCGAGCGCAGCACGGCGCCGCCGCTGACGGCCTTGTGGATCACGCCGATGCGCGCCCTGGCCAACGACACGCTCGCTGCGCTGCAGGCGCCCTTGCCCGCCCTCGCCCCCACGTGGCAGCTGGCCGCGCGCACCGGCGACAGCAGCAGCGCCGAGCGCAGCCGACAGGCCCATCGGCTGCCCACGGCCCTGGTCACCACGCCTGAAAGCCTGAGCCTGTTGCTGACCCAGGCCGATGCGCGCGAGCGGCTCTCGCACGTGCGCATGGTGGTGGTGGACGAATGGCATGAACTGCTGGGCAACAAGCGCGGCGTGCAAGTGCAGCTGGCACTGGCGCGTCTGCGCCAATGGCAACCCCGGCTGCAGACCTGGGGCCTGTCGGCCACGCTCGGCGATCTGGCCCATGCGCGCGATGTGTTGTGCGGCCCGCACGGCACGATGGTCAGCGGCATCATGGACAAGGCCCTCGGCGTGGACACCCTGCTGCCGCCCGAAGTGGAACGCTTCCCATGGGCCGGTCACCTGGGCCTGAGCATGCGCGAGGCCGTGGTCCAGGAGATCGATGCCAGCCGCAACACCCTGGTCTTCACCAACACGCGCTCGCAGGCCGAACTCTGGTACCAGGCGCTGCTCGAAGCGCGGCCCGACTGGGCTGGCGTGCTGGCCCTGCACCATGGCTCGCTCGACAAGGCCGTGCGCGAATGGGTGGAGGCGGGCCTGAAGAGCGGCAGCCTCAAGGCCGTGGTGGCCACCTCCAGCCTGGACCTCGGGGTGGACTTCGCCCCGGTGGAGCGCGTGCTGCAGATCGGCTCGTGCAAAGGCATCGCGCGGCTCATGCAGCGCGCCGGACGCAGCGGCCACGCACCCGGCCAGCCGTCGCGCCTGACCCTGGTGCCCACGCACAGCCTGGAGCTGGTGGAAGCCGCTGCGGCACGGCGCGCGCTGACACACGGCCAGGTCGAATCGGTGCGCAGCCCGCACAAGCCCTTCGATGTGCTGGTGCAGCATGTGGTGACGGTGGCCCTGGGCGGTGGCTTCCAGGCCGATGCCTTGTTCGACGAAGTGCGCCGCACGCATGCCTTTGCCTCGCTCACGCGTGAAGAATGGGACTGGGTGCTCGACTTCGCCGGCCGTGGCGGCAGCGCCTTGCAGGCCTACCCGGACTACCACCGCATTGCCCTGGGTGACGATGGGCTCTACCACGTGGTCAATGTGCAGCTGGCCCGCCGGCACCGCATGTCGGTGGGCACCATCGTCAGCGATGCCAGCATCACCGTGGCCTTTCTGCGCGGCGCCTCGCTGGGCCAGGTGGAGGAAAGCTTCATCGCCCGCATGCGCCCGGGCGATGCCTTCCTGTTCGCCGGCCGGTTGCTGGAGCTGGTGCGCGTCAAGGACATGACGGCCTATGTGAAGCTGGCCAGCGGCCGCAGACATGCCGTGCCGCGCTGGAACGGGGGCAAGATGCCCATGTCATCGAAGCTGGCCGATGCCATGCTGGAGGTGATGGCCGATGCCTCGCAGCGCATGGACGAGGCGGGCGAGGCCACCCAACCCGACGCCGACACATCGCCCGAGCTGCATGCCGCCTGGCCCCTGCTGGCCGTGCAGCACAGATGGTCCCACCTGCCCAGGCCGGACGTGCTGCTCATCGAACGCCTGCGCAGCCGCGATGGCCATCACCTCTTCGTCTATCCCTTTGCCGGCCGCCAGGTGCACCTGAGCCTGGCCTCGCTGTGGGCGTATCGGCTCACGCATGTGGAGGGGCAGAGCTTTTCGATGTCGTTCAACGACTACGGCTTCGAGCTGATGAGCGACCGCGAGATCCCGATGGCCGACTTGCAGGCCGCACGCGAGGCGCTGCTCGCCACGGACACCCTGCTGCCGCATGTGCTGGCCAGCCTGAACGCGACGCAGCTCTCACAGCGGCGCTTCCGCGAGATCGCACGCATTGCCGGTCTCGTGTTCATGGGTTACCCCGGTCAGGCCAAAAGCATGCGGCAGGTGCAGGCCTCCAGCAGCCTGTTCTTCGAGGTCTTCCGCAAGTACGACCCCGAGAACCTCTTGCTCACCCAGGCGCAGCGGGAGGTGCTGCACCACGAGTTCGAACTGGATCGGCTGGCCGAGGTGCTGGCTCGCCTGCATGGCATGCGCTGGATCATCACCGAACCCGGGCCGCTTCACGCCGATGGCGTTTCCACTGCTGGTCGAGCGTTTGCGTGAACAACTCAGCACACAGAAGCTGCACGATCGGCTGGAGCGGCTGCTGCGCGAACTGCATGCCGCGGCCGATGCATGATGCAGTCATGAGTCCGCTCACCGACGTCTCCATGCAAGCGCCCCCCGTCCCTTCCGATGCGGACCATGTGCTGACCTGGCCGCAGCAGGGCGCCGCCCTGCCGTTGAGCCTGTGGCTGATGCCCGAGCGGGCCGTGTACTGGCCGCAGCAAGGCGTGCTGTTCGTCGCCGATGTGCATGTGGGCAAGGCGGCCGTGTTCCGTGCGCGGGGCCTGCCCGTGCCGCAGGGCACCACCACCGCCACCCTGCAGCGCCTGTCGCACGCGGTGACGCGCACCCGGGCCCGCACGCTGGTGGTGCTGGGCGACTTTCTGCACGCACGTGAAAGCCTGGCGCCGGCCACGCTGGCGGCCTTGCGCGCATGGCGCTCGGCGCATGCTGAACTGACATGCATCATCGTGCAGGGCAACCACGATCGCCATGCCGGCGCCCCGCCCCCGGATCTGCGCATGGCCGTCCACCCCGGCGCGTGGCGGGCAGGTGCCCTGGTGGGCGTGCACGATGCAAATGAGGTGGATGAGGCGGATGAGGCGGCGCCCTTCTCTGCAGCCGACGCCACGCCCATGCTGCAGCTGGCCGGCCACGTGCACCCTGTCGTCACCTTGCGCGACCGCCTGGACCATCTGAGGCTGCCCTGCTTCGTGCTGCAGGACCGCACGCTCACGCTGCCTGCCTTTGGCGATTTCACGGGCGGCTTCGAGGAGACGCGCCCGGATGCGCGGGTCTTCGTGGCCGCGCATCGCGTGGTCGCCTTGTGATGGCCTTGTGATCACCTTATGAGCTGGGGGCGCGGCTCAAGAGCGCTGCAAAAGTTGCCGCAAGAGATGCGGCACTTCAGTGCCCGCGCTGGCCGGCCGACCGAGGGTCTGCGGGCACATTCGCATGGTCGTTGTTCGCGCCTTGGGCGCCTTGCGTGTCACCATCGGGTTTGGCCGAGATGATCTTCGATTTCACCGTGCTGCCATAGCCTTGCGTGGTGTTCTCGATGGCGGTCTTCTCGCGTTCGATGGCCTGGTGGCTGGCCTGCTCCGAGCGCGGTGTCTGCGGTGTGGCGGGGGTCTGTTTCATGGTGGGTCCTTCACGTTCTTGCCGCTCTGGTCCCCAAGCGCGGCAAGCCGCATTCCCCGGCGCGGCATGTCGCTTGCCGCCCTGTGGTTCCCTCCCCCTTCCCCCGACAGGAGTCAGACATGACACAGGTATCCGAAGCCATGACCCGCAGCGTGCGCAGCATCTCGCCGGATGACAGCCTCGTGGCCGCTGCGCAGGCCATGGAAGAACTCGACGTGGGCGTGCTGCCCGTGTGCGATGGTGAAGAGCTCATCGGCGTCGTCACGGACCGCGACATCGTGGTGCGCGGCGTGGCGCAGGAATGCCCGCTCGATGAAACCACGGTGATGGACGTGATGACGGAAGACACCGTCTGCTGCTTTGAAGACGACACCATCGAAGACGTGCAGGCCAAGATGCGCGAAGCGCAGATCCGGCGCGTGCCCGTGGTCGACAAGGACCGGCATCTCGTGGGCATGTTGTCGCTGGCCGATCTGGCCAACCGCAGCACCCCGCACGAGCTGGGCGAAACGATCAGCGAGATCTCCCAACCCGGCAACGCCAGCTGAACGCCGCGGCCGGGCGTGCGTCTCAGTTCCGCGCCGTCCCCGGCGCGGCCATGCGCCGATGCTGTTCGGCCAGCATGTCAGACGGCGTCACATGCGCAGCGGCCACCATCAGCTTGTTCTTCCAGCCACTGATCACGTCGCCCTCGCCCTTCATCATGGCCTCGAAGCCGACTTCGGCCACATCGGCCGGATCGTCCTTGTCCTGGGTGCCCACCTTCGTGTCCAGCATGTCGGCGCGCTCGAAAAGCGCGTATCGGTGGGCCCGGGCATCAGGCAGGTCACCGTCACGCCGGTGCCTTGCAGCTCATGCCGCAGCGCGAACGAGAACGAGTCGAGGAAGGCCTTCGTGCCGTTGTAGACCGCCTGGTACGTGCCCGGCATGAAGCCCGCAATGGAGCCGGTGATCAGGATGCGGCCCTGGCCGCGTGCGCGCATGTCGATGCCCACCTTCTGCAGCAGGCACAGCGTGCCAGTGACATTGGTGTCCACCACCGATCGCCACGCGGCCACGCTCTGATCGAGGAAATCGCGTCCCAGACCCCGCCCGGCATTGGCCAGCAACGCGTCCACGGGCCGGCCATACAGCGCCGCATACAGGCGATCCACCCCCTCCGAGGTGGACAGGTCCACCTGCACGGCATCCACGTTGACGCCCATGGCCGCCAGCCTTCGGCGTGCATCTTCGATGGCCGGCTCGTCCGAGGCGATCAACAGGTCAAAGCCATTGCGCGCACAGCAGGCCGCCAGGTGATAGCCGATGCCCGACGACGCGCCGGTCACCAGCGCCAGAGGGCGGCGGTTGAGGTTGGGGGGGTGGATGGAAGCCACGGTGTTCTCCTTGTGAGGTTCCGATTGCACAGGGCGGCCCCGGCGGGGCCCGCCGCACTCGTCTTCGCTCGGCAAGCTCCATTCCTGTGGTGCGCAGGTCACCCCACCCCACCTTGAGCCACAGGCATGGCAGTTGCCGATACGGGCCGCAAGGCCGCATGGAACGGTCACCTCTCTTGCCTCTTCTTCTCTTTCATCCACCAGGAGCCGCCATGAGTTCAGTCAATCTTGCCGCCTCGTCCAGCGGCTTTACCACCCACACGCTGCCCGTGCGCGACGCCGCCGCACTGGAAAGCACCGAAGGCGTGAACTGGCGAGCCGTGTGGGCCGGTGCCATCGCGGCCTGCGCCTTGTCCTTCCTGCTGCTGACCTTGGGCGTGGGGCTGGGCCTGTCGTCCGTCTCTCCTTGGCGCTATGAGGGCATAGATGCCGGCACACTGGCCATCTCGTCCATCATTTGGGTCATCGTCACGCAGTTGGCGGCCTCGGGCATCGGTGGCTACATGGCGGGCCGGCTGCGCGGCCGCTGGACGCGTCTGCGCGATCACGAGGTCTACTTCCGGGACACCGCGCATGGCCTGCTGGCCTGGGGCCTGTCCACCCTGATCATGGCCGGCCTGATGGGCCTGGCCGCGGCCGGTGCGCTCAACCAGTCGGCGCGTCTGGCCGGCACCGCCGCGACCGTTGCGGCCACGGCAGCGGGCGGCGACAGCCGCGACGACAGCGGCTACTGGATCGACGCCATGCTGCGCATGGACATGCCCGTGGCCGCACAGGGCCTGCCTGCCCCCGTGATGGACCCGGCCACCGATGCCACCCTGCGGGCCCAGGCCGGCCGCATCCTGGCGCACGCCTTGCGCACCGGCAGCCTGCCCGCCAGCGATGCCACCCAACTGGCCACCATCGTCTCGCAGCGCACCGGCATGCCGCTGGCCGATGCCCAGCGCCGCGTGAACGACATCCACGCGCAAGCCCGCCGGCAGATCGATGAAGCCAGCACCGCCGCACGCCAGAAGGCCGATGCGGCGCGCAAGGCCAGTGCCTACAGCGCGCTGTGGATGTGCGTGGCCTTGATGGCCGGCGCCTTCATCGCCGCATGGCTGGCCACCTTTGGCGGCCGCCAACGCGATGCGGCCAACCTGGCGGCGTGAAAGCTTTCGACACACACCCGTCAACCACCCTTCTTAGAATAGGAGATCACTTCCATGGGCCCCATCCTGCTTTGGCTGCTCGGCATCCCCATCCCCATCATCATCCTGCTGGCCATCCTTCTTTGAGGATGATGCGGGGCACGCCTGCGGGCGCCATCTCACTGGCCCTTGCGGCCCTCGGTCTCGTCGCTGCCCACAGCGCACGGGCCGAGGTCACCACGGCCAAGGACGGCCACTGGCGCGGCCTCATCGGCGCCTCGCTGGCGGCCACGGCCGGCAACACGGTGACCAACTCGGCCTTGGTCAACCTCGACCTGGCGAGGCAGACCAGCCACACCAAGGTGGCCGTGCAGGGCTTCTTGAACCAGGCCACCAGCAAGGTGCAGGGCCGCACGCAGACCACCGCCGACAAGTGGGGTGCCGCCGGCCAGTACGACTCCGATCTGGACCTGCGCTGGTTCGCCTTCGGCAAGCTGCGCTTCGATGGCGATCGCCTGCTGTTCCTCACCGTGCGCAGCACCGTCTCGGCCGGGGTCGGCTACCACGTCGTCGACCTGGAGGACCACACGCTCAACGTCTTCACCGGCTTGAGCTACACCGACAGCAAGTATTCGCGCGACCAGTTGATCAACGGCCGCATGGGCCGGCACTTCGCCACGCCCGGCGCCCTGTTCGGCGAAGAATCCACGCACAAGCTCAATGAGCGCGTGACGCTCAAGCAGCGGCTGGAGCTGTACCCCGATCTCTCCAGCGACCATGCGCACATCGGGCGATTCAACAGCACGCTGAATGTGTCGATGACCGAGGTGCTGTCGCTGTCGCTCAACCTGGTGAGCGTCTACACGCACAATGTGCCGCCGGGCATCAAGAAGACGGACACCTCGCTGTTTACCGGCATCAACGTCAAGCTCGGGCCTTGAGCTTGCCGCCCTCCTGCACGGGCAACTGCACCTCGAAATGGCCGTCGGCATTGAGCGTGTGCGGCAGGCCGAGCTTGAGGGTCAGGCGGGCCGCGTCGAAGGGGGCCCGCACCTTGATGTCGTTGTCGAAGTACACGTGGATGTCCTGCCCCTGGGATGACCAGCCCCGGATGCGGTTGGCCCAGGTGTCCAGTGCCTCGTCGCTGTAGCCGCTGGCGTACAGCTCCTTGTCGCCATGCAGGCGCAGGTACATGAAGTCGGTGGTCACCTCGGTCAGGAAGGGCCACTTGCCTGCCGTGTCGGCCACCACCAGCGCCACGCCGTGGCGGCGCAGCATGGCCACGAAGGCATCGCAGGCAAAGCTGTCGTGGCGGATCTCCACCGCATGTCGCAAGGGCCGCCGTGCATCCGTCTCGGCGTGCACGCGGCCCTGCATGAAGTCATCGTGTTGCCTGGCCAGCGCGGCGGCCGCCACGGTGTCATGGGGCAGCATGGCCAGAAAGGCCTCGAAGCGCTCGGCATCGAAGCGCAGGCTCGGCGGGAACTGCCACAGCAGGGGCCCCAGCCCGGCGCCCAGTTGCAGCAGGCCCGAAGCCAGGAAATTGGCCAGCGGCTGGGCCACGTCGTTCAGGCGACGGACATGGGTGATGTAGCGCGGGCCCTTCACGCTGAAGACGAAATCCTCGGGTACGTCCTTGCGCCAGGCCTGCCAACTCGATGGCCGCTGCAACGAGTAGAAGCTGCCGTTGATCTCGATGCTGTTGAGGGCACGCGATGCAAAGGCCAACTCCATGCGCTGGGGCAGTTCATCCGGGTAGAAGACGCCGCGCCAGGGCTCATAGCGCCAGCCGGAGATGCCGATGCGCACGGCCGTGCGAGGCACTGCTGGGGGAGCGCGCCGACTCATCGCATGGGCCGCACGGCGGCGGGTGGCTGGCCAGGCGGGGCCCCAGGCATCGGCGCAGATGGCGGGGCCTGAGGGGCCGCCGTCAGCACCGCGGTGGACACGGCCTGGGCCAACTCATCGAGCAATCGCCCCATGGCCTCTGCCTGGCCTTCGGCATCGTCCCGCGTCACCGGCAGGGCGTACGTTTGCATGGCCTGCTGGCTGCGGTGCGTCATGGGCAGGGGCATGGGCATGGGCCTCTCATCCGGGGGGGTGGCCGAGGCGCGATCCCGCCAGCTCAACTGCCAGCGGGCCTGCGCCTGCAAGGTGCGTGCGGGGCGGATGTAGTCGAGCGGGGCGATATCGATGTTCAGGGTCAGCGCTGCGGCATCGGCCGGGCATTGACGGTCGCACACCGTCCAGCCCGGCAGGCGTTGGCGCAGCCGCATCTGCAGGTGTTCGGTCAGGCCCACTTCGATGCGGTCGGCCCAGCGCACATCGGGCCACTCGGCCATCACGCTGTCGCGCTCGCGGTAGCGGACGCTGGCGCTCTGCAGGTATTCGGGCACGTGGAGCCGGCGCACGATGAGCACGGGGCTGGCGGCCGATGACTCGCTGGCGGCGTGGGCCGGTGTGGCAGGCAAGGGCAAGGCCACCCATCGCATCGGCGGCTTGCTGCCGCAGGCGGCCAGCAGGGTCGCCATCGCAACAGACATGATCACCAAGCCTGGATGCAGGCGCTTGCGGGATGGCGCACATGACGTCGTCACATCGGCCTCACTTTCCAAACACGATGGCATTGGGCCGGCGCTCCAGCTCGTCGGCGAACTGCCTCAGGCTGCGCGCCGCCTGAGACAGCTCCCGCACGGAGGCCTCCACATCGGCCCGCATCGGCGCGCCAGGGGCGGACAGCTCCGCCAGGTTGTGCAGCGCCTCCTGCGCGCTCTGTGCGGCATCCCGCGTGCCTTGCAGCGTGCGCACCAGCTCCGGCTGCGTGCTTTGCAGCAACGCGCGCGAGGTGTCCGACAACTTGGAGATGGAGGCCAGCGTGGTCTGCGTCTGCGTCTCCAGGTTCTGCAGCACGCCTGCGCCAATGCGCAGCGTGTCTTCGGCCTGCCGCGCCGTGCGGTTGAGCTGCACGCTGGTGTCCTCGATGGCTTTCTGCGAAGCACGGATGGTCAGGTCCAGGCTGGCCATGGTCTGGCGCAACTGCTTGACGACTTCGCTCAAAGGCAAGGTGGACAGCTGCTCCACCAGGGCGTCCAGCCGGTCCGAGGCACCGGGGATCTCCGGCACCTTGCTGCGCCCTTGCCCCACCAGCTTGAGCGGCGTGTTGGGGCGGAAGTCCAGATCGATGCTGGTCTGCCCCGTCACGAAGCTTTGCAGCACCAGACGGGCCCGCAGCCCGCGCTTGACCAGCAAAGGCAGGTCGGTGATGGGACGGCCATGCTCGCCCCCCAGCCGGATGGCGTCGGCCACGATCGACAGGCTCACGGGAATGCGCGTGGACAGGCTGGCCGGGTCCACATCGATGTCGATGCCATCGACCTCGCCCACCTTCACGCCTCGGAAGGTGACGGGTGCGCCCACATACAGGCCACGCACGCTGCCCTGGAAGTAGACCACCGCGCGCAACTGCCGGTTGAAGAGATCGCCTCGCCCCAGCGACAGCACCGCCGCCACGATGAGCACGATGGCCCCCAGCACGAACAGGCCCGTCATCAGGGCATGGCGGGGTGCCTTCATGCCGGCACCTCCTCGCGGTTCAGGAAGGCCCGCACGGTGGGGTGCGGCGGGTCGTCCCGCAGGGCCGTGGGCTTGCCGTGCGCGATGGGCCGCTTGCTGTCGGCATCCAGGAAGATGCCGTCGTCGGCGATCGCAAACAGGCTGGCCAGTTCATGGCTGACCAGCAGCACGGCCGCGCCCGTGCGCTCGCGGATGTCCAGCACCAGATCGTCCAGGCGCTTGGCGCTGATCGGATCAAGCCCGGCCGAGGGTTCATCCAGGAAGAGCAGGCGCGGCTCGGCCACGATGGCCCGCGCCAGGCCCACCCGCTTCTTCATGCCGCCGCTCAGATCGGCGGGTCGATAGCCGGCGAAGTCGGCCATGCCGACCCAGGAGAGGGTTTCCAGGGCCTTGTCCTTGCGGGCCGCGCCCTGCAGTTCGCTTTGTTGCGCCAGGGGCAGCATCACGTTGTCGAGCACCGACATGGACGACCACAGCGCCGCACTCTGGAACAGCACGCCAAAGCCTTGACGGATGGCCTGACGCGCACCGTGCGGGCTGGACCAGTAATCCGTGCCGTCGTAGCGCACCGTGCCGGCCGAAGGTGCCAGCAGGCCGATGAGGTGCTTGAGCAGGGTGCTCTTGCCGCAACCGCTGCCGCCCATGATGGCGAAGATGGCGCCTGGCTCGACCTCGAAGCTGATGCCCTGCTGGATCAGCCGCTCACCGAACTGCATGCGAAGGTCCTTCACTTCCAGCAAGGCCATGCTCAGACCCCCAGTGCGTTGGCGCACACGGCAAACACCGCATCGAGTGCGATCACGCCCACGATGCCGGCGACCACAGCATGCGTCGTGGCCTCGCCCACGCCGGCCGCGTTGCGTTGTGCGTGCAGGCCGTGATAGCAGCCCGCCAGGCTCACCAGCGCACCGAAAGCCACGGCCTTGCACAGCCCCAGGCCGATGTGATCGAAGCTCAGCGCCGAGACGCTGCGGTCGTAATACGCGTGCGGGGCCAGGTGCAGCATGCCGGCAGCCACCAGAAAGCCGCCGAGCAACCCGGCCAGACAGGCATAGGCATACAGCAGCGGCATCATCAGCAGCAGGGCCAGGATGCGCGGCACCGTCAGGTGATCGACCGCAGGCAGCCCCAGCACCTCCAGCGCATCGATCTCTTCGTTGGCCTGCATGGTGGCCAGTTCTGCGGCAAAGGCGGCACCCGTGCGCCCGCACATCACCACGGCGGTGATGACGGCGGCCATCTCGCGCGAGACGGCGATGGCCACCAGATCGGCCACGAAGATGCCGGCACCGAACTTGACCAGCTGCACCGCCCCGACGAAGGCCAGGATGGCGCCCACCAGCAGGTTGACGACACACACGATGGCCAGGGCCCGCGCGCTGCAATCGGCCAGCACCCGCTCGAAGTCTTCCCGCCTGAATCGCCAGTTGGCGGGCAGGCCGCGCGCCAGGCTTTGCGTGGCTTCTCCCGTGAACGCGATGGCCTGCACCACACCGTGCAGACGGGCGACGAGGAGGGCGGGCACAGGCATGGACACGGGGGCAGGAAGCGGAGGTGCCCGGCATGGGGCAAGCGGTGTGCCCGCTTGGCGAGATCGATCCGCGGGCACACCGCTTGCCGCTGCAGTGTCGGTGCCGGCACCCATGCCATCCCAACGCAGGTGGCGGCCCCTTTCCATCGTTCCCTCAAGGAGAAAACATGAACCGCTCGAAGAAGACCCACCGGCTTGCCACTGTGGCCACCCCTGTGTTGACGGCGCTGCTGGCCAGCGTGGTCGGCGTCTCGTCCGCGTGGGCTCAGACCACCACCGACCACAGCACGACAACCACCACCACGACGACCACGGAAGCCAAGGCGCACAAGCTGGACCGCACGGACGCCGGCTTCCTCAAGGATGCCGCCGAAGCCGGCCTGGCCGAAGTCGAAGCCGGCAAGACAGCCGCCGGCAAGGCCACGAACCCCGATGTGAAGGCCTTTGCACAAAAGCTGGTCGACGATCACACCAAGGCCCACGCAGAGCTGGCCACGCTGGCGGCCAACAAGAACGTGAAGCTGCCCACAGACCCTTCGATGGTGGACAAGGCCAAGCTCAAGGTGCTGGCCATGCGCGAAGCCGCCAGCTTCGACAAGCACTTCATCAAGACGATGGGCGTGGAAGCCCATGAAGACGCCATCAAGCGCTTCGAGAAGGAGATCCGCGACGGCAAGGACGCCGACGTGAAGGCCTTCGCCAGCAAGATCCTGCCGGCCCTGCAAGAGCATCTGCAGATGGCCAAGGACCTGCATGCCCGACTGGATCCGAAGGACGCCAAGAAGTGATCAGTGCCCGGCGCGCAGCCGGGCGGCCTCGTAGACCGCCTCGTACTGCTGCGCGCTGCGGCCCCAACTGCGATCCAGCGCCATGGCGTTGCGCTGGACGCGCAGCCAGCGCTGCGGCTGGCGGTACACGGCATGGGCCCGTTTCACCGCCGACAGGAAGGCCTCGGCCGCAGGGGCCGTGAACACGAAGCCGTTGCCGTCCGCCACGTGCTCGTGCACCGAATCGGCCAGCCCCCCGACAGCATGCACGATCGGCGGGGTGCCATACGCCTGGCTGTAGAGCTGGTTGAGCCCGCACGGCTCGAAGACCGACGGCATCAGGAAGGCATCCGCGCCGGCCTCGATCAGATGGGCCAGGCCCTCGTCAAAACCGATGCGCACGGCCACACGACCGGGATGGTCGCGTGCCAGTTCAGCCATCTGTTCTTCCAGCGCCTTGTCGCCGGATCCGAGCACGCACACCTGGCATCCCTCCTCCAGCAGGGCGGGCAAGATCGCGATGAGCCATTCGATGCCCTTTTGTGCCGTCATGCGGCTGACCAGGCCCAGCAGCATCTGGTCATCATCCTGGTCGAGCCCGAGGCGTTCACGCAAGACGACCTTGTTGCGCAGCTTGCGCGACAGCGTGCCGGCATCGTAGGTCTGCGCAATCAACGGGTCCTGCGCAGGATCCCACTGCTCGGTATCGATGCCATTGAGGATGCCCACCAGGTCGGCGCTGCGCAGACGCAGCATGCCGTCCAGGCCGCATCCCTGCTGCGTTTGCTGGATCTCGCGGGCATAGGTGGGGCTGACCGTGGTGATGCGGTCGGCACAGCGCAAGCCGGCCTTCAGAAAGCACAGGCGATCCCAATGCATCAGGCCCGGGTCCACCGTCAGCCACGGGGGCGGCATGTCCAGCATGGGCGCCAGGTGCGATGGAAACAGGCCCTGGAACAGCAGGTTGTGGATGGTCATCACCGTGGCCGCGCGGCGATGGCGGCCCGCCATCTCCAGCAGATAGGCCGGGGCGAGCGCCGTGGTCCAGTCGTGGCAGTGCAGCACGTCCACGGGCCAGTCCGTGCAGGGTGAGGCGGCATGCGAGAGGCGGGCCGCCACATGGCTGAGCATGCCGAAGCGCTCGGCATTGTCGGCAAAGTCCTGGCCGCCCTCATCCAGGTAAGGGCCGCAGGGGCGGTCGTACAGGCTGGGCACATCCAGCAGCCACAGCTGGATGCCCTGTGCGTCCACCCGATGCAGGCGCGCGGCCGGCCAGGGACCTTGTGCAGGCAGCCGCAGCGTCTGCAGCGGCGAGTGCAACAGCGGCGCAAAGACAGGGAAGGCCGGCATCAGCACCCGCACGTCGTGCCCCCGCTGGGCCAGGGCCTTGGGCAAGGCACCGCACACGTCGCCCAGGCCGCCCGTCTTCACCCAGGGCGCACATTCGGGGGTGGCAAAGAGGATGCGCAGCGGGCGCGCCGCGGGCGGGTTGACGGCACTCATGTCGTGCTGCTGCCCGGCAGATCCTGCAGGGGCAGGGCCAACCAGGCGGCCGGCACCAGCACCGCCATCGGCAGCACATCGAAGGCCTGGTCCAGCCTGAGCGTGCACTGGTTGGGCCACACCTCGCGATCGGTGCCGACGGCCACGGGCCGGCCGGTCAGCCAGTCCACCCACTCACCCACCCCCGTGGCCACCCAGCGGATGGAGGTGGCCGCCCACGCGCCTGGGTCCATGCCCGCCAGCAGCCGGCTGCCGATGACGACCACATGGCGCTCGGGCGTGCCCTCCTCGCGGCGCTGGTACACCACGGCATGCTCGGCGGCATCGCCCCGAGCTTCGATGGGCCGGTAGGCGCCGCGCTCGAACAGCGAGGGCACCAGGCGGCGCAAGCTGAGCAGGCGCCAGGTCAGCCACAGCTTCACATGGCCTCGCTCCGGTGCATCCAGCCACATGCTGACGGTGTGCGAAGGCAGCCGGCCAAGCCCCCCCTCCCCATTGCCGCCGAAGGCCTGCCGGACCTCGGCCAGCACGGCCTGCGCCTGTTGCGCATCCACAGGCCGGCGGTTGTCCGGGTCCACCAGGTTGAACTGCCAGGTCTCGCAGCCCTGGTACAGATCCGGCACGCCGGGCGCCGTCAGCTTGAACAGCACCTGGTTGAGGCTGTTGAGGCAACCCAGCCGTGCGACCGGCTCCACAAAGGCCTGCAAGTCCTTGAGGAAGGGGTTGGGCTCCAGCACGCCCAGCAGCCGGTCGATGAAGCGGCTGACCGCGGCCTCGTGCGACTGATTGGGGTTGATCCAGCTGGTGCGCACCTTGGCCTCGCGCATGGCCTTGAGCATGTAGGCATGCACGCGCTCGCGCAAGTCATCCAGCGCCGGCTGGTCCACCGCCGACAAGGGCCAGATGCCGACCAGGGTCTGGTAGAGCATGTACTCCTCTTCGGTGGCGATGTCGGCATCGGCCCGGTCGGCCACAGGGCGGTTGAGGTCGTGCCAGCGCGTCAAGGCCTCACCCCATTCGCGCGGCATCTCCGACAGCACGTTCAGGCGGGCCCGCACATCTTCCGAACGCTTGCTGTCATGCGTCGAGGTGGCCAGCATGGTGTAGGGATGGAAGCGCGCGCGGGCCTGGTTGGCCGCATGGAAGGCCGCCACCGACACCCCATAGCGGCGGGGATCGCTGCCCACATCGTTGAGCGACAACAGCCGGCTGTAGCGGTAGAAGGCCGTGTCCTCCATGGCCTTGGCCATCACGGGCGCGGTGAATTGCTGCCAGCGCCGCACGAAGGCCAGCATCAAGCGCCGGCGTTCGGCATCGGGCTCATCGTGGGCCTGCAGCAGCACATCGCGCAGGAAGTCGATGGCGCTGACTTCCCAGGCGGAGCTGTGGCGCTTGGCTTCGGCGCTGGCCCAGGCCACATGGCGCCGATCGCTGATGCCCACGCCGCGCTCGCTGATGTAGCTGCGGTAGACGGGGAAGCCCGCGGCCATCTCCGTGAGCGCGGCGCGCAGGCGATTGCGCGTGAAGTCGCGGCTGCGGCGGTCGGTCTGCGCCACGCGGTAGAGGGCCTCCGTCAGGATCTGCAGATCGCTGGCCAGCGAGGTCGACATGATCAGCAACTTGGATTGCCGCAGGGCCTCTTCGTAATCGACTTCATGGCCGACGAAGCTGCGGTACACCTCGGTCATCTCCGCCTCGCGGGCGCCATCGACCAGCAGGCCGTTGACGACGTTGGCAAAGCGATAGCCGGTGCCGCCATGGACCTGCCAGCCATCGGGCACACGCTCGTGATCGGCCAGGATTTTTTCCACGGCGATGTACAGCGCGCGCGGCGCGAGGCCCTGCTCCTGGCGGGCCTGCACGTAGCGGCGCTGCAGGGCTTCGAAGTAGGCCTGCGGCTCGCTCAGGCCATCGGGGTGGTCCACGCGCAGGCCATCGACACGGCCTTCGGCCAGCCAGCGCATCACCGTGCGATGCGTGTGCTCGAACACGGCGGGATCTTCCATGCGCAAGGCGGCCAGCGTGCCCACATCGAAGAAGCGCCGGTAGTTGACGTCATCGCCCGCCACGCGCCAGAAGGCCAGGCGGTAGGCCTGCTTGCCGATCAGGTCATCGAGCGCGTCAAAGCCTGGGGCCTGCCCCGCTTGGCCATCGGCCTGCAGGTTGTTGAGCTGTTCCAGGGCAGCCTGCACCCATACGCGCAGCCATTCGTGGTCAGCGTGCGCCTGGCACAGGCGCTGCTTGAGCAGCACCTTGTCGCGCTGGCGCATGGCGCGCGCCGCGGGGTCGGCCTCGTCGCGCGAAGGCAGGCGCCCGAAGGCATCGATGAGGGACTGCACGCCCATGCGTGCGGGGTGATCTTCGGGCGGGGCGTTCGTCGGCGCCTGCACCGCGGCAAAGACATCCGGATAGCTGCATGGATCGATGGGGAAGCGGTGCGCGTAGTAACACACGAAGAACTCGCCCTGCGCCTCGTCGAAGCGCAGGCTCAGCTCGCCGGCTTCCAGCACGCGGCCGTAGTGGTCGCCCAGCACGGGCAGCAGCACGCGGTTGCGCAGCTCGGGCACGGGCGGGTTCCATTCGATGTCGAAGGTGGCGGCGTGGGCCGAGGCCGGCCCGCATTCCAGCACGTCCAGCCACCAGGCGTTGTCGGCCTCCAGCACGCCCATGTGGTTGGGCACGATGTCGAGCAACTGGTGCATGCCGTGCGCGTGCAGCGCCTCGCACAGCGCGGCATGATCGGCCTGGCTGCCGATCTCGGGGTTGAGCGCGTTGTGGTCGACGATGTCGTAACCATGCGTGCTGCCGGCCCGTGCCTTCAGGTAGGGCGAGGCGTACAGATGGCTGATGCCCAGATCGGCCAGATAAGGTACCAGCTGCGTGGCCTGTTCGAAGCGCATGCCCGCATGGAACTGGATGCGGTAGGTGGCGCGCGGGATGACGGCCGTGTTCAAGGGCGGCAGGCCGGTCTCGGCATCGCCTGCGGCCCCGATGCGGGGGCGCGTCTGGCGCAGCAGCTGGCACACGGCCAGCCAGCGGCAGTCCTTTTGCAGATCCTCCAGCGAGGAGGCCAGCTTCACGCGCCAGTTGGGGTGCTGATCTTCCGTGGTGCTGGGCACATTGACCTGTTCGAGCTGCTGCACCACATCCTCGAACTGCACGCCGGCCAGCATGGCGCGGCTGCGGCCGATCAGCGTGTAGACCGCTTCGGTGAAGCGCGGATCGGCATCATCGAGCGCACCCGGGTTCACGCTGCTGCCTTGCTGCCACAGGCCTTCGGCTTCGAGCAGCAGCAGCAACTGCACCCGTTCGTTGGCTCGCCCGATCACCTGCTGGCGACGCTGCTCGTCGGTGGCGAACAGGCCCAGCCTGGCACGCGTCTCGATGTCGTCGCCGCGCCACCAGGCGCGCAGCGTCGGCAGATCGTGCGTGCCCACCACGGCCAGCGCCTGCGGCTTCCATTGCGAGGGGGCCTTGAAGCCGCCGTCATCGACGCGTTCGAAGTACAGCGGGCAGTACGACAGCACGCCGCGCTCGCCCATGTATTCACGAAAGCCCTCGGGCACGGTGCCCAGGTCTTCGCCCACCACCACGCAGCGATGGCGCACGCTTTCGAGCGCGAGGATGCCGGAGAGGTCATCGAGGGGGTAGCGCATGTAGGTGCCCGCCGTGGCCCCTTCGTCCGGCGGCACCCAGAACAGCCGCGCCAGCGACATCGCGTGGTCGAGGCGCAAGGCACCGGCGTGGCGCATGTTGGCGCGCAGCATGTCGATGAAGGGCTCGTACAGGCCTTCGCGCAGGCGCTCGGGGATCATGGGCGGCAGGCCCCAGTCCTGGCCGGAAGGGTTGAACTCCTCGCGTGGCGCACCCACGTGCAGGCCCAGTGCATACAGGTCCGGTCGGGACCAGGTTTCGGCCCCGCCTTCGTTCACGCCCACGGCCACGTCCAGGTACAGGCCCATGGGCATGCCGCGCAGGCGCGCATGGGCCTGCGCGGCGTCCAGCTGCTGCTCGGCCAGCCACTGCAGGTATTCGGCGTACTCCACTTCGTCGCGGTGCGTGGCGGCAAAGGCCGTCACCTCGGGGCTGTCGAAGTGGCGGTAGGCCTCGGGCCAGCGCGTCCAACCCCAGATGCTGCGGTCCTGTGCGTGGAAGTGGCCTTGCAGCGCCTCGAACAATGCCTGCTGGCGCAGCAGCTTGCCGCGCGTCTGGCGAAAGGCCTGAAAGCGCACATCGCGCGCCGTGTGCTGGCCAAGGTGGTGGCGCCTGAAGTGGGCATACAGCAGGCGCAGCACCTCGTGCTTGGCCGCGGACACCCCCGCATAGTCGATGTGGGCGGCATCCCGCAGGCCCTGCAGGCGGCGCTGAAAGGCGGGGCTGTGCACCAGCTCGGTGGCGGCCTGGCAGGCCTCGAACTCGACCACCGCCTCCACATCGATGTAGAGCGTGTTGAGCATCGAGCGCGACGAAGGGCTGTAGGGGCTGGCCCGTTCCGGATCATGCGGGAACAGGGCATGCAAAGGGTTCAGGCCGACGAAGGCGGCGCCCTGGCGCGCGGCCATGTCGATCACCAGCAGCAGATCGGTGAAATCGCCCATGCCCCAGTTGCGATCCGAGCGCAGCGCATACAGCTGCACCGTGGGGCCCCACCAGCGTTCGCCCTGGCTCAGCGCTTCGGGCTCGAAGCAGCGCGGCGGGCAGACCACCAGCGTGGTGTCGGCCACGGGCTGGCGTTCGCCGCCGGTCAGCAGAAGCCGGTGATAGCCGATGGGCGGCTGCTGTGGCCACTTCACCTGGCCGTCTTCCACGGGGCCTTCCCACACACCGCCGTCTTCCAGCATGAGGCACCAATGGCGCACCGGCAGTTCCGTGCCGATGTGCAATGGCTCGCCCTCCATCTGCCGGATCACGCGCACGGGGGACAAGGCGGATGCGGCACGGCGCTCGCGCAAGCGGGCCAGCGATTGGCGGGTGCGTTCTTCGTGCGTGGCATCGATGCCGATGGCACGCAGCAAGGTTTGAAGCGTGTGCTCGCTGAGTTCCTGATGCTGGCCCCAGAAATCGGTGTACGACGACGCCAGCCCCATCTCGTCGCCCAGCTCTTTCAGAACGGATGTCTGCATGGCGTCTCTCCCTTGGTGATGTGCATGGTGAAGTTCAGATGGCGGGCTGCCATTGCCAGCAGCCCGACCAGGGGCCGAGGCTCACGACCGGTCTGGCAGTGGCCTGCACGGTGCCATCCCGGTCTGCACGAGGGGTGAGTTCGCCGACCTGGAACAGGGGCTGGGCCCCTGCATCGGCCGTCGGCAAGCTCACATCTTGCGCCGCATCGCCGAGGTTGACGTCCATGCGCAGCATGCGGGCCGCCTGTTCACCCATGGCCGTGAACAGCCACTCGACGGTCAGGACGCGGCCGTGCACGCTGCTGCGGTGGCCTGCACTGGCCAGTGCAGTCAGCCAGGGCTGGATCTGCTCGCGCCGCAGCGTGATCAGCGACTGCCAGTAGGCCTGCCAACGCCGGGCCTCGTCACTGTCAAAGGCCGCCCAGTCCAGCTTGCTGCGCGTGAAGGTGGATGGATCGCAGGGATCGGGAATGAGGCGGCGGGCCTGCGGATCGCTGAAGGCCCGAAAGCGCGCGAACTCCCTGCGTCGCCCCTCGCTGACGGCCTGGCGCAGTTCTCCCTGCCAATCGGCAAAGTACAGGAAGGGCGTGGTGGCGCCGTGCTCTTCGCCCATGAACAGCATGGGCACAGCGGGGTTGAGCAACAGCATGGCCGCGGCCAGATGCAAGGGCTCGGGGGGCAGCGTCTGCGCCAGGCGATCACCGAAGGCACGGTTGCCGATCTGATCGTGGTTCTGCAGGAAGTTGAGCACGCAGCCCAGCGGTACCGGCTGCGTCGAAGGCTGGCGGGGATGCTGGCGCTGCACGGCTTCGTCGCTCACATGCGGCGCGCCTTCCATGGCAAAGCCATGCGTCATCGATCGCGCCAGCATGGCCATGGGCTCGCATGCGTATTCGGCGTAGTAGCCCTCGTCTTCACCCGGTCAGCAGCACATGCAGGGCATGGTGGAAATCGCCGCTCCACTGGGCATCGAAGCGGCCGGGCCGTGCCTGGCGTGTCCAGCCGTCGGGCATCGTTGAAGTCGTTCTCCAGCACGAGGTGCACCTGCCGGCCCTGGCAATGCGCCCTCACCCTTCGGGACAGCTCCGCCATGATGTCCGGCTGCGCATCATCCTGGATGGCGTGCACGGCATCGAAGCGCAGGCCATCGAACTGGTACTCCGTCAGCCAGTACAGCGCGTTGTGGATGAAGAACTCGCGCACCGGCACTGCATCGGCCCCATCGAAGTTGATGCCCGCGCCCCAGGGCGTGTGATGGCGCTGCGTGAAGAAGCCCGGCGCATACAGGGACAGGTAGTTGCCGTCCGGCCCGAAGTGGTTGTAGACCACATCCAGCATCACCATCATGCCCAGCCGGTGCGCGGCCTGAATGAAGGCCTTGAGCGCATCCGGGCGGCCATACGCGGCATGCGGCGCGTAATGCAGCACGCCGTCGTAGCCCCAGCCGAAGCGCCCGACAAAGCTGGACAGCGGCATCAACTGCACGCAGGTGATGCCCAGCTCGGCCAGTTGCGGCAGCTTGAGCATGGCCGCCTCGAAGGTGCCTTCCGGCGTGAAGGCGCCCACATGCAGTTCATAGCAGACGGCCTCATGCCAGGGCCGGCCTGTCCAGCCTTCGGTCCCATTCGAAGCGGGTGCGGATCGATCAGCTCGCTGGGCAGGTGCACGCCATCGGGATTGCTGCGCGAAGCGGGGTCGGGCACAAGGAGGGTCGCCCTTCCATGTCCTCCGGCCGGCAGGTGGGTGCACGCGCCACTGATAGCGCTGTCCGGCGTCCACCTTGTCGAGCCGCACTTCGCGCCATCCGCCTTCCAGGGCCAGGCTCTCGATCACCTCATCGCCATACGGGTGCTTGAGGACCAGATCGATGCGGGCCTGCGCCGGGGCCCACAGGCGGAAGAGGGCACCCCCATCGTTCAACATCGTAGCCCCGAAGGGCATGGCGTGGGCGATGCGCATGGTGCGGCCTTTCGGTGCGCTCACTCGGGCGACTGCGTCATCAGCACCAGCGAGCGGCCCGCCAGCGGGTAACGCTCGCCCGCGTGCCATTCCTTGCGTGCCGGCTCGCCATCCGGGCGGGCGGTGTCGATCTGCGCCTCGCCACATGTCACCACGGTGCCTGGGCAGCGCAAACTTCAGCTTGTCGTGATAGGCATTGATGAGGATGCAGCACCGAGGGACTGTGGATGGCATCGCCTTCTTCATCGCGCTCGCCTGTCAGGTCGCCGCTCCAGACGGCACAGGCGCAGCGCGCGGCGGGGTTGAGCCATTCCTCCTCGCTTCATCTCAAGGCCGGCGGCATCGAGCCAGGTCAGGTCCTTGTAGCCCTGCGCATCCGGCTAGCCGGTGAGGAAATCGGTGCGCCGCAAGGCCGGCAGGGATTCGCGCAAAGCGATCACGCGCTTGACGAAGGCCTGCGTGATTGCGCCTCTGCGCGCATCCCAGTTGCAGCCAGCTGATCTCGTTGTCCTGGCAGTAGGCGTTGTTGTTGCCCTGCTGGGTGCGGCCCATCTCGTCGCCGGCCAGCAGCAGCGGCGTGCCCTGCGAGAAGAAGCAAGGTGGCCAGCAGGTTGCGCTTCTGGCGTTCGCGCAGCTGCGAGGATGTGCGCATCGTCGGTCGTCGCCTTCGGCGCCGCAGTTCCAGCTCAGGTTGTGCGTTTCGCCGTCGCGGTTGTCCTCGCGGTTGGCCTCGTTGTGCTTGTCGTTGTAGCTGACCAGATCGTGCAGGGTGAAGCCGTCGTGCACGGTGACGAGGTTGATGCTGTCGATCGGGCGGCGGCCGTCGTGCTGGTAGAGATCGGCCGAGCCGCACAGGCGCTTGGCCAGCTCGCCGGCTAGGCCCGTCGTCGCCGCTTCCAGAAGGCGCGCACGTCGTCGCGGTAGCGGCCGTTCCACTCGGCCCAGCCGGTGGGGAAGCCGCCGACGCGGTAGCCGCCCTCGCCGAGGTCCCAGGGCTCGGCGATCAGCTTGACGCGCGAGAGCACCGGGTCCTGCGCAATGGCGGCGAAGAAGCTGCTGCGCGCGGTCGAAGTGCGCTGGCACCACGCCCCAGCGCCGAGGCCAGGTCGAAGCGGAAGCCGTCCACATGCATCTCCTGCACCCAGTAGCGCAGGCTGTCCATGATCAGGCTGCAGCGCCATCGGGTTGTGCGATTCGAGCGTGTTGCCAGTGCCGGTGAAGTCCACGTAGTAGCGCCGGTCCTCGCGCCAGGCGGTAGTAGCCCGGGTTGTCGATGCCCTTGAAGCACAAGGTCGGGCCCAGGTGGTTGCCTTCGGCCGTGTGGTTGTAGACGACATCCAGGATCACCTCGATGCCCGCCTCGTGCAGGCGCTTGACCATCTGCTTGAACTCGTCGATGCGGCCGGTGGCGCTGTAGCGCATCTCCGGCGCGAAGAAGCCGATGGTGTTGTAGCCCCAGTAGTTGCGCAGGCCCAGCTCGACTCAGGCGGTGGTCGTCGACGAAGGCGTGCACCGGCAGCAGCTCGACCGTGGTCACGCCCAGGTCCTTCAGGTGGGCGATGGCCGCATCCGATGCCAGGCCCGCATAGGTGCCGCGCACGGTTTCGGGCACGTCAGGATGCAACTGCGTGAAGCCCTTGACGTGCAGCTCGTAGAGCACCATGTCCCGCCAGGGTACACGCGGGGCGGCGGTCGTCGCCCCAGTCGAAGGCCGTGTCCACCACCACGCATTTGGGCATCACCCCGGCGCTGTCCTCCGTGCTGTACGACAGGTCATCGTCGTCATCGTCGAGGTCGTAGGCGTAATGCGCGCTGGACCAGCGCACCTCGCCCGCCAGCGCCTTGGCATACGGATCCAGCAGCAGCTTGAAGGGGTTGAAGCGAAAGCCCTGCTCCGGCGCATACGGACCATGCACGCGCCAGCCATACAGCGTGCCGGGGCCCGCACCTCTGAGATAGCCGTGCCAGATGTGGCCCGAACGCTTGGGCAGCGTCAACGTGGCCGCTGCCACACCGTCTTCCGCCTCGTTGAAGATGCACAGCTCCACGCGGTCTGCGCCGCTCGAATACAACGCGAAGTTCACGCCCTCGCCATCCCAGGTCGCGCCAAGCGGGTATGGCTTGCCGGGCTCCAGAAAACTGGTGCTCATCGGCGGGCTCAGTTCTGCGGTGCAAAGTGATCGCGCGGCACGACCACCACCCCGCCTTCACTGACGTGAAAGCGCTGGCGGTCTTTCTCCAGGTCATAGCCGATGACCTCGCCTGGCGGCACATGGTTGCCCTGGTCGATGATGACCCGGCGCAGCTTGGCGCCGCGGCCGATCTTGGTGTGGTCCATCACGATGCAGTGGCTCAGGTGCGCATCCGGCTCGATGATCACGGCGCGGCGCAACATGGTGTGATCCAGATGGGCACCATGGATGATGCAGCCCGAGCCCACCACCGAACGCCGCACCACGCCGGATTCGATCTGCGCTGATTCGTATTGATCGGCACTCGCGTAGATGGGCCAGTCCGGATTGGTCATGCGAAAGCGCGGCTCGGCCCCCAGGGTGTCGAGGTGCGCCTCGAAGTACGCATCGATGGTGCCGACATCGCGCCAATAGGCGTGCTCTTCGAAATCGGCCACACCGGGGATCACATTGGTGGTGAAGTCGTAGGCCAGCAGGTGGTGGGTCTGCACCATGCGCGGCAGGATGTGCTTGCCGAAATCGCTTTCGCCGGTTTCGCGGGCGCGCTGCAGTTCACGCTTGAGCACCTCGGCAGAGAAGATGTAGTTGCCCATCGACGCCAGCGCCATGCCGGGCTTGCCGGGCATGCTGGTGGTGGTGGCCGGTTTTTCCTTGAACTGCGTCACGCGCAGGTTCTCGTCGGTCTCGACGATCCCAAAGGAACGGCATTGCGCAATGGGCACGGGCAGCGTGGCGATCGACACGTCGGCGTTGCGCTCGATGTGCTCGCACAGCATCTGGCGGATGTCCATGCGGTAGACGTGATCCGCGCCGAACACCGCCACGAAGTCAGGGTTGAAGGTCTCGATCAGATGCAGGTTCTGGCCCACGGCATCGGCTGTACCCTGGAACCACTCCTGGCCGTTGTGCATCTGGGGCGGCACCACGGTCACGAAGTGATCGGGGATGAAGCGCGCCAGCGTCCAAGATTGGCGCATGTGCTCGATCAGCGCCTGCGACTTGTACTGCACCAGCAGATAGACGGAATAGATCTCCGAGTTGATGAGGTTGCTCAACACGAAGTCGACGATGCGGTGCTTGCCATTGAAAGGCACCGAAGGCTTGCAGCGTTGGGCGGTGAGGTCATGAAGGCGGGAGCCTTCACCTCCTGCAAGGACAAAGGCCAGCACTCTGGGCCGCTCGTGACGGGGCATGGTCACGTCTCCGTAACATGCGCTGTCGCTGGCACGTGCGCCGGCGCTGGGGATGGGTAGGGGTAATCTCGGTGCCATGCCCTTCAAGGGCAATTGCCGTACCCGGCCGATCCCGCCAATGGGTGTCAGAAGCCCCCAGGCTCACATGGCGAACTGCCCGGTCTCCAATGCGCGCAGGGCGATCAGGAAAGTCGCCGCGTTCCAGCTCTGTCCGGCCATGCCGCAGGGCTCCAGCGTGCGGCCATGGAACCACTCGGTAAATCGCCACTCGTCCAGGCTGTTGACCTGCGCAAGTTTTACCAGTTCACGCACCGCCTCTTCGCGGCGGCCCATCATGACGAGCGCCAGCGCAAAGAAGCCGCCGATGAAGGGCCAGATGCCGCCGTTGTGATACTGGTCCGGGTGGTTCTGCTGGTGCCGTGCCATGTAGGCACGCCACAGCTCATGACCACGGGTGATGGGCGTGGTGACGGCCCGCACGGATACGGCTCGTGAACCTGCTCGGCCATCAGGGTCTTCATGATGTCCCGCGCGCGGTGCTTGCCCTGCAGCGCATACAGGATGGCCAGCACATTGCCCAGCACATCGCCTTCATCGCCCACGAAAGACAGGTTGACGAAGCTCAGGTACAGGCCAGGGTTGCGTTGACCACGCCGCGCGTAGTGACGCAGCAGCCGCCCACGGCGGTACTCGGGCAGGTCGTTCTGGAAGGGATGGAAGAGGTGGTTGAAGTGGTAGTGCGTCTCGGCGCGGTGGCCCACTTTGTACAGGTCCTTCACGCGCAGCCACAGGGCGTTGGTGTAGAGCACAAAGCCCGAGCGCGGCATGATGTCGGCCCAGTCGCTGGCCTCGTTCTGCTGCAGCAGGAAAAAGCGCTGGTGCTCCTGGCAGAGCAGCCACTGCAGGGCCTTGTTGACCTGGTGTTGCCAGCGCTCGCGCGCGCCCGGCACGCTGCTGTGATGGTGCACGTGATGCACCGCGATCAGCCACCACAAGGTCGCATCCACGCAGCCGAGGTACCAGAAGTCGGCATCGTTGCCTTCCGGGTCCACGTACTTGGGTATCTGCCCGTTGGGTGCCTGGGCGCGCGCCAGCGATTCGAGGCTGTCGACCGCACCTTGTTCCAGGGCCGCGTCACCGCTGCCGGCCATGGCCAGCACGCAGATCGCCGCATCGCGGCCGAAGATGCGCGTGTAGCTGCGTGCCGCGGCCTCCTTGGTCGGGCTGGCGGCCAGCACCCCACCGCTGGTGAGGTTGTCCTTGAGCAGTTGCAACGAACGCGCGCGGCAGGCCTGCAGCACGGGATCATCGAGCTGCGTCGGTGGCAATGGGGCCGGTGTGGCGGCCTGGTCTTGGGGATGTCTCATCTCGGCACCTCGTCAACGGTGCATGGCCTTTGCAGATGCTGCGCCATCGTCGATGGCCTTGCAATGGGAATGCCCCGGCATCGTAGGCCGGCCGGCGCTTGACGATCCCTGCATGAAGCGGGCTTTGCGCGCGCATTTGAGAAGTCGCACAAGCAGTCTGCAAGTCCGCTGCACTAACCTCTTCAGGTGGGTGGATTCATGGCCGCATCGCTGGCCTGTCTCGCGCAGGGCACACTGCGCGGCGGTGCCACTCGATCAGGGGGAGAAACCGCGCAGCCATCGCGTGTTCAATGCGTTGCATCTTGCTACATTGCCCGTTTTCTTGAGTCGGGGATTCCATGCGCGTTGTTGTGAAGATGGCGATCGCTACCGTGCTGAGCGCGACCGCCTGGATGGCCGAAGCCGTGCCCTTGAAGTTCTGCGTGTTCGATGTCATGGGCACGGGCGGCGAGGCCTACAGCATGTCGCGCGACTACGTCATCGCCATGCAGCGCAATGACGTCGACATCGAGCTCAAGGCCTACCTCAATGAAGGCCTGGCCGCCGAGGATTACCGCGCCGGCCGCTGCGATGCGCTGTTGGCCACCGCCTTCCGCACGCGGCCCTTCAACCCGGTGGCCGCCTCCACCGACACCATTGGCGCCACCACGGTGCTGCGCAAAGGCATGGTCGACATCAACGCCAGCTACGACGTGCTGCGCAAGCTGGTGCAGACGTATGCCACGCCCTCCCCTCTCGTCAGCCGCCTGATGATCAATGGCGAGCACGAGGTGGGCGGTGTGCTGCCCATCGGGCCGGCCTATCCCTTCGTCAATGATCGGCGCATCAGCTCGCTGGATGCGGCCCAAGGCAAGCGCGTGGCGGCCCTCGAATACGACCGATCGCAGGCGGCGATCATCCAGAAGGTGGGCGCCATCCCCGTGCCGGTGGACATCACCAATGTGCACCTCAAGTTCAACAGCGGCCAGGTGGATGTGGTGAACCTGCCCACGCTGGCCTTCCTGCCGCTGGAACTGCAACGTGGCATGGGCAAGCGGGGCGGCGTGGCCCGCTTTCCCTTGATGATCGTGACCTACCAGATGGTGTTTCGGCGCAGCAAGTTGCCCGAGGGCTTTGGTCAGGTCTCACGCAGCTACTGGCTCAGTCAGTTCGACCGCGTGCTCCAACTCATCCGCAATGGCGACGCCACCATCCCGCCCTCGGCCTGGATCGACATCGGCCCGGAAGACAGCGTCAAGTACGTGACCCTCATGCGTGACATCCGCATCCAGCTGGCGCAGGAAGGTTTCTTCGACAAGCGCGGGCTCAAGATCCTCAAGCGCATCCGCTGCCATGTGGCGCCCGAAGACACCGAATGCAAGACGAAGCAGGAAGAGGATTGAGCGCGAAGGGCCTCAGCCCGTCACGCCAGTCACACCCACCATGCGCAGGATGCCCTGCAGCGGAATGCGCACCCAGTCCGGCCGGTTGTTGAGTTCATAGCGCAATTCGTAGAGGGCCTTGTCCAACTCGAACAGGCCCATCAAGGCCGAAGGCTGTGGTGCAAGGGCACCCGCTTCAAGCGTGCGACCCTGGTAACCCGTGAGGAAGGCATCGCGCGTCTGGTGTTCCCACGTGGCCGCCTGCGGCCCCAGGGCCTGGAGTTCCTCCTCGGTCTGCGCCACGGTGCGCAAGGCACTCAGGCGCGCATAGCTGAACGAGCGCAGCATGCCGGCCACGTCCAGCCAGGGTGAATGCCGGGCGCGCCGCTCGGCCAGCGTGCGGCCAGGCTCTCCTTCGAAATCGATGATGAGAAAGTCGTTGCGCGTGACGAGCACCTGCCCGAGGTGATAGTCGCCATGGCAGCGGATCTTGGGTGCACCGGCCGGCACGGCGATCGACTGGTCGACCAGCGTGGCCAAGGTGGTGCGGGCATCCAGCAGGATCTGGGCTTCGGCCCGCGCCGTTTCGGGCAGGCTGCCCAGTTGCGCTTCCAGCAACTGCAGCGATTCGCGGGCTTCTTCAAGGATGCGGGCGCGCTGGGCGTCCACATCGGCCTGCGTGAGCGGCTCGGGATCGAACAGGGGATCGCCATGCGGCGTGCCCATGGCCAGATGCAGCTCGGCGGTGCGCACGCCCAAGGTGTGGATGAGCTGCAGGAAGGCGGCATGCACATCTTCCAGCACGGCTTCATCGGGCTTGGTGCGACAGGCCTCCAGATGGCGCTCCAGGTACTGCGTGGCATACGCCCAGCCATCGCCCTGGTTGCTGACATAGCCCTGCGCGATCGCCAGCGTGCGCGGCGTGCCGTCTTCGGCGATGTGCTCCAGCACGCCCAGCACCGGCACGCAATGCGGAAAGCGCGCCACCTCGGTCAGGAAGCGGCCCACTTCGTATTCCAGGTTCACGCCCGGGCGGATGAAGCGGTAGCCCTTGAGGAAGAGTGTCTCGTCCAGCGTGACCACGGTGTTGCTGCTCTGGCCCAGGGGCTTGCTCACAGGCAGCTCATCGAGCTGATCGCCCACCACCTCGGCATACACGGACGTGGACTTGAATCGCAACACGCCCCTTGCGGCAGGCACCTCGCGGCCCTCGCCCATGGCCCGGATCAGGGTTCGGCAGAAGTCGGCATCCGAGAAGGCGTCGGCCATCACGCCCACCTGTGCCTGCTGGCGGGTGCGGGCCAGGGCCGCGGGCGCCAGGGCGCGTGTGCGCTCTTCTTCGGTCTCTTCCCAAGCTTTGGCCAGCGGCACGAAGTAGCTGCAGCCCGGCTCGTTGTGCTGGCTGCACTGGCCCACGTCCACCAGCGTGAGCAGCCAGTTCAGGCCACCCTCCTGCCAGGTAGCGTGGTCCATCAGCGTGGCGCGCTCGATGGGCTGGCCCTTGGCTGCATACCAGCGCTGCGCCGTGATGTAGCGCGGCAGCACCTGCTCTTCCAGCTGCGTGCGCGTCTTGCTGGCCAGGCTGGTGCGCCAAGGCACCACGACATCGTGAAAGAAGCTGCGCCAGCCATCGAAAAGGATCAGCACCGGCACCTCCTCGATGGCGGTGTAGGACTCGTGCCAGCTGGGCACGCTCACATCCTTGTCCAGCTTGAACCAATAGAAGCCGTGGGCCGGCAAGGTCAGCAGATACGGCAGCTCGCCAATCGGCGGAAAGCTCGTGCGGCCCAGCAGTTCGACCGGTACGTAACCCTTGAAGCGCCCCAGCTTCAATTCCACCGGCTGGGCCGAGCGTGAGACGTTGGCGACGCACAGGATCACATCGTCGCCGTACTCGCGGAGGTAGGCGAGGATCTTGCGGTTGCCCGGCTTGATCATGGTGAGCGTGCCGCGCCCGAAAGCGTGGCTGCTCTTGCGCACGGCCAGCATGCGCCGCATCCAGTTGAGCAGCGACGAAGGCTCGCGCAGTTGCGATTCGACGTTCACCGCCTGGTAGCCATAGATGGCATCCATGATGGGCGGCAGGTACAGGCGCTGCGGATCGGCACGCGAGAAGCCGGCATTGCGGTCGGGGCTCCACTGCATGGGCGTGCGCACGCCGTTGCGGTCGCCGAGGTAGACGTTGTCGCCCATGCCCAATTCATCGCCGTAGTAGATGATGGGCGAGCCGGGCATCGACAGCAGCAGGCTGTTCATCAGCTTGATGGTGTCGATGTTGTTCTCCATCAGGGGCGCCAGACGCCGGCGGATGCCCAGGTTGATGCGCGCACGCGGATCGGCCGCGTAGGTGTTGTACATGTAGTCGCGCTCCTTGCTGGTGACCATCTCCAGCGTGAGCTCGTCGTGGTTGCGCAGGAAGATCGTCCACTGGCAGCTTTCGGGGATGGGCGGCGTCTGCTGCAGGATCTCCACCACGGGGAAACGGTCCTCCTGCGCGATGGCCATGTACATGCGCGGCATCAGCGGGAAGTGGTAGGCCGCATGGCACTCGTCGCCTTCGCCGAAGTAATCGCGCACATCCTCGGGCCACTGGTTGGCTTCGGCCAGCAGGAAGCGGTTCTTGTAGTTGGCATCGATGGCTGCGCGCAGTTGCTTGATGATGGCGTGCGTCTCGGGCAGGTTCTCGTTGTTCGTTCCTTCGCGTTCCACCAGATACGGCACGGCATCCAGACGGAAGCCGTCCACGCCCATGTCCAGCCAGAAGCGCATGACCTTGAACACGGCCTCCAGCACCAGCGGGTTGTCGAAATTCAGATCGGGCTGGTGGCTGAAGAAGCGGTGCCAGAAGTAGGCCTTGGCCACCGGGTCCCAGGTCCAGTTGGAGGTCTCGGTGTCGGTGAAGATGATGCGGGTGCCGGGGTAGCGCGTGTCCGTGTCGCTCCACACGTAGAAGTCTCGCTCGGGCGATCCGGGCGGCGCCAGGCGGGCGCGCTGGAACCACGGGTGCTGATCGGAGGTGTGGTTGATCACCAGTTCGGTGATGACCTTGAGATCGCGCTTGTGGGCCTCTTCCAGCATCAGGCGGAAGTCATCGAGCGAGCCGTACTGCGGGTGCACATCGTCGTAGTTGGAGATGTCGTAGCCGTCGTCTCGCAGCGGCGACGGATAGAAGGGCATCAGCCAGATCGCGTTGACACCCAGCTCCTTCACATAGTCCAGCCGGGAGGCCACGCCCTTGAAGTCGCCCATGCCATCGTCGTTCGAATCGAAGAAGGCCTTGACGTTGAGCTGGTAGATGACGGCGTCCTTGTACCAGAGCGCGGCATCGCCTTGCGGCACGGTGGCGCCCTGCTCGGCTTCGTCCAGCATGGGGGTGCGGGGGGCGTTCATGGTGGCTCCTGGTGCGCTATCGCATCGGCACGATGGTCTGTGAGGGGTGACGGACCAGGCAGATGTGGGCCGGCATCCGGTTGGGATCGAGCTGGATGAAGTGGCGACGGCCCTGCCAGGAAAAGTGCTGGCCGGTCAGCAGATCATGCACCTCGAACGGCGCATCGGCAGGCAGGCCCAGCTCACTGGCATCCAGCGTGAGCCAGCCGGATTGCGTGTAGCGCGGGTCCAGGTTCACCACGGTGAGGATCACGTCCAGCCCGTCGGTGCTGCGCTTTGAATACGCGAGAAGTAGCGGGTTGTCCATGTCATGGAAGCTCAGCCGGTCCATGCCCTGCAAGGCGGGGTGGTGCTTGCGGATGCGGTTGAGGTGGGCGATCAGGCCGGCCAGGCTGTCGGCACGATCGAGGCTGAGCTCGCCCCAGTGGCGCAGTTGGTACTTCTCTGAATCGAGGTATTCCTCGCTGCCGCTCTGGCGTGGGCGGTTGTCCATCAGCTCATACGCCGGCCCGTAGATGCCATAGCTGGGCGACAAGGTGGCCGCCAGCACCACACGCAGCGCGAACGTCGCCCGGCCTGCGCCATGGAACTGGGCATGCAGGATGTCGGGCGTGTTGGGCCACACATTGGGCCGGAAGTAGCTGCGGCCCGGCCCGTGCGCCAGCTCGGTGAAGTAGGCCTTGAGATCATCGGCCGTCTGGCGCCAGGTGAAGTAGGTATAGGACTGCGTGAAGCCCAACTTGGCCAGGCGGTGCATCACCTTGGGCCGCGTGAAAGCTTCGGACAGGAAGATCACATCCGGGTGCTGCGCCTTGATCTGCGCAATCGCCCACTCCCAGAAGGCAAAGGCCTTGGTGTGCGGGTTGTCGACGCGGAAGATGCGCACGCCGGCATCGATCCAGAAGTCGAACACGCTCTTGAGCTCCTGCCACAGGCCGGGCCAGTCTTCGCTTTCGAAGTCGAAAGGGTAGATGTCCTGGTACTTCTTGGGCGGGTTCTCGGCGTACTGCACCGTGCCATCGGGCCGCCACTTGAACCAGGTGCGGTGCTCGTTCACATAGGGGTGATCGGGCGCGCACTGGAAGGCGATGTCCAGGGCGATCTCCATGTGCAGCTCGGCGGCGCTGGCCAACAGGGCCTGGAAGTCCTCCATCGTGCCCAGTTGCGGATGCAGGGCCTTGTGCCCGCCTTCTTCCGCCCCGATGGCCCAGGGGCTGCCGACATCGCCCTCTTGCGCCGCCTCGGCGTTGTTACGGCCCTTGCGTTTGATGCGGCCGATGGGATGGATGGGCGGCAGGTAGACCACATCGAAGCCCATGGCCGCCACGTAAGGCAGCAGCGCCATCACATCGGCCAGGGTGCCGTGCTGGCCCGCGCGTGCAGCGGCCGAGCGGGGAAAGAGCTCATACCAGGCACTGAAGCGCGCACGCAGGCGATCGGCCACCAGCGGCATGCACACGGGCCATTGCACCGCATGCCGCCGATCGGGGTAGCGGCTGGCCACGGCGAACACCGCATCGTCCAGCGCCATGGCCTTGAGCGCCTCGGCGCTGGTGCCTCGTCCTTCGGCTTCGGTCCGCCAACGCCCTGCTGCCTCGCGCAGATAAAAGCGATCGGCTTCGGCCGCCTGCGTCGCGGCTTCATGGAGCATGTCGGCGCCGATGCGCAGGGCCAGGCGGATGTCGCCTTCGTCCACGCGGCGCGCTAGCTCGTTGCGCCAGGACAGGAAGTGATCCACCCAGGCCTGCACGGTGTAGAGGTAGCGCCCCGGCACGGGCGGCGTGAAGCTGGCCATCCATTCGTCATTGCCCAGCGGCTGCATCGCCACTTCGTGGATGCCGCCGTGTTCGACGGCCTCGTCCTGCACGCCATCGGCCCGCCAGCGCAGCATCACGCGGATGGCATCGTGCCCATCGGCAAAACAATGCGCGGTGACGGTGAACACCTCGCCGGCCACGCATTTGACGGCGAAGCGGCCACCATCGACCGCCGGCAGCACCGCATCGATGACGGCGCGCTGCTGCCCGTGCGCAGGCAGGCCCAGGGGATGAGGTTCAGGCTGCGTGGGCGCCATGGCCGCTCCATCTCAGGACGATGGTGGACAAGGGGGGCAGCGTGAGCGCCAGCGTGAACGGCCGCCCGTGATGAGAGGCCGGCTGCGAATCGACCCCGCCCAGGTTGCCCCAGCCCGATCCACCGTATTCGCAGGCATCGCTGTTGAACACTTCCTGCCAATGGCCTGGGCACGGCACACCCAGACGGTAGCCTTGACGCGGCACGGGCGTGAGGTTGCACACCACCAGCATCAAGGGGCCGGAGCGCGCCTTGCGCAGGAAGGCGATCACGCTGCATTGCGCATCGCCGCCTTCGATCCACTCGAAGCCTTCGGGCGAGAAATCGATCTGGTAGAGCGCGGGCTCGGCGCGGTACATCGCGTTGAGCTGGCGCACCATCTGCCACAGGCCCTGGTGCGCCGGGTGCTCGAGCAGCGGCCATTCGAGCTGGCCCTCGTGCGTCCACTCGCGCCACTGGCCGAACTCGCCGCCCATGAACAGCAGCTTCTTGCCCGGGTGCGTCCACATCAGTGCCAGCAGCAGGCGCAGGTTGGCGAACTTCTGCCACGGGTCGCCCGGCATCTTGTTGATCAGCGAGCCCTTGCCGTAGACCACCTCGTCGTGCGAGAGCGGCAGCACGAAGTTCTCGTTGAAGGCATACACCAGCGAGAAGGTCAGGCGGCCCAGGTGGTGCTTGCGGTACACCGGGTCTTCGTGCATGAAGCTGAGGGTGTCATGCATCCAGCCCATGTTCCACTTCATGCCGAAGCCCAGCCCGCCCATGTCCGTGGGCCGCGAGACCATGGGCCAGGCGGTCGATTCTTCGGCGATGGGCAGGGTGTCAGGGTGGGCTTGGTAGATGGCCTGATTGAGCCGGCGCAGGAAGGTGATGGCTTCGAGATTCTCTTTGCCGCCATGGCGGTTGGGCACCCATTCGCCTTGCTTGCGGGCGTAGTCCAGGTAGAGCATGGAGGCCACCGCATCCACCCGCAGGCCATCGATGTGGTACTTGTCCAGCCAGAACAGGGCCGATGAGATGAGGAAGCTGCTGACCTCGCCGCGTCCGTAGTTGAAGATGCTGGAATGCCATTCCGGATGGAAGCCCTGACGCGGATCGGCATGCTCGTACAGATGCGTGCCATCGAAGTAGTGCAGGCCGTGGGCATCGGTGGGGAAGTGCGAGGGCACCCAATCGAGGATCACGCCGATGCCCTGCTGGTGCAGGTGATCGACGAAGTACATGAAATCCTCGGGCGTGCCGTAGCGCGAAGTGGGCGCGAAGTAGCCAGTGACCTGATAACCCCAGGAGCCATAAAAGGGGTGCTCGGTGATGGGCATGAGTTCCACATGCGTGAAGCCCAGGTCTTTGACATAGCTGGCCAGTTCATGTGCGAGCTGGCGGTAGCCCATGGGCTGGCCCTCGGGGCGGCGCCATGAGCCGGCATGCACCTCGTAGATGCTGATGGGCGCATCCAAAGCTTGGCGCTTGCCGCGGCTGGCCATCCATTCCGCATCGCCCCAGGTGTGCTGCAGGGCCCAGATGCGCGAGCCGGTGGCCGGCGGCACCTCGGCGCTGAAGGCCACGGGATCGGCCTTGACCAGTTCCTGATGGTGGTGGCGGCTGCACAGGTGGTATTTGTAGAGTTGGCCCGCTTGTGCGCCGTGGACGACGCCGTGCCAGATGCCGCTGGGATCCGCCTGCAGGGGATCGGCATGCGGGTCCCAGCCGTTCCAGTCGCCGATGACGGTGACGCGCTCGGCATTGGGCGCCCACACGGCAAAGCGCACGCCACCTGCGCTGCCGTCGGGCTGGTGGATGGGGTGCGCCCCCAGGATGTCGTACAGCCGCGCATGCGTGCCTTCGCGCAGCAGGTAGAGATCGAGGTCGCTCAGCATCGCAGCCCGTTCCGGTTTCTTGTTGTTGGTGGTGAAGCCCGGGAACGGCAATCGTCATGCCTGGATGGCTTGACGCTGTATGGGGTGGGTTTTTGACAGTCTTTGTGACGCTTTGGGAGTCTGGCGTTTTGGCGTTACAGCGCGGGGCGCGGGGTGAAGGGGCCCACGTCCGGGCTTCAATGTGGGTGGTCCCGCCTGCGGCAGGACTGCCCTGCGGTGCTCGCGGCAAGGTGGGGCCCTCCAACTCACTTCGCGGCTCCGCCGCTGCGTTCAAACAACTCGGGCCAGTCAGATGGACGAAGCGCGCTGCGCGCGCCCACCTCGCCACTGCGCTCCTCGGCACCCACAAGGCGCCCGGCCGTGGGCCCCTTCACCCCTTTGATCGCCCCGCTGGTGGCCTGCACAGACGTCCTGGCATGCCACCGCCACACGTCTTGCCATCTTGAGTTTCACGGCAACCGATTTTTTACCTCATCTCATCTCGTCCGCGCTCATCTCCGGCTTCCGGTCTACGTTCACGAGCTGCCCGTGGCACCGCTCCCGCAACCGTGGCATGCCCCCAGCGGGGCGTAGAAGGGCTGAGCCGGCATCCGCCTCGCCACAGCCACAAAAGAATGCGCGATGACCCTGTAAAAATGGCCGCGCTGCGCAGACAAAATTGCCGCCCCACGCCGCCTTGACCTTCGGACTTGCGCGCGAGCCGGCCGGCTGCGAGGATGTCAAAAGTGCCCACGATCACGTGGCCCATCACCGCACGGATGGGCCCTCAGGAGGAAGTTCATGACCAGCCAGGACGGCGCCGGCGCGCTTGACCCCCGATCCCTCGACGATCACGCAAATGATCTGCCCGATGCGGACAGCGAAGCCACCATCATCGTGCCGCCCTCGGAGCAGGCGCGCTACTTCGCCGGCGCGGCAGCCACCTCGCCCGCGGTGAGCCCCGGGCAGCCCGTGCCACCGGTGCCCACCCTGCCGGTGGGTGGCCCTGGCGCAACGATGGCCACCGCACCGGCCACCTCCCCGCCCACATCACCCGCAGCCGTCACGACACCCACCGCGCCATCCGCCACGCACCCCACCACCTCCTCCACCCTGCCAGGTGGCGAGGCCCGCACCAGCACCCTGCCCGGCAGCAACGTGCACCACGGCGATCTGGTCAGCCGCATCGTCGGGCGCTATGAAGTGCGCGACTGCCTGGGCCGCGGCGGCATGGCCACGGTCTACCGCGCCCACGACCCGGACATCGGACGCGATGTCGCCCTCAAGTTCCTGCACGCCTCGCTGTGCGAGGATGAAGACTGCCGCGAACGCTTCCTGCGCGAGGCGCGCGCCGCCGGTGGCCTGTCCCACCCCAACATCGTGATCGTGCACGACGTGGGCCAGATCGAAGGCCGACCCTACATGGCCATGGAGCTGCTCGAAGGCGATTCGCTCGCCGATGTGCTCAGCGAAGGCAAACCCCTGCCGGTGCGCGATGCCGTGGTCATGGGCATCCAGCTGGCACGCGCACTCGATTACGCGCACACGCGTGGCATCGTGCACCGCGACATCAAGCCCGGCAACATCATGTGCCTCAAGGGCGGCCAGACCATCAAGGTCACCGACTTCGGCATCGCCCACATGGATTCGGGCAGCGGCGAGCAGCACACGCGCTCCGGGGAGGTGCTGGGCACGCCGCAGTACATGTCGCCCGAGCAGACCTTGGGCGAGAAGATCGATGGCCGCTCCGACCTGTTCTCGGCCGGTGTGGTGCTTTACCAGATGCTCAGTGGCCAGCGCCCCTTCCAGGGCGACAGCATGGTGTCCATCGCGCTGAAGATCGCCAAGGACCAGCCCACGCCGCTGGACAAGCTGCGCCCGGACCTGCCCACGCCGCTGCGCCGCATCGTCGAGCGCTGCCTGGCCAAGGCCCCGGCCCAGCGCTTCCAGACCGGCAAGGAACTGGCCGATGAGCTGGTGAAGGTGCTGGCCCACATCGACGAAGATGCGCGCGAGAAGAACAAGCCACGCATCATCCCGCTGCGCGTGAAGTGGGCGCTGACCATGGGCCTGATCGTGGCCCTGGTGATGGGCATCACGGCCACGGTGACGACGAAGCGGCAGTACGCCGCCATGGTCGGCCAGGTGACGGATTACGGCGCCTCGCTCTCGCGCTTCATCGCGGCGCAGAACGCGGTGGCCGTGTTGTCGGACGACTGGGTGGCGGTCGATGTGGCGCTGCAGGAGATCATGAAGACGCGCGACTTCGACAGCATCACCGTGATCGACCGCGGTGGCATCGTGCGTGCAGCGAGTGACCCGGCCCGCATCGGCCGGCCTTATCAACCGCCCGCCGGTGAACAACTGGCCGAGCGGCCCGGCCGCGTGCGCGTGTGGCGCTACATCGCCACGGGCCCCGCGCCTGCCGATGCAAGGGCCGCCACCGAAGGCAGGGCCGTGCCCGGCGACACGCTGCTGGGCTTCGAAGCCCCCATCACCTTTGCCAACAAGAACCTTGGCCATGTGCTGCTGGGCCTGCGCGAGGCCCCGCTGACCCATGTGGCGAACCTGTCGATGACCCTGATGGCCATCCTGGTGGTGGTGACCGTGCTGGCCGTGGCCGTGGCCATGTACTTCGTGGCCAACTGGTTCGCGCGCCCGATCCAACTGGTGGCCGATGCGATGGGCCAACTGGGCAAGGGCCGCATGGATTACCGCATCGCCGAAACCCGCAAGGATGAGTTCGGCGAGCTGTACGTCGCCTTCGATCAGATGGCACAGGCCCTGCAGGATCGTGCTGCCAACGCCGCCGCGACGCCCGTGCCTGGTACAGGCAAGGCCGTCTCCGGCACGCCGGTCGCTGCCCCATCCAGCCCCTCGCCCAAGACACCACGCTGAGAGGCCCGCTCATGCGCCAGGCCGCCGCATCCGAGCATGCATCTGCCTTCCCGAAGCAGGCTGGGCCAGCACCATCGGCTGGCGGCTGGCGTGTTGGGGCACGCTGCGCCCTGGCCGCATCGCTCCTGTGCCTGGCAGCTTGCGCCACCCGCGAAGCGCCCGCACCCGTCACGCCAGAGGCACACACCACCGGCACCGTGCTGGGCCGCAATGAGCGCGTGCTGATCTACCAGAACCGGCAGGACGAAACCCTGGGCGACATCGCCCACCGCTGGCTGGGCGCGACCGATCAGGCCTGGCAGCTGCGCCAGCACAACCCCGGTGTGCCCGACAAGGTGCCCGCAGGCACGCTGCTGGCCGTGCCGCTGCAGCCACCCAACCCCACAGGCATCTCACGCACGCAAGTGCAGACGGTGCCCATCCTCTGCTATCACCGCTTCGGCTCGGGCACGGCGCTGCGCGGCGCCACCGGCAAGATGACCGTCAGCGCCAACGACTTCGCCGCCCAACTGGACTGGCTGGCCCGCCATGACTGGCATGTGCTGCGGCTCGGCGATCTCACGGATTGGCTGGAAGGCCGACGTGCCGTGCCGCCGCGCAGCGTGGTCATCACGGCCGACGACGGCTATGAATCCTTCTACAAGCTCGCGTATCCCCTGCTCAAGCGCCACGGCTTTCCCGCCACCCTTTTCACCTACACCGATTTCATCGGTGCGGGCGACGCGGTGGACTGGGCCCAGATCAAGGAAATGACGGACTCGGGCCTCATCGACGTGCAGGCGCATTCGCGCACCCACCGCAATCTGCTGGACCGCCCGGCTGGCGAAACCGATGAACGCTATCGCCAGATCATCGATGAAGAGACACGCGGGCCGCGTGAGCTGCTGTTGCGCCGCCTGGGCACGCCGCAGCGGCATTACGCCTACCCATATGGCGATGCCAACCAGCAGGTGCTCGATGCCCTGAAGCGGCAAGGCGTGGAACTGGGCATGACGGTGACCCCGGGCGGCAACCCCTTCTATGCGCACCCGCTGATGCTTCGCCGCACGATGATCTATGGGGACATGGATCTGGATGACTTCAAGGCACGCCTTCAGGCCAGCAGGCCTTGGGGAGAGCGTTGATGCGCAAGCCCGCGTACCTCATCGCTTTCGCGGCCTGCATGTTGTCCGCCTGTGCCGGCGGCCCGTCCGGCTCGCTCGTGCGCACCAGCTCACCCGCTCAGGCCGCTTTCGAACAGCAGCACCTGCAGGCAGCCACCCGCGAAGAAAGCGAGGGCGATCTGGCCCAGGCCGCATGGCATTGGGAGGTGCTCGCCGTGCTGCGCCCGGACAAGGCCACGTATGCCGATCACCTGACGCAGACGCGCGCCCGCATCGCCCAGGAGGTGGTCAGCCGCCTGCGCGCCGCACGTCAGGCGCAGCAGAAAGGCCTGACGGCCGAGGCCATGCAGCGCTATCTGGCCGTCATGGCGCTTCAACCCGATCACGAAGAAGCCGCCGAGGCCCTGCGCGCCCTGGAGCGCGAACGTGTGCGCAAGGAGCAGCTGGGGCGCTATTCCTCGCGCCTGCTGCAGCCCCGCATGACGGCGCCGGCTACTTCAAAGCCTTGATCTTTTCCTTGAGGTTCAAGGCCTTCTGCTTTTCCAGCCGTGCCAGATCGTTGCCTGGATCGATGTCGAGCACCTTGTTCCAGTTGGCGATGGCGCCGTCCAGATCCTGGCGGGCGAAGGCGCTGCGTGCCTGCAGCGTATAGCGGCTGACGAGCTGCTTGTGCACCGCATCAACCTTGGCTGCCGCACCGGGTTGATCCAGCGAGGCGGCACGCCGGTATTCGGCCAGCGCACGCTCCAGGTTGCCGGCCCGCTCGGCAGCGGCGGCGGCCTGCATGGCCTTGGCACCCGGGCTCGGCTCGGGAGGAGGTGGCGGCGGCGTCACCACGGCCGGCGCAGGCGCGAGAGGGGGTGTAACCGATGGCACAGCGGCGGGGGCGACAGGCGGCGCGGGCGGTGGGGTCTCGGCCGCAGGCGCAGGCGCAGGCGCTGGCGGCGCTGGCGTCTTGCTGCCGGCGGGCGGCCTGGCCGGCTTGGGCGCCGGGCGGCTCACCTCGCGCTCATCGGGCGGGGGTGTCTTGCCGGGCACGCGGATGACCTGGCCGCCAGCGACCTGCCGGGGCACCTTGATGTCGTTGTAGCGCGCCAGCGCGTAGAACAGGTAGATGTCGCCCAGGAAGTGCCCCGCGATGCGCGACAGCGATTCACCCGGCTTGACGGTGTACGGCCAGGAATCGCGCCCCAGCAGCAGCACCGGATCGGCCGTGAGCTGGCGCATCAGGCTGATCGCCAGCTTGTTGTTCGGATCCAGCGCCATCGCCTTGCGCAGGATGGCGCGCGCCTCGTCTTCATCGCCCGCCTCCAGTTGGTCCACGGCAGCCAGAGCCTCCTTCTGTGCCTGCTGCTGGGCGGCTGGCGTGGGCGGTGCACTGGGTGGCGGCGGCAGGGTGGGACCAGGCAAAGGCGGTGGCGCCGCGGGAGCCTCCGGCTGGTGGGTCGTGGACGCACACGCCGTCAACAGCCAGACCCCCACCGCCACCACGGAGGACCGCGAGATGCGCTTGAGCGGAGGATGGGATGGCATGGGCAGGCCCTTCAAAGGCGTTGAAAGCGATGGCAGCGTGGGCAAGGTGCCGGGGACAAGCTTCCAAATTTACAGGATGGGATCCCGCAGCGGATGATTGTGGCGAAATTCAGCCAGACGCCTCAGCCCATGTCAGTCAGACGGGAACACGGGTTGCCGCACATCGGCTTCCACTCACTCCACAAGGAAGCTGCCATGGAATCCCGCGTCAAATTGCTGGGCCATCCGGTCCATCAGATGCTCATCGTCTTTCCGCTGGGCCTGCTGGGGGCTTCGGTGGTTTTCGATCTGCTGCACCGTCTGACCGATCTGCCATCGATGGCGCCGGTGGCCTATTGGACGATGGCCGGCGGCCTGTTGTCGGGTGTGCTCGCAGCGCCCTTCGGCACCATCGACTGGCTGGCCATCCCCAAAGGCACGCGCGCCAAGGCGGTGGGCGCGCTGCACGGGGGCGGCAACGTGCTGGTGCTGCTGCTGTTTCTGGGCAGCTGGCTGAGCCGTCATGCGCACGACATGGCGGCCACCAACGCCGCCACCGCGATGTCGCTGGCCGGTCTGGCGCTGGCCATGGTGACGGCCTGGCTGGGGGGCGAGCTGGTCGATCGCCTGGGCATTGGCGTCTCGGAGCAGGCCCATCTGAACGCGCCAAGCTCTTTGCGCCAGCCGCACGGCTGAGCCTGCTGGTGCATCGGCACAGGGCCTCACCGCACGCGGCCCTTGCGTCCCTTGACGAGCCAGTAAACGGCGGCGACCACCAAGGCCACGATGGTGGGCACCGGAAACGTCGCAATCGACAGGATGATGGCCATGACGACAAGCAGGCCGATGAGGTAGTTCATGGTGGTCTCCTGAACGAAGGTGGAGGACACCTGAGGCGTAGCAGGCGACATGCCTTGATCCATGGCAAGCGGCGGCGTCCCCCATGCGGGCACCGGGGCCGATCACGCTGGCCATGGGCGCGCATTGGTGTAAAGATGACCGCAGCCTCCTGCTTTCGCCTCGGTCATGCTGCCCACCTTCGACCCGCTGCGCACCAGCCTCGTCACCTTTGAAGTGGCCACGGCCACGCACGCCTCACCCGCGATGCTGGCCCATTGGCAGACGCAGCGGCTGGCCGCCCTGCTGCGTGCGGCGCGTGGCTCGGCCGTCTACCGCCCCTACCTGGAAGGCCTGCGGGATGCCGATGTGGCGCTGGCCTCGCTGCCGGTGATCCCCAAACGCGAGTTGATGGGCCGGTTCGAGGAATGGGTGACCGACCCCGACGTGCGCCTGGCCGATGTCCGGGCCTTCATTCAGGATCCAGCCCGCATTGCGGATCCTTACCTGGGCCGCTACACCGTGTGGGAGAGTTCAGGCAGCAGCGGCGAGCCGGGCATCTTTCTGCAGGATGCCGCCGCGATGGCCGTGTACGACGCCATCGAAAGCCAGCGCCGCCCGGCCTTGCGCCCGATGCAGCGCCTGCTCGACCCCTTCGGCCTGAGCGACCGCTTCGTGTTCGTGGGCGCCGTCAACGGCCACTTCGCCAGCACCGTGTCGGTCGAGCGCATCCGCCGCCTCAATCCCGCGATGGCACCTGGGCTCAAGCAGGTGTCCTTCCTGCAGCCCGTGGCCGACATGCTGGCCGAGTTGCAGGCGCTGGCGCCCACGGCCATCGCCACCTACCCCAGCGTGGCCCTGCTGCTGGCCGAAGCCCAACTGGCCGGCCGGCTCGATCTTCGTCCGCTGGAGATCTGGACGGGCGGCGAGACGCTCACGCCGGCCGTGCGATGCCGCGTGCGTCAGGCCTTCCACTGCCCGGTGCTCAACACCTATGGTTCGTCGGAGTTCCTGTCGCTGGCCTTCGAATGCCGGCATGGGCACCTGCACCTCAACAGCGACTGGGCCATCCTCGAATCGGTCGATGAACACGGGCGGCCCGTGCCCGCAGGCCAGCCGGGCGTGACCAGCCTGCTGACCAATCTGGCCAACCATGTGCAGCCCATCATCCGCTATGACATCGGGGACAGCGTCACGCTGCACGACACCGCGTGTGCCTGTGGCTCACCGCTGCCCGTGATCGAGGTGCTGGGGCGCGATGAAGACATCCTGCACATCGGCCCGCACGATGAACATGGCATCGACGTCACCCCGCTGGCGCTCAGCACCGTGCTGGAGACGGATGCCGGTCTGTATGACTTCCAGCTCGTGCAGGAAGGGCCGACCCGGCTCGTGCTCAAGACGGGTCGGCAAGGCGAACAGGCCCAGGATGCCCTGGGCCATGCCCGTCAGGTGCTGGCCGACTTCCTCTCGCACCAGGGAGCGCGTGGCGTCCACATCGACTGCCGGTGCGGGGAAGCGGCGCTGCGCAGCCGCAGCGGCAAGGTCAAGCGCGTGGTGGGCCTGACGGCCTGAATCGGGTCAGGCCACCGGCCAGCGTACCTGGCCCTGCCTGTGCTCAGGCGGCGCGTTCGAACAGCACGTTGTTTTCCAGATGGATGTGGGCCATCAGGTCTTCACGCAGCGTGCGCAGGCCCAGGTACAGCGCGCGCCAGGTGTTGCAGGCACCACGCGGCAGCGTGATGTCGTTGGTGAGCTCGCCCAGGCGCGCCAGCTCTTCGCCGTGGTGATCGTGCTCGGCACGCATCGTGTGGATGGGGCCTTGCACCACCGGGTCGGTGCCTTGCCTCAGCAGCGGGAACAGCACCAGCTCCTCCTTCTGCATGTGGCTTTCCAGCTCCTGCTGCATGTTCTCCAGATGATCGGCCAGACCCAGCGGGCATTCGGGACGGTCGCCATGCACATGCTCGACGCGGCGGGCCAGGCGGATCAGCTCGGGCAGTTGCTCGCGGTGCACGGCGTGGTAGCGGTGCAGGATGTGGTCGATGAGCAGATCGGTGGGGGCTTCGGTCCAGTCGGTGATCTCGTCGTCGGCCTGGCCGGACTGCAGGGCATCCAGTTCGGCTTCGATGCGCGCGGCATCCAGGCCGGCCTTCTCGGCCGCCGTGCGCAGCGTCTGCTTGCCGCCGCAGCAGAAGTCCAACTGATGCTGGTGGAAGACGCGGGTGGCGCCAGGAATGGTGCGGGCCAGCAGGCCGAGGGATTGGTCAGCGTGGGTCATCGAGGGGCTCCTTCTCAAATGGATGCCTGTCTCATCGCAAGGCCCGGGCCAGCGGCAGCCTTCAATCAAATCAATGACTTGGCTCACAACAAGGTTCAAACAACCACGGCAGAATGGGGTCGTTTCTCACCTTGAAGGGTCGATATGACCATGATCGAGCCGATGGTCCTGGCGGACTTGGCCGTGAACCTGCCGCGGGCCGTGCGCCTGCAGCGCCTGACTGCGCATCTGAAGATGGCCTTCGACTGCGATGCCGTCGCGCTGCTGCAACTGGATGGCGAGGTGCTGCGCCCCTTGGCCGTCGATGGGCTCAGCCGCGATGCCCTGGGCCGCACCTTCCAGCTCAGTCAGCATCCGCGGCTGGCGGCCATTTTGGTGGAGCGGGGCGTGGTCGATTTCGAGCATGCCAGCCACCTGCCCGATCCGTATGACGGGCTCATCGATGACATGGCCGGCGCCCCGCTGCCCGTGCACGACTGCATGGGCGCGAGCGTGTGGATCGACGGCCACCGCTGGGGTGTGCTCACGCTGGATGCCCTGCGCCCCGGCACCTTCGGGACCGCCGGGCACCAGATGCTGGCCGAGCTGATGCCGCTGATCTGCGCGGCCGTGCGCACCACGATGCTCGAACAAGAAGTGCAGACGCTGCGCCAGGCGCGCACCACGGACCATGCCGGCAGCGCCAGCCCGTCCGGCACCACCGCTGAAGCGGTGATCATCGGGCGCAGCACCGCGCTGCAGCACGTGCTGCATGAACTGGAGGTGGTGGCGCAATCCGATCTGCCCGTGCTGCTGATGGGCGAGACCGGCGTCGGCAAGGACCTGTTCGCGCAGCGTGTGCATGCGCACTCGGCGCGCAGCCATCGGCCCATGGTGCAGGTCAACTGCGCCGCCCTGCCGGAATCCCTGGCGGAAAGCGAACTCTTCGGCCATGTGCGCGGCGCCTTCTCGGGTGCCACCACCGATCGCGCGGGCCGCATCGAGGCGGCCAAGGGCGGCACCTTGTTCCTCGACGAGATCGGCGAGCTGCCGCTGGGCATCCAGGCCAAACTGCTGCGCACGCTGCAGAACGGCGAGGTGCAGCGCCTGGGCGCGGACAAGCCCTTCAAGGTGGATGTGCGCGTGATCGCCGCCACCAACCGCGGCCTGCGCGATGCCGTGGCGCAAGGCGGCTTCCGTGCGGACCTGTACCATCGCCTGTCGGTGTACCCGGTTCACATCCCGCCGCTGCGCGAGCGCGAGGACGATGTGCTGCTGCTGGCAGGGCACTTCATCGAGATCAACCGTGCGCGCCTGGGCCTGCGCAGCCTGCGGCTGGACGCCTCGGCCGAGGCCGCGCTGCTGCGCTATCCCTGGCCCGGCAATGTGCGCGAGCTGGAACACGTGATCAGCCGTGCGGCGCTCAAGCTGCTGAGCCGCGGCATCGACCGCAAGGACATCGCCACCATCTCGGCCGACCTGCTGGACTTGTTCCCGCTGCAAGGCGCGAGCTTGTTGCCGCTGCCTGATGGGGGCGCGCCAGCGACGACTCACCACGTCGATGCCATGGGGCAGCCCGCCGCCGTACAGCCCCCCGGCCAGACGCCCATCAGCCTGCGCGACCAGGTGGACATGCTGCAGCGCCAACGCATCCACGAGGCGCTCGCCCAGACCGATCAGAACTGGGCGATGGCCGCCCGCCTGCTGGACCTGGACGCCAGCAACCTGCACAAGCTGGCCAGGCGACTGGGGATCAAGTCGGGACACAAAAGCAACGCTCGGCCACCCGGTTGACCCTCGTCAAAACCCTGCTGACCACGGGTCGCAACACTGGGCTGCAGTGCGGGCAATCACGCCATGCACGTGACCCGTGGATGACCCATGACAACGCCTGCAAGCCATCGTCCCACGTCCCGCCCGCACACCGAACCGGTGGCCGTCATCAAGCGCAACGGCAGCACCGTGCCCTTCGAGATCGACCGCATCGTGCGGGCCATTGAGGCCGCCGGTGTGGCCACCATTTCTTTTGACATCCACGAAGCCGCGCAACTGGCCGCAGCGGTCCTGGCCCGACTGCGCAAGCGCGTGCCTTCGGTCGAACAGATCCAGGACGTGGTCGAGCAGGTGCTCATCGATGCAGGCCATGCCGCGGCCGCGCGCGCCTTCATCGTCTACCGCGAACAGCACCGTGCGCTGCGCGAAGACCGCCGCACCGCCGTCGATGTGGAGCGCTCGATCAACGAGTACCTGCACCGGCAGGACTGGCGCATCCACGCCAATGCCAACCAGGGTTATTCGCTGGGCGGACTGATCCTCAATGTCTCGGGCAAGGTGATCGCCAACTACTGGCTCAGCCATGTGTACCCGCCGGAGATCGGGCAGGCCCACCGACAGGCCGATCTGCACATCCATGATCTGGACATGCTCTCGGGCTACTGCGCCGGCTGGTCGCTGCGCACGCTGCTGCACGAAGGGCTCAATGGGGTGCCAGGCAAGGTGGAAGCCGGCCCGCCCAAGCACCTGTCATCGGCCGTGGGGCAGATCGTCAACTTCCTGGGCACGCTGCAGAACGAATGGGCAGGCGCGCAGGCCTTCAGCTCCTTCGACACGTATCTGGCGCCCTTCATCCGCAAGGACGGCCTGAGCTACGAGCAGGTGCGTCAGTGCATGCAGGAGTTGATCTACAACCTCAACGTGCCTTCGCGCTGGGGCACGCAGACGCCCTTCACCAACCTGACCTTCGACTGGACCTGCCCCGAGGACCTGCGCGAGCAGGTGCCCGTGATCGGCGGCGTGGAGATGCCCTTCAGCTATGGCGAGCTGCAGGCCGAGATGGACATGATCAACCGCGCCTACATCGACGTGATGATGGCCGGCGATGCCAAGGGCCGCGCCTTCACCTTCCCCATTCCCACCTACAACATCACACGGGACTTCGACTGGGATCACCCCAACAGCGACGCCCTGTTCGAGATGACGGCCAAGTACGGCCTGCCCTACTTCCAGAACTTCCTCAACTCGGATCTGGAGCCGCACATGATCCGCTCGATGTGCTGCCGGCTTCAGCTGGATCTGCGCGAGTTGCTCAAGCGCGGCAACGGCCTGTTCGGCTCGGCCGAGCAGACGGGCTCGCTGGGCGTGGTCACGCTCAACTGCGCACGGCTGGGCTATCTGCATGCGGGCGATGAAGCCTCGCTGCTGCAGCGCACCGATCAACTGCTGGACCTGGCCTGCCGCAGTCTTGAGATCAAGCGCAAGGTGATCCAGGGCCACATGGACGCGGGCCTGTTCCCCTACACCAAGCGCTACCTGGGCACCTTGCGCAACCACTTCTCGACCGTGGGCGTCAACGGCATCAACGAGATGATCCGCAACTACACGGACGACGAGGAAGACATCACCACCGCGTGGGGCCAGGCCTTTGCCGAGCGCTTCCTCGATCACATCCGCGCGCGCATCACCGCGATGCAGGAAAGCACCGGCCACCTCTACAACCTGGAGGCCACGCCGGCCGAAGGCACGACCTACCGCTTCGCCAAGGAAGACCGCTCGCGCTTTCCCGCCATCCTGCAGGCCGGCACGGCGCAAGAGCCCTACTACACCAACTCCTCGCAACTGCCGGTGGGCTTCTGCGAGGACCCCTTCGAGGCCCTGGCACGCCAGGAGCCTCTGCAGACCAAGTACACCGGCGGCACTGTGCTGCACCTGTACCTGGGCGAGCGCGTGTCCTCCGCACCAGGCCTGCAAGAACCTGGTCAGGCGTGCGCTGGGGCGCTTCAGGTTGCCCTACATCACGATCACGCCGACGTTTTCCATCTGCCCCACGCACGGTTATCTGGCCGGCGAGCATGCCTTCTGCCCGCGCTGCGATGAAGAGGCGCTGGCACGGCGGCAGCCCCATCAGCCCGATCTGCCGGCCCCCACATCCACGCTGTCATCCCACCCCCATCAAGCCTGAAGGACACCTGCATGAGCACCCATCTCAACCACACCCCGGATGCCCCCCACCCCGTGCTGGCCGAACACGAACGCCAGCGCTGCGAGGTGTGGACACGCGTCATGGGCTATCACCGTCCTGTTGCCTCCTTCAACGTGGGCAAGAAAGGGGAGTTCCATGAGCGCTGTTATTTCGTCGAACCCGAAGCCCCTGCCACAGCCCGGGCACCCGCACACGCTTGACGTCGGCGGCTTCAACCCTCTGAGCACGGTCGACTGGCCCGAGCGGCTGGCGGCCGTCGTGTTCGTTCAGGGCTGCCCCTGGCGCTGCCACTATTGCCACAACCCTTCGCTGCAGCCGCGGCTGGAGCTGGAGCACCGGCACACGTGGCCGCATGTGCTGGAGACGCTCAAGCAACGCCAGGGCCTGCTCGACGGCATCGTGTTCAGCGGCGGCGAGCCCACACTGGACGCGGCGCTGCCCTCGGCGATGGCAGCCGTGCGCGAGCTGGGCTTCCAGGTCGGGCTGCACACGGCCGGCCTGTACCCGCAGCGCCTGGCCGAGTGCCTGCCGCTGGTCGACTGGGTGGCCATCGATGTCAAGACCGCCTTCGATGACTACAAGGCCGTGACGGCCGTGCCCCGCAGCGGCATCCCTGCCCAGCAGAGCCTGGAACTCATCCTGGAGAGTGGCCGCGCCTACGAAGTGCGCACCACCTGGCATCCCGACCTCATCCCCGAAGCCACACTGTTCCGGCTGGCGCGCACCCTGCGCAGCCTGCATGTGCGGCACTGGATCCTTCAGGGCTACCGTCCCACCTGCGACACCATGGCCAGCCTCGGTTCCACCATGCAGAACGTGCCGATGGAGCTGGTCGAGCGCCTTCAGAAGATCGGCCCGGAGATCAGCCTGCGCTGATGTGCGCAGACCACGCCCGTCAAGCAGGCCGGTTCATCCAATCCGGACCTGCATCAAGGGCGACAGGGCTGTGGTGCCAGGGATTCCCGCTCACTCGAGGGGTTCACCCTCAGACGGCCGCACAGTTTGACCACGCTCAGATTCACATCAGATTGCGCTGCCAAGAATGGCTCATGCGCGCTGGCCTTGGAGGGCTTGCGACACCGTCAAAAGCATGCATTGCCGAGGAGTTGAACATGAAGCCATGGATACCTGCACTGAGGCGCTCCCGCGGGTTCATTCTGGGTGCGGCCACATCGGCCCTGGCGGTGTCTGCCGCCTGGGCCACCTGGACGGCGCTGGGCCACGATGCCCCGCCGCCCGAAGTCTTCAAAGGCAATGGCCGGCTGGAGATCCAGCGCATCGAGGTGGCCACCAAGTTTGCCGGCAAGATCCTCACGGTCGATGTGAACGAGGGCCAGGCCGTCAAGGCGGGTGACGTCATCGCGCACATGGACAGCTCGGATCTCGAAGCCCAGTTGGCCGGCGTGCAGGCCATGCGCCAGCGTGCGATGCAGGCCATGGGCCGCGCACAGGGCGAAGTGCAGGTGCAGTCGATCAAGGCCAAGGTGGCCCAGCTGGAGCTGGACAACGCCTTCGATCTGCGCAAGCAATCGCTGGTGTCCGACTCCGAACTGCAGCGCCGCCAGGCCCAGCGCGATGGCGAGCGGGCCGGCATCAGCATCGCCACCTCGGCGATGGGCGAAGCGCGCGCGGCCAAAGAGGAAGCCGAAGCCGGCATGCTGCGGCTCAAGCAGGCGATTGCCGACCACACGCTGCGCGCGCCGGTGGACGGCCGCATCGAGCACCGCATCGTGGAACCCGGCTCGGTGATCCCGGCTGGGGGGCGCGTGGCCACCGTGCTGGACACCAAGCTCGTCCACATGACGGTGTTCGTGCCCTCCGAAGTGGCCGGCAAGCTGCGCATTGGCGACGATGCACGCATCGTGCTGGATGCAGCACCCGAGCTGCCGCTGCCCGCACACGTGTCCTTCGTGTCGTCGGATGCGCAGTTCACGCCCAAACATGTGGAGACGCGCAATGAGCGCGACCGACTCACCTACCGCGTACGGCTGACCGTACCGGAGGACGTGGCCCTGCGCCATGCCAACCTGCTCAAGGGCGGGCTGACCGGCATGGGGCACGTGCGGGTGGCGGCCCGCACACCCGATGCCGAACCCGAATGGCCCGATGCGGCTTCGGGGGAGATGAGAGACAGGCGTGACAGCCAGGATTGGCCGCAGCCTCGTGAGGTGCGCCCGGATGCGGCGGCTTATGGCCAGCCTCAGGCGCCGGCTGCGGCCTACCCAGGCTATCCCGCCTACCCGCCCGCAAATCCGCCCGCAAATCCACCCACACGGCAGGCCAACGCACAGCAGGCCACGGCACCCTCTTATCCGCAGCCGAACCCGCAGGCCTACCCACCGGCTTATTCGCCGGCTTACCCGCAGCCTCAGCCATACCCACAGCAAGCCTACGCGCCGCCAGCCCCCCAGCCTGCCCAGGCTCCTTCACAACGCCGTTGAAGCGGTCGCACCATGCACGCCATCGAACTGCAAGGGCTGTCGCACCGTTATGGCGACACGCAGGCCTTGCGTGAGGTCTCGTTGAGCCTGCCCACCGGCTGCACCGTCGGCCTGGTGGGGCCCGACGGGGTCGGCAAGTCCACGCTGCTGGCGCTGATTGCCGGCGTCAAGCAGATCCAGCAAGGCCAGCTCACCGTGCTGGGCACGGACCTGCGCAACCGCGGCGAGCGCCAGCGCCTGCTGCCACGCATCGCCTACATGCCGCAGGGCCTGGGGCGCGCGCTGTATCGCTCGCTCTCGGTCTACGACAACATCGACTTTGCAGCGCGGCTGTTCGGCGTGCCCGAAGCCGAGCGCGATGCCCGCATCCGCAAACTGCTGCATGCCACGGGCCTGTCGCCGTTTCCCGATCGGCCTGCGGGCAAACTCTCGGGCGGCATGAAGCAGAAGGTGGCCCTGTGTGCCGCGCTGGTGCACAACCCCGACCTGCTGATCCTGGACGAGCCCACCACCGGCGTGGACCCGCTCTCGCGCCGGCAGTTCTGGGCCCTGGTCGAAAGCCTGCGGCGCCAGCGCCCGCACATGACCGTGCTGGTGGCCACGGCGTACATGGAAGAGGCCGAACGCTTCGATCATCTCGTGGCCATGGCCGATGGCCGGGTGCTGGTGTGCCAGCCCACCGCCGATGTGATGGCCGCCACCGCGTCGGAAACATTGGAAGAGGCCTATGTGAAGCTGGCGCAAGGCGGTGCAGCCGAGCCGCTGCACATCCCGCCGCTGCCCCACCATGACGGCCCGCCCGTGATGGAAGCCGAAGGCCTGACCCGCCGCTTCGGCGATTTCGTGGCCGTGCACGACGTGAACTTCCGCATCGAACGTGGCGAGATCTTCGGCTTCCTCGGCTCCAACGGCTGCGGCAAGACAACGACGATGAAGATGCTCACCGGCCTGCTCGACATCACCGAAGGCCGCGCCAGCCTGCTGGGCAAGCCCGTGGACGCCAGCGATCTGGGCACGCGCCTGCACATCGGCTACATGTCGCAGGCCTTCTCGTTGTACGAAGAGCTGTCGGTGCGGCAGAACCTGATGCTGCATGCGCGCCTCTACCGCATGGACATGGCCACCGCGCCCCAGGACATCGAGGATTCGCTCAAGACCTTCGATCTGCAAGCCCATGCCGATGCAGCGCCGGCCAAGCTGTCACTGGGCATCCGCCAGCGCCTGCAACTGGCCGCGGCCTGCCTGCACCGGCCCGAGGTGCTGATCCTCGACGAACCCACATCGGGCGTGGACCCGGCCGCACGCGACCTGTTCTGGCGCCACCTCATCCGCCTGTCGCGCGAAGAAGGCGTCACGCTGTTCGTCTCCACCCACTTCATGAACGAGGCCCATCGCTGCGACCGCATCTCGCTGATGCACCACGGCCGCGTGCTGGCCGTGGGTGCGCCCGACGAACTGTGCGAACGCCAGGGCTGCGAGACGCTGGAGCAGGCCTTCATCGACTACCTCGAAGCCGATGCGGCCACATCGCACCTGCCCACGCCGCCCGATGCGGTGTTGAGCGACGAGGATGAAGCGGCTGCCACCGACACGGCAGCCGCCGACGCTGACGCCGATGAGGCCCACGAGACCACCACGACGACTGCACATCTGCCCCCATCCACCGCTGCGCAGGGCTCTGCCTGGCGCGATTGGTGGACCCGCATGTGGGCCTTCGGCCGGCGCGAAGCCATGGAGCTGCGCCACGATGCCATCCGCCTGACCTTCGCCCTGCTGGGCCCGCTGATCATGCTGTGCGCCGGCACCTGGGGCCTGAGCTTCGACGTGGACCGCATCGCCTTCGCCGTGGTCGATCGCGACTTCAGCAGCGAAAGCCGCGAGCTGGTCGCGCAGTTCGAAGGCTCGCCCTACTTCGAGGCGGTGAACATCACGGACGACCTCAACGCCCCTGGCGGCATCGACCATGCCTTGAAGGCCTCGCATGCGTGGATGGTGGTGGACATCCCGCCCGGCTATGGGCGCGATCTGGTCGGCATGCGCCAGCCTGAAGTGGCCTTCCATGTCGATGGCGCCAACCTCACGCGGGCCACGCACATCGCCAACAACGCGCGCGCCGTGGCCATGGCCCATGCGCTGGGTTACGCACGCGGCATCCCCGGCGCCGAGGTGCCCGAGCTGCCCGTGCGGGTGGAGCCGCGCCTGTCGTTCAACCAGGAGTACCGCAGCATCCACACCTTCGCGCCCGGCGTGCTGATGCTGGCCTTGACGCTGGTGCCCGCGATGCTGACGGCGCTGGGTGTCGTGCGCGAAAAAGAGATGGGCACCATCGCCAATCTGTATGCGGCGCCCGGCTCGGTCAGCGAGTTCCTGATCGGCAAGCAACTGCCCTACATCGCGCTGACGATGGCCGGTGCGCTCGTGCTGATCGGCGTGCTGTACCTCGTGTTCGGCGTGGCGGTGCGCGGCAGCCTGCCGGGCCTGCTGGCCGGTGCGCTGGCCTATGCCGTGGCCATCACGGGCCTGGGCATGCTGGTCTCGGCCTTCGTGCAGACGCAGGTGGCGGCGCAGTTCCTCACGGCCATCGTCTGCGTGATCTTCACCACCAGCTTTGCCGGCCTGCTCAGCCCCATCTCCACGCTGCAGGGCCTCAGCCACGCGCTGGCCCTGGGCTTCCCCGCATCGTGGTTCCAGCAGATCAGCCTGGGCACCATCACCAAGGGCTGGCCGCTGGACTGGGCCCCGCTGTGGCAGGCCTGTGGCGTGCTGATGGGCTTTGGCGTGATGTATGTGGCCCTGGCGCGCCTGCTGGTGCGCAAGCAGGAGATCTGATCATGGCGATGTGGTTCATCAATGTCTGGCACCTGGGCTTGAAAGAGCTGCGCTGCGTGCTCAAGGACCGCACCATGATGGCGGCCATCGTCGTGTCCTTCACCATTGCGGTGTGGGTGGTGGCCACGGGTACCAAGACCGATGTGAGCCATGTGTCCGTGGGGGTGATCGACCGCGATGGCTCCTCGCTCTCGCTGCGCCTGCGCGATGCCGTGCGCGCGCCCCTGTTCCAGAACCCGGTGCCGGTGACCGAAGCCGAGGGCATGGAAGGCCTGGAGACAGGGCGCTTCCTCTTCGTGCTCGACATCCCCGAGCACTTCGAGGCCGATGTGCACGCTTACCGCTCGCCGGCCGTGCAGGTGCACATGGATGCCACCGCCATGGCGCAGGGCCGCCTGGGCGCGGCCTATCTGGAAGAGATCATCGTGCGCGAAACCCTGGCGCACCTGAAGGTCGATGGCGTGGACACGCTGCTGCCCTCGCGCGCCGTGGTCAATGTGCTGTTCAACCCCAACGGCACCTCGTCGTGGTTCACCTCGGTGATGCAGTTGATCAACAACGTGACGGTGCTGTCCGTGGTGCTGGTGGGTGCGGCCGTGATCCGCGAGCGCGAGCGCGGCACCATCGAGCACCTGCTGGTGATGCCCGTGCGCCCCAGCGAGATCGCCATCGCCAAGATCGCGGCCAACGGCCTGGTCATCCTGGTGGCCGTGGGCGTGTCGCTGTGGCTGGTGGTGCAAGGCGTCATCGGCGTGCCGCCCGGCGGCTCGGCCGCGCTCTTCCTGGCGGGCACGGCGCTGTACCTGTTCTCGCTGACGGCGCTGGGCATCCTGCTGGCCACCGTGGCCTCGTCCATGCCGCAGTTCGGCCTGCTGGCCGTGCCGGTGTTCGTGGTGATGTACCTGCTGTCGGGCTCGGCCACGCCACGCGAAAGCATGCCCGTGTGGCTGCAGCACCTGATGCTGGCTTCGCCTTCCACCCACTACACGCAGCTCACACAGGGCATCCTCTACCGCGCCGCGGGGCTGGATGTGGTGTGGCCGCAGATGCTGGCCGTGGGCGGCATCGGTGCCGTCTTCCTCGCCTTGGCGCTGATGCGCTTTCGCGCCATGCTGGCCCGCCAGGGCTGATTTTCAAGGAGCAGTACATGGAACCGACCCGCCACGCCTTGCGCCTCTGCCTGGGCCTGATCGCCTTGTCGGCGCTGACCGCCTGTACCACCGTGAAGGTCGATGTGCCGCCGCTGGAAGTCAGCGTGCCCGGCGTCTTCGACGCGGTCCCCAAGGACGGCGAACGCGGCTCCGTGGCCCGCTGGTGGGATCGCTTCGGTGACCCGGTGCTGACCAGCTACATCGAGGAAGGCCTCAAGCAGAACGCCGATGTGCGCGTGGCCCTGGCCCGCGTGCGCGAGGCGCGCGCCTTCACCGACGTGGCCGCATCGGCCAGCAAACCCACCGTCGATGCGCTGGCCTCCGCCTCGCGCGGCCAGCAGACGGGCACGCTGCCTTCGGGTGCCACGGCTTCCCTGCCCGGCTCGCTGCCCCTGCCGCTGCCCATTCCCGAAGGCAGCCTGCCGACGACCGAGCTGCCCTGGGGCAACACCCACAACTTCGGCGCGACGCTGGCCTGGGAAGTCGACATCTTCGGCGGCCTGGCCAGCCAGACGGAGATGGTGCGCCAGCTCGCACTGGGTGCGCAGGAACAGGTGCATGGCGCGCGGCTGCTCGTGGCCGGCGACATCGCCACCCGCTACATCGAGGCCCGCGGCGTGGAGCGCCGGCTGGCCCTGCTGGACCAGGGCGTGCAGGTGGCCGAACGCATGATGGCTTACGCCCAGGGCCGCTTCAAGGCCGGCCAGGCCACCACCGGCGATGTGGAACGGGCCGAGCTGGAGTTGCGCCAGGCCGAATCCAAACGCGAACCCTTGCGCGCATTGCTGCACAGCCACCTCAAGCGCCTGGCCGTGCTGATGGGCCGCCCGCCGCAGACCTTGAGCAGCCTGCCGCCCAGCACCGCCACCTTGCAGCCACCGCCCTTGCCCACCGTGCTGCCCGGCGAGGTGCTGGAGCAACGGCCCGATGTGCGCGGCGCAGCCCGCAAGCTGCGTGCACAAGCGGCCAAGCTGGGCAATGCCAAGGCCGATCTGCTGCCGCGCTTCTACCTGGGCATGGGCATCATGGGCGGCCGCTTCCACCCGGATGACAGCGAAGGCAGCAACTTCGGGCTGCAAAGGCTGGGCGTGGGCATGCGGCTGCCGATCTTCCATGGCGGGCGCATCAAGGCCAACATCGCGGCCAACCAGGCACAGCTCGAAGGCCTGGCGGTGGAATACGAGAAGGCCGTGCTCAGTGCGCTCGAAGACGTGGAAAACGCGTATGTGGCCCAACAGGCCTTCGTGGCCCAGCATGCCAGCCTGACACGCGCCAGCGAACTCGCCCGCCGCGTCTCCGATCACCAGCAGGCCTTGTTCCTCAAGGGACAGGTGCTGCTGCAGCCCGCGCTCGAAGCGCAGGCCAAGGCACTGGAGAAGGCCGATGACCTCGTGCGCGCCGACACCGACCGCCTGACCTACACGGTGACGCTGTACAAGGCGATGGGAGGTGGCTGGCAGGAGGAGGCGCCGGTGGCGGCGCAGGCTGCCGCGCAGACTTCGGCGCAGGGGCCTGGCGCGATGGCGGTGCCGGTGTCAGGGTTGTGAATCAGATTCCTGCATCCACGCAGGAATGTCACGATGACCATGGCGCACGCGCCACACGTCGATGTGGTCCGAGCGCTCCATGTAAAACACCAGATAGGGTTAGGTGCTCAATGCCCACGTGCGCAGCCCTGGCTGATCCTGTGCATGCGCATGGCAAGGAGGCAATTTTGCCAAGCAACGCCAACCGGCTTCAACTGATGCCCGCCAGGCGCTGCGGACACAAGATCCGGATGGTGCGCTTTTGCATCTCGATCAAGCCATCGCGCTGCAACTCGCGCAGGATGCGCGAGAAGTGCTCCGGTGTGATCGACAGGAAGGACGCGACCGTGCACTTGCTGACCGGCAACGAGACCACGATCGAGGGGTCCTCCTCGCAGGGCGATGCGGGCTGCGCCAGCGCAGGCTGCCCGAGCAGGAAATCGCAGGCGCGCCGGCGGGCCGAATGCAGGCTCGCCGCTTCCAGCTCGCCCATCAGGCGGCGCATGTGCCGCGCCGCATCTTCCAGCAACCGCTGCGCCAGCCCTGCATCCAGTGCCAGTTCGGCCTGCAGCACATCCCTGGGGATCAGCAGGATGGCCGCCCGGCTCAGTGAGCGTGCATGGTGTGCATGATGCGAGACGGAGGTCATCTGCGTGCCCGGCACGATGTGGCCGCGCCCCATCAGGTCGATCACCTTCTGGTGGCCGGCCCCGTCTTCCGCATACAGCTTGAAGATGCCGTCGAGCACCAGCAGCAGGCCTTCGGAAGGATCGCCGGGCGAAAACAGCAACTCACCCCGGCTCAAATACTTGCAGCGGCTGTGCAGCAGCAGATGGTTGATCCGGAAGGGATCCATGCCGGCAAACACCGGGCTGTCGGTGATGCGTCGGGCGATGCGGTCATTCAGGCTGTTCACGGCGCGCTCCTTGTCCAAGCGGTCATCCACCATCCCATTCATTCGGCGTTCTTCCTCATGCGTCCTGCCCCGGCTTCGGAGGCAGCTTCGCTTCAGTCTGGGATACCCTTGGCAGCATGGTTTTGACCAGGAACAAGGTCCGGGCCATCAGCGGGCCTGCCAGCGGTCATCGATCTCGTTGAAGATCGACCCATCGGATGTCACCTCGTCCTTGTAGGGCCCTGTGCCGCTGTGATCGGCGCGGGATGCCGGCACGAAGGCGCCGGTGAGCACGTCGAACACGTGCACCTCGCCATCCTCGATCACGTAGTGCCAGCCGTGCAGCGTGACTTCCCGCCGCTCCACGCGGGCGCGCACCATGGGGTAGTCCATCAGGCGTTCGAGCTGCAGCACCACCGCGCGCTGCTCGGTGCGGCGCAGGGCCTCGGGGGTGACCTGCACCGGCAGCGTGGCCTCACGCGCCATGTCCAGCCAGCCCCGGAGGTTGCGGGCCTCCGCCGGCACTTCTTCGTACAAGGCCTTGATGGCACCGCAATGCGAATGCCCGCACACCACGATGCGGGAGACCTTGAGGTTGAGCATCGCGAACTCGATGGCCGCGGCGGTGCCGTGCAGGCCATGCAGACCGAGGTACGGCGGCACCAGGGCGCCCACATTGCGCACGATGAACAGCTCGCCCGGGCCGGCGCCAGTCAGCAGATACGGCACCAGCCGGGAATCGGAGCAACCGATGAACAGCGTGGTGGGTTGCTGCCCTTCATCGACCAGATGCTGGAAGTGCGCCTGGTTCTGGGGGAAGTAGTCGGTGTGAAAGTGCCGCAGGCGGCGAAGCAGGTCGTCCATGAAAATCGGCTCCGAGCTGCGCGGCTTGCGCCGCCTTACTGCATCAGCGGGGAGGTGGCCACGTCAATGTCGGCGCCTTCCACGCCATGGCGGGCGGCCAGCATGCTGCACGTCTGCTTGAGCGCGGTGACGAAGCTCTGCTGACGCAGGGCCTGGGCCACGGCCTCGCGCACCTGCTCGAAAGCGGGCACCTCACCGGGATCGCGCTCGAGCACTTCGACCACATGCAGGCCGAAGCGGCTGTGCACCAGGCGCGGCAGCACGCCCACGTTGGCCTGGGCCTCGTCCTGGCCGAACAGCTCGCGGGCGAACTCGGGCGCGCAATCTTCAGTCGAGAGCCAGCCCAGTTCGCCACCCTGCTCGCCGCTGGGGCAGTTGGACAAGGCCTGTGCACGCTCGGCAAACAGGCCAGGCTCGGCACGCACCTCGATCAAGGCCTGCTCGGCCCGCTGGCGCAGCGCCTGCACGTTCACGCCCGGCGTGACGGCAAACAGGATGTGGCGCACACGCAGGCGCTCGCCCACGGCATAGCGTGCCGCATGGGCCGCGTGGTGGCGCAGGCAGGCCGCTTCGTCGGGCTCGGGCGTGGCGATGTGCTGGTTCAGCCATTGGTCGATGGCATCGGCGGCGGCTTCGCTCAGCACACCGTCCTGCGGTGCGGGGTCGTCTTCAGACAGCATGCCATCCTCGATGGCGGCCAACCGCAGCAAGGCCACGCTGGCCATCTGGCGCCGCTCGGCGGCCGTGAGGCTGTCAGGCGCGCTGTGCAGATCGTGGCCGCCGGCACGCAGGGGGCCGCTGGGCGTGGTGGATGTCTCGTTCGTCAACATGATGAGGTCCTTCAAAGCGGGAGTGTCAGGCGGGCTGATGAAGGCTCAGCGCGGCAGGCCGGCCTTGCGGCTGCGCACCACCTGCCAGGGTCGGTACACATAGCCCACCGAGGCAAAGCCGCTCCACACATGCACGAGGCGCGTGAAGGGGAAGATCAGGAACACGCTCATGCCCAGCACCATGTGCACCTTGAACACCATGGAGACATCGGCGATCAACGAGGCCGCATCCCCGCGGAAGGTCACCACGTGCTGCGCCCAGGCCATCAGCTTGAGCATGGTTTCGCCATCGCGGTGCTGCAGGGACAGCGGCACCGTCGACAGGCCCATCAGCAGCGTGCCCAGGATCCAGAACAGCACAAGGAAATCGCGTGGCTTGGAGGTGGCGCGCACACGCGTATCGCCCAGCCGGCGCTGGATCAGCAGGATCAAGCCGATCAGGCAGATCGAACCCAGGATGCCGCCGGCCACCACGGCCAGCAACTGCTTCTGCGGTGCCGTCACGCCCAGCGCATGCACGATCTCGGCTGGCGTCAGCATGCCGACGAAGTGCCCGAAGAACAGGCCGATGATGCCCAGGTGGAACAGATTGGAGCCCACGCGCAGCGTGCCGGCCGACAGCATCTGGCTCGATTCGCTGCGCCAGGTGTACTGGTCACGGTCGAAGCGGATCAGGCTGCCGATCAGGAACACGCCCATCACGATGTAGGGGTAGATGCCAAAGAAGAACTGGTGGGTGAGGCTCATGTCGATGCTCCTCGTCTTTCATTCAGATGGGTTGTGAGGCGCCGGCCGCCTGCTTGCGCACGATGCGGATGGGCTGGGCCTGATCGGGCCGTTGCTGGCCGCGGCTGCTGCAGCCACCGAAGGCTTCGGGCTCGGCCCAGGCTTCGTCCAGCGCTTCGTCCTCGGGGACTTCGGTGGGCGCGATGTCCAGGCCACACGACTCCAGCACCGCTGCGGGGATGTGGGCATACAGGCTGCGGCGCTTGAGCAGCGCGGCATACAGCGCATTGAGGATGTGGGCGAACTCGCCGACGAACTCTCGCCGCTGCGCACCGCCGAGCGTGGAGGCGAACTCCAGCACCAGGGGCAGGTAATCGGGCAACTCCTTGCCGGCCAGATCGGGGTGCACGTGCATGCCGGACTGCTCGTAGGTCTTGAGCAGGTCCACCATGGCCTGGCCGCGGTCGCGCGAATCGCCGTGCACATGCTCGAACAGGTGCAGCGAAGTAGAGCGGCCGCTGTCGAACAGCTCCACGTACTCGGATTCGATCTGGAACGGGTCCAGTGACATCAGGCCGTTCATCAGCCGCCCCAGGCCCTGGCGTCGCGCAGCGCTCAGGGCACCGTTGTCGCTCAAGGCCTGTTGCAGCACGGGCAGGGCCTCGCGCATCTCGGCATCGGGATAACGCAGCAGCCAGGCCAGGGCGCGCAGGCAGCGGGCCTGGGCCAGCTCGTCACGGGAGGACATCAAGGTATCGATCAGGCTCATGTCAGCCCTCCTGGTGGATGGGGATGGTGCGCTTCTTCTTGCCGCCGAACAGGCTGGGCTCGCTGTGGCCGTCGGAACAGCCATTGCCGAAGGAGAAGCCGCAGCCGCCGCGCAGGTCGAAGGCGTCTTCCGCGTACTCGCGGTGCGCGGTGGGGATCACGAAGCGATCCTCGTAGTTGGCGATGCCCATGATCTGGTACATGTCCTCCACCAGATCAGGCGTGAGGCCCACCTGCTGGATGGCCTTCATGTTGGCCTGCCCGTCCACGTGCTTGCCACGCATGTAAGCACGCATGGCCAGCATGCGCTCCAGTGCACGCGAGACCGGCGCCACATCACCAGCCGTCAGCAGGTTGGCCAGGTAGCGCAGGGGGATGCGCAGCTGGTTCACATCGGGGATCTCGCCATTGGTGCCCACATGGCCGGCATTGGCAGCCGACTGGATGGGCGAGAGCGGCGGCACATACCAGACCATCGGCAGCGTGCGGTACTCGGGGTGCAGCGGCAGGGCCACCTTCCAGTCCACGGCCATCTTGTAGACGGGGCTGTTGCGCGCGGCGGTCAGCCAGGCTTCGGGGATGCCGTCGGCACGGGCCTGCTCGATCACCTTGGGATCGTTCGGATCGAGGAACAGGCTGAGCTGGGCTTCGTACAGATCGCGGTCGTGCTCGGTGGCGGCCACCTCTTCGATGCGGTCGGCGTCATACAGCAGCACGCCCAGATAGCGGATGCGGCCCACGCAGGTCTCGGAGCACACGGTGGGCTGCCCGGCCTCGATGCGGGGATAGCAGAAGATGCACTTCTCGGCCTTGCCAGATTGCCAGTTGTAGTAGATCTTCTTGTACGGGCAGCCCGAGACGCACATGCGCCAGCCGCGGCACTTGTCCTGGTCGATCAGCACGATGCCGTCTTCCTCGCGCTTGTAGATCGAGCCCGAGGGGCACGATGCCACGCACGCCGGGTTCAGGCAGTGCTCGCACAGGCGCGGCAGGTACATCATGAAGGTGTTCTCGAACTGGCCGTAGATGTCCTTCTGGACTTCTTCGAAGTTCGCGTCCTTGCTGCGCTTGCTGAATTCGCCGCCCAGGATCTCTTCCCAGTTGGGGCCCCATTCGATCTTCTCCATGCGCTGGCCGGTGATCAGGCTGCGCGGGCGGGCCGTGGGCGGGGCCTTGGACTTGGGCGCCGTCTGCAGGTGCTCGTAGTCGAAGGTGAAGGGCTCGTAGTAATCGTCGATCTGCGGCAGGTTGGGGTTGGCGAAGATCTTCATCAGCAGGCTGAGCTTGCCGCCCTGCCGGGGCTGGATCGAGCCATCGGCCTTGCGGATCCAGCCGCCCTTCCACTTGTCCTGGTTCTCCCATTCCTTGGGATAGCCGATGCCCGGCTTGGTCTCGACGTTGTTGAACCAGGCGTACTCGACGCCGGGCCGGTTGGTCCAGACGTTCTTGCAGGTCACCGAACAGGTGTGGCAGCCGATGCACTTGTCCAGGTTCAGGACCATGCCGATCTGTGCGCGGATTTTCATGTTGCTTGCTCCTTGTGGTCAGGCGTGGGAGGAAGCGGCGCCCGCCACCTCGTCATCCAGCCAGTCCACCTTGTTCATCTTGCGCACCAGCACGAACTCGTCGCGGTTGGTCCCGATGGTTCCGTAGTAGTTGAAGCCGTAGCTCAACTGCGCATAGCCGCCGATCATGTGCGTGGGCTTGAGCACCACGCGGGTGACCGAGTTGTGGATGCCGCCGCGCGTGCCGGTGATCTCCGAGCCCGGCGTGTTGATGATCTTTTCCTGCGCGTGGTACATCATCACCATGCCAGGGTTGACGCGCTGGCTCACCACCGCACGGGCCGCGATGGCACCGTTGGTGTTGAACAGCTCGATCCAGTCGTTGTCGACGATGCCGGCGCTCTTGGCGTCGTCCTCGCTCAGCCACACCACCGGGCCGCCGCGGTTGAGCGTGAGCATCATCAGGTTGTCGGTGTAGGTGGAGTGGATGCCCCACTTCTGGTGCGGCGTGATGAAGTTGAGCGCGATTTCCTTGTGGCCATTGGGCTTGCGACCGCCGATGTCGTCCAGGGTCTTCAAGTCCACGGGCGGGCGATAGGCCACGAAGCCTTCGCCGAAGGCCTGCATCCACGGGTGATCCTGGTAGAACTGCTGGCGGCCGGTGAGCGTGCGCCATGGGATCAGCTCGTGCACATTGGTGTAGCCGGCGTTGTACGAGACCTTCTCGCTCTCCAGCCCCGACCAAGTCGGCGAGGAGATGATCTTGCGCGGCTGGGCCTGGATGTCGCGGAAGCGGATCTTCTCGTCTTCGCGGTGCAGGGCCAGGTGGGCGTGCTCGCGGCCGGTCTGTTTGCTCAGCGCATCCCAGGCCTTGACGGCCACATGGCCGTTGGTCTCGGGCGCCAGCATCATGATCACTTCGGCCGCATCGATGTCGGTCTCGATCTTGGGCATGCCTTGCGATACACCGGCATCGCGCACGGTGCCGTTGAGTTCGGCCAGCTGCCTGACTTCGTCCTGCGTGTTCCAGCTGATGCCCTTGCCGCCGTTGCCCACCTTGTTCATCAGCGGGCCCAATGAGGTGAAGCGCTTGAAGGTGTTGGGGTAGTCGCGCTCGACCACGGTGATCTGCGGGGCCGTCTTGCCCGGGATCAAGGCGATCTCGCCCTTCATCCAGTCCTGCACGCCGAAGGGCTGGGCCATCTCGGCGGGTGTGTCGTGCATCAGCGGGGTCAGCACCACTTCCTTTTCGACACCCAGGTGGCCCACGCAGACCTCGCTGAACTTCCTGGCGAAGCCCTTGTAGATCTCCCAGTCGGAGCGGGCCTCCCAGGCCGGGTCCACCGCAGTCGAGAGCGGGTGGATGAAGGGGTGCATGTCGCTGGTGTTGAGGTCGTTCTTCTCGTACCAGGTGGCCGTGGGCAGCACGATGTCGGAATAAAGACAGGTGGTGCTCATGCGGAAGTCGAGCGTCACCAGCAGGTCGAGCTTGCCTTCGGGGGCCTTGGCATGCCAGGCCACTTCTTCGGGCTTGACGTCGTCGGCGCCCAGGTCCTTGCCCTGCACGCCGTGCGTGGTGCCCAGCAAGTGCTTGAGGAAGTACTCATGCCCCTTGCCGGAAGAGCCCAGCAGGTTGGAGCGCCACACGAAGAGGTTGCGCGGCCAGTTGTCGGGGTGATCCGGGTCATGGCAGGACAGCTTGAGCGTGCCGGCCTTGAGCGAATCGACCACGTGGTCCTTTGGATCCACGCCCTTGTCCTGCGCTTCCTTGACGACCTTGAGCGGGTTGGTCTGCAACTGCGGAGCCGATGGCAGCCAGCCCATGCGCTCGGCGCGCACGTTGTAGTCGATCATGCTGCCGCCGAACTTGGCCTTGTCGGCCAGCGGCGAGAGCACCTCGCCCACATTGAGCTTCTCGTAGCGCCACTGGTCGGTGTGCGCATAGAAGAAGCTGGTGGAGTTCTGCTGACGCGGAGGGCGCGCCCAGTCCAGGGCAAAGGCCAGCGCCGTCCAGCCCGTCTGCGGACGCAGCTTTTCCTGGCCAACGTAGTGCGCCCAGCCGCCACCGCTTTGGCCAATGCAGCCGCACATCATCAGCATGTTGATGATGCCGCGGTAGTTCATGTCGCAGTGGTACCAGTGGTTCATGGCCGCGCCGATGATCACCATGGACTTGCCATGCGTCTTGTCGGCGTTGTCGGCAAACTGGCGGGCCACGGCCGTCACCTGTGCGCGCGGCACACCGGTGATGGATTCCTGCCAGGCCGGTGTGTAGGCCACGTTGTCGTCCAGGCTGCGGGCGCCGTTGTCCACCAGTTCGCCATGCGGGTTCTTCAGGCCGCGGAACACACCGTAGCTGGCCAGCTGCAGGTCGTACACGGTGGCCACGAACACCTCGCGCGCCTGGCCCTGGTCCTGCACGGTGATGCGCTCGAGCGGCACATGGCGCAGCAGCACATCGCCCTGCTTGTTGGAGTTGAAGCCCGGAGAGTCGATGCCGCCGAAGTAGGGGAAGGCCACGGTGGCCACATCGGCACGGCGCGTTTCGGCGTGGTGCGCGTCTTCCAGCACCGACAGCTTGAGCTTGACCTCGGCGCCGTTGACGGCCTCCTTGTTCTCCAGGTTCCACTTGCCTTGATCGGGGCGGCCATCGGCGCCCCAGCGGAAGCCGATCGAGCCTTGCGGCATCACGATGCGGCCTTCGCCGTCATAGGCCAGCGTCTTCCATTCGGGGTTGCTGCCTTGCGTGAACTCGCCGCCCAGGTCGCTGGCGCGCAGGTAGCGGTGCGGCACCAGGGCCTTGCCCACGGGCGTGTCCTGCTCCTGCAGCATCACCAGCATGGGCAGGTCGGTGTAGCGGCGGGCGTAGTCGTCGAAATAGGTGCTGCGCTTTTCCACATAGAACTCGCGCAGGATGGTGTGGCCCATGGCCATGGCAATGGCCGAGTCGGTGCCTTGCTTGGGGTGCAGCCACAGGTCGGCCAGCTTGGAGACCTCGGCGTAATCGGGCGTGATGGCCACCGTCTTGGCGCCCTTGTAGCGCACCTCGGTGAAGAAGTGGGCGTCGGGCGTGCGCGTCTGCGGCACGTTGGAGCCCCAGGCGATGATGTAGTTCGAGTTGTACCAGTCGGCCGATTCCGGCACGTCGGTCTGCTCGCCCCAGATCTGCGGGCTGGCCGGCGGCAGGTCGCAGTACCAGTCGTAGAAGGACATGCACACGCCGCCGATCAGGCTGAGATAGCGGCTGCCCGCGGCATACGAGACCATCGACATCGCCGGGATGGGCGAGAAGCCGATGATGCGGTCCGGCCCATGCTGCTTGATGGTGTAGACGTTGGCCGAGGCGATGATCTCGTTGACCTCGTCCCAGCTGGAGCGCACGAAGCCGCCCAGGCCGCGCTGCTTCTGCCAGCTGCGACGCATCTCGTCGTTGGACATCAGGTTGGCCCACGCGTCCACCGGCGACTTGGCCACAGCACGCGCCGCACGCCAGTGCTTGAGCAACTCGCCGCGCACCATCGGGTGCTTGACTCGGTTGGCGCTGTAGAGGTACCAGCTGTAGGAGGCACCACGCGCGCAACCGCGCGGCTCGTGGTTGGGCAGATCGGGCCGCGTGCGCGGGTAGTCGGTCTGCTGCGTCTCCCAGGTCACGATGCCGCCCTTGACGTACACCTTCCACGAGCACGAGCCGGTGCAGTTGGTGCCGTGGGTGGAGCGCACGATCTTGTCGTGCTGCCAGCGGTGGCGGTAGGCGTCTTCCCACGTACGGTCTTCGGCCGTGGTGACACCATGCCCCTGCGAGAAGCCTTCCTTCGGCTGCGCGAAGAAGGTCAATCGGTCAAGAAAGTGGCTCATGGATCGGGCTTTCTGAAATCAGATCAGGCAAACAGAGAAAGGCGGCTCAGCAAGGCAGCTCGGCATTGCGGCGGGCATAGAACCAGTACGTGGTGGCGATGCACACCAGGTAGAAGGCGATGAAGACGAACAGCGCCACTTCGGGGCCGCCCGTGGCGGCGATGGCCGTGCCATAGCTCTTGGGGATGAAGAAGCCGCCATAGGCTGCGAAGGCACCGGTGAAGCCCAGCACGGCCGCCGCTTCGGTGTTGCCTTCCTTGACGGCCGCGGCCATGGCCACTTCGTCATTGCGCTGCACCTTGCGGGTCTTGAGCGCCAGGAAGATCACCGGGATCATGCGGAAGGTCGAGCCGTTGCCGATGCCCGTGGTCATGAACAGCACCAGGAACATCAGGAAGAAGCCGGTGAAGCTGCCGGCCTGCGGGCCAAACGGCAAGGCCCAGGCGCTGCCCGAGGTCTTGGGCAGGAAGTACAGCACTCCGACCACGGCACAGGCCATCACGATGAAGTTCCAGTAGGTCACGCGGGCGCCGCCGAGCTTGTCGGCCAGCCAGCCGCCGAAGGGCCGGATCAGGGCGCCCAGCAGCGGGCCGATCCAGGCATAGGCCAGCGGGTTCACATCCTTGAACTGCGACTTGATGAGCAGCGGAAAGCCTGCGGCATAACCGATGAACGATCCGAAGGTGCCCAGGTAGAGGATGCACATCAGCCAGTTGTGGCGGTTGCGGAAGATGGCTGCCTGCGTGGCGAACGAAGCCTTGGCATCGGCGATGTCGTTCATGAAGAACCAGGCCGCCACGGTGGCGATCACGATCCAGGGCACCCACACGAAGGCGGCGTTCTGCGCCCAGATCTCGACCTGCTGGCCGGCCTTGTTGACGATGTGCTGCGATTCACCGCCGAACACACCGAACACACCCACCGAGATGATGATGGGACTGAGGAACTGCACCACCGACACGCCCAGGTTGCCCAGGCCGGCGTTCACGCCCAGGGCCGAGCCCTTGCGCTCCTTCGGAAAGAAGAAGCTGATGTTGGACATGGAGGAAGAGAAGTTGCCCCCGCCCAGACCGCACAGCAGCGCCAGCATCAGCATGGTGGGATACGGCGTGGTGGGATCCTGCACCGCATAGCCGATGCCAATGGCCGGGATCAGCAGCGAGGCGGTGGACAGCGCCGTCCAGCGGCGCCCGCCGAAGATGGGCACCATGAAGGAATAGAAGATGCGCAGCGTCGCCCCGGACAGCGCGGGCGCTGCGGCCAGCCAGAACAGCTGGTTGGTCGAATACTGGAAGCCCATCTGCGGCAGGTTGACGGCCACGACGCTCCACAGCTGCCAGACGGCAAAGGCCAGGAACAGCGCGGGCACCGAGATCCACAGATTGAGCTTGGCGATCGCCTGGCCTTCGGCTTCCCAGAAGGCCTTGTCTTCGGGCGCCCAGACGGTGAGCGTGCCGCCAGGCCGGGCTGCCGTGGCGCGTTGGGTGGTGGTGGACATGAGGTTCTCCAGTGGTGGAGGGAATGAATCAGGCTTGTGCGCCGGCCGCAGCCTGGCCGCGCAGCACGTCACGTGTGCGCACTTCGGTGAGGTACATCCAGATCAGCGAGACCCACACCACGCCGTACAGCAGCATGAAGGCGCTGGAGCGCACACCGGTGAGGTCCAGCAACGCGCCGAACAGGATGGGCAGGATGAAGCCGCCCATGCCGCCGGCCAGGCCGACGATGCCGCTGATGGCACCGATGTTCTGACCGTAGTCATCGCTGATGTACTTGAAGACGCTGGCCTTGCCGAAGGCCCAGGCGATGCCCAGCACGAACATCAGGGCGGTGAAGGCATACACGTTCAGGCCGATGTGGAAGGTGCGCGGGCCATCGACGGTGACGACGGTGAAGTCGGTCTGCGGATAGCTCAGCAGGAACAGGCAGATCCAGCTCACCCACAGCACCCACCAGGTCACCTTGTGGGCGCCGTGCTTGTCCGACAGCCAGCCGCCGATGGCGCGCAGCACACCGCCGGGCAGCGAGAAGCAGGCGGCCAGCAGCGCGGCCACGCGGATGTCCAGACCGTACTCACCGACGTAGTACTGCACCATCCACAGGCTCAGGCCCACATAGCCGCCGAAGACGATGCTGTAGTACTGGCAGTACTTGAGCACACGCGGATCCTTGAGCGCCTTGAGCTGGGCTGCGAAGCCGCCCTTGGACGCGGGCACCAGGTGGGCCGGATCGTGCGCACTGCCGAACCAGAAGATCAGCGCAGTGCCCAGCATGATGGCCGCATACACCTGCGGCACCATCGCCCAGCCCGCGGCCACCACGATGGCCGGCGCCACGAACTTGTTGACGGCCGCGCCCGAGTTGCCGGCACCGAACACGCCCATGGCAAAGCCTTGCTGACTCTTGGGGAACCAGCGCGCCACATACGGCGTGCCCACCGAGAACGAGCCACCGGCCAGGCCGACGAACAGCCCCAGCACCAGGAAGTGCCAGTACTGCGTGGCCATCGACATCAGGTAGATGGGCACCACGCACAGCAGCATCGTGATGAACAGCACGATGCGGCCACCGAAGCGGTCCGTCCAGATGCCCAGCGGCACGCGCACGAGCGAGCCGGTCAGCACCGGCGTGGCGGTCAGGAGACCGAACTGCGTGGCACTCAGGCCCAGCGTTTTCTTCAGCGGGATGCCGATGACGCCGAACATCATCCACACCATGAAACACACCGTGAAAGCCAGCGTGCTCACGACCAGCACCGACAGTGCCTTGCGCCTGTTGTGGCTCGACATGGTCAACTCCTTTTCCATGCCGGGCAGTGTGGTCACTCAGGGGGGCGCTGGGTATCCTTCCTTGGATCAGGTGGGATCGTTCAAAGGGAGTAGTCCCTCCATCAGACTTGATCTGGATCAGACGATGACGCCAGCACCGCCGCCTGAACCCGCGATGTGAGATTGAGTTTGCGCAGGATGTGCTGCACGTGGATCTTGACCGTGGTCTCGGCGATGTCGAGCTTGCGGGCGATCTCCTTGTTGCTGCGGCCGCAGGCGATCTCGCGCAGGATGTCCCGCTCGCGCGGGGAGAGCTTGGCATAGGCCCCGCCATTTGCCCCACCGCTTTGCCCGCCGTTTTGCCCACCCGCGGAATCGGCCGGGGCGGCGGCGCCTTCATGACTCGACGCTTCGCCAGCAGGCGCGCCGTTGGTTGCCAAGGCACCTGCCGCCGCAGCCGGGGCACCACCTTGCAAGGCCTGCCGGTAAGCGGCCACGAGCTTGCCCGTCATCTCCGGCGACACCACCGATTCGCCCCGGTGCACGCGCACGATGGCGTCCACCAGGTCATCGCCTTCCACCGTCTTGAGGAGGTAGCCGCTGGCGCCGCGTGACAAGGCCATGGCCAGGTCATCGGCATCTTCACTGACCGTGAGCATCAGCACGCGCGGCGCGGGCGCCAGCGCCAGCAGTTGGGGCAAGGCGTCGATGCCGTGCACACCGGGCAGGTGGTTGTCCAGCAGCACCACATCCGGGTGATGCGCCTGCGCCAGCCGCAGTGCCTCGCCGGCATCGCCCGCCTCGCACACCACGTCCACCAGCGGCGACTGCCCCAGCAGGGCCGTCAGCCCGCGGCGAAACAGGGTGTGGTCATCGACGACGAGCAGGCGAACGGGCATGGCATCTCCGAAAAGCTGGGTGCAACAGGCGAACAAGGCGAACCAGGGCGCACAACACGCACAGGGCCCCGGCATTGTCCAACACCCCCAGGTGCGGCGCCCGCAGGACATCCTCCTTCCGGCTAGTCCTTCCGAAGAATGGCGCTGCGCGGGCGGACTGCCTAGACTGGCCAGGCTGCATCATCGCCGTCTTCGTCATGCCTGCCCTCATCGATCCCTTCGGCCGCGTCATCGACTACCTTCGCGTGTCCGTGACCGACCGATGCGACCTGCGCTGCACCTACTGCCTGCCCAAGGGCTTCAAGGGCTTCGAAGAGCCCGCCCACTGGATGAGCCATGCCGAGATGGCGCGCCTGGTGCGCCTGTTCGTCGGGCTGGGCGTGCGCAAGGTGCGCCTGACCGGCGGCGAGCCCCTGCTGCGCCGCGGCCTGGCCGACTTCGTCGCCGACCTGCGCGGCACCTTGCCTGGCCTGCAGGACCTGTCCGTGTCCACCAACGGCACGCGGCTGGCCGACCTGGCCGCGCCTTTGCGCTCGGCCGGTGTGGACCGCCTCAACATCAGCCTCGACAGCCTGGATGCCGGCTGCGTGCAGCGCATCACCGGCCGCGATTGCCTGCACGAGGTGCTGGCCGGCGTCAGCGCTGCCGTGGCCGCCGGCTTTGCCCCCATCAAGCTCAACATGGTCGTGCAGGAAGGCGTCAACGACGGCGAGGTGGAGAACATGGTCGCCTTCGCGCGCCAGCATGGCCTGGTGCTGCGCCTGATCGAGCCCATGCCCGTGGGCGACACCGGCCGCTCCACCCAGGGCCGCGATCTGAGCGCCCTGGGCGAAGCGCTGGCGCAACGCATGGGCTTGATCCCGCAGGTGCTCGGCAAGGGTGCGGGCCCGGCCCGCTACTGGCAGGATCCGCAAGGCGGCATGAGCCTGGGCGTCATCACCCCCATGAGCCGGCATTTCTGTCAGACTTGCAACCGCGTCCGCCTCGGGGTGGACGGCACCCTCTACCTCTGCCTGGGCCAGAACGACCAGGTGCCGCTGGGCGCCCTGCTGCGCGACGGTGCCGACGATGCGCAGCTGTGTGCTGCCATCCACGCCGCCATCGCACGCAAGCCCGAGCGCCACCACTTTCAGGAACGCCCTGAGCAGATCGTCCGTGTCATGGCGCAGACGGGGGGGTGATTCCCTCCTCCCCTGCCGCCCCCATGCCCGACGACGCCACACCGCCCCCAGTCACGCCGCCCGAGCCTCTTGATCAGGCCGATCAGGCCGATCCCCACGTTTCGCTGCGCAAGACCACCCGCCTGACGCTGGCCCGCAAGCTGGCCACCATCGGCGGCATCTTCCTGATCCTGGCCCTGCTGACGGTGGGCATGTCGATGTGGGTGACATGGCAGCTGGAAGGCGGCGCCGCGGCCATCAACGAGGCCGGCCGCATGCGCATGCGCTCCTATCAGATGGCGCTGCATCTGCGTGACCTCGATGGCGGCAGCACCACACAGGGCGTCGAGCAGGTGGCCGAGCGGCTGGCCGAACTGGACGCCAGCCTCTCGCTCCTGATCAAGGGCGATCCTCAGCGCCCGCTGACGGTGCCGGGCAGCCCGGAGGTGCGCGAACGCCTCACCGAGGTCGAGGCTGGCTGGCGGCAGTTGCGTGCCCAGACCGTGCAGCAGATCCAGCAGCCCCAGCGGCCCCATGGGGATGCCGGCGTCAAGGTGGACGCGTTCGTGGCCCAGGTCGATGCGCTGGTCTCAGCCATCGAACGCCGGCTGGAAGCCCGCACCGTGGCGCTGCACACCTTCCAACTGGTGATGATGCTGCTGGCCGTGGTCAGCGCCCTGGTGCTGCTGTATGCCGCCCACGTGGTGGTGCTGGAGCCGGTGGCCAGGCTGCGCGCGGCCCTGGCCCGTGTGGAAAACGCGGACTTCAGCGCACGCGTGCGCCCCAGCGCCGAAGACGAGCTCGGTGAGCTGGCCGAAGGCTTCAACCGCATGACCCAGCAGCTGGCCATGTCCTACGGCAACCTGGAAGCCAAGGTGACCGAGAAGACGCAGAAGCTTCAGCACGAACAGGCGCGGCTGCAGGCCCTGTACGACGTCTCCACCTTCGTGGCTTCAGCCGATGACCTGCGCTCGCTGGCCGAAGGCTTTGCACGCAAGATGCGCGGCATCGCGCATTCGGATGCGGTGGCCATCCGCTGGTCCGACGAGGCCAACGAGCGCTACATGCTGCTGGCCAGCGACAGCCTGCCGCATGTGCTGGCCGAAGACGAACAATGCGTGCTCACCGGCGACTGCCTGTGCGGTGCGCGCGTGCCACCCGAAGGGCTGCCGCGCATGCGCGTGATCCCCATCCTCGAAGCGCCCGAATCGGCCGCCCCACCGGGCAGCGCCGGCAAGAACGTCAAGCGCCGCTGCGAGCAGGAGGGCTACACCACCCTGGTGACCCTGCCGCTGAACCTGCAGCACCGCCTGCTGGGCGAGATCGAGCTGTTCTACCGCAACGACGTGACCTTCAGCGAAGCCGAGCGCAACCTCTTCGAAGCCCTCGCCAGCCACCTGGCCGGCGCCATGGAATCGCTGCGCATGGCGGCGCTCGACCGCGAATCGGCCGTGGCCAGCGAACGCAAGCTGCTGGCCCAGGAACTGCACGATTCCATCGCGCAATCGCTGGCCTTCCTGAAGATCCAGATGGGCCTGCTGCGCACGGCCATGGCGCGCGGCGACCAGGCCGCCATCGACTCGGCCATGTCGGAGCTGGACCTCGGCGTCAAGGAAAGCTACAGCGATGTGCGCGAGTTGCTGCTGCACTTCCGCGTGCGCACCGACAGCGGCCACCTGGACATGGCCCTGCGCGAGACCTTGTCGAAGTTCGAGCTGCAGACGGGCCTGACCACCCATCTGGCCTATGCGGACGACGGTGTGCCGCTGCCGGCCGATGTGCAGATCCAGGTGCTGCACATCGTGCAGGAAGCGCTGTCGAATGTGCGCAAGCATGCTCACGCCAAGGCCGTGTGGGTAGACGTGCAGGCCCATCCTCGATGGCGCATCCGCGTGCGTGACAACGGCCGTGGCTTCGACCCATCCGGCAAGGGCCTCGATGCCACGCATGTGGGGCTGAGCATCATGAAGGAAAGGGCCGCACGCATCCATGCGGCCATCGCGGTGCAGTCGGGGCCACAAGGCACGGAGATCGAACTTGCCCTGCCGGGCACGGTGACGGCCACGCCCGCGCTCACGCCCGCAGCTTGACGCCGGCAAACGCCGGTGGGCATGCGCCTTGCCGACATGGCACATCCCAATGCCCGCAAGGATGCGCCATGCCCGCCAATTCGTACACAGGCCGATTCGGCCGCCTTCTGCCATCCCGCCCGCAAAGCCGCTGGGCCCTCCTGGCTGCCGCCACCGTGGCCGGCCTGACGCTCAGCGCGCTGTATGTGGAACGCCAGCGCCGCCGCGTCGAAGCCGAGAACCCGCCCGCGGGGCGCTTCGTCGATGTCGACGGCACACGCCTGCACTACACGGTGCATGGCCAGGCCGATGCACCCGCCCTCGTGCTGCTGCACGGCATCGGCTCCATGGGGCAGGAGATCGAACTCAGCGGCCTGGTGGAGCTGGCCGCGCGCCAGTTCCGCGTGTTCGTGTTCGATCGGCCGGGTTATGGCCACAGCCCTCGCGTGGCCGATCCCACGCCACAGGCCCAGGCCAACTTGTTCCTGCATGCGCTGTCCGAGCTCGGCATCGAGCGCCCCATCGTGGTCGCGCACTCGTGGGCCACGCTGGTGGCGCAAGCCATGGCGCTGCAATCGCCCGCATCGCTCAAGGGCGTGGTGCTGATGGGCGGCTACTACACGCCTTCGCTGCGCCTGGATGTGCTGTTCAACAGCCTGCCGGCCGTGCCGGTGATCGGCCCCCTGCTCGCCCACACCGTCTCGCCCTTGTGGGCGCGCCTGATCTGGCGCGCGACCACGTGGCGGATGTTCTCGCCCGCGCCGCGCGAACTGCGTGAGGGCTTTCGCCAACGTTACCCCGCCTGGATGAGCCTGCGGCCCTCGGCCCTGCGCACCGCCGCCAGCGAAACCTCCATGCTGATCCCCCAGGCCCTGCGGCTGCGCCTTCAGCAGCCCGACACCCACCTGCCGGTGGTGATTGTCGCGGGCGCCAACGACCGGCTGCTCTCACCGAACTGGCATTCGCAGCGCGCCGAAGGGCACTGGCCCAACAGCCGCGTGCACCTGGTGCCGCAGGCCGGCCACATGGTGCACCATGCCGCACCCCAGGCCGTCCTCGAAGCCATCCGCGAGGTGTCTTCGATGGTCACGCCCGAGGCGCCCGTGCCGCTGGACGAACCCCCGCAGATCGCACCGGAAGATCAAGCGCTGCAGCAGCAGTTCACGGGCTGAGCAGCGCTCGTCCGGGGCCACCCGGACCGCGGAGATGGGGCAAGGCACAATCGGGCCCGCGCACCGATCACCGCCCCAGCCATGCATTACCTCAGCTTCGACCTGTCCGACACCGACGATGGCGTCACCACGCTCGAAGCCATGGCCTCCACCAGCGAGGGCCAGCACGCGGAAGTGATGGCCGAAGTCCGGCAGGTGCAGGCCTGGGTGCGTGAAGCGTTTGCGCACACCCAAGGCGCCGTGGAAGACGGCATGGATTGGGATGAGGACCTGCAGATCACCCGAGAGCCGGGCGGCTGGCACACCGTCACGCTCACGCTGACCGGATCACCCCGCTTTGTAGAGGCCTTTCTGGCCAGGTTCAACGCCAACGCAGACTGAGCACCGACGCAGATGGTGCGAGATGGCGCACCGCGCCCGCGCGCCAGCTTCAACCTGACTTGCGGCCATAAGGGCAGTGCCCCGGCCGCGGCGAGACCTGCGGGTGCAGCCGACAGGTCTGGGGCCGCCTGGCGTAGACCGTGCAGCGCCGCGTGGTGGCGTCCAGAAAGCGGCAATCGCCACTGGCACGTCGCGCCAGCGTGAAGATGTTGTGCTTGAAGTTGAAATGCTCGATGAGGCCGGCCTTGCTCAGGCGCTTGGCGATCTGCTTGGGCGCCTCGTGCTCAGCTTCGAAAGGGTCCACCAGTTCCAGCCGCACCAGATCAGGCAGCTTGACTTCCACCGGCATGGTGCAGCAGTTGGCCACGCAGCTGTCGCACAGGCCCGGGCGGTAACGCGTCCAGGTGTCCAGGCGATCGACATCGACAAGGTGGATGGAGGATTTCACGGGGCGACAGTGTAGACGCACCACCCCGCGCGTGCCCATGCCGCAACTGCGGGATCAGGTGCCGGAAGGCTGCAACCCCAGCAGGCGATGCCGCAGCTCATCGGGCACGCCGCTGCCGATGAACATGCGCAGGTAGATCTGATAGGCCAGCTCGCTGGCAATCGGCTTCTCATGCAGCACACGGTCGTTGAGCGAGGCGATGATGCCCTGCCCCGGCTGCCAGTCGATGTTGACGGTATCGCCCGGCGAGACGCGCTTGATGTTGGCGTAGATGCCGCCGATCTCTGCCACCTCGTTGATGAGCACCTTGAACTCGGCCTCCGTGGCGGCCTGCTTGAAGTCAGCCAGGAAAATGCGCGAGATGGTGGAACTGGTGAAGTCGCGCAGCAGGTAGAGCTGGATGCGGCGCGGGCCGTCCAACCGCATGATGGCCTCGGGGGTGGTGAGCTTTTCCGGCAGGTACAGCGCCACCACATTGGATTTGAAATAGCCCCGCTTGCGCAGGCCGGCGCCATTGAGCACCAGCTTCTTGCCGCGCAGCGTCAGGCTGTCGGGCAGGTCGATGCCTTCGACGCGCACCGCCGCCTGCGCGCTCACGCCAGCCAGTGACATGAAGGGCCAGGCCATGGCCGCAGCGAGCCAGCGACGCCGCGCCACCGTGGCCCCGTCCACCGCAGCCGCGGCATCACCCTCTGATTGACCGATCTTGTCCTTCATGCGCGACTCCTGATCCCTCGTGTCCTGATTCAGGTGGGTGATCGGCAGTTCCGGCGCAGACCTGAAGCCCGCCCTGGCAACGCATCAGGTCTGGCATCAGGTGCCCAGCAGGGCCTTCTTCAGGTCGCCATCCACCGGCTTGCTGCCCAGCCAGTTCTTCATCACGGCCACGGCGAAGTCCTCCTTGGCCGCGATCAGGCCCTTGGGGGTGCCATTGACGGTGATGTTCACGCCACCGGGCTGCAGATCGATGTTGACCACCGAGCCCTTCTTCACGGTGCCCAGCGATTTCATCAGCGTCAGCAGCTCCTGCAGCTTGGGGCGATGGCGGGCCAGCTCTTCTTCGGAGTGGTTGGCGTTGAAGCCCTTTTCGGTGGCCTCGGCAAAGTCATCGCCGCTGACATCGCGCAGCATCACGATCTGCACGCTCTTGACACCGGGCGCGCCCAGCACGGCTGCGGCCGACTGCTCCTTCTTGGGCAGGTACAAGGCCGCGGCATACACGTCGATGAAGAACTTCACGCGCACGCCGGCGCCGTTGAGTTGCAGCGTCTGGCCCGCCAACGCGTACGAATCGGCAAAGCGCACGCCCTTGACTTCCTGGACGGCCAGGGCCTGGGTGGCGGACAAGGCGAGCGTGAGGGCTAGGGCAAAGGTGGCACGTTTCATCGAAGGGTCTCCTGTGAAGCCGCCCGTTATCGGCGTGCTGGAGACAGGACTTGAGACCGCCCTGCGTGCACCAGCGCGACCCGCGTGAACAATGCACGGCCTGGACGCTCACCAAGACGCGATCACGTACCGCAGAAGGTCTGGTAGCAGGCGGTCACGTTCGACGGGGCCGGCTCGCCAAAGCGGGCGTTGTCGGCCGTCTCGACATAGGGAGAACGCACGGCCGTCAACAAGGCATGCAGGGGCCCCATGTCCTCGCGCTCGGCCGCGGCCGTCAAAGCCTCTTCCACCTGGTGATTGCGGGGGATGATCCAGGGGTTGACGCGCCGCATGCGCTCGGCCTGGGCCAGGGGATCCAAGGCGGCACTGCGCGCACGCCAGCGGCCCAGCCAGTCGTCCAGCACCTGGGGCTGCTCGAACAGGGCACGCAAGGGCCCTTCATCGCCTGCGGCGGCATCCGCCAGCCGGCGCCAGGCCTGCGTGAAATCCACGGCGTGCTTGCGCAGCAACTCCAGCCAGTCGTTGGCCAGGGCGGCATCGGTTGGATCGTCCGCATCGCCTTCATGCGACCCCTCATGCGACCCCTCATGCGGATCGATCAGGCCCAGCTTGGCGCGCTGCCCATGCAGCAGGGCCGCCCCGTACAGCGCCGGGAAAGTGTTGACCACCTCGGTGGCGCGTGCCACGGCCGCATCGATCACCTCATCGGTGATCTCGCCGCCTTCGGGCGTCATCATCAGCGGCAACAGGGATTCGGCCAGGCGCGCCAGGTTCCACTGCGCCATGTTGGGCTGATGGCCGAAGCGGTAGCGGCCCCCTTCGTCGATGGAGCTGAACACGGTGTTGGGGCTGTAGGCCTCCATGAAGGCGCAGGGGCCGTAGTCGATCGTCTCGCCGGACAGCGTCATGTTGTCCGTGTTCATCACGCCATGGATGAAGCCGACGTTCATCCATTGGGCCATGAGCCGGGCCTGCCGCTCGACCACGCGCCGCAACAAGGCCAGGGCCTTGTCAGGGCCATCGAGTGCCTGCAGATCCGGATCGTGCCGGGCGATGGCGTAGTCCGCCAGCTTGCGCAGGTGATCGATCTGCCGGCGCGCGGCATACAGCTCGAAGGTGCCCACGCGCAGGTGGCTGGCCGCCACGCGGGTGAGCACGGCGCCGGGCAAGGGCCGCTCGCGCATCACCCACTCGCCGGTGCCGGCCACGGCGAGCGCGCGCGTCGTGGGGATGCCCAGCGCATGCATGGCCTCGCCGATCAGCACCTCGCGCAGCATCGGGCCGATGGCGGCCTTGCCATCGCCCCCGCGCGAGAACGGGGTCGCACCGGAGCCTTTGAAGGCGATGTCCCGGCGGCGGCCCTGCGTGTCGATCACCTCGCCGAGCAGCAAGGCGCGCCCATCGCCCAACTGGCCCGAGAAGCGGCCGAACTGATGGCCGGCGTACGCCTGTGCGATGGGTTGTGCGCCTTCCGGCACGACGTTGCCGGCGAACACGGCGGCGCCTTCGGGGGTGTCGAGCGCCGCCGCATCCAGCCCCAGCTCATCCGCCAGAGCATGGTTGAAGAACAGCAACTGCGGTGCAGGCGCAGCGGCGGGCTGCCAGGCCACGGCGTGGTCGGGCAACTCGCGGGCATAGGTGTTGTCGAAGCGGAAGGCGGTGGTGGCAGACATGCTCGGCAGCCTAGCAGAGGCAGGCTGCCCGACTTCGCCGAGGAGGAAATATGGCCCTCACCACCAGCCGCGCGCCGCGGGCGCGGCGATGGCACCGCATCATGGTCGGTGGCCGCGTTCAACACATCCTGCCTCGATCAGGCCGCCACCGCACGATGCAAGCGCTGGGCAGCCTCTTTGGTGGCTCAGCGCCGCGCAGCAGCGTTGGAGCCCTGCACAATGACTGCTCCGGCACCTACCTGTCCCGGTCTGACTGCGGCCCTGCGACCTGCCCGTTGACGTCGTGGAGAATCCGAAGCGCCCGTCAGCGTGCGCACCGGACCGGTGAATCTGATGTTCACGGGGCCAGACTGCTGGGCAGCACAGGCAGGCACGCTCATGCGGCCAGCATCACGAACGAGAAGACCTTCCATCCAGCGAGCCAGGACGTGGCGTTCTCGCACATCGAAGCGGTTGCGCGGCTGGATGCAGCCGGCGGGCCGGACCTGGCCCTCGTCAAGATCGGCCCCTCATCGACAGCCAGGGCCTTGGTGCCACGGCGGCACAGCTGGCTGACCAGCACACGCCCCTGCCTTTGACCAACCTTCAACCTCTCTATACCCCCGTGGGGGTGCAAGTGGGCGAGCGCATCATCGCGATCGCCGTCGGCCATTCCAACGGCTTGATCGACGCCACGCCCTTCAGTCCCCCCACAGATGAACGTTTGAGGCTGGGCAGCTATGCGTTCTTGCGGCCCTCTGTCCAGAAGGATGCCCAGGTCATACCGTTTTCGTTCAGACCCGGACATCGATTTGATTCTCAACACGAATCTGATCCCTCCGACGAATCCACCGCCAACCACCCCCACTGCACCGGCCTACCACCCAGTCAGGTCCATCCACGGCACCTTGAGATCTGGGACAGCGGGGGCGGCTTGTTCATGCCGACCGCGCTTGGCCCGACCTTGATTGGCGTGGCTGCCGACATACGCTGCAAAGATCAGGTGCCTTGTCCCGAATTTCCCAGCATCGAAGATCACTGGACCAGTGTGGGTGCATACCGATCGGACATCGACTCGGCCGTCCAGTTGCTCGATCAAGTCCTGGCCATGGCACCGGGCACCGATCCACTGCGGCCTCGCATGGCCGCTTCCGCCATGAGACACAACGGTCTCGTGCAGTCAACCTACGATGGATTGACCGCCGGAACCGTCCATTGGCTGGGCTTGTCGACGGCTTCGATGTGCAGCCTGGCGCAGCACCAGCACAACGGCGCGCAGCAGCGCCACACTGCTGCCAGCGCCAGCGTGGCCATGGGGATTCCACTCAGCCAGCGCAGCGTCGAACTCGGCGTCGGACAGTTGGCCATCCGGAAAGCCATCGAAACTCGGATCCAGGCGCTGCCAGATAGACCGCCAGCTCCTTGCCATCCAGATTGAACTGGCCAAAGCCCGCGATTCGACTCCTGACCAGACCTGCGATCGCAGGCTCAGCGAGACTGCGTGTCGTGCCGCTCAACCGCCGCACGGAATGACGAGGCGGCGGCCTCCCGCCGTCGGGACGAGACGCTCGGGGCTGACGCGCTGGGCCGTGGCGCGGCGACCGGCTTGCCCCCTTTGGGCAAGCCATGGCATGACGGGTGATGCCGCCAACGCATTCGTTGCCGCGGAAGAACGACACGATGATGGCTCGCTCGACCGGCTTGCCATCCGCAGGTGCCAGGGCCGTCAGGAACTCGGCCTGCTCCAGGCTGGCATCACGCTGGCGCAGGATCTTCAAGGCGGCATGACGCGCCCCATCGATGACGAACCCGGCGCGCTGACTCCGCGACCAGGTCACCCGCACCCGGCTCCAGGGACATCCGCCCGCCCCCCTCGTCGGGCAAGGCCAGTGCACGCGCAGCCGCTCGGGGCGCCGGCTTGCACCTGATCGGGAAATTCGAGTTTGGGATCGCGTGTGACCGTCTCCGCCGGCAATGAGGCGGCCGCCTTGCGTGGCGGCTGGGTCGGTGGAGGTGACGAGGGCTTGGTGGAAGAGGCTGCGGGTGAACGACGCAGGCCGCCTCGGGGCGCGATGGGCCCGCCTGGGCAGGCAGAGGTATCTGCAATGAAAAGGTCGAGAACTCCGACGAGGAACCCGGCCGGCCGAACTCTCCGCCTGAGCGCAGACTGCGCAGCATGCGGGGTGATGCCGAGGGCGCCTGGGGCACTGACGGCACGCTGGATCCCTTGGGCGCAGGCACCGGCTCGGGCACCACCGGTGCGGCCGCGGCCCCACCGCCGACCTTGTCGAAATGGGCCTCGATGGGCGGATGGTCCGCTCCTGAGAAAAGAAGGCGGGTGCCAGATGCCGTCTGATGCCCCATACACCAGCGGATCGTCAATGGGGAACGATGGGTGCCCATTGGCAGCGAACACCCCCTGCTGGGGAACGACCAGATCATTGGCCTGGCGCTGCCCATCCCGCTCGAACACGCGGTCCATGGCCGGATCGGCCAGGCGATCGATCATCCAGCCGTTGTCCCTGCCGGGCTGTGGCTCGAAATCCGCCGCTGCGGCTGCGTAGATGGCGGGGCTGGGTGCCGTGCTGCGATTGAGCACCTGGCTCACATAGCTGCCTGCCGTGCCCAAGGCAGCGATGCCGGGCAAGGCTTTCGCGCCCGCATGCCCCACCAGCGTCACCAGGCCCAGCAGCACTTCGAGCGAATAGCTCACCGGACCATCGGGCAGCGACGTCAGGCAGTTCGTGAACAGATCGATCATGTCGATCATGTGATCGGCATCGCCCAGCGGCGAGCCGGCATTGGGCGTGGCCACGAAATAGACGCTGCGCACCTGACAGCCATCTCCACCCAGAAGATGGCCCTGCTCGGTGATGGCCCTGGAGACGATGCCCCCGCGGCTGTGGCAGAGGATGTCGAACACCGGACGTGCATCGGGTGCGGCCTTGCGCAGCGCCTGGAACAGGGCGCGCGCATTGTCTTCGGGCGACGCGCTGACCGTCAGGTGATTGAATGCAAAGACACGGCCCTGGTAACGCGCATGCCACTGCGCCATGACGCTGCGCGGCAAGCCCGCCAGCATGCCTTCGACAGAACTGAAGATGCCATGCACCAGCAGCAAGACGGGCCCGCCGGACAGCAGAGACCAGTCGTCCGAGGGCGCCTCGGGTGGGTGCCGGTAGTTGTCGGGCGTGACCTGCCACAGTCGATTGGACCGGTAGCGCTGCTCGACTTTTTCTCCCAGCCAGCGCACCGGGTCCTTGAGCAAGGCCGACGCGATGGGCAGAACGAACACCTTGAATATCTTGCGCCCCACCTTGGTGATCGGTCCGCGGAGGTTGCGCCGCGGCATGCCGGCTTGCAGCGTGCGACGACTCGCCTCCTGCCTCAGCGGAATCACGAACTGCGTGCCGTGCCCCCCCGCAGGCCGGGCCTCTTGCGTGAAGAAGGCTGCTCGAAGTGCCAGCTATGCCGCCTGACTCATCCTGGTAGAGCACCACGCGCCGCGCCGCTTCGCCCGGGGCGGCAGCCGGTGCCAATGTCACCGAGTCCGCAGCCGCCAGTTGCGTGGCCTCCAGCTCGATCGTTTCCTGCTCGCGGATGCCGATCGCGCCCAGCGCCTGCTCGAAGGCAGGCGAGGTGTCCAACTCCGATGGCAAGGCCGCCGAACGCAGGCGCCCCTGTGCCGGTCGACGCTGCTTCACGGTCCCCACACCGCCCATGCCTGACAGCGTGGTGCCATTGCTGAACGCAATCGTGGTCTGCTGAGATGCCAGCTGGCGCACTTCCATGGTCATGACCTCTCCCTGGATCAAAAGATGGGCGCGAATCGCTTGCATCCATTATTGACGGCGCATCCAATCAGAGACAGCACCTGCGCACATCCATTGAGGATGCTTTGCGAAAAGACAAATCCGACAGCAAGACAGAGGAGGCGCCATGCCCGAGCAGATGACTGACGCCAGTGGCGACATCCAGGCGCGACACGATGAGGCGGTGGCCCGTCGCCGCCAGGCGCGCGCCGCCCATGACCTCCCCGCATGGATCCAGGCCGCCTACGACTGCGGCACATGCCTGTTCGAACTCGAACAGTACGGCATGGCCCTGCAACTGCTCAAGGAAGCCACGGACCTGATCGCGGCCCACGGCCTGCACCGAGAGCTTCTGCCTGAAGCGTTCGGCCTCAGCGGCCGCGCCACGCAACGCCTTCAGCGATGGGACGAAGTGCTGGCCTGGTACCAGCACGCCGCTCAGGCGGCCAGGGAACAGGGATTGCCGACACAGGATCTGCGCTGGCAGCTGAAAGAGGCCACCACCCTGCTCGACATGGGGCAGGCAGCGCAGGGCCGCGCCCGACTGCAGGCGGCCGTGGACACAGGCCGTGCATGCCAGGCCGCAGGCCACCCGGTTGCCGAAATCCTTGCAGGCGGGCTGGAGCGCCTGGCCTGCCTGGAGGACACACGGCATGAGGATGCCGACGCATGCTGGAACGAGGCATGGGCGTTGCTGGACACCCTGCCGCCCGGACCGGCCCACTTCCATGCCGCCGTCCATCGCGCAGGCTTCCTGACGGAACGCGGCCAGCACTGGGCTGCCCAGACCTATTTTGAAGAGGCGCTCGACATCGGCAGGCAGATCGGCATCGGCGATGCCGATCTGAAGCAACTGGTGCGCCAGCTGGCCGGCACCCTCCGGGCACGCAACGAGCCGTCTCAGGCGGGCCAGTGGTTGATGGCCCATCTGCCCGACGAGCTGGCGCACGATCTGCGGCATACCTTCCTGACCGAGGCGGTGGACGCCTTCTTTGCCGCCCGCGACTGGCTGCCCATGAAGGAAGCGTGCGAATTGCTGATCCAGGCACGGCAGGACATGCGCCCCGGCTGGCGGCATGACGCACAGATGCGTCTGTCCGTCGCCCTGCTGAAGCTCAGGCAGCACGCCGCAGCCCTGGCTGCACTGGACTTGGCTGCGCAACACGCACAGGCGTGGGGCAACCCGTCGTCCCTGGTCCAGGTACGCGGTCAGCGGGCCATTGTGCTGCTCGATGAAGGGCGCCACGAGGAGGCGGCCACCTTGTCGGAAGCCTTGTGGGCTGAAGGTGTCCACGATCCGCTGAACGCCCGAACGCTGGTGCGCGCATGGATCGGCGCCGGCCAGCTTGACCGTGCAGAGGCCTTGGTACAAACCTGCGAGGCGGAAGGCTGCGACGCGCTGACGCTCGCGCAGTTGCGTGCCCATCTCGCCGACGCAGGGCGGGGTGACCCTCAAGCGGCCTGGTATGCCGTGGGCGTGGCAGCCAGGCTGGATCGCCGCGTCGAAGCCGAAGCGCTGACGCACCTGATGGCACACACGCCTGCCGGCTCCGAGAAACGCTTCGAGCTGGCCCGCCAGAGGCTGCGGCTGCTCGACGTGGTGCGCATGCAGGTCGACAACGTGTTCTCGGATGCATCGTGGCATGCCGCCATCGATGAGGCCGACGAACTGCCTGGCTGGATCGACGATTTCGTCGATGAAGCCCAGCGCAGCGAGCGCGACGAGGTGGCCATCTACGAACTCGAACGCGCCCGCGCACAGACCCTGGTCGACCTGCTGGCAGAGCGCCGGGCAATGTGGTCCGGCCTCGCCCAAGGCGGCCGCACATGGTTGAAGGGGCAGGCCACCTCACGCTGGCAACGCGCACGCTATCGCCTTCAGGCCCTGATCGCCCGAGGCGCGAGCTGGCAGGATCGACGCGAGCTCGCCGAGCACGTGGAGCGCCTGCGCATCGACGCCCTGAGTGCCGCAGGCCTCATTCACCTTGCGCCGGCTGAACAAGGCGTGCACTTTCCCGAGGACCTGGCCCACCTGCTGGGCGAGCAGGTCTTGCAGGAGGGCGAAGCCATCGTCTTTGCGCACCGGACACCGAACGGCCTGGCGCTGTGGATGCGGACGGCGGACGGCGCCACCCGGCACACCACCTTGACAGGCGTGACACTCGAGCTGGTGCGTCGTGGCCAGCAGATGCTGCGCGAGGTCAGCGGCAGCCAGCCGGGAGCAACCTTGCCAGCCATGGCCTCATGGCTGAAGGAACTCGACACGGCCATCGGGCAAGCGCTGATGGCGTGGTTGTCGCCCACCCCGGTCCGGCGGATCTTCTGGAGCGCCGGCACGGAACTCGCCGCGCTGCCGCTGGACTGCTGCGCCAGCCTCCTTCAGGCCGATGCGCCGGAATGGGTGCAGCTTCCTGCGGGTGCCGCCCTGGGCTTTGCACGTCAGACACGCCGCCCCCTGCCCCAGCACCTCTTCCTCGTCACGCCGGAAGACCGGGAGCGGACGGCCATGCACATCATGAACGCCCCCCGAGGCCGCACGCTGCTGCTGCTGGACCCGACCCGCGATCTTCAGTTCGCCCCCCTGGAAGCGGCGCTCGTGGCCCACGCACACCATGGCAGGCAAGTCCAGGTGATGGACACCGAACAGATCGATCGGCAGGCCTTGGCCCGCGCCTGCGGGGAGGCCGAGATCTTCCACTTCTGCGGCCATGGCAGTTTCGGCGACGCCAATCCATATGGTTCGGGCATCTGGATCGGCCCACGTGAGCAGGCATCGTCGCTCTGGTCGAACGGCGACATCTTCAGCGATGTCGAAGCGCCCGCCGGGCGGCTGGCCGTGCTGTCGGGATGCGAGACCGGCCGGACCCTTCCCAACCTGATCTCGGAAGAGGTCTCCTTGCCTGCCGCCTTCATCGCTGCCGGCTATGCCGCCGTGGTGGCCAGCCGCTGGGCCGTCGATGACCTCTCGGCCACGCTGCTGATGAGCGATTTCCACCGCCGCTGGCTGCGCGGCGGGATCAGCGTGGCGGCAGCATTGAAGGCCAGTCGCCAATGGCTGCGTGAGCTGTCCAGACAGGAGGCACTGGACCTGACGGACACCTTGGGAAAGACTCTGGAAGGCGCCCTGCCAGGACGAGATCAGGATTGCCGGCAGATCAGCCATGGCGCAACAGCCCTGCTTCAGCAGGAAGGTGACAGGCCGTTCGCCGATCCGATGTACTGGGCGTCCTTCTACGTCGCGGGCGATGGCGCCATCGAATCGAAGGGCACCGACTGCCGCATCCCTGCCTCGATCGCTGAAGCCCGCCCCGTCAAGGCGCCACCCGCCGCTTGATGAACGAAGCCACCGGCGGCGGCATGCCTTCGAGGTTCTCCAGCAGATGGGGCAGCAGACGCAGCTTCACCCCCGACAGGCTGTTGGGCACCACCGCTTCGATGAGGTGCGGCCCCGGGGTGCGCAGGGCGTATTCCAGCGCGTGGTTGAAGGACTCCGCGGTGGTGGCGCGCACGCTGTGCACGCCCATGCCCCAGCCCAGCTGCACGAAATCCAGCGCCGGCTTGTCCAGGTTCAACTGGGCCTTGGCCTTCTCGCCGCCCGCGGCTGCGCCCACCCGCTGCAACTCGACGTTGAGGATCGCGTACGAGCGGTTGTTGAAGATCACGGTCGTCACGTCGAGGCCTTCGCGGGCCATGGTCCACAGCGCCTGCAGGGTGTACATCGCCGAGCCGTCACCCACCAGCGCCAGCACCGGCCGCTTCGGGCAGGCGATGGCCGCACCCACGGCCGCCGGCAGCCCCTGGCCGATCGCGCCGCCGGTCAAGGTCAGCACATCGTGGCGTGGCGCGCCGCGCGTGAACTTGGGCAGCATCACGCCGGAGGTCTGGGCTTCGTCCACGATGATCGCGTCCATGGGCAGCAGGTGGCCGACGGCCTTGCACACCTTCTCGGCCGTGAGCTTGCCGCGTGGGCGCCCGGGCCGATCGGCTGGCTGCATCACCGGCGCGGTGGCTTGCGCTCCCAAGCGCTGGACCAGCCTGTCCAGACTGCCATCCACATCCTGTGAAGCCGATGCCAGCTCGATGACACGGCAGCCCTCCAGCACCAGATCGCTCTTCTTGCCGGGATAGGCGAAGAAAGACACCGGCGATTTGGCATCGACCAAGATGAGGTGCGTGAGCCCAGACAATTGGACCGAAGCCAGCTCCGCGAAGTACGCGACGCGCTCGACATGCGGCAACCCGGCACCCCGCTCGATGCGGGCGGGAAAGACTTCGGCCAGCAGCTTCGCCCCCGTGGCCGCGGCCACACGGCCCGCGGCGATCAACGCGGGCTCGCGCAAGGCGCGCGTGCCCAGCAGCAGCGCCACCTTGCCGCCCGACTGGAGCGCGCGCACCGCCTCGTCCACCACCGCATCGCTGGCCTGGGTTGGTGGCGGCACCGGCATCGGCTGGGCCGGCACACCGCCCTCGCCCCACGAGACATCGGCCGGCAGGATGAGCGTGGCCACCTGCCCCGGCGGCCCCATCGAACAGGCCACGGCCTCGACCACATCCTGACAAAGCCCGGCGGTGCTTTGCGAGGTCTTCACCCAGGTCGAGACATTGCGGGCCACGGTCTCGATGTCCGATTGCAGTTGCGCGTCGTACTGCACGTGGTGGGTGGCGTGGTCGCCCACGATGTTGACCACCGGCACCTTGCCCTTGCGTGCGTTGTGCAGGTTGGCCAGGCCGTTGCCCAGGCCGCAGCCCAGGTGCAGCAAGGTGGCGGCCGGCTTGCCGGCCATGCGGGCATAGCCATCTGCCGCACCGGTGGCCACGCCTTCGAACAAGGTCAGCACGGCACGCATCTCGGGTACCGTGTCCAGGGCCGCCACGAAGTGCATCTCCGAGGTGCCCGGGTTGGTGAAACAGACGGTCACCCCGGCTTGCACCAGGGTCTGCATCATGGCTTGTGCGCCATTCAACATGGGCTTCTCCTACAGCTTGGATGTTATCGATGGGGCTGCGCGCGGTGAGGTGCCATCTCAGCGCGCACGCCCGGTGATGATGCCGCGGGCCGCCGCCCGCGCCGTGAGGATGCACCCCGGCAGGAAGGTGCCTTCCAGCGAGCGTTTGCCGTTGGCACCGCCGCCGCCAAAGCCGGCCGCTTCGCCTACGCAGTACAGCCCGTCGATGGCCTGTCCCTGATGGTCGAGCACGCGGCTTTGCAGATCCGTCTGCAAACCGCCCAGGCTCTTGCGGGTGATGAACTGCATCTGCATCGCGATGAAGGGCCCGTCGCCCGGGCGCTGCATGGGCGCGGGCTGGCAGGTACGGAGGCGGTCGGCGGGCCATTGCCGTGCATGCAGGATGCGGCGGATCTGGTCGTCGTTGTGCAGGCTGTGCCCGCGCTGGAAGTTGGCGTCGAAGGCGTCCACGGTGGCCTGCAGCACCTCGGGCTGGATGTCGTGTGTCCCGGTCAAGGCGTTCATCTTTCTGGCCAGGCCGGCCAGGGTGTCGTCTGCCAGCACATGCCGGCTCTCGCTCACCATCTGGCGCACCAGGCGCGCATTGCCGAACAAGGTCTCCATCGCGAAGCGCAGGATGCGCTTGTCCCGGATGCTGGGGTTGTGCTCGGCGCCCGATATGGCGAACTCCTTGCACGCGATGCGCCAGTTCAGCAGATGCCAGGTGTGCGGGCACCTCCAGCGCGGCCACACGCTGACACAGATCGTGCGTATCGAAGCCGGTGACCAGCGGCTGAGGGCCGATGCGCTGCCCCCGATGATCCAGCCACAAGCGCCGACTTGCACGGAATGGTCGACAGCCCATGGCCATCGAAATGCGGAAAGGGGTGCGGGATGCCGGCCGCGTAGTTCCACATCTCGCCGGCATGGGTGACGGAGCGCATTGCAATGCTTGTTCACCCATTGGTGCAAGAGCCCGTCCGAATAGGGGTGTGCACCATTGAGCATGGCCGAAGGCATCGGCCGGTCCACCGGCCAGTGGGCCCGGACCATTTCGGTGCTGCCGTTGATGCCGCCCATGGCCAGCACCACGGCCGGTGCGCGCAGCGTGAGGTCTTCGCCCGTGTCTTCATGCACCGCCACGGCCCCGCTCAGGCAGCCGGCATCGCGGGTGAGCGCCGTCACGCGGTGGCGGTGCAGCACCGTCAGACGCCCTGCCGTGTCGGCGCGCCGCAGCGCGGCCACCATCACCCGCACCAGCTCACGCGCCGTGCCCCACACCACGTGGTAGCGCGGCACGCTGTTGCCCTCGCCGTACATCCCCCGCTCCACCCAGTTGACGGCGGGCATGAACTTCACGCCTTCGCGCACGAGCCAGTCATGGACCTCCGTGCGCGAGTGCTCGACGTAATGACGGGCCCATGCGCGCGGCCACACATCGGCTTCGGGCAGCTCGCCAAAGCGCAGCCAGTCGCGCCAGGCGATCTCGGGCGTATCGCGGATGCGCATGCGCTTTTGCAGCGGTGTGCCCACCAGCGCCATGCCACCGAAGGCCCACCAGGCCAGCCCACCCAGACGGTCTGGCGTATCCCGGTCGACCAGCGTGACGCGCTGCCCCGCCCGCAGGCATTCAAGCGCCGTGACCAGCCCTGCCAGGCCGCCGCCCACCACCAGCACATCCGAATCGACCCTGCGCGACATCGCCCGCCCTCTCCATTGCGCAGTGCGCACTGCGGTGCCCCTGCACCAGCGGAGCCAGTGTGGCCCGTCCACCAGGCGGCATCTGTCGCCTTCCCGACGCAGGTCGCGGCCATCCCCCGCAAAGCCGCCCGAATCTGACCTGCATCAACAGCCGGCCACACCGAGCGCATCCTCAAGTCCTTGCCCTATTGACCGATATGCCGACATCCCTCATTCACATGCAGCGCATGACCGATCACGCCATTGCCGAGCCGCCTGCCCCTGCGGGCCCGCAGGCTTGAAGGCGCCGCCCCCACACGCCATGCACACGACGCTGGAGCGCTTCCTGGTCAATGCGACGCCTGCCTGGCGGGTGCTGATGGCGGCCTGGCTGTCCACGCCCTTCTTTCTGGTCGTGCTCTTTTTCTGCGGCTGGGGCCTGGTGGATCCGCACGTCCGGCACAGTCTGCATGTGCCGGTGCTGCTGGCGGTCATGGCTCATTTTCGCGATCGCCATCGTGGCCCATGTGTGGCTGCACCTGCGCCTGTGGCCACGCCGCGCGGCGCCCGATCCCGTCCCGCGGGAAACCTGGCTGGTGGTCGAGTCCATCGGCCTGTCCTTTGCCAGCCTGTCGGTGGCCATTGGCCTGCTGACCACCGGCACCACCCTCATCCTCCTGGGTGTGCTGGCCGCAGGCATCTGGCTGTTCGACCGGACCTCGATGCTGCTGGGTCATCACAGCGTGAGCGTGGTGGTCGTTACCTACGACGTGGGCGTGCTGTCGGGATGGTGGCCGTATGCCCCGGCGCTGTCGCCGCTGGCCTATTCGGATCCGCAGGCCATGTGGTGGCTGCAGATGGTCAAGGAGCTGATCTTCTACTGCGGCTGGAGCGCCCTGCTGATGATCCTGTGGGCCTTCATCGGCAGCCTGGATTCGTCCACCGAGCAACTCACGCACGAATCCAACACCGACGCCCTCACCGGCCTGGCCAACCGGCGCCGCTTCATGGAGGTGATGGCAGCCGAGATCGAACGGCAAACCCGCACGCTCTCGCCCATGTGCGTCGTGCTGATGGATGCCGATCATTTCAAGCGCATCAACGATGAACACGGGCATGCGGTGGGCGACCAGGCCCTGATCTCGCTGGCCCAGGTGCTGACGCAATGCCTCAGGCGCCCAACGGATCTCGCCGGCCGCCTGGGCGGCGAGGAGTTCGCGCTGCTGCTGCCCGACACCAGCATCGGCCAGGCCATCGACATCTGCCGGCAGATCCAGCAGCATCTGGCGCGGGAAACCTTCGGCGCCCCTGGCCGGCCCTTGCAACTCACGCTCAGCTTCGGCCTGGTGGAAGCCGGTCAGGAAGCCATGACCGACGTGCTCAAGCGGGCCGACGCCCAGCTCTACCGGGCCAAGGCAATGGGCCGCAACCGGATCTGCCTGCCCGACATGCCGCGGGAGCCCGCATGAAGGATGCGTGGCGCAAGTGGCTGGCGGAGATCGCGCAGCGCATCACCCACCGCAGCGACAGCACCAGCGTGCTCGTGCTGGTGGAATGCACGCTGCCCTTCCTGCTGCTGTTGATGGGCCTGCACCTGTATGCCGCCCAGGATCCCGCGTTGAGCCGGCTCTACGACGCCCGATGGCTGTGGCCATCCCTGTGGGCCCAGGCCGCGCTCATCGTCTGGCTGACCTTGCTGGGCACCATCGCCCTGCGCCTGCGCAAGGATGCCCGCAGACGGCCCTGGCTGGTGCAGATGGCCATCTTCCCGGCCGGTGTGGGCGTGCTGCTGCTGTCCATGGGCTTCGGCCTGAAGGACACGCCCATGTGCACCATCGCGCTGGGCGAGTTCGTCTTCCTGCGCAGCCTGTTTCCGACCCGCAAGCTCAAAGGCGTCATGCTCGCCTCGCTGCTGATCCTGCTCGGCAACGAATGGGCCACGCACACCGGCCGTCTGCCGTATGCGCCGCTGCTGGCAGCCCCCATCTACCAAGGCGAGGGCATGCATGGCTGGTGGGCCTTGTGGACGCGCATCCTCTACCTGTGTGCGGCCTACCCGGTGGCGGGCTGGTTCCTGCTGATGTCGGCGACCATGCACCGCAACCGCGTGGCCCTGGCGCGCATCGCACGCACCGATCCGCTGACGGGCGTGGCCAACCGACGCGAATTCATGGCGCAGTTGACGCAGCTGACACAGACGGCCCAGGCCGCGCAGTCGCCCTCGGGTCCAGCACAGCCCATGGCCATCGTCATGCTGGATGTGGATCATTTCAAGCACATCAACGATCGCCACGGCCATGCGGCGGGCGACGAGGTGCTGGCCTGCATCGGGCGCATCCTGCGCACCCACACGCGTGCAGGCGTCGACCTGGCGGCCCGCTTCGGTGGGGAAGAGTTCGTGCTGCTGCTGCCTGGCTTGAGCGCCCACGATGCCGGGCGTCTGGCCCAGCGCATCCTCGACGGCCTGCGCAAGGAGGCCTTCGTGTCTGGCGGGCAGGGCTTCGAGGTGACGCTGAGTGCCGGCACCGCCCAGGTGCAAGGCCAGGACATCGGCGCTGCGCTCAAGCAGGCCGATGACAACCTCTATCGTGCCAAGGCCGCCGGGCGCAACCAGATCGTGATGCCTGGTCACGGTGCCCGAAGCCATGGCCCCTCAGAGCACGTGACCGCCCACCCACCCGCATAATCCATCGGCGGATCGCGCGGCCTTCACCTTCATCGAAAACCGCGCACCGTCAGTCATTCGGAGTCTTGATATGAGCAATGTGATGCAGGAAGTGCTGGATCTCCTCGATCTGGAGACCATCGAGCAAGGCATCTACCGCGGCACCAGCCGCAACTTCTTCGGCAAGAACGTGTTCGGTGGCCAGGTGCTGGGCCAGGCCCTGATGGCCGCCGGCCGCACGGTGGAAGGCCGCCTGCCGCATTCGATGCACGGCTACTTCCTGCGCGCCGGCGACGTCAACGCGCCCATCGTCTACCAGGTGGAGAACATCCGCGACGGCAAGAGCTTTTGCACCCGCAACGTCAAAGGCATCCAGCATGGCGAAAACATCTTCCTGATGCAGGCCTCGTTCGCGGTGGCGGAAGACGGCCTGGATCATCAAACCCCCATGCCCAAGGTGGAAGGCCCGGACGGCATCCCCAGCGAGCACGAGTTGCGCAAGCTGATCGCGCCGATGATCCCCGAGAAGATCCGCGCGGTGTTCGAGCGCGAGCGGCCCATCGAGATCCGCCCCATCGACCCGGTCAACCCGTTCGCACCGGTGAAGAAGCCGCCCCAGCGTGCCCACTGGATGAAGGCGCAGAGCAAGCTGCCGGACGATCCGCTGCTGCACATGTGCATCCTCGCGTTCGCCTCCGACTTCGTGCTGATGAGCACGGCCATGCTGCCGCACGGCGTGTCGTATGTGCAGTCGAACATGCAGTCCGCCAGCCTGGACCACGCCATCTGGTTCCACCGCGATTTCCGCATCGACGAATGGCTGCTCTACGACATGGACGCGCCCAATGCCTCGGCTTCGCGCGGCATGAACTTCGGGCGCATCTTCACGCAGGACGGCAAGCTGGTGGCCAGCGTGGCGCAGGAAGGGCTCATGCGCTTGCGCGAGCTGCCTGAGAAGTACTGACCCTTCACGCGCCCTTGACAGCAGCCTCGATGGCTGCGATGTCGATCTTGCGCATCTCCATCATCGCCTCGAAGGCCCGCTTGGCCACAGCGGGATCCGGATGGGTGATGGCGTCCGTCAAGGCACGCGGCGTGATCTGCCACGACAGGCCCCACTTGTCCTTGCACCACCCGCAGGCGCTTTCCTCGCCGCCGTTGCCGACGATCGCGTCCCACAGCCGATCGGTCTCGGCCTGGTCATCGGTGGCCACCTGGAAGGAAAAGGCCTCGCTGTGGCGGAAGGTGGGCCCGCCGTTGAGACCCAGGCAGGGGATGCCCAGCACGGTGAACTCGACCGTCAGCACGTCGCCCTGCTTGCCCGAAGGGTAGTCGCCCGGCGCGCGCATGATGCGGCCGACGCTGCTGTCGGGAAAGGTGGCGGCATAGAAGGTGGCGGCGTCGAGGGCGGTGCCGTCGTACCAGAGGCAGATGGTGTTCTTGGCGGGCATGGGGGGCTCCTGTGATGCGTGATCAGGCTTCGGCCATGAAGAAGGCCCCAGGATATCGGCCGGCACGCCTTTCGGATGCGATGGCACACCTGCGCCAGGGTTGGCACGCCGACACACATGCCCCCGTCGACCCATTTGACAAGCCAAATATTTCAACTATCATTGAAATATGGAAGAACAAGACGTCGTCAAATCCCTGGCCGCGCTGGCGCAGACCGTCCGCCTGCGTGTGTTCCGCGCGCTGATCGTGGCCGGCCCCGATGGCCTGACGCCCGGCGCGCTGAGCGAACAACTGGAAGTGCCCGCCACCTCGCTGTCCTTCCACCTCAAGGAGCTGATGCACGCCGGCCTCGTCTCGCAGGAGCGCGATGGCCGCCACCTCATCTACCGCGCCGCCTTCGATCACATGACGGCGCTGCTCGGCTACCTCACCGAACACTGCTGCCAGGGCCAGCCCTGCAGCACCACCACGGCCCCTGCCAAGGGCAAACGCGGCGCACGCGCCTGCACCACCTGCTGACCTGAGGAGATCGCCATGAAACGCTTCCATGTGCACATCCACGTCGAGGATCTCGACCGCAACATCGCCTTCTATTCGAAGATGTTCGGCGCCCAACCCGCCCGCGTGGAGGCCGACTACGCCAAGTGGATGCTCGATGAGCCCGCGGTGAACTTCGCCATCTCCACACGCGGCCATGGCCATCTGGGGCTGGACCATCTGGGCATCCAGGTGGACGACGAGGCGGATCTGGCCACGCTCAAGGCGCAGGCTCAATCGGCCGATCTGGCCCTCATCGATGAAGGCGCCACCACCTGCTGCTACGCCCGCAGTGACAAGCACTGGGTGATCGATCCGCAAGGCCTGCCCTGGGAACACTTCCGCACGCTGGGCAGCATCCCGACCTTCCGTGAGTCCCCGGATCTGGTTCAGGAAGACGCCAGCGCATCCACGCCAGACGCCAGCCCGTGCTGCACGCCATCGGCACCGGCGCAAGCGACGGAGGCCAAAGCTGCAGACAGCGCCTGCTGCACACCGCTGCCGCGCGCCAAGGGTGCCCCCATCCCCATCAAACAGGCCGGCTCCGGCTGCTGCTGACCTCACCATGACCGTCCACGTCCTGATCCTGTGCACGCACAACTCCGCGCGCAGCGTGCTGTCCGAAGGCATGCTCAACCACCTGGCCCGCAAGCTGGGCAAGGATGTGCAGGCGCACAGCGCCGGCAGCGCACCCAGCGGCCGCATCAATCCCTTCGCCGTGGAGGCTTTGGCCAACGCGGGCATCGACACATCGGCCTGTCGCAGCAAGAGCTGGGATGAATTCACCACGCCCGATGCGCCGCCGCTGTCCATCGTGATCACCGTGTGCGACAGCGCGGCAGCGGAGTCCTGCCCGGTGTTCTTCGGTGGCCAGGGCCAGCCGGTCAAGGTGCACTGGGGCTATCCGGATCCATCGAACGCTGAAGGGGGTGACGAAGGCAAGCGCCGCGCGTTCGAGTTGACCCGCCAGGCCATCGGCTACAAGATGCTGCAGTTGCTGGCCTTGCCGCTGGACACGATGGACAAGTCCGCGCTGGCCGAGGCACTCGCGCCAAGATCGCACGCAGTTGAAGGGGCGACGATGTCGCAGTAACCGAGCGCACAACAGATGAGCGTCTTCGAGCGCTACCTCACGGTGTGGGTGTTCCTCTGCATCGTGGTGGGGATCGCCCTGGGCCAGTTCGTGCCCGCGCCCTTCCAGGCCATCGGCCGCATGGAGGTCGCGCAGGTCAACCTGCCGGTGGGCCTGCTGATCTGGGTGATGATCATCCCCATGCTCATCAAGGTGGACTTCGGCAGCCTCTCGCAGGTCAAGGCGCACTGGAAGGGCATCGGCGTCACGCTGTTCGTCAACTGGGCGGTCAAGCCCTTCTCCATGGCCTTTCTGGGCTGGCTGTTCGTGCGCCAGGTGTTCGCCCCGTGGCTGCCCGCCGAGCAGCTCGACAGCTACATCGCCGGCCTGATCCTGCTGGCAGCCGCGCCCTGCACGGCCATGGTGTTCGTCTGGAGCCGGCTGACCCATGGCCATCCGCTGTTCACGCTCAGCCAGGTCGCCCTCAACGACACCATCATGGTGTTCGCCTTCGCGCCCATCGTGGGCCTGCTGCTGGGCCTGTCGGCCATCACCGTGCCCTGGGACACGCTGGTCACCTCGGTGGTGCTGTACATCGTGATCCCGGTCGTCCTGGCGCAACTCATCCGCCGAGCCTTGATGGCGCGGGGGCAGGCGGCCTTCGATGCCGCGCTGGCCCGCATCGGCCCCTGGTCGATCACCGCGCTGCTGGCCACCCTGGTGCTGCTGTTCGCCTTCCAGGGTCAGGCCATCATCGATCAGCCGCTGGTCATCGCCATGCTGGCCGTGCCCATCCTCATCCAGGTGCTGTTCAACTCGGCGCTGGCCTACTGGCTCAACCGCCGCGTGGGCGAATCGCACAGCGTGGCCTGCCCCTCGGCCCTGATCGGTGCCAGCAACTTCTTCGAGCTGGCCGTGGCCGCCGCCATCAGCCTGTTCGGCTTTCAGTCCGGCGCGGCGCTGGCCACGGTGGTGGGCGTGCTGATCGAGGTGCCGGTGATGCTGCTGGTGGTGCGCGTCGTCAACGAGAGCAAAGGCTGGTACGAAAGGGGTGCGCCACCGATGACGCTGCTGCCCCATCCCACGCGATACGTCTTCTTCACCGGCAAGGGCGGTGTGGGCAAGACCTCCCTGTCCACCGCCACGGCCATCCAGTTGGCCGATGAAGGCCTGCGCGTGCTGCTGGTCAGCACGGATGCCGCCTCGAACCTCGATGAGATGCTCGGCGTTCCCCTGCGCAACACGCCCACGCCGGTGCCCGGTGTGCCGGGCCTGTCCGTGCTCAACATCGATCCGGACACGGCAGCCGAGAGCTACCGCCAGCGGGTGCTCGCGCAAATGGCCAGCCACAGCACCGAGGCCGAACGGGAGACGGTGCGCGAGCAGTTGTCCGGCGCGTGCACGACCGAGATCGCCTCCTTCGACGAGTTCTCCAGCCTGCTGAGCGATGGTGCCACGGCCTACGACCACGTGGTGTTCGACACCGCGCCCACCGGCCACACCCTGCGCCTGCTGAGCCTGCCCAAGGCCTGGAGCGGCTTTCTCAAGGACAACGACCGTGGCGCCTCCTGCCTGGGCCCGCACTCCGGCCTCAAGATGCAGGAAGCACGCTTCAATGCCGCGCTGGCCGCCCTGAGCGATGCCTCGCAGACGACCGTCGTGCTGGTGGCGCGCGCCGATGCGGGTGCGCTGGGCGAGGCGGCCCGCACGTCGCTGGAGCTGCGTGAGCTGGGACTGAGCCAGCAACGTCTGGTGATCAACGGCGTGTTCCGCGCCAGCGTGCAGGGCGATGCGGTGGCCGATGCGCTGCAGGCCTTGAGCCAGGAGGCCATCCTCACCATGCCGGACGCCTTGAAGGCCCTGCCTCAGGCAACCGTCCCCCTGCGCGCCTTCGACACCGTGGGCCTGCCCGCCTTGCGCGCGCTGCTGGACGACGATGCCGCACGGGCGTTGACGCCCCCCATGGATGACGCGGCCGATCGCGGATCGGCACAGGGCCTGGACACCCTGGTCGAGGAGCTGGCCGCGACGGGCAAGGGCCTGATCATGGTGATGGGCAAAGGCGGCGTCGGCAAAACCACCATCGCGGCCGCCCTGGCGCTGGGTCTGGTGCGGCGCGGCCACGCCGTGCACCTGAGCACCACCGATCCGGCCGCCCACCTGGCCTCCACCCTCCGGGGACAGGTGCCAGGCCTGGAGCTCAGCCGCATCGATCCCAAGCTGGAGACGCAGCACTACATCGACAAGATCATGGCCGCACGCGGCGCGCAGCTCGATGAACAGGAAAAAGCGCTGTTGCTCGAAGACCTGCAATCGCCCTGCACCGAAGAGGTGGCCGTGTTCCACGCGTTCTCGCGCACGGTGTCTGCCGCGCGCAGCGCCTTCGTGGTGCTGGACACGGCTCCCACCGGCCACTCGCTGCTGCTGATGGACGCCACCGGTGCCTACCACCGGCAGATGATCCAGGCATATGAGGGCAAGTCGGCGGCGCACGTGGTCACCCCCCTCATGCGCCTGCAGGATGCCGCCTACACGCGCATCGTGCTCGTCACCCTGCCGGAGACCACCCCGGTGTCGCAGGCCGCGGCCTTGCAGGACGACCTGCGGCGGGCGCAGATCGAGCCTTATGCCTGGGTGGTGAACAAGTCCATCCTCGCCTCGCACACGCAAGACCCGGTGCTGCGCGCACGCCTTGCGGGCGAGCGCCGGCAGATGGCGCGCATCGCAGACGGGCTCGCGAAACGCATGTTCGCCATCCCCTGGACGCCGCAGCCCCCCGTGGGCGTGGCCGGCTTGGCGCAGTTGCTGGGCCTTTGATGTCTCCAGGTCTTCAAGACCTTGACCGCCGCTGAAGCCGGGCCGCCTTATTTCACCCGCTGCTTCTCCAGCTTGCGCGCCAGCGTGCGGCGGTGCATGCCCAGCCGACGCGCTGTCTCCGAGATGTTGAAGCCCGTCTCGGCCAGCGTCTCGTGGATGCGCTCCCACTCCAGCGTCTTGATGGAGGTGGTGCGCTCGGTCAGCTCCACATCCGAGTCGCCTTCGACCCGTGAGAACGCCGCCTCGATGTCATCGGTGTTGGCGGGCTTGGCCAGATAGTGGCGCGCGCCCAGCTTGATGGCCTCCACCGCCGTGGCGATGCTGGCGTAACCCGTCAGCACCACGATCACCATGGCCGGATCCTGCGCATGCAGCTGCTGCACGCAAGCCAGCCCCGAATCGCCGCCCGCCAGCTTGAGGTCCACCACGGCATAGCCGGGGCGATGCGTCTGGAGCAGCACCTGCACCTCGGCCAGGGAAGAGGCACGCAAGGCCTCGTAGCCCCGGCGCTCGAAAGAGCGCGTCAGCGTGCGGGCGAACGCGTCGTCGTCCTCGACGATGAGCAACTGGCGTGGAGCGTCTTGCATGGGACGCTATTCTGAGGTCATCAGCGAAGCCAGCGGCAGCGTGATGACCACCTCGGCGCCCCCACCCTCGCGGTTGCGCGCCTCGATGCGCCCACCCAGCGTGCGCGCCACATTCACCGACAGGAACAATCCCAGCCCGCCCCCTGGCCGCCCCTTGCTGGATTCATACGGCTTGCCGAAGCGCTGCAGCATCTCGGGCGCGAAGCCGGGGCCCTCGTCTCGCACACGCAGGATCAGCGTGTCGTCCTCGCAGCTGGCATGCAGGCGCACCACGCCTTGTGGCGCGGCCTCCAGCGCGTTGTCCAGCACGTTGTCGATCATCTGCCTGCAGCGCCGTGTCGGCAATGAAGGGCACATCCGGCAGGTTGTGGCGATCGAAGGCCAGGGCCTTGGCCGGGCGTGTCTGGCGCCACTCGTCCACCAGCTCGTCCAGGAAGTCGTGCAGCGTCGTCTCTTCCGGTGCTTCGCCGCGCGTCTCGCCGGCCGATTGCAGGATGCCGGTGACGATGGCCTTGCATCGGCTGACCTGGATTTGCATCTGCTCGATCTCTTCGCGCAGCTCGGGCTCGGCGGCAAACGGCGTCATCCGGGCCCAGTCGCCCAGGATCACCGACAGCGTGGCCAGCGGGCGTACCCAGCTCATGCGCCGCGCCCTGAGGCCAGCAGCCCCATGCGAACGATGTGCTCCTCTTCCGCGGCGCGCTGACGCAGATCGGCCAGGCGCGCATCGCGTTGCCGAAGGTTGCGCCCGATGCGCCCGATGAAGATCACCAGCAACGAGGCATTGATCAAAAAGCACACCAGCAGGCCGCCCACATAGTGCGCAGAAGGGTCGGGCCCGCCCGCATCCGGAAACGCCAGCGGCCGATGCCACTGTGTGAGCGCCACGAAGCACAGGCTGGTGACCAGCACCATGGACCAGATGTAGACCGGCCGCAGCAGCACCGAGCCCACGGCCACCTGCAACAGATACAGGTAGATGAAGGGATTGCCGCTGCCACCGGAGTAGTACAGCTGGCAGCTCAGCACCGCGACATCGACCAGCAGGCCGGCGAACAACTCGCCATTGCTGACCGGCAACGCGAGCCGCAGCCGCCGGCCGCTGGCCACATTGAACACAGCCAGCACCGCCAGCAGTGTGACCATCTCGATGAACGGCAAGGGCAATGCCCAGCACGAACTGGACGATCAGGATCGTGAACAACTGGCCCGCGACGGCCAGCCAGCGCATCTGGATCAGCTGCACCAGGTTGTTGCTGTGCGCCAGCCGCTCCGGCGCCAGGGCCCTCTCACTCAAGGGCGGAGGCTGATCGGCCGGCGTGGCAAGCGGTGCGCTGTTCATGGCCTGCCGTGTGTGTGACTCAAGCGGCGCAAGCGCCGTTCATCGGCGATCAGGTAACCGATGGCCCCCACCGTCATGGCCGCCAGCGCGAACCAGGTCAAGGCATACACCAGATGGTTGTTGGTGAAGCTGAGCACCGTCAGTCCGGGCCGTGGCCATGCGATCTGCGCTGCCTGCGCCGACTGCCCCTCTGGCGCCACCAGATCGATGAAGTAAGGCGCCACGGCATCCCGGGGCAGCCCGCGGGCTGCGGCCATGGCCTGCACATCCCGCGAATACCAGCGCCCCTGTGCGGCATCGTTCTGCTGCAAGGCGCTGCCGCCGGGCTCCGAAAGACGCAACAGGCCGATTTGCGGCTGCTCTGGCAAAGGCTCCTGTGCCTGACGCGATGCACGCGTGCTGAAGGCCGGCGTCACGAAGCCGCGATTGACCAGCACCCAGAAGCCCTGATCGGTGTAGAGCGGCGTGAGCACCCAATAGCCCGAGCCCAGCTCGGTGCTGGCCCGCACCAGTGTCTCGCGCTCATGGGCAAAGCGGCCCTGCACGCTCACGCGCCGGTATTCATCGGCTTCACGCCGCACACGCGGCCATTCGGCGGGCTCGGGCGCCGGCATCGGTGCCGCGTTCGCATGCTGCGTCACACGGGCGATCAGCGCCTCCTTCCACGCCAGACGCTCGATCTGCCAGATGCCCAGCGACATGAACCCCGCAAACGCCAGCGCGGCCACGGCAAAAGCCGCGGCCAGCGTGCGCTTGGAACGGGGTTGGTGTGGTGGCTGCTGCGTCAGGGTCACGGCATGTTGCGCATGGCCTGCGGATCCATGCTGGGCATCATGTTCGTGTTGAGATGGTAGAGCACCCAGATCGAGCCGGACAACATGATCACCACCAGCGACACGGTGAACACCATGGCCAGCAGCGACCAGCCGCCTTCCACCTTGGCATTCAAGTGCAGGAAGTAGACCATGTGCACGATCATCTGCACCGCGGCGAACGCCAGGATCACGAAGGCCGTGACACGCGGCGAAGGCAGCACCTTGCCCATCACCAGCCAGAACGGAATCGCCGTCAGCACCACCGACAGCAGGAAGCCGATCAGATAGCCCTTGTAGGTGGCGTGGTAGCCGCCTTCTTCGTGGTGCGCGTCATGCGCATGAGATGGTTGACCCATACAAACTCCAATACATCGCCGAGCCGAAGGCTCAGATCACGGCCATCAGAGTAGACAAACGTGAAGACACCGATCCAGATCAGATCCAGGAAGTGCCAGAACATCGACAGGCACATCAGGCGGCGCCTGTTCTCGTGCCGTCAGCCCCAGCTTGCCCACCTGCGCCATCAGCGTGAGCAGCCAGATGATGCCGAAGGTCACGTGCAGGCCGTGCGTGCCCACCAGCGTGAAGAACGCCGACAGGAAGCCGCTGCGCCCCGGCCCGGCCCCTTCATGAATGAGGTGCGCAAACTCGAAGATTTCCAGGCTCAGAAAGCCCAGGCCGAACAAGCCCGGTGATCGCCAGCCAGCCCAGCACGCCGCCCTTGCTGCCCTTTTGCATCGCGATCATGGCAAAGCCATACGTGATCGACGAGAACAGCAGCAACGCCGTGTTGACGGCCACCAGCGGTAGATCGAACAGGTCCGCACCCGAGGGGCCGGCAGCATAGTTGCGGCCCAGCACCGCGTACACGGCAAACAGCACCGCGAACATCAGGCAGTCGCTCATCAGGTAGAGCCAGAAGCCCAGGAGCGTGCCTTGTTGGGGATGGTGGTCACCGTTGTCGTAGAACACCGGTGCACCGTTGGCGGACGTCAAGCCCGCGGCATGGGAAGAAGCGATGGCCATGATGGTCAGACTGCCTTGTTCGATCGATCAGGCCGCAGCGGCCAGGGAGGTGCCGGCGCGCTCCTGCTCGGTGCGGGCCACCTCGTCGGCCGGGATGTAGAAATCGCGGTCGTAGTTGAAGGTGTGGGCGATGGAGGCGGCGATCGTGGCCACGAAGCCCAGACCGGCGAACAGCCACATGTGCCAGATCAGCGCAAAGCCCGTGGCCGTGGCCAGCATCGCGATGACAAAACCGGCTGCCGTGTTCTTGGGCATGTGGATGGCCTTGAAGCCGACCATGGGCTGCTTCGCACCGCGCTGCTTCATGTCATGCCAGGCATCGTTGTCATGCACGATGGGCGTGAACGCGAAGTTGTAATCCGCCGGGGGCGAAGCCGTGGCCCACTCCAGCGTGCGGCCGCCCCAGATGTCGCCCGTCTCGTCGCGCAGCTGATCGCGCTTGAGGTAGCTGACCAGCAGCTGCACGCCGAAGGCGCCGATGCCCAGGGCCACGATGCCCGCACCCACGGCTGCGATCTGGAACCAGATCTGCAGCGAAGGATCGTCGAAGTGGTTCATGCGGCGCGTCACACCCATCAGGCCCAGCACGTACAACGGCGTGAACGCCACCCAGAAGCCCACGAACCAGCACCAGAACGAGACCTTGCCCCAGAACGCATCCAGCTTGTAGCCGAAGGCCTTGGGGAACCAGTAGTTGATGCCCGCCATCAGACCGAACACCACGCCGCCAATGATCACGTTGTGGAAGTGCGCGATCAGGAAGAGGCTGTTGTGCAGCACGAAGTCGGCCGCGGGCACGGCCAGCAGCACGCCGGTCATGCCGCCCACCACGAAGGTGATCATGAAGCCCACCGTCCACAGCATCGGCACCTCGAAGCGGATGCGGCCGCGGTACATCGTGAACAGCCAGTTGAAGATCTTGGCGCCCGTCGGGATCGAGATGATCATCGTCGTGATGCCGAAAAAGGAGTTCACGCTGGCGCCCGAGCCCATGGTGAAGAAGTGGTGCAGCCACACCAGGTACGAGAGGATGGTGATCACCACCGTGGCATAGACCATCGAGGCATACCCGAACAGCTTCTTGCCGCTGAAGGTCGAGACGATCTCCGAGAAGATGCCGAACACCGGCAGCACCAGGATGTAGACCTCGGGGTGGCCCCAGATCCAGATCAGGTTCACGTACAACATGGCGTTGCCGCCCAGGTCGTTGGTGAAGAAGTTGGTGCCCAGATAACGGTCGGCCGTCAGCAGCGCCAGTGTGGCGGCCAGCACGGGGAAGGAGGCCACGATCAGCACGTTGGTGCACAGCGAGGTCCAGGTGAAGACGGGCATCTTCATCAGCGTCATGCCCGGCGCGCGCATCTTGATGATGGTGGCGATCAGGTTGATGCCCGAGAGCGTCGTCCCGATGCCTGCGATCTGCAGCGACCACAGGTAGTAGTCCACCCCGACGTCCGGCGATTGCAGCAGGCCCGACAGCGGCGGATAGGCCAGCCAGCCGGTCTTGGCGAACTCGCCGATGAACAGCGACACCATCACCAGGATGGCACCGCCGGCCGTCATCCAGAAGCTGAAGTTGTTCAGGAACGGGAAAGCCACATCGCGCGCGCCGATCTGCAGCGGCACCACGTAGTTCATGAAGCCGGTGACCAGCGGCATGGCCACGAAAAAGATCATGATCACGCCGTGGGCGGTGAAGACCTGGTCGAAGTGATGCGGCGGCAAAAAGCCCGGGTTGTCGCCGAAGGCGATGGCCTGCTGGGCACGCATCATCACCGCATCGGCAAAGCCACGCAGCAGCATGATCAGGCCCATCACGATGTACATGATGCCGATCTTCTTGTGGTCGATGCTGCAGATCCAGTCGCGCCACAGCGGCGTCCACAGATTGAAGCGCGTGAGCAGGGCCAGCAGGGCCATGCCACCCAGCGCCACGGCGGCAAAGGTGGCCACCAGGATGGGCTCGTGATACGGAATGGCCTCCAGACTGAGGCGTCCGAAGATCAATTGGCTGAGTTCGGGGGACATCTTCGATCTCGCAAGAGCGTGAAGCGCAGGCCCCGTTTTCACCGGGCCGCGCGGGATTCGGATCAGGTCGTCAGGGCTGCGCGATGGACGTGCGGGCCGATGCGGGCGTCAAGGCCGCCGCGGAAGCGACGGTCACCTGGCCACTGGGATTGACGGGCGTGCACAAGGCCGCCACCACCGTGCGCGCCTGCTGGCCATCGCCACCGGGCCAGGTCTGGCGCATCAGGCCGCTGACACCGCCCTTGCCCATGCCGCCGCGGGCATCGATGGCCGCCATCTGGTTCAGGCACATCTTGGTCGCGTCCACGCAGCGGTTGAGGATGGCGTGGTACAGATCGGGCTCGACGCTGGCATAGCGGCGCACGGCCTCGCGGTGGCTGGGCTTTTCCAGCTGCATGAAGCCGGCGCGGTCCAGCGCCTGGCCTTCGGTCTTGTTGCGGGCCACCCAGCGATCGAAGTCTTCGTTGCTCAGGCCATGGAACTTGAAGCGCATGTCCGAGAAGCCGCCACCGCTGTAGTTGGCTGACATGCCCTGGTACACACCGGGCTTGTTGATCACCGCGTGCAACTTGGTCTCCATGCCGGGCATCGCGTAGATCATGCCGGCCAGCTCAGGGCACGTAGAAGGCGTTCATCACGCTGGAGCCCGTCAGCTTGAACTGGATGGGGCGGTCCACCGGCGCGGCCAGTTCATTGACGGTGGCAATGCCCTGCTCGGGATAGATGAACAGCCACTTCCAGTCCAGCGCCACCACTTCCACGACCAGGGGCTGAACGCCAGCCGGCACGGGGCGCTGGGCATCGATGCGATCCAGCGGGCGATAGGGATCGAGCTTGTGCGTGCTGATCCAGGTGATCGCACCCAGCACGATGATGATCAGCAAGGGCGCGCCCCAGATCATCAGCTCCAGGCGGGTGGAGTGATCCCAGTCGGGCGTGTAGGTCGCTGCCGTGTTGGAGGCGCGATACCGCCAGGCGAAAAACAGCGTCAGCACGATCACCGGGACGATGATCAGCAGCATCAGCAAGGTGGAGGTGACGATGAGGTCAGCCTGCTGGCGGGCGATGTCGCCATGTGGCTTCATCACGACGAAGTTGCAGCCGGACAGCGCCGTGGAGGCGGCCACCAGCCCCAGGAGGGAGAGGGCGCGACGGCTCGGACGGGAAGGGTACATCAGGGATACCTGCTCGGGCGGGAAAACGAGGGTTGTGCAGCGGGCCCGAATGTATCTTGATTGAGATGGATCAACCATTGGACATTTTGTCCAAGGCACCAAAAAACACCCAAATGAGTACCGCCCACATTCAAGCGCTTCACCCTGGGAAAACGCCTTTGGACGCGCCGCCGATCGAATCCCACACCGTGGCCCCCGGCGACATCGCCGTCGGCGTGGTCATCGGGCGGGCTTCGGAGTACTTCGACTTCTTCGTCTACGGCATCGCCTCGGTGCTGGTGTTCCCCGCGCTCTTCTTTCCGTTTGTGGACCGCCTGGAGGGCACCTTGTGGGCCTTTGCGCTGCTGGCGCTGGCCTTCGTGGTCCGGCCCATCGGCACGCTGGCGGGCATGGCCATGCAGCAACGCTGGGGCCGCGGCACCAAGCTGACGGCGGCGCTCTTCCTGCTGGGCATATCGACCGTGGGCATGGCCCTGTTGCCAGGCAGCGAAGCTTCAGGCGCCTGGGTCGCGATCTCGATGCTGACGCTGTGCCGCATCGGCCAGGGCCTGGCCCTGGGCGCATCCTGGGATGGCCTGCCCTCCCTGCTGGCCCTCAACGCACCGCAAAGCCGACGCGGCTGGTACGCCATGCTGGGGCAGTTGGGCGCACCGCTGGGCTTCATCCTCGCCAGCGGCCTGTTCGCCTACCTGTGGGGCAACCTGTCCACCGACGACTTCTTGAGCTGGGGCTGGCGCTTTCCCTTCTTCACGGCCTTCACGCTCAACGTGGTGGGCTTGTTCGCGCGCCTGCGACTGGTGGTCACGCATGAATACGAGCGCGAGTTGCAGGCCCGCGAACTGGAGCCTTGCGACCCCGCCGAGCTGTTCAAGGAACAAGGCCTGCATGTGGTGATCGGCGCCTTTGCGGCCCTCGCCAGCTACGCCCTCTTCCACCTGGTGACGGTGTTCCCGCTTTCGTGGATTGCCTTGTACTCGCATCAATCGGTGGCGCAGTTCCTGTCCATCGAGCTGCTGGGCGCGGTGCTGTGCGCGGTGGCGATGCCGCTGTCGGGCCTGATGGCCGACCGCATCGGGCGCCGCCGCACGCTGGGCACGCTGGCCATGCTGATCGCGGCCTTCAGCCTGGTCACGCCGTGGCTGCTGGGCGGCGGCACGGTGGGCCAGGATGCCTTCATCCTCATCGGCTTCGTGCTGCTGGGCTTGTCGTACGGACAGTCGGCCGGCTCGGTGACGTCCAACTTCCTGCCCCGCTTCCGCTATACAGGTGCGGCCCTGACGGCGGATCTGGCGTGGCTGGTGGGCGCTGCGTTTGCGCCCTTGACGGCGCTGGGCTTGTCCGCCGAGTTCGGGCTGGTGGCCGTCAGCGTCTACCTGTTGACGGGGGCGGTGAGCACCCTGCTGGCCTTGCAGGTGAACCGCAGCAGGTATGCGGTCAAGGATTGAGCGCGTGGGCGGCCTCGGCGCCTCGGCCCCTAAAATGCGGAATCCGAAGCGTTAAATAGCGAGCCGCACATGCCGACCGCACGCCCCGTGCATGCCTTCCAATCCGACGCACTGGGCCATCTGGACGCCGTCGCCCTCGCGGACGCGATCCGCCGCAAGCAGTTGTCCGTCCAGGAAGTGACGGATGCGGCCATCGCCCGCGCCGAGCAGGTGAACCCTGCGCTGAATGCCATCGCACTGCGCACCTACGATCAGGCCCGCGCCTGGGCCGCGCCCGCGCCGGGTGGGGCCACGCACGCGCAAGGTGCCTTTGCCGGCGTGCCCACCTTCATCAAGGACACCGTGGACCTCGCCGGCCACCCAACGCAGCTGGGCTCGCGCATCTTCAAATCGGCCAAGGCCCGGCGGGACGATCCCTTCACCCGGCAACTGCTGGCGCAGGGCTTCAACGTGATCGGCAAGTCGAACCTGCCCGAGTTCGGCTTCAACGGCACCACCGAATACCAGGACGGCAGCGCCACATCCAATCCCTGGCACACGGCGTATTCGGCAGGCGGCTCATCGGGCGGCTCGGCCGCGCTGGTGGCATCGGGCGTGGTGCCCATTGCGCACGGCAACGATGGCGGCGGCTCCATCCGCATCCCGGCGGCGGCTTGCGGCCTGGTCGGTTTGAAGGTCTCGCGCGATCGCCTCGTCAACGCCACCCTGTCACGCAGCCTGCCGCTGAACCTGATCACCGAAGGCGTGCTGACCCGCACGGTGCGCGACACGGCGATGTTCCTGGCCGAAGCCGAGAAGACGCATCACCATCGCCGGCACCCGCGCGTGGGCCTGTTGGAAGGGCCTGCTGCCAGACGCCTGAAGATCGGCCTGTGGCTGAACCCGCCGGGTGATGTGCCCATCGATGCCGACACGCTCGAGACCGTGATGCGCACGGCACGCCTGCTCGAAGGCGCAGGCCACATCGTCGAGCCCATGGACGCGCGGCTGACGCCTGCGCACATCGACAGCTTCCTGCTGTACTGGGGCTTTCTGAGCTTTGCCGTGGGGCGCTTTGGCCGCTTCATGTTCCGCGGCTCGGAGTGGGACATGACGCAATACGAAGGGCTCAGCCGCGAGCTGATGCACATCTTCCAGCGGCGCTGGCACCGCCTGCCATCGGCCGCGATGGCGCTCTACAACTTCCAGCGCCTGAACGCCACGCACTTCGCGCCTTTCGATGCCGTGCTCAGCCCGGTGTTGACGCATGCCTCGCCGCGGCTGGGCTACCTGAACCCCGGCACACCGGCCGACCAACTGCTGCCACGGCTGACCAGCTATGTCGGCTTCACGCCCATGCAGAACGTGCTAGGCACGCCGGCCATCTCACTGCCCATGGGCATGACCCGAAGTGACCCGCGGCCCATCGGGATCCAGCTGGCCGCACAGGCGGGGCAGGAAGCCACGCTGTTGTCGCTGGCCTTCGAGCTGGAGACGCAGGTGGCGTTTCCGCGAATCGAACACGTGTCGGTTGACGCCGCGGGCTGACGCGCTGCCTGGGTTGGCATTTCGTCCATTCAGACAGTCGAACACGCCTGATTTCCAGGCGTAAGGCCGGATAGGCAGGCAAGCACACCTACATACATTTAACGCTCAATGCGTTACCCCGTATCGGGGCGCAGGCCAACCACCTTATTTTTCCAAAGGAACGAGCATGCGAATCCTGAGCAAGACCGACATCGCACACGTCAGCGGCGGCGCCAACCCCATCGTGACCCTCGTGAGCAACATCCTCAAGGCCGAGGGCAAGCTGCTCACGGGCATCTTCAACCTCCTGACCTTCGGTGCGTTCGCCAAGAAGGAGTGAGCGGGGCTTGTCGCCCTGGCCGCCAGCCTTTCAAAGAGGCTGGGGCCTGAACCAATCGTGCTGTGCATCCCGGCGCACGCTGGTCCATCGCAGCACGCCTGACACCGCATCGGGCAAGAGATCCCGCAGCGGATCCACGTCGCTACACACGATTGACCGTAAGCGTTTTGGCACGGAAAGAGGCGCCGATAACCGTTTTAGAGGCGCCGTATGCAAAATGGAAACGAAGACGCCGGATATAAGTGGCTGTCGCAGGCGTACGGCGTGGCGCCAGTGCAGCCCTTTCGGATCCGCAGCGTCATCGGCTCGGCGCGCTCCAGTACGGCGTCAAACGGCTTCACGGTCGAGACGTTCCAGCACATTGCCAGCCAGATGCAACGCTGAGCGTGCACCTGACCTGTCGCGGCCGCTGATGGCCACGATGAATTCGGTATGCAAGTTCGGCTCGACCGTGCAACACGAAGATGGTGTTGAGTCCACTTGCACGCAGCCGACTGGAACCGAGGCCTGGCCACCTGGCGCTATGCCGACCTCACCTTCCAGTGCGAGTACCTGGTCGATGTCATCCGGCACTCGATCCTGCACGGGCTCAAGGACGAAGCCGTGTACCTGCTGCGCTACGACACAGCGCGAGAAAACCTCAAGGACATCATCGATGGGTCGCGACGAGGACTATGCGGCGATCATCCGATCCCTGGTGACCAACATGAAGGTCACCGGCAAGCTGCGCAAGACGTACCCCGAGGTCTTCAGCGACGAAGACCTGGCAAGGCGCGTCGAACGCGCGGTCCTCAAGGCCTTTGAGACTGCTGCCCGACGATGGCAAAGACGATGATGAGGTGGTGCCGCGCCTGGATGTGGTGGCCCGGTGAATAGGTGCATGACCTTCTGCACGATCATGCTTGGTGCGGCTGTCGGATCTTTCGATGCGAATTCCCAGCCCTTGCTCCCTGGCGAGTTACTGTCGCTGGAGAGGTGCGGCTTGCAGACCATGGCAGGTTCAAATTCGGTAGCTGTTGATCGTTGAGTATCTGCTAATGGACCGCAATCAGCTTGGTGCGTCCTCCATTGCAATTGGCTGCTTCGCGGCGATTGCGGCCGGTCGATGCGACTGGCCGCAATCACGCTAAGAGCCACCAAGCAGTCGTTGAACATGCCGACGGCCGAAAGCACGAAGGTCAGCTGTACAAGGAACTGCTACCGTAGGGCTTGTGCGCAACCGCATCGCTGACGACTTCCGCCCAGCACGACCTCGTGCTTTCACCCCAAAGCTGCGAATGGATTCAGCCGCGAAAAGGGCTCCAGCATCTGCAAACCATGTGCGCTTCCGCCGAAGGTGCCCGTGTGAAACAGGGCGTATCAACTCAACCGATCTCCGGTCTTCGGGCTCCACACATCATTCCACCCTCGCCCCTCTGAGACGCAACGCATTGGCGATGACGCTCACCGATGACAGCGCCATGGCCGCCGCTGCCACGACAGGAGATAGCAGCAACCCGAAGAACGGATAGAGCACCCCAGCTGCAATCGGAATGCCAGCCACGTTGTACGCGAAAGAGAGGAATAGGTTCTGGCGGATGTTGCGCATGGTTGCCTGTGACAGCGTGCGCGCACGCACGATGCCCATCAGGTCGCCCTTGAGCAAGGTGATGCCAGCGCTTTCCATGGCGACGTCGGTACCGGTTCCCATCGCCACTCCCACCGTCGCCTGCGCCAGTGCCGGCGCATCATTGACACCATCACCGGCCATCGCCACGACGCGCCCTTCACCCTGCAGGCGCTTGACGACGGCTGCCTTGTCCTCCGGGAAGACTTCGGCCACCACCTCGTCGATGCCCAGCTCTCTGCCCACGGCCTCGGCCGTGGTCTTGCCATCGCCTGTCAGCATGACCACACGCACACCGGCGGCCTGGAGGGCCTTCAAGGCCTGCGGTGTGGTCGCCTTGATGGGGTCTGCAATCGCGACGAAGCCAGCCAGCTTGCCGCCAATGCCCACGAAGATGACCGTGGCGGCTTTCTGCCGTTGCGCCTCGGCCGCAGTGGCCAGGCTGCTGGAGTCGATGCTATGTTCATCCAGGAACTTGGCGCTGCCCGACACGATGAGCTGGCCATCGACGCGCCCGATGACGCCCTTGCCAACGGGCGAGTCGAAGTCCATCACCGGTGACAGGTTCACCTTGCGCGCCTGTGCATCCATGACGATGGCCATTGCCAACGGATGCTCGCTGGCGCGCTCGACGCTTGCCAGCTTCTGAAGAACGTCTTCTGCCTGGTGACCGGCAGCCGCTTCAATGTGGACCACCTTGGGCCTCCCCTCGGTGAGCGTTCCGGTCTTGTCGACGACCAGGGTGTCGACCTTCTCCATCTTCTCCAGTGCTTCGGCGTCGCGAATGAGCACCCCATGCTGGGCCCCCTTTCCGACCCCCACCATGATGGACATGGGCGTCGCCAGGCCCAGTGCACAGGGGCAGGCAATGATGAGCACCGCCACCGCTGCGACCAGCGCAAAGCTGAACGCCGGCGAAGGCCCCCAGACCAGCCAGGCCATGAATGTCAGCACCGCCACCAGAATGACCACCGGAACGAACCAGCCCGCGACCTGGTCGGCCATGCGTTGGATCGGTGCCCGGCTGCGTTGGGCCGCGGCCACCATGTGCACGATCTGAGAGAGCAAGGTGTCTGCACCGACCTTCTCAGCCCGCATTACAAAGCCACCGGTCTGGTTCAGCGTGCCCGCTGTGACCTTGGAGCCAAGGGCCTTGGCAACGGGTATCGGCTCACCCGTCACCATGGACTCATCGACGTTACCTTTGCCTTCCGTCAGTTCGCCATCGACGGGCACCTTCTCGCCGGGGCGCACGCGCAGCAGGTCCCCCGCCTGGATGCCATCGACCTGGACGGTCTCGTCCGTACCATCAGGCTTAACCTTCACCGCTGTTTTGGGTGCCAGACCCAGCAAGGCCTTGATAGCACCAGACGTCTTCTCACGTGCACGCAGTTCAAGAACCTGGCCCAGCAGCACCAGAACTGTGATGACGGCTGCGGCCTCGAAGTAAACCGCCACCGCCCCGCTCTCATCACGCAGCGCGGGTGGAAACAGTGCCGGTGCGAGCGTCGCGACGATGCTGTAGAGCCATGCCGCGCCTGTCCCTAATGCAATGAGCGTGAACATGTTGAGGCTGCGGTTCTTCACCGAGGCAACAGCACGGGTGAAGAAGGGCCAGCCGGCCCACAGAACGACAGGGGTTCCCACCACCAACTGCACCCAGTTCGAGGTCTGCTGTGCGATGAGGTGATGGATGTTGAACAGGTGCCCGCCCATTTCCAGCGCGAACACAGGCAAGGCTAGCAAGCCGCCGACCCAGAAGCGTCGGGTCATGTCTCGCAGCTCGGGGCTCTCACCCTGCTCGGCGATGGCGACCACTGGCTCCAAGGCCATGCCACAGATGGGACAGTTGCCAGGGCCCATCTGGCGAACCTGCGGGTGCATGGGGCAGGTGTACTCAACCTGGCTCTGGTCGCCTTTGGGGGCCGACTTTGGCGACGCTGCGTGGTGGGCATGCGCAGCATGGCCATGCCCGGCATGCGCGTGATCGGCGTGATGGTGGTCGTGCGAGCAGTGTTCACCCTCCATTACCGTGCCGTCAGGCATCACGTGCGTTCCAGGCGCCGCGTTTGCTTGAGACGCACCCTGGTGCTCATGGTGGGCACCGACGAGGGCACCATGGGCTGCATGATCGTGATGTTCGGTGTTTGATGACGGCATGGCGAAGCCCTGTTCTTGTTGGCAGTTTGGACCTTGCTCACGTGACAAGGTCAAGCAAATTTCTTGTTAACGACGCGTGCAGGCCGGTGCCACGCGATGCATCACCTGCGCTTGTCGGGATTGTCGTCACCGTGTTGATGACCCTCATGCCCGCCATGGCCACCATGGTGGTGTCCAAACACATGCATCAAGGGGCATGCCAGGAGAAACAGGTAGGGGATGGCCTGTGTGACATGCGTGAGGTGCTCCGTCAGGAGGTAATAGATGCCGACGGCGCCAGCGATGAGCATGAAGATGCCGGCAGGCGAACGCCAGCGGGATGGAGGGGGTGGGTTCTGGTTCATCGTGCACCTCGAAAGAGTGTCAATGGTTCTTGACGGGTCGACTGGCGTCTTGACCTGTCAGCTTGGGAATAAAGCGGGGCGTTGCCGCGGCGTAGTCGCGCCAGGCCTGGCCAAAGGCCGCCTCGGAGTCACGTTCTTCCGCCATGGCCAGGCGCACATACATGACCACCAGCACGGGAAACATCGCCAGCGTCAGCAAGGTGGGCCACTGCAGCAGAAAGCCGAACATGATGGCCACAAACCCGATGTACTGGGGATGGCGCACCAGTCGATATGGGCCGCCATCAGCCAGCTTGCCTTGCCGCTGTGCGTGGTACAGCACATGCCACGATTTCGACAGCAAGGTAAAGCCGGCAAAAAGGAAAGCGAAGCTGAGAAGGTGTAGTGCACCGAAGTGTGGATCACCTTGTCGACCGGTCAACACCCACCACAGATGGCCAGCGTCGTGTCCATAGATGTTGCCCCCTGGGAACTTTGTGCCCAACCATCCAGAGAGAAGATAGATGGTCAAGGGGAACCCGTACATCTCGGCAAACAGGGCAACGATGAAAGCACTGTAGGCACCGAAGCTGCGCCAGTCGCGCAAATTCTGGGGCTTGAAGAAGCTGTATGCAAAGCCCACAAAGACGACCGAGTTGACGAAGACCATGCCCCAAAGGCCATAGTCATTTCCGAAGCTGTTCATCATCCGTTCTCCTCGATGAACCGTGTTGGTGGCCGTGCCCGCGGTGCATGAAGACATGCATGAGCGGGCAGGCCAACAAGAGAAGGTAGGGCAGCGCGCCCAACAGGTGGGCGGTGTGCTCCTTGACCAGGAAAAAACCGCCAATCACGAGGGCCACCAGCAGCGCCAGACCGGCAGGTGACCGCCAGAACGGCGGGGCATCATGATGGTCTTGTTCCATGGCAGCCCCTTCAGCCCTGTGTGGCACTTACTTCGCAGGCATGGAGCGAGCGGCCTCGCGGTCCATCATCATCTGCATCATCCCTTCCATCATGTCCATGCGCTTGGACATCATGTCGTCGTGGCAAGGCATGCCTTCCTTGCCACGCATTCCCATGCCGGGCTGCCCACCTTTCATCTGGCCCATCATGCCCATGCCGTCCTTCATGGTCTTCATGTGCTCGTCCATCAAGGCCTGACGCTCTTCAGGTGTCTTGGCGGCCATCATCTTGTCATGCATGTCCTTCATCGACTTCATCATCGCGTCCATTTGCGTGGCGGACGGTGCACTCGCTGCGCCAGCAGGCTTGGGCGTCACTTTTGTCGAGGGCTTTGCGGCTGCCCTGGTCTCGGGTGCAGCAGCAGAGGCGCTTGCGGGATGGTGTGCGGCATGGTCCTGTTCGGACTGAGCGGCTTGGGCAAACGCGCCGCCCGCGAACATGGCGGCAACGGCGAGAACGGTGATGGAACGCATGGTCTTCTCCTTACAGTGGGACAGGGGTAATGGTTTTTGAGAAATTGAACTGAGGCGCCTCAAGCGCCGCAACCAGCAGCAGCACCACTTCCGCAGCAACACCCACCGGTACGCGCACCGGCTGCTTGTCTGCTTGAAGCATTGACGGCCATGGCTTCGTAACCTGCCTCCCGAATGGCCTGCCCGATGGCGCCTTCCGTTGCAGATGTTGAGTCGACCAAAACCATATGCCGGCTGAGATCTACCTCGACCTTGGCCCCGCCATCCACCGCGTGAACGGCCTTGGTGATGGCGCTGGCGCAATGGCCGCAGGTCATGTCCTTGATTTGATAGGCAAACATCTCAAGCTCCTTCGCTGTTGGCAGTGTGACTGTGAACCTTCCCACCGGGGGAAGGTCAAGCCCTCCCAGCGCCATTCTTTGATGTGCGTCATACAAACGCTGTCAGCGCTTTACCCTCCCCCTGTAGGAAGGTCTAAGCTGAAAGCGTGTGACCTTGAGGAGTGATCAATGCTGAATATTGGTCAAGCGGCCGCTGCCTCCGGCATGTCAGTCAAGATGATTCGCCACTATGAGGACATTGGTTTGCTGCCGGCGGCGCAGAGATCCGAGTCTGGCTATCGCCAGTATGGTGACGTTGCCGTGGAGACGCTGCGTTTTATCCGGCAGGCCCGTGATCTCGGCTTTTCCCTTCAGGCGATTGGTCAGCTCGTCAGCCTGTGGCGTGACTGTGGCCGAACCAGCCGGGAAGTCAAGACGCTTGCGCTTCAGCACATGCGCGATCTGGACAGGAAGGCCAAGGAACTTTTGGTGATGAAGGCAACTCTCAGCCGACTCGTGCGTCGCTGCAGGGGAGACAATCAGCCTGAATGCCCGATCATCGACTCGCTGGCGTCTTAGGTGGCTGTGACTGGCCACCGTAGTGCCGACATGCGCAATTTCATGCGCCTCTGCTAAGCTTTTCGACGTGAAAACTTTCCGTGTCCTCGTCCTGCTGTTGATTTGCATGCTGCTCCCTTTCAGGGGGGCGGTAGCTGCAACCATGGCTTGCCCAGAGCAGGGTCAGGCGAACGGGTTCACTGCAGCCGTAGTTCATGCGCACCATGGCATGCACGCCCATGACGAAATGGAGGGTGCCGCCGAGCACGCGGATCATCAGCACCCAGATAACGCTTCTGTAAGCTCCGACAAAGAGTCCAAGGGCGAAAGCTGTCATCTCTGTGCGAGTGGATGTCATGCGGCAGTCATGTTGATGACATGGCCGTCTCTGCCCGGCGCCATGCCGGCTTCGTCCGTCGTGTTCCCGGCTCTGCAAGTTCCTACGCCCGACTTCCAGTCGGAAGGGCAAGACCGCCCACCCCGAGCCATCTGACCCCGCCAGGCCTGCTGCAACAGGCAATCAGGGACTCGTGCGTCCATCGTGCGAGGCATGGCGAGCGTTCAGCTCCCATCATCAGTCAGATGTGTTCCATCATGAAGCAATCCATTTTGATGAGGGTCGCAGGCCATTGGTGCCTAGGCCCCGCTGCCCGGCGGGTAACGCGAAGGCAAACCATGATCCGACGCAGCGCGGTTGCTGTCGCCGCCCTGGTGCTGACCGGCTGCGCATCCTTCTCGAACGACGGCGGCTTTGGCGCCGTTGACCAACTCACCAAGGACCGCATCGGGCAGTCCCCGTCCTACCAACGCTCGGCTGATCTGGCGGATTCGGCTGCGGCGCGCGTAGCCGAATTGCTCCAACAACCGCTCACGGCTGACTCAGCCGTCGAGATGGCGCTGCTGAACAACAAGGACCTGCAAGCCAGCTACGCGGAGTTGGGTATCGCCGAAGCGGACCTCGTTCGGGCGGGACGCCTGTCCAACCCGTCGTTCACCTTCGGGCGCTTGCGCGGCAATGGCGTGGTGGAAATCGACCGCGCAGTCGTGTTCAACGTCCTGAGCTTGCTGACCATGCCGCTGGCCAGGCAAATTGAGCAACAGCGTTTCGAACAGGCACAGCTCCAGGCCGCTTACGAGTCAGTGGGCATCGCGGCCGAGGCGCGCAAGGCCTTCTTCGAAGCCGTCGCTGCCATGCAGCTCGTCGGCTATCAGACTCAAGTGAAGGTCGCCGCCGATGCCTCCAACGATCTGGCCAAGCAGATGGTTCAGGCGGGCAACTTCCCCAAGCTGGCCCAGATGCGAGAACAGTCCTTCTACTCGGATGCGCTCGTCAATCTGGCCAAGGCCCAGCATCGGTCCGTGGCGGCGAAGGAGCAACTGGTGCGCGTGCTCGGGCTCTCGGGCAGCCAGCTCGACTTGAAGCTGCCGGACCGCTTGCCTGATCTCCCCAATGAACCTGCAGACCCGAAGGACGCTGAACAGACGGCGATGGCAAAACGCCTGGACGTCCTCATGGCCAGGCGCGGTGCTGACGCGACCGCGAAGGCGCTCGGTCTGAGCAAGGCCACCCGCTTCGTGAACGTCTTGAACGTGGGTTATCAGAACAAGAGCACAACGGGCGAGGATCGCAGCAATGGCTACGAGATCGAGTTGCAGCTGCCCTTGTTCGATTTCGGGACGGCCAGTGTCGCGCGCGCCGAATCCACCTACATGCAGGCCGTGAACCGCACGGCAGCCGTGGCCATCAAGGTGGGTTCGGAAGTGCGCGAGTCGTACTCGGCCTACAGGACCGCCTATGACGTGGCGAAGCATTTCCGCGATGAGGTGGTCCCTCTGCGGCAACGCATCTCTGAAGAGAACCTGCTTCGCTACAACGGCATGTTCGTCAGTGTGTTTGATCTGTTGGCCGACTCCAAGGACCAGATCAATGGTGTGGTCGGTGCCATCGAGGCCCTGCGTGACTACTGGCAGGCCGAAACGGACCTGCAGACCGCCATAACGGGCCGCTCGCCAAGCCGCGGCAACTGAGAAAGACACACCATCATGAGCAATCGTAGAACCTTCTTCAAATCCGCTGGTGCCAGCTTCCTTGGAGCGGCCGTGGTCAGCAAAGCGGGCGCAGCCCTGTTGCCCGAAGCGGTCATCCAGACCTCGGCAGCCACCTTGCCTCCGCCAGCGCCACCCAATGGCCGCCCGTTTCAGCCCATCGTGACACTCAATGGCTGGTCCTTGCCCTGGCGCATGAAAGACGGCGTCAAGGAATTCCACTTGGTCGCCGAACCCGTGGTGCGCGAAATCGCGCCAGGCATGAAGGCCAATCTGTGGGGCTACAACGGCTCCAGCCCTGGGCCGACCATCGAAGCGGCTGAGGGTGACCGCATCCGCATCTTCGTGACCAACAAGCTGCCAGAGGTGACAACGGTGCACTGGCACGGCATCCTGGTCCCCTCAGGGATGGATGGCGTGAGTGGCTTGACCCAGCCACCGATAGGCGTTGGCAAAACCTTCGTGTACGAATTCGTCCTGCAGCGCCCGGGTACCTTCATGTATCACCCGCATGCCGACGAGATGGTGCAGATGGCCATGGGGATGATGGGTCTGTTCATCGTCCACCCCAAGGACCCACGGCAGTTCAAGGTCGACCGGGACTTCGGCTTCATCCTGAATGCTTACGACATCGAACCTGGCAGCGCCACGCCGAAGGTCAACACGATGCTGGACTTCAACCTCTGGACGTGGAACAGCCGAGCGTTCCCTGGCATCGACCCGTTCGTGGCACGCACGGGTGACAGAGTCAGAATCCGTGTAGGCAACTTGACGATGACCAACCACCCGATCCACATGCACGGGCCTCATTTCGAAGTGACGGGAACCGACGGTGGATGGGTGCCTAAGTCGGCACGCTGGCCGGAGGTGACCACCGACATTGCAGTCGGCCAGATGCGGGCCATCGAGTTCGACGCCATCGCAGGTGATTGGGCCATTCATTGCCACAAATCGCATCACACCATGAACGCTATGGGGCACGGCGTGCCCACCATGATCGGCGTCGATCACAAGGACGTCGCCAAGAAGATTTCGAGCCTGATCCCTGACTACATGACGATGGGTGACAAAGGCATGCATGACATGGCCGAGATGGCCATGCCCATCCCCGATAACACGTTGCCCATGATGACCGGCGCGGGGCCTTTCGGGCCGGTGGGCATGGGTGGCATGTTCAGCGTGGTGAAAGTCCGCGACAAGCTCGCACCGGGCGACTACAAGGACCCGGGCTGGTACCAACATCCCGCTGGCTCCGTTGCATCTGAATACACCACAGAAGTGTCCGAGGCACCGCGGGCGACCGCACCTCAAGCCGATGCCAACACCCTGAATGTCCGCAAGCCAAGCGGCCATACCGGCCACACGGGCCACTGAAAGAGAGGACCATCATGAACCAACTGAACGAAATGGCCTTGGCTATCAATGCAGATAAACCAGAGGGATGTGCCCCTCGGTCCATCAGCCGACGTCACTTCATGGCGCTTGCCGCTGGAACCGGTGCGCTGGTCACACTGCCCGTGAGTGCCGCAAGCACCTTGCCCTTGGTGGAAGTCTTCAAGACCGCCACGTGTGGCTGCTGTGGGGCCTGGGCAGACCATCTCAGGGCTGCCGGTTTCCCCGTGAAGGTGACCCCGGTCGACGACACCAGCGCGGTGCGCCATCGGTTTGGCATACCGGACCGGTTTGGCAGTTGCCACACGGCCTCTGTAGGCGGCTATGCGGTGGAAGGCCACGTGCCAGCGGTCGAAGTGAAGCGCTTGCTCGCCTTGAAGCCAAAGGCCATCGGCTTGTCCGTCCCCAGCATGCCGCCTGGCTCGCCCGGCATGGAGATGGGCGACCGCAAGGACCCCTACACCGTCTTCCTCATCGACAAGCACGGACGCGAATCCGTGTTTGCCACTTACCCCAAAGCCTGAAAGAGCCAGACATGAAAGCAGTTCACATCATCTCTTGTGCGGTGTTTGCCATGAGCGCATCGGTTCACGCGCAGTCGACCACGGACCACGCCGCTCATCACGCACCCGCTGCTTCAGCCTCAGCCGAGGCCGCACCAATGGTTGACGGCGAGATTCGCAAGGTGGACAAGGAGCAAAACACAGTCACGATCAAGCATGGCCGCATCACCAATTTGGACATGCCCGGCATGACCATGGTGTTCAAGGCTGGCAATCCCATGTTTCTGGACGGGCTCAAGCAGGGAGACAAGATCAAGTTCACGGCAGACAACATCAAAGGTGCATTGACCGTCACCAGCATTGAACTTGTCAAGTAAGACCTGCACGCGCATGCTTCGGGTTTCCTGATTCTGACGGCATCAAGCGGCGCATAGGCTCGTTGCGGAGTCGGTGCTGTCTCGACTCCGTAGCGATGCCGACGCCGCCCTTTTAGCCCAGCCAAAGCAGCACTCCTTCGTGCTGCCCGAGAACGGACGGGATGCCCGCTACGCGTGATAGAGTGCGGACCGCGGGGGACGGGCAGTCCTCCCCGCAAACACAAGACGCCTGGCGTCCAAGCACTGCTCCTGACCATGGGTTTGATCCCAGGTAGGAGTTCGTCTTGAATAGGCCTTTAAGCCTCGCGTCTCGCCATGCCTCACATGGCGCATTCAGCCAAGCGCTGATTTCCCCGTGCATCTGTGATGCCTCTTTCTTGCTGCCTGCGCCAGTGATGTCGGGAGGCGCCCAATGAGCGCACCGACCTACTCACTCTGGCAGATCGTGGCCTACATGCTTCGCCTCGGCACCATCGGGTTTGGTGGACCCGTTGCGCTTGCTGGCTACATGTACCGGGACCTGGTCGAGCAACGCCGCTGGATCACCGAAGAGGACTACAAAGAGGGCATCGCGCTGGCCCAGTTGATGCCAGGCCCCATGGCGGCTCAGTTGGCCATTTACCTGGGCTACGTTCACTATCGCATCCTGGGCGCCACCCTGGTGGGGTTGGCATTCGTTCTGCCCTCGTTCCTGATGGTGGTTGCGCTGGGTTGGGCCTACACCCGTTACGGCGGGCTGACCTGGATGCAGGCCACGTTCTACGGCGTGGGGGCCGCCGTCATCGGCATCATCGCCATGAGTGCGCAAAAGCTGACGACCAAGAGCCTGGGCAAGGACAAGCTGCTGTGGCTCATCTGGGGCGTCACCACCACCGCGACCATCGTGACCGAATCAGAGATGGCCTCACTGTTCATTGCAGCCGGTGTGGCTGTCTGGTTGTGGCGCACCAAGTGGCGCCCATCTGCTCGTCTTTCAGCGAATGCCGGGGTGGCGCTTGTGTCTGCGGTTCCTGCCACGAGTGCACTGCTCGCGGTCGATCCCAACGTCCTGACGCAGATTGGGGTGTTCTTTGCCAAAGCGGGCACTTTCGTATTCGGCTCTGGGCTGGCCATCGTGCCGTTTCTGTATGGCAGCGTGGTCCACGAGTTTCACTGGCTGACCGAGAAACAATTCGTGGATGCGGTAGCCGTGGCCATGATCACGCCAGGCCCGGTCGTCATCACGGTGGCTTCATCGGGTATCTGGTGGCTGGCCTGCCTGGCGCCTGCGTGGCGGCATTGGCCACCTTCCTGCCTTGCTACTTACTCACCATCGGCCCAGCGCCGTACTTCAAGAAGCATGGCAAGCGCCCCGGCCTGGTGGCCTTCATCGACGGGGTGACGGCTGCGGCCGTGGGTGCCATCACCGGTTCGGTCGTGGTGCTGGCCAAGCGCTCGCTGGTGGACCTGCCAACCATCCTTATGGCCTTGACCGTGGCTGCCGTTCTGTGGCGCTTCAAGAAGGTGCAAGAGCCTTGGATCATCCTGGCCGCTGCACTGCTGGGCATGGCCTTGTTTCCCTTGCGTCACTGATTTCGTTCACACAAAGGAGATTCATCATGAAATGGGTTACCCGAGAACGCCCCAAGATCGACCGGATCGCATGCCCCTGGCTGATCCAGCGCTTCATTGATCCGCAGGCCGAGTTTCTGTATGTACCTGCCAATCAGGTGTTGGCTGTAGCGCAAAGCGAGGGCGCCACGCCTTACGACATCCCCGGAGTGGAGATGTCGCATGTTGGCGAGTTGTGCAGCTTTGATGCTTTCCTTCGCAAATACGAGTTGAGCGATGCTGCCTTGCAGCAGTTGGCCACCATCGTCCGGGGCGCAGACACCGACCGACTCGATCTCGCGCCGCAGTCAGCAGGGCTGTATGCCTTGTCGCTAGGCTTGTCTAGGCGGTTCGCTGATGACCACGAAATGCTGCGCCAGGGCATGGTGATGTATGACGCCCTGTACGCTTGGTGCCAGTCATGCCAAGAAGAAGCGCACGCCTGGCCACCCGGTATGGCGTGATCTCATTGCCGATGGGCATGGGTTTGCGGTCCTATCCATGAATGCTATGCCACGCATGGACGAATCATCAGCCAATGTCTGCTTTGCGGAGCATGCGGCTACTCACCGAAGCTAGTGCTAACGACTGCTTCCAGCCTGAACCAGCCGTCAACCAGCTTGCATCCAATGACGGTCTCATCTGACCAAGATGAGCCGCATCGCCGGCCAACGTGACACGCCCCTGGAACATGAGAGCCCACAGAGTGCTACGCTGCGAAAATTCGCTTCAGTTCAAAGCATTTTGAGACCATGTTTTGCCCGACGCCAGAATCGTCCGGCGCGGTTTTCAAACCCTGTTTTGAATTTTGAAACTCTGTTCTGCGATCCCTTGAAAACCCATGTTCCAGCGCCTCACCCTCCCCGTCACCGCCTTCGAACAGAACTGCTCGCTCGTCTGGTGCACCGACACCAATGAAGCCGCCCTCATCGACCCGGGCGGCGACATCGGCAAGCTGCTGGAAGCCGTGGAAAGCCGCGGCCTGACGCTCAAGGCCTTGTGGCTCACCCACGCCCACATCGACCACGCCGGTGCCACCGGCACGCTGGCGCGCACGCTGGATCTGCCCATCATCGGCCCGCATGAAGGCGATCAGTTCTGGATCGATGCCTTGCCGCAGCAAAGCCAGATGTTCGGCTTCCCGCAGGCTGAGCACTTCAAGCCCACGCGCTGGCTGCACGATGGCGACACGGTGCAGATCGGTCGCTGCACGTTGCAGGTGCTGCACTGCCCCGGCCACACGCCCGGCCATGTCGTGTTCTTCGAGCCGGACACGCGCCACGCCTTCGTGGGCGATGTGCTGTTTGCCGGCAGCATCGGCCGCACCGATTTCCCGATGGGCAACCACGCCGATCTGATCAAGGCCATCAAGACCAAGCTGCTGCCGCTGGGTGACGACATCACCTTCACGCCCGGTCACGGGCCCGAGAGCACCTTCGGTGAAGAACGGATTGGCAACCCCTATCTGTGAGGCCGTGAGGCGCCCCTGATGCCTTCCTGATGCGAGGCGTGCTAGCGTTCCGGCATGAACCCGCCTGCAGCCCGCTGCCCGCATCAAAGCCTATTCACGGTGCTGGCAAGGCTTGGCCGCCTGGACGGCCGGCGCGCTCATGGTCAGCCTGCTGGATGGGCATGCCGACCTGGGCAGCCTGGCCCTGCCCCTGGTGCTGGCCGCCTCGGCCTGCGGCATGTGGTGGCCGATGCGCGCCCTGGTGCCCGCGTGCGTGGTGGCGGCCATGGCGTTCAACTGGTTCTTCGTCGATCCGCGAGGCACCTTCCATGTCAGCGTGCACCGCGATGCCCTGCTGTTGCTCACCATGCTGTGCACCAGCCTGGGCAGCGCCTGGCTGACGGCGCGCCAGGCCCATGCCTCGTGGACGGCCCGCACTCAGGCAGAGCGCACCCGCCAGCTTCTGGCGTTCAGCCACGCGTCCCGCGAAGACGAGGCCCCCGCGGAGACTGGCCGGCGGCTGATGCAGGTCGCGCAATCCATGGGCATGGCGCAGTCGGCCCTCGTGTTGCGGGGGCAGGAAGGCCAGGTGCTGCCCTCATCCAACCACGCCGCCCCGACCCTGGTCTTCGAAGGATCCCCCGACCGCGCTCAGCAGGATGGCCTGATGCGCTGCATGGCCGAGAACCACGCCTTTGGCCCGGGCACCGGACGGCACGACAACCAGCCGGCGTGGTATCTCCCACTGCCGGGCACCAGCGGGGCCTGTGGTGCCGCCATGTTCCTGCCCTCGCCCGGCGCGCCCCCTGCGGCCGACACCCGCCAGCAACTGCAGGCCCTGTGCGATCTGGCAGGCCACAACGTGCAGCGCCTGCACTCGGCGCACATGGCCGAAGAGGCCCGGCAACGCGCGCAGGATCAGGCCATGCGCAACACCTTGCTGGCCTCCGTCTCGCATGACTACCGCACGCCGCTGGCCACCATCATGGGCGCAGCCTCATCCCTGCATGAACAGCAGGATCGGCTTCAGCCCGGGCAGCAACGGCATCTGGCTGCAGTGATCATGGACGAGGTCATGCAGCTGTCCCGGCTCACGGACAACGCCTTGCAGCTGGCCAGGCTGGACACGCCGCACGTGCGTCTGAACATGGAGTGGGAGTCCATGGAAGAGCTGGCAGGCGCCGTGCTGCGTCGCAGCCGGCATCGCGCGCCGGGCCGCCGCATCGAGGCCGTGCTCACCCCAGGTCTGCCGCTGTTGCGATGCGATGCCGTGCTCATCGTGCAGTTGCTCGACAACCTGATCGACAACGCCCTCAAGTACACGGCGCCGGGCACGCTCATCCGCCTGGTGTGCGAACCCGACGCCCACTGGCTGCGGATCGCCGTGGAAGACGAAGGCCCCGGCGTGCCCGAGGCGGATCGGGCTCGGATCTTCCAGCCCTTCGAGCGCGGGCGCCATGTCGGCCTGGCGGGACTGCCGCCACAACGAGGCGCCGGCCTGGGCCTGGCCCTGTGTCAGGCCATCGCCACCGCCCACGGCGGCAGCCTCACGCTGCACGACCGCAGCGAAGGCGGATGCCGTTTCGAGGTCCGGCTGCCGTGCCCGCCCTCCCCGGCCCTGTCAGACGTGGACGAAAGCCCGCGAACAGCTTCATGAGCCTGTGCATCCTGCTCATTGAAGACGATGCCGAGTTGCGCGGCACCTTGCGCGATGCCCTGCTCGTGGAAGGCCACCGCGTGCGGACGGCGGCCAGCATGGCCGATGGGCTGGCACAGCTCCACCATGCGCAGGGCGAGCATCACATCGACATGGTGCTGCTGGACCTCGGCCTGCCGGATGGCGATGGTTTGAGCGTGCTGACCCAGCTGCGCCGACGCGCCAGTTTGCCGGTGATCGTGATTTCCGCGAGGCACGATGAGGCCGGCAAGATCCACCTGCTGGATGCCGGCGCCGACGACTACCTCACCAAGCCCTTCAGCATCGGCGAGCTGCTGGCCCGCATCCGTGTGGCCATGCGGCACCGGGGTGCAGCGCTGGCCCCAGCGGTCACACGGTACGCACACGGTGATCTGCATGTCGATCTGACCCGGCGCGAAGTCATGCTGCGAGGCGAAGCCGTCCATCTGACGCCCACTGAATACGCCTTGCTGGCCAGGCTGGTGAGATCGGCCGGCCAGGTGGTCACCCATCGACAGCTGCTGGCCGATGTCTGGGGCGCTGAACACATCGATCAGACCCACTACCTGCGGCTGTACATGGCGCAGTTGCGCGGCAAGCTCGAAGCGCATCCCGCCGAGCCCGTGCTGTTGCTGACGGAAGCGGGCGTGGGCTATCGGCTGGTGGAAAACCTGCTGCCTGACTGAGCTGGCCATCGCCCTTATGCGTTCCTGACGCGCCTGCGGGCAGAGTGCATTGACCTGTACTTCGGCCTGCACACATGACCAGCCACAGCCCTGCCACCCGGCAAAGCCTTGCCGCCCTGACCATGGGCGCCATCGGCGTCGTCTACGGCGACATCGGCACCAGCCCGCTCTACACCATCAAGGAGGTCTTCTCGCCGCACACGGGCGTGGCGCTCGACGCCGCCAACCTGATCGGTGCCGTTTCGGCCATCTTCTGGGCCCTGATGCTGGTGGTGACGCTCAAGTACGTGATCCTCATCCTGCGTGCGGACAACCATGGCGAGGGGGGCGGGCTGGCGCTGACGGCCCTGGCCGCATCCGCCGTGAAGGACCGCCCACGCTGGCGGCAGGCGCTGCTGTTGCTGGGCGTCTTCGGTGCCACGCTGTTCTATGGCGACAGCGTCATCACCCCCGCCATTTCGGTGCTGGGCGCCATGGAGGGGCTGGAGGTCATGGCCCCGGGCCTGTCGCCCTATGTCGTGCCGGCCTCGGCGCTGATCCTCGTGGGGCTCTTCGTGATGCAGCGGCATGGCACCGGCATGGTGGGTCGCTTCTTCGGGCCGGTGATCGTGGTGTGGTTCATCACGCTGGGGTGCATGGGTGCCTTGCACATTGCGCAGGCCCCGGAGATCCTGACCGCGATGGATCCGCGGCACGCCCTCCACTTCCTGACGACACGCGGCGCCCACCTGCTGCCCACGCTGGGCGCCATCGTGCTGGCCTTGACCGGTGCCGAGGCCCTGTATGCCGACATGGGCCATTTCGGCAAGCGGCCCATCCGGATCGCGTGGACCACCCTCGTGCTGCCGGGGCTGGCACTGAACTACATGGGCCAGGGTGCCTTGTTGATGCGGGATCCGGCCGCCATCGAAAACCCCTTCTACCGCCTGTTCCCCGATGCATGGCTGCCGCCGGCCCTGGTGCTGGCCACGCTGGCGGCCATCATCGCCTCTCAGGCGGTCATCTCCGGCGCCTATTCCATGACGCGCCAGGCCATCCAGCTGGGCTTCCTGCCGCGCATGACGGTGCGCTTCACCTCTGCCAGCGAGGCCGGGCAAATCTACATCCCCTCGGTGAACTGGGTGCTGCTGGCGGGGGTGCTCGCAGCGGTGGTGCACTTCGGCTCTTCTTCGGCGCTGGCCACGGCCTACGGCATCGCCGTGACGCTCACGATGATGATCACGACCCTGCTGACCTATGTCGTCGTGCGGCATGGCTGGCATCTGCCCGCCCCGGTGGCGATGGGAGCCACGGCGTTCTTCCTGGCCGTGGATGCCCTGCTGGTGGCCGGCTGCGCCATCAAGTTCTTCGATGGCGGCTGGTTCCCGCTGGCCCTGGGCCTGCTCCTGTTCATCGGCATGAGCACCTGGGCCCGTGGCCGCCGTCTGCTGATCGAGAGCATCCGGCACGATGGCATCGAGCTGCAGACCTTCCTCGAGAGCCTGCAACTGTCATCGATGCACCGCGTGCCGCGCACGGCGGTCTATCCCGTCGCCGACCCCAGCACGACACCGCAGGCCCTGCTGCACAACCTCAAGCACAACCAGGTGCTGCATGCCTGCAATGTCATTGCCACGGTGCGCTTCCAGGAAGTGCCCTGGGTGCCAGACACCGAGCGCCTGGTGGTGCAGCCGCTGGGCGAAGCCTTCTGGCGCGTCACCCTGCGTTTCGGGTTCATGGAGACGCCCGACATGCCGCAGGCCTTGCAGCAGGCTGCGGCGCATGGCCTGCACATCCCCGCCTTCGAGACCACGTATTTCCTCAGCCGGGAGACGGTGGTGCCAACGCCCGGCGAAGGCATGGCCGCCTGGCGCGAGCACCTGTTTGCGGCCATGAGCCGCAATGCCAGCGGGGTGGCCACCTTCTTCCGCCTGCCCGACAACGCGGTGGTGGAATTGGGCACGCGTGTGCAGATCTGAGCGGGCAGCGCCGGATCAGCGCGCCACGCCCCAATACGCCAGCGGCTCCATCTGCAGATAGGCATCGCCCACCTTGCGGCCCGGATCAAAACGTTGATCCGGCTTGGGTGCCTTGTCATACAGGGGCATCACCTGCGGCAGGTTGGCCTCGATGTCGCGGATGCGGGTCGAGCCCGAGGGGTGGGTGGACAGCCATTGCGGCGGCGCCCCCTTGGCCGCGGCGGCCATCTTCTTCCACAGGCTCACGCCCGCACGCGGGTCATAGCCGGCGCGTGCAGCCAGTTCCATGCCCACCAGATCGGCCTCGGATTCGTCTTCGCGGCTGAACTTGAGCGTCAGCAGTTGGCCGCCGTAGTTCAGCAGGGTGTCGCCCACATTGCCCAGGCCCAGCACGCTGGAGATCAGGCTGGCCCCCAGGCGCACACCGGTCTGCTTGCCGATGCGCTCGCGCGCATGTTCGCGCAGCGCGTGGGCGATTTCGTGGCCCATGACCATGGCGACCTCGTCATCCGTCAACTGCAGTTGATCCAGGATGCCCGTGTAGAAGGCGATCTTGCCGCCGGGCATGCAGAAGGCGTTGAGTTCTTTCGAGTTGAGCACCATCACCTGCCACTGCCACTGGCTGGCGCGCTTGTTCCAATCCAGGCTGAAGGGGATGATGCGTTTGGCAATGGCCCGCACGCGCACCACCTGTGGGTGGTTGTCGGGCAGCAGCGCGTTCTGCTGGCGTGCCTGCGTGGCCATCTGGGTGAACTGCTGGGAGGCCGCGGCCTCCAGTTGTTCCGCCGGCACCAGCCGGGTGAGGATGGACTGCTCGCCCACCTGCACGCCTTCGCGCGCCAGGGCCGGTGTGGCGGCCAAGCCGGCGGCACAGGCCACCGCCACGGCGGCAGCGGCGGCACGGAGGCTTCGTCCTTGCAAAAATGTCTTTTTCATCATGTGACGGTCTCGTTTCATGGTCGGCCGATGCGATCGGCGGGCCTTGATGCGCTTAACGCGCCGGGTCGCGATCCAGCATACGCCGCACCGCAGGCAGCAGCAGGTAAGAGGGGAAAGACAGCCAGAACGTCAGGAAGAAGAAGGCCGAATAGCCCATCTGCTCGACGCCCAGCCCCCCGGCCCACCCCGCCACCGCCCGCGAGAACGCGAAGATCGACGAGAGGATGGCGTACTCCGTCGTGGCGCGCGCCTTGCTGGTGATGCCCATCAGGAAGGCAAGGAACGCGCCCGAGCCCAGCCCGCCGGTGAAACTCTCCAGCCCGCTGGCGCAGTACACCGCCAGTTGCTGGGACAACGCCACGTCGCCATGGGCCACGGCCCCGTGGGGCACATACCAGGCGGCCAGCGCGTACCCCAGGTTGGACAGCGCCTGCGCGATGCCCAGCACCCACAGGCCCTTGAAGATGCCGACCCGGTCGACATACCAGCCGCCCACCAGGCCACCGGCGATCGACAGCCCCAGCCCGATGTTGACGCTCACCAACCCGATCTGTTCGGGCTTGAAGCCGGCGTCCACCCAGAAGGGCTTGACCATGAAGCCCATGGCCGCATCGCCCAGCTTGAACAGCAGGATGAACAGCAGCACGGGCAGCATGCCCGGTCGGGCCAGCAAGTCCACCCAGGCACCGAAGACGGGGCCATCGGCCAGCACTTTGGCCTGCGGCCCGCGTGCGGCCACCACCATCAGCCCGGCGCCCATGAACATCAGGCCCACCGGCACGGCGCCCTTGAACCACCAGGTGCCGCTCACCGCCTGGATCGCTGCCCATTCCGCCGCCTTGGCCACCGGGCCGAGCACCGGCCACAGCAGGCCGGCCATCACGAGGCCCAGGGCGACCAGCCACAGCGGCTGCTGGCGCAGCGCGGCCCATTCGCGCGCCGAGGCGCCCTCTTCCCGGTGCGCTGCAGCGGCCACCGAGCCTTGGGCCGGACCCATCAGGATCACCAGGCCGTTGGCCACCATCAGCAGCGCACCCAGGCCGTAAGCGGCCGACCAGTCGGGCGCCCCGGGCGTGCCCATGTAGCCAGCCACGACCAGCAGGCCGCCCGCCACCAGCATGCCCACGCGGTAAAAGCCGATGCGCAAGCCGTTGGCCACGCCGTACTGCCCTTTGGAGAGCAGCTCGATGGTGTAGCCATCGGTGGCGATGTCGTTGGTGGCAGAGAGCATGGTGAAGGCGGCCAGCAGCGCCCAGGGCCAGCTCTCGCCCTGCCCGAGCGCAGCCGGCCACATCGCGAAGGCGGCCAGCACGCCTGCCATGCCCCAATTGGCCGCAGCCATCCACCACTTGTGGCGCCGCCAGGCATCGACCAGCGGGGCCCACAGGAACTTCACCGTCCAGGCCAGGCCCAGCAGGCTGAGCAGCCCGATGTCGGCGGGGCTGACGCCGGCCTGACGCATGTTGACCGGAAATAGGTCATAGAAGACCCCCATGGGCAGGCCTTCCGAGAAGTACAGCAGCGCGACCCAGAACATCAGCCGGCGTGCGGCGGGTGGGGCGGCGGCAGGAGCATCGGCGGGCGCCGGGGCCGCTTCGGGACGGCCGTTGGAGGACGATTGCATGCGCTAAATTGTAGAAAGACCCTGGTGCGCACCGGGAAAGGTGGCAACAAATCGAGCTTTTCGGACCTTTCGGCTTCAGTTAACGGCGCAACATGCCGATAGATGCCAGTGATTTATCAGCTTCCCGCCGGGGAAGACTGGCCAGGAGTCGACATGAACTTTCGAACCAAGATCTGGATGTTGCCCATCAGTGCCGCTGCGGTGTTCGTGGTGGGCATTGTCATCAGTTTCTTCGTCGGCAACCGCACCTCGGAGAAACTGACGCATCTGCACGAGATCGACTCGCCGTACATGATGCATGTGCAGCAGATCGACCGCAGTGCCGAGCAATTGCGCCTGACGCTGCAAACCGCCGCGGCGGAAGGCGATGTCGAAAAGCTCAAGGATGCGGAAGCCCTGGTCACCAAGGCCCGTGAAGCCACCGCGGCCATGAAGAAACTGCCGGAAAAGGCGGCCGTCGCTGCCGACCTGTCCGCAGCCATGGAGGCCTATCAGGCCGCCTCCATCGGCGCCACCCGTGCCCTGCTCACGAGCCAGCCCCCCGGGGATCTGGTCGCGCGCATGCAATCCTCGCTGGCCACCCTGCAAAAGCTGCTGGAAGAACAGAAGAAACTGGGTGGCGACACCATCCAGGCCGCGCAGCAGGACGCCATGAACGGCATCGAGACCAGCCTGTGGGTCACCGTGATCACCGGCTTCGTTGTGCTGGCCGCGCTGGGTGTGGCCTCGGCCACCGTGGTGACATCCGTGTGGAAGGATCTGGGGGATGAGCCGGCCACGCTGCGCAACATGGTCGCGCGCATCGCCGATGGCGACCTGGACATGCAGCACCGCGGGGATGCCGATCCGCAGTCGCTCAAGGGCTCGCTGCTGGCCATGACCGTCAAGCTGCGCGACACGATGGGCGTGATCCGTCAGGCCACCGATTCGATCTCGACCGCTTCGACCGAAATCGCCGTGGGCAACCAGGACCTGTCGGTGCGCACCGAGCACACGGCTTCGAACCTGCAGCAGACGGCCAGCTCGATGGAGCAGCTCACCAGCACCGTCAACCAGAGCGCCGATGCCGCCCGCCAGGCCAATCAGATGGCTTCGGGCGCCGCCACGGCCGCCCAGCGCGGTGAAGAGATCGTGTCGCAGGTGGTGGCCAACATGGCCCAGATCAACGACGCCAGCCGCAAGATCAACGACATCATCACCGTGATCGACGGCATCGCCTTCCAGACCAACATCCTGGCGCTCAATGCCGCGGTGGAAGCCGCGCGTGCCGGGGAGCAGGGCCGCGGCTTCGCTGTGGTGGCCGGTGAGGTGCGCACCCTGGCGCAGCGCAGTGCGCAGGCCGCCAAGGAGATCAAGACGCTGATCAATTCGTCGAGCGAGAAGGTCGAGTCCGGCTCGAAGCTGGTGCAAGACGCCGGCAATTCCATGAACGAGATCCTGGGCAGCGTCAAGCGCGTGACGGACATCATCGGCGAGATCACCGCGGCCTCGGCCGAACAGAGCCAGGGCATCGGCCATGTGAACCAGTCGGTGACGCAGCTCGATCAGATGACGCAGCAGAACGCTGCGCTGGTGGAGGAATCTGCCGCCGCCGCGGAAAGCCTCAAGGAGCAAGCCTCTCGTCTGGCCAGTGCCGTGTCGGCCTTCAAGCTGGGCTCGGGCGATCACCGTCCGGCTCACGCCACGCACACGCCGGCAGCCGCTGCGCCTGCGACCACATCCGTCACGCCTGTCACGCCCATCACACCAGTCACGGCGATCAAGAAGGAGCCGGCCTTCAAGCCGGCACCAGCCACACCTGCGGCCTCGTCGGCAACGGCCGCCGCGCCTGCTGCGGCCCCCGCACGGCCCAGCCTGCCGCAGCCGGCTGCGCCCGTTTCCGCAGCCAAGGCCGGCGGCGACGACGATTGGGAAACCTTCTGATCCCATCGCTGAACGAAGGGCCCGGCTGAGCGGGCACTGGCACGAACGGCCCCTGTGGCCGTTCGGCGTTTTGGCGAAACGCCGTCGGCGTTTTCACCGTTCGCGCCGCTCACAGCTTGTTGCAAACTACGCGCTTCCCTCCTGGCGCCTGGCCCCATGTCCGAAGCGACGACGCTGAAGTTCGCAGCCAACCTCTCGTGGCTGTACACCGATCTGCCCTTCCTCGACCGGTTCGAAGCCGCTGCAAGCGATGGCTTTCGCGGTGTGGAATGCCTGTTCCCGCACGAGCATCCCGCCGACGAGATCGCCGCGCGCCTGCAGGCATGTGGCCTGCAGTTGGTGCTGTTCAACGCCCGCCCGGGTGATTGGGCCCGCGGTGAGCGGGGGCTGGCCTGCCTGGACGATGACCGCACCGGCGAGTTTCAGGACAGCGTCGAACAGGCACTCGAGCTGGCCGTCCGGCTGGATTGCCCGCGCATCCACGTCATGGCCGGCCTGAACGCACCGGACGCCTCCCCCGCCATGAAGGAGGCGGCCTGGGCCCGTTATGCCGAACGGCTGCACTGGGCCGTCGCTCAGGCGGCATCTGCCGGGCGCACGCTCATGATCGAGCCGATCAACCCGCGCGACATGCCCGGCTACCTGCTGACGCATCAGGCCCAGGCCCACGCCCTGGTGGCAGACATCGGCTCGCCGCACCTTCAGGTGCAGATGGACCTCTACCACTGCCAGATCGTGGAAGGCGATGTGACCGCACGGCTGCGTCGCTACCTGCCCGCAGGCCAGGTGGGCCACCTGCAGATTGCCGCCGTGCCGGATCGGGGCGAGCCCGATGACGGCGAACTCCATTACGGCTGGCTCTTTCGAGCGCTGAAGGACTTGTCGTGGCAAGGCTGGATTGGCTGCGAATACCGACCGCGCCGCGCCCCCGACCCCGCCCATCCCGGCCTGGCCACCAGCCAGGGCCTGCGTTGGCTGAACACCGCGCTGGCGGCCTGAGCCGCCGCCCCCTCACCTCTCGCGACGACGGAGCCTCCCGCATGCCCCCCGCCCTTTCCTTCCCGGCCCAGGTCACCACACGGGATGGCCTGGCCCTCGTCACGCAGCACTGGCCGGTGCCCGACGGCACGCCACTCAAAGGTGTCGCGCTGATCGTGCATGGCCTGGGCGAGCATGTGATGCGCTATGCCCATGTCGCACGCGCCCTGAACCAGCAAGGCTGGGCGGCGGTCGGATACGACCATCGCGGCCATGGCCGCTCGCCTGGTGGCCGCGGTGCCCTGGCGCAGGAAGACGATCTGCTGTTCGATCTGGCCGCCGTCATCGATGCCACCCGCGCCGCCTACCCTGGCGCGCGCCTGCTGCTGGTCGGGCACAGCATGGGCGGCGCGATCGCGGGCCGCTTCGTGGCCGCGCTGGCTTCGCCCAAGGAGGATGTGCGCTGGTCGCGCCCGGTCGATGGCCTGGTGCTGTCTTCACCGGCCTTGGACGTCAACGTCAGCCCGGTGCAGCGCGGGCTGCTGGCCACCGTCGGCAGGCTCACGCCCAATGTGCCGGTCTCCAACGGCCTCAAGCCGGAATGGGTGTGCAACAACCCGGCCACCGTGGCCGCCTACCTCGCCGACCCGCTGGTGCACGACCGCATCACCGGCCGGCTCACGATGTTCATCATCCAGGCCGGCGAGGTGGTGCGCGAGCGCGCCGCGCAGTGGGCCGTGCCCACGCTGATCATGTGGGGCGGCATGGACCGCTGCGTGCGCCCGCAGGGCTCGGTGGATTTCGCCACGCGCGCACCGCGCACGATGGTCAGCAGCCAGCCCTACCCCGTGCTCTCGCACGAGATCTTCAATGAAGTGGAACAGGGCGAGGTGCTGCAGACCATGGGCGATTGGCTGGGCAGCGTTTTTGGAGGATGATCACGGTCTTTCCCTGATCTTTCCGGCTGTTTCACATCATGGCGCTCAAAGCCACCATCTTCAAAGCCCAGCTGCAGCTGGCCGACATGGACCGCCACGTCTATGCCGATCTGGGCGCGACCATCGCGCGCCACCCCTCCGAGGCGGACGAGCGCATGATGATCCGCGTGCTGGCCATGGCGCTGAACTGGCCGGCCGACACCAGCGAAGGCACGCTGGAGCTGGCCAAGGACATGTGGGAGCCCGACGAGCCCGCGCTGTGGCACAAGAGCTTCTCCGATGAGATCCTGCACTGGATCGAAGTGGGCCAGCCCGACGACAAGCGCATCATGAAGGCGTGTGGTCGCGCCCGTCAGGTGGCGGTGTATGCCTTCCAAAGCAGCACGCCGATCTGGTGGGAAGGCATCGCCAACAAGCTCACCCGTGCCAGCAACCTCAGCGTCTGGCAGATCCCGTCCGAGCAGAGCCAGGCGCTGGCCACGCTGGCGCGCCGCAGCATGCAGCTTCAGCTGACGGTGCAGGATGGCACCGTGTGGGTCAACGATGGCGAGCAGACCGTCGAAGTCACGCCCGTCAAGCTGATGGGCCCGCGGGACTGAAGCGGGCTCAAGCCACCGTCTGGGGCGGGTGGTCGCGCAACTCGCGCCGCAGCACCTTGCCGATCGCCGTCTTGGGCAGATCCAGCGCAAACGACACCTGCCGGGGCCGCTTGTAGCCGGTCAGATGGCGTGCGCAGTGATCGCGCACCTCCTGCTCGCTGAGCGATGGCTCATCGCGGACCACATACAGGTGGATCGCCTCGCCTGAATGTTCATCGGGCACGCCCACGGCTGCGCATTCGCGCACCCCGGGCAGCAGGGCCACCACGTCTTCGATTTCGTTCGGATAGACGTTGAAGCCGGAGACCTTGATCATGTCCTTCTTGCGGTCGATGAGCTTGATGTAGCCGCGCTCGTCCATGCTGGCGATGTCGCCGGTGCGCAGGAAGCCGTCCGGCGTCATCACCTGCGCGGTGTCATCCGGCCGCTGCCAGTAACCGGCCATCACCTGCGGACCGCGCACGGCCAGCTCACCCGGCACGTTGAAGGGCAGCGCATTGCCTGCCTCGTCCAGGATCACGATGTCGGTTTGCGGCAAGGGCAGGCCGATGGTGCCGCTGAATTCGGTGAGGTGGCCGGGGTTGCAGGCCACGCCCGCGGTGGTCTCGGACAGGCCATAGCCTTCGCAGATGAGGATGCCCGTCTTCTCGCGCCACAGGTGGGCCGTGGCTTGCTGCACGGCCATGCCGCCGCCCACCGACTGCTTCATCGCCCCCCAGTCCACCTTGTCGAAATCCGGATGGCGGGCCATGGCGGCAAACAGGGTGTTGACGGCCGGAAAGCTGTGGAAGCGGTGGCGCGACAGCTCATCGAACATCGCCGGCAGGTCGCGCGGGTTGGGGATGAGGATGTTGCAGGAGCCGATGCGCAGGCCCAGCATCAGGTTCACCGTGAAACCGAAGATGTGATAGAGCGGCAAGGCCGCCACATAGGTGAACTGCTCGCCTTCAGGAATGTCCTGGATGGCCTGGGCATTCCAGGCTTCGGCCAGCAGCATGGCGGCCACCACATTGCGGTGCAGCAGCATCGCGCCCTTGCTGACGCCGGTGGTGCCGCCGGTGTACTGCAGCACGGCCAGGTCGTCGGGCCCCGGCGCGGCGGGGAAGTACGGCAGCTCGCCCCCGGCATGCAGCGCGTCGTTGAAGCGCACGGCAAAGGGCAGGTCGAAGTGCAGCACCAGCTTGCGCACATGCCGCACCACCTCGTTGACGAAGGCGCCCTTGATGGGCCCGAGCATGTCGCCCAGGCTGGCCAGCACGATGTGCTGCACATCCGTCTGCCCGATGACTTCCTGCAGCGTGTGGGCGAAGTTCTCCAGGATGACGATGCCGCGCGCCCCGGCATCGCGCAGTTGATGTGCCAACTCGCGGGGCGTGTACAGCGGGTTGACATTGACCACCACCATGCCGGCGCGCAAGATGGCCGCCACGGCCACGGGATACTGCGGCACATTGGGCAGCATCACGGCCACCCGGTCTCCCGCCTGCAGGCCCAGGCTCAACAGGTAGGCGGACAGGCGGCGCGAGGCCGAGTCGATCTCTTCGAAACGCCACGTCTCGCCCATGAAACAGTAGGCCGTGCGGGATGCGAAACGCGCCATGCCCTCGTCCAGCAACTCGACCAGCGAGCGGTAGGCCGCGACGTCCACATCGTGGCAGACACCGGGTGGATAGTGCTGCAGCCAGACGCGTTCCATGTTCATCTCCTCAACCGTGTATTTGCCCTGCATTTCGCTGCACCATGAAGGCAACGTTCCCGCAAGATTCATCCATAGCGTAGTGCCTTTGGATCACCCCCTCAAGCCGATCACGTTGAGGGGCGTCAACGGCGGCACACGCCCTTCACGAACATCGTTTGGGGTACGACATGTTCCAGTGGTTCAGTCAGATGAGCGTGATCGCCCGGCTGCGCAGCCTGGCCCTGCTGGCCTTCGTCGCGATGCTGGCCCTGTCCAGCAGCCTGCTGTGGAGCGCGTACAAGCAACGTCTGGCTGACCGGCAGGCCGCCGCCAGCCAGGGCATCGAGCTGGCGCACGCCAGCGTGCAATGGGCCTACGCCAAGCAACAGTTCGGCAAGCTCAACCCTGCCCAGGCTCGCCAGCAGACGCTGGCCGCGCTGGAGCGCGTGAAACAGGGCCGCACCATCACCAGCGACACGGACGTGCACAGCACCATGCTGCTGCAGACGGTGCTGACCTTGATGGCGGTGGTGGTGATCTCGGTCGTGCTGTGGGGCTGCATCGAGGTGATCGCGCGCGACATGGCGCGGGCGGCCGAAGCACGGCGCCGGGCATCCGACCACCGCGCCGCCCCGGGCAGCTTCAGCCGGGGGCCACAGGCCTATCGCCAGTCGGCCGGCCTGCACGGCGAACCCGCAGCCCTGCGGACCTCGGCGTCGGCCAGCACGTCGGCCACTTCAGACACCTCCGCCACGGCCACGCCTGCGGCTGCCAATGCGGCTGCGCCGCTGTCCCCCGGTGAAACCGTCGATCCGGAAGAAACGGCGGCGCAGGAAGTGCGGCGCCTGCGGATGTTCGGCGCCATCTGAGGCGCCTGGGCGCTCAGGACGCGGCCAGCACCGCGGCCATGGTCTCGGCCACGCGGTCCACATTGCCGGCGTTGAGCCCGGCCACGCACATGCGGCCCGAACGCACCAGGTAGACGCCGTGCTGCTCGCGCAGCACATCCACCTGCTGGGCCGTCAGGCCCTGTGTAGCTGAACATGCCGCGCTGGGTCAGGAAGTAGCTGAAATCCTTGCCCGGCAGGCGCTGCGCCAGCCCGTCGTGCAGGCGGCGGCGCATCAGTTGGATGCGCTGGCGCATGTCGCCCAGTTCGTCGGCCCACAGCTTGTGCAGGGCCGGTGTCTGCAGCACACGGGCCACGATCTGGCCGCCGTGCGTGGGCGGGCTGGAGTAGTTGCGGCGCACCGCGGCCATCAACTGGCCCAGCACACGGCCGGCCTGGTCCTTGTCCGGGCAGACGACGCTCAGGCCACCCACGCGTTCGCCATACAGCGAGAAGCTCTTGGAAAAGGAATTGGCCACGAAGAAGGCCACGCCCGCATCGGCCAGCGCGCGGATGGCGTGGGCGTCTTCATCGATGCCATCGCCAAAGCCCTGGTAGGCGATGTCCAGATAAGGCAGCAATTGGCGATCGCGCAGCACGGGGATCAGCTCGTTCCATTGCGCCGCGCTCAGGTCCACGCCCGTGGGGTTGTGACAGCAGGCATGCAAGAGCACGATGCTGCGCGCCGGCAGGCTGCGGATCGTGTCCATCATCGCGTCGAACTTCAGGCCGCCGGTGGCCGCGTCGTAGTAGGGATAGGTGTTCACCACGAAGCCGGCGCCTTCGAACATGGCGCGGTGGTTGTCCCAGGTCGGGTCGCTCACCCACACCTGCGCCTCGGGGAAGTAGCGCTTGAGGAAGTCCCCGCCCACCTTCAGGCCGCCCGAGCCGCCCAGCGTCTGCAGCGTGGCGATGCGGCCGCTGCGCACGGCGTCGTGCTCGGCACCGAAGAGCAGGTGTTGCACGGCCTCGCGGTAGTTGGCCGCACCGGCCATGGGCTGGTAGGGCTTGGGGCCGATGGTCTCCAGCATGGCGGATTCGGCCGAACGCACGGCGGCCATCACCGGCAGGCGGCCCTGCTCGTCGAAGTAGATGCCGATGCTGAGGTTGATCTTGCCCTGGCGCGGGTCTTTCTGGAAATCCTCGTTGAGCGTGAGGATGGGATCGCCCGGGTAGGCGTCAACGTGCTTGAACATGAGAGCTCCGGATGGATGCGCGACACGCCGGTGTCGCTGCGGCGGGTCCGATTATCGCCATGGGCGCCCACCCCCGGGAAAACGCGACAAAAGACCGTTATTCGCCCTCGTTCATGGCCGACTGCAGCGAGGCGGTCTGGGGCATCTTTGGCATGGGCCTGCCGACCTTGCACAGGCCCTTGTCACGGAGCTTTCCATGCACACCCCGATGCCTCGCCAGATGCCTGCCTTACCCACCTCCCCGGCCTTGCGGGCTGCCGCCGCTGCAGCCAGCCTGTGCGCCGCGCTGCTGCTCAACGCCTGCGGTGGCGGTGGGGGCGGCGGCGGGGACACGGCCTCCAATGGCGGCGGCAACAGCCCGGGCGGCTCCGTCGTCTCCGGCTCCGGCGTGCCCTTTCCGGTGGGCATGACGATGGCTTCGCCTGCCTCGCTGGCATCGACCTCGTCGGTCGTCTCCGGCGGCCTGGGCATCGTGGATGTCGGCATCAGCACCACCACCACGCCGCTGCAAAGCGTGCTGTCCAGCCAGGTGGATGCGCTGGCCACCGGCCGACTCACACTCGCGGGCAGCGGCCTGCTGTCGCTGTCGGCGCTGTTCGACACCAGCGCGCGCGCCCATGCCGATTGCCAGGGCCCCACCGTCGTCTATCAAAACCATGACGATGCCAGCGGCAGCAACGGCACGCTGGCGCGCCACACGGTGGCCATGTGGCAGGACACCGAAGGCACCCAGGCCTGCAGCGCCGCCGAACTGGATGCCCAGACCCGCGGCACGAGCGCCCAGACCAACCAGGCCATGCTGCTGATGGCCGCCCTGCGCTACGCCGTGGCCGTCAGTGGCAGCCCGATGCCCACCGCTGGCCAGAGCCGAAACCTGACGCCCGATGCCAGCACGCTGCTGACCACCCTGCTGGGCGGCATCGGCATCCAGAACGCCAGCGTGGCGCTCAACAGCGACGGCACCGAATACACCTACCGCCTGTTGCTGGCCCAAGGCAGCGATGCCAGCGCGCAGACGCTGGACATCACCCTGCTGCACACCCCCGCCGAGACCGACACCCGCTATGCCGGCGTGCTGCAACTGAGCCACTCGTGGCTGGGCAGCGATGCCAGCATCGGCTGCAGCGATCAGGTGGATGGCGCCTCGCGCTACAAGGTCTCGCGCATGACCACGGTGGGCTACAACCGGCAGGACCAATGGCTGAGCCTGCGCGTGCGCAGCGGCCAGTACTGCGGCCATGCCAGCGACAGCAGCACCGGCCACGCCGCGCAGATTGCATCGCTGACGATGTCGGGCGAGATCGATCCCGGCATCTACCTGAGCGGCAGCACGCGCGGCAGCACCAAGGGCTGGCGCCAGGGCTTTGTCCGCATGAGCGCCGATCTGGTGATGTCCTCGCTGACCGGCGACTTCGTCTACGCCTGGCAGGATCAGCCGCAAGGCGGCACCGGTCACGCCCGTCTGATCGCCGGCCACAGTGCGCTGGATGCCGGCACCCGCACGCGCACCCTGTCGATCTACCAGGGCCACACGGATGACATCGCCGTGACCGATGGCACGCTGCTGGGCCTGCTGTGCAATGCGGGCGGCCCGGGCAGCGGCTCGGCCACCGTGCAGCCGCTGTTCCAGTCGCAGACGCTGAGCCTGGGTCCCAATGCCACGAGCTGGAGCCTGACGGCCTCGCACATCCGCCATGCGCCGACCCACAACTGCAGCGCCTCGGCCAGCATGCGCTTCGATCTCGATGGCAACGGCACGCTGGGTGCAGGCGAAGGCGCCGGCTTCACGCATGAACTGGATGCGCCCACCGGCGGCCGCCTCGATGCGCAGGACGAGATCATCGAACGCGGCTTCCTGCCGCCGATCCTGCTGCTCTGACCTGCGGCACACCCGACAACTCCAAAGACCTCCGGGGGCCCTCCACACCCCTTTTGCAGTCTCTGCTGGCCACCTTCGGGTGGCCTTTTTCATGGGGGCGTGCAGGTGGCCGCGGCAAGCTGTGGAATAGTGTGGCCCGACATCAGCCAGCCACTGAAGGACCCTCATGAAGACCCAAGCCGCCGTCGCCTGGAAAGCAGGCGCCCCCCTGACCATCGAAACCCTCGATCTGCAAGGCCCGCGCGAAGGCGAGGTGCTGGTCGAGATCAAGGCCACCGGCATTTGCCACACCGATTACTACACGCTGTCCGGCGCCGACCCGGAAGGCCTGTTCCCCGCCATCCTCGGCCATGAAGGCGCCGGCATCGTGGTGGACACGGGCCCGGGCGTCAAATCGCTGCGCAAGGGCGATCACGTGATCCCGCTCTACACGCCCGAATGTCGCGAGTGCAAGTTCTGCCTCTCGCGCAAGACCAATCTGTGCCAGAAGATCCGCGCCACACAGGGCAAGGGCGTGATGCCAGACGGCAGCTCCCGTTTCTCGCTCGATGGCCAGCCCATCCTGCACTACATGGGCACCTCGACCTTCAGCAACTACATCGTGGTGCCCGAGATCGCACTGGCCAAGATCCGCGAGGATGCGCCGTTCGAGACGGTCTGCTACATCGGCTGCGGCGTGACCACCGGCGTGGGCGCGGTGCTGTTCACGGCCCAGGTGGAAGCCGGCGCGAATGTGGTCGTCTTCGGCCTGGGCGGCATCGGCCTGAACGTGATCCAGGGCGCCAAGATGGTGGGCGCCGACAAGATCATCGGCATCGACATCAACCCTGGCCGCGAAGCCATGGCGCGCCAGTTCGGCATGACGCATTTCCTGAACCCCAAGGACATCGAAGCGGCCGGCGGCAACCTGGTCGACGCCATCGTGCAACTGACCGATGGCGGCGCCGACTACAGCTTCGAGTGCATCGGCAGCACCAAGACCATGCGCCAGGCGCTGGAGTGCTGCCACAAGGGCTGGGGCCGCAGCATCATCATCGGCGTGGCCGAAGCCGGTGCCGAGATCAGCACCCGCCCCTTCCAGTTGGTGACGGGTCGCAAGTGGGAAGGCTCGGCCTTCGGTGGCGCACAGGGGCCGCACCGATGTGCCAAAAATCGTCGACTGGTACATGGACGGCAAGCTCAACATCGACAGCCTGATCACGCACAAGCTTCGCCTGGATCAGATCAACGAAGGCTTCGATTTGATGAAGCGCGGGGAGTCGATTCGTTCAGTGGTGATTTACTGATCGTTTCGCGAAGCACAAGAGGAGACAGGCACATGGGCACCACGCTGCAACTGCTCAACGAACACGCCTGCTTCGGCGGCGTGCAGCGCTTCTACCGGCATGCGTCGGGCGCCGTGGGGCTGCCCATGCAGTTCGGCATCTATCTGCCGCCACAGGCGCTCCAGGGCGAGAAGGTGCCTGTGCTGGTGTACCTGGCCGGCCTGACGTGCAATGAGGAAACCTTCGCCATCAAGGCGGGTGCGCAGCAGCACGCCGCGCGGCTGGGCATCGCGCTGGTGACGCCCGACACCAGCCCGCGCGAGACCGATCTGGACGAGGCCAACGAGGCCTGGGATTTCGGTGAAGCGGCCAGCTTCTACCTGGACGCCACCGAGCGCCCCTGGTCGGCCGCCTGGCAAATGGAGACCTACATCACCGAAGAGCTGCCCTCGGTACTGGACCACCATCTGCCGGTGGATACCCAGCGCATGGGCATCTTCGGCCACTCGATGGGTGGCCATGGCGCGTTGACCTTGGCCCTGCGCCATCCCGGCCTGTACAAGAGCCTCTCGGCCCTGGCGCCGATCGCAGCGCCCTCACAGTGCCCGTGGGGCGAGAAGGCCTTCAGCGGTTATCTGGGCAATGACCGCAGCCTGTGGCTGGCCCATGACGCGACAGCCCTGATGGGCACGATGCGCACGCCGCCCTATCCGCAAGGCATCCTCATCGACCAGGGCCTGGCCGACAAGTTCCTGGCCACCCAGTTGCATCCCCATCTCTTCGAGGAAGCCTGCAGCCGGGTCGGCCAGCCCCTCACACTGAGGCGTCACGAAGGCTACGACCACGGCTACTACTTCATCCAGAGCTTCGTGGCTGATCACCTGGCGCACCACGCCCGGGCCCTGACGGCCAGCCCTCCAGGCTGAAGCGCCGAGGGCTTCAGTTCACGCGGAACACCGAGACGGCATCCACCAGATGTCGCGCCTGGGTCTTCAGGCTTTCCGCGGCTGCGGCGCTTTCCTCCACCAGGGCGGCGTTCTGCTGCGTGGTCTGGTCCATCTGGCTGACGGCCTCGCTCACCTGCGACACGCCCGAGCTCTGCTCCATGCTGGCCGAGGTGATCTCGCCGACGATGTCGGTCACGCGGCGGATCGAGTTCACCACCTCCTGCATGGTCGAGCCTGCCTGGTCCACCAGCGTGCTGCCGCGCTCCACGCGCTCGACGCTGGCCACGATCAGCGACTTGATCTCCTTGGCCGCCTCCGCCGAGCGCTGCGCCAGGTTGCGCACCTCGCCGGCCACCACAGCAAAGCCGCGGCCTTGTTCACCGGCACGGGCCGCTTCCACGGCGGCATTGAGCGCCAGGATGTTGGTCTGGAAGGCGATGCCGTCGATCACGCTGATGATGTCGGCGATCTTGCGCGAGCTGTCGTTGATGTCCTTCATGGTCTCGACCACCTGGCCAACCACATCCCCGCCCTGCAGGGCCACATGCGAGGCGCCATTGGCCAGTTGATTGGCCTGGCTGGCGCTGTCGGCGTTCTGCTTGACGGTGGCGCCCAGCTGTTCCATGGAGGCGGCCGTCTGCTGCAGCGCCGAGGCCTGCTCTTCCGTGCGCTGGCTCAGGTCCTGGTTGCCTTGGGCGATCTGGGCGCTGGCCGTGGCCACGCTTTCCGCGTTCTGGCGCACGGATGACACCATCTGGCTGAGGTTCTGCTTCATGTCGGCCAGCGCCTGCATGAGTTGCCCCACCTCGTCGCTGCCTTGTGCCTGCACGCGGGCGGTCAGATCGCCATCGGCGATGCGACGGGCCACCTCGGCGGCCTGCACCATCGGCCCGGCCAGCATGCGCGTCATCCACAGAGCCAGCGCGGCGGCCGACAACACGACGCAGCCCAGCAACACGCTCACCACCCACAGGGCCTGCGTATATGAAGCCTGCGAGGCTTCATAGGCCTGCTTGGATCCTTGTTCATTGAGCTTGACCAGATCGCCCAATGCCATCAGGGTCGACTGGTAGCTGTCCCGCGTGGTGGTGGTGTAGAGGTGCTTCATGTCGGCCACACGCGCCTCGCCCTGCCTCGACACCGCCACGAAGGCATCCACATCCTTGTAATACCCCGCCAAGGCGCGCTCGAAGCGTTCGGCCAGCTGACGCTCCTGCTCGTCGGAGATCAGCACCTCGTATGCCTTGAACGAGTCCGCCAGTTTGTTGCGGGCCTTGCCCATGCGCTCTTCGGCATCTTTGTGTTCGGCATCGGAGCTGGCCATGCCATGCAGTGCCTGGGCACGGCGGAATTCGCCTGTGGCCTCGCGGATGTCGCCCAGCACCTTGATGCTGGGCAGCCAGTTGCTGGCGATGTCGGCGGTATTGTCATTGATGCGGCCCAACTCGCGCACCGCATACAGGCCCTGGCCGAAGGTCAGCAACACCACGATGGCGAATGCCATCGCCAGCTTTTTGCCCAGACGGATATCCGAAAGCTTCATGTCTTCACCTCGTTGAGAACGACCGCATCACAGCCCGGCACGGCACGGCACGCCAGCCGGCCAGTCATTTATCACTGCCTTTACGGATGGTTCGACGCGAAACTTGAGGGTGGGGTGGGGGGTATGTCCGGCCTCAGCGCCCGCAGCCTCGCTGGCGGCCGCCCAAACCGTGACGCAGCGCGCGAACGGCCGCGGCCGTCAACAACAGGTAGCCCGCGACCACCAGGGCCAGCAGCGGCCAATAGCCGCCGGGCATGGCGGTCAAGCCAAGCGCCGGGGCCAGCGGCGAGACGGGCAGCCACAGGCCCAACGCGCACACGCCCAGCGTCGTGGCCGTCAAAGGCCAACTCGCGCGGCTGCGCACAAAGGGCAGGCGACCGGTGCGGATGACGTGGATCACCAGGGTTTGAGACAAAAGCGATTCAAGGAACCAGCCTGTGTGGAACAGCGCCGCCTGGTCCGGCGTCGACGCATGGAATGCGAAGTACAGCAGCGCGAACGTCGCGTAATCGAACAGCGAGCTGACGGGGCCGATGGTCAGCATGAAGCGCGCGATGTGGTCCAGCTCCCAACGCCTGGGCCGGGCCAGTTCTTCACGGTCGACGTGGTCCGTCGGGATCGCGGTTTGAGACAGGTCGTACAACAGGTTGTTGGCCAGCACCTGGATCGGCGCCATCGGCAGGAAGGGCAGCCACAGGCTGGCGCCCAGCATGCTGAGCATGTTGCCGAAGCTGGAGCTGGCACCCATGCGTATGTACTTGAGCAGGTTCGCGAACACACGGCGGCCTTCGATCACGCCGTCGTGCAGCACCATCAGGCTCTTTTCCAGCAGGATGATGTCGGCCGATTCCTTGGCGATGTCCACCGCCGTGTCGACCGACACGCCCACATGCGCGGCTTTCAGGGCCGGCCCGTCGTTGATGCCGTCGCCCAGGTAACCCACCACATGGCCGCGCTGGCGCAGCGCCTCGATCACGCGGGCCTTCTGCGCAGGCGTCAAACGCGCGAACACCTGGGTGCCGTCCACCTCCAGGTTCAACTGCACATCCGACATGGCCTCGATGGCCGGCCCCAGCAGCACCTTGTCCATGGGCAGGTCCACGTCGCGGCAGATCTTGCGCGTGACGACCTCGTTGTCCCCCGTGAGGATCTTGACGGCCACGCCATCGCGGTGAAGCGCGGCCAGCGCTTCGCGCACACCTTCCTTGGGAGGATCCAGAAAGGCGATGAAGCCCAACAGCACCAGGTCCGACTCATCGGCCAGGGTCAGTGGCGGATGCCCCATGGGCAAAGGCTTGTAGGCGATCGCGATGACGCGAAAGCCATCCTCATTGAGCGCGCGGCTGACCTCGCGTGCCTGCGGCAGGTGGGTGGCATCCAGCGGAAAGCGCCGGCCACCTGATTCGGCCTGGCCGCAGGCGGCGAACACCTCCTCGACGGCGCCCTTGCAGATCAGCAGGTGCTGGCCCTGCCCCTCGACCAGCACCGACATGCGCCGGCGCTGGAAATCAAAGGGCAGCTCGTCCACCTTCTGGTAGTTGCCGCCCTCGTGCAGGCGGGCGTGCACCTCGGTGTAGCGCAGCACGGCCTGGTCCAGCTGGCTCTTGAGGCCGGACTGGTAGCAGCTGTTCAGGTAGGCGAAGTCCAGCACCCAGTCGCTGGGCTGGCCGTTCAGGTCGATGTACTTTTCCAGGATGACGCGGTCCTGCGTGAGCGTGCCGGTCTTGTCGGTGCACAGCACATCCATCGCCCCAACGTCCTGGATGGCGGGCAGGTGCTTGACGATCACCTTGCGGCGCGACATCTTCATCGCCCCGCGTGCCAGGTTGACGGTGACCAGCATGGGCAGCATCTCGGGCGTCAGGCCCACGGCCACGGCCGTGGCGAACAGCAAGGCCTCCAGCCAGTCGCCCTTGCCCAGGCCATTGACGATGAACACCAGCGGCACCATCACGGCCATGAAGCGCAGCATCAGCCAGGTGAAGCGGCGCACCCCCTGATCGAAGCTGCTGTCGCCCGTGGCGGCGGCCATGCTGTCCGCGATCGCGCCGAACACCGCGTGGCCACCGGTGTGCACCACCACGGCCGTGGCGCTGCCGCTGGCCACGTGCGTGCCCATGAAGCAGACGTTGTGCGGCGCCATGGTGTCGGCATCGGCAGCGCACTCGCCTGCATGCTTTTCCACCGGCAGCGATTCGCCCGTGAGCGAGGCTTCATTGACGAAAAAGTCGCGTGCGCTGAGCAGCCGCACATCGGCCGGCACCAGATCGCCGGCAGACAGGTGCACCACATCGCCGGGCACCAACTGTTCGATCGGTACGTCCTCTTCCACGGCCGTGGCGTCTGCCGTCGCACGCCTGAGCACCGTGGCCTGCGTGTGCACCATCGCGCGCAAGGCAGCGGCGGCCCGGTCAGAGCGACGCTCCTGCAGGAAGGCCAGCGTCACGCTGAGGCCCATGATGAGCAGGATGATGACGGCCGACTCGGCATTGCCGGTGAGCAGCGACACCGCTGCCAGGGTCAGCAGCAAGAGGTGCAAGGGATTGAACAGGCGCGCCAGCAATTGGCGCCACAGGCCGTGCGCCTGCGCTTGCGCCACACGATTGAGACCGAAGCGGGTGCGCGCGGCCTCGACCTGGCTCGCCGTCAGGCCCTGCTGGGAACTGGCCAGTGCCTCCAGCGCCTGCGCCACCGGCACGGCGGCCAGATGCCGCAAGGCCGCGGCATCGGCATCGCCACGCGGGGCAGAGGGAGGGGCGGCACGCATGCCTTGCATCATGCCGCAGCCGCCCGGCCCTGCGGTCAGCTCACCGTCAGGCGCTTGCCGTTGCCTGCGGCCTTCTTGGGCAGGGTCAACTCCAGCACCCCGTTGTTGAACGCCGCCGTGGCCTTGGCTTCATCGATGTCATGGGCCAACTGGAAGCTGCGCGAGACCTGGCCGTAATAGCGCTCGGAACGCAGCACACGCTCGCCGTCCTTGACTTCCTTTTCCTGCTTGATCTCGCTGCTGATGGAGACCTGGTTGCCGTCGATCTCGACGTGGATGTCCTCCTTCTTCGCCCCAGGGATCTCGGCGTGGACGAGGTAGCTGCCTTCCTCTTCCTTCACATCCATCTTGATCTGCTGAGGGGCTGGCATGTTGCCGGGAAAGTCCATCGGCTTGACGAAGAAGCCACGGAACAGTTCTTCAACGGGGCTGTAGCGGGTGACGTTGCTCATGTCGATTCTCCTGTGGACGGGTGGGGCGCGCCGTGCGCCCAGGGATGGCACGCGGTGCCGACGTGCCAGAGGTAAGGCGCGCGTCGATTTTTTCAAGACGGGTGGCGGCGGTCTTGAGGTCCGTCAACAGGACGGCCGGGACGTGGCATGCCCCGGCGGCTCCATCAAGCCTTCAGGGCCTTCTCGATGTCATCCATCAGGCTCTTGGGCGTGTCCGTGGGAGCGTAGCGGCCCAGCACCTTGCCATCCTTGCCGATGAGGAACTTCGTGAAGTTCCACTTGATCGCCTTCGTGCCCAGGATGCCGGGTGCCTCCTTGACCAGCCACTGGTACAGCGGATGCGCGTTCGGGCCATTGACATCGATCTTGGCCATCATCGGAAAGCTCACCCCATAGTTGAGCTGACAGAAGGAGGCGATCTCGTCGTTGGCGCCGGGATCCTGCCCGCCGAACTGGTTGCAGGGAAAACCGAGGATGGCCAGGCCCTTGTCGCCATAGGCCTTCCAAAGCTTCTCCAGGCCGTCGAACTGCGGTGTGAAGCCGCACTTGCTGGCCGTGTTGACGATCAGCATCACCTGGCCGCGATACTGGTCCAGCTTCACGGGCTGTCCCTGGATGGTCTGGGCTTCGAAGTCGTAGACGGTGCTCATGGTGCAGGCGCGATGAAAGGGGTTGGAAGGAACGGCAGCCGAAAGCCGCGCTGCCGCCGCCACGGCGAAAAACGGAAGGTTACCCGAGCTCAAGACCGTTCGCCGCCTGCGGTCATCGCTCACGCTGCGTGGCTTTTCGTTAACGATGACACTCTGCGACATGGCCTCGTTTACCCCAAGTCCGCTTTCGTGGCCAAATTGACGGTAAGTGCCTAAACTGGCACGAGACGGGCTGCCAGCCGGCCTGCACACAACGAGGAGCAAAGCCATGCCAGACATCCGCTCTTCCACCTCGGACGATGCGTCCGGCACGCCGCCTTCCAGCATGGGCGAGCAGGCCGCCTGGCGCCCCGCCAACGTGCGCCGCAACCTGCCGGTCGGCGTCTCCGATTCGATGGCCGACGACGCCCAACGCCTGCTCGACGAACTCCACGTCCGCCACGACGCCTTCGAGCAGCAGGGACAGGTCCTGCGCCAGCTCCAGGCCGCCCTGCAGCGCGCGCAAGCCACCAACCAGGAACTCGCGCTGGTGGCCGACCGCGTCACCGACGCCATCCTGATCTGCGATGCTCAGCGCTGCATCAGTTGGGTCAACCCGTCGTTCACGCGGCTGACCGGCTTTTCGCTGACCGAATGCCATGGCCAGTTGCCCGAAGAACTGCTCAGCGGCCCGCACACCGATCCGGCCACCATCACCCGCATCAACCAGATCCTGGCGCAAGGCGGCAGCATCGAGCGGCTGGAGGTCTGCCACCACCGCAAGGATGGCGAGCCCTTCTGGGTCTCGCGCTCGGTGCAGCCGGTGCATGGGCCGGATGGCCAGATCAACCGCTACATCGAGGTGCTGACCGACATCGGCGACCGCCGCCGCTCGGACGCCGAACACGCCAAGCGCCTGGAAGCCGAAGTGGCGCTGGCCACCAAAGTCGAATTCCTCTCGCGCATGAGCCACAGCATGCGCTCGCCGCTCAACGCCATCCTCGGTTTCACCCAGCTGCTGGACATGGCCGACGACTCGCAGCTGCCCGAGGCCCAGCGCCGCCAGATCGGCCACATCCACACCGCCGGCCAGCAACTGCTGTCGCTGCTGGACCAGGCTCTCGAATACGCCAAGCTCGACGACAAGCCGCTGGGCATCCGGCCGCAACGCGTTGAGCTGTCCGTGCTGCTGCGCGAAGTGCGCGCCGCCCTGGAAGATGACGCCCTCGCGCAGGACATCACCGTGGTGGTGGATTCGCAATGCCCGGCCGTGTGGGCCGATCCGCAGCACACGCGCGCCATCCTGCTCAACCTCATGAGCAACGCCATCAAGTTCAGCCCGCAGGGCTCGACCATCTGGCTGCAAGGCAAGATCGCGCAGGACGAGCGCATCGGCATCATCGAGGTGCGCGACCAGGGCTTCGGCATCGAACAAAGCGATCTGCCGCGCCTGTTCCAGCCCTTCACCCGGCTCGACACCTCGCCCGGCAAGCCGCAGGGCAATGGCCTGGGCCTGGCCGTGTCGCAACGCCTGGCCGAGCTGATGCACGGCCGCATCGACGTCACCAGCACCCTGGGCAAGGGCAGCGTGTTCGCCCTGCGCCTGCCGCTGGCCGAAGGCCCCGGTGCCTTGCGCGGCCTGGGCGCCAGTGCCGCGCGCGGCAACGAGCCGGCCGTGATGCTGCCGCCGTTGCGCGTGGTGCACATCGAGGACAACGCGCTCAACCGCAGCCTCGTGGAAGCCATGTTCGCGGCCTACCCGCAGGTGCGCCTGTACTCGGCCGAGACCGCCGCCGAAGGCCTGGCCAGCATCGAGGCCACGCACCCGGATGTGGCCCTGGTGGACATCAACCTGCCCGACGGCAGCGGCCTGGACCTGTGCCGCCGCCTGCGCGCGCAGGCCGAGTTCAAGCGCCTGCCGCTGATCGCGCTCAGCGCCGATGCCCTGCCCGACCACATCGCCAAGGCCCTGCAGACCGGCTTCAACCACTACCTGGTCAAGCCGCTGCAGATCAACCGGCTGCTGCAGATCCTGGCAGCCATGCCGAGCACGCAGGCCGCGGGGCCGACGCGCTGATCGTGTCGCTGATCTGGCGCAGAAGACGGGCGTGCCTCAGTGCACGCCCAGCAGCATCTGCACCCCGCCGGCCAGCAGGCCGGTGACCGCGCCCAGCACCAGGAAGACCACCTCGTCCTCTTGAAAGGCGGGCCGCAGCAGTGCCTGGAACTCCGCCGGGGGCAGCGCCCGCATGCGCGTGGCGAGGATGCCCTCCAGATCCCGCCCGCGCGCCACATTGAACGATCGCTCGGCCAGCGAGGTCACCAGCCAGCCCGCGATCCGCGGCGCCATCGCGCGCTGCAGCCGCTCATAACCCGAGGGGCCCATCGCGATGCGGATGACGACCGAGTCCACCAGTGGCCAGATCGACTGGCGTATCAGCGCCTCGCCCCGATCTGCCTTGCTGCCCGTGAAGATCTCGCGCGAGATGTTGCCCACGGTGATCACCTCGGTCGTCGTCAGGTTGGCGTAGCGCGCCACCACCTGCGGCTGCCGCTTGAGAAACAGGCCCTGCAGCCGCCACGGGCCGATGCGCACCGGCTCCAAGGGCCTGAACACCATGTTGAGCGCCACCCAGTTCGTCGCCACACCCAGCACCGCGGCATACAGCGGCAGCCCCCATTGCCACGGAAAGAAGTACCACAGCACCATCTGCACCCCGCCGAAAAACAGCCCGATCCAGAAGCTGATGCGCACGACGAAGCGGATCTCCTCGCTGCCCACCTCCTTGAAGATGCGCACCAGCAGGCTCTTGTCCTCGGTCAGCAGCTTGACGATGAGCGCATCGATGTCGACCAGCTCGTCGATGTGCTGGTGCAGCCGCATCAGCAGCGCCTCCATCACGTTGGGGATCTGTTGCTGCACATGCGCGTACACCCGTCGCTTGATGGCCAACGGCAGGTTCGCCCACAGCACGGGGCTCTGCTCCTGCATGACGGCATCGGTGAACTCTTCCACCCGTGACGAAAAGGCCGCCGCTGCATGCAGCGCGATCTTGTGCGGATCCATCTCGGTGAAGAACTCCTTGACCGAGCCCAGCTTGGCCAGCGAGTTCTCGACCACGATGCCGGCCATCTTGCGCGCCTTGCGCGGCACGACACCCTGCCAGCCCAGCCACGGCGGCACGCCCATGAACTCGATGGGCCAGAACAGCAGCAGCATGGCCATCCACACGTGGATCCACGTCACCAGCGCGGCCACGGGCGGGATGGAGACCAGCGTCCAGAAGTCGGGTCGGGCCGCGAAGCCGGCGACAGTGGCAGCGGCGGCAGACAAGATGGAAGACATGCGGCCCAGCATCGCAAGGAAGCCACAGGGCTCGCCTTGATGCATCACAGGTCGGGCGTGAAAACGCCCCCCTGCAAACACGGTGCGAGGGCGCCAACATGAATCCGCATCAAGGACAGCACCTGCCTGCCGCCGTTGAATCCTTGCATGCTGTCCTCCTGAAAGGACATCGTTGATCACTCGGTGCCGAATGTCCTCTGTGGAGGTCATCCGCATCTTCCCAGGCGGTGGCCATCTTCCTTATCGTGGCCCCATGCATTGAGCGGCAGCTTCATGGACACCCCCACGCCCGACCGTCGAACGCCACATCCCGAAACCACACCGGCCGAACAGGCCAGTGAAGCCGGGCTGCTGTGGGCGCGCACCCGCAAGGCCTTGCGCGGCAACCTGGTGAGGGTGCTGTCCGTGTCCTGCGATGGCGAAGAGGGCGCCACGCGCATGACGCAGACCGAGCTCTCGGCCCGCACCGGCATTGCCCGCTCCACCCTGGCCAAGTTCCTGTCCAGCGAGGACGAATCGGTGATCAACCCGGACCTGCAGACCCTGTGCCGCCTGGCCGAGGCCTTGAACATCCCGCCCGCACTGCTGCTGATGAGCACGCACGACTGGTCGCGCCTGTTGAGCGCCATCGGCGGCTTGCTGGCGGCGCAGCGCGAGCCGATGGACGGGCTGGATCTGGGCCGTGTGGCGCAAAGCCCGCCGCGCGAGAACGTGGCCCTGGCCATGCAGCTGGCGCAATGGCAGGGGATGCTGCTGGCATCGCAAGCCACGGATGCGCGCGCCGGGGGCGCGGCCGACGCCGAAGGTGCATCGGACAGCAGATGGCAGCGCGACATCGAAGCCCTGCGCCTGCGTCAACTTCAGGGCATCAAGGCCGCATCCGCCCTGCCCGAATGGCGCGCCATCCCCGCCAACGTGGCGGCCCTCTTCGTGCTGTGCACCCTGCTGGGTGCGGCCACCCACCTCTGACACCGAAGGCCACACCATGTCGACCGGTGACACGCCGCTTTCGCCTTCCGACCAGGCCCTGCTGGCGCTGCTGGCCAGCGCCTCGGCCGAAGACCTCGGGCTGCTGGTGAGCTACCTCACCAGCGCAGGCCACGGCCACGGTCATCGCACCGAGGCTTGCCGCACGCTGCTGCACGCCCGTGCCGCCGGCGTCTATCCACCGCCCGTGCTGCGCACCCTGCTGGCCGAACTCCAGCGCCACGGCGATCACAACATCCTCAAGCTGCTGCGCAAGGCCGAGCGCCCTTCCTACCTCGACATCGTGCGGGACGTGGCGCGGCACTTCAAGGTCGAGCACGCCGAAGACGACGAGGTCGAAACCCTGGAGTCACGCATCCTCGAACAACTGATGGCCCAAGCCTGGGAGAAGATGAGCGATGCCGAACGGGCCGACTTCATTGCGGGCCTGGGCGAATCGGCGGGCGCGCGCCCGATCGCCTTGTCCGGCGCCATCGCGGCCATCCAGATCGGCGGCTTTGCAGCCTACCGCATCGCCCTGTTCACGGCCCATGCCCTGGCCCGGCGCACCACCGGCCGCGGCCTGTCCATGGCCACGCATGACACGCTGGAGCGCACCGTGCGCGCCCTGGCCGGCCCGGTGGACTGGGCCGTGACCGCCGTGTGGACGGCCTTCGGCCTGGCCAACCCCGCCTACCGCGTGACGGTGCCCTGCGTGGTGCAGATCGCCTACATGCGCCGCAAGCGCTCGCTCAACATCTGCCCCGCATGCGAAGCCCCGAACGACGCAGCGGCCCGCACCTGCCAGCGATGCGGCGCAGCCATGCCCCATGCCGCCCCGCCATGAAGGGATGCAGGCACGCCTTCTGCCGAGCCGCTTCTGCGGCCCGGCTTTCCCGGCCCCGTGGCCGGATCACCCAGCGGCCCCCGCGGCCTGCAAGGAGTCTTCGATGAGCACCCTGTCTCTCCACATCCCGCTGTCCCTGGCCATCCGCCATCGCCGCTGTCGCCCGGCCAACGAAGTGGCCGCCAACGAGGCCTCAGCCGCACCGCTGACGGCCGACGACGATGTCGGCGCCGCCGGCACAGCCTGCGCAGCCGGCCCAGACCCAAGAGGCCCGCCGCTTCCAGCGCCGTCTGCACGTGCCCATCGGCCTGGGCTGGCTCGGCGAGCTCGACATCTCCTTCAGCGTCGGCCTGACCGCGGGAAGCCAGTGCGACGAAGCCGCTGCCACGCGCCCCATCCCTCAACCGCTGCATCACGTGCAGTCCGCCTCCGTGGATGAAGCCGCCCCCGCGCCCGCGGCAGCATCCACCCCGCCCGCCGGCGATCCCCCCATCGCCCTGGGCTCTGCCTGATCCGCCCGATGCCGGAGGATCCGCGCATCGCGCCCCTGCGACGCATGCAGGCCATGGCCCTGGGCCTGCTGCTGCTCGCCGTGGCCGGCCTGGTGCTCAGCGCGCTGATGGGCGGCCAGGGCGGGCACGGGCTTTGGGCCTGGAGCCTGGCCTTCTGCGAAGCCGCGGCCGTCGGTGCCTTGGCCGACTGGTTCGCGGTGGTGGCGCTGTTCAGGCGCCCACTGCACCTGCCCATCCCGCACACCGCCATCATCCCCGAGGGCAAGGAGCGCATCGCTGAAGGTCTGGCCACCTTCGTGCGCGATCACTTCCTCGATTCAGAGACCCTGCAGCGCCGCCTGGCCCTGTTCGATCCGGCCGCGCGCCTGGGCGAATGGCTCAGCCAGCCCGACAACGTGCACCGCCTGGGTGGATCGGTGCGCACCCTGGCGCGCGAAGCGCTCGGCTTCCTCGATGAAGAGGCCGTGCGGCGGACCATCCGCGAACACGCCATCGCACGCATCCAGGCCTGGGATGCGGCCGCCACCACCGGCGAGGTGCTGGGCGTGCTCACGCAGGACGGGCGCCACCACCAGTTGCTGGACGCCGCGCTGACGGGCCTGGCCAGGTTTCTGGATCAGCCCGAAACCCAGCACAAGGTCGCCGCCTTGATGGTCAAGCACGCGCGCAAGGAGTGGCCCACGCTCATCAAGGTGGTGGATGCCGTCAAGTCGGTCGACGATCTGGGCGACAGCCTGGCGCAACGCCTGGCGCTGGCCATCATCGGCGAGATGCAGGAGATCCTCTCCAACCCGCAGCACGAGATCCGGCTCGACTACGAAGACTGGCTGCAGCAGTTCGTCGGCCGGCTCCAGACCGATGAGGCCCTCATCGACCGGGTCAACGAGATCAAGGCGCGCATCGTCAACCACCCCGCCGTGCAGGACTACGTCAACAGCCTGTGGGACGACATCTTTGCCGCGCTCCACCGCGATCTGGCCCGCGATGACTCGGCCCTCATCGGCCACCTGGAAGCCGCCATGCTGGAGATCGGGCGCAGCGTGGCCGCCGACGAGGGTCTGCGCCGCGCCATCAATGCCCACGTCCTGTCGGCCGCCGACAAGCTGGCCGACACGCTGCGCACCACCGTCACCGTGCACATCACCCAGACCATCCGCGGCTGGGATGACCAGCACCTGGTCAAAGAGCTGGAGCTGAGCGTGGGCCGCGACCTGCAGTTCATCCGGCTCAACGGCACGGTGGTGGGCGGCGTGGTGGGGCTGGCGCTGCATGCCCTGCTCGTGTCGCTCGCGCCCTACCTGCACTGATGCCTCCGCAACTACCTGCGCAGATCCACCCCCGACTCACACCCGCCCAAACCACAGCCACAGCCAAAGGAGCCCGCCATGCAATTCACCATCGACCTCCGCACCCGCGGCATCGACTACCCCGTCTTCCGCGAGGTGTACTTTTCAGAGCGCTTCAACCGCCACATCCTGGCCGCCGTCAACCTGGTCGAGCGCACGCAGACCGAGCACCTCGTCTCGCGCAACGGCCAGGAACGCATGCGTGTGCATGTGGTGCCGCGCATCGCCCTGCCCGGCATGCTGGCGCGGCTGCTGGACAGCCACCCGATCAGCTACGACGAAGTCACCGTGTTCGACCCGGCCTCGCGCCGCGCAAGCCTGGCCATCGAGACCCCCGCTGGCGACATCATCCAGGTCACCGGCCAGGCACATCTGCTCGATGAGCCGGGGGGCATGCGGCTGCGCTTCCAGGGCGACGCACGCGTGCGGCTGCCTGGCATCGGCGGCATGATCGAGCGCTTCCTGGTCAACGAAGTGACGACGCGCTACGCCCTGGTCGAGCAGGCCCTGCAGCGCTTCATCGACGAGCGCCGCCATCTGCCGGCGCCCACACAGCACGCACCGCAATCCCAGCCAGCACAACTGGCTCGGCCGCAGGCCGGCCTGTGATCAGCCCGCGCCCAGGCGCTCGGCCGTCCAGCGCAGCAGATCCAGCCACATCTGGCGGATCTCGGCTTCCTGCGGGGTGCGCAGGGCGCTGGGCAATTCGATCGTGACGACCGGCACCTTCTTGTGCACGCCGCCATAGTTGCCCAGGCTGCCCGGGAAGATGCCGACCTGATCCAGGTACAGGCGGCCCAGGCGCTGCGGCGGCACCACCGGGCCATCGAAGTCCAGCACGCCATACGGCGCATGCACGGACACGATCAGGTTGGGCTTCCAGCGCTCCATCTCGTCATGCAGCCACTTGGATTCGGGCTCGGACAGCGGACGCGGCCCGGGATAACGGCGCGGGTCCTTGGCGGTGCGCTTGTTCCAGTAGAACGGCGCTTCCTTGTCCCAGTTGGGCGTGGGGAAGTTGCGGTTCAGGTCCACCCCGTTGGCGTTCACACGCGTGGGCTTGGGCTGCAGCATGCCGTCGGGGTTGACCAGGGGCACGAAGCGCCAGTGGATGTTGGAGGGCGTCTCCATGGCCGCGCCGATCCAGTGCAGCACCAGCGCGGTGGACGACAGCTCATCGCCGTGGATGCCACCGATGACCAGCACGCGCAGGTGCGCGTTGTCGGAGATCACATCGCGCTGGAACAGCGGGCGCCCCTTGGCCGACCGAGCCGTCCCCGCCGAAGCCACCTCGGCCCGCGTGCACACGCCCTTGGACACATTGGGCAGCTTGCGGATGACCTCATCGCAGAACGCATGGGCGCCCGAGATCAAGGGCACCGGCGAGACATGGGCGGGCGGTGCCGCATCGGCAATCGGCGCCCGGGCCGCCAAGGCACCGGCCGGCGCCACCGCCTTGGCCACCGAGACAGCGGAGGCTGCCACACGCGGCTGGGCGGCGGCCTTTGCGGGCGCCGCCTTCTCGGGCGCTTTCGCAGGAGCGGACTGCACGGTCGCGTGCGCGAACGACAAGGGGCCCATCAGCGCCGCCGCCATGCCCAGCGCCATCACGGCACGGCAAGCCAGCGGCCGGACAGACCGGGTCGACAAGGGGTACTTGTCCATCTTCATTGACTGCATGAACCGCATCATGCCCTCAGGGCGGAAGTCTTCAAGATCGGGAAAAGCCTCAAGGGCCCAGGGATTTCAAGGCCTGCTTGATGCCCTCGCTGACGGAGACATCGGCCGGCAGCTTCTTGAGTGCCACCTGCGCCTCCTTGTCGGAGTAGCCCAGGGCCACCAGCGCCTGCAGGATGTCGGTCTGCGCATCCGAGACCGCAGCAAAGCCCGGGGGGGCCAGGACCGGCGCGATCTTGCCCTTGAGCTCCAGCAGCAGGCGCTCGGCCGTCTTCTTGCCGATGCCCGGCACCTTCACCAGGCGGCTGGCATCCTGGGCCGACACCGCCTGCGCCAGTTCGTTGGCATTGAGGCCCGAGAGCACGGCCAGCGCGATGCGGGGGCCCACGCCCGTGATCTTGATCAATTCACGGAAGGACGCCCGCTCGGCGGCGGTCAGAAAGCCAAACAGCAGCTGCGCGTCTTCGCGCACGATGAACTGGGTCAGCAAGGTGACCTTGGCCCCCAGTTCCGGCAGGTTGTAGAAGGTGCTCATGGGCACCTGCACTTCATAGCCGACGCCGTTGACGTCAACCAGCACATGGGGCGGCGACTTCTCCGCCAGCAACCCCGTCAGACGGGCAATCATCCTGGGGCAGGATCCTTCTTGTCAGGCCAGATCGAGACGGCTCAGCGGCGGAACAGACCCAGGCGCTGCGCTTCCAGCGCGGCCTCGGCACGCGAGGACACGTTCAGCTTGCGGTAGATCTGCTTCACGTAGTCGGCAATGGTGTGGCGCGACAGGTTGAGCTGCTGGCCGATCTCCGGCAGCGTGAAGCCCTTGGCCACGCGCAGCAGCACTTCGTTTTCGCGGTCGGTCAGCTGCACGTGCGGGGTCACCGTGTCGGGCTGCACCGGCTGCTGGCGCGCCTGCGCCGTGAAGTACTGGATCACGCGGCGCGCGATCGACGGCGACAGCGGCGGCTCGCCCTGGCTGATGCGGTGCAACTGCTCGGCCAGCTGTTCACGCGACTGCTCTTTCAGCAGGTAACCGAAGGCACCGGCCTGCAGCGCGGGAAAGAGGTGTTCGTCGTCATCGTGGATGGTCACGACCACGGATTGCACATCGGGCTGCTTTTCGCGCAGGGCCTGGACGACCTCCACGCCGGATCCATCGGGCAAGCCCAGGTCCACCATGGCGACATCGAAGCGCACCGCGTTGACCAGTTCCAGTGCATCGTGGATGCGGGCGCTTTCGCTGATCTGCGCGCCGGGAAACACCTGCAGGGCCAGGGTCTTGAGCCAGGCGCGGATTTCCGGCAGGTCTTCAAGGATCAGGATTTGCTTCATGGTGAGGGCCTCACTTCAGGTCAGGTCGATGGGGAGACGGACGGCATCATCCACGCGCCATCTCCCGCATGCTAGCAGCGCCAGCGCCCAGTTGGGCTCCGGCTTGCAGCACTTGTTGCATGGTGGCGATTTCCAGCGGCAGCGTCAGACGGATCACGGTGCCGAAACCGGGCCCCGACTCGACCAGACACTGCCCGCTCAACTGCTTGGCGCGGTGCTTCATGCTGGTCATGCCGTGGCCCCGGTCGAGGCGGCCGTCGTGCTCCATCGAAATGCCTTTGCCGTTGTCCTGGATGACCAGCACGAAATCGTGGTGCTCCAGGTTGACATCGACAGAGATGACGACATGCGAGGCGCCGCTGTGCTTGATCACGTTGCTGACCGCTTCCCGCAGGATACGCGTGGTCTGCACGTACGTCCGTGAAGAAAGTGGCTCTTCGATGGTGTCGTTGGGGTTGCGCCATTCGCATTCGATGCCGGCCTGCCCCAGGCGCGAGACCACCTCGGCGCGCCAGTCGGCCAGCGCGTCGGACAGCACCATAGGCCGGCCCGTGAGGCCCCGCACGGACAGGCGCATCTCTTCCAGCGCCTCGCGCGCCAGGGTGGAGATGCGGTCGTTGTCGCTGGTGTGCACGATGGTCAGCAGCTTGGCGCCCAGGTCGTCGTGCAGATCGGCGGCGATGCGCTTGCGTTCCTTCTCGGCGATCTGCTCGACGCGCAACTCGGCGATCTGGTTGAAGTTGCGCTCGATCTCGGCACTGATTTCCTGCACGCGGCGCTCCAGCTGCTTGCGCGCGCCTTCGGCCGTCTGCAGGGCCTTGGCATACACCTGGATCAGGCGCACCGCCACGGCGGCATACAGCAGCGGCATCACGAAGTGGGTGATGTGCACGCCCCACATGCGCATCAGGCCGCTCTGGTAGCTCAGCTCGATGCCCAGCACCGCGGCCACCACGCCCAGCGCGATGCTCATCAGCCAGAACTCCTGGCGACGCGTGCGGCTGGCCACCCACAGGAAGTAGCCGATGGCGATGAAGACCTCCACCGCAAAGATCACATACCAGACGCGCGCACCGACGAAGACGTGGTCCGCCCCCAGCAGCAGCAGGCTCACCGGCAGCAGCACGCATTGCGCCCACAACGCCGCGTTGATCTGACGCATGCGCCTGGCCTGCTGCACGTCCAGCAAGGCGGTGCCGGCATACCCCAGCAGGAATTTGATCGCAAACGCGGCCATCGGCGCGAACATCATCGCGATCAGCACCTCCACCGCCGCATTGGGCATCGGCACGGCACTCAGCCACATGCGCCCCGTCATCATCGACCAGCCGATGGTCAGCAGCCCGAAATACAGCAGGTAGGGCAGGCGCCGCACCCAGGCCAGGCCCAGGGCAAACACCCCCAGCACGGCCAGGATGCCGCCCAGCACCTGCGAGACGGTGGTGGACCAGAACTCCTGCTCTTCATACAGCTCGCGGATCTGCTGCAGCGGGCCGATGCTGACGGCCGCCAGGCCGCCGGCACGCTGGCGCGCCGTGACGCGGTTGAGCGGGTAGCCGCCGACCTTCAGGTCCAGGCTGTTGCCCGCCGTGCGGATCAGGTGCGTGGGCACCGGCACCACGTGGGAGCGATAGCAGTTGCGCGCATATGGATCGGTCATGCGTCCGCCGCGGTACAGCAGGTTGCCGTTGAAATGCACCTCGACGTTGGAGCAGGCGCGCTCGATGTAGATGGCCAGTACCTGATCGGCCGGCGGCACCGGCTGCGCATCGAACTTGAAGCGGTACCAGATGGCGCCCTGGTAGCCAGGGTGAGACACCGCCCATTCATCGGGTAGGTTGAGCATCTGGCCGCTCGCCCCTTCAGGGAACTGCGTGGCCGCGCTGGGCACCACCCAGGCCTGCTGGAGCGGGAACACGGCCGCATCGCCGGTCATGGCCGCCACGATGGTCGATGGCCGGCTCAGGCGCACCGTTTCCCGGTTGAGGGCCACCATGGCGTAGGCCACCAGCAGCGCCAGGATCAGCCCCAGGCCCAGCAGCACCCACAGTCGGCGGGAGGGACGGGCCACCTTGCCCACGGTGCCCGAAGGCACCATGCCGGGGGCGCCATCGGCGTCGGCATCGTCAAAACGGTTTCGTCGGGCCACGGATTGCCACCAGCTCTGCAACATGTTGAGGGAATACTCCAGCAAGCCCCGTCGCCCGGCGCGCACCATGCGCAGGGGGCCACCTTTCGGATTTTCGCAAGATATGTCACATGATGAACGCTGGGGCAAGCGACAATTTGCAGGCCTTATTTCTGCGACCCAAGGTTTCCATGCAACTGCGGCACAGCTTCTCCCCCCCCGACAACGCCCGGCTCGCGCACCTGTGCGGCCCGCTCGACGAGCACCTGCGCACCATCGAGGAAGCCTTTGGCGTGACCATGACGCGGCGGGGCGAGCAGTTCCGCATCGAAGGCGCGCGGGGCGTGCCTCAGCAGGTGGTCGAACTGCTGGATGCCCTGTACGCCCGCAGCGACAAGCCCATCAGCGCGGAGATGGTCCAGCTGGCCATCACCTCGTCCCTGGCCGCACAGCAGCGCGCGCGCGGCGGCAAGCCGGCCGAAGCCGCACCCGCCACGCCCGATGAAGAACGCGAAGGCCCGACCCTGCACACGCGCCGCGCCGACCTGCACGGCCGCACGCCCAACCAGGTGCAGTACCTGCGCCACATCCTGGCGCACGACCTGAGCTTCGGCATCGGTCCGGCCGGCACAGGCAAGACCTTCCTGGCCGTGGCCTGCGCCGTCGATGCCCTGGAGCGCAGCGCCGTGCAGCGCATCGTGCTGACGCGCCCGGCCGTGGAAGCGGGCGAGCGGCTGGGCTTCCTGCCCGGCGACCTGACCCAGAAGGTCGACCCGTACCTGCGCCCGCTGTATGACGCGCTGTATGACCTCATGGGCTTCGACCGCGTCACCAAGGCATTCGAGAAAGGCCTCATCGAGATCGCTCCGCTGGCCTTCATGCGCGGGCGCACGCTCAACCACGCCTTCGTCATCCTGGACGAAGCGCAGAACACCACGCCCGAGCAGATGAAGATGTTCCTCACCCGCATCGGCTTCGGCACGCGGGCGGTGGTCACGGGCGACGTCAGCCAGATCGATCTGCCGCGCGGGGCCAAGAGCGGCCTCATCGAGGCCGAGCGCATCCTCAAGCGCGTGCGCGGCGTGGCGTTCACACGCTTTACCGCCGCCGACGTCGTGCGCCATCCGCTGGTGGCCCGCATCGTCGAGGCCTATGACGCCGCACAGGCCAGCGAGCCGGATCATCGCCGGCATGGCCCGCCCGACACCACGGCCCGGGACCACACGGCGGGCAATGACCTGCCCGACTGAAGCCCTGCACGGCCGCCCCATCTCGCTGCCATCCGGCCCCCTCTGTTTCCCGCATTGCCCATGAAGCCCAGCCTTGCCCTCAGCCTGCAGTTCGCCGACAAGCGCCACCGCGACACCCTGCCCCGCCACAAAGTGATCCGCTGGCTCAAGGCCGCGCTGGCCAGCGATGCCGAACTGGCCGTGCGCATCGTCGATGCCGACGAAGGCCGCTCGCTCAACCACAGCTTCCGCAAGAAGGACTACGCCACCAATGTGCTGACTTTCGATTACGCGCGTGAGCCGGTGGTCATGGCCGATCTGATCCTGTGCGCGCCGGTGATCGAGCAGGAAGCCATCGAACAAGACAAGACGCTGGAGGCGCACTATGCGCACATGCTGGTGCACGGCGCACTGCATGCCCAGGGCTGGGACCATCTCAAGAAAAAGGAGGCCGAAGCCATGGAGCAAAAGGAGCGCGAAATCATGGCCAGCCTCGGCTTTGCCGATCCTTATGACGCCCAAAGCTGACACATCCGCCGCAGGCTCATTGATGACCCCCACAAGCATGTGACAGGTCGACGCAAGGGCGGTATAACCGGGGCAGGAAGCCGTATGTCGATACCCAGGCACCTTCGCCGTTCATCCCGGAACCATGGACCGCACCGACGCCTACTACATGCAACGTCTCGTGGACCATGTGCCGTCCATGCTGGCGTACTGGGACAGCGATCTGCGCTGTCGCTTCGCCAACGTGGCGTACAAGACCTGGTTCGGCGTCGACCCCGCGCAGATGATCGGCATGCGCATGCAGGACCTGCTGGGGCCGCGCCTGTTCGAGCTCAACCAGCCCTACATTCAAGGCGCCTTGCACGGACGGGAGCAGACCTTCGAGCGCATTGTGCCCGGCCCGGATGGCGTACAACGCCACAGCCTGGCGAAGTACGTCCCCGACATCGTGGACGGCAAGGTGCGCGGCTTCATCGCCCACGTCACCGAGATCACCGCCCTCAAGCGCATCGAGGCAGCCTTGCGTGCCAGCGAATCCTTTCTGGATCGCACCGGCCGCATTGCGCGGGTGGGCGGCTGGGAGGTGGACCTGGAGCGCGATGTGCGCATCTGGTCCGATCAGCTGTGCGCCATCCTCGGGCTGGAGCCAGGACACCGTCCCACGCGCGAGGAGGCGCTTCAGTACATCGCCCCTGAGGCGCGCGAGATGGTGGCGCAAGCCGTGGCCCATGGCGTCCAGGGCACGCCGTGGGACATCGAAATGCCGGTGATCACGCGGCAAGGACACCGGCTGTGGGTGCGCAGCATTGGCGAGCCGGTCTTCAACGACGAAGGCCGTGCCATCCGTCTGGTGGGGGCGGTGCAGGACATCACCGAGCAGGTCGAGCACCGCGCCGAACTGGCACGCGAGCAATCGATGCGTGCGCAACTGGAGCAGCAGGCGCGCGAGCTGACCTCGCTGCTGGGCGAACGCGACGACATGCTCGATGTGCTGGCGCATGAGGTGCGCCAGCCTCTGCACAACGCATCGGCCGCACTGCAAAGCGCACAGGCCGCGCTGACCCAGGTCAAGGAGCAGGTGGCCACCCCGAGGCTGGTGCGCGCGCAGTCGGTGCTCACCCAGGTCATGGCGGGGCTGGACAACACGCTGGCCGCGGCCACACTGCTGGCCCGCTCCGCCCCCATCGAGATGGAGGACACCGACATCGACACGCTGATCGCCGTGGCCATTGCCGACATGGCCCAGGCGGATCGCACGCGCATCATCGTGCAGCGCGTCACGCGCCTGCGCACGGCCGTCATGGACATGAGCCTGATGCGGCTGGCCGTGCGCAACCTGCTGTCGAATGCGCTCAAGTACAGCGCGCCTCAATCGCCCGTGATCATCAAGCTCTACGATTCGGATGACCCGCTGGGGCTGGTCATCGACGTCGAGAACCAGGGCCCGCCCATCCCCGCGAGTCTGCTGCCCACACTGTTCCAGCGTGGCGCGCGCGCGGCGCACCATGGTGCACCCGTGGGGCTCGGGCTGGGGCTTTACATCGTCAAGCGAGTGATGGACCTGCACGGCGGGCGCGTGGAGCTGGCCCACAACGCTGCGCCTGGCGTGATCATGCGCCTGCTGCTGACAGCCGCCACCTGAGGCGCGCACGCGCCCCCGCGACAGTGGGCAGGCTCAGGAAACGGTATTCAGGAAATGGCCTTGAGGGCGGCGCGGAACACGTAGCCCACACGCGAGCGCGACTGCAGCGGCACCAGGGCCGGCGTGGCGCGCTCGATGCGGCGGCGCAGGCGGTAGATGGTGGCGTTGAGCCCGTCCGTGCTGCCGTCCACCTCGTCGGTGCGACCCAGCCGCTGGCGCAGCGTTTCGCGGCTGACCACGTTGCCATTGGCTTCGACAAAGCACTCGAGCACCGCCAGATCGGCATCGCTGAGATCGACCTGCGCCCCATCAGGGGCGATGAGCTGGCCGGCACGGCGGTCCAGCTTCCATTCGGAGGCTGGCTGGCTGTTGTTGCCAGTGCGGCGAAAGACGGCCTCGATGGCCAGCGCCACCTGCTCGAACTGCACCGGCTTGGCCAGGTACATGTCGGCGCCGGCGTTGACCACCTGTTTGAACACGTCCGGCGCCAGGCGGCCGGAAACCACCACAAGACCCGCGGAAGTCCGACGGCGCAGGACATCGATGAGCTGAACCCCGTCGATGCCAGGCAGCATCAGATCGACCAGATAAAACTCGTAGCCATAAGGATCGGCATGTGCCAGCAGGTCATTGCTGTCGGCAAACACATCCACACGCACCCCCTTGTCCTGGAGGTACTGCGCAAGGAATTCCGTGTATTCCTTGTCGTCGTCAATCAACGCAAGCGTCTTGGGCAGCATGGGTATTTTCAAGGCAAGCAAATACGAAACTGATTAAAGCACAGGGCGCACTTCAAATAATTCGTTGCCAATCTGCGAATATGAATCGGCCGTGATTTGATTGACATAAATGATTGATTCGCTTCATTTATGTTGGCGCGGTGTGGCCGCTTTTCCCTGATACAGAGGGGGGTTTGACACGCGAACATGAAATCGTACGCAAAAGCCGATTGCGTTATGTCAAGTAGGCGCCCGAACCGGTCGAAGAACAGCTCCTGAGTCGAACAAGTCCTGAAGCCGGCGTCCCTCGCAACGGAGCTTCAGCCTTTCAAACACTGGAGCTTCGACATGCATCAGGGAGCGGTGGCGGTACCTCACGCCAAGATGAGCTACGGCGGTGTGATCGCAGCAGGCGTTGCGGGATGGGCGTGCATTGCAGGCGCCGCCTTTTTACCGACGTGGGCATGGGCGTGGGCTTTGGTTTATGCCGGCTTGCTGGCCGCGGGCCATTGGTTTCGTGTCCGGCACGATGCCGCCCAACAGCCGGGCCTGAGCCACAGCCCCTTGACCGATCCCCTGGCCGCGCTGTGCACCGAAGTGCTCCCCATCTGGACGCGACAGGTGCACACGGCCCGCGATCACCTCACGCATGCCATGGATGTGCTGGTCACGCGCTTTGGCAGCATGTCGCAGCGGTTGTGCCAGACGATGGACCCCGCCAGCCAGGGCCATGGCCAGCAGAACCTGCTGACGGCCCTCAACGAGGCGCAGAACCAGCTCACGGGCCTGCTCAGTGAACTGCGTGAGGCCCTGAGCCTGCGCTCCCAGCTGCTGGAAGAGGTCGTGGCCGTCACACGCTTCGTGGATCAGTTGCAGAACATGGCCAGCGAAGTCAGCGCCATCGCCCGCCAGACCAACCTGCTGTCACTCAATGCGGCCATCGAGGCGGCACGTGCCGGTGAAAGCGGCCGGGGCTTTGCGGTGGTGGCCAAGGAAGTGCGCCACCTGTCATCCGAATCGGCCCGCACGGGCGACCGCATCACCGAGGTCATCCATCAGGTCAGCGAAGCCATCCGCCATGCACGCGGCAGCTACGACAAGTTCGCCGAGCATGACAACGCCATGATGGACCGCGCCGGCACCACGATCGAATCGGTGGTCGAGCGCATCCGCACCACGGCCTCCGATGTGGTGGAAGGCTCCCAAGCCTTGCTGCATGAAGGCCAGGCCGTGCGCGACGAGATCAATGAAGTGCTGGTGGCCGTGCAGTCACAGGACCGCATCAGCCAGATGCTGCAGCACGCCAGCGCCGACCAGGAGCGCCTGCTGTCGCACTTGAAGGAAGGCGTGGGCCTGCCGCCCCAGGTCTTCGACCCCGATGCCTGGCTGGCCCAACTGCGCGCCAGCTACACCACTCCTGAAGAACTGGCAGCACACGAAGGTCGCCCTGTGCCCCAGCCCTCCCTGATGGCGGCCGCCTCGAAGGTGGAACAGGACACCACTTTCTTCTGACCGGGAGATCCGCAACATGGCGAAAACCATTCTGGTGGTCGACGATTCGTCCTCGCTGCGCATGGCTGTGCGCATCGCGCTGACCGGCGCGGGTTATGAAGTCGTCGAGGCTGAAGACGGCAAGGCCGCGCTGAGCAAGCTCGATGGCCGCAAGCTCCACCTCGTGATCAGCGACGTGAACATGCCCAACCTCGATGGCTATGGCTTCGTGCAGGCCATGAAGCAGCTGCCGGCCTACAAGTACACGCCGGTGGTGATGCTGACCACCGAAGACAGCAGCGACAAGAAGGAACGCGGCCGTGAAGCCGGCGCCAAGGCCTGGATCGTCAAGCCGTTCCAGCCGCCGCAGTTGCTGACGGTGGTCTCCAAGCTGGTGATGCCATGAGCACGCGGCTGCCGATCGAAGGCGAGCTCACCGTGTTTGCGGTGCATGCGATCAAGGACCGCATCCTGGCAGCGCTGGCCGAAGGAGAGGACCTCGAGGTCGACCTCGCCGATGTCTGTGAAGTGGATGGGGCAGGCATCCAGCTCTTGCTGGCCGCCCGCCGTGAAGCAGGCCTGCGCGGCGTCGGGTTCGAGGTATGTACACCGAGCGCCGTGATGGCCGACACCCTCGCGTTGTGCGATCTGACGGACGTGCTGGGCAGCGCCAGCAAGCCGGGAAAGGCCCAGGCATGAAGCTCGACGAAGCCCAACAGGCATTCATCACTGAAAGCAAGGACCTGCTCGAGCGCATGGAAGAAGCGCTGCTGCGGGTCGAACAAAGCCCGCAGGACGCAGAGACCATTCATGCGATCTTTCGCGCCGCCCATACCATCAAGGGCTCGGCCGGCATCTTCGGCTTCGACGACATCGTGGCCTTCACGCATGTGGCCGAGAACGTGCTGGACGAAGTCCGCAAGGGACACCTGCACTTCAATGGCGAGCTGGCCAACCTGTTCCTGAGCGTGTGCGATCACATCCACACCCTGGTGGACCTGGTGGCGCGCGCAGTGGACGGAGACGAGGCCTGCACGCGCCGCAGCGTCGACCTGATCGAGCGGATGACCCACTGCCTGGGCCGCTCTGCATCGGGCACGCCGGGCCCGGCAGCCCGGACGGCCTGCACCGACGCCGCAACGGTCCCAGCTTGCACCGATGCCGGCGAAACCACGCTGGCCAGCAACGACCATTGGCACATCTCCCTGCGCTTTGGCAAGGAGACGATCCGCGAAGGCTTCGATCCACTGAGCTTCGTGCGCTACCTGACGACGTTGGGCGAGATCGCCCACATCGAGCCGCTGGTCGATGACGTGCCGGCCCTGTCGGAGCTGGATCCGGACGAATGCCATCTGGGCTTCGAGATCGCGCTGCGCAGCCAGGCCGACAAGGCCACCATCGAAGGCGCCTTCGAGTTCGTGCGGGAAGACAGCGTCGTGCGCATCCTGCCGCCGCGCAGCCGCATCAGCGAATACGTGGCCCTGATCGGCGAGATGCCGGCAGCCGACTTGAAGCTGGGCGAGATGCTGGTGCGTTGCGGCTCGATCACGCGGGCCGAGCTGGATGCCGCGCTGGACGAACAAACCGTGCAAGGCTGCAAGGGCGAAGCGGTGGCACCGCTGGGCCACATGCTGGTCGAGCGGGCTCAGGTGCACCCTGCCGTGGTGGACGCGGCGCTGGCCAGGCAGACGCAGGTGCGCGATGGCCGCCAGACCGAGGCCACCCAACTGCGCGTCGATGCCGCCAAGCTGGACCGGCTCATCGATCTGGTGGGCGAGCTGATCATCGCCGGCGCCGGAGCGCACCTGGTGGCACGTCAGCACCGCATCAAGGAGCTGACGCAGGCCACATCGGCCGTCTCGCGGCTGATGGAGGAGGTGCGCGACAGCGCGCTCAAGCTGCGCATGGTGCAGATCGCCGGCACCTTCAACCGCTTCCAGCGCATGGTGCGCGATGTCAGCCGCGAACTCGGCAAGGACATCACCCTGCGCATCACCGGCGCGGAAACCGAACTGGACAAGACGGTGGTCGAGCAACTGGCCGACCCGCTCACGCACCTGGTGCGCAATGCCATGGACCACGGCATCGAATCGGCCGAGCGTCGTGCGGCAGCCAACAAGCCGGTGCAAGGCACCGTGGGACTGCATGCGCGCCACGAATCGGGCATGGTGGTCATCGAGGTCAGTGACGATGGCGGCGGCCTGGGCCGCGAGCGCATCCTGCGCAAGGCCATCGAGCGTGGCCTGATTGCACCGGACGCGGTCTTGAGCGAGAAGGAGATCTTCGATCTCGTCTTCCAGCCCGGTTTTTCCACTGCCGATCAGGTGAGCAATCTCTCGGGCCGCGGTGTGGGCATGGATGTCGTCAAGCGCAACATCAACGCGCTGCGCGGCACCATCGAGTTGCGCAGCACCGAAGGCACCGGCACCACGGTGTGCATCCGCCTGCCCCTGACGCTGGCCATCATCGATGGCTTCCTCATGGGCGTGAGCAAGGCCGCGTATGTGGTGCCGCTGGGGATGGTCGTCGAGTGCATCGAAATGTCGCGCCAGCAGACGGCCGGCCGCGACTGGCTCGACCTGCGCGGCGAGGTGCTGCCGCTGGTGCGGCTGCGCGAGCTCTATCAGATCGAAGGCGAGCCCGGCCGCAGGCAGAACGTGGTGGTCGTCAACGGTGGCGGCAAGCGTGTGGGCCTGGTCGTGGACCAGCTCATGGGCGAGCTGCAGACCGTGATCAAGCCACTGGGCAAAGTGTTTCAGCAAGTGCGTGGCGTCGGGGGATTCACGATCCTCGGCAACGGTGCCGTGGCCTTGCTGCTGGATGTTCCCAACCTGATCCAACAGATCACCCGCGAAAGCGAGACGGGGCTTCATCCAGACCAGGCTGCCAGGCAGATGGCAGCGGATGCCTGATGTGCCACTGGCGCATCGGGACCTCATCACATCGATTGGGAAGAACGGATCATGAATCAACTGTCTTTGAAAGCCAAGCTGATCGCGCTGGTGGCCATTGCGCTGCTGGCGCTGGGCCTGGTGGGTGCCGTCGGCTGGGCGGGCCTGGTCAACACGGCGGAATCGCTCAACGAGGTCGGCAAGGTGCGCATGCCCTCGGTACTTGGATTGCAGATCGTCAATGAAGGGCAGACGGCCATCTCGGCCGTGAACGGCGAAGTGGCCTTCCACGAAAACGAGCAGAACGCGCGAGAGAGTTTCGCACTCAGCCTCAAGGCGAAGGACGAAACCTGGAAGCGCATCGAAGGCGGCTGGAAGATCTACGAGCCCCTGCCGCAGACGACGGAAGAGGCCGAGCTGTGGAAGCAGTTCGTCAAGGAGTGGGATGACTGGAAGCGCGCCGACGGCCGCATCACCGATGTCATCACCGCCCTGGCCGGCAACAGTGATGCGGCACGCCAGAAGGCCCTGTTCCAGGACTTCTATCAGGCCAGCGCCGCGGCAGATCCCTTGTTCCACAAGGCCGAAACCACGCTGGGCAAGATCGTGGACCTCAACATCAAGGTGGGCGACGAAGCCGTGGTGGCCGGCGACCGGCAGGTGACCAGCGCCAAGACGATGATGCTGGCCTTTGCCGCAGCCGCCTTGTGCTGCCTGGCCGGTGTCGGCCTCTGGATCACACGCAGCATCCTGCGGCAGCTCGGTGGCGAGCCGGCCTATGTCAGCGACATCGTGCGCAAGGTGGCCGAAGGCGACCTGACGGTGCAGGTGACGCTGGCCCAGGGAGATCGCACCAGCATGCTGGCCGCCATCGGCGAGATGACGCAGCGGCTGTCTCAGATCATCGGCGAAGTGCGCAGCTCGTCCAATGCCTTGTCGGCGGCGGCCGAGCAGGTGTCGGCCACGGCGCAAAGCATCAGCCAGGGCGCGACCGAACAAGCCTCCAGCGTGGAAGAGACCTCGGCCTCCATCGAGGAGATGTCGTCTTCCGTGCAGCAGAACGCCGACAACGCCAAGGTCACCGAAGGCATGTCCAGCAAGGCCGCGCGTGAAGCTGCAGAAGGCGGCCAGGCCGTCAAGGACACCGTGGTGGCCATGAAGACCATTGCCGACAAGATCGGCATCGTCGATGACATCGCCTACCAGACCAATCTGCTGGCCCTCAATGCCGCGATCGAGGCAGCCCGCGCCGGCGAACACGGCAAGGGCTTTGCCGTGGTGGCCGACGAGGTGCGCAAGCTGGCCGAACGCAGCCAGGAGGCCGCTCAGGAGATCGGTGAGGTGGCCAAGACCAGCGTGGCCCTGGCCGAGCGCGCCGGCGACTTGCTCGATGCCATCGTGCCCTCGATCGCCAAGACATCGGACCTGGTCCAGGAGATCGCCTCCGCATCGGACGAGCAATCGTCGGGCATCGGCCAGATCAACACCGCCGTCACGCAACTGTCGCAGCTGACGCAGGAGAGCTCCAGCGCCTCCGAAGAGCTCGCCGCCACCGCCGAAGAGATGAGCAGCCAGGCCGAGCAACTGCAGTCGCTGATGAGCTACTTCACCACGTCGGAGCACCAGGCGAGCGTGGCCATGACGCACCAGGCGATGGCGCGTGCCTCGGCCCATGCATCCACGTCCCTCGCCGCGAGATCCACGCACACGGCGGGGCCCTCGCCACGCAAGGCCATGTCAGGTCGGCGCCGCCATGAGGCGCCTTCCGTCAGCCTTCAGGAATTCGTCAAGTTCGAGGAGTGATCCACCATGAGTGAACTGGCCACCCCATCCAGCATCGACAAGTCCGCAGCCTCCGTCAAACCCGGCATGGTCAGCCAATACCTGATCTTCAGCCTCGGCGGCGAGCTGTTTGCCGTGGGCACGCTGCGTGTGCGCGAGATCATCGAATACGGCAACATCACCTCCGTGCCGATGATGCCCGCCTTCATCCGCGGCGTGATCAACCTGCGCGGCGCCGTCGTGCCCGTCATCGATCTCAATGCGCGCTTCGGGCGCGAACGCACCCAGGTCTCGCGCCGCACCTGCATCGTGATCCTCGAAGTGCACACCGATGAAGACACGCATGTGCTGGGCATCATCGTGGATGCGGTCAGTGCCGTCAGGCAGATCGACAGCACGCAGATCGAGCCTGCGCCCAGCTTCGGCACGCGCATCCGCACCGACTTCATCGACGGCATGGCGAAGGTGCAGAACAACTTCGTGATCCTGCTGGACGTGGGCAAGGTGTTGTCGGTCGACGAGATCGCGATGCTCAGCGGCATGGGCCAGGCCGGCGCCACCAACGCGGCTCAGCAGGGGTGAGGCCATGCACCCGACGCTGAGCGACAAGGAGTTCCAGGCCTTCCAGAAGATGATCTTCGATCTGGCCGGCATCCACATGAGCGAAGCCAAGAAGCCGCTGGTCTGCGGCCGCCTGGCCAAGCGCCTGAACCAGCATGGCCTGGACAGCTACAGCGCCTACTTCCAGCTGGTGCAGCGCGACGAGGCCGAGCGCCAGGCCGCGCTCGATCTGCTGACCACCAACGAGACCTATTTCTTCCGCGAGCCCAAGCACTTCGAGTTCCTGGCGAATGTGCTGGCGCCCACGCTCAGGGAGCAGAGCATGGTGCGCATCTGGTGCGGCGCCTGCTCCAGCGGCGAGGAGCCCTACACCATCGCCATGGTGCTGGCCGAAGCGCTGGGCCACACGCGCTTCGAGATCCTGGCCTCCGACATCAGCTCGCGCGTGCTGCACACCGCCCGCAAGGCGCTCTACCCCATCGAGGACGCGGCCAACATCCCCCGCCCGATGCGCGCCAAGTACTGCCTGCGCGGCATCGGCAGCCAGGACGGCTGGTTCACGCTGGACCGCCTCATCCGCGACCGCGTGCACTTCGACACCATCAACCTCAACGAGCGCCTGCCCGACATCGGCCCCTTCGACGTGATCTTCCTGCGCAACGTGATGATCTATTTTTCGCCGGACACGAAGAAGCAGGTGCTGGCCCGCATGGTGCCGCTGATCCGCCCGGGCGGGCACTTCATCATCAGCCATTCGGAGAGCCTGCACGGCATCACCGATGCACTGCAGATGGTCAAGCCCTCCCTCTACTGCCGTCGCTCGGACTGAGCCATACCATGCCCACCCCCATCCGTGTGCTCATCGTGGACGACTCCGCCGTCGTGCGGCAGGTGCTCACGCAGCGCCTGTCGGAAGACCGCGCCATCGAGGTCATCGGTGCGGCGGCCGATCCCGTCTTCGCCATGGAAAAGATGGCCAAGGAGTGGCCGGACGTCATCGTGCTGGATGTGGAGATGCCGCGCATGGACGGCCTGACCTTCCTGCGCAAGATCATGGCCGAGCGGCCCACGCCCGTGGTGATCTGCTCGACGCTGACCACGCAGGGCGCGGACACCACCATGCAGGCCCTGTCTGCCGGGGCCGTCAGCATCGTTGCCAAGCCCAAGGTCAACCTCAAGCAATACCTGCTTGAAGAATCGGACGACATCGTCTCGGTGGTCAAGAACGCCTCGCGGGCCCGTCTCAAGAAGGGCCACGCTGCCGTCGCACCGCCGGCCCCTGTGCCGCGCAAGCTCTCGGCCGATGCCGTCCTGCCGGGTGCACCGGCTTCGCCTTCACGCGCCATGAGCGAGACGACCGACCGCGTCGTGGCCATCGGCACCTCCACCGGTGGCACGCAGGCGCTGGAGCACGTGCTCAGCGCCCTGCCCATCGACAGCCCAGGCATCGTGATCGTGCAGCACATGCCCGAAGCCTTCACCGCGGCCTTTGCCAAACGCCTGAACACGGTGTGCGAGATCGAGGTGCGCGAAGCCGCGCACGGCGACCGCGTGCACACCGGCCTGGCCTTGATCGCACCCGGCGGCCGTCACATGGCGCTTGAGCGCAATGGCGCGCAGTACCGCGTCGCCATTCTGGACGGGCCGCCCGTGTGCCGCCATCGCCCCTCGGTTGACGTGCTGTTCCGCTCGGTCGCCCGCGCTGCAGGCCGCAATGCCCTGGGCGTGATCATGACCGGCATGGGCGATGACGGCGCACGCGGCCTCAAGGAAATGCGGCAGGCCGGCGCACGCACGCTCGGCCAGGACGAAGACAGCTGTGTCGTCTACGGCATGCCCAAAGAAGCCATGAAGCTTGGCGGTGTCGAGCGGGAACTCCCGCTCGATGCCATTCCCTCCGCCATCGTCGGGCGCGGTTAGGGCCTGTTCACACTAAAGAAGCGTTCACGTGACTCTGCAAAAGACCGCCATCGAGGCGCAAAGCACAGCCGTAGCGGCGGCTACGGCGAGCATTTGCAACGCTGAGGGCGGCCTTTCGCAGAGATCACCCGAAGGGCCGGACATCAGGCGTGAACGCTTCTTTCGTGTGAACAGGCCCTTGCGCCTCGCTTTTCACCCCCCCAGGTCTGGTCGCCGGCCCACCATGAATGAAGGAAAGATCTCATGAAGTCACTCACGGTTGCGCAGAAGTTCATCCTGCTTGTCTTGACGGCTCTGGCCGGCATCGGCGTGCTCACCGGCGTGTCGACGCTGCAGATGCAGAAGGTGTATGACGACGCCAATTACGCCAACGTCAACGTGGTGCCCAGCCTCACCGCCCTGACGGAGGCCGCCGAGGCCGAGGCCAACATCCGCGTGCGCACCTGGCGCCGCCTGGCCGACACCAGCAAGGCCGGCGATGCCGAAAACGACAGCGTGGTCAACGATGCCTACCTGAAGGTCGACCAGGCTCTGGACAAGTACGAGGACCTGGTGGCCGACGACAAGGACAAGGCACTGCTGGCCGCCGACCGCGCCGCCGTGGCCGAGTTCAGGGCCGTGCGCCAGGGCGCCCTCAAGCTCGATGACGAAGGCAAAGTGGCCGAAGCGGTCGCCCACATGAACGCGAACCAGGCCGTCATCGGCAAGGTGATCGCGGCCTTCAAGGCGCACCGCGAGTACAACGTCGGCATCGGCAAGACCGCCGCCGAATCGGCCGTGGCCACGCAGCAGACGGCCCGCAACATCTCGCTGGCTGTGGCCGCGGCCACGCTGATCGTGATCGGTCTCATCGGCTACACCATCGCCCGCAACCTCATCAGGCAACTCGGTGGCGAGCCGGTCTATGCCGCCGATGTCGTCAGCCGCATTGCGCAGGGCGACCTGAGCGTGGAGGTCAGCATCAAGCCGGGCGACACGACCAGCATGCTGGCCGCCATCAAGGGCATGACCGAGCGCCTCTCGCAGATCATCGGCGAGGTGCGCAGCTCGTCCAATGCCTTGTCGTCTGCCGCGGAAGAGGTCTCGTCCACCGCGCAGAGCATGAGCCAGAGTGCGGCCGAGCAAGCCTCCAGCGTGGAAGAGACCTCGGCCTCCGTGGAGCAAATGTCCGCCTCGGTGCAGCAGAACGCCGACAACGCCAAGGTCACCGAAGGCATGTCCAGCAAGGCCGCGCGTGAGGCGGCAGAAGGCGGCCAGGCCGTCAAGGACACCGTGGTGGCCATGAAGACGATTGCCGACAAGATCGGCATCGTCGATGACATCGCCTACCAGACCAATCTGCTGGCGCTCAACGCCGCGATCGAAGCGGCACGCGCCGGCGAACACGGCAAGGGCTTTGCCGTGGTGGCCGACGAGGTGCGCAAGCTGGCCGAACGCAGCCAGGAGGCCGCTCAGGAGATCGGTGAGGTGGCCAAGACCAGCGTGGCCCTGGCCGAGCGTGCCGGCGACCTGCTCGATGCCATCGTGCCCTCGATCGCCAAGACCTCGGACCTGGTCCAGGAGATCGCCTCCGCATCGGACGAGCAATCGTCCGGCATCGGCCAGATCAACACGGCCATCACCCAACTCTCCCAACTGACGCAGGAGAACTCCAGCGCCTCCGAAGAGCTGGCCGCAACCGCCGAGGAGATGAGCGGCCAGGCCGAGCAACTGCAATCGCTGATGAGCTACTTCCGCACCAGCGAGGGCAGCCCGGCGGCTCACCAAGCCCAAGCCGGCACGGAGGTGGCGCGCAGCCGCAGACAGCAACTGGCCAAGGCCCAGGCGCACTATGCCGAGCCCATCGCGCCCACCCGCAAGCCGCTGAGCAGCAAACGCAAGCACGATCACGCGCCCGCCAGTGCGCACGAGTTCGTGCCTTTTGAGGAATAAGACCGGAAAGTGCCCCTGTCGTGGTCTCGTTTCACTGGACGAATTGCGACAGGGATGTTGAAGTCACCCAGTGATGACCACCAGCTTGCTCAACCACGTCGATTTCAAGGATCTGAACCGGATCCTGGCCGATGTGGCCGGCCTCCAGATGAGCCCGGCCAAACGGCCGCTCGTGGGCGGCCGCCTGTCGGACCGGCTGGGGCACCACGGGCTGCAGACCTACAGCGATTACCTCACGCTGGTCGAGCAGGACCCTGCCGAACGCCAGAAGGTGCTGGACCTGCTGACCTCGACGGAAACCCAGTTCTTCCGCGAGGCGCGCCACTTCGGCTTCCTTGCCGACCACATCGCCCCGCGCCTGCGCGATGAAGGCGCCATGCGGGTGTGGAGCGCCGGCTGCTCCACAGGGCAGGAGCCCTACACCATCGCCATGGTGCTGCTGCACGCGCTGGGCCATGAGCGCTTCGAGATCCTGGCCTCGGACATCAACACCCGCGTGCTGCAGGAAGCGGGCGCGGCGCGCTATCCCATCGAGCAGGCCCGCGACATCCCGTGGAGCTACCGCTCATCCTTCTGCCTCAAGGGCACTCAGGAGCACGAAGGCCTGTTCCAGTTTGACAGGCCGGTGCGCGAGCGCCTCTATTTCGAGCAGATCAATCTCAACACCGATCTGCCCAATGTGGGGCTCTTCGATGTGATCTTCCTGCGCAATGTGCTCACGGGCTTTGCACTCGATGCCCGCCGCGCGCTCATCGATCGTGTGTGGCCGTGCATCAGGCCGGGTGGCTGGCTGATCATCGGCGAGGCCGAGAACCTGCACGGCATGCCGCACCCGCTCAAGATGGTGCGGCCCTCGATCTACCAGCGCCCCTGATCGGGTGATCCGCGGCGGCGTGCGATCAAGCCGCCTTCACGCGGCCTTCACTTCACGCGGCCTTCAAGCCACTCAAAAAGCCCGTTGCGCCCTCATGCAGGCAGCGCGGCTTGTACGCGCTCACACGCTTGGCGATGGCGGCGATGTGATCGGGGGTCGTTCCGCAGCAGCCGCCGGCGATGTTGAGGAAGCCCGCCTTGGCGAACTCCTCCACATGCGCACCGGTGATCTCGGGCGTCTCGTCGAAGCCCGTGTCGCTCATGGGATTGGGCAGGCCGGCGTTGGGATAGCAACTGATGAAGGTGTCGCCCGCGATCTTGGACAGCTCCTCGATGTAGGGCCGCATCAGCGTGGCACCCAGCGCGCAGTTCAGGCCAATGGCCAGCGGATGCGCATGCCGCACCGAGTGCCAGAAGGCACTGACCGTCTGGCCCGAGAGGATGCGGCCGGAGGCGTCCGTCACCGTGCCGGAGATGATGATAGGCAGGCGCTCGCCGGTGTCCTCGAAAAGCTGGTCCACCGCGAAGATGGCGGCCTTGGCATTGAGCGTGTCGAAGATGGTCTCGATCAGGATCACATCGCAGCCGCCTTCCAGCAGCGCCTTGGCCTGGTCGTAATACGCCGCACGCAAGGTGTCGAAATCGACGTTGCGCGCGCCCGGGTCGTTCACGTCGGGGCTGATGCTGGCCGTCTTGGGCGTCGGGCCGATGGCGCCAGCCACGAAGCGCGGCTTGTCCGGCGTGCTGTACTTGTCGCAGGCTGCGCGTGCCAGCCGGGCTGCGGCCAGGTTCATCTCGTAGGCCAACTCGGGCAGGTCGTAGTCTTCCTGCGCCACGGTGGTGGCCCCGAAGGTGTTGGTCTCGATCAGGTCGGCGCCGGCCTTGAGGTAGTTCTCGTGGATCTCGGCGAGCACCTCGGGCTTGGTGAGCTGCAGCAGTTCGTTGTTGCCCTTGAGATCCTTGTGGTGCTCGGCAAAGCGGCTGCCCCGGTAATCGGCCTCGCCCAGCTTGTAGCGCTGGATCATGGTGCCCATCGCACCGTCAAGGATGACGATGCGCTGGCGCATGATCTCGGGCAGTTGCGCGGCGCGGGTGTAGGGCCGCCGCGCCACAGGGGCCAGGGATGCGGAGGAAGCCGAAGGAGTGGGGGTGGCAGCGGTGCTCATGGCGGTATTCTAGAAGGGCTGCGATGCCCGCAGGCGACCCCGGGTTGCGGGTCCAGCCCCCGGCCGCTCTCGCACAGGAATTCACCATGAGCAAGAACCTCGGAAAACCCCTGTCCGGCTGGCGCCTGCGCCTCTACACCATCATCTTCGAGGCCGACACCCGGGCCGGCAAGCTGTTCGACGAGGCCGTGCTGGTGCTCATCCTGCTCAGCGTGGCCGTGGTGATGCTCGACAGCGTCGAGCGCTTCAGCCTGCGCGGCGGCCACATCTTCGACGCGCTGGAATGGGTGTTCACCGCCCTGTTCACGCTGGAATACATCCTGCGCCTGGTCTGCGTGAGGCGGCCGCTGGCCTACGCCACCTCCTTCTTCGGCATCATCGATCTGCTGTCCATCCTGCCGAGCTACCTGGCGCTGTTCGTTCCCGGCGCCGAGGTGCTCATCGACGTGCGCATCCTGCGCCTGCTGCGCGTCTTCCGGATCTTCAAGCTGGCCAACTACGTCAGCGAATACACGGCCCTGGGCTCGGCGCTCATGGCCAGCCGCCGCAAGATCGCCGTCTTCCTGTCCTTCGTGCTGATGGTGGTGCTGGTGATGGGCTCGGTGATGTACCTGGTCGAGGGGCCGACCAACGGCTTCACCAGCATCCCCACCGCGATGTACTGGGCGGTCAGCACGATGACCACGGTCGGCTTTGGCGACATCACCCCCAAGACGGACGCCGGGCGCTTCATCGCCTCGCTGATGATGATGCTGGGCTGGGGCGTGCTGGCCGTGCCCACCGGCATCGTGACCTCGGAGATGACGGCGCAGAACCGCCAGCGCCGTCCCCTCACCACGCGCACCTGTCACCACTGCCTGACCGAAGGCCATCTGCCGCAGGCGCGTTACTGCCATCACTGCGGCACCACGCTGCCGCGCTATCACCGCGACGATGCGGCGGCGGCCGATGAAGGCGCGCCCGGCCACGGGTAAGGCAGCGGGGCTCAGCGGCGCTCGGCGTCGTCCCGGAGCGCCTCGGCCTGCGTGCTGCGATCCGGCATGACCTCTTCCGCATTGAAGTGCACGTGCTGCCGAAAGTACGGCCGGTTGGCGGGCAGGTCATCGCCGGTGGCCCAGGCGAACAACTGATCTGCCGGCATCGGCTTGGCAAAGTAGAAGCCCTGCAGCTGGTCGCAGCCCATGCGCACCAGGATGTCCTGCTGGGCCTCGGTCTCCACCCCTTCGGCCACCACCTCCAGGCCCAAGGCATGGGCCAGCTTGATGACGGCCCGCACGATGGCCCGCGCATCCTCTTCCTTGTCCATGTCCTGCACAAAGCTGCGGTCGATCTTGAGCTGGCTGGCCGGCAGCTTGCGCAGGTAGCTCAGGCTGGAATAGCCCGTGCCGAAGTCGTCGATCGACAAGGACACCCGCGTCTGCGCGATGCGCTCGAAGATCCGCAGGGACGCCTGCGCGTCCTCCATGGCCGCCGACTCGGTGATCTCGAAGGTCACCAGCTCGGGATCGATGTGGTGGTTCTGGAGCGCTTCCTGGATGCGTTCGACCAGATCGCTCTGGCGCAACTGGTGCACGGACAGGTTGATGGCCACATGCATGCGCAAGCCGTCTTCCTGCCAGGCATGCACTTGCCGGCACGCCTCGTTGGTGACCCACTGCCCCAGCGTGCCGATGAGCCCGAAGCGCTCGGCAATCGGGATGAAGACCGCAGGGCTGACCATGCCCCGGCTCGGATGCTGCCAGCGGATCAGCGCTTCGACGCCGCGCACCCGGCCCGTGCGCCCATCGATCTTGGGTTGATAGAACAGCGCCAGCCCCCGGTTCTGCTCGATGGCATCGCGCAGATCGCGCTGCAGCGAGATGGTGCCTTCGGCATCCTGGTCCATGCGCTCGTCATAAAAGCAGTGCATGTTGCCGCCGGCATGCTTGGCCGCCAGCATGGCCGCATCGGCCCTCGCGATCAGCTTGCCGCGTGGGCCATGGTCCGGATAGAGCACGATGCCGATGGAGCACGACAGACGCACCTCCCGGCCGTCCACCAGATAAGGGCGCTGCAGGTTGTGGCGGACGCGTTCGGCCACCAGGGCCGCCGCCGCGCTGTCGGGATCCCCGTCCAGCAGCATGAGGAACTCGTCGCTGCCCATGCGCGCGATGGTGTCGGTGGAGCGGCCCATGCCCTGCAGCCTCAGGCCCACCTCGCGCAGCAGGGCATCGCCACACGCATAGCCGAAGGAATCGTTGACCGGGCGAAAACCGTCGAGGTTGATGTAGAGCAGCGCGATGCGGCGCTTGCGTGCCTCGGCCCGCATGATGGCCGCGGCCAGCTGGTCTTCCAGCCACAGGCGGGTCGCCAGACCGGTGAGCGTGTCCATCACATAACGGCCGGAGGCCTGGGTTTGGCCCCCGCGGCGGTCCGCATCGCCATGGGCCGCGCGCCCACGGCCACGCCACTGGTGCCGCGCCCACATCCCCAGCACCGCCAGCAGCACTGCAGCGAGCGCCCACCACCAGACGGGCAGAGACGAGGTCGCAAAAGCCATGTGAGACCACGCATGTGTCGGGCCAGCTTGCACAACCGTCCATCGGCCGCGTCCCTGGCCAGGGCACCGCCGGACGTGATGAGCCCTTGCTGCCCACCATCTTGAACTCTTTCGGCCCTTGCAGGCGGCGCCTTGAATATCGCCGCGTGAAGGATGGCGCATCCAGCGCCAGAAACCCAAAGAACAAAGGCCGGCGACGGTCAAACCGCCTGCCGGCCTCGGGCCATGGCTGGATGTGCAGGAACTCAGTGCATGACGACGGGCTGATGGGCCATCGACGCAAAGCGCTCCAGATAGGCATCGAACTCTTCGACGCTGGGCGACGTCTCGATCAAGGCTTCGACGCCTTCCTTGAACGATTCGGCCAGGGCGCCTTCGATGAACAGCTCCTTGCGGGCGAACTTGTCGACGATCTCGTAACCACCGCGCTTGAGGATGGCTGCGGGGTCGATCGACACCGCATGGTCACCGGCGGGCAGTTCGATCTGCACGACGGCATAGCTGTCTGAGTTGTAAAGCATGTGCATGAACGATACTCCGTGGTCCTTCAGGCTTGCCTTGTAGGTAGGGCCGATTCCCTCAGCCTCAAGACCATCATGACGTGTCCTTCGGTGCCGTCATCCCCCAACTTGAGTGCCGATGCACTGCGGTGGGGAATGCGCGTGGCTTTGTGCACAGAGACACCCCCTCATTCAAGTGGGACGCAGTCGGATGACAGACGCCGCCGGCAGAAATCGACGGCAATGACCGAAGAACTCAGACGCAACACCCCCCATAGAGGGATATGGTTCCCATAAGATCCCTCTAAAGTTCGATCTACGTGCTGTCACACGGATCTGGAGGGAGGACAACAAGACAGAGGATGGGATGGCAGGCGGTCGAGACGACACAACGTTTCAACTGACAAAAACTGCGATCCACAGCGCTCACGCGACGAACAACATCAAGAACGCTTTGCGCAGCCCCGCCGGATCCGGTGGGGTTTTTTTTGTCCCTTGCATGTGTGGTTGAAGGTTCAACCCTTGCGCGCCTGTCGCTTGAGCCAGCGCATGAAGCCGCCCAGCAGCGGCAACTGCTCATACACCGCTTCGGCGGCATCCCAGTAATCGCGGTGATCCGCGATTTGGCCTTGTGCATCGATCAGCAGCCGGCTGGCGCCGCGGATGGTGCGTGGGGTGGCCTCACCCTTGAAGCGGCAGTCGAAGTCCCAGGTCAGCAGGATCACGTCGCCTTGCGCCATGCGGTCTCGCACCGCGAACCGCGGCGCATCCAGCCGACGGAACATGTGCGCAAACACGGCCTCGATCGACGCGACGCCTTGCACCTCATTGAACGGATCCTTGAAGCGCGCATCGTGGGCATACAACTGCGCCAGCCGCGGCAGATCCTGTGGCTGCAAGCCTTCGTAGAAGGACACGATGGCCGGCAAGGCTGCGCAGGCCGGCGCGTCCGCGTGTGCGGGTTGTGAAGACGGTGGAGAAGGCGTCATGTGGATGCCTGAAAAAGGTCGTGCCGCATCCAATGCGGCTTCAAGGGCTGCCGCGCTCTTCGGTCACACGCCGCACCATCGGGAAGTACAGCGCATGCGGCAAATGCCGCAGCAGCTTGAGCCACAGCGTGAAGCGTTTGGGAAAGTGGATCTCGAAGCGCCCATCCTGCCATCCCTGCACCATCTCGCGGGCCGCCTGCTGTGGCGACAGCAGCGCCGGCATGGCGAAGTCGTTGTGCGCGGTCATCGGCGTGCGCACGAAGCCGGGGTTCACCACCGACACACCGATGCCCTCGTCGTGCAGATCCAGGTACAGCGTTTCGGCCAGGTTGTTGAGCGCCGCCTTGGTCGGCCCGTAGGCCAGGGCCTTGGGCAGGCCACGGAACCCGGCCACGCTGGCGACGAGGCTGATGTGACCCGAGCGGCGGGCACGCATGGCAGGCAAGACGGCCGCCAGCACATGCAGCGCGCCTTCGTAGTTGACGCGTTGGTGAGCCAGGGCCTGCCCCAGATCGAAGTCCTGGGCGCGCATCGGGCGGTAGTAGCCGGCACAGTAGATCACCATGTCCAGGCCCTGAGGCGCGCACAGCGCCTGCACACGCCCGTGGGTGGCCTGAACCGAATCGGCATCGCCCACATCCAGCGCCATGGCCAGGCTGCCCGGATGCTGGAGCTCGAACGCCCGCAAGGCGTTTTCGCTGCGTGCGGAAACGAACACCCTCGCGCCCAGGGCATGCAGGCGCGCGGCCGTGGCCCTGCCGATGCCGGTGGACGCACCGACCACCCATACCGTGCGGCCGGTCCATTGGGTGATGCGCGGGTTCAAAGACATGGCGGGCCACACTCCTTGGGTCAAGGCTTGGTGAAGCTCAAGGTGACCTCACCGAGCTTGAAGCCGAACTTGCTCATCACGGCCTTGTTGAGCATCGTGCGCTCGTCCATGAGGTACATCCAGTCGTCGAACTGCACCTCGATGACGCGTCCGTCGACCGGCAGCTTGAGCGTGTATTGCCAGTTCAGGGCATTGCCTGCGGATTGACCCAGCGCCGGACCGGCCACATCGTCGGCCGTGCCACGCCAGCGGCCCTGTCCCAGATCCGTCAGATGCCAGACCCGGCGCTGGCGTACGCCATCGCTGTAGACAAAGTCTTCTTCCAGCGTGCCCTGCGGGCCATCCCAGCGGCCGCGCAACTGCACCGTGAACCGCTTGACGACCTTGCCCGATCGATCGGTGAACACGCCATGCGCCGTCAGCGGTCCGTCAAAGTAGGTCTTGAGATCCAGACGCGGCAACTCGGCCGCGTAGTCACTGACCTGCGGGCCCGTGCTGCACGCGGTCAGCATGGCCAGCAAGAAGGCACAGAGCAAGCGAAGCATCAGGTTCATGATCGGCTCATCCGAGTTGAGGATGCTGCCGCCATCGCCAGCACAGGGCCAGGGACAGCAGCTTGAACACGCAGGGCAAGGCTCCGTAGGCCAGCACCAGCGCCTGCAGCGATTGGGCATCCCGCGCGCCCGGGGCATACCCCATCAGTTGCAGCAAGGGCAGCGCCAGGCCGGCGGCCAGCGCCAGGTTGAGCTTTGTGGCCCATTGCCACCATCCCGCGTACGCGCCCTCGCCCTGGCCCGCATCGCCGGCACGCTGCACCACGCCGGCCAGCAAGGCGCCCGGCACGGTCAGGTCGGCTCCCAGCGCCCACCCGCAGACCAGGCAGATCAGCAGGAACGCGATGTGATCCCCCGTCTCCAGGGCAAACACGCCCAGAAAGCCCACGATGCTCAACACCATGCCCATGGCCCACGCGCGCATCAGGCCCAGGCGAGCCACCCTGCGCAGCCACCACGGCACACTGGCCGCCGCCAGCAGGAAGTAGCCGCCCAGAAACAGGCTGCTCCAGGCGGGCGAAGCCTGCAGGCGATCCTGGATGAAGAACAGCACCAGGGTGGCCGGCACCGCACTGGCCACCCCATTGATGAGAAACAGGGCCATCAGGCGACGAAAGCCCGCCCGGCGCCAGGGATGCGACAGCGCCTGCATGCCGGGCCGGTGGGATGGCCTGCCCTGGGCAGGCTGATCACCGACCGCCATCGCAGCAGACGCCGGCCGCGGCCCGGCCTGCAAGGCCACCGCGCCCACGGCCAAGGCCACGCCCAGCACGACCGTGGTCCACCCCAGTCCGGCCTGGGCAGCCAGCACATTGGCCAGCACCACCCCCAGCAAGCCGAGGCCTTCGCGCCAGGCCACCAGCCGTGCGCGCTGCCCGACGGCACCACCCAGCCGTGCGCCCCAGGCCAGGTACAGCACGCTGCCCACGCTGTAGGCCGCAAACGTGATCAGCATCGTGCCCGCACACCAGGCCAGCAGGCCGGCCCTGGCCAGATCGGGCGGATAGAACAAGGCGGCAAAGCCCAGGGCCAGCAGCACGGCAGCCAGCCAGACCACCTTCATGGCCCGCGCCGGCCGGGCCAGCCACCGATCGGCCCACCGCCCCAGCCAAGGGTCGATGAAGGCATCAGCCAGCCGCGTGCCCAGCAGCACGCCCCCCAGCCAGCCCAGCGGCACGCCCAACTGCCCGCCATAGTGCGCGGGCAACACCACATACAGCGGCATGGCCACGAAGGCCAGCGGCAGGCCGAGCAGGCCATACCTCAGGCAAGCGTGGTGGGGCAGGATGGGGGCAGACATGGTGAGGCGATCGATCAGCGCAGCGGTTTGCGCAGCGTGTACTGCACGACATCGGTGTTGCCCATGTCGAAGGCCGCTTCGCAATAGCCGAGGTAGAACTCCCAGATGCGCTGGAAGCGCTCGTCAAAGCCCAGCCGCTGCACCTGCTGGATGTGACGATGGAAATCGGTCCGCCAGCGCCGCAGGGTCTCGGCGTAATCCGGGCCGAAGGCCATCGACCGCACCACCTCCAGGCCGGCACGCCGGACCTCCTGGCGGAAGACGCGGTCGCTGGGCAACATGCCACCCGGGAAGATGTACTGCTGGATGAAATCGGTGGACTCGGCGTACCGATCGAAGAGATCGTCGTGGATGGTGATGGTCTGCAGGCACGCCAGCCCGCCGGGCTTGAGGCACCGCTGCAAGGTGGCGAAGTAGGTCTGCCAGTACTCGCGTCCCACGGCCTCGAACATCTCGATGGAGACGATGGCGTCGAAGGGCTCATCGCGGATGTCGCGGTAGTCCTGCAGGCGCAGATCGCCGCGGGCGTCCAGGCCCTTGGCGGCCAGGCGCTCGCGGGCCCAGGCCAGTTGCTCGGTCGACAGCGTCACGCCCGTCACGTGGGCGGCATGCGATTCGATGGCCACTTCGGCCAGGCCGCCCCAGCCGCAACCGATCTCCAGCACCCGCTGACCAGGCCGATCGGCGCTCACGCCCGCCTCGTTCAGTGCACGCTGGATCTTGGCGCGCTGGGCACTGACCATGTCCCGGCCATGATCGCCTTCGAACCAGGCGCTGCTGTAGCTCATCGTCGGGTCCAGCCACAGACGGTAGAAGGCGTTGCCCAGGTCATAGTGCGCCTGGATGTTCTTGCGGCTGTTGGCCTTCGAGTTGCGGTTGAGCAGATGACGGATGCGATAGGCCAGGCGCCCCCACCAATGGCCATAGATGGCGTGCTCGATCTGGTCGCGGTTGGCGATGAAAACCTTGAGCAGCGCCGTCAGGTCGGGCGTGCTCCAGTCCCCCGCGATGTAGCCCTCGGCAAAGCCGATGTCGCCCGACTTCATCACTGCCGCGCACACGCGCCAGTTGTGCAGGCGCAAGGCCCCACGCAGGCCGGCCGATTGCGCCGCCGTCGCACCAAAGTGCAAGGTGCTGCCATCCGGCAGTTGCAAGTCCAGCGAGCCGATGCGCAATCGCGCCAGCAGCCTGAGCACCACGCGGGCGGATGACGGTGCTTCCTGCGGCAGACGGAAGCGGGTGGCGGACAAGGCCGGGGCCGCGGCAAAGGTCGAACGGTTCATGGGGTGATGGAGCGTTCTGGGGCGCGATGTGCGCCGGTCACAGCATGCAAAGGGGCCGAAGGTTTGCGGAAAAAAGGCACGCCCTTGAGCCAGATGCGCAAGGCCTGCCAATGGATGCGTGCGATGACGCCCAGCGTCATCCAAGGCCAACGCCAGATCGCCTGACGCACGCTGGCGGCATCGAGCCGCTGCAGTGCGCCGCTGATCGAGGTCTCCAGAATGGGGCCGTGCTCATCGCCGTGGTCGACGCGGGCCACCAGCCTCTCGGCGGTGCGCATGAAGCGGAAGCGGTAATGGCCACGGGCTTCGCAAAAGGGCGAGACATGAAAGACCTTGGAGGCCTGCACCGTGCGGCCCCACGCCAGCGGCCGATCCCTGCCTTCGCCCGTCAACAGGTAGACATGCCGCTCGCCGAAGGTGTTGTTGACCTCGGCCAGGATCGCGTGCAGCTCGCCCGTGGCGCCGTGCACATACCAGAAGCTCACCGGCTTGAAGGTGTAGCCCAGCACGCGGGGATAGGTCTGCAGCCACACCTCGCCTGCGGCCACCTCGTGCGACCACAGGCCTTCATCGCGCAACAGGCCATCGAGCCAGGCGAGCGCATCCGGCCCGCCATCGCCATGATCGGCATCGTGAAAGCTCAGCCACCCGCGTTGGTTGCGTCGCACCAGGGCCTGCGGCTCGCGGGCCAGGGCGCGCATGGGCAAGAGCCAGAAATAGTTGCCGTAGCTGGAAGGCATGCTGCGCCGGGCGCAGCCGCCGGTGACGCACCACGCCAAAGCCGATGCAGGCCTGAGGCTCACGGATGTCGCAGGAAAACCGAAACCACCGCCATGGCACCACTCTCTTGGCAATCACGCCGCCGCACGCGCGGCTGGGGGCACCGCCAGGTTCGGCGCCGCGCCTGCATGCGTCCCCTGAGACGCCAGGATGCCCTGCGCCGCCGCCAGGCCGGACTTCAGGCCATCTTCATGGAAGCCGTAGCCGGCCCACGCCCCCGCGAACCACAGGTGCCGCTCGCCCTGGATGGCCGGCAGCAAGGCCTGCGCCGCAATGGCGGCACGATCGAAGACCGGATGCGCATAGTCGAACTCGGCCAGCACCGTCTCGGGCCGCGGGGCGCGAATCGGGTTGAGCGAGACGACCACCGGCTGCTGCCACGGCAGCGGTTGGAGCCGGTTGATCAGGTAGTGCAGACACACGGCGCGGTCCTCCTGATCAGGGTGGGCCGCGCGCTCGTAGTTCCAGGCCGCCCAGGCCCGCGGTCGTTTGGGCAACAGCCCCACATCGGTGTGCAGCACGGCGCGGTTGCGGTGGTAGCCGATGGCGCCGAGCACGGCCGCTTCGCCCCGGGTGGCATGCTGCCCCAGCAGGGCCAGCGCCTGATCGCTGTGGGTGGCCAGCACCACCTCGTCGAAGTGCTCGCTGCCATGGTCGGTGTGCACCGTCACGCCGGGCCGGCCTGCCGAAGGGCCGGGCACCACCGCGCGCACTGGCGTGTTCAACCTGGCATCAGGCACCTGGGCGATGAGTCGGCGCACGTACTCGCGCGAGCCACCTGCCACCGTGTACCACTGGGGCCGGCGGCTCACCTGCAGCAGCCCGTGGTTGTGGCAAAAGCGGATCAGCGTGGCAATCGGGAACTGCATCATCTGCTGTACCGGGCAGGACCAGATGCACGCCACCATGGGCAGCAGGTAGCCCTCGCGAAAGGCATCGCTGAAGCGGTGCTCGGCGAGGAATGCTCCGATCGGCTGCGTCAGCCTCGCCTCGTCCCCCGACACGGCCAGCGCAGTGCTCACCCGGTTGAAGCGCAACACATCGGCCAGCATGCGCCAGAAGCGGGGCGAGACCAGGTTGCCCCTTTGCGCAAACACGGTGTTGAGATCGGCGCCGCACCACTCCAGTCCTGCACGCAAGCCGGCCATCCCGACGGCATCGCCCGGCACCTGCACGGAGAACGACATGTCGGACGGCGCCGTGGCCACGCCCAGCGCCCCGAACAGCGCGATCAGATGCGGATAGGTGCGCTCGTTGAACACCAGAAAGCCGGTGTCGACACCGTGGGTGACCGACTGGCCCCCAGCATCCCGCAAGGTCACGTCCACCGTGTTGGCATGGCCACCGAAGTAAGCACCTGCTTCGTAAAGCGTCACGTGGCAGCGGGGCTGTGCGGTGGCCAGCCGGTGGGCGGCCCCCATGCCGGCAATGCCAGCACCGATGACGGCGATGCGTTTCATCCGTGTCTCCAGGATCCGGCCTGACCGACGCTGGCCGACGGTCGGAAGACCAACGCAGCGCCAGGATTCAGCCGGGGTGACGAGCAAAAAATACTGATTGGTTCATACTGTAACCCATCGGTCACTTTTTTGCTGCCAATTGTTTTTCGATTTCCGCGACCAAGTCCGCATCCTCTGGTGCCGTCATGCTGCTGTAGCTGTCGACGACCTGCCCATTGCGCCCGATGAGGTACTTGTAGAAGTTCCACTTGGGGCGCGTGCCGCTGGCCTTGATGAGGTCGGCGAAGAGCGCGTTGGCTTCGTCCCCGCTGACGTGGCTCTTGGCGAACATCGGGAACTTGACGCCATAGGTGTTGGCGCAGAACTCGGCGATCTCCTTGCCCGTCTTGTGCTCCTGGTTGCCGAAGTCGCCCGAGGGAAAGCCCAGCACCACGAAGCCGCGATCCTTGAAGCGCGCGTACAAGGCTTCCAGCCCCTTGTACTGCTTGGTGAAGCCGCAAAAACTCGCTGTGTTGACCACCAGGATCACCTGTCCGCTGTATTGGCAAAGGTGCTGAGGCTGCTCGTCCTGCAGGCGGGCAAAGGTCTTGTTGAGCAGCGCGGGGCAGTTGGCCGCTGGCGTGGCGGTGGCGGTGGCGGTGGCGGTCGCAGGCGCCGGCTTGTCCGCCGCATGCACGGCAGCACCAGCCGTCGACAGCACAAGGGACACGATCGCCCGGGCGGCCAGGCGGTGCATGCCTCCGTTGGAGGCTTGCGTCCGGCGGCCACGCGGGGCCGCACATCGGGGCTGAAGCAAGGGCAGGTGCATGAGAAGCCTTTCTGGTGCAGTGGGGTAGGACACCCCGCGGGTATACGCCAAATCCGCCCGCCGGGGTGCGACGATCCCGAGACAAACCCCTCGCCAAAGCGCGGGATGTCGCGCCGTCCCGTCGAAACCGTCATCAATTCTGTATAGCCTGCTCAGGGATGACCGTGCCGCCATTCGTCGCACGGCCCCGTGCTTTCCTGGAAGGACCGCCATGCTCTATCCCGAACTCTTCAAGCAACTCGAAGCCGTGCGCTGGAACATGGACACCGACATCCCCTGGGATCGCTTCGATGCGGCCCGCCTGACCGATGAACAGGCGCACACCATCAAGATGAACGCGATCACCGAATGGGCTGCGCTGCCGGCCACCGAGATGTTCCTGCGCGACAACCGCGACGACAGCGACTTCTGCGCCTTCATGAGCGTGTGGTTCTTCGAAGAGCAGAAGCACTCGCTGGTGCTGATGGAGTACCTGCGGCGCTTTCGTCCGGACCTGGTCCCGACAGAAGAGGAGTTGCACGAAGTGCGCTTCGAGTTCGACCCGGCCCCGGCGCTGGAGACGCTGATGCTGCACTTTTGCGGCGAGGTGCGCCTGAACCATTGGTACCGCCGCGCGGCGGAGTGGCACACGGAGCCGGTGATCAAGGCGATCTACGACACCCTGGCCAAGGATGAAGCCCGGCACGGCGGCGCCTACCTGCGCTACATGAAGCGCGCCCTGCAGCGTTTTGGCGACGAAGCCCGTGCCGCCTTTGCGAAGGTGGGCGTGCTCATGGCCAGCGCGCGACGCACCGCACAGGCCCTGCACCCGACCAACCTGCATGTGAACGAACGCCTGTTCCCCCGCGACACCATCCAATCGCGCGTACCCGATCCACAGTGGCTGGAGCACTGGCTGGACCGGCAGATCCAGTTCGATGCGGCATGGGAGGCGCGGGTGGTGGAGCGCATCCTGCACAACCTGGGCTTGCTCCTGGGCCAGCCCTTCGCCAGCGTTCAGGAACTCAATCGCTTCCGCAAGGAGATGATGCGGGCGCTGGCCCAAGCGCCGCAGGCGACGCCTCAACCGGCGGCCTGAAATCCACAAGCCATTGCATGGCCGCTGGCAGATGCCCGGCTTATTCGTTGGCCGATGGCGCCAAACCCCCTTGGAAGCGGGGGCGCAAACTCCCTGAGAAAACACAAGAGGGGGTATATGGCGGCATCGGGCTTGCCCTGCCTCGGCACACCGAACGGTTTTGCCGCAAATTTTCCAAATCACCTCGATTGAATATTCCAATGAAAAAATACCCGAGCACCTTTCGGTGCCCGGGTATTCAACAAGGCGTTGTCAGTTCAGAATCTATATATTAGATCAGGAACTTGAACAGGTTCACGGTGCCGGTGACCAGGGGCGTGCCCACGATCACGCCAGCCTGGACGAAACCGCCCAGCAGAGCGCCGCCGGCTTGAGCGCCAGTGGTCACAACGTTGGTGAGGATGCCGGCGCCGGAAACGGTCTTGACTTCTTGGGATTGCAGTTGACGCATATGTATCTCCTAAGTGGTTGGTGTGCTTTGAACTTCTGCACAAGCCAAATGATAGATGCGCGAACAAAACTGCACATAGGGGTAGCACTGAATTTCCAACCAATCCCTTCAAATGCGGGGGTAAACGGTTTTGCAAACTGGCAACGGTTAATACGAGGGTGGTGTTTCACCCCATGAGATGGTTAACCCAGGGGCCGCCAGATAACCCCTGGCGGAATCCCGGCCATTTAAAACACCGTATTAAATAGTCCGCCCTGAACAATTACCTCACGCGGCCATTGGCGACCACAGTCGGCGGTCACAGCTTGTGACTTGACGTGGCTCGACCAGGATCAACGCCTGCAAATGGGCAACAAAAAGCCTCAACAGGCTCAGCAGCAGTCGGATGTTGTGCCCGGCGCCGCACAGCACAGCATGCAGCGCATCACCCAGCGCACCCTTGAGTGGATTGCGGTTCAGTCTGCCGTCGCTCTTCATGTGCCCGATGGTCGGTTCGATGGCGCTGCGCCGTTTGATCATCGCCTTCATCGTGCGCGTCACGCCTCGCCGCTGGCCTGATCTGAGGATCTGCACGCCGTCGACCTCTGCGCCCTTGTAGCCCTTGTCCACCATCACCGTGCGCGGCCGGTGGTTGGCGAGGATGCTCACCTGCTCGATGGTTTCATCCAGCGTGTGGCCGTCGTAGGGGTTGCCGGGCATGGAGCGCATGCCCACCACCAGGCCCTCTTTGAGCGTGGTGGCCAGCGTGACCTTCACGCCGAACTCGTAGGGGTTGCGCGCCTTGCCTTTGGAGATGCACTCAACCTCGGGTGCATGCAGGGCGTACAGCTTGCTCTTGTCTTTGGTCTTTTGCGTGAGGATGCGACCCACTCGCTGCAACAAGTCCTGGCCCTTGGCCTGCACCTGCTCGGGCAGCTTGGCCATCTGTCGCTGCACATCGCGCTGAACACGACCTACGCGGGTGCGCAGCGTCTTGATGGCCGCTCTCATGCGCTTGTACTGCTTGGCATGCGCATAGCGGCCCACCTGCGTGGCCAGGCGCGGCGCCTCGCGGTTGTAGTTCTGGCGCAAGCTCAGGCCATGGTCTTGCGCAAACTTGACCATGTGCTGGCGGCTGCGCTCCAGCAAGCGGCTGTCCGTGGGGTGGGCAATCGCCTTGGGCATCACCGTGGTGTCCACAATCACTTTGTCCAGACTGGTGCGCTTGATCAAACCTGCGGCCCGGGCCGCCTCAATGGTCACGGCCAGCAGTAGCTCCACCCCTTCTTCACCAATGCGTTGGCGCCAGCGCGTCAAGCTGGAAGGGTCAATGGGCAACTCGGTTTGCAAGTAGGTCTCGCCGGTGAAGAACTGCCAATACGGGTTCTCCAGCCAGGTGTTGACCACCATCTCATCGGACGCATCGTTGGCGTGCTGCAGGTACAGCAGAGCGGCCACCAGCCGGGGTGGCAAAGCAGGCCGCCCACGGCCAGAGGTGAAGTGGCCTGCGAAGTGATGTTCGATCAATTCCCAGTCCATCAAACCAGCCAGGCGGATCAGCGGGTGCTTCATGTTGAGCTGCTCATCCAAGCGCGGACGGAACATCTCGGCGGTCTGGGCGGTGCGGGTGTGGGGCTTCATGGGCTGCGGAATTTGCAAGAAAGCGCGGGGCCGGTATTTGTTTCCTTGCAAATATCGCACCACACTTCAGCCGAAATCGCTTTGCAGATCAAAGGGTTGCGAGTTGTTCAGGGCGGACTAAATAAAAAGGCCGCTTTCACGAAGCGGCCTTTTCTCATCGGGGCAAACGACGTCAGAAAGAGGCCACTTCGCGCCACGGCTGCACGCCCGCGGCTGTATGAAACAGGGGGTGGGCGAGGGCCTCTTGCAGCGTCAGCACGGGCGTCACACAGGCGTCCACCGCCTCGAAGTGGGTCGCCCAGTGCGCCAGCGGTTGAGAGGCCACCAGGGCGGCGACCTCGTCGCGCATCTGCGCGCAATCGGGCGTGCCGGGCATCACCCCGCGCTGCCAGTGGCGGTTCACCCACTCGGGCCGCTCAAAGCCTTGCTCGCACGCCGCCTTCCAGAACTTGAACTCCAGCGCGCCCACGGCCAGATGCCGGCCATCGGCCGTGGCATACAGGTTGTAGCAAGGCAGACCGCCATTGAGCATGTCTTCCCCAGCCCGTGGCCGGTGGCCCAGGATGGGCGCCAACAACTGGCTGGTGGACTTGGGCATCACCAAATGCGCGTGCAGGCCATGCGTCATGCTGACGTCGATGTGGCGGCCCCTGCCCCGCTTGCCCGCATCGAACACCGCCGACAGGATCGCGATGCAGGCCATCGAGCTGCCTGCGGCCAGATCGCCCCATTGCACATTGGACAAGGCGAGCTCGCCCGTGGGCGCCCTGACCTGATCGAGCACCCCGGAGATGGCCATGAAGTTCAGATCATGACCGGCACGCTGGGCCCAGGGGCCCTCTTGCCCATAGCCTGTGATCGACACCATCACCAGCCTCGGGTTGAGCTGACGCAGCGTGGCGAAGTCCAGCCCCATGCCTTGCAGCACGCCGGGGCGGAAGCTGTCGACCATCACATCGGCCGCGGCCACCCAATCACGCAGGCGGGCCAGATCGGCTTCGTTGCGGAAGTCGATGCGGCGGCATTCCTTGCCGTGGTTGAGCGCCTCGAACAAGGGGCCCAAGGGCCTGGCCGGATCGCCCTCGGGCGGCTCGACCTTGATGATCTCGGCGCCCAGATCGGCCAGCATGCGCGTGCCGAACGGCCCTGGCAGGTTGCGCGTCAAATCGATGACGCGCAGGCCTTCCAGCAGCCCCGACAGGGGCCTCGGTGCATCCGTGGCCGCCACCACGGGCGCACCGTTGCCACCTGTCGGGCCACTCATGCTGCAGCCTTGTCTTCGAAGCGGCTGCCTTCTGCGGCCATCTTCACGACGATGGCGGCCGGCTCGAAGCGCTTGCCGTACTTGGCGGCCAGCTCACGCGCACGCTCGACGAACTTCGCCGGGCCCACCGCGTTGATGAACTGCAGCGCGCCGCCCTGGTTGGGCGCAAAACCCCAGCCGAAGATGGAGCCGATGTTGGTGTCGGCCACCGAGCGCACCACGCCCTCTTCATAACAACGCGCGGCCTCGTTGGCCTGGGCGTAGAGCATGCGGTCCACCAGCTCCTGCTGCAAGGGCTGATCCGCCTTGGGCGGGTAGACCTCGGTCAGGCCGGGCCACAGGCTCTTGTCCTTGCCGTTGTAATCGTAGAAGCCCTTGCCGGCCTTCTTGCCGATGCGCTGCAGCTCGCCGCCGATCTTCTGCACCACCCAGAAGCCAGGGTGCACGTCAGGCAGCGGTATGTTCTCGGCGATCAGGTCCTTGCGCGTGGTCTCGGCGATGTAGAGCGACAGGCTCAGCGAGACTTCGTCTTGCAGGGCCAGCGGCGGCATCGGCATGCCGGCTTTCAGGCCCGCCACCTCGATGGAGCGCGGGTGGATGCCCTCGCCCAGCATCGTCATGCCTTCCATGATGTAGGTGGTGAACACGCGCGAGGTGTAGAAGCCGCGCTTGTCGTTGACCACGATGGGGGTCTTGCCGATCTGCAGCACGTAGTCGAAGCCGCGCGCCAGCGTCTCGTCACTCGTCTCCTTGCCGACGATGATCTCCACCAGCGGCATCTTGTCGACCGGCGAGAAGAAGTGCAGGCCGATGAAGTTCTGCGGCCTGCTGCTGGCCTTGGCCAGGCCGGTGATGGGCAGCGTGGACGTGTTGGAGGCGTACACGGCGGTGGCGGGCACCACGGCTTCGGCCTTCTTCGTGCACTCGGCCTTGATGGCGCGGTCTTCGAACACGGCTTCGATCACCAGGTCACAGCCTGCCAGGTCTTCATAGGCGGTGGTCGGCTTGATGCGGGCCAGCAGGGCATCGCGTTTGTCGGGCGTGCTGCGGCCGCGGGCCACGGCCTTGTCCAGCAGGCCTTGCGAATAGGCCTTGCCCTTCTCGGCGTTCTCTTGGCTGGTGTCGAGCAGCACCACGTCGATGCCGACCTTGGCCGACACATACGCGATGCCTGCGCCCATCATGCCGGCACCCAGGATCCCGACCTTCTTGACCTTGCCTTCGGCAAAGCCCTTGGGGCGCGACTGCCCCTTCTTGATCGCATTGAGCTGGTGCCACAGCGTGTTGATCATGTTCTTGCTGGTCTGCGAGACGACGCAGGCCGCGAAGTAGCGCGACTCCACCTGCGATGCGGCATCGAAATCCAGCAGGCAGCCTTCGAACAGGCAGGACATGATGTGCGTGAGCGCGGGGTAGTTGCCATGCGCCTTGGCATTGGCCATCGAGGGCGCAATGGCGAACACCTGCACCACGGCGGGGCTCTTGCTGTCCCCACCGGGAATCTTGAAGCCCTTGACGTCCCAGGGCTGCGAAGGCTTGGGGTTGGCCAGGCACCAGGCGCGGGCCTTGGCGAGCAGCTCGTCGCGGTTGGCGGCCAGCTCGGTGACGATGCCCATCTCCTTGGCTTTGGCTGCCGTCAGCTCCTTGCCCTGGGTGATCAGGTCCATGGCCTTCTGGATGCCGATCATGCGTGGCAGGCGCTGCGTGCCACCGCCACCGGGCAGCAGGCCCAGCTTGACTTCCGGCAGGCCGAGCTTGGTCTTGGGGTCATCCACCGCGATGCGGGCATGGCAGGCCAGGGCCACTTCCAGGCCGCCGCCCAGCGCCGTGCCATTGATGGCGGCCACCACCGGCTTGCCGCACTTCTCGATGCGGCGCAGCATGGCCTTGAGGTCTTCGCAGAGCTTGTAGGCTTCCTCGGCCGTGTTCGTGATGGTGAGCTGGTCGATGTCGGCGCCCACGATGAAGGTGGACTTGCCGGAGGTGATCACCAGGCCCTTGACGGCCTCGTCCGATTCCAGGCGGCCCACCAGCTCGTGGAAGCCGGCGCCGAAGCTCGGGTTGATCACGTTCATCGCGCGGCCCGGCATGTCGATGGTGACCAGGCCGATGCCGTTGGCATCAATGTCGAATGTGAAGGCTTGGGTTGCTTCAGTCATGTTGTGTGCCTCCTCGATCAGACGCGTTCGATGATGGTGGCGATGCCCATGCCGGCACCGATGCACAAGGTGGCCAGCGCGGTGGACTTGCCGCTGCGCTCCAGCTCATCCAGGGCCGTGCCCAGGATGATGGCGCCCGTGGCCCCCAGCGGGTGGCCCATGGCGATGGCGCCGCCATTGACGTTGACGCGGTCCATCGGGATGTTCAGGTCCTTGGCGGTCTTCATCGGCACGGTGGCGAAGGCCTCGTTGATTTCCCACAGGTCGATGTCGCTGGCCGTCATGCCCAGCTTGCCCAGGGCCTTCTGACAGGCCGGTGTCGGGCCCGTCAGCATGATCGTGGGCTCGGAGCCCACCACGGCGCACATGCGCACACGGGCGCGCGGCTTGAGGCCTGCCTTGATGCCGGCTTCCTTGCTGCCCAGCAGCAGCAGGGCCGCGCCATCGACGATGCCGGATGAATTGCCGGCATGGTGCGCATGCACCACCTTTTCGATGGTGGTGTACTTGTCCAGCGCGGTGGCATCGAAGCCCATCTGGCCCATCATCTCGAACGAAGGCATCAGCTTGGACAGCGATTCGGGCGTGGTGCCGGGGCGGATGGTCTCGTCCTTGCCCAGCATCAGCATGCCGTTGATGTCCTTGACGGGCACGATGGACTTGTCGAAGCGGCCTTCGGCCTGGGCGCTTGCTGCACGGCGGTGCGATTCGGAGGCGTAGGCATCGAGGTCATGGCGCGAGAAGCCTTCCAGCGTGGCGATCAGATCGGCGCTGATGCCTTGCGGCACGAAGGCCGTGCCACTGTTGACGCGCGGGTCCATCACCCAGGCGCCGCCATCGCTGCCCATGGGCCAGCGGCTCATGGACTCGACACCACCGGCCACGATCATGTCTTCCATGCCCGAGCCGATGCGCTGGGCCGCCTGGTTGATGGCCTCCAGGCCCGATGCGCAAAAGCGCGACAGCGTCACGCCCGCCACCGATTGCGCCCAGCCCGCGTCCAGCACGGCGGTGCGGGCGATGTCGGCGCCCTGCTCGCCCACCGGCGTCACGCAGCCCAGCACCAGGTCATCGACCAGACGGGTATCGAGCTGGTTGCGTTGTTGCAGGGCCTGCAGCAGCGTGCGCAGCAGCCACACGGGCGTGGCCTGGTGCAGGCTGCCGTCCTTCTTGCCCTTGCCGCGCGGGGTGCGGACAGCGTCGTAAATGTAGGCTTCGGTCATGTGAAGCTCCTCGGTACGTTGGAGTGGTTGTGGTGTCAGCGAAGGATCAATGATCCACCGAAAGGCTCACAGGAAACGGCAGGCCAGTTCTTTCATGATTTCATTGGTGCCGCCATAGATCCGCTGCACGCGCGAATCCGTCCACAGGCGGGCGATCGGGTATTCCTTCATGTAGCCATAGCCGCCGAACAGCTGCAGGCATTCGTCGATCAGCTTGCACTGGTTGTCGGTGATCCAGTATTTGATGAGCGCGGCGCGGTCCACGCCCAGCTCACCCTTGAGGTGCGACACCATGGCCGCATCCACCAGCGCATTCGAAGCCATCAGCAAGGCCTGGCACTCGGCCAGCTTGAAGCGCGTGTTCTGGAAGCTGAAGATGGGCTTGCCGAAGGCCTTGCGCTCCTTCGTGTAATCGAGCGTGACCTTCATGGCCAGCTCCATCGCGGCGATGCCAGCCAGCGCCACCAGCATGCGCTCCTGGGGCAGCTCCTGCATCAGCTGGAAGAAGCCCATGCCTTCGGCCCCGCCCAGCAGGTTGGAGGCGGGCACCACCACGTCGTCGAAGAACAGCTCGGAGGTGTCTTGCGCATCCATGCCCACCTTGTCGAGGTTGCGGCCACGGCGAAAGCCCTGCACCTCATCCGTCTCCACCACGATGAGCGACATGCCCTTGGCGCCTTCATCCTTGTCCGTCTTGGTGACGACGATGACGAGGTTGGCCAACTGGCCATTGGTGATGAAGGTCTTGCTGCCGTTGATGCGGTAGGTGTCGCCTTCCTTCAAGGCCAGGGTGCGCACGCCCTGCAGATCGGAGCCGGTGCCCGGCTCGGTCATGGCGATGGCGCCGATCAGCTCGCCGCTGGCCAGCCTGGGCAGCCAGCGCTTCTTCTGCTCTTCGGTGCCGTAATGAAGGATGTAGGGCGCAACGATGCCCGAATGCAGCGAGCCGCCAAAGCCGCTGATGCCGGCCTCGCCCTGCGCGTAGATCAGCACGGCCTCGTGCCCGAAATCACCGCCGCCACCGCCGTACTCCTCGGGCATGGAGGCGCACAGGAAGCCGTTGGCACCGGCCTCACGCCAGGCTTCGGCGGACATCATGCCGTCGTGGCGCCACTGCTCGTCCTTGGGGCCCCATTGGTCCTTGAAGAAGCGGGTGGCGGCGTCCTTGAGCATGCGGTGCTCATCGGTCATCCAGGTGGGGGTGAAGCTTTGAATGGGCATGGGTCTCTCCTCGGTACGAACGGCAATGCGGATGGAATTCAATCAGAACCGGTAATTTCAATTACCCATTCATTTCAGGCTTCCGGGATTCCGTCACGACACACGGCGCGCCGATGTCGCGCATGCACCCTTTGCTGGCAAGGCCATCCGCGTCAGCCATGTTGACGTTAACGTCAAGCAAGCGCAAGGGGCCGGCGCGACTTTTTGCGAATGATCGTTCATTTGGTAATTCAACTTACCGAACCTCGTTACCACCTGACGATGCTGCACCGCCGCACAAATCAGACCATCGAATCTGACCGCCATAATTTCCATGTGTTCGATGCCACAGAAGAGACAGGGGAAGGCATGGATGACTCCGATACCAAGACACTCTGGGGTGATTCCGTCTTCCTGGGCTCAGCGCTGCTTGGCGGGGTCATCGGCAATCTTTGGGCGTCAGCCATCGGTGTCGGGGCCGGCTGGTTCGGCAACCTGCTTCTGCAGAAGGTGCCTGAGCTGGCACAGATGCTCAGCCAAGGCGGACAAGGAAGCAGCCACGCATTGCTCCGCGCGTTCCGGCGAGCCGAAGCAGCCGCTTTGTGCACCCTCGTTGAAGAGTGCCTGGCACACATACTGACCGTGCAAGGGCGCCAAGAGCCATGGCGCTACAGATGGCAGATGTGGCGGGAAGGCCGCCGTCGACCGGACGTGAATACGCTTCTCAAGCTCCGGACGGCATTCCGCTCGCTGCACAAGCGCCTGGCCAACATGCCGACAGATGATCTGGTGCGGATGCATGGGGCCGCATTGCAGGATGTTCCGGGGCTTGTGCGCAGCGGCATGGAATGCTTTGCATGCGACAGCGTGGAAGCCCTGGCACGCCGCGTCGTGAACCTTCACATTGCCGTATTGGACGACGTTGTACGGGGGCCCGGGCGCTTCGCACTGCTTTCACGGGGCTTGACGCCCGTTGCCGCCGAGGGCCTCCCGACTTGCCTGATCGAACACATGCGAGGCCGATTGTGGGACGCGTTGAGAACGGCGTTTCGCGAAGAACTGACATGCCCGGACGGCTCTGCCGCACGGCTTGCTTGGCAACTGGATGTTCAGTCACACATCGGCCAGTTGCTGGAAACGCGCTTCGACACACTCGACAAACGGCTTGATCTGCTTGACCAAGTCGAAAAACGCATTCATCTACTGCACGACAAGGTCAATGCGCTGCCTACCGCCATGCAGGAAGAGATGTCACGAGAGGATGCCTTTTTCGAGGCAGTCTCCCCCATGTGGCGCCCGGGTTTCAGTGACGCTGTGTTGCTGCGGGCTGAAGAACGCGCCGTGCCCTTTGGCTCTGCCAACCGGGGAGAGCCTGGAAAAAATCTGTGCGTGGGCTCAGGCTGGAAACGCTCCCTTGTCTATGAAGGTCGTGGCCGGTCCCGCCGGCGCAGGCAAGACCCGACTTCGCTGGAGGCATGTGATCAACTCCGGTCAATGGGATGGGCAACAGGCTTTCTGCGTGGGCTGTCGCTGCGTGATGAATCCGCCGCGCTGGACAGATGGTGGCAATTGGCCGAACGACCTCGTTTCATCATCATCGACTATGTGGAAACGCGCCCCGACGAACTGGTGGCGATTCTGGAATCCTGGCGACGCCACGCTTGCAGACACCCAGTGCGCATCGTGCTCATCGCAAGGAATGTGAAGGCGTGGTGGCTCGATCTACAACACCGAAGCAAGGTGTTCCGCGCCCTGTGCGATGAGGCTTTGGAGGAGACCGAGTTCATCACAGGGGAACTTCGTTCGGACGTCGACCTGGAACTCGGCTATCACCTCGCTCTGCAACACTACGGTCGCATTCTCGGCATCGATCCCTCTCGCGTACCGCCGGGCATGCCGAGATACCTTCTGGCAACGGCCGGCGAGCCGCTTTATGTGCAAATGGCAGCCTTGGCGAGCCTGCGTGGCGATCGACCTCGATCGCTGGAAGCTGCTCGACGCAATCCTGCAACGGGAGCAAAGCATCTGGCGCCGAATGCTGACGGCCGCCGAGGTGGAGCCCTTTTACTTGCCCGTGCTCTCACAAGCATTGGCCGCCTTGACATTGCTGGGTGGCCGCCCCAGTAGAGACGGCGTTGTCGCCTGCCTTGCCACGCTGCCGGCCTCACCGCTTGCTTGCGCCCCTGCAATTGGCACTCTGTCAAATTCTGTTGGATGTCTATCCCAAGGCAGGCGGCGTCGACGCGCTCCGACCGGACAGATTGGGCGAGCGCTTCATCGTCGCTGAATTATCACGAGATCCGGGACTGTTGCGGGCGGTCCTGGAACTGGAGGCAACCACCCGTGAACGAAGCCATGTTCTGGCCGTGCTGGAGCGGATCTGGACAAGGGAAGAGCTGGCGCCCGACTCGGAAGTGGCGCGAGCGATCGATGAAGGCATGGACCAACTCTTTCGCCTCCTGCGGCCTCGAACGGCGCGCATCCTCGACAAAGCCATTCAACGCATCCGCGACAAACAGGAGTCGGGCACCGTTCAAGGCACGCAGGCACGGATTCAGTCCGCTCTGGCTGAAGCCGGCATGACGACACAGGTTATATGGCGACAGCGATCAACGCCGGCCGTCTACAGCCTCATGAAGCAAAAGTCCGTGCCACTCGCTCATGTCATGGGCATCCTGGACTTCGAGATCATCACGCCCGAAGAGCTCGACTGTTATGTGGCCCAAGGCGTGGTCTCTCAAACATTCCGTCCCGTGCCAGGCACCTTCAAAGATTACACGGCAATACCCGCTTCAAGTGGGTACAGGGCCCTGCACTTGACGGTCATCACGCCTCACGGGCTGCCATTGTCCATCCGCATACTCAGCCAAGCCATGAAGCGGTACGAGAGCCTGCTTCCAGAAGGGCCATCCCTGCCGAATTCGACCGTTAGCGAGGTCCCCAAGCGCCCATCATCGGGAATCCCCGCACCGCTCAAGCCAATGCCTGGCCGCCTCGGCCATTGAAGACATCGCCTGGCTCCGCAACACTGCCGAGCCAGAACCGAACCCCTCTTCAAGATCCAAGGACGAGACATGAGCCAGATCAACCGACGCACTTTCCTGGGCAGCGCCGCCGCTGCCGTGGCGGGCACCGCCGTGGGAGGCGCCCACGCGGCCATCCCCGTGACCACCTCACAGGAACGCGTGGTGGTGATCGGCTCGGGCTTTGGCGGCGGCGTGGCCGCATTGCGCCTGGCGCAAGCCGGCGTGCGCGTTCTGGTGCTGGAACGCGGCCGCTGGTGGAAAACCGGCCCCAACTCGAACACCTTCCCCACCGCCGCCTCCATCGACAAGCGTCTGCTGTTCTACACGATGTGGCCCGAGCTCAATGGCCGCCGCATCGGCATCAATCCCTACGTCGGCCTGCTGGAGCCGTTCGTGGGCCAGGGCATCACGGCCGTCACGCCGGCCGGCGTGGGCGGGGGCTCGCTGATGTACCAGGGCATGACGCTGCAACCATCGGAAGCCCTGTTCAACGCCTGCTTTCCTTCGGGCGTGAACTATGCCGAGATGGATGCCATCTACTACCCCCGCGTGGCCCGCATGCTGCAGGTGGAGACGGCGCCTGACGAGCTCATCAACAGCTCCACCTACCTGGCCGCCCGCACCTTCGCGGCCCGCGCTCAGGCCGCAGGCTTTCCGCTCTCCAAGATCCCGATGCCCATCGACTGGCGCTATGCGCTGGCCGAGCTGCGCGGCGAGATGAAGCCTTCGTACACCAACGGCGACTGTGCCTTCGGCGTCAACAACGGCGGCAAGCATTCGGTGGACGTGACCTACATCGCGCAGGCGCTGGCCACGGGCAACGTCACTGTGGAGGCGCAGCACAACGTGACCCGCATCGCGCGTGCCGCCAACGGCTGCATGGACGGTGTATGTGGACCGCACCGACGAAGCCGGCACCGTGCTGGAGCGCAAGATCATCACCACCAAATCGCTGATCGTCTCGGCCGGCACGGTCAACACGATGAAGCTGCTGGTGCGCGCCAAGGCCCGCCGCGACATCACCGGCCTGCCCGATGAACTCGGACAGGGTTACGGCACCAATGGCGACCAGATCTATGTGTGGACCGACAAGAGCGTGAACCTCGGCCAGCCGCAAGGCGGCCCCGTGATCTACGGCAGCAAGGAATGGGGTGACACGGCCACGGCCAACACGGTGATCCAGGCCTCGATCCCGCCCATCTCGCAAAGCTCCGGCTCGGGCGCGCTGGCGCCGGGCCTGCTGCCGGCCGGCAGCATGGACGCATCCGGCGAAGGGCACTCGACCATGCTGGTGGGCTTTGGCATGAGCAGCGGCCGCGGCAAGTTCGTCTACAACGCGCTGACCGACAAGGTGGAGCTGAAGTGGCCCTCGAAGGGCGATGCCGGTGTGGCAGCGCGCATCCGCGAACGCATCTCCGCCATTGCCGGCCCCAACGGCAAGCTCATCAACACCAACGAGATCGTCAACTCCACCTGGCACTCGCTGGGCGGTGCCTGCATCGGCGTGGTGTGCGATCTGGAAGGACGCGTGAAGGACCAGCGCGGGCTGTATGTGCTGGACGGCGCGCTGATGCCCGGCACCACGGCGGCCTGCAACCCGTCGATGACGATTGCGGCCGTGGTGGAGCGCGCGCTGGATGGGATCGTGCGCAAGGATGTCGGCTCGATCATCTGAGCTTGACGGACGCCCAGCTCTCCGCCGGGTGAGCCCTGATAAGGTGGCAGCATTGCATTCATTCAGCATGCGTCCAGCCAACATCAGGGACCTTCCAACATGCGCCACACCGGCATCCTGCGCACCTGGCACGACGACAAGGGCTTCGGCTTCATCGCGCCCAGCCAGGGCGGTCGCGAACTGTTCGTGCACATCTCGGCCTTTGCGCGGGATGGCTCACGGCCGATGGCCGGAGAGACGCTGAGCTACGAGCTGGGCCAGGGCAAGGACGGCAAGCCACAGGCGGTGAACGTGGTTCGCGCGGCTGTGGGGGCGACCAAGCCGGCCAGACAGGTGGTGCCAACTTCAGGCAAGGTGGGCGGCAAATGGCTCAGCACCTTGGTGATGGTGTTGGTCGTGATGGGGATCGGGACGTATGGCTTTCGGGAGGTGAAGGCCCGGATGCACCGTGCGGAACTGGCGGCGATGCCGATTGAGGCTGGGCCGGAGCCTGCCCCCAATCCGACGCAGAAGACCGACGGCTTGAAGCCAGCCACCAGCGTTTCGAACACAAGCGATCAATGCGATGGGCGCAAGCGTTGCACCCAGATGACTTCATGCGCTGAAGCCACCTGGTTCATCAAACACTGCCCGGGCACCGAGATGGATGGGGACGGGGATGGGGTGCCTTGTGAGGAGCAGTGGTGCCGTGGTGGCGGCTTGCACTGAAGAAAAAATCTGTCCGAACCTTGAATCTGAAGAGAATTCTCGTGGCCTGAAGATTTTTCCCGACTCAGATGCCCCGCTGATATGGGCGCCGCGGGCGCTGGCGCTATGCAGGGTGCTGTGGCTGCTTCAGGCTGGCTGCGGCCGCAAAGGGCTGACCAGCGAATGTCTGCGGCGACCCAGAACCCCCAGGCATCCGAAGCCCAGCAAAGTCAACATCAGAGCTCCGGGTTCGGGCACGGATGTCGCTGGTGTGATCAACACGCTTTCCAAGTTGATATTGGGCGTGTAGATGGGGACGCCGCCCTGCTTGGTGGAAAGGTTGAAGTAACCGATATTGAACGTGCCTGGCGCGTTGAACGCCACAGGCTGATCAAACGAGAAGTCGCTGATGGCGGCACCGGGAAAGATGCTGCGCGCCGCGGAAAAGTCGCCACCGGAGGTCAATTCAAAGAAGACACTCTTGCCGTCGGTGGTGTCGCCATTCACTTCGGCAATGAACTGAGCGCGGTCGGTTGCCTCGTCCTTGATGACGTACATCTGCGCCACAGTCAACGAGCCCTCCGGTACCTCGACGTTCAACCCGCCGGACAGGCTGAACTGAATGCTGCCGGTGAGTTGGGGCGGATTGCCGTCCACACCCCAGTTGGTATAGCCCTGGCGCAGCCCGTCTAGCCCGGCAAAGCCTGTGAACTGGGTGGTGTCAAAAGTGATCGAGCCATTGATTGTTTGCCCTTGAAGTATGGGCTCGCGGCCATCCAGCACGCCAGAGAAGGTGTAGGTGACGGGGGCGGCCAAGGCCGCGCCTGCGCTGGCTGCGAGGAGCGCGGCCACAAAGGGCAGGCGTGCAACAACGTACTTCAAGAGCTTCACTCCCTTGGTGGAAATCGGCGCGCCAGGCGCCTCACCGACGGCTCATGACCGGTTTGATAGTGCGGTGCAGCTTAGCAGCAATAGCCGACGGTCGCTTCCCCTGCTTCGTGGGTTTATCAGGGCCTCCAGTGCAGACGAATGCCACCGGCCCAGTTTTCACGTTCCACCACTCATTGGTCATCCCAGGCTGCCGGAGTTTGCTGGACGAACCCTGGTCGGTGATGATCGCGTCATGTGATGTTGCAAGCCAAGCCATGCATCTTGGTGAGGGAAATCGGCCCGGCCACATTTGCTGTATTGTGGCTTCTGTTTGAGTTGCATCGTCCTGCCATGGCACCATCGCTCATCCAGCAAGGCCTGAGTATCGACTCGGAAGAAGCTGCGCGCTACACCGATCTGTTCAAGCCTGTCTCTTGCCGCAAAGGCGAGGTCCTTTTGGCGCAGGGTGAATGCTGGCATCGCGCCATCCTTGTCGAGCGCGGCCTACTTCGGCTTTTCTTCGTGGACGGCAAGGGGCGCGAATTCAACAAGAACTTCTTTGAAGAGGGCGCCTTGCTGCTGCCGCTGACCAAGGTCATGCGGCATGAGCCCTCGCTTTTCGGCGTTGCAGCGATGGAGGCGGGGCGGCTTTGGATCGCTTCCATGGAGGCTCTACACCATCGCCTGTCTCAGGCGCAGCAGTGGCAGCGCTTCCAACGCCGCGCATTGGCATTCACGCTCGATCACAAGCTGCAGCGCGAGCACGACTTGCTTGCCTTGAACGCCCGTGAACGATACGAACATTTTTGCAGGCAACGCCCCTCATTGGCCAGCCGGGTGCCGCTGGCACAACTGGCCAGCTACCTGGGCATGACAGATGTTTCGCTGTCTCGCATCAGAAGGCAATTGCAAAACGACCGTGCTTAGGCCAAACGGTCTGATCATTTGTTAAGGCGCCGCGCAAGTTCATTTTCTATGCTTTGCGTCACTGGGGCATATCAGTCCCGGCGATATTGGAGGCGAAGATGGAAACAGGATCGTTGCTGTTGCGCGGCGCCACGTTGCTGACACAAAACGATGAACTAGGCGAATTTCGCGGCGATTTGTTGGTGCGGGGTGAATTGATCGCAGGCATTGCGCCACGTCTCGAAGCAGATGCCACCGAAGTGGTGGATGCGCGCGATCTGATTGTCATGCCGGGTTTGATCGACACGCATCGGCATACTTGGCAATCCGCGTTGAGGCATATTGGGCTGGGCTGGGATCTTCGGCAATATCTCTTTGATTTCTACTTTCAGGTTGGCGCACGCTACACACCGGACGATGTGTACTGGGGCACCTTGCTGGGCGCCATGACTGCGCTTGATGCGGGTATCACGACTTTGCGCGACCAATCCAACATTCAGAACTCTCCCGCCCACGCTGATGCGGCCATTCAGGCGTTGCGGGATGCAGGCATCCGAGCGGTGTTCGATCATGGCTGGCCGGCGAACCGACGGGCGTGGCTGGCTCTATCGCAGCACCCGCGAACATGCCCGAGACATTGTGCGGCTGCGTCGCGATGTTCTGCATGACGACGACGCGCTCGTCACGCTTGGCATGATGATCCGAGGGCCAGAGCTTTGCACGGATGAGATCGTCCGGGGGGATCTGTGCTTGATGCGAGAGCTCGGCTTGCGCGGCAGCCTTCACGCGGGTTGTGGCCAGGCCAGTTGCGACAACGGCGTCCGGCGCCTGTACGAGTTGGGCTTGATGGATGATGACCTTTCCTACGTCCACGCTTGCACGTGCAGTGACGCCGAGTTGCACATGATCGCCGACACAGGCGGGACCATTTCCGTGGCAGCCACGGTCGAGGCAGGCATGCCCGGCATCGGCGAACCTGTCGCTGCACGCGCGCTGCGTGCGGGCTTGAGGCCAGGCTTGTCCGCAGATGTCGAAGTGGCTGCGGCGGGTGATCTTTTCGGTGTGATGCGCAGCGCCCATGCCGCCACACGGAGGCAGGCGATCGACAGTACGGAAGCGCCAGACATCACATCACGCGATTGGCTGGCTTTCGCGACCATTGATGGCGCGCGTGCCTGTGGCCTTGCGCACCGTATCGGCAGCCTGGCGCCCGGCAAGGCTGCCGACTTGATTTGGATGAGGGCATCAGATATCAATCTGCACCCTTGCAACGGGTATGCAAATGCTGTCGTGGCCGCGGCGCATCCGTGCAATGTCGAGGCAGTCATGGTCGCAGGGCGCTTTGCCAAGCGGGATTACCACCTCGTCCAGGAACTCTCAGCGTTGCGCACGGCAATAGAAGCATCGAGGAACAGGCTTTTGGACACGACTCCGGTTTCTGCAAGTTTTGGCATGTAGTGCGCCTCTATTCTTCACTGGCAGCGTTTTTCTGCTGTGCCTCGCTCAGCGGCCGTTCAAGCCCGCAGCAGCGGCTGTATCGGATGTCAGCTTAACCGTGCCCTCTGCGCCGTACACACTCCCCATCCCACAAAAGCAAGTCATTCCCTGGCCGTGTTCTTGGGCTTGATGACATGGATGGTCTCGCCCCGCTCCAGCATTTCCACCAACTGCGCGATCCGCCTCGCACGCGTCTCCGGCTTCACGGCCGTTTGAATGCGCCACAACACCGCATAGCGGTTCGCCGCGTTGATCGTCGAGAAGAACGCCTTGGCCTTCGGCGCCGCATCCAGGGCTGAGATCAGGTCACCGGGCACCTCGGAGGTCCGTGCACCGTCGTAGGCCCGCGCCCATCGCCCATCGGCCTTGGCTGCTTCGACCTGCGCAAGACCCGGCGCCTGCATGCGGCCCGCCTTGATCAGCGCCGCCACCTTCTCCACATTCACTTTCGACCAGACGCTGCGGGCACGTCTGGGCGTGAACCGCTGGAGGAAATGTTGTTCGTCCAGGCTCTTCTTCTGCCCATCGATCCAGCCCCAGCACAGCGCGATCTCCACCGCTTCGGGGTAGGTGACGCTGGCTTGCGCAGCACCGCGCTTGGCGATCTGGAGCCACAGGCCGGTGGAAGTGGCATGGTGCTGTTTCAACCAGGTCTCGAACGCCTTGGCGTTCTTGAACAGGATGGGGGTGTCGGTGGGCATGCGGGCAGTATGCGGCAGGGCCAAAGATGTCGAAAAGCCGTGATCGGTACCCTCCGCGGCTGTCGAATTCCCCACATCACGATCGTCGTGCAGATGAAGGCAGCAAACTCGCTGTCACCACGGTCACATCGACGAAAGGGACACCCCGATGACCATCACCATCACCGCATTCGACCGGTCGCCCGACGGTGGCAAAGGCCTGGCACGTGACACCCGCATTCGCTGGGCGCTGGAAGAAGCCGGCCTGCATTACCAGGTTCGCCTGGTATCTCCCCGGGCGATGAAAGAGGCTGCGCACCTGGCGCTGCACCCCTTCGGCCAGATCCCCACGTACGAAGAAGACGGGCTCGTGCTGTTCGAAAGCGGCGCCATCGTGCTGCACATCGCCGAGCGCCAGGGCAGCGGCTTGTTCCCGGCCGATGTCCACGCCAGGGCGCGTGCCATCACATGGATGTTCGCTGCGCTCAATACGGTCGAGCTCCCCGTTCTTGAACTCGTCACCGCCAAACTGGTGGAAGGCGACAAGCCCTGGAAGGCCGAACGCCTGCCCCTTGTGGAAGAGCGGGTGCGCACCCGCTTGCATCAGTTGGCCGCGCGCCTGGGTGACGCCGATTGGCTGGACGGCGGCTTCACTGCGGGCGATTTGCTGATGGTGTCGGTCCTCCTGAGGCTGAGACCATCCGGGCTGCTGAACGAGTTTCCCAACCTGTCCGCCTATGTGGCCCGGGGCGAGGCACGGCCGGCCTATCAGCGGGCGTTCGCCGCGCAACACGCCATCAATGCAGGCCCCTTGCCAGCAGCCTGACGTGGCATCGGAGGCAAGTCGGGCATCAGCACGGACCAATGCGTCCGCATATCCCACAACTCCCTCGGCTCATGGCCCATCAAGCTCACCAGAGTCATGCCCTCGTCGTTGATGTCGATGGGGCGCCAGAGGGTGAAGTCAGACAACACGGCGCTGCCCGGCACGATCAGATCTTCGAGTGGCACAACGTGGCACGCGAGCAAGTGCGCCATATGCACGGTTGAGGCGGCCCATCACCACGGGCTGCGGCGTCACACCACCAGATGCGCCGCTGACATGTAATCCAGCCGGAAGTCCTCGAACGGCACCGTGTCGGCGGCTTCGATGGCCTTCTGCTCGGCCAGGGATGACACCGCCTCCCGCGCCAAACGAGCATGCACGTCGTCCATCAGGGGGCGTGCCAGCAGCGCTTCGCGCGCGCTCACCGATTGCCTCAGCCCGAAAGCCGCATGCGCATCATGCCGTCGCGCCTGCATCATGGACGCCACCACTCGCGCCGATGGCAATGTCGATGTATCAGACAAAGCGGCGTGCGCCGCAGACCAGGCCGCACGGTAATGACCCTGGCCATCCGTCAATGCATCCAGCCTGTCTGCGATCGACGAGCAGGCGGCCAGGATGTCACCCGCCCAATCCGTCAGCAACACCGGCGCACCTTCACGCTCCAGTTGCAGCCCCGGCTCACGTCCGCGTGAGGCGGTGAGCTGCTGATTGCGCGCGAGCGCTGCGATCTCCTGCGGGGTGTCAGGCGGGCTGTCGGCCAGCAGGCAGTGCAGCAGAAAAATGTCCAGGAAGCGGGCCGTGCCTTCGTCGATGCCCACCGGCAAGAAGGGATTGAGATCCATGCAGCGCACTTCCACGTATTCCACGCCGCGCTCGCGCAAGGCATGCAGTGGCCGCTCACCGGTGCGGATCACGCGCTTGGGGCGGATGGTGCTGTAGAACTCGTTTTCGATCTGAAGCAATGAGGTGGACAGCTGTCGATAGCCGCCCCCTTCATCGCGGATGCCGATGGCTTCGTATGGCGGGTAAGGCCGCGTCAAGGCATCCTGCAGCGAGGCCGCATAGCCCTTGAGCCCGTTGTAGCTCACGGCCAGGGCGCTTTGCGCATCGCTCTGATAGCCCAGACGGCCCATGCGCAGCGAGGTGGCATGCGGCAGGTACAAGGTGCCGTCATCCAGCGTCTGCAGCCCATGAGGCAGGCCTTCGACGAAGCAGCGCGTCACCGCAGGCGAAGCGCCGAACAGCCACAGCAGCAGAAACGACTGACGCCGGAAGTTGCGGATCAAGGCAAAGTAGTCGTCATTCGACAAGCCGGGCATCGACCAGTTGTAGTGGATGCCCGAGATGGTCTGCATGCGCCGGCCATAGCGGTGGGCCAGCCCCATGCGGTAGACGCGCTTGGCGTGGCCCACGTTGGACGTGCCGTACTGCCCGATGGGGATCTGTTCATCAGGCGGCAGGGCGCCCGGCATGCTGCACACCCACATCTGCTCCTGATCGAGCGCACCATAGACGAACTGGTGGATGTGCATCAACTCTTGCAGACAGCTTTCTGCGCTGGCATGGGCGCCCGTCACCAGTTCCAGCTGGGATTCGCTGAAATCGGTGGTGATGTGCGGGTTCGTCAAGGCCGAGCCCAGCGCTTGGGGGTGCGGCGTCTGCGCAAGCTGGCCGACGGGCGTCACGCGCAGGCTTTCCTTCTCGATGCCGCGGCGCATGCCGCCAACCTGCTCGGAAGACAGGGCCCGCAGGCGATCGTTCAGGCTGCTGTTCAAGGCGCGCTCCTCATGGGCCCGCTGGGGGCCGTTGACGTGGAGGGCGAACTTAACAGACCTGCGGCAAGCCTGCTGGCCACCCGGGCGATAGGCTGGCGCCATCAGGGATGCGTCAAGCCACGCCGGGCACGCGCCCACCACAAACGGCAAACTGCCTCAGGTTTTGCCTCTTCATGCCGATATGGCGAGCACCCTCTGTCCGCCATCATCTGCCACATGTGCCTGATCATCAAGAAGCCAGCCGGGCGCCGCATCGCCGAAGACTTCCTGACCCACGCCTGGCAGCACAACCACCACGGCTGGGGCTGCTTTCACCTGGATGCGCCGCATGCCGGCACACCCGGGCACATCGCCTGGGCGCGCGGCCTGCAACTGGATGAGCTGATCGCGCACAACGCCCGCCTGCCGCTGGAAGCCGAGGTCTACCTGCACCTGCGCCGAGCCACCTATGGCGACGTGAACCACGACATGGCCCACCCCTACGCCGTGCGGCCAGGCCTGATGCTGATGCACAACGGCAGCATCGCGCACCTGGCACCACAGGACACCTCGCTGAGCGACACCTCCGAGCTGGCGCGCATGCTGCGCGACATGCTGCACGGCCTGTCGGACGCGCAGGCAGCCAGCCTGATCCGGTCACAGGGCTTTCGCAAGCTGACGGCTCCGCTGATCGAAGGTTCGATGGTGGTGCTGATGGACGCCCAGGGCCCCGTGCGCCTGGGCCGCGACTGGCACGCCGTGCGCCGCGCAGATTGGCATGAGGGCATGGTGGGCATCGAGGTGTCGAACACGCACACCTGGGGCCGGCCGGCCGAGCCCGCGGGTGCGGCCCTGACGGCACAGGCACACACACCCGCCCTGGCCGACGAAGCCCTCGCCTGAGCGTTCACGCTGCCGCCCGGCTGCACTATGCTTGCGGCCATGTCCCTCGACACCGATCCCCCCCCCCGATCCAGCCCCTGGTGGCCTGGCGCGCGCTGATGGCCTTGCGGCGCGATCCGCAGGACACGCGGCAGGTGTTCATCCTGGGCGAGGCGATCAAGGGCAAATCGCCCTTTGTGCTGCTGCACCGCTTCCGCAAGGACCCGATGGGCGCACAGCGCCTGCGCGAGCGCCGCAAGCTGATCGACACCCTGCAGCGCACCGAATGGCTCGCGAGCTTGCCGCCCGGCTCCTTCGGGCGCACCTATCACGCCTTCCTGGCCGAGCAGAACCTGTCGGCCCAGGGCCTGGTGGAGGTGTCGATGGCCGGTGGCATGACCATGCCCGACGATGGCTCGGACCGCCACTTCATCGGCCGCCAGATGCGGGACATGCACGATCTCTTCCATGTGCTCAGCGGTTACGGCCGCGATGAACTGGGCGAGGTGTGCGTGCTGGCCTTCACCTACCCGCACCAGGGCACCCGCAGCTTTGCGGTGATCGCCACGCTGGGCGCCTTCGTGCTGCGCAAGCGGCTGGGCGTGCCGGGGGTGCTGGGGGCGGTGTGGCAGGCCTGGCGGAACGGACGCGCGGCGCAATGGCTGCTGGTGCAGCCGATGGAAGCGCTGCTGCCGCAGGACCTGGCGCAACTGCGCAGGCAATTCAACATCGCACCGCCCACGCGGTATCTGGCGGTGCTGGATCGGCTGGCGGCCAAGGGGCGCACCATGCCGCCACCCCCTGGCCGCGGCATGCAGGCGGCCGCCACATCACAGCCTTGATGCGAATCAAAGCCAGCGGCAGGTGATGACGGAAACTGGATGCATCCGGCGGCGCCGCCAGCCGTCGACATGATCAACACAGCAGGACCCCACCATGCCCGCATCCGCCCACCTTGCCGAAGCCGCTCTCGGCATCCAGAGCCTCATCCGCGTCAACGACAGCATCACCAACCGCTGCGCCGCAGGGGGCGCGCCCGCCAAGCACAGCACGCCCAACGACCACATCCCCATCGTCCGCGAGTGGGAGTACGCCCAAGGCAAGGTGATCGTGTTTTCCATGCTCGACTCCTGCCTGGGGGCCGTCCAGATCGCAGGCAAGGACTCGGTGCGGGGTGCGCACTTCTCGATGTTGGCCAGTTCGCAGGTCTACGACACGGTGCAGTTCGCCAAGGCGCTGGCCAACGCGGGCTTCACATCGAATGAGCCCATCCTGTATTTCGGCGGCATGGTGAACCAGTGGAAGACAGGAATGGGCCACTCGGTCTGGCTCAAGCAAGACAACGAATCCCTGTTCAAACACCTGCAGACCCACGACGAAACGCAGAAGTGCTGGATCTTCGAAGTGGAAAACGGCAAGCTGACTTGCGAGAAGTTCTGAGGGCGCGGCAGCCATTGCAGGACAATCGGGGCTCTCTCCACATGTGGACCCCGACATGAAGACTTACGACATCGAACTGCAGCGCCTGAAATCGGCCCACCACGACAAGGGCCTGATCGAGCTGGGCGTGGAGGTGCTGGTGCAGCCCCGCCCCGCCAAGGACGAACGCATCACCAGCGGCCTGTCCATCGCCGTGGACGATGCCCGCACGCTGGTGATCCTGCTCAAGCAGCAGTTGGCCGAGATCGACAAGCTGAACCCGCGCAGCCGCCGCTCCGGCCGCGCCTGACATCGGCACATCCGCCCTGCCATGAGCCGCTTGGAAGCCGAAGCCGCGCGCCTGTACCTGCCCTTGGCGAACCAGGCGCCGGACCACACCCGCGCCCTGGTGCTGTCGCTGGGCCGGCCCGCTGAATGGGCACCGCTGGCAGCGGTGTGGCAGGCCGTTCAGGCCGAGCTGGGCTGGCCGGCACCGGCCATTGCGGTCTCCGGCACCGACAGCTATCAGCTGTGGTTCTCCCTGGCCGAGCCGGTGCCCATAGAGGAGGCGTCGGCCTTCTTGCTCGCGCTGTGCAACCAGCACCTTGCCGGGGTGGCGCCCAGCCGCATCGACGTGATGCCGGGTGTCACCGGCCTGCTGCCCGGCAAGGTCATGGCACCGGACCAATGGTCTGCCTTCGTGGCGCCCGATCTGGCCCCGATGTTTGCCGAGACGCCCTGGCTCGACCTCCCGCCGAACGCAGATGGCCAGGCAGAGCTGCTCTCACGCGTGCACAGCATCACACCGGCAGCCTGGCAGGCAGCCACAGCCAGGCTGCAGCGCCCTTCGCCACCGGAGGCTGCCGACGGCGTGGCGGCGCAGGATGTGTCTTCTCGCCTTGCCGGGTCGTGCAATCGCTACGCAGATCCGAGGCCGTTCCTTCTTGATGTGATGAACGACCCTCAAGTGCCGCTGGCCCTGCGCATCGAAGCGGCCAAGGCCTTGCTGCCCCACCTGCCGCCTCAGCGCTGAATACCCGCGCAAACCCTTACCTCAGACAGCGGTCGCGGTTTGCCGTGCGCGCATCCAGAATGCCCCGACCATTCAACCCGGGACGACTCGCCCCCATCTGGAGGAACGCCACATGAACCGCATCCACTCCGCTGTCGCCATGGCATCGCTTGCGCTGAGCTGCCAGATCGCCCAGGCGGTCGAATCGACGCCGCTCGTCATCGAAGCCGGCGTGCCAACCGATATCCCCGGCCAAGGGCCGATTCGCGATCTGCAGATCAACGCCCGCTTCGACGATGGCGGGCAGCTCAAGGGCGTCACAGACGTTCTGGCAGGACAAGTGTCCGCCCTGTCACCTGGGTCGCTGGTCGCATCGCCAGACGGGCTGGACGAGGCCCTGGCGGTGGACATGCCCTTTCAGCGCATCGATGCCCTCATGCCTGAGGGTGGCAGCCCCTTGTCCGCCCCTCTCCAGCGGATCTCATTTGCCGGGGGCTTTCGCATGACGCTGCCGGCCACCCTGCCCAACGGCAAGGCCAGCGGCCTGACCACCGGCGGCACGGTCTCCATCACCGGTCTCACGGTGGATTTTGCCCAGCAGGCCATCTATGGGGACATCACGGGCGCCAATGGCGTCGGCACGGTGAGCCAGACATGGCTGTGGACCTATGGCCGGGCCGAAGGAAGCAGGAACCTGACGATTCCCCCCTGTCCGCTGACGCCCTCCAGCCCCTGTGCCACCCCCTCCATCGAGATGCGTCTGAGCGATCTGTACTGGAGCAGCACGGCCGAAAGCCTGGTTGGGCAGTCCCTGGGGCTGACACCGATGGGCCTCCTTCAGATGGCCAACGGGTTCGGCAGCATCACGATCTCGTCGGTGCCCGAGAGCAGCACCATGGCCCTCACCTTCACTGGCTTGATGGGCCTGGGCGCCTTGTTCACCGCGGGCACGCGTCGTCGCCAGCCACGTTGACACGGGCCGAAGGCAGCACCGCCAGCAGGCCGACCAGTTCGGCCTGCCGCGTCGTGCCCGTCTTGCAGAACACGGCTTGCAACTGCTTGCGCACCGTCCCGGTCGATACCGCATGGGCCAGGGCATGCGATTCGATCGAGTGGCCTGCGGCCAGGGCGTGGGCCAGCCGGGCTTCGGCCGGGGTCAGGCCGAACCATTGCATGATCTGCTGCACGCTGGCACGACGCTGCCGAGTTGGCGTGGTGATCATCATCAGGATCTGTGCGTGTGATCGGGGAGGGCATGCAGCGTGCACGCCTCGATGGACCGCCGCGCCGGGCAGGCTGTGCACCACACGCGTGAGCGTCAGGCAACACAGGCCCGGGCCATCGGCCAGCGCTGCAGGCGCGCCCCGAAAACGCAGGCAGGCGGGCACCCCCGTGGCCAAGACGATCGCCATTGCTTCCACGAGCGCCTCATGTTGAGAGGCCACTGCGGCCCTCACCTTGCCTTCTCGCACTCGCAAGACACCGGCCTGTTGCAACCAGGCCTCGGCCCGCTGGTTGGCCAACTGAAGCCGCCCCTGCGCGTCCATCAAGAGCACGCCATGGTCCAGCGCATCCAGCGCAGCCTCACCGTGCAAGGCTGCGGCGCGCAGGCCCTCGGTGTGCTGGCGCAGGCGCAAGGCACGCCGGATGTGGGGCGTCACGCGCCGCGCCAGCGCCACCTGTTCATCCGTGAACGTGTCCCGCCCAGTGCGGTGGTAGAAGGTGAGATAGACATCGGTGCCGTCTTCATCGGCGAGGCGGCAGGTCATGGTGTGGCGTCGCCCCGAGGGCAGCAGGTAGTCCTGATAGAACTCGCTGCGCGCGATGGCCTGCTCGCTCATGTACCGGTTGCAGGTGTGCAGCACACCGTTGCCCGCGCGTTGCGAATGGGGGATGCGCGGGTCGATGTCGCGATAGTGATCCAGGTAGTCGGCGATCACCTTGTCGTCGATCACATCACTGATCACGGCCAGGCGAGGTGTGCCGGCACGATCCCACCCGACAAGGTAGCCCGCATCGACGTCCAGCCAGTGGCGGGTGTGTGACAGCGCCTCACCCATGCCATCGGGCTCCAGCACCGTGTCATACCAACGCCCGATCAGCTCGGGCATGGCGTCCATGCATGCAGCGGTCCGGCTCATGGCTCCTCCTGTCATTCGCCTGCGTGGGTCGCTGGCACGAAGATGCGTGCCGGTGCCCATGGAGCAGCGATTGTGCAGAAGCCGTGGCCATGCAGGATCGGTGTTATTGCGGAGCCGCAAAGAGCGTGCGCAGGAAGGTGCGGGCGTTCATGGTGACCGGGCGCAGCGAAGGATCGGTGCAGGTGGTGGTCGAGCCGAACATCTTGCTGAACACCTCGGCATGGTCCTTGACCCGCCACTCCCATGGGTAGTAGGTGGGCGTGCCGTTGAAGACGCAATACGTGACCTTGCCGGGATTGGTGGCCGCCACGCCGGACAACTGGCCACGCATGCGGGCCACGAAACGATCGGTGCGGCTGCGTGTGACAACAGGATCGCCCGACACCAGGCCGATCAGCATGGGCACCTGCGTGGGCTGGTGCCCCGGACTGTTGGCAGTCAGTGCCATCTGCACCTGCGGCAAATCGGCCGCGCCGGGCACGCTCACGTCCGCCGGCAGACCGCTGTAGGCCTGTGTCCATTCCCAACCGCTGCCCATGCAGCCCTGGTTGGCGGTGGTGGCGAACGCTTCCTGGGCCTGCGGGATGAGCAGTTCGGCAGGATGGAGATCGCGCCACTCCAGGGAGAGCCCGGCCAGCACCATCGGCACGATGACGCGGCGGATGGCGGTGGGGCTGCTGGTGTCGGTCAACTCTGAGGTGGGCGCCCCGGCCACCACGCCGAGCAGACGCAGTTCGCCGCCATAGCCGTGCTTGTGCTGCACCTCGGCCGCGGCCACTGCGCCGTGGCCTCCTGCCGAAGGGCCGATGGCGGCCCATCGAGGGCTGTAGCCCGTCTGTGCCCCGGGAAGCCAGCGCACCGCCCGCACGAGATCGATGGTGGCCCGGCCATGACCTTCCAGTGACAGGAAGGGGTAGCCAATGCGATGGAAGGCCAGGGTGCCCGTGGGCAGGGGCACATCGGATTGCGGCACCCTCAGCCCTGCATCGGCGCCCAGGCCGGTGAAATCAGGCGCTGCCAGCACCGCATCGGGCACTTCCGTGTCCAGCCGAGTCATCACGCCATCCATCACCCGAGAGCGGCTGGGCACACACCCCAGCGGCGCGGCGGCCGGTCTGGCCATTGCCGTCGTGCCATGCGGATTGACCAGCACGGGTCTTTCCCCCGCCACAGCGGGTGTCCGAGGCACATAAGCCACGCCCGTGGCAGGCAGCGTGACGGCGCGCATGCTGCCCATCTCATGCAACAAGGTGCTGGTGCGATACATGAGCACATAGCCGACATACCGGCTGCCCAGATCACCGGGCAATGGCACTTCCCAGCACCGGATCACGCCGCCGGGCGGCCCTTCGACATCAGCCGCCGACACGGCATAGAAGTCCGGCGTGGACAGCCGGGCATCGGCCTCCTTGGGGCAGGCCACCGGCCCGGACTGAACAAAAGCGGACTTGGACACGGGCGGCTCAAGCTGGCTTTGCGCTTGAGCCGGACCGGACAGCAGATGGCCGGCGCAAAGACACCACCACAAGCGATGCAGACGCATGCGTTTGACTCCCTCGGATGCAGATCCCGGCCAGTAAACCGCAAGCTCTGCGCCGATGCATCCCTCAAATGAACCATGCGGCCACACGCCCAGGAAAACCCACCCCCATGTGTGCGGGAGGCCACCCGCGCAAAACACGGCAGACGCCGCACACTGCATGGCATCAAAAACCAAACTGGAGGATCACCATGCAGCGCTTCTTGCGTTCCACCCTGGCCATCGCATCACTCGCCACCGCATGCGGCACGGCCCTGGCTTCTACACTGCCGATCACGGTCGAGGCGGGCCAGCCCATCGCCGGACCGGGATACGGCTCGGCGACGCCTTTCGAGGCCCGCATCGACTACCAAGCATCGGAGGTCTTGACGAGCACCCTGTCGCTCATATCGGGCGGATCCTCGGGTATACAGCCTGCTGAGGTCGTCTCCACCGGGTATCCCTTTTTCATCGAAAGCATGGCGATGAGCGCCCCTTACACCCGCATGGGCGCCAGGCTGGATGAGGCCAGTGGCGCCGCGCCTCTGACGTATGCAAGCTTTGCAGGCGGCATGCAGATCACCGCCGCGGGCCGGCTGCCCAACGGCAAACGCAACCCCACGACGACCGGCGGCAGCCTGACGCTGACGAACTTCACGGTGTCGTTCGACACACGCACGGTCTATGCCGACCTCACCGGTGCCAACGGCGTGGGCACCCGCTCGAAGATGCTGCTGTGGAATTACAGCTCGATCACCGAGACCCCGGCCTTCCATTTCTCGTACTGCCCGCTCTCCCCTCAGGAGCCTTGCACCGTCTCGATGCGCCCCACCACGCTCTCCGGCCTGACCACCACTTGGGAGGCTCAGGAACTGATCTCGACCTCGCTGGGCCTGACGAATTTCGGCAAGACCGCCTGGGCGGGTATCGATGACTACGGCAGCTTGACCATTTCCGCGGTCCCCGAGGCAGGCGCAGGCTGGCTGAGCGTCGCCGGGCTGCTGGTGCTGGCCGGGCTGAAGCGGCGGGCCAAGGCCGCCGCGCCGGCACGCAGCTGATACGGCACGCCGATCGACGAGGGGAAGGGGCGGCCGGCCGTACACTGGCACGCCCCATCACTTCCGCGCAGGCGCCCCAGGGGCCGGCCTGCCCTCCTGGACATGCCCCCTTCCGACGCCACGCAAGTTCAATGGCCTCATCCTGACGGGCGGCTGATCGAGGCGCGCTGGCAATCGGAAGCCGGCGCCAAGGCACCATCGCGCTGGCAGGTGGTCGACGACACCACGCCGGCCGATGCAGCCTACAAGCTGGCCTGCGAAGGCACCGGCCTGGTGTGGCAAGGTGATTTCCAGAACGCACGCCACCTGCTGCAGGCCCTGACGCGGCGCCTGGACAAGCAGGCCGAGCGCGCCGGCCGTGTGCGTGGCCCAGCCCAGCCCGAAGCCACGCCGGCACAGGCCTTTCACCAGCACCGCCAACAGCTCGGGCACCGCGCGCGCATCCTGGGCATGCTGCTGATCCCGGTGGAGGCGCATCACCACATCGCGCTGCGTCGCGCACCCGATCTGCACCTGGCCTGCGAAGAGGCCTATGGCCCATTCGATGCGCCTTACCTCGTGTCGCTGCGCGAGCTGCTGGGCATCAACGGCGCGCACGAATGGCGCAAGAAGGGCGTGGCCATCGAGGCCTTGCGGGGGCGCATCCATGCGCACTACGGCGTGTTCTCGCCGGTGCGCGGCGAGTATGTCGATCTGGTGGCCAAGGCCCCCTTGCCGGCCGGCGCACAAAGTGCGTTCGATGTGGGCACGGGCACGGGCGTGCTGTCGGCCGTGCTGGCCAGGCGCGGGCTGCAGGTCATCGGCACGGACCAGGATCCCCGCGCGCTGGCCTGTGCTCAGGACAACATCACGCGGCTGGGGCTCGGCGATCGGGTCCGCATCGTGCAGGCCGATCTGTTCCCGCCGGGCACCGCCGATCTGGTGGTCTGCAATCCACCGTGGGTGCCTGCCAAGCCGAGCTCGCCCATCGAATACGCGGTGTACGACCCGGACAGCCGCATGCTGCGCGGCTATCTGGCCGGGCTGGGCGCCCACTTGTCGCCGCAGGGTGAAGGCTGGCTGATCCTGTCCGACCTGGCCGAGCACCTGGGCCTGCGCAGCCGCGATGAGCTGCTGCAATGGATCGCCGGTGCCGGCCTGCGCGTGGCCGGGCGGCAGGACGTGCGCCCCCACCACCCCAAGGTGCAAGATCGCAGCGACCCGCTGCACCGCGCCCGCGCCGCAGAGGTGACCTCTCTGTGGCGCCTGGTCAAGGCAGCGTGACGACATGACGGCCGAACGCATCCCACCCATGCCGCTCAAGCCGGACAGGGCCGACACGCCCACGCTGCCGCCCGGCGCCATGCGTGCGGGCACCCAGGCCCGCCTGGAAAAGGCCGTGCTGCAGCTGTTTTCCACGCGCGACTTCCACGACGTCAACCTGATCGATGTTGCGCGGGCTGCCAACGTATCGCTGCAGACGATCTACAAGTACTTCGGCAGCAAGGAGGCGCTGGTCTACGCCATGCTGGACGTGATGCTGGGCCGCCTGGCCGAGCGCATGATCGACCACCTGCAAGGCATCGAGGATGTGCGCGAGCGCCTGCGCAAGACGCTGTGGGTCACGCTGGATTACATGGACAAGGAACCGGCCGTGATGATGCTGCTCTTCACGGCCGTGCCCGTCTCGCGCCACCGCAACATCCGCATCTACGAAAGCCCGGATCTGATGAGCGCCTTCCAGGGCGTGCTCAAGAATGGGCAGGCGCGCGGCGTGCTCAACAGCCAGGTCTCGTCCAAGATCCTGCTGGATGTGTTCATGGGCATCGTCGGCCGCGTGGTGCTGATGCACATCGTGCGCGGCGAGAAGCGCCCGCTCATCGACCAGTTCGACGAGCTGTTCCACATCGTCTGGCGGGCGATGTCGGTCGACGCGTCTTGAAGGCTCACCCTTGAAAGGAGCATCCCCATGCACTGCATGATCTGCCGCAGCGAGATGCGGTACTTCTTCAGCAAGACCTTCGACACGCTGGGCCTCGGCCAGGTGGACTACTGGCGCTGCACGGCCTGCGGCTTTGCGGCCTCGAAGACGCACCTGGAGATGAGCGACGAACGCTGGTCGCAACTCAACCACGACTTCCACGCGCAGACGCACTACACGGAAGACAACCCCTACAACCGCAACCAGCGCTACTTCAACCAGGCGCTGATGCTCTCACTGCTGCGCAGGCAGGATGCGGTGCACGCGGGCGAGTGGCTGGATTGGGGATGCGGCGTGGGCGCGGTGGCCCGGCTGCTGCGCGATCACTTCGGCGTGCACCTCTCGACCTACGACAAGTACTTCACGCCCGAGGTCAACGCCATCGAGGCCGATGCGCTGAAGGTGCGGGGTTACGACCTGGTGCTCAACACCGCCGTGTTCGAGCATGTGCGCGATCGCGCCACGCTGGACGAGATCGAGTCCTATGTGAAGCCTCATGGCGGCGCGCTGGCCGTTCACACGCTGGTGCCAGAGCATGTGCCGCAGGATCCGAACTGGATGTACCTGCTGCCGGTGCACTGCGCCTTCCACACCAACCGCAGCATGCAGATCCTGATGGACCAGTGGGGCTACACCTGCTCGGTCTACAACGAGCACGCCAAGCTGTGGGTGATGTTCCGGGAGGATCCCTCGGTGGTGACACCGAAGGTGCAGGCGCTCAACCAGTCGCTGGGCTGGGGCTACCTGCATCACAAGGCCGGCTTCATGGACTACTGGAAGTAGCCACGCCGCCGGCCGATGGTTCAAGTGAGCAAAGGCTCAGCCGGGCAGACGGCTTTGCCACTCGTCGAGCGCCTCGAGGCGCTCGTCGTCGAAGCTGTCTTCGGCCACGTCCTGCTGGGTCCATCCCAGCTTGGGCCAGCCGCCTGCGTGGATGCTGGCGCCGAACAGTTGCTGAGGTTGCGTGCATTGCGAAGGGTTCATGTGTCAACTCCTGCTGGGATGAGATGCGAGGTGCTTGCCAAGCCGGCGTGATCTGTCGCCGGTGAACAAATGGTGTCAGGCAGACGCCGAAGGTGTGGCAGTGCAATCCCGCAGCGCAGCACGCCAGAAGTGACGCACATCACGAACGGTCGTCCGGTTTATTCCGCAAGGTGGTGAAAACGTGATCGGCAAAGTCCCTCGATCAGCGGGGGAAAGGCCTTTCTTTTCTGCGCGGGCGGTCGATATCCATGGCAACGCTTTCAGCAGTACCGAAGCCTTTGCCCATGTCAGCCCAAGACATCCTCCCCACCACCGCCGCACAGGCCGTGCATCGCCCGTCCAACCCACCTGTGCTGCTGCCGCTGGCCGCCCCAGCCGATGCAGGCGACCAGGCGCTCGTGCGTCTGGCCGCCCTGACCTGCGGCACACCGGCCGCCAGCCTGGTCAGAGTGCACGAAACGGGCTTCACCCTGCAGGCTCTGCATGGCGCGCCGCCGCAGACGCAGCAGTGCCATGCCGAAGCCCACCGCCATGTGATGCGGCGCCCCGACGATGGCGTGCTGATCGCCGATCTCGCCGGCGACGCCCGCTTCGATCACTTCCTGCAGGGCCAGGGCTTTGGCATGCCCTTCTTTGCGGGGGTTCCCGTCTTCGATGACCAGGGCAACGCCGCCGCCTGCCTGGCCGTGCATGCCGAGGCGGGCCACAGCCTGACGCCCGCGCAGATCCAGGGTCTGCGCGATCTGGCATCGCTGGCATCGATCAACCTCGTGTGCCGCGAACGCGGCGCCGCACTGGCCCACCTCACCATCACCGATTCGCTCACCGGCCTGAGCAACCACCGGCACTTCGACCAGATGCTGGCGGCCGAGCTGGCCCACGCCATGCGCCGTGGCGAGCCTTTCACCGTGCTGCGCCTGGATCTGGACGGCTTCAAGGATGTGCAGGATGGCTTTGGCCATGCCGCGGGCGAAGAGGTGCTCAAGGAAGCGGCCCGCCGCCTGGCCGTGCAAGTGCGCCAGGGCGATGTGCTGGCCCGGCTCGATGGCGACAGCTTCGGCATCGTCATGCGACATGGCGCCAAGGATTCGGCACAGGTGCTGGCCAAGCGCATCGTCAAGGCCGTGCATGCGCCGATCATGCTGTCGAGCGGGGATGAGATCGGCGTGGGCGTGTCCATCGGCATGGCCGCCTACAGCGACAAGGTCGAATCCATTCCAACGCTGCTGCGGCATGCCGAGCAGGCCCTGTTCGAAGCCAAGAAGCAGAACGAGCGCCGCTGGAAGATGTTCGTCGGCATCCGCTGACGCTTGCCGGCCGAGCACACGCCTCAGGCCAGCTCCGCCTCCACCCGGAACACGCTGACCGCCTGCGCCAGGCGCTCGGCCTGATGGCGCATGCTGTCGGCCGCGGCGGCGGCCTCTTCCACCAGCGCGGCATTCTGCTGCGTGACCTGGTCGAGCTGGGCCACGGCCTGCCCCACCTGGGTGATCCCGCTCGATTGCTCATGGCTGGCCAGGCTGATCTGGGCAATCAGCTCTTCCACGCGCCGCACCTCGGCCACGATCTCGTCCATGGTCTTGCCGGCTTCGGTGACCAGGCCGGCGCCCACCTCCACCTTTTCCACACTGCTGCCGATGAGGTGCGTGATTTCCTTGGCGGCCTGTGCGCTGCGCTGGGCCAGCGTGCGCACTTCGGCGGCCACCACGGCAAAGCCACGGCCCTGCTCGCCGGCACGCGCGGCTTCCACGGCGGCATTGAGGGCCAGGATGTTGGTCTGGAAGGCAATGCTGTCGATCACGCCGATGATGTCGTTGATCTTGCGTGAGCTGCTGGTGATGTCGCTCATGGTGCTGATCACATCGCCCACCACCTTGCCGCCGGCCTGGGCCACCGTGGCAGCGCGTGCGGCCACGGCATTGGCCTGGTTGGCCGCGGCGGCGTTCTGCGCCACGATGGCGGTGAGCTGCTCCATCGACGCGGCCGTCTGCTGGAGGTTGGAGGCCTGCTCCTCGGTGCGCTGGCTCAGGTCGGCATTGCCCGTGGCGATCTGGGCCGATGCCGTGCTCACCGAATCGACGCCATGCCGCACCTCGCTGACCACGCGATGCAGGTGCCCCACCATCTGGGCCAAGGCCTTTTGCAGGCGGGCTACTTCATCCTGCCCCTGCCCATCGATCTGCACCGTCAGGTTGCCGCGCGAGACCTCCGTGGCCAGATCGACCGCACGCGTCAGCGGCACCACGATGGCCCGTGTGATGGACCAGGCCATCCACGCTGCCAGCGCCATGGCGCCGGCCACCAGCACCGCCGAGGTGATGCTGCCGCGTTGATACAGCTCGGCAATGTCATGGCCATCCTGCTGCGCCATGCGGTCGTTGTAATCGGCCAGCGCCTTCAAGGAAGCGGCCACCGTGTCGAAGGCCTTGAGCCCGGCCTTTTTCACGTGCGCCTGGGCCCCGGCCATGTCGCCCTGGCGGGCCAGTGCCACGCCCTCATCGGAGGTCTTCACATACTGGGCCCAGTCGGCCATGGCCTGCTCGTACAGGCGCCGCTCCTGCGCATCGGCGATGGCAGCCTCGTAGCTCTTGCGTGCTTTCTCAAACTCGTCCTTGCTGCGGGCGATGCGTTCGATGGCCGGCGGGAGCTCCTCCACCGAAGTGATGGTGATGCGAAAGTCGCGGGTGCGCATGCGGGTGGCCGCCTCGGCCATCAACAGGCTGTCGCGCACGCCGGTCAGGCGCAGATCGATCAGCGTGCGCGTCTTGTCGTGGACCCGCGCGCCGTTGAGCGCCGCCATGCCCGCGGTCACGGCCATCAACAGCAGAACCACGGAAAATGCCAGGGCCAACCTGGTCTTGACAGAGAACCTGCGGAAATACGTCATGTCGAACCCTTCAGCAAAACAAGGACACGCAGACAGGGCTCGCTCCGACCACGACCGGATTACCCTCGGCGGACATCCCCAGTATCGGGAATCGCGGACGGTTGTGAAATGAATCATTGAGGCGGAATTCACGTCTAGTTTACGCGTAAAGTACATGTACGATAATTCTTTGTCGGCAGCATCATTCCTCATCGGATGAGCATGAAGAAACAAACAAATGCGAAGACCCTTTCCCCGTCGACAGGACGCGTCCGAAGGGATTCACCGGCCGATCAAGAGGCCCTGCGCGGGGCCGCACGCCAGGCCGCGATGCGCCTGTTCGAGCAGGGCGGGCTCCAGGCGGTCACGATGCGTGCGGTGGCCGCGGAGGTCGGCGTCTCGGCGATGGCGCTGTACCGCTACTTCCCCAACAAGGCCGGCCTGCTGCGCGCCTTGTGGGAGAACACGATCACCGAGCTGCACCATGAGCTGGGCCTGGGCGCACAGGACCGTGCGCTCACGCCACGGCAACGTCTGCGCCGCGCGCTGGACGTCTACCTGCGCTATTACGAGGAACGCCCGGATTACTACCGCCTGATCTTCATGACGGAACAGACGTATGCCGAATCGGTGGAATCGCGCTGGGCCGAAGCGCCCATCTACCGAGAGATCCTCAAGGCAGCACAGGACATGACCCGCGATGTGGCCATCGAGATCGGCGGCGACCCTGCACGCGCGCGGCTGGCCAGCGATCTGCGCTATGCCTTGAGCACCGGCTACCTGCACGCGCGGTTGGTGAACACGCGCTACCCGTGGCTGGATCTGGAAGCACTGAGGGCCGAGGCGATCGAGCAGATCGCCACGGCCGTCGAGAACTGCCTGCGGCAGCAGGCCATGCTCTGATGAATCAGGACTGCAGCACCTCGGCCATGTCCATCGTGCCGGTGGGGGCCCACACGCCATCGTCGAAGGCGTTGTCGCGGTCCTGCGTCTTGAGCCACTGGATCAACTGGCCATGCGTCATCGGCTTGGCGTAGAAGTTGCCCTGCATCATCTGGCAGCCGGCCGCACGCAGCCACGCCACCTGCTCGACCGTCTCCACACCTTCGGCCACGCTCTTGACACCCAGGCGGTTGGCCAGCGAGATCATCAGCTCCAGCAGGGCCGGATCGAAGTGCGGCTTGCCGATGGCGGCCACGAACACAGGGTCGATCTTGAGCTTGTCGACCTTCAGGTCCAGCAGCCGGCCCATCGATGAATAGCCGGTGCCGAAGTCGTCGATGGCGATGCGGAAGGCCAGGGCCGACAGCTTCTTGAGCGTCGAGTTCTCCTTGCCGACCTGGCCGGTCATCGCCGTGCTCTCGGTCACTTCGAACTCGATGTCCGAGGCTGTCAGGTTGTAGCGCTGCAGGGCTTCCTGCACATCATCCACCAGGGCGCTATCGGCCAGTTGGCGCATGCTCACGTCCATGCTGACATACGGCAGGGCGAGGTTCTGCTTGCGCAGCGTGACCAGATCGGAGCAGACCAGCTCGATGATCCGCTTGCCCAGCGGCACCACGAGGCCCGTCTGTTCGGCCACGGGCATGAAGTCCTCGGGCGGGATCAGGCCGCGCGAAGGATGCTTCCAGCGCACCATGGCCTCCACACCGCGGATGCTGTCGTGGCTGTCGAACTGCGGCTGATACACCATGAACAGCTGGTTCTCTTCGATGGCCTTCTTCAGATCCGCCTGGATCTGCGCGCGGCTGCGCGAGGCTTCGCTCATCGCGTCTTCATAGAACACCATGCGGCCGCGGCCGGCGCGCTTGGCCTCGTACATGGCGAGGTCCGCGCGGTGCAGCATCTCGCCCACCGACAGGGTGCCGCGCTTGAGCATGAAGGCCCCGATGCTCAGGCCCACCCAGTCGGTGCAGCCTTCAAGCTGAATGGGCTTGGACACCTGCTCGATCAACACGCGCGACATCTTCTCGATGTTGGCCTTGGAAGACACATCCGTCAGCAGCGCGGCGAACTCGTCGCCACCCAGGCGGCCGATCAGCACGCCCTCGCCCAGCGTGTACTTCAGGCGCTGCGTCACGGTCTTGAGCACCAGGTCGCCAGCGATGTGGCCGTGGGTGTCGTTGATGATCTTGAAACGGTCCAGATCGAAGTACATCAGGCAACCATCGGTGACGGCGGCCGAGGTGGACTTGGTTTCGTTGTGACGCTTGAGCGCAGTCTCGAAACCCACACGGTTGAGCAGGCCCGTCAGCGGATCCAGCTCCGAAGGCGTGGCGGACGGGCCGCGGTTCACATCGGCATCCTCCGACATCACCTTCACGGCCTGGCGCCACACGAGCACCACGATCATGAACACCACCACGGTGATGCCGATGTCGCGGGCCGCGGCCGTCCAGGCGGGCGTCAGGTCATAGCTGAGCGTGATCTTGTCGCCCGGCTTGGAGGCCACCAGCATCGGCACGCACAGCGCCTGCATGGAAGACGCCTCCTCGCAGGCGGAGGCCTGGGCCTTGGCATACACGGTTTCGCATTGCGCGATGTGGCAGTAGCGCACGGCCAGCACCGAGGTCAGTGGCCGGGCCATCACGCCCATCGCCTCCGACAGCGCGGCCACATCCACCCCGGTGGCGGGCGTGGATGGCTGCTTCTCCACCACGGCCATGGCCACCTCGGCATGCGCGCGGGCATCGGCCTGCGCCTCGCTGTAGCGGAAGTAGAGCAGCGCGGCGCACAGCAGGAGCAGTGCGACCAGTGCGATGCGCGTGGGCGTCACCCACCCTCCAGCCTCGTTGTCGTTCGACGCAACGGGCGCCTGAGTTGAAGTATTGGTTGATGTCGATGCCATGGAAGCAGCCTTGACGAGATAGACCGAAAACGGCTCGCGTCCAGCGCGGCCACCCCGGAAACCACATCTGCTTATCGGCACCTGCAAGGCCAAGGTTGAACCACGTCCGTGACGCAATTCACGGCACCCAACAAATCACCGAGGTCTTTTGGGAGAAAGAAGAGAAAGGCCAGATAGGGACTGACCCGCCCGCTCAGTCGCGGGGTGGCGCCGTGCGTCCGCACGCCTCATCATTAATCCCATATTCATGGGAATCGCTATGCATTGCGCATCACGTTTTCGCAATGTACGACGCGCACCTGCCGGCTGCAAGCCGGGTCGTCCCCAGGCGCGGCGCGATTCCCCAAACCGGGAATCCAGATCATGAAGTTCACCCCCGAGCACAACCAGCTGGCCGACACCGTCAAGCGTTTCGTCCTCTCCGAGATCAACCCGCACGTGCAGGAGTGGGAGGACGCCGGCATCTTCCCCGCGCACAAGCTGTTCAAGAAGATGGGCGATCTGGGCTTGCTGGGCGTGAAGTACGACCCGGCGTATGGCGGCATGGGCCTGGACTTCTCCTATGCCATGGTGGTGGCCGAGCAGATCGGGCACTGTTCGGTGGGCGGCATCCCGCTGGCCGTGGGCGTGCAGACCGACATGTGCACCCCCGCGCTGGCCCGCTTCGGCTCCGAAGCCCTCAAGCAGGAATATCTGGCCCCAAGCATCGCGGGCGACATGGTGGGCTGCATCGGCGTGAGCGAACCGGGCGGTGGCTCGGACGTGGCCGCCGTCAAGACCTGGGCGCGCAAGGAAGGCGATGACTACGTCATCAACGGCTCGAAGATGTGGATCACCAACGGCATGCAGGCCGACTGGATCTGCCTGCTGGCCAACACCTCCGAAGGCAAGGTGCACGAGAACAAGTCGCTGATCGTGGTGCCGATGGACGCCAAGGGCATCGACCGCCAGATGATCAAGAAGATCGGCATGAACTGCTCGGACACGGCGCAGATCTTCTTCGACAACGTGCGGGTGCCGCAGCGCAACCTCATCGGCTTCGAGGGCGCGGGCTTCATGATGCAGATGATGCAGTTCCAGGAAGAGCGCCTGTGCTGCGCCGCCCAGGCCCTGATGGTGATGGACAACGTGATCGACAAGACGATTGCCTACTGCCGCGAGCGCCACACCTTCGGCCAGCCGCTGATCCACAACCAAGTCATCCACTTCCGCCTGGCCGAACTGCGCACCGAGGTGGAAGCCACGCGTGCGCTGACCTGGCGGGCCGTGGAGGAATACATTGATGGCAAGGACGTCACGCGTCTGGCCTCGATGGCCAAGCTCAAGGCCGGCCGCCTGCTGCGCGAAGTGGCCGACAGCTGCCTCCAGTACTGGGGCGGCATGGGCTATACGTGGGACAACCCGATCTCCCAGATCTACCGCGACAACCGCATCGTGTCGATCGGTGGCGGGGCCGACGAGATCATGCTGGGGATCATCTGCAAGCTGGAAGGCACGCTGCCGCGCAAGCAGAAGCAGTGAGGCGTCAGGGCAGGTTCAGCATCTGCCAGCACAGCACGGACCAGGCGGCAATGATGGCCATCACGCTCACGCCGGCCACGGCAGCGCTGACGCGCTGGACCGCATTGCCCCCCATCACGAACGCATTGATGCCGAAGCCTCGCAGCAGGTAAGGCAGTGCGTTCGTCCAGCCACCAAATGCAAGCAAGCCAGCGACCGGCAAGCTCGCCGTGGAGGGCCAGCGCCACATGATGAAGGCCGCCCCCCACTGCATGAAGGCCAGCATGTACCAATCCATGTGTGTGGCCAGCAGGGACTTCATGTTCATCCGTGCAGCAAAGCGCTTGCCCCAAGGCTGCAAGGGGATGAGCATCAGCGTGCCCAGCAGGGACGACACCAGCACCTGCAGCGCGGCATTGCAAGACAGCAGGTAGATCGGATCCATCGCGCTCACTTCGACCGCCGCTTTTCTTCCAGCGTCTTGCGGCTGCGCTCATTGACCAGCCGCAACTCCGCCAGCGAGGCATCGATCTGCGCCCGCTTGGCCTCCAGCTCGGCAATGGCCTGGTCCGTCTTCTCGATGACGTAGGTCAGCTGCTGGATGCGGCCTTCGCCATGCTGGCCGTACATGTCCAGGTACTGCTTGATCTCCGACAGCGGCGAGCCCAGTGACTTGGCGCGCAGGATGCGCTTGAGCCGCGCACGGTCGACCTTGCTGTAGACGCGCGTGCCATTGATGCGTCGCGGCGCCAGCAGGCCCTTGGTCTCGTAAAAGCGCAGCGCACGCGGAGAGACGCCATAGCGCTCGCACACCTCGGCGATGCCCATCAGCGAATCGGTGCCGTTGTCGTCCTCGTCCGCCTCGAAGGCCCACGACGGGGCCAGGCCGAAGCCGTCTGCTTCTTCTTGATCAGACTGGGATGCTTTGGCTTTGACTTGGGACACGATGGCAACCTGTGGCAGTGAGCTGGCGGACACGTCAACGGCATGACGTTGACGACGCGGCAGATTATCGCCGAAGGCTGACGCTGCGCATAGGGGATTCACCAACAGAATAAGCAGTTGACGTTAACGTCAAGCAGGGCTACAGTGCCATCGGTTCATCTCAGATCCGCCCAGATCCGCACCCATGCCTGCCCTGCGCTCCGCCCTCCAGACCCGGTCCGAGTCCTACCGCACAGCCGTCGCCCGCATGACGGAGCGGCTCGAACAGGTGCGCGCCCTTGAAAAGCAGGTCCGCGATGGCTCTGCAGACAAGCGCGCCAAGTTCGAAAAACGCGGCCAGCTCATGCCGCGTGAACGCGTGGCCCGCTTGCTCGACCGCGATTCGCCCTTCCTCGAACTCAGCACCCTGGCCGGCCTGGGCATGCATGACGACGATGGCAAGAAGACGGTGCTGGGCGGCGGCACCATCATCGGCATCGGCATCGTGGCTGGCAAGCGCTGCCTGGTCACAGCCAGCGACAGCGCGCTCAAAGGCGGCACGATTTCACCGATGGGCCTGAAAAAAGGCCTGCGCGCGCAAGAGATCGCCCGCGAGAACAAGCTGCCCCTGGTCTGTCTGGTGGAAAGCGGCGGCGCCAATTTGATGTACCAGGCCGAGATCTTTGTGGATGGCGGCAAGAGCTTCGCCAACCAGGCCCGGCTGTCGGCCATGGGCATCCCGCAGATCGCGGTGGTGCATGGTTCCTCCACAGCAGGCGGCGCCTACCTGCCGGGCCTCTCGGATTACGTGATCCTGGTCAAGGGGCGCTCGAGCATCTACCTGGCCGGCCCGCCGCTGGTCAAGGCCGCCATCGGTGAAGACGCCACCGATGAAGACCTGGGTGGCGCCGAGATGCACGCCAGCGTCACTGGCCTGGGCGAGTACCTGAGCGACAACGATGCGCACGCTATCGCCATGTGCCGGGAGCTGATGGACAAGCTTCAGTGGGACGAGGTGGCTTCTTCTGGCAAACCCATCGCCGCCCCGCTGTACGACGAAGAAGAGCTGCTGGGCTGCGTGCCCGCTGATGACCGCGAGCCTTTCGACACGCGCGAGGTCATCGCCCGCATCGTCGATGGCTCCGACTTTCTGGAGTTCAAGGCCAACTACGGCAGCGAGACGCTGTGCGGCCATGCCCGCATCAATGGCCATCTGGTCGGCATCCTGGGCAACAACGGGCCCATCCAACCGCAAGGCTCGACCAAGGCCGCGCAGTTCATCCAGCTGTGCGATCAGTCGGGCACGCCGCTGGTCTTCCTGCAGAACACGACGGGCTACATGGTGGGCTCGGCGGCCGAACATGGCGGCGCCATCAAGCATGGCTCCAAGATGATCCAGGCCGTGGCCAATGCACGCGTGCCCAAGTTCACCATCACGCTCAATGGCTCCTTCGGTGCCGGCAACTACGGCATGTGCGGCCGCGGCTTTGATCCGCGCTTCATCTTCTCGTGGCCTTCCGCGCGCACGGCCGTGATGGGTGGCGCACAGGCTGCCAAGGTGATGGAGATCGTCACGCGCGGCAAGATGGAACGCGCCGGCGTGCCGGTCAACGACGCGATGCTCGAAGGCATGTCGGCCGAGATCAAAAAGCGCCTGGATGCCGAATCCAATGTGCTGTTCGGCACCGCCCGCCTGTGGGACGACGGCGTGATCGATCCGCGCGACACCCGCCGTGTGCTGGCCATGTGCCTGGACATGGCGCGTGAAGCCGACCAGCGCCAGCTCCAACCCAACACCTTCGGCATCGCGCGTTTGTGATGCCAGCGCCTGAAGCCTGCTCCTGAAGCCTGATTCAGCGCTCCTAAACCGCCCCGAACCGCCCCCAGACAAGACCGAGGACCCACCATGAAGTTCACCGCCGAACACCGCCAGCTCGCCGACACCGTCAAGCGCTTTTGCGAAGCCGAGATCAACCCCTACGTGAAGGCATGGGAAGACGCCGAGATCTTCCCCGCGCACGAGGTGTTCAAGAAGATGGGCAAGCTGGGCCTGCTGGGCGTGAAGTACGACCCGGCCTATGGCGGCATGGGGCTGGACTTCTCCTATTCGATGGTGGTGGCCGAGACGCTGGGTGCGATCCCTTGCGGCGGCGTGCCCATGGCCATCGGCGTGCAGACGGACATGTGCACCCCGGCCCTGGCGCGCTTCGGCTCGGACGACCTGAAGAAGGAATACCTGGCCCCGGCGATCGCGGGCGACATGGTGGGTTGCATCGGCGTGAGCGAAGCGGGCGGCGGCTCGGATGTGGCGGCGCTCAAGACCACGGCGAAGAAGGATGGCGATGACTACGTCATCAACGGCTCGAAGATGTGGATCACCAATGCCATGCAGGCCGACTGGATGTGCCTGCTGGCCAACACCTCCGAAGGCAAGGTGCACGAGAACAAGTCGCTCATCATCGTGCCCATGGATGCCAAGGGCATCACCAAGCAGAAGATCAAGAAGATCGGCATGAACTCGTCGGACACGGCGCAGGTCTTCTTCGACAACGTGCGCGTGCCGCGCCGCAACCTGATCGGCATCGAAGGCACGGGCTTCATGATGCAGATGCTGCAGTTCCAGGAAGAGCGTCTGTATGGGGCGGCCAACTCGCTGCAGATGCTCGACAACCTGATCGACCAGACCATTGCCTACTGCAAGGAGCGCCACACCTTCGGTCAGCCGCTGATCCACAACCAGGTCATCCACTTCCGCCTGGCCGAACTGCGCACCGAGGTCGAAGCCCTGCGCTCGCTGACCTACCGCGCGGTGGAAGACTACATCGGCGGGGCGGATGTGACGCGCCTGGCCTCGATGGCCAAGCTCAAGGCCGGCCGCCTGATCCGCGAGGTGACGGACAGTTGCCTGCAGTACTGGGGCGGCATGGGCTTCACTTGGGACAACCCGCTGTCGCAGGCCTATCGCGATGGGCGCCTGGTGTCCATCGGCGGCGGTGCCGACGAAATCATGCTGGGCATCATCGCCAAGCTGGAAGGCACGTTGCCCAAGCGCGGGCGTTGATCTGTTGGAGCCACTGCGCTTCATCGCTCGACATCGTCCATCCCTCTACCCCTGCCCATCCGGCCCTCCTTTCAGCGGTAACCAGTCATGAGCCCCAGCGCCCCCACCACCATCCAGGTGCAGATCGACCAAGGCGTGTGCACCCTCACGCTCAACCGGCCCGAGGTGCGCAACGCCATGTCGCTGGCCATGATCAACGAGCTGCTGGGCACCCGAGGCAGGCCGAAGAAGACCCGAATGTGCGCATGCTGGTGCTGCGCGGCGCGGGCGGCCACTTCTGTGCCGGCGGCGACATCGGCGACATGGCCCAGGCCCGCATGAAGCTGGCGCAGCAGCAGGCGGAAGAGGCCGCATCGCCTGCTGCTGCGAACAAGCCTTCGGCGCCTAACCCGATCGCGGTCGTCAACGCGCAGTTCGGCCGCCTGTGCCTGGCCTTTGCACGCACGCCGCTGCCCGTGGTGACGGTGCTCGAAGGCACGGTGATGGGCGGCGGCTTCGGCCTGGCCTGCGTGTCGGATGTGACGCTGGCCATGGACAACGTGAGCTTCCGCCTGCCCGAGACCTCGTTGGGCGTGATCCCGGCGCAGATCGCGCCCTTCCTGGTCGAGCGGCTGGGTTACGCCGAAGCCAAGCGGCTGTCGGTGACCGGGGCGCGCGTGAATGCGCAGGAAGCGCTGACCATCCGCCTGGTGCATGAGGTGCATGCGGATGCGGCTTCGTTGCAGACCGCCTTGCAGCGCACCATCGACAGCATCCTGGCCTGCGGCCCGCAAGCCATTGCCGCCACCAAGAACCTGCTGGCGCATGCCCGCCTGTCTACGCCCGAAAGCCTGATCGACGATGCGGCCACGATGTTCGCGCGCGCCGTGCTCAGCGAGGAAGGACAGGAAGGCACGAGCGCCTTCATGCAAAAGCGCAAACCGAGATGGGCATGACCCCCCTACGCGCTTCGCGCGCCCCCCTCAGAGGGGCACCACCGATGGACCGGCCAAGCCGGATCCATGGTGGTCGCTGGACAAGGATGAGTACAGGCACGTTCACCGCGCGAAGCGGGCTGCAGGCGGTTTCACCGCGGAGTCACCATGTTTTCTAAGATCCTCATTGCCAACCGCGGTGAAATCGCCTGCCGCGTCATCCGCACCGCACGCAAGCTGGGCTACCGCACCGTGGCGGTCTTCAGCGAGGCCGATGCACAGTCACCGCACGTGGCCCTGGCCGACGAAGCCGTCTGCATCGGCCCCGCGCCGGCCGCAGAGTCCTACCTCAAGGTCGATGCCTTGCTGGACGCCGCACGCCGCACCGGCGCCAACGCCATCCACCCGGGCTATGGCTTCCTGTCGGAGAACGCCGCCTTCGCACAGGCCTGCGCCGATGCGTCCATCGTCTTCATCGGCCCCAGCCCTGAAGCGATCCGCGTGATGGGCGACAAGGCCGGTGCCAAGAAGGAGATGATCCGTGCAGGCGTGCCCACAGCGCCGGGCTATCTGGGCGAAGATCAGGCCGACGAGACCTTGATCGCCGAAGCCAAGCGCCTGGGCTACCCGCTGCTGGTCAAGGCCGTGAGCGGCGGCGGTGGCCGCGGCATGCGCCTCGTGCACAAGGACGATGAACTCGCGCAGGCGATTGCCAGCGCGCGCCGCGAAGCGCAGAGCGCCTTCGGCGACGGCACGCTGATGCTCGAGCGCCTGATCGAAAACGGCCGCCACATCGAGATCCAGGTGTTCGCCGATGCGCACGGCAACGCGGTGTACATCGGCGAACGCGATTGCACCGCGCAGCGCCGCCGCCAGAAGGTCATCGAAGAATCGCCCTCGCCCGTCGTGAGCCCTGCCATGCGTGAAGCCATGGGCCATGATGCCGTGCTGGCCGCCAAGGCCATCGACTACCGCGGCGCCGGCACCATCGAATACATCGTCGACCAGGAGCTGAATTACTACTTCCTGGAGATGAACACGCGCCTGCAGGTCGAGCACCCGGTGACCGAGATGATCTCGGGCCTGGACCTGGTCGAGTGGCAGATCCGCGTGGCCGCCGGTCTCCCCCTGCCCGTGAAGCAGGATGACATCCGCCTGCAAGGCCATGCCATCGAAGCGCGCCTGTATGCCGAAGACCCGTATGCCGGCTTTGCCCCGCAGACGGGCGACATCGCCTGGTGGCGCCCCGCTGCCGCGCTGTTCGATGGCGTGCGCATCGACGATGGCATCCGCGAAGGCGGCAGCGTCTCGCCGCATTACGACCCGATGGTGGCCAAGCTCATCGTGCACGGCCGCGATCGCGATGACGCCATCCGCCGCCTGATCGCCACGCTGGACGATGCGCCACTGCTGGGCCTCAAGCACAACGCCCGCTTCCTGCGTGATCTGGTCGATCACCCGCGCTTCCGTGCCGGCACGATGACGACCACGCTCATCGACCAATGGCAAACCGACAACGAGGCCATCCTGCACAAGCCGGTGGCCCCCGATGAAGCCTGGCTGGTGGCCGCCGCGGTGATGGCGGCACGCCAGCATGAAGGCCGCATCGGCACACGCCCGCCGGCCCTGCGCGCCGACAGCGTCACCGGCTATGACCTGCCGCTGCAATGCGACGGCGCCAAGCGCACCGTGCAGGTCGAAGGCCGCACGCGACACGGCGACTTCCTCGTGCACCTCACGCACGGCGCGCCCCCGCATGCAGTGCGCCTCATGAGCCACGGCAGCGATGCGGCAGGTGATGCCGAACGTGGCGGCGTGCTCCGCTATGAACTCGATGGCGTGCAGCGCCGCCTGACCGCCGTGTGGTGCACGGGCGATGAGTTGCACCTCGTCATCGATGCGGCGGTGCATGTGTTCACCGAGGTCTCCGCCTGGCCCGATCAAGGCAACGCGAGCGACCCCAGCAAGGCCTTGGCACCGGTGGCAGGCACCGTCGCGCAAGTGCTGGTCAAGCCGGGCGACACGGTGACCGAAGGCCAGCCCCTGCTGAGCATCGAAGCCATGAAGATGGAGATGTGGCTGGCCGCACAGGCGCCCGGCGTCATCCAGGCCGTGCATGCCCAGCCCGGCGACCAGGTGCAGGCCAAGACCCTGCTGATCGACATCGCACCCGCAGCCAGCCAGGGCTGATGGACGGCAACCCTCACGACAGACACGACGAAGGACCCCACATGGACAAGGCCATCCTCACCTGCGCGCTCACCGGCGTGCTCACCGACCCGACCCAGCACCCGGTGCCCGTCACAGCCGCCGAGATGGCCGCCGCAGCCCGCGAGGCCTTCGATGCCGGTGCGTCGATCATGCACGTGCACCTGCGCCGGCAGGAGCCCGGCATGGGCCGCTTCCCCAGCTGGGATCCCGTCGTGGCCGCCGAGATCGACACGGCCATCCGCGCCGCCTGCCCCGGCGTCATCATCAACCTGACCACCGGCGTCGTCGGCCCGGACATCAGTGGCCCTTCAGCCTGCATCCGCGCCGTGCGCCCCGAGATCGCCGCTTGCAATGCCGGCAGCCTCAACTACCTGAAGATCAAGGAGAACGGCCAGTGGGCCTGGCCGCCCATGCTCTTCGACAACACGGTCGACAAGGTCAAGGCCATGATCGACGTGATGAAGGAGACCGGCACCAAGCCCGAGTTCGAATGCTTCGACGTCGGCATCGTGCGATCGGTGGCCATGTACCGCAAGGCCGGCATGACCGACGCGCTGGAATACAACTTCGTGATGGGCGTGGCTTCCGGCATGCCGGTCGATGCCGATCTGCTCAAGCTGCTGGTCAAGTACCGCGAGCCTGGCACCGTGTGGCAGACCACCCTGATCGGCCGCGAAGAGATCTGGGCCGTGCACCAGGCCACGGCCGACCTGGGCGGCATGCTGCGCTCGGGCGTGGAAGACACCTTCTACCTGCCCGGCGGCGAGCGCACATCCGGCAATGGGCCGCTGATCGAAGCGCTGGCGCAATGTGCGCGCAACGCGGGGCGCGAGATCGCCTCGCCGGATGAGGCGCGGCGGATGCTGGGGTTGAAGGCGGCGTCGGCGCACGGGGTGGCTGCCTGACTTGAAGGTGTCGCCCTTGCGGAATATACGTCTTTGACGTATATTCCGTTCATGTACACAATCGTAGAAACGCCTTCCTTCAAGGAAGACGCCAACACCTTGTGGACCGAGGAAGAACGCGCAGCCTTCTGCATATGGCTCGCAGGCAATCCAGAAGCCGGAGACGTCATCCCGCACAGCGGCGGCTGCCGCAAGGTCCGCTGGTCCCGTCCTGGCATGGGCAAGCGTGGCGGGGTCCGGGTGATCTACTTCACCCGCCTGCAGTCCGGCGAAATCTGGTTGCTCGTGATCTATGCCAAGGCGGTCCGAGGCAACATTCCAGCTCATCTGCTCAAAGCTGTTCGAGAGGCAATTGAAAATGGGTAAACGTCATCATCCTCCATCCACTGAAACGATGACAGGCGAAGCGCTGGGTCTCAAGCTTCTGCAGTCCGTGCAGGAGATGAAAGCAGGCAAGGCGGCACGCGTCACGCAGGTTGAACCCAACGAAGTGGCCGAAGCCCGCTTGCAGACCGGCCTGTCTCAGACCCAGTTCGCCGAAGCCTTGTGCATTTCGAAGCGAACACTACAGGAATGGGAGCAAGGACGCCGCGCGCCTTCCGGCGCTGCTCAAGCCTTGATCAGGATCGCACGCAAGCACCCTGAAGTGTTGCTGGAATCGCTGCGCTGACTGCCGCGCCAGCCCGCCAAAGCGCACCGGGAAAGACAAAGGGCCGCATATAGCGGCCCTCTCATTTGGTGCATCTGGGCTAAAAGCCTTCAGCTTGTTAGCGGACAGATCTCATATCCCGATGATCGTAACGCGCTCAGTATATGCTACAAATGTAAACACATCAACAATTCACCAGGGATGATCGGCCATGCTGCCCAAGATGCGTTACCGCTTGGCATTGGACATCGGCTCCACGTCGATTGGCTGGGCCATGATTCGACTCAAGGACGACGCCAGCCCCTGCGCCATCATTCGCATGGGCGTCCGCATCTTTCCGGATGGCCGCAACCCCAAGGATGGCAGTTCCTTGGCCGTCACCCGCCGCAATGCTCGCCAGATGCGTCGGCGGCGCGACCGGCTTCTCAAGCGCAAGCAGCGCATGCTTGACGCTCTGATCCGCCTCGGCTTCTTTCCTGCTGATGCCGCCGCACGCAAAGCCCTGGTCACATTGGATCCCTACTCCCTGCGCGCCAAGGGCCTGCGCGAAGCTTTGACTGGCCCCGAGTTTGCAAGAGCCCTCTTTCACATCAATCAGCGACGCGGCTTTCTCAGCAACCGCAAGACCGACAAGAAAGACAACGACAGCGGTGCGCTGAAGAAGGCCATCAGTGAGCTCCGCCGAACGCTCGAAGAAGAGCGATGCATCACACTCGGCGAATGGCTGGCCAAACGCCATGCCGCACGTCAAAGCGTGCGGGCGCGCCTGCGCGGCAAAACCCAGAAGGACAAAGCCTACGACTTCTACGCTGACCGGGCGATGATCAAGGACGAGTTCGACGCCATCTGGTCAACGCAACAGCGCCTCAACCCCACACTGTTCACCGACGCCGCCCGAGATGAATTGCTGGACATCCTGCTGCACCAGCGCAACCTCAAGCCCGTCAAGCCTGGCCGGTGCACGCTGCTGCCCGAAGAAGAGCGTGCACCGCTGGCCATGCCCAGCACACAGCGGTTCAGGATCTACCAGGAGGTGAACAACCTCCGCATCCTGACGCCGCAATTGACCGAACAGCCCCTCATGCGTGAGCAGCGCGACAAACTCATTGACCTGCTTGAGCGTCGCAGCGAAGTTCGTTTCACGGCCATGCTCAAGGAGCTGAAGTTGTCAGGCAGCACACGCTTCAACCTTGAAGACATCAAACGCGATCGACTCAAAGGCAACGCCACAGCAGCCACCCTGGCCAAAGCGGAACACTTCGGGAACGCGTGGCACGAATTTGACTTGGCTGTTGAATCACGAGCAAAACTGAGCCACTGAAGGGCGTGCGTCACGTCCAATTTTGAGCCACGTTATCCACCTACCCTGCTGCTTTTTGCAGCAGCGGGGTGCAGGAGTGATCAACGTGAGCACATTGAGCAAATTGCGCCGCATGGTCCACCGTGACCACCTGAGCGTGCGCGAAGCCAGCCGCAGGCTGGGCATCTCTCGCAACACGGCCGCCAAGTGGCTTGAAGCCGATGCGATGGTCGAGCCCCGCTATCCAAAGCGGGCGACGCTTCCCAGCGTTCTTGACCCCTACAAGGATCAACTTGCCACGTGGCTGAAGGCCGACAGCCACCGCAACAAGCGCGAGCGCCGAGGCGTCAAGGCCATGTTCCGGGCGCTGCAGGCCATGGGCTACCCCGGCAGTCGTGGCCCGGTCTATGAATTTGCCAAGCGCTGGCAACAGGCGCAGTCCGACGCCCCCACCCGCATGGCCTTCGTGCCCATGAGCTTCGAGATGGGCGAAGCCTTCCAGTTCGACTGGAGCTGCGAGTACCTGTTTGTGGGCGGCATGCGCAAGCGCCTGGAGGCCGCGCACACCAAGCTGGCAGCCAGCCGCGCCTTCATGATGACCGCTTACTTCAGCCTGGCCCACGAGATGCTGTTTGACGCCCACGCTCGGGCCTTTGCTGCCTTTGGTGGCGTGCCGCGCCGGGGCATCTACGACAACATGAAGACTGCCGTCGACAAGGTTGGCCAGGGCAAGAGCCGCACGGTCAATGCCCGCTTCGAGGCCATGACCGGCCACTACCTGTTCGAGCCCGAGTTCTGCAACCGCGCCGCTGGCTGGGAGAAGGGCATTGTCGAGAAGAACGTACAAGATCGCCGACGCGGCATCTGGATGGAGGCGGCCGAGCGCCGTTGGCCCGACCTGGACAGCCTCAACGGATGGCTGCACCAGGCCTGCCTGGACGCCTGGCACACGTTGCCGCACCCCGAGTGGCCAGAGCTGACCATTGCCGACGTCTGGCAGCAAGAGCAGACGCACCTGATGCCCAATCCCGCACCCTTCGACGGCTATGTCGAACAGATGGCGCGGGTGACGGCCACCTCGCTGATCCATTACCAGCGCAACCGCTACAGCGTGCCGTGCGAGTGGGCTCACGCCAGTGTCAGCGTGCGCGCTTATCCCGACCGCCTGGTGGTGGTCGGCCCCATCGCCGATGCACCAGAACATCCTGTGAACCTGCCACGCAGCTTCGAGCGAGGACAGACCTTGTACGACTGGCGGCATTACGTCAGCTTGCTCGAGCGCAAACCTGGCGCTTTGCGCAACGGCGCCCCCTTCAAGACCATGCCCGAGCCCTTGCAGCATCTGCAAGCGCACCTGCTGCGCCACCCCGGCGGCGACCGGGTGATGGCCCAGGTGCTCATGGCCATCACCTTGCACGGGCTCGATGACGTGCTGGTGGCGGTGGAACTGGCGCTGCAATCGGGCCACGTGAGCGCCGACCATGTGCTCAACGTGCTGGCCAGGCTCAAGGAACCCCAAGCTGTGCGAAGCCTGCCAGATGAAGCCATGCCTTCACTGACACTGCAGGAGCCGCCTCAGGCCGATGTGTCGCGCTATGACCGCCTGCGCCAGCCCCACGAGGATGACCATGTCCAATGACATTGCCGCAGCTCTTAAAGGCTTGAGCCTGCACGGCATGGCCAGCGCCTGGCCAGAGCTGCTGGGCATTGCCCGGCTCAAATCGCTCGACCACGAAGCCCTGCTGCATCAGCTCATCAAGGCCGAGGGTGCGCATCGGGAAGTGCGCTCCATGGCCTACCAGATGCGGGTTGCGCGATTCCCCCACCACCGCGACCTGGCTGGCTTTGCCTTTGATCAGGCCCAGGTGGCCGAGGCACTGGTGCGTCAGCTGCACGAGCTCAGGTTCATCGACTCGGCCCACAACGTGGTCTTCGTGGGCGGCCCAGGCACCGGCAAGACACACCTGGCCACCAGCCTGGGCGTTCATGCCATCCGAGCGCACGGCAAGCGGGTACGCTTCTTCTCGACGGTGGAGCTGGTCAGCATGCTGGAGGCAGAGAAGGCCCAAGGCAAGGCCGGGCAACTGGCACATCGGCTCATGTACGTCGATCTCGTCATCCTTGACGAGATGGGCTATCTGCCCTTCAGCCAGGCCGGTGGCGCCTTGCTGTTCCACCTGCTGTCCAAGCTGTACGAGCGCACCAGCGTCGTGGTCACCACCAACCTGTCGTTCTCGGAATGGGCCAGCGTGTTCGGCGACGCCAAGATGACCACCGCACTGCTAGACCGCCTCACCCATCACTGCCACATCGTCGAGACCGGCAATCAAAGCTGGCGCTTCAGGCACTCGACGGCGCAACCGGCTGCAACCAAACCCACCCGCACCAAATCACCCAAAGGAGCAGACCAGACAGTAGACTTATCCACAACCGAGCAGTCCATTTCTTCGTCAACCTAGTGGCTCAGTTTTGGACGTGACGCCTGGCTCAGTTTTGCTCGTGATTCAACACAGCATCCCCTGTCCGTTTACAACGAGCTGCTGGAGGTCCGACCGTGAACCTTCAGCATGAACGCATTGCCACGCTGTGCGGGGCGCTCAAGCTCGAGCGAATCGCCAGCGAATGGGCCGCTGTGGCGCAACGTGCCGCGCAGCAGCAAGACAGCCTGGGCGACTTTCTTGAGCAGATCCTCACGGTGGAGAACGATGCCCGGCTGCAGCGGCAACGCTCGGCGCTGGTGAAGATGGCCACGCTGCCGTCCATCAAGACCCTGGAGGAGTACGACTTCGCCTTTGCCAGTGGTGCACCGCGTGCGCAGATCCAGGAACTGGCGGCACTGACCTTCATCGAGCGGGCGGAGAACGTCGTCTTCCTGGGCCCCAGCGGCGTCGGCAAGAGCCATCTGGCCCAAGCCTTGGCCTACCGGGCTGCCATGGCAGGCATCAAGACGCGCTTCATCACGGCAGCGGACCTCATGCTGCAACTGGCCACGGCTCACAAGCAGGATCGGCTCAAGGAATACTTCAACCGCGCCGTGATCGGACCACGCCTGCTGATCGTCGATGAGATTGGATACCTGCCCTTTGGGCGTGAAGAGGCCACCTTGTTCTTCAACGTGGTCGCCAAGCGGTATGAGCGCGGCAGCATCGTGCTGACCAGCAACTTGCCGTTCAGTCAATGGGCCAGTGCCTTCGCCGACGATCAGACCTTGACCGCGGCCTTGCTGGACCGCCTGCTCCACCACGCCCACATCGTGCAGATCAGCGGTGAGAGCTACCGGCTCAAGGACAAGCGCAAAGCCGGCCAGATCAAGGCCAGGAACTGATGTGATCAGAGCCCGGGTGGGTCACTTTTACTCCGACGCCAGCGTCGGAAAGTGGGTCAGTTTTAAACCGACGTTGACAACTTCCAGCAGGCCAAACGCCTCGATGCGCAAATCGGTGCGACCAAACCTACGCACAAGCGGCTCTGGGCAGATATCGTCAAATCGAAACTGCAACAGCAGGCCGCCGCATTGAAGCTGCTGGTGCGCCGACAGCACCTTTAAGCATGCTGGCATCCAAAGTACGTTCAGGTGATCCAGACAACCTGGAAGCGCAAGGAGCCCGCCGCTACTGGGGCCTGCTGTTCGGCGACGATTTCCGGCGCGATCAGGATGGCGATGGTCTCAACGCATTGCTGAACTATGGCTACACGGTGCTCAGGGCCGCCACGGCGCGGTCCATCGTCGCGGCCGGACTGCACCCCGACACTCGGCGTCTTCCACAGCAATGAGGGCAATGCCATGAGGCTGGTGGACGATGTGATGGAGCCTTTCCGGCCGGTCATTGACTTGCGCGTCTGGCAACTGGCACGACAAGGTGAGCGGCACATCACCCCCGACACCAAGCGCGCACTGGTCCGCACCTTGTATGACGACATGCAGACCAGCATGGGTGCAACGCCTGTCATGTCTTGCATCCATAAGTTAGCCATCTCGCTGGCCCAGGTTTATTTGGGAGAACGAGAACGACTGGAATTACCTCTACCGGGCCTTCCCCTCGCCCTTGCCAACAGCTTGCAGGCAGAGGGTGAATAGGCTAGGCAGCTTCACAACCCATGCTCAGCAACTACCGACTCATGTGGATGGTTGTCATGTTTGATCTGCCCGTCGTGGAAAAGGCTGAACGCAAAGCAGCCACCGACTTCCGCAACGCCTTGCTGGACATGGGCTTCGAGATGTCACAGTTCTCGGTGTACATGCGGTTTTGCACCAGCCAGTCCCAAGTTGACACTTACAGCAAACGGGTCGAAGCGGCCTTGCCAGCGGGCGGCAAGGTGAATATCCTCACCTTCACCGACAAGCAGTACGAACGCATCGTCACCTTCCACGGCAAGGCCAAACAACCGGCAAAAAAAGCGCCGGATCAGTTCGATCTTTTTTGATGACCTACGCAGATTTCCGCCGCCAAAAAGAGGAAAACCCCTTGATGAATCAAGGGGTTACCTCATTTGGAGTCTAGATCATCGGGATATGAGATCTGGCCGGAACTGGCGGCAGACATTGGCCATCGCACCGGGGAGTCTAGATCATCGGGATATGAGATCTGGCCGGAACCGGATGGTCACACGAGCCGCCACAGATACAGCATCTCACCCATGGCCGTGCCATGGGGCTGAGGGTGTCAGGCCCTTGATGCCCAATCTTCGCCATCTACTTTCAAGAAGCGCCGCGCCACCTGCCACCATGGCGGGCGATGTCACGCACTCACGCGCGCGTTTACACCCTTTGGGGGATACGCAACATCGCCGTCAAATGACTACAGTCAGTTACCCGAATTATCAACACGTGAAATACTTTCTTACATACACGTGCTGACCTACCGAAAGGGATCTCATGAGACTGACGACGGTGATGCTGGCGCTCTGCGCTGCCGGCGTGGCTTCCCTCCCCTCGCTGGCCCGGGCGGGCCAAGTCGAGTCGGCTTTCATTCCCACCCCCCAGCCTGGCGGCCCACCGAGCGCGGCCCTGTCCGTCAACGATGCCGGTGAGATCTATGGCCGCTGGCGCAACTTCGATGCCACCACCGGTCAAGCCACCACCGTCACCGGCGTCATGTACCCCACCTGGGGGATCGGCCAGACCATCCAGAACGGCTTCGGCAGCCAGAACGATCTTGGCCAGTCGGTCTCCGGCGCCTACCTCAGCTACGGCGGCAACAGCGTCGATCTGCGTCCTCTCTTCGGCGCCAGCGGCATGATCTTTTATGCCAACAGCCTCAACAACCACGGCACCATCGTCGGCGAGATGGAGCGCGGTCTGTCGCGCCAGGCCTTCCGCATCGTGCTGCATCCCGAGTGGATGGGCGGCAACGGCAGTTGGTCGGACACGGCCAAGTGGAGCTTCGGTGGCCTGGGCGCCGTCGGCTTCAAGGTCGGCCCCGAACATGACGTGCTGATGGCGCCCACCACGGCCTCCACCATCCTGGGCGCCGGCAGCGCGCAGGTGCGCACGCTGCAGATCGGCGGCACGGGCAGCAGTGCCGTCACGCTCAATCTCAATGGCGGCGACACCGCCACATCCAAGGGCACCATCATCGGCGCCGGCGGTACCGTGACCGGCAACGGCACCCTCGATGGCACCCTGCGCATCGATGCCGGCGGCACCGTGGCCGCCCGGGCCAACGAATCGCTCTCTCTGGGCGGCGCGGTCAGCAACAGCGGCACGCTGCGCGTCACCGGCACCTCCACGCGCTATGCCGTGGCCAACACCTACGATGCCCTGCACACCACGGCCGAGGGGCGCATCACCCTGCAAAGCGGCGTGCTGATCGCCGACCAGGGCCAGACCCTGTCGGGCCAGCTCAACGTCATCAGCGGGCGCAATCACGTACTGGGCACCGTCCAGGTCAACGATGGCGGCCTGATCAACGTGGCCAGCCTCGCCAACGCCGCCTTCTACGACGTGGTCGACCTCCAGGCCGGCGCAGAACTGCGCGTCAACATGTTCGGCACGGCCACCTTCTACGACCACGTCTACCAACGCACGGGAGCACGCATCACCGGCATGGGCACCAAGAACTTCATCGGCGGCCTGTCGGTGGGCAACTCGCCCGGCATGGCCACCATCGATGGTGATGCGCAGTTCGGTGCGACCAATGTGTACGAAGCCGAGATCGGCGGCCTGACCGCCTGCACCGAAGCCTGCGAAACCGATGAGGCCCTGCGCCACAGCAGCTACGACCACCTCAACGTCAACAACGGCGTGCTGACCTTCGGCGGCAAGCTCACACTGACGTCCTGGAACGGCTTTGTGGGCCAGGCCGGCCAGACCTTCGATCTGTTCGACGCCACGTCCTTCCAGGGCGCCTTCGACCAGATCGACACCACCGGCTTCCTGATGGCGGCCAACACCCGCCTGGATGTCAGCCAGCTCTACACCACCGGTCAGATCTCGGTCACCGCCGTGCCCGAGCCCGAACTGCCCGCCCTGCTGCTGGCCGGCCTGGGCGTGATCGGCTTGATGGCGCGGCGCAAGCGCACGCCTGCGGCCGCCTGATCCGGCAAGGCACACGTCTCCACTTCACGGGGCCCTTTCGAGGGCCCCTTTTTCATGGCCGATCCACCCGTTCAAAAAAAATTTCAAAACCCTTGTCAGGAATCGCCGCCCCGGCACGACGAAGGAGGTGTGCGGACATGCCGCACGCATTCACCCACACCTCACAACCCTGCTCAAGGAACCATCATGAACGTCAAATCCCTCGCCGCCCTGGCTGCCGCCGTCATCGCCAGCACCTCCGCTTACGCCGGCGCCCCCAAGGACCAGAAGTGCGGTGCAGGCTCCTGCGGCAAGAAGACGCACGTCTGCAAGGACGGCGACAAGGAAGGCCAGGCGTGCGAGCCCAAGGAAGCCGGCAAGGAAGCCTCGTGCAGCAAGAAGGACGCAGGCTGCTCCAAGAAGGAGGCTGGCTGCTCGAAGAAGGACGCAGGCTGCAGCAAGAAGTAAGCCCCCCACCCCGCAGCACAAGGATCACACCATGCCAGGCCTGGGATACCGACGTGAGATGGCCGACTGGGACATGTCGGCCGTCGAGGCCGACTTCTTCGAAGTCGTGCCCGAGAATTGGCTCCGCCGCGACCGAACGCCGCTGAAGGCGCTGATCGCCGGCGGCCGCCCGGTGCACCTGCATGGCGTGACCCTCAACCTGGGCGGCCAGGGGCCCATCGATGCCGGCTTCGTCCGCGAGGTCCGCAGCCTGATGGACGACCTGCAGACCACACGCTATTCGGATCACCTGGCCGCCAGCGGCGATGCCTTCCAGTTGCACGACCTCTTCCCCATCCCCTTCACGATGGAGGAGATGCGACGGGTCAGCGACCGCATCCGCCAGATCCAGGACATCCTGGGCCAGCGCATCGCCATCGAAAACGCCACCTGGTACACCAACATCGGCACCATCCCGGAAGCCGACTTCCTCGCCGCCGTGGCCGAGCGTGCGGACTGCCACATCCTGCTCGATCTCAACAACATCCGCGTCAACCGCAAGAACCACGGCACCGCAGACCTGGCGGATTTCGTCGCACGCATCGACCTGGGCCGCGTCACCTACATCCATGTGGCCGGCCACGAGTTCGATGCCCGCTTCGGCCTCTACATCGACACGCACAGCCAGGCGGTCGAGGCGCCCACCACCGAGATGGCACGGCACCTCCATGAACGCCACGGCCTCCCTGTGCTGCTCGAGTGGGACAACGACATCCCCGATCTGGCAACCCTCAACCAGGAGCTGGCATGCCTTCGAGCGCCTTCTTCGACCACGTGAGAGGCCGCACGGACGCCCTGCCCGAGGGCTATTCGCAGCAGGGCATGCGCGTCTACCGGCATCTCGTCCATCTGGGCGCCAGCCAGGTGCTGGAGGCCCACTTCCCCGCCGTCAGGCAGGCTCTGGGAGAGCACGGCTGGCACACCCTCATCGACGCCTTCGTGCAGCAATCAGCCTGGTCATCACACCATCTGGGAGATCTCCATCATGACTTCACCGTTTTCCTCGCACATGAAACTGCACGCCCTGAGACAAATGGGCACGAAGGCGCTTGAACGCCTGGACGGCATCGGCCTGCTGGCCCTGCGGATCTGGGCCGGCCAGGAGTTCCTGCTGGCCGGCTGGACCAAGCTGTCCGGTGGCCTGCACGCGCCAGACTGGTTTGCCCAATTGAGCTTTCCCTTCCCGCTGCACTGGCTGCCCGCCGATGCCAATTGGCTCGCAGCAGGCACCGGGGAGATCACGCTGGGTCTGGCCTTGATGCTGGGCCTGTACAGCCGCCTGGCGGCGCTGGGCCTGCTGTTCATCGACTACGTCGCCGTGTACACGGTGCACTTCGAGCTGGGCTGGGCTGGCTGGAACCAGATCGACACCGAGCAGGGCCTGGGTTTCAAGGTGCCCTTGATGCTGGCGATCATGCTGCTGGCCGTCCTCACCCAAGGCGGCGGACAATACGCGCTCGATGCCCTGCGCCAGACGTGGCGGGGCACCGCCCGGCCACATGCCATCCGCCCTTCATGAGCCAGCGATGAACCCCAGCCTGACGCACAACGACCTCGGCGGCGACGGCACCTCACGCCCGCCCGCCGTGACCGCGCACGACGCCGAGCGATGGGCCAAGCAATGGCGTGGCGCCATGCTGCGCTTTGCACAACTGCACCTGCATCCACGCGAAGAAGCCGAAGACGCGGTGCAAGACGCGCTGGCCGCCCTGCTCAGCGTGGATCCGGCGCTCATCGCCCGCAACGACCCGCGCGGCTACCTCTTCGGCATCCTCAAGCACAAGATCACCGACCGGTTGCGCCGCCGCTACCGCCAAAGCGAAGTCGCCTGCGAGGATGCCTTGGCTGACGACCTCGATCAGGTGCTGTTCGATGACCAAGATCACTGGGCACCCGGTGTCGCGCCGGCGCGCTGGGCCTGCCCCGCCGAACAGCTGCAGACCGAGCAGTTCTTTGCCGTCGTCGACATCTGCGTGAACAAGCTGCCCGCCAAGTCCGCGCGCGTGTTCAGCATGAAGAACTTCCTCGAATGCGAAGCCGAAGAGATCTGCGAGACCCTGGGCCTGAGCAAATCCGACTACTGGCAATGCATGAGCCGCGCACGCAAACAGATCCAGCTGTGTCTGACCCAGAACTGGTTTGAAGGGAGCCCGCGATGAAATGCCGGCAATACATCTTCAAGCTCACCTCGGGGCAGCTGGACGAAGCCGGTCTGGCCGAGCGGCTGGACGCCACGCGGCATCGCTGGAGCTGCCGCCACTGCCGCGCCTTCACCCGCAACGACGCTCAATTGGCACGCATCCTGGCCGACTACCAGGCTCACCTCACCACCCCCGTGGATGAGCCGCCCTCTGCGGACGGGGCCTGACGGCCCCAAACGCCCCGGGCTTGAAAGGCGCGGGCGCATCCTCATGTGAGCCTGTGACGGCGCGGCGCGCAGTGCGCACCGCCCGGGAAAGGACCCCATGACCATGCCTGAGCCTTCTTCCGCCCTGCCCGCCGATCTGTCGACCGCGGTCGCGCTGGCGCAACTGCTGGACCAACTGGATCACCGCCCGCGCGGCGCCGACGCCGCCCAGTACCGCGCTGTCGCCCGTGGCTTGGCGCGCGAGCTCGCTCGCTGGGACGGCGACATGCTGGAGCCGCTGCTGCGGGCCTCGCCCGCGGCCTGCGAGGTGTACGAGAACACGCATTACCTGCACGCAGGGCTGTGCCGCAGCGATCTGGATTTGTCGCTGCAGGCCGAACTGCTGACCCGCGACGCCCTGCGGCGGGCCGCTTCCCACCTGCCAGCCGGATCGCAGGGCTGAGCCCGCGTGAACGATTGCACGGCCCAGGCGGCCGCGTGGCTGCACGCCCCCTGAAACGGGGTACTGCTGGCGGTGTAACCCCGCCCCTCCAAAGCAGGGCAGCCAACCTAATATAAGAGCCCGATAATGGTGGGCATAACTATGTCCACAGGGTTGGTATGTCCTCACGTCTTGTTACCGAACAGGCGGACGGCTCCGCACAGCCGCCGTCCTCCGCCCCGCAGCCGCCGCAACCCTGGAAGGCCCTGTGTCTTTTGGCGCGGCTGCATCACATCGCCGCCGATCCCGACACGGTGGCCCATCAGCGCGGGCTGAGCGCCACCACCTCGGCCGACGACAGCGAATTGCTCGGCGCAGCCAAAGAGATGGGCCTGAAGGCCAAGATCAGCCGCACCACCCTGGAGCGCCTGCCGCTGGCCCCCCTGCCCGCCCTGGCCCGCCTGCGCAATGCCGATGGCCACAGCCGCTGGGTGCTGCTGGCCCAGTGCGACGGCCAGCGCGTGCTGTTCCAGGATCCGAACGAAGAAGGGGGCGGCCGCCCGACCATCGAGCCCATCGATGTCTTCGCCAAGCAGTGGGCCCCTGACGGCCAGGGCGAACTCCTGCTGGCGACCAGCCGCGCCAGCCTGGCAGGCGAGCTGTCCAAGTTCGACTTCACCTGGTTCATCCCGGCCATCGTCAAATACCGCAAGCTGCTGGGCGAGGTGCTCGTCGTCTCGCTGTTCCTGCAGATCTTCGCGCTCATCAGCCCGCTGTTCTTCCAGGTCGTGATGGACAAGGTGCTGGTGCACCGCGGCATGACGACACTGGACGTGCTGGTCATCGGCCTGGTCGTGGTCGTCGTGTTCGAGAGCCTGCTCAATGGCCTGCGCACGTACGTCTTCAGTCACACCACCAGCCGCATCGACGTCGAACTGGGCGCCCGCCTGTTCCGCCACCTGGTGCAGCTGCCGCTGGCCTACTTCCAGGCCCGGCGCGTCGGCGATTCGGTGGCCCGGGTGCGCGAGCTCGAAAACATCCGCAGCTTCCTGACCGGCCAGGCACTCACGCTGGTGCTGGACGTGGTGTTCTCCATCCTGTTCATCGCGGTGATGTTCCTCTACAGCGTCAAGCTCACGCTGATCGTGCTGGTGAGCGTGCCGCTGTACATGGCCGTGATCCTGGGCATCGTGCCCGTGCTGCGTGCGCGCCTGAACGAGAAGTTCGCCCGTGGTGCAGAGAACCAGGCCATGCTGGTCGAGACCATCACCGGCATCCAGACGGTCAAGGCCAATGCGCTGGAGCCGGCCATGGCGCGGCGCTGGGACAACCAGCTTGCAGGCTACGTGTCGGCCAGCTTCAAGACGCAGAACCTGGCCTCCTGGGGCCATGAGGCCATCAACCTGATCGGCAAGCTCGTCAACGCCGCCACCCTCTGGTTCGGCGCCAAGCTGGTGATGGACCACGACCTGAGCGTCGGCCAGTTCGTGGCCTTCAACATGTTCGCCGGCCGCGTGGCCCAGCCCATCATGCGCATGGCGCAGATGTGGACGGACTTCCAGCAGACCGGCATCTCCATGCAGCGCATGGGGGACATCCTCAACACGCGCACCGAGATCCCCCCGAGCAACGCCGCACAACTGCCGCCCGTCAAGGGCCGCATCACGCTGGACCAGGTCACCTTCCGCTATCGGCCGGAGGCCGCACCCGTGCTGCAAGGCGTGAACATCGACATGCGGCCCGGTGAAATCATCGGCATCGTCGGGCGCTCGGGCTCGGGCAAGAGCACACTGACCAAGCTGGTGCAGCGCCTGTACGTGCCCGAGCAGGGCCGCGTGCTGATCGACGGCATCGACATCAGCCTGGTCGATGCCGCCCAGCTGCGCCGCCAGATCGGCGTGGTGCTGCAGGACAACTTCCTGTTCAACCGCAGCGTGCGCGAGAACATCGCCATTGCCGATCCGGCGGCCCCCATCGAGGCCGTCATCCATGCGGCGCGGCTGGCCGGTGCGCACGACTTCATCAGCGAGCTGCCCGAAGGCTACGACACCATCGTGGGCGAACAGGGCTCGTCGCTGTCCGGCGGCCAGCGCCAGCGCGTGGCCATCGCGCGTGCGCTGTTCACCAACCCGCGGGTGCTGATCTTCGATGAAGCCACCTCGGCGCTCGATTACGAATCCGAAGCCATCATCCAGCGCAACATGGCCATGATCTGCCGTGGCCGCACGGTGATCATCATCGCCCACCGCCTGAGCGCAGTGCGCCACGCCAACCGCATCATCGCGATGGAAAAGGGCCGCATCGTCGAAGCCGGCCCGCACGATGAACTGGTCAACCGCCCCAAGGGCCTGTATGCCTACCTCTGGCGCATGCAGCAGGGCAACCAACCTCTGGAGGGCCAGCCATGAGCGCGTCCGCCACCACAACCACCGCCCCAGCCCCGCAAAACGCATCGCAGCCGCCGCGCCATCCGCTGGGCGATCTGCTGCGCCATTACAAGGCTGTGTTCAAGGCCGCCTGGGACCAGCGCCATGAACTCGCCGGCCCGGCCCGCATGGCCGATGAGGCGGCCTTCCTGCCCGCGGCCCTGAGCCTGCAGGCCACGCCGCCCCACCCGGCGCCCCGGCGCGTGTACTGGGCCGTGATCGGCCTGTTCACCATCGCGCTGGGCTGGGCCTGCTTCGGCAAGGTCGACATCGTGGCCGTCGCGCCCGGGCGCATCGTGGTCAGCGATGGCACCAAGCTGGTCCAGCCGCTCGAAGCCAGCGTCGTCAAGGCCATCCACGTGCAAGACGGTGACAAGGTCAAGGCCGGCCAGGTGCTGATCGAACTCGATGCCACGGTGGCCCAGGCCGACAACACCCGCGTCACCACTGAACGCGGCGGCGCGCTGTCGGAAGCCTGGCGCACGGAGGCCCTGCTGGAGGCCTTCAGCCACAAGCGCGGCAAGACGCCCCGCCTGCCGGACGCGGCGCGACAGGCCGATGCCGGCCTGAGCAAGTCGGAGCTGGCCCTGGCCGAGACACAACTGCAGGCCGAGTGGGAAAACATCCAGGCCCAGCAAGCCAAGATGGACGCTGACATCGAAGCCAAGACCGCCGAGCTGGACACCGCCCGTGAGCAGATCCGCAAGCTGCTGGCCACCCTGCCCATGGTGCAAAAGCGTGAAGAGGACTTCAACACCCTGGCCAACCAGGGCTTCGTCAGCCAGCACGCCAACCAGGACCGCACCCGCGCGCGCATCGAGATGGAGCGCGATCTGGACACCCTGCGTGCCCGCCGCGAAGCCATGAAGGTGGAGATCAAGCAGTCGGAACAGGCCCGTGCCGCCTGGCGCGCCGACACGCTCAAGACCTTGAGCGAACGCCACGCCAAGGCCGATCTGCAATCGCGCCAACTCCAGGCCGAGGGCGTCAAGACCAGCCAGCGGGAAAGGCTCACCACGCTGACGGCACCCGTTGCCGGCACCGTGCAGCAGTTGGCCGTGCACACCACGGGCGGCGTCGTGACGCCGGCGCAGGTGCTGCTGGTGGTGGTGCCCGATCAGGCCCATGTCACGGCCGAGGTCACGCTCGAGAACAAGGACGTCGGCTTCGTCAACCTGAACCAGGAGGCCGAGATCAAGCTGGAGACCTTCCCGTTCACACGCTATGGCACCGTGCCGGCCAAGGTCACCACCATCACGGCCGATGCGGTGATGCAGGAAGCCAAGGCCCAGCCCAAGGACGGCGAGGCCGTGGTCACGGGGGGCGCCGTCTTCCCTGTGACACTCACCCTCGACAAGAACACCATCGACGTCGATGGCAAGCCCATCAAGCTGGCACCCGGCATGAACCTGACGGCCGAGATCAAGACCGGCCAGCGCCGCCTGATCGAGTACCTGCTCAGCCCCGTGCAGAGCCACCTCTCCGAGAGCATGCGGGAGCGTTGAGACGCGAGCCCCTGGAAAGCAGGGATGGCGCATTCAATGAAGTCCGCTAGATTGGCTGCGGGTGCGGCCTCCGCCATGTCGGTCAAGAGGCAGGCACCTTCATCCACAATCACTCAAGGAGGAACACATGAACAAGTTCATCATCGCTTCCATGCTCTGTGCCGCACTTGCGGGCGTGAGCGGTACGGCCGGCGCCACAACGGTCACCATCACCGATCCGGGCTACGGCCCCGAGTACGTCTGGAGCTACACCAACCCGTCGGCCGGCGAACCTCAGACCCACATCCTTGGCATCTATGAATCGCGCAACGACCACAGCGGCAGCGACAATCACCCCATGGGCACGACGTATGTCAACGTGACGGGCTCCAGCAGCGCACCGATCAACCTGGTCCTGTCCTCGTACGAACCCACGAAGTGGGTGCTGACGGGTGAGGGTGTCAGCTCGATCGGCCAAGTGCTGGTCAACGGCTACGAGAAAAGTCTGGTCGAAGGCATTTCCGCAGCGCTTGTCACCGACAAGACCGGCATCGGCAACTACGTCGCCGCGTGCGCGTTCATGTGGCCTCGCGATACCGGGGGCTGCAACACCCCCGGACTGGTCAGCGGTGTGGAGGCACACTTCGGCACGCCCATCACGTCGTTCACGGGCGCTTACCGTGCCAACCACTTTGAAATGAACATCTCGGCAGTGCCGGAGGCCGGCGTGGCCTCCTATCTGCTTGCCGGGCTGATGTGCCTGGGCTCGTTCGCCATCCGGCGCTCGTCACGGCAGTGATGCCGTGATAAGGCGGCGGCCGTGAAAACTGCCGCCGCCGCGACACCCGGATCATGAGATGAGTCAGCAAGAAGCCTTGTCCAACCAGACCAACCAACATTCGGGCGTGATGAATCCAAGCACGATATCGCGACGCATCCTCCTCGTTCATCAGAACTTCCCGGGGCAGTTTCGCCGCATCGGCCACAGCTGGGCGAACGAGCCAGGCTGGGAAGTGATCGGGCTGGGACGACGCACGGCCCCCGGCATGGACACCGTCCGCTGGATTCCCTACGACCTGGCCCGCCAGCCAGCCAAGCAGCAGCATCCGTACCTTCGTCAGATGGAAGGGGCGGTGCTCCACGGGCAGGCGGCTGCCCGCGTGATGCTGCAGCTCAAGCAAAAGGGCTATCGGCCTGATGCCATCCTGGCGCACCCCGGCTGGGGCGAGACGCTGTATGTGCGCGACATCTTCCCCGATGCACGCCTCATCCACTTCTGCGAGTGGTACTACGGCACGCCCGACAGCGACACCGGCTTCGACCCCGAATTCCCCTCGAACTTCGACACCCTGGCCAAGCTGCGCACCTGGAACGCGCTGCACAACCTCAACCTGGAACATTGCGACGTCGGCGTCAGCCCCACGCAATGGCAGCGCAGCCGGCACCCGGACATCTACCTGCCCAAGATCCAGCTGGCCCACGAAGGGGTCGACACGGATCTGCTCCAGCCAGATGCCTGTGCACAATTGACCCTGCCCAACGGCCATACCGTCAAAGCCGGAGACCCGGTGATCACGTATGTGGCCCGCAACCTGGAGCCTTACCGCGGCTTCCACGTCTTCATGCGCACGCTGGAGAAGGTGCAGAAGGCCCATCCGCGCTGCCACACCATCATCGTGGGCGGCGACGACGTGAGCTATGGGCAAAAGCCGTCTGATGCACCCAACTGGCGCGAGAAGATGCTGCGCGAAGTCTCGCTCGATGCCACGCGCACGCATTTCATGGGCAAGGTGCCTTACGACGTCTACCGCAAGGTGCTGCAGGTCTCGGCCGCGCACGTGTACCTGACCTACCCCTTCGTGCTGTCGTGGTCCATGCTGGAGGCGATGGCCTCGGGCTGCCTGGTGATCGGCTCGCGCACCGGCCCCGTCGAAGAGGTGCTGATCGATGGCGAGAACGGCCTGCTGGTCGACTTCTTCGACACCGGCGCGATGGCCGACCGCATCGTGCAGGCCCTGGACAACCAGGCCGCGCTGCAACCCCTGCGACTGGCAGCGCAACGCTGCACGCAGGCGCGCTACAGCTTCAAGGAAGGTGAGCGGCGGTTCCGTGAGCTGCTGTCGGCCCAGGCCTGATCAGGGGCCGCAGACAGGCCCGCCTGTCAGCGGGCGGCCTGCCGCAACAGGCCGTCCGCCAGACTCAGGCGGCAAAACCCAACAAGGGCGTCGAAGCGCTCAGGCCCGGGAAGAGCTGGGCACCCACCTTGGCATTGCTGGCATTGCTCCAGTCGATGCCCATCCACTTCCCCAGCTCCTTGGCGATCAGATCGACCGGCACTGAAGGCACGAGCGTGCCATCGGGCAGAACCTGGCTGTCGCCATAGCTGCGCGTGGCATCGTTCCAGGAGCTCAGATCGGGGAAGTAGCCATAGGCGCCGCCCTGGACCGAGCCGCCCATCACGAAGTGATGCCCGCCCCAGCCATGGTCGGTGCCGTCGCCGTTCTCATTGAGCTTGCGGCCGAACTCGGATGCCGTGAAGGTCACGACCTTGCTGCGGTCCGCGCCCAGCTCGTCATCGAAGAACTTCAGTGCATCGTCGAGCTGGCGCAGCAGCTTGAGATGCGGGCTTTCGCTGCCGACCTGGCCGCTGTGCGTGTCGAAACCACCCAGCTGCACGAAGAACACCTGGCGCCCCAGACTCAGCGGCGTGTTGCCGCTGGACTTGATCAGCCTTGCCACGACGGCGAGCTGCTCGGCCAGCGAGTTGCCTGCCGGCACCGGCACGCTGTTGCTCACACCAGCCATGGCCTTGGAGCTGGCCTTCCAGGCTTCGTTGGCACTGTTGAGCTTCTTGACGTAGTCCTGCTCGATCAGGTGGTTGGCCGACACCCCGGCCACGGTGCCTTCTCCGCGTCCCACCGTGCCCGCAAACAGCGGCGGCAAAGCGACTTCGCGGTCGATGGCCCAACGGATCAGATACGGTGCGGTGGGGCCGCCTGCCGGATCCTGCTCCAGCCCGCCCGGCCGCAAAGCGCCACCGGCCCGGGAGGCACCGAAGGGCGCCACCACGGGCTTGGCATCGGGCATCTTGGCACTCGTGCCAGCGCAAAACACCGGGGTGGACTCCATGGCCACCGCGCTGAACAACTGCGAGGCCTGACCGTTGATGAGATTGGTCTCCGCGAATCGACGCACCAGCTCGCCCCCCCAGCCCGAGGTGGCCCCTTCCGGCTGACCGCTCTGCCACATCGAGGTCTGGTCGTTGTGCGAGAACAGCTTGGGGGGCACGGCGACGGTGCCATTGAGGTAGGCCGTGGCCGTGGTCGGTGCAGCCAGGGGGCCTGCATTGCCGATGACGGCCATGCGTCCCTGCTCGATCAGTTGCTTGATGTTGCTCAACGCAGGATGCAGCGCGAGCGACAGGCCGGCGATGCTCGTGCGGTTCTGGGCCGCGCTCAGCGCCAGCGCCAGCTTGGGAGCGATGGAGCCGCCATCGACCGTCAAGACTTCGCGACTGACGGTCTCGCGGGCCGCCACGAAGCGTTGCAAGCCCCGGTCGGTGCGGATGACGGTGTTGTAGGCGTCGTTGCCGCCCGCCAGGAACACGCAGACCAGGGCCTTGTAGCCGCTCGTGGTGCCCGCCAGGGCGGAGCTGGGAACGAGGTTCATGACCAGCGGTGCGCCGGCGCCGGCCACAGAAGCGGCGGTACCGCTGCGCTTGAGGAACTCGCGACGGGAAATGGTAGATGCCATGTTGGGCTCCTTAGCGTTGCACCACGTATTCGGGCGAAATGGTCGAGATCATGCTGAGCACGGCAATGCGCAGACGGGCCGCGCTCCAATCGCTGGTGTCGGTGTCGTATCCGAACTTGTCGGCCAGCATGCTGAGGTGGGCACGCAGACCCGCCGACATGCCGCCTCCGAAGAGCTTGCGGTTGAGCAGGTCGAGCAACTGATCACGCCTTGCTTCCTTGCTGATCGCCTGATTGACGGAGACGGTCAGCTCTTCCGTCACATCGGGGTAGATGCTGCGGTGATGCGCCACGATCATGCCGTCGGGGATGGGCCATTGCGCAAAATCGCCGTTCGTCTGGACCCAGGCACCGAAACCGTGATGCGTCGCCACTTCCATGAAACGCACATAGGCGGCGGTTTCCGTCTCGCTGCCGATCTGCATCTCCGGGGTGACCAGGCCACGGCGTGCCATCTGGGTGTCGGGCGCGATGTAGCCAGGACGGAAGAAGTTGAACACCGAGGGCGACTCCATCGGTGACTGGCCCAGGCTGCCGATGGCCTCGCCCGAGGTCGATTGTGTCGAGCCGACGATGAACTTGTCGGCGATGGAGCGTGTGCCGAAGGCACGCATGAACTGGCTCACGCGAAGGATGGGCTCGCGCAACTTGCCAGCAGTCTGCGAGCTGCGGGCGAACGCCACGTCGCGCGCCTCGGTGTCGAGCAAGATGGCCTGCACCAGCGACTTCAGGCTCAGGCCCGAGGCCTTGAACGCCTGCGCCACCCGGCCGACATAGGCCTTGCTCGGGTTGCTGGTGACCAGGCGCTGGATCATCTGCCTGGCAATGAACGGCGCCACGTTCTGATGCGCGAACAGGATGTCGAGCGCCGCCTGACGATCGGCCTCGGGTGACGACGTGGTGGCGATGTTCAGCGTCTTGCCCAGCAGGGTGATCGTGCCGCTCGTGGCATTGGGGTAGCGCACGACCCTGTTATTGGCATCCTTCTTGGGGAAGTGCTCCCAGGCGGAGTGCTCGGTGGGGTAGGCCTTCATCAGCGAGGTCTGCGAGCTGACGTACTGCAGGCGCCGGAACCAGGATTCGAAGGCATGCTGGTACCCCCATCCCGTGAACACATGCGACAGCACCTCGACGTCATACGAGGTATAGGTCTCGATGGGCTTGCCGTTGGCATCGAGCTGCAAGGAGCCATCCAGATTCAGCTTGTACAGGCCGATGGAGAACAGCTGCATGATCTCGCGCGCAAAGTTCTGGTCCGGAATCCGGTTGCCATAGGGCTTGCGATTGCTGATGTGGGAGAGGTACTGGCCCATGGCCGGATGGGCCGAGACCTTCTTGACCAGATCCTTGAAGCTGCCGAAGGCCCCGTCGAGCAGCAGGTCGTAATAGCTGGCGGCCATGTACGGGAACTCGGCCAAGCCACCGGGCGTCATCGCGATGACGAGGATTTCCGACAAGGCGAAGGCCACGCGCTGGCGCAGCTGGTCGGCGCCGGTCAGGGCCTTTTCCCACCATGCCGACGTCACGTGTGTGCGATGCAGGAAGCCTGTGCGCGCCTCCGGGTCATCCGACTCGGGATCCGGCCACAGAGGCCCGATCTTGCTTTCGTAGTCGAGTGCCGTCAGCGCATACAGGCTGATGGTCTTGGGCGCAGCGAACTGGGCATTGAGCCAGCTCACATAGCCTTGCGACATCACGGCGTCCACATCCTGCCTGGATGCGCCGAAGGTCGCCTGGTTCAGAAAGCGCCAGGCATCGAGCAGGTCGGGCTTGCTGGTGCCCGTGATGGTGACGGCCATGGGCGTGGCACGTCCATCGCCGACGTTGGTGACCCCGCCGTCGGGATCGGTGCCGCCGCCACCGCAGGCTGCCAATGCGGCCGAGGCCAGCGCCGCAGCGCCCAAGGCACCGACACCGCCCGCAGAAGGACGTGATTGGATGTCGTCGGCCAGGTCTTGCCCAGCCTCGGTCAGCACCGAAGAATCGTTGTGTGACATGTCAGGAACTCCAGGTTGATGGGAACGGGACGGCAACGCGCCCCGCTCCGATGCAGTGATCAAGCAACAGGCGTGGTGACCCAGGCGGACTCCAGCACCGGCGACAGCGTGGTGCGTTGGGCATCCGTGAGGGTGGTCTGGCCGGCCGGCGGCGGCGTCATGCCAGCCATCGCGTCCACGAGCTGCTGCACGCTGTTGTGCGACAGGTAGCGGATGGGTGCAAACAACCCCTGCGTCGCCGCGAACTGGTCGACGTGATAGCTGTCCCCTTGGAACCAATCCTCGACCGTCACGCTCTGGCTGGTGCCGATGACGGACACGATGAGGTCGTCACCTCCGCTCTCCTGGCGGAACCACAACTGGTCATAGGTGGCGCCCAGGACGGCCACCGAATCCGCAGCATCGTCGTAAGACTGGTTGTCGATCCGGTCCTGGCCGAAACCATTGGTCTGCGCAGAGAAGAAGTACACGTCTGAGCCGTCTCCACCGATGAGACGGTCATTGCCCTCGTTGCCGGTCAGCTGATCGTCGCCCGCCTGCCCGACGAGCAGGTCATTGCCCAAGCCGCCGTACAGCGCGTTGTTGGCGTCGCTGCCGTACAGGCTGTTGTCCAGATCATTGCCCGTGCCGTCCTGGTTGCCTTCGCCGATCAGCAGCAGGTCTTCGAGGTTCGAAGACAGCGTGAAGCTGGCAGCCGTGCTGTAGACGCGGTCTGTGCCGGCATTGAGGTTCTCCAGCACCACATCGGTGTCGACATCGACGTGGTAGACGTCATCTCCCAGCCCCCCGACATGCGGTCGGTGCCCAGACCGCCGTCGAGCGTATCGTCGCCGATCGCATCGGAGGTGTCCGAGTTGCCGTACAACGTGTCGTTGCCTTCGCCGCCCATGAGCTGGTCGTTGCCGCCATTGCCCTTGAGCACGTTGGCATTGGCGTTGCCGATGAGCACGTTGTCGCGGGCGTTGCCCGTGGCGGTCGTGGCCACCGTGCCGGTGAGCTCCAGCCCTTCCATGCCGGTACGCAAGGTGCCGGCCAGCGAGTAGTTGACGGACGAGCGGATCAGGTCGTAGTCGCCGCCCGGCAGAAAGACGGTCTCACCGTTTTCGCCGGTCATCGCCACATCGGTGGACTCGTAGACGACGTCATACACGGAGTCAACGATGTAGGTGTCGTTGCCAAGACCACCGTAAAGCGTGTCGCCCAGGCCCGCCTCGTTGAGGCCACCATCGAGCACGTTGTTGCCATCGTTGCCGCTGATGTAGTTGCTCTTGGCGTTGCCGGTGGCGTCCAGGTCTTCCGTGCCCTGCAGCGCCAGGTCGCGAATGAAGTCACGCGTGGTGGCCGTCGCTTCCAGGGAATAGCTCAGCCACGCGTTGATCGTGTTGATCTCGCCAACGCCGGACTCGATGATCACGTCGCCCAGAGAGTCGATCACATACGTGTCATCGCCAGCGCCACCGTTCAGCGTGTCCACACCTGTGCCGCCATCCAGCGTGTCGTTATCCAGACCGCCCACCAGCGAGTCATCGCCGGCCATGCCGTACAGATCGTCGTTGCCGTCCAGGCCTTCGATCACATTGTGGCCGGCATTGCCGATGATCACGTTGTGCTTCGCATTGCCCGAGCCATCGATGTCGCCGATGCCTGTCAGCGTCAGGTTCTCGATGTAGTTGGTGAGCGTGTCATTGCCCGTCAGCGCGTAGGTGAAGTTCACCTCGACCGTGTCGATGCTGGTGGGATTCGCTTCACCGATGACATCGCCCAGGCTGTCGACGACGAAGGTGTCGTCACCCAGGCCACCGTACATCACATCGGCGCCCGTGCCCCCGTCGAGGTAGTCGTTGCCATCGCTGCCATACAAGGTGTCGCTGCCGTCGTAGCCGTAGAGCTTGTCGTCACCGGCATCGCCGCTGAGCGTGTTGGCCACGGCGTTGCCCTGGATGACGTTGTTGGCCGTGGTGCCTGTGCCGTTGGCTGCGGTGCCCGTCAGCGTCAGGTTCTCCACGTTCGCCACCGATGTCAGGCTGAAGTTCTGGCCGATGATGATGGTGTCCGTGCCGGAGCCTTCGCCATCCAGTTCGGTCACCGTGTCTGCGCCATCGCCAATGAAGTAGACGTCATCGCCATTGCCGCCGATGAGCAGGTCATTGCCGCCACGACCGTCCAGGGTGTCATGGCCGTCCCGACCTTCCAGGGTGTTGGCATTGGCATTGCCGGTCAGCACGTTGTCCAGGCTGTTGCCGATGCCGGTCACGGCTGCCCCTGTCAGCACGAGGTTCTCCAGACGCTCGGGCACCCAAGGCTGAACGGGATCGCGCTGGTCAAGCGTGTAGCTTGTGAGATTGGTTTCGACCGTGTCCTTGCTGACGATGTAGGGATCCCAAGGCGTTTCGGTGATGGTGTCGCCCGTCGAATCGACGATGTAGTAGTCATCGCCCGTGCCCCCGACCATGAAGTCATCGCCGCCTTCGCCGTTGAGCGTGTCGTTGCCGCGTCCGCCAAACAGTTCGTCGCGCGCATCGCCGCCGCGCAGGATGTCGCGGCCATCACCACCTTCGAGCGTGTCGGCGTCGGCGCCACCGCTGAGGGTGTCGTTGCCGGCGCCGCCCATCAGCTTGTCGAGTCCGATGCCGCCAGAAAGGCTGTCCGCACCGACACCGCCATCCAAGGTGTCTTTGCCATCACCGCCAAGCAGGGTGTCGCCCCCCTCACCGCCGATGAGGCTGTCATCGCCCGCATCACCGCTCATCCAGTCCGAGCCCAGACCGCCATCGAGCGTGTCGTTGTCAAGACCGCCGGACACCAGATCGGCACCATCGCCACCGTAGAGTGTGTCGTTGCCGCCCTGCCCGTCGAGCCAGTCGTCGCCCTTGCCGCCGTCGAGCATGTTGCCCAGGGCATTGCCGATCAGGGTGTTGGCGCCATCGTGGCCCCAACCGTTGATGGCCGCGCCCGTCAAGGTCAGGTTCTCGATCGAGGTGTAGCTCGTCAGCGAGAGATCGCGACTGCTGCGGATCTCGTCCTGACCGCTCAGGCCACGCTCGTCGATGGTTTCAACGCCATCGGGAATGGGGGCGCCAACGATGTAGACGTCGCTGCCTTCGCCGCCAATCAGTGTGTCGTTGGCCAGGCCGCCGTCCAGCGTGTCGTTGCCGTCGCCGCCCGTCAATGTGTCGTTGCCATCGCCGCCGAGCAGGGAGTCGTGGCCGATGCCGCCGTCCAACTGGTCGCCGCCTGCGCCGCCATCGAGCGTGTCATCGCCACTGCCACCGATCAAGGAATCGTTGGCGGCACCGCCGTCGAGTTGGTCGTTGGCCGCGCCGCCATCCAGCGTATCCAGGCCATCGCCGCCGAACAGGCTGTCATTGCCGTCCAGGCCCAGCAAAGAGTCATTGCCGAGGCCGCCGTCAAGGCGGTTGATGCCGGCGTGGCCCGTCAGGGTGTTGCCCAACGCGTTGCCCGTCAAATCGATGCGGCTGGCCGCGGCCACAGTGCTGTTGACCACGGCATGGTCGATGTTGGCCAGCGCCGTCGTGTTCAGCGTGAGCGTGAAGGTGGTATTGAGCGTGTCGATCCCCCCATTGCTGGCATTGGTGGTGGTCTCGACGATCACGTCAGAGGCCGAGTCGACGTAGTAATAGTCGTTGCCAAGACCGCCAACCAGACGGTCGACATCGGCGCCGCCATCGAGCGTGTCATCGCCATCGCCACCATCCAGCGTGTCGTTGCCAATGCCGCCAGACAGGGTGTCGCGTCCGGCGCCGCCGAGCAGGGAATCGGCCCCGGCGTCGCCTTGCATGCTGTCGTCGCCGGCCAGGCCGGTCAGCGTGTCGTTGCCATCTCCCCCGATGACGGTGTCAGCCAGGTTGGCGCCGGTGAGCTTGTCGCCGCCGCCCTTGCCGTCCAGGTAGTAATTGGTGGTGGTGCTGGTCGTGGAACCAGTGTAGGTATTGGCAAATAGATTGCCAGTCCAGGTCGTGATTGCCATGGGCTCCTGCCTGTTGAAAGAGGCAGTTGCAGCCCTGCAGGCACGACCTGCGGCCGCGCCCACATCACCTCCCCACCCCGCTTGTTGCGTGTTTGTTCGTAGAATTGCCAGAAAATGGCAATCGGAACGTCATGTTGTCAGCAAAAACTTCACACGTCAACCACAAACCGCGCCTCATGGCTCGACGCCACAACAGGCTGACCAAGACCGAGCACAGGCCGACACAAAAAGTTAGCGCGGCGCCTCCTTAACATTTGCCCAGGCTGCGAAGCAGTCACAAGCCCATTTCAGTCAGTTCCTCAGGCAAATCCTCACCCACAAAAAGAAACATACTCGCCACGCAATGGCAACTTACAAATTTAGATATAGCAAATTCATTGCGACCAACAGGAGTTTTCTGAACACCCCCCGCGTTCAAGGGGCGCCCCCAACTGTGCGGCCCGCTTCTTTCAGGCATACGCACCCCGGTAAAATGGCATGGAAAGCAAGGGCGTTCGCTGATCAGCAGCTGGCATGTTGCTGACGCGATTCTGGCAAGCGTTCCAGCTCCGGAAACACCCGCGCGGCATGGGCGGCAGCCACCTTCGCAGCTTGCCGATCCCGCCAACGCCCCGTCCTGTCCTGCCCGTGTATGCAGTCCACCTCTTGTGCCAGTCGACTGGCGCCCCTTGTGCTGGGCTTGTCTGCGCTGGCTTGTGGCGGCCCCGCCCTGGCCGAAAGCGGCTCCCATGACGTCGACTTCAATGACGCCAACTACCCGATCGTCATCACGCCCACGCGGCTGAAGCAATCCCAGGCCGATGTGCCCGCCAGCATCACGGTGATCACGGCCGAAACGATCAGCCGATATGGCATCACGTCCATCCCGGAGGCGCTTCGCCTGGTGCCGGGCATGCACGTGTCAAACCCTGTCGGCAATACCTATGAGATCAACTACCACGGGACGCTGCGCGTCACGCCTCGGCGTCTGAATGTGCTGATCGACGGGGTGTCGGCCTATCAGCCCGCCGTGGCCACCACGGATTGGCTCATGCTGCCCGTGGCCGTGGAGGACATTGCGCGCATCGAGGTGATTCGCGGCCCGGATTCGGCGTCTTATGGCCCCAACTCGATGCTGGCCGTCATCAACATCCTGACCAAGCACCCCAAGGACGTGGAAAGCGTCCTGTTCAGCATGACGGGCGACGACAACCGGATGTTGATGGCCACGACGCGGGCCAGCACCACACTGGGCAGCACCAGCATGCGCCTGACGGCCGACATCCTGCATGACGATGGCTACGACGGCGTCGGCGACGACGGCAGCTTCGCAGGCTGGTCGCTGCAGCGGTCACCGGACCTGCAATCGCGGGACGGGACACGGCTCAAGAGAGTCACCTTTCGAGCCGAGCACGAGCTGAGCGATCGCTCGACGCTGCAGCTGTCCATCGGATCGGTACAAGGCTGGCTCCAGAAAAGCCCGAGCCCCTTGCTGGACCAAGGCATGGTCACGATCTCGGGCAACCTCACCACACTGCCCGGCTCCGCACAGCCGCCGGACTCCCAGCGCAACAATCAAATGTTCAGCCTGCGCTGGACCAAACAGGCCAGCGCCAATCACGAGTTGCAGGTCGAAGCATCCAAGATCACCACCCGCCAACGCATCCGGGCACACATTGCAGTACCTGAAGCCGCGCTGTGGCAAGAGTCGCGTGCCCTCTACAACCTGAATCCGGATCTGGGCACCCGCACAGCCATCTGGCTGGTGCAGAACATCATGGGCCTGGAAAGCGACCCACCCGCCACCACGACGCCCGCCGAGAGTGCGGCATTGGCGACCGTGCTCGCCCGCGTTCAAAGCACACCGACCTGGATGTACCCTTTCGTGGAAGGCTCGCTCAATCAACTGGATGAGATTTCGCGCACCCAAGTCGAGGCACAAAGCGCGCATGTGATCTCGGAATCGCTGCAGATGGTCGGCGGTCTGGGCTGGCGCAGCGATTACCTTGACAGCCAGATCTTCGTCAACGGCCGCGTGTTCAACACCGTCTCCTGGCTGTTCGGCCACGTCGAGTACCGCCCCCAGCCCTGGCTTGCCATCAACGCCGGGGGATACCGGGAACACAATGACTTGTCGGGCAACACGTTTGCGCCCCGCCTGGCGGTCAATGCACAGGCCGCCCCAGGCCATACCTTTCGCGCGGTGATCTCCAAAGGTCTGCGCACACCGGACGTGTTCGAAGAGCGCGCCAATTGGCGATATTCAATCTCGAACCTCTCCCGCCCCGTGGACGGCTCCACGACGGGCAGCGTCTTCTTTGCGGCCCGAAGCCCGGGTGGGCTGAGCAGCGAAAAAATCTGGTCACGCGAACTGGGCTACCTGATCCAACGCCCGCAACAAGGCTTCAGCCTGGACATCCGGGTGTTCGACGAACGCCTGAGCAATCTGATTTCCGCCCCCCTGTCCGCCAACATCCTCGCCCTCAACAACAACGGCACAGCCAGACTCAGCGGTGCAGAAGCCCAATGGCAATGGGAGATCAACGCCGACTGGAGCCTGTGGGGGCAGTACGGCCAGTTGCTCAACTGGCAAGCCAACAGGCAGGAAGAACGCTCGCAGTATTCCCGTCACTCAGGCGCACTGGGCACCAGTTGCGCACTGGGCCCAGGCTGGCGCATCTCGCTGGCACATTACAGCTCCAGCGGGGATGGCCCTCATGAGTCGGGCTATGCACGCACCGATCTCACGCTGCACCACGACACATCGGCAGGCCTGGGGCGAGCGCACTTTGCGCTGACGGCCAGCCAGCTTCACACGCCCGAAACCACCTACTACGTCGACACCTCACACTATGGCATCAGCCGCATGAACCGCCGACTGCGCTTGTTGGCGCAGATGCGGGTGGCGTTCTGATGCTTCGCCGGCCATCCTCGCCGGCGCTGCACCAGACATGAAAAAACCGGGCGCCAGGCCCGGTTCTCTGATGCCGATGCGCCAGGCACCCCGGAGATCACTCCACGGCCTTGACCATCTCTTCGACGACCTTCTTGGCGTCGCCGAACACCATCATGGTCTTGTCCATGTAGAACAGTTCGTTGTCCAGGCCTGCATAGCCTGAGGCCATCGAACGCTTGTTCACGATCACCGTCTTGGCCTTGTAGGCCTCCAGGATGGGCATGCCGTAGATCGGGCTGCCCTTCACATGGGCCGCCGGGTTCACCACGTCGTTGGCGCCCAGGATGATGGCCACGTCGGCCTGGCCGAACTCGCCGTTGATGTCTTCCATCTCGAAGACCTGGTCGTAAGGCACCTCGGCTTCGGCCAGCAGCACGTTCATGTGGCCGGGCATGCGGCCCGCCACCGGGTGAATGGCGTACTTCACGGAGATGCCCTTCTCGGTGAGCTTGGCGGCCAGCTCCTTGACGGCATGCTGGGCACGCGCCACAGCCAGGCCGTAGCCGGGCACGATCACGACGGATTCGGCATTGCCCAGCACGAAGGCAGCATCGTCGGCCGAACCGCTCTTGACCGGACGCTGCTGCTGCGCACCACCTGTCGCGGCCGCGCCGGCATCCCCACCGAAACCACCCAGGATCACGTTGAAGAACGAGCGGTTCATCGCCTTGCACATGATGTAGCTCAGGATGGCGCCCGAAGAGCCCACCAGCGAGCCGGCGATGATCAGCATCGGGTTGTTCAGCGAGAAGCCGATGCCGGCTGCCGCCCAGCCCGAATAGCTGTTGAGCATCGAAACCACCACCGGCATGTCGGCGCCACCGATGGGGATGATGATCAGCACGCCAAGCACGAAGCTCAGCGCCAGCATCGCGAAGAAGGCAACCCAGCTCTGCGTCATCATGAACATGATGCCCAGGCCCACCGTGGCCAGCGCCATCACCAGGTTCAGCATGTGCTGGCCAGGGAACACCACCGGCGCGCCCTGGAACAGGCGGAACTTGTACTTGCCCGACAGCTTGCCGAAGGCGATGACGGAACCCGAGAAGGTGATGGCACCGATGGCCGCACCCAGGAACAGCTCCAGGCGGTTACCCGTCGGGATCTGCATGGTCTCGACGACCTGCTCGACCGGATGGCCGCGGCCCTCGATGACGATGCCGCCGAACTGCGCGTGGAAGCCCGGCGTTTCACCCACGGCCACCGAGCGCACCACCTCGACCAGGCCGAACGCGGCCGGCTCGGCCACCACGGCCACGGCGATGAACACCGCAGCCAGACCGATCATGCTGTGCATGAAGGCCACCAGTTCGGGCATCTTCGTCATCTCGACGCGTTGTGCCATCACGGTACCGGCGGCACCGCCCACGGCCAGTGCGGCCAGCAGGTAGGCCACACCTTCACCGAAGTTCAGGTTCAGCGCCTGGGCCTGACCATGGATCAGCCCAATGGTGGTGAACACGGCGATGGTCATGCCGACCATGCCGAAGACGTTGCCGCGGATCGAGGTCGTCGGGTGGCTCAGGCCTTTGAGGGCCTGGATGAAACAGACCGACGCGATCAGGTACAGCAGTGCAATGAGGTTCATGCTCATTTAGTGGGCCCCCGCCTTCTTTTCCTTCTTCTTGAACATCTCGAGCATGCGCCGTGTGACGAGGAAGCCGCCGAACACGTTGACCGCAGCCAGCGCCACGGCCAGCACGCCCATGGTCTTGCCCAGGGGCGTCACCGTGAGCGCAGCCGCGAGCATGGCGCCCACGATCACGATGGCCGAGACGGCGTTGGTCACGGCCATGAGGGGGGTGTGCAAGGCGGGCGTCACCGTCCAGACCACGTGATAGCCGACATAGATGGCCAGCACGAAGATGGTCAGGTTGATGACGACGTGGGAAACAGCTTCCATCGTGGTCTCCTGGACAAAGGTTGAATGGGTGCGATGCGGGAAAGGGATCAGTCGAACTTGCGGACTTCCTTGACCTGGTTGCCCTCGGTCACCAACACCACCTTGGGCTTGTAGCTGCCGGCTTCGGCATCGGTCATGGGCGCGTAGGTGCAGATGATCAGCAGATCGCCCACATGCGCCCTGCGCGCCGCCGCGCCGTTGAGCGAGATGACGCCGGAACCGCGGGGCGCCTTGATCACGTAGGTCGAGAAGCGCTCGCCGTTGTTGATGTTGTAGAGCTCGATGTACTCGAACTCCTTCATGTCGGCGGCATCGAGCAGGTCCTCGTCGATGCCGCAGGAACCTTCGTAGTTCAGATCGGCTTCGGTGACGGTGACACGGTGCAGCTTGGCACGCAGCATGACGCGTTGCATGGGAACTCTCCTAGGGAACGACAGGCAGGGCCTGCGCACGGGTAAACAACAGGGATCAGGTGCGCAGCAGCTGGCCGTCGCGACACATCAGGCAGGCCTTGACGATGTCGTCTTCCAGATCGACATGGAACTGGCCTTCCTTGTTGATGACCAGCTTGAGGAAATCGATCACGTTGCGGGCATACAGCGACGAGGCATCGGCAGCGACCAGCGCGGGCAGATTGGTCTCGCCCACCAGGGTCACGCCATGCTTGACCACCGTCTTGCCGGCTTCGGTCAGCGGGCAGTTGCCACCTTGGGCCGCGGCCAGGTCGACGATGACCGAGCCCGGCTTCATGGCCTTGACCATGTCCTCGGTGACCAGCACGGGCGCGGCACGGCCGGGGATCAGCGCGGTGGTGATGACGATGTCGGCCTGGGCCACGCGCTTGGCCACTTCGGCCTTCTGGCGGTCCAGCCAGGACTGCGGCATCGGGCGGGCGTAACCGCCCACGCCTTCGGCGGCTTCCTTCTCTTCAGCCGTCTCATACGGCACGTCGATGAACTTGGCGCCCAGCGACTCGACCTGCTCCTTCACGGAAGGGCGCACATCGGAGGCCTCGATCACGGCGCCCAGGCGCTTGGCCGTGGCGATCGCCTGCAGACCGGCCACGCCGACGCCCAGGATCACCACGCGGGCGGCCTTCACGGTGCCCGCAGCCGTCATCAGCATCGGGAAGATGCGCTGATATTTGTCGGCCGCGATCATCACGGCCTTGTAGCCGGCGAGGTTGGCCTGGGAGGACAGCACGTCCATGCTCTGCGCACGGGTGGTGCGGGGCGCGGCTTCGAGGGCGAAGGCCGTGAGCTTGGCGTCCGTCATCCCCTGCAGGCCGTCCTTGTCAAAGGGGTTGAGCATGCCGATCAGCACGGCGCCAGGCTTCATCATGGCGCGCTCTTCGGCGCCGGGGGCACGGACCTTCAGGACCATGTCGCAGCCCAGGGCGCCTGCCTTGTCGGTGATCTCCGCGCCGGCGGCCACATAGGCCTCATCGGTCACGCTGGCGGCCACACCGGCGCCGGACTGCACACGCAGGGTATGGCCTTGGGCCTTCAACTTCTTGACGGTCTCCGGGGTCACGGCCACGCGGGTTTCGCCCGCGAGCGTCTCCATGGGAATGCCGATGAGCATTCGGGTCTCCTACAGTTGGATGCGGTGAGTGAGGTCAGTGAGGTGCGGTCAGGCTGCCGTTGTTTGAAACGCCGCCGAACTCGGCAGCATACACAAGGATCGTGAAATTCCGCGCCATTTGGCGACGTTCGGCGCTCTTACATCGCTTTCTGGCGCGCCAACCCCCTCGAACTGAGGATATTTGTTGTCACATGATGGGCACCCCATGAAAAAAGGCCCCGAAGGGCCTTTCCTCTGCATGGACGACACCGGCGGCTGTGCGCTGCCAATGCCCCAGCAATCAGCGACGCAGTTCCGGCGCGTTGGCCAGCGCCTTCACCAGCTTGTTCACGGCGTCGGCCGATGCACGACGGGCAGAGAGGGAGAAGTCGCTCTTGAACTCGTCGAAGGTGGCTGCGCCCGAACCATTGGCACGCACTTCCGTCACAGCCTGCCCCTTGGCATCCACGACCTTGCACAGCAGTTCGACAGAGAACTGCGTGGGCGGCCACGTGAAGGCGCTGTCCGACGACGAGGTCGTGGTGATGGTCGGCGTGATCACGAAGCTCACATCTTTCGCTTCAGCGGGGGTCGCCACCTTGGTCACGTCCTTGAAGACAGCGGAGAAGGCTTGGTACAACGATGCGTCGAGGTCACGATAGGGCGAATACTTCACCTTGTCGCCACCACCGCCCGGGGTCTCGACTTCCTTGGCCAGATCGGCTGCCGAGATGACGTAGGCCACGTTTTTGTCGATCTTGGACGGCACTTGCGACGACAGATCGGAAGCAGCTTTCGGCGACATCGAAATGGGGTGAGCGCAACCCGTCATGATGACGAGGGATGCCGCGGCAGCCAGGCCCATCGCGGCACGGGTCAGAGACTTGATATTGAGCATATTGAAATTCGCAGTTTGGAAAAGTAGTCGAGAAAGAAGGCCGGATGGGTCACTTCAAGGCGTTTTGGAAATCGGTGTCCGCGTACAGGCCACTGAGCAGGTCCTGAACAATCAGCGGGTAATTGCGCTGAGCTTCCGGCAGCGCAACAGCAGCGGCGAACGAGGACTCCCATTTGCGGTCGCTGCGCTTGACCTTGTCGAAGCGAACACTGCCGTCCTTCTTGACCACGAAACGGGCCTCCATGTAACCGGATGCCGTACCGATGGCCGCATCGATGTCCGTGCCCAGCACCGTCCCGGAGATCTCATAGACCGATTGGGGGTTGAGCTTCTTGGCCATGTCCAGTTCCTGACGCAGCGCCTCTCCAAGGTAGGCCGCATAGTCCTGCCCGACGGACGAGCTCATCGTGCTGCCACGCATGCTGATGCCCAGCGCGCCCGGGGCCCCGGCATTGAATTGGAACGCACCGACCTTCGTCGGTGTCATGGCAGATTTCTTCAGCGCGCTGATGTTGTTGACAGACACGTCATACGGCGGCGATTGCATCGCGCAGCCGCTCATGACCACGATGGCAACGGCCGCAGCCGCCGCCTTCAAGAAAGCAGGCATCGAGTCCCCCTGATTGCACAAAGTAAACAAAACGTAAGAGGCCGTAAGGTAACCGATGGGCCGGGCTCGATTGCCCCCTCGGCCGGGGGAGATCCGCGCAAGCCGCCGCTCAAACCGGAAAACCCGGTCTATTTCTGCAGCGTTTTTGCATCGTTTCGCGGATAATGCTGCGCTCATGAAGACTGCCGACATGCTTCTGGCGCCTGCCGCCCAACCGACCGAGCCCCTCCAGGCACCCAAGGTGCGCTGGAAGCCGAACGTGACCGTTGCCGCCCTGATCGAGCGCGACGGGCGCTTCCTGCTCGTGGAAGAAGAAACCAGTGACGGCCTTCTGCTGAACAACCCGGCAGGGCATCTCGACCCGGGCGAGTCGCCCATCCAGGGCGTGATCCGCGAGACGCTGGAAGAAACCGCCTGCCAGTTCAACCCGGAAGGCTTTCTGGGCATGTTCATGTCCCGCTTCCGTCGCACGCGCACGGGTGAAGACATCACCTACCTGCGCCTGGCGTTCTTTGGCTCGGTGGGCGAGGCAGACCCGGCCCTGGAGCTGGACGAAGGCATCATCCGCGCCGTGTGGATGACGGCCGACGAGATCCGCGCCTGCCCCGAGCGCCACCGCAGCCCCCTGGTGCTGCGAGTGCCTGGAGGCCTACCTGGCCGGCCAGCGCTACCCGCTCGACATCCTGACAGTGCACGAGAGCGTGTTCTCGGCGCCGGCTTACCACCGCGCCGCCTGACGCCCATCGCCTCCGCGCAGCGCCCCGTTGCGGCTGGCGCCCGCGCCCTCCGCAGTCCCAGCTCATACCGCCTCAGCCCATGTCCAAGCCACACCGCCAGCGCGTCGTCGTCGGCCTGAGCGGCGGTGTCGATTCCGCGGTCAGCGCCTGGCTGCTCAAGCAACAGGGGCACGAGGTCATCGGCATCTTCATGAAGAACTGGGAGGATGACGACGACAGCGAGTTCTGCTCGTCGCGCCAGGACTTCCTGGATGCCGCCTCGGTGGCCGATGTGATCGGCATCGAGATCGAGCACGTCAACTTCGCCGCCGATTACAAGGACCGCGTCTTCGCCGAGTTCCTGCGCGAATACCAGGCCGGCCGCACGCCCAACCCCGACGTGCTGTGCAACGCCGAGATCAAGTTCAAGGCCTTTCTGGACCACGCGATGCGGCTGGGCGCCGAGAAGATCGCCACCGGCCACTACGCCCGTGTGCGCGCCGTGCCGGATGCGGCCTTCGCGCACCAGCGGGGCCAGCGTTTCGAATTGCTCAAGGGCCTGGATCCGCTCAAGGACCAGAGTTACTTCCTGCACCGCCTGAACCAGGCACAACTGGCCAAGACGATGTTCCCGGTGGGCGAGCTGCCCAAGACCGAGGTGCGCCGCATCGCGGGCGACATCAAGCTGCCCAATGCGAAGAAGAAGGATTCGACCGGGATCTGCTTCATCGGCGAGCGGCCCTTTCGCGAGTTCCTCAACCGCTATCTGGCCAACCAGCCCGGCCCCATCCTGGATGACCGCGGCCGCAAGCTCGGTGAGCACGTGGGCCTGAGCTTCTACACGCTGGGCCAGCGCAAGGGCATCGGCATCGGGGGCGTCAAGGACAAGGGTGCACCGCGCGGCGGCGGCGAGCACGAGCCGTGGTTCGTGGCGCGCAAGGACATGGCGAAGAACACCCTGTATGTGGTGCAGGGCCACGATCATCCCTGGCTGCAGCAGCACACGCTGGTGGCCGATGACCTGAGCTGGGTCGATGGCCAAGGGCCCGCCGCCGGCCAGGCTGGTGTGGGTGCGAAGACGCGCTATCGGCAGGCCGATGCGCCGTGCGAGGTGGAAGCCGCCAGTGACAGCCAGATCAGCCTGCGCTTTGCGCAGACGCAATGGGCCGTCACACCGGGGCAGTCGGCCGTGCTGTACCAGGGCGATGTGTGCCTGGGCGGTGGCGTGATCGCCAGTGCGGCGTGATCGCATGGATCGCATGCCCGCTTTGGCGCTGACCACTCAGACCACCTTGCCCGACACGGCAGACGCGGGGCCAAGCAGCGTCCCCATCGTCATCCTCGACACCAACGCCCTGCTGGACTGGCGCGTCTTCAAGGACCCTGCAGCCCACCCGGTGGCGCAGGCCTTGAATGAAGGACGGCTGCGCTGGCTGGCCTGCCCGTCGATGGAGCAGGAGTGGCATCAGGTGTGGCCGCGCAGTGCCTTTGCACGCTGGCAGCCCGATCCCGATGCTGACCATCCCCGTCTTCCAGCATGCCGAGATGGTGGACGAGCCGCCGCGCGGGCCGTTGCGCTGCAAGGATCCGGATGACCAGGTGTTCATCGATCTGGCCCTGCATGTGGGCGCGGCCTGGTTGTTCAGCAAGGATGCAGCGCTGCTGAAGCTGGCGCGGCGCGCGCGGGCGCGGGGCATCGAGGTCACTTCGCTGCAGGCCTGGGCGGGCCTGCCGGCCACCGTATGATCCGCCTCACCATGCGCACCACCCGCACCTCCTGCACTGCCAACCACCGCCGTCGCATTCTTCTGCTGGGCGCCGTGGCCATCGCTGCCGCCGGCCTGGGCGCCTGCGCCAGCCTGTTCGGCCCGCGCACCGTGGACATCACGCGTGAAGAACTGCAGGCCCGGCTGGCGCGCAAGTTCCCGCTCACCAAGCGGGTGCTCAACATGTTCGATGTGACGGCCACGCTGCCTCGGCTGGAGATGGTGGCCGACACCAACCGGGTGCTGGCCGCCGCCGACCTGAAGGCCCGCGACACCGTCTTCGGGCGCGACTACATCGGCACGGTGAACGTGAGCTTCGGCCTGCGCTATGAACCCAAGGACCTGACGCTGCGCATCCTCGATCTCAACGTGGACCGCATCCACATCGAGGGCATGCCCGAAGGCTTCCAGCAGATGCTGCAGGACCTGGGCAACAAGGTGGCCCGCGAGCACCTGCAGGACTTCCCGATCCACCAGTTCAAGCCCGAAGACCTGCGTGCTGCCGACCGCATGGGCTACCAGGTCGAAGACATCAAAGTGACCAAGACCGGGCTGGCCGTGCACCTGGTGCCGCGCCCCTGAAGACCCGAGCCCGCCGACTGGCTGTGACGGATCTCACAGCCACGGCACCTGGCGGGAAAGGCGCCCCTCAGACTGGCGCCAAGGCCTCCGATAACTTCTGAGCGTTTCGCGAAAGAGGAGGTCTTGTCGTGCTGCATCACACCACCTTGCGTCAGAAGTTTGTGGCGGGTTTGTGCATCGTCGTGGTCGTGTCCGCGATGGTGCTGCTGGGCGTGCGGCTGCTGGGCAAGGGGGCGCTGTTCCATCACCTGGAGCGTGAGCATGTGGCCCGGGTGATGCAGATGCAGCTTGATCTTGAGCGGGTCGCCCTGGCGCCGACGCAGCATCCCTTGAGCAAGGCGGCGCTCGGAGGCGTAGTCCCTCCTGGACGAGGCCTACGCCATCGCCAGCCGTGTGGATGTGGAATCTGTCTCGGCGTCGAGCAGTGGGCCTTCCGGCTGCTGGGCTTCGGGGCGGTGATCGATCTGCCGCACAAGGACATGAAGGATCTGCAGGGCATGCGCGCCAGGATCGAATCCGCCCCCGGTGACGATGTCACGCCGGCATTGGTACAGCAGATCCAGCCGGACATGAACGAGGTGATGGGCAACTCCAACCGCTTCGGCCCGCTGGTGGTCGAGGCCGTCGACACGGTCAAGGTCATCGTGATCGCCATCAACCTGCTGGGCATCACGGCACTGTGCAGCGCCTTCTGGGTGATCCGGCGGGCCACGCTGGTGCCGCTGGAAGAGGCGGTGCGCACGGCGCAGCGCATCCGCGATGGCGATCTGGTCAGTGCGGTGCCCGTGCATGCGCACGACGAGATGGGCCAGTTGATGCAGGCACTGGCCGACATGAAGGCACGCATCGCCGCCGTGGTGGGGGATGTGCGCACGCGATCGCAGACGGTGGCGCTCAACCTCGATGGCGTGGCCACGGGGCATGACGACTTGTCGCATCGCACCGAGCAGCAGGCGGCCACGTTGCAGCAGACGGCCTCCAGCGTGGTGGAGCTGACCACTTCGGTGCAGCACAGCGTGCAGGCGGCGCAATCGGCCGATGCGCAGGCCTCGTCTGCGGCCGACATCGCGGCGCATGGCGGCGAGACGGTCGAGCAGGTGGTGCACCGCATGTCGCAGATCCTGCATTCGTCCAAGAAGATCTCCGACATCATCGGCGTGATCGACGGCATCGCGTTTCAGACCAACATCCTGGCCCTCAATGCAGCCGTGGAAGCGGCCCGGGCCGGCGAGCAGGGCCGTGGCTTTGCCGTGGTGGCCAGCGAGGTGCGCAGCCTGGCACAGCGCTCGGCCGCAGCGGCCAAGGAGATCGGCACGCTCATTCGCTCCTCGGTGGACGAGGTGGAATCGGGCGCGAGCCTGGTCACCCAGGCCGGCGACACCATGCGCGACGTGGTGCAGGCCGTGCGCGAGGTCTCATCGCAGATCTCGCAGGTCAGCCATGCCTTGAGCGAGCAGGCTGGCGGCATCCGCCTGATCGAGCAGGCCATGGGGCAACTGGACCAGGCCACGCAGCAGAACGCGGCCTTGGCCGAACAATCGGCCGCGGCCGTGCAGGCTGTGCGGCAGGAGACCTCGGCGCTGGTGGCCTCGGCCGGGCAGTTCAAGCTGAACTGAGGGCTGTCTCAGCCGGGGCGAGGCGGGCTCGACCCCTGAAGGCGCTCAAGAAGGCCGCTGCTCGGGCGAGCCCATCTCGGCCACGCCGTGGCGGGCCTTGCCGAACATGATGGGCAGGTAATCCATCTGCTCCTGGTTGCCAGCGGCCACCAGCCGGCCATAGCCACCGGGCACCAGACGGTGTGCGCCGGTCCACATCAGGCGAGGCAGCAGCGTGAGCGCCGGATACCAGGGCACCGCCTGCGGCAGGCCGAGGTTGCGCATGCCTTCGGCCCCCACGAACCAGCGCACCACGCTCAGGTGGCGGTGTTTGTTGAAGCGGCCGCGCAGCCAACCCATGCGCGGGTAGTGGCGGCTCAAGGGCTCGTCCATCAGGGCGCGGCCCAGGGCCACGCTGCTGTCGTCGGGCGGGGCCTGGCTCAGCAGGTTGTGGTACAGGCCCACGCGGCCATCCATCTCGGTCTCGTACAACCAGGATGCGTCCACACCCATGAGCCAGCCGATGTAGCGCCACAGGTGCATCATCGCGTGCGCATCGTCAGGCGTGACGACGACGCCGGTGCCGCGCAGGGCCAGCAAGTGCACGACGCTGAAGCCCAGGTAGGTGGCCTGCATGTCGACCTGGTTGACGGGCAGGCCCAGCTGGGCCGCATCCCACTCGGGCCGCCTGGCCACGCTGCGGCGCACGAGGGCATGCATGACGCGCACCTTCAGCGTGGTCTTGAAGCCCTTTCCGTGTCGGCGCATGCCGCCCTCGCGGGTGCAATCGATCCACCAGGATGTGGTTTCGGCCACGCGGCGCTGCGGGCCTTTGCGCAAGGCGCCGGTCATCACCAGGGTCTGGTTGATGGCACCGGCCTGGTAGCCCGCCATCAGGCCGGCATCGCGCAACACCAGCATGCCGTGCTGGCCCGTGCTCTGGATGAAGCGGGCGCCCTGGTCCATCAGCAACGGGTCGGCCCAGTCGGGCAGGTGCTCGGCGGCCTCGATGTAGCGGCGCAAGGCAGGCGGTGCATCGGGCACCGCGGCCAGGCCATGTTCGATGGCGCGCTCCAGCCGGGCATAGGCCGGTCCCATGCCTTCGGTGTGCATCCACTCGGCCACGGCATCGGCCAGGGGGTCGCCATCCCACAGGGCCATGCCGAGGCGGTCCCACTGGGCGGGGGTGGGTTCGCCATCGCGGCCGAACAGGCTCAGGCGCACCATGCGGGCGATGCGGCGGGCGCGGGCCAGATCGGCGCCATGGCGGGTGGGTGGCGCGGCATGGATCGCGTGTGGCATGGAAGCGGAAGAAGTCATGGCTTCATGATCGCGGCACCGTGGCGCCTCGTCAGTGTCGGCAAATGCCACCGGATTGGCCGTGGACGCATGCCGCCCAGCATCGGCCGCCGCGGCCAGGGGATGCCCGCCTCTGGTTTTCCCTGAATCGGTACACTCGTGCGTTTTCGCGCAGCCACCGTTTCACCATGAGCATTTTCACTGGCGACAGCCGCAACGCCTGGGTCCACGCCTTCATCGCCGGCATCCCGTATGCCGTGACCTCGGGCATGACCGTCACCGACGCTGGCGAGGGCCATGCCAGCCTGCTGCTGCCGGCACGCGCCACCTGGACGGGCGATGCCGAGCGCAAGCTGATCCACCCGGGCTGCCTGAGCGTGGTGGCCGATACCGCCTGCGGCCTGGCCGTGGGGACCGCGCTCGAAGCCATGGAGCCCTTCGCCACGCTGGACCTGCGCATGGACTACCTGCGCCCGCCCGTGGCCGAGACGGATCTGGTGTGCCGAGCCGAATGCCATCGCCTGTCGCGCAGCGTCGCCTTCGTGCGGGGCGAGCTGCATCAACCCGGCCAGGCCGAACCGGTGGCCACGGTGAACGCGACCTTCATGCGCGCCACGGCCAACACGCGCCGCAGGGACACGGGCGGCCCTGCCGCAGTGCCGGCCGCAGAGCAGGCCTCGCCCACCCCGGCGCAGGCCGCCGCCAGCCTGATGTCACCGGCCAGCATCGAACCCAGCCAGGTTTTCGTCAGCCAGGCCGCCGACATGCCGGAGACGCTGGCCCTGCCGCCGGGCCGCTCGCCCTATGTCGACTTCCTGAACATCCATCAGCAGCCGCAGATCGATGCCGGCCCCGTGTTCCGCATGCCCTTCAAGCCGGAGCTGATCGGCAATCCGGTGCTGCCCGCGCTGCACGGCGGTGTGCTCGCCGGTTTTGGCGAGACGGCCATGATCCTGCACCTGCTGGCCACCAATCCGGGCCTGGCCGGTGTGCCGCGGGGCGTGGACTTCGCCATCGCCTACCTGCGCTCGGCCAAGCCGGTGGACACCTTCGTGCAGGGCACCACCGTGCGTCAGGGCAACCGGGTGGCGCTGGTGCAGGTCTCCATCTGGCAGGACGATCCCCAGCGCCCCGTGGCCCAGGCCCGCGGGCACTTCCTGATGCCGCGCGACAGCCAGTAAGACGCTGGCGCCGCGGGCCTCAGCCCTTCGCCTGCGGCCCGGCCATCACGGTCAAGCCATCACGGCAAAGGCATGAGCTTGGCGCGCGAGAGCGCCTGCATCAGCCCCTGCTGCGCATCATCCGGCAGCAGGTGCCCGGCCTTCACGGCCGCATCGGCGGCCGCACCATAGCGCGCCACGTAGTCGTCACGGCTGGTGTAGAGGCCCTGCAGTTGCGCATCGGTCAACGGGATGGCGCTGCCCACGAACACGCAGCCCAGCGTGGTGAGGATGTTGCCCGTGGCGCTGCCCGGCTTCGCGCTGTTGGACAGCGCGTAGGTGAAGGTGGGCGCCTCCACCTCGGGCAGGCGCACGCCGCCCAAGGCATTGCCCACACCATCGCGCACGAAGGTGCCCTGGGCACTGGTGGTGATGGGAGGCGCGGAAGGCGGCGCCTTGCCCTCGGTCATCCACGCCTGCAGGTGCCTGAGCACGGCTTTTTCGACGCGGTAGAACGGCAGGTTGTTGAAGGGCTTGCTGCAGCTCAGCGGTGATTCACCGGCCGCGCCGGCAATCGCCGCGTTCATCAGGTCGAGGCCGTATTGATCGATGTGTGCGGCACCGGCCACTTCCCAGGTGCGCAGCCGGGGCGTGTCAGGCTGACGGGAGAGCGCGCCCAGCGCCGGGCCGGTGTCGAACTCGGTCTGCAACTGGAAGACCGGCACGTCCAGATCCGTGCGGATGCGTGCCACCAGCGGCCCGCCCAGGAAGCTGTCGATGCCCGCCGGGAAGGAGCCGCGCGAATGGATCAGGTAGGCATCGAACAGGCGGGCTTGCGGAGCCAGGGCATTCACATACGTGGTCAGCCGCAGCGCCGATTGCGATTGGCCGGTGGCCAGCAGGCGCTGAGGCTTCAAGCCCCCCAGCAGCGTGGCCGATTCGGTGCGGATCATGCGGGCCGCATCGCTGAAGATGTCGTAGGACAGGGCATCGTTGGGGATGCTCAAGGCGTCGTAGCGGCCGGCATACGCCTTCTTGATGCCATCCAGCCCGGCCTTCTGGGCGGAGACCCCCACCCAGGCATAGCCCTTGGCCAGCCACTCTTCGGCCATGTAGATGCCGTCGATCTCGACATCGATGCCGCCCGTGACGTTCAGCCATTCGACGATGACGGTGCCGTTGAAGCGCGCGGCGTCCCTGGGATAGCGGGCCAACAGGCGCGTGGTGTAGGGCTGGCCCGCCTTCTGGATCTTGATGGGCCAGACGCCGTCCTTGCGCCAGGGGCCGGCCTCGGTGTAGGCGTTGGCCGAGCCCTGCATGAAGAACTCCTGCTCGGCCACGCCGTAGGCAGCCAGATCCAGAGGCGAGGCATTGGCCGGGGTGCCCGTTTGCGGTGCCAGCGTGGCGGCCTCAGCCTGCACTGTCCCGGCGATGGCAAAAGTCGCCACAAAGGCGGCGATGCAGGCGTGCAGGCGCGCACGTCGTCTCATCGAAGAGGTTTTCATGTCGACCGGGCTCCTGGGATGGACGCGCTCGTCGGGGCCGGCACGCCGCGCAGCCGCCAAACGATCATCGTTATATTTGACTCATCAAACCAAGGGCGCAGTCTAGGAGGACGCGCATCCTCTGCCAAGCTCGCCGCGCAGGGATTTACCCGCAAGGTGCGCCTCAAGAGGCGTTGGCATCCCGGCTCAGCGAGCTGTGGTGGAAGCCCTGGGCGGCCTGCGCCGCGGATTGCGCCTGCCCCGCAAACCAGTCGGCCACGGCCTGGCGCTGCTCGGGCGTGTAGTGCAGCCCGAGCTTGGAGCGGCGCCACAGCACGTCGTCGGCCGTCATCGCCCATTCGTGGCGCTTGAGGTAGAAGAGCTCGGCCTCGTACAGATCGGGGGCGATCTCGCGGCCCAGGTCGTCGCGCGAACGCACGCCATCGAGCAGGCGCAGTACGCGGCTGCCATACGCACGCGACCAGCGCCTGGCGAGGCCCAGGTCCATCCACGGGTGCTGCTTGCGCAGCCGGGCCTGGAAGGCGGCCAGGTCGGCCACCGGGTCGAGCGTCTCTTCGATCAGGTCGCTGAGCGTGCCGCCGGGCAGCACGGCGTGGCCCGTCCAGGGGTGGCGCTCATCGCCCAGCAGGGTGCCGATCTGATCGGCCGCCTCCTGTGCCAGCACGCGGAAGGTGGTGAGCTTGCCACCCCACACTGTGAGCCAGGGCGCCGGGCTGGCCTGTGACTGCAGACGGTAGTCGCGCGTGACGGCAGCGGCCTGGCCATGGGCATCGTCCAGCAGCGGACGCACGCCGGCGTAGCTCCACACCACGTCGCCCGGCTCGACCGAGCGACGCAGGTAACGGCTGACCTCCTGACAGAGGTAGACCACCTCTTGCGGCTCGATGGCGACGTGGCCCGGCGGTCCGCGGTGCTCGACATCGGTGGTGCCAATCAGCGTGAAGTCGCGCTCATACGGGATGGCGAAAATCACCCGCTTGTCGCGCCCCTGGAAGATGTAGGCGTGGTCGTGCGTGAACAGCCTGCGCACGACGATGTGGCTGCCCTTGACCAGGCGCAGTTGCTCCGGTGCGGCCGCCGCCACGGTGGTGCCGCGTCGCCGCACGGCGGGTGCGGGCTTGACCCCCATCCCCTGGTGCAGCATCTGCTCGGCCCAAGGGCCTGCGGCATTGACCACGGCCCGCGCCTGCAGGGTCAAGTGGTGATTGGGCTGCTGCGTGAACGGGTCGGCATGGCTGAGCCGGGCACGCCAGCCGCCTGCATGGGCCTGCACGCTCTCGCAGCGCGTGCGCGTGAGGATCTGCGCGCCTTGTTCGGCGGCATCCAGGGCGCACAGGGTCACCAGCCGGGCGTCATCCACCCAGCCATCGGAATAGACGAAGGCGCGCGTCCAGGCCGGCTTGAGCGGCTGGCCGAGCGGGTGGCGTGCCAGCGAGATGGCTTCGCAGCCGGGCAGGAACTCGCGCGGCGCGAGGTTGTCGTACAGCCACAGGCCCAGACGGATCAGCCACGCCGGCCGCATCGACGGGTCATGCGGCAGCACGAAGCGCAGCGGCCACATGATGTGCGGCGCCGAGCGCAGCAACAACTCGCGCTCCATCAGCGCCTTGCGCACCAGGCCGAACTCGCCGTATTCGAGATAGCGCAGCCCGCCGTGGATGAGCTTGGTCGAGGCCGACGAGGTGTGGCTGGCCAGGTCCTCCTGCTCGCACAGCACGACGCGCCAGCCGCGCCCGGCCAGGTCGCGGGCGATGCCGGCACCGTTGATGCCGCCGCCGATCACCAGCACATCGCAGTGGTAATCGGCTTCACGGGTGTCCTCGCTGGCGGGCGACACGGTGTCGAGTCCTTCGGACTGCAAGCAACTCTCCTTCACTGGGTCGTGGGGCACGTTGTACGCGACCCGAAGGTTACTGCACAAGCGCGTTTGTATTGTTTTGTGTTTGTTTTATTTCGTATTAGCCTTGGGCCTGCGTTGAATGCCGGGCGGACCACCCTGCCGCCCCGGCGCGCCTGGCCCCAGACCGCCTTATCGGCAACTGTGCGGCCCGGCTCAAGGATCAGCACCCCGATCAGCCCGAACAAGAAGGAGACGCACGGCCATGTCCATCGATCCCAGCTGGAGCCCCAACCCGCGGCAACAATCCCTGCTCGAAGAAGTGCGGGCGCGCGGCGCCGTCTCGGTCGAGCGCTTGGCCTCGCGGCTGGACGTGACGATGCAGACGGTGCGCCGCGACGTCCAGCGCCTGGCCGACGCCGGCCTGCTGCTGCGCTTTCATGGCGGCGTGAGCCTGCCGCGCCAGGCGCCATCGGCCGGCGCATGGAAGGAGCGCCAGGCCCTGCGCGCCGACGCCAAGGCGCGCATCGCCCGTTCGGTCGCCGCGGCCATCCCCGAAGGCAGTTCGCTGATGATGGGCATCGGCACCACGGTCGAAGCCGTGGCCCGCGAGCTGCTCAAGAAGCCGGGCCTGCGCGTGATCACGCACAACCTGCACGTGGCCAACCTGCTCAACGAACACAGCGACTGCAAGATCCACGTGGCCGGCGGCGTGCTGCGCCCGCGCGACAGCGCGCTCGAAGGCGAGAGCACCGTGGCCTTCCTCAAGCAGTTCCGCGTGGACATCGCCATCGTCAGCACGATGGGCGTGGACGTGGATGGCACGCTGCGCGATCAGGACCTGCGCGAACTGCCCGTGGCCCAGACCCTGATGGCCCAGGCCCGCGAGACCTGGCTGGTGGCCGACGTCAGCAAGTTCAGCACGCCGCAGTTCGTGGAGATCGGCCACCTGCGCGACATGAAGCGCGTGTTCACCGAGGCGCTGCCACCGGCCCCCTATCCGCAACTGATGCAGGAATGGGATGTGGGCCTGACGATCGCGCCGTGAGAAAGGTAGAGCCCGCATGCCATTGATCCTTGCACTCGACCAGGGCACCTCCAGCTCGCGCAGCGTCGTCTTCGATGAACAGGGCCGTCTGCTGGCCTCGGCGCAACGCGAGATCCGCCAGCATTACCCGCAGCCCGGCTGGGTGGAGCATGACCCGATGGAGCTGTGGTCCTCGCAGCGCGACACGGCCTTCGATGTGCTGCGACAGCTTCAGGCCCAGGGCCGCGCCCTGAGCGAGTTGCGCGGCATCGGCATCACCAACCAGCGCGAGACCACACTGCTGTGGCGCCGCGACAGTGGCGAGCCCCTCGCTCGCGCCATCGTCTGGCAGGACCGCCGCACCGAAAGCCTGTGCGCCCGCTGGCGCGACGAAGGCCTCGAAGACCTGATCCGCACCAAGACGGGCCTGGTGATCGATCCGTACTTCTCCGGCAGCAAGCTGCGCTGGCTGCTCGATCAAGTGCCCGGCGCGCGGGCCGCAGCCGAGCGCGGCGAACTCGCCTTTGGCACGGTGGACACCTGGCTGCTGTGGCAGTTGACCGGCGGACAGGTGCACGCCACCGACGTCACCAACGCCTCGCGCACGATGCTCTTCAACATCCACACGCAGGATTGGGACGAGGAGTTGCTGCAGCGCCTGCAGATCCCGCGCGCGCTGCTGCCCGAGGTGCGCCCCTCCAGCTGCCACTTCGGCGATGTCGCCCCCACGACCTGGGGCGATGCCGGCGTGCTGCCTGGCCTGGCGGCCCTGCCTGTTGGCGGCATGGCGGGCGATCAGCAGGCGGCCCTGTTCGGGCAGGCAGGCTTCGAAGCCGGCTTGGCCAAGAACACCTATGGCACCGGCTGCTTCATGCTGATGCACACCGGGGCCGATGCACGCAGCTCGACCAATGGCCTGCTGTGCACGGCGGCGGCGCAGTTGCCGGGGCAGCATGCGTACGCGCTGGAAGGCAGCGTGTTCATCGGTGGCGCCGTGGTGCAGTGGATCCGTGATGGCCTGCAGGCCATCAAGGCGGCCAGCGAGGTGCAGAGCCTGGCTGAAAGCGTGCCAGATGCCGGCGGCGTGATGTTCGTGCCGGCCTTCACCGGCCTGGGCGCGCCTTATTGGCAAAGCGATGCGCGCGGCGCCATCGTGGGCCTGACGCGCGGCAGCACCGTGGCCCACATCGCCCGCGCGGCACTCGAATCGATCGCCTTCCAGAGCGCGGCCCTGCTGGGCGCCATGAGCCGCGATGCCGTGGCCGCTGGCGGTCAGCCCGTCAGCGAGTTGCGCGTGGATGGGGGCGCCTGCGTCAACAACCTGCTGATGCAGTTCCAGGCCGATCTGCTGGGCATCCCGGTGGTGCGGCCGGAAGTGACCGAGACCACGGCACTCGGCGCGGCCTACCTGGCCGGCCTGTCCACCGGTGTGTTCGCCGACACGGCGGCCATCGCCCGGCTGTGGCGGGCCGAGCGCACCTTTCACCCCACCTTGTCGCGCGAACGTGCGCAAGCGCGCATGGCCGAGTGGGAGCGCGCCGTGCGGCAGGTGTGCACACTTTGATGTGGTCAGGTCACCCCTCAGAGGGCTCGGCCATGCAAAGGTGATGGCTGCGCGCGTCACCTTGCGGGAAAATGCCCACACCCATTCAAGTGCCGTGGCCGCCCCTGCTTGAGGGGGCCGCGAAGGGGCCATTCATGCACTTGTGCACGGCGTGGCCTGCAGAAGAACGATCTCAAGGGAATACCCTTTGCGCGCTAGCACGCACCGGTGTGCCAGAGGCGCCACTTATGATCTGCTTAATCGGGATGGCAGTTTGCAGACATGGCACTGCCGCCCCGGTCCGCAGGCCGCATATGCGGCCTTTGCTTTGATCCGACACGTGTTGCTGCACATGCCCTTTTCTGCCCCTCGGGTGCGATCGACCTGGATGCCGATGCTGCTCATGGCCCTGACGGCCATGGCCGCGCATGCGGTCACGCCAGAGCCCACCTTGCAGCAGAACGATGCCACCGGCGATGCGCTGCGCCTGCGTTGGGCACTGGTCCTGGTCGAAGTGCCCACGCGGGCGCCGACGGCCAGCGCCAATGCCATGCAGGGCACCGCCAGCGCCCTGCCCCTCTTGCTCGAAGCAGCCCAGCGGGCCGCTGCCAACCGCGCGGCCGATGCCGGGGTCGATGCCGCCCGTGCACAAGCCCAGCAGGCATGGCGCGCAGCCTGGATGCCGCGCCTGGATGCTGTCGCCAGCCGCCTGCAGCAAAAGACGCGGCGAACCGTGCGCGAAGACGGCAGCACCGCGGATGCGTCCACCAGCGGCCCCACCCGCAACGCCACGCTGAGCGCCTCCCTGCCCGTCTGGCGCGCAGCCGATCGCGCTGCGGCCGATGCACAGGCTTCCGTCACCGAACAATCGGAATGGCAGGCCAAGGGCCAGCGTGCCACCACCGCACGGGATGTGAGCCTGGCCTACATCGCCGCAGCCGAAGCCAACGAACAACGCCGCCTGGCCGAAGCCCAGCAGGAGCTGCTGCAGACCCAGCTGCACATCAACGACCGCCGGCTGCAATCGGGCATCGGCACCGTGCTGGACCAACTGGAGACCCGCACGCGGCTCGATCAGGTGCGTGCCTCCGTGCAGGAGCTGGCCATGCGCGCCACCAGCCAGCGCCTGGCCATGGAGCGGCTGACCGGCCTGTCGGTGCAACTGCCGGCGGGCTTTCATGCCGCCACGGCCAAGGCCGAACCGGCACTGCCCTCACTCACGGAAGCCCTGGATCAAGCCGCCGAGCGCAACCCCGACATCCGCGACGCCCGCGCCGCCGTCGAAGCCGCCCGCCATACCAACACCGCCCGCGATGCCGAGTTCTGGCAGCCCACGGTCGATGCCGTGGCCACGCTGGAAAAGGACCGCACTTCGGTATCCGGCAGCGGCATCAGCCAGACGACCAGCACCACCAACCGCACCGCCGGCGTCCAGCTCAGCTGGCCGCTGTTCACGGGCGGCGTGCAGCAAGGCCGCGTCAAGGAAGCTTCGGCACTGCTGGTGCAGGCCCAGGCCCGTCTGGATGACACCCAGTCCCTCGTGCAGACCAGCCTGCGCGACGCCTATCAGAACCTGATGCAGGCCCAGGCCATCATCGCCGCGCAGCAGGATGTGGAGGCCACGGCCACGGCCACCTTCGAGGCCGTGCGCAAGGCCTTCGTGGCCGGCATGCGCACCAACCTCGACTTGCTCAATGCCCAGCAGCAGATTTACTCGGCCCGCCAGAACGTCGTGGCCGCGCGCGTGACGGCACTGAGTGCCCAGATCAACATCCTGACCTTGCTCGATCAGCTTGATGCCGAGCATGTCGCGCCGCTGATGATCCATTTCGAGACCGAGGCCGCGATGGCCACTTCGCCCAGCGCCTCGCCGCTGCCATCCACCACGGCCTTGCGCTCCCTGACCCTGCAGACACCATGAGTGCCGACGATCCCCAATCCCTGTTCCGGCAAGAGGTGCTGGCCGCCAAGGCGGACACCAGCGCCGGCCCGGCCCTGTCCATCCGCCCGGTGGGGGCGAACCAGCTCACGGGGTTCTTCGTGCTGCTGGCCGCCCTGGTCATCGGCGTGCTGGCCTTCGGTTCGTACACCAAGAAGGAGCGCGTGCAGGGCGTGATCCAGGCCAGCGAAGGCGTGGCCATGATCACGCCACCCGAAGCTGGCCAGGTGCGCCGCGTGCTCGTCAAGGAAGGCCAGAGCGTCAAGGCCGGCGATGTGCTGGCCGAGATGAGCTATGAGCGCTTCTCCGATGAAGGCAGCACCCAGGCCCTGATCGAGAGCAACATCAAGGGCCAGCGCGAACAGGTGATGGCGCAGGCGCAAGGGCAGGATGCCGCGCTGCAGGCCACGCTGGCCGCCCTGGACCAGCGCATCGCCCAGGGTCAGCGCGACGCCAAGTCATTGGGCGAAGAAGTCCAGCTGATGTCGCAGCAGATTGCGTCCACGCGCAAGCTGCTGGAGCAACTCAAGCCCCTGCTGGCCGAGAAGATCGTCTCCGAGCTGCAATACGAGCAGCAGAACCAGACCCTGCTGGAGCAGAACGCCCGCCTGCAGACCCTGCAACGCCAGCGCGGCGCGGCCCAGGCCGATTCGGCTCAGGCGCGTGAAGAGCGCGACAAGCTCATCGCGCAGCACCGCGTCACGCGGGCCAGCCTCGATCGCGATCTGCTGAGCCTGCAACAGGAGGCCGTGCAGCGGCGCGGTGCCCGCGTCACGCTGCTGAAGTCGCCGATCGACGGCGTGGTCTCGGGCCTGGTGGCCACCACGGGGCAGGCCGCACCGGCCGGCGCCACACTGGCCACCATCGTGCCCACACACTCGGCGCTGGAAGCCGTGCTGTATGTGCCCAGCACCGCCATCGGTTTCATCAAGGCAGGCCAGGGCGTGCGCCTGAGCTATGACGCCTTCCCGTATCAACGCTTCGGGCAGTACCACGGCGAGGTGCAAAGCGTCTCGCAGACGGACGTCCCCGTCAACGTCGGGGGCCAAGGCAACAGCCAGGACCGCCGCGCCTTCTTCCTGGTGCGCGTCAAGCTCGACAGCAGCATGGTCAAGGCCTATGGCACCGAGGTCGCCTTGCGCCCGGGCCACACGCTGTCGGCCGACATCGAGATCGACCGCCGCAAGCTCTTCCGCTGGATGCTTGACCCCTTGTTCGCCTTCAGCGGGAAGCTCTGATCCACCATGTCCAAACCCAGCGTCAACCTCCTGTCCCTGCTGCCACGGCGCAACGTGCCGATGATCCTGCAGTCCGAGGCCGCCGAGTGCGGTCTGGCCTGCCTGGCGATGGTGGTCTCGGCCCATGGCCACGAAACCGATCTGCTGACCTTGCGTCGGCGCTTCGAGCTGTCTTCACGCGGCGCCACGCTGGCACGGCTGATGGAAATTGCCGAAGCCCTGGGCTTTGCCAACCGGGCGCTGCGGCTCGAACTCGAAGAGCTGCCACAACTGCAGACGCCCTGCCTGCTGCACTGGGACCTCAATCACTTCGTGGTGCTGGTCAAGGCCGATGAGCAGAAGATCACCATCCATGACCCGGCAGTGGGCGAGCGCACGCTGACCATCAAGGAGGCCAGCCCGCACTTCACCGGCGTGGCGCTGGAGCTGGCGCCCGCGCCCGGCTTCCAGAAGAAGCAGGACAAGACCCCGTTCGACCTCAAGGTGCTGTTCACCGGCCAGAGTGGCCTGTGGCGCGCCTTTGGCCAGATGGCGCTGCTGTCCATCGTGCTGGAGATCTTCGCGATCCTGATGCCGATGCTCAGCCAGTGGATCATCGATGACGTGGTCGTCACGCGCGATGCGCCGCTGCTGGCGGTGCTGGCGCTGGCCACCTTCCTGCTGGCCTTCATGTCGCTGGGCACGCGGCTCTTGCGCAGCTGGATCGTGCTGGGCGCCAGCCTGTCATGGAAGATCTCGTCGAGCACCAATGTGTTCCGCTACATGCTCAAGCTGCCGCTGTCGTACTTCGACAAGCGGCACACGGGCGACGTGCTCTCGCGCTTCGAATCGGTCAACCACATCCAGGACACCATCACCACGCACCTGGTCGAGACGGTGCTCGATGGGGTGGTCAGCCTGGTCACGCTCGGCCTGATGTTCATGTACAGCCCGATGCTGGCGGGCATCGTGCTGCTGGTGGCCGTGCTGTATGCGGTGGTGCGCTTTGCCGTGTTCAAGCCCTATCGTCAGGCCGCAGAAGAGCTGATCGTGCGGCAGGCCAATGCGCAGACCTTCCTGCTGGAGACCTTGCGGGGCGTGTCGGCCATCAAGTTCTTCGCCAAGCCCAACTGGCGCGTGGGCGGCTGGATGAACCAGCAGGCCTCGATGGTCAATGCCCACGTCAAGCAAGAGCGCATCAGCATCCTGTACCAGGCCATCAACGGCATCATCGGTGCGGTGGAGCAGGCCCTGGTGCTGTACCTGGCCGCCACGATGATCATCGACGACAAGTTCTCCATCGGCATGCTGGTGGCCTTCATCGCCTACAAGGGCCAGTTCCTCAACCGCGCCTCGGAGCTGCTGGAGCGCGTGATCAACCTGCGCCTGCTCAAGCTGCAAGGCGAGCGCCTGGCCGACATCGTGCTGAGCGAGCCCGAAGCCGTGTCGCCGCCGCATGCCGCCGCCTCGCTCAAGACCGACGAGCCGATGACGCTGGAGGTGCGCAACGTGACCTTCCGCTATGCCGCCGGCGAAGAGCCCGTGCTCAACGACATCTCGCTGAGCGTGCGCACCGGTCAGGCCGTGGCCATCGTGGGCCCCTCGGGCTGCGGCAAATCGACGCTGCTCAAGGTGCTGTCGGGCCAGGTGATCCCGGAAGCCGGCGAGGTGCTGCTCAATGGCGTGTCCATCCAGCGCCTGGGCTCGGAAGCCTTCCGATCGGTGCTGGGCACCGTGTTCCAGGATGACCAGCTGTTCTCGTGCTCGATCTACGACAACATCGCGATGAACGACACCGAGGCCACGCCCGAGAAGGTGGAAGAAGCCGCCCGCCTGGCCTGCGTGCACGACGACATCGCCCGCATGCCCATGGGCTACCAGACGCTGGTCGGCGGCATGGGTGCCACGCTGTCGGGTGGGCAGAAGCAGCGCATCCTGCTGGCACGCGCCCTGTACAAGAAGCCGCGCTTCCTGCTGCTCGATGAGTACACCAGCCACCTGGACTTCACCACCGAGGCGCATGTGCAGCAATCGATCAACGCGCTGGGCTGTGGCCGCTTCATCATCACGCACCGCCAGCATTCGCTGAGCGAGGGCGACGAGATCCGCATCCTCTTCGGCGGCAAGCTGCTCACGCAAGAGGAAGTGCGCGCGATGCAGGAAGAACAGATGCGCCTTCAGCAGCAGGCCGAAGAGGCGGCACTGGCCGCTCAGCAGGCCCAGTTGGAGAACCCGGGCTGACCCCCCGACTCCGGTGCAGCCGCGCCGACACAACCACGGGTGATCCACCATGCGTGCACAGCGCAGGTGTAGCAAGATGATTGCGTGACGTCAGCGATGGCGTCACGTCAACATCCATAAAGCATATTCAGGAAGGAAATCATCATGAGAACTTGCTTCTCTCTGTCTTCGCTCGCCTGCGCATCCCTGATCGCCCTGGCCTGCACCGCCCAAGCCCAAGCCGCCACCTTTCCGGTCTATCCGGATACCACGGTCAACAGCGAAGGACTCGACTACACCCTCGACAGCCGCACGGCCGGCGTGCTCACCTTCAGCAGTTACGCGGCCGGTGCGATGGACGTCTTCAATGCCAAATTGACGTCCACCGGCGGCGCCACGCTGCGCACCACCGTCGAAGAGCAGGGCTACTACACCTCGATCGACGTGAAGATGCCCGTCACCAGCGTCACCGCCAACACCATCAACCTGGGCGGCACCACCTACATTGGCGGCGCAGATGCGAAGTACCAGGGCGGCCTGAGCATCCAGATCCCGGTCGGCAAGCCGATTGCCAGCCGCGGCGGCTCGATCAGCCTGAGCAATCTGCACGTGGATGCGGTGCGCCAGCAGGTGTTTGCCGACGTCGTGGGCGGCAATGACGTGGGCAGCATCAGCCAGCTCGCGGTGTGGAACTTCTCGCCCATCAGTTATGGCAACCAGGAAGTCGTGCCCACCTGCACCACGTACGGCGGCTGCCATGCCATCGTGTCCGTGAACAACAAGATCGGCAACCTGACGCTCACCCAGGAAGGCTTCGAAGTCTTCTCACGGTCGCTGAACCTGACCGATCTCGGCAAATCTGCATTGGCCAGCGTGGACAGTTTCGGCACGATCACGACCTCCGTGCCTGAGCCCTCAAGCTGGGCCCTGGCCGTGGCAGGCATGCTGGGTATCGGCGTGATGAAGCGCCGTCGCGCAACAACCACCCATTGAGCCCAAGGGCTTGGGGCGCCCGGCTCACGCATGCGCCGGGTGCTGCTAACCTTGCCGCCCTATGCAGGACACGCAAGGCGGGCGCGGCCATCCAGACCAGCCCATGCAGCCCGACCCACGCATCGGCGCGGGCCTTCAAGGCCCGCGCCGCAAACTCCTGCACGCAGGCTTGTATGAATTGATCGCCGTCGTCGTGGTGACGGGGGCCACGCCGCTCATCTCGGACAAGGGCGCCAGCGAAGGCCTGGGCATGGGCATCACCACCTCGGTGCTGGCGCTGATCTGGAACATGGTGTTCAACACGCTGTTCGAGGCCTGGGAGCGCAGGCAGATTCACCGCCAACGAACGCTGGCCCGCCGCATCGCGCACGCCATCGGCTTCGAAGGCGGGTTGGTGCTGTTGACGGTGCCAGCCATCGCCTGGTGGCTGCAGATGGGCTGGTGGGATGCGCTGCTGCTCGATCTGGGCCTGGTGGTGTTCTTTCTCTTCTACACCTTCACCTTCAACTGGGTGTTCGATCACGTTTTCGGGCTGCCGGCTTCGGCGGCATCTTCCATGCATTGAAAGCTGCGGGCTTGCCCGGGGTAAGCCCTGTCGCGCTGGCTGCCTTTCTGTCGTCGTTTGCCATTGGCGGCGGCAGCCGCGTCCGCCTAGCATGCGGCGTCCCGTCGTGCATTCCCCCTGACCTGAATCGATCGTCCATGCGGCCCCTCATGCCTTCCACCACCTTCGATGTCCTGGGCCCCGATGGCCCGCTGCGTGCCGAGAGCTGGGGCCAGGTCGGCCACCCGGTGGTGGTGCTGGTGCACGGCTATCCGGACAACCGCAGCGAGTGGCGGCCGATTGCCCAATACCTGGCGGCACGGCAATACCAGGTCGTGGCATACGACGTGCGCGGCGCGGGCGAATCCATCAAGCCCAAGGGCCGTGCGGCCTATCGGCTCGACAAGCTGATGGCCGACTTCAAGGCCGTCATCGATGTGGTCAGCCCGGACCGGCCCGTGCACCTGGTAGGGCACGACTGGGGCTCGGTGCAAGCCTGGGAGTTCGCCACCGAACCCGCACTGAAGGGCCGCATCGCCTCGTATGTCTCGTGCTCGGGGCCGTGCCTGGATCACGCCGGCTTCTGGCTGCGCAGCCGCCTGCAAAGCCCACGCCGAAGCACCTCTACCAGTTCGCGATGCAGATGCTCAAGTCCTGGTATGTCTACATGTTCCAGCTGCCCTGGCTGCCCGAGGCGCAATGGCGGCTGTTCGTCGGGCGCCAATGGCCGGCGCTGATGCGGCTGATCGAAGGCCTGCACCTCGAGCCCCGGCCCACGCAGACCTCCGATGGCATGCATGGCGTGTGGCTGTACCGCGCCAATGTGTTCCAGCGCATGATGGCGCCGCGCGAACGATATGCCCAGGCGCCGGTGCTGGTGCTGGTGCCCACGAAGGACCGCTTCGTCAGCCCCTGGTTGAGCGAGGACCTGTCACGCTGGGTGCCGCAACTGGAGCGCCGCGAGATCGATGCGCGGCACTGGGTGCCGATCTCGGATCCGCAGGGCTTTGCTCAGCATGTGTTGTCCTTCATCGAGCAGCGTGCCGGCCGTGCAGGGCGGGCAGGGGGCGCATGCCGCCCAGGCCGTCGAGGGTTGATCCCCGCTCGCGTGTCACACCGCGCGCAGGCCATCCACAATCGTCAAGCGCGCCGCGCGCCAGGCCGGCAGCACGCCGCCCACCACGCCCATCACCGCCGCGAAGGCGAGCACGCGCAGGGCGATCATGGGCGTGAGGTGGAAGGTGAAGGCGATCTCCGAGAAGGTCTGCAAGTTGGTGGTGGACATCTTGAAGTGCTGCATCGACATCGCTGCGGCAAGCCCCACCAGGCCGCCGGACAGCGACAGCAGCAGCGACTCGCCCAGGAAGGCCAGCAGGATGGCTCCGCGCCGAAAGCCCAGAGCCCGCAAGGTACCGATCTCCGCGGTGCGCTGCGCCACGGCGGCATACATGGTGATCATGGCGCCCACGATCGCGCCGATGGAGAAGATGCCCGACATCGCCATGCCCAGTTGCCAGATGAAGCGGCTCATGGTCTCCGATTGCGTGGCGTAGAAGCGGCGTTCGTTGTGCACGTCCAGCAGCAGGCGCGGATCGCGCTCGATGCGCTCGCGCAGGATCTGCTCGGATGCAGGCCCGTTGACGTGCAGCAGCACGCTGGCATACAGGCCGCGCTTGAAGGCCGCGAGGATGGATTCGGCATCGCCCCAGATCTCGGAATCGAAGCCGCTGCCACCTGCGTCGATCACGCCCACGATCGGCCACTCACGGCCCGAGAAGCTCAAGGTGCGGCCCACTTCCACATTGGCAAAGCCCTTGACGATGCCGCGGCCCACGACCAGTTCCTGCGTGCCGGGCTTGAACATGCGGCCTTCGATCAGGCGCACGCGTGGGCGCATCGTCAGGGCCAGATCGCCCGAGGTACCGCGCATGGTGACGTTGGCCAGCGTGCCGTCCTCTGACTTGGGCAGCGTGTGCAGCACCACCACTTCGGCCGAGGCCAGGCGCTGGCCCTGGGCATCCGCGGCGATCTCGGGCAGGGACGCCAGCACGGCCGCCTGCTGACGCGACAAGGTGGAGTTGACTTCCGTGTCGGCGCCTTTGCTCAGCACGATGAGGTTGTTGGCCTCGCCCGTGGCCACCAGCGCATCGCGGATGCCCTCAGACATCATCAGCACGACGGCAAAGACATAGGCCACCAGCGCCATGCCGCCGGCCGTCAGCAAGGTGGTCATGCGGCGCGTCCACAGGTTGCGCGCGATGTAGCTCACGGGGATGCGGCCGATGCGCCAGGTGCGATGGGGTGGGCGGCTGGGCATCATGGGGCGGGCTCCTGGTGCGCGGGCTCAGGCCACGGCCTCCAGCACATTGATGTGCTCGATCTGCACGGGTGCGCCATCGGGCGTGCGGTAGGCCAGGGTGGCCACATGCCGGGCCGTGGGCTGCCAGTGGTGCAGGTGCCATTCGTCGGCGCGGCCCATGTCGGGCGCAACGGCCAGCACCTGGGGCGCGCCGGCCTGCGGCATCTCGATGCGCAGGGTGCGCAGGTCCAGGCTCAGGCCGCTGCCGCAGGCCTTGGCCAGCGCCTCCTTGAGCGTCCACAGCACGTGGCGCCAGCTCGGCGGGCGCCGGTGCAGGGTGCGGATCTCGGCCTCGCTGCAATAGGTGTCGAGCGAGGCATCGTCGATCTCAGCGCGCACGTCTTCGCAATCGACGCCCACGGAGAGCGTCGGGATGCGGCTGGCTTCGGGCGTGTCTTGCGCCGCGGCGTCGGGCATCGCCACGGACTCGTCGGGCTGCGAAGCCACCGCGCACATCACCAGGCCCTGCGTGTGGCTGATGTTGAAGTCCACACCGGCCTGCGCGGGCCAGGCCAGCCGGGGCTTGGCGCCGGCCTTGGCCGTGGTGAAGCGCAGCAAGGCCGGCGGCACCGACAGCACCTGCCCGAGCAGCATGCGGCAGGCGCCATGGGCCACCATGTAATCGTGTGCATCGCGCGGGCGCACGAAGCGGGCCGCGCGGCTGCGTTCAGCCTCGTCGAGCACACGCATGAAGGTGGGCAGCATGTTCTGCACAGGCCAGCTGGCGGTCTCCAGCACGCTCATGGCGATGTGGGGGCGGCTCATGCGCACAGCTCCTGCAGGTGGCGTTCGATGGTGGCCACCGCGTCGTAGCGGGCGAAGTCGGCCTGCATGGCCAGGGCGCCGGCCTTGTACTGCGGCCGGCGCAGCACCTCTCGCACAGCGGTGCGCAGCAGCAAGGCATCGGGCCGGCCGGTGGCCAGGTCGATGCCGGCCTCGTTCCAGGCCACGCGTGCAGCGATCTCGGGCTTTTCTTCGCTGTCGCCGGCGATCACCAGCGGCACACCCAGGCTCAGCGCATGCGTGACGCCGCCCAGCCCGCCATTGCTGACCAGCACGCTGGCCTTGGGCAGCAGATGGTGGAAGGGCAGGAAGGTGCCCAGCCGCGCATTGGCGGGGATGGGCCCGGGGATGGTGTCGATGGCCGGGCCGCCCGTGCCGGCAATCACCAGCACATCCTCGTTGGCCAGCGCCTGCAGGGTGGGCACCACGAGTTGGTGCGGATCGGCATTGGCCACCGTGCCTTGCGTGACCACGACCACGGGCCGCGAGCCATCGAGCTCATGCCACCACGCAGGCGGCGTGAACTCGGCCGGCGGCGGCGGGATGATGGGGCCGGCAAAGGTCACCGTGGGCGGCAGATCGTGATGCGGATAGTCGAAGCGCTCGGTGGTGAGTTGCAGGCAGCGATCGGGCAGGCGGCAGCCGGCATCCGATATGAAGCAGGGCAAGGGCGGGCTGCCCACCTGCGCCAGCGCATCGTCGATGTACTGCTGCAGCGGCCCGAAGGCGCCCTGCTGCATGCCTTCGTGGAGCGCCAGGTTGCGGGCGCGGCCACGGGCGGTGCGGGCCGGCGGCAAGGCCAGGCCGAAGAAGGCGGTGTCGGCACTGGTCAGCGCCAGCACGCTCACACCCAGCGAGACCACGGGCACGCGGGGCTGTCCTGTGGGCGGCGCCAGCAGCATGGGGAAGGCACCGCAGAACAAGGTGTCGATGACGATGGCGTCCACCGCTGCACCGGCCTCGCGCTGGCTGGCCAGGATCGCCTGCAGGCCTTCGTGCTGGCGGCCGATGGCATCGGCAAACAGGTGCCGCACGCCCCACATCATCTGCGCGGGGCCGCTGGGCAACTGGGCCCGCTCGGGAAACCGTTCGTCGATGTGGCGCCAGTCGATATCGACCTCTTCATGCAGGGGCACGAAGCGCGCGCCGATGCGCTCGACCGCCTCGCGGAACACCGAGCCGGTCTGGAAGATCACCTCATGGCCGCGCTCGACCAAGCCGCGTGCAGCGCCCAGCAAGGGCGCCACATGGCCGGGCATCGGCGTGGCGGCGAACAGAAGCCTCATCGTTTGAATCATGGCGGGCCTTTCCGGGAAGTCCTTTGATGGGAGGCAAGCTTCAGTGGATCGACGTCAGCGGCACCGTGACGCCTTGCACACCCTTGACCACACCGAGTTGCTGCAGATAGCGCCCCAGCAGCTCGCGGCTGACACGGCGGATGGGCACGCCCAGGGCTTCGAGCTTGCGCTGCGTGGCCTCGCCGACGATGTGCGGCGGGCGGTGCACCACCCCATCGTGGCGGGCCAGGATGGCCAGCACGGCCAGCAGTTCGTCGTCGGTGCCGGCCTGCATGCGGCTGCGCGCCAGCTGCGCCCAGGCCTGCACGCTGACGTGGCGCGTTGGCACGCCCAGGCGCTCGAACACCGCGCCCAGGTCCTGCAGGCTCAGCTCGTGGCCGCTGAGCAGGTGGTAGACCTGGCCGGCGCTTTGATCGCAGGTGGACAGGCGCACGATGGCGCGTGCCACATCGCAGACGGGTGTCATGTTGAGGCTCAGATCCAGATCGGGGATGGCGCCCAGGCCGGCGCACACCTGGGCCATGCGCCAGATGAAATCGCGTGCATTGCACAGGCCGTGCACGTGATCGCCGGTGACACTGCCCAGGCGGTAGATGGCCACGGGCACGCCGGCCGCCTGGGCCTGGCAGGCGATGGTGTCGGCCACCCACTTGCTCTGGCTGTAGCCGCCGATCAGGCCTTTCCACGACTTCAGCGGTGTGCATTCGTTGACGGTGCCCTGCAGGCCTTGTGCGGCATCCACGATGCCCAGTGTCGAGATGTGGTGCATGCGTTTGGCGCGGCCCTGCACCGTCCAGCGCAACAGCGTCTTGACGGCTTCGACATTGGCCGCCTTCAGGCCGGCGTAGCCGTGCAGGAAGTCGACCTGGGCACCGCAGTGCACGATGGCATCGCAGCGCTCGCGCACCTGCTGCACGGCGTCCACCGTCATGCCCAGATCGGGCTGGGCCAGATCGCCCAGCAGCACCTCCACACGCGAGGCATCCCAGGCATCCTGCAGGTGCTGATCGTGCAGGGCCGCCAGCAGGCGCTCGCGGCCGGTGCGGGCATCGGCGGCGCGCACATGGCACCACACGGTGGCCGCGGTGTCGCGCAGCAAGGTGGCCAGCAGGTGGGCGCCGACATAGCCGCTTGCGCCGGTGAGGAAGACATGCGAGAGCTGCGTCGGCGCGGCGGGTTGCAGCGCATCCAGGCGCTGCGCCATCAGCGTGGGGATGTCCGATGGCAAGCGGGCTTCCTGGCCGAGGTCCACATCCTCGCTGAGCGGGGCTTCGCCATCGATGCGGGCGGCCAGCACCGAGAGCACGGGCGTGGCATACACACCGGCCACAGGGAAGTCGGGCCGCAGTTCATCTCGGATCAGGCGGCCCAGGCGAATGGCCAGCAGCGAGTGCCCGCCGATGTCGAAGAAGTTGGCATCGGCATCGTCCACCGCCGCCTGGCCCAGCACGCGGGCACACAGCTCGCACACGCGGCTTTCGGTGGGCGTGCGCGGCGGCCGCGCAGGGCGGGCAGGCTGCAACAGGCTGTGGCCATCGGGTGCGGGCAAGGCGGCGTGGTCGAGCTTGCCATTGGCCGTCAACGGCCAGGCCGGCAGGCTCACCATGGCCGAAGGCAGCATGTGATCGGGCAACTGGCGCGCCAGGGCGTCGCGCAGGGCCTGCACATCCAGCACCGTGCCGGCATCGGGCAGCAGGTAGGCCACCAGGCGCGGCTGGCCGGGCTGGTCTTCACGCAGCAGCACCAGGGCGCCGCGCACACCGGGTTGCGCTGCCAGCAAGGATTCGATCTCGCCGAGTTCGATGCGCAGGCCGCGCAGCTTGACCTGCCTGTCGCTGCGCCCGACGAATTCCAGCGTGCGGTCCACACGCCAGCGCACCAGATCGCCCGTACGGTACATGCGGCTGCCCGGCGGGCCATAGGGATTGGCCACGAAGCGCTGGGCCGTCAGCGGTGCACGGTCCAGGTAACCACGCGCCAGGCCGATGCCGCCGATGTAGAGCTCGCCGGCCACCCCCGTGGGCACGGGGCGCAGGCGATCATCGAGCACCAGGGTCTGCACCTGCGGCAAGGGCTGACCGATGGCAATGCGTGCGCCGGGCTGCATGGGCGTGCTCATCGTCGCGCACACGGTGATCTCGGTGGGCCCATAGGCATTGACCATGCGACGGCCCGGCGCCCAGCGGGCCACCAGCTCGGGCGGGCAGGCTTCGCCGCCCACGGCCAGCACCTTCAGGTCCGGGAAGCCCTGCCCATCCTCCGGGATGCTGGCCAGCGTGGCCGGCGGGATCAGCGCATGGCTGATGTGCAGCTCGCGCAGCACATCGGCCAGGATCTCGCCGACCACCAGCTCGCGCAGCGGCACCACCAGCGTGGCCCCGGCGCCGAAGGCCATGAGCATCTCCATCACCGCGGCATCGAAGCTGGGCGAAGCCATCTGCAACACGCGGGCCTGCGCATCCACCTGCAGGTGCGCCACGAGCGCATCGGCCAGGTTGGCAATGCCCTGATGTGTGATCAGCACACCCTTGGGCTGGCCCGTCGAGCCGGAGGTGTAGATCACATAGGCCAGGTCACCAAGCTGCACGGTGTGTGCCACCGGGCCATCGGGTTGGTCACGCAGTTGCTGCTGCGAGGCATCGGCATCGAGCACCCAGGCCAGGCCCGCATCGCGCACGCGGGTTGGCAAGGTAGGCAAGGTCGCGCTGTCGGTCAGCACGCAGGCGGGCCGGGCATCCTGGAACATGTGGGCCAGGCGCTGCGCGGGGTAGCTCGGGTCCACCGGCATGAAGGCGGCACCGGCCTTCATCACGGCCAGCGCATTGAGCACCATCTTGCCGCTGCGCGGCAGCGCGATGGCCACCACATGGCCGGCACCGATGCCGCGTGCGCGCAGCGCATGGGCCAGCCGGTTGGCGCGTGCGTCGAGCTCGGCATACGTCCAGCTGAGCGAGCCGGTGACAAGCGCGATGGCATCGGGCGTGCGGGCGGCCTGCGCCTCGAACAGGTGGACAAAACTGCGGGTGTTCATGGAAGGGTCCTTGGCGAGGGCATGGGAAGGTGGCTGAGGCTGGCCTGCATGGCCGCGCGCTCGTGCGGCAGCAGCACATCGATCTGCGAGATGGACATGTCCGGCGCGGCGGCCACGGCTTCGAGCACCGCCATCAGGCGGGCCACCAAGGCCTCGGCCGTGGCCGGCTCGAACAGGTCGCGCCGGTATTCCAGATAGCCTTCGATGCCCGCGGGCTCGCCGGTGGGTGTGCGCAGCTCGCCCACGATCAGCGACAGATCGAAGCGCGAGACGCCCACATCGATGGTGAAGGGCGAGACCTGCAGACCGTCCATCGCCAGCGCCCGTCCATCGCCGAAGTTCTGCAGGGCCAGCATCACCTGGAAGAGCGGATGACGCGAGCGGTCGCGCGGCGGGTTCAGGATCTCGACCAGGCGCTCGAAAGGCAAGTCTTGGTGGGCATAGGCGCCGATGTTGGCCGCGCGCACGCGCTCGACGAGCTGCTGGAAGCTGATCTCGCCCGAGACATCGGTGCGCAGCACGAGGGTGTTGACGAAGCAGCCGATGAGGTCGTCGAGCACGTGATCGCCCCGGCCCGAAACCGGCGTGCCGATGGGAATGTCCTCGCCTGCGCCCATGCGGGCCAGCAGCATCGCCAGGGCCGATTGCAGCACCATGAAGAGGCTGGCCTGCGCGCCACGCGCCACACGCACCAGCGCCTGATGCAGGTGGGCCGGCACGCGCACATCCACGCTGGCACCGGCATAGCCGGCCACCGCAGGCACGGTGAAATCGAAGGGCAACTCGATCTGATGGGGCGCACCGGCCAGCGTGCGCTGCCAGTAGGCCACCTGGCGCTGGATGGGCGCATCGCCCTGGCCAGCCTCGGTGGACGATGAGGCGCCCTGCGTCACATCCCCCAGCAGCTCCTGCTGCCACAGCGTGTAGTCGATGTACTGCACGGGCAGAGGCGGCCAGGGCGGCTCGCGGTCCGCGCGCCGGGCGGCGTAGGCCAGGGCCATGTCGCGCGCCAGAGGGTGCAGGGACTGGCCATCGGCCGCGATGTGGTTGACGACGATCTGCAGCACATGCTGATCGGCCGCCATGCGGTAGAGGCGGATGCGCAAAGGCAAGGCATGCCGCAGATCGAAGGGCGAGACTGCCTCGGCGGAAGCCAGCCGCCGCACCTCGGCTTCATCGGCATCGATGCAGGTCAAAGGCGTCTGGACCTCGTCCATGCCCAGCACCTGCTGATAAGGTTCGCCCTCGTGTTCGGGATAGACGGTGCGCAGGATCTCGTGGCGCGCCAGCACATCGCGGGCAGCCTGCTCCAAAGCGGCCAGATCGGGCGTGCCTTGCAGGCGCAGCGTCAGTGCGATGTTGTAGGCCCCGCCCGCTTCATCGAGCTGGCTGAGGAACCACAGGCGGCGCTGTGTGAACGACAGCGGCACGCGCTGCGGCCGGGCGCGGCGGCGCAGCGGGCTCGTCAGGCCTTGCTCGGCGCTCTGCGCGCGGTCAATCAGCTCCGCCAGGCCCGCGATGTGGGTGACCTCGAACATCGCGGCCAGCGGCAGCTCGATCTGGAAGGTGCTGCGCACTTTGGAGACCACGCGCGCCACCATCAAGGAATCGCTGCCGAGCTCGAAGAAGTTGCTGTCGATGTCCACCGCGGGCAGGCCCAGGGTCTCGGCAAAGAGCGCGCACAGGATGTCTTCCGTGGGATTGCGCGGCCCGCGGCGCGAGGCACTGGCGGCCTGCGCCAGATCCGGTGCCGGCAAGGCCTTGCGGTCGAGCTTGCCGCTGGACATCAAGGGCAGCGCGGGCAGCATCACGAAGGCGGCCGGCAGCATGTAATCGGGCAAGGTGCGCGCCAGGCCGGCACGCAGCTCGCCCGCATCCACGCTGGCGCCGGGTGCGGGCACCACATAGGCCGCCAGGCGCTTGTCGCCCGGCCGGTCTTCACGCAACACGACGGCCGCCTGCGCCACGCCAGGCTGGGCCGACAAGGCCGCTTCGATCTCGCCCAGCTCGATGCGAAAGCCCCGCAGCTTGACCTGCATGTCGGCGCGGCCGAGGTAATCCACCACCAGCGCATCTTGCATGTCATCGTGCCGCCAGCGCGCCAGATCGCCCGTGCGGTACATGCGGCTGCCCGCAGGCCCAAAGGGATCGGGCAGGAAGCGTTCGGCCGTGAGCTCGGGCCGGTTCAGATAGCCGCGCGCCACGCCGTCGCCCGCGATGTAGAGCTCGCCCGTCACGCCCACCGGCACGGGCTGCAGGCCAGGATCGAGGATGTAGAGCTGCGTGTGGCGGATCGGCTGGCCGATGCTGGGTGCGCCCTCGCCCACCACGCTCGCGGTGGACCACACCGTGGTCTCCGTCGGCCCGTACAGATTGATCACATCCCAGGCCACCTCTGTCAAGGTGCCGGCCAGCGCGGGCGACAAGGCCTCGCCGCCCACCAGCACGCGCATGCCGCGCAGGGCGGCGAGTTCACCGCCGGTCAGCGTCTCCCACAACGAAGGCGTGGCCTGCATCACCGTGGCGCCCGAGGTGACGATCAGGCGCGCCAGCGCCGGCGGATGGCGCACCACCGCACGCGGCGCGATCACGACGCGTGCGCCGCACAGCAGCGGCAGATACAGCTCCAGGCCGGCGATGTCGAAGCCGATGGTGGTCACGGCCAGCAGGCGATCGGTGTCGTCCAGCCCGATGGTGTCCATCATGGCCAGCATGAAGTTGCGCAGGCCGCCGTGCGTGACGACCACCCCCTTGGGCTTGCCGGTCGAGCCCGAGGTGTAGATCACATAGGCGGCGCTGTGGGCCGTCAATGGCCGCACGCGCTGCCAGGGCCGTGGGTTGTCCACCGGCTGCGCGGCCACCTCGTCGCCATCCAGGCACAAGGCCGCAGCGTCCTGCAGCCACGGTGTGCGGGCGGCCAGGGTCTGCGTGCTCAACACGGCGAGCGGCTGGGCATCCTCGATCATCGCGGCCAGGCGTTCGGCCGGCAGATCGGGGTCGAGCGGCAGGTAGGCGGCACCGGCCTTCATCACGCCCAGCAGGGCGGCGATCAGTTCGGGCTGACGCGGCACGGCCACGCCGACGATGTCTTCCGGCCCGATGCCGCGCGCGATCAAGGCATGCGCCACGCGGTTGGCCTGCTCGTTCAAGCGCAGGTACAGCAGGTTCTGCGATTCGAACACGCAGGCCACCGCAAACGGCTTGCGCTGCACCTGCTGTTCGAACATCTGGGGCAGCAGCGGGGCATCGTGATCGACATGCTGATCAGCCTGCGCCCCCCTGCCCGGCCCGACCAGTTGCCGACGCTCGGCCTCGTCCAGCAGATCGATGGCACCGATCACCTGCGTGGGCTGCGCCACGATGGCCTCGATCAAGCGCAGCAGGCGCGTCTGATGGCCCACCAGATCGGCCTGCGTGTACAGCGAGGGGTTGGCATCCAGATCGATCCACACGCCCTTGTGCACACCGCGGTCGTACACGAACACGGCCAGGTCCTCGATGGAGCCGTTGGTCAGGTTCAGCGGCGTGGCTTTCGCCTCACCCAGACGCAGGTCGTAATCGAAGGGCTCGATGTTGACCACGGTGGTGAACAGGTGGCGGCCTTCGGCCAGCAGGTTCAGGTCGCGGCGCAGATCCTCATAGCGATAGCGCTGGTGGCGCAGCGCCTCGCGCACGCGCCGCCCCACCTGCTGCACGACCTCGGCCGGGCTCATGTCGGGCCGCATGCTCAGGCGCAGCGGCACGGCGTTGGCCAGCATGGCGGGGATGCTGCGCAGCTTCTTGTTGGTGCGCGCCGTCACCGGCAGGCCGAGCACCAGGTCGCTGGCGCCCGTCATGCGGTGGAAGTAGATGGCCAGCGCCGCGATCATCAACTGCGGGAAGCTGCCGTTGAGCGCCTTGGCCGTTTCGCGCGCGGCCAGCATCAGCTCGGCCGGCGGCTGGCACGACTGGCGCCGCACCCCGCCCACCTGCAGCGGCCGCCACTCGGCCAGGCTCACCGGCGCGGGCCGATCCTCGAACAGGCCCGTCCAGTAGGCGCGCTCGGCGGCAAAGTCTTCCGAGTTGCGATAGGCGTGGTCTTCGGTGACCAGATCGGGCAGGGAACCAAAAGGCTTGAAGGCCACCGGCTCGCCCTGCGCCATGGCGCTGTAGACCTCGGCGATGCGCCGCGCCAGCAGGCCGCCGGCAAACCCGTCGATCAGGATGTGGTGGGCGCGGTGATACCAGTAATAGCGCGTGGGCGAGGCCTTGACCAGGCCCGTGGCCCACAGCGGATCGCACAAGGGATCGTGCGGTGCCGTGTACTCGGCCTGGGCCCAGGCCAGGAAATCGGCCCAGGGATCGGCGCGCCCGCTGAAATCCTGCAGGGGCAGCACGCCGCCCACCTCCGGATTGATGGCCTGCATGGGGCTGCCGCCGACCTCGATGAAGCGCAGCCGCGTGGCCGTGGCCTCGCTGGCCGTCTGGACCATGGCCGCGTAAAAACGGTCCACATCCAGCTCGCCGTCGATGACCAGCACCTCCGACAGGTTGAATATCGCATCCCTGGCGCCGAGTTTCTGCGCAAACCACAAACCACGCTGCGCAATCGTCAACGGAAAATATTCCGGATCCCCGAGCATATTATTTTCAGGCGTGTGTGGTTCCTGCGCCCCCAACACCGTGGCGGCGCCCAGTTCATCGATACCCAGCATGATCGGCTACCTCTTCAAGCAAACTCCCGGGCGCCCCGCTGGCTGCCCTGATTCACAACCGCGGGTGTCAGCCCAGGGCCTGCGTGCTGCGCAAGGCCCGCCAATGCGTTTCCACATACGACAGGCAGCGCTCCCGGTTGGCCGGCCCGTGCTGCACAGTCCATCCCCCTGGCACGGGCAGGAATTCGGGCCACAGCGAATGCTCGCCCGTCTCGTTCTTCAAGACCAGGAAGACGGCTTCCGGCACATCGAAAGGATTTCCCATATCTCACCTCGCGAAAATACAAACAACCCAGGCTCGCCAGACTTGATATAGATTCACATGGCGCGGCGGCTGCGTGCATTCAGTATCCATATAGGGCTGAACGCAGCCCATTCGGATTTTCCGCGCCCGGTGTTCGAGGTGGGATTTCGGGCGGGTGCGCCGGAGTTTGACCTCCCACAAGGCAAGATCCTTTTCAATTGGCCAGAATGAATGAGCCCACCGTTGCGTGGGCTGTGGATATCCCTCTCGAATTGATCAGGGTCACGAATGCCAGTCCGTTTTGGCATTTATTACCCTCACAATATTCAAGGTGATTCACGGCGGCCTTCAAAGCGCCAGGCGCCGTTGTGCCGGCTTGCAGACTTTGCAGCCGTGCCCCCGCAGGAGCCCCCACCGGCAACGCCGCCAGGCCACCCGCCGCGCCTTTCTATAATCCCCGGATTCCCACGTCACAGGCCGGCGCCCCTGATCTTCGGAAATCGGGGTTGCCAGCCTGATGCCGTCTTGACGAGGCCCCGCCCGTCCCCCGCCGTCCTCCCGCCGTTTCTGCAGACGACCCCATGAGCGCACCCGCCGACCACCAGACCTTTGATCCCCGCGCCGTCGAAGCACGCGCCCAGCAGCACTGGCACGAGCGCGACGCCTACCGCGTCACCGAGACAAAGGACAAGAAGGCCTTCTACGCCTGCTCCATGCTGCCCTACCCCTCGGGCAAGCTGCACATGGGCCACGTGCGCAACTACACGATCAACGACATGCTCACGCGCTACCTGCGCATGAACGGTCACAACGTGCTGATGCCCATGGGCTGGGACGCCTTCGGCCTGCCCGCCGAGAATGCCGCGCTCAAGAACAAGGTGCCGCCGGCCGCCTGGACGTACGACAACATCGCCTACATGAAGAAGCAGATGAAGGCGATGGGGCTGGCGATCGACTGGTCGCGCGAGATCGCCACCTGCTCGCCCGAGTACTACAAGTGGAACCAGTGGCTGTTCATCAAGATGCTGGAAGCCGGCATCTGCGAACGCCGCACGCAAACGGTGAACTGGGATCCGGTCGACCAGACCGTGCTGGCCAACGAGCAGGTGATCGACGGCCGCGGCTGGCGCTCGGGCGCCCTCGTTGAAAAGCGCGAGATCCCCGGTTACTACCTGAACATCACAAAGTACGCCGAAGAACTGCTCGGCGCGGTGGCCAACCCCGAGGACAAGAACTACCTGGCCGGCTGGCCCGAGCGCGTGCGCCTGATGCAGGAGAACTGGATCGGCAAGAGCGAAGGTGTGCGCTTTGCTTTCGGGCATGACATCACCGGCGCCGATGGCCAGCTGATCAACAACGGCCAGCTGTGGGTGTTCACCACCCGCGCCGACACCATCATGGGCGTGACCTTCTGCGCGGTGGCGCCCGAGCACCCGCTGGCCCTGCACGCTGCAGCGTCCAAGCCTGAAGTGCAGGTCTTCATCGAAGAATGCCGTCACGGCGGCACCACCGAGGCCGAGTTGGCCACGCAAGAGAAGAAGGGCGTGCCCACGGGCCTGTTCGTCACGCACCCGATCACGGGTGAGAAGGTCGAAGTCTGGGTCGGCAACTACGTGCTGATGTCGTATGGCGATGGCGCCGTGATGGGCGTGCCCGCACACGATGAGCGCGACTTCGCGTTTGCGAAGAAGTACGGCATCGCGATCAAGCAGGTGATCGCCGTCGAAGGCGCCAGCTTCAGCACCGATGCCTGGCAGGAGTGGTACGGCGACAAGCAAAAGGGCGTGTGCGTCCACAGCGACGTCCTCGATGGCCTGGCCTATAAAGATGCGGTGGGCAAGGTCGCCGAGATCCTGATGGCCAAAGGCATCGGCGAGAAGAAGACCACCTGGCGCCTGCGCGACTGGGGCATCAGCCGCCAGCGCTACTGGGGCACGCCGATCCCCATCATCCATTGTGCAAGCTGCGGCCCCGTGCCCGTGCCGGCCAAGGACCTGCCCGTGCGCCTGCCCGAAGACGTGGTGCCGGACGGCAGCGGCAACCCGCTCAAGTCGCGCCCCGACTTCCTCAACGTCGGCTGCCCCAAGTGCGGCAAGCCCGCGCAGCGCGAGACGGACACGATGGACACCTTCGTGGACTCGAGCTGGTACTTCCTGCGCTACACCTGCGCCGACAACCACGATCAGATGGTGGATGCCCGCACCGACTACTGGATGGCCGACGGCGGCATGGACCAGTACATCGGCGGCATCGAACACGCCATCCTGCACCTGCTGTATGCGCGCTTCTGGACCAAGGTGATGCGCGACCTGGGCCTGGTCAAGGTCGATGAGCCCTTCAAGAAGCTGCTCACCCAGGGCATGGTGCTCAACCACATCTTCAGCCGGCGCACGGCCAAGGGCGGCAAGGAATACTTCTGGCCGCACGATGTCGAGCTGATCCACGATGACGCCGGCAAGGCCATCGGCGCCAAGCTCAAGAACGAAGTCGACAGCGCCGACGGCAAGCTGCCCGCGGGCACGCCCATCGACTACGAAGGCGTGGGCACCATGTCCAAGTCGAAGAACAACGGCATCGACCCGCAGGACCTCATCGAGAAGTACGGCGCCGACACGGCCCGCATCTACACGATGTTCACAGCCCCGCCCGAACTCACGCTGGAGTGGAACGATGCCGCCGTGGAAGGCAGCTACCGCTTCCTGCGCCGCGTGTGGAACTTCGGCATGAAGCTGCAAGGCCTGGATTTCGCCAGCGCGATGTCGGCGGCCAACGGTGCCAAGTCGCTGGCCGATGTCGCCTTCAGCAAGGACGCCAAGGCCCTGCGCCTGGAGATCCACACCGTGCTCAAGCAGGTGGATTACGACTACCAGCGCATGCAGTACAACACCGTGGTCTCCGGTGCGATGAAGATGCTCAACGCGCTCGAAGGCTTCAAGGGCACCGACACCGCCGATGGCCAGATCGCCGCCATCGAAGGCTTCGGCATCCTGCTGCGCGTGCTCTACCCCGCCACGCCCCACCTCACGCACGTGCTGTGGTCCGACCTGGGTTATGCCGGCATGCTGGGCGATCTGCTCGATGCGCCCTGGCCCAAGATCGATGACGGCGCCCTCGTGCAGGACGAGATCGAGCTGATGCTGCAGGTCAACGGCAAGCTGCGCGGCGCCATCAAGGTCTCGCCGCAGGCCGACAAGGCCGCCATCGAAGCCGCCGCCCTGGCCAGCCCGGACTTCGCCAAGTTCAGCGAAGGCAAGGCGCCCAAGAAGGTCATCGTGGTGCCCGGCCGCCTGGTCAACCTGGTGGTCTGACATGATGGCCGGCATGAAGCCCTACGCCCAGCACCGTCGCCTCGCCCTCGCCACGCTGATGGCGGGCGCCCTGCTGGCCACCGCGGGTTGCGGCTTCAAGCTGCGCGGCCAGCACGACATGGCCTTCCGCACGGTGCAGATCACCGGCTTCGTTCCCACCTCGCCGTTTGCCATCGAGCTGGCACGCGCCCTGGAGGCCAACGGGGTCGATGTGGTGGACAGCACGCTCGAAGCCGCGCGCGCGGCCTCATCGGCCAGCGTGCCGACCACGCACATCGTGATCGACGGCCTGATGGAGCGCCGTGACGCGGTCGTGGCCACCACCACGGCCTACGGCCAGGTGCGCGACATGACCGTGCGCAACGACGTGACCTTCCGCGTGCTGCGCGCCGATGGCACCGAGCTGATGCCGCCCTCCATCGTGGGCCTGGCGCGCGAGATGACCTACAACGAACGCGACGCCCTGGCCAAGCAGGACGAGACCGAGGCCCTGCACAAGGCCATGCAGAACGATCTGGTCAACCAGGTGCTGCGCCGGCTGGCCGCGATCAAGCCCGGGCAGTTGATCAGCGAGCCGCCACCTCCGGCGGCCGGTGCGTCCTCGTCGGCCCCTGCCCTGCCGGAGCCATCGCCCGCTTCCAGCGTGCTGCCTGATCCCTTCCCGACCCGCTGAACCGCGCCCCCTCCGATGCAACTGCGCCTCGATCAGCTGTCAGTCCATCTGCAAAAGGCCGGCAGCACGCTCAAGCCGATCTACGTGCTGCATGGCGACGAAGCCCTGCTGGCGCAGGAAGCGGGGGATGCCATCCGCCAGGCCGCGCGCGCGGCCGGCTACACCGAGCGCCAGGTGCACACCGTGGCCGGTGCGCATTTCGACTGGTCCAGCCTGCTGGGGGCGGCCAGCGAGATGTCGCTCTTCGGCGATCGCCAGTTCATCGAGATCCGCATCCCCTCGGGCAAGCCCGGCAAGGACGGCTCGCAGGCCCTTCAACAGTATTGCGAGACGGCAGCCGGCAACGATGGCGTGGTCACCCTCGTCACACTCCCCCGCCTGGACAAGACGCAGCAAGGCAGCGCCTGGTTCACTGCGCTGGACGGCGTCGGACTCACCCTCCGCTGTGACCCCATCGAGCGCCAGCACCTGCCCCTGTGGATCGCCCAGCGCCTGGCGGCCCAGGGCCAGCAGGTCGAGGCCGGCGAGGCCGGCCAGCGCACGCTCGCCTTCTTTGCCGACCGGGTCGAAGGCAACCTGCTGGCCGCCCACCAGGAAATCGTCAAGCTCGGCCTGCTGCACCCACCGGGTACCCTCACCATCGAGCAGATCGAAGAAGCGGTGGTGGATGTGGCCCGCTTCAACGTCTTCAAGCTGAGCGAGGCGGTGCTCTCGGGCCAGGTCGAGCGCACGCTGCGCATGATCGACGGCCTCGAAGCCGAGGGCGAGGCCGCGGTGCTGGTGCACTGGGCCCTGGCCGACGACATCTTGGCCCTGCACCGCGCCCGCATGGCGCTGGACGGCGGCAAGCCCATGCCCATGGTGCTGCGCGAGCAGCGGGTGTGGGGCCCGCGCGAGCGACTGTTCGAGCGCATCCTGCCGCGCGCCAAGGCCCCGGCCCTGGCACGGCTGGTGGCCAACGCCAGCACGGTCGACGGGATCGTCAAGGGCCTGCGGCACCCGCAGTGGCCCGAAGACGCCTGGGAGGCGCTGCGCCGGCTGGCATTGCAATTGGCCAAGGTGGCCAGTGCCGCCTGACGCCTGACGCCTGACGCCGGACGCCTGGCTTATCCCTCTTTCCCACGCTGGCCACGTCTAGTAAACTGAACGCTGTTTCCTTGCCCACCGAGGCCAGAACCTATGCGCAAACCCACGGATCACAACACGCCGAAGCAGCCCAGCCGGCAAGCCCTGCGTCGTGCCGTGGCCAGTTCCACCGCCGTGGAAACGGGGCAAAGTGTCTCAGAGTTGGAGCAGAAGCTGCGTCACCCCTCGCCACGCTTCGCGCACATCAAGCTCGCTCGCTGACTTCGCCACTGCTGGACGCCAGAGCCTGCGCAACGAAACTGCGCATGGGCGCGTAATCCCCCGCAAACCCCGCGTGGATGGCCTGGATATATCCATCCTTGCCAGACTCCCAGGAACTGTAGTCCAGCGGCTCCCGCCCAGACTGGACCGCCATCACGTCCGCCAAGAGCCGCGACAAACGTCCATTGCCCTCGCGAAAGGGATGGATCACGATGAACTCGACATGCGTGCAGGCGATGGCGTCGATCAGCCCGTCCTGATCCCGCCCATGACAAGGCGTCCAGCGCTGCAGGCAGGTCCGCTCAAACTCCGCCAACAGCCGTGGGATCTGGGCTGCAGCGGCAAAGGGAAGCCGCCCTTGCTCATGTTCACGGTCCGCTCCTGTCCCGCCCAGGCATAGACGTTTCCCAGCCATCGGCGATGCCAGCCCCTGAGGTCGTCCCAGTGAGCTGCCGGTTCGGCATCTGGTGAAGCAAGACATCTTCATAGAGTTGCGCCAGCAGGCTCAACTCGAGATCGTTCATGTCATCCACGGAGGTGATGCCCAACAGATTGCGCAGCACCGCTCCGCCTGAGCCAGGTTCAAATGCCCCCTCGGCGCCATCCACTCGATATCGATCCGTCATCCTGCCCCCGTGAGATATGCCACATCCTAGAGCCAGAGCACCCCTCACCTCAGGGTTGTCGGGGGAAAGTCCCCGCTGCGGGCCTTTTGGCGCCACCAGACAATTCCGACCGAAGTTGAACGGTCGAAATTTCACGATATGCCCCTCCACCACCCTCTGATCTTCGTCTGGCCCGAGGCCCTGCTGTTCTGGGTCGCCCTGGCCTGGATCTACCTGATGGAGGGCCGGCAGCTGCAACGCCGCCGCGCCGTGTCAGGTGGCTACGAAGGCTCCGACAAGTACTCCGGCCTCTTCATCTCCATCGGCTCGACGCTGCTGCAGCTGGGCGCCGTGGCCCTGGCCTATTACGAGCCCGCCTCCGTCGGCGAGGAGAACAAGCACGCCTTCTTCTACACCGGGCTGGTGGTGCTGGTCAGCGGCACCTTGCTGCGCATGCACTGCTGGAAGATGCTCGGCGAGTTCTTCACGCACACGGTCACCATCGCGTCCAACCACCAGGTCATCAACATCGGTGCCTACCGCTTCCTGCGCCATCCCGCCTATCTTGGGGGCTGGCTCAACCTGATCGGGCTGGGCTTGATCATGGGCAACTTTGCCAGCCTGGCGCTCATCACCATCGGGGGATTCGCGATCTTCCACTACCGCATCACGGTGGAAGAGCAGGCGTTGGAATCCGCACTGGGCGAGCAGTACCGCCAGTTCATGCAGTCGCGCAAACGCCTGATTCCCTTCGTGTATTGATGATGAAGAGAACACCATGGCCCCTTCGAACAGCACCACCTCCCTGGACCAGATCACCGTCAACGAAGACCACCCCTTCGTCACGCTGATCCAGCCCGCGCAGGGCGCCAGCTCCATGCCGCACCTCACCAGCCTGTTTGAGGCCAACCGCCCCTTCTTCATGGACAAGGTGCATCGCCGCGGCGTGGTGCTGTTCCGCGGTTTTCCGCCGGGGGACACGGAAGAGTTCAACACCTTCATCACCAACGGCATGGGCCTGGCGCCGTGGAACGGCTTCAACCTCAAGGGCCTGCCCACCGTCCTGTCGACCTGGCTGCGCAAGTACACCGAAGGCCTGATGGGTGGCGGCGATTACCGTCGCTATCTGGATCGCAATGTGGTGCAACTGGGCCCCGTGGGCCACTCGGTCCAGGGCCCGCACGTCGAAGGCGGCGGCAGCCCCACCCGCGCCCGCTATCTGGCGCTGTGCTGTTTCGAGCCGGCAGCCCACCTGGCCGAAACCGGCGTGGTCGACCTGCATGCGGCCTTCGAGCGCCTGACGCCCCAGCAGAAGCAGAAGTACCTCAAGGCCTACAACCGCTTCTACTTCATCACCGCGCGCGCCCTGAACTGGTTCGACCGCTTCCTGATCTCGCAAAGCCCGATGAAGATCTTCCGCACGCTGCCCGACGGCCGTGCCAAGCTGGCCACCAAGCCCACGCCGGCCGTGTGCAAGCATCCGCAGACGGGCGAGATCTGCCTGCAACCCTGGGCGTTCGCGCGCAACACGAACACGCACGTGCATGCCGCGGCCAACGATGTTTTCCAGGGCCGTGGCCCCATCGGCCGCTGCGAGAACGCCGACAGCACCAACTACATCTGGGATCTGTGCGACAAGAACGGCAAGGACCTGGAGTGGAGCGACGCAGAGCAGCACGCCTTCTTCGAAGACCTGTTCAAGCACGCCTTCCTGGTCGAATGGCAGAAGGGCGATCTGGCCCTGATCGACAATGTGCGCATGGGCCACTGGCGCATGAACGGCGAGCAGGGCAAGCGCCGGCTCGTGCAGATTCAAGTCGAATCGTTCAACGCCGAAGAGAACCAGGTTCCGGTGCCCGCCTGATGCCCAGGCCTTTGCCTCTGTGCAAGGCCGCGGCGGCCACCACCCCACACGTCGCCCCCTCCAGGAGCCCCATGTGACCGCCGACGGCACCCTCGTCCCGCTCAACCGCACCGAACACCTCTTCTGGGCCTGCGAAGGCTTCATGGGCTCGATCAACCAGCCCTACATGATGCGCTTCGACGGCCCGGTGGAAGAAGCCGCCGTGCGCCAGGCGCTGCGTGAGCTGTTCTCGGCCTACCCGCGTGCGCGCGGCGTCATCGAGGCCTGCGGCTGGAGCTACCAACTGCGCATCCTGCCCGACGACCACATCATCGACGAGCTGCTCAAGGACTGCTTCCGCGTCAACCGCGAGGTCGATCCCACCTCGCGCGACGAGCTCATGGCCGCCCACAACGCCATGCAGAACGAGGCGATCTCGATGGAGCGCGGCCTGCCGCTGCGCGCGCGCTTCTTCCCGCACCCCACGAGCCCCGCGCTGATCCTGTCGCTGCACCACATCATCGGCGACGGCCGCTCGCACCTGCAGATGATGAGCGCGGTCATGGGCCGCCTCAACGGCACAGCCATCCAGCCGGTGCCGCTGGATTCGCCCAGCATGGTGCCCGCCGTCGTGCCGCAAAGCCTGGCGGGCTGGCCGGCCAGCATCCGCGGCTGGTGGCGCAACAACAAGCAGGACAAGGCCCGCAAGGCCGGCATGCGGCTGATGACGCTGTGCAGCCGGCAAAGCCCGCGCTTCACCACCGCCGCCATCGACTACCACCTGCTCCAGTGCAGCAGCAAGGACGTGCGCGCCCTGGCCAAACGCATGGGCACCACGGTCAACAACCTGCTGGCCGCCGTCATTGCCAACCAGTTCCTGGCCCGCGCCAAGAACGATCCGAAAGCCATGGCGGCCATCCGCATCTCGTATGACCTGCGTCGCCTCTTCCCCGAAGGCCGGCAGCCGCAGATCGGCAACTTCGTGTCATCGTTCTCGGTCTATGCGCGCCACCAGCCCACGCTGAGCGACCAGATCAGGGACATGGAAGCCCAGGTCAAGGAGGTGCTGGCCCGCTACGAGCGCCGCGAATACGCCGTGCCCCTGCTGCTGTACGAGCTGCTGCCCATCATGGGCCGCCGCCTGTATTCGATGATGGTCCGCAAGGCCAAGGTGGGCGGCAAGCTGCAGGACGTCAGCTGCCACTTCTCCAACCTGGGGCCGGCGGATTTCCTCAACCCAAAGGACGGCACGCTGCGCCTCAAGGAGGTGTGGCTGGCCTCGCTGCCCGTCACCCCCATCGTCGGCCTGGCCAGCATGGGCGACCAGCAGTTCCTCACCGTGATCTACCCACAAGACGAGGTGGACCGCGCCGACGTCGCCGCCTTCCTCGCCGGGCTGGAGCAGGAATTGCTCAGCCTCATCCAAGCCGGCGGCTGAAGCGCGGTGCCGCAGCCCCCGCAAAGGGCGGCCCTGTGGCATCCAACACGAAATGGGCAGTTTTTGCCCCATTCATGGGCACTGCTGCCCCTTCATCGCCGCGCCAAGATGACCGATAGACAGAGGTCAGCTCAAAGGACCCGACATCAAGAGGCGGCATATGGAACGGATCGACCGACAACAACGCGTCACCAAGAAAACGATCCCGGCAGTCAGCGAAGGCCACGTGCACAACGCATCGCACGGCCCCAGCCTTGAGACGGCCAGCCAATGGCTGAGCCCCGCCATGGCCATCTGGATCCAGCAAGGCGAAGCCCAGGCCCGCGCCGACCGTGATGCACATCACGGTGCCACGCCCCAGCGCTGATCCCTGGCTCCCGCGCAGTACCCATGCTCCCGGCCTTCCTCAACCCACAGAGGCTCCAGACCCGCATCGTCGCGGTGTATCTGGGCTTGCTGCTGGTCGTGCAGGCCGTCAGCTACTGGCTGATTCAGGACAGCATCGACCGCAACGCGCGCTCGGCCATCCGCACCGAGTTGCAGACCGGCGAGCGCGTCTTCCTGCGCCTGCTCGGCCAGAACAACGCCAACCTGGACCAGGCCACGCGCGTGCTGTCAGCCGACTACGGCTTCCGCTCGGCGGTGGCCACCGGTGACCAGGAAACCGTCCGCTCCGCGCTCGCCAACAACAGCGAGCGCATCATGGCCAACATCGCCGTCTTCACCGACGACCAGTTCAACCTGAAGGCCAGCACCGCCGAGAACGCCGGCCACTTCGTCGATGCCGTTCAGCGCTATGCCCGCCAGACCCTGGCCGGCGGCGCACAGCAATACCAGGTCGAAGTCATCGATGGCCAGCCCTATCAGATCGTCGCCGTGCCAGTGCGCGCACCGGCCGTGATCGGCTGGGTCGGCATGGGCTTCAAGATCGACCGCCGCCTGCTGCAGGACATGAGCAGCCTCTCGGGCCTCGAGGTGGCCCTGATGCTGCGCCAGACCGATGGCGACTGGGCCGTGTCCGTCGGCACGATGGAAGCCCCCCAATGGCCCGTGGTGGCCAACGCCTGGGAACGCCCCATGAGCAACGACGACGTGCACAGCGCGTCCATCCGCGTGGCCGGCACCGAATACAGCGTGCACCCTGTGACGCTGCCCGGCGCGCCCGGCCAGTCCCCCATGACGGCCCTGCTGATGCGCTCGGTGGACCAGGCGCTGGCACCTTTCAACAAGCTCAAGTTCACGCTGCTGGTGCTGACCGCCATCGGCGTGGTGTTCTTCGCGCTGGGCAGCATGCTGACGGTGCGCCGCATCACCACGCCGCTGCGTGTGCTGTCGTCCTCGGCCCGCCGTCTGGAGCGTGGCGACTACGGTGCCGAGGTGCGTGCCAGCTTCCAGGGCGAGCTCGGCGAGCTGGCCCAGTCCTTCGAGACCATGCGCCAAGCCATCCAGGCCCGCGAAGGCGAGATCCGCCGCCTGGCCTATCAGGATGCCCTGACGGACCTGCCCAACCGCGAGCAGTTCCGCCATGACCTGCGCCAGGCCATCGGTCGCGCCAACCAGGACGGCATCCCGTGTGCCGTGCTGCTGCTGGACATGGACCGCTTCAAGCACGTCAACGATGTGCTGGGCCACCGCTTCGGTGACCGCCTGCTGCGTGCCGTGGCCGAACGCCTGCGCGAAGACGCCCTCAACGAACGCGATGTGCTCGCCCGCCTGAGCGGCGACGAGTTCGCCATCCTGCTGCAAGCCACGGATGCGCAATCGGCCTACCCGGTGGCGCAACGCATCCTGGCCGCCTTCGAGCGCCCCATCACGCTGGACGACCACACGGTGGACCTGGGCGCCGGCATCGGCGTGGCCAGCAGCCCCGAACACGGCGTGGATGCCGACACGCTCCTGAGCCGCGCTGAGCTGGCCATGTATGCGGCCAAGCAGCAGCAATCGGGCACGGTGACGTATCACCCCGGGCCTTGATTCGAGCAGCGAAGAATCGCTCACCATGCTCAGCGAACTGCGCTCGGCCGTCGACCAAGGCCAGCTGCGCCTGTTCCTGCAGCCCAAGGTGGACCTGCGCCACGGCACCGTGCTGGGCGCCGAAGCCCTGGTGCGCTGGGAGCACCCGACGCGCGGCCTGGTGCCCCCCATGCGCTTCATCCCCTTTGCCGAGCAGACGGGCTTCGTGCGGGTGCTGACGATGTGGATGATCGAGCAGGTGGCCGAGATGAGCCACAACCTCAGCAAACAGGGCCTGCGCATGAAGCTGGCCGTGAACCTGTCCACGCGCGACCTGATGGACCAGGACCTGCCCACCAAGCTGGAAAAGGTGCTGGCCCGCTACGAGATCGACCCCTCGCTGCTGGTGCTGGAGATCACCGAAAGCGCCATCATGGACGACCCGCAGCGCGCCCTGCAGACCCTCAACCGTCTGCACCTGATGGGCCTGAAGCTCTCCATCGACGACTTCGGCACCGGCTATTCATCGCTGGCCTACCTCAAGCGCCTGCCGGTGGACGAACTCAAGATCGACAAGTCCTTCGTGATGAACATGGAAAGCGATCTGCAGGACGCCAAGATCGTGCGCTCCACCGTGGACCTGGCCCACAACCTGGGCCTGACCGTGGTGGCCGAAGGCGTGGAAAGCGCCAAGTCATGGAAGCTGCTGGCCAGCCTGTCGTGCGACGAAGTGCAGGGCTACTTCATCGCCAAGCCGATGCCGGCGTCGCAGTTCCCGAACTGGGCGCGCCAGTGGTGCCCGCCGGACACCACGCACGAGCACCTGCCCACCGAGTTCGCCGACATCATTTGAGCTTGGCCGCAGCCGCCTCGCGCAGCTTGTCCTTCTTGCTCTTGCGGCGGCCCTTGATGCCGCCTGTGCCGGCCTCGGCCACCGCGGCTTGTGCCGCCGCCACGACCGCTGCATCCGGTGCAAAACCTTCGATGCGTTCACGCGGCACGCGCAAGCCCTGACGCTTTTCGATGAGCCTGAAGTGCGCCTCCATCGTCGGGGTGACGAAGCTCACCGCCACCCCGCTGGCACCCGCCCGCGCCGTGCGGCCGATGCGGTGCACGTGGTCATCGGCCGAGCGCGGCAAGTCATAGTTGACCACCGCCGGCAGCTGCACGACATCGATGCCGCGTGCGGCCAGATCCGTCGCCACCAACACCTGCAGCTCACCCGCCTTGAAGGCCGACAGCACCTCACGCCGTGCACCCTGGCTGGCATCGGCATGGAAGGCCGCCGCCGTGATGCCGGCGCGTTGCAGCTTGTCGGCCACCAGATCGCAGGCATAGCGCGTGGCCACGAACACCAGCACCTGACGCCAGCCCTCGGCTTCGATGAGATGCCGCAGCAGTGGCGTGCGACGGGCCACATCCACCTCGACGGCGCGCTGCGCAATGTGGGGCGCCGTGGCCGGCTGCGCCGGCACATCGATGCGCGCGGGATCGTGCAAAAGGCGCTGCGCCAAGGCCTGTGCGGCGGGCGGGAAGGTCGCCGAGAAGAACAGATGCTGACGACGCCTGGGCAGCAAGGCCAACACCCGCTCCAGCTCATCGGCAAAGCCCGCATCCAGCAGGCGATCGGCTTCATCGAGGACCAGCGTGCTCACGCCATCCAGGCTGAGTGCGTTGTGATCGACCAGATCGAGCAGGCGGCCCGGCGTGGCCACCACGATGTCGGCGCCGCCACGCAGGCCCATCATCTGCGGATTGATCGACACCCCACCGAACACACAGCCCCAACGCAGCGGCGTCTGCAGCCCGGACGACAGCGCCTGGATGTCTTCTCCGATCTGCAGGGCCAGCTCGCGGGTGGGCACCAGGATGAGCACGCGCGTCGGGCGCCGGATTGACTTTGAATGGGGCTGCGCGTGGTGCGGTGTGCCCTGCTTCAGAAAGGCCTCCTCCAAGCTCTGCAGCACAGGCAGCACGAAGGCCAGCGTCTTGCCTGAACCTGTCTGCGCCGTGGCCAGCACATCGCACCCTTGCAGTGCGGCCGGGATCGCGGCCGACTGGATCGGCGTGGGCTCGGCAAAGCCGCACTCACTGACCGCATGAGAAAGGGCTTCACACAAGCCCAGCGATGCAAACGCGGCCATCACAAGCGCCTCGCCTTCACAGACTTGCCCTTGACTTTGCCGGCCTGCAGGCGCTGGACGACGTGATCGGCGATCTCACGGTCCACAGCCACATAGGTGGAGAATTCGTTGACGTTGATCTTGCCGATCTGCGCGCCATCGAAGCCCATGTCCTTGGTGAGCGCACCCAGCACATCGCCCGGCCGGATCTTCTCCTTGCGTCCGCCCAGGATCTGCACGGTCACACGCGGCGGCTGCAAAGGCTGGGCATCGGATGAAGGCGTGAGCTCGCTCAAGGGATGCCAGGTGTTGGCGCGCCCCTGCATCTGGTCGATGCGGCCGACCCGGCCCATCTCGTCCATGCTGGCCAGGCTGAAGGCCCAGCCCGCCTCCCCCGCACGGCCTGTGCGGCCGATGCGGTGCGTGTGCACATCCACGTCCGGCGAGATGTCGACGTTGATGACGGCTTCAAGCTGGGCAATGTCCAGCCCACGAGCGGCCACATCGGTGGCCACCAGCACGCTGCAACTGCCATTGGCAAACTGCACCAGCACCTGATCGCGATCGCGCTGCTCCAGATCGCCATGCAGCTCCAGCGCGACGATGCCCTGCCCTTGCAGCACGGCCACCAGATCGCGGCACTGCTGCTTGGTGTTGCAGAAGGCCAGGGTGCTGGCGGGCCGGAAGTGATCGAGCAGCAGGCCCACGGCATGCAGGCGTTCTTCTTCCTTGACCTCATAGAAGCGCTGGCGGATCAGGCTGTGGTCATGGCGTTCGGCCAGGCGGATCTCTTCGGGCTGGCGCATGAAGCGGCCGGCCAGCCTGGTGACGCCTTCCGGGTAGGTGGCAGAGAACATCAGTGTCTGGCGCTCGCGCGGGCACTGCGCGGCCACCTTGGCGATGTCATCGGCAAAGCCCATGTCAAGCATGCGATCGGCTTCGTCGAGCACGAGGGTGTTGAGCGCATCCAGGTTCAAGGTCTCGCGCTCGAGGTGATCGAGCAGACGGCCCGGCGTGCCGACCACGATGTGCGCACCATGCTCGAGGCTGGCGATCTGCGGGCGCATGGGGCTGCCGCCGCACAGGGTGACGACCTTGATGTTGTCTTCGGCGCGCGCCAGGCGGCGGATTTCCTGGGTGACCTGGTCGGCCAGCTCGCGCGTGGGGCACAGCACCAAGCGCCTGGACGGCAAAGCGGGGCACGTGGAGCCGGGCGAGCAAGGGCAGGGCGAAGGCCACGGTCTTGCCGCTGCCGGTCTTGGCCTGGACGATGAGGTCCTTGCCGGCCAGTGCGTGCGGCAGGCTGGCGGCCTGCACGGGCGTCATGGCCAGATAGCCGAGGCGCTGCAGGTTGGCCTGCATGGCTTCCGACAGCGGCAGGCTGCCGAAAGAAGGGCCTTCGCTGGCCGTGGGGGATGCGGTGTTCATGCGGGATTATCCCGGGTTCGGGGGCCGGAGCATGCCGCATGGTGAAGTGGGCCCTGTTCTCGGGGGGACTGGGCGTGGCCTGCATGCGGTGGCGCGGGACAGGCGCATCGGGCGATCCACTCCGCTCATGCCCGGGGACGGAGCCCCAGGCGCTCGTCAGGCATAAACAGTCCTCAGGACTGTTTATGTCCAGACTCTCTCCTCCGTCATCGGCTTCGCCGATGCCTCCCCCTTTACTTCGCTGCGTGAATCACCCGCTGCGCCTGTCTGGCAAGGGTGGGGCGTGCGACGTCTTCATGCCCTCCGAAATCCCCCTCCCCATCAAGGCCAGCCCACAGGGCAAAGCACCGTCACCGCATCAACGCTATCGTCAGCCCTTCCACTCCAAAGGACCACCATGGCACTGGCAAAGAAGCGGCGCATCGGCAAGAGGACCCTCCCGGCCAACCAAGTTCGCAAGACGGCAAGCGGCAGAAAGCGCCGCAAGTCAGACGGCACCCACCCCTCGAAGGCGGCAAACGCTACGCCCCCACAAGCCGCATCCTGACGCTGGGGCCGCCCTCTCCGCAGGGCCCCACCGCCTCCAAGACATCGGAGCCGGGCGGTCAACGCAGCGAAGTAAAGGAGGAGGCATCGGCGCAGCCGATGACGGGGGACATGAGCGGAGTTGAGCGCCCGGCTCCGATGTCCCGCTCAAACCGTGGCATGCCCAACAAGCAGCCCAAACCCAGGATCAATCACGATCCAGCCGCCCCGCCAGTACCCCGAACGCCTCCACCTGATCCTCAGGCAAACCCAGCACATCCGGACGCGGCCAGGCACCCTCCCGGGCCAAGGCCACCTGCACCTCCACCAGCCGCTGGGCATCCCCCAGCCGCGGCAGCACAGGCCCGGCGAACATCACCTTGCCCTGGCACGCCACCAGCAGTGTTGGAAACGTTTCCACATCCACTTCACCAATGAAGTCGGCCTCGTCCTCGATGTCGATCCAGCGGTAGCGGTGCGCCGGCATCGCCTGCTTCAGGGCATCGAAGGTGGCCTTGTACTCGCGACACGTCCCGCACCAATCGGCACACAGGCAGACGACATCCAGCACGGGTTCAGGCAAGTCAGCAGACATGCGCAAATTGTCGCATCGACCACGATCACCGCAGCATCACGCCGGATTGATCCGGATCCAGGTCGTCTTCAATTCGGTGTACTTCTCCAGCGCGTGCAGGGACTTGTCCCGCCCGTTGCCCGACTGCTTGTAGCCACCGAAGGGCACCGTGATGTCGTCCTCGTCATACTGGTTCACGTGCACCGTGCCGGCCTTCAAGGCCCGCGCCACGCGGTGCGCACGGTCGATGTGGCGGCTCCACACACTCGCCTGCAAGCCATAGGGCGTGCCATTGGCCAGCCGGATCGCCTCGGCTTCATCCTCGAAGCGGATGATGCCCAGCACCGGCCCGAAGATCTCTTCCTGGGCGATCTTCATGTCATTGCGCACCTGGTCGAACACAGTGGGCGCCACGTAATGGCCACCGCTGTTGGCCAGGGCCTGCGTGCCGCCGGCCACACACACCGCCCCTTCCTGTCGGCCGGCTTCGATGTAGCCCAGCACCGTGCGCAACTGGCCTTCGTCCACCACTGCGCCCATCACCGTCTGCGGGTCGAGCGGATCGGCCGGTTGATACCGCGCCGCCTGGGCCGTGACGCGCGCCACGAGTTCATCGGCCACCGATGCGTGCACCAGCACCCGTGACGGCGCATTGCACGATTCGCCCTGATTGAAGAACAAGGCACCCGCCACCGTGTCGGCGGCACGCTCGACGCTGTCCACATCGTCGAACACGATGAAGGCCGACTTGCCGCCCAGCTCGTTGAACACGCGCTTGAGGTTGCTGCGGGCCGCGTATTCCAGCATCTTGCGACCCACCCGTGTGGAGCCCGTGAAGCCCAGGGCGTCCACATCCATGTGCAGGGCCAGGGCCTCGCCGGCCTCGTGCCCGTAGCCGGGCACCACATTGAGCACGCCATCGGGCAGGCCCGCCTTCTGCGCCAGCTCGGCCATGCGCAAGGCCGTCAAGGGCGACTTTTCTGAAGGCTTGAGCACCACGCTGTTGCCACAGGCCAAAGCGGGCCCAAGCTTCCAGGCGGCCATGATCATCGGGTAGTTCCACGGCACGATGGCGCCCACCACCCCCACCGGCTCGCGCTGGATCAGGGCCAGGGCGGTATCGGGTGTCGGCGCGATCTCGTCATAGACCTTGTCGATCGCCTCGCCGAACCAGGCAATGCAGCGGGCGGCCAGCGGCACGTCCACGCTCAGGCTGTACTGGATGGGCTTGCCCATGTCCAGCGTCTCCATCAGGGCCAGTTCATCCTTGTGCTGGATGAGCAGTTCGGCAAAGCGCACCAGCACGCGCTTGCGGGCGGCCGGCGCCTGGCGTGACCACCGGCCGTCTTCGAAGGCCTGGCGTGCGGCGCGCACGGCGGCGTCCACATCCTCCTGGCGGCCGCGCACCACCTGGGTCAACAGACGGCCATCAATCGGCGAGTGCTTGTCGAATGCGACGCCCGACAAGGCGTCCACACGCTGCCCGTCGATCCAGGCCCGCCCGTCGATGCGCCGCTCATCGACCCAAGCGGCGGCACGGTCGCGCCAGAGGCTGGCTTGCGGACTGGTGGCCGGAAATGCGCTCATGGATGCTCTCCTGTCGGGGGATCCCCCACTCTAGCCAATCCCGGAGCGCCCTGGGCCCTCGGTACAACACTGCAGAGCCAGACAGAGGCCCTTGCGCCACAATAGTCACCTCGCAGCCATTGAGGGGGACACCATGCCGGTGATCGTGGTCGCCAATCCGAAGGGCGGCGTGGGCAAATCCACGCTGTCGAGCAACATCGCTGGGTATTTCGCACGGCAGGGCCATGCCGTGATGCTCGGAGACGTGGACAGGCAACAGTCATCCCGGCTGTGGCTGAAACTGCGGCCCGGCAACCTGCCCGCCATCCAGAGCTGGGATGTCAGCGAAGACCACATCGCCCGGCCGCCGAAGGGCGTCACGCACGTCGTGCTGGACACACCCGCCGGCATGCACGGCGCGGGCCTGGATGCGGTGATGAAGCTGGCCGACAAGGTCATCGTGCCGCTGCAGGCCAGCGTGTTCGACATCTACGCCACGCAGGATTTCCTCACGGAGCTGAGCAAGAAGCGCCGCGGTGATCGCAAGATGCAGCTGGGCGTGGTGGGCAACCGCATCAAGGATCACACCAAAGCGACTGAGCACCTCAAGGAGTTCCTGCAGACGCTGGACATCCCGCTGCTCACCTTGCTGCGCGACACGCAGAACTACACCCACCTGGCCGCGCACGGGGCCAGCCTGTGGGATGTGCCGGCCACCAAGGTGCAGAAGGATCTGGACCAGTGGCAGCCGATCCTGGGGTGGCTGGATCAGGCGTGAGGCGCACAGCCCAGGCTGAGCATCACCGCCATGCCGCCTGCATCAAGCCGGGCGTCGTGCGCGCAACCTGATCCCGCCCATGCCAATGAGGCCGAGCGCCATGGCCAGGCCGGCTGAGGGCTCGGGCACTGCGCTGACAAGCGTCATGACCCCCACGTAATTGCCCCATTGCACGAGGGCCTTCCCCTCGACCGGATTGGGGATGCCGAACGACCAGACGTACAGCAACAACTGGTCGTCAGAGACGCGCACACCATCGACATACTCGTCCGCAGTCACCCTTTGATTGCCAACGTCGATGGCAACATCCATCCAGGTATGGGTGCGCGTTCCCACTTCGGGCCATGTGTACGTCAGCTTGAATCCCGTGTTGTCTCCGCCCAGGCGAATCACCTGGCCACTGACCTCGCTGACGTCGGCCATCCATGCCCTGCCCTCGGCCACGGAATGGCCGAATGCCTCCAGGCTCTGGCTGTAGACCGGAGGAACACCTGTCAAACGGTCACCGAGGTAGGGATCCAGATCCGGCCACTGGATGAGGACCTGCTGAACTTGCTCAGGCACCTGCGTGATGGCCGCGTGTGCCGCCAACACGGAGGACGACAGGGCCAGCGCCAAGCTGGCGGCTCGCCAATGGAGGCGTTTGATGTGAGCCACGGTTTCCTCGCTGGTGTATTGTGTTGTGCAGATTGTTCAGCGCCCTCAGGCGTGGCTCAACGCGGGAATCCCCCGAACCCCCCCTGAACATGGGATGCAGCACCGTGCGTGCCATCAAAAGCTCACGACCACCGATGTGCCCAACAACTGGTTCGTGTTCTTGCCTTCGTTGGTGCGGGTGTCCAGGAAGATCGGGCCGGTTGCCCAGTCGAAGCGGTACTCGAACTTGAAGACGGTGTTGAGGTTGAAGGCGTAGTTCAGGCCCAGGCTGAGGGCGGCGCGGTTGACGCCCTTGTTGGGATCGATGAGTGCCCAGTTGTCGGACGCAGCTGCCGGGTCGTACGTTGTGTAGGCCGGCCCGATCCCGTTGTGATCGTCCAGCGTGGCATACGTCAGCAGGCCGCCGCCGTTCTTGCGGTTGTTGATGTAGTCCAGCCGTGCCACGCCTTCGAACCAGGGCATGAACTTGTAGGCGACCAGACCGGAGAAGCCGGTCCACATGGCGTCGCGCAGTTCGCCATCTGCGCCCAGGGTGATCGCCGCGTTCTTCTGACGCCCGGCGCTGACCTGGCCCTGAACGGTCCAGTCACCGCGGATGAAGTAGGCATCGAACTCGAACAGGTCCACTCGGGATTCGGTGGGATAGGACAAGCCGGTGTAAGGATTGGTCTGCCCCTCCTGGCGGAAGTTCGAACCCCGCCCATGCACCCCCGCAAACCCGAAGCCCTGGAACTCACCCTTGGCGTAATCCACCCGATAGGCCAGCACCGGCGTCTTCTCGTTGTCGCCGCGCTTGCTGGCGTTCATGTTGGCAATCACCGCCTTGCTCCACCACTTGCCGCTCAGGATCTCCATGCCGGCGCCGGTGTAGGCCGTGGGCAAGGTCAGGTCGAACAACAGGTTGTGCGTGATCAGCTTGTTGAGCGTGGGCTGCAGGTATTCATAGCCTGACCAATCCGGGATGTGGCCGGCGATGAAGCGGGTCTGCAGATCGGTCAGGGGCACCGAGACGGAGGCCTCGTGCAGGATCGATGCGCTGCCTTCAGACACCGCCTGCGTGCTGCGCTGGGGCACCAGGGTCAGGCGCCAGCGCGTGCCGCTGTCGGTCTCCTTGGTGAAGTCGATGGCGGCACCACCGAAGTAGGAGTTGTCATAGGTGTAGCCGCCATCCTTGACCGAGTTCAGGAACTGGAAGCCCGACTGGTGACGGCGCTGGTTGTAGATGAAGCTCGGATCCATGTAGCCGCTGACCTTCAGGCCCTTGAAGCCCAGCATGTCGCGCGCATCTTCCAGCGCCTCGGCTTTCACAGCGATGCGGTTGAAATCCTGCAACTGATCGGGCGTCATGCCGCTGCCGCCACCTTCCCCGGAGGCCGCTTGTGCAGGGCGGGCCTGCTGCGCCTGTTGAGCCTGTTGCGTCTGCTGAGCCTCCAGCTTCTTTTCCAGCTCGTTGACGCGGCTCTTGAGCGCGCGCAGCTCCTGCAGCAACTCCTGCGTGGTGGCGTCGGCGGCCTGCGCGCTCAACGGGAAGGCCATGCAGATGGCCAGGGCCACGGGCAGCAGGGACGGCGTCGCGGGCCAGGTCAGCTTGGATGTCATGGTGGGGCTCCTTGGATGTTGATGAATGTGTGCTTGTCCGTGAATGGGGTGCGGCAATGCGAGGGATGTGGATGCCGGCCGAAAGATTCGCCGGGCGGCTCAGGGGCTGTGGCCGGCCTGCGCCATCTCCAGCGTGCGCCGCCGCTCTGCCCGGGCCAGCGCATAGCTGCCCCCGATGACGGCCACCGACACCACGGCGATGACCACCGTGGCCACGGCGTTCACGCTGGGATCCACACCCAGCCGCGCGCGCGAGAAGATCACCAGCGGCAAGGTGGTCGAGCCCGGCCCGGACAGGAAGGCCGCGAGCACGACGTCATCGAGCGAGAGGGTGAAGGTCAGCAACCAGGCCGACATCAGCGATTGCGCGATCATCGGCAGCGTGACCAGGAAGAACACCTGCAGCGGCCTGGCACCCAGATCCTGTGCGGCTTCTTCCAGCTGCGGGTTGAGCTCCTTGAGGCGCGCCTGCACCACCACCGTCGCATACGCCAGCCCGACCAGCAGGTGGCCCAGCCAGATCGTCATCATGCCGCGCTCCGGAAAGCCCGTGGCGCGCTGGATGGACACCAGCATCAGCAGCAGCGACAGGCCGATGATGACCTCGGGCATCACCAGCGGCGCATTGATCATGCCCACCATCAACGTGCGCCCGCCAAAGCGCCGGAACTTCACCAGGGCCCAGGCGGCCAAGGTGCCGAGCACCACCGCCGCCGTGGCCGTGCAGAACGCGATCTTGAGCGACAGCCACAGGCCGCCCAGCACCTCGGCGTCTTCAGCGAGGCGACGGAACCAATTGAGCGTGAAGCCGCCCCACACCGTCGGCAGCGGCGAGGCATTGAAGGCATCGGCCACCAGCGCCACGATGGGCAGGTACAGGAAGACGAACACCGCGGCCAGCCAGCCGCGCGCCAGCCATCGGCCGCGGCGCTGGTAGGCCGGCACCGGCACACGCACGGGCATCGGGCTCATCGCCGGGCCTCCTGCGCATCCGACTGCGCCTTGTTGAACAGGGCCAGCGGCACCAGGATCAGCAGGATCATCACCACGGCCACGCTCGAGGCCATGGGCCAGTCGTTGTTGGCGAAGAACTCATCCCACAGCACACGGCCGATCATCAGCGTCTGCGGGCCACCCAGCAGCTCGGGGATCACGAACTCGCCCACGCAGGGGATGAACACGAGCATGGAGCCGGCCACGATGCCGGCTTTCGACATCGGCACCGTCACCTGCCAGAAGGCCACCCAGGGCGTCGCGCCCAGATCGGAGGCGGCCTCCAGCAGGCGCATGTCCATCTTGGACAGGTTGGCGTACAGCGGCAGGATCATGAAGGGCAGGTAGGTGTAGACCATGCCCAGCACCAGCGAGAACGGCGTGTTCATGTACTGCCCCGGCCCCGGGATGAGGTTGAGCGCCAGCAGCAGCGCATCGGCATGCACCGCCTGCAGCACATCCCACACCCAGCCGTCCTCGGTCAGCAGGCCCTTCCACGCATACACCCGCAGCAGGAAGGACGTCCAGAAGGGCAGCATCACCATCATCAAGAGGCCCGGCTGCAGCGCCTTGCTGGCCCGCGCCATGAACCACGCAAAGGGGTAGCCCAGCATCAGGCACAGCACGGTGGTGATGCCGGCGTACTTCAGGCTGGCCAGATAGGTCTTGAAGTAGAGATCGTCCTGCGTGATGAACAGGTAGTTGCCCAGGCGGATCTGCAGATGCAGCACGCCGTCGGACCAGGTGATCAGGTCCTTGAAGGACACCGTCTCCATCTCGGAGACGCTGATCTTGAGCACGATCAGGAAGGGCAGCAGGAAGAAGGCCAGCAGCCAAAGGTAGGGCACACCGATGACGGTGCGCTCGCGCCAACTCAGACCGGTTGGCGCGCGTCGTGTCCATCGAGGTGTGTGCCATGTGCCGCCCTTTCCCCGCTGCATCACTGCGTCAGCACCACGTGGGCGGAAGGCAGCCACCAGGCATAGGCCTCGTCGCCCCAGGTCAGCGCCTCATCGGTGTGGCGCTCGGTGTTGCCCTGCGTGACCTTGAGCAGCGCACCGCTGGGCAGCTCCAGGTGGTAGAGCGTGTCGCTGCCGAAGTACACCATGTCCTTCACGCGGCCCTTGACCTGGTTGAGCGGCGCAGGCGGCATGCCGGGCTCGAGGGCCGGCGCGCGTTTGGAGATGCGGATCTTTTCCGGGCGCAAGGCCACCGTCACGGCCATGCCGCGGTGGCCCGACACGCCGTGCCCCACGTGGTGATGCACATCCGGGCAGGCAATGACGACGTGATCGGCCTCGTCGACCTCCAGCGTGCCGTCCATCAGGTTGACGTTGCCGATGAAGTCGGCCACGAAGCGCGAACCGGGCGATTCGTAGATCTCGCGCGGGGTGCCGACCTGCAGGATGCGGCCCTCGCTCATCACGCCGATGCGACCGGCCATGGCCATGGCTTCTTCCTGATCGTGCGTGACCATCACGCAGGTCACGCCCACGGATTCGATGATGTTGACCAGCTCGATCTGCGTTTCCTCGCGCAGCTTCTTGTCGAGCGCGCCCAGCGGTTCATCCAGCAAGAGCAGCTTGGGCTGCTTGGCCAGGCTGCGCGCCAGCGCCACGCGCTGCTGCTGCCCGCCCGAGAGCTGGTGCGGCTTGCGCCTGGCGTACTTGCCCAGTTGCACCAGCTTGAGCATGGCTTCCACACGCGCTTCGATCTCCTGCTTGGGCAGGTGCTCGCGCCGCAGGCCGAAAGCGATGTTGTCCCACACGCTGAGGTGCGGGAACAGCGCATACGACTGGAACATCATGTTGATGGGCCGCTGATAAGGCGCCAGCTGCGCCAGATCCTGCCCGCCCAGCGTGATGCGCCCGGACGTGGGCAGATCGAAGCCGCCCAGCATGCGCAGCAGCGACGTCTTGCCGCAACCTGAAGGCCCCAGCAAGGCGAAGATCTCGCCCTGGCGGATGTCCAGCGAGACGTTGTCCACCGCGCGGTAGACGCCGCCATCCTGCGCACCGAAATCCTTGACCAGCCTGTCGATGCGCAGGAAAGCCTCGGCCTGAACGCCGTTCATGTTGCCGCCCCCCTGTGGCAACTCACAGCCCCGTCTTGAACGAGGTGTAGATGCGCGTCATCTGCCGGCGGATGTCGTTGTTGAGCGCCGCGGGCCTGGCCATCTTCTGCATCTCGGCCTCGGACGGGAACACGCCCGGGTCATTGGCGATCTCGGGCCGCACGAACTTGCGCCCCGGCACGTTGGGGTTGGCGAAGAACACCTTGTTGGTCTGCGCGGCATGCACCTCGGGGCGCATGATGTAGTTCATCCACTTGTGCGCGTTCTCGGGGTGCGGGGCATCGGCGGGGATGACCATCACGTCCATGAACACGACGCCGCCGGTCTTGGGCGTGAGCGTCTGGATGTTCTGGCCCGTCTTGCCTTCCTGGGCGCGGAACTTGGCGATGTTGATGTCGCCCGAATAGCCGAAGGCCGCGCAGATCGAGCCATTGGCCAGATCGTTGATGTAGCCGGTGGAGCTGAACAGCGTCACGTACGGACGGATGGCCTTGAGCAGCGGCGGCACGGCCTGGTAATCGGCGATGTTCTTGCTGTAGGCGGCCTTGCCCAGATAGTGCAGCGCGGCCGGCACCACTTCGGTGGGCGAATCCAGGAAGGACACACCGCAGGACTTGAGCTTGCTGATGTACTCGGGCTTGAAGACCAGATCCCAGGCGTTGTCAGGCATCGGCATGTTGCCGAGTGCGGCCTTGACCTTGTCGACGTTGATGCCGACGGTGGTGTAGCCCCACATCCAGTTGACCATGTACTGGTTGCCCGGATCGAGCTCGGCCAGTTGCGCCATGAAGGCCGGGTCGATGTTCTTGAGGTTGGGCAGCTTGGCCTTGTCGACCTTCTGCAGCAGGCCCCCATCGGCCTGCATCTTGGCCCAGTAGGACGAGGGCACCACGATGTCGTAGCCCGTCTTGCCGGCCACCAGCTTGGCGTGCACGATCTCGTTGGAATCGAAGACGTCGTAGCGCACCTTGATGCCGAACTCCTTCTCGAAGTTGGCCACCGTGTCGGGCGCGATGTAGTTGGACCAGTTGTAGATGTTGAGGACCTTCTCTTCCTCCGCGTGCGCAGACAGGGCGCCGAAGGCCGCCAGGGCCAGGGCGAGCGCACGGGGTGCCAGGAAGCGGGTCGGGGTCGTCTTCGCGATCATGGTGCCTTCTCCTTGATTTCCCGGTATTGTCGCGGCTGTCTCGCCCGGGCGCACCCCTCCCCTGTCGTCCTGTTGCATCTGGATGCACTCGGTCTAGGGGGACGGGCGTCGGGGCGGCGCCACAGTCGGCGCAGGCGGCGCGCTGTCAGTGGATCCTGAACGGCCGGGCGAAAGACTCAGGAGAAGGCGGCCCGGCCGGCCGGTTCACATCACAAGGTCAGCAGGTACTGCACCAGGTTGCCCACCTCCGACGCCGAACGGGCGCACCAGGGGTGAGGGGAAGCCGGCAGGCCGATGGGGCCGGCCGCGCCGATCTCGGGTCCGAACTCGCGGCGCATCTTCTGGTAGTCCCAGTAGTAGTGGTCGGCATCCCAGGGCACGCTCACAAAATATTTGTGGCGCTCGATGAACAGGTTGCGTGCATCGGAGGTGGTGTCGAAGATGTTCTTCTTCTTGGCCTTGTAGACACGGAAGACATCGCCCTTGCGGTTCAGATCCGGCGCCGGGGTGGGTTGATCGGCCGTGCCGGGCGCGGGGCGGGCGGGTGCATGCAGGGTGTAGTACTGCTTGTACAGCGCCGAGCCCTCGTTGCAGCGATCGGGGTTCACCAGGTCCTCCAGATTGCGCACATGGCCGTCGGACAAGAGCCCGCGCGATGTCACCCAATACATGTTGCGCAGGTAGGTCGCGCGGATGGCCTGCTGCTTGTACTGGTAGTCGGTGGGCGCGAAGAAGCGGCCGACCTCGTCGAGGCGGATCATCTTCTCGTTGGTGTTGGCGCCCAGCTTGTCGCCGTGGCAGGAGGCGCAGCTTTGATCGAAGCTGGCCTTGCCGGCCGCCACCGCTGCCACCACGCCGGGATAGCTCTTCCAGCCGCCTTGCACGAAGGCGCCTTCGGCCGTGGCGGCATTGCCCGTCTGGCCCAGCTTGCCGTTGGACTTGAGCCAGCGGTACATGCCGATGTTGCGCAGGTCGTCGTCGTCCTGGTCCAGCGTGGACATGTAGGCGGTCAGCGCCTTGAGCGACTTCTGGTCCATCGAGCCCATCGCACCGTCCGGCTCCTGTGCATGCACATACGAGCCTTCGAAGCCCACATACGACTCCGTGTGCGACAAGGCACGGCGGATCGGCAGGTGGTTGGTCACATTGGGGATGGCCGTGGGCGAGAACAGGTAATCGTTGTCGTTGAGGTTGCCTTCGCCTGCGGTGCGGGTGAGCGTGGCCTCTGCGGTGCCGGCGGGCATCAGATACAGCAATGCCGTCTTGTCGACCTTCTTGGTGCCGCTCATCCACGAGGGCCCGGGCTCGTCGCCCACGATGAACTGGAAGGTGGCGGTGGTGTCGCCCGCCTTGTCGCCCAGCACCGTCCAGCGTTGCGTCCAGCGCGGGTTGGGCAGGCCGGGGAACACCTTGGTGAGCTGGCTGCCGCCCTTGCTGTAGCTGATCTGATAGCCGTGGCAGGAGGCGCAGTTGAAGCCGATCCACTTGCCCTTGCCCAGCAGCGGGTGCGAGGACTCCGCATAGCGGTAGCCCACCCAGCCGCTGTTGGAGGTGTTGCCCTGGGTCAGTTGCGGCGTGACCATCAGGAAGCCGGGGATGGGGCTTTCCTGCGGGTAGGGATCGAAGTAGACATCGTTGATCGCTTCGGGCGGCACCTGGCCGGCCACCGTCTTGTAGGCGCCGAAAGCCGTGGACGGATCGGCCTTCTGGCCGCGTGTATGGGTCGGTGGTCTGGTAGGACATGATCTTGTCCCAGTCCAGGCCCTTGAACTTGTGCGCCACGCCCAGGCCATAGTCATACGACCAGAAGATGGCGCGGCCCAGGTTCACCATGTCGACGAAGCTTTTGTTGTCGACGCTCACGTCGATCGGTGCGATGGCCTTGGTCTGGTCCGACAACAGCGAGACGACATCGCAATTGGGATCGGCAGGCGCCGTCAGGCGATAGCGCTGCGCATCGATGATGTTGTGCGGCTGACCGGGCTTGCGCAGCGAGTTCATGTAGCCGATGCGCTTTTGCACCTGCAGCTTGAGCGGGCCCTTGCTGACATGGGCCGGCACACGGAACTCGACCTGCGTGTCGCTCCAGTTCAGCACATCCTTGGGCCAGTTGCTGCGCACCACGCCGGTCTCGTAGTTGGTGCTGCTGGCGATGTCGAGCTTCTGCTCGTACATCACGAGATCGGTCTCCAGCACGCGGCTGTTGCCGATCATGATCTTGCTGAAGTCGATGTCGGTGCCGGCACCGAAGCCGCTGCCCTTGAGCACCACGGTATCCCCCGGCCGCATCACGGGCTTGGCCGACGGGTTGGCCGAGGTCCAGACCAACGCACCGTTGACCAGCATCTGCTGCACCACCGGCTGCGCGAAGTTCTGGGCCGATGCGGCCCGTTGCTGCTCGCGTGCGGCGTTGAAGGCGCACACGGTCTCTTGGTTGGGAAAGGCGGGGGCTGCGGCATGGGCCGCCATGGCCTGTGCAGCCAGGGCGACGACGGACATGCGGGCAGCGAAAGGCAAAGGCAGGCGCGCGTGATGCATGGGCGGGACTTTCGAAGAAGGGTGGCGGACAGCGTCCATGCCCCGCATGGTGGGCAAGGGCGTCATCCGTGCCTGTCTTCCCCGCGACAAATCAGGGAAAGTCCCGCCGCGCCTGCGATCAAGCCTGCAAGCAGGCCTGCTTCATGCGGATCAACCGCCGCACTTGTCGAATTCGGCGGCGCGCTTGTCGTAGTCCACGCAGAAGTCGGCCGAGCCCGACGACGACTTCAGTGCCGAGCCCTTGTAGCTGGCGTTGATCACCTTGCTCTTGGTGATGTCGAGCCGGTCGTTGGCGCAGGCCTTGAGCGCCGCGGCCTGGCAGGCTTCCGGGGATGCCGCTTCGACCTTCTTGATGCACGACTGCTTGCCGTCGCACTTGGCGTAGCTGACGGCTTCCTTGCCCGGGCAGGCGGTGCGGGTGTAGCTGATGGCGCAATCCTGCGCCTGAGCAATGAAAGAAACAGAGGAGGCGGCCAAGCCGATGAGCACTGCTGCGAGATGGCGTGTCATGTGAAGGAGTTCCTTGCTTTGATGTGTTGAAAAGGTGGGGCCGCGGCGCTGGCGATTCTGTCGCCCACCCTTTGTCACGCAACCATAGGCCCTTCGGCTCAAGGGCGATGTGTGGAGCCCCTGCGACGGTCACATGCCTGTCACATGAAGGGCTCAACCCGGCCCTCGGTCAGGTGCTGTAGCACCCGGCGCTCCATCACGGACAGCTCGGCCGCATCGGCCAGTCGCACGATGTCCAGCACTTCCACCGTGCCGTAGGTGACGCGCAGCACGCCACGCGCCTCCATGTCCTTGAGGATGCGGTTGACGGTCTGCCGGGCCATGGCGAGCATCTGGCCCAGCGTCTCCTGGTTGATCTTCAGCCTGGCCTTGTCGAGCCGGAAGCCGGCCTCGGACGATCGCACCATCCACAGCAGCCGGCGCGCCAGCATGCCCTCCTGCGAGGCCAGCGCGTGGCCTTCATGGCTGATCATCAACAGCCGCGTCTTCAAAGCCAGCAAGACGCCGAAGTGCGGCCACCAGTCGGGTTGGGCGCGCAACATCGCCTGCAAGGCAGGCTGCGGCACATGCAGCACCGCCACCTCGCCACAGGCTTGCGCATCGTGCGTGCGCGGCAGCCTGTCGAACAGGGCGATCTCGCCAAACCATGCAGGCGGATCCAGCAGCGCGAGCAGGGCCTCCTTGCCGGAAGGCGTCACGCCGGAGACGCGCAGCGTGCCGGAGAGCACGGCATAGATGCCATCGGGCGCATCGCCCCTGAAAAACAGGTGCTGGGCATGCGCCAGCCGGCGCAGCGCACCCTGCGCGATCAGCGCATCCGCCAGATCGGCGGGCAAGGCCCCGAACCAGAGGTCGCAACGCAGCGTGTCGAGTTGGGCGGGGGACAGTACAGCCATGTGCGCGCATGATCGTCAGCGCGCGCCCCGGCCAATGTCACCGACACGACAAATGCGGGATTTCCTGAGGGCCGGTCAGGATGGATTGGCGCGGCGCACGCACTGCTCGGTGCCGTGGTTGCCGCCCTTGAATTCCGGCTCGTAATAAAACTTGCTGAAGGCCCACTGACCACCCTTGCCGCGGCTGAAGGTGGCGATGCCGGTGCCATAGTCTTTGGTGGCCTGATCGGTCAGGGCGAAGTGGATGGCCATGTGCTTGCCGCGCGCGGCCGCATGGCCCGGGTAGGTGCCATAACCCGGCACCTCCAGCTTGAAGGTATAGGCCCCATGCGCGCCCACGCTTTGCGCGGGCACCAGCGTCAAGGTGACGGTGCCGGTGTACGGGCCTTCGTGCGCATCCTGGCCCTTGCAGTCATACACACCGCTGTAGTCGGGCCCAGTGAAGGCCGGGGCGGCGATGCAGGTGGAGGCGGCAGCCAACAGACACAGGGACACGATGGACGTCTTCATCGGGGACACGCTTTCACTTCACGAACAGGGAGCCCCGATTGTGGCGCAAGGCGTCCGCACGGCTCGAAAGCGCTCAAGCCCGCGGCGATGTTCGCTGCCAGTAGCCCACGTCCAGCCAGCGCCCATGCTTGAAGCCCACCTCGTTGAAGTGCGCCACCTTGCGAAAGCCCAGTCGCTCATGCAGGCCGATGCTCGCATCGTTCGGGATCGCGATGCAGCCCAGCACCACATGGCAGCCCAGCTCATCAAGCTCGGCCAGCAAGGCTTGGTACAGCGCCCGTCCATGTCCTTGCCCGCCGTGCCCATCGCGCAAGTAGATGGTCGACTCGACCGTGTGCCGGTAAGCCGCCCGCTCCTTCCACTTCGTCGCATACGCATAGCCTACGATCTCATCGCCCGCCACACCCACCAGCCAGGGATACTGCCGCGCATACGTGGCCACGCGGCTGGCCATCTGCGGGAGCTCCAGCGGCGTCTCCTCGAAGGTGATCGTCGTCTGGCGGATGTAGTGGTTGTAGATCTCGCAGATCTGCGGGATGTCTTCGGGGCGGCAAGGGCGGATCTGGAGAGACATGGCTGGGCGGACAGTGTGGACAGGGGCTGAGCGAATCAGCCCGGGATCTCGGGCTCGACCAGTTGAGTCAACAGCATCAGCGACTCCTGCCAGCCGAGATAACAGGCTTCAGCCGGAATGATGCCTGGGATTCCCTCCTGCACGATGCGCACCTCCGTCCCGCAGAACACCGCCGACATCTCCACGGTCGTCGTCATCTCGCCAGGCAGGTTCGGGTCATCGAAGCCGCTGGTGTAGCGCAGCTTGCGTCCGGGCTCCAGCTCCAGATACTGGCCGCCGAAGTGGTGGCTGCCGCCGGTGCCCAGGTTGGTGAAGGACATGCGCCAGCGCCCGCCGACGCGCGCGTCCATTTCCTGCACCTCGCCGATGAAGCCGTGGGGCGGCAGCCACTTGCACATGGCCGCCGGTGTGGTGAAGGCGCGAAAGAGCCGGTCCGGCGGGCAGCGCAGGATGCGGTGGAAACGGACGGTGCCGGTCTGTGGGGTGCTTGTCGTCATGGTGTGTGATCCTGAAGGTTCGAGGAAGGCCCTCAGCATGCACGACGATCCAGCCCGCCGCAAATCGACACATCGATGTCGCGAGGGCGCTGATGGTCTGCGGCCGCGCCCGTCCCTAAGCGCCCTCAGGATGCAGGTGCACCGCCAGCCACATGGCCCCGGCCGACGTTCGCAGCACCTGGTGCGGCGTGCCGGCCGGCAGGAAGAGGTGGTCTCCAGCGGCCAGTTCATGGGGTGCGCCACCGATTTCCAGCGTGGCCTCGCCCTGCACCAGCAACACCCATTCGTCCTGATCTTGCACATACACCTTGGGCGCGATGTCGGCCGAGCTGACGATGCGCTCGATGTGCAGCCGGCCCAGTTTGAGCAAGGTGTCAAAGCGCTCGCCGTGGTCCGGCGCGCCTGCATCCTTGAACAGGTTGCCTGCCTTCATACCCAGCCACGCCCCTGCAGATCGGCCAGCGTCAGATCCAGGCACTTGCGGATCAAGCCGGCCAACTCATCCACCTGCGCGCGCGTCATCACCAGCGGCGGTGCGATGATCATGCGGTCGCCCACGGCCCGCATGATCAGCCCGTTGCCGAAACAATGGCCCCGGCAGACCATGCCCACGCCCTTGTCCGATGCAAAGGCCTGTGCGGGCTGATCGCCCTGAGCCTTGCGCTGCACCAGGCGGATCGCGCCCATCAGGCCGCAGGTCTCCGCCTCGCCCACCAGCGGATGCGAGGCCAGCTCGGCGAACTTCTGTGCCAGGTACGGCCCCGTGTCGTCATGCACCCTCTGCACCAGCCCCTGATCCTCGATCAGCTGCAGGTTGGCCAGCGCCACGGCACATGCCACCGGATGGCCGCTGTAGGTGTAGCCATGGGAGAACTCCCCGCCCTGCTCGATCAACACCTTGGCCACACGCTCGCCCACCAGCACGCCGCCCAGCGGGATGTAGCCCGAGGTCACGCCCTTGGCGAAGGTGATCAGATCGGGCTTGTAGCCAAAGCGCTCGCAGCCGAACCAGTGCCCTATGCGCCCGAAGCCGCAAATCACCTCGTCGGAGATCAGCAGGATGCCGTACTGATCGCAGATGCGCTGGATCTCGGGCCAGTAGGTCTCGGGCGGGATGATCACGCCACCTGCGCCCTGCACCGGCTCGCCGATGAAGGCGGCCACCTTGTCGGGCCCCACCTCCAGGATCTTGGCTTCCAGCCATGAGGCAGCGCGCCTGCCAAAGTCATCACGCGACTCGCCCGGCCGCCCGTGTTGAACAAAGTAAGGCTGATCGATGTGCACGATGCCCGGGATGGGCAGGCCGCCTTGCGCGTGCATGTCGCCCATGCCACCGAGCGAAGCCCCCGCCATGGTCGAGCCGTGGTAGGCATTGAAGCGGCTGATGATCGTGTGCCGCTGCGGCTGCCCTTGCAGATCCCAGTAGCGGCGCACCAGCCGCACGATGGTGTCATTGCCTTCCGAACCCGAGCCCGTGAAGAACACATGCTCGAAGCCCGGCGGGCTCAGTTGCGCCAGCTTGTGCGCCAGCGCGATGGCCGGCTTGGTCGCCGTCTGGAAGAAGGCGTTGTAGAAGGCCAGGGTCTTGAGCTGCTCGGTGGCCGCATCGATCAAGGCAGGCTGTCCATAGCCCACGTTCACGCACCACAGACCGCTCATCGCATCGAAGATCTTGTGGCCTTCGGTGTCCCACAGGTAGATGTTGTCGGCCTGGGCGATCACGCGCGAGCCCTTGGCCGCCAGCGCCTTGAAATCGGTGAAGGGATGCAGGAAGTGGGCGGCATCCATGGCCTGCCAGTCGGCCGTGCTGTGTTCGAACTGCGGGCTCATGAAGGGCTCCTCGTTGTTGTGGGGCGAATGGGGGCTCACACGTGCAGCAGCAGGTGTTCGCGCTCCCACGGCGAGATCACCTTCATGAACTCGGCGTATTCCACTTCCTTGATTTCGGAGTAGACGGTGATGAAGTCCTTGCCGAGGATCTCGGCCAGATCGTCTTCATCGCGCAGCATGTTGACGGCCTCGCTCAGGCTGCGTGGCAACTGGTACTCACCCAGATAGGCATCGCCGCGGCACTCCGGCGCGGGCTCGATCTGCTTGATGATGCCGAGGTAGCCGCACGCCAGCGTCGCGGCGAGTGCGACGTAGGGATTGGCATCGGCGCCGATCACGCGGTTCTCGACACGGCGCGCCGAGGGCGTGGCCACGGGCGAGCGGATGCCCACCGTGCGGTTGTCCGTGCCCCACTGGATGTTGATGGGCGCAGCGGTCGATCTCACCAGGCGGCGGTAGCTGTTCACATACGGCGCGAACAAGGCCATCGCCGCCGGGATGTAGCGCTGCAGCCCGCCGATGAACCAGTAGAACATCTTGGAGGGGTTGCCATCCGGATCGCTGAAGAGGTTGTGGCCCGTCTTCACATCGACGATGCTCTGGTGCACATGCATGGCGCTGCCCGGCTCGTTGGCCATGGGCTTGGCCATGAAGGTGGCGTACATCTCATGGCGCAGCGCGGCCTCGCGGATGGTGCGCTTGAAGAAGAACACCTCGTCGGCCAGGCCCAGCGGATGGTCATGGAAGAAGTTGATCTCCATCTGGCCGGCGCCCACTTCGTGGATCAGCGTGTCCACGTTGAGCTCCATCTTCTCGCAGTAGTCGTAGATGTCTTCGAACAGCGGGTCGAATTCGTTGACCGCGTCGATCGAGTACGCCTGACGCGAGGTCTCGGCCCGCCCGCTGCGGCCCTCGCGGCGGACGCAAGCGGCATGTTGGGATCAATGCTGCGTTCGATCAGGTAGAACTCCAGCTCAGGCGCCACCACAGGCGACCATCCCTGGTCCGCGTACAGCTGGCACACACTGCGCAACACCGAGCGGGGCGCATACGGCACCAACCGCCCTTCGCGGTCAAAGCAGTCGTGGATGACCTGCGCCGTGGGGTCGGTCGCCCAGGGCACGATGCGCACGGTGGCCGGATCGGGACGCAGGTGCATGTCTCGGTCGGTAGGTGTGATGACGTCGTAGTACGGGCCCGCGGCGGGGAACTCGCCGGTCACGCCGATGGCCACGATGCCTTCGGGCAAGCGCATGCCGCGGTCTTCGGTGAACTTCTCGCGCGGCAGGATCTTGCCGCGCGCCACCCCCGTGAGGTCAGGGACCAGACACTCGATCTCGGTGACGCGCCGCTCGTTGAGCCATTGCTCCAGATCGCTGAAGCTGCCGGGTAACCTGCTTTGCATAAATCACCTTGATGTGGTTGTCTCTGCCCGAGAAGGGCTGCCGGTCTACCGTCTTTCCGGCCTGGGAACACGTTGAACAGGTTCGGCATGGCGCGCAGCCTGGTAGCTGCGACACGCCTGACCGAAGGCCTGGAAGATCTTTCTGGACACGGGGTTGCTGGCGGCCTGCCATTCAGGATGCCACTGCAGACAGAGGTTGAAGCCCGCAACAGCCGTGGGTTTGTCCTGCGCGGCGGGATGCCAGGACATGGCCTCCACCACCCCATCGGGTGCGCGTGCTTCCACACGCATGCCCGGTGCCAGCCGGTTCACCCCCTGCCCATGCAGGCTGTTGACCATGAACTGTCCATCCTTGAGCACATCCCCATCCAGCCCTTGCAACGCCCGCGCCAGCGCACCATCAGGCATCAGATCCACGGGATGTGCCAGGCCGTACTCTTGCTCGACCGGCTTGCTGCCATCGCCACGGTGATCCATCAGCCCGGGCTGATGGTGCACGGCCTGGTGCAGCGAGCCGCCCATGGCCACATTGACTTCCTGAAAGCCACGGCAAATGCCCAGCAGGGGCATGCCACGGTGCAAGGCCATGCGGATCAGGGGCAAGGTCCACGCATCGCGTTCGGGATCGAGCGGCAGCGATTCATCCAGCACCTCTTCACCGAAGTGGCTGGGATGCACGTTGGAGGGGGAGCCGGTCAGCAGAACGCCGTCGGCGAGATCGAGCAAGGCCGGCAGTTCATCGGCCTGCGCGGCAGGCACCACCAGCGGGACGCAGCCCGCGAGGCGAACGGCATCGACGTATTTCTTGCCCGCGACATGGAAGGGATGACGCCCGAGGACACGTTGGCAGGCGGGCACCAGCACAACAGGCGGGCGGTTCAATTCGGCGCTCATGGCTACACCCTGTTGCAATGAGTGTGCCAAAGCCCAAGCGGCTGTCAACAGGGGTCCCGCGGGGGGTGTTGTCAAACGTGTGAATTCGGTCCGGCTTGCTCAAGGCCGGCTCACGGGCCGACGCTGAACTCGTCGCCCCGATAGCTGCCTTGGAAGGAGCGGATCTCGCGCGAGCCCGTGTACTGCATGATCTGCTGCTTGAGCTTCACATACTCCGCACTGCCTGCCGTGTACGCGTAGGCCGGGCCGATGCGCAGGACGCGCTCGCGCCCCGGCGAGATCACGGCAGAGCCGCTGTTGCCCGCCAGCAAGATGGCCGCCACGCGTGCGCCCCCGCTGCGCACGATCCAGCGCACCGGCTCATACGAGGCCAGTGCCAGCACCACGGGTCTGGACGACGCCGAACGCACCTCCACACGCACAGGCCACAGGTTCTCGCGGTTGGCCGAGCCATAGCGCTTGGAGCCGCCCTCGTAAATGCCGACCACGTGCACGATGGCGTCGGCGGGCACATCCGCCAGGCCCGGCACCGATGTCGGGGCAGCCGCCTCCAGCGCACTCAGGCGCATCTGTTCGGCCTGCGCCACCGCGCGCTCCGATTGCGCCTCCAGCCGGGCCAGTTGCCACTGCAGGTTGTATTCGCTCATGAAGGCATCGAACTTCATCGTGCCGTCCGTCTCCACCGCGTCCCCGACCCACCAGTCACTGCCGCGCCGGACAAAGCCTGCGCGCGCGCCCAGATCCCCGAGGCTGCCGCGCCGCTCCGTATCGCCCTTCACCTCGGCAATGGTCTGGTTCACGATGTCGTACGCCCAGGTCTTGGTCTGGGGCGCACCGTATGTGCGGGCATCGAACAGAAGCTGCGTTTCATCGAGTTTGACGATCTCGCCGATGGACATGGGCGTGGTCTTCCAGACCCCCGATCGTCCGCTGGCCAGATCCAGCCAGCCCAGGCCGCTCTGTGCCCGGAACACGAGCATCTGCCCCGACTGCATGGTCACCGGCCGGCCATATGCAAAGCGCGCGTCATCGCTCAGGACATGCACCTTGCTCAAGGTCGCCTCGATGCGGTCGCCTCGCCGCTCATGGGCGACCTGAATCACCTCGTTGTCACCCACCATCAACACGGAAGAGGTCTTGCCCGGCAAGGCGATCGCCCCTTGGCGACGACGCAGATCCAGCGGATGCGGCACCACGCGCCCCTGCACGAGGTCCAGCAGGGCCGGCGCCGCCTTCGCGCAGGCTGAGCAGCACGGCTTGCACCTGCGGCAACCACACGGCAAAACCGGTGGCGTCCTGAGTGGTCCACAAGGTCGCGCCCGTTTCGGCATCCAGGAACACCAGCGCGCGGTCATCGTTGCGCACCACGGCGATGCGCCCGTTGGGCGACAGGCCCTGCAATTGGAAGCTGTTGGGCTGCTTGCCCAGCACGTTGATGAGCTTGCCCCCGGGCAGCTCGACCAGGTGCAGCTCACCGCTCTGCCCGCGCAGCATGGCCACGCCTGCATCCGATGCGGCCATGATGCCGCTGGCCGACTTCAGCTTGCCCAGTGGCAGCAAGCTGGCCTCCCCCAATGACGCCAGGGGACGCAGTGGCGGCCGCGCGGCCAGCACGCCGATGCTGCGCAAGCCCAGCAGATTGCGCAGTTCCGTGTCCTGCTCGACAAAGCACGTGCGATCCAGATCGAGCGCCCTGGCCTGTTCGATCGAATCCAGGCGCCCCAAGGACTTGCCCTTGAGGCAGTTGAGCGCCCGCAAGGTCATGAGCGACTCCAGCTGCGATTGCACCTGCTTGATCTGCTCGGCCTGCCCGGCCAGCAAGGCGCTCAGACGCTCCTGGATCAAGCGCACCTCCGGATCGACGGGGTAGGCGACGTTCACCTTGTCTGCCACGGGCATGGCCGCCTCCCGAAGACGTGAGCATCCCGTCGTCAAGACCAGCAGACAGAAGACGATCCAGATCCGTGCCATGTGTGCTCCCTGCATTGCATCGCCCAGGCAATGGCCGTCCACATGGGCGTTTGGCAACCATTCTGCCGCGCCGGGCATCCTGCAGCACAGGGAAATGGCAGGGGCTGGGGTGCCAATCGCACGGAACCCTCACGCGCGATCGGCCTGGCGTGCGGACCGGATCACCGGTGTACAGTGCGACGCCATGAAGTTCAAAGCCCTGCTTGCATCCCTCGCCCTGAGCACGGTGGCGGCGTCGACGCACGCCGGAGATCCGAAGGTGCCAAGCCAGGACCGCAAGGCCATCATCGCCGGCTTGCGTGCACATCCGTCCTTCGGCCACCTGCAGGACATGAAGCTGGATGTGCGGCGCATCTGGGTGTCACCGCAACTGGCGTACTTGTGCGCCCTGCCCATCGGGAAAGACAAGCGCTACGCGCAGACGGACGGCATGTTCGACGTCGTGCAGGTGGCCTTCCGGCGCGAAGGCGAGCGCTGGGTGCCGACCGCTCGCGTCGATGGCTTGAGCGAGACACTCAAGCAGGTGCAGTGCATGGCTCCGCCGGATGGCGAGATCACCGAAGCCTTTGTGGAAGCGCTGGTGAACAACCCGGGCCTTCGCCCCTGAAGAGGGCGGCCCGGGGCGGGGCCATCGCGTCTGCGTGCCCCGGTCAACCCCTTCAGCGGGGCAGACGGCGGCGTGCCACCACGCCGCTCATGGCGGCCATCCCGGCCAGCATCATGGCCAGGGAGCCAGCCTCCGGCACCTGGCTCACGTTGATCAGCTTCTCGCTGCGATCACCACCCAGGGCCTGGACGTGCACGCCGAACTTGAAGGCTCCGCTGCCGATGTCGGCCAGCGTGACGCCACCCACATCGAAGGACAGCGACTCACCGGCATGGATGCCGTTGGTGGCCGGCTTGCCGTCAGGCTTGTATTCCTGATCGATGCTCCAGCCCAGGCTGGCCGGCAGGTTGGCACCACCACCAGAGGTGTAGGCCACACCCGCGCCTTGCGACGCGGACAGCGCGACCGTCTGGCCGGCGCTCAGGTCAAAGCTGATGCCCGTGATGAACGAACCATTGCCGCTGCCGGCGGCGTTGCTGATGGTCAGCACGCCGTCGGTGAGGCTCCAGCTGGCCACGGAGGTGCCAGCGGTCGAGCAGCCTCCATCGCCAGTGACACACGTGAATTCGAAAGCTTGTGCTGAACCGCTCGCAGCAAGCATTGCGATCATGGCCAGACCGGCGCTGGAAAGCGCTTTTTGGACATTGCGCATGCGAAAGCTCCTATGAGTGAAAGACACCGCAGTGTCTGCCCCACGCAAGCCTTCGCCCACACCTCAAATGGAGGGCGGATACATCTTCAGAGGGCCCCTGTGCCGCGCAACGCAAGAATTTTGCGTTTGCTCACACAAGGTATCAGTGCGAGGAGCGCGCCGGCGGCTGATAACCGCTGCGCTCGATGTGGCGGAACGTGATGCGGCCCTTGGTCAGGTCATAGGGCGACAGCTCCAGCGACACCTTGTCGCCCGCGAGGATGCGGATGTGGTGCTTTTTCATCTTGCCGGACGTGTAGGCGACCAGTTGATGGCCGTTGTCCAGCGTGACGCGGAAACGCGAGTCCGGCAGGACTTCGTTGACCACGCCATTCATCTCGATGAGTTCTTCCTTGGCCATAGGCCGTTCTCCAGCAGTCGAATCGAAAAGGTGCGATGCCGTCCTTGCGTCTGTGCATGGTGTGTGCATGCAGCGCGCGGATCTGGCCGTTCGCAGCAGCGACGAGCCGGGTCAAGACAGGCAGGGCGGCCAAGTCGCCAACGTCATCCGGGGGGACGGTCAGCGCCGACCGGCTGCGTATTTTAACACGCCCCTGATTTCAGGGGGTGGCAGGGCGATGCGTGCCCAGGGTCGGGTCGTCAAGCGGTGGTGCGCTTGTTCACCATGTTGCAGAGGTTGCGGCCCGTTTCCGTCAGCCGCAGGCCGCCGCCTGCCCATTCCAGCCAGTCGAGGGTGACGTAGTCTTCGATGATGTCGTCGCCGATGAGGTAGGCCTGCCTTGCTTTGAGGCACTCGATGGTGTGCGGCAGCATGGCACGCAACATCTCGGCACGCGAGGTGGGGAGTCGGCCGCCTGGGCGCCAGGCAGGAAAGTCGGCCTCGGGCTGGGCCGTCGGCGTTCGGGGACTGGACATGATCGCACTCCTTCGCACCACGGCGCCCGGCGGGGCAGGGCCCTCATCGAACCGGACGGCATGGGCATCCACTCAGACTACCACCATCGCGGGAACATCAGGTGCAATTCACATGCGGGTTTGTGGGGTGTGGCACAGTTGCCCGCATGACGTCGACTTCCATGCCTGCGCACGGTGCCCCGGCCGCGCGACAGGATGCCGCCACCATCGGCCTGATTGGCCTGGCCCACGGGACTTCGCACTTCCATCACATGCTGCTGGCGCCGCTGTTTCCTGTGTTCATGCGGGAATTCGGGCTCAGCTTTGCGGAGATGGGCCTGCTGGTCAGCGTGTTCTTCGTGATCTCGGGCTTCGGCCAGGCGCTGGCGGGCTTCGTGGTGGACCGCGTCGGGGCGCGTCCCGTGTTGTTTGCGGCGATCGCCTGCTTCGTGGCGGCGTCGCTGGCGGCGGCATCGGCCCATGGCTACAGCGGCCTGATGCTGGCCTCGGCCTTGGCAGGGGTGGGCAACGCGCCCTTCCACCCCGCGGATTTCACGATTCTGAACAAGCGCGTGTCCATGGCCCGGCTGGGCCATGCGTTTTCCGTGCACGGCATCAGCGGCAACATGGGTTGGGCGCTCGCGCCGGTGGTCTTGATTGGGCTTCATGAGGCGACCTGCAACTGGCGCATGGCGTATGCGGCCACGGCGCTGATGGGGCTGGCCGTTCTGGCCGTGCTGTACCTGTATCGAGATGCCATCGATGACCACCATGCCGCGCACAAGGCCGCGCATCGGCATGCGGAAGGCAACAGTGAGCACCCACTCGCATTTCTGAAGCTGCCTTCGGTGTGGCTGTGCTTTTCCTTCTTCTTCTGGACCACGTCCGCGCTGAGCGCGATCCAGAGCTTTGCCAGCCCTGCCCTGCATGAGCTGTACGGCCTGCCCCTGTCCGTCACCGCTTTTGTGGTGACCGGCTACATGATCTGCGGTGCCGTGGGCATGGTGCTGGGCGGCTTCCTGGTCAACCGCGTGGAACGGCTGGAGCACACCATCTCGCTGGCGCTGATGCTGACGGCCGGGCTGATGGTGCTGGGCGGCCTGGGGTGGCTGCCCGGCCCTGCGGCCGCCATCGTCATTGCGCTGGGCGGCTTCGGCATTGGTTTGGCAGGCCCCTCGCGGGACATGCTGATCAAGCGCGCCTCACCCCCGGGGGCGACCGGCCGGGTGTATGGCACGGTGTACTCGGGACTGGACCTGGGGTTCGCGGTGGCCGCACCGATTTTCGGTGCAGTGATGGATCACCACATGCCGGGCGGCATCTTCCATGGTGCGGCGCTGGTGCTGGTGCTGGGCGTGGCTTCCGCCGCGCTGGTGGGGCGGGGGATGCAGCGGTCCGCTCAGTGAGGCTTGCGCGGGCCCTTGAAGGCCTCGGGCGTCAGCACGTTGCCTTCCTTTTCAACACGGTGCCGCACCCGATTGATCACCTCATCGGCCACCTGCTTGGCCTGCGCGGCAGACTGCCGGCGGCTGCGCCAGTTCCACAGATGCAGGGCACTGCGCTGGATGCGGCCCCAGGCGCGGATGAAGGCCCGGTCCATGCGCGCGCGGCGGGTGTCGCCCAGGGCCATGCGGACCAGCATGACCACGCACACGGCGGCCACGAATATCGGGAACAGCTTGTCGACGCCCATGGGGAACAGGTTCTGCAAGGGATGGGTTTTCGAGGATGATGCGATGGTAGCCCCGGCAGGCAGACTTGTCTTGCCGAAATGAACCCCTATTCAGAGGAGCGCCCCTTGCCTGCCACCTCCCCCATCTTCGTGCCCATGGCGATGCTGGCCATCTGGACCATGCTGGTGCTGCTGCTGGTGCCGATTGCGCGTTTCAAGGCGGGCAAACAAGGCCAGGTCACGGTCGAGGATTTTCGTTATGGAGAATCCGGGCGCGTGCCTGACAGTGTCCGCCTGCCCAACCGCAATTTCATGAACCTGCTGGAAGTGCCTGTCCTGTTCTACGTGGTGGGATTCATGGCCTTCCTCACCGGGCATGTGGACAGCCTGATGATGGGACTGGCCTGGACGTACGTGGCACTGCGCTTCGGACACTCCCTTGTGCATCTTGCATCCGGTCACAACGTCTTCCACCGGCTGACGCTGTTTGCCGTCAGCAATGTGGTGGTGTCGGTCATGTGGTGGGTGATGCTGTATCGCTTGCTCAGTTCATCCTGACGTGACCGCGGTCGCCCATGTCGCGCGGCGGCTGCCCCGTGATCGCGGCCTTGGCCATCTCAAAGAGGCGCACCAGCTTGTGGTCGTGCGAATCCCAGTAGTCGGCGTGGGTGATGGTCACGCGCACCAGGGCGACATCGGGATCATCGGGGCCCTGGGGGAACCAGGCTTCGTTCATGGCGGACCACAGACGGCGCTTGCGGGCCTCGTCTTCCACCACATCGGCATGGCCTGAGACGGACACATAGGTCTGCTTGTCCGGATCCGAGTAGCTGACGTTGACCTCGCTGTCACGCTCGATGTCGGCCACCGGCTCGCTGCGTCGGGACATGAAGAACCACAAGGTGTTGTCTTCGTCGATGGCCCTGTTCTGCGTGGTCATGGGGCGGCCGTGCAGGTGGCCGTTGGCATGGTGGGTGGTGAACATCGCGAACTTGATGTCCTTGATCAAGTCCCACAGCTGAACGCGGTTCTGGGTGTCGGTCATCATGACGGGTCTCTCCTGGCTGCAGCCTCGGCGTGAGGCGGTCGCAGAAGATCGGCAAGCGGTGTTCCCGGCCCGTGCGGATGCGCGGGGCTCGGGCCCATGACCTCAACGTGACGCGCGTTCCGAGCCGTCTGTGCTGTTGAGCAGTTGATCGAAGGTCTCGGCATTCAGGCTGGGCACCTGGAAGCTGACCTCGTTGGGATCGAAGACGATGCCGCGGCCGTCGCTGTAGTAGTCCACCGGCACGTTCAGGCTCAGGGCCAGGTTGCTGCCGATCTCGCGGCGCGCGAGGTTCCAGTCCTTGCGCCACAGCGTGAAGCTGGTGACGAAGGCATCGGCCACCACTTCGGCATAGCCATTGAGGTTGAAGGCCAGGCGCGGGCTGAGCGAGGCGTTGAGGTCGGCATGCAGGTGCAGGCCGGCATCGGGGCGCCAGTCGATGTCCACATGCGGGGTGACGTGGGCCGTGACGCCCGCTTCCGCACTGGCGCTCAGGCCGGCCGTGGCACGGATCACGGCCGCACCGAGCGACACGCCGGCATCGATGGAGGCCTCGACACCCGCTTCGGCCGGCAGATCGAAGGTGGCCCCGCCGGTGACATGCAGGGATTCGGGGCGTGCCGGGTTGAAATCCTCGACGGCCAGTTCCGTCTGCGTGAGGCGGCCCGGTCCGATCTGCGCACGGCCGGAGACACGGCCTGCGATGGTGAGCGCAATGCCCACGGTGTTGCCGCCCACGGCGATGCCCACGAGCGGAATGGACATCGTCGGCATCGAGAACAAGGTGCGGCGGGCACGCTCGGGCGACGGGTACTGATCGAAGACGGTGACGGGATGCGGGATGCCGATGCGACCGCTGATGAGCACCTCGCCATCAGGCCGCACACGCAGGCCGACGCCGCCTTGCAGCCAATCGGTGATGCGCACGTTGACGGTGCCGTTGCCGAAGGGGCGCAGCTCGCCTGCGCCGCCGGTGCCGGGCGATGGCGGGGTCTCGATGAGGCGGCCCTGGTCATCGACCTGGCCGTTGGTCAGGCCCAGGCGCACACGGCCGCTGACGCGATCGCCCACCTGATAGGGCGCATCGGCGGCGAACATGAACAGGCCGTTGCGGTAGCTGGCTTCGAGGCTCGCGGTGAGGCCGGCGAAGGTGGCTTCGGCCCCGCCTGTGGCGGCGAGCTGCCAGCCTTCTGCGCCTTCGCTGAGCGTGGCTTCGATGCGGCCATTGCGCATGCCGGGGCGATCACGGAAGCGCGCACTGCCCGTGATGGTGGTGCCGCCTTCGGGCGTGAAATTCACGCCCAGGCTGGCCGATTCCACACCCGGGATGTCGAGATCGGCCGTGCCTTGAATGGAGCACTGTTCGCCATCGAAGCTGGCGTTGACCGTGGCGCGCCGGATGCCGCGCACCTTGCCCGGCCCGATGCCCACCGTGCCGCCGCCCGAGAGCTTGCCTTCGGGCGCATCGGGGCCGCGTGCATACGCCAGCCGCACGCTGGCATCGGCATCGAAGAGCTGCCGGTCGAAATCGAAGTTGCCCGCCACGCGGAAGCCATCGGTGGTGCCGGCCTCACCTTCGAGCCGGCCCTGGCCCAGGCGCTGCACTTCGAAGTTGGCCCCACCCAGCACACGGAAGCCGCTGCGGGTGCCGATGGACACGGTCAGGTCGCTGTTGGTGACGCGGAAGGGGCCGCCCAAGGCCAGCTCGCCGCCAGCGAAGGTCTTCTCGGCGCGCAGGTCGTTGCCTTCGATGACGAGGTCGATGGTGCTGTTGCGGATGATGCCCAGGCTGGGGCGGATCTGGCCGCGCAGCACGGCGCCCTTGTCATCCTCGATGTCGAAGCCCTGGATGGTGACGGGGCTCGCGCCGGCCACGCCTTCCTGGTTGAAGATCGAGGTGATCTGGCGCTGGATGTGGCTCTTGTTGATGAAGCCCGCATAAGGCATGCCGCTCTTGCGCTCGATGGGGATCTCGACCGGCACGCCATCGAAGGCCAGGCGCGGGTTGCCCGAAAACAAGCTGCCGCGCAGGAAGCCGGCCTGCGGCGAGGTGCCGGCCGTGTCGAACTGCACGCTGGTGACGTGCAGGCCCTGGATCCAGTCGGTGATGTTGACGGGGCGGGTGTTGCTCTCCACATCGGCCGGCCAGTCGATGCCACGCGGGATGCCGCCGCTCTGGCGCGGATACAGCACGACGCGTGTGGGGCTGCCGGTGAAGTCCTGCGGGTTCAGGCCTGAAGGCCAGTTGGCAAAGGGGGCGCCGCGTTGAGGCGCCTGCGGATCGAGGATGTTGACCGTGTTGTCGAAGTCCAGCTGCTGCCCTTCGTCGATCTCGGTCTTCGTCCAGTGATCGGCTTCGGCCGGGCCATAGGCGCCGTTGAAGCCATCGAACTGGACACGGTAGAAGCGCTTGATGCGGTTGACGCTGCGGGTCTCTTCCGGGTGGGCCGTCTTCCAGGCGCCGATGTCGTCTTCGATGTGGCTGCGGATGTCGGTGCCAGATTGCTGGTTGGGGCCGGCGGCCAGCAGCTCCATGTTGCCGATGGCGTCTTCGCCGTTGACCTGCAGCTCGACGATGTGGTCGACGTGGAAGGTCTGGAACTGGCCGTCGCGGTTCCACAAGGGGCGCTTGACGCTTTCGGCGATCTCGGTGGGTGTGCCCACGACGATGCCGCGCGTGCGGGCGCGCTTGGGGATCACCAGATAGGGCTGGTTGGGCTGCACGGCCGATCCCAGCCGCGTGTTGATGCGGGTCATCGCGCCTTCGGTGCTGACCTGGCGCATCCAGGTGGCGCTTTGGGCCGTATCCCCACGGTCGTAGCTGGCGGGGCGGAACAGGGCGTTGGCGGATGCCTTGGTCTGGTACAGATCGCGGCGGTGCTGCACATCGGCCTTGAACTGCGGCAGCTTGAGGGCGCCCAGGGTGATGCTCTGCGGCGGTGTGGTGGGCGTGTCTTCGTCGGGCGTGGGCGAGGCGGTGGTGGCCGCGCCTGGGGCTGCGGCCGCATCGGTGCCGCCGGCGGCAGGGCTGGTGGTGGTGCCCTCCGAGCCGGGCGTCGTGCCGGGTGCGGATGAGGGCGGTGGGTCGTCGTGGGCGGCATCGTCTTCGCCATCGCCGTTGCGCATCACTTGGCGTGCGGCGCCGCCTTGTTGTTGCACGACGTGCGCGAGTTCATGCGCGAGCAGCTCGCGGCCTTGTGCGGAGTCTGGGCGGTATTGGCCTTCGGCAAAGGCGATGTCTTCACCGACGGTGAAGGCCTTGGCCGACAGATCCTTGGCCGAGCGCGCGGCTTCGGGTGCCGTGTGGATGCGCACGCCGCTGAGATCGGTGCGCAGGCGTTGTTCGAAGAAGCCGCGCGTGGCTTCGTCCAGTGGCTGGCCTGGGCCGAGATCGGGGTGATCGCTGAGGGCTGGGGCGGCGGGCGTGGTGTGCGGCGCTACAGCTGATGCGGCAGGCCTGTTTGCGATGGCTGCTTGCGGTGCAGCACCTTTCGCGGCAGGCCCCTGGGCGACGGGGGCTGATGCCGGCGCGTGGCCAGTTGGCGGTTCTGCTGTCGGACCGGATGGCGGCGCGGCAGATGCCGATTCATCGGCCTTACGCGCCACCGGCTGCGTGCCGGCTTGCGCGGATGCATCCACCGGCCGGCCTTCGCGGTCCGTCGTCTCCACGGCGGGCGGCGAAGGCTTGTCCATTGCGATCTTCTGGATCGTGTCGCCATTCAGCTCGGGCTGCTTGATCTGGAAGGCGTCCTGGATGTTGGCCGGCGTCATCTTGCCGGTCTTGGAGTTGTAGCCCAGCGTGCCCTTGGCATTGATGCTGACCGGCAGCTTGTAGCTCGATTCGGCCAGCGTGAAGTCCTTGCTCCACACGGTGACGGTGGACACCAGCAGGTTCAGCTTGGCCGCCACCTCGCCATACAGCCTGAACTTCAAGGCCGGGTTGATGCCCAGGCTCAGGGTGTTCTGGATGTCCAGGCCCTTCTTCTGGCTGTAGGTGAAGTCGGACTTGGGCCGAGAGGATGGGCTGGCTTTCTTCGGGGATGTCGACCTTGGCCTCCAGGCCCACGCTGCCGGTGAGCTTGGCCACCGCCGCGCTGAAGTTGAGGTTGACCTGGCCCTTGACCGCCGCCCCCGCATTGCCCGGCACCTCGAAGGTGGCGCCGCCGCCGATCTCCAGCGTCTCCGGATCGATGTTGGCCGGATCGAACTCTTTGATGTCGCAATGGATGTTGCGCAGCTTGCCCGGCCCGATGGAGGCAAATGCGCGAAAGCCCACCGAGGCCGAGATCGTCACGCCCACGCTGATGGAGCCCACCGCAAAGCCCAGGCCCGGAATGGGCACCTCGGGCGTCTCGAAGGACTTGTTGACGAAGTTGGGATCGCCCTTGGGGACCTGCGGGAAGAGGATGAAATCCGGCACCACCAGGCCGCCGCCCACGCGCACCGAACCATCGGGCAGCAGGCGCAGCTTGAGCTTGCCCGTGAGCTTGTCCTTGATGAAGACGGCGTTGATGTCGGCCGAGCCGAAGACGGAGAACTTGTCGCCCTCGCCCTTGTCGGCGCGCACGCCCTTGTCATCGACAGCTGCGTTGGTGATGCCGGCCTTGACCTCGCCGCTCAGCGGGCCCTTGTCGATCTTGAAGCTGCCTTCGACCAGCACGCTGCCATCGTCATAGCTGAAGGTGAGTTGCGAGCCCTTGAGGCCCGGCAGCTTGGGCGTGACGGTGCCGCTCGCGCCCACCTTCCAGCCGCCTTCGTTCTGCTTGACGCTGACGGTGATGTCGGCCGATTCCACGCAGGGCACCTTGTCGTCGATGCCGAGCTGGCCGGTGATCTGCAGGTTGTTCTCGGCATACGTGACCGACAGCGAGGCGCTCTTGAGGCCGGGGATGTCGGGCTCGACATTGCCGGTGGCCGAGAAGACCGACTTCTCATAGCCCACCGTGAGCTTGGCCGACTTGATGCCTTTGATCTTCTTGGGATCGGTGATACCCAGCGTGCCCTTGCCGCTGAAGCCCGTATCGCTGGCATAACCCAGTTCGACCTGGGCGAGATCGAAGAGCTTGCGATCGGCCGTCAAGGCGCCCTTGGCGTAGAGGATGGGGTTGTCCTTGCCGCCGCTGCGCATGCCCACGCTCAAGGTACCGGCGCCGAAGCCCGCGATGGTGAAGCCGATGCGGCCATCCGCACCCAGGCCCTTGGTGCCGAAGGACAGCGTGAGGCTGGCGTCATCAATGGTGACGCCGGGCAGCTTGAGCTTGCCTTGCAAGTCCTTGGCTTCGAAGGTGTGCTCGAAGGCGAACTCGTCGCCGCGCCAGCGCACCGGGATCTGCACGCCGGCAAACAGCTCGTGGCTGGTGGTGAGCATGCCGTCGGCCTGAACCTGGCCGCGCACGAAGCTGATGCTGTCGAAGCTGACGGGGCTGGCGCCAATCACATCCGCGCCGGGCGGCGTGAAGCTGGCCATCGCGCCCGCATACGGCTTGCCCTGGATGCGGTTGAGCGCCACCGTGATCGCCTTTTCCTTGGTCAGGCGCAGGCCCTTGGGGATCTCCCACTCGCCATTGAGCGTGCCGACGCTGCCGCGGTAGCCTTCATCGGCCAGATCGGCCGTGATGTCGATGGACGTGATTTTGATGCCGTGCAGGCGGCCCGAGTTGTGCACCGACACCTTCTTCTTGCTGCTCAAGGGGAAGGCATCGATGAAGCCGGCGCCGGTGTCGGAGTACAGCGCGAAGCGGGACTTGTCGGTGCCTTCGTCCTTCTTGTCGCGCTTCTCGTCCTTGAGCCAGGTGAAGTGCTTGGCGGCCAGGATTTCCTGGCGGCTCCAGAACTGCGCGGTGCTTTCGGGGTTCTTGCCTTCGCCGCCGCCTTGCACCTGCTTGAACTCGATGTCGTTTTCATCGAGGTACTGCTTGACCAGGGCATCGCCGACGTTCTTGTCCACCGCGGCCAGATAGGTCTTGACGTTGGCGTAGATCACCGAGCGCAGCAGCGAGCCGACGTTGGTGTTGTGCGCACCGGTAAGCAGCTCGTAGTTGGGGAAATCATCCTCACCACCGACCTGCACTTCGACGATGTGATCGACCTGCATGGCCGCACCGGTGGAGCTGCCGTCGGGCCGCCAGTTGGGCACCTGCAGGCGTTCCTTGATCTCACCGGGCGTGCCCTGGATGTTCTTGATGCCGCTGCCGAAGAAGGGCAGCGTCTGGCGGCCGGCGGCGGGGTCGAAGCCGATGTCGGCGAAGTAGCCGTCGAGCTGGACTTTCTCTTTCCACTTGCTGACCTGGGCGGTGGCGAAGGCGGCCTGCTTGCGGTCATAGCCGGCCGGGCGCTTGAGCGAGCTGCCGGCCCGGGCCTTGTAGGCCTCGGCATGGCGGGCCTTGATGGCGGGCAGTTGCAGGGTTTCGAGCGCGGGGCGGGCGGCCTTGTCCTTGGCCGGGTCGATCGAATCCTTGTCGATCTTGTTCGGATCCTTGTAGGCGGGGTTGTCCTTGGGCTTGCGGTGCACGACGTTGCCGAGCTTCAAGTCATCGTTCTGCATGACGTGGGCGAGCTCGTGCGCCAGCAGGCGCTTGCCGGCTTCGCTGCCGGGCTCGTATTCGCCATTGGCGAACACGATGTGGTTGCCATAGGTGAAGGCGCGGGCCTGCAGGCCGTGGGCCGCATCGGCGGCGGTGGCATCGGTGTGGATGCGGACGTCGGACAGATCGCGGTTGAGGCGTTGCTCGAAGAAGGCGCGGGAGGCGACGTCGAGCGGGGCGCCTTCGCCCAGGCGGGACTTGAGGGCTTCGGCGCTGTCGGGCTGCTGGGCGCCGCTGGGGGTGCTTTGGGCCTTGCTGGTGCCGGGCTGGCCCTGGTTGCGTTGGTCGGGGGGGCGGGCGGGGTTCTTCTGGTCTGGGCGGGCTTCGCGTTGGATCTGGCCGGGTTTGGCTGATGGGGTGGCGCCGGGCTTGGCGGGGGCGGCTGGCCCTGCGGTTGCGCCTGCGGGCTTGCCGGCTGGTTTGGCTGCCGAGGGGCCGGCCCCAGCGCCGCCACCTGATTTGGGATCGGGCATGCGCATGACCTGTTCGGCCGTGGCATCGGCTTCGCGCTCGACGGCATCGCCCGGTTCGCTGACGGCCAGCTTGGGGCGCATGGAGAGGCGGTTGAAGGTGTCTTGGGCGCTGGGCTTGTTGGTGGTGTTGCCGCTGCCTTGTTGCGGGGCTTGTGCTGGTGCTGATGCTGCGCCGGTGTTGGCGGGTTGGGCTTGGCTTTGTGCCTGGCCTTGAGGTTGGCCTTGGCCCTGGCCTTGCGCTGGGGCTTGGGCCTGGCCTGAGGCGGGTGCCTGCTGGGTTGGTTGGGTGACGGGTGCGCTGGATTGGCCGGGTGAGCCCTTGGCCGCGCCTGCACCGCCGGCCTCTGGCGATGACTTGGCCGCCGGGGGGGGCGTGGCGGGCTTTTTCGTGTCAGCAACGGGGGGCGCGGTACCTGCCATGGTCTGTGCACTGCATCTGCGTGGGCGATTGCGTTGGCCTCTGAAGGGCGTTGGTTTTTATAACCGATGCAGGGGTGCTTGGGATGACCTGGCGCAGTGTGGAGCGAGGTGGTTCGTGGTCTTGACTTGGGTGTTGGGTTGTGGCTGGTGGGGGCCGTTTGTTCGGGCACGGGTGGAGCGGGACAAGGGCACCGCATGGCCAACTCCGCTCATGTCCCCCGCCCGGCCTGCGGCCGGGCTCCTCCTTTACTTCGCTGCGTTACCCACCCGGCGCCCTTGTCTTGCGACCGTGCGGCGTGCGGGGGCCGCGACAGGGCTCGTCATGCGGCCGTCGGCTTGCGGGCCTTTGGCTTGTCAGGATGTTCACCACGGGCCCGCGCAGCCACGTAGCTCTTTGCCTCGCCCCAAGCGACGGTCTTTCCGGTTGCCAGAAGCCGCGGCAAGCGGGCATCCGCCACTTCGTGGATGAGCGCTTCTTGCTCAGCTTGCTCGACGGCTTGTTCGATAGCCCCAAGGATGAGGGCCTGTACCGTGGTGCCCGCGCGCTCGGCCGCCGCGGCAATGCGCGCCGTCATGTTGTCTTCGATGCAGACGGTGGTGTTGCTCATGACAAGAGGCTGCGTCGGTTAAGAAGAAGCATGTGTAGGTTAGACGCCGACTCATACGTTCAGATCACCTATGCCTTCACCAACTGCGCAGCCTTGGGGTCGTAGGTGTACCCGGTAATGCTGCCATCCTTGATGCGCGCGACGGCCTCATCAATGACGAAGAGCGGGACAAGAAACCATTCCTCCGGCTGTACAGGTCGACCGAAACGGTCCTGGATGGTGATATCCAACCGTGCAGGCGCGAACAGCTTGTGGAACAGATTTTCCATCCGCGAGCGGTTGATGCCCGCGAGTTTGTAGGTCGCCACCACCTCGACCTTTGCAAGCAGATAGGTCGAATCATGTTCTGCGCTGGCAATGCGCGTTTCGACTTTACCGCCGGTCACACCAATCTTGTGGATTAGGTTGCGGTGTTGAGTGACATATGGGTGGTCCGAGTCTGAGCGCAAGACATAGATGGTGCCGCTCTCCACATCATCGGCTTCCATTTCACCCCCGAACGACAGTTGCCCTGTCTCAGGCGACACCAGGCGGCGCGCGGCCGGATCGTCATAGAACGCACGCTGCAGCGACCGCAGCAGCAGATTGCTTTCGGTGCCGTTGGCAAAGATCAGACGCAGGCGCCGATCTACCTCTCTGGCTGTGGTCTTCAGCGGCTCGCCAACTTCCGCGACGTAGGCGACCACGCCGTCGAGAACAAAGAAGTCACCTGCTTCAATAGAGCGATTGGCCGCCGTGATCGGCTGGGATTGACGCAGCCCGGTTTTGATCTCGGTGGCCACACGTTCGAACAAGGGGCGGAAGGTCTCAAAGTCTGGGCACGGTTTGCGGTCCGCGATCTCCTCGGCCGCGCGCTTTTCTGCGTTTGTGCGTACGTGGCGAAGAACGGTGACGTCGTCGGCGTCAGCGGATATCGCTAACTCGGCAGCCAACTGATCGACGCTGTAGGCCGCAGCAGGCTCTGCAACAAGCACTGCGCCCGAAAGCAACTGCTGATGGTCGATCGGCTCTAGCAAAGCACGATAGTCCGGGAGCGCGCGCAGACGGTCCAGCCGCACGGCGTACAGCCGCTCAAAAATATCGCGGTCTTCGCCATGCTGCGGTGCTCGGCCATGCTTCTCAACAAAGCGCTGAATTTCTTCGAAGCCCGCAATGACGCGCTCCTCACTTGCCGAGCGACCCGCCGCCTTCTCAGCAGGCGCAAAGTCGACCAGCTCGTCTGCGAGCTCGTTCAGGTCAGCGTTACGCATATCGACCGTCCGCCTTGAAGCGCATGAACGCGGCCGCGCCTTCGGCGAGGTGCTTTTCAAAGGCGTCTGAAGATGTCACTGATGGAACGCGCCCACGTTCCCTTTTGAATTCCACGGCACGTTGGGCGATCACGAGAGCGTCCTCAGGGGTGATGGGCGTGCGTTTTGCCGAAATGGCCGCTGCGACCTGCTTCAAACTTTCCTCGCTCATGGCCTTGGCCAAGATGGCGTAGGCCTCCCCGAACGGATTGATCCGGTCGATCAGGTCAATGTCCAGCTCTCTCACGTCCATCGCAAAACGGCGTACGCCATCGATGAGCGCAGTGTTGGGCAATGCGTCATCCATGCCCGCCTCACCGACACCGGCCACCAATTGCTTGGCTTGTTGAGTCAAGTTGAGGGCAGCAATGGCGTGCTGGCGCACCGCCTCCTGATCGTCGGCATCCAGCTCTGGATACTTGTCCTTGATGATCTTACCCATCCGGACCTGGGTCAATTCCTCGGGCACCAGTTCTTCGTCAAACAAGCCGCGCTCAATGGCGGGCTTGTCTTGCACGAAGGCCGCGATGACCTCGTTCAAGTCCTCCACGCAGATGCGCGCGGCCTCCTTGCTCTTGGGTTCGGCCAACCCCTTGATCTCAATCTGGATATGCCCCGCTTGCCCGTTGAAACCAATATTGCACTTATCGGGGTCGTAGCCACCCTCGCCGTAGTCAAAACCGGAGGCAGGGAGGTTGTCTGGATTTTTGGGTTTGAACTCGAAACGGGGCGCCAACACCTGCTCCATCAGCAAACTGGCGGCGATGGCCTTCAAGGTGTCATTGGTGGCCTCGGTGACGGCTTGTTCGGTCGCGTCCGGCTGGGCGATAAGGTTGGTGAAACGCGCATGGGTCTTGCCCGGCGCGTCTCGGGTCGCCCGCCCGATGATCTGCACGATCTCGGTCAAGCTGGCGCGATAGCCGACGGTCAGGGCGTGCTCACACCAAATCCAGTCAAAGCCTTCTTTGGCCATGCCCAACGCGATAATGATGTCCGCGTGGTCGCGGTTGTTCTTCTGCGCCGGGTCTTTCAGCGCAGCGGAAACACGGTCACGCTTGCCAGCATCGTCATCGACCAGATCCGCAATGCGGAGAACGCGACCATCTGCCAGCTTGACGAGTTGGAAGCCAGTTGCCGCATCGGTCCCTTCCCACTCGCCCAGTGCGTGGATGATGTGTTCCACCTCCTTGATTTTGTCTTTCGTGCTTTCGCGCGAATTGACGTTGGGGATGTGAATGATGGTTTTTTCTGCAGGGTCCAGAACCTTCAAGATGTCATCGACATACGAGCCACTGTAGAAGAAGTAACCAATGTCGAGCCGCTTCAAGTACTCGTAGCCATTGAGCTGTTCGTAGTAGGTGTAGGTGACGGTGTCGAACTTCGCTTCGTCGATCGGAGCGAGCACGGCCTCGGCATCACCACGAAAGTACGAACCGGTCATGGCGACGATGTGGGTGCGACCCCGTGCCATGAACTGCCCAATGTGGGCGCCCAATTTGTTGTCGGGGTTGCTTGAGACATGGTGGAACTCGTCCACCGCGATCAGGCGGTCGTCAAAGGCTTCCACCCCAAAGGCATCCACCGCAAAGCGGAAGGTGGCGTGCGTGCACACCAGCACCTGATCCTGGCTTTGAAGAAATGCGCCGAGCGACTTGACCTTGCCGCCGTTGTCGTTACCTGGCGCATTGCACAGGTTCCACTTCGGTTCAACGTGCCAATCAGCCCAGAAACCGTGCTTCGACAGCGGTTCGTCATTGAAACTGGCCCCAATGGACCGCTCAGGCACAACGATGATCGCCTGCTTCAAATTCTGGTTGGTCAACTTGTCGAGCGCCACGAACATCAACGCGCGGCTCTTGCCCGAAGCGGGGGGCGATTTGATCAGCAGGTACTGCTCTCCGCGCTTTTCGTACACGCGCTCCTGCATGGGGCGCATGCCGAGGGCATTGGCTTTGGTTGATGCGCCGTTGCGGGCATAGTTGACCGAAACGGAAGGAACCGTCCGCCGTGCGGCCCGGACCTTGTTAATCAGACTCTCGCCGGGGCGTGTGAGGATTGCATTCGCGAAAAAGCTTGCACCCAGCTCCGGGCTCTCAGACGTATCGATGTCTTCGTCTGGCATATCGCCATCGTCACTGGAGGTTCTGGAGATAGGCATTCAAGGCCTCCTTTTCGTTCTTGCGTGCGCGCCGGACGCTGATGATTCGCACGTGGCCGTTGCGAGGAGTCCAGACCATGACGATGGTTCGCCCGTCAGGCAACTGAGTGATGGTCTGGTTGCGCTCTTCGCCCAGGTCGTCAGATTGGGGCGAGCGCCCCGTCAAAGAGGGCGCCACTTTGATGGCCCGCCCGGCTTCGGTGAACTTAACGCCGTGTTTGGTGTAGTTCGAGCGCGCCTTCGCCTTGTCGCATTCGAATGTGTTCATCTTGCTTCGCTCCCTGGTGGCCGCCCGTTGATCATGCCCGGGCACCGGCTTTTTGTTTTTTGGCCTTGGCAGGTATGGCCGTGGTGATCATCTTGGTATAGAGGTCGAACAGCTTTTCAAGCCGCTCAGTGTCGTTCTTAAAACGACGACCAATGTAAATGCGCTCCAGCACTTCGTCGTTGCGCTCGTGAGCGGTGCGCAGGTCGGCGGGCATTTTTTCTGGATCATAAAGATCGGCGAGGGTGGCAGGAAAGTGATGCTCGCGCGCCAGCAGGATATCCTCGGCGCAGCGCGTGAGATCGGCTTTCATTTTGTCTGTGAGCGTGGGCACCGGGAAGGTGTTCCAACCTAGGGTGTTGGAGTACCGATAGCGTGTTTCCAACTGACCGCAGACAGTAGCAATCCATACGAGATGAAGGCGCGAAGCGTAGAGTGCGACCTCGTACATCCGATGAATGGGCATTCTGATTGCGCTGTTATCGACGACCGTATCTGCATCGACAAGTGCAAAGGGAAGATATGGCCGTTCTTCCGCACTGTGGCAGGGTACAGCAAGCGCTTGCCCTTCAGTGTGTCGAATCTCGCCAAACAAGTGCGGGGTCTCTGCAAGGTCTTGGGTTGTTGCTCGTGTGCTCTTTGCGCGATGCATCCTAACGATTTCAACGTAAGCGTCCAGCCAACACATGTTGACGGCGGAGCAGGCAATCAACTAGCCGGTTGCCAGCGATGCGGCAAGAGCTTGTCTATGTCCTTGGCAGGATGCGTCGGCAACCGGTTCAGCACATCCTTGATGTAGGCATACGGATCATGTCCATTGAGCTTGGCTGACTGGATCAGGCTCATGATGGCGGCAGCGCGCTGTCCGGCCTTGAGCGTGCCGGCAAACAGCCAGTTCTTGCGTCCTGTGGCCCACGGCCGGATCTGCTGCTCATCGTGGTTGTTGTCGATGGGCAGCGCAGGATCGGCCAGGTAGCGCGTCAGCGCCACCCAGCGATTGAGGCTGTAGTCGATCGCCTTGGCTGTGGCGGTGCCGTCTGTGATCTTGCTGCGCTGCGCGACAAGCCAGTCATGCAGCGCCTTGGCAATCGGCGCCGCCCTGGCTTGCCGCATCTGATGCCGCTGCTGGGCATCAAGCTCCTTGGCATCACGCTCGATGCCATAGAGCTGCCCGATGAACTCAATGGCTGTCTCGGCAATGGTGCTCTTGTTGGCCTGGTGCAGTTCGATGAATTTACGCCGTGCGTGGGCCATGCAGCCGGCCTCGGTCACGCCCAGTGCGAAGCTGGCCTTGTAGCCGCTGAAGTCATCGCACACCAAGCTGCCTCGCCAGTGGCCCAGGAAGGCGCGGGCATGCTCGCCCGAGCGGCTCTCGGTGAAGTCGTAGACCACCGCCTTGAGCGACTCGAATACGCCGCTGGCATAAGCCCACAGGTAAGCACGGTGCGTCTTGCCTGTGCCGGGCGCCAGCATCGCCACCGGGGTCTCGTCGGCATGGACCACTTTGCAGCCCAGCACATGGGCTTTGAGTGCTTCGACCAGCGGCTGCAGCTGCCAGCCAGTGGCGCCCACCCAGGAGGCCAGCGTCGAACGCGGGATGGCCACACCTGCACGCCCGAAGATCTCTTCCTGCCGGTACAGCGGCAAGTGGTCGCCGTACTTGGCCACCAGCACTTGTGCCAGCAGCCCCGTTGTCGGGATGCCCTTGTCGATGATCTGAGCCGGCACCGGCGCCTGGATCAGCGTGCGGCACTGGCTGCAGGCCCACTTGCCGCGGATGTGGCGCTCGACCGTGAAGACGCCCGGCGTGTAGTCCAGCTTCTCGCTGATGTCCTCGCCAATGCGCTGGAGTTCGCACCCGCAAGCGCAGGTGGTGTTGTCTGGCTCGTGATGCCGATCCACGCGCGGCAGGCTGGCCGGCAATGCCGCACGCTTGGGGCGCTCACTGGGATCACGTGGCTGGGTGGCCGCTTGGCGCATCTCATCGAGTTGCGCCTCAATGTCAGCGATGTCCGCATCAATGGCTTCCTCGAACAGCGCCCTCTGCTCGGCATTGAGCTGCTCGCTCTTGACGCCGTACTTGAGCTTGCGCAGCTGCGCGATCTCAAAGGTGAGCTTCTCGTTCTTGGCTCGCTCCGTGGCCAACTGCGCCGTCAGTCCCGTCAACCGCTGCGCGAGCTCCCCCAGTCCCGCTGCTTGCAGGCGGGAGAGTTCTTCAGCAGACAGCAGCGATGCGGCACTCATGGGGCAGCAGTGTCGCCGATCGTCAAAGTGCCGGCCATGGGCACACGTACCGATTGCTTGGCAGCTCAGACCAGGCCGATGACGCCTTGTTCACCTATGCGCTGCCAGGGCAGCCCCAGCACCAGGGCGTCGAACTGGCTGCGCGTGAGCGTGCAAGTCGAACCAAGACCGCCATGTGGCCACGTGAACTTACCTTGATGCAACCGCCTGGCTGACAGCCAAATGCCGATGCCGTCGTGCACCAGCACCTTGAGCCGATTGGCTCGGCGGTTGGCGAACAGGTACGCATGATGAGGATGTGCGGCGCCGAAGACCTTCACCACGCGAGCCAGCGCCGTGTCAGTACCCGCCCGCATGTCCAGCGGCTCGACCGCCAACCAGATGGCATCGACCCTGATCAAGCCAGCCACTCCTTGAGCCAAGCGGCGCACTCGGAAGCAGCGCTGGTGGGCCAGTTCACGGACACGGTTGTGCTGCCGCGTTGTACCTCGATTCGTATATCTGGCGTGGGACTGGTTGCTGGCAATGTCAACGGGATGAACTGAGGCCGCTCCTGACTCGAGTGCGGCGGCTGCATGATCAAGGCTGTCGGCTGGCCCTTGCTCTGGGATTCGGCGTCCCGCACCCACTTGCGCAGCATGTTGGCGTTGATCCCATTGGCCAATGCAACAGCGGCCACCGAGATGCCCGGCTGTTGGCAAGCTTTGATGATCGAAGCCCGGAACTCGGGGCTGTGGTTGCGTCGGCGCCGACGCGCAGGCGCCTCTAGGGTCGAAGTGTGCATGTGTCCGCTAAGAAATGAAGCGGACACTAGGCTCCTATCTCAACGGCCCTCAGGCAAGATGTCTTGGCTGGACGCTTACATTTCAACACGCTGGCGGATAGGCTCAATCGCAAGAGCGTCGTCCAATTCTGAGGTGGGAATCCAGAGGCAGTAGCGCCATTGGCCGTGGATTGCACCATGCGAACCCAGCAATCGCTTGACATAGCGCCTTGCCTGCGGGTGCACATCAAAGAGCTCATGCGCTTCGCCAGGAGTCAGGATTAACCCACCGTTATCGTTTGGCATAGACCCGTAGGTCATCTCGGTGAGCGATGAAAGAGGTTGCGAAGATGGTGCAACAATGACTGACTGATCGGGCACAAGATAAGGTCCAATGTATCTAGCCTCCTTCACAGTATCGCCGGTGAAGACTAGTTTGGACCTGCCGGACTTCCTGCCTAGGCCAACGATTGAGACAGTTACAACCGCCCTCTTGGATGCCAGGTTGCTCCACTGGAACGATGGCCTTGCAAATGTAATTTCAATGCAGTCCGAGAGAATGGCAGGCCAGACAAGAGAAACCTGCCGTCCTTGATTAAGGCTGTTAGTGGTAACGAAAGCTGCGGCAGCTTCGGACCTAGCGATGTAGTCCCGCGCAAGAATGAACCAGCCCGAAACGTAATCGGCTGACTTGGTGGACTTGATGCGTCCTGCAAACGCTGCCTCCAGATCTGCCTTCTGGCTCGCAGTTTGCTCTTGGCTCCCCTTGTAAGGCGGATTGCCGCAAAGATACGTCTCCCCCCCCTCGTTCTCGAAATCGATTTCGGCCTGATCGAGCGGCGTACCGAACAAATCATCCGCTTGCACTTTCACGCCTGTGCCATTCGACGGGCAGATACTCAACCAGTCGATCCGCAGCGCATTGCCACAAGTGATCCAGTTGTCATTGCTGAGTGGCAAAAACTCCGCCAATGCCAGCCGCTGTCCCCGGTACTGCACATCGCATTGGTACTCTGCAATCACCAGCGCCAGGCGGGCAATCTCTGCCGGAAAATCACGCAACTCAATCCCGCGAAAATTAGTGAGTGGGATTTCCGATGCACGATCCGGCTCACCGCGCCTCCGGTTGATCTCGGCTTCGATGGCACGCATCTCTTTATAAGCGATGACCAGGAAGTTGCCGGAGCCGCAGGCCGGATCGAAGACCCGGATCTTCGCCATGCGCTTGCGCAGATTCAACAGCGAGCGCGCATTGTCACCCGTCTCAGCCAAGCGCGCACGCAGGTCGTCAAGGAACAGGGGGTTCAACACCTTGAGGATGTTGGGCACGCTGGTGTAATGCATGCCCAACTCGCCTCGCTCTTCGTCATCGGCCACGGCCTGGATCATCGAACCAAAGATATCGGGGTTGATCTTGGTCCAGTCCAGCCCGCCAACGTGCAGCAAGTAAGAGCGGGCGATGCGGCTGAAGCGGGGCACATCGTCGCTGCCCGAGAACAGCTGGCCGTTGACATACGGAAAGTGTTCAGCCCAGCGGGGGGTGTTGGTCTTGGCCCGGTCTTGCGACCGCGTGTTCATGGTGCGGAACAGCGTGGCGATGACCTCGTGGGTGTTGGAGGCGTCTCTTGCGCTCATCTGCGCCACGGTTTCGGTGAAGCCCGTGCCGACGAAGATGTGGGTGTCTTCTGCGAAGAAGCAGAAGATGAGCCGGGCCATGAAGTGGTTCATGTCATGGCGGCGTTCCGCCTGCCCCCAGTCGGGGTTGTCCTTTAGCAGCTCAAGGTAGAGGCGGTTGAGGCGGCTGGTCGCCCGGATGTCAAAGGCGTTTTCGCTGATTTGCCGGACGGTGGAGATGCCCGCCAGTGGCAGGAAAAAACCGAAATGGTCCGGGAAGTCTTTGAAGGCGCAGGCAACCGTCTCGCCGCTGATCAGGTCTTCGGCTTCAAGGTCCGCGCCGTCGGTGGCGAGGATGAACCTTGCTTTGGCCTTGGTGGTGGCCGGGCTGGCCTTCAGGGCTGCCAGCGTCTGTGTCACCTGACCGGCGTCGCAGGTCAGCAGATGGATGTGGCTTGTCTGGAGAACGCCGCCCAGGTCCGATTTGTTGGTCGCACCGGCGCGTAGGCGCTTGAGCGTGGTTTCCTTGTTTCCAAAAGCCTCAAGGAAGGAATACGGGAATTCTGCGGGGTCAAAGGGCTGCTCCGCAAGGTCGGAGATGGCTTGTTCGATTTCTACTGCGTTCATGGACGTGTGGCCCCGGAGAATCTCGCTATCGGGGTGCGTCATGCCAGGCTCGCTGGTGCCGCACGGCAAAGTCTTCTGGAGTGGGCCGAGTTTACCCACCTGCAACCCCGCTTGCCTTGAGGCTAACGGCGCTATGCAAAAAAACGGAACGACTTGCTTCCAGTCACGCCAGCTTCACAGCCGGCATGTCACGCATATCGTGACAACAAGGGCGCCCAGGTTCACAACAATCAAGCCACACACACGGAAGCCCGCAACCCAAACCGCTTCCCATCCATCAGGAGGAACCGATGAACGGCCCCGCCGCAGCACCCCAACCCCGCCTGGATCAACACCTGGCCACCCTCTCCATCACTCTCTGCCACACCCAGGAACTCATCGCCCTCGCCTACCAGCTCAGCTCGCACCTGCACCCGCAGGCCGAGCCCCAGGCCATCCTCAATGCCAGCGGCCGCCTGGCCACCTTGATGCATGTGGCTGCGCAGCAGCTCGCCAGTGCGCGGGATGAGACGTCAGCGCTATTGCAGCTGGCTTCCAACAAAGCCAAACCGAGATTGGGAGGTGGTGTCAATGAACTGCGCGCACTGGCCAACAGGCATGACCGATGAAGTTTGCATATTCGCCGTGAACGCAAGATTCTGCTGCGCAGCGAACAATGACTGGCGGTGATCAAGGAAGCAGCCGGGCACTTCTTCCTTGCCGTAGCCTAAAAATCTTCCACATCGATATCGCGTGCGCCATGCAGGATGCGCTCAATGCGGAGCTGATCTTCTTGTTCATGGTAAAAGATCAGATAGCGCCCATGGGCAGCATGCGGTATCCCTTGGTCCAGTTCGGGCCTTGCGGTTCCAATACCAGGTACTTCGCCCAGCAGATTGCATTGGCGTTCCAACTCATCCACGAAGGTCGCGGCCCGTCTGGGGATGTCCACCGCGATATAGAGCGCGATGTCCAACAAATCATCTTGTGCTGCCGGGGAAGAAAAACCTTCATTCTTCGCCTGACTGCTTGGCGCCTGCTTGTGCAGCTTGGGCGAGGCGTTCACGAACGCCTGCAAAGACCGTCTCGGCCGCAATCGCTTGCCCACTCCTGGCGCCTTTTTGAATGTCTGCGCGCAGCGCCTCACATCCACGGCGCCGGAGTTTCTCCCTGTCTTCCAGCACACGCAGGGCATCGCGGATGACTTCACTGGCACTGGCATAGCGCCCCTGTCTGAATCTGCCGATTGATGAAAGACTCGAAGTGTTCGCCGATGACTGTAGCTCGATGGCATGGGCTTTGCCTCCTGAGTTTGACGCGGCACTCATGCTATCAAGGATTGATAGTGCCGCCAAGTGTGGCACTTGCCAAGCGGCGAGTTGACAGGATTTCCCCAAGTCGGTACCACGAGCCCGGGATACCCACGTGCGCCCGGCATGCTTAGGATGAGCCTCGTACAAGACCCACGAGATCACGTTGCGCCTCACGCCCGTTCAACCAACTCACCAAAGCCGGCACGGGCCACTCGGGCTGGCCGTCATAGCCCTGATGCTGGCCACCGCCCTGTCAGCCAGCGCCCGAAAACCTCAAAGCTCGCCCAGCCCAGCCACCCTTTCGTTGCATGCTTGGCGCCTCCACCATGCACGGCGACAGTGCCGCATCCGACACCACACCCCTGCCCGGCCCCGGCCTGGGCGAGGTTCGCAGCGTGTTTCGCCCGCTGGCCGCCGCCTGCCCCTGCTGTGCTGGTGCGGCGCGACGGCCGCCCCATGGCCTTGTGCACCAGCTTCTTCGGGCGCAAGCCCGTCATCCATTTGCTGGATGCGGATGGCGGCCAATCCCTCGCGCAGTTGACGCTGGAGGCGGGCGGCCTGTTGGGCGGCATCTATGGCTATCTGGATCAGCAAGATCGCATGGTGATGGTCGATGGGCAGCAGAACCTGAATTCGCGCAGCGGCCCGCATGCAACCCTCGCTGTGGTCGCTGGGGGGCAGCACGTGGCGCATCGCCATTGAAGCGAGCACGCCGCTGGCCACCGCCATCGAGGCGCATTGCGGCGGCACGCCCGGTTGCGACACGGTGACCAGCGTGAGCCCGGATGGCCAGGGCCATGTCTGGTTCGCCACGCAGAAGGCGCTGGTGGGCAAGGTGGATGGCGGCACGAGGCAGGTGTCGGTGGTGAAGCTGACTGAGGGTGAGCGTGTCGACAATTCGATCGCGAGCACGGTGGATGGGCGCGGGCGGTGGTGACCGACCAGGCCTTGTACCTGCTGACGCAAGGCAGCGATGGCGCGCCCACCGTGCGTCGCGCGCTGCGTATGACGCGGGCAGCCATCGCAAGCCAGGGCAGTTGAGCCGGGGCAGCGGCAGCACGCCCACCTTCTTCGGCCCGGGCGGGGCAGCCCCTACCTGGCCATCACCGACAACGCGGACGAGGCGCATCGCCCTGCTCGTGTTTGACTGCACCGGTGGCTGAGCAGGCGGGTGACTTGGTGGGTGGGCGCGAGCCGCTGTGCATGCAGGCGCTGTTTGAGGCCGGCACATCGGGCACGGGCAGACTTCGTCCATCGGCTTTGGCCGTCCAGGTGGTTGTGGCCTCCACCTATGGCTACCCCTACCCGGCCGTGCCCGAGGGTGCGCCGCCTGCGGTGCCGGCGAAGGCGGATTTCGTGGGCGGCATGGCGCGGGTGGACATCGGCCTGGATGGCCGCTCATGCCAGACTGGTGTGGCAAAACCGGCTGCGCTCGGCCGCGGTGCCCAAGCTGTCTACCGCCGATGGCTTGATCTATACGGTGGCGCGCGTGCGCCCTTGGGCGGCGATGGCACGACGCTCTTCGATCAGTATGTGTTCACGGCGGTGTCACCGGCCACGGGGGCCACGCTCGCGAGCAGCCGCATCGGGCAGGGCCTGTTTGCCGACACCCTGCAGATGGCCGGCAACATCGGGCTGGGCCGGGTGTTCTGGCAAGGCACGGTGGGTGGGGTGGTGAGGGTGGCGCCGCGTTGATGGGCGGGGGCCTCTGTGGACATCCTCAGTGGTAGTCCTCTTCACGCTGGTGCCTGACCGCCAGCACGACCACGCTGGATGCGCTGGCGATTTCGTAGAGCACCACATAGCCGCTGGCGCCGAAGGGCACGATGAGTTCGCGCCGCGTCGGGCTCTTGCCCGCTTTGCGAAAGCTGTAGGGCGTGAGGGCCAGCTGGTGCAGCATGCATGAGCGCAGGGCCAGCATGGCGTCTTCAGCCTGATCAAGGTCTTCCAGCGTTTCTGCCCGATCGAGCAGGTAGGAGAACAGGCGTGTGAGGTCGTCTTGCGCCTCGGGGCTGATCAGAACGTTGAAGCTCATCGGCCTGGTGATCCGCCTGCTCATCCGCCAGGTTTTCCACCCAGTTGCTTGCGACGGGCATCCAGTTGCTGCTGCAAGGCGTTCAAGGCTTCTTCGGCAGGAATGGCCACGCCCGTGCGTTGATGGTTTTCCCACGCCGCCTGGCCACGCTCGTGGAAGCGGTTCTGCGCTCGCCGATATTCAATGGCGTTGCGCACCGACGTTTCGACGAACTCGGACAGGGTTTCGCCCTGCTTGAGCACTTCTTCGAGCTGGGCTCGCAATTCGGGCTCGACGCGCACCTGCGGGATCACGGCGGTTTTCATGGCAGGCAGTGTATTTCATTTTGCGTTGCATTCGCCACGGGCGCCGCAAAGCGGTTCTGGGGATGGCCATGTTCATGGGATCCTGATAGACGACGGCCATTGCACGCCTCTCGTGCGGCCAGCCGTCACATTTTGAGGAGACCCCATGCAGAACACTTTGATGTCGCCCCCGTCAACGCGTGCCGATGCCGGTGGCGCGGCCCGTTCTACACCGCGCGGGATGGCGCGCGCTGGGCATCGCCCTGGCCATGGCTGGCACGCTGATGTCGGCCGGCATGCGCAGCGCCCAGGCGCAAACCAGCTACACGCTGGCCGAGTTGCCGCCGCCCTCCTTCCCCACCACGCAGAATGACTGGAAGGCCCAATCGCTGGGGGACAACGGCGATGTGTCGGGCGTGGCGTCGTGGATCTCTGGTCAGACCTGGGCATTGACCTGACCAGCCTGAGCTTCTACCGCATCTCCACCTACGCCTACCGCCTGCCGGTGTGGCGAACAGCGGCGGCAGCGCGAGCTTCCTGTCCTTGCCCATCGGGGGCAGCGTGGGTTGGGGCAGTGACCATGGTGTGGATGGCACGGGCCGTGTGCTGGGTTATGTGGAAGGAGTGTTCTCGCTGAATTTCACGCTGGTGGAAGGGCATGCAGGTAGCGCAGCACCTCGTCGCCTGCCTTGAACCGCTTCCCGATCAACTGGTTTGCCAGCCGCACCAATGCGGCGGGCAAGGTGGCGGCCTACAGCAACGAGCCGAGCCCGCGGGTGGTGATCCTGTCAGGGCGCTCGACGGTGCAGGATCTGCCGCTGCCGCCCGAGCCGGGCTTGACGACGGGCAGTGCGGCGTTCTCGCAAGCGAGCAACCTGGCCGTGCTCATCAACAACCGGGATCAGGTGGCGCTGGTCACCAACCCCAGCGGCATCGGCACGGGCACGAGCACCAAGGTGTGGTTCTGGCATGGCACAGCCTGGGTCGACATCACGCCGCCCAAGCCCGCTGAATCGCTGCCGCGCTCGCCCAGCTACATTGATCTGACGATCCACGATCTGAACAACGCCGGCCAGGTGCTGGTGGGTGAAGCGGGTGCCGTGTTCAATGCCAGCACGGGCGCGCAGGATACGCGCTACTTCAAGTGGGTGGTCACGCCGGGGACGGGCTTCACCCCGCTGCCCAAGCAGTGGCCGATGGCCCGGTGGGCCTGGTGCTGGGTGACTACGGCGATGTGCCGGGTTGTTCCCGGGGCACATCCACCGGCGCAGCCGTCTGGCGGATGGGGCAGGTGGTCGTCCTCGACACCTTGACGATGGCCCTGCCCTCGGGCGTGCGCATCGGCGATGTGGTGGATGCGAACGCCAAGGGGACTACTGGTGCACTGCGTGGCTTGGCCGATGTAGCCGGGCGATCCGGTTCGGGGTGTCTGACGCCACGTTGACAACAGTTATGACATCCCGGATCATGCCGGGATGAGCCGTCACACCATGAGCTTTGCCCTGCCCGAAGCCATGCGCGAGTACATCGAAGCGCGCGTGGCCGCCGGCCATTACGGCAACACGAGCGAGTACATCCGCGATCTGATCCGCAAGGATCAGGAGGAACAATCGCGCCTGCGTCTGCGCGCGCTGCTGGAAGAAGGCCTGGCCTCGGGCCACCTCAACCGCGTCGCAAGGCCGATGTCGATGCCTTGCGCGCCCTGGCACGTGGCACTCACCAATGAAGCCTGCCCTGCTTCGTCCGCAGGCACGCCAGGACCAGGCCGACGAAATCCTGTACTACCGCGACAAGGCCGGTGGCCGAACGGCCGAGAAGCTGCTGATCGCCATGGAAGCCGCGCTCGACCAGATCGAGCAGCATCCGCGTATCGGCTCGCCTCGCCTCGGGCAGTGGCTCGGCTTGCCGGAGGTGCGAACCTGGCGTGTCGATGGCTTCTCGCTGATGTGGTTCTATCGGGAGCGCGCCGACCACCTCGATGTGTTGAGGCTGCTCGGTGAGCGCCAGGACATCGAGGCACTGTGGTCGGAGCCCGAACCCAGCGAGCTTCATGAACCGGAGCCCAGCTACGGCAGGACTGAACCCCGGTAGCTGGATGCCGTGAT
>JASGIQ010000009.1:0-89719 GCA_047601765.1 Aquabacterium sp.
CCAGAGGAAACGCATGGCCTCGTGCACCTCCAGCCAGGCGGCGCGGTTGTCGACATCGCCGGCGGGTGGCGGTGGTGATGCAGCCTGGCCGAACCGAGGCTTCATGGCCGGCGCGCCGATCGGCTTTTTCTTGCCGTCGTCCTTCGGTGGCTTGGGCTCGGCCTGATACACCATCTTGGCCATCATGAAGCTGAAGAACACACCCGAGAGCCAAACGAAGTAGCCGATGAGGCCCAGTTCCGCCAAGGCCAGCACGTACGAGTTGTGCGCCGTGAGGTAGTTGTATTCCGTGAACAGGCCCTTGCCGACGCCGAACAGCGGATGGCTGGCCAGCATGTGAAAGCCCTCGAACCAGGATTCGACGCGACCCTCGGCGGACTCTTCGTCATCCGAGATCTCGTTCATGCGGCTGGGACCGAAGATGATGATGGGCGCCAGCATGAAAGGCGCCACCAGCAGGCTGCGAATCAGGCCGTACCGCTGCACACCGTGGTGCATCAGCATGGCCGCCAGCGCCAGGATGGCACCGCGCGAGTTGGTCAGCTTGACCGCCCACAGCGACAGGCCCGCCGCGCACCACCAGAACAGCTTCATGATCAGACCGGCCCGGTGAGCCAGATAGACCTGCATGGGCAGCACCATCAGGATGGCCATCGACAGGTCATTGGGATCGTTGAGGAAGCCCAGGTAGGTGACGCGCCCTTCGATCATCTGGGCGCCCGTCCAGCCCACCCCTTCGTTCTACTCCTGCGCCTGGTCGATGGCGTGCAGGGAGATGATGATCATCGAGATGCCCATCACGAAGAACACCTGCCGCAGCTTGGCCACCGAATCGACCGTGGTGGCCACCATGTAGAACAGCAGCACCACGGGGATGAAATCGGTCAAGGTGGCGATGGCGCCGCCCAGCCAGCCGCTCAGCAGCACAGACCAGGCCATCAGGAAGGTCTGCACCGGCAACAGCTTGAACTGCGGTGAGGACATGTCCTTCGTCTGGCGCGCCAGCCACAGCACCACCGACGTCAGCAGCAGCACCGGCAGGATCGGCAGGCCCATGAACGCCGGCAGGAACTCGTGCGGACGCACATAGAGCACCACCAGATAGGCGAGCATGAAGAACAGAGGCTGGAAGGGATTGATCATGGCGATGCGGCGGAATGCGCCGTGCCCTCCTCAGACTGCAGACAGTGTGAAGCCGGCCTGACGCCAGCGCGGCAGGAACTCGCGCAAGGCAACCACGGTGGCCGGCATGTCATCGTGGAACAGCAGGATGTCACCGCCCCGGGGCTGGTACTGGGCCAGGCGCTGGCGCAGCTCGGCCTCGGGCAGCTTGAAGTCGTAGCTGTCGACATTCCACAGCACCAGGGGCTGCTCGCGCCGCAGGATGGCCGTGGCGATCGTGGTCACCGTCGCGTTGCCGCGTGGCGGTCTGAACGCATGGTGCGCACGCCCGTCAAAGGGTGTCAGCACCGCATCGGCCAGGGCGATCTCCTTGAGCTGCTGCGCAGGGCTGAGCGTGCGGAAATTCGGGTGCGTCATCGAGTGGTTGGCGATGCGGTGGCCTTCACGCACGATGCGCTCGACCAGCTCCGGATGGGCCTTGGCATGGTTGCCCAGCAGAAAGAAGGTGGCCGTGGCCTGATGCTCGGCCAGCACGTCCAGCAAGCGCGGCGTGTTCTCCACATGAGGGCCGTCATCGAAGGTGAGATGCAGGTTCGCCCCCGATCCACCTTCCCTGACCTTCAGACGCTGCCCGGTCAGGCCCGCGACAAATGACCAAATCCAATGCATCGTTCCGTTCCCGTTGTCGTGTTGGCACTCAACGTGTCGACCGCGTACCTGGCTGTTTGGACGCCATCAGGCCCTGCACCACCTGCCAAGTCTGCTCCACCCGGTGATCCCAGCTCATCGTGCTGACCGAGGCCATGCGTGCATCGCGGCGTGTCGGGTCCTTGTCGGCCAGCGCGGTTTCCACGGCCTTCAGATAGTCGGCAGGCTCCAGCGCCACATGCACCAGGTCACCAAAGCGTTCACCTTCCAGCGTGGGCACCGACACGACCGGCTTGCCCGTGGCCAGGTATTCACGCAGCTTCAGCGGGTTGGCATTGGCCACCTGCTGGTTCATGCGGTAGGGAATGATAGCCACGTCAAAGGCCTTGGCCCATGCGGGCAAGGTCTCGTACGGCTGGGGCCCGACCATGGTGACGTTGGGCAGACGGGCCAGCTCGTCCACATTGGCCGAGGCGTGCCCCACCAGCAGGAATTGCCACTGCGGCCGCTCGCGCGCGAGGAAGGCGATCAGCTCGACATTGGTCCACGGTGCGATCAGGCCGAAATAGCCGATCACCGGATGGGCCAGCGCCGCGGCCTTGGCTGGAACCACCGTGTCCGGGTGCTGGGCCCGCGCGAACAGATCGACATCCACGCCATGCGGCGAAAAGGTGGTCGCCGGATTGACCGCCTTCTTGCGCTCGACCAGTGCAGGCGGCGCCACGAAGACATGGTCCACATGCTGCGTCAGGTGAAGATCGCAGGCCTTGATGTGCTCCACATCGACACCGGGATGCGCCGCGTAATCATCGATGCAGTAGTAGATGCCCAACCGGTGCGGGATGGCATCGAGCATGAAGGAAGGATGCGGCACCAGGAACCACAGGATGGGCGTCTCGATGCCGGCGATGCGCATGGCGCGCCGCACCGCCCACGCACCGAACCAGCGGTTGAGCGTGGCCACGAAGGGCAGCTTGCGCCAGGGCAGCTGCGGCACCGTGCAGTGCCACAGACCGGGCTCGACCCGCTTGGGCGGCTGCAGCGCCTGCGTCAGCTTCGAGAAGATGCGCCGCAGATCGCGCTTGGAGCCGCTGGGCGGGCGCATGCCCGGTGAATCCACATACAACAGGTTGACCTTGCCGGCCAGCCGCTTGGCGATGTGATGGCTGGAGGTGCGGTTCTCCGCAAACCAGTCGTTGCCGAAATAGACGACACCCAGCCCCTTGTCCTGGAGCTTGCGGTCAGGCTTGTGCATTGGCCACCCCGAAACGATGTGCGAGCCCGGCGATTTTCGGTGCCAGGCGTCGGCCTGGCGCACCGGCGCGCTGGGCCAGGCTGCCGAAGACCTCGAAATCCGACTTGCGCCAGGTCTTGAAAACCACGCTCAAAGGCAGATACAGCAGCAGGAAAACGATGCCGCCCGGCACGAAGGCCCACTTGCTGTCCAGCACCAGGTGAACGATGGACCACGACACCCCCGTGGCACAGGCCGAGGCCAGCAGCAGCCGGCTCATGGCACCGATCATCAGCCGCGCCCGGGTGAGATGCAGGGTGTAGGCCCAGATGATCGTGGTCATGAAGGTCTGCGTGGCCAGCGAGCTGGCGATGGCGCCGTTGAGCCCGTAAGTCGGGATGAGCAGGTAGCCCATCAAGGCATTGAACAGGAAGCCGCTGACGATGAGCACGATGCGGGCGAACTGCCGGTCATCCGCCGTCAAGGCCGCATACGCCGCGCCGTTCATCACCACCAGCCCCGACATCAGCAACTGCCACTGCAAGGCGGGAATGGCGGCCACATAGCGCTCGCCATACAGCACGCGGATGGCGCCATCGGCCACCGTCAACCCCAGGCCCGACACGGCCAGGCCCATGAACCAGTACATGCGTGTGGATTCGACCAGCATGCGCGACAGCGCCCGCGCCCCGCCCGCGCCATACTGACGCGCCATGCTGGGCAACAACACGGCCGACACGCCGCCGGCCAGCAGATCCACGGCGCCTTTGCTCAAGGCCCCGGCGATCGAGAAATAACCCACCGCGACCGAGCCGACGTACTTCTGCAGCAGCGTCATCTCGACGGCGCGGTTGGTCAGCACCGAGAAGGTGATCATCACGCCGGTCAAGGCCAGGTGCTTGCGCACCCGGACCATCAAGGGCTCGGGCAGATCCCCCTTGGCTGCGGTGATGCCGCCACTGCGCAGCATCATGCGCACCATCAGGTTGGAGACCACGCCCAGGGCGGCGTAACTGGCAAAGAACTCGATCACGCCAGCGCCCGTCCAGGCCAGCACACCGGTGACGATGAGGTTGAGCAAGGCCATCGTGGCCAGGGTCAGGTTTTCGGGCACGAACAGCTCGAAACCCTTGCCCAATGCGCCCAGCAGCCAGAAGCCGGCCCGCGCCCACACCGCCACCAGCGTGATGAGCAACATGGGCCAGAAGTGATCGCCCCAGCCCGGGTTGGGGTGGATGAAGCTCCACAAGGTGAACGCGGCGAGCACCAGCATGCCGGCGAGCATCTGCCAGCGCTGGAACTTGAAAACGAGGATGTGCGCAAGATCGAGCTTCTGCGCGCCGCGCAACTCGGCCAGGAACTTGATGGAAGAGGTGGTCAGGGCGCTGTTGGTGATCAGCAGCAGCACGCCGCACAACCAGACGGCATACGCGTAATGCCCGTATTCCTCGGGGCCCAGCGTGCGGGCGATGACGATGCCGGCCAGCAGGCCCACGGCAGATTCGACGTAACTCGCAAAGGCAACGATGGCCACATTGCGCAGCATGGCCAGCTTGTCGCTCACTGACGCGTCTCCCTCAGGAAGGCCCGCAGGCCAGACAACCATGGACACCAGCGGTGGCGTCCGGCCACCCCAAAGGCCATCGAGAATATCAGACTTCCCCTGGGGGACTTGAGGCCTGGACGCCGCACTGTGCAAAACGCACAGCCCTGTTTGAGGGGGCGCTGTGCGCACCGGAGGGACAAAGAAAAAGGGGGCCGAAGCCCCCTCTTGTCGAACCGGACGATCCGGATCAGTTGCGGTACAGCGCCGGGGCCGTCACGGTGGTCGGCAGGTTGCCGGTCACTTGCGTGGTGCCGTTGGACTGCTTGATCTCCAGGGTGCCACCGGTGCCGGTGTTGGAGAAGCGGACCGTCACGGTGCGACCATCGGCCAGGGTGATCACGGTACCGGTCTGGCCCGTGGCGTCCGAACGGGTCGCTGCGTTCACCGAGGCGTTGGTGCCCATGATGTGCAGGAAGTTCGATTGCGTACCGGCCGTGTCGGTCACGTCCACACGCTTGGCGGTCGTGGTCACCAGCTTGTCACCGTCTTCCAGCGTCGGGGTCACGACCGAGTAGCTCAGGCCCGTCGGTGCCACACGGTACACATCCAGCTTGTTGCCGGTGCTGCCGGTATAGGTCAGGCGGTCACCGCTGACGGTCGGGGCGCCAGGCAGGTTCAGCGTCCAGACGCGGCTGGTACCGGTCGAGGAGGCGACGCGGTCGAACACCACGAAGGTGGCCGGCTTGATGAACAGGTACTCGCGCTCGACCTTCTGGATGGAGGCGTTGCCGTTGTACACCGGCGTGACCTTGGCGACCCCGTAGGTGTAGACGTCGTTGTCGGCCAGGGCGGCCATCTGGCAGGGCTGCGATTCCACGACCTGCTGGATGGTGGTGCCGCTCTTGATGATGCGGACCAGGTTGTTCATCGCTTCCGACTGCTGGATGCCCGACGAGGTGTAGATGTTCGTCGTGGGCGCCAACCATTCGCCGCGGAACAGCTGGAAGCTGCCTTGATCGCGGTGAGCGTGGCTTTCGGTGAACGGGCCGCAGATGAAGTTCGAGAAGGCAGCGGTCTTGTCACCCCAGGCCGAACGCATCATCAGCTGGCCGGTGCCCGAAGCCCAGTAGGTGGGCGACAGGTCGGTGACCGAAGCCGACACCAGTGCCGGCGGCTGGTAGACATAGTCGACCCACGACTCGAAGCCGTAGCCCATCGTCTTCACGCTGGAGTTGTCCAGGATGATCTTGGAGACGGCCGACATCTTGTCCTGCGGGAACAGGCTGGTGATGCCCAGCAGGTACTCGCGGTGGTAGTCGAACAGGGCGGCGGTGGAGTCACGGGCGTGGTCACCGGTGGCGACCAGGCGATCCAGGGTCGGGACGATGCTGTGAGCCAGCCAGAATGCTGAGGACTGGGTGTGCGGCGTCAGCGTGGCGATGCGCTCGCCCGTCGAACGTTCCCACCAGTCATACAGCTGGAACAGGCTGCGCATGGCGTTGCCATAGCCCGTGCCTTCGCGAGAGCCGCCACCAGGCAGGTCGCGGTTGAAGGTGGGCACCAGCTGGTTGCCGATCTTGTTCGTGCGGAACTGGTCGATCCAGGTCTGGGCCGAGCTGTTCTCGCCACGCGTGGCCAGGCCGGCCAGCATCGTGGCGCGCAAGAAGGAGTAGTAGTAGTTGTTCGACGGGTTGTCGATCGACCAGCCAGACCACGGGAAGCTCTTGCCTGCCGTGAAGTTGGTGGTGATGGCCGTCGAGCTGATGGGGGCCCAGTTGGCCTTGCTGTAGTTCCACACGTTCCAGATGGCCTGGTTCATGTAGTTGGTCCAGCGGATGCGCTGGGCAGCGGTCAGCTTGGGATAGCACCAGTCGTAGACCAGGGCCACGTCACCGACCAGGCGGCCGATTTCCAGGTAGCTGTCGCCAGCCACTTCCGGTGCGGAACCTGAGGCGATCCTGGCTTCTTCAGCGGCCACAAAGGCATCGATCTTGGCCACGGCGAAGTCAGCGTACTTGGTGTCGCCCGTGACCTGGTACATCATGGCCGGCCACCAGTATTGGAACTCCCAGTTGCTGCCCGGACTGGCCAGCTCGCTGTCGACATACGACTTGAAGCGGGTGGCGGCAGCCGTCTTGGTGGCCAGTTGCTGTTGCAGGCACGACAGGGTGGCCGAGTGGTTCACGAACACGCGGGGGTGGGCGGAACCGAAGGTCGGCGTGGTGGCCGTGGAGCGCGGGATGGCGCAACCGGATGCCACGGACGAGGTGAAGTTGGCCGTGACGGACTTGGCCTGATCCAGCGTGACCTTGCAGGTGCTGGTCATGCCGGTGCAGGCGCCGCCCCAGCTGGAGAACACCGAGCCGGAGCTGGCGGTGGCGGTCAGCGTGACGATGGTGCCGGGATCGACCGACGCCGTGCAGATGCCGGCCGTGCAGTTGATCAGACCGGAGGACACCACGGAGCCCGAACCGGAAACGGTCACGGTCAGCGTGTTCTTGACGGTCACGGCAGAGAAGTTGGCCGTGACAGACTTGGCCGCATCCATCGTGACGGCGCAGGTGCTCGTGCCGCTGCAGGCGCCAGCCCAGCCGTCGAACTTGAAGCCGGCCGCAGGCGTGGCCGTCAGGGTGACGGCGGTGCCCGCATCGAAATTGGAGGAACACGAAGCCGTGCTGCACGACACACCGGCCGGCGCCGACGTGATCGAGCCCGATCCGGAGACGCCACTGGTCAGTGCATAGGTGACGACCACCGGCGTGGGCGTAGGTCCGGTTGTCGGCAGCGGGGTGGGGTCCGTCGGAGTGCTGACCGAGCCTTGAGGATCTTGTTGGGTGCCGCCATCGGTGGTGGTCGTGCCACCATCTTCACCACCACCGCAGCCAGTCAGCGCAGCGGTCAGCAGCAAACCCATCACAGCAGGGCTCAGGAACTTCGCGTTCATACAGTCTCCGAAAACACAGTCGATGGGGAGAATTGTCCCCGTCCTCGGGACCACGAACTGCAACAGAGCCCCCCCTATTGGTCACGAACCGTAAGCGGATATTACGTTCGTGAACTATTGCCGTGCGATGCAGCACACGATGGCGAATTATTGAAAACACGGGTTTTGACACCCGGCGCAGGATGGGCTCCGACAGGCGAAAAAACGGCCCGACTTCTCATTCCAGCCGGGCGATTCTGCCTGACGAAACCACCGATGCATTCGGCATAACCCCCAAGAGTCGCAGGTGCGCGACGCCAGGGTGCGTCCCCCTTGAACAGGCGATGGACAGCCCTGTTTGAACGCATCGTGACACGCCCGGGTGTCCATACATGATGCGCATCAAGAAGGCATGTGCTGGCGCGACACGCCCTGATCGCGTGATACATCGGGGCTGTCAATGCACGTATAGTGGAGCGCTTTGGCATCCGGTCGTCACGGAAGAACACACGGCAGGCTTGAAGACCGAGAGTCCTCGCATTCATGTTGTACGAAGCCCTTTTCAAGCACGCCCTGTTTCCAGCGTATGAAACGCTGATCAAGCGGCGCGCCTCCGTGCGTTACATGAGGGAATGCCAACGTAACCAGTGGCTGAACCCGGCGCAGTTGCAGCATTTGCAATTGCAACGACTCAACGACTTGCTGGCACACTGCTGGGTTCAGGTCCCGTTTCTGAAGACCTATTGGTCGGACCATGGCCTGCGGCCTGGCGCCTTGCGCGATGTGCAGGAACTGGCCCGCTACCCGGTGCTGACCAAGGCCCAGATCACCGAGCACTACCAGGACATGGTGGCCGCCAACTGGCGCGATCGCACGATGACCAAGCAGACCGGCGGCTCCACCGGCGCGGCCTTCACCTTCGAATACACCATGGAGAGCTACACCCGGCGCGTGGCCGCCATGTGGCGAGGCTATGGTTGGGCCGGAGCCAGCCTGGGCGCGCGCACCGCCTACCTGTGGGGCACCGGCATGCGCGAGAGTGGCTGGGGCGCCGTCAAGGACCGCCTGTATCACGGCGCCTTCGCGCGGCGCTTCTTCGACGTCACCAAGCTGACCGAGGTGAACATCGACGCGCGCATCGACGATCTGGCCCGCTACAAGCCCGATGCCATCGTCGGCTATGTCGCCCCGCTGGCCGTGATTGCGCGGCGCATGCTGGAGACGGGGCGCCAGATCCCGCCGGTGCGGGGGGTGATCTCGGCGGCCGAGGCCCTGTACGAGCCCGAGCGCCAGGTCATCGAGCAAGCCTTCCGGACGAAAGCGTTCAACACCTATGGCTCCCGCGAAGTGATGCTGATGGCGGCGGAATGCGATCACCACCAGGGCCTGCACGTGACGGCAGACCAGCTGATGCTGGAAACGGTGGACGAGCAGGGCCAACCGGTGGCTGCGGGCGAATCAGGCCAGGTGGCCATCACCGACCTGTTCAATCACGGCATGCCGCTGGTGCGCTACCTCAATGGCGATTGCGCCACCTATGCCCGGCATGCCTGCTCTTGCGGCCGAGGCTTGCCCTTGCTGTCGTCGGTGGACGGCCGCCTGCTGGACATCATCCGCACCCCGGATGGGCGCGTACTGCCAGGCGAAATGTTCGTGACGATGTCGATGCAGTGGCCCATGGTGCTGAAGTACCAGGTGGTGCAGACGCAGCCGGACACCTTGCAGTTCCGGCTGGTGCTCAAGCGTTGCTGGCAGGCAGGCGAGCACGCACACTGGATGGCGCAGATGCGCAAGGCCGTGGGCCCCGCCCTCACGATCGAGACCGCCGAGGTGGACGACATCCCCGTCAATGCCACGGGCAAGCGCCGCATCACCGTCTCCTGCGACAACCTGACTCAGGTCGGCCCCTTGCCCGAAGGCACGATCGTGCGATCCGACCCGGGGAGTGGCCATCGCCATGCGTGAGGTGGTGCTGGGCCGCAGCGCCCGCATCTGGCAGGCCATCGCCCGAGAGCCGGGGATAGCCGAGCGCTTTCAGCATGCACTGGGCCATGCAGAGCTGGCCTCGTTTGCCTTCACACCGGAGGATCGGGTGTGGGTCTTCGCCTATTCCCGCGTGCCTGCTGAAAACAGCACCATGCTGCGCAGGCTGAAGGAGGCAGGCGTGGCCGAGATCGTCTACATCACCTCGTCGTCGACCATCATCGCGCCCCTGACCGACTGCTATGAATACCCTCGCGCCAAGAAGCAGGCCGAGGACGAGGCCGTGGCGCTGCCCCAGGCCCGTGTGCTGACGCTGGGCCTGGTGGTCGAACGTGAAGATGAGCTGCCCGCCGGCAGCAATGCCGCCACCACCATCGCCGAGATCGCGCGCTTCATGCTGACCCCCGCGTGGCCGGTGGCGCAGGGCAGACGCGCTCATCTGCTGCGCATCGTGCAGCGGCCGTTCCACGGGCCCTTGGGTGGCGCGGTCGAGCGTGCGCTCTACGGCCTGTATGGCGCGATGATGTCGGTGGCGGGCCGGCACCCCTGCGTGCTGCGGCCGGTCGATCTGGTGCTGCGCGTGCTGGGCATGCGCTGGTATGGCTACACCTTCCTGAGCAATCGCCTGTGGACGCAATCGATGACATCGTGATCGGCTCGGGCCTGGCAGCCCTGGGCGTGGTGCTGGGCCTGGGCACGCGGCGGCGTGTGCTGGTGCTGGGCGGTGCGCAGGACGGCCACTTCGCCCACTACGATGCCACCGCCTCGGTGCCGTGTGCCTACAGCGGCATGGGCGGGCTGGGAGGCTACTGGCATGGCGTGATTCCGGTGAGCCGGCGCCACGACTTCAACGGGGCGGACGACGCCACATTCCGCCGTTTGTTCGAACGCTTCTATCCCCGCGCACAAGGCGCGCAATGGATCGGCAAGCCCGCCTTGTTCGTGCCCTGGAAGCCCATCCGCCCGGCAGCCGAACTGACGCAACTGGCCGCGCAAAGCCAGGGCCGGCTGCAATGCCGTGCCGTGACGGCGCAGCGCATCGACCTGGGTGGCGCCGGTGTGCGCGTGATCAGCGATGCCGGCACACACGAAGCAGCACGCGTGTGGGTGGCGGCCGGTGCCGTGCACACGCCGGCCCTGCTCGCGCGCTCGTTCGGCGAGCAGGTGCGGCGCGGCACCATCGCCGACCATGTGCTGTGCTATGTCGGCCATGTCGACGGCGTGGCGGCGCCGCGCACGGTGGTCACGCGCGACGGGGTGTACTTCCCCGCCTATCAGGATGCGGCCGAGACGGCGCTGTACACGCTGCGGCCTGCGCGCTTTGCCTTTCGGCAGCTCGATCACGGCATCGAGCAGCGGGCCGCCTTCGGCCTGCCCACGGGCAGCGCCATTGCCAAGATCATGCGCAGCATGTCCCCGGGGTTGCTGGCGGAGGCCTTCTACAACCGCTTCGGGCTCTTTGCCTCGGCCTCGCGCTACAGCATCTATGCGCAGACGCCGGTGGACGCGGCCTACCGGCTCACCGATGGCGTGATGCCGCTGACACCCGATGCAGCCCGCATCCGCGCCGCCGGCGACCGGGCGCGCGCCGCACAGCCCTTTGCGGGCGCCGTCCTGTCGCAGCGGCCCGACCTGCACATCCCTGGCATCCACCTTCACCACTCACTGGATGCCGAAGGCCTGCGCCAGGCCGGCCTGCTGCAGACCGATGGGCCGGTACAGGTGGTGGATGCCTCGCAGCTGGAAGGCATCGGCAGCGAGCACCACAGCTTCAAGATGTTGTGCGTGGCGCATCGGCGCGCACAGCAGTCGCTGGGCTGATCGTCAAAAAATGCCGGGAGCAGCCAGCGAAGCCTGGAAGCGCTCACGCGTGGAATAGCGCTCCACGGCCGAACGCCGCACCTTGTAGGGATCCCAGGTGCCCGGCTCGTTGACACCGCCTTCGTACGTGAAGGCAAACCGGTAGCCGCTTTGCCGCGCGCAGGTCAGCACCTGCTCGCTGTAGGCATTGGCACCGCCCGTCGGATAGGCGATCGAGAGCACGGGCTTGCCGGTGCGGGCTTCGATCTCCTGCTTGGACACCGCCATCTCGTCAGCCCAGCTCGGCCGGGTCCTGGATGCGTGAGAGCACCGGGTGCGTCACGGTGTGCGAGCCGATTTCGATGCCGGCATCGGACAAGGTCTTGACATGATCCCAGTTCATCGGGCGATGCAGGCCGCGCGCATCCGGCGCATCCTTGACGCCCATCTCCTCGCTCCAGCGTGCCAGTGTGGCGATGCGTTCCGCGTTGGAAACCCGCTTGAGGTGCTTGAGCAGGACGTAGCAGGAGGCCCGACGCTCGGCATCGTTGCGCCCGAGTTCGACCACTTCGCCGCCCGGCGTGAGCGCCAGGCGATCCCGCCGGGTCAGCAGCACTTCGTGCACCAGCTTGGTCATACCAGAAGGTCTTGTCACTGCCCATGTAGCTGGTCGACACGAAGATCACACCAGGTACGCCATGGCGCTGCATGATGGGCCAGGCCACATCATGGTTGTCCAGGTAGCCGTCGTCGAAGGTGATCATGCAGCACGGCCGATCCGGCCAGTGGCCCTGGTCCATGTAGCGCGCCAGATCGTGGCAGGTGATGACATCGAAATGCCGGGCCACGTACCCCATCTGCCAGTCGAACTCGTCGGCCCAGGCGCTCACGAGTTCCAGGTCATAAGGGAAGCCCTGCTCAGCCTGCCGCGGCAGCACCCGGTGGTAGGCCAGCACCTTGATGTCCTTCTTCAGGAGGTGATGAACCCCGGCGACGCCACGCATGAGGCCGGTCTTGACCAGCACCTGCGCCATCAGCTCCTTTTTCGCCACCACATTGCACCTCTTCTTTGGGGGCAGCCGCTCACGAGCGCGCACCCGCGCGGCTGCTGCGCGGTGGCTGGAGGATGTAGTCCCGATAGTGGTTCGGGTTGCCGCTGCAGCCTTCTTCGGCTGCCTTGATGATGTTGAACATCTCGCGCGAGCTCACGTAGTGCAGCACATGGCGCTTGCCGTCGTTGAAGCGGCGCTCCAGGTCGGCATACATGGCTTCGGCCGGATCGCCCAGCAGTGCATCCATGTCCATCTCCTGGCAGCCATGCGTGTGCACCTTGACGAACACCCATTCGGGCCGGCCCTTGACGTGGATGTGCGTGTCCACCCAGAGCTGGTTGCGGGCGGCGCTGGGCAGGTGGTCGCGGCGCACGTCCGAGTTTTCGATGCGCGGGATCAGGCCCCACTTGCGGCTCTGCGTGTTGAAGCCCAGCGGGCCCTGGATGATCATCAGATCGCCCGAGGGCTGGCGGCCCACCTCCACATCGACGCCGGTCTCGTGCGAGCGGGGCTTGCAGCAATCGTCGGTGGCGTAGTAGATGCTGTTGATCTTGGCGACCTGCGTGTCGCTGGGGGCCGAAGGCAGGGTGAAGTCGGCATAACAGCCCAGCTCGGCCAGCACCTTGATCTCGTCGTTGACGCCGCACCAGCGGCCATCGGGGCGGGAATTGTCCAGCGCCCAGTTGCCGTGGATGAAGGCGAACTCCAGCCGATTGGTGCGCGGGTTGAAGGGCAGTGCGCCATGCCGCTCATGCAGGATCTTCATGAAGCGGCGGATCTTCTCGCGCAGGCCATCGGCCGTGTCGTTGTCGTGGTGCAGGTGCACCTCCAGCTCGCCGAAGCCGTCTTCGCACAGCTTCTGCAAGGCATCCAGATGGTGCGGCTCGTATTCCTCTTCCGGATAGAAGAAGCAGTGCTGCGGGTGCACGCCATCGGCATCCTTGTGGCGCGAGGCCAGCTCGCGATAGCGCTGCACCCAGGTCTGCACGCGCTGCGTCTCGACCTCGGGCTTGGGGCGGCCCCACTTGGGCTCGAAGTGGTCCACGAAGCAGAACATCACATGCACGGGGCCTTGGGGCACCTCGGGCTTGCGCCGGGCCAGCCAGGATCCGAACCAGATCTGGACGTTCTTCTTGCGGAACTCGCGCACCACGACCGCGGCGGCGCCCAGCACCCCCAGCAGCAACAGGCCGATCACGACAGGCAGCATCACGCAGTCCTTGACATCAGAAGGGCGAAACGCATGATCGCGCGCCGCCATGGAAGTTGAAAGCAGGAAATGAGGCTCATTGCATGGCCCCTTCCAGAATGGCGCGCAGCGTGGCCACGTTCTTGGCCCAGTCGAACGAGGCCGTGTGGGCCACCGTGCGCTCGCGGTCCCAGGTGCGGCCGAGCGTGGCTTCGAGCGCCTGCTCGAGTGCCCGGGCGTCCTTCGAGGGGATCAGCGTGCCGGCGAATTCGGGCAGGATCTCACCGATGCCGCCCACATCGGTGGCCACCACTGGCGTGCCGCAGGCCATGGCTTCGAGCACCACATTGGGCACCCCCTCGGCATAGCTGGGCAGGCAGAACACGGAGGCGGCCGAGAACCAGGTGTAGACTGCGCATGCGCCACCCGGCCCGGGAAACGCACACGATCGGCCAGGCCCTTGTCTTTGGCCTGCTGCTGCAGCGTCTTCTTCATCGGGCCATCGCCCACATAGACCAGCGTGGCCTTGGGCCGGCGCGCGGCCATCTGCGTGAAGGCGGTCATCAACTCGCCGCAGCCCTTGGTGACCAGGATGTTGCCGATGAAGAGGATCATCTCCTCATCCGGCGCGATGCCATGCTGCGCGCGCGCCTGGGCCATGTCGACCGGATGGAAGCGCTGCGGGTCCACGCCGTTGTACAGCACGGTCACGTTCGGGTTGTGCACGCCGATGTCGCGCATGCGGGCGGCCAGCGCCTTGCTGACCGACACCACGGCTTTGGCTTGGTTCAGCGCCCAGCGGATCTGCAGGCGGTGCAGCAGTTGCTGCGTGAACACGTTGACATCGCTGCCATGCACTTTGACGACCACCGGCGTGCGCGAGAGCTTGCCGATGGCCATGGTCGTCACCGCATCCGGGAAGCCCCAGCTGCCCAGCATGCAGTCCCAGCGCTTGAAGAACAGCGTGGGAAAGCGCTGCAGCACCAGCGACAGAAACAGGAAGACCGGATGCAGGCCGCGCGCCACGCCGGGGATGTACCAGAAGATGACGTAGTCGGCTTGAGGCCACTTGGCCTGGGTCTCGCGCTTGAGGCGCCAGTAGGCCAGCGGGTTCTTGATGAAGGGCACCCACGAGACGGGCACCATGACGGTGACGTCCATCTGCTCGGACAGACGGCCGAACTGCTGCTGGTTGAAGGTCGCTCTCGTCGGGCCGAAAGGATCGGCAAACAGATTGGTGACGATGAGGACCTTGTGTCGCTGGGCGTTCATCCGCGGTAGAGCTTTTCGTAAGCCTGGTTCATGGCATCCAGGGTGCCTTCACGCAAGGCCCATTCCCGGGCCCGGGCACCGAACTGGCGCCGCATGGCAGCGTCCGAATACAGACGGCCCATCGCACCCGACAGCGCCTCGCCATCGGCCGGCGGCACGATCAGGCCCGTCACCTCGTGCGACACGATCTCGGCATTGCCGCCGACATCGGTGGCGATGATGGGCAAGCCGGCCGAGCTGGCTTCCACCAGGGCCAGCGAATAGCCTTCCGAGCGCGAGCACAGCACGAACACATCCATGGCGGCCAGCAGGGCCGGCACATCGCTGCGCGCCCCCAGCAGGCGCACACGGGCACGCAGATCCAGGCGGTCGCATTCCTGCTCGAGCTCGGCGCGCATCGGACCATCGCCCACCAGCAGCAGGCAGGCGTTGTCGCCGGCATCCAGGCGCACGCGCATGGCGCGCAGCAGGTCGATCTGGCGCTTGACCTCGTTGAGGCGGCCCACCGTGGCGAAGGTGACCGCATCCAGCGGCAGGCCCAGCTCGGCGCGCAGGGCGATGGCGCGCTCATCGCTGCGGGCCATGAAGCCGCTCAGGTCGATGCCGTTGGGCACCACGCAGGCCTTCTTGGCCGGAATGATGCCGCCGTCCACGAAGTAGTCCTTCAGCGAGCGGGACACCGACACACCGTAGTCGGTCAGGTACATGGACGCGGTGTAGAAGCGCTCTCCGCGCGCGGTCAGCTGGCGCTTGCCATAACCGTGGCGCGTGTTGATCACGCAGCGCAACCCGAGACCGATGGAGGCCACCACCGCGTAGTAATGCGACATCGCATTGTGGGTGTGCAGCACATCGGCGCCGGCGTCCTTCAACTCACGGCGCAGCTGCTTGATCGCATCCACGTCCATGCCCGGCTTCTTGTGACAGCAGGTGACGGTGGCGCCCACTTTCTGGGCACGCTCCATCAAGGGGCCCTCGAACCAGAGGCAGACGATGCGCACGCGGTGGCCGGCACGGATCTGTGCCCCGGCCAGGGCCACGACCATGTGCTCCAGGCCACCGATGTCGAGACTCTCGACGACGTGAACAATGCTGAGTCGATCGGAGGACAAACCCCTGCTCCTGCCTCTTTGTGATGCTGCGTACCGCTGGAGGCGGGTCAGCGACTGTGATCGATGTACCAGCGCACGGCTTCGGCCATGCCGGCTTTCACATCATGCGTTGGCGCGTACCCGAGGTGGATGCGCGCCTTCCCGATGTCGGCCAGCGAATGTCGCACGTCGCCTGCACGGAAGGGCGCAAAGGCGGGCGCCGCCACGTCGGCCACGGCCTTCTCCTGCACCAGCATCTGCGCGATCAGCGTGTGCAGATCGACCAGCGAGGTGCGATCGCCCACGGCCACGTTGTAGACCTGGCTGACCTCGGGCTGGTAGGCCACCAGGCCGGCCCGCAGATTGGCCTGCACCGCATTGGCGACGAAGCAAAAATCGCGCGAGGTCTCGCCATCCCCATTGATTGTGCACACCTCGCCGCGCAGCATGGCGGCCACCCATTTCGGGATCACGGCCGCATACGCGCCATTCGGATCCTGACGCGGCCCGAACACGTTGAAGTAACGCAGGCCCACCGTCTCGAAGCCATAGCAGCGCTGGAACACCTGCGCATACAGCTCATTGAGGTACTTGGTGACGGCATACGGCGACAGCGGGTTGCCGATCACCTCTTCCACCTTGGGCAGCTTGGGCGAGTCGCCATAGGTGGAGCTGGAAGCCGCATACACGAAGCGCTGCACGCCCGCGTGGCGCGCCGCTTCCATCATGTTGAGATGGCCGGTGGCGTTGGCGTGGTGCGTGTTGAGCGGGTTCGCGATCGAGCGCGGCACTGACCCGAGTGCAGCCTGGTGCAGCACGATGTGCACGCCGGTGCAGGCGTCCTGGCAGGTGGCCAGATCGGTGATGTCACCGCGGATGAAGCGGTGGCGCGCCCAGGCCTCTTCGCCCACGGCCTGACGCACCTCGTCGAGGTTGCGCTGATGGCCGGTGGAGAAGTTGTCCAGGCTGGTGACCGTCTGCCCGGCCCGCAGCAGGGTCTCCAGCAGGTGCGAGCCGATGAAGCCGGCGCTGCCCGTCACCAGCCAGGTGCGGGGTTGCGCGGCCAGTTGCGCGGCGATGTCTTCGGGCAGCTTGATCACAGGCGCCACACTCCGAAGCCACGTGCACGCAGGGCGGCGGCATCGGCCACGCACTTGACGTCAACGTAGTAGCCGCCCGGTTGCAGCTTGGTGGCGATGTCATCGATGGAGCGGGCCACCAGTTCCTTGTGCGAGACGGCCGCCACGATGGCCGCCGCCTTGGGCAGCTTGTCCCACCCGACCAGCTCGACGCCGTACTCGTGCTGCGCCTCGGCCGCTTCGGCGATCGGGTCGTGCACATGCACGTTCACGCCATAGGTCTTGAGCTCGTTGATGACGTCGATGACCTTGGAGTTGCGCAAATCCGGGCAGTTTTCCTTGAAGGTCAGCCCCAGCACGATCACATCGGCGCCCTTGACGGAGGCACCGCTGTTGATCATGCCCTTGATGGTCTGCTCGGCGATGTACTTGCCCATGCCGTCGTTGATGCGGCGGCCGGCCAGGATCACCTGCGGGTGATAGCCCATGGCCTCGGCCTTGTGCGTCAGGTAGTAGGGATCGACGCCGATGCAGTGGCCACCGACCAGGCCCGGACGGAAGGGCAGGAAGTTCCACTTGGTGCCGGCCGCTTCCAGCACTTCCAGCGTGTCGATGCCGATGCGGTGGAAGATCAGCGACAGCTCGTTGACCAGGGCGATGTTGAGGTCGCGCTGCGTGTTCTCGATCACCTTGGCGGCCTCGGCCACCTTGATGCTCGACGCCTTGTGCACGCCGGCCTTGATGATGCTGCCGTACATCTCGGCCACCTTGGCCAGGGTCTCGGGCGTGTCACCGGCCACCACCTTGGTGATGGTCGTCAGCGTGTGGACCTTGTCGCCGGGGTTGATGCGCTCGGGCGAGTAGCCGACGAAGAAGTCCTTCTGCCACTTCAGGCCGGACTTCTTTTCCAGGATGGGGATGCAGACCTCTTCGGTGGCACCGGGGTAGACCGTGGATTCATACACCACGATGGCGCCGGGCTTGAGGTTGCTGCCCACGGCATTGCTGGCGCCGACCAGCGGCGAGAAATCGGGGATGTGGGCCTCATCGACCGGCGTGGGCACGGCCACGACGACGAAATCGGCCTCCTTGAGCGCAGAGGCATCGGTCGTGGGACGCAGATGCTTGGCGGCCTTCAGCTCCTCGGTGCTGACCTCGCCCGTCGGGTCGACGAAGCGCTTGTAGGCCTCGACCTTCTCGACCGACAGGTCCAGACCGATGGTCGGGAAAAACTTGCCGAATTCGACGGCCAGGGGCAACCCGACGTAGCCCAAACCTACCACTGCCACTGTTGGCATAAGTCCTCCGATAAGGTCAGAAAGAAGTCACTGAAAACACCACGCCGTGCACTCACACTGCGTAATAGCCGTAGGCCGAGTTCGTCACCTTGCCGCGGCACTTGTTGAGCACGGCCATCACCACCGGGCAGGTCTCGAGCGTCGCGAACGCCTGCTGCACGGTGGAGCGCGGCGTCTTGTCGGCCTCGACCACCACGGCCACCTGCCCCATGTGCGTGGCCAGCACGCGCGATTCGGTGGAAGGCAGCAGCGGCGGCGCATCGAAGATCACGATGCGGTCCTGGTAGTTGGTGGCCAGCTCGGTCAGCAGGTCCTCCATCGCTCCGCTGGCCAGCAGCTCGGTGGTGCGGTGGGTGGTGGTGCCGGCCGGCAGCACGGTGAGCTTGGGGATGTTGGTCTTGAGCAGCACCTCGGACAGGTCCGTCTGCGGGGTGGTCAGCACGTCCAGCAGGCCCTTGGCGGGCGGCAGGCCCAGGCGGTCCAGCACGGCCGGGCGCACCACATCGGCATCGACCAGCAGCACGGTGTGGTCCAGCTCCATGGCGATGCTCATGGCCAGGTTGATGGCGGTGAAGGTCTTGCCTTCGCCGGGCAGGGCGCTGGTCACCATGATGAGGTTGCCACGCACCACCGGCGCTGCACCTTCACCGGCCGCGTTCTTGAGCAGCGGCCGCTTGACGATGCGGTATTCCTCTTCCATCTGGCTGCGCTCGGCGCCGGGCACGAGGAAGCCCTTGCGGCGCAGCGTCTCCAGATCCAGGTTGATCTCGCGCGAGCGACGGGCGGGACGGTCCGGGTCCTCCTGGCGCGTGATGACCGCAGGGGCGGCCACGGTTTCGTTGGCCGCGGTCTGTTCGAGCACGGCGCGCAGGGGGCTGGCCGGAGCGGTCGCAGGGACCGCAGGCTGAGCGGCGGCAGCCGAGGCGGCAGCGCTGCCGGCAGCGGGGGCTGCGGCGCCTTGCGACGGATCGGTCACCCCGGTGGCCGTCCAGGGCACGTCCACGCCGGAGCGACGCAATTCCTCGATGCGCTTGGCTGCCTGTTCAATGATGTTCATGGGGCAGAGCTCCTCAGGCGCGGGGATGCAGGGCGATCCATGCGATCCAGGCCCCATTGAGAACGAACAGCAGCCCCGCCGTGCCGATGAAGGCGATCTGCTGACGGCGCTCGCGGCCGCGGCGATCGTCATCGACGAACATGGAGACGGCACCGAGCACCGGCCGGCCAGTCAGCTCGCGCAGCTGCTTGGCGCCATGGAAGGAGGGGAAGACCTGGTCGAGCAGGAAGGCGACCGCGACGCCGCCGATGATCGCCGCCAGCAGCATCAGGATGGACAGGATCAGGCGGCTGGGAAAGGCGGCCTTGGGCGAGACGCGCGGCGGCTCGACGATGCGGAAGTCGGCCAGCTGCGCGCCCTGGTCCAGCTTGACGCCCAGCGAGGCGGATTCGCGGCGGCTGACGAGCTGGTCGTAGTTCTTGCGCAGCACGTCGTAATCGCGGTTGAGCTGGGCCAGCTCGGCCTCGACCTCGGGCAGCTTGCCGGCCTTGGCGCGGGTTTCATCCAGGCGGCTTTGCTGCACGGACAGCTCGGTGCGCAGCGAAGCGACCTTGGCCTCCGTTTCGGCCAGGGCGATGCGGATGCGCTGGTAGACAGGGCTGGTGGCAGCATTGCCACGCACACGGCTGCCGCCCTTGAGCGCGTTCTCCATCTCGGCCTTCTTCTGCCGCTCCAGCTGGGCAATGGTGCGCTGGGTGGCCACCACATCCGGGTGCTCGTCCGTGTAGCGACGCAGCAGTTCATCCAGGGCCTTGCGCTGGGCTTCGATGCGGGCGTCGATTTCCGAGGTGGGGCCGCCGCTGGTCGGGCCGCCCAGCGTGTCAGGCGGCAGTTGCGGATCTTCGTGGGCCAGCTCGCGCTTCAAGGCATCACGCGCCTGTTCGGCGGCACTCAGGTCCACCCGCAGCTTGGCGACTTCATCCGACAACTGCGAGACGCGCGCAAAGAAGTCCTGGTTGGACGTGCCGGTGAAACCGAAGTTGCGCACCTTGAAGTCCTTGCGGCGGTTTTCCGCCTCCTCCAGCTTGCCTTCGAGCACGCGGATTTCCTCGTCGATGAAGCGCCGGGCCTCTTCGGAATCGCGGCGCTTTTCGCCCACGCCCGAATCGACGAACAGCTCCACCAGCCCCTGCACCAGACGCTGCGCGCGCTGGGCATCCACGTCCTTGTAGGAGATGGCATACAGGTTCTTGCCCGTGGCCTCGACGCGGATGGCGGCCATCAGCTTGTCGACGGCGGCGTCGTACTTGCGGGGCGGCGGTTGGTCAAAGCCGATGGAAGGCTGGCCGAACAGGTGCTCGACGTTCGGCCGCGTCACCAGCGTCTTGGCCAGCATGGCCACCTGCTGGTCGATGTCGGGCTGGAAGGTGATGTCCTTCATCAGCGGCTTGAGCATGGTCTGCGTGTTCACGTAGACCCGCGCCGAGGCTTCGAAACGCTCGGGCACCACCATGGCAACGCCCGCACCGACGATGGCCAGCGGCCAGGCGACGGCCAGCGCAATCCAGCGCCGGCGCCAGATCCCGTAGGCAATCTCGAAGATTTTCTCGATCACGTCATCCATGTTGATGATGCTTTGCTGTCTGTGTCGATCCCCATCGCCAGGTGGCGAAGGCCATCGTTCATCTTAGAACACCGATTCCGGCACGATGATGATGTCGCCGGGGATCACTTCGGCATTCGCCGAAATATCGCCGCGCTTGAGCAGATCCTTGAGCCTCAAGCGGTATTGCGTGCCGTTTTCCGCATTCCGCACCAGCACGGCACCGTTGCCGTCGGCATAGGTGGTGAGCCCGCCGACCAGCGTCATCACGTCCAGCACCGTCATGCCCTGCTTGCAGGCCACGGCCTGAGGCCGGGTCGCCTCGCCGATCACGCGGACCTGCTGGGTCGGCGCTGCGGGCGTGCCGGCCAGCACGACCGTCACCTGGGGCTGCTGCACATACCTGGCCAGGCGCTGCTCGATGTCGCGGGCCAGGGCCTCGGGATCACGGCCGGCGGCCTGCAGTTCTTCCACCAGGGGCAAGGAGATGCGCCCATCGGGCCGCACCGTCACCCGGCCGGAAAGATCGGGGTTGTGCCAGACGACCACCTGCAGGCTGTCGAGCGGGCCGATGCGGTAGGCCTGGGCAGCTTGCGCGGCAGACGCCGGGGCAGGCGGCAGGGCGGTGCCGCAACCCGCGAGCAGCCACGCCATCGCGAAGGCGCCAACCAGTGCAGCCATCCAGCGCGTGTGCATCCTGCTCCTGCGAGCGCTCGTCCATTGCATCCATTTCTCCCGGGGTATGTCCGCCCACGCCATCGAAGGCATCACAAGCAAGCCGAGGGCAGGAATGGGCGAGCGGCGCCCTGATCCTTCAGTCTGCGGGAAATTCTGTCACAAGCTGTAGCATTTGCAGATCCCGCGACTGCGCGCTTTTGTGCGCTGCACCCAGGTCGACGCACGGCAGCCACAAGGTGACGACGGTGCCTCGAGCTGGCTCGCTCGATATGCCGAGTTTGCCACCCAGCACCTCCATGATCTCCTTGACGATGGTCATACCGAGACCGGTGCCAGGTATGGCACCCGACTTGTCGACACGGTAGAAGCGCTCGCCCACGCGGGCCAGTTGCGCTGGGGACAGGCCGATGCCGTGATCCTCGACCTGCACGCCGATGACAGCGCGACCAGGCTCATCAGGCTGGACGAATCGCAGGATCACATCGCCCCCATGGGGGGAGTATTTGTAGGCATTTGACAGCACGTTGAGCAGCGCCTGGCCCATTTTCTGGCGATCGACCCAGACGCTGACCGGCTCGGGCGGCCATTGCACCAGCGGCGCCTCACGCTCGGGCGGCAGCTTGAAATCGCGGATCACGTCGGCCACCAGGCCGGCCAGATCGCACGATGCGAAAGCGAAATCCTTGCCCTGGCGGGATTCGATGCGTGCCAGGTCCAGCAGCTCGTTGATGATGCTGGCCATGGTGCCGCTCTGGCGGTAGATGCGCTCGAGCATGTCCTTCTGTTTGTCGGGTGAGAACGGCCGGGTCAGCAGCAGTTCGGTGAAGCCGAAGATGCTGGCCATGGGGGTGCGCAACTCGTGCGCGGCCATCGATAGGAAGGCGCTCTTCATCTGGTCGACTTCCGTCTCGTGCGTCACATCGCGCAGGTGCAGCACTTGCGACACGGCCCCGCCGTCACCGAGGCTCAGGCGCAATTCCAGGGTGCGTCGGCCGGGAGGCTGCAGCTGGATCACGGCCCGCGTGGCGCTGACCAGGCCCTGGCCTGCACCGGCGCCGGCACGCACCTGGCCGTCACCGGCCTGCATCAGCTGGCGCACGTCGGCCAGGCTGGTCACCGCCTGGCCGGGCTCCGCGCGGCCGAAGAGCAACTGGCTGAAGTCGGCCTCGTCCAGACCCAGGATGGCGCGTCCGCCCAGGCCGGTGAGCGGCCCGAAGGCCGGGCTGACATAGCTGACGCACCCGCCCGCATCGAAGGCCACGAACCCATCCGGAGACAGCGAAAAGATCGCCGCCGTCTGCTGGCTTTGCGCCTTGATCGTGGCCTGCGCCACCTTGCGATCGTGCACATCCTGGATGGAGCCGGCCATGCGGGTGGCTTCGCCGAAGTCGTCGTAGTAAACCTTGGCTCGCGTGCGGAACCAGCGGTAGTCGCCCGTGCGGGTGCGCAGGCGGCACTCCACATCAAAGGGCTCGTGCTCCTGCAGGGCTCGGCGGGTGGCCTCCTGCACGAGGGCCTGATCGTCCGGGTGCAGCATGGCGTAGGTGGTGGCCAGGCTGGCGGGGATCTCGCCCGGGACATGGCCCAGCAGTCGGTAGAACTGCGGCGACCACCACTGTTCCTTGGTCTGCACGTCCATCCAGTCCCACAGGCCGTCGCTGCCGCCGTCGATGGCCAGGTTGTAGCGCTCGGCGCTGGCCTTGAGCTCGTCCTGCACACGGCGCGCTTGCGTGATGTCGTAGGCAATGGAGATGTACTTGTCCACCTGCCCCTGGGCATTGTGGAACGGCGCGATCACGCATTGCGTCCAGTACAGCTGCCCCTCGCGCGTGCGGTTGCACAGCTGCCCCACCCAGGGGCGGCCGTGCAGCAGGGTCTGCCACACCTGTACCCAGAACAGCGGCTCGTGCCGCCCCGCCCCCAGCACGCGCGGGTTGCGGCCGACCAACTCACGCCGGCTGTAGCCGCTGACCCGGCACAGGGCCTCGTTGACATCGACGATGCAGCCATCGGGCAGCGTGATGCAGACCATGGAGAACTGGTCCAGCGTGTGGATGAGGGCGGCACTCTCGCGGGAGGCGTCTTCGGCCTGCCGTTTGGCCTGGCTGAGGTCCAGCGTCATGCGTTGGGCCAGGGCCCGGGCTCGCGCCTGCCCGTTCTGCATCAGCCAGATGGCCATGGCCGCCGCCGCACTGAGCACGATGCCCAGGCAGGGCAGCCAGACGATCGTGCCGTATCCGGCGTCGGCATCGAAAGCCGGCGTGGAGCGCAGGATCAGCGAGAGGTCGTGCCCGCCCGCCATCACATGCCGCTGTGCCGTGAAGCGGGCGGGCAGGCCGGTGTCCTGGCGCAAGGAGGCGGCGGCACCCTGGGCAGCCACCCCATCGCGCACGTCGGTCAGCGGCCGGAGGCGGCCACCGGGCCCGGGCTCGAACAAGCCGAAATCGGCCTGCGCTCTCAAGGTTTCATTCAGGCCGGCGAGCAGGCCATCCACCGCCACGGGCAGCGAGACCAGACCGATCAGGCTGGCGCGCCGCTGCGCCACCGTCTGTGGCGGCGGGTGGGCGGCATACAGGGGCAGCAGGTACAGAAAACCCGCCTTGCGACCGCCGTCCTGGACGAGCATCACGGCGCGGCTCAGACGCGGCAGGCCGGAGTCGATGGCCGCCTCGATGGCCTGGCGCCGCACCGGATCAGCACCAATGTCAAAGCCCAGTGCCTGGCGGTTGCTGGCCAAAGGCTCGATGGCACGCACGATGAACAGCTCAGGCGCCTGGCCTTGCGAGCGAACGGCGAACCCGGGCGCCTCACCGGCCTGCATCTGCTGCACGAACGCCGCCAGCCGGGTGCGCTCGACCCGCTCGATCAGGCTCATGGCGCGCACGCCGGGCAGCTCGGCCGGCACATCGCGCGCGGCGGTCCAGATGCGCAGATCCCGCGCACTGACCGGCCCCGATTGCACCGCGCTGAGGCGCCCCAGGCTGGCCAGCGCCTGCTCCGATCGAAGCAGGCGTTCGGTCGTTGCGGCCGCCAGCCGGTCGGCCATGGCTGCAAAGCGCACGTGGGCCGAGGCCTCCACCTGGTGGTACAGCCCCCCTCCCGCCAAGGCCGACAAGGCCATGCCCATGACCAGGACGCACCAAGGCAGCCAGCCCCAGCGAAGGAAACGCACGAGGGCGGGTTGTGCCGTCACGGGCTTCACGGGGGCGTGAAGCGGCGCAGCGCCTGACCCGGGCATAGATGACGAAGAAAAGTGAATTTGTGAGGCATCTTCGGCTTTGCACACCCAAGCTTGAGCGCCATACTGGGCTGTACCGTGACTGGAAACCGTCCCCATGAAAAAAGTGTTGATCGTCGAAGATCAGGCCGACATCCGCGAGCTGATCCGCATGACGCTCGAAATCGAGGATTTCGATATCCAGGAGGCGGAAAACGGTGACGTGGGCCTGAAGCTGGCCCGTGCAGACAAGCCCGACCTGGTGCTGCTGGATGTGATGATGCCGGGCTCGCTCGATGGCTTCGGCGTGTGCACCCACATCAAGGAAGACCCGGCGCTCAAGCGCATGAAGGTGATCATCCTGAGCGCCAAAGGACAGGACAGCGACAAGCAGCAGGGCAAGCAGGCCGGGGCCGACGGCTACCTCACCAAGCCCTTCAGCCCCAGGCAGTTGCTCGACGTCGTCTCACGCCACCTCGGCTGACGCCGCCACGGCCAGCAGAGCATGACGACCGAGACGCCAGCCTCTGCCCCGTTCGTGACGCCCGAGCAACTGTGCGTCGGGCTCTACATCCATCTGGACCTGGCGTGGACGGAGCATCCCTTCACGTTCTCGAGCTTCAAGATCAAATCGCAGGAACAGATCGCCACCTTGCGGGCGCTGGGCCTGACACGCATCCGCTACAACCCCGAACGCAGTGACTGCGCCCCGGCATCCGCGCATGGGGTGCAGGCGGATGATCTGTCGATGCAGGCCGCACCTCAGCACAGCACGACAGCGGCCAACGCAGCCCCGCCATCCTCCGAAGTGCCACGCATGCGCCGGCTGGCCGACCAGCGCGCCAAGGCCCGTGCCTGCCAGCAGGAGCTGCTGCAGGCCAGCCGCACCGTCAAATCGCTCAGCCAGGAAGTGCATGCCCGGCCCGGCCTCGTGCGCGAGACGGCCGAGCGCCTGATCGAGCAGATCGCCTCATCCATGCTGGTCGATGCCGACGTGTCCATCCAGCTGATGGCCGACAAGCTCGCCGGCGAAGACCTCTACAGCCATGCGCTCAACGTCTCGCTGCTGTCGATGATGCTGGCCAAAGAGATGCACGCCAGCCCGGCCGTGATCCGCACCGTCGGCCTGGGCGCCCTGTTTCACGACATCGGCGAGTTGGAGATCCCGGACCGCATCCTGCGCCCCACCGCCCCGCTGACGCGTTCGGAAACCGCCCTGCTGCACATGCATTGCGACTATGGCGTCACGCTGGGCCGCAAGATGAATCTGGCCCCGGAGGCCTTGCAGGTCATCGCGCAGCACCACGAAAAGGTCGATGGCAGCGGCTATCCCAAGGGCCTCACCGCGGCACAGATGTCGCTGTCGGCGCGCATCGTCTCGCTGGTCAACGCGTATGAGGAACTGTGCAACCCGCCCAACCCGGCCCAGGCACTCACGCCGCACGAGGCCTTGTCCACGCTGTATGGCCAGCAAGGCGCCGCCTTCGATGCGCTGGCCATGAGCACCTTCGTGCGCTGCATGGGCGTGTACCCGCCGGGCACCATCGTCGTGCTGTCGGACAGCAGCACCGCCATGGTGGTGTCGGTCAACACCAGCAAACCGCTGCGGCCCGTGGTGCTGGTGCACGATGCCGCCTTCCGCAAGGAAGAAGCCCTGTTGCTGGACCTGGAGGCCGAACCCGGCCTGTCCATCACACGCACGCTGCGGCCGCAGCAATTGGCCCGCGAGATCTTCGACTGGCTGGCACCGCGCCAGCGCATGACCTATTACTTCGACACGGACGCGACAGCGTGCGCGACATGAAGGGGGCGGCACCATGAGCAGCAAGCGCATCCTGGTGATCGAAGACTCGGGCACCTTCCGCACCGTGGTGCGCATCGCGCTGCAACGCTCGGGCTACGAGGTGTTCGAAGCGGCCACGGCCGAAGCCGCCTGCGAGATGCTCGATGGCCGCGACATCCGCCTGGTGGTCAGCGACCTCAACCTGCCCGGCATGGACGGCCTGGGCTTCGTGCGCCATCTGCGCACCACGCCGTACAAGTTCACGCCCGTGATCATGCTGACCACCGAATCACAGCAGGGCAAGAAGACCGAGGCGGCCGACGTCGGCATCAAAGTCTGGATCACCAAGCCGTTCCAGCCCAGCTACCTGATCGAGACGATCAAGACCCTGTGCCCCGCGTGAGGCGGGCTCACGACATCTTCGCGACCCACGCCAGCGGCGCATTGCGCATGTACCAGCCCACCAGCGCCCACGGCCAGCTCGGCACACAGGCCTTGGCGGGCTCCCGCTCGATGGCGGCCACCAGCGCGCGGCATCCCGAAGCGGTGTCGACCATCAAGGGCGTCTTGGCCGACTTGCTGCTCAGCTCGGTCTCGATGTAGCCCGGGTAGATCGTGGTCACCGCGATCGGCGTCTTCATCAGGTCCGCGCGGATGCCTTCGGTCAGGGCCGCCAGGCCCGCCTTGGTGGCCGCATACGTGGTGAGGTTGCGCGGCAGGCCGCGCATCGCGCTCATGGACGAGATGCTCACCAAGTGACCGCTGTTCTGCGCCCGGAAAATTTCGACTGCAGCCTCGCACTGGGCGAGTGCCGCAATGAAGTTGGTCTGCGCCGTCTGCAGGTTGGCATCGAAGCGGCCCTTGCCGATGGGCTGGCCCTTGCCCAGGCCGGCGTTGACGATGACGCGGTCGATCTGCCCCAGATCCTGCTTGAACGCACGGAACACCTCGAAGACCTGATCGTGCTGGTTCACGTCCAGTGGCCGCACGAACACCTTCACGCCGGGATGTTTGGCCTCCAGCTCCCGCTTGAGCTCGATGAGGCGATCCACACGGCGCGCGCACAGCGCCAGGTTGCGCCCCATGGCCGCGAACTCGCGCGCCATGCCTTCGCCCAGGCCTGAGCTGGCACCGGTGATGAGGATGTTCTGTCTGCGTTGGGCCATGGTGATGAGGTGAGGTGAAGATCAACGAAGAAGCATCAGCGAACCACGCCGCCATCGGCATACGACAGCGAGGGCCAGGAGGTGAGGAAGGCCTGCACGGCCGCCACGGTGGCAGCCGGATCTTCTTCATGCGGCACATGCCCCAGGCCATCGAACACGGCCAGGCGGCTGCCTTCGATGTCATGCTGGAAGCGGTCGGCGCTGTCGGGCGGGATGAGGTGGTCCTTGCCGCCCCAGATGATCAGCGTGGGCTTGCGGATCTGCTTGATCTCGGCCTCGTGCTCGCCGCCCTTGCTCTGCGCAAAGCGCTCGACCAGGGCCGCACGGTTGCCGGCACGCAGCGACAGCTCGTAATAGCGATCGATCAAGGCCGGCGTCACGCGCGATGGGTCGCCATACACATTCTTGACGCTCGACTCGATCATGCTGCGCGGCAGCAGACTGGACATCAGCGGCTTGAGCACCGGGATCTGTGCCATGCGAAAGGCGATCGGCATCGACTGCGTCTTGTAGGCATAGCCACCCGCATCCACCAGCACCAGCTTGCTCACGCGCGTGGGGTGGTCCACCGCCGTCTTCCAGGCCACATAACCACCGAAGGAATTGCCCGCCAGCACCGCCTGCCTGACGTTCAACTTGTCCAGCAGGTGCGTGATGAAGCGCGAGTACACGCCGATGTCGTAGCGGCCATCGGGCGTGGGGCCTGTCAGGCCGAAACCCGGCAGATCGACACGGATCACGCGGTGATCATCCCGCAGACGCGCCACCCAGCCATCCCAGGTGTGCAGGCTCGCCGAGGTGCCGTGCAGCAGCACGATGGGCTGCGGATCGCCGCGCGGGCCTTCGTCGCGCACATGCACCTTCATGCCGTCGATGTCGATGAACTGCGAAGGCGCTGGCGCCCAGCGTGCGGTGAGGCTCTCCACGGGCCGGTCAGGCGCCCACGCCATGCCAATGCCCACGCCTGCTGCCACGACGAGCAGCAAAACGAATGCGCCAATGATCTTGCCGATGGTCTTCATGATGACCCGCTCCATGCCTTGTGTGATGTGTGGTGGGACGGTGCGCCCAACCGCATGCGGGCATGGTCCTGGAATGAGGCAGCCAGTATGCGTCAGCGGTAGGTGAGCAGTGACGGCTGCACACCCTCCACATGCGCGTGTTCATTGACCGAAATCAGGTGAAGCCCGTCGCGGCCCGCCTGGATCTTGGTGATGCCGGCATTGGCCAGCGTCCAGTTGATGGTGAAGGCCTGCGCATCGTTGAGGCCCAGCAAGTGGGCACACACCACGCTGATCGTGCCGCCCGAGGTGAACACCAGCGTGCTGCCCTTGGGCGGCGTCATCTTCACCAGCTCTTCCAGCGCAGACACCACACGCAGCTTGAACACCGACCACGGCTCCTTGTATTCGTCGTCGTGGTTGCCACCCACCCAGCGCTGCACCGCATCCTGGAAGAACTTCTGGAAGGCGCGGCGCGGATCGCCCGAAGCCGCCATGTCGCCCATCATCACCAGCTTGTCGACATAGCGCGGCTCGGCCACCTCGATGACGTTCTCATGGTCGAACTCGTTGACGCCCGAGTGCTGGTGCATGCCAGCCGCATCCAGCCCCATCTCGCTCAAGGCGCCGGCCGCCGTCTCCAGATGCCGCTGCATCGTGCCGCTGACCAGCACCTCGGGCTTGACGCCGCGGGCCTTCAGGGCCTGGCCCAGCACCCTGGCCTGTTGATGCCCGACGGGGGAGAGCTGGTCATAGTTGTTCGAGCCGAACGAGGCCTGGCCGTGCCTGAGGAGGTAGATGGCGCCCATGTCTTGTGCCTATGTCTTGCCTGTTGTCGTGTGTGGTGGGTCGTGAAGCTTCAGCCCCGGGCCTGCTTGATCAGGCCCTTGCAGCGCCAGTCCAGGTAGTTCACCAGGATCCAGAAATTCTTGAACGCGGGGTTGCGCGTCTGCTTGTGGTGGTAGCGGTAGTAGATCTGCTGCACGATCACCGCCAGGCGGAACAGGCCGTAGACCTCGTAGAACACCCAGTCGCGCCGGTCGATCTGGCGGCCGGTCTTGTCGAGGTAGTACGCGACGACCTCTTCGCGGCGCAACATGCCCGGCAGATGCGTCGGCTGACGGCGCGTGGCCTTGAGCAGCGCGTTGTCGTCATCGTGGATCCAGTAGGCCAGGGCGTTGCCCAGGTCCATCAAGGGGTCGCCCAGCGTGGCCATCTCCCAGTCCAGCACGCCGATCACGTGGGTGGGATCGTCTTCGGCCAGGATGACGTTGTCGAAGCGCCAGTCGTTGTGGATGACGACGTTGGCGACATCCTCGGGCGTGCGTTCCTTGAGCCAGGCCATCACGCGCTTGTAGGAGGGCACGTTCCAGGTGCGGGCCCGGGTGTAGCGCTCGCTCCAGCCTTCGATCTGGCGACGGCAATAACCGCTGCCCTTGCCGAGGCTCGTCGAGACCCGCCTTGGCTTTCACATCCACCTGATGCAACTCGACCAGCTTGTCCAGCACGTTCATGCACAGCTTGCGCGTGGTAGGCCACATCCAGGTTCAGGCCACGCGGCATGTTCTTGCGCGGGATGATGCCGGCGATGCGTTCCATCACGTAGAACTCGCTGCCGGTGACGGCCTCGTCCTCGCACAGTCCGATCATCGTGGGCACCACGGGGTACACCGGCTTCAAGGCCTGCTGCACGCGGAACTCGCGGCCCATGTCGTGCGCACCCTTGGCCTTGGTGCCGGCCGGCGGGCGGCGCAGGATGTAGTCGCCGTTCATGTACTTCAGGCGGTAGGTCCAGTTGGACGCACCGCCTGAGAACTGGGTCACCTCCGGCTGGCCCTGCAGCGTGGGCACATGGCCCTTCAGCCATGCATCCACCTTGGGCAGGTTCAGCTCTTCACCAGGGCGCACCTGGCCGCCCTGGTCCTGCACACCTTGCCCGCTCACTTCATCACACCGTACTTCATCAACTCGAGACGAGCGATCATCCCCTTGTGCACCTCGTCCGGGCCATCGGCCAGACGCAGGCTGCGCGCCTGGTTGAAGAAGGCCGTCAGCGGCGTATCGTGCGAGACGCCCATGCCGCCATGGATCTGGATGGCGAAGTCAACCACGTTCTGCAGCATGGTGGGCGCCACCACCTTGATGGCCGACACATCGGTCAAGGCCCCCATCACGCCCACGGTGTCGATCTTCCAGGCCGCCTGCAGCGTCAGCAGGCGCGCCTGGTCGATGGCCACGCGGTGGTCGGCGATGCGTTCGCGGTTGCCGCCCAGGTTGATCAGCTGCTTCTTGAAGGCCGTGCGCGCGATGCCCCGCTTGATCGCGAGTTCCAGCGATTTCTCGGCCGCGCCGATGCAGCGCATGCAGTGGTGGATGCGCCCCGGGCCCAGGCGGCCCTGCGCGATCTCGAAGCCCCGGCCCGGGCCGGCAATGAAGTTGGCCACAGGCACGCGCACATTGTTGAAGTGCACCTCGCCGTGGCCATGCGGCTCGTCGTATTCGCCGAAGACCGGCAGCATGCGCTTGATCTCGACACCCGGGGTGTCCATCGGCACCAGCACCATCGAGTGCTGATGGTGGCGGCCGGCATCCGGGTTGGGCGTCAGGGCCATGAAGATGCCGATCTTGCAGCGCGGATCGCCCACACCCGACGACCACCACTTCTTGCCATTGAGCACGATCTCGTCGCCATCGACCACGGCCGTGGCCGCCATGTTGGTCGCATCCGATGAGGCCACGTCCGGCTCGGTCATGAAGAACACCGAGCGCATTTCGCCGGCCAGCAGGGGCTTGAGCCAGGTCTCCTTCTGTTCGGCGCTGCCGTACTTCCACAGCACTTCCATGTTGCCGGTGTCGGGCGCATTGCAGTTGAAGATCTCGGGCGCCATCATGCTGCGGCCGGTCTCTTCGGCACTGAAGGCGTACTCCAGCACGCTCAGGCCCGCGCCCAGCTCCGGATCGGGCAGGAACAGGTTCCACAGGCCTTCGGCGCGTGCCTTGGCCTTGAGCGCTTCGACCCGTGCGGGGATCTTCCACTGCGTCCAGTCGCCGCCATGGCGCTGGGCGAGGATGCCTTCCCAGTGTTCCTGCTCGACGGGTTCGATGTAGGCCTTGATGAAATCACGCACGCGTTGGGCCGTCTTGCGGGCGCGTTCACTGGGTTGGAAGTCCATGCGCTGGCTCCTGGAGGTTGCTGATGAAGGGATCGAACGGGATCCTAAGCCAGCCCAGACCCTGCATCAAATGATGATATTTCATCGGCACTCATGCATGACACAAATAACTGCCGCGTATCGGGGGCCCGTGTCCCGGGGGAAAGCCTCCCCGCTGTCAAACCTCGCATGCTCCAATCGGAAGGCCCAGAAAACGCCTTACATGACCCCCCCCTCCCACTCCCGGTTCGACGCCCTCGACGGCATGCGCGGCCTGGCCGCCCTGTTCGTCATGGTCTACCACGTCTCCAAGCAGAACGGGCTGCACCTGGCGCGGGGCTCGTATGCGGCGGTGGACCTGTTCTTCATCCTCTCGGGCTTCGTGATCATGCACAGCTACGGCCGCGCCATCCTGGGTGGCATGGGCTTTGGCGAGTACCTCAAGGCCCGCCTGATCCGCCTGGCGCCCCTGTACCTGGTGGGCTTGGCCCTGGGCTTCACGGCCATGATGGTGACGGTGCTGTACCGCCCCCATGGTGACCTGACGGTGGCCGATGTCTGGCGGGCTGGTGGGCTGGCCCTGGCCGGCCTGCCTTATCTGAACGGCCTGACCTGGCCGCTGGGACACCAGCTCTTTTTGGGCCCCATCTTTCCGCTCAACGGGCCGTCGTGGTCGCTGTTCTTCGAGCTGATGGTCAACATCGTGTTCTTCTTCTACCTGCTGCGGCTGCGGCAGGTGCGCGCCTGGCATGTCGGCGTGCTGATGGCCGTGCTGCTGGCCATCGAGCTGCACACCGGCGAGATGAACGCCGGCTGGGGGCAGAGCAACTTCTGGCTGGGCTTCCCGCGTGTGGCCGCCGAATTCCTGCTCGGCGCCTTGCTCTACGTCTGGTATCCGCGCTGGAAGCTGCTGTTCAAACCACTACAACTGGCGCTGATCGCGGCCGTCTTCGCGCTGTTCCTGAGCAGCAGCGAACGCAAGGTCCTGCTGGATGCCCTGGTGTTGTCGCCGCTGGCCATCCTGGCAGGCGCCCATCTGCAACTGGGCGAGCACGCCCGCGCCGTCTGCCGCTGGCTGGGCGAGCTGTCCTACCCGATCTACGTGGTGCACGTGCCGCTGCACGCCCTGGCCATCGCCTGTTTCGGCCTGGAGCAACTGCCCCCGCTGCCACAACTGCTGATCGTGGTGGTGGCGGCGGTGCTGTCGGCCATCGTGCTCAACCAGGTGGATGCGCGCGTGCGCAAGGCGCTCAAGGCCCGCCTGCTGCCTCGGGCTTCGCAGCCGGGCCGCGCGACGGCCTGATCGCGCCGGCCGGCTCGACGGGCTCAAGCGGCTCACCCCGCTCCATGGGCTCGATCGCATGCCGCGCCCCCAGCGCCACGCTCTCGCGCATCCATCGGTGAACCGGATCGGCCTGCCGGTCGGCATGCCAGTACATCCAGATGCCCACGGGCGGCAGGCGCACCGGCAGATCGCACAAGCGACAAGGACAAGGCCGAGGTGAGCTGCTCGGCATATGTGCGCGGCAGCGTCAGCAGCGCATCGCTGGCCGCCACCACCTTGGCCGCGGCGAAGTAGTGCTGGCAACGCAGCAGGATCTCCCGCTCCGGCAGCCCCATCGAGGCCCACACCGCCTGCAGGGGATCGGGCTGGTCGGGCTGCACCGACACCATCACATGCGGATGGGCGAAGTACGCATCCATGTCGGGCACACGGCCCCGCAGCGGGTGATCCCGGCGCATCAGCACCGCCAGTTCCTCATCCGCGAGGTGCTCACCCCGGATGCGCTCCGACACCCGTCGCTGCCGGTCGATCACCAGGTCCACCTCGCCGGAAGTCAAGGCCCGCTCCAGCGATTCCCGCGGCACCCGCACGCTGGTCAGGCGCACGCGCGGCGCCGCGCGCATCAGGCTGGCCATCAGCGGCGGCAGGGTGATCGCCTCCAGCACATCCCGCATGCCCAGGCGCAAGGTCATGTCCAGGGTCTGAGGATCGAAGGCATCGCCCTGGGCGATCAGCGTCTGCAGCCCGCGCAAGTGCGCCTGCACCTCGCCGATCACCCGCCGCGTCAGTTCCGTGGGCACCATGCGGTTGCCATGCCGCACGAACAGGGCATCGCCCCACAGGCGCCGCAGGCGGGCCAGCGCATGGCTGACGGCCGGCTGGCTCAGGTGCAGGTGCCGCGCCGCGCCCGAGATGCCGCCGTGCACATACACCGCATCCATCACGCGAAACAGGTTGAGGTCGACTCGGGATTCAGGAATGGCCATGCCGAAACCATACACCGGCCACAAAGAAGGCCATTTTCAGCATGCCTGCCAACGCATCCGGCAGCCTTGTCGGGCGATAATGCCGTGTTGCCGTTTCATCGGCGAAATCTGGAGCGATCACCTTGGACAGTCACCCTTGGTGACCGCCCTCTCCAGCCATCCGGCCCGGCCCCGCAGTGAACATTCAGGGGGCGCGCAATCCGGATGACGAGGCCACCACGTGGCCCTCAGGCGGGAGCGGGCGGCACACCACATCACCCCACTTCCCCCAACCTGAGTGCCGCGGCGGTGCTTCTTCGCAAGCAGCCCGCCGCGCCCCATGTGCTGGAGTTCCCATGCTCAACGTGTTCACGCTGGCCAATGGCCGGCTGTTCCAGGAAGAAATCGACAGCCTCGACGAGCTGACCCCGGCCCGTCCGGTCTGGGTTGACCTGGAAGACCCCACGCCCGAAGAAAAGGGCTGGATCGCCGTCAAGTTCGGCCTCGTCATCCCCGGCGACATCATCGACGACGACCTGGAAGAATCCGCCCGCTTCTACGAAGAAGAAGGCGCCATCCACATCCGTTCCGACTTCCTGATCGACGACGACGAAACCCCGCGCAACGTCCGCGTGGCCTTCATCCTGCACAACAACGTGCTGTTTTCGGTCCACAAGGAAGACCTGCCGGTGTTCCGCCTGCTGCGCATGCGCGCGCGCCGCATCCCCGCGCTGATCGAAGATGCGAAGGACGTGCTGCTCAAGCTGTACGACGCCGATGCGGAATATTCCGCCGACACGCTCGAAGGCATCTACGACGATCTCGAAAAAGTCAGCCACCGCGTGCTCAAGGAAGAGGTCAACGACCAGGCCGCCGCCGAGGCGCTGGCCGCCATCGCCCGCCAGGAAGACTTGAACGGCCGCATCCGCCGCAACGTGATGGACACGCGCCGCGCCGTGAGCTTCATGATGCGCGCACGCATGCTGAACGCCGACCAGTTCGAAGAGGCCCGCCAGATCCTGCGCGACATCGACTCGCTCGACAGCCACACGGCCTTCCTGTTCGACAAGATCAACTTCCTGATGGATGCCACCGTCGGTTTCATCAACATCAACCAGAACAAGATCATCAAGATCTTCTCGGTGGCCTCGGTGGCCTTGCTGCCGCCCACGCTGATCGCCAGCATCTACGGCATGAACTTCCAGGCCATGCCCGAGTTGAACTGGAGCTTCGGCTACCCGCTGGCTCTGAGTCTGATGCTGCTGTCGATCATCACCCCGTTCTGGTACTTCCGCCGCAAGGGCTGGCTGAACTGAGCCGTCCGCCAGCATCCACTGGTCTTCATGCCCCGCTTGTACCTGCCATCCCTGCCCCCCTTGCCCCCCGGTCTGTGGCGCGTGATGCTGGGCACCGCGCTGGTGGTGCTGAGCTACAGCCTGCTCAACCCCGTGCTGGCCGTGCGCCTGCAGACCTCGGGCGCCAGCAGCACGGCCATCGGCATCATCGCGATGCTGCCCTTCATCAGCATCGCCGCGCTCGTGCCCATGGCGCCCAGGCTGTTCGCCCTCATCGGTGTCGGCCACGCCTACCGCATCGGCCTGCTGCTCGAAGTGCTGGCCTGCGCCGGCTACCTGCTGACGGACGACTACCAGGTCTGGTGCGTGCTGGCCTTCCTCTCCGGGGTGGGCGCCGCAGCCGCCTGGAACGCCACCGAAGCGCTGATCGCTCACAACGTGCCGGTATCGCACCGCGGTCGTCTCACCGGCATGTACCAGACGCTGCTGGGTGCCGGCATGGCCCTGGGCCCCATGCTGCCCGGCCTGCTGCGACTGGATCCGATTTCGTCCACCCAGCTGGCGTGTGCAGGCCTGACGCTGGCCCTGGTGATCACGCTCATCCCGGCCGTCACCCGACTCAAGGCCATGCGCGACGACCACGAACACATGAGCCTGTGGCGAGCCTGGAGCTTCCGCCCTGCGCTGGCGTGGGCCGCCGTGGTGGGTGGCGTTTTTGAGGTCGGCCTCAACTCGATCACCACCGCCTACGGCTCGCAGACCGGCCTGAATCTGGCCGCCGCCGTCTCGATCGCAGGCGCTGTCGGCATGGGCAGCTTCGCCTTCCAGTATCCCGTGGGCTGGCTGGCCGATCACATGCCCCCACGCCGGCTGTTTGCCACAGGGGCCGGCCTGTTGCTGGTCAGCGCCCTGGCCTTCGTGCAGGCCGCCTCCTGGCCGCCATTGATCTGGATGTGCGCGGCCATCTGGGGCGGCGTGGGCGGCGCCCTCTACACGCTCAGCATGATCCGCGTCGCCCACGACTTCGCAGACTCATCCGCGCTTGCCGGCACCTCGGCCATGATCTCCGGCTACACAGCCGGCGGCGCCATCGGGCCCCTGGTCAGCGGCTGGATGTTCGATCACTTCGGCCCGGGCGGGCAGGGGATCTGGCTGGGCCTGCTGGCGCTCACTCTGCTGGTGATGCAGGTGCGGCCTCGGGCGGCAGCGCCGGCTGCGGCTGCCAGAGACTGAACAGCACCGCCTGCAATTTGTCGGAAGGCACCGGCTTGTGCAGCAGCACCAGGCCGCTGGCGGCCGCTTCTCGCAGGCGCTCTGCCGCTGTGTCCCCAGTGATGATGGCCGCGGGAATGTCGCGCCCCAGATGTGCGCGAATGGCCTCCACGGCCTGCAGGCCCGTGCGATGGCTGCGCAGCCGATAATCGGCCAGCAGCACGTCCGGCTCGAACCGGCTCAGCATGCGCAAGGCATCATCGCCCGATGGCACCGCTTCGCACCAGCATCCCCAGGTCGCCAGCAGATCCGACATCGCGGCCCGGACGGTCTCATCGTCGTCCACCAGCAGCACCTTCAAGCCCTGCAGTTCGGGCTCGTCGTGAGCCTGCAGGACGCGCTCCTCCCAGGGCTGCAGACTGATCGGCAAAGTCAACCGAAACACCGAGCCCATCCCGGGACGGGACTTCAGGCTCACGTCCACGCTCATCGCACGCGCCAGGCCATCCACAATCGCCAGCCCCAGGCCCAGCCCCTTGCGGCGATCGCGCTCCGGATTGCCCAACTGGTGGAACTCCTTGAAGATGGCCTTGTGCTGCGCCTCGGGAATGCCGATACCGGTGTCCCAGACCTCAATGACCGCCCGCAGCCCCCGGCGCCGGCACGCCAGCAACACAGCCCCCCGCTCGGTATAGCGGATGGCATTGAGCAGCAGGTTGCGCAGGATGAGCTCCACCAGCGCAGGATCTGCATGCAGGATCAGCGAGGTGTCGCGCATGCGGAAGGCCAGGCCCTTTTCCTCCGCCAGCGGCGCCAGCTCGCGCTCCAGCTTGTGAAACAGCTGCTGGATCGCAAATGGTTGCGGCTGCGGCCGGATGACGCCGGCATCCACCTTGGAAAAGTCCATCAGCGTGGAGAGCATGTCGCCCGTGGCCAGCGCCGAAGCCTGCGCCTGCGAAAGCAACTGCTGCTGCCGCTCGTCCAGACCGGCTCGGGCCAAGGCACTCAGGAACAGCCCCATCGCATGCAGGGGCTGGCGCAGGTCATGGCTGGCCGAGGCCAGGAACACCGTCTTGGCCCGGTTGGCTTCTTCGGCTTCGGCCAGCGCCTCCTCGGCCAGCTCCCGGGCATCCAACGCCCGCTGCGTCTGATCCCGCAGACGCTCGACCAGCCCGGCATTCTCAAAGCCCAGTTCGATCGCACGGCTCACGCTCTGCGACACGTGATAGGCAAACACCGCCATCGCGTAGAAATACAGAAGCCCCGCCGTGCCCAGGATCATGGACAGGGGATCGCCCGAGGACAGCATCGCCAGCCCGACCGGGATGATGCTGGCCCCCATGTAGAGCAGGGCCAGCGGCCAGCACGAAGCATAGACCGCCACCGCCGCCGAATTGATGCCAGCCATCATCCCCAAGGCCAGGGTGATGGACTGCGGCTGCCCCGGGTCCATGAACAGGACCCCCATGGCCCCCCAGCACAGGCCCGTCGAGAACGCGATGGCCCGCATCGCACGCACGTACCGGGGCAGACGAGGCAGGTCTGCGGGATCCGGCAGGCGCTGATGCACAGACCAGGACACCCCATTCACCACCGTCGCCACTGCCGCCCAGGGCAGCGCCCAGGCCGACGCCGTGAACACGTGCATCGCTGCGGCCGTCAACCAGGTGACGAGCACCGTGATCAACAGGGCATACGGCAGATTGCGCTGCAGCGGCAGCATCTGCGCCGACAGCACCTGCGGGCGATCGACGAACCAGGCCCTGTGGAACCAGGCCGGCGATCTCATGGCCGGACCAGACCGCGCGAGACAGCGCGGGCGTAAGCCTCCTCGCGGCTGCTGGCACCCAAGCACTCGGTGAGCCACGACACCTCGGCCCGCACCTCCGACTCGGTCATGCCCATCTGCCGCGCGATCGCCTTGTTGGGCGTGCCGCGCCCCAGATACTGGAGGATGTCGCGCTGGCGATCAGACAGGTGGGCCAACGATTCCTGCGCACCCCAAGTCTGCGGCAAAGGGGGCATGGCTGTGGTTGCGGCGCTTGGCTTGACGTTGTAGGGCACGGCGGCAAATGCCACGTCGCCCCTCAATGCCGCCGCCACGGCCGACATCACCTCGCCGGCCGCTGCCGACTTCGGCAGAAAGCCCGCCGCACCGGCATCGCGCGCCTGCTGAACGGCCGCCAACTCCACTTCGGCAGACATCAGCAGCACGGGCGTGGCGGGCGCCCGTGCCCGCAAGACCGCCAGATCGGCCAGACCATGGCCGTCCGGCAGATGCACATCCAGCATGATCAGATCGGGCGTCTCGCGCTGCAAGGCCAGCAGCGTCTCGCCCCAACTGGCCGCCTGGATGACCCGCGCCTCCGGCCAGGTCTGCGGCAGCATCAGGGCCAAGCCCGTGCGGAACAAGGCGTGGTCGTCAACCAGCAGGAAACAGGGGGAGGAAACGCTCATGGGGGCACATCGCAGCAGCTGCGACGAAAGTATCGCCGCAGCCGCTCCGAAAAGGGGCGCCAGGTCCCCCTGTCAGGCCCAGTTCCCCTCTTAAGGGTGATATCTGATCGCTGAGCTCAGCGCTGACGGCGCGCCTTCACCGCATCCGAGAGGACGCTGAGCACCGTCTCCGAGTCATCCCAGCCGATGCACGCATCGGTGATGCTCTGGCCATAGGTCAGCTTGGATGGATCGTCCTTGCCCGGCGTGAACTTCTGGGCACCGGCGCACAGATGGCTTTCCACCATCACACCGAACACCTTGTTCGAGCCGCCACTGACCTGTTCGGCGATGTCGCGCGCCACCACCACCTGACGCTCGTGCTGCTTGGAGCTGTTGGCGTGAGAGAAATCCACCATCAGAGAAGGATGCAGCTTGGCTGCCTCCAGGTCCTTGCAGGCCGCGTCCACACTGGCCGCGTCATAGTTGGGCGCCTTGCCGCCACGCAGGATCACGTGGCAATCGGGGTTGCCGGCCGTCTCGACGATGGCGACCTGCCCGTTCTTGTGCACCGACAGGAAGTGGTGCGGACGTGCTGCAGCCTGGATGGCGTCGGTCGCGATCTTGATGTTGCCGTCCGTGCCGTTCTTGAAGCCGATGGGCGCCGACAGGCCCGAGGCCAGTTCGCGGTGCACCTGGCTTTCGGTGGTGCGGGCGCCGATCGCGCCCCAACTGATCAGGTCCCCGATGTACTGCGGCGACACCACGTCCAGGAACTCGCTGGCCGCCGGCATGCCCAGGCGGTTGATCTCCAGCAGCAGATGACGCGCCATGCGCAGGCCTTCGTCGATCTTGAAGCTCTCGTCCAGATACGGATCGTTGATCAAGCCCTTCCAGCCCACGGTGGTGCGGGGCTTCTCGAAGTACACCCGCATCACGACTTCCAGCGTGTCGGCGTACTGCTGGCGCAGCTTGAGCAGCTTGCGCGCGTAGTCGATGGCGGCAGAGGGATCATGGATGGAGCACGGGCCGATGATCACCAGCAGGCGATCGTCCTTGCCATGCATGATCTTGCGGATCGCCTTGCGCGTACCCGCCACCAGGTCTTCGACCGGCGTGCCACGGATCGGAAAGAAGCGGATCAAGTGCTCGGGCGGCGGCAGCGGGGTGACGTTGCGGATGCGCTCGTCGTCGGTCTGCGAAGTCTTGTCGGCTGGCGGTTCCCAGCTGGCCGAGGCACTGGATTTGGCGTTCATAAAGCTTCCTGTCGAATGGCGTTCAAAACGAGGTGATCGAAGTGAGGAGGTGGAGGGACGGACTGCGGTCGAAAAAAAACCGCCGGGGTCGACCGGCGGTTTTCAGGATCTGGTGGGCTTTCGCTTACGCGCTGACCACTCCTGCGCCGGTGTGAGGCGGGAGGTGAAAGTGCCAAAAATAAAAGCGGCTGCCTTGCATGCGTACTAATGTAGCACGACTGCATGCCACGCATGAAGGCCCCGAAGCACGCGCCCGGCCAAACGTCCGCTACATGACAACTTGCGCATGATCGAAGCTTTAGCATTGCGCCAGAACAGAGAAGGCACGCGCCCCATGAAAAACCTGATCGACCATCTCAGCCAGTACGCCACCTACCACCGGGACCGCCGCAACATCGCCACCCACTTCATCGGCATCCCGATGATCGTGGCTGCCATCAGCCTGCTGCTGTCGCGCCCCGTGCTGGTGGCGTCCATTCCCTGGCTCACCCCCAGTTGCATCGTTTCCGTGCTGGCCACCCTGTATTACCTCAAGCTGGATGTGCGCTATGGCCTGGTGCTCGGCGCCTTCCTGGGCGCATGCGTGGCCTGGGGCACGGCGCTGGCATACCTGAGCACGGCCGTGTGGGCACAACTCGGCCTCGGCCTGTTCGTTGTGGGCTGGGTGTTCCAGTTCATCGGCCACTGGTTTGAGGGCCGCAAGCCCGCCTTCGTCGATGACATCGTCGGCTTGCTGATCGGCCCGCTGTTCGTCGCCGCAGAGATGGGCTTCCTGCTGGGCCTGCGCCAGGACGTGGCCGATGCGGTGACGGCCCGAGCAGGGCAGACGCGCTGAAACCAGCGCGCCCCACCCTCAAGCCTTGAGCGAACGCGCCTGCGCCAGCAAGGTGTCGGCGTCGCTCACCTTGAAGCCGCCGCCTTCTTCCAGATTGAGGCTCTTGACCACGCCGTCCTGCACCAGCAGGCTGTAGCGGGCGGAGCGCAGGCCCAGGCCCTTGGCCGTCAGATCCAGAGTCAGGCCGGTGGCCTTGGCGAAATCAGCACTGCCGTCGGCCATCATGCGCACCTTGCCTTGGGCCTTCAGATCGCGGCCCCAGGCACCCATCACGAATGCATCGTTGACGGACACGCACCAGATCTCGTCCACCCCGGCAGCCGTGAATTCGGCTGCCTTGGCAATGAAGCCGGGGGCATGCTGTGCCGAGCACGTTGGCGTGAATGCGCCGGGCAGCCCGAAGATGGCCACGGTCTTGCCCGCAGTCGACTTGGCGATGTCGAAGGCGTTGGGGCCCAGACTGCAACCATTGCCTTCCACTTCGACGTATTCGTACAGCGTGCCGCCGGGCAGCTTGTCGCCAACCTTGATCATGATCTGAAACTCCTGTGATGCGATGGGTGGCCTTGTGCACCAGGTACAAGGTGCGTGGGCCAAGAAAAAACCGGCTGCCAGTATCACTGGACAGCCGGTTTGTGCATGCGACTTGCGGACAACAGCCCTTGGTCGCATGGGGCGATCCTTGCGGACCGCCTTGGCAGTGTGTCAGCCCTTGATCAGCGCCTGATATCAGGCAGCAGGAGCCTTCTCGACCAGACGGGTCACGACCCAGTTCTTGGTCTTGGACAGGGGACGGCTTTCGCTGATCTCGACCACGTCGCCGATACCGAACTCATTCTTTTCATCATGAGCGTGGTACTTGCTCGAGCGGGCCACGATCTTGCCGTAGAGCTCGTGCTTGACGCGGCGCTCGACCAGGACCGTGACGGTCTTGTCGCGGGCGTCGCTGACGACCTTGCCCACCAGCGAGCGGGTCACTTTGGTTTGAGCGTCCGTCATTGGGCGGCTCCTTGCTTCTTCTCGGTCAGAATCGTCTTCGCACGAGCGATGTCGCGACGGGTCTTCTTCAGAGCCGAGTGGTCGTTGAGCTGCTGGGTGGCACGCTGCATGCGCAGGTTGAAGTGCGACTTCAGCAGGTCCTTGATTTCGGTTTCCAGCGCAGCCACATCCTTGGCGCGCAGTTCAGAGGCTTTGTTAGCCATGTCTTTCTCCTTGCGCGTCAATCAGATGCCGAACTCGCGGCCCACGAAGGTCGTGGACAGCGGGAGCTTGGCTGCGGCCAGCTTGAAGGCCTCGCGAGCGAGTTCTTCAGGCACACCCTGGATCTCGTACAGCACCTTGCCGGGCGTGATTTCAGCCACGTAGTACTCCACGTTACCCTTGCCGTTACCCATACGGACTTCGGCAGGCTTGTTGGAGATGGGCTTGTCCGGGAAGATGCGGATGAAGATGCGGCCACCACGCTTCACGTGACGCGAGATGGCACGACGGGCAGCTTCGATCTGGCGAGCCGTGATGCGACCACGCTCGGTCGCCTTCAGGCCGAAATCGCCGAAGGACACATCGGCGCCACGGGTGGCAACACCCGTGTTACGGCCCTTGTGCTCCTTGCGGAACTTGCGACGATTAGGTTGCAACATGTTTATTCTCCTTTCGCGTCGGCAGCCGGAGCTGCCTTGCGAACGCGACCAGCACCGGCACCCGCCACGGCCGCAGCCTTGTCGCTGCCATCGGCCGGAGCGCCTTCAGCGCGGGGGGCACCACGACCCGGGCCACGGGGGCCACGACGGTCGCTACCAGGACGGTCGTTGCGAGGACCGCGGCGATTGCGGCGGTCATCTTCGCGATCGTCACCCTTGAGCACGGGGGCTTCGCCATTGGCCAGGCGGTCACCGCGGTAGACCCAGACCTTCACGCCGATCACACCGTAGGTGGTGTGAGCTTCGGAGAAGCCATAGTCGATGTCGGCCTTGAGGGTGTGCAGGGGCACACGGCCTTCGCGATACCACTCGGTACGTGCGATTTCGATGCCGTTCAGACGGCCACCGGACATGATCTTGATGCCCTGGGCGCCCAGACGCATGGCGTTCTGCATCGCGCGCTTCATGGCGCGGCGGAACATGATGCGCTTTTCCAGCTGCTGCGTGATCGAATCGGCGATCAGCTGAGCATCGACTTCAGGCTTGCGCACTTCTTCGATGTTCACCGAGACCGGGCAATTCAGACGCTTGGCCAGTTCGAGCTTCAGGTTTTCGATGTCTTCGCCCTTCTTGCCGATCACCACGCCCGGACGAGCCGAGAAAATCGTGATGCGTGCGCTCTTGGCGGGACGCTCGATCAAGATGCGCGACACGGCCGCGTTCTTGAGCTTCTTCTTCAGGAATTCACGGACTTCCAGGTCTTCAGCCAGCATCGAGGCAAAGTTGCGGTTGGTAGCGTACCAACGCGATGCCCAATTGCGGGTGACGGCCAGGCGGAAGCCGGTTGGGTGGATTTTCTGTCCCATGTTCAGCCTCTCGCTTAGTTGCCCACGGTCACATAGATGTGGCAGGTCGGCTTGCTGATGCGGTTGCCACGGCCCTTTGCACGGGCGGTGAAACGCTTCAGCGTGGTGCCTTGCTCCACATAGATGCTGGTGACCTTCAGTTCGTCGATGTCGGCACCGTCGTTGTGCTCGGCGTTGGCGATTGCCGACTCCAGAGCCTTCTTGATGATGCCGGCGGCCTTCTTCTGGGTGAACTCCAGGATGTTCAGGGCTTGGTCCACCTTCTTGCCACGGATCAGGTCAGCGACCAGACGACCCTTGTCGCAAGACAGGCGAACACCGCGAACGATTGCTTTCGTTTCCATCGTCGCTGCTCCTTATTTCTTGGCTTTCTTGTCGCCAGGGTGACCCTTGAACGTACGGGTCAGGGCGAACTCGCCGAGCTTGTGGCCAACCATCTGGTCCTGGATGTACACCGGCACGTGCTGCTTGCCGTTGTGCACGGCAATGGTCAGACCGATGAACTCGGGCAGGATGGTCGAACGACGCGACCAGGTCTTGACGGGCTTCTTGTCCTTGGTGGACACAGCCTTCTCGACCTTGGCCATCAGGTGGTGGTCAACGAACGGACCCTTTTTAAGAGAACGAGCCATTTCAGCCTACCTCTTACTTCTTGCGACGCGAAACGATGAACGTCTGCGTGCGCTTGTTGTTGCGGGTGCGATAGCCCTTGGTCAGTGTGTTCCAAGGCGACACGGGGACCTGGCCTTCGCCGGTGCGGCCTTCGCCACCACCGTGAGGGTGATCCACCGGGTTCATGGCCACGCCGCGGACGGTCGGACGGATGCCCTTCCAGCGGATGGCGCCGGCCTTGCCGTACTGACGCAGGCTATGCTCTTCGTTGCTCACTTCACCGAGGGTGGCGCGGCAGTCGATGTGGATCTTGCGAACTTCACCCGAGCGCAGGCGAACCTGGGCGTAGATGCCTTCGCGGGCCATCAGCACAGCGGAAGTACCGGCCGAACGCGCGATCTGCGCACCCTTGCCAGGCATCATCTCGATGCAGTGGATGGTCGAACCCACGGGGATGTTGCGGATGGGCAGGGTGTTGCCAGCCTTGATCGGCGCTTCCGAGCCGCTCAGGATGGTGGCACCGGCTTCCAGGCCACGGGGCGCGATGATGTAGCGACGCTCGCCATCGGCATAGCACACCAGAGCGATGTGGGCCGTACGGTTGGGGTCGTACTCGATGCGTTCCACCTTCGCGGGGATGCCATCCTTGTTGCGCACGAAGTCGACCACGCGGTAGTGGTGCTTGTGACCACCGCCCTTGTGGCGCATCGTGATGTGACCGTTGTTGTTACGGCCAGCGTTTTGCTTTTGCGGCTCAAGCAGCGATGCTTCGGGCTTGCCCTTGTGCAGATGCTTGTGCACCACCTTCACCACGGCGCGGCGGCCAGGCGAGGTCGGTTTGACTTTGACGACGGCCATGATTTACGCAGCCTCCCCGGAGAAGTTCAGCTCCTGACCATCCTTGAGGCACACGAAGGCCTTCTTGGCATGGTCGCGACGGCCGATGCGGCCACCGAAGCGCTTGGTCTTGCCCTTCTGGTTCAGGACTTGCACGGACTTCACTTCGACCTTGAACAGCAGCTCGACAGCGGCCTTGATCTCGGGCTTGGTGGCATCGCGCAGCACCTTGAACAGCACTTCACCGCGCTCGGCAGCGGCAGTGGCCTTTTCCGAAATGATCGGAGCGACCAGCACCTTCAGCAGGCGGCTTTCATCGATTTTCAGAGTGCTCATGCGAACATCTCCTGCAGCTTGGCGATCGCACCCTTGGTGACCACGACCTTCTTGTAGAAGACCAGGGACAGGGGATCGGCGTAACGGGGCTCGACAACCAGCACATTGGGCAGGTTGCGGGAAGCCAGGTACAGGTTCTCGTCGACGGTGTCGGCGATGACCAGCACGTGGTCCAGGTTCATGGCCTTCAGCTTGGCAGCCAGCAGCTTGGTCTTGGGGGCGTCGATCGAGATCGAGTCCACCACGGCCAGGCGGCCTTCACGGGCCAGCTGAGAGAAGATGGCGGCCATACCGGCGCGGTACATCTTCTTGTTGACCTTCTGGGTGAAGTTTTCGTCAGGGGTGTTCGGGAAGATCCGACCACCGCCACGCCACAGCGGCGAGGACGACATACCGGCGCGGGCGCGGCCGGTGCCCTTCTGACGCCACGGCTTCTTCGTGGTGTGCTTGACCTGCTCGCGGTCCTTCTGGGCGCGCGTGCCTTGGCGGGCATTGGCCTGGTATGCAACGACGACCTGATGGATCAGGGCTTCGTTGTATTCGCGGCCGAACACGGTGTCGGAGGCTTCAACCTTGGAGGCGGCCTGACCCTGTTCGTTCAGGAGTTCCAGCTGTGCCATCAGTTGGCTCCCTTCTTCACTTTGACCTTGACGGCCGGACGCACGGTGACAAAGCCACCCTTGGCGCCAGGCACAGCACCCTTGACCAGCAGCAGCTGACGGGCTTCGTCAACGCGCACGATGTCGAGGTTCTGCGTGGTCACGGTCTCGTCACCCAGGTGACCAGACATGCGCTTGCCGGGGAACACGCGGCCAGGATCCTGGGCCATCGAGATGGAGCCCGGGACATTGTGCGAACGCGAGTTACCGTGCGAAGCACGTTGCGAACCGAAGTTGTGGCGCTTGATGGTGCCCGTGAAGCCCTTACCGATCGAGGTGCCCTGCACGTCGATCTTCTGGCCGGCCTGGAACAGGGCGGCGGGGGCGATGGCAGCACCGGCCTTGTATTCGGCGGCGACTTCAGGGGCCACGCGGAATTCACGGGTGATTTCACCCGCTTCCACGCCAGCCTTGGCCATGTGGCCGGCTTCGGGCTTGGTCACGCGCGAAGCTTTGCGCGCACCGAACACCACCTGGAGGGCGGTGTAGCCGTCAGTCTCAACGGTTTTGACCTGGGACACGCGGTTGTTGGACACGTCGAGCACCGTCACGGGCACGGCGTCGCCGTCGTCCGTGTAGATGCGCATCATGCCCACCTTGCGGCCCAGCAATCCGAGGCGATTGCTAAGACTCATGGTTTCTTCTCCAGCCCCGCATATTGGGGGCCTTGTACACAAACCCGACATCGATTGGCCGGGCCGACTCTTTCGGCAGCCTTCATTCGTACTGACATGAAAGCCGCCTTGGGATCCTGCGGTGAACGAGCCACGCATTGCTTAAAATTTAGGCAATGCGCAATCCGCCCATTACGGGAAAGCCTGCGATCATAACAAAGCCAGGCGCGACGTGCAAGCCCCAGCGGCGCAGCCTTCAAGGCGCGGCACGCCATGCAACCCGCTTGAGGCGGCAACAAAAAACCGCCCGAAGGCGGTTTGGGTCAGCTCGGCTGCGCCCCTTGCGGGGTGCACATCCTCACTGCAGCTTGATTTCAACGTCCACGCCAGCCGGCAGGTCGAGCTTCATCAGGGCGTCGACCGTCTTGTCGGTCGGGTCCACGATGTCCATCAGACGCTGGTGGGTGCGGATTTCGAACTGGTCGCGCGAGGTCTTGTTGACGTGCGGCGAACGCAGGATGTCGAAACGTTGCAGGCGGGTCGGCAGGGGCACGGGGCCCTTGACGATGGCGCCGGTACGCTTGGCGGTTTCGACGATTTCAGCGGACGATTGATCGATCAGCTTGTAATCGAACGCCTTCAGGCGAATGCGGATCTTCTGTTGTGCCATGACACACTTCCTTTAATTAAAGAGCGATGACGCCCGGCGCCAGGCGGGAAGGCCCGGCCACCGGACAGGTGTCATGCGAATCAGTCGAGGATCTTGGCAACCACGCCGGCGCCGACGGTACGACCGCCTTCACGGATGGCGAAACGCAGACCTTCTTCCATGGCGATGGGGGCGATCAGCTTGACGGTGATCGACACGTTGTCGCCAGGCATGACCATTTCCTTGTCGGCCGGCAGCTCGATGGAGCCGGTCACGTCGGTCGTGCGGAAGTAGAACTGAGGACGGTAGTTGTTGAAGAACGGCGTGTGACGGCCGCCTTCGTCCTTGCTCAGAACGTAGATCTCGCCGGTGAAGTGCGTGTGCGGCTTGATCGAGCCGGGCTTGCACAGCACCTGGCCGCGCTCGACGTCTTCACGCTTGGTGCCGCGCAGCAGGATGCCCACGTTGTCGCCAGCCTGACCTTGGTCCAGCAGCTTGCGGAACATTTCCACGCCCGTGCAGGTCGTCTTCTGGGTGGCCTTGATGCCGACGATTTCGATTTCTTCGCCGACCTTGATGATGCCGCGCTCGATACGGCCGGTCACCACGGTGCCGCGACCCGAGATCGAGAACACGTCTTCCACAGGCATCAGGAACGTGCCGTCGATGGCGCGCTCAGGCGTGGGGATGTAGGTGTCCAGCGCTTCGGCCAGCTTCATGATGGCCTGCTCGCCCAGCTCGCCCTTGTCGCCTTCCAGTGCCAGCTTGGCCGAACCCTTGATGATGGGGGTGTCGTCGCCAGGGAAGTCGTACTTGGACAGCAGCTCGCGCACTTCCATTTCCACCAGTTCCAGCAGCTCGGCGTCGTCCACCATGTCGGCCTTGTTCAGGAAGACGATGATGTAGGGCACGCCCACCTGGCGGCTCAGCAGGATGTGTTCACGCGTCTGGGGCATCGGGCCGTCAGCGGCCGAGCACACCAGGATGGCGCCGTCCATCTGGGCGGCACCGGTGATCATGTTCTTCACATAGTCGGCGTGACCCGGGCAGTCCACGTGTGCGTAGTGGCGGTTGGCCGTTTCGTACTCGACGTGCGCGGTGTTGATGGTGATGCCGCGAGCCTTTTCTTCAGGCGCTGCGTCGATCTGGTCGTAAGCCTTGGCTTCGCCGCCAAACTTGGCTGCCAGCACGGTGGCGATTGCAGCAGTCAGCGTGGTCTTGCCGTGGTCAACGTGACCGATGGTGCCCACGTTCACGTGCGGCTTGGTCCGTTCAAATTTACCTTTTGCCATTGTTTGCTCCAAACAAAGAACAGTTGCCCATGCGTGTTTTAGGTCTCCAGCATTGACTGCCACGGGCAGCAAGCCAACCCCATAAAGGGCGCCAAAGACCGGCTTGGATTTGTTTCCTCTCATGGAGAGGAGGGGCCCGGATGGTATCACCCAGGCAATGCGTCATCAATCTAAACGACGACAACGCATCAAGAACTCACAACCGTCAGGCACCGCGCGCACCGGAATCCAGTGACAACCCGAGATCCGGCTTCGCCGGTCTCGTGGTTGTGCCCCCTTGAGGGGGCGCGCGAAGCGCGTAGGGGGTGGGCCTTACTTGGCACGAGCGCTGATGATGGCATCAGCCACGTTCTTCGGAGCTTCAGCGTACTGCTTGAACTCCATCGTGTACGTGGCGCGGCCTTGCGTCGCGGAACGCAGCGAGGTCGAGTAGCCGAACATTTCCGACAGGGGAACTTCGGCCTTGATGACCTTGCCACCGCCGACCATGTCGTCCATGCCCTGCACCATGCCGCGACGGGACGACAGGTCGCCCATCACGGTACCGGCGTAGTCTTCCGGCGTTTCCACTTCCACGGCCATCATCGGCTCGAGGATCACGGGGTTGGCCTTGCGCATGCCTTCCTTGAAACCCATCGAAGCGGCCATCTTGAAGGCGTTTTCGTTCGAGTCCACGTCATGGTACGAACCGAAGGTCAGGCGCACGCGAACGTCAACCACGGGGTAGCCAGCCAACACGCCGGCGGGCAGCGTGTCGATGATGCCCTTTTCCACCGCGGGGATGAACTCGCGGGGCACCACACCGCCCTTGATTTCGTCGACGAATTCGAAGCCCTTGCCACCCGGCTCCATCGGCTCGACCGTCAGCACGACGTGACCGTACTGGCCCTTGCCGCCCGACTGACGCACGAACTTGCCTTCGACTTCGGTGACCGTCTTGCGGATGGTTTCGCGGTAAGCCACTTGAGGTTTGCCCACGTTGGCTTCCACGCCGAATTCGCGCTTCATGCGATCGACGATGATTTCCAGGTGGAGTTCGCCCATGCCGGAGATGATGGTCTGGCCCGATTCTTCATCGGTGCGCAGACGGAAGGACGGATCTTCCTTGGCCAGACGGCTCAGGGCGATGCCCATCTTTTCCTGGTCGGCCTTGGTCTTGGGCTCGACGGCCTGCGAGATCACGGGCTCGGGGAAGACCATCTTTTCCAGCGTCACGATGGCGTCCGGATCACACAGGGTCTCACCCGTGGTGACTTCCTTCAGGCCCACGCAAGCGGCGATGTCGCCCGCCAGAATTTCGGAGATTTCTTCACGCTGGTTGGCGTGCATCTGCAAAATCCGGCCGATGCGTTCCTTCTTGCCCTTGATCGGGTTGTAGACGGAGTCGCCCGACTTCAGCACGCCCGAGTAGACGCGCACGAAGGTCAGCTGACCGACGTACGGGTCGGTCATCAGCTTGAAGGCCAGCGAAGAGAACTTCTCGCTGTCGTCCGCGCGACGGGTGGTCGGCTGGTCGTTTTCGTCCGTGCCGGACACCGGGGGAATGTCCACCGGGGAGGGCAGGTAGTCGATCACGGCGTCGAGCATGCGCTGCACGCCCTTGTTCTTGAACGCGGTGCCGCACAGCATGGGCTGGATCTCGCAGTTGATGGTGCGAGTGCGCAGGGCCAGCTTGATGTCGTCTTCGGAGAGGTCGCCCTCTTCGAGGTACTTGTTCATCAGATCTTCGGTGGCTTCGGCCGCCGTTTCGATCATGTTCTCGCGCCACTTCTTGGCGTCTTCCACCAGGTTCGCAGGGATGTCCTGGTAGTCGAACTTCATGCCTTGCGAGGCTTCGTCCCAGATGATGGCCTTCATCTTGAGCAGGTCCACCACGCCGACGAAGTTTTCTTCGGCGCCGATGGGGATCACCACGGGCACAGGGTTGGCCTTCAGACGCAGCTTCATCTGGTCGTAGACCTTGAAGAAGTTCGCGCCGGTGCGGTCCATCTTGTTGACGAACGCCAGACGGGGCACCTTGTACTTGTTGGCCTGGCGCCAGACGGTTTCAGACTGGGGCTGCACGCCACCCACGGCGCAGTACACCATGCAGGCGCCGTCCAGGACGCGCATGGAACGCTCCACCTCGATGGTGAAGTCCACGTGGCCCGGGGTGTCGATGATGTTGAAGCGGTGCTCGGGGTAGGACAGGTCCATGCCCTTCCAGAAGCAGGTCGTGGCAGCCGAGGTGATCGTGATGCCGCGCTCTTGTTCCTGCTCCATCCAGTCCATGGTGGCGGCGCCTTCGTGCACTTCACCGATCTTGTGGTTCACACCGGTGTAGTACAGGATGCGCTCGGTCGTGGTGGTCTTGCCGGCGTCGATGTGGGCCGAGATACCGATATTGCGGTAGCGCTCGATCGGGGTCTTGCGTGCCATGTTGGTCACTCCAGATTTGACGAGGCGCCCGCTCCGCTCATCGCGGGCCAGGCGCCTGGAATGCAGCCCCTCAGCAGGGCCGCAAACGGTGGATACGAAAAGGAAACGGGATCAGAAGCGGAAGTGCGAGAAGGCCTTGTTGGCTTCGGCCATGCGGTGCACTTCGTCACGCTTCTTCATCGCGCCGCCGCGGCCTTCAGCGGCTTCCAGCAGTTCGTTGGCCAGACGTTGGGCCATCGACTTCTCGGAGCGCTTGCGCGACGATTCCTTCAACCAGCGCATGGCCAGAGCCATCCGGCGGGAGGGGCGAACTTCAACGGGAACCTGGTAGTTCGCACCACCCACGCGGCGAGACTTCACTTCGACCACGGGCTTGATGTTGTTCAGAGCGATGTTGAAGATTTCCAGCGGATCCTTGCCAGCCTTCTTTTCGACCTGTTCCAGGGCGCCATAGATGATGCGCTCTGCAACGGCCTTCTTGCCGGATTCCATGATCACGTTCATGAACTTGGACAGATCGACCGAGCCGAACTTCGGATCGGGCAGGATTTCACGCTTGGGTACTTCGCGACGACGAGGCATTTCGATTCCTTTCAATGCTTCAGTTGATGCCGGCAGGATCGCGGATCCACATTTGCCAACATCCGGAGGCTGATCAACAGACTCCACTTACTCGGTTCTGACCGGACAACCCGGACCTGAACCGCCACCTCGGCCTTCTCATTCCTGGACCAGCTTGTCACGCGAAGGTGACGGGCCGATGAAGGCGATGACGACCGACTCTTGTTTCTTTCAAAAAGGCGATCAGGCCTTCTTGGGGCGCTTGGCGCCGTACTTCGAGCGGGACTGCTTGCGGTCCTTGACGCCTTGCAGGTCAAGGGAGCCACGGACGATGTGGTAACGCACACCGGGCAAGTCCTTCACACGACCACCACGAACCAGCACGACGCTGTGTTCCTGGAGGTTGTGGCCTTCACCGCCGATGTAGGAAATCACTTCGAAACCGTTGGTCAGGCGCACCTTGGCAACCTTACGCAGAGCGGAGTTCGGCTTCTTGGGGGTCGTGGTGTACACGCGGGTGCACACACCACGGCGCTGCGGGCAGTTCTGCATCGCAGGCGACTTGGACTTCGTGACCTCGACCTGACGGCCATGGCGCACGAGCTGGTTGATCGTAGGCATTTCTAGGGTTCCCGTTGAAAAATCACTTGAAAATCAAGCACTTGCTGGCAACCCAACTGTTGGCAGCGCGCACCTGGAAACAAGCACAAAACGGCCTCGCGCGCCCACAGCACTGTTCAAAAACAGCGTGAAAAGGGATCAGCGAAAGCCGAAAAGCCTTCCATTGTAGGTCCGCAAGGGGGTCGCGCGCAAGCCTTTCCAGGCGGCACCCCTGGCCGGAAGGGGTGGGCGAGAGGGCCCGAAAAGCAAAACGGCCCCGGCGGATTTGCCAGGGCCGTTGAGAGGTTCGCGAAGGCCTCAAGGGCGGCGAACCGTGTACGAAACAGTCGATGCGCCGACAGCTCAAGCCGCCGGCACACCAGAGATCAGCGACGCGCGCCGATCAGCGCAGCCAGCTTGGCGCCGACGAGCAGGCCCACACGCGTGGTCACCGCCACGGTCAGCACCATGGCCACGCCGGATGCGAAATCGCTGGCTCCCACCGCAGTCATCCATTCACCGACCGGCCCGACGGCCAGCGGCAGACCCGCCAGGAAGCCGACGATCACGCCAGCCTTCTCGATTTCCAGTTGCTTGTGCGCCAGATCCGGCAGGAGCCTGCTTCGCGGCGCCGGGGAACTTCACAGTTGTCTGAGCCATGTTGCACTCCTTAGATTGGATGAAACGCAGTCTAAGGGAAAGCACTGAATTTTTGGTAGAAACCCTAGGTAACAGAGTGCAAGTTTCCTGGGGTTACCACCCATGTGAGGGGGTGTTTTCTGTCAAAGGTGCCAGCAAGGCGGCGAGGTCCTCTGGGGAGAACTTGATGGCTCCGTGCGCGTCGCTGCCCAGAACGCCCTCGGCAAGTGCTGCCTTGCGTAACTGCAGTGACTGAATGCGCTCCTCGATGCTGCCCGCCGCCAGCAATTTGTAAACGGTGACGGGCTGGTCCTGTCCGATGCGATGGGCGCGATCGGTGGCCTGCTGGGCCACGGCCGGATTCCACCAGGGGTCGACATGGACGACGGTGTCGGCCGCCGTGAGGTTGAGTCCCACGCCGCCGGCCTTGAGGGTGAGCAGCATCAGCGGCACTTCGCGGGACTGAAAGCGCTGGATGACGCCCGCACGGTCCGACGCCAGGGTGTCCCCCGTCAGCATCACGTAGGGCAGGTTCAGCTCGTCCAGGCTGGCGGCAATCAACGCCAACATCTCCGAGAACTGCGAGAAGACGAGCACACGCCGGCCTTCGTCGACCAGCATGGGCAGGGTGTCGCGCAGCCAGTCGAGCTTGGCCCGCTCCATGCCGGACGGCATGTGGCGGCCCTTCACCAACCAGGGATCACAGCAAACCTGCCGCAGCTTGAGCAATGCATCCAGGACAGCGATCTGCGCGCCTTCGAAGCCCTGCCGGTCCAGGGCGCGTCGCACCATGTCGTCGGCGGCCACGCGCACGCTTTCGTACAGGGCGCGCTGGCGGCCCTCCAGTTGCACGCGGTGGATCACCTCCGTGCGAGGAGGCAAGTCGGTGGCGACGTCGGCTTTGCGCCGCCTCAGGATGAAGGGGCGCACCCGTTGCGACAGCAGCATGGCGCGCAGGCTTTCACCGTTCTTTTCGATCGGATCCCGCCATTGCCGCTGGAAGCTGCGCATGTCACCCAGGAAGCCGGGCATGAGGAAGTCGAACTGCGCCCACAACTCGCCAAGGTGGTTCTCCAGTGGCGTGCCCGTCAGGCACAGTCGGTGGCGGGGATTGCAGTTGCCTGACGGCGTGCGCGCCACGGCTGGCGGCGTTCTTGACCATCTGGGCTTCGTCCAGGATCACCGTGTGGAAGTGGGCGGCGGCGAGCGCATCGATGTCGCGCCACAGCAGCGGGTAGGTGGTGATCACCAGATCGTGATCGGGCATGCGCTCGAAATCATCGGCACGTTGGGCGCCCTGCAGCACCAGCACGCGCAAGGCGGGGGCCATGCGCTGCGCCTCCGCCACCCAGTTGAAAACCAGCGACGTGGGAACGACGACGAGCGCCGGCACATCCAGGCGGCCAGCATGATGTTCGACCAGCAGGTGGGCGAGCGCCTGCGCCGTCTTGCCCAGGCCCATGTCGTCCGCCAGGATGCCGGCCAGGCCGTGGGCCCTCAGGTATTGCAGCCAGGCCACGCCAGCCAGCTGATACGGACGCAGGGCGATCCCCAGGCCCGGTGGAGGCTGCACCGGCTCGGGTGTGCCCGCCGCCTGCAGCCGCCGGGCGAGCGCGAACAGGCCTGCATCGCCCTGCAGGGCCCAGCTGCCCTGGCGGCCGGCACGCGCCTGCTGGCTGGCCTGGAGCGATTCGCGCAGCTTGTCGATGCGCACGGCATCCCATTCAGCCAACGGGATGGGGCCTTCGCGACGGCGTGGGTCGGTGAGCAGATCGACCATGGCCCCGACGATGGCCTTGATCGGCGCGGCCGGCGTCTCGATCCGCCTGCCGCCGGGGGCTCGCAGCACGATGCGGGCATCGTCGTCGATGGCGGCGAGGTCGGCGGTGTTCAGCCAGCGCTTGTCGCGCTGGATGAGGTCGGCCACCAGGGGCGCGAGATCGACGTTCTGCCCGTCGATTTCCACACCCAGGGTCAGCAGCCAGGAGCCTTCGCGGTGCGGCTGGCCCAGGCGGCTGACGGCGCTGCCCGGCGCAGGCAGAGGAGCGGCGATCTCCCGGCCCTCCAGATCCGGGGTGGGAAGGCTGCGGCCGATATGCAACCGCCATGCGGTCACCGGTGTGCTCTGGTGCGCAAAGCCAGGCCGCACGACGATGCGCCAGCCTTGCGCCTGCAACAGGGGCAGTTGCTCGGACCAGAAATCGGCGAACTGCTCTTCGTGCAGCAGAGACCACAGGGGCTCTTGCGGCTGATGCGCCTCGCGTGCAAGTTGCGGCGCCCGCCATTGCAAGGCAGTGGTATCGATGGGCCGCAGTCCGCAGGACAACAGGGCATCGAAGGCATTGGCCTCCGCCGCGGCATCGCGTTGCAGCGCGTACACAGAGCCATGGGCATCGGGCACCTCGATCGCGCCCGTCGAACGCTGATGCAGCACGGATGCAGGGGCGGGCACGGCCCATTGCAGGCCTGGTTCGGCGGCATAGGTCCATTCCACCCGGGCGACGGTGACCTGGGGGCCGCGCGGACCGAAGGCGTCGTGTGGCGCCATGCCCAGCAGGCCGTCGCCGCGCGTCAATGTGCGCAGGGTCAGGCAAGGCCTGAATTGCCAGCGCAAAGGCTTGCCGGGGGGCATGAAGGAGGATGGCTCGGACGCGGGCATCCTGTCATTGTCCCGCCTTGTCATGCGGCCACGCAGCCAGCCGCGGCGGCCACATGCGGTACAAAGCGCCATGTACGACGACGATCAGACCTTCATCCCCCCCTCGTTCGTGGCCCTTCACAGCAGCCCGGCCGGCCGCCTCAAGGTGGACCGGGACACCTCGCGAGACCGCTACGAGGTGTGCGAGGACCTCGCCCAGCACCTGACAACGCACTGCCGCAACCTCCACGTCGAGATCGGCGTGGATGAGCAGGAGGTGCTGTCGCGCTGCCAGCAGGGGCTTCTCACACCCGAATCCGGCATATCCGAAGAGGAAGCGGGCTGGGTGGTGGTGCGTCTGGCCGAATTGCTGGGATGGCCCCATCCCGATCTGCCCGAAGGCGCAGAAAACCGATGAGCTCGTCATAACTTTGCCGGAACCCAGTGCGAAACGTGAGTCATGCGCCGGCCCATCCCCCGAACAGCGGCGCTCGTCGGACGGCCCCCCAATGAGGGCGTTGCACGAGGCACAAAGCGTTCATTACAGTGCCCTCCACATCGCGAAACGGCCGGGTCCAGCCCCGGTGATGTTGACGATGTCACGGCCTGACGCGCAGGCCATACGGCCCTCGCGGGCCGGATTGCTGTCCCAAGTTCTCCCTCACCTTTCTTTCCACCATTGCATTGATCCCCGGAGGAACCACCATGTTGATCAAGAAGTTTGCGCTGTCGCTGATGGGTGCCGCCTGTCTGCTGGCCACCCCGATGTTCGCGTCGGCCGAAGAAGTGCCCACCAAGCCCGAAGTCGCTGAAACGCGAGACAGCTACCTGATCGTGACGCGTCAGGATTTCCGCAAGTGCGCCTATCCGATGTGCGGCGGCTATTTCGTCAAGGCCGTCAACAAGCCGCGCACCCGCTGTGCAGACGGCACGCTGCAGCCCGAGTGCCATGCGGTGCAGTTGAACGCCCGCGCGCTGGGCTGGACGGATGAGCAGCGCGCGGCCTTCGACGCCGAGTTCGCCCAGGGCAAGGCCATCGTGCGCGGCGTGCTGGAGCCGGCTCCCGCCGGTTTCTATACGGCTGACCAGTTGACCATCACCGAAGCCTGGTCCGCCCAGGGCGACAAGAAGCCGATGGGCTTCTTCTATGGCGTCAAGAGCACGGGCATCGTGTGCATCACCACGCCCTGCCCTTCGCTGGCCGCCATCAAGCTCAACACGCTGAGCAAGCCTGTCAACCCCAGCCTGGATCTGAGCCCCTCGGGCGTGGACGACAGGACGCTGCAGGCCGGCCTGGAGGCGCTCAACACCTCGGGCATCCTCGCTTCGGGCGTGATCGTGCCGATGCCGGTGAACGGCACGCTGGACGGCAAGGTGCGCCGTGAACTGAAGCTGATCGCCAACCAGTTCTACGTGCCCGCCAAGCCCTGACCTGGGGCCCTTGCGGCCGACCCTTCCCCCGGTTGCATCCAGCGACCTTGCCAGGCGCTCGCGTCCCCAGACCGGGCGCCTTTTTCATGGGCACGCAGGGGCTGCGGCCAACGCACCACATCCAGCCCCGCTCATGCCCCATCAGCCGCAATGCAAGCCCCGGCACCCTGGACCTCGCCTCGTTTTCAGCGCACAGTGGAAGGCGGGTACGGTTTCCAGTCGGTAGTTGACAGCCATGCAGCGATGACAAAGCCCTTCCAGGATGGAGGACCTCCCTCGAGCGACGCGCGCATCGTCGAAGAACAACTGCGCATGATCTGGGCGCATTCGCGCGTGGCCGTGCTGTTTGCCATGGCGTTCGCGGTCCCCTTGGCGCTGGCCCTGCGCGGCTTGGCTGCGCCCGAAGGCATCGTGGATGCTTGGCTGGTGATCAAGCTGGCCGTCTCGGTATTCCGCGCCCTGCAGGGATGGCGCCTGCTGGTGCGCACCCACCGCGGCACAGGCGGCCAGGCAGGCTCGTGGGGGCCCACGCTCGCCGCACTGATCGTGGACGCGGCGCTGTGGGGCGGTGCCGGGTTGTATGTGGCGATGACGCCGCACCTTGCCCATCGTCTCGTTCGTGAGCGCCGTCCTGGCCTGCATCGCCTGCGTGGCCACCTTCGGCCTGCAAGTCAGCGCCCGCTTCACGGCGGGCTACACCGTGCCCATCCTGGCGCCCACGGCCCTGGGCCTGATGTCGCGCGGGCAGGGGCTGGAGCAGTTGAGCGGCATCGGCCTGCTCTTGCTGCTGGCCCTGCAACTGTCGACGGCGCTGCGCTCCGAGCGGCGTCTGGCCGAAGGCATCCGGCTGCGCTGGCAGGCAGAAGCGCTGGCCCGCGAAAAGGACGAAGCCTTGCGGGCAGCCATGCGCCAAAGCGCGGTCAAGACACAGTTCCTGGCCAACATCAGCCACGAGTTGCGTACGCCGCTGCACGGCATCCTGGGCATGGCGCAAGTTCTCGGGCTGGGGCTGTCCGACCCGGTGCAATCCCAGCAGGCGCGGCTGATTGCCTCTTCCGGCCAGCATCTGCTGGAGCTCATCAACGATCTGCTGGACATGGGGCGGATGGAGGCCGGTCAGTTCACCATGCGCCCGGATGTCTTCGATCTGGCCGAGCTGGTGGCACAGATGGATGGCATCTACACCGTGCGTGCACAAGAAAAGGGCCTGGACTTCATCACCCGCAGCGACTTACCTTCACCTTGCTGGACCCGTGGCGATGCCTCGCGCTTCCGCCAAGTCCTGCACAACCTGCTGGGCAATGCCGTCAAATTCACCCGGCGCGGGCGCATCGAGATGCTGGTGCGGCGCGACGAACTGGACGACGTCATGGCCTGTACCGTGCGGGACAGCGGCATTGGCATCCCCCGGGACGCCTTGGAGCGCATCTTCCAGCCGTTTCAGCAAGTGCAGCAGACACCCGATGGCGAGGTCGGTGCCGCCGATGGCGTGGGCCTGGGCCTGGCCATTGCGCGGGAGATCGCACGGGCCATGGGGGGCGACATCGTCGTCCACAGCGAGCCAGGAAAGGGCACGGAGATGGTGTTCACGGCCAGGCTGCCAGCGGCCGAGCCCCCACCTGACATGGCCGTGATCCCACCGAGGCAGACCTCGCAGCCGGCCCCGCCTGAGGTGGTGGCTGCGCCGGTCCCGCCGACGCCGTCAACCGCGCCTTCCGAGGCCGCCCGAGCCAACGCGCAGCCGAAGGCGGGTGGCCGGCGTGTCCTGCTTGCGGAAGACAACGATCTGAACGCCTTGGTGGCGGCCAATTTCCTGGAGCTGCTGGGCGTGGAGCTGGTGCGGGTCAAGGATGGGGCCGCGGCATGGCAAGCTGCCGTGCATGCCGTGCCGCGGCCTGAGCTGGTGTTGATGGACTGCCAGATGCCCGTGATGGACGGCTATGAAGCCACGCGCCGCATCCGGGCCGAGGAGCTGGCGCAAGGCCTGTCTCGCGTGCCGATCGTGGCCTTGACGGCGACAGCCAGTGACGCGGAGCGACGGGACTGCCTGGACGCGGGCATGGACGACCACCTGTCCAAGCCGTGCACGATGGAGAGCCTGCATGCCACGGTGCAACGCTGGTGCGGCCCGACGGCCGAACTTGGCGCAGAACCTGCTGCCGCACACGGGGCTGATGGCGAGGCCAGCAGTTCGCCCGCGGTGCAGCCGCCTGCGCAAACACCGGCATGTCCGGGTGCGCCGTGCCAAGCATGAAAGTGCCCAGACGGTGCCCACGCTGCTCCCAGCACTGACGAGCCGCCGCGACATCAAGCGCCAGGATGTGGTGGGGCATGCCGCCGGCATGCACCAACGGCACCATCTCGCCACGCGGGCAGCAAGGCATCGAAGCCGAGGTGACGGTAGCCACGTGCCAGCGCTTCGCTGCGTGCGCCGATCACCAGCCAGCGCACGCCGGCTGCCATGCAATGCAGGTACACCGCCTTCATCAACGCCAGTTTGACCAGGGGATCCGCGCCGGCGCGTACCGACAGGCGCGTGACCTCCGCGCGAACCTGGCGCCGCATCGGCCTCCGGCAAGGTCACACTGCCTTCGATCGACAAGGCGCGGCGTCGGCACGTCTGAATGCGGGCGGTCCCGATGGCCTGGCCCGATGCCTTGTCGCGGCACAGAAGCACCAGGGTGTCCGTCGCCCGGTCCTGCGGCTCCACTTCGGCGAAATGGGCCACCGCATCGCCGAGGTGATGGCCATAGGCCTGCGCACGAAGGCGGCAAGCCGCTGTGAGATCTTCTTCGGTGCGGGCGATGGCAATGTGGAAACCCAGGTGGCAGACGGTCATGGCAGGCGGGGCAGGTAAAAAATACATGCCCGCCACGATAGGGAGGGAGCCCCGGACGCAAGCAGGGATAAGCAGCGCCTTTCCCGGAGAATGCAACAGGGCTTAATCTCTGTGCGAATTCACACGGTCGACCGACAGGAAGGTGCTCCTCGATGAACGCCCTGACGCCTTGGAACCTGCGCGATTACGCGCTCACGATGGCGCGCTACAACCAATGGATGAACGGCAAGCTGTATGACGCTGCCGCCGAGTTGAGCGACGAGCAGCGCAAGGCGGACCGCGGCGCCTTCTTCCGATCGGTGCACGGCACGCTCAATCACCTGCTCCTGGCTGACCGCACCTGGATGCAGCGCCTGCATGGCGAACCGATCACCATGACTTCGGCCGATCAGGAGGTCCACAGTGACTTCCCCGCGCTGCGCGCCGCCCGCCAGGAGATGGACGACCGGCTGATTGCCTGGGCCGCCGGCCTTGAAGCCGTGGAGCCCGGCCGCCCCTACACCTTCACCAGCGTGACGTATCAAAAGGAGATCTCCCTGCCCTACGTGGTCGTGGTGATGCAGGTCTTCAACCACCAGACGCACCACCGCGGTCAGATCACCACCTTGCTCAACCAGTTCGGGATAGACATCGGCCCGACCGACTTGCCGGTGATGCCCCGTTGAGCCATGGCCGAGTGCGGGTGAAATCGCGACCAGGCCACATGAACATGCGATTTACCTCATTGCGTTGAACGGATGGGGGTGGCAAGGTGATGGGCAACTTGTTCACGGCATCCACCCATCATGTCCCTGCATGCCCGACTGTCCTTTCCCCGCCACCTGGGCTGGAGCCTGATGGCGCTGGCGCTGACGACCAGTTCAGCGCTGGCCCAGACCGGCGGCTATGCGCTCAAGACGCTCAACCCGCCCTTCCTGAGCAGTTGGACGGCCTGCGGCGCCCAGTACCTCGGCGACAACGGCGACGTGCTGGGACGCTGCGGTACCTTTGCCGGGATCGAGATTCAATCCGGTTTCCCCGTGATGTTCACCACCTATCGGCCCATCGTCTGGCGATCAGGTGCCGGCAGTCCGATCTCGCTGTCCCTGCCTTCGGGACAATCGGCGGTGCAGATCCATGGCATCGACGCCAAAGGCCGGGTCAGCGCCACCTTGGCGCCCACACGTGGCGGCACCTTCAGCATGGTGACGTGGGACGGCAACCAGCGCACCCCTTGGGCCACCACCTATTCCTTTTTGGACTGGCATTTGACCCGCGGCCTGACGGCCGATGGCTTCCTGGCAGCCTCCAGCCACTACATCGACCGGGATGGTGCGCACATCGTCATCGCCGACGCCCAGACGCGGCGCGAGATCCCGGTGCCACCGAATGTGGCCGCCGGCATGGGCAAGGTACAGCTGCACGCAGCCGGCAGCGGCTACATGTTGTGGCTGAACGAGCGCGGGCAGATCGCACTCGTCACCAGCGACGACAACCCCGACTTCAGCGGCCCCAGCTACATCCACTCACGCGCCTGGTTCTGGAACGGCCAAGTCTGGCGCGAGATTGCACCACCGGCTGACCCGGGAAGCTGGCAAGCCAACAGCACGCTGCTCGTGCGAGGTCTGAATGCGACCGGACAGGTGCTGCTGAGCGAATACGCCATCGAAGGCACGCTGGTGCGCGACAAGCGCTATGTCTGGAGCGAAAGCACAGGCCTCGTTGCACTGCCTGACGACGTGCACATGTACGCCAGCGAAGGCCTGCACATCGTGGCAGACAGCGGCGATGTGTTCGGACAGGCACAGTTCAGCAACGTGCAGGACCTGCCGCGCATCGGTCGCTATCGTGCTGCCGTCTGGCGCAACGGGCAAATGATCGACCTCAACACGCTGGTCAAGCCGCCTTCTGGCTACGCCTTCGTCGATGTCCTTGACGTCAATGCGCAAGGTCAGGTGCTGGTCTACATGGATGCACTGAACGCAGGGACCAACACGAGCAAGCTGCGGCCGGCCTTGTTGCTCCCGCGTTGAGCGGATGAGGGGCTGGGCCCCGCAATGAAAAAGCGCCAGCACCCTTTCGGGCCTGGCGCTTTTTTTGAGCTGGGGCTCAGGCGGTACAGCCCGCCTGAGCTCATCGGCGGATCGCTCAGATCACTCGGCAGCCGCACTGCCTTCGGCGGGTGCAGCGACGTCGGCATCATCCCCATCCAGGGCGGCCAGTTCGAGCGCAGCGCGCTCCTGGGCTTCCTGCATGGCGATGGCGCGGCGTTCGGTGTCGTCCATCTCTTCCTTGGCGCGGCGGGCCTGGTGGAAGGCCATGCCGGTACCAGCGGGGATCAGACGGCCCACGATGACGTTTTCCTTCAGGCCACGCAGCTCGTCGCGCTTGCCCATGATGGCAGCCTCGGTGAGCACGCGGGTCGTTTCCTGGAAGGAAGCGGCCGAGATGAAGGAGTCGGTCGACAGCGAGGCCTTGGTGATGCCCAGCAGCACATCGCTGTGCGTGGCGGGGATCTTGCCTTCGGCGCGCATGCGGTCGTTGGTGTCCAGCAGCTCGGAGCGCTCGACCTGTTCGCCGGCGATGTAGCTGGTGTCGCCCGGGTTGGTGATCTGCACGCGACGCAGCATCTGGCGAACGATCACCTGGATGTGCTTGTCGTTGATCTTCACACCTTGCAGACGGTAGACGTCCTGCACCTCATCGACGATGTAGCGCGCCAGTTCCTCGATGCCCAGCAGGCGCAGGATGTCCTGCGGATCGGCCGGACCGTCGACGATGGATTCGCCCTTGTTGACCACCTGGCCTTCGTGCACCAGGATGTTCTTTTCCTTGGGCACCAGGTCTTCCCAGACCTTGCCGTCCGGGTCGGTGATCTGCAGGCGAACCTTGCCCTTGGTTTCCTTGCCGAAGGACACGGTACCGGTGATCTCGGCGAGCGAGCCCTTGTCCTTGGGCGAACGCGCTTCGAACAGCTCGGCCACACGCGGCAGACCGCCGGTGATGTCGCGGGTCTTCTGACCTTCGATGGGGATACGGGCCAGCACTTCACCCGGCGACAGATCCTGACCGTCGCGGATCTGGATCAGCGCGCCGACCTGGAAGCCGATGGTCACGGCGTGGTCGGTGCCCGGGATCTTCACTTCGTTGCCCGAGGCATCCAGCAGCTTGACCTGCGGACGGATCACCTTGGCTGCGCCGCGGCGCTTCGGATCGATCACGACCAGGGTCGACAGACCGGTCACTTCGTCCACCTGCTTGGCCACGGTCACGCCTTCTTCGACGTTCTCGAAACGGGCCTTGCCGGCGAATTCGGTGATGATCGGACGGGTCAGCGGATCCCAGGTGGCCAGGATGACGCCAGCCTTGACCGTCTGGTCGGCCTTGACGTTGAGCGTGCGCACCGTACGGCACCTTGTGACGCTCGCGCTCACGGCCGTGCGGGTCGGCGATGATGATTTCGCCCGAACGCGAAATCACGACCAGCTCGCCCTTGCCGTTGGTCACGTAGCGCATCGTGGCGTTGAAGCCGATGATGCCGTCGGACTTGGCTTCCACGCTGGAGGCGATCGCGGCACGCGAAGCGGCACCACCGATGTGGAAGGTCCGCATGGTCAGCTGGGTACCCGGTTCACCGATGGACTGCGCGGCGATCACGCCCACGGCCTCACCGGCGTTGACCAGACCACCACGGCCCAGATCGCGGCCATAGCACTTGGCGCACAGACCATAGCGCGTGGCGCAGGTCAGCGGGGTGCGGACCTTGACTTCGTCCACGCCGGCGGCTTCCAGCACGTCGAGGGTGTCTTCGTCCAGCATCTGGCCGGCCGACACCACGACTTCCTGCGTCTCGGGGTGCAGCACGTCGATCGCGGGCACACGGCCCAGGATGCGGTCGCGCAGCGATTCGATGACTTCACCGCCTTCGACCAGGGCGCGCGTCGCGATGCCTTGATCGGTGCCGCAATCGATCTCGGTGACGACCAGATCCTGCGTCACGTCCACCAGACGACGGGTCAGGTAGCCGGAGTTCGCGGTCTTCAGCGCCGTATCGGCCAGACCCTTACGGGCGCCGTGGGTCGAGATGAAGTACTGCAGCACGTTCAGGCCTTCACGGAAGTTCGCCGTGATGGGCGTCTCGATGATCGAGCCGTCAGGCTTGGCCATCAGGCCCCGCATACCAGCCAGCTGGCGGATCTGCGCGGCAGAACCCCGGGCGCCCGAGTCGGCCATCATGTAGATGGAGTTGAACGACTCCTGGTCCACTTCGTTGCCGTTGCGGTCGATCGTCTTCTGCTTGGACAGCTGCGACATCATGACCTTGCCGACTTCGTCGCCGGTCTTGCCCCAGATGTCCACCACCTTGTTGTAGCGCTCGCCAGCGGTCACCAGACCGGAGACGTACTGCTGTTCGATTTCCTTGACTTCCTTCTCGGCCTTCTCGATCAGCTCGTACTTCTGCTTGGGCACCAGCATGTCGTCGATGCCGATGGAGATGCCGGCGCGCGTGGCCAGGCGGAAGCCGCTTTGCAGCAGCTTGTCGGCCAGCACCACGGTTTCCTTCAGACCGCACTTGCGGAACGAGGTGTTGATCAGGCGCGAGATTTCCTTCTTCTTGAGCGCCTTGTTGATGTTCGCAAAAGGCAGGCCCTTGGGCAGGATCTCGGACAGGAGCGCACGGCCGACGGTGGTGGCCACCAGCTTCGTGTGAGGCACGAACTCGCCGGTGTCCTTGTCCTTGGTGTACTCGGTCATCCGCACATTGATCTGTGCCGTGATTTCCACCACACCGTTGTCCAGCGCGCGCTGCAGCTCCAGCAGGTCGGAGAAGACCATGCCTTCGCCCTTGCCGTTGATGCGCTCGCGGGTGGCGTAGTACAGGCCCAGCACCACGTCTTGCGACGGCACGATGGAGGGCTCGCCGTTGGCGGGGAACAGCACGTTGTTGGAGGCCAGCATCAGCGTGCGGGCTTCCATCTGCGCTTCGATCGACAGCGGCACGTGAACGGCCATCTGGTCACCGTCGAAGTCGGCGTTGAAGGCCGCGCAAACCAGCGGGTGCAGCTGGATGGCCTTGCCTTCGATCAGCACGGGCTCGAAGGCCTGGATGCCGAGACGGTGCAGCGTGGGCGCACGGTTCAGCATCACGGGGTGTTCCTTGATCACTTCTTCAAGGATGTCCCACACGACCGGCGTGCCGGATTCGACTTCCTTCTTCGCGGCCTTGATGGTGGTCGCGATGCCCATGGCTTCGAGGCGGGCGAAGATGAAGGGCTTGAACAGCTCCAGGGCCATCAGCTTGGGCAGACCGCACTGGTGCAGCTTGAGCGTCGGGCCCACGGTGATCACGGAACGACCGGAGTAGTCGACGCGCTTGCCCAGCAGGTTCTGACGGAAGCGACCGCTCTTGCCCTTGATCATGTCGGCCAGCGACTTCAGGGCACGCTTGTTGGCGCCCGTCATGGCCTTGCCACGGCGGCCGTTGTCCAGCAGCGAATCCACGGCCTCTTGCAGCATGCGCTTTTCGTTGCGCACGATGATCTCCGGAGCCTTGAGCTCCAGCAGACGGGCCAGACGGTTGTTCCGGTTGATGACGCGGCGATACAGGTCGTTCAGATCGGAGGTCGCGAAGCGGCCGCCGTCCAGCGGCACCAGCGGACGCAGGTCCGGCGGCAGCACGGGCAGCACGTCCAGCACCATCCAGTTGGGCTTGATGCCCGACTTCTTGAAGGCTTCCATGACCTTCAGGCGCTTGGCGTTCTTCTTGATCTTCAGCTCGCTGCCCGTCATGTCGTTGCGCAGCTTGTCGATCTCGACGTCCAGGTCCATCTCTTCGAGCAGCTGCTTGACGCCTTCCGCGCCCATCAGGGCCTGGAATTCGTCACCAAACTCGATGCGCTTGGCGTCGTAGTCGTCCTCGGACATGATGCTGAACTTCTTCAGCGGGGTCATGCCGGGATCGGTCACCACATACGCTTCGAAGTACAGCACGCGCTCGATGTCGCGCAGCGTCATGTCGAGCACCAGGCCCAGACGAGAAGGCAGCGACTTCAGGAACCAGATGTGCGCGCAGGGCGCAGCCAGTTCGATGTGGCCCATGCGGTCACGACGGACCTTGGTCTGGGTCACTTCGACGCCGCACTTCTCGCAGATCACGCCGCGGTGCTTGAGGCGCTTGTACTTGCCGCACAGGCACTCGTAGTCCTTGATCGGGCCGAAGATCTTGGCGCAGAACAGGCCGTCACGCTCGGGCTTGAACGTGCGGTAGTTGATGGTTTCGGGCTTCTTGACTTCACCGAAGGACCAGCTGCGGATTTTCTCCGGCGAGGCCAGGCCGATCTTGATGGCATCGAAATGCTCATCAGGGGTGAATTGCTTGAACAGGTCCAGCAAACCTTTCATGGGTTTCTCCTATTCCTATCAGTTGCGCTCGAGCTCGATATCGATACCGAGCGAACGAATTTCCTTGACCAGCACGTTGAACGACTCAGGCATGCCGGCGTCGATGGAGTGCTCACCCTTGACGATGTTCTCGTACACCTTGGTACGGCCATTGACGTCATCGGACTTGACCGTGAGCATTTCCTGCAGCACGTAGGACGCGCCGTAGGCTTCCAGTGCCCACACTTCCATTTCACCGAAGCGCTGACCACCGAACTGCGCCTTACCACCCAGCGGCTGCTGCGTGACCAGGGAGTACGGACCGGTGGAGCGGGCGTGCATCTTGTCGTCGACCAAGTGGTGCAGCTTGAGCACGTGCATGTAGCCCACGGTGACCGGACGCTCGAACGCCTCGCCGGTGCGGCCGTCGTACAGCTGAGCCTGGGTGCGGGTCGGGGTCAGGCCCTTGGCCTTGGCGATGTCCGCCGGGTAGGCCAATTGCAACATCGCGCGGATCTCTTCTTCCTTGGCACCGTCGAACACGGGGGTTGCGAACGGCACGCCCTTGGACAGGTTCTGCGCCATCTCGACGATCTCGGTGTCGGAGAAGGAAGCGATGTCTTCCTTCTTGCCGCCGGACTGGTTGTACAGCTCGTCGAAGAACTTGCGCAGCTCGGCGGCCGCGGCCTCCTGCTGCAGCATGTTGCCGATGCGGTGACCAATGCCCTTGGCAGCCCAGCCCAGGTGCACTTCCAGCACCTGACCCACGTTCATCCGCGAAGGCACGCCCAGCGGGTTCAGCACGATGTCGGCAGGCGTGCCGTCGGCCATGTAGGGCATGTCTTCGATCGGGACGATCTTGGAGACCACACCCTTGTTGCCGTGACGGCCGGCCATCTTGTCGCCAGGCTGCAGGCGGCGCTTGACGGCCAGGTGGACCTTGACCATCTTGAGCACGCCAGCGGGCAGTTCGTCGCCTTGCGTCAGCTTCTTGCGCTTTTCTTCAAAAGCGAGGTCGAAGCTGTGGCGGGTCTGCTCCAGCGAGTTCTTGATCGATTCCAGCTGGTTGGCCAGATCGTCATCGGCAGGGCGGATGTCGAACCAGTGGAACTTTTCCACCGAAGCCAGATAGGCCTCGTCCAGGGTCGTGCCCTTGGCCAGCTTGTTGGGGCCACCGTTGGCGACCTTGCCGATCAGCAGCTTCTTGATCCGGTCGAAGGCGTCGGCCTCCACGATGCGCAGCTGGTCGTTCAGGTCCAGGCGGAAGCGCTTGAGTTCATCGTCGATGATCTGCTGGGCGCGCTTGTCACGCTGGATGCCTTCACGGGTGAAGACCTGCACGTCGATCACGGTGCCGCTGGTGCCTTGGTCCACACGCAGCGAGGTGTCCTTCACGTCGGAAGCCTTCTCGCCGAAGATGGCGCGCAAGAGCTTTTCTTCGGGCGTCAGCGTGGTTTCGCCCTTGGGCGTGACCTTGCCGACCAGCACGTCGCCAGGGCCGACTTCCGCACCGATGAACACGATGCCGGATTCGTCCAGACGAGCCAGTTGGTTTTCCGACAGGTTCGGGATGTCGCGCGTGATTTCTTCAGAGCCCAGCTTGGTGTCGCGGGCCATGACCACCAGTTCCTCGATGTGGATCGAGGTGTAGCGGTCTTCGGCGACGACGCGCTCGGAGATCAGGATCGAGTCTTCGAAGTTGTAGCCGTTCCAGGGCATGAAGGCCACGAGCATGTTCTGACCCAGAGCGAGTTCGCCCAGGTCGGTCGATGCGCCGTCGGCCACCACGTCACCCTTGCCCACGATGTCGCCACGCTTGACGATGGCGCGCTGGTGGATGTTGGTGTTCTGGTTGGAACGCTGGTACTTGATCAGGTTGTAGATGTCGACGCCGACTTCACCGGCGACCGTTTCCGCGTCGTTCACGCGGATCACGATCCGGTTGGTGTCGACATAGTCGACCACGCCGCCGCGCTTGGCGGTCACGACGGTGCCCGAGTCGACAGCCGCCACACGCTCCACGCCGGTACCGACCACGGCCTTTTCAGGACGCAGCACAGGCACGGCCTGACGTTGCATGTTGGCGCCCATCAGTGCGCGGTTCGCGTCATCGTGCTCCAGGAAGGGCACCAGCGAGGCCGCGACCGACACGATCTGCGTGGGGGCCACGTCCATGTACTGGATGCGCTCGCCCGAGGTCAGCACGGATTCGCCATGCTCACGGGCCGAGACGAGTTCGTCGGCCAGCTTGCCTTCGGCGTCCAGCTTGGCGTTGGCCTGCGCGATGACGTACTTGCCTTCTTCGATGGCCGACAGGTAATCGATCTGGTTGGTGACCTTGCCATCGACCACGCGACGGTAGGGCGTCTCCAGGAAGCCGTATTCGTTCAGGCGGGCGTACAGGGCCAGCGAGTTGATCAGACCGATGTTCGGGCCTTCAGGCGTTTCGATCGGGCAGACACGGCCGTAGTGGGTCGGGTGCACGTCGCGGACTTCGAAGCCGGCGCGCTCGCGGGTCAGACCACCCGGGCCCAGTGCGGACACGCGACGCTTGTGCGTGATTTCCGACAGCGGGTTGGTCTGGTCCATGAACTGCGACAGCTGCGAGGCACCGAAGAACTCCTTGAGGGCCGCGGAAATCGGCTTGGAGTTGATCAGGTCGTGCGGCATCAGGGCTTCGGTTTCGGCCTGGCCCAGACGCTCCTTGACAGCCTTCTCGATGCGAGCCAGACCCGAACGGTACTGGTTCTCGGCGAGTTCGCCCACGCAACGCACGCGGCGGTTGCCCAGGTGATCGATGTCATCGACTTCGCCGCGGCCGTTGCGCAGCTCGACCAGGATCTTGACGACATCCAGGATGTCGTCATTGCTCAGGGTCATCGGGCCTTCTTGCGTGTCGCGGCCCACACGGGCGTTGAACTTCATGCGGCCCACGCGCGACAGGTCGTACGTGTCTTCGCTGTAGAACAGGCGCTGGAACAGGGCCTGCACGGCGTCTTCCGTGGGCGGCTCGCCGGGGCGCATCATGCGGTAGATGGCCACGCGGGCAGCCAGCTCGTCAGCCGTTTCATCGGTGGCCAGCGTCTGCGAAATGTAGGCGCCCTGGTCCAGTTCATTGGTGAACAGGACTTCGATGTCGAGGATGCCGGCGGCGCGCAGCTTCTTGAGCAGCGACTCGGTCAACTCTTCGTTGGCCTTGGCGATGATCTCGCCGGTGTCCGGATCGATCTGGTTGGAGGCCAGCACGCGGCCCAGCAGGTAGTCCTCGGGCACACTGATGTGCGTGGTGCCGGACTGTTCGAGCTGGCGAGTGTGACGTGCGGTGATCCGCTTGTCCTTCTCGACGATCACATTGCCCGACTTGTCGGTGATGTCGAAGCGGGCGATTTCGCCCTTGACGCGATCGGGCACGTAGGCCATCTGCGCGCCGGAGTCCATGAGCTTGAACTGGTCGTTCTGGAAGAACGTGGCCAGGATCTGCTCGTTGTTCATGCCGATGGCCTTCAGCAGGGTCGTCACCGGCATCTTGCGGCGGCGGTCCACACGGAAGTACAGCAGGTCCTTCGGATCGAATTCGAAGTCCAGCCAGGAGCCACGGTAGGGAATGATGCGGGCGGAAAACAGCAGCTTGCCCGAGGAGTGGGTCTTGCCCTTGTCGTGCTCGAAGAACACCCCCGGCGAACGGTGCAGCTGCGACACGATGACGCGCTCGGTACCGTTGATGATGAAGGAGCCGTAGTCGGTCATCAAGGGCACTTCGCCCATGTAGACCTCTTGTTCCTTGACTTCCTTGACGACCTTGGACTGCGCCGTGGATGTTTCACGGTCATAGATGATCATCTGCAGGCGGGCACGCACGGCAGAAGCGAACGTCAGACCCCGCAGCTGGCACTCACGCTCATCGAACGCCGGTTTGGCGATGTTGTACTCGATGAACTTCATCTCGACGAACCCGTTGTGAGACACGATCGGGAATGCCGAGAGGAAAGCGGCTTGCAGGCCTTCGGGTTTGCGTTGCTGCGGCGGCACGTCCTTCTGCAGGAAGGCGACGTACGAATCTTTCTGCATCGTCAGCAGATAGGGCACGTTCAAAACGCTGCCGCGCTTGCCGAAACTCTTGCGAATCCGCTTGCGCTCGGTGTAGCTGTAGGGGGTTGCTTGCGCCATAAACTCTCCGTTTCGGGCACCAAAAGGGATGCACCGTTTCGAATCCAGCCTGGTCCCTGGCCTGGGTGAGGCTGTTGTTCGGCGACTGGCCATTCAGGCGTTGCACCTGAGGCTTGGTGGTTGGCCACTACCAACCGCTGGCTGACAACCCCCGCGCATGTGTGGATCTGCACAGGGGCTCGACCAAACCGGTTCTCCGCAGTCGGTTCAGAGAACACTCGAAAAGCCCTCCAGTGTACTCCGGAAAGGCCTTTCGGCTGTCCTCAAGGGGTTAAACCCTGAGACGCCAAAGGCTGCCCCCTTTCGGCGGGCAGCCTTGGAGACAGGACCCGCTCAAGGCGGGCCACTGAATTACTTGAGCTCGGCCTTGGCGCCAGCTTCGACCAGCTTCTTGACAGCGGCTTCGGCGTCAGCCTTGGCAACGCCTTCCTTGACGTTCTTGGGAGCGCCGTCAACCAGGTCCTTGGCTTCCTTCAGACCCAGGCCGGTGATTTCACGCACGGCCTTGATGACGCCGACCTTGTTGGCGCCGGCTTCGGTCAGGACCACGTTGAACTCGGTCTTCTCTTCAGCGGCCGGAGCAGCAGCGCCGCCGCCAGCAGCGGGAGCAGCCATGGCGGCTGCGGACACGCCGAACTTCTCTTCGATGGCCTTGACCAGCTCGTTGAGTTCCATCACGGACATGCTGTCCAGGGCGGTCAGGAATGCGTCTTTATCGAATGCCATTTTGGGTTCCTAAAATCGGTAAAAGTTGAATGAGGTACGGTCGTCTGAGCGATCAAGCAGCAGGGGCTTCGGCGGTTGCGCCGCCACCCTTTTGCTCGGCCACAGCAGCCAGGACGCGGGCGAAGCCCGACACCGGCGAATTGAGCAGGCCGCACAGTTGGGCCAGCAGCACTTCCTTGCTGGGGATCGAAGCCAGGGACTTGACGCCATTGGCGTCCAGAGCCTTGCCTGCATAGGCGCCTGCCTTGATGACCAGCTTGTCATTGCCCTTGGCAAAGTCAGCGATCACCTTGGCTGCTGCCACGGCGTCTTCAGAGAAGCCGTAGATCAGCGGGCCGCTCATGCTCTCGGCGGCGACTTCGAACGGGGTGCCAGCCACAGCACGACGGGCCAGGGTGTTCTTCAGAACGTGCAGGTACACGCCTTGCGAACGGGCCGTCTTGCGCAGCTGATCCAGTTGAGCCACCGTGAGACCGCGGTACTCAGCCAGTGCCAGCGTCTGCGACTTGCCCGCCTGGGCAGCCACTTCCGCGATCACGGCTTCTTTCTCGTTGCGATTGAGACTCAAGGTCTACTCCTTAACAAACATGCCCTTCGGCACCTGCCCACAGGGGCCGGAACCAGCCGGGCACACCCGGATTCAGCGACCTTCTGCCTCGGAACCCTGCCGCCGCCCGTGGAGACAAGCAGCGACATGGAGACCTTCAACAGCGGGTACGCCATCTGCGTAGGCCGACATGTTTCAGCCGATTAAGCCGCGCGATGCCTGTCCAAGCACATCTCGCGGCGCCTACGGTCTTTGATAGCCTGGGGCGTTGCCACCCCAGCCCACCAATTCTTTGCGACGCCCCTTCACCAGACTCGTGAAGACGTCGGCCGGCCCGCCATCAGGCGGAGCGGCATGTCTTGTCGGGCGCCGTCAGACGCCCTTGAACGGTCAGGCAGCGGTGATGCTGCCGACGTCCACGCGCACGCCCAGACCCATGGTCGAGGACACGGCGACCTTCTTCAGGTACACGCCCTTCGACGAAGCGGGCTTGAGCTTGTTCAGTGCGTCCAGCAGAGCCGACAGGTTGCCCTTGAGCTTGTCGGAGTCGAACGAGCGACGGCCGATGGTGCCGTGGATGATGCCGGCCTTGTCGACGCGGAACTGAACCTGGCCAGCCTTGGCGTTCTTGACGGCGGTGGCGACATCAGGCGTCACGGTGCCAACCTTGGGGTTGGGCATCAGGCCACGAGGACCCAGAACCGTACCCAGGGTACCGACGATGCGCATCGTGTCCGGCGAGGCGATCACCACGTCGAAGTTGATGTTGCCGCCCTTGATTTGCTCGGCCAGGTCTTCCATGCCGACGACGTCAGCGCCAGCAGCCTTGGCTTCTTCAGCCTTGGCGCCCTGGGCGAACACGGCCACGCGCTTGGTCTTGCCGGTGCCGTTGGGCATCACGACAGCGCCACGCACCACCTGATCGGACTTCTTGGCATCCACGCCCAGTTGCACGGCCACATCGATGGATTCATCGAACTTGGCGGTGGCGGCTTCCTTGATGAGGCTCAGCGCTTCATCGATGGCGTACAGCTTGGTCGAGTCGACCTTGCCTTGCAGAGATTTTTGCTTCTTGGTCAGCTTGGCCATGATCAAACCCCTTCAACGATGATGCCCATCGAACGAGCCGAACCAGCGATCGTGCGCACAGCGGCGTCCAGATCGGCAGCGGTCAGGTCCTTCTGCTTGGTCTTGGCGATTTCTTCCAGCTGAGCACGGGTCAGCTTGCCGACCTTGTCAGACTGGGGACGGGCAGAGCCCTTGTCGATCTTGGCGGCCTTCTTCAGCAGCACCGTTGCGGGCGGCGTCTTGATGATGAAGGTGAAGGACTTGTCCGCGTAGGCGGTGATCACCACGGGCAGCTTCAGACCGGGCTCGACGCCTTGGGTCTGGGCGTTGAACGCCTTGCAGAATTCCATGATGTTCAGACCGCGCTGACCCAGCGCGGGACCGACGGGAGGCGAAGGGTTTGCCTTGCCAGCCGGGATTTGCAGCTTGATGAAGCCGACAATTTTCTTGGCCATGTTTTCTCCTGGAACCACCCGGGCACCCGGTTTTCGGGCCGGCCTCGTGTGGTCGAGTGCTAACGCCTTACCGGGCTCTGACGCAGGTCAGGGCGCCTTTCGGGCTCCTCATGTTGCGATCTCGTCCGCAACTGGCAACGGCAGCCAGGCAGGGCGCCCGGTTCGGCTGAGCAAAGCGCAGCCACCCCTCTGCGGGGGAAAGCCGGCGATTGTATGCCGCGGCGAGCGCCTTTGACAAGCCCTTTCACGGCACTCGGGCAAAAAGGCCCATGAAAAAAGGCCCCGAAGGGCCTTTGGCGCAATGCGCGAGTCAGATTTTGCCCGCGGGCATCAAATTTTCTCGACCTGCCCGAAATCCAGCTCCACAGGCGTGGCGCGACCGAAGATGGTGACCGACACGCGCAGCTTGGACTTGTCGTAGTTGACTTCTTCGATGGAGCCATTGAAGTCGGTGAACGGGCCTTCCTTGACGCGGACCACCTCGCCCACTTCCCACTCGACCTTGGGCCGCGGCTTCTCGATGCCTTCCTGCATCTGGTTGACGATCTTCATGACCTCGTCTTCCGAGATGGGCACCGGACGGTTCTTGGCGCCACCCACAAAGCCGGTCACCTTGGAGGTGTTTTTGACCAGGTGCCAAGTGTCGTCGCTCATCACCATTTCAACCAGCACGTAGCCGGGGAAGAAGCGGCGCTCGGTCACGGACTTCTTGCCGTTCTTGACTTCGACGACTTCTTCGGTGGGCACCAGGATGCGACCGAACTGGTCTTGCATGCCGGCGCGGTCAATGCGTTCGCGCAGGTTGCGCTCGACGGCCTTTTCCATGCCGGAATAGGCGTGCACCACATACCAGCGCAGCGGTGCGGTGGCGGGAGTGCTTTGGACGTCGCTCATGGATTCAGCCTCGTTTGGATGTGTCTGAAGAAGGATTCAGAAGAAGCGATCAGCGCTTCCAGCCCAGGATCAGATCGTACAGGACCCACTCGAGCGTCTTGTCGGTCAGCCACAGGAACAGGGCCATGATCACCACGAAGGCGAACACATAGGCCGTCATCTGACCTGCCTCCTGGCGGCTGGGCCAGACGACCTTCTTGAGTTCCTTGGTGGAGTCTTGACCGAAGGCGATCAATTCCTTGCCCTGGGCCGAGGTGAAGAACACGCCCACGGCCGCGGCAACCAGCACCAGCAGCGCAAGCACGCGCAGCCAGAGATCCTGCTTGCCCAGCAGGTAGAACACAGCCACCGCCCCCACCACCAACAGGCCAGTGGCGGCCAGCTTGGCTTTGTCGGCACTCGTGGTGACGGTTTCGATTTGCGGCGTAGACATGAACGTGGTCTTGTTTGAGGCAGCAAAGCCCGCGGACCTTGCCGGCCTGCGGGCTGCTGTGCGACAGCGGGTGTCCGTGATCAGCAGATGGTCAAAGTGTGGCAGGGGCAGAGGGAATCGAACCCCCAACCTTCGGTTTTGGAGACCGACGCTCTGCCAATTGAGCTATACCCCTACTGGCCAAATGCTGATGTGACAGACGATTTTAATCGAGGATCTTGGCAACCACGCCGGCGCCGACGGTACGACCGCCTTCACGGATGGCGAAACGCAGACCTTCTTCCATGGCGATGGGGGCGATCAGCTTGACGGTGATCGACACGTTGTCGCCAGGCATGACCATTTCCTTGTCGGCCGGCAGCTCGATGGAGCCGGTCACGTCGGTCGTGCGGAAGTAGAACTGAGGACGGTAGTTGTTGAAGAACGGCGTGTGACGGCCGCCTTCGTCCTTGCTCAGAACATAGATCTCGCCGGTGAAGTGCGTGTGCGGCTTGATCGAGCCGGGCTTGCACAGCACCTGGCCGCGCTCGACGTCTTCACGCTTGGTGCCGCGCAGCAGGATGCCCACGTTGTCGCCAGCCTGACCTTGGTCCAGCAGCTTGCGGAACATTTCCACGCCCGTGCAGGTCGTCTTCTGGGTGGCCTTGATGCCGACGATTTCGATTTCTTCGCCGACCTTGATGATGCCGCGCTCGATACGGCCGGTCACCACGGTGCCGCGACCCGAGATCGAGAACACGTCTTCCACAGGCATCAGGAACGTGCCGTCGATGGCGCGCTCAGGCGTGGGGATGTAGGTGTCCAGCGCTTCGGCCAGCTTCATGATGGCCTGCTCGCCCAGCTCGCCCTTGTCGCCTTCCAGCGCCAGCTTGGCCGAACCCTTGATGATGGGGGTGTCGTCGCCGGGGAAGTCGTACTTGGACAGGAGCTCGCGAACTTCCATTTCCACCAGTTCCAGCAGCTCGGCGTCGTCCACCATGTCGGCCTTGTTCAGGAAGACGATGATGTAAGGCACGCCCACCTGGCGGCTCAGCAGGATGTGTTCACGCGTCTGGGGCATCGGGCCGTCAGCGGCCGAGCACACCAGGATGGCGCCGTCCATCTGGGCGGCACCGGTGATCATGTTCTTCACATAGTCGGCGTGACCCGGGCAGTCCACGTGTGCGTAGTGGCGGTTGGCCGTTTCGTACTCGACGTGCGCGGTGTTGATGGTGATGCCGCGAGCCTTTTCTTCAGGCGCTGCGTCGATCTGGTCGTAAGCCTTGGCTTCGCCGCCAAACTTGGCTGCCAGCACGGTGGCGATTGCAGCAGTCAGCGTGGTCTTGCCGTGGTCAACGTGACCGATGGTGCCCACGTTCACGTGCGGCTTGGTCCGTTCGAACTTACCTTTTGCCATGTTTCTCGCTCCTGGCGCCTTGGACTCGTTGAGAGCCAAAGAAAAGAAGTGGATGAAAGAAAAAAGAGATGGGAGGTGTGGTGCCCATGGGCAGGATCGAACTGCCGACCTCTCCCTTACCAAGGGAGTGCTCTACCACTGAGCCACATGGGCATCGACACAGGTTTGAACTCGATAACGAGCCGAATGCAAACCCGTGTCGACATGACACTACTTGCCACTTCACTTGCGCTACCCGCTTCTGCATGACCCCGCACCGAAACTGGTGCAATGCATGCGTTGTGCGCATCGCGCATCCCGAAAGGACCGCGAATGTACCACGCTGAACATGACAAAACCCTGACCTGGAGCGGGAGACGGGAATCGAACCCGCGTCATTAGCTTGGAAGGCTAAGGTTCTACCATTGAACTACTCCCGCCCGGGAGTGCGAGCTTCTCAACCTGCAGCTTGCGCCGCCTGCATCGAAGCCCAGTTCAGCAAAGCACGTTCAGCAAAACAACAAACACAACTGAATTGGGTTTGCCTGGTGGAGGAGGCTGGATTCGAACCAGCGTAGGCGTAAGCCAACAGATTTACAGTCTGCCCCCTTTAGCCACTCGGGCACCCCTCCAAGGCAAGCCCTAGACTTTAGCACAGCTTCGTGCAGCCCTTCAAGGTTTCGTCGTTTTTTTGTTGGGCGAGCCGGGCAGTTTCAGTGCCGCTCGCCCTGCAGTTCATCCAAGAACTCGTCCAGCCTGGCGGCGTAAACCGGCAGGTCGTAGCCCCGGGCCCAGCTTTGAAGCGCCTCGGGTGATTCCGCACGAAGCGGCGGCTCGGTCGCCGCCTGGAACATGAGCTGCACCAGGGCCGAGGTGTCGTGCGGATCGAAGCGCATCACGCCCGGCGGGGTGACTTCATCGAGTGCGGAGCCATAGGCCGTGGCCACGGGCGTCCCGCACGCCGCCGCTTCAATGACGGGCAAGCCAAAGCCCTCCGCCTTGGCGGGATGCCAGACGCGCTCGGCCTGCCGATACCAGTTGCCCAGTTGCCCGTCGTTGATGCCGTGCACAAAGCGCACCTGAGGTGGCACGACCTTCACATCACGGGGGTGGCCGATCACCACCAGTTGCGGGATGGCACCTGGCCAGAGTTCACGCGCCTTCTGCCATGCGTCGATGAACCAGGGCACGTTCTTGCGCCGCGCGTGGGTACCCACCACCAGCCAGTAGCGCTCGGGCGTGTAGACCTCCTGCTGAAGGCGCTGCCAAGGATCGAAAGGGACCGCGTCATGCAGGATGCGGATGCGGCCACGCGCCTGGGGAAAGCGCTGCGTCACGGCATGTGCCGTGAACTCCGATGGCACCCAGATGGCATCGGCCAGATCGACCGCATGCGCGATGGTGTAGCGATCAAACCATCGACCGGCCAGCGCATCCCAGCCAAGACCGCGCCGCTGCCGCTCGGTCAACTCGAAGAGGTCATGCACCAGCAGCACCCATTTCGTGCGCTTGCGTCGCACGTCGCTGAGCCCGAGGGGCAAACCTTTGTTGCAGGTGGCGATGTAGACATCGACCCCCAGCCCGCTGATGGCCTCGGGCAGGAAGTCGTGCTCGAAGCGATAGCGCGCCATCGGCCTGAACAGCTCCTCGACCCGGCATGGCGCAGTCGGACAGAAAGCCCAGGTGCGATGCAGATGCGTGAGCGGCGCCGAGGTGAAAGGCATGGCCTCGGTGTCGGGCCGCAGGCGCAGGGTGTTGTAGAGCGCAAGGGCCTGGCGACCCATGCCCGAATATGGCGATGCGGTGAGGGGCCGGATGTCAAGACCAATGCGCAGGGCCGCCATGGTCAGGTCGTCTCCTCGGGCGACCAGACAGAGGCAGGCCCGGCCACGCCACCACCTCTTGAACGGGGCGCCCTCCCAATGGTCCGCTGAAAGTGCCCCACGAAGCGCTGCCCCGTCATGGCCCACGATCGCTGCTGCGCCAGCAGCCCGGCGCGCGCCGCCCATTGGCGCATCACCTCGGGCTCGTCCAGCAGCCCCTGGACCAAGGTGGCCAGCGCGGTGACATCGCCCTGGCGGTAAGCCACGCCATTGCCGTGACTGACTTCTTCCGCGAAGGCCTGCGCATCAGAGGTGATGGCACCGCGCCCGCAGGCGATGGCCCAGGCCAGCACACGGGTGGTGCCGCTCATCTGGCCGAAGAGATTGAGCCGGCGTGGATGGCGGTGCGGCAGGATCACGACGTGATGGCGCTGCATGAGATCCGGCACATCGCGCTCGTCGACGTCCAGCTCCCACTGGATCTGGCCGAGGATGCCGCGGCGTTCGGCACGTTGGCGCAGGGCCTCCAGGTAGGCCTGCCGTGCAGACATGGCGCCATCCGGGGCCATGCCGCCGGCGATGGTGATGCGCAGCAAGGCTGCCTGCTCGGGGCTTTGTGTCTTGACGCGCCCCACCGCATCGATGAGGTCTTCGATGCCCTTGCCGCTCTGGATGAAACCGAAGTAGAGCAGCCGGGTGGCGTCCATGGAAGGCAGCGGCTTTTGCGGCAGGGTGGGCACGCCGTGCGGGATCACGCTGACATGGTCTACCGGCGTCTTCATGCGCTTGACGAGACGGCTGCCGCCTGTCTGGGTGAAGGTCACCAACCCATCGAGCTGGCGAGCCAGCCGCTGCTCGGCCAGCAAGGTCATGGGATCGGACAGCAGCGCCAATGCATGGCGGACCGTCTGCGGCACGCCGTTCATCCCGTTGACCAGGGCCCACAGGCGGTTGACAGGCTTCCAGATCAGCCGCTCGGGATCATGCGCCGTGACCGACAAGGCCGGGCGGTTGGGCAAATCGGCCAGGGCGCAAAGGATGAGGAATTCGGTGTGGCGCCCACTGTTGAGTTCGGCATGGACGATGTCCACGCGGCGCCAGTCCCGCTCGGCCACCCAGGCGCGTGCCATCGAGAGGGTTTCGATGGGCCGTTGCCCGGCCAGCGGCGTGAGCACTTCGACACCCGCCTGGTTCAGCGAGGCGCGGAAGTGGGCGGCATAGTCGGCAAGTCCGTTCTGTTCAGGTGGCAAAGGCGACAACAAGGCCAGACGCATGAACGCCCCTCAAGCGTTGCAAGCGACGACGCACGTCGAATAAATGACGGCGCGCATCGCGGCGGTTGACATGAACCCCATCCACAGCGCATGTGGACGGCCGAGCGCAAAACCCGGCTCATTGTCACCCAGCCGCACCCCTTGTGAACGCTGCGCACGACCGGGAAGACGCCAATGGCGCTGGCAGTCGCGCAAATGCGTCACCGGCGGCGACGTTCGAGGCGGCTCCCTCTTGCGAGGGACGGGACAACCACGGCTCTCTGATCAAGGGCGCCCCGTAGAATGACGCGGCTGTTGGTCAGGGCTGACAACCAGATTTTTCCAAGGGACACGCATGCGCAGACTTCTTGCACTCACGCTGGCGCTGGGCGCCGCTCACTTTTCGGCCATGGCCGCCGAAGGCACCGGATGGGGGCTTCGGCCGTTCATCGGCGCGGGCTATACCTGGGGCGGGGACACGATGCAGGCATGGGACATCGTACCCGTCGACGGCAGCGGTTCATATCGCTACGAAGAAGACGTCAGCGCGGGCGCGGGCCTGGATTTGCGCGTGGGGCTTTCATACCGGCTTGGAACATCGCCATTCACCCTGCAGGCCAGCGTGGCGCACCACATCGATCAAACACACGGAATCTCCAGCCGGGCTTACTTCCGACGGGTACCGGCTGAAATCCTGCTGCAGTGGCATGCCAGCGAGCAATGGCGGCTGGGCATGGGTGTTCGACGCTCTCTCTCGGCCACGGAGAAGTCGCACGGCGGCACCTGTGGAGGCGATCCCTGCCCCGAATACCGGCTGAAGTTGAAATCGAATACCGGCGTGGTGATCGAGGCCGAATACATGGCCACGCCCAATTGGGGCATCAAGGCGCGCTATGTGTGGGAAGAGTATCGATACAAGATCGCACCGGACGCCGTCAAGTACGAAGGCGACCACTTCGGCGTGATGACGAACTACTACTTTGATTGATCTCATGCACCTCTCGCGGGCACCCTCGCATGAGGGAGTCCGTCATGGACGAGGCATCGACTCGGATCGGCTAGGATCGCCGCGCGTCAAATACGGCACCAATCGGGGCCGCAAGGGAGCGCATCACAAGATTCTGGAGTATCACTGTGTCGATGAAGAAGCATCTGCAGGCTGCCGCCATGGCATGCGCTGCCTGTGTGGCCGTGACGGCCCACGCCCAAAGCACCACTTCCGAGGCCAAGTCCGGCGTCACGCCGTTCCTCAGCGCGGGCCTGACGTTCGGCGGCGATCAGATCGGCGAAGACGTGCAGTATGAAGATGGTGCCAACCGCTCGCTGCACGCGGGCGGCATGATGGATCTGCGCGCCGGCGTTGAATACCAGTTGCCGCAACAGCCATGGTCGTTCCAATTGAGCATCGGCTATCACTTCGACCGCGCCTCGGCGGAAAACGGCAGCGCGACCTTCCACCGTATCCCGCTGGAATTGCTGGCGCATTACCGGCTCAACGAATCGTGGCGCGTGGGTGCCGGCCTGCGCAAGTCGCTCAACGCACAGTCGGATGCGTCGGGCCTGGGCAACCAGTTCGTCTCTGACCGCAAGTACAAGAGCTCTGCAGGCTTCGTGGTCGAAGCCGAAGTGCTGTTCGGCCAGAACATCGGGCTCAAGGTGCGTGGCGTGAGTGAAGAGTTCACGCCTGAAACCGGCCCGAACACGAAGCTCGATGGCACGCACATGGGCATCTACGCGTCTTACTACTTCAAGTGATGCACGGGCCAGGCGATCTGCGCCCGGCCTGGTTTGCAAGCTCTAGGAGGCCAGCACCCAATCCAGGTGCTGGCCTTTTTGCTGGAGAAAGGCCTGGGCCTGACCAAAATGGCCGCAGCCGATGAAGGGCACGGGCCCTCGCGTGGCCGACAGCGGGGAGGGATGGTTGCTTTGCAGAACCAGCACGCGATCGGGGCCATCGCCTGAAGGGGACGCCGCCGCGGCCTGATGGATGAGCTCGGCCTTGTGCTGCGCGTGCGCCCCCCACAGCATGAAGACCTTCGGCCCCGGGTCTGAGGCCACCGCGCGGATGAGGGCGTCTGTCAGGCTTTCCCAGCCCCATTTGGCATGGCTGGCAGCCTGACCGGCCTGCACGCTCAGCACCGTGTTGAGCAGCAGCACCCCCTGCCGCGCCCAGGCATCAAGGCAGCCATGATCCGGGGCGGACAGCCCGAGATCGCGCGCCATCTCCTTGCGGATGTTGCGCAGGCTCGGCGGGATGGCCACGCCACGCTGCACGGAAAAGGCCAGGCCATGCGCCTGGCCCGGCCCGTGATACGGGTCTTGGCCGAGGATCACGACGCGCACAGCGTCACGGCGCGTGATGCGCAGGGCCGCGAAGATGTCCTGCGGGTAGATGGTGGCGCCGTGCTGCAGCGCGTCGTCAAGGCGCCAGATGAGACCTTGTCCGGCCGGGCTGGCGCGGAAGGCCTCGGTGACGGGCCGCCAATCGGGCGGCACCTCGTCGAACAAGGCGGGCAATGATCGGTTGAGCGACGGCGTGCCCGCCCCAGGCACAAGCCTGGCCTGCCCAGCTTCCGCAGGAGACGAGGCGGCATCGAACAGGCCGGCCTGGGCCGGAACGGAACGGGCGCTCACGGGCGACGGCTCACGCAGCCTGCAGACCGAAAAGATTGGCCAGGGCCGCGCCGGGATCGGGCTGGCGCATGAAGGCTTCGCCCACGAGGAAGGCGTGCACATCGGCCGCCCGCATGCGCTGGACATCGGCGCAGCCCAGGATGCCCGACTCCGTCACCAGCAGGCGATCTGCGGGCACGCGCGGCAGCAGCCCCAGCGTGGTGTCCAGCGTCACGTCGAAGGTGCGCAAATTGCGGTTGTTGATGCCGACCAGCGGGGTCTTGAGCAGCAGGGCGCGGTCGAGTTCGTCCCCGTCATGCACCTCGACGAGCACCGACATGCCCAGCCCATGCGCGCAGGCTTCCAGATCGCGCATCTGGGCGTCATCCAGGCAGGCGGCGATCAGCAGGATGCAATCGGCGCCCATCGCGCGGGCCTCGTACACCTGGTAGGCATCCACCATGAAATCCTTGCGCAGCACCGGCAGGGCACAGGCGGCACGCGCCTCCTGCAGGTAGCGGGTGTGCCCCTGGAAAAAGCGCTCGTCCGTGAGCACGCTCAGGCAGGCAGCGCCATGGCGGGCATAGCTGGTGGCGATCTCGGCCGGCACGAAGTGTTCGCGCAGCACGCCCTTGCTGGGGCTGGCCTTCTTGACTTCGGCGATCACGGCGGGCAGACCGGCAGCCACCTTGGCACGCAGGGCAGCGGTGAAGTCCCGCACATCGGCCTGCTCCCGGTTGCGGGCTTCGGCCTGGGCGCGGACATCGGCCAGGGACAGGCGCTGGCGGGCCGCGGCGAGTTCTTCGTGCTTGACGGCGACGATTTTCTGCAGGATGTCGGACATGGTCGGATGGGATGCGGTCGAGTGGGGATTATCGAGCCTGCGCGCCCGGCGCGTGAAAGGCGACCGTTTTCGCCATGCAGGCGCATTAGTCACGCAGCCTGGCGCGCCGATAACCCACCGAGTGCGCCTTTGGAGAGCCCTTCGCGTGGCCCGATTGACCTGTCTGTGCCGATGGATTGTGCTGCTGAGCTGCCTGCTCGGCCTGCTGCCGGCCGGGCTGGCGCGGGCCGCCGCGGTGCGCCTGGATGCGCAGACGCAGACCGTGCCGATGGGGCCGCATGTGACGGTGCTGGAAGACGCCAGCGGCCGCATGCAGCTGGCCGACGTGATGCGTGCGGCCGCCTCGTCCTCCGGCTGGACCACGCCGCATCGCGATGCACCGAGTTTCGGCTACAGCCGATCGGCGTTCTGGCTGCGCGCCGATCTCCAGCATGTGCAAATGCGCGACGCCACATGGCTGATCGGGCTGCGCTATCCCTTGCTGGACTATGTGGACGTGTACATCGTGCATGCCGATGGCCGGATCGATGCGCATGCCAGCGGCGACCGGCGTGCCTTTGCCACGCGCGACATCGCCGATCGCAACTTCTACTTCCACACGACGCTGGCCAGCCATGAGCGGGCGCAGCTGTATGTGCGCATCCAGAGCCAGGGCTCGCTGCAGGCCCCATTGCTGATCACGACCCCGCAGGCGCAGGCCGGCGTGGCGCTGACCGAGAGGCTGCTGTTCGGCGTATATGCCGGCGCGATGCTGGCCATGCTTTGCTACAACCTGATGCTGGCCGTATCGCTGAGGGATCGCACCTATCTGCACTACGTGCTGTACGTCGCGCTGTTCGGCATGACCCAGTGCGCTGTCAGCGGCCTGGCCTTCGAACACCTGTGGCCGCAGGCGCCGCATTGGGGGAACCTGGCCTCCGTGATCCTCATGGGGCTGTCCGGCTGGTCCCTGGTCCTCTTCTGCCGCGACTTTCTGGATCTGCGCAGCCACTGGCCCACGGCCGATCGGCTGATGTCCTGTCTGCAGTGGCTGTTTCTCTTGGTGGTGCCGGCCAGCCTGGTGATGCCGTATGCGTGGCCCGTCAAGATCGCGACCTTCACCACATTGATCTCGCCGCTGCTCCTGTTGGTGATGACCGTGATGTTGTTGCGGCGCGGTGTGCAGCGTGCACGCTATTTCCTGGCGGCCTTCGGGGTGCTGATGATGGGCGTCGTCCTGATGTCGCTGCACCTGTTCGGGCTGGTGCAGGGCAGCCTGCTGACCGAGTACGGCCTGCAGATCGGCTCGCTGCTGGAGACCATCCTGCTCTCGTTCGCACTGGCCCACCGGCTCAAGCTGGCCCAGGACGAAAACGCCCATCTGCAGCGGCGGCATGCCGCGGAGCTGGAGGCCCGAGTGCAGGCCCGTACGCTGGACCTGCACGAAACCATGCGCCAACTCACCGAGGCCAACGAACGGCTGCAGGAGCTGACGGAACAGGACGCGCTGACGGGCTTGAAGAACCGGATGTTCTTGTCTCACCACCTGGGCGAGATCTGGCGGCATGCACAGCGCTGGGGCGAACCGCTGGCCGCCTTGATGATCGACATCGACCACTTCAAGCGGGTCAACGACGAACATGGGCACCTGGTCGGCGATGAAGCCCTGCGCCAGATTGCACTCGTGCTCCAGAAGATCGTGCAAAGGCCGGGGGACGAAGCGGTCCGCTACGGCGGCGAAGAGTTCCTGGTGTTGCTGCCCAACACGCACCTGGCCGGGGCTGCGCACGTGGCCGAGAACATCCGTCGACAGGTGGAGGCCCTTGCGTTGAGCGCCGATGGCAAGGCCGTCCCGCTGACGGTCAGCGTGGGGGTGGCCTGTGTGCACGCCACCGCAGAGGGACAGCCGCAGGCGCTCATCAATGCGGCAGACCAGTTGCTCTACCAGGCCAAACAGCAAGGCCGCAACCGCTGCGCCCTGCACCCGGAAGCCCGCGGCATCACGGCCGCCCGGCCTGCACTCAAGCCCCAGCCTGCTGCGCGGCCAGTGCCTGCGTCGTTTGAACAAACGTGAGCATGGCCTGGGCGGCTCGGCCGCTTGCCAGTGCTTCGCGTGCACGGTCCACACCGTCGGCCAGGGTGGTGGCCACGTTGGCGGCATACAGTGCGGCACCGGCGTTGAGCAGGACGATGTCCCGCGCAGGCCCAGGCTCGTTGTCCAGCACCCTGCGCAGCATCTCCAGCGACATCTCGCGGCTGGCAGCCTTGAGCATCGAACCATCGTGCTCGGCCAGACCGAACTGCTCCGGGCTGATGCGGTATTCGCTGACCTCGCCATCGCGCAGCTCGGCCACCAGGGTCTCGCCGCCCAGGGTGATCTCGTCCAGGCCATCACAGCCGTGGACGACCAGCACGTGGTCCGAGCCCAGACGCTGCAGCACGCGGGCCATGATGCCCACCAGATCGGGATGGAACACGCCCATCAGCTGATTGGGCGCACCGGCCGGGTTGGTCAACGGGCCCAGGATGTTGAACAGCGTGCGCACGCCCAACTCCTTGCGCACCGGCGCTGCATGCTTCATGGCGCCGTGGTGATTGGGCGCGAACATGAAGCCGATGCCAGCCGTCTCCAGCGAGCGGTTGACGTTCTCGGGCGTGAGGTTGATCGCAGCGCCCAAGGCTTCGAGCACATCCGCGCTGCCCGTGCTGGATGACACGCTGCGCCCGCCATGCTTGGCCACGCGCGCGCCGGCTGCAGCCGCCACGAACATGGCCGTGGTGGAGATGTTGAAGGTGTGCGCACCATCGCCGCCCGTGCCGCACATGTCGACCAGATGCTGCTTGTGCGTCACGTTGACGGGTGTGGCGAACTCGCGCATGACCTGCGCCGCCGCCGTGATCTCGCCCACCGTTTCCTTCTTGACGCGCAAGCCGGTGATGAAGGCGGCCATCACCACGGGCGACATCTCGCCGCGCATGATGCGCCGCATCAGGCCCAGCATCTCGTCGTGGAAGATCTCGCGGTGCTCGATGACGCGCTGCAGCGCCTGCTGGTCGGTCAACTGGCTCATGTCGTGTGGCTCACATCTTGAGGAAGTTGGCGAGCATCGCATGGCCATGCTCGGACAGGATCGACTCCGGGTGGAACTGCACGCCTTCGAGCGGCGCAAAGTTGGCATCGGTCTGAGGCCCCTTGTGGCGCACGCCCATGATCTCGCCATCGTCGGTCCAGGAGGTGATCTCCAGGCAGTCGGGCAAGGTGGCACGCTCGATGGCCAGCGAGTGATAGCGGATCACCGTGAACTGACGCGGCAGGCCCTGGTAGACGCCCTTCTCATCGGTGGTGATGAGGCTGGTCTTGCCGTGCATCTGTTCCTTGGCACGGATGACTTTGCCGCCCAGCGCCGCGCCGATGCTCTGGTGCCCCAGGCACACGCCCAGGATGGGCAACTGCCCGGCAAAGCGCTGCAGGGCGGGCACGCAGATACCGGCCTCTGCGGGCGAGCACGGTCCCGGAGACAGCACGAGGCGGTCAGGCTTCAAGGCGGCGATCTCGTCGAGCGTGACCTCGTCGTTGCGCAAGACCTTGACCTCTTCGCCCAGCTCGCAGAAGTACTGGACGAGGTTGAAGGTGAAGCTGTCGTAGTTGTCGATCATCAGCAGCATGGTGCGATCCTTCCAGGTGACGGGGAGATGTGGATGACAAGCGGGCTCACAGGCCCTGCTCGACCATCTCGGCCGCGCGGATCACCGCACGGGCCTTGGCCTCCGTCTCCTTCCACTCCAGTTCGGGCACCGAATCGGCCACCACGCCGGCGCCAGCCTGCACGTACAGCGTCTGGTCCTTGATGACGCCGGTGCGGATGGCGATGGCCACATCCATGTCGCCGGCAAAGCTCAGGTAACCCACCGCACCGCCATACACGCCGCGCTGCACGGGCTCGAGCTCATCGATGATCTCCATGGCGCGGATCTTGGGCGCGCCGCTGAGGGTGCCTGCGGGGAAGCTGGCACGCAGCACGTCCAGACCCGTCATGCCGTCCTTGAGGCTGCCTTCGACGTTGCTGACGATGTGCATCACGTGCGAATAGCGCTCGATGCCGAAGGCTTCGGTCACCTTGACGCTGCCCGTCTTGGCGATGCGGCCGATGTCGTTGCGGGCCAGGTCGATCAGCATCACGTGCTCGGCGCGCTCCTTCGGGTCGGCCAGCAGCTCCTGCTCGTTGGCGATGTCCAGATCGGGCGTGGCGCCGCGCGGCCGCGTGCCGGCGATCGGGCGGATGGTGACCGTCTCGCCGCCGTCCTTGTTCTTCTCCTGGCGCACCAGGATCTCCGGGGAGGAGCCCACGACATGGTGATCGCCCATGTCGTAGTAATACATGTAAGGACTTGGATTGAGCGAACGCAGCGCGCGGTACAGGCTCAGCGGCGAGGCGGTGAAGCGCTTTTGCAGGCGCTGGCCGATCACGATCTGCATGCAGTCGCCCGCGGCGATGTATTCCTTGCACTTGAGCACGGCCGCCTCGAAATCGGCCTTGGCGAAATGGCGCTCGACGGGATGCACTTCACCCGGTGTGATGGGCGGCACGGGCACGACCGCATTGAGCTGCGCCTGCAGTTGCTGGATGCGGGCCGCGGCGCGCACATAGGCATCAGGCTGCGAGGGATCGGCATAGACGATCAGATACAGCCTGTCAGCCAGGTTGTCGATGACGGCGAGCTCTTCGCATTGCAGCAGCAGGATGTCCGGCGTGCCGATGCCGCCGGGCTTGTGCGTGCCGGCCAGACGGTGCTCGATGTGACGCACGGTGTCATAGCCGAAATAGCCGGCCAGCCCGCCACAAAAACGCGGCAGGCCCTGCGGCACCGCGACCTTGAAGCGCTGCTGATATGCCGCGATGAAATCGAGCGGGTTGCCCGTCTGGCGCTCTACGACCTGGCCATCGGTGACGACTTCCACCTGCTGGCCGGTGGCACGCACCAGGGTGTGCGCAGGCAGGCCCACAAAGGAATAGCGCCCGAAGCGCTCGCCGCCCACCACGGACTCGAGCAGGAAACTCAGCGGCTGCCCCTGGGTGAGTTTGAGATACAGGGACAGCGGCGTGTCCAGATCCGCCAGCGCCTGCACGACCAGCGGAATGCGGTTGTGCCCCTGGGCGGCCAGGGCCTTGAATTCGTTCTCAGTGATCATGGTTGGGTGGGCCTCCAAGCCCTGCAGCGCCGCCTGGAGAGTCGGCTTTGCGCCACAAAAATATCATTTCGCGGAACGCTCTTTCACAGGGCGACTCAGACCATCTCGTTAACGCACGCTTACGGTTGTGACGTGCGGGTACGTCGCGCCGAGGGTGGCCGCCTAAGATCGCGGCAATCACCGAGGAGCCAAGAAAACAGGGGTCAACGTCGCCAGGGCCATGCCCCCCGGTCGTGTGAACCTTTGGTCTGTTTACGCGATATGAACATCGAATCAGTGTAGCAGGGCAGGAATGCAGGCCACCACGCCCTCCAGGCCGGGGGTGGGTGCACCCTGATCTTCGAGGGCAAACCCAGATTGTGGATGGCCCCGAAGACGTAACAATCACTTACCAGTTCGCCGCCGTATCCGAGGGCGAACGACACATGACTAAACGTATGCAGTTGAATCTTGCTGGCATGGGCCGCGTCGGCCGCACCGCCCTGGTTTCATGGGGCGCGGCCCTGGTGCTGGGCTTCGGTCTGGCCCTGGGTGCTGCACCGTCTGCCCACGCGCAAAGCGCGGATGTGGTGGGCGTGCACTACCCGCAGAGCATCAAGGTCGAAGGTGCGTCGTTGATGCTCAACGGCAGCGGTGTGAGCTATCGCGCCGTGGCCAAGCTCTACACCGTGGGCCTGTATGTGCCCCAGAAGGCCAGCAAGGCCGACGCCATCTTCGCCACAGGCGGCCCCAAGCAGTTGCGCTTCGTGATGCTGCAGGGCATGCGGGTGGATGAACTCGGCAAGGTCATCACCAAGGGCATCGAGAACAACAGCAGCCGCGAAGAGTTCTTCAAGCTGATCCCCTCGATCCGCACGATGGGCGAGCAGTTCTCGCGCATCAAGCGCCTGAACCCGGGCGATGTGTTCGCGATCGAATACGTGCCCAAGCGCGGCACGATGTTCTTCGTCAATGGCCAGCCCGCCGGCCTGCCGCTGGAAGACGGCCTGTTCTTCCCGGCGATCCTGCGCACCTGGCTGGGCAACCGCCCCGTCACGCCCGATTTGAAGGACGCCTTGCTCGACTTCAAGGCACCGCCGGTGCTGGACGCGCTGCAATAAGCCAGTTGTGACGGCATCCAGCCGTCATGCCCGCACAAAGGCCGGCCTTCAGGGACCGGCCTTCTGCCATGTGCTGCCGTTTGCCGCCATGCGCCTCGCGGGGCTGGCCTCAGTCCACGCCGAGCAGCTTTCGCCAGTCCGCCTGATCCAGACGAGGAACGTGGGCCAGTGCCGGGACCTCCAGGATGGGGTGGCCGTGGTTGTAGCCATAGGTCACCAGCAGCACCTCGCAGCCGGCGGCGCGAGCGGCCTGGGCGTCGTTGCTGGAGTCTCCGATCATCAAGGTGTGCGAAGGCTGCGTTCCCAGGGCCTCGCAAGTGCGCAGCAAGGGCAGGGGATCGGGCTTCTTGCGCTCGAAGGCGTCACCACCGAACACGTGATCGAAGTGCTTGAGCAGACCCTTGGCCTCCAGCAGCGCGCGCGCAAACGCGGTCGGCTTGTTGGTCAGGCAGGCCAGGGGCAACTGCAGATCCCGCAACTGCTGCAGGCCTTCGGCCACGCCGGGGAACACGTCCGCGTGCTGGCCGTTGAAGCGCGGGTAATGGTGATGGTAGTGATGCAGTGCCTTGGGCAAGGCCTCGGCCACCTCGGCGCTGTCATGCGGCATGCCCCAGGCATGCCCCAGGCTGCGCCTGAGCAGATCTTCGGTGCCCTTGCCCACCGTGAGCGAAACGAAGTGGCGATCGATGCGTGCGATCTCCACAGGGTGACAACCCATGTCGGCCAGGGTGTGGTGCAGGACGACGATGAAGTCCCCGACGGTGTCGACCATCGTGCCGTCGAGATCGACGATGGCGGCTTGGTAAGATGTAGTGGTTCATGTGAAGTGGCAGAACACGGATGGAATGCAAGGGGATGCCGGACGACATACAGGATGCCAGGCCGGTTTGCACTCCCCATCTGCCTGAACGCACCAAGCACCGGACCCGTGAGCGGGCCGGGACCTTGGTCACTCCGGGCGTACCCGACCTTGCCTTATGCTAGCGCCCCAGATCTTGCCCCGCAGGCGGGCAAGGAGAACATCCAGGGCAGGCAGATGTTGAAAGCAAAGCAGGGCATCCCCGAGAGGGCAGGCGTGGACATTCGGCCGGCGCACCGCCGCGGCGAAGACATGCAGCCTGTCGATGCACGGGGCGTCCAGC
>JASGIQ010000010.1:0-36286 GCA_047601765.1 Aquabacterium sp.
TCAGCGAGAACGCCTACACCGGCGTCGATCGCATCTCGGACGCCAACCAGCTCACGCTGGGCGTGACCACCCGCCTGATCGACAACACGAACGGCTCGGAGGCCCTGCGCCTGGGCATCGTCCAGAAGCTGCTGCTGGCCGACCAAGATCAACCCGGACGAGGACGAGCCCATCACCGAGCGGCTCTCCGACCTGCCGCCGGCCTCGACCAGCCCACTGGACGCTGGACAGCTTCATGCAGTTGACGCCCAGCACCACCAGACCTCGCGCGGCCTGTTCGGCGTGCGCTACTTGCTCGGCGCCCGGCGTTCGATCAGCGCCAACTACCGCTACACCCGCAACGCCAGTGAACAGCTGGACCTGGGCTGGCAATGGCCGCTGGCCGGGCGCAAGCCGCCGCTCGGCCCTGCGGACGCGCCGCCGGCCGATCCGCTCAACCTCACGGGTCAGCGCAGCGCCGGCTCCGGGGAATGCGGGGGCACCTGGTACAGCGTTGGGCGCCTGAGCTACAGCCTGCGCGAAAGCCGCCTGACCGATTCGCTTTTCGGTGTGGATACGACGCCGGCTGCTGATCGGCCGCATCGTGGCCCAGCGTGCGTCCGTCGGCCGGGCCACGGCTGCCACGCGTCTGATGTTCCAGCTGGAACTCTCGGGCCTGTCGCGCATCAGTCTGGGGATCCAACCCGCTGCGCGCGCTGAGGGACAATATCCCGGCTACCGCCTGCTCCACGATGACAAACCCGGCGCCCACCGTGCCGTCCACCGGTTTCCCGTCCTCCTTCTCCAATGACGAAGCCCACACCCCGTCCCGCCGTGACAGCACGCGCGGGGCCAGCGCCTGTCTTGTCCGTCCGGTTCGCGCAACTGCTTCATGCCGTGGTCCATGTGGCCTGCGCCGGCCTGCTTGTCAGCGCTGCGGCGCCAGCCTGGGCGCAGTTCCGCGAACGCACGACGCCTTCGCCGCGCATCCCGGCTGCGCGCAGCCTGAGCACCGAGCTGCAACTGGCTGGTGCGCCCACCACCTCCGACTACATCGTGGCCGTGGTCAACCAGGAGCCCATCACGCACACCGATGTGGACAAGCGCGTGAGCCGCATCCAGGAATGGGCGCGCGCCGGCAGCAAGCTGCCGCCGGAAGAGGAAATCCTGCGGGCCCAGGTGCTGGACGCCCTGATCGACGAGAAGGTCCAGATCTCGTATGCCAAGACCGTGGGCCTGGACATCCCCGATGCCGAAGTCGATGCCGCCATCGAGGGCATCGCCGCCCAGAACCAGTTGACGCTGCCCGATCTCAAGCAGCGCATGAAGGCCGATGGCCTGGACTTCGACCGCTATCGCGCATCCCTGCGCGAGCAGATCCTGCTGCAGCGCCTGCGCGAGCGCGAGGTGATGCCCCGCATCGTCATCACCGACCAGGAGCTCGACGAATTCGTCAAGGACAACAAGGCCGGCCAGAGTGAAGTGGCCCTCAATGTGGCCCACATCCTGATCCCCGTGCCCGAGGGCGCCACCCCGGGCGCAGATCCAGTTCCTGCAGGCCAAGGCGCAGGACATCCGCGACCGCGCCGCCAAGGTGCCGGCAACTTCGCGCAACTGGCCAAGGACAACTCGGCCGACACCGGCACCCGCGACCAGGGCGGTGCACTCGGCCTGCGTCCGGCCAGCCGGCTGCCGGAGCTGTTCGTGGCCGCGACGGGCAAGCTCAAGGTCGGCGAGATCGCGCCCCTGGTGCGCTCCAACGCAGGTTTCCACATCATCAAGCTGGTGCAGCGCGAAAACACGGCCGCGGCCAGCTACACGCAGCAACGTGCCCGCCACATCCTGCTGCGCACCTCGCCTCAGGCTTCTACCGAAGACATGAGCCGGCGCATGAAGGACATCCGCAAGCAGATCGTCGGCGGCCAGGCCAGCTTCGCGCAGATGGCGCGCCAGTATTCGGAAGACGGCAGCGGCGCCAAAGGCGGCGACCTGGGCTGGGCCTCGCCCGGCCAGTTCGTGCCCGAGTTTGAGAAGGCGCTCAATGCCCTGCAACCCGGCGAGATCTCGGAGCCCGTGGTCAGCCGCTTCGGGGTGCACCTGATCAGCTCATCGAGCGCAAGGAAGTGCAGCTCACCGACCAGCAAAAGCGCGAGGCCGCCAAATCCGTGCTGCGCGAGCGCAAGTTCGAGTCCACCTACGAGCATTGGCGTGCGCAGCTGCGGGCCCAGGCCTGGGTGGAGATGCGCGATGCGCCGTGACGATGGCCACAAGCCCCGCGACGGCGGGGGCAGTGGCGCCCGGTGCAGGGTGGCGGCGGCATCGCGCGCAAGCGTTTCGGCCAGCACTTCCTGAGCGACACCGGCGTCATCGACGAGATCGTGCGCGCCATTGCGCCCAAGCCGGGCCAGGCCCTGGTGGAAATCGGCCCGGCTGGGGCGCCTTGACGAATCCGGTGGTCGAGCGCTGCGGCAAGCTGACGGTGATCGAGCTGGACCGCGATCTGGCGGCACGCCTGCGCAAACGGGCCGAACTTCACGTCATCGAGTCCGATGTGCTGAAGGTCGATTTCGGTGCCGTCGCACGGGAGATCGCCGAACAGGTGCTGCAACAGCCCGCGCCCTCATCACCGCCCAGACTGCGCGTGATCGGCAACCTGCCCTACAACATCTCCAGCCCCATCCTGTTCCACCTCATGCCCTGGGCCTCGCAGGTGGAAGACCAGCACTTCATGCTGCAAAGGAAGTGGTCGACCGCATGGTGGCCGAGCCGGGCAGCAAGGACTACGGCCGCCTGAGCGTGATGCTGCAGTGGCGCTATCACATGGAAAACGTGGTGAATGTGCTGCCCGAGGCCTTCGATCCGCCACCCAAGGTGGATTCGGCCGTGGTGCGCATGCTGCCCTGGGCGTCCCCCGCCGCCGTGGACGCCGCGGTGCTGGAGCAGATGATGGCCGTGGCCTTTAGTGATGCAAGCTGCTGCGCCACACCCTGGGCCACTGGATCGAGGAGCGCAAGCTGCACACCGCCTTCGATCTTCAGCGTCGCGCCGAGGAGGTGCGCGGTGAATACGTCGCCCTGGCTGCCCTGGTGACACCCCAGGTGGCCCCCACCGCCGACTGACCCCGGCGCGCCGCGGACCGGTGGGGTCGGCATCAGGCCGACATTCCATCGGCCAAAAAATGCCCCGCGGACCGCGGGGCAAACCACCAAATTGAGAAGCAAAAAACAGGAACGGAAACTGCGAGAAATCAGATGATGATGCGGATCACCTGACTCGTGGTGCTGATCAGGGGGCGTGCCACGATGGTGCCGGCCTCGACCATGCCCTTGCCCAATGCGGCCGTGGCACGCACACCGGTGGTGACCACCGACGTCAGAATGCCAGCGCCGGAAACGGTCTTGATTTCAGTTTGTTGCAGGGTGCGCATGAGATGTCTCCTATATCGGGTTGATGTCGTGCTTTCGTTTGGCACACCCTCACTTTATGTCCGCGCAAAACATTTCGTTACAGGGTTATTGCGCGGGTTTGATTCGAAGACTCGATATACGGGGGAGTGGAAGTACGCGCTCGTGAAAACCCCTGAAAAATCCCCTTTGAAACCCGTTTTCCAACCCGCAACACACGGCACTCCCCAGCAGATCCTGAGCACGATTGCCCAGCAAAAGCGCCGGCAAAGCGCCGGCCACATATTCAATTCCAAAATAAGAATGCGACTGCCACATACCCCAGCGGCAGTCGCGTCCGGACGGAACGTGAATATCAGTTCAGACCGATCCTCCTCAGATCAAAATGCGGAACAAGGTGCCCGTGGTTTGCACCACGCCCTTGCCCACGTAATACAGACCCTTCGCACCCGAAACCACCACGGAGGTGAGAATGCCGGCGCCGGAAACGGCCTTGACTTCTTTGACTTGCAGAACGCGCATATTTGTCTCCTCGGTATCCGGAAGAAGAATGCCTTCCGTGTGCATGAGTCCACTGTGAGTGACTTCAGCACATCTGTCTACTAGGAAAACACGATTTACTGATACATTCCCCGCGGACCGGGGACCTCGCAAACACTCCCCCTGGTCAGGTGACAATCCCCGCATGTCTGTCCTGAATCCACGCACTTACCTTGTCGGCGGCGCCGTGCGCGATCGGCTGCTCGGCCGCCCCAGTGGCGACCAGGACTGGGTCGTCGTGGGCAGCACACCGCAGGCCATGCTGGACGCCGGCTACCAGCAGCGTCGGCAAGGACTTCCCCGTCTTCCTGCATCCGCAGACGCACGAGGAATACGCGCTGGCCCGCACCGAGCGCAAGAGCGGTCACGGCTATCACGGCTTCGAGATCCACGCCGCCGCCCGATGTCACGCTGGAAGAAGACCTGGCCAGGCGCGATCTCACCATCAACGCCATCGCTCAGCGATGAAGACGGCACGCTGATCGACCCGTACGGCGGCCAGCGCGATCTTGCAGGCCACGCGTGCTGCGGCACGTCTCGGCCGGCGTTCGCCGAAGACCCGGTGCGCATCCTGCGCCTGGCGCGCTTCGCCGCGCGCTTCCATCGACTTCACGCGTGGCCGATGAAACGCTGGCGCTGATGCGCCAGATGGTCGCAGACGGCGAGGTGGATCACCTGGTGCCCGAGCGCGTGTGGCAGGAACTGGCCCGCGGCATGATGGAAGCGCAGCCCTCGCGCATGTTCGAGGTGCTGCGCGCACTGCGGTGCGCTTGCTGCGGCTGCTGCCTGAAGTCGATGCGCCTGTGCGGCGTGCCGCAGCGCCGCTGAATATCACCCGGAGATCGACACCGGCGTGCACCTGATGATGGTGATGCGACATGAGCGCACGGCTCGGGCGCCTCGCTGCCTGTGCGCTATGCCTGCGCTGTGTCATGACCTCGGCAAGGGCACCACGCCGCCGGAGGTCTTGCCCCGCCACCTGGGCCACGAAGGCCGCAGTGCCAGCCTGCTCAAACACGTCAGCGAACGCCTGCGCGTGCCCGTCGAATGCCGCGAACTGGCCGATGTGGTGGCCCGCGAGCACGGCAACATCCACCGCAGTGCCGAGTTGAATGCCGCCGCGGTGCTGCGCCTGCTGGAGCGCTGCGATGCCTTCCGCAAGCCGCAACGCATGCACGAGGTGCTCCTGGCCTGCGAATGCGACGCCCGCGGCCGGCTCGGCCTGAGCGAGGAACCTTACCTGCCAAGGCCACGGCTGAGCGCCGCGCTGGCGCTGGCACAATCCGTCAACTCTGCGGAGGTATCGGCGCAGGCGCTGGCCCATGGTCTTCGAGGCCGGCCATCGGCAAAGCCATCGCAGACGCCCGAACGCGGGCCCTGGTTCACGGGGGTTTCGAGTAGCTCGAAGCACCCCATTGCACCATCCGCCATTCACGTTATTCACACGCCGGACACACACAGATAGACTGCGCGCCATCATGTCCCATCAGACCCCTCAACCTCCTCCAATGGATGGGCGGCGTTGCCCGCACCGCACCCGCACTGCCCCATGTCGTCCGCGGCCTGTGGAACCTCGTGACGCTGCGCCCGCATCAGGTCGGCTCGATCGGTCAGCGCTTTGCGGATCTGGCGCATCGCCAGCCCAACAAGCCGGCGCTGATCTTCGAGGGTCGCAAGTGGACGTACCGCGAGTTCAACATCTGGGCCAACCAGGTGGCCTGGGCCCTGACCGAAGCCGGCGTCAAGCAGGGCGACTCGGTGGGTGTGATGTTCGAAAACCGCCCCGAAATGCTGGCCTGCGTGCTGGGCATCGTGAAGCTGGGCGCCGTGGCCACGCTGCTCAACAACCAGCAACGCGGCGATGTGCTGGCCCACAGCCTGCGCATCACCAAGCCCCGCATCGTGATCACCGGCCAGGAATGCCTGGAGGGCTACAACAGCCTGAGCCCGGAGCAGCGCCAGGAGATCGGTGCGCAATGGTGGTGGGACGGCGAAGGCAGCGCCCCGCAAGGCCTGCCCAATCTGCGCGATCGGATTGCCAAGTGCGACACGCGCAACCCGCCGCAGACCGAGAAGATCATCCTGAAGACGCCGTGCTTCCACATCTTCACCTCGGGCACCACCGGCCTGCCCAAGGCCTCGGTGATGACGCACTACCGCTGGCACCGCTGCATGGCCGGCCTCGGTCAACTCGGCGTGCGCCTGAACAGCGACGACGTGCTCTACTGCCCCCTGCCCCTGTATCACAACAACGCGCTCACCGTGTCGTGGAGCTCGGTGATCGCGGCCGGCGCCTGCATGGCGCTGTCGCGCAAGTTCAGCGCCTCGCGCTTCTGGGACGACATCCGCGTCAACAGCGCCACGGCCTTCTGCTACATCGGCGAGCTGTGCCGCTACCTGCTCAACCAGCCCGAGCGCAAGGATGACCAGCACCACGGTGTGCGCACCATCATCGGCAATGGCCTGCGCCCCGACATCTGGGAAGCCTTCCAGGATCGCTTCGGCATCCCGCACATCGCCGAGTTCTACACCGCCAGCGAGTGCAACCTGGCCTTCGTCAACGCCTTCAACCACGTGGGCACGGCCGGCTACTGCCCGCTGCCTTATGCCATCGTCGGCTTCGATGTCGAGAACGAACAGCCCATCCGCCAGCCTGACGGCTTCATGCGCAAGGTCAAGAAGGGCGAATGCGGCCTGCTGCTGACCGAGATCACCGAGAAGGCCCCGCTGGACGGCTACACCGACAGCAAGGCCACCGAAGCCAAGGTCTTCCGCAATGTGCTGAAGAAGGGCGATGCCTGGTTCAACACGGGCGATCTGGTGCGTGACCAGGGCTTCGGCCACATCGCCTTCGTCGACCGCGTGGGCGACACCTTCCGCTGGAAGGGCGAGAACGTGGCCACCACCGAAGTGGAAGCCGCGCTCGGCACCATCGACGGCATCAAGGAAGCCGTGGTCTACGGTGTGGAAGTGCCCGGGGCCGATGGCCGCGCCGGCATGGCCGCCATCATCTGGGACGACGCCCAGGGCCACATCGACGGCGAGGCGCTGGCCAAGGCCTTGTACAAGTCGCTGCCCAAGTACGCGGTGCCGCTGTTCATCCGCGTGCGCGAAGAACATGAAGTCACCGCCACCTTCAAGCACCGCAAGGTCGACCTCAAGCGCGAAGGCTTCGACCCCAACAAGGTGACGGACGTGCTGTACGAGCTGAGCGACCGCGGCTATGTGCCGATGAACCGCGTGCAGTACGAGGCACGCCGGGCCTGATCGCAAGCGGATCGCGAACGGATCGCGGCAGCGAGCCTGTCAACGCACAGGTCGCGCCATGTCGCGGCTCAGCCCAGCCGCCTTCACTGCGGCGTCAGCACGGCCACCTTGTTCGCCGCCGCGCCCAGCTTGGTGCTGTCCAGCACGTTGACGACCATCTGGCCCTTGTTGTTGAGTGCCGTCACGCCCGTCAGCAGCCACCCGCGGGGCAGGTTCGAGGTGACCGTGTTCAGATCGATGGGCTTGCCCTGAACCCAGATCGCGGCGCGCGAGCGGCCATTGCGGTCATTGGGAATCGGCACGCTGCCAGCCAGGAGCCCGGCATCGTTCAACTGGCCAGGGCTGCCACCGCCCAACTCGGTGATCTGGGTCACCGCATCGGGCTGCGAAGCCTGCCAAAGGTAGGTCAGGCCCATCATGACCTCATGACCCAGTGCCTGGCCCTTGGCATTGACGCGGGTGAAGTCCATCCCGATCGCTGAAGGCGGCAAGGTCATCTTCGTCCAGGACTGCCCATCGAAGAACCAGCTCTGCGGCAGATGCTCGCCGCTGGGCTGATCGGGCAGGGGGGCACCCAACACCCACCGCCCGCGCACCAGCATGCCCTGGTCATTGATGATGGGCGTGCGCTCTTCCAGCACCACATCCCCGTTGGCCGGTGTATGCGGCACCGGCACGACACGGCCATCGGGCCACTGCAGCGCGAGCTGCCGCTCGCCGACATCGCTCCACAGGATCAGGCCGCCGGTGGTGGCATCGTGGATGCGGTACGCCTGCGCCGAGGTCGGCAAGGACGAAGGCGGCAGAACGGGCTCACCCAGGTTGCTGACCGGCGACCACGTCCATGCCGTGCCGGCACTGGAGGTCATGCCCGTGGCGTCGATCGGTGCGCCCGTGGCCAGCACGGTGCCCGAATTCAACATCCACACCTGCCACACCGAGGCCCGCACCGACACACTCAAGGACCGCAAGCTGCTGTTGCTGGCTTGCCAGACGGCAGGGAGGTTGTAATACCAGGTGCGCGTCACCTTGTACGGAAAGCAGGTGTACAGGCCCAGACAGAAGCTGGCGGTTTCCTGCCTGGTGCCGCCTTTGTACTGGCAAGCCAAGGCCACATCGCCGTTTTCATTCAGGCCACCGGAATGGACGCTGCAAGACGTGGCGGAGGTGGGGCGGGGCACTTCCCGCACGGTGTAGCGGGTGCTGGTCTGGCCATGGGCCGACCCCACAGCCGCGACCACACAGGCGGCCGTGACGATGGATGCCGCACGGCTCAGGCGTCGGGAAGGTGTGGGGGCAAGGTGGCGAGGGGGCATGGGCAAATCCCTGAAGCGTTGATGTGACTTGCGTCGCATTCAACGACAAGCGCATGGGATGGTCAACCAAACATCCCATGATCACGGGGTATGCCCGGGGCGCCGCAGCGCCGCGCCCGGTCCTCAGCTCAACCTTCGTTGTTGAGCAGCTTCATCTCATTGCCATGCACTTCGACGCGCGCTCCGGTGGCGACTTGATGCTGGCGGGTGAAGGTCTTGGTGGTGCCGTCATCCATGCGCACCTTGACGCGATAGACGGTCGCGGTGCGCTGGTGCTTTTCGATCTCGTTGCCAGCCAGGCCGCCGCCGATGGCGCCCAAGACCGTGGCAGCCGTGTTGCCGCTGCCCTTGCCCACCTGGTTGCCCAGCACGCCGCCGACCACACCACCGGCCACCGCGCCGATGCCCGTGCCCTGGCCTTGGACGGCCACGGGCGTGACCGATTCGACCACGCCACAGTAGCTGCAGATGGCCCGTGCTTCCGTGCGGACGGGCGGCTCATCGTAGGTGGCGTCGTTGCGGGATGACGACGTGGTGGCACGGTCGCGTTGGAGTTCGCGTTCACGCTTGGGGGTGAGCACGGCGCGGCGCTGACCGCTGGCGTCGTTCTCGAACTGTGCGCCGGATTTGGCCAGGGCCTCGTCCTGCGCGAGGGGCTGGCCCGTCTGCGGATCGGTCGCGGTCACGCCAGCGCCGGGCGCGGCCATGTCGATGGGCTGCTCGTTCTGGTGGCGGCTCAGCATCATGCCGCCGGCAATGCCCAGTCCCACGAGCACGGCCCCGCCAGCCACCAGCGCGGCATCGCGGCCCAGGTGGCTGTTGCGGGGTGCGGGTTGCCTGGCATCGCCGGGCAGCTTGTTGTGGTCGATGTCTGCCATGTGTCTCTCCTTCTTCCGTCAAGCTTCCGTCAAGGCAAGCGCCTGGACACAACGCCGCAGGCAGGCTTCCGGTGGACAAGGCGGCAATCGGTGTGCCACTCGAGTGGGACTTGGCAAAATGCATTCATTGCTTCAAAATGAATGCATTCATTTCACTTGAGTAGAGGTGTATGCATGGCCATGCTCACCGTTCGTAACCTGCCGGATGAAGTTCATCGCGCCCTGCGAGTCCGGGCCGCAGAACATGGGCACAGCACTGAAGCCGAGGTTCGGGAGATCCTGGCCAATGCTGTCAAACCACAGATGCGCCTTCGCATGGGCGATGCGCTGGCCACCCTCGGGCGATCGCTCGGATTGACCCATGAAGACATAGACGCCATGTCCGAAATACGGGACACGGCTCCGGCTGAACCGCCGAGGCTGGAATGATCGTTCTGGACACCAATGTGGTTTCGGAAGCCATGAAGCCAGTACCCCACCCGGCCGTGCACGACTGGTTGAACGCACAAGCCGCCGAAACGCTTTACCTCTCCACCGTGACCGTGGCCGAGTTGATGTTTGGCGTTGCAGCGCTGCCATCAGGCAAGCGCCAGACCGCGCTGGGCCAGGCACTGGATGGACTGGTGACCTTGTTCAAAGGCCGCATCTTGCCCTTTGACATGGAGGCGGCGAAACATTACGCCGAAAGGGCGGCGAAGGCCCGCGCCGCAGGGCGCGGGTTCCCGACACCGGACGGCTATATCGCCGCCATCGCCGCATCTCGTGGCTACATCGTTGCTTCACGCGACACCGCCCCTTTTGAAGCGGCGGATGTCCCGGTCATCAATCCGTGGGGGGCGGGTTGATTCACACATCCGTCATTGCCACGTTTGCGCGATGACCCCCCCCAGGGCCGTCTGGTAATTGGCAGGCAGCGTGGTCTGGCCGGAGGCCGGCGGCGTGAAGGCGGCCATGGCTGCCGTCAGCTTGTCGGCGCCGGCCGCAGTCAGCGGCTTGCCGTTGTCCAGCTTGATCTGATCCAACTTAGTCGGCGCTGAACAACTCGTAAGTGCTTGATACGGTGAGTGATTTTCGCCGCAAGGTGGTGCAGGATTTGCAAGAAGCCAATATGCACCCCGCGTTTTCTTGCAAATTCTGTCGCCCGCCATGAAGCCTCATCCGAGCACTGCGAAGACCACGGACATGTTTCGCCCACGCCTGGACGAACAGCTCAACATGAAGCACCCGCTGGTGCGCTTGGCCGGGCTGATGGACTGGGAGTTGATCGAGCATCACTTCGCAGGTCACTTCACCTCAGGCCGAGGCCGGCCCGCTTTGCCACCCCGGCTGGTGGCCGGGCTGCTTTATCTGCAGCACGCCAACGATGCCTCCGACGAGATGGTGGTCAACACCTGGCTGGAGAACCCGTACTGGCAGTTCTTCACCGGCGAGACGTACCTGCAAACCGAGTTGCCCATCGATCCGTCGAGCTTGACGCGCTGGCGCCAGCGCATCGGTGAAGAAGGTGTGGAGTTGCTGCTTGCCGTGACCATCGAAGCGGCCGGGGCCGCTGGCCTGATCAAGCGCAGCAGCTTGGACAAGGTGATCGTGGACACCACGGTGATGCCCAAGGCCATCGCGCATCCGACCGACAGCCGTCTGCTGGAGCGCAGCCGCCAGCATCTGGTGAAGTTCGCCAAGGACAATGGCTTGAGCCTGCGCCAGAACTACAACCGCGAGGCGCCCCGTCTGGCCACGCAGATCGGCCGCTACGCCCATGCCAAGCAGTACAAGCGCATGCGAGGCGCCCTCAAGACGCTCAGAACCCGCGTCGGGCGGGTTCAGCGTGATGTTCAGCGCCAGCTCGGTCAGTTGCCTGAGCAGCTTCAAGTCAAAGGCAAGGATCTGCTGCATCGCGTAGGGTGCATCCTGACGCAAAAGACCAAAGACAAGAACAAGCTGTATGCGCTGCACGCCCCGGAAGTCGAATGCATCTCCAAGGGCAAGGCCCGCAATCCCTACGAATTCGGCGTGAAGGCTTCGGTGGCCACGACGCTCAAGGAAGGGCTGGTGGTGGGCATGCGCACCATGCCGGGCAATCCGTTCGACGGCCACACACTCGATGAAGCCATCGAGCAGGTCAGCATCCTTGCCGGACATCGGCCTGGCACTGTCATCGTCGACAAGGGCTACAAGGGCGCTGATGTCGAGGGCGTGCGCATTCTCAGGTCAGGCCAGAAACGAGGGCTGACCAGAACCATCAAGGCCATGATCAAGCGGCGCAGCGCGATCGAGCCGACCATCGGGCACATGAAGGCCGATGGCCGGTTGGGCCGAAACCCGCTCAAAGGTGCGCAGGGCGATGCATTGCATGCCGTCCTGTGCGGTGCCGGACACAACATCCGGTTGTTGCTGCGCCTGCTGCGGCTTTTTGCTGCCTATCTGCGGGCCATCGTCCTGGCTTGGCTGGGGCCCTCAACCAGTGATTGCCGCCGTCAGGTTGCCATGGCTGCCGCATGAGGCAATTGTTCAGGACGGACTAGTTAGACCTTGCTTTGATATGGCAGCACAAGCCATATGCAATATGACGGTGCGCGTTAAATTCTTCTGGAAGGCCAAAAGCCCCCGTACCGCGAAGGCACGGGGGAAAAACTTGGCAACGGTACGGTTGTCCGCCCGGTCAGCCTGGCTGACCGACCGTGCGGTGGACGATCAATCTGCTGAGCAGCAGATCAATCAGTCCGCCTGCTTGCGCAGGAAGGCCGGGATCTCGATCTCATCCATGCCATTGCTGGCCAGGGCATCGACCTTGGCCGCCGCTTGCGTGCGGCCCGAGCGCCAGACGCTGGGCGTGTTCAGGCCGCTGAAGTCGTGGGCCAGCGCGCTGTTGGCCACACCTTGTGCGGGGTGCGAAGCATGGCCCACGGCGTGGTTCAGCACGGGCAGGTTGTCGGTGCCCGTGCGGGCGAAGGCGTGGGCGGCCGGGGCGCTGTGCACCACGGTCATCGGGGCCTGGGCGCGCTTGGAGCCCGACAGGCCGGTGGCGATCACCGTCACGCGCAGCTGGTCGCCCAGGCTTTCGTCGTAGGCGGTACCGTAGATCACATGCGCGTCTTCGGCGGCATAGCGGCGGATGGTGTTCATGGCGTTGCGCGACTCGCTCAGCTTGAAGCTGGACTTGCCCGCAGCGATCAGCACCAGCACGCCACGCGCGCCGGACAGGTCGATGCCTTCGAGCAGCGGGCAGGCCACGGCGGCTTCGGCGGCCTTGGTAGCGCGGTCCGGGCCACCGGCCACGGCCGTGCCCATCATGGCCTTGCCGGGCTCGCTCATCACGGTCTTGACGTCTTCGAAGTCGACGTTCACCAGGCCGGGGATGTGGATGATGTCGCTGATGCCGCCCACGGCATTCTTGAGCACATCGTTGGCCTTGCTGAAGGCCTCTTCCTGGGTGATGTCATCGCCCAGCACTTCCAGCAGCTTCTCGTTGAGCACGACGATCAGCGAATCGACATTGGCTTCGAGCTCGTTCAGGCCCGTGTCGGCCTGCTTCATGCGGCGGTTGCCTTCGAATTCAAAAGGCTTGGTCACCACGCCCACGGTCAGGATGCCCATGTCCTTGGCGATGCGTGCGATCACCGGTGCGGCGCCCGTGCCCGTGCCACCGCCCATGCCGGCGGTGATGAACACCATGTGCGCGCCATCCAGCGCAGCGCGGATCTGGTCATGCGCTTCTTCGGCGGCCGCACGGCCGGCTTCGGGCTTGGCGCCTGCACCCAGGCCCGAGGTGCCCAGCTGCAGCTGGATCTCGGAACTGGAACGCAGCAGGGCCTGCGAATCCGTGTTGGCGCAGATGAACTGCACGCCCTGAACGCCTTGCTGAATCATGTGCTCGACGGCATTGCCACCACCGCCGCCAACGCCGATCACCTTGATCTGCGTGCCCATGTCGAAGTTTTCGATCATCTCGATTGCCATGTCGTACCTCTCTCTTATCAAGCAGTTGCCAATTGAAAATGAATGGATGTGTGGACCTTCGGCTGTGCCTGGGATCCTGTTAGAAGTTGCCTACGAACCAATCGCGGACCCGGCCGAACAGGGTCTGCACCGACCCCGCCTGCTGTGCCGCCTTCATCCCGCGCATGCGCGCGAGTCTTGCCTCTTCGAGCAAGCCCATGACGGTGGCCGACCTCGGGCTGGCCACCATGTCGTGCAGTGCGCCTGAGTACAAGGGCGTCCCCTTGCGCACAGGCTTGAGGAAGATGTCTTCGGCCAACTCGACCATGCCGGGCATGACGGCCGAGCCGCCCGTCAGCACGATCCCCGAAGACAGCAGCTCCTCGTAACCGGATTCGCGGATCACCTGGTGGACCAGCGAGAAGATCTCTTCCACACGCGGCTCGATCACGCCGGCCAATGCCTGGCGAGAGAGCATGCGGGGTGCCCGGTCACCGAGGCCCGGCACTTCCACGTGTTCGTTGGGATCGGCCAGCAGCTGCTTGGCCACGCCGAAGTCGACCTTGATGTCTTCGGCATCCTTGGTGGGGGTGCGCAAGGCCATCGCGATGTCGCTGGTGATGAGGTCACCGGCAATCGGGATCACGGCCGTGTGGCGCACGGAGCCATCGGTGAAGATGGAGACATCTGTGGTGCCTGCGCCGATGTCCACCATGGCCACACCGAGCGACTTCTCGTCTTCGGTGAGCACGGCCGCAGAAGACGCGGAGGGATTGAGGACCAGCTGTTCGGCCTCCAAGCCGCAGCGGCGAACGCACTTGACGATATTTTCAGCAGCGCTCTGGGCCCCGGTCACGATGTGCACCTTGACCTCGAGGCGACCGCCGGACATGCCAATCGGCTCTTTGACCTCATGGCCGTCAATGATGAACTCTTGCGGCTCGACCAGCAAGAGTCTTTGATCATTGGGGATGTTGATGGCCTTTGCGGTTTCCACCACACGCTGCACATCGATGGGCGCGACTTCCTTGTCCCGCACGATGACCATGCCCGTGCTGTTCTGGCCGCGGATGTGGCTGCCGGTGATGCCGGTCCACACACGGTTGATCTTGCAATCGGCCATCAGCTCGGCCTCTTTCAAGGCTTGCTGTATGGATTGCACGGTGGCATCGATGTTGACGACCACGCCGCGTTTGAGACCGTGGCTCGGCGCCACGCCCAGACCCGCCAGGCGCAGGTCACCGCCGGGCAGGACTTCGGCCACGACCGCCATGACCTTGGCGGTGCCGATGTCCAATCCGACGACCAGATCCTTGTATTCCTTTGGCATGGTGCGTGTGGTTCAGCGGGTTGAAGACGTTGGGGTGCTGCTCATGGGTTTCTTCAGCGGCGGCTTGGGGCTCATGCCTTCCTGCAACGTGGTCACGCCACGCAGCTTGACGGCATAGGCTTCGGGGTAGCGCAGGTCGGCATAGGCCAGCGGCGCGGGGTACTGGCGGCGCACTTCGGGGAAGGTGCGCACGAAGCGGTCGGCACGGGCCAGCACCTCTTCGATGCTGCCGCGGCCGAGCTGGATGGTGGCGTCGTTGTCGAGCTCGACGCTCCAGGAGCCGCGGTCGGTGAGCTTGAGCGTCTCGATCTCGCCCAGCGGTTCGAGCACGGGTTTGAGGCGCTGCATCATGGCCAGCATGGCGCGGGCATCGTCTTCGGTGGGCGTGGCGGGCGCTTCGAAGATGGGCAGGTCTTCATCTTCGACATCGCCGAGGTTGGCATCGAAGACTTCGCCATAGGTGTTGACCAGCTGGTCCTCGGCATGCTGGCGGCGCCAGTAGGCCACGGGCTTGTGCTCTTCCAGCACCACGCGGATCTCGTTGGGCCACACGCGCCGCACCGTGGCCTTGCGCACCCAGGGCACGTCTTCGAAGACATCCACGCTGTGGCCGAGATCGACATTGAAGAAGCCGCCACGCATGCGGGGCACGATGTTGGCGCGCACGGTGGCGAGGTTGTTGCGCACCAGATCGCCTTCGATTTGCACGCGTTGCAGGTTGAAGTAAGGCAGACGTGAAAGTTTGGTGAGGCCCGCGGCCAGCAACAACGCCACGGCCACCACGAACAAGGCCGTGGCGGCCGCGTTCATCCAGACGACGTCTTGCGGCGTCTCGTCCGGATCGGCGAGGTGTTGGTGGAGGGCGGCGGCGGCCTGCATGGTGGCTGGGTCGGTCCGGTTCAGCGGAGGCTGTCGAGGCTGGCCGAGGCCAGCAGGTGCAAACACAGTTGTTCGTAGCTCAGGCCCGCCACCTTGGCGGACATGGGCACCAGTGAGTGGCCGGTCATGCCGGGCGAGGTGTTGATCTCCAGCAGGAAGGGCTGGCGGTCGCTCTTGCGGATCATCACGTCGGCGCGGGCCCAGCCGCGGCAGCCCAGCGTGTTGAAGGCACGCACCACCTGGCGCTGGATCTCGGCTTCTTCATCGGTGCCCAGCTGGCTGGGGCACACGTACTGCACGACATCGGTGAAGTACTTGTTCTGGTAGTCGTACTTGCCTTCGGGCGCGACGATGCGGATCACGGGCAAGGCTTGCGCCTGGCCGTTGACGATGAGCACCGGGCAGGTGGTTTCCTCGCCATCGATGAACTGTTCGCACAGCACTTCCGGATCGTGCTGAGCGGCGGCGGCGTAGGCCTGGGCACACTGCGCCGGGTCGGTCACCTTGGTCAGGCCGATGGACGAGCCTTCGCGCGCCGGCTTGACGATCATCGGCGCGCCGAGCACGGTGAGTGCATGCGCGCACTCTTCGGCGCTGGAGACCATGCGCCAATCCGGTGTGGGCAGGCCTTCGAAGCGCCAGATGCGCTTGGTCATGATCTTGTCCATCGCGATGCTGGAGGCCATCACGCCGGAGCCGGTGTAGGGAATCTTGAGCAGCTCCAGGGCGCCTTGCACGGTGCCGTCCTCGCCGCCACGGCCATGCAGGGCGATGAAGCAGCGGTCCACGCCTTCGGCCTTGAGCTCCTGCAGCGGGCGCTCGGCCGGATCGAAGGCAAACGCGTTCACGCCTTGGGATTGCAGCGCGTTGAGCACGCCGGTGCCCGACATGATGGAGACCTCGCGCTCGGCCGAGGTGCCGCCGAACAGCACGGCCACCTTGCCCAGGCTCTTGGGATCGATCTGAGAGGGTTCAATACGTTGAAGGCTCATGTCATTCGCTCCCGCCGCTCGGTGCTGCCCCACCCAGCGGACGCCGCGGATCCGGCTTTGCCGGGCCGCTGGCGGCGCCCCCTTGAGGGGGAGCGCCGAAGGCGCTTCGGGGGTGGTTCAAAAGCTCTGCCGTCGCACCGGCCACCATGCCGATGGAACCGGCACCCATGCAGATCACCACATCGCCGGCCCGCGCCGCCTGGGCAATGGCCTGAGGCAGATCACTGGCCTGATCCACGAAGACAGGCTCGACCTTGCCGGCCACGCGCACGGCCCGGGTCAAGGAGCGGCCATCGGCTGCGACGATGGGGGCTTCGCCAGCGGCATACACATCGGTCAGCAGGACGGCATCGGCCGTGCCCAGCACCTTGACGAAATCCTCGAAGCAATCGCGCGTGCGGGTGTAGCGGTGCGGCTGGAAGGCCAGCACCAGGCGCTGACCAGGGAAGGCACCCCGCGCCGCATTGATGACGGCGGCCATCTCCACGGGGTGGTGGCCGTAGTCGTCGATCAGGGTGAAGGTGCCGCCATCGCTGGTCTTGAAATCGCCATAGCGCTGGAAGCGGCGGCCCACGCCTGTGAAGGCACCGAGGGCCTTGACGACGGGTTCGTCCGGCAGTTCGATCTCGGTGGCCACGGCGATGGCGGCCAGCGCGTTGAGCACGTTGTGCACGCCAGGCAGGTTCAGTGTGACCTGCATGTCGGGCATCACGGTGCCGTTGCGGCGCTGCACGGTAAAGCGCATCTGGCCACCCGGCAGGGCCTCGACATTGACGGCGCGCACCTGGGCATCTTCACCAAAGCCATAGGTGATCACCGGCCGCGAGATCAGCGGGATGATGGAGCGCACGCCCGGATCATCGGCGCACAGGATGGCCGAGCCGTAGAAGGGCATGCGGTGCAGGAAGTCGACGAAGGCCTGCTTGAGTTTGGCAAAGTCATGGCCATAGGTGTCCATGTGGTCGGCGTCGATGTTGGTGACGACCGACAGGATGGGCAGCAGGTTCAGGAAGGAGGCATCCGATTCGTCGGCCTCCACCACGATGTACTCGCCCTTGCCCAGCGCCGAGTTGGCGCCCGCGCTGTTGAGCTTGCCGCCGATCACGAAGGTGGGATCTACGCCCGCTTCGGCCAGGATGCAGGTGACCAGCGAGGTGGTGGTCGTCTTGCCGTGCGTGCCGGCAATGGCGATGCCCTTGCGCAGGCGCATCAGCTCGGCCAGCATCACGGCGCGCGGCACCACGGGGATGCGGCGGGCCCGGGCGGCGATCACCTCGGGGTTGTCGCCCTTCACGGCGGTGGAGGTGACGACGGCTTCGGCGCCTTCGATGTGCGCGGCGTCATGGCCGGTGTGCACGCGGATGCCCAGCGAGGCGAGGCGGCGCGAGGTCGCGCTCTCGGACTGATCGGAGCCGCTGACCGCGTAGCCGAGGTTGTGCAGGATCTCGGCGATGCCGCTCATGCCGGCGCCACCGATGCCCACGAAATGGATGTGCTTGACGGCGTGCTTCATGCCTGGGACGCCTTCTTCTTCTGAATGGGTTTCTTGACTTGCGCCTCGATGGCATCGGCCACCGCGGCTGCGGATTGCAGGCGCGCGAGCTGGCGGGCCTTCACGGCCATGCCCTGCAGCGTGGCGCGGTCCAGGCTCTGGATCTGACGGGCCAGGGCCTCGGCGTTCAGCTCGGGCTGCGGCAGGTGGATGCCGGCGCCATGCTCGTGCATGTAGACGGCGTTGTCTCGCTGGTGATCGGTGGTGGACACGACGAAGGGCACGAGGATGCCCGGCACGCCGGCCGCACACAGCTCGCTCACGGTGATGGCACCGGCGCGGCAGACGATCACATCGCACTCGGCCAGGCGCTGCGCCATGTTGTTGATGAAGGGCAGCACCTCGGCATCGCTGGCGGGGTTCAGGCCATGCTTGACGTAATCGGCCTTGACGGCTTCGAGGTTGGCCATGCCCGTCTGGTGCGTGACGATGGGGCGCTGGCCGGCCGGGATCTTGGCCAGTGCGGCGGGGATCACGTCGTTGATCGGCTTGGCGCCGAGGCTGCCGCCCACCACCAGCACGCGCAGCGGGCCGGTGCGGCCGGCGTAGCGCTGCTCGGGCGGGGCGATGGCTTCGATCTCGGCGCGCACGGGGTTGCCGGTGACACGGGCGACTTTGTGCTGCGCGGCCGGGCCATCGAAGCCACAGGCCAGCACATCGGTGATGGGCAGCAAGGCGCGGTTGCTCAGCAGCAGACCTGCGTCGGCGTTGACCATCACCAGCGGCAGGCCGCGTGCGGCGCTCATCACACCGCCCGGGAAGCACACATAGCCGCCCATGCCCAGCACGGCATCGGCCTGGCGGTTCTTGAGGATTTTCCAGCAATCGGCAAAGGCCTTGAGCAGGCGCAGGCCGCCGAAGATCGTTTCGACCTTGTTCTTGCCGCGCAGGCCGCTGAAGCTCAGCGTGTCCAGCGGGATGCCGTGCGGCGGCACCAGGCGGTTCTCCATGCCGGTGGCCGTGCCCAGCCAACTGACCGTCCAGCCGCGGCGCTTCATTTCATCGGCCACGGCCAGGCCGGGCATGATGTGGCCGCCGGTGCCTGCGGCCATCACGACGAGGTGGGCTTGGGTGCTCATGCGCGCCCTCCCCGCATCAGCTGCCTGTTCTCAATATCGACGCGCAAGCAAATGGCCAAGGCCACGCAATTGAGCAGCACGCCTGAACCGCCAAAGCTCATCAGCGGCAAGGTCAGGCCCTTGGTGGGCAGCACGCCCAGGTTCACGCCCATGTTGATGAAGGCCTGGCCGCCCATCCACACCGCGACGCCCTGCGCGACCAGACCGGAGAACACACGATCGAGTGCGATGGCCTGGCGGCCGATGTTGAACAGGCGCACCACCAGCCAGAAAAAGGCGATGATGACCACGGCCACGCCGATGAAGCCGAGCTCTTCGCCGATCACGGCCAGCAGGAAGTCGGTATGGGCTTCAGGCAGGTAGTGCAGCTTCTCGACGCTGGAGCCCAGGCCTTCGCCGAAGATCTCGCCGCGGCCAAAGGCAATCAGCGAATGCGTGAGCTGGTAGGCCTTGCCCAGCGCATTCTTTTCGGACCAGGGATCCAGGTAGGCGAAGATCCGCTCGCGCCGCCAGGGGCTGAGCGTCACCATCAAGGTGAAGGCACCGAACAGCACGGCCGTGATCAGGAAGAACATGCGGCCATTGACACCGCCCAGGAACAGGATGGCCATGGCGATGGTGGCGATCACCATGAAGGCGCCCATGTCCGGCTCGGCCAGCAGCAAGAGGCCGACCACACCGACCGCGACGGCCATCGGGGCCACCGCGCGGAAGAAGTGTTCCTTGACATCCATCTTGCGGACCATGTAGTCCGAGGCATACAGCGTAATGGCCAGCTTGGCCAGCTCGGAGGGCTGGAAGTTCATGAAGCCCAGCGGCAGCCAGCGGCGCGCGCCGTACACCACCTTGCCGATGTGCGGGATCAGCACCAGGATCAGCATGATCAGCGAGACCACGAACAGCCAGGGCGCCATGCGCTCCCACGTGGCCATGGGGACCTGCGCCACCACGGCCGACACGCTGATGGCAATCACCAGCGACAGCAGATGGCGCGAGAGGAAGTGCGTGGGCGCGTAGTTGGCAAAGCGCGGGCTGTCGGGCAGCGCGATGGTGGCCGAATAGACCATCACCAGGCCGAAGGCCAGCAAGGCCAGCGTGACCCAGACCAGCGGCTTGTCGAAGCCCATCACCTTGGATGGCCGCGACGAGGTGACATCGACATAGTCGCGCACCGGCAGCGCACCGCCATCGGCGGACGCGCCCTTGCCCAGCATGCCGCGCACCTTGTCGCGCAGGCTGGGCCACAACGGCTGACGGCTGGCAGCGATGCTCATGCGATCTCTCCCCGGTCAGCGGCCAGCGCCTGCACGGTCTGGAAGAAGACCTCGGCGCGGTGGGCGTAGTTGCGGAACATGTCCAGGCTGGCACAGGCCGGGCTCAGCAGCACGGCATCGCCCGGGATGGCTTCTTCGAAGGCCCAGCGGGTGGCGTCTTCCAGCGTGTCGTGGCGCTGCATGCGCAGGCCTTGACCCAGCGGGGTCTGCACATTGGCCAGCACGGCTTCGATGGCCGCGGCATCGCGGCCGATCAGCGCCACGGCGCGCGCAAAGCGCCCCACCGGCTCGGTCAGCGGCGCGAAGTCCTGGCCCTTGCCATCGCCCCCGAGGATGACCACCAGCTTGCCGGGCGACAGATCGGCACCCAGGCCGGTCAAGGCGGCCACGGTGGCGCCCACATTGGTGCCCTTGCTGTCGTCGATCGCGTCGATGCCGCCCACGGTGGCCACGTGCTCGACGCGGTGCGGCTCGCCGCGGTATTCGCGCAGGCCATGCAGCATGGGCGCCAGCGGGCAGCCGATGGCCGTGGCCAGGGCCAGTGCAGCCAGGGCATTGGATGCGTTGTGACGACCCCGGATGCGCAGCGCATCGGCGGGCATCAGGCGCTGCAACACGATTTCCTCAGTCTCACCCTTCTTGAGTTTGACCGTGGGATCTGCCTCGCGGGCGCGCATCAGCCAGGCCATGCCGGCTTCGGTGACCAGGCCGAAATCGCCGGGGCGGCGGGGTGCATCCAGGCCGAAGTACACGACGTTGCGATGCACGAGCTTGGCGGGCCGGCCGCGCACGCCGGACTTGATCACCTCGGGCGGTGGCACCATGTCGGCCACCACCGGGTCATCGCGGTTGATGACCATGATGCCGTGCTTGCCGAAGATGCGGGCCTTGGCGGCGGCATACGCCGCCATGGTGCCGTGCCAGTCCAGGTGATCCTGCGTGATGTTGAGCACCACGGCGGCATCGGGCTCGAAGTTGCTCACGCCATCGAGCTGGAAGCTGGAGAGTTCGAGCACCCAGGCTTCGGGCAGCACTTCGAAGGTCGGTGCGGCTGGCGGGGGCGGTGCCAGTTCGATCAGCGGCGCATCGGCATCGTCCGACATCGGCGTGACCGCCGGCTCCGCATCCTCAGGCAGGTCCACATCCTGAGAGGCCTCTTCCGGCTGGACCTCGTCCAGCGGTTCGGCATGCGAGGTGGCTTCGGGCACGTCGTCCAAGGCCGCATCGGGTGCAGGCGCAGCGGCCTCATCCTGGCTCACGGCATCGGCGTCTTCCGCCAGCAGCGGACGCGGCTCCTGCTCCAGCCCCACGCGCAAGGTGTCCAGCAAGGTCGGGCCGATGTTGCCGGCCAGGCCCACACGCAAGCCGGCACGTTCAATCAGCTTGGCCGTCAATGAAGTGGTCGTGGTCTTGCCATTGGTGCCGGTGATGGCCACCACCTTGGGCGCATAACCCATGTCCTTCTTCAGATCGGCCAGGGCGGTGGCGAACAAGGAAAGCTCGCCGCGCACGGGGATGCCCTGCTCATCGGCACGTGCCAGGATGGGCGCCACCTCGGGCGCATTCGGCATCAGGCCCGGGCTCTTGAGCAGCAGGTTCACGCCATCCAACAGTTGCGGATCCAGGCCCTGATGCAGGCTGGCGCCCGGCACGTCGTTGGCGAGCGTGGCGGCCTGTGGCGGGTTGGCGCGCGTGTCGGCCACACGCACGGTCGCACCGCACCGGGCGCACCAGCGCGCCATGGCCAGGCCCGAGTCGCCCAGACCCAGGATCAGCACGGTGAGGTCACGTAAGTAGTGCATGGATGCCCGAACGAATCAACGGATCTTCAAGGTGGACAAGCCCAGCAGGCACAGCAGCATGGTGATGATCCAAAAGCGCACCACGACCTGCGTCTCTTTCCAGCCGGACTTCTCGAAGTGGTGGTGCAGCGGCGCCATCAACAGGATGCGGCGGCCTTCGCCGTACTTCTTCTTCGTGTACTTGAAATAGCTCACCTGGATCATCACGGACAGCGCTTCGAGCACGAAGACGCCGCCCATCAGTGCCAGCACGATCTCCTGACGCACGATCACGGCGATGGTGCCCAGCGCACCACCGAGCGCCAGCGCGCCCACATCGCCCATGAACACCTGCGCGGGATACGCGTTGAACCATAGGAAGGCCAGCCCCGCCCCCGACAGCGCCGCGCAGAACACCAGCAACTCGCCCGCGCCCGGGATGTGCGGCAGCAGCAGGTACTTGGCGAACACGGCATTGCCCGTCACGTAGCAGAAGATGCCCAGCGAGGCCGACACCATCACCGCCGGCATGATGGCCAGGCCATCGAGCCCGTCCGTCAGGTTCACGGCGTTGCTGGTGCCCACGATCACGATGTAGGTCAGCACCATGAAGCCCCACACGCCCAGCGGATAGCTGATGGTCTTGAAGAAAGGCACGATCAAGTCGGCCTTCGGCGGCAGGTCATTGGAGAAGCCGGATGCGATCCAGCGGAAGAACAACTCCACCACGCGCAGATTGTTCGTCTCTGACACGCTGAAGGCCAGGTAGATGGCTGCGATCAGGCCGATGACGCTCTGCCAGAAGTACTTCTCGCGCGAGGGCATGCCTTCCGGATCCTTGTTGACGACCTTGCGCCAGTCATCGACCCAGCCAATCGCACCAAAGCCCAGCGTCACGATCATCACGATCCACACGAAGCGATTGGCCCAGTCGAACCACAGCAGCGTCGACAAGCCAATGGCCAGCAGGATCAGCGCGCCGCCCATGGTCGGGGTGCCGCGCTTGGTCAGATGCGTGTCCATCGCGTATTCGCGGATGGGCTGGCCGATCTTGAGCTCGGTCAGCTTGCGGATCACCAGCGGGCCCAGCAGCAGGCCGATGAGCAGCGCCGTCATGGCGGCCATCACCGAACGGAAGGTCAGGTACTGGAAGACACGCAGGAAGCCCCACTCGGGATGCAGATCCTGAAGCCACAGGGCCAGACTAAGCAGCATGGGCACCCCCGGTCAGGACAGCGACGACTTGTTCCATCTTCATGAAGCGTGAACCTTTGACCAGCACCGACGCCACCGCCGGTGCCTGATCCAATGTGGGCAGCACGGCGACGATGTCGGCCGCGTTGTTGAAATGACGGGCATGACGCGCCACACCGGGCACCGGGTCGGCGTCATAGGCCAAGGCGGCGTGCGTGCACAGCTCGCCGGCCGTCCAGAAGTGCTCGATGCCGCGCTCGCGGGCATACGCGCCCACTTCCATGTGGAAGAGCGGACCTTGCGTGCCGACCTCGCCCATGTCGCCCAGCACCAGCCAGTGCGGGCCCGGCAAATCGGCCAGCATGTCGATGGCCGCGCGCACGGAATCGGGGTTGGCGTTGTAGCTGTCGTCTACCAGGGTGACGGCACGGCCGCCCAGCTCGGCGCGGCGCAGTTGCGAGCGGCCCTTGACGGGCTCGAACGCTTCCAGGCCCTGCACGACCACATCCAGCGGCACGCCGGCGCCCAAAGCCGCCGCGGTGGCCGCCATGGCGTTGCGCACATTGTGCTGGCCGGCCATCTTCAGGTTGACGATGACATCGCCCTGCGGTGTGTGCATGCGGATCGCCCAGTGCGGCGAGGGCTCGGCCACCCAGTCTGCAGAACCGGTGACGGCGGCCTCGCCTTGCGTGGCGAACTCGAAGCGCGCATAGCCATTGGCCAGCTCACGCCAGACAGGCGTGTATTCGTCATCGGCCGGGAACACGGCCACGCCATTGCGCGTGAGCGCCTGCAGCACCGAGCCGTTCTCGCGGGCCACGGCTTCGACCGTGTGCATGAACTCCTGGTGCTCGCGCTGCGCGTTGTTGACCACGGCCACGGTGGGCGCGGCGATGGCCGACAACTGCGCGATTTCGCCGGGATGGTTCATGCCCAGCTCGACCACGGCGCAACGATGCAGGCCTTCGCGCAGACGCAGCAGCGTCAGCGGCAGGCCGATGTCATTGTTGAAATTGCCTTGCGTGGCCAACGAGGAATCGGGCGCACCTTGCGATGCCGCCCAGGCCCGCAGGATCGAGGCGATCATCTGCGTGACGGTCGTCTTGCCATTGCTGCCCGTGACCGCGATCAGCGGGATGTCGAAGCGCGCGCGCCAGCCGGCCGCCAGCATGCCCAGCGCCGCGCGCGTGTCGGGCACGGTCAGGCCAGGCAGGCCACTGGCTGCCACGCCATGCTGGGCGATCACGGCTGCTGCGCCTGATGAAGCCGCCTGCGGCAGGAAGTCATGCGCATCGAAGCGCTCACCGCGCAGCGCAATGAACAGGTCACCCGATTGCAAGGTGCGCGTGTCGGTGTGCACCCGTGCGATCGGCGTGGCGGGGTCGCCATGCAGCACCGAGCCGGGCAGCAGTTGGTGGGCCAGGCCCAGCGTCATCATCATGGGAGCAACAGGGGCGACAGGGGATGCGGGCCGCCGCGACAAGGCCGCGCGCGCTTCGTCCACATCGGAAAACGGATGCTTGACGCCGGCCACGTCCTGATACGGCTCATGACCCTTGCCGGCAATCAGCACGACATCGCGCGCATCGGCCTCTTTCAAGGCATGCGCAATGGCTTCGCGGCGATCCTCGATCACATCGATGCCATCGCGGCGCACGATGCCCGCCAGGATCTGCGAGAGGATGAAGGCCGGCGCTTCGGTGCGCGGGTTGTCGCTGGTGACGACCACACGATCGGCATGCTGCTCGGCGATCGCCCCCATCATCGGGCGCTTGACCGGATCACGGTCACCTCCGCAGCCGAACACGCACCACAGCTGGCCCACCACGCGCCTGCGCGACGGGCTTCAAGGCTTCGATGGCCTTGAGCAGGGCATCGGGCGTGTGCGCGTAATCGACAACCGCCGCCGGTTGCAAGCCCACTCGCTGAACGGCGCACCTTCGACCCGCTGCATGCGACCCGGCACCAGGTTGCAGACCGGCACAGGCGTGCGCCGCATCGGCCAGCGGCACACCCAGCGCACGCAAGGCGCCCAGCACGGCCAGCAGATTGGCCACATTGAAGGCACCGATCACCGGCGCCTGCACCGTCACGCGCCCCAGCACCTCGATCAGGCTGGCGCTGCGTTCGATCACATCGAAAGCCAGGCCATGTGGCCGATGGCGCACATCCACCGCGCGCAATCGCACGGCTTCCTGCAGGCCATACGTCCAGCAGTCCAGATGGCGGGCCTCGGCCTGGCGCAGCAGGCCAGGCGCCATCGGATCGTCCATGTTCAACACGGCGGACTTCAGGCCGGGCCAGTCGAACAGGCGGCGCTTGGCGTCCCAGTAGGCCTCCATGCTGCCGTGGTAATCCAGATGATCCTGCGTGAAGTTGGTGAACTGCGCGACACGGATGTGCGTGGCGTGCAGGCGCAGCTCTTCGATGCCGATGGACGAGGCCTCGATGGCCGCCGCCTTCAGGCCTTGATCAGCAAAACGGCGGAAGGTGGCGTGCAGGGTGATCGGATCGGGCGTCGTCAGGCCGGTGGCTTCCACTTCGCCTGCACCGACCCGGCCCACACCCAGCGTGCCGATCACGCCGCAATCGCGGCCCACGGCGCTGAGCGCCTGCGCCGTCCACCAGGAGGTGGAGGTCTTGCCGTTGGTGCCGGTCACGGCCACCACGTCCAACTCGGCACTGGGCTCGCCATGGAAGCCATGCGCGATCTCGGCACTGCGTGCCTTCAGGCCCGGCACACAGGCCACACGCGCATCGGCAAAGCCGAAGGCATGCACGCCATCGGCCTCGACCAGGCAGGCGCGTGCGCCATCCTTTAGCGCCTGTTCAACGAAGGCACGCCCATCCTTGGCGGCCCCGGGCCAGGCGATGAAGGCCACCCCTTCGTCAGCGAAACGCGCGACCTGACGGCTGTCCACGGTCAGCCGCGTCACGCCCCACTGGCGCAGCCAGTTCAGGGCTTCTTCGGTGCTGTGCAGGTGCAAGGTGGTCTGGCCCATCAGAAGCTCTCCACTTCCGCCGGCTCGCTCGGCACGATGTTGGGCTGCACTTCCATGTCAGGCATCACCCCGAGGCGATGCAGGGTCTGCTGCACGACCTGACTGAACACGGGCGCGGCGACTTCACCGCCGTAATACACGCCGTTGGAAGGCTCGTCCACCATCACCGCCACCACGATGCGGGGCTTGCTGATGGGGGCGATGCCCACGAACCAGGCGCGGTACTTGTTGCCCGCATAGCCCTTGCCTTCCTGCTTGTGCGCCGTGCCCGTCTTGCCGCCGACGCTGTAGCCTTGCGTGCGGGCCTTGGGCGCGGTGCCGCCGGTTTCCGTCACCAGTTGCAGCATGTGGCGCACGGCGCGCGCCGTCTCGGGCGAGAACACGCGGGTGCCGTGCATGGGTACCAGCTCATCGGCATCCTTCGCCTCACCAGACGACGAAGCCGCCCCCGTGCGGAAGGCGGTCTTGAAGGCCAGCGTCGGCCGTTCGCCGTCTGGGTCAGCCTTGGCCATCTTGCGGGGGCCATCGTCACCCAGCGCCTCGCGCTTGACCAGCGAGATCGGGATCAATTCGCCATCGCTGGCAAACACGGTATAGGCCTGTGCCAGCTGGAACAGGCTGGCCGACAGGCCGTAGCCATAGCTCATGGTGACCTGCTCGATGCGGCGCCACGACTTGTACGGGCGCAGCCGGCCCGTCACCACACCCGGGAAGCCGATCTGCGGCTTGCGGCCCAGGCCCACGGCCGAGAAGATCTCCCACATCTCGCGCGGCTGCATCTGCAAGGCCATCTTGGCCGTGCCCACATTGCTCGACTTCTGGATGACCTGCTCCACGGTCAGATCGCCGTGCGGGTGGGCATCGCTGATGGTGGAGCCGTCGATGGTCAGGCGGCCGGGCGAGGTGCCGATGATGGTCTGCGGCGTGACGCGGCCCGTGTCCATCGCCAGCGCGGCAATCAGCGGCTTCATGGTCGAGCCCGGCTCGAAGGTGTCGGTCAGCGCGCGGTTGCGCAACTGCGCGCCCGTCAGGTTGCGGCGGTCATCGGGCTGGTAGCTGGGCACATTGGCCAGCGCCAGCACCTCGCCGGTCACGGCATCGAGCACCACCACGCTGCCGGCCTTGGCCTTGTGCTGGGCCACCGCATCGCGGATGCGCTGGTAGGCATAGAACTGCACCTTGGCATCGATGGACAGGCGGATGGCTTGGCCATCTTCCGGGGGCACCATGTCGCCCACGGACTCCACCACGCGGCCCAGGCGATCCTTGATCACCTGACGCGAGCCATTGCGGCCAGCCAGTTGCTTCTGAAAGGCCAGCTCGATGCCTTCCTGGCCTTCGTCCTCGATGTTGGTGAAGCCGACGATGTGCGCCGCCGATTCACCTTCAGGATATTGGCGCTTGGATTCGCGCAGTTCGTAGATGCCCTTGATCTTGAGCGCAGCGACCTGCTCTGCCACGCTGTCGGGCACCTTGCGCCGCAGCCACACGAAGTTGGGATTGGAGTCCAGGCGCTTGAGCAGATCCGTCACCGGCATGTCGAGCAGCTTCGCCAGCGCCCTCAACTCGGCACGCGAGGCTTCCATGTCCTTGGGGATGGCCCACAGCGAAGGCGCCGGCACACTGGAGGCAAGCAGTTCGCCATTGCGATCCAGGATGCGGCCACGGTTGCCTTCCAGCTCGATGCGGCGCTCATAGCGGCTGGCACCCTGCTGAAGGAAGAAGTCGTTGTGGATGATCTGGATCCACGCGGCGCGGCCAATCAGCACGGCAAAGCCCAGACCGATGGCACCGATCAGGAACTTGACGCGCCAGGGCGGTGTGCGCGAGGCGAGCAGCGGGCTGGTCGCGTAGCGCACCGTGGGCATGGCGCCCGCACCCTGCCGCCGTGGCTGACCACGCAGGCGGCGCAGCAGATCACCGATGCGGCTCATCGCTGACCTCCCGACGCCTGCGATGCAGCGGCCACCGGAGCCTCCGCATCCTGGTTCATGACGCCGGACGCCGCGGTGCTCACATAGTGCGTCACACCCGGCGTGTTGTTGAACATGCGCAGCTTGTCGCGCGCGAGCTTTTCCACACGCAGCGGCGTGGCCTGGGCGCGCTTGTCCACTTCCAGGCGTTCGTAATCGATCTGCAGTTCGTGCGATTGCGACTGGGCCTTCTCCAGCTCGACGAACAGGCGACGCGACTCATAGCTGGAGCGCACCAGCCACAGGCAGCTGAAGAACAGCACGATGCCCAGCAGGATGTTCAGGCGCGCGATCATCGACGCCCCCCCTTGCTGCTGCGGGGCTTGCCGGCCGCCTTGGCCGAAGCCTTGCCACCCTTGGCCGCAGCCGCCTTCGCCTCGGCCACCAGATGCCGATCCGACCAGGACTCATCCGTGCGCTCGGCCACCCGCAGCACCGCCGAACGCGAGCGCGGATTGCCGGCGATCTCGGCTTCCGAAGGCTTGATGCGCGCAACCGCACGCAGCATCAAGGGCTGCGCCTGCGCGAACGGCACACGGCGATCGACCTCCTCGCGGCTGTGCTTGGCGATGAAGGTCTTGACGATGCGGTCTTCCAGCGAATGGAAGCTGATGACCGACAGTCGTGCGCCGGGCGCGAGCATCTTCAGTGCTCCCTCCAGGGCATCCTGCAGTTCACCGAGTTCACGGTTGACGTGAATCCGAAGAGCCTGGAAGGTGCGGGTGGCAGGGTCCTGGCCGTGCTCACGGGTCTTGACCGCACGAGCCACGACCGCTGAAAGCTCACCGGTGGTGCGCACAGGCTGGCCCTCGTCGCGGCGAGCGACAAGCGCCTTTGCAATGCCGAAAGCAAACCGTTCTTCGCCGTAGTCACGGATGACCTCCGTGATCTCGTCCACGGAGGCGTGCGCGAGGAACTCCGCCGCACTCTCGCCCTGCGTGGTGTCCATGCGCATGTCCAGCGGCGCATCGAAGCGGAAGCTGAAGCCGCGCGCCGGGTTGTCGATCTGCGGCGAGGACACGCCGATGTCCATCAACAGGCCATGCACCATCGGCACACCCTGATCGACCATCACCTCGGCCCACGACGAGAACGGCGCGTGCACGATCTGAAAAGCGCGGATCGGTGATCGCTGCAGGGCCGTGCTTGGCGTGCGCCACGGCCTCCGGATCGCGATCCAGCGCGATCAGGCGCGCACCGGGGCCCAGCTTCGACAGGATCAGACGCGAGTGCCCACCACGACCAAAGGTGGCGTCCACATAGACCCCCTGCGGATGCGGGCCGGCAGCGGGATCCCACAAGGCATCGACCGCCTCGTGCAGCAGAACCGTTTGATGCTGCCAAGGTGTGGCTCCTTCCTGCATCGCGTCAGAAGGTGAAGTCCTGGAGCGCCTCCGGCATGGGCTGGGCCATGACTTCGGCCTCGTGGGCCGCGTAGCGCTGCGCGTCCCAGAGTTCAAAATGGCTGCCCATGCCCAGCAGCATCACATCCTTGGTGATGCCCGCGGCGGCACGCAGCTCGGGCGAGACCAGCACGCGCGCGGCGCTGTCGATCTCCACGTCCATGGCGTTGCCCAGAAAGATGCGCTTCCAGCCTGCGGCCGACATCGGCAGCGCGGCGACCTTGTCGCGGAACGACTCCCAGGCCGGACGCGGAAACACCATCAGGCAGCCATCTGGGTTTTTCGTGATCGTCAACTGACCGCCGCACAAGGCCTGCAGCGCATCACGATGGCGCGCGGGAACGGCCATGCGTCCCTTCGCGTCCAGTGACAGCGCCGAAGCACCTTGGAAGATCAGACTCACACAAAACCCCACGAATTTGCACTAAATCCCACTTTAACTGATCCTTCCCCCTAAAACAAGGAAAAAGTAAAAAAAAGTTCAATGAAATCAAAGACTTAGATGCGATTGCGGACGCAAAATCGTCGAAAAAAAGTCCTTATGAATCAAGGACCTGCGATAGGGCTTGAAAGTGGTGGATGAGGAATTTCCGCCCTTGGAGGGAGCGCCAGGGAGCCCCGCCCCGCCCTTGCCGCCCCCTTGATCGAGCGCCCTCAAGGAAGGGGCGCGCTGCGACACTGTTGTGTGTGCTACTTCTCACACGCATCGCACAATGTGATCAGTAAATCTGAATCATCAAAATGACTGAATTCGCCTCTTCTGAGCAGGACGATGAAGAGCTGCTGACCCACAGCGAAACGGCGTCAGGCAGCTGGTTCACACCTCACTGGCTCACGCACCGCTGGGTGACGCCAGCCCTGGTGTTGCTGGGCCTGCTGATGGTCGCGCCGGTCATCCGCGCCGGGCTGAGCATGGACGACTTCCTCCACTGGTCGATCCTGTTCGAAGGCCCCATGGTCGAGAAGCACCCGGGATCGCCCTGGGGCCTGTTCCACTTCGTCTCAGGCGATCCGGCGCAGATCCGCAGCCTCAAGGAATCCGGGCTGCTGATGTGGTGGGCATCCGATGACCTGCGCATGGCGTTCTGGCGCCCTTTGAGCGAGTTCACGCACTGGCTGGATTACCGTCTGTGGCCGCATCAACCCGCCTGGATGCACGTGCACAGCCTGCTTTGGTATGGCGCACTGCTGTTGCTGTTGTCTCGCCTCTACCTGACGCTCAGCCCCAGCGTGCCTGCCTGGGCCAGCCTGGCGGTGCTGTTCTTCATCGCCAGCCGCCTGCATCTGCCCGCCGTGGCGTGGGTGGCAGCACGCAATCAGCTGATCTCCGCCTGTTTTGCGGTGGCCTGCATCACGGCCTTCCATCTCTGGCGTGTCCAGGGCCGGCGTGTCCAGGGCCTGGTCGCCGCCGTCATGTTGGCGCTGGCCTTGTTGTCTGCTGAAGCCGGCGTCTTCGCACTGGGTTACCTGGTGGCACACGTGCTGATCTACCCTCGCCAGGCCAAACACGATGTGGCGCGCGTGCGCGACACGTGGCGCGCCCGCTTCAAGGATCTGCTGCCCTTCCTGGTGATCGTCCTTGTCTGGCGCCTGCTCTATGCCTCCCTGGGCTATGGCAGCACGGGCTCGGGCCACTACATCGATCCGGGCGCCCATCCGGCCCGCTTCCTGGAAGCCCTCGTCACGCGCCTGCCCACCCTGCTGCTGGCGCAGACCTGGGGGGCACCTTCTGCCGTCTCCACCCTGCTGCCCTTGGGTCAACAACAGCTTTTCGCGGTGGCCGCAGCCGCACTGACGGGGCTGTGGATCGTCGCCGCCAAGCGCCACGGCCTGTGGCGCAGCACACTGGCCCGGTTCCTGGCAACGGGCGCCGTGCTCAGCCTGCTGCCGTTGTGTGCCTCCGAGGCCGCGGACCGCTTGCTGCTGGGCGCCGAAGTGGGCGCCAGCGGCCTCTTTGCCCTGCTGCTGACGCACATGTGGGAGCGCGGACGCCCAGCGAAAACGGATGGATGGCACACCCGCGGCGCCTGGTGGATCGCATGCGCCTCGATGGCCGTGCACCTGGGCTGGTTCCCGCTTCAGAAAGTGCTTCAAACCAGCTATCAGAAAGAAGCCTTCCAGCAGGGCGTGCTGGATCCCCTGAGCCTGCCGGACGGGCGCGGCGACCCGGCCGCCCGTGTGGTGCTCATCAACCCGCCGATGGCGTTCATGACCATCTACTACCCCAGCACCCGGCACCTGCATGGCGTGGACAATCCGGCATCGATGCACACCCTGGCCAACGGCATGCAGGGCCTGACGATGACCATCGACAGCGCCGACACGCTCACCCTGCGTGGCCCCCGCAGCATGTCGTTCGTCGACCGGTTCAGCCGCGATGTGATCACCCGCCCGTTCAAGGTCGGTGAACCCATTGCGGCCGGCGCCTTCGAAGCGACGGTCACCGAACTGTCGGCAGAGGGCTTCCCGCAGGCCGTGCGCTTTCGCTTCAGCCGCCCCCTGAATGATCCGGACTGGCGCTTCTACCTCTGGACGGAAGCCGGCTATGTGCCCTACGTGCCGCCGCGGCCGGGCACCACCGTCTCGCTGGAAGCGCCCGATCTGGCCGGCATCGTCAAGCGGCAGATGCTGGGCGAATCGCCCCCCCGGGTCCGGATGGTGGGCACCGCGCATGCCGAATGGGGGCGCGGCCCCTGATCAAGGGGGAAAACAGGGCGAAGAACGTTGATGTTCCTCAATTCCTGTTGTTGCGAATCGTTCGCATTTGAACTTAGAATGGGTTCATGACAGCCCACCGCCACCCTCACCACGCGCACGGCCCCAGCACCGCCACCACCCTGGACAAGCTGCCTGTGCGGACGGTGGCCACCATCCGCGAGATCAAGGCGCACCACCACGACGGTGGCGCGCTCAAGCGCCGACTGATGGAGCTGGGGTTCGTGCCGGGGGAAAAGGTGCAGGTGCTGCGCCGCATATTCTTCGGCCACGGTCCGCTGGCGGTGCGTGTGGGCACCAGCACCTTTGCGATGCGCCGGCTGGAGTCATCGCTCATCGAGGTCGTGCAAGGCTGACGCACCCTGGCGGTCGCGGTTTCCTTCCCCTCTTCACGCACCCACGCACGGCCCAAGCAGCAGGAATCACACATGGCGGCAGCCTCTCCCTCCATGTCCGGCTCACCGCTGATCGCGCTGGTGGGCAACCCCAACTGCGGCAAGACCGCGCTGTTCAACCGCCTGACGGGGGCGCGCCAGAAGGTCGGCAACTACGCCGGCGTGACGGTCGAACGCAAGGAAGGCCAGTTCGTGTCGCCCCAGGGGCAGCCCTGGCGCGTGCTGGATCTGCCGGGCGCCTACAGCCTGCTGGCCGTCACGCCCGATGAAGCCATCACGCGGGATGTGATCGCCGGCGTGCGCAGCGGGGAAACCGCTCCGGTCGGCCTGGTCTGCGTGGTCGATGCCACCAACCTGCGCCTGAACCTGCGCATGGTGCTGGAGCTGCAGACCCTGGGCGTGCCCATGGTGCTGGCCATCAACATGATGGACCTGGCCGTGCAGCGCGGCATCCACATCGACATTGCACGGCTGCAAGCGGAACTGGGCATCCCCGTCGTGGAGGCCGTCGCCATCCGCTCAGGCGGTGAGCGCGCCTTGCTCGAGCGGCTCGACAGCCTGGACTGGGCCAAGCTGCCCGCCCCTGCGGCGCCCCGCCCCATGCAGCGCATCGCCGAAACGCCGGTGGAAGAAACCCACCAGCGCGTGAGTCAGTTGTTGACCCGTTGCGTGACCATGCCCGAACACGGCTCGCGCCTGACCGCGGCGCTGGATCGCTACGTGCTGCACCCCGTCTTCGGGCCGTTGATCCTGGCCGTGCTGATGTTCCTGGTCTTTCAGGCGGTGTTCAGCTGGGCCGCGCTGCCGATGGACTGGATCGATGCGTCCATGGGCCACCTCGGTGAGCTGGTCCAGACGCACATGGCCGATGGCATGCTGCGCAGCCTGCTGGTCGAAGGCGTGATCGGCGGGGCCGGCGGCGTGCTGGTCTTCCTGCCGCAAATCCTGATCCTGTTCGGCTTCATCCTGGCGCTGGAGGACTCGGGCTATCTGCCGCGGGCGGCCTTCCTGCTCGATCGCGTGATGGGTGGAGTGGGCTTGTCGGGCCGGGCCTTCATCCCGCTGCTGTCGAGCTTTGCCTGCGCCATCCCGGGCATCATGGCCACCCGCACCATTCCCGAGCCCCGAGACCGGCTGGTGACCATCCTGATCGCACCGCTGATGACCTGCTCGGCCCGGCTGCCGGTGTACGCGCTGCTGATCGCGGCCTTCATTCCCGATCGCCCCGTGGCAGGCATCTTCAACCTTCAGGGGCTGGTGATGTTTGCCTTGTACATGGCAGGGATCGTGTCGGCCGCGGTGGTGGCACTGGTGCTCAAGCGCTTCATGAAGCAAGGCGGCGCGCAGCCCCTGCTGATGGAACTGCCTGATTACAAGGTGCCTCACTTGCGCAACCTGCTTCTGGGCCTGTGGGACCGCGCCCGGATCTTCGTGCAGCGCGTGGGCACGATCATCCTCTCGCTCATGATCATCCTGTGGTTCCTGTCGAACTTTCCTGCGCCACCCGAAGGCGCCACGGGGCCGGCGATTCAGTACAGCTTTGCCGGCATGGCGGGGCGCGCACTGGAAGTGATCTTTGCGCCGATTGGCTTTACCTGGCAGATCTGCATCGCACTGGTGCCGGGCATGGCTGCACGCGAAGTGGCCGTGGCTGCGCTGGGCACCGTGTATGCGATGTCGCAGACGGGCGATGAACTGTCGACCGCATTGCAGGGCCTCATCCACAACGCGTGGAGCCTGCCGACGGCCCTGTCGCTGATGACCTGGTATGTGTATGCGCCGCAATGCCTGGCCACCTTGGCCGCGGTCAAGCGGGAGACCAACGGCTGGAAGACGCCGCTGATGATGGCGGGCTACCTGTTCGGCATTGCCTATGTCGCTTCGTTCATCGTCTACCGCGTGGCGCTGGCCTGGGGAGGGTGAGATGCAACTCGACTGGCAGACTCTGGCGACCCTCGGCATCGGCCTGCTGGCCTTGGCCTATCTGCTGCGCCGCTGGTGGCCGGCTGCCCGAGGCCGCATGGGCAAGAGCGCGACGGCGTGCGGCACGCCCGCGGGCGCGGCAAGCCAGGGTGGCGCCACGTGTGGCACGGGCACCGGCTGCGGTCAATGCGGGCAGAGCCAAGCCACGCCGTCCAGAGACCACCGTGCGGCGCAACCGGTGGCATGGCACCCGCGCAGTACGCCGCGTGGCAGCTCGCGGTGAGCTTGCGGCGCGGATAACACCGCGCTGACGACAGTGCCTTGCGTCACATGTCACCTTCGGCATGGACTTGACGCAACATCCCCCCGTGCGAGGGGTGGTGAGCCCCAGGCGCCGGTTCTTACACTGGCCCGCCTGAATCAGAACAACAACCCACACGGGCTGCCCCACCCTCCTCATGCGACCGATCTTCGCCATCGCGCCCCTGGCCATCCTGCTGGCCTTGATCGGGCCGACGCCCCATGAGGCGAACCGCATGCTGGCGCGCTTGAAGGCGCGCCTGTTCCCTGAGGAAGCAGCCGCTCCGGCTCAGTCGGCATCGCCTGCGGTCCTCGTCAAGCCCGGGCTGAAGCAAGGGCCGCAAGCTTGGGTGGCCACCACCCCTTCCCCCCTCGTCCAGATCAGCAGCCGACAGTGAACCGGCGTTCACCAGTCTTCAGCAGCATGGCGCCCGCATTGGCGTTACACTGCGCGCTGCTCCGGGGTGTGCCACGCGCGATGTGCGATGGCGCTGAGATGGAAGACCGAACCCGCTGAACTTGATCCGGTTCATACCGGCGAAAGAAGAGCCGTACCTGATGTGCACCTGTCCTGGCCTGCCGCGCTGTTGTGGCGGATGGCCGGCATGAAGACAGGGCACCTTGCCTCCAGGCCCTCTCCATGACGAGAGAAGCCCCACAGGCGCAGGCACCCCTCGGAGCGCGACCGAACACCGCCACCGAAGGAGCTGCCCGATGAACGCACCCGATCCCGCCGTTGCCCTGCAAGCGCTGAGCGAACTCACGCGCCTGACCCGTGAGCCCCTGCCTGCATCCCGCAAGGTGTATGTCGAGGGCAGCCATGAGGGCGTGCGCGTGCCCATGCGCGAGGTCACGCTCACCAACGGCGAGACCGTGACGCTGTACGACTGCTCGGGTCCCTACACCGATCCGAACGTGCAGATCGACGTGACGCGTGGCCTGCCGCCGGTGCGCGAAGCCGCCGTCATCGCGCGCGGCGACACCGAGCTGTATGAAGGCCGCAGCGTGCAAGCCGTGGACGATGGCTTGAAGGCCGATGAACGGCATGACGAGCGCATGGCCGCCCTGCGCGAAGCCGCCGCCAGCCTGCAGCGCACGCCGCGCCGCGCCAAGGCTGGACGCAACGTGACGCAGATGCACTATGCCCGCCAAGGCATCATCACGCCCGAGATGG